>NZ_PDHU01000010.1:0-63237 GCF_002573675.1 Micromonospora sp. WMMA1996 | reverse complement strand
GCGGCCCGCCCGACGGAGAACAACAGGTAGGTGGTGCCGAAACGCCCAGACCAGACCGCCGCCGCCGCGTTCGCCACCAGGAACCGGCGGTACGGCACGTGCAGCGCCCCGGCCAGCGGGCCGGCGAGGATGCGCAGCAGCGCGACGAACCGCCCGAAGAAGACCGCCCAGACACCGTGACGGGCGAAGCTCTGCTCGGCGCGGGCCAGGTGCGCCGGGCCGAGGTGCTTGGGGAAGCGCCGGCCCAGCCGTTCGAGCAGCGGCCGACCGCCACGACGGCCCACGGCGTACCCGATGGAGTCGCCGACGATCGCGCCGGTCGCGGCGGCGATGGCCACCCACTCGGGCTGGACCACCCCGGTGGCGGCGAGCAGGGCGGAACTGACCAGCACGATCTCGCCGGGCAGTGGGATGCCCATGCTCTCGACGCCGATCACCCCGCCCACGATCAGGTAGATCACGCCCGGGGTAGCGCGGAGAGCCAGTGCTGCACGTCGACCACGCACCGACCCTACCCGCGCGACCTCGCCTCCCGAGGGCCCGAAGGACACGTGCGGACCCGTCGCCCGCCGGGAGCCCACCGCGTCCCGCACGCTGGCACGAGGTTGCGCGAATAGCAAGACGGACGTACGGTTTTGTAGAGACCGACGTAGGTAAGTGTCGCCTAAGCACGGCGGCGCCCCGGTCGGTGCGACAAACTGCTCAGGACTACTCACGGTCGCTGGTGTGAAGGAGTACGACGTGGCGAGCCTCGACACCTTCGGTGCGAAGACCCAGCTACGCGTCGGAGACGCGAGCTACGAGATTTTCAGGATCGACAAGGTGGAGGGCCACGATCGGCTGCCCTACAGCTTGAAGATCCTGCTGGAGAACCTGCTGCGGACCGAGGACGGCGCGAACATCACCGCCGACCACATCCAGCAGCTCGGCGCGTGGGACCCCACCGCCGACCCGAGCGTGGAGATCCAGTTCACCCCGGCCCGGGTGCTGATGCAGGACTTCACCGGTGTGCCCTGCGTCGTCGACCTGGCCACCATGCGCGAGGCGGTCCGCGACCTCGGCGGCGACGCCACCAAGGTGAACCCGCTCGCCCCGGCCGAGCTGGTCATCGACCACTCCGTCATCGCCGACCTGTTCGGCCGCGAGGACGCCTTCGAGCGCAACGTCGAGCTGGAGTACGAGCGCAACAAGGAGCGCTACCAGTTCCTGCGCTGGGGCCAGACCGCGTTCAACGAGTTCAAGGTCGTCCCGCCGGGCACCGGCATCGTGCACCAGGTCAACATCGAGTACCTGGCCCGTACGATCATGGAGCGCAACGGCCAGGCGTACCCGGACACGGTCGTCGGCACCGACTCGCACACCACCATGGTCAACGGCCTGGGCGTGCTGGGTTGGGGCGTCGGTGGCATCGAGGCCGAGGCCGCGATGCTCGGTCAGCCGGTCAGCATGCTGATCCCACGCGTCGTCGGCTTCAAGCTCTCCGGCGAGATGCCGGCCGGCACCACCGCCACCGACCTGGTGCTCACCATCACCGAGATGCTGCGCAAGCACGGCGTGGTCGGCAAGTTCGTCGAGTTCTACGGCCCGGGCGTGAGCGCGGTGCCGCTGGCCAACCGCGCCACCATCGGCAACATGTCGCCGGAGTACGGCTCGACCGTGGCGATCTTCCCGATCGACGCCGAGACCGTCCGCTACCTGGAGCTGACCGGCCGCGACGCGTCTCAGGTCGCGCTGGTCGAGGCGTACGCCAAGGAGCAGGGCCTCTGGCACGACCCGGCGCGCGAGCCGGAGTACTCGGAGCGCCTGGAGCTGGACCTCGGCACCATCGAGCCGTCGCTGGCCGGCCCGAAGCGCCCGCAGGACCGGGTGCCGCTGGGCAGCGCCAAGACGCTGTTCCGCTCGGCGCTGACCGACTACGTGGCCGCCGACGAGACCGGCGGCGACCCGGGTCGCAAGCCCGGCGTGCCGCAGCAGGAGAAGCCGTTCGGCACCGACGGTCCGGCCGACGAGGCCAGCGCCGAGTCCTTCCCGGCCAGCGATGCCCCGGCCAACGGCGTCAACGACCCGGCGGACGCGCCGCGCGACCTGGAGACCGCCGCCGTGGGCGCGGGCGGCCGGGCCACCAACCCGGTACGCGTGACCGGCGCCGACGGCGTCGAGTACGAGCTGGACCACGGCGCCGTGGTGATCGCCGCGATCACCTCCTGCACCAACACCTCGAACCCGCAGGTCATGATCGGCGCCGCGCTGCTGGCCCGTAACGCGGTGGAGAAGGGCCTGGCCCGCAAGCCGTGGGTGAAGACCACCCTCGCGCCGGGTTCAAAGGTCGTCATGGACTACTACGACCGCGCCGGCCTCACGCCGTACCTGGAGAAGCTCGGCTTCAACCTGGTCGGCTACGGCTGCACCACCTGCATCGGCAACTCCGGCCCGCTGCCGGAGGAGGTCTCCGCCGCCGTCAACGAGGGCGACCTGGCCGTCGTGTCGGTGCTGTCCGGCAACCGCAACTTCGAGGGCCGGATCAACCCGGACGTCAAGATGAACTACCTGGCGTCCCCGCCGCTGGTGGTCGCGTACGCGCTCGCCGGCACGATGGACATCGACCTGGCCAACGAGCCGATCGGTGAGGACTCGCAGGGCAACCCGGTGTACCTGCGGGAGATCTGGCCGAACACCGCCGAGATCCAGGACGTCATCGCCTCGGCGATCGGCGCGACCGGCTTCAGCTCCGCGTACGCCGACGTGTTCGCCGGCGACGAGCGCTGGCAGTCGCTGCCGACCCCGACCGGCGACACGTTCTCCTGGGACGGCGAGTCGACCTACGTGCGCAAGCCCCCGTACTTCGAGGGCATGCAGCAGCAGCCGACCCCGGTGCAGGACATCGCCGACGCGCGGGTGCTGGCGAAGCTGGGCGACTCAGTGACCACCGACCACATCTCCCCGGCCGGCTCGATCAAGGCGGACTCCCCCGCCGGCAAGTACCTGGCCGAGCACGGCGTGGCCCGGCACGAGTTCAACTCGTACGGCTCCCGCCGGGGCAACCACGAGGTGATGATCCGGGGCACGTTCGCCAACATCCGGCTGCGCAACCAGCTCGTCCCCGGTGTGGAGGGCGGCTTCACGGTCAACCACCTCACCGGCGAGCAGTCCTCGATCTACGACGCCTCGATGGCCTACCAGGAGGCGGGCGTCCCGCTGGTCATCCTGGCCGGCAAGGAGTACGGCTCGGGTTCGTCGCGCGACTGGGCGGCCAAGGGCACCATGCTGCTGGGCGTGAAGGCGGTCATCGCCGAGTCGTACGAGCGGATCCACCGCTCGAACCTGATCGGCATGGGCGTTTTGCCGCTGCAGTTCCCGGTGGACACCACCGCCGAGTCGCTGGGCCTGACCGGCACGGAGACGTTCTCGATCAGCGGCGTCACCGCGCTCAACGACGGCGACACCCCGCGCACGGTGAAGGTCACCACCGACACCGGCGTGGAGTTCGACGCCGTGGTCCGCATCGACACCCCGGGTGAGGCGGACTACTACCGGCACGGCGGCATCCTGCAGTACGTGCTGCGCCGCATGATCGCCAGCTGACCTTGGATGTAAGGAAGGGCCCCTTTTTAACAGCTCGCTGTTAAAAAGGGGCCCTTCCTCTACCCCAGGCGTTAATAAGGGGCCCTTCCTTACACCCTCAGCGCAGGCGGAGGGCGACGGCGCGCGCCTCGGCGTCGGTGAGCGGCAGGAACCACAGGAAGCGCCGCACGATCGCGATCGGGTCCGGGCCGTCGGGTCGGCCACGCAGGTCGCGGATGGCCTGCCGGGTGAGCCGGGAGAACTCGGGGATCATCGTGGCGCGGCGGGCCGCGTCGGTGGGCGCGGCCCGCAGGGTCGGGCACGGCCAGGGCTCACC
Source organism: Micromonospora sp. WMMA1996 (assembly GCF_002573675.1). Lineage (NCBI taxonomy): Bacteria > Bacillati > Actinomycetota > Actinomycetes > Micromonosporales > Micromonosporaceae > Micromonospora > Micromonospora sp. WMMA1996. The sequence goes on along the minus strand of NZ_PDHU01000010.1, from coordinate 59,339 downwards.
GCAGCGGTCGCAGCGCCAGGCCGGACCACACGCGCGGTGGCCGGTCAGCGGCAGCACCACCCGGGGGTACGCCGATGTCGGTGTCGGTTCGGTCATGCCTCCACCGTGCCGATGGTGCCCGAACAATCACACAGCGTTGTGTAATCTCCTCCGGACGGTTCTTTTGCTCCGGGGAGGAACGGGCATGAACCATGCCTTCGTCACCGCGCTGGCCGGTGCCGGCCACACCGCCGAGAGCCTGGCGGAGCGGCTCGGCCTGCACCCGAAGACGGTGGCCCGGTGGGCGAACCCCGGGCACATCCCGCAGAGCCGGCACCGCGCGACTGTGGCGAATCTGCTGGGCCAGCCGATCGAGGCGCTCTGGCCGGACGCGATCCGCCGTCGCGAGCCGGTGTGGTTCCGCCCGTGGGTGGACATCGAACGCGAGGCGGTCGCGCTGCGCGCCTTCCAACTGGCGTGGGTGCCGGGCCTGTTGCAGACCGAGGCGTACGCCCGGGCCACATTCATCGGCCAGCCGCTGACCGCCGACGAGGTCACCGACCTGGTCACCGCCCGGCTGGACCGGCAGGGCATCCTCACCCGGGCGCGCGGGCCGCTGTACGTCGTGGTGCTCGACGAGCAGGTGCTGCGCCGCGCCGCCGCCGGCGACCGGGCATTGATGGCCGCGCAGGTGACCCATCTGCTCGCCTGCGCCGAACTGCCGAACGTGCAGCTCCACGTGGTGCCGGTGGACACGCCGACCTATCCCGGGCTGGACGGCCCGTTCGTCATCGCGGAGCTGCGCGACGGCACTCGGGTGGCGCATGTGGACAGCCAGGCCCGCGCGCAGATCATCGAGCAGCCCTCGGAGATTGCTACCCTGGAGCGTCGGTGGGAACGCATCCGGGGCGAGGCGCTGCCCCGCACGCGGACCCTGGAACTGCTGAGGGAAGCGGCGGCGGCATGGACCTGAGCGGCGCCCGGTGGCGCAAGAGCACCCGCAGCGGCGGCAACGGCGGCGACTGCGTGGAGGTCGCCGGCAACCTGCCCGGCGTGGTCGGCGTCCGCGACTCGAAGGACCCGGCCGGACCGGTGCTCACCTTCAGCCCGGCGGCGTGGACCCGGTTCGTGACGTCGACCCGCCGCTGAGCGGGTCACCCCAGGCACGTGGCGCACCCGCGAGCCGGCTGCGCCGGTGAACGGGTGGCACCATGACCGGGCAGCGCGGAGGTGGGCGGCAAGCTTGCCCTGCCCGACGGGAGACCCCTTCGCCGCTGCGTCCGGGGAGCAGGTCGCTGCCTCGTCGACGGTGGTGGTCTCGACCGTGCTCGCGGTGCCGGGCTCCAGGCTGAGCATCGACCGCGTCAGGAACGGGGATCGTTCCTCTTCCCCATCGACGCCTCGCCGTTCCAACCGGCCGACTCCAGCACGGCCTTGAGCCGGGCCAGGTCGGCCTCGACCAGCGCGGTGTCCCGCGCGAAGTCGGCGTCGCTCATGCCCGGTCCCCGCCGGAGGCTGAACACCACCTCGGTGCCATCGCCGTCGGCGATGGCGCGCAGCGGCACGTACACCGTCTCGCCGGACGGCGTCCGCACCTCGTGGTCGAGCACGCCGTAGTCGTTGGCCGGCGCGAACGTCAGCCCGGCCCGCCCCTCGGGCGTCTCGACGTACCAGTGCCCGCCCTCGCGCGTCACCGAGCCACCCAGGCCGGGCGCCCAGCGGGGCAGGTTGGCCGGGTCGGACGCGAACGCGTAGACCTCCGCGACCGGACGGTCGATGTGCACACTGAGGTGCCGGGACTGCGTGGCCACGCCGCCGATGATGGCACGCCCGTCCCGCCAGGGCCACGACCGCGGCCGGTCGCCACATAGGGTGTGCGCCGCGTCGGTCGCCACCGGCAACCCGGTCATGTGGTGCTGACCGGGCCGGTCACCACGGCACCACGCCCGCGTCCTCGAAGAAGCCGCCGGTCGGCCCGCCGTCGGGCAGCGTCGCCAACCGGATCGCGACCGCCGCGCCCTGCTGCGGCGTGCGCACCCCGCGGAAACCGTTCAGGTCGGTCGCGGTGAAGCCGGGGCAGGCGGCGTTGACCAGGATGTTCGTGTCGGCCAGCGCCCGGGCGTACTGGATGGTCACCGCGTTGAGCATCGACTTCGACGGCGCGTAGGCGACGGACAGCGGCCCGGTCTGCTGCTCGCCGGCGGAGGCGCTCTGCCGGGCGAGCGAGCCGACGCCGCTGGACATGTTGACGATCCGGGGCGACGCCGAGCGGCGCAGCAACGGCAGCGTCGCCTCGATGACCCGGACCACGCCGATCACGTTGACCTCGACCGCCGCCCGCACCGTCGCCACGTCGGCGCCGCCGGGCTGCTGCGACATCCCACCGGTCACGCCCGCGTTGTTGACCAGCACGTCGAGACCGCCGGCCTGCTCCTCCAGCAGGCGCGCGGCGGCGGTCACGCTCGCGTCGTCGGTCACGTCCAGCGGTACGCCGAACGCGTCCACGCCGGCCGCGCGCAGCGTCGCCACGGCGGTCTCCCGGCGCCCCTCGTCCCGGGCGCCGACCCCCACCCGCCAGCCGAGCGCCCCCAGGCCGGCCGCGATCTCGTACCCGATCCCCTTGTTCGCGCCGGTGACCAGCGCGACGGTGCGTTCGCTCATGCGGTCGATCCTGGTCGTGTCGCGATCGGGCGGCCAACACCGTCTCGGTAGCGTGCGATACCCGCCGGGTATCGATCCGGGGGTACGGTGGCCGGGTGGAGACCCGGGAGCTGCGCTACTTCGTCGCGGTCGCCGAGGAGCTGCACTTCGGCCGCGCCGCCCGTCGCCTCGGGATCGCCCAGCCTCCGCTGTCCCGGGCCATCCGCCAGCTCGAACGGCGGCTCGGGGTGACGCTGCTGGACCGCGACCACCGCGCCGTGGCGCTGACCCCGGCCGGCGCGGTGCTGCTGCGCGAGGGACGGGCCGCCCTGGACGCGGTGGCGGCCGCCGACCGCCGGACCCGTCGCGCCGCCGCGGACGGCGGTCCCGGCCTGGTCCTGGCCACCAAGGCGGGCGCGTCCCACGAGTTGCTGCCGAAACTGCTCGACGCGTACGCCGCGGAGCCCGAGGCGGTGGCCGTGGAGGTGCTGCTGTGCGGCATCGGCGAGCAGGAGCGGCTGCTGCGTGACGGACGGGCCGACGTGGCGCTGCTGCACCTCCCGTTCGACTCGACCGCCGGGCTGGACACCGAGGCGCTGGTGACGGAGCAGCAGGTGGCGGTGGTGCCGGCGGGGCATCCGGTGGCCGGCCGGACGCAGCTGCGGCTGGCCGACGTCGAGGCGCTGCCCGACCTGCCGTTGCCGCGCTGGCCGCAGCGCGACGGCACCTATCCCGAGGGACCGGGCCCCCAGGTCCGGGAGCACGCCCAGCTGTTCCAGCTCATCGCGCTCGGCCGGGCCGCGGCGGTGCTGCCGGAGTCGTGCCGGCCCCTGCTGCGCCCCGATCTGGCCGCCGTGCCGGTGCCGGACGCGCCCGCGGTGACCACCGTGATCGCGTGGCCGCCGCACAGCCGGTCGCGCGCCCTGGCGGCGCTGGTCCGCACCGCCACCCGCCTCTAGGCCCTCGGCAGGGGACAGCGCCGGCTCGGGCCGAATGCCATAGTGGCGGCCATGAAGGCGGATCTGCACACCTACCTCAGGGGCGGCCGCGACGCGCTGCTGTGGAAGCTCGACGGGCTCGGCGAGTACGACGTACGGCGTCCGCTGACCCCGACCGCCACCAACCTGCTCGGTCTGGTGAAACACGCGGCGGTGTGGGAGAGCCGCTATTTCGGGATCGTGTTCGGCCGCCCCTTCGCGGAGGAACTGCCGTACGCCGACGCGTCAGCGGAACCCAACGCGGACATGTGGGTGACCGCCGACGAGACCCGGGAGGAGATCGTCGACCTGTACCGTCGCGCGTGTGCCCACGCCGACGCCACCATCGAGGCCCTGGCGCTCGATGACACCGGCGTGGTGCCGTGGTGGGGCGACGCGACGGTCACGTTGCACGCCGTGCTGGTCCACGTCGTCGCGGAGACCCAACGGCACGCCGGCCACGCCGACATCGTGCGCGAGCTCATCGACGGCACGGCCGGGCTGCTGCCGCAGCTCGACAACCTGCCCGACGTCGACGACTCCTGGTGGCGGAGCCACCGTCGGCGGGTGGAGCGGTCCGCCCTCGATGCCGGCGCCCGCTAGGCGAGAAGGTCCTTGCGCATGTGCTGGGTGACCACGCGGTAGCCCGACGTCCGGTAGAGCGACGCGGCCCGCTCGTTGGCACCGAAGACGTTGAGTTCGAGCGCCCGGGCACCCCGCTCCCGGGCCGCCGCCTCCCCCGCGGCGAGCAGCGCCCGGCCCAGGCCCGCGCCGCGCCGCTCGGGCGACACCTCGATGTCATAGAGGAAGGCACAGTCCGGGACGCCACGCGGATGGGTCAGGCCGATCCACAGGTGGCCGACCGGGGATCCGTCGGCCGTCTCGCCGATCAGGAAGAGCATGCCGGGGGTGGCCATGCCCTGGGGTAGCAGGGTGGCGTTGGCCGCCCGGGCCCGGTCGAGCGCCTCCTCGGCCGGCCAGTTGCCGGCGGCGACCTGTTCCCGGGCGTAACCGGCGGCGAGTTCGTGCTGCCAGTTGTCGAACTCCTGCGGGGACATCGCCCGGACGGTCACCTCGGTCATGTGCGCCAGGCTCTCACGACCCGCCGGCCCAGGCCGGCCCGGTGCTCGCGCACCGGACGCACGGCGCTGCTGCGGCGCGTCGGCACCCGCCGGCAGGAGCCGCCAACCGCCGAGTGGTGACGGTCAGTCACCGGCGGCCCGACGGCGCGCCTCCCGCAGCTTCATGGCGTGCTCCAGCAGCGTGATCAGCACCTCCTTGGCCGAGTCCCGCTCCCGCGCGTCGCACAGCACCACCGGCACGCCCGGGTCCAGGTCGAGCGCCGCCTGCACCTCGTCGAGCCGGAACGTCCGGGCGCCCTCGAAGCAGTTAACCGCCACCACGAACGGTGTGCCCCGGCCCTCGAAGTAGTCGATCGACGGGAAGCAGTCGGCCAGCCGGCGGGTGTCGGCGAGCACCACCGCGCCGAGGGCGCCGAGCGCCAGCTCGTCCCAGACGAACCAGAACCGGTCCTGCCCGGGCGTGCCGAACAGGTAGAGCACCAGGTCGTCGCTGATGGTGATGCGGCCGAAGTCCATCGCCACGGTGGTGGTCGACTTCTCCTCCACACCGGACAGGTCGTCGATGCCGATGCCGGTCTCGGTCAGCACCTCTTCCGTGCGCAGCGGCCGGGTCTCGCTGACCGCGCCGACCAGGGTGGTCTTGCCCACGCCGAACCCGCCGGCGATCAGGATCTTGATCGCGGTGGGCAGCGGCGCCGCTCCCGCCGGCCGCTCAGAGCGCCCGTAGTCCATTGATTACCGCCTCGAAAACGTGCTCGTCGGGAAGGCCGGCGGGGGTGGCGCGCGGCTCGCGTACCTGCACCAGGCTGCGGGCGGCGAGGTCTCCGAGGAGAACCCGGACCGTGCCCACCGGCAGGTTGAGATGGGCGGCGATCTCGGCCACGGACTGGATCCGCTGGCAGAGGCCGACGATCGCCACGTGCTCCGGGCCGAGCCCGGACTCCGACCCCACATCCGTGCGGGTCGCGCTGACCAGGGAGATCAGGTCGAACGTCCCGGTGACCGGGCGGGCCCGGCCTCCGGTCACGGCGTACGGGCGCACCACCGGGCCGGCGTGGTCGTCCACCCACTCCTGCTCCGCGGACTCCCCCGGGCCGGTCATCGCGCCGTGTTCTCGCCGAGGGGCTGTTCCCGGGTCGGTGATGCCACGAACCGGCCGACCCGGGTGACCAGCATGGCCATCTCGTACGCGATCAGGCCGACGTCCGCGTCCTCCGCCGCCAGCACCGCCAGGCAGGCGTTGCGGCCGGCCGCGGTGACGAAGAGGAAGGAGGACTGCATCTCGATGATGGTCTGCTGCACCTGACCGCCGCCGAACCGCTTGCCCGCCCCGCGCGCCAGGCTCTGGATGCCCGCCGCCATGGCCGCCAGGTGCTCGCCGTCGTCCCGGCTCAGGCCGCGGGACGAGGCCATCAGCAGTCCGTCCGTGGAGAGCGCCACGGCGTGTTCCGCCTGCTTGACCCGGCCGACCAGGTCATCCAGCAGCCACGCCAGATCCGCGCTCGAAGCCGTCTTCTGCGCCACTCGTCGTCCTCTTCTCCCCGGCTGGTGTGCCGTTCTCGTCCCGGTCCCGTCGCGTCGACGGCCCCGGTCAGGTGGCCTGCTCGTTCTCGTCGGCGGGCGCGCCGCCGGCCCCACGCGCCCCGCCGAGCAGGCGCGCCGCGTCGGTGCGACCGCGCCGGGTGCCGCTCTGGTAGGAGCTCATCATCCGGCGCACCTGCTCCGGCGGGCGCGCCGTGTCGTCCGCCCCGTCGTCCTCCGCCTCGCTCTGGTCGTTGCGCAGCTCCGGATTGAGGCTGGCCTGGCGTACCCGGACCGGCAACCCGGCGTCGGTCACCGCCGGGACCTCCTCGGTCCCGACCGCCGGCCCGGGGGGTTCGACCAGGGCCAGCTCCGCGGTCGGCGCGGCGACCGCGGGCTGCCGTTTGCGGGTACGGGCCGGCAGCCCGGAGGGAGTCAGCCGAGGCGCCTGCGGTTCCGGTTCGGCCGCGGTCGTACCGTCGTCGGTCGGCTCGGTCGGCTCGGTCGGCTCGGTCGCGGCGTCACCGGCCTCGGTGGTCGGGGCCGCGACCGGGTCGGCGGCGGGTGGCGCGGCCGGCGGCAGCGCCGGCGCGACCGGGCCCGCCGTCAGGTCGGCGGACCCGCCCGGGTCGTCGCCGTCCACGGTGATCAGTTCGCGCGGGATCAGCACCACCGCGGTCGTGCCGCCGTACGCGGACTCCCGGAGCTGGACCTTCACGCCGTGCCGCTCGGTGAGCCGGCTGACCACGAACAGGCCGAGCCGGGCCGCGTCCGCCAGGTTCAGCTCGGACCGGTCGACGATGCGCGCGTTGGCGGCGGCCAGCTCGTCGCCGCTCATGCCGAGGCCACGGTCCTCGATCTCGATGGCGAAGCCGTTGCCGACGAGCTGACCGCGCACCTCCACGGTGGTCTGCGGCGGGGAGAAGGAGAGGCCGTTCTCGATCAACTCGGCCAGCAGGTGGATCACGTCACCGACGGCCCGGCCGGTCAGCGACACCGGGCCGAGCGGTCGCACGGTCACCCGGGTGTAGTCCTCGACCTCGGCGACCGCGCCCCGCACCACGTCGACCATCGGCACGTTGCGCCGCCAGGCACGGCCCGGGGTCGAGCCGGAGAGCACGATCAGGTTCTCCGCGTTGCGCCGCATCCGGGTGGCCAGGTGGTCGACCCGGAACAGGTCCTCCAGCTCCTCGGCGTCGTGCTCCCGGCGTTCCATGGCGTCGAGCAGGGTGAGCTGGCGGTGCACCAGCGCCTGGGTGCGCCGGGCCAGGCTGAGGAACACGTCGCGGACGCTGCGGCGCAGCTCGGCCTGCTCGACGGCGGTGCGGACGGCGGTCTCCTGCACCCGGTTGAAGGCCCTGCCGACCTGGCCTATCTCGTCGTCGCCGAACTGCAACGGCGGCGCTTCCCGGGCGACGTCCACCTCCTCGCCGTGACCCAGTCGCTCCACCACGCTGGGCAGCCGCTCGTCGGCCAGCCGGATGGCGGCCCCGCGCAGCCGTTCGAGCTGCCGGACCAGCGACCGGGCCGTGGTGATCGAGACGATCACGGACGCGACGACGGCGATCAGGCCGAGACCGGCGGCGAGGACCAGCCGGACGATGACGCCGATGGCGACCGGGGTGGCCCGGGCGACGATGTCCTCACCACCGGCGAGGATCACCTCGCGCAGGTCGGCCATCGCCGGCTCGGCGGCGGCCCGCCAGGCCGCGGCGGTGATCGGCGGGCGCACGTCCTCACCCTTGGCCGCCAGCACCCGGTCCTGGAGGGTCCGGAGCGCGACGAACGCCTCCCCGTCGATCATCTGCTGGTAGCGGACCCGGTCGGTCGGGGCGAGTTCCCGGGCGGTGCGGTCGGCGAGGAACCACTGGGCGCCGACCAGCCGGGCGAACGCGGTCTGCTCGGCGACGGTCAGCCGGTTGGCCGAGACCGCGCCGGTGAGCAGGGCGTCCTGTTGGGACAGCAGCTCCCGGGAGCGGTTCAGGTCGATCAGCGCGGCGGTGTCCCGGGCGATCTGGTCGTCGTCGAGGCCGCCGAGGGCGTCGAAGACGGCGAAGATGCCGTCGACCGCCTCGTCGTAGGCCGCCAACGTCGCGGTCCGGTCGATGGTCTTGCGGCCGACCTCGTCGCGGACCTGGGCGAGCTGACCCAGCTCGGTCTTCAGCTCGGCGAGCCGCTGCTCCAACTCGTCGCTGGCCGGCACCTCGGTACGCCAGTCCTGCACCGACTCCCACAGCGCGGTGGCGGTCTCGTCGGTGCGCGCCCGCTGGGCCTGCAACTCCTGCAACTGCCCGGGATCGGACTCACCCAGGTAGCGCAGCGACAGCCGGCGCTCGTTCTGCAACTCGAGCAACAGCGGATCGCTCGGCTCGAACACCCGGGCGTTGAGCGCCTGCACGCCGAGCAGGTTGAACCCGTCGCGCACGGTCACCCAGGCCGCGAACGCCCAGAGCGCGGTCAGCGACGCCAGCAGGGCGATGATCTTCGTACGGAGATTCGTACTGCGGGAACGCATCACACCGTCCTGGCCCGGTCTTCGGTCGGTCCGAAATCCGATCGACTCCGGCGCACGCTAGCAGCCGTCGTGAACTCCATTCAAGCGATCCTGATCATGGTGGCTTCCGGGTGCGCCGACCCCCGACCGGTGTGCCCCGAGGCGGCCAGCACCGCTGCGCGCACGATCAGCGTCGGGCGGTAGAGGTCCTTGTCGTGCCACAGTGCCGGACCGCCGTCGCGTCCGTCCAGGTCGGACAGGAGAGCCCGCCCCCGGGCCAGCGCCGCGCCGATCCGGGCGTCGCCCGCGCGGCCCGCGCCGGCCAGGGCGAGCACCGCGTACGCGGTCTCCTCCGCGGTGCCGCGCCAGCGTCCCCAGGAGCCGTCCGGCCGCTGGGTCGCCAGCAGCCAGCCGACGCCCCGCTCGACCGCGGTCCGCGCCGCGCCGTCGGGCGCGTGGTCGGCCAGCGCGAGCAGCACCGCATACGTGGCGTAGTAGGCCGAGGCGTGCCACCGGTCCTCCCACCGCCCGTCGGACTCCTGCCGCCCGACCAGCCAGTCGGTGACCCGGCGCCGGGCCGCCGTCACGCCCGGCCGGCTCGGGTGCTCGCCCAGCGCGTCGAGCACGTGCGCGTTGGTGGTCAGCGACGCCCCGTCCTCCCCCGGCCAGGTGCAGAAGTGCCGCCCGGTGTCGTATCCGGCGAGCGCGCCCACGCCGGGCGACCGGCCCAACCGGGCGAGCGCGTAGAGCACGACGGAGGTGGTGTCGGCGTCGGCCGGCAGCCCGGGCGCGGTGGCCGCGCCGGACGCGCCGACGGCGGCCCGCAGCCCGGTCAGCACCCGCTCGGGCACGCGCACCGGGACACCGGCCCGGACCAGGACGGCGAGCACCCACGCCCGCTCGAAGACGGTGATCGGGCTGGCGCAGGGCACCGGACCGGACCGGGCGACCGCGCACAGGTAGTCCAGGGCGGGACCGGGCTCGGGCCGGCCGAGCCAGGCGGCGGTGGCGGCCGGTGAGGCGCCCACCGCCCCGCTGGCCGAGGGACGCACGCCCGGCGCCCGGTACGCCAGCTCGCCGGCCACCTCCAGGGCGTGCGCCAGTTTCTCCGGCACGGGCCGGCCGGCGGCCAGCAGTCCGCGTACCCGGGTCAGCCGGGTCGGGTCCAGACCGGCCGGCAGCGGCAGACTGGGCCGGCCGGCCCAGTCGGCCAGCCCGGGCGGCGGACCCGCCGGCGCGTCGAGGAGCCGGTCGACGGCGGCCAGCAGCGCCGGCACGATCAGGTCGGTGGCCGGCAGGTCGGGCGGGGTCTCCGCGCGCAGCGCGGCGGACAGGAACGCCAGGCCCCGGTGCGCGGCGGCGGCCGGCAGCGGGGCCGGTCCGCCGCGGCGCAGGTCGGTCAGGAGCGCCTCGACCGCGCTCAGCGTCGGCACGATCGCGTAGCCGCCCGCAGCGCCCCACCCGCCGTCCGGGCGCTGCCGGTCGAGCAGCCAGGCCACCCGTTCGCCGTGGCCGGGCAGCCAGGGCGCCAGCGTGACCAGCCGACCGGTTTCGTAGACCGACGGCGAGGTCCCTCCCGCCGGGTCGTCCACGAGCGCGCCGACCGGCTCGGGCGCGGGCCCGAACCGGGTCTCCGGCTCGGCGGTGAGGCTCACCGCACGCCCCAGAAGTCGGTGTGCCGGTAGAACCCGGTGGTGAAGCCGAGCTGCCGGGACAGGAACTCGGCCTCCCGGGGCGACTCGTCCGCCAGCTTCGCCAGCCGGACGCGGCAGTGGTCGACCTGCTCGGCGAACCGCCGTTCGACCTCGGCCGGGTCGTCCACCAGCAGCAACGCGTTGAGGTCGCCCGACTCCGCGTCCCGCCGGTGCGTGCCGAGGTCGTTGACCAGCCGCAGGGCCCGCTGCACCTCGTCGGCGACCTCGATCAGCCGGTCCAGCGCGGCGGGGTCGACGACCGATCCGGTGTGGATCCAGTGGGCCACGTCGACCACGGTGGCGGCGAGGTTGTCCGCGTTGTCGAGGTAGTCGGCGAGCGTGGGTCGGGTGGTGCGCCGCCAGGTCCACTCCCGGGCCATCGCCCGCACCGTGCGCTCCATCGTGGCCCGCCAGTGTCCGCGCAGCGCCGGGTAGGCGGGCGCGGCGGCGACGTCGTCGCGCAGCTCGGCGAGGAACCGGCCGAGCGGGTCGTCGGCGTCCGCGCCGTCGAGCACGGCCAGGCAGGTGTCGGAGATCCGGTCGACCTCGGCCCGACTGGTCGCCTCGTGGTCGACCAGCCAGTCGACGGCGAATCCCCAGAGCACCGCGCGGTTGGTGACCGCCAGCTCCGCGGCGGTGTGCCAGGGGGCGCTGAACGCCATCGCCGAGGCGATGCTGCTGAACAGGGTGGCGTCGAACGGCTCGCCGGGGAACAGGTCGGGGTGCGCGGCCGCGGCCCGGCGCAGGCCGCGCTGGCCGTGCGCGGCGAGCGCGCAGATCCGTCCCTGCTCGGCGGCGGCGGCGATGGGATCCGGCAGCGGTCCGCCGGTCACGCCGGCTCCGCCCGGCCGGCGGCGAGCAGGGTCAGCTCGACCCGCCGGCGTGGCCGCAGCGCCGCCGCCAGCCGCAACCCGGGTACGTCGGTGCGGTCCAGCCGGAACCGGTAGCGACTCAGCATCGTGGCGAGGATGAGCTGGGCCTCCAGATAGAACAGGTACATGCCGAGGCACTGGTGCGGACCGCCGCCGAACGGGAAGTGGGCGTAGCGGTGGCGGGCGCGGACCCGCTCCGGGCGGAACCGCTCCGGGTCGAACTCGTCCGGGCGGTCCCAGAACTGCCGCATCCGCTGGGTGATCAGCGGGCTGACCGCGATGGTGGCGCCGGCTTCGATCGGCACGCCGTCGATGACGTCCGCGGCGACCGCGCGACGCGGGATGATCCAGCCGATCGGGTAGAGCCGCAGCAACTCGTCCAGCACCATCCGGGTGTAGGTGAGCCGGTTCAGGTGCTCCCGGCGCACCGGCCCGGCGCCGACCACCGCGTCGATCTCGGCGTAGAGCCGCTCGGCGACCTCGGGATGCTGGTGCAGGTGCGGCCAGGCCCAGGTGAGCACGTTGATGGTGGTCTCGGTGGTGGCGGCGAACATGGCCACGGTGTCGTTGCGGACCTGCCGCTCGTCGAGCTGCCGGCCGTCGTCGGTCCGGGCCCGCCAGAGCGTGGAGATGATGTCGTCGCCCTGGTCGGCGGCGTCACGGGTCTGCCGGACGATCGGCACCAGCACGTCGTCGACGACGCGTACCGCGCGGCGGAACGCGCGGTCTCCCGGCATCGGCAGCGACAGCGGCGCGAACGGCACCACGATCCGCGGGATGACGGCGGTGGCGATCCGGTCCTGGGCGTCGATCACCCGCATCGCGTCCGGCACCGAGATGCGGTCGGCGAAGAGCACCTTCATGATCGCCCGGCTGACGATGCGGGCCTGCTCGACGCCGATGTCCACCGGCCGGCCCGCGCGGTAGGGCTCGTCCAGCTCGTCGACCGCGTCCCGGACGGCGTCCGCCATGCCGTCGACGAGCGCCTCGACCCGCTTCGCGGTGAACATCGGCTGGAGCATCCGGCGGCTGGCCGACCAGATCTGGCCCTCGCCGAGGATGCCCTCGCCGAACAGTCGCTTGACCGGGCGCCAGAACAGTCCGTCGCCGGCCCGCTCGTAGTTGTCCGCCCGGTCCCGCAGCACGTGCTGCACGTGCCGGGGGTGGGTGACCAGGTAGGGGCGGAACGAGCCGAGGTTGAGCCGGACCAGGTCGCCGCCGGTGCGGTTACCGACGTCGATCAACGCCCGGGCCGGGTCGCGCAGGACGGCGGGCAGGATCTGTCGCAACGGCACGGTGTGCGGGCGGCCGGCAGGCCGGTACGGGCCGGACGAATCGGCCACCTGAACGCTCCCTCGGGTTGCTGAGGGTCGCCGCCCCGTCGCGACCCGTGAAACGTTGCTCGTGAGCATGCCATCCTGAGCGACGAATCAAAAGACAGGACGGAGGATATTTCACGTAACAACAATCTCTTTGTCGAGAATGGAGCCAGTGGGACGTGCGTCACGCGGGAAGTCTTTCTGGTGCCCGGGCGTCGTCCCCCGGAACGCGGGCGCGGGCGCGTCCGCTGTGCCAAGCTTCGGGCATGGACGACAAGACCATCCTGAGCCGGATCTCGGAACTCGTCGACGAGGAGCACCGGCTGCGCTCCGACGCGCAGCAGCACGAGGCCGGCACCGACGACGAGGCCCGGGAGCGGCTGCGCGCCCTGGAGGAGTCCCTGGACCAGTGCTGGGACCTGCTCCGTCGCCGCCGGGCAGCCCGGCAGGCGCACGGCGACCCGGACGCCCAGGGCGAGCGCCCGGTGCCGGAGGTCGAGCGCTACCTGCAGTGAGCCGAGGTCCCGGGCGGGACGACTCCCGCCCGGGACACCCGGTGGTCAGCGGATCCCCGCCTCCCGGAGCAGCACCTCGGTCAGCGCCACCGGGTCGGTGTCGGCGGCGGGCAGTCCGCGGGCGGTGAACCAGGCCGCCACCACCCGCACGTCGCGGGCCAGGAACTCGGCCCCCTGCGGGTTGGCCACCACGTCGACCACCTGCGGCAGATCGATCATGACCAGCCGGCCCGCGTGCACCAGGAGGTTGTACGGCGACAGGTCGCCGTGGGCGTACCCGGCCCGGGCCAGCACCAGCAGGGCCTCGACCAACTGCTCCCACAGGTCGCGCAGCCCGTCGTCGGTGGGTCGGACCTGGGCCAGCCGGGGCGCGGCCTCCCCCGCCTCGGCGTCGCCGACGAACTCCAGCATCAGCTCGGTGCCGAGCAGCTGGACGGGATAGGGCACGGCGATCCGCCCGGAGGCGGCGCCGATCTCCCACAGCCGGGACAGCGCGTCGAACTCGGCCGCCGCCCACTGCCCGGCGATCATCTGCCGACCGAAGGCGGTGCGGCCGGCCATCGCCCGCATCTCCCGCGACCGGCGGACCCGGCGGCCCTCCAGGTAGCCGGCGTCACGGTGGAAGAGCCGGTGCTGGGCGTCGCGGTAGCGCTTGACCGCCAGCAGACAGGCGCGGTCGGTGTCCGGCACGGCACGGCGGACCAGGTGGACGTCCGCCTCCTTGCCGGTCTTCAGCACGCCGAGTTCGGTGTCCCGGGCGGCCAGCTCGGTGACCAGCCAGTCGGGATGCGGCTCGGGGCCGTGGACCGCCTGGTCCCAGGAGGACCAGGTGTCCTCCGCGTCGGGCTCGGCGTCGGGGTCGGTGAGGGTCGGCGGGGCGTGCCGCCCCCGCTTCAGGAAATCGGGCTCGTCGTCGTCGAAGCGGCTCTTGCCGCGGCCACGGCGCTGCGGCGCCGGGATGTCGTGATCGCGCACGGGTGGATCTGTCCTTCGATCGAGGCTGGTGGAGGCAGGTGGAACGACCCTGCAAAGACGGCCATGACCGACCTCCTCTCCTCGACCGGGCGACACCCGGCTGCGCCCTCGCGCGGCACTATGCTCGTGCGCCGCGCCGGACGGCGCAACCGGTTTTCGACCCCGCCGCGCTCAGCCCGCCAGCACGGCGGCCACGGCCGGGATCAGCCCGTCCTCGACCCGGGTCGGCGCGAACCGGGTGTCCGACCAGCGACGCCCCCGGTGCAGCCAGACGCTGGGCAGGCCCACCGCGGTCGCGCCGCCGATGTCCGCCTCCGGGCTGTCGCCGATCACCCACGCGCCGCGCAGCGGCATCCGGGCCCGCTGCGCGGCGAGCGCGAAGATGCGCGGGTTCGGCTTGCTGACGCCGGCCTCCTCGGAGATCACCCAGTCGGCGACGTAGCGGTCCAGGCCGGTCTTGCGAATCTTGGTGTCGTCCTGCCGGGCGGTGCCGTTGGTGACCACGACCGGCACCCAGCCGGCGTCGGCGGCGATCCGCAACGCGCACGCCACCAGCGGGTCCAGCCGCATGAGCGCCCCCACCCCGTCGTGCAGCTCGTCGACCAGGTCGATCGACGGGATGCGCAGGCCGTAGCGGTCACGGATGGCGTCGGCCACGTCCCAGCGGTTGGTCAGCCCGTCCGCGTCGACGGAGACCAGCCAGTCGAGGTCGGTGGGCGGCGCGCCGATGCCCTCCAGGAAGCGTTCTCCCCAGGAGCGGAACGGCCCGTCGCGGTCCAGCAGGGTGTTGTCCAGATCGAGCAGGAGCAACGGCACTTGGGCACCCTACGGGAAGGGTCGGAGCACCGACAGGGCCGAGGGTCCCCCCGCGCGCTCAGGCGACGAGTGACGCCCGCGGGTCGCCGTCGTCGGCGGGCCGGTCGAGCAGCATGGTGTGGGCCGCGCGGGTGGCCGCCAGGGCCTCCGGGTCCAGCGTGGCCACCAGCACGTCCTCGCCGGTGTCCGCGCCCCGGGCCAGCGGTCGGCCCTCCGGGTCGTAGACCGCCGCGCCACCGTTGAACCGCCAGGGATCGGCGCCGCCGACCGCGTTGGCGAAGACCACGTACATCGTGTTGTCCAGCGCGCGGGCGGCGTAGTAGAGGTCCCGGCGGTGCGCGGAGCCGGCCAGGTAGCCGCTCGGGCAGAGGTAGCCGTGCGCGCCGTCGCCCGCCGCGGCCCGGCCGTGCTCCGGGAAGCAGCCGTCGTAGCAGATGCCCAGGCCGAACCGCCACTGCTCGACCACCAGCGTGGCGCCCCGCCGGCCGGCGTCGAACAGCTCGCGCTCGCCGCTCCAGAGCTGCTGCTTGTCGTACCCGACGGTGACCGCGCCGGTCGGGTCCACCACCAGCGACGAGATGGTGCGCCGCCGGTCGGGCTGCCGGACCGCCGCCCCGATCACCACCGCGGCTCCCGCCTCCCGGGCGGCGTCACGCAGCGGGTCCAGCCTCGGGTCGTCGACCCGGCCGTCGGGGTCGGCGGCCACGTCCGTCCCGGCCGGGTCGGCGCCCAGCGTCGGCGGGTGGTACGCCGGCAGGAACAGCTCCGGCAGCACGACGACGCGGGCGCCGGCGCGCCCGACCAGGCGCGCGGCGGTGCGGGCGTTGCCGGCGACGTCGCCGGGCACGGGTTCGGCCTGCACGGCGGCGACGGTCAGCGGGCGGGAGGGGAGCGACACGACCGGGATGCTAGCGGAGTCTCTCCCAAGCCGTACGTACGGTTTGCGTCGACCGTCTCCACCTGCGACGATCGTTCCCGTGCCCAGAGTAAGTCAGGACCAGCTCGACGCGCGCCGACAGGAGATCCTGGGCGCCGCGCGGGCGTGTTTCGCCCGGCACGGCTACGAGGGCGCGACCGTGCGACGGCTGGAGGAGGCCACCGGCCTGTCCCGGGGCGCGATCTTCCACCACTTCCGGGACAAGGACTCGCTCTTCCTCGCCGTGGCCGAGGACGACGCCGCCGCCATGGTCGAGACCGTCGCGCGCAACGGCCTGGTCCAGGTGATGCGCGACCTGCTCGCCCGGGCCGTCTCCCCGGACACCACCGGCTGGCTCGGCAGCCAGTTGGAGGTCTCCCGCCGCCTGCGCACCGACCCGGCCTTCGCCCGGCGCTGGGCGGAACGCTCGGCCGCCATCGCCGAGGCGACCCGGGAACGCCTGCTCCGCCAGCGCGAGGCCGGCGTGCTCCGCGACGACGTACCGATCGACGTGCTGGCCCAGTTCCTGGAGCTGGCCTACGACGGGCTGGTGCTGCACCTGGCGATGGGCCGCCCGGCCGGCGACCTGAGCCGGGTGCTCGACCTGGTCGAGGAGGCCGTCCGCCGGCACTGAGTCTCGGTCCGGTAACTCGGCCCTCCGCGGAGATCGACACTGGCGCTCCTGCTCCACAATGAGCCGCGACCCCCTCGCGACAGGAGCAGCCGATGACCGTCCTCGCGGCCGACACCTGGGGCATTCCCGGCCCCGTCTTCCTGCGCTGGTACCTCGTGGCCGCCGTCGTCCTGGTCGTGGGCACGGCGGTGTACCGGTTCCGGGCGCTCGCCGGCACCCCGGTCACCGACCACGGCGCGCTCGGACCGCAGCAGGTCGCGTACCTCAACGGCGGCGACCAGCTCGCGATCTGGACCTCGCTCGGCGGGCTGCGCCGGGCCGGCGCGGTCGGCGCGCACCCGGACCGGCGGCTCGCCCCCGGCGGGCCGCTGCCGGCCGGCGTCACCCCGCTCGACCAGGCCGTCCACCACGCCGCCACCCGTGGCCTGCGCACCCGCGAGCTGGCTCGCGACGAGTGGGTCCGCCGCGCGCTCGACGAGCTGCGCGACGGCCTGGTCCGCCGGGGCCTGGCCCTGGACCAGGACCGACGCCGGGCACTGCGGCGCGGCGCCCTGCTGATCGGCGTCCTGCTCGCGATCGGCTTCCTGCGCGCCTTCGTCGGGCTCTCCCACAGCCGGCCCGCCGGCTTCCTGATGCTCACCCTGGTCCCGCTGTTCATCGCGTTCCTCCTGTTCAACCGCGTGCCCTGGCGCACCCGGGCGGCCACCGCCGCGCTGCGCGACCTGCGTCGCCGGCACGCCTGGCTGCGGCCCGCAGCCGCACCGGCGTACGCCACGTACGGCCCGTCGGACGCGGCCCTGGGCGTGGCCCTGTTCGGCACCGCCACGCTCTGGACGATGGACCCGGGCTTCGCCGAGCAGGCCGAGATCCAGCGACAGGCGATGGGCTCGGCGGGCAGCACGGGCACCTCGTGCGGCGGCGGCAGCTCCTGCTCCGGGGGCAGCTCCTCCTGCTCCGGCGGCAGCTCCTGCGGTGGCGGCGGGGGTTGCGGCGGCGGTGGGGGGTGCGGCGGATGAGCGGCCCGTCCGGGGTCGGCATCGGCTGGCGTCCCGAGATCGCCGGCTTCGTCGCCGGGCTGCCGGGGCTGCGCTTCGTCGAGGTGGTCGCGGAGGCGGTCGCCCCGACCGGGCCGCTCCCGGCCGGCCTGGCCGAGCTGCGCGAACGCGGCGTCACCGTCGTACCCCACGGGGTGCGGCTGTCCCTCGGCGGCGCGGAACCCGTCGACCCGGCCCGGGTGGCGCACCTGGCCCAGGTGGCGGCGGCGCTGGAGGCGCCGCTGGTCAGCGAGCACATCGCGTTCGTGCGCGCCGGCGGGTTGGAGGCCGGACACCTGCTGCCGCTGCCGCGCAGCCGGGAGGCGGTGGCCGCGGTGGTGGCCAACGTGCGGCGGGCGCAGGCGGAGCTGCCGGTGCCGCTGGCGCTGGAGCCGATCGCGGCGCTCTTCGACTGGCCCGACGACGAGCTGGACGAGGCCGACTTCCTCACCGAGATCCTCGCCGCCACCGACGCGCTGCTGCTGCTCGACGTCGCCAACGTGCACGCCAACGCCCGCAACCGGGGCGGCGACCCGACCGCCCTGCTCGACCGGCTGCCGCTGGACCGGATCGCCTACGTGCACGTGGCCGGCGGCGCCGAGGCCGGCGGCTTCTACCACGACACGCACACCGACCCGGTCCCCGCCGAGGTGCTCGACCTGGTCCGTGAGCTGTGCGCCCGACGCCGCCCGCCGGCGCTGCTGCTGGAACGCGACGGCCACTACCCGCCCGCCGCCGAGCTGCGCGGAGAGCTGGACGCGCTCGCCACCGCCTCCGGGTATCCGGTGGTCACGTGAGCGGCGACCTGGCGGCCCGACAGGCCGAGCTGGTGGCGGCGCTGGTCGCGGGCGGGCCGCTGCCGCCCGGCTTCGCCCCGACGCCGGTCGACGCCGCGCGCCGGGCGCTGCTGCGCAAGCGGGCCGGCGACGTGGCCCGGCACTGGCCGTTGCTCGCCGCCGGCCTCGGCGCCGACTGGCCGGCCACGTTCACCGGCTGGGCGGACGGCCGGCCCACCAACGGCTCGCTGCGCGACGGCTGGGACCTGGCCCGCGAGCTGCGCGACCGGGGCGCCCTGCCGCCGCTCGGCGCGGAGGAGCTGGCCGCGCGCGAGGCCGCGAGCCGCTACGACGGCCGCACCGCGCCCCGGCCCCGCCGCCTCCCGGCCGTCGCCCGGGCCGGCGGCGCCGTCGCCGCCCAGCTCGCCGGCCGGGTACGCCTGCTGCGACCCGCCCCGCGCTGACACGCGCCCTGCGGTACGGCAGGATCGGAGGCATGGATCTCGGACTCGCCGACCGGGTGTACGTGCTCACCGGCGCCTCCGGCGGCCTCGGCTTCGCCACCGCCGAACAGCTCGTCGCCGACGGCGCCCGCGTGGTGATCTCCGCTCGGGCCCCGGAACGGGTGGCCGCCGCGATCGACGCGCTCGGTGACCCGGAGCGGGCGATCGGGCTGACCGCCGACCTCACCGACCCGGGCACCCCGGAGCGGCTCGTCGCGGCGGCCCGGGAACACTTCGGCCGGCTCGACGGCGCGCTGGTCTCGGTCGGCGGCCCGCCCCGGGGCACCGCCGCCGAGGTCACCGACGCGCAGTGGCGGGAGTCCTTCGAAACGGTCTTCCTGGGCAGCGTCCGGGTCGCGCGCACGGTGGCCGGCGCGCTCGGCGACGGCGGCGCCATCGGGCTCGTGCTCTCCACCTCGGTCCGGGGGCCGCTGCCCGGCCTCGGCATCTCCAACGGCCTGCGGCCCGGCCTGGCCGGCGTGGCCAAGGACATGGCCGACGAGTACGGTCCGCGCGGCGTACGGGTGTTCAGCCTGCTGCCGGGGCGGATCATGACGGACCGCAACCGGGAGCTGCTGGCCGCCGCGGGCAACGCCGACCGGGCCCGCGCCGAGGCCGAGGCGGCGATCCCGCTGCGCCGCATCGGCGACCCGGCCGAGTTCGGCCGGGTGGCCGCGTTCCTGCTCTCCCCCGCCGCCGGCTACGTCACCGGGGTGAGCGTCCCGGTCGACGGCGGCGCCCTGCGCGGCCTGTGAGGGCGTCCGAGGTGGCCTCGCGGCCGGTGGGGGCGGTTCGGTGAGTGATCGACGTCGTCCGGCCGGCGGCCGACCCGAGCCCGCGCCCGGTCCGGGCACGCCGGCCCGGCGCCACCCCCGACCCAGCCGGGAACAGCTCGCCGCCGCGGCCGACCGGCTGCTGCCCGACGTGATCGCGCCCGGGCTGGACGTGCTCTTCGTCGGCATCAACCCCGGCCTGTGGTCGGCCGCCACCGGCTGGCACTTCGCCCGCCCCGGCAACCGGTTCTGGCCGGCGCTGCACCGCGGCGGCTTCACCCCGCGCCAACTGCACCCCAGCGAACAGGACACGCTGCCCGCGCTGGGACTGGGCATCACCAACATGGTGGCCCGGGCCAGCGCCCGCGCCGACGAGCTGACCGCCGAGGAACTGGTCGACGGCGCCCGCGCGCTGACCGCGAAGGTCGAGCGCTACCGGCCACGCTGGGTGGCGGTGGTCGGGGTGACCGCGTACCGGATCGGGTTCGTCCGGCCGAAGGCCGGGTTCGGGCCGCAGCCGGAACCGCTCGGGCCCGCCCGGCTCTGGGTGCTGCCCAACCCGAGCGGGCTGAACGCCCACTTCACCCCGGAGACGCTCGGCGCCGCCTTCGGCGAGCTGCGCGCCGCGGTCGCCGGCGGATAGCCGGGAACGCGGCTATCCCAGCCGCTCCATGCGGTTCCAGCCGGACCAGCCGCGCTCGCGCATCAGCTCCACCAGACGCCGCACGCGCGGATCGGATTCGACGGCGAGCGCGTCCAGGAGATCGTGCGGCATGTCCTCGTAGTCGGCGTGGACCCCGCCGCCGGTGTCGGCCTGCTCGGCCAGGCAGGCCATGATGTCGGCGGCCTCCTCCAACCGCGGATCGCCGGCACCGTCACCGTCACCGTCGAAGACCTCCGACAGGGTCCGGTAGAGCCGGACGACGTGCGGGTCGTCGAGCTGTGCGATCTTGTAGGGGATGAATTCCCGGACCCGATCGGGCCAGCGGGCCGCGAGCAGGATCCACCCGTCCCGCTCGCCCCTCACCACCCGCTCCGACACGCCGATCTCCCGCAGCCGGTCGAGGTAGGTCGTCACCTCCGCCGGGAGGGCCAGCGCGTCCCCGGCGGCGAGCTGGGCGATCTGCCTCCGGCTGGTTTCGAGCCGTTCGATCTCGTCGCGGAGGCGGCTGTCGATCCGGTGGATCCCCTCGGTGAACGCCGACTCGTCGGCGTCGAGCAGCCGGCTGATCTCCGACAGGGGCACCCCGGCGTTGGCGAGCGTCCGAATCCTGATCAGCGACACCACCGCCGTCGGGCCGTACCGCCGGTAGCCGGAAGCGTCCCGTTCCGGCTCGGGCAGCAACCCGACCTGGTGGTAGTGCCGCACCGCCCGCACCGTGACACCGGCGTACGCCGCGAGTTGCCCGATCGTCAACATCCTCTGATCCTGCCTCGACTCAGGAGGTCCGCCGACGGTAGGAGACGGTGGCGAACACGTAGGCCACGACCAGGAGGCCGACGCACCAGGCGAGGGCGGTCCAGATGCCGGCGCCCACCGGCCGTTGGTCGAACAGGGCCCGGATCGTGTCGACGATGGAGGTCACCGGCTGGTTCTCGGCGAACGCGCGGACCGGGCCGGGCATGGTGCCGGTCGGCACGAACGCCGAGCTGACGAACGGCAGGAGGATCAGCGGGTAGGAGAACGCGCTCGCACCGTCCACAGACTTCGCGGCCAGGCCGGGCAGCACGGCGAGCCAGGTCAGCGCCAGGGTGAACAGGGCCAGGATGCCGGCGACCGCGAGCCACCCCGGCACCCCCGCCCCGGTGCGGAAGCCCATCACCAGGGCGACGAGGACGACCACCGCGATCGAGACCAGGTTCGCGACCAGCGAGGTCAGGACGTGCGCCCACAGGATGGCCGACCGTGCGATCGGCATGGACCGGAACCGGTCCACGAGACCGCCTCGCAGGTCGAGGAAGATCCGGAACGCGGTGTACGAGATGCCCGACGCGATCGTGATGAGCAGGATGCCGGGCAGCAGGTAGTTCACGTACGAGTCGGTGCCGGTGTCGATCGCGCCGCCGAAGACGTAGACGAACAACAGCATGAAGGCGATCGGCATGAGCGCGGTCGTGATGATCGTGTCCGGGCTGCGGGCGATGTGGCGCAGCGACCGTCCCAGGAGAACGGCGGTGTCACCGAGCATGTGCCTGTTCATCGCCGTGCCCCCTGGGTGTCGGCACCGACCAGGGCGAGGAAGACGTCCTCGAGGGTCGGCTGCTTCTCGACGTACTGGACCTCCGTGGGTGGGAGGAGCCGCTTGAGCTCGGGCACGGTGCCGTCGACGATGATCCGGCCCTCGTGGAGGATCGCCACCCGGTCGGCGAGTTGCTCGGCCTCGTCGAGGTACTGCGTGGTGAGCAGCACCGTGGTGCCCCGCGCCGCCAGGTCCTTGACCGCCTGCCACACCTCGATGCGCGCCTCGGGGTCCAGCCCGGTCGTCGGCTCGTCGAGGAAGATGACCGGTGGATCCCCGATGAGACTCATCGCGATGTCCAGACGACGGCGCATCCCACCGGAGTACGTCGCCACCCTCCGCGCGCCCGCCTCGGTCAGCGCGAAACGCCGCAGCAGGTCGTCCGCGATCGCGCCGGGTGCCCTGAGGTGTCGCAGCCGGGCGACCAGGACCAGGTTCTCCCGCCCGGTGAGGATCTCGTCGACCGCGGCGAACTGCCCGGTGAGACTGATCGACTCCCGGACCTCGGCGGCCTGCTTCCCGACGTCGAAGCCGTTGGCCCGGGCGGTCCCCGCGTCGGCCCGCAGCAGGGTGGAGAGGATCCTCACCAGCGTGGTCTTGCCCGCCCCGTTCGAGCCGAGCAGCGCGAAGATGCTGCCCCGGGCCACGTCGAAGTCCACGCCACGCAGCACCGTGACCTGCGCGAACGACTTCTCCAGGCCCCGGACCTCAATGGCCGGGCGTTCCGTCTGGTTGCTCATGACGCTCAGCATGAGCGGTTGACGCTGCGTCAGGGTCAAGCCCGCGAAGCGGACGGTCCGACGGCAGCCAGTGCGGTGAACTGGGCCTCGATGCGGTTGAGCCAAGAGCTGTTTGGTCGGGGTGTACGCCAGCTCGACGTCGTTGGCGGCGGCCCGGTCGCCGACCCGGGGCCTCTGCGGTCGATCCGCAGCAGGCGCTGCCCCTCGTCGTCGATCTCCCGAACCTGAACGTGGTCGGCCACGCCGGCCAGTGTTCGCTGAACGCGCCGATCGGGAGTTGATCCCGATCGGCGCGTCGCGGGCTGCGGGTGGCGGTATCAGCGGAGGTGCCGGGCGAAGAACCGTAGCGTGCTGTCCAGCTCGAATGCCGGGATCTCCCCGTGCTTGCCCGGGTTGGCGTGCAGCGTCTTCTCGGCTGAGGCCAAGGCGTCGAACAACGCCAAGCCCTGGGCCTGCGGCACCCGCTCATCGTCCCACTGCAGCAGGAACTCCACCGGGACCGTGATCCGCGCGGCGGCCTCGGCTGATGCCAGCGCCCCGCCCAGGCCCAGCACTGCCGCGCGGACCCGGGGTTCGGCGGCAACGAATGGAACGCCGAGTCCGCAACCCAACGACACGCCCCAGTAGCCCACCGGGCCAGCGCCGACGTGCTCGAGTTGCTGGACCGCCTCCAGGACCGCCCGCCATTCCGGGACGGTCTGGCGGGCTACGAGCGCCTGGAAACCGGCGATCAGCGGAGCCAACTCTTCCCCAGCATCCACGCGAGCCTGGTTCTCGGTGGCGATCCGGTTGTACTCCTCGACCTTCGGCCGGTCGCCGTGGCCGGGCACGTCGACGGCCGCCACCGCGAAGGCACACTCGGCCACGAAGCGGCGCGCACGGGCCACGATGCCGGGGTCCTTCTTGTGTTGACCGCCGCCGTGTCCCATGAGGACAAGGGGACGAGTACCGGCGGCACCTTCTGGCGTCCACAGCACGCCGGGAATCTCACCGAGGACAAAGAGCTGTTCGGAGACCCCGTCGGACGACGTCTCAGAGGTGAAGCGCATAGCGTTCAGCCTTTCGGAATGCCTTCTGCGGGCACTCCCTAGGCCGTGCGAGGGAGGGAGGCCCGACCTGTCACAGCGTTGATCGGTCTCACCTCCTCAGTTCGCGTAGCAGCGCACAGCGAGGGCGAACGTACCACAGAGGGCTTCACCCCTGTCTGGGCAAGGATGTCGCCAGGGCGAACGTTGCCGGATGCGCCACTAGTTCGCGGTGGCGGGCGGCATGCTCTCCTGGGCGACGTAGGTGCCCATCGGCACCGTGGTCACCACCGGCTCGGGCTGCTCCGGCTCGGCGTAGGGCGCCGGCGAGTCGGCGACCGCGAACTGGGTGCGGTAGAGCTCGGCGTAGAGACCGCCGACCGCCACCAGCTCGTCGTGCCGGCCGCGCTCGACGATGCGCCCCTCGTCGAGCACCAGGATCTGGTCGGCGTCGCGCACGGTGGAGAGCCGGTGCGCGATCACCAGCGCGGTGCGCCCGGTCAGCGCCACCGACAGGGCCCGCTGCACCGCCGCCTCGCTCTCCGAGTCGAGGTGTGCGGTGGCCTCGTCGAGGATCACGATCGACGGGGCCTTCAGCAGCAGGCGGGCGATCGCGATGCGCTGCTTCTCGCCGCCGGAGAAGCGGTAGCCCCGCTCGCCGACGGTGGTGTCGAGCCCGTCGGGCAGCGCCCGCACCAGGTCGGCGACCTGCGCGCCGGCGAGGGCCGCCCAGATCTCGTCGTCGGTGGCGTCGGGCTTGGCGTAGCGCAGGTTCTCCCGGATCGTCTCGTGGAACAGGTGCGAATCCTGCGTCACCACACCGATCTCGTCGCGCAGCGAGGCGAGCGTCGCGTCGCGCACGTCGACGCCGCCGACCAGCACCTGGCCGTCGGTGACGTCGTAGATCCTGGAGATCAGCATGGACAGCGTCGACTTGCCGGCGCCGGACGGGCCGACCAGGGCCACCATCTGACCGGGTTCGACGGCGAACGAGACGCCCTTGAGCACCGGCTCGTTGACCGTGCGGTCGAGCGTGGTGACCTCCTCCAGCGAGGCCAGTGACACCTCGGCGGCGGTCGGGTAGCGGAAGCGCACGTCGCGGAACTCGACCCGACCGTTGCGGGGCGGGACCGGCACCGCGTCCGGCTTCTCCGCGATGCCCGGGCGCAGGTCGAGCACCTCGAAGACGCGGTCGAAGGAGACCAACGCGCTCATCACGTCGACCCGGACGTTGGACAGCGCGGTGAGCGGACCGTAGAGACGGGTGAGCAGCAGGGCCAGCTTGACGACGGTGCCCGCGCTGACCGCGCCGGCGACCGCGAGCCAGCCGCCCACACCGTAGGTCAGCGCCTGGGCCAGCGAGGCCACCAGCAGCATCGCCACGAAGAACGTGCGCGAGTACATCGCGGACTGGATGCCGATGTCACGGACCCGTTCGGCCCGGCGGGCGAACCGGTCGGCCTCCACCTCGGGCGCGCCGAACAGCTTGACCAGCAGGGCCCCCGCGACGCCGAACCGCTCGGTCATGGTGGCGTTCATCTTGGCGTCGAGGTTGTAGGACTCGCGGGTGATCTCGGCCAGCCGCCGGCCGACCCGGCGGGCCGGAATGATGAAGATCGGCAGCAGCACCAGCGCCAGCACGGTGATCTGCCAGGACAGCACGAGCATCGCCCCGGCCGTGAGCACGAGCTGGATGACGTTGCTGACCACCCCGGACAGCGTCGAGGTGAACGCCCGCTGGGCGCCGAGCACGTCGTTGTTGAGCCGACTGACCAGCGCACCGGTCTGGGTGCGGGTGAAGAACTGCAACGGCATCCGTTGGACGTGGTCGTAGACCCGGGTGCGCAGGTCGAGGATGATGCCCTCACCGATGCGGGCGGAATACCACCGCTGGGCCAGCGAGAAGAGCGCGTCGGCCACGGCCAGCACGGCGATGATCAGGGCGAGCCGGACGACGGTGGACTGGGCGGCCGGGCCGCCGCCGGCGATCGCGTCGATGACGTCACCGGCGAGCAGCGGGGTGGCCACGCCGATCACGGCGGCCACGATCACGGTGAGCAGGAAGACGACGATGTCGCGCCGGTAGGGCCCGGCGAAGGCGACGATCCGCCGGGCGGTGCCGCGCTTGAGCTGGTGGGCGGAGACCTCGTCGCGGTTGCGCAGCGACCGGAGCATGCTCCAGCCGCCCATGCCGCCGCCGGCCATGTGGTTGGACATCCGTCACCTCCGGGTCGTCGGGCAGCATGAACCGTCGGGTTCAATTCTCCCGACGCCTGTGACAACCTCGCGAGTAACCCGGATCTTCCCGAACGGTCCTTACTATTCGCCCCGCCCGGCCAGGTCCCGGATCCGCCGCGTCTGCGCCTCCCGCTCGGCTCGCTGCTGCTCGGCGTGCGAGCGTCCGACCGCGCCGGCGAGCAACGCCTTGATCTCCACGATCGCGTCCCGGTTGTTGGCCAGCAGCCCGGCCGACAGGTCGCGGACGGCGGCGTCCAGCTCGTCGTTGGGCACCACCAGGGTGGCCAGGCCGATCCGGTCCGCCTCGGCGGCGTCCATCCGGCGGCCGGTGGCGCAGATCTCCAGCGCCCGGGAATAGCCGACCAGCTCGACCAGGCGGCGGGTGCCGGCCAGGTCGGGGACCAGACCGAGGGTCACCTCGGCCATGGACAGCCTGGCGTCGGCGGCGAGCACGCGCAGGTCGCAGGCGAGGGCGAGCTGGAAGCCCGCACCGATGGCGTGGCCCTGCACGGCGGCGATCGAGATGACGTCCGGCCGGTGCAGCCAGGTGAAGCCGCCCTGGTAGTCGGCGATCCGGTCGGCGCACTCCGCCTCGGACAGCGTGGCCAGCTCGGCGAAGGAACCGGGCCCGGTGGCGCCGGCGACCGCCAGGTCCAGGCCCGCGGAGAACGCCCGACCCTCCCCGCGTACGACGACGACGCGGACGTCGCCGGGCAGGTCCCGGGAGAAGTCGCTCATCGCGCGCCACATCGCCGGGGTCTGGGCGTTGAGAACGTCGGGCCGGCACAACGTCACCGTCGCGACCGGCCCGTCGCAGTCGAGTCGCACTCCGGTCGTCTCGGCGGTCACCGGACCACCCGGAGCGCGGCGCTGATGGACGACGCTGGGGGGCGGGTCACGCCTTCTTGCGGCGCCGGGCGCCGCCGCGCTGCCGCAGCTGCACCCCGGACTCGGTGAGCACCCGGTGGATGAACCCGTAGGAACGGCCGGTCGAGGCCGCCAGAGCACGGATGCTCTCTCCGCCGGTGTACCGCTTTACCAGGTCTTTGGCGAGCGTCTGACGCTCGGCCCCGACGATCCGGCGACCCTTCTCAGTGCTGGTGGCTGTGCCGGTGGCTGCCATGCTGATTCCTCACGTCCCAGACTGTGCGGTTCGGATACGGTCCCACCTATTAGACCGCCTCGGACGATCATGCGCCAGATATCAACTATTCGCCAACCGACACGCTACGCAATGTCAGCTTCCCGATAGAGTGATCCTTCCGACCGGCTGATCCGTACCGACCCTGACACGGAACGGACGGGTGAAGGCTCAGGCCAGCTCGACCAGTTCCAGCAGGTCGTCGGACCAGGCGTCCTCGTCGCCGTCGGGCAGCAGGATGGCGCGGTCCGGCTTGAGCGCGGTGACCGCGCCCGGATCGTGGGTGACCAGCACGATCGCGCCCGGGTAGCGGGCGATGGCGTCGAGCACCTGCTCCCGGCTGACCGGGTCGAGGTTGTTCGTCGGCTCGTCGAGCAGCAGCACGTTGGCGCCCGAGCAGACCAGCGTGGCCAGCGCCAGCCGGGTCTTCTCCCCGCCGGAGAGGACACCCGCCGGCTTGTCCACGTCCTCGCCGGAGAACAGGAACGCGCCGAGGATCTTCCGCAGGTCGGTGTCGGTCTGGTCCGAGGCCGCGCTGCGCATGTGCTCCAGGATCGTCCGGTCCACGTCCAGCGTCTCGTGCTCCTGGGCGTAGTAGCCCAGCCGCAGCCCGTGCCCGGGGCGCACCTCGCCGGTGTCCGACTCCAGCAGGCCGCCGAGCATCCGCAGCAGGGTGGTCTTGCCGGCGCCGTTGAGGCCGAGGATGGCCACCCGGGAACCCCGGTCCACCGCCACGTTCACGTCGGTGAAGATCTCCAACGACCCGTACGACTTGGACAGGCCGGTGGCGGTCAGCGGCGTCTTGCCGCACGGCGCCGGGTTGGGGAAGCGCACCTTGGCCACCTTGTCGGCGTGGCGTACCTCCTCCAGCCCGGAGATCAGCTTCTCGGCCCGGCGGGCCATGTTCTGCGCGGCGACGGTCTTGGTGGCCTTGGCCCGCATCTTGTCCGCCTGCGCCATCAGCGCGCCGGCCTTCTTCTCCGCGTTGGCCCGCTCCCGGCGGCGGCGCCGCTCGTCGGTCTCGCGCGCCTCCAGGTACGCCTTCCAGCCGAGGTTGTACGTGTCGACCACGGACCGGGTGGCGTCCAGGAACCACACCTTGTTGACCACGGACTCCAGCAGCGACCCGTCGTGGGAGATCACGATCAGGCCGCCCTTGTGGTTGGCCAGGAACCCGCGCAGCCAGGTGATCGAGTCGGCGTCGAGGTGGTTGGTGGGCTCGTCGAGCAGCAGGATGCCGCCGCCGTTCTCGCCGGCGTCGCGGAACAGGATCCGGGCCAGCTCGATGCGGCGGCGCTGACCGCCGGAGAGCGTGCCGATGGTCTGGGCCAGGGCACGGTCGGGCAGGCCCAGGTTGGCGCAGATCCGGGCCGCCTCGGCCTCGGCCGCGTAGCCGCCGAGGGAGGCGAACTGGTCCTCCAGCGCGCCGTAGCGGCGGACCAACCGCTCGTCGTCGGCGCCCTCGGCGAGCTTGTTCTCCAGCTCCTTCATCTGCGCCATGAGGACGTCCAGCCCGCGCGCGGAGAGCACCCGGTCGCGGCCGGTGACGTCGAGGTCGCCGGTACGGGGGTCCTGCGGCAGGTAGCCGATGGCGCTGCGCCGGTCGATCTGCCCGGCGTACGGCTGGCCCTCCCCCGCGAGCACCTTGAGGGTGGTGGTCTTGCCGGCGCCGTTGCGGCCGACCAGGCCGATCCGGTCGCCCGGCTGCACGCGCAGAGTGGTGTCGGACAGCAGGATCCGGGAACCGGCGCGCAGTTCCAGGCCGGTGGCAGTGATCATTTCGGAGTACTCGCTCTCGGGTCCGGAAGGGCTGACTCAGGGCACGCGAAAGCGCCGGCGGGTGGTGATTTCCCGTCGGCGCGGGGCCGTTCAGCCTTCGCAGCGCAGCACGGGGCCAAGTGTACCGGGCGGCCAGCGTCCACCCCGTCGGATTACCGCGCAAGATCATCGGGTACCGAATCCGCCGTCCGGACCCGGTCCGGTACCGCAACCACCACACACGGACACATCGGTGATCGGGGTCAACATGGAGCTGAATGAGAACGCGCGGGTCGACACCAGTCAGGTGGACGACCGGCGAGGGTCCGGCGGCGGAGGCGGCGGGATGGGCATCCCGATCCCCGGCGGCGGCGGCCGGGGCGGGATCGTGGGCATCATCATCGCCGTACTGGTCGCCCTGGTGGGCGGCGGCTTCGGCCTGAACGCCGCCACCAACGGCGGCGGCTCCGAGCAGGGCGACAACACCTCGCTGGAGCAGAAGTGCTCGGCCGAGGACGCGCTGAAGCAGCTCGACTGCCGCAACACGCTGTACGTCAACTCGATCCAGGCCTACTGGCGCACCGCAATGCCGGAGGTCTTCGGCGAGCAGTACCAGCCGTCCAAGACGGTGTTCTTCAGCCAGAACGTCAGCACCGGCTGCGGCGCCGCCGACTCCGGGGTGGGCCCGTTCTACTGCCCCGCCGACGACCTGGTCTACATCGACCTCACGTTCTACCGGCTGCTCGCCGACCAGCTCGGCGCCGAGGGCGAGTTCGCCCAGCCGTACGTGCTGGCCCACGAGTACGGCCACCACGTGCAGGACCTGCTCGGCACCGAGGCGCAGATGCGCCGCCAGCAGCAGCGCGACCCGCAGAACGCCAACGCGCTCTCGGTCAAGCTGGAGCTGCAGGCCGACTGCTACGCCGGCGCCTGGGCGAAGAACGCCACCGGCACCGCCGACGAGGGCGGCCAGAAGATCTTCAAGAGCATCACCGACCAGGACATCCAGCAGGCGATCGACACCGCCGAGAAGATCGGCGACGACGCGATCCAGCAGCGTTCGGGCCGGCCGGTGAACCCGGACGAGTTCACCCACGGCTCGTCCGAGCAGCGCAAGCAGTGGTTCACCAAGGGCTTCTCCACCGGTGACCCGAAGTCCTGCGACACCTTCGGCTCCAGCCAGTGACGCCGGACGCCTGACCGGCTCCACGCCCGGGCCGCCGGCCCGCACCGCTGACCTCGACAGCGGGCGGGCCGGCGGCCCGACTCGTGCCCCGACCGGTCAGGCCGGCACTGTCACCTGCGCCGGGGTGGACCGCTCGACGGTGGTCCCGTCGCCCAGCTGCCCGCCGCTGTTGTCGCCCCAGCACCACAGGCCGCCGTCGGTACGGATCCCGCACGCGTGGTCGGCCACCGCGAGGCCGCCGGTCCAGGTGGTGGCGTCACCGACGCGGGTCGGCGCGGACCGGTGGCTGGTGGTGCCGTCGCCCACCTGGCCGGTCGTGTTCTTGCCCCAGCACCACAGGCTGCCGTCCAGGCGGGACGCGCACGTCGCGTCGCCGCTCGCCGCGACCGTGCTCCAGGTGGTGGTCGTGCCGACCTGCACCGGCGCGGTCTGGAAGGTGCCGCTCACGCCCAGCTGCCCGTACCCGTTCTCACCCCAGCACCACAGCGCGCCGGACCGGATGCCGCAGGTGTGTGCGTACCCGGCGGTGACGCCGGTCCAGGTGGTCGCGGTGCCGACCTGCGCGGGCGTCGTCTGGGAGCCCAGGAAGCCGAGGCCGAGCTGACCGTCCGAGCTGAGACCCCAGCACCACAGCGTGCCGTCGGTGCGGACGCCACAGGTGTGCCCGTAGCCGGTCGAGACGCTCGCCCAGGTGGTCGCGGTGCCGACCTGGAGCGGGGTGTTCGCGACCCACGGCGAGGTGCCGACGCCCAGCTGCGAGGTCCGGTTGAAGCCCCAGCACCAGAGCGTGCCGTCGGTCCGCACGGCGCAGGTGTGCTGCGGGCCGGCGCTGACCCGGGCCCAGGTGGTGGCGGTGCCGACCCGCACCGGCGCGCTCCGGCTGGTGGTGGTCCCGTCACCGAGCTGGCCCCGGAAGTTCGAGCCCCAGCACCACAGCGTGCCGTCGGTCCGGATCCCGCAGGTGTGGCCGGAGCCACCGTCGACGGCGGCCCAGGCGGCGGTGTCGACCCGCGCCGGTGCGCCCCGGTTCGTGGTGGTCCCGTCACCGAGCTGGCCGGCGTAGTTCGAGCCCCAGCACCACAGGCCCTCGTCGGCGCTGATCGCGCACGTGTGGGCGCCGCCCGCGGTGACGGCGGTGACCGTCGGCGCGGCCGACGCGGCGGTGCCGGCACCGGCGGCCGCCGGGCCCGCCGTGGACATGACGCCCGCTGCGCACATCGCCGCCACGGCGGCGAGAAGCTGTGTCGCACGGCGGCGCCACCGGGCGTTTCGATATCCGCTCATGAAGTTCCTGTCTCCCAACGATGTCGGTGCCTGACTGGCGGAGGTGACGCTGCCCTGGCGGGTCGCCCGGAGACCCGCCACGTCACGACACCGACCCTATGCATCGCTGTCGTTCGATGCACCGTTGGTGACGTCGATTGACCGTACTTGATGCGATCTTTCCCGTTCAGCGGACCAGGATGTGGACCGCCCGGGCGGCGGAGACGGCCGCGACCAGCACCGCGTGCCGGGGCTCCGGCACGTCGAGCAGCCGCTCCGCCCGCAGCGCCGCGAGCGGGGCCAGCCGCCGGTCGGCCAGCACCGTGTCCACCGCCCGCCGGTCACCGCCGCACACCAACGCCGCGAGCGTCCCGGCCGCCGGCAACAGCAGGCGTACGGCGAGATCGGCCGCATCGCCCAACGCCGCCTTCGCCTGGTTGTCCCGCCGCCGGGCGAACCGCTGCTGGGACCAGCCCCCCGCGGCGGTGCGCCCCTGCACGTAGCGGGTGTCCACCTTGGAGACCACCAGGTCGGTGCCGTCGGCCACCCCGACCGCCACCGCGCCCTTGCGGGCCAGCAGCAGCCCGAGCCGGCGGGGCGCGGCGGCCACTCCGGCGAACGCCTCCAGGTCCGGCGCGGGACGCGCGCCGGGCGGGGTGTGCAGCTCGGCGGTGGCCCCGTCCGGGGCGGTGAGCAGCAGCCCGTACCCCAGGGCGGTGGTGGTGGGCGGGCCGTGCCGTTCGGCGAAGCCCTCGACCCAGCGCACGACGCGGGCCGGGTCGACCTCCACCCACCGGCCGCCTCCGGCTGCGGGTCGGCTGCTCATGGCACCGACCCTACCCAGCGGTGGAACTCAGCCGGCGACGTCCACCGTCACCGGCGACCCGTCCTCCCCGGTGGCGGTGCGGCAGGCGTACGTGAGCGCGGGCGCGTCCGCCGGGAGCAGACCGGGCGGCACCAGGAAGATGCCGTCGGAGACGTCCTCGACGACCGTCCACTGAGCGGCGTCCCCGACCGCCACGGAAGGCGCGCCCGAACAGCCGGTGACCACCACGACGACGCCCAGCACGCGGGAGGCCGCCGTCGCCGGCAGGCCGTGGCACGCGCTGACCGCTCCCGTTTCCGTGCCGTCGGACCGGACCTCGCTGACCCGCCAGCAGCCCGGCAGGCCGGTGCGCAGCGCCACCGTGTGCCCGGTGGGAGCGGACACGGTCGTCACCGGGGTCGACCAGTCCACAGCGACGTCGTCGACCCGGGCGTCGCCCCGGCCGCGCCCGTCGTCACAGGCCACGAGCAGGCCGAGCACCAGCGCGAATCCCGCGGTCAGACCTCGGGCGCCTCCCATCGCACACCTCCTCGCCCTCCACAGGCTAGTCAGCCGGGCCGCAGCGTGGCGACCGCGAGGGCGGCGATCAGGACGCTGGAGACCAGCCCGGTGACCAGGCGACCACGGGGACCGGACAACGCGCGCCCCACCACGGAACCGCCGCCGGCGACCAGCAGCTGCCAGCTCGCCGAGGCCAGGAATGCCCCGGTGACGAACAGCGCGGCGGCTGCCGGGTCCGGGTCGGCGGCGTCACGGCGGCCCAGCACCAGCGCGGCGAAGTAGAGCACCGTCGCCGGGTTGAGCAGGGTCAGACCGAGCACCGCCGCGTACGCCCGGGTCGGGGTGTGCAGCCCGCGCCCGGCCGGGGCCCTCGCCACCTCCCGCCGCGCGGACCAGGCCCGCCACAGGCCGTGCGCGGCGATGCCGAGCAGCACCAGCGCCGCGACCACCCGCAGCGGTCCGGCGACCGGGGCCAGGAACCCGGCCAGCCCGGCGCCGCCGAGCGCGGCGGCCGCGGCGTAGAGCCCGTCGGCGGTGGCCACGGCCAGCGCCGCGGCCGCACCGACCCGGAACCCGGCGCGGGCGCTCAGCCCGAGAATGAGGATCGCGATCGCGCCGACCGGGATGGCGACGCCGTAGCCGGCGACCAGGCCGGCGAGGAACGCGCTGGTCACGAGGGCGGGCGACCGGTCGAGGCGGCCGGCGGCACGGCACGCTGTCGACGCGCGGCGGTGGCCGCACGGACAGGAGCCTGCTTCGGGTACGCCTCGATCACCCGCTCATCGTGCAACCCGCTCCCCCACCCCGCCACCGGATTTCCCGCCGTGTCCGCCCTGCTCGCGCCCGGCTCGCCAATGTCGCTCGGCTCGACTCGACTCGTAGATCTTGGTAGGAAACGGCCCCTATAAGGGCCGTTTCCTACCAAGATCTACTGCCGTCCTGACTGACGGTTGCGAGTTCCCGGATTTCGGTACGTCGGTGCGATGAGGTGACCGGAGCGGGTCGTGCGGGTCAGGCCAGGCCGACACGGGACGGGCCAGAGCGAGGCGGCACGCGAGCAGGGGGCAACGAGCCGGGCGCGGCACCCCGGAAGGGGTGCCGCGCCCGGAACCGTGACCGTGGAGCGGTCAGACGTTGAAGCCGAGGGAGCGGAGCTGGTCGCGCCCCTCGTCGGTGATCTTGTCGGGGCCCCACGGCGGCAGCCAGACCCAGTTGATCCGGATGTCGTTGACCAGGCCGCCGCCGGGACCGGTGGTCAGCGCCTGCCGGGCCTGGTCCTCGATCACGTCGGTCAGCGGGCAGGCCGCCGAGGTCAGCGTCATGTCCAGCGTGGCGACGTTCTCGTCGTCCACGTGCACGCCGTACACCAGGCCCAGGTCGACCACGTTGATGCCCAGCTCGGGGTCGACGACGTCCTTCATCGCCTCCTCGATGTCACCGATCGCGGCCTTGCCGCCGGCCGGCGCCGCACCGGCGGCAGCCGTGCCGTCGGTCGCCACCGCGCCGGCCTCCGGAGTCGTGCTGGTCTCGTCGCTCATGCCTTCACCTCCGGGCTCACGCCCACCCCGGCGCGTGCCGCGGCGTCCTTGAACGCCATCCACGACAGCAGCGCGCACTTGACCCGGGCCGGGTAGCGCGCGACACCCGCGAACGCCACCCCGTCTCCGAGCACGTCCTCGTCCGGCGTGACCTGGCCACGCCCGGACATCAACTCGACGAACGCCTCGTGCACCACGGCGGCGTCCTGCGCGGCCCGGCCGCGCAGCAGCTCGTGCAGGATGCTCGCCGAGGCCTGGCTGATCGAGCAGCCCATCCCGTCGTACGAGATGTCGGTGAACACGCTGCCGTCGGTCGCCACTCGCACGGTGATCTCGTCACCGCAGGTCGGGTTGACGTGGTGCGCCTCGCCGACCTGGGCCGCCGGGTCCGCCTCCCGCAGGCCACGGCCGTGCGGATGCTTGTAGTGGTCCAGGATGATCTCCTGGTAAAGCGACTCGAGCTGCATCACTCGAACACCTTCCGCACCTTGTCCAGGCCCGTCACCAGGGCGTCGATCTCCGCCGTGGTGGTGTAGAGGTAGAACGACGCCCGCGTCATCGCCGGCACCCCGAAGCGGGCGCACACCGGCTTGGCGCAGTGGTGCCCCACCCGCACCTGCACACCGAGCGAGTCGAGCACCTGCCCGACGTCGTGCGGGTGCACGTCACCGAGGGCGAAGGAGATCGTCCCGCCCCGGCCGACCGGCACGGTCGGGCCGAAGATCCGCAGGCCCGGCACGGTGGCGAGGGCGTCCAGCGCGTACGCCGTCAGCTCCTTCTCGTGCCACTGGATGGCCGGCATGCCGATGCCGGTGAGGTAGTCCACCGCCGCGCCGAGCGCCACCGCCTCGGCGATCGGCGGGGTGCCCGCCTCGAACCGGGCCGGCGGCGCGGCGAACGTCGAGCCGGCCATCGTCACCGTCTCGATCATCGAGCCGCCGCCCATCACCGGGGGCATCGCGGCGAGCAGCTCGCCCCGGCCCCAGAGCACGCCGATGCCAGTCGGGCCGCACATCTTGTGCCCGGTGAAGACGATGAAGTCGGCGTCGAAGTCGACCACGTCCATCGGCAGGTGCGGCACCGACTGCGAGCAGTCGAGCAGCAGCAGCGCGCCGACCTCGCGGACCCGCGCGGTGATCCGCGAGGTGGCGTTGACGGTGCCGAGGATGTTCGACATGTGCACCAGCGAGACGATCTTCGTCCGCTCGGTGACCAGGTCGTCCAGGCCGGACTCGTCGAGCCGGCCGTGGTCGGTGACCGGGAACCAGCGCAGCGTCGCGCCGGTGCGCTCCGCGAGCAGCTGCCACGGGACGATGTTCGAGTGGTGCTCCATCTCGGAGATCACGATCTCGTCGCCGGGCCCCAGCCGGAACCGGGGGTCGGCGTCCGCGCGCAGCGAGGCGTTGGAGAACGCGTACGCCACCAGGTTGATCGCCTCGGTGGAGTTCTTGGTGAACACCACCTCGTCGACGCTGGGGGCGTTGATGAACGCGGCGATCTTCGCCCGCGCGCCCTCGTACGCCTCGGTCGCCTCGGTGCCCAGCGTGTGTACCGAGCGCGACACGTTGGCGTTGTGCCTCGCGTAGTGCTCGGCGAGCACGTCGAGCACCTGCCGCGGCTTGTGCGAGGTGTTCGCGCTGTCCAGGTAGACCAGCGGGTGGCCGTTGACCTCCCGGTCCAGGATCGGGAAGTCGGCCCGCACCGTCGCCACGTCGAAGCGGGGCACGTCGTCGTACTGCGGCATGCCCGCCGGGATCGCGATCGAGGTCATGTCAGGTCAGGCCCGCGCCGCGCCGGCCCCGGCGACGTAGCGCTCGTAGCCCTCTTCCTCGAGCTTGTCGGCCAGCTCGCGGCCGCCCTGCTCGACGATCCGGCCGGCCACGAAGACGTGCACGAAGTCCGGCTTGATGTAGCGCAGGATCCGGGTGTAGTGGGTGATCAGCAGCATCCCCGTGTCGCCGGTGTCGCGGACCCGGTTCACGCCCTCGCTGACCACGCGCAGCGCGTCCACGTCGAGACCGGAGTCGGTCTCGTCCAGGATGGCGATCTTCGGCTTGAGCAGCTCCAGCTGCACGATCTCGTGCCGCTTCTTCTCGCCGCCGGAGAAGCCCTCGTTGACGTTGCGCTGGGCGAACGCCGGGTCCATCTGGAGCTTCTCCATGGCGCCGCGCAGCTCGCCGGCCCAGGTGCGCAGCTTCGGCGCCTCGCCGTCGATGGCGGTCTTGGCGGTACGCAGGAAGTTGGCCACCGACACGCCGGGGACCTCGACCGGGTACTGCATGGCCAGGAACAGGCCGGCGCGGGCGCGCTCGTCGACGGACATGGAGAGCACGTCGGAGCCGTCGAGGGTGACCTCGCCGCCGGTGATCTCGTACTTCGGGTGGCCGGCGATCGAGTAGGCGAGCGTCGACTTGCCGGAGCCGTTCGGGCCCATGATGGCGTGCGTCTCGCCGGAGCGCACGGTCAGGTCGACCCCGTGCAGGATCGGCTTGAGCTCACCCTCGGGCAGCTTGACCGACACCTTCAGGTCGCGGATCTCCAGGGTGCTCATCGGGTCACTCCATTGCTCGGCGTCATGCTGACGTAGATCTCGCCGTCGCGGACTTCGACGGGATAGACGGGTACGGGTTCGGTCGCGGGCAGCCCGGTGGGCTCACCGGTACGCAGGTCGAAACGGGATCCGTGCAGCCAGCATTCCAGCGTGCAGCCCTCGACCTCGCCCTCGGAGAGCGCGACGGCGGCGTGCGAGCACTCGTCGCGCACGGCGTAGAACGCGTCGTCCTCGCCGTGCACGACCGCGATCTGCACGCCGTCCACGTCGGCGCTGATCGCGGTGCCCTTCGGCACGTCCTCGGTCGAACAGATCCTGATCATCAGGCGCCGGCCTTCGCCAGGCGCGCCTCGATCGCGTCGCCGAGCCGCTCGCGCAGGTCCTCGACCGGGATCTTGTTGATCATCTCGGCGAAGAAGCCACGCACCACCAGGCGCCGGGCCTCGGCCTCCGGGATGCCCCGGGCCATCAGGTAGAACAGCTGCTCGTCGTCGAACCGGCCGGTCGCGCTGGCGTGCCCGGCGCCGGCGATCTCGCCGGTCTCGATCTCCAGGTTGGGCACGGAGTCGGCGCGGGCGCCGTCGCTGAGCAGCAGGTTCCGGTTGATCTCGTACGTGTCGGTGCCGGTCGCCTCGGCCCGGATCAGCACGTCGCCCACCCAGACGGTGTGCGCGTCGTCGCCCTGCAGCGCGCCGCGGTAGCCGACGTTGCTGCGGCAGTCCGGCACGGTGTGGTCGACCAGCTGCCGGTGCTCCAGGTGCTGGCCGGAGTCGGCGAAGTAGAGGCCGTACAGCTCGGCCTCGCCGCCGCGCTGCGTGTACTCCACCGAGGTGTACTGCCGGACCAGGTCGCCGCCGAGGCTGACCTGCACGTGCACGATCTTGGCATCGCGACCCAGCTTGACCCTGAGGTGCTGGGCCTGGACCGCGTCGTCGGCCCAGTCGGCGACCGTGACGAGGGTCAGCTTCGCCCCGTCCGCCACGGTCACCTCGACGTTGTCGGCGAGCGTGGCCGAGCCGACCTGCTCCAGCACCACGGTCACCTCGGCGAAGCGGCCCACCTCGAGAAACGTGTGGCCGAACGCGAGCGCCTCGGCGGTCTCGCCGACCACCCGCAGGCGCACCGGCTCCGCCACCACAGCGTCCCGGGCGACCTGCACCAGCAGCGCGCCGTCGGCCCCGCCGTACGCCAGCGCGCTGACCCGGTCGAACGGGGTGAGCACGCTGCCCACCCGCGGGTCGTCCCGGCCGATCCGGTCGACGGTGACGCCCTCGGGCAGGTCACCGTGCTCGTGCCGGACCGCGCCGGTGGCGACCTGGGCCGACGAGGCCAGCCCACGCAGGCGCTTGAGCGGGGTGAAGCGCCACTCCTCCTCCAGGCCGGTCAGGGCCGGGAAGTCGGCGACGTCGTACGAGCGGAGCGCCTGCGACTTGGTCGTGGGCGGCGCGGAAGCCTGGGTAGTCATCTCTTCCTTGGTCTGTTCTGCGACGACGGTGTCATTAACCGGAGGGCGGGTCGAGGCCCGCGCGGCCCGGCCTGACCGGTCCGGGCCCGCGGTCGGGCTCAGCCGACGGCACCTTCCATCTGGAGCTCGATCAGGCGGTTGAGCTCCAGCGCGTATTCCATGGGGAGCTCCTTGGCGATCGGCTCGATGAAGCCGCGCACGATCATCGCCATCGCCTCGTCCTCGCTCAGGCCCCGGCTCATCAGGTAGAAGAGCTGGTCGTCGCTGACCTTGGAGACGGTCGCCTCGTGCCCCATCGACACGTCGTCCTCACGGATGTCGACGTACGGGTAGGTGTCGGAGCGGGAGATGGTGTCGACCAGGAGCGCGTCGCACTTGACCGTGCTCCTGCTGCTGGTCGAACCCTCCAGCACCTGCACCAGGCCCCGGTAGGAGGTGCGGCCGCCGCCCCGGGCGATCGACTTCGACACGATGGTCGAGGAGGTGTGCGGCGCGGCGTGCACCATCTTGGCGCCGGCGTCCTGGTGCTGGCCCTCGCCGGCCATGGCCACCGAGAGCACCTCGCCCTTGGCGTGCTCGCCGGTCATGTAGACCGCCGGGTACTTCATGGTGACCTTGGAGCCGATGTTGCCGTCGACCCACTCCATGGTCGCGCCCTCGTGGCACACGGCGCGCTTGGTGACCAGGTTGTAGACGTTGTTCGACCAGTTCTGGATGGTCGTGTAGCGGCAGCGCGCGTTCTTCTTCACGATGATCTCCACGACCGCGCTGTGCAGCGAGTCGGAGGAGTAGAGCGGCGCGGTGCAACCCTCGACGTAGTGCACGTACGCGCCCTCGTCGACGATGATCAGGGTCCGCTCGAACTGACCCATGTTCTCCGTGTTGATCCGGAAGTAGGCCTGCAGCGGGATCTCCACGTGCACGCCCTTCGGCACGTAGATGAACGAGCCGCCGGACCAGACGGAGGTGTTCAGCGCGGCGAACTTGTTGTCGCCGACCGGGATGACCGTGCCGAAGTACTCCTTGAAGATGTCCTCGTGCTCGCGCAGCGCGGTGTCGGTGTCGAGGAAGACGACGCCCTGCTCCTCGAGGTCCTCACGGATCTTGTGGTAGACCACCTCGGACTCGTACTGCGCCGCGACGCCGGCGACCAGCCGCTGCTTCTCCGCCTCCGGGATGCCCAGCCGGTCGTAGGTGTTCTTGATGTCCTCCGGCAGGTCCTCCCAGCTGGTGGCCTGCTTCTCGGTGGACCGGACGAAGTACTTGATGTTGTCGAAGTCGATCCCGGTGAGGTCGGCGCCCCAGGCCGGCATCGGCTTGCGGTCGAACAGCCGCAGGCCCTTCAGTCGCAGGTCGAGCATCCAGGCCGGCTCGTTCTTCTTGGCCGAGATGTCCCGGACCACCGCCTCGTTGAGGCCGCGCTGGGCGGACGCCCCGGCGACGTCGGGGTCGGCCCAGCCGTACTCGTAACGACCGAGGGCAGCG
This sequence comes from Micromonospora sp. WMMA1996, assembly GCF_002573675.1. Taxonomy (NCBI): domain Bacteria; kingdom Bacillati; phylum Actinomycetota; class Actinomycetes; order Micromonosporales; family Micromonosporaceae; genus Micromonospora; species Micromonospora sp. WMMA1996. The sequence goes on along the minus strand of NZ_PDHU01000010.1, from coordinate 19,862 downwards.
AGCTGCTCCTCCTGGGTCAGGGGCTGGACGATCTGCTCGGTCATCTATCTGTCCTCACAGTGGTGACGGTGGAACCGGACTGGGCGGGAATGTGCGTGGTGCACACGCCGTCGCCGTGCGCGATGGTGGCCAGGCGCTGCACGTGGGTGCCGACCAGACGGGAAATCACCGCGGTCTCGGCCTCGCACAGCTGGGGAAACTCGGCGGCCACGTGCGCCACCGGGCAGTGGTGCTGGCAGAGCTGGCCGCCGGACGCGATCGTGGACGCGTTCGCAGCGTAGCCCTCGGCGGTGAGCGCCTCGGCGAGCGCCTCCGCCCGCGCGAGCGGGGCGTCGTCGTCGGCGTCCTCCACGGCCGCCCGGCAGCGGGCCTCCAGCGCGGCGACCTGCTCGGCCGCGAACGCCGCGACGGCCTCGGCGCCGCCGGTGCGGGCGATCCACCGCAACGCCGCGGTGGCCATGTTGTCGTAGTGGTGGGTGCCGCAGCGCACCCGGGCCGCGTCGGTCAGCACGAACACCTTGGCCGGCCGACCCCGCCCCCGGCTGCCCCGCACGGTCTGCTCACGGGCGACGACGTCACCGTCGGCGAGCATGGCGTCGAGGTGCCGGCGGATCGCGGCCGGACTCAGGCCCAGCGCGGAGCCGAGCTGCGCGGCCGTGGTGGCGCCCCACTCCAGCAGGAGCTGGGTGACCCGGTCCCGCGTCGACAGGTCGGCGGGCGCCGTCGCGCTGGTGACCGAACTGGTCACCGGCTCTCCGGACAGCGCTGCCGCGTTTTTCACAACGGCAACGTTACGTAATTCGTCGGAGCCCCGCAAACCCGGGGTCCGGTGATTCCGACCACCGGGTCGGCGGAGTCACCCGATCGGGATCAACTACGGTGCGTAGGATTCGCTCCGTGAAGCGTTCCGTCCGGTTCCCGGTCTCCCCCACGCTGCTGCGCCGCCTCGCGTTCGCCTCGATCATCGCGAACGTCGCGATCGTGGTCACCGGCGGGGCCGTCCGACTCACCGCGTCCGGCCTCGGCTGCCCCACCTGGCCCCGGTGCACCGACGAGTCGTACACCACCACGTCGGAGATGGGCGTGCACGGGGTGATCGAGTTCGGCAACCGACTGCTCACCTTCGCCGTCGGGATCATCGCGCTGGCCGTGGTGCTGGCCGTGCTGGCCCAGGTGCCCCGCCGGCGCGGGCTGCTGCCGCTGGCGGTCGGCGTGCTGTTCGGCATCCCCGCCCAGGCCGTCATCGGTGGGATCACCGTGCTCACCAACCTCAACCCGTGGGTGGTCGGGCTGCACTTCCTCGCCTCGATGGTGGTGATCGCCGCCGCGTACGCGCTCTGGCGGCGCACCGGCGAGCCCGACGGGCCGGTCACCCCGACCGTGCCGGCGCCGCTGCGTACCCTCGCCCGGATCACCACGGTGGTGAGCGCCTCGGTGCTGGTGGTCGGCACCTGGGTGACCGGCAGCGGCCCGCACGCCGGCGACCAGGGCGCGGCCCGCAACGGCCTGGACCCGGAGTCGATCTCCCAGGTCCACGCCGACGGCGTGTTCCTGCTGATCGGCCTGTCGGTAGCGTTGTTCTTCGCGTTCCGCGCGGTCGGCGCGTCGCGCGCCGCGCGGGCCGCCGGGGTGCTCCTCGCGGTCGAGCTGGGTCAGGGCCTGATCGGCTTCGTCCAGTACTTCACCCACCTGCCCGCCGTGCTCGTCGCCGCCCACATGCTCGGGTCCTGCCTGGTGCTGCTGGCCACGCTGGGCGTGCTCTGGGCCACCCGGGAGCGCCAGCCGGTCAGCCCGCCGGCCCCGGCCGCGCCCGCCGCCGAACCGGTGGGCGCCGCGGCCTGAGCCGGGCCGGGCGTTACCGCCCGGCGGGAGCGGGAAAGCGGTCCGGACCACGGACCGTACGCCCGAGGGGAGCTCCCGGTGTCGCGCAAGGGCCTTGCCACGACCACCCCGCAGCGGATGACCCCGGTGGCCGGCGCCCCGCTGTGGTGCGACGCCCGCGAGTTCGGGCTCACCGGCGACGGGGTGACCAACGACCAGCCGGCCCTGGCAGCGCTGGTCGACCGCCTCGGCGCCGGCTACGACGCCGACGGCCGGGCCCGGGTGATCTACTGCCCGCCGGGCCTCTACTCGATCCGCGACGCCGGCACCGTCTGGCGCAGCGGCGTCTCCCTGATCGGCGCCGGCTCGGCGGCCACCCGCTTCCTGCTCAGCAACGAGGGCAACCGCGCCGCCCCGGTCCCGCTCGCCTACTGGACCACCGTGCAGCACGGCGCGGACCGGCAGCGGCACATCGCGGACTGCACCTTCGCCGACTTCGAGATCGACGGTTCCGGGGTGGCCCAGACCGCGTACGACTACCTGGCCAAGGGCCTCGGCCTGCAGTACGTCGTCCGGGGCGTGTTCCGCAACCTGTACATCCACCACACCGGGGCCACCGGCCTGGGCTGTGACTTCCTCCAGGACAGCCTGATCGACGGGGTGGTCGTGGTGGGTTGCGGCCGACTGGACAACGGCCAGCAGTGGGGCGGTGCGGGGATCGGCGTCGGCATCGGCGGCTGGGGCGACGTGGAGCGCCTCACCATCGCAAACTGCACCACCGTCGGCAACGGCACCAACGGAATCTTCCTGGAGCTGCAGAAGGACTACTGGGAGCCGCCGCGCGGCATCCGCATCATCGGCTGCCACAGCCAAGCCAACCGGTTCGGCATCTCGGACTGGGGCGCGGACGGCTTGATCGTCTCCGGCTGCACCATGACCAACAACCTGGAGGCGGGCTTCGACGTCTCGGCCAACGGCACCGCCGGCATCGCCGGACGCGGCGGCCTGCTCACCGGCAACGTGATCGACTGCAACGTCGGCGACGGCATCAGCATGGGCAACACCCCCGGGCCGTACGCGGTGCAGGGCAACCGGATCAGCAACAACGGCGGGTACGGCTACCACGAGCACGACCTGGGCCACGGCTACCGGGGCGCGGCCGCGGACGTGGTGATCGAGGGCAACGACATCCGGGAGAACGCGCTGGACGGGATCCGGATCGACCGGCCGATGCTCGACGCCTCGATCGTGGGCAACCGCATCCGGGACAACGGCCGCCGCTCCGCGCCGGCCCATCGGGGCTCCGGTGAGGCGGTGCGCTACGGCCCGCGCGAGGTCACCGACGGCGCGGCGGACTGGCCGGACGGCGGCCACCGGGGCAAGGTCGTCCGGGTCGACTCCCGCGACGCGGTGGTCGCCGACAACACCGGCAACCGGCTCTCCCTGGCCGAGGTGCGGCCGGACGGCATGACCGGGTGGAACGAGGCGGTCCCGGAGCCCGGCGCGGCGTACGAGCTGCCCGACGGGCCGCCCGCCTGCGCCGGGATCACCATCGCCGCCCCGTTCGACTCCGCCACCGTGCGGAACAACCGGATCTGGCACCGGGACGCCGACAGCCAGACCTACGGGCTGTGGGTCACCGAGGCGGGCAGTTGCGTCTCCTGCGCCGTCGAGGACAACGACCTGGCCGGGACCCGGGCCGCCCTGCGGCTGGACACGCCGCCGATCGGCGGTCGGTGGGACCGGAACCACACCGACCGCGACTGACGGCCCCCGGGCGGCTGATCAGGGTCGGCGGGCCAGGTGGGCGACGACCGCCTCGGCGAGCCGCTCCGGCGCGCCGTCGGCGTGGCCGACGAACAGGCTCGGCTCGGTCAGCTCCAGCTCCACCAGCACGGGCGTGCCGGCCGGGCCGGGGATCAGGTCGACCCGGGCGTAGAGCAGCCGGTCGGCGCCGCCGGGGACGGCGGCCAGGACCTTCTCGGCGACCGCCCGCTGCTCCGCGGTGGCGGTGCGGGCGTCGATCCGCTCCTCCTTGTAGAGCGCGGCCTCGCCGAGGTCGGGGCCGGTCAACATCGGGCCCTTGCGGATCGCGTGGCTGAACGCGAGGCCGTCGGGGCCGGCCAGGAAGAGCAGCGCCGTCTCGCCGGCGGTGTCCACCGCGTCCAGGTAGGGCTGGACCATGGCGATCCGCCCGGCGTCGCCGAGACGCCGCACGTGCGCCGACGCCAGCTGCCGGTGTTCCGGGTCGGTCAGGTCGTAGCGCCCGGTGTCCTGGCTGCCCGCGCTGACCGCCGGTTTGATCACGTGCTCGCCGTCGGCTGGCGGCGTCCAGCTCTCCCCCGGTGCCACCCAGGCGGTCGGCACGATGGGCGCGCCGGCGGCGGACAGCTCGGCCAGGTAGCGCTTGTCGGTGTTCCAGGCGACCACGTCGGCCGGGTTGGCCAGGGCCGGGACGGTGCGGGCCCAGGCCACGAACTCGTCCCGGCGCAGCGCGTAGTCCCACGGCGAGCGGAGGACGACCAGCTCGTAGCCGGTCCAGTCGACGGTCGGGTCGTCCCAGACCGCGATCTCCGCGGTGACGCCGCGGGCGTCGAGCGGGGCGAGCGCGAGCCGGTCGTCCGGGTCGAGGTCGGGCAGCGCGGCACAGGTGACGAGAGCGACCCGGGGTTTCCCCCGGGTCGACTGGTGGTGTGCGGTCATGCGGTTATGTCAACGGGCCATCGTGCGCCGGGCCATCGACCGCCAGAGGTCGTTGCTCGGACGCATCTGGTCCATCAGCTCACGCTCCCAGGCGTTCTCGACGTCGACTCCGGCCTTGGCGCAGGCCTGCCGCGCGACGTCCGTGCCGTCGGCGAACTGGTCGGCCCACACCCCGTCGGAACCCACGAGGACGATCCGTGCGCCGCGCTTGCCGACGTACTCGATGACCGCCTTCGCGCCGCCGTGCCCGGCGGCGAACGACTTGATGCCCGCGACCAGGCCGTTGGGGGCCTGCTCCGCGGTCTTGTCAGCCGTCAGCGTCGTATCGGAACCATCTGCCATGACGCGAAGCCTAAGCAGAGTTCCACCCGGATGTGCGAGAACGATGAACTGAATGTGATGCCAATTACCCATTGGTTTAAGGAGAACCACAGGTAATTTGAGCGCTCTTGTCGCTTATATCCGGGCGAAACCGGCGGGTGAGATAGTCACACTCTGTCCCGGTTGGCCCCGTCCGGTGGACTCGGAAAAAATTTCTGATGAACCGCCTCACGTGCGGAAACCATCCACCCGGGTCAAAGAGCCGGACCCGTGCGGTGATCACGCGGTAAGGGTGGTGTCCCCAGCGGGACGAGAAGACGTGCCGGAAGCGCCGGGTCAGAGCAGGGCGTCGAGGGCCACGGCGGCGAAGAGGATGGTGAGGTAGGTGGTCGACCAGTGGAACAGCCGCATCGGCTTGACCGCCTCGCCGCGCGTCGCGCGCCGGCACAGCTTGTGCGCCTCGACCACGAAGATCCCGCCGACGACCAGCGCGGTCACGCCGTAGATCGGGCTCATGCCGAGCGGCCAGACCGCCAGCGAGGAGAGCAGCGTCAGCCAGGAGAACCCGATGATCTCGGCGTTGACCCGCCGGACCGACGCCACCACCGGCAGCATCGGGATGCCGGCCCGCGCGTAGTCGTCCTTGTACTTGATGGCCAGCGCGTAGAAGTGCGGCATCTGCCAGAAGAAGACCACCGCGAACAGGCCCCAGGCGGCCGGGGACAGCGAGCCGGTGACCGCGGCCCAGCCGATCAGCACCGGCGCGGCCCCGCAGACGCCGCCCCAGAACGTGTTGGCGGCCGTGGTCCGCTTCAGCCAGAGCGTGTAGACCAGGTCGTAGTAGGCGATCGCGGCCAGCGTCAGGCCGGCCGCCAGCCAGTTGGTGGTCGCCGCCATCAGCGCCACCGAGACCGCCGCCAGCACCAGACCGAAGACCAGCGCGCTGCGCGGCGACACGGTGTGCGCGGGCAGCGGCCGACGCTTGGTCCGCCGCATCAACTGGTCGATGTCCCGGTCGATGTAGCAGTTGAGCACGCTGGCCGCGCCGGCGGCGAGCGAGCCGCCCACCAGCACCACGGCCACCAGCCACAACGACGGCATCCCGCCGTCCGCCAGCATCATCGCCGGCACGGTGGTGACCAGCAGCAGCTCGACGATCCGCGGCTTGGTCAGCGCCACGTACGCGGCCACCACGGCCCGTACGTCCCGCCGCCCGGTCGCCGGCGCCTCCGCCACCGTGCCCACCGGCGACTGCCCGGCAGGGTTGCTGACGGGGCGCTCGGTGATCATGCTCACGGATTGCCACCTTCCGGCATCGGCGGGGGAGGTCGGTCGGCCCGGACCCGTCCGGGCCCACACACCGCCCCACACACTACGCGTCGTCGTTTTGGCTGCCCCGCAGACCCGGCAACGGTGCGGGCCGTCACACCCGGGGTTGAACGCCCGATCGGGCCGGAACCGTAGAGAACAGCATGCCGAGATCCCCGGGCGGACGTTTAGCGACGCTCGATAGGGTCATCAGTGAGGGTTCCGCCCATCTGCCGAGGAGCACATCAACGTGGCTGCGAAACGACCCGAGCTTCCCGCTCTCCACTGGTCCGACCTCGACCGCAGGGCCGTCGACACGGTCCGCGTGCTGGCCATGGACGCCGTGGAGAAATCCGGCAACGGCCACCCGGGCACGGCGATGAGCCTCGCCCCGGCGGCGTACCTGCTCTTCAACCGGGTCATGCGGCACAACCCGGCCGACCCGAACTGGCCCGGCCGGGACCGGTTCGTGCTCTCCGCCGGGCACTCCAGCCTGACCCTCTACATCCAGCTCTTCCTCTCCGGCTACCCGCTGGCGCTGGACGACCTCAAGGCGCTGCGCCAGTGGGGCTCGCTCACCCCGGGCCACCCGGAGCACGGCCACACCCCCGGTGTGGAGACCACCACCGGCCCGCTCGGCCAGGGCCTCGGCAACGCGGTCGGCATGGCCATGGCGGCGCGCCGCGAGCGGGGTCTGTTCGACCCCGAGCCGGACCGCGCCGACTCGCCGTTCCGCCACGACATCTGGTGCATCGCCTCCGACGGGGACATCGAGGAGGGCATCACCCACGAGGCCAGCGCGCTCGCGGGCCACCAGCAGCTCGGCAACCTCTGCGTGATCTACGACGACAACGAGATCTCGATCGAGGACGACACCCGGATCGCCAAGAGCGAGGACGTGGCGGCCCGCTACGAGGCGTACGGCTGGCACGTGCAGACCGTCGACTGGCGCAGCGGCGACGCCGACCAGGGCGACTACCACGAGGACGTGGAGGCGCTCTACCAGGCGCTGCTGGCCGCCCGGGCGGAGACCGACCGGCCGTCGTTCATCGCGCTGCGCACGATCATCGGCTGGCCCGCGCCGAACAAGAAGAACACCGGCAAGATCCACGGCTCGGCGCTCGGCGCGGACGAGGTCAAGGCCACCAAGGAGATCCTCGGCTTCGACCCGCAGCAGAGCTTCCAGGTCGACGAGGAGGTGCTCAAGCACGCCCGCCAGGTGCTGGAGCGCGGCGCGCAGGCGCAGGCGGAGTGGACCACCGGGTTCGACGCCTGGGCGCAGGCCAACCCGGAGCGCAAGGCGCTGTGGGACCGGATGGCCACCCGTACGCTGCCGACCGGCTGGACCGACGCGCTGCCCGCCTTCCCGGCGGACGCCAAGGGCGTCGCCACCCGGGCCGCGTCCGGCAAGGTCCTGGAGGCCCTCGCCCCGGTGCTGCCCGAGCTGTGGGGCGGCTCGGCCGACCTGGCCGAGAGCAACAACACCACCATGAAGGGCGAGCCGTCCTTCGTCCCGGCGGCGCACGCCACCAAGGACTTCCCGGGCGACGAGTACGGCCGCACGCTGCACTTCGGCATCCGCGAGCACGCGATGGGCTCGATCCTCAACGGCATCGCGCTGCACGGCGGCACCCGTCCGTACGGCGGCACGTTCCTGGTGTTCAGCGACTACATGCGCCCGGCGGTGCGGCTGGCCGCGCTGATGAAGCTGCCGGTGACCTACGTCTGGACGCACGACTCGATCGGCCTCGGCGAGGACGGCCCGACGCACCAGCCGATCGAGCACCTGACCGCGCTGCGGGCCATCCCCGGCCTGGACGTGGTCCGCCCGGCCGACGCCAACGAGACCGCGTGGGCGTGGCGGCAGGCGCTGGAGCACACCGACCGGCCGACCGCGCTGGCGCTGAGCCGGCAGGCGCTGCCGACCATCGACCGCAGCGAGTTCGGCTCCGCCGAGGGCACCGCCAAGGGCGGCTACGTGCTGGCCGAGGCGTCCAACGGCAAGCCCCAGGTGATCCTCGTCGGCACCGGCTCCGAGGTGCAGCTCTGCCTCACCGCGCGGGAGCGGCTGGAGGCCGACGGCACCCCCACCCGGGTCGTCTCGATGCCCTGCCAGGAGTGGTTCTACGAGCAGGACGAGGCGTACCGGGAGTCGGTTCTGCCGCGCGGGGTAAAGGCACGGGTGAGCGTGGAGGCGGGCATCGCGATGTCGTGGCGGGCGATCGTCGGCGACAGCGGCGAGTGCGTGAGCATCGAGCACTACGGCGCCAGCGCGCCCTACACCGTGCTCTTCGAGCAGTTCGGGTTCACCCCCGACCGGATCGTGGCCGCCGCGCACGCGGCGCTCACCCGGGTGGGCGACATCACCGGTTTCACGACCGGCAACTGAGGGGAGCGTGGACGGCATGACGGACAGGCTGAGCGAGCTCCAGAACGCCGGGGTGGCGATCTGGCTCGACGATCTTTCCCGGGTACGACTGACCTCCGGCGGGCTGGACAAGCTGCGCCGGGAGAGCCACGTGGCCGGCGTGACCACCAACCCGACGATCTTCGCCAAGGCGCTGAGCGACGCCGACGAGTACGACTGGCAGCTGCGTGACCTGGCCATCCGCGACGTGGACGTCGAGGAGGCGGTCCGCATGCTCACCACGTACGACGTGCGGTGGGCCTGCGACGTGATGCGCCCCTCGTACGACGCCAGCGCCGGCGTGGACGGCCGGGTGTCGATCGAGGTCGACCCGCGCTCGGCGCACGACGCGGACAAGACCGCCGCCGAGGCCAAGGCGCTGTGGTGGCTGGTCGACCGGCCGAACCTCTTCATCAAGATCCCGGCGACCGAGGAGGGCCTGCCGGCGATCACCAGGACGCTGGCCGAGGGGATCAGCGTCAACGTCACGCTGATCTTCGGCCTGGACCGCTACTCGCAGGTGATGGAGGCGTTCCTGGCCGGCCTGGAGCAGGCGCAGGCCAACGGGCACGACCTGTCGAAGATCGGCTCGGTCGCCTCGTTCTTCGTCTCCCGGGTCGACAGCGAGGTGGACAAGCGGCTGGAGAAGATCGGCTCCGACCAGGCGAAGGCGCTGCGCGGCAAGGCCGCGGTGGCCAACGCCCGGCTGGCCTACGAGCGGTACGGCGAGGTCTTCTCCTCCGCCCGCTGGCAGAAGCTGGCCGACGCCGGCGCCCACCCGCAGCGCCCGCTGTGGGCCTCCACCTCGACGAAGAACCCGGACTACCGGGACGTCATCTACGTCGAGGAGCTGATCGCGCCGGGCACGGTCAACACCATGCCGGAGCCGGTCATCCACGCCTACGCCGACCACGGCGAGACGCAGGCCGACACGATCACCGGCGCGTACGACGACGCGCGGCAGGTCTTCGCCGACCTGGAGTCCGTCGGTGTCGACCTGGCCGACGTGATCGCCACCCTGGAGAAGGAGGGCGTGGAGAAGTTCGAGGCCAGCTGGCTGGAGCTGCTCGAGGGGGTCAAGAAGTCCCTCGCCGAGGCGGCCAAGGGCGCGGACCGCCCGCACCGGGCCGCGGGGGACAACGCGCAGGCCGCCCAGCAGGCCGGCGGGAACGCGTGACCGACGGCGTCCGACGCGTCCCGGGGTCCCGCCCCGGGGCGCGTCCCGCCGCCGTACCGTGGAATCGATGAGGTGAGGACGTGAGCGCGAGGAGCGAGCCGCGTCTGCGGGCCGGGGTGGCACCGTGAGCGACCTGTTGGCCGGGCCGGCGGACGTCGCCGCCGGCCTGGCCGTGCACGGCGCGGACGCGGTCGACCGGTCCGCGCGCGCCGCGCTGGTCGCCCACGACGTCCCCGCGCGGCTCGCCGCCCAGGACCCGGCCCTCTGGGGCCCCGGGGCCGAAGCGGCGGCGCGCACCCGGCTCGGCTGGCTGGACACCCACTGCCGCAGCCGCGACCTGCTCCCCCAACTCGCCGAGTTGACCGCCGAGCTGGGCGACCTGGACCACGTGGTGCTCGCCGGCGACCCTGACCTGACGCTCGCCGCCGAGGTGATCGCCGGCTGCCTGGGCCGGCCGCTGACCGTCCTCGACACCGCCGATCCGGGCCCGGTCCGCGCGGCCGTGGCCGACCGGCCGGCGCGTACCGTGCTGGTGCTCGCCGGACGGCACGGCCTGGACCGGACCGCCGACGCGCACCTGCGGGTCTGGCGGGCGGCCTGGGACGACTCCGGCCCGGAGGCCGCCCGGCACGTCGTGGTGGTCACCGCGCCCGGCTCCCCGCTGGAGGCGCTCGCCGACGAGCTGGGCGCGGTGGTGATTCCGGCCGATCCGGAGGTGGCCGGGCACTGGACCGCGCTCACCGCGTTCGGCCTGGTTCCGGCGGCGCTCGCGGGCGCGCCGGTGATCGAACTGCTGGACGAGGCGGCGGCGCTGGCCGGCGCGCTCGACCGGGACCGGGACAATCCCGGCCTGGCCCTGGGCGCGGCCCTGGCCGGGGCGGCGGAGCACGGTCGGGCCACCGTCGCGCTGGTGCCCGACGGCACCGGCCTGGACGGGCTGCGCCACTGGGCCGCCGCGTTGCTCGCCGCCGCCACCGGCGGGCGCGTGCTGCCGGTGGCGGCGGAATCCCCCGACGCTCCCGGCGCCACCGGGGCGGGCGTGCTGACGGTCGGCCTCGGCGGGGCCCTCGGCGCGGGCGTCGCGCCCGGCGTCGACGCCGACGTCGCGGTCAACGGTCCGCTCGGCGCCCACTTCCTCACCTGGGAGTACGCCGCGGCGATCGCCGCCGTGGCGCTGCGGGTCGACCCGTTCGCCGAGCCGGCGGACCCGGCCGGCGACGACGAGCCGGCGCCGGACGCCGGGCCGCCGTCGTCCGTCGAGGGCGCGATCGAGGTGTACGCCCCGACCGGCGCGCCCGCCGACCTGGCCGGCGCGCTCCGCTGGCTCTGCGCCGGGCTGAGGGAGGACGAGCACCTCGCGGTGACCGCCTACCTCGACCGGCGGGCCGACGCGGCGGTGACCGGGCTGCGCCCGCTGCTGGCCCGCACCACCGGTCGACCGGTCACCCTCGGGTGGGGGTCACGTCGCCCGGGCGCCACCGACGCGCGCGGCCGGCACCTGCTGATCACCGGTGCGGTCACCGATGATCTGCCGGTGCCCGGTCGCCCGTACACCTTCGCGGAACTTCAGGCGGCCCGGGCCGCCGGCGACCGGCGGGCTCTGGCCGGCCGGGAGCGACCGGTGCTGCGACTGCACCTGACCGAGCGGGCGGCGGGCGTCGCCCAACTGCTGGATACGGCCGGACGGACACGCACGTGACGATCAATGACCTGGAATCAGCCGACCGAGATGCAGGAGGAGGTGGCCCGGTGAACCCACTGCGCGACCCCCAGGACCGGCGGCTGCCGCGGATCCCCGAGCCGTGCGCCCTGGTGATCTTCGGGGTCACCGGGGACCTGGCCCGGAAGAAGCTGCTGCCGGCGGTCTACGACCTGGCCAACCGGGGGCTGCTGCCGCCCGGTTTCGTGGTCCTCGGCTTCGCCCGCCGGGACTGGGGCGACGGGGACTTCGAGTCGGTCGCCCACGACGCGGCCAAGAAGCACGCCCGCACCCCGTGGCGGGAGGAGGTGTGGGCCCGGCTGGCCGGCAACATCAAGTTCGTCGGCGGCTCGTTCGACGACGACGCCGCGTTCGACCAGCTCGCCGGCACGCTGGACGAACTGCGCGACTCGCACGGCATCGCCGGCAACGCCGCCTTCTACTTCTCCATCCCGCCGGCGGCCTTCCCGGTGGTGCTCAAGCAGCTCGCCCGCACCGGCATGGCGGACAACGCGAAGTCCGGCGGCTGGCGTCGGGTGGTGGTGGAGAAGCCGTTCGGCAACGACCTGCCGTCGGCCAAGGCGCTCAACGACCTGGTCGACGACGTCTTCACCAGCCAGGACGTGTTCCGGATCGACCACTACCTGGGCAAGGAGACGGTCCAGAACATCCTCGCCCTGCGGTTCGCCAACAACCTGTTCGAGCCGCTCTGGAACTCCAAGTACGTCGACTCGGTGCAGATCACCATGGCCGAGGACGTCGGCATCGGCACCCGGGCCGCGTTCTACGACTCCGTCGGCACCGCCCGCGACGTGCTCCAGAACCACCTGCTCCAGCTGCTCGCGCTGGTGGCCATGGAGGAGCCGACCAGCTTCGACGCCGACGAGATCCGGGCCGAGAAGCTCAAGGTGCTCAAGGCCATCACGGTCCCCCGGGACGTCTCCCGGGACACCGTGCGCGGCCAGTACCTGCCCGGCTGGGTGGGCGGCGAGCGGGCCAAGGGCTACCTGGAGGAGGAGGGCGTCCCGGAGGGTTCCACCACCGAGACGTACGTGGCGGTGAAGCTGGGCATCCAGAACCGGCGCTGGGCCGGGGTGCCGTTCTACATCCGGGCCGGCAAGCGCCTCCCCCGCCGGGTCACCGAGGTGGCCATCATGTTCAAGAAGGCGCCGCACCTGCCGTTCAACGCCGCGGACATGGAGTCCCTCGGCCCCAACCAGCTCGTCATCCGGGTGCAGCCGGACGAGGGCGTGGTGCTGAAGTTCGGCTCCAAGGTGCCGGGCACCACGATGGAGGTCCGCGACATCGCGATGGACTTCCAGTACGGCGAGGCGTTCACCGAGTCCAGCCCGGAGGCGTACGAGCGGCTGGTGCTGGACGTGCTCATCGGCGACCGGACGCTGTTCCCCGACGCCGCCGAGGTCGAGCAGAGCTGGCAGGTGGTCGACCCGCTGGAGCACGCCTGGGAGGGCACGACGCCGGAGCCGTACCGGGCCGGTGAGTGGGGCCCCCGGGCCGCCGACGAGATGCTGGCCGCCGAGGGCCGGGCTTGGAGAAGAGCATGATCGGGTTGTGGGACACCACCGGCAACGAGGTGGTCAAGGCGCTGGCCGCGGAGCGACGCAGCGCGGGCGGGGTGGCCAGCGGCATGGCGCTCACGCTGATCGTCGTGGTGGACGAGAAGCGGGTCCGGGAGGCCGAGGCGGCAGCCACCATCGCCGCCGCCGCGCACCCCTGCCGGCTGCTCGTGGTGGTCCGCTCCGACGTCGAGCGGGACCGCAACCGGCTGGACGCGGAGATCGTCGTCGGCGGCCGGCTCGGGCCGTGCGAGGCGGTGGTGACCCGGATGTACGGCCGGCTCGCGCTGCACGCCGAGTCGGTGGTGATGCCGCTGCTGGTGCCGGACGTGCCGGTGGTGACCTGGTGGCACGGCGAGCCGCCGGAGGAGATCGCCACCGACTTCCTCGGCGTGGTGGCCGACCGGCGGATCACCGACTCCGCGCAGGCCGCCGACCCGATCGCCGCGCTGAAGCAGCGGGCCCACGACTACGCCCCGGGCGACACCGACCTGGCCTGGACCCGGATCACCCCGTGGCGCACGCTCGTCGCGGGCGCGTTCGACACCACCCAGGCCCGGGTCACCGAGGCGACGGTGGTGGCGCCGCGCACCGACCCCACGGCGGCGCTGATGCGCGGTTGGCTCAACGCCCGCCTCGGCATCGACCCGGCCTGGGAGCACACCGACGAGTTCCCCCGGATGCGGGAGGTGCAGCTGCGCTGCGCCAACGGCGACGAGCTGACGCTGACCCGGGACGACAGCATCGCCGTCTTCCGCCGCACCGGGCAGGAGGACCGGACGCTGCCGCTGGTCCGTCGGCCGCTCGGCGACGAGCTGGCCGAGGAGCTGCGCCGGCTCGACGCCGACCAGGTGTACGCCGAGGCGCTCGGCGCGGCGGCCGGCCTGGCCGGGCTGGACCAGCGCCCGGCGCAGCGGGTGCACGTGTGGAAGGACCCGGCCACCGCCCGACGGGCCGAGGCCGGCGTGACCGCGCACGCGGGCGCGACCGCGAACGAGTGACCGCCCGGACCGGGCGGTCGGACAGCACAGGTGACCGCCGCGGGGCGGTCGGACAGAGAGCACACGGATGACTGAGGCGAGTGTCGCCGTACACGCCGACCCCGACCTGCTGGCGCAGGCGGTGGCGGCCCGGTTGGTGGTGAAGCTGCTCGACGCGCAGGCCGAGCGGGGCCAGGCGTCGGTGGTGCTGACCGGCGGGCGGATCGCCGCGGCGGTCTACCGGGCGGTCGGGCAGCTGCCCGCCCGGGACGCCGTGGACTGGTCCCGGGTCGACGTGTGGTGGGGCGACGAGCGGTTCCTGCCGGCCGGTGACCCGGAGCGCAACGAGACCCAGGCCCGGGCGGCGCTGCTGGACGCGGTGCCGCTGGACCCGGCCCGGGTGCACCCGATGCCGGCGTCGGACGGTCCGGCCGGCGACGACCCGGAGGCGGCCGCCGCCGGGTACGCGCGGGAGCTGGCCGCCGCCGCCCGGCCGGGGCACGCCACCCTGCCCCACTTCGACGTGCTGATGCTCGGCGTGGGCGAGGACGGGCACGTGGCGTCGGTGTTCCCGGAGCACCCGGTGCACCACGACAACCGCCCGGTCAGCGCGGTGCGGGGCAGCCCGAAGCCGCCGCCGGTGCGGACCACGCTGACCCTGCCGGCGATCAACACGGCCGAGGAGGTGTGGCTGGTCGCCGCCGGGGCGGACAAGGCGCGGGCGGTGGGCATGGCGCTGGCCGGGGCCGGATCCCGGCAACTGCCGGCGGCGGGGGTGCGGGGTGTCTCCCGTACCCTCTGGCTGCTGGACCGGGCCGCGGCGGCCGACGTGCCGCCCCGCGCGCGCAGCCTGCGCTGAGCGGTAAGGAAGGGCCCCTTCTTAACGCCTCCGGTAGAGAAGGGGCCCCTTCTTAACGCCTGGGCTCAGGCGCGGCCGCGACGGCGGCGCAGCGCGGCGAGGGCTTCGGCGAGCAGCGCCTCCCCCTCCTCCGGCGTGCGCCGCTCCTGCACGTACGCCAGGTGGGTCTTGTAGGGCTCGGCGCGGGTGCGGCCCGGCGGGTTGCCCGGGTCGGGGCCGGCCGGCTCGCCGCAGCGGGGGCAGTCCCACGAGGCGGGCGTCTCCGCCTCGGCGGCGATCAGGAACTCGACCCGGTGCCCGTGGCGGCACCAGTAGACGACCGGCCGACGCGGCGCCGGTTCGGTGCGCTGGTCGAAACGCTCGGGGGCGGACCCGATCCGGGTGCCGCGGATGACGTTGTTGCTGGGCACGGTTGCTCGCTCCCTGTCGTCGGAGGGGACCGGCGCCGGAGGGGGTCGGCGCCGGGCGACGGGCGGAGAAACAAAACTGCGCGCGGTCCGTGACGGACCGCGCGCAGATTGTACGCTTCTCGGCGCTCGCTCAGGTGCCGCTGCTCATCTGGAGCCGGAGCCAGAGCCCGATCCCGACGATGCACGCGAACCAGACGATCCCCACCAGGACGGTGTAGCGGTCGAGGTTCTTCTCGGCCACGGACGAACCGGCCAGGCTGGAGCTGACGCCGCCGCCGAACATGCTCGACAACCCGCCGCCCTTACCGCGGTGCAGGAGGATCAGCAGGACGAGCAGCACGCTGGTGATGACCAGCAACGTGATCATCGTGTAGGCGAACCAGATCGGCATGGCGGGGGTCAGTCCTCTCGTTACGATCACTGCCCGGACCTGTCGGGCACAGCGGCACCGACCACTGGACGGGCAGCGTCAAGGATAGCGAGCGATCAGCGGGCGGTGTGCTCCGGGAACCGGCAGATCTTCGCGAACTCCTCGGCGTCCAGGCTGGCGCCCCCGACCAGGGCCCCGTCCACGTCCGGCTGCGCCATGATCGCGGCGACGTTCGAGGACTTGACCGAGCCGCCGTAGAGGATCCGGACCTGCTGCGCGGTGGCCTCGTCGTAGGTCTCGACGAGCCGCTTGCGCACCTCGCCGCACACCTCCTGGGCGTCCTCCGGCGTCGCCGTCTTGCCGGTGCCGATCGCCCAGACCGGCTCGTACGCCACGACGACCTTGGTGACCTGCTCGGCGGTGAGCCCCTTCAGCGCGCCGTCGAGCTGGTCGCAGCAGTGCGGCACCTGACGGAGCTGCTCGCGCACCTCCAGGCCCTCGCCGATGCACAGGATCGGGGTGAGCCCGTTCGCCAGCGCCGCCGCCACCTTCGCGTTGACCAGCGCGTCGTCCTCGTAGTGGTACTGCCGCCGCTCGGAGTGGCCGACCACCACGTAGCCGCAGCCCAGCTTGGCCAGCATCGGCCCGGCGATGTCACCGGTGTAGGCGCCCGACTGGAACGGCGACAGGTCCTGCGCGCCGTAGCCGATCAGCAGCTTGTCGCCGTCCACCGCCGTCTGCACGGTACGCAGGTCGGTGAAGGGCGGCAGCACCACGCACTCGACGTCGGTGAGCTGCTTCTCGTTCAGGCTCGCGGCCAGCTTCTGCACCAGCAGGTTGGCCTCGAGGTGGTTCAAGTTCATCTTCCAGTTGCCGGCCATCAGCGGCCGGCGGGTGGTGCTCGCCATTCAGTTCTCCAGGGCCGCGATGCCGGGGAGGGTCTTGCCCTCCAGATATTCCAGGGAGGCGCCACCGCCGGTGGAGATGTGCCCGAACGAGGACTCGTCCAGGCCCAGCGCCCGCACCGCCGCCGCCGAGTCACCGCCGCCGACCACGCTGAACGCGTCGGCCTTGGTGATCGCCTCGGCCACCCCGCGGGTGCCGTTCGCGAACGCCGCCATCTCGAACACGCCCATCGGGCCGTTCCAGAAGATGGTCTTCGCCTGCGACAGCGCGGCGGCGAAACCGGCCACCGTCTCCGGGCCGATGTCCAGCCCCAGCCGGTGGCTGGGGATGCCGTCGGCCGGCACGGTGTCGTGCGCGGCGTCCGGGGCGAAGGCGTCCGCGGCCACCACGTCGACCGGGAGCATGATCTTGCCCGGGGCGCGTTCCATCAGGTTGCGGCAGGTCTCGACCATGTCCGCCTCCAGCAGCGACGTGCCCACCTCGTGGCCCTGGGCCTTGAGGAAGGTGAAGCACATCCCGCCACCGATCAGCAGCCGGTCGACAGTGGGCAGCAGCGCCTCGATCACGGCCAGCTTGTCGGAGACCTTCGAGCCGCCCAGAACCACCACGTAGGGCCGCTCCGGGTCGCCGGTGAGCCGGCTGAGCACCTCCACCTCACGCAGCACCAGGCGGCCGGCGACGTGCGGCAGCCGCGCCGGCACGTCGTGCACACTGGCGTGCTTGCGGTGCACGGCGCCGAACGCGTCGTCCACGTACACGTCGCCGAGCGCGGCGAGCTGGTCGGCGAAGGCGCCCCGCTCGGTGTCGTCCTTGCTGGTCTCGCCCTTGTTGAAACGCAGGTTCTCCAGCAGGGCGACCTGGCCGTCGGCCAACTCCGCCACGGTCGACCGGGCCGAGTCGCCGACGGTGTCCTCGGCGAAGTGCACCGGGGCGCCGAGCAGCTCACCGAGCCGGCCGGCGACCGGACGGAGGCTGAACTGCGGGTCCGGCGCGCCCTTCGGGCGGCCCAGGTGCGAGCAGACGACCACCTTCGCGCCGGCCTGCACCAACGCGCTCAGCGTCGGCAGGACGGCGCGGATCCGGCCGTCGTCGGTGATCTCACCGGTCTGCTTGTCGAGCGGGACGTTCAGGTCGGCGCGCACCAGCACGCGCCGACCCGACACCCCCTCGGCGAGCAGGTCGTCGAGGTTGCGGATCCCTGTCACAGCGAGGAACCGACCAGCTTGACCAGGTCGACGAGGCGGTTGGAGTAGCCCCACTCGTTGTCGTACCAGCCGACGACCTTGACCTGGTTGCCGATCACCTTGGTCAGCGGCGCGTCGAAGATGCACGACGCCGGGTCGGTGACGATGTCGGCGGACACGATCGGGTCCTCGTTGTAGACCAGGACGCCCTTGAGCGGGCCCTCCGCGGCGGCCTTCAGCGCGGCGTTGACCTCGTCCACGGTGGTCTCCCGGCCGACCTCGACGGTCAGGTCGGTGGCCGAGCCGGTCGGGATCGGCACCCGCAGCGCGTAACCGTCCAGCTTGCCCTTCAGCTCCGGCAGCACCAGGCCGATCGCCTTTGCGGCGCCGGTCGAGGTCGGCACGATGTTGAGCGCGGCGGCCCGGGCCCGGCGCAGGTCCTTGTGCGGCGCGTCCTGCAGGTTCTGGTCCTGCGTGTACGCGTGGATGGTGGTCATCAGACCCTTGGTGATGCCGAACGTGTCCTGCAGGACCTTGGCCATCGGGGCCAGGCAGTTCGTGGTGCAGGACGCGTTCGAGATGATGTTGTGCTTGGCCGGGTCGTACTGGTCCTGGTTGACGCCCATGACCACGGTGACGTCCTCGTTCTTCGCCGGCGCGGAGATGATGACCTTCTTGGCCCCGCCGTCGATGTGCGCCTTCGCCTTGGTGGCGTCGGTGAAGAACCCGGTGGACTCGATGACGACGTCGACGCCGAGCTCGCCCCACGGCAGCTTGCCGGGGTCCTTCTCCTCGAACACCTTGATGGCCTTGCCACCCACGGTGATCTCGTCGGCGCTGGCCTTCACCTCGTGCGGGAGACGGCCCAGGATGCTGTCGTACTTGACGAGGTGCGCGAGCGTCGCGTTGTCGGTCAGGTCGTTGACCGCCACGATCTCGATGTCAGCGCCGGACGCCAGCACTGCCCGGAAGAAGTTACGGCCGATCCGGCCGAAGCCGTTGATGCCAACCCGGATGGTCACAGGTCCCATCTCCTCGCGTTCTGGTCCGCCGGCGTCGGAGCCCGGCCGGCGGAGATTGTTCGCCGACCGGTGGAGCCGGCCGTTGACGGTTCATCTCGGCCACCCCGCCGCGGTCCCAGGAGACCAGACCGCCCGAGGCGGTGAGCACGGCGAGGGATGCCTTTGCCGGCCCCCTTGCCGTACGCAGCGACCTTATCCGAGCGCGCGCCGCCGTGCTGCGCCGGGTGGTGATCCCCCTCGCAGCTCGACGCCTCACCGGTCCTATCAGACCACGAGCATGTCGGGCGTGACGGCCGCTTCCGTATCCGGGATGCCCAGGTCGCGGGCCCGCTTGTCGGCCAGCGCGAGCAGCCGGCGGATCCGGCCGGCGATGGCGTCCTTGGTCAGCGGCGGCTCGGCGAGCGCGCCCAACTCCTCCAGGGAGGCCTGACGGTGCTCCAGCCGCAGCCGCCCGGCCGAGGTCAGGTGGTTGGGGGCGTCGTCGGCGAGGATCTCCAGCGCCCGGGTGACCCGGGCGGCGGCGGCCACCGCGGCGCGGGCCGAGCGGCGCAGGTTCGCGTCGTCGAAGTTGGCCAGCCGGTTGGCCCGGCGGACCCGACGCTCCTCCCAGGCCAGCACGCTGGAGTGCGCGCCGATGCGGGTGAGCAGCGCGGCGATCGCGTCGCCGTCCTTCACCACCACCCGGTCCACGCCGCGCACCTCGCGGTTCTTCGCGGTGATGCCGATCCGGCGGGCGGCGCCGACCAGCGCCAGCGCCGACTCCGGACCCGGGCAGGTGATCTCCAGCGCGCTGGAGCGGCCCGGCTCGGTCAGCGAGCCGTGCGCCATGAACGCGCCCCGCCAGGCCGACACCGCGCAGCACACGTTGGCCGCCACCACGTGCGGCGGAAGGCCCCGCACCGGGCGGCCGCGCACGTCCAGCAGGCCGGTCTGCCGGGCGAGCGCCTCGCCGTCCTTGACCACCCGCACGATGAAGTGGCTGCCCTTGCGCAGGCCGCCGGAGGCGAGCACGTGGATCTCACTCGGGTAGCCGTAGACCTCGGCGATCTCCCGCCGCAGCCGGCGGGCCACCGCGCCGGTGTCCAGCTCCGCCTCGACCACGACGCGACCCGACACGA
>NZ_PDHU01000009.1:0-200109 GCF_002573675.1 Micromonospora sp. WMMA1996 | reverse complement strand
AGCGCCTCGCCGTCCTTGACCACCCGCACGATGAAGTGGCTGCCCTTGCGCAGGCCGCCGGAGGCGAGCACGTGGATCTCACTCGGGTAGCCGTAGACCTCGGCGATCTCCCGCCGCAGCCGGCGGGCCACCGCGCCGGTGTCCAGCTCCGCCTCGACCACGACGCGACCCGACACGATGTGCAGGCCGCCGGCGAAGCGCAGCAGGGCCGCCATCTCCGCCCGGCGGCAGCAGGGCTTGGGCACGTCGACCCGACTCAGCTCGTCCTTGACCGCAGCCGTCATCGCCATTCCAGCGCCCCCTCAGGACCGGTTCCGGCGTGTCGCCGGTGATTACGTACGTGTCTAACGATCGGCGCCCAGGACAGGCACCAGTGCGGCGCCGAGTGCGGCCGGATCATGACGGGGCGTGCCGTCGGTGACGGCGACGGGGGCGAGGACCAGCCGGGCACCCAGCGATTCTGCCGCACGTTCGACCGCCGCGGGTCACCCACCGCCGTGGAGTCGGCCAGCACCATGTCCACCTTCAACTCGGGCAGATAGCGCCGCAGGGTGTCCAGATGGTCGGGCAGGGAGAGCCCGGAGGTCTCCTTCTCGGCCACCAGGTTCAGCGTCACCAGCCGGCGGGCCGGGCTGGACACGATCGCGTCGGCCAGGCCCGGCACCAGCAGGTGCGGCAGCACGCTGGTGTACCAACTGCCGGGCCCGAAGATCAGCCAGTCCGCGGCGCGTACCGCGGTCACCGCCTCGGCGCACGCGGCCGGCGCGGCCGGGGTCAGTCGCAGCGACTCCACAGTGCCCGAGGTGACCGCCACCTGGTGCTGGCCGCGCACGGTGCGCACCTCGTCCGGGTGGGCCGGGTCGACGCCGCGCACCCGGGCCTCGATGCCGACCGGCTGGCGGGACATCGGCAGCACCCGGCCGACCGCGCCGAGCATGGCGCCGGCGTGGTCGAGCGCGGCCACCGGGTCGCCGAGCAGCTCGGTCAGCCCGTGCAGCAGCAGGTTGCCGACCGCGTGGCCGACCAGCGGATCGCCCGCGCCCGACGCGACCGGCACGGCGGGTGTCGGCGCCGGCGCGCTGGCGGCGAAGCGGTGCTGGAAGAGCGCCGCGCTGCGCCGGGTGGCCGGGTGATCCCCGGCCAGAGCGACCAGCGCCTGGCGCAGGTCACCCGGGGGCAGGCCGCCGCGCTCGGCGCGCAGCCGGCCGCTGGAGCCGCCGTCGTCACCGACCGTGACCACCGCGGTGATGTCCAGGTCCAGTCCGGGTACGCAGTGCCGCAGCGCCCGCAACGACGCCGAGAGCCCGTGCCCGCCGCCGAACGCGACCACCCTGGTCGGGCTCATTCCCGCCCCAGGTCCCGGTGCTGCGCGTTGGCGGCGATGCCGGAGCGGCGCAGCCGGGCGGCCAGTTCCTCGGCGATCGCCACGCTGCGGTGCTTGCCGCCGGTGCAACCGACGGCCACGGTCAGGTAGCGCTTGCCCTCCCGCTCGAACCCGGCCGTGGTGGCGTTGACCAGGTCGGCGTAGCCGGCGACGAACGCGTCCGCGCCCTCCTGGCCCAGCACGTACGCGCTGACCGCCTCCTCCCGACCGGTGTGCTCGCGCAGCTCCGGCACCCAGTACGGGTTCGGCAGGAAGCGCGCGTCCATCACGAAGTCGGCGTCGGGCGGGAGGCCGTACTTGAAGCCGAACGACAGCACGGTGATCCGCAGCCGGCGGGCGTCCTCCCCGCCGAACAGCTCCTCCACCCGGCGGCGCAGCTGGTTGACGTTCAGGTGGCTGGTGTCGATGATCACGTCGGCCTGGTCGCGGGCCTCCTCCAGCAGCGCCCGCTCCACCGCGATGCCGTCGGCCAGCCGCCCGTCGCCCTGCAACGGGTGCGAGCGGCGCACGCTCTCGAACCGCCGGATCAGCACCTCGTCGTCGGCGTCCACGAAGACCACCCGGGGGGAGAAGCCGCGCTCGCGCAGCTCCCGGATCGCCCCGGCCAGGTCGGTGGAGAAGGCGCGCGAGCGCACGTCCAGCACCATCGCCGTACGCCGGGCGGCGCCGCCGGCCTTGAACGCCAGCTCGGCCATGTCGAGCAGGAGCGCCTGGGGCAGGTTGTCGACCACGTAGTAGCCGACGTTCTCCAGCGCCCGCGCCACCGTGCTGCGCCCGCCGCCGGACAGGCCGGTCACCACCACCAGGGAGGTGTCCGCCTCGGCCGGCGCCGGCCGCACCGGCACCGTCTCCGTGTCGGTCGGCACCAGCTCTCCCGCCGTCCGCGCCTCGCTCACCCGCTACCCCCAGCCGTGGCGCCGCGGCCGAGCGGCCGCGCATGGTCAGTCGCCGACTCTAACGGCTGCGACCCCGCCCGGGATTCCACGGGGTGACCACCGGAACAGGCGGTTGCCCGATTTGTCGGGGTACCCGTACCCGCCACACGCCCGCGCGGGACGGGGCGTTGTCGGCGGGCGCTCGTAGACTGCGCGGATGGTCTCCCCCACCGACGAGCGGACCGAGGACGCGCTGCGGGTGTTGCGCCGGGTCTTCGGCTACGACGCCTTCCGCGGCTTCCAGCAGGAGGTCGTCGAGCACGTGGTGGCCGGCGGCGACGCGCTGGTGCTCATGCCCACCGGTGGCGGCAAGTCGCTCTGCTACCAGATCCCGGCGCTGGTCCGCGACGGCGTGGCGGTGGTCGTCTCCCCGCTGATCGCGCTCATGCAGGACCAGGTCGACGCGCTCACCGCGGTCGGCGTCCGGGCCGGCTTCCTCAACTCAACCCAGGAGCCCGCCGAGCGACGCCGGGTCGAGGCGGCCTACCTCGCCGGCGAGCTGGACCTGCTCTACCTCGCACCGGAAGGGCTCGCGGTGCGGTCCACCCTCGGCCTGCTGGAGCGCGGCCGGATCGCCCTGTTCGCGATCGACGAGGCGCACTGCGTCTCGCAGTGGGGGCACGACTTCCGTCCCGACTACCTCAGCCTGTCGATGCTGCACGAGCGGTGGCCGGACGTGCCGCGGATCGCGCTCACCGCCACCGCGACCCGGGCCACCCGCACCGAGATCGCCACCCGGCTCCGGCTCACCGAGGCCCGGCACTTCGTGGCCAGCTTCGACCGGCCCAACATCCAGTACCGGATCGTGCCCAAGCGGGAGCCGCGCCGGCAGCTGTTGAGCCTGCTGCGCGACGAGCACCCGGGCGACGCCGGCATCGTCTACTGCCTGTCCCGGGCCTCGGTGGAGAAGACCGCCGAGTTCCTGGTCGCCAACGGCATCCCGGCGCTGCCCTACCACGCCGGCCTGGACGCGCGCACCCGCGCCGCCAACCAGCAGCGCTTCCTGCGCGAGGACGGGCTGGTCATGGTCGCCACGATCGCGTTCGGCATGGGCATCGACAAGCCCGACGTCCGCTTCGTCGCCCACCTCGACCTGCCCAAGTCGGTCGAGGGCTACTACCAGGAGACCGGCCGCGCCGGCCGCGACGGGCTGCCCTCGACGGCCTGGCTGGCCTACGGGCTGCAGGACGTGGTGCAGCAACGCAAGATGATCGAGACGTCGGAGGGCGACCTGGCGCACCGGCGCAACCTCGCCGCCCACCTCGACGCCATGCTGGCGCTCTGCGAGACGGTCCGGTGCCGCCGCGCCCAACTGCTCGACTACTTCGGCGAGTCCGGCGCGGCCACCTGCGGCAACTGCGACACCTGCCTCGACCCGCCGGAGTCCTGGGACGGCACGGTCGCCGCGCAGAAGCTGCTCTCCACCGTCTACCGGCTCGACCGCGAACGCAACCAGCGGTTCGGCGCCGGGCACAGCATCGACATCCTGCTCGGCAAGCACACCGACAAGATCGACCAGCACGGCCACGACACGCTGAGCACCTTCGGCATCGGCACCGAGCTGCGTGACGCCGAGTGGCGCGGCGTGGTGCGTCAACTGCTGGCCGAGGGCCTGCTCGCGGTGGAGGGCGACTACGGCACGCTGGCGCTGACCGAGGCCAGCGCCGACGTGCTCGGCCGGCGGCGCACCGTCACCCTGCGCAAGGAGCCGGAACGGCCGCTGTCCGGCCGGGCCGCGAAGCCCCGGGGCGCGGCCACCGTCGTCGCCGACCTCTCCCCCACCGCCGCGCCGGTCTTCGAGCGGCTCCGTGCGTGGCGCGCGGCCACCGCCAAGGAACAGGGCGTGCCGGCATACGTGATCTTCCACGACGCCACCCTGCGCCAGATCGCCGCCGAGCCGCCGGCCTCGCTGGCCGAACTGTCCCGCGTCAACGGCGTCGGCGAGAACAAACTCGCCAAGTACGGCGAGGGGATCCTCGCGGTCCTCGCCGACGGATGAGAAAGGGCCCGACCCCGTGGTGGGGTCGGGCCCTTTGCCGTGTTGGTGGGTCAGCTGGTGCTGTAGCCGCGGGTGGCGATCCAGTCGGCG
The DNA here is from genome assembly GCF_002573675.1 of Micromonospora sp. WMMA1996. Lineage (NCBI taxonomy): Bacteria > Bacillati > Actinomycetota > Actinomycetes > Micromonosporales > Micromonosporaceae > Micromonospora > Micromonospora sp. WMMA1996. The sequence goes on along the minus strand of NZ_PDHU01000009.1, from coordinate 195,701 downwards.
AGGTTGTCGATGCTCATCCGGTAGGAGGCCATGTTGGGGTCGGCGCTGTCGGCGATGGTGACGGTGTTGCCGTTGTCGCGGTAGCCGATGACGCTGATGTAGTGGCCGCCTTCGAAGGAGTGGGTGGTGTTGTCGGTGTCGGTGGCGGTGCCGGCGATGTTGGCCACGACGGCGCGGCCGTCGTCGACGGTGCGGATGATGTCGGCGCGCAGGGTGTCGGTCTGCTTGTTGTCGGCCTTACCGCTCTTGATTTCGACGGAGCGGTAGGGCTTGCCGGTTTCCTTGTTCAGGACGGGGGTGATGTCGTTGATGCTGTTGGTGCCGGCTTCGGTGGTGCCCATTTCGCGGGCCATGGCGTGGACGTCGATGTTCTTGCCCAGGACGCTGATGGCGTTGCGGGTGGCGGCGGGGCCGCAGTAGTAGAAGTTCGGCTGGGCTTCGTAGCGCACGTCGAGTTCCCGCTCACCGTGGCCCTTGCGGTCGGCGACCACGGTGGTGGTGTCGGTGGGGGCGGCGTGGGCGGCGATCGCGGGGCCGGCGATGCCACCGGCGGTCGCGGCGATACCAGCAGCGGTCAGCACGGTCTTACGCAGCAGAGTGGTAGCCATGATGATGCCTCCCAAAGGGGGGGGTGGGGGCACGGCACGGGGGTGCCGTGTGAAAGGGGGGAAGTCTGAAAGTCCGGCAGCCCGACAGGGCGTGCACGGGGCCTGCGCGGCGGCCAGCGGGGGGGCCTGCACGGGCGGCTCAGGGGGATGTAACCACCGGCGGGGGCCGGTCATTCCAACTGCGGCCTGCCGGGGGCCGGGTGTGTAACCCCCGTGGCGGCCGGTCATTTCCGACCGGGCGGCCTCCCGAACCGGGTGTGTAACCACCGGTCGCGGCCGATCATTCCGACCGGGCCTGGCCTGCCGACGCGATGGTCGGGGCGGCGCGTGGTCTACCCGGTACAACGCCGCACCCCCGGCACCGATTCCACGCTCACGGTGGCGCCGACCACCGCCAAACCCGGCACACGGGTTCATGGCACGCAGCCACTGTGCGTGGCGGCCCGCCGAACCGGACATCAGGGCGGTTATCTCCGGACACCTCCGCGTCGACGTCGGCTCTGGTCGACGGTCCCGAGATCTTGGAAGGTAGCGGCCCTCATCGGGGCCGTTTCCTTCCAAGATCTCGAGGCGTCCCGGGCGGTGATCCTGAGGCGAGCAGCCAACACCCCACACGGCGCAGTTGGCATCCGGCCGGCGGGCACCACCGACGGGGGACGTCTGGTGACCCCGCACGGGCCGGGCCGTGCCCTGTCACGGTGCCTATCGAGCTGATGCCGTCAGTGACTCACGCTCTCGTCGGGGGCGGGCGCCGACGCCCGGAAGCGACTCACGCTCTGGTTGCGGGCGGGTCCCGGCCCTCCGAGTCGTTTCTGATATCAGCTCGAAAGGCGTTGCGGAGGCGAGTGCTGCGGGCGCGGGCTGTGCCCGATCCGTCCTGGGTGCGGTGGCGGCGAACAGGGCCGCCGGCTCGATCACACCCCGGGTCGCAGCCACTCGGCGGCCGGCTGGCGGAGAAGCGGATCGCGCGGCGCGACGCCACCGGCAGCAGGCCACCTCACACCGCGTGTCCCAGCCAGGGGCATGTCTCCTCTTTGCCGATATGACTGAGCGTCATAGATATGCCTCTGAGGTATATCCGTGTCAGCGCATGCCTCGTGGTCAGGCCGACACGCCCGGCAACCAAAGGGAAAGCCGACCAACCGACCCCAACGCCGGGTCCCACGACAACCACGCCCACCACGACCACGCCGCCACCGGTGCCTGCCCGGGCGCCATCCGCCGTACCGCGTCGCCAGGCGGCGCGGAACGCGCCGCGCCGGTGTCCTCGTGCGGCCGGTGGCGCTCCCGTCCAGGTCACCCGGCCGGGGTGGCGGCGTCGGAGCCGTCGAGCGCGGCCAGGATCGCCTCGGCCGTCCGCCGGCCGACCCCCGGCACCTCGGTGATCTCCTCGACCGTGGCGGCGGACAGCCGCTTCAACGAGCCGAAGTGCCGCAGGAGCGCCTTGCGCCGGACCTCGCCGAGGCCGGGGACGTTGTCCAGCGCCGACTCGGTCATCCGCTTGGAGCGGCGCTGGCGGTGGAACGTGATGGCGAAGCGGTGCGCCTCGTCGCGTACCCGTTGCAGCAGGTAGAGCGCCTCGGACGTGCGGGGCAGGATGACCGGGAAATCGTCGTCGGGGAGCCAGACCTCCTCCAGCCGCTTGGCCAGCCCGCACAGTGCCACGTCGTCGATGCCCAGCTCGGCGAGCGCCTGCGCGGCGGCGGCCACCTGGGGCGGGCCGCCGTCGACCACCACGAGCTGCGGCGGGTACGCGAACCTGCGCGGCCGCCCGGTGGTCGGGTCGATGCCGGGCCGGTCGGGGTCGGCGGCGGTTTCCTCGCCCAGCTCCCCGGTCTCGGCCCGGGCGTCCAGGTAGCGGGCGAACCGCCGGCGCAGCACCTCGGACATGGCGGAGAGGTCGTCGGTGGCGCCGCGCACGATGAACCGGCGGTATTCGCTCTTGCGGGGCAGCCCGTCCTCGAACACGACCATGCTGGCGACCACGTCGGTGCCCTGGATCTGGGAGACGTCGAAGCACTCGATCCGCAGCGGTGAGGTGCGCATGGCGAGCGCGTCGGCGATCTCGTCGAGGGCCTGGCTGCGGGTGGTCAGGTCACCGGCCCGCTTGAGCTTGTGCCGGGCGAGCGCGTCCTTGGCGTTGCGCTCCACCGTCTCCAGCAGCGACCGCTTGTCGCCCCGCTGCGGCACCCGCAGCGACACCCGGCTGCCCCGCCGGGCGGAGAGCCAGTCGGCCAGCGCCTCCGCGTCCCCCGGCAGCTCGGGGACGAGCAGCTCGCGCGGGACGTCGGCCTCGCCCTGCTCACCGCCGTAGACCTGGGTGCAGAAGTGGTGCACGAGGTCACCGGTGGTCAGCTCCTCGGTCTTCTCCACCACCCAGCCGCGCTGGCCCCGCACCCGACCGCCGCGGACGTGGAACACCTGCACCGCCGCCTCCAGCGGGTCGTCGGCGAAGGCGACCACGTCCGCGTCGGTGCCGTCACCGAGCACCACGGTCTGCTTCTCCATGGCCCGGCGCAACGCGGCGACGTCGTCGCGCAACCGGGCCGCCCGCTCGAACTCCAGCTGCTCGCTGGCGTCGAGCATGTCTCGCTCCAACCGGCGGACCATGGTGTCGGTGCGGCCGGCCATGAAGTCGCAGAAGCCGTCGACGATCTCACGGTGCCGCTCGGCGCTGACGCTGCCGACGCACGGCGCCGAGCACTTGCCGATGTAGCCCAGCAGGCACGGTCGACCGACCTGGCCGGCCCGCTTGAAGACGCCCGAGGAACACGTCCGCGCCGGGAAGACGCGCAGCAGCAGATCGAGCGTCTCGCGGATGGCCCAGGCGTGCGAGTAGGGCCCGAAGTAGCGCACGCCCTTGCGCTTGGCGCCACGCATCACCTGCAGGCGCGGATATTCCTCGTCGAGGGTGACCGCCAGGTAGGGGTAGGACTTGTCGTCGCGGTAGCGGACGTTGAACCGGGGGTCGTACTGCTTGATCCAGGTGTATTCCTGCTGGAGCGCCTCCACCTCGGTGGCCACGGTGATCCAGTCCACCGACTCGGCGGTGAAGACCATCTGCCGGGTGCGCTGGTGCAGGTTGACCGGGTCGGCGAAGTAGGAGTTGAGCCGGCTGCGCAGGTTGCGCGCCTTGCCGACGTAGATCACCCGGCCGGTGCCGTCCCGGAAGCGGTAGACCCCTGGCAACTCCGGGATGGTGCCGGTCGCGGGACGGTAGGTCGAGGGGTCAGCCACGGCCCAAGCCTAGTCCGCACCCCCGACACCCGGCCGCCGCCGCGCCCCCGCCCGCGAGCGGCGGGCGGGGAGGGCGGGATGCCGGTCAGGCCAGCGTGATCTGGTCGCCCTCGACCTTGATCTCCTTCGCGGCCAGGGGCTTGGTGGCGGGGCCCTGCTTGACCGAGCCGTCGCTGATCGAGAACCGGCTGTTGTGGCAGGTGCAGTTGATGGTGCCACCGTCGACGTTCGACACGGGGCAGCCCTGGTGCGTGCAGATGGGGTCGAACGCCTTGAACTGGCCGGCCTCGGGCTGGGTGATCACCACGCCCTTGCTGGCGTAGATCGCGCCGCCGCCCACCGGGATGTCGGTGGTGCGGGCCAACGGCGCGCTGCTGTCCCGGTCGCCGCCGCCCGCGTCGCCGGTCGCGGTGGCGCCGGGCGGCCCACCGCTGGTCGGGGCCTGCCCGGGGGTCGCGTCGTCGTCGCCGCATCCCGCGAGCACCACGGCCGCGCCGACGGCTCCGGCACCCGCGAGCAGGGTCCGACGGGTCTGGGTGATCGGTCCGGTCCGCGCCTGGTCGTCACTCATATCCGGCCTCTCTCTCGGCTGTCGCCACCGGTCATGATCCGGCGCCACAGTGTGCAACACGCACCAGGATCCGGCACGGTTCATACTGCCGCGTCACGAAACGGGCGTCTGTGCGGATGACGGACGGGCCGGACCGCCGGCCCCGTCCGTCATGCCCGTGGGTCAGCGCGCCCCGGCCGGCACCTTGCGGGCGCGGGTCTTGGCCCCGCCGTTGGCCTTGGCCGCCCGGGTGGTGGCGGCCTTGGCGCCCTTGGCCGCGCCGTCGAGCTTGAGGATCGGCCGCAGGAACTCGCCGGTGTGACTCTCCGCAACCTCGGCGACCTCCTCCGGGGTGCCGGTGGCGAGCACCGTGCCACCCCGGTGACCGCCCTCGGGGCCCATGTCGATGAGCCAGTCGGCCGTCTTGATCACGTCGAGGTTGTGCTCGATGGTGATGACCGTGTTGCCCTTGTCGACCAGGCCCTCCAACACCATCAGCAGCTTGCGGATGTCCTCGAAGTGCAGCCCGGTGGTGGGCTCGTCGAGCACGTAGACGGTGCGGCCGGTGGAGCGCTTCTGCAGCTCGGAGGCGAGCTTGACGCGCTGCGCCTCACCGCCGGACAGCGTCGGCGCGGGCTGGCCGAGGCGGACGTAGCCGAGGCCGACGTCGACCAGGGTCTTCAGGTGCCGGTGGATGGCCGGGATGGCGGAGAAGAACTCGGCCGCCTCCTCGATCGGCATGTCCAGGACCTCGGCGACCGTCCGGCCCTTGTAGTGCACCTCCAGCGTCTCCCGGTTGTAGCGCGCGCCCTTGCACACCTCGCAGGGGACGTAGACGTCGGGCAGGAAGTTCATCTCGATCTTGATCGTGCCGTCGCCGGAGCACGCCTCGCAGCGCCCGCCCTTGACGTTGAACGAGAACCGGCCCGGGCCGTACCCCCGGACCTTGGCCTCGGTGGTCTCGGCGAAGAGCTTGCGGACGTGGTCCCAGACCCCGGTGTAGGTGGCCGGGTTGGAGCGCGGGGTGCGCCCGATCGGCGACTGGTCGACGCCGACGACCTTGTCCACGTGCTCCAGGCCGGTGATCCGGGTGTGCCGGCCGGGCACCAGCCGGGCGCCGTTGATCTGGTTGGCCAGCACCGTGTAGAGGATGTCGTTGACCAGCGTCGACTTGCCCGAGCCGCTGACCCCGGTGACCGCGATGAGCTGGCCGAGCGGGAAGCTCACGGTGAGGTTGCGCAGGTTGTGCTCGCGCGCGCCGTGCACCACCAGCTCCCGGCCGGGCGTCTGCGGCCGGCGGGTGGCCGGCGTCGGGATGGACTTGCGCCCGGACAGGTACGCCCCGGTGACCGACTCGGCGTTGTCGAGCAACGCCGGCACCGAGCCGCTGTGCACGATCTTGCCGCCGTGCTCGCCCGCGCCCGGACCGATGTCGACGATCCAGTCGGCGACCCGGATGGTGTCCTCGTCGTGCTCGACCACGATCAGCGTGTTGCCCAACCCGCGCAGCCGCAACAGCGTCTCGATGAGCCGGTGGTTGTCCCGCTGGTGCAGGCCGATGGATGGCTCGTCGAGCACGTAGAGCACGCCGACCAGGCCAGAGCCGATCTGGGTGGCGAGCCGGATGCGCTGCGCCTCGCCGCCGGAGAGCGTGCCCGCGGGGCGGTCCAGGGAGAGGTAGTCGAGGCCGACGTCGAGCAGGAACTTCAGCCGGGCGTTGATCTCCTTGAGGACCCGCTCGGCGATCATCTTCTGCCGGTCGGTCAGCTCGATGCCGGCCAGCAGGTCGGCCGCCTCGCCGACGGAGAGGTTGCAGACCTCGGCGATGCTCTTGCCGGCCAGGGTGACCGCGAGCACCTCCGGCTTGAGCCGGGCGCCGCCGCACGCGGCGCAGGGCACGTCCCGCATGTAGCCCTCGTACTTGTCGCGGGACCACTCCGACTCGGTGTCGGTGTGCCGGCGCTCGATCCACTGCACCACGCCCTCGAAGCCGGTGTAGTAGGAGCGCTCGCGGCCGTACTTGTTGCGGTAGCGGACGTGCACCTGGTCGTCGGAGCCGTGCAGGATCGTCTTCTGCGCCCGCGACGGCAGCGCCCGCCAGGGCGTGTCGATGTCGAAGTGCTCGGCCTCGCCGAGCGCCTCCAGCAGGCGCAGGAAGTATTCCAGGTTGTGCCCGGTGGCCCAGGGCTGGATCGCGCCCTCGCGCAGCGAGCGCTCCGGGTCGGGGATGACCAGCTCGGGGTCGACCTCCTTCTTGGTGCCCAGGCCGGTGCACTCCGGGCACGCGCCGTAGGGCGCGTTGAAGGAGAAGACCCGGGGCTCCAGGTCCTCGATCGCCAGGGGGTGGTCGTTCGGGCAGGCCAGGTGCTCGGAGTAGCGGCGCTCGCGGGCCGGGTCGTCCTCCGGCAGGTCGACGAAGTCGAGCAGCACCAGACCGCCGGAGAGGCCCAGCGCGGCCTCGACCGAGTCGGTCAGCCGCTGCTTGGCGCTCGGCTTGACGCTGAGCCGGTCGATGACCACCTCGATGGTGTGCTTCTCCTGCTTCTTGAGCTTCGGCGGCTCGGTCAGCGGGTGCACCACGCCGTCGACCCGGGCCCGGGCGTAGCCCTTGGCCTGCAGCTCGGCGAAGAGGTCGACGTATTCGCCCTTGCGGCCGCGCACCACCGGGGCGAGCACCATGAACCGGGTGCCCTCGGCCATCGCCAGAACCCGGTCGACGATCTGCTGGGGGCTCTGCTTGGAGATCCGCTCGCCGCAGATCGGGCAGTGCGGCTCGCCGATGCGGGCGAAGAGCAGGCGGAGGTAGTCGTAGACCTCGGTGATGGTGCCGACGGTGGAACGCGGGTTGCGCGAGGTCGACTTCTGGTCGATGGAGACGGCGGGGCTGAGGCCCTCGATGAAGTCGACGTCGGGCTTGTCCATCTGACCGAGGAACTGCCGGGCGTAGGACGACAGCGACTCGACGTAGCGGCGCTGCCCCTCGGCGAAGATGGTGTCGAACGCCAGGCTGGACTTGCCCGAACCGGACAGCCCGGTGAAGACGATCAGGGCGTCCCGGGGCAGGTCGAGACTGACGTCACGCAGGTTGTGCTCGCGCGCGCCACGGATGATCAGACGGTCGGCCACGGTGCGTGTGCTCCCGGAAGAAGAATGTGCGGCGGATCTGTCCGCCAGACGTCAGGTCTGGGCGGTTCTCACAGGTTGTCGAGGCGCAGGGAAGACGCCCCGGCAACTCTAGCCCCGAGGTGTGACAACTTCCGTCGGGCGCACATTCCCCCAGCTCAGACCGGTCGGGCGGGATGCGGCCGACCCCGCCCGGCCGGTCCGGGCCGACTCAGAATGCGCCGGGCGCGGGCGGGGTCGCCGGACGCCCGGTGCGCCGCCGCCCGCCACGCCACCCGCCCCGCCGCTCGGCGGCCAGCCGGGCCGCGCGACGCCCGCCCTCGTACGCGACCTCCCGCTGCAACCGGCGCCAGCTCTCCCAGCGGCGCGCCGGCAGCTCGCCGCTGTCCAGCGCGTCCCGCACCGCGCAGGCCGGCTCGGCGTCGTGCGCGCAGTCGGCGTACCGGCAGCCGGTGGCCAGCTCGGCGATGTCGGCGAAGGCCCGGTCCAGGCCGACCACGCCGTCCAGCAGGCCGACCGCGCGTACCCCGGGGGTGTCCAGCACCGCTCCCCCACCCGGCAGCGGCACCAGCGACCGCCAGGTGGTGGTGTGCCGGCCCTTGCCGTCCACCCGGCGGATCGCCTGGGTCCGCATCACGTCCGCCCCGGCCAGCGCGTTGACCAGGCTCGACTTGCCGGCCCCGGAGGGGCCGAGCAGGCCCAGGGTGCGTCCCGGGGCGACGTGCCGGCGCAGCGGCGCCAGGCCGGTGCCCCGCTCGGCGCTGACCGCCAGCACCGGCACCCCGGGCGCCAGGTCGGCCAGTTGCCGGGCCACCGCGGCCGGGTCGGCGGCCAGGTCCGCCTTGGTGAGCACCACCAGCGGCTCGGCGCCGGACTCGTGCGCGAGCGAGAGCAGCCGTTCGATCCGCGCGGCGTCCGGCGTCGGGTGCACCGGCTCGACCACCGCGGCGGCGTCGAGGTTGGCGGCCAGCACCTGCCCGCTGGCGTCCTTGCCGGCGGTGCGCCGCACCAGCGCGGTCCGTCGTGGCAGCACCGCCTCCACCGTGACCGGGCCGTCCGGCCAGGTGGCGAGCAGCACCCAGTCGCCCGCGCAGGGCAACGCGGTCAGGTCGCGGGCCGCGGCGGCGAGGACGCCGCCGCCGAGGCTCGCCCGCACCGGCCCCTCCGGGCGGAGCACGGTGCACACGCCCCGGTCCACCCGGGCCACCCGCCCGGGTCGGTGGTCGGCGCGTCGATCGAGGTGGATCGCCCAGTCGGCGTCCCAGCCGAGGGCGGTCAGGTCCAGGTTCATGGTGTCCTCATCGGTGTCGAGGGGGTTCACGGCGGAACACGCGTGCTTCGACCGGCATGCTCACCACCTCCGCTCCGACTCCCGGCGCCCGCGTCCGGCACGACGTCGGCCCGGCGCGTTCCCGCCGCGAGCCGCTGTCGTTCGACCCGACGGTAGGGGCCGCGCCGACGCGCCGAAAGCGATTTCCCCGGCGGCGCGGCCGGGTCCCGCCCGCTACTGTCGAACCGTGAGAACGAGATGACCAGTGACCCCCTGCTGTTGACCGGTGACCTGGCCGAGGCGAACGACCGGCTGCTGCGTACCGTCGCCGGCCTGACCGCCGCGGACGTCGCGGCGCCCTCGCTCCTGCCGGGCTGGACCCGCGCGCACGTGCTCACCCACCTGGCCCGCAACGCCGACGGGTTCGTCAACCTGCTCACGGCCGCGCGCACCGGCGAACCGATCCCGATGTACGCCTCGGTCGAGGCGCGTAACGCCGACATCGAGGCGGGGGCCGGCCGGGGCCCGGCCGACCTGCTGGACGACCTGCGCCGCAGCGGCCAGCGCTTCGACGCGGCGGTGGCGCAGATGCCGGCCGAGGCGTGGGGCGCCATGGTGCGGGCCCGGCGCGGTCCGTGGCCGGCGGCGCTGCTGGTCTGGGGCCGGCTGCGCGAGGTCGAGGTGCACCACGTCGACCTGGCGACCGGCTACCGCCCGGCGGACTGGCCGGAGGCCTTCGCCCAGCGCCTGCTGCACGAGGTGACGACCGGGCTCGCCGGCAACCCGGCCGCGCCGGCCATGGTGCTGCGCGTCGACGGCGCCGCACACGAACTCGTCGTGGGTGACCCCGAGGGGGCGCCCACGGTCACCGGCCCCGCGCCGGAACTCGCCGCCTGGCTGACCGGCCGGGGCGCGGGCGAGCTGCTCGCCGTCGTCCCCGACGGTCCCCTGCCGAACCCACCGGAATGGATCTGAACGCCGTCATGACCTACACCGGAGACGTCACGCCCGGCGGCCCGCCGGCCGTGCGCGAGCTCGACCGGCTCACCGTCAGCAAGCTGTCGGTGGGCCCGATGGACAACAACGCCTACCTGCTGCGCTGCCACGCCACCGGCGACCAGGTGCTGATCGACGCCGCGAACGAGGCGCCCCGCCTGCTGGAACTGGTGGGCGACGGCGGCCTGGCCGCGGTGGTGACCACCCACCGGCACATGGACCACTGGGTGGCGCTGGAGGAGGTGGTCGCCAAGACCGGCGCCCGCGCGCTGGTGCACGCCGACGACGCCGAGGGCCTGCCGATCGACGCCGAGGCGCTGCGCGAGGGCGACACCGTCGAAGTCGGCGACTGCGCGCTGGAGGTCATCCACCTGCGCGGGCACACGCCGGGGTCGATCGCGCTGCTCTACCGCGACCCGGCCGGCACCCCGCACCTGTTCACCGGCGACTCGCTGTTCCCGGGCGGGGTCGGCAACACCGACCAGGACCCGGAGCGGTTCGGCCAGCTCGTCGACGACGTCGAGGCCAAGCTCTTCGACCGGCTGCCGGACGAGACCTGGTTCTATCCGGGACACGGCAAGGACAGCACGATCGGCGCGGAGCGGGCGGCGCTGCCGCAGTGGCGGGCCCGCGGCTGGTGAGCGCGCCGGGTCCGGCCTCCCCCGTGGCGGCCGGACCCGGCCCGGTGCGCCGGTCACCGCGCGCAGCCGGCGCCGGGCGCCGAGCAGCACCGGCCCGGCCAGCAGCAGCCCGACGGCCATGGTGAGCACCGTCGGGTCGGGCGCGCCGGGCAGCAGCACGGTCAGCGTCCGCGCGGCCAGCCCGAGCGCCACGTAGAGCCCGGCCCAGAGCGTGGCGCCGAGCGCCGCGCAGGTCACGAACCTCCGGTACGGCATCCGGAGCCCGCCGGCGGCCAGCGGCAGCAGCGCGTTGAACACCGGCAGGAACGGCGCCACCAGCACGATCCGTCCGCCGCCGCGGTGCAGCAGCGCCTCGGCGGCGGCCCACCGGGACTCGCCGATCCAGCGCCCCAGCCGGCCGTGCCGCAACCGCACGCCCCAGCGCCGCCCGGCGAGGAAGCTCAACGACCAGCCGGCCACGCAGCCCGCCACCACGGCCGCGACGGTCACCGCCCCGCCCGCCGGCCGCCCCGCGCCGACCGCCGCGAGGACCGCGGCGTCCCCGGGCACCAGCACCCCGACCAGGGGTACGGCGTCGGCGAGCATCACCACGCCGAGGAGCCCCATCAGCAGCGTGGTGGGCAACTCCCCGAGCTGGGCGAGCAGGTCCGTCATGACGAGCACGCTATGCGTCACCGACCGCCCGGCACATCGGGCGTGACCCCCCACCCGACCCGGAGGCCGGACCCGGGGGCCCCTCAGGGTCAGCGGGGGCGGAGCACCTGCACCCGGCGTACCGGGGAGTCGACCGAGGGCTCGGTGGTCGGCACCGGATAGCTGGCCACCAGGTCCAGGCCGTCCGGCGGCAGGTGCCCGCGGTCCGGGTCGCCGACCAGCACCTCGACGCCGCGCTCGGCGCACCGGCGCAGGTACGGCAGCACCCGGGCGGCCAACCCGGCGTCGTAGAGGGCGTCACCGGCCACCACCAGGTCGACGACGGGGACGCCGTCGAGCAGGTCCTCGCCGTCGGCGGTCACCCGGACCTGGTTGGCCCGGGCGTTGACCGTGACGGCCGCCACCGCGTACGGGTCGACGTCGTTGGCGACCACCCGGTCGGCGCCGGCGAGCGCGGCGGCGATGGCGACCAGTCCCGACCCGGCGGCCAGGTCGAGCACCCGGCGGCCGGCGACGAGGTCGGGGTGGTCGAGCAGGTGCCGGGCGAGCGCCTGCCCACCGGCCCACACCGAGGCCCAGTACGGCGGCGGCAGCGACCGCCCGGCCGCGGCCTCCATCCGCGCCCACCACAGGATGGCGTCCTCGGCCAGGTGCAGTCGCACCTCGGGCACGAACGGCGTGCCGACCAGCCGCAGGCGGTCCGGGCCCGCGCCGGGCGCCGCGATCTCCTGTTCCAGGTCGGCCAGTGCCGTGATTGTGCTCATCGGGGCAAGCATGCCGTGCCCCGATCGGTACCGGGGGCATTTCCGGCTCGCAGGTATTCACGTGCCACGCCGGCACTTCCGCCAGCGGATCCCGGTTCGGCCGGTTACTGTCAGGGTGGTACAGGGCGATCATCGGCCGAGGGGCCGGTGCTCACCCGCATTGAACAGGGAGAGACGCATGGCAACCGGCACGGTCAAGTGGTTCAACTCGGAAAAGGGCTTCGGCTTCATCGAGCAGGACGGCGGAGGCCCGGACGTGTTCGTCCACTACTCGGCCATCCAGAGCAGTGGCTACCGCGAGCTGAACGAGGGCCAGAAGGTCGAGTTCGAGGTGACCCAGGGCCAGAAGGGCCCGCAGGCGGACAACGTCCGTCCGATGTAGCGACGTGCCGGTGGCGGCGGTCGGAGCACCGACCGCCGCCACAGTGCATTCTTCGGGCCCGGCACAGCCGGCCAGGGCATTCCTCCGGCCCCGCACAGCCGGCCGGCGCACTCCTCAGGCCGGCGCGGCCGGCAGGTCCCGTCGCCGGCGCAGCGGGCCGACCAGCAGGATCAGCGGGGTGAGCGCCAGCCAGGCGGTCATCACCCGGATCGCGCCGTCCGGCCCCCAGGCGGCGCCCAGCGCGCCGGCCACCACCGCGGCGAGCGGGATGGTGCCGTAGTTCAGCAGGTGCATGCTCACGGTCACCCGGCCGAGCAGCCGGTGCGGCGTGTAGGTCTGCCGGAAGCTGCCCTTGACCACGTTGCCGACCGCGACGCCGAGGCTCACCAGCATCCCGCCGAGCACCAGCCAGGTCACCCGCGCGCCGGGCCCGGCCAGCGGGATCAGCAGCGCGGGCGGGCCGGTGAGGGCGCCGGCGACCAGCAGCGCGCGGGCGGTGCCGAGCCGGCGGGCCAGCCGGGCGGCGGACGCCGCGCCGACGATGCCGCCGAGGCTGGCCACACCGATCAGCACGCCGACCAGGCCGGCCGGCAGGTGCGCCGAGCGGACCAGGAAGACCACCAGCACGGCCTGGTAGCCGGTCAGCCCGATGTTGCTGGCCGCCCCGAACACCGTCAGCACCCGCAGGTAGGGGTCGCGGGTGACGAAGCGCAGCCCGGCGGCGACCTCCTGACGCAACGACGACGCCCCGGCGGGGCGTCGCGGTCGGGGCTCGACCGCCCGGATCCGGTGCAGGCACAGCGCGGAGAACAGGAAGCTCACCGCGTCCAGCGCCACCGCGACGACCGCGCCGGCGAGCTGGGCGATCAGGCCGGCCAACCCCGGGCCGACCAGGTAGCTCGCGGTGTGGGTGGCGTGCAGCCGCGAGTTCGCCTCGGGCACCTGCTGGGGCGGAAGCAGCGTGGGCAGGTAGACCTGGTCGGCGGTCTCGAAGAAGACCCGGGCCAGGCCGGCGCCGAGCGCCACGACCAGCAACTGCCAGACGGTGAGCAGGCCGAGCGGCGCCGCGACCGGGACGCTGAGGAACAGCGCCGCGGCGGCCAGGTCGGCGCCGATCATCACGGGACGGCGGCGGACCCGGTCGACCCAGGCCCCGACCGGCAGGCCGGCGAGCAGCCAGGGCAGCCAGGCGGCGGCGGTGAGCACCGCCACCTGGAACGTGGTGGCGTCGAGCACCGCCACGGCGACCAACGGCAGCGCCACCGTGGTCATGTTGCTGCCCACCGCACTGACCGTGTGCCCGGTCCAGAGCAGCCGGAAGTCGCGGTGCCGGAACAGCCCGCCGCGCGGGCTGTCGACGGCCGGCGCGGACGGTCGGGCCGGGGCGCTCACGGCCGGGCCGGGACGCCGTAGGAGAACAGGAAGACCGGCTCGCGGCGCTGCCCGTCCTCGGGCACGGGCCGGTCGGCCCACCGGGCGAAGAGCGCGATCACCTCCTGGCTGAGTTGGGCCAGCTCGTCCGGGGTCAGCCGCAGCCACTTGTCGGTGCTGAACGGTCCCTCGCCCCAGGCGGCGCGGGTGTCGTCGGAGGCCGCGTGCCAGGCCCGCACCAGCTCCGCGTGCCGCTCCAGGTTCAGCGAGCCGGCCGCGTCGGCCACCGCCCGGTCGGCGGGGTCGCCGTCGAAGTCCGTGGTGGACCAGCGCACCCCCCGGTCACGCAGCCGCCACCACCGCTCGCGACGGTCCCGGGCCAGCTCCGGCGCCTCCACCAACAGGTCGGCGGCGGCCAGGACCCGGAGGTGGTGGCTGACGTTCGCGGGCGCCTGGTCGGTGTGCTCCGCGAGCAGGCCGACGGTGCACGGACCGTGCACCTTGAGCACGTCCATCAGCCGGCGACGCAGGGGGTGGGCGAGCGCCGCGAGCACTCGCGAGTCGGTGACCTGCCGGACGGTGGGCTCTGTCATGCCACCCACCCTGACATTCGCAAGAGGTGTTGCGCAATACCTGTTGCGGATTGGATCGGACGCCGCGGCGACCGCGTCGACGCGGTCGCCGCGGCACCGGACGGTCAGGCGGTCAGCCGCCGGGACAACTCGTCGGCGACGTCCCGGGCGATCTGCGGGGGGATCGCCTCGGCGATCTTCTCCGGCGGGAGGCCGGCGAGGACCCCGCTGACGATCTGCTGCTCGTCGGTGAAGTCCTTGCCCGACAACTCGTTGACCTGCGCGACGAGCGCCGGCCAGGCCCGCGCCATCGCCAGCATCTGCTGCAACGGCGAGTTGGCCATCGGCGGGCTGACCAGGCCGGTCGTGTTGACCGGTGAGATCAGCCAGTTGCGCAGGTTCTCCACGTCGGCCAGCACGTCGCCGACCGTGCGGTTCGGGTAGCCGGTGTTGCCGACGAGCTTGTCGGTCTGTTCCATGTCGTCCTCCGGTTTCACAGGGGCGATCAGCCCGATCGCGGTGAGATAGCGGCGGAACAGCGGGGTCTGGTCCCGGCCCGCCTTGGTGGAGTCGCGGAAGAAGCTGAAGTGGGTGTGGAAGAGGTGGCTGCTGTCGCCACTGGTGCGCTTGCCGAGCCGGTCCCAACGCCGCACGGTCCGGCCGTCCGGGGAGTAGATGATCTCCCGGATGTCCCGGGTGTCGGCCGCGTTCGCCGCGCACTGCGCCGCCATCCAGGTGGAGAAGGTGCGCAGGGTGTGGGTGGCGCCGCCGGAGCGGACCGAGAACGTGCCGACGTCCAGCGCGGACGCGTAGAGGGTCAGCCCGGACCGGTCCCGGGTGGACTCCACCACCGAGTAGTCGTTGACGACCACCCGGTCGGAGCCGCAGTGGTAGCCGCCCCGGTGGTTCGCGTCGCCGACGATGCCGACCTCGGCCGGCTCCAGGTCCTGATCCCGTACGGCGTTCTTGTCGACGTTGAGGTAGGTGAGCAACAGGTTGCGGACCGCCAGCAGGTTCGCCGGAGCCGAGGTCATGGTGGATCCCCTTCCGATCGATGGCCGGCAGGGCATGACGATCACAGCACGTGATGGCTTGCGATCCGCGGTCGCGCCCCGCCGATGAGTTGCACGGCACCGGGCACCTGCTCCGAGCTTAACCACGGTTCGGGGAAAACGCCCAGTTCAGAGGCGGTATTTGGAACTATCGGGCCGCTGTGGACGGTGCCGGCGTCAGCGGCAGGTCCAACCCCGAGGGATGTTCACCATCGTGCAGCACGTCGCGCCATCCAGCACGAAGAGTCACGGCGGTGCCGAGCGGCTCCCCGGTGCCGGGGTTGCGGGCGTATCGCGGGTGGGCGCCGCCGGAGACCTGGAGGCGCAACCGGTGCCCGGACGCGAACCGGTGCGCGGTCGGCCAGAGCGTGACCGGAACCCGGACCGCGCCGGAGGCGTCCCGGGGGAACCGGTCCGGCTCGACCCGGGCCAGCCCGTCGCAGACGTTCCAGGACCGCCCGCGCAGGTCCACGTCGCACAGTCGCACGAACACGTCCAGGTACGACAGTTCGCTGCGCAGGTGGATCTCGGCGTGCACCGGACCGACCACCTCGACGGCGGCCGGCAACGGCTCGGTGGTGTAGGTGAGCACGTCCGGCCGCGACTCCACCGGCCGGTTGTCCACCGCGCCCGCCCGCTGGGCCACCAGCAGCGGTCCGCCCAGCGACGGGGTCGGATCCGCCGGGTCGTACCAGATCCGGTCCGGCGTCTCGGCGTCCGGCGGCGTGCGGTCCAGCCGGCCGTCCGACCGCAGGTGCCAGCGGGTCGGGGTCGCCGGCGGCGGCCAGTCGGGCAGGTCCCGCCACCCGCCGCCGTCGCCGCCCACGTGCACCCGCACCGGTGCACGCTCCGGCCGGGCCCGGCCGGCCAGGTGCGTGTCGAGCCAGTCCAGGCCCTCCCGCAGGGCCGCCACGAGCAGCCCCGGGCTGCCGTGGGTCCAGGGACCGACGGTGAGCCGGGGCCGGGCGCCGGCGGCCCGCAGCCGGGCCCAGTCGTCGAGCTGCGCCGGGAGGAAGATGTCCTGCCAGCCGCTGACCATGGTCACCGGCGCGCGTACGTCGGTGATCCGGTCGCCGAAGACGCGGGTGCGCCAGTAGTCGGCGTCCGGGGTGTGGTGACGCAGCCACTCCTGGAAGAACGGCACGGTCACGCCGGTGGCGACCCGGTCCGCCTCGGCCAGCGGGAGGTGGGACAACGCGCGGGCCAGTCGGGGTTGGCCGCGTTTGAGCTCCCACTGCCGGGCCAGCCAGGGCACGGTCTGCGCCTCGAGCAGCTCCGCCCAGGTGAGCACCGTGTCGAGCGCGAAGGACTCCCCCGCGTACGTCGAGTCGCGGGTGGCCGAGGCGGTCACCACGGCGACCATCGCGCGCAGCTCGTCGCCCGCCTCGGCGGCCACCGCCCACTGCACGAACCCCTGGTAGCTGGCGCCGAACATGCCGAACGCGCCGGTCCACCAGGGCTGGCGGCGCAACCAGTCGAGGGTGTCCAGGCCGTCGTCACGCTCGTGCACCAGCGGGGCGAACTCGCCACCGGAGCCGTCCGTGCCGCGGCAGGACTGGATCACCACGTGGAAGCCCCGTTCGGCGATCAGGCGGCCGAGTAACCGGACCGGCCCGCCCCGGCCGTACGGGGTGCGGATCAGCACGCACGGGGCGCCGGCGAGATCCGGCGCGTAGTGGTCGGTGCGCAGGCAGGTGCCGTCACGGACCCGGACCGGGAGGTTCCGGGTGACGGTCACCCGGCCGGTGCGGGCGGCGGGCAACCGCAGCGCCGCCGCGACGAGCCGGGTGACCGGTCGCACGGTCAGCGGTCGCCGGCGGGGTCGGGGGCGGCGGCGCGGCGGGGCTCGCCGCGGGCGGCGCGCACCTCGTCGCGGTGCGCCCGCATGGACCGCATCATCTCGGACATGAACCGGTGCACCACGGCCAGCTCGTCGTCGGTGAACCGGGCCATCACCTCGTCGGTGCGGCGGCCGAGCGGCCCGAAGAAGCTCTGTGCCAGGGTGGCGCCCCGGTCGGCGTAGTGCAGCAGGACCTTGCGGCGGTCGACGGTGTCCCGGTCGCGCCGGATGTGGCCCGCGCGCTCCAGCCGGTCGACCAGCGCGGTCACCGACCCGGAGGAGAGATTGAGCACCTCACCGAGCCGGCCCGGGGTGATCGGCTCGCCGACCAGCTCGGCCTCCATCACCGCGATGAGGGCCTGCAGGTCGGTGGCGTTGAGCCCGTGCAGGCCGGCGAACGCGTGCCCGACGTGTTGCGCGTCGAACGAGTAGCGACGCAGGTCGTTGGTGATCTCCGCGACCATCCGCCCCCGCGGGTCGTCCCGCCGCCGGTACATGCCGTGCCCCGTCACCGCTCGCCGCCACCCCCCTGCCTGCTCCGGTCCGGTTGCAGCATAGGCCCTCCCCGGATAATCTCGCTCATCAAGATACTCTCTCGACAAGAATCACCCCCGCAAAGAAACCTGTGAGGGCACCGATGTCACTGTTCACCCGCGTCGCCCGGGGCCGGCTGGCCGCCTGGCTCACCGTGGTCGCCGCACTCGTCGTCGGCGCGGTCGTCTTCGGCCTACCCAAGCCGGACAATCCCCAACCCGTCTCCGCCACCGGCCTGTCCGTCGAGTGGCAGTCGACGCAGGTCGAGCGGCTCCAGGAGCAGCTGCCCTCCCGCGACACCCAGCCCGCCCTGGTGGTGGTCAGCCGCGACGACCGCGCCCCGCTCAGCGCCGCCGACCGCAGCGCGCTCGACGGCGCGGCGGCGAAGCTCGGCGCGCTCGCCGCCGGCGGCCGGGTCGCCCCCGCGCAGGTCTCCCCCGACGGCACCGTCGCGCTGGTCGTCGTGCCGCTGTCCACCGCCGGCGATCAGCAGGCCGTGGTCGACGAGGTGGTCAAGGTGCGCGACGCGGTCGGAGACCTGCCCGCCGACCTGACCGTCGAGGTCACCGGCGGGCCGGCGTTCACCGCCGACCTGAGCAAGGTGTTCCAGGGCGCCGACACCACCCTGCTGCTGGTCACCGCCGCCGTCGTGGCGCTGCTGCTGCTGGTCACCTACCGCAGCCCGTTCCTGTGGCTCGTGCCCCTGCTGGTCGTGGCCGCCGCCGAGCAGCTCACCCTGCGCACGGTGGAGACCGTCGTGCCCGCGCTCGGCATCTACCTGCCCAGCGGCCAGGTCACCGGCATCGCCAGCGTGCTGGTCTTCGGCGCCGCCACCGACTACGCCCTGCTGCTCATCGCGCGCTACCGCGAGGAGCTGCGCCGGGACGAGAACCGCTTCACCGCGATGCGCTCCGCCCTGCGCCGCACCGCCGAGCCGATCCTGGCCAGCGGCGGCACCGTCGTGCTCGGAGTGCTGACGTTGCTGCTGTCGGAGCAGGAGACGAACCGGGCGCTCGCGGTGGCCTGCGCCATCGGCGTCGTGTTCGCCATGCTCTCCGCCCTGTTCGTGCTGCCGGCCGCGCTGGTGCTCTTCGGCCGTGGCCTGTTCTGGCCGTTCGTCCCCCGGGTCGGCGGCGCCGCCCGCGAGGGCCGGCTCTGGGGCCGCCTCGGCGCGCTGGTCGTCCGCCGGCCGTTGCCGGTCGCGGTGCTGGCCACCCTGCTCCTGGCCGGCCTCGCGCTCGGCGGCCTCGGTATCCGCACCGGCCTGTCCGAGACCGAGCAGTTCCGCGAGAAGCCCGAGGCGGTCGCCGGCGCGGAGACCCTCGCCCGGGCCTTCCCCGCCGGCAGCACCCAGCCGGTTGCCGTGCTCACCAACCCGCAGGCCGCCGCGGCGGTCGTCGCCGCCGCCGACGCGGTGGACGGCGTCGCGTCGGTCCGCCCGGGCCTGGCCGGAGATCGGGTCGCCCAGGTCGACGTGGTGCTGACCGCCGAGCCGGGCACCGCCGCCTCCGACCGCGCGGTCGTGGCGCTGCGGGACGCGGTCGCCGCCGTGCCGAACTCGGCGCCGCCGACCGTGGCCGGCGCGGACGCCCCCGACGGCGCGCTGGTCGGCGGCACGGTCGCGGCCACGTACGACTCGAACGAGGCCAACACCCGCGACCTCCGGCTGATCCTGCCGATCATCCTGCTGCTGGTCGGCGCCGTGCTGGTGCTGCTGCTGCGCGGCCTGCTGGCCCCGCTGCTGCTGGTGCTGACCGTGATCGCGTCGTTCTTCGCCAGCCTCGGCGCGGCCTGGCTGCTCTTCGACCACGTGCTGGACTTCCCGGCGCTGGACTCCGGCGTGCTGCTGCTGGCGTTCGTGTTCCTGGTCGCCCTCGGCGTGGACTACAACATCTTCCTGGTCACCCGGGCCCGGGAGGACGCCCGCCGGGTCGGCACCCGGGACGGGATGCTCTCCGCGCTGCGCGTCACCGGCGGTGTCATCACCAGCGCCGGTGTGCTGCTCGCCGCGGTCTTCGCGGTGCTGGGCGTGCTCCCGCTGATCACGCTCACCCAGATCGGGATCATCGTCTGCATCGGCGTGCTGCTGGACACCCTGCTGGTCCGCACCGTGCTGGTGCCGGCGCTGGCGTTCCTGCTCGGCGACCGGTTCTGGTGGCCCGGTCGGATCACCCGGGAAGCGGACGCGCCGGCCGAGGCGCCCGGCGCGCCGGCCGAACCAGTCACCGCGCGGGACTGACCCGACGTCCGGGGGCCGGCGTCACGCCGGCCCCCGGACGCCCGACGGGCCTCAGAACGCCAGGCACTCGCAGCTGGTCATCAGCTCGCGCACGTTGTAGACGTACTGCGGGTTGGGGACGGCCAGTGGCTGCCCCTCCCGGGCGACCGCGCCGTGCCCGTAGTTGTACGCCGCGATCACGGCGTTGAGCAGGCACGAGTTCAACTCGGCGGTGCACAGCGAGGCGTCCAGCCGGTAGTCGGACTCGAAGTACATGTCGCCGATGTACTTGGTCAGCCAGGCCAGGTAGGTGCCGCCGAGGTAGGCGTTGTCCCGGTAGTCGTCGATGTCGTACGACTGGCCGAAGCGCTGGTTCATCCACTCCGCCGTGGCCGGCATGACCTGCATCAGCCCGACGCCGCCGTCACAGGCGACGATGGTGGACTGCCAGCCGCTCTCCTGCCAGGCGGTGGCCTTCATCAGGACCGACGGGATGCGGATGTCCGGCGCCGAGGTGGGCCAGTAGGTCCGGGCCGCGGCGTCGGCCAGCGCCGCCTTCACCTGGCTCTGCGTCGCCTTGGTGCCCCGGTGGCTGGGCGTGCAGCCGGCGGGCGCCGGCTTCGGCGGGGCCGGCGGCACCTGGGTCTCGGTCGGCGGCTTCGGCTTCGCCAGCGGCTTGGTGGACGTGCGGGACGGCTTCGGCCGGGGCTTCGCCGACGCCGACGGGCTGGGCCGCCCGCCCATCGCCTCGACCGCCGGCGGCTCCTCGCTCGGCGCGTCGGCGGGCGCCTCCTCCGGCGCCTCGACCGGGGCCACCGTGGGCAGCTCCGCGGCCACCTCCCGGACCGGCTGCTCCTCGCCGCCGCAGCCGGTCACCAGACCGGCCGCCACCAGCGCCGCCACCGCAGCCGCAGCCCACCGGCTGACTCCTCGCCGCATCGAACCTCCCCGTGGTCCCCGTCCGGCGCACCCTAGCAGGGATCGACGGGCCTGCGGGGTACCCGCGACGCCGGCCGCCGCTCCCGGGGCCGCGGCGGGCCCTCCCCCACGGCCGGCCGGGCCGGGGCGGCGTCCCCGGGCGCCGACCCGCCGTCGCCGCCCGCCGCGCGGTCCCGGGTCGTCCAGGCGACCACGAACACGGTGGTCCACGCGGCGCCCAGCAGCACCGCGGACGCCGTGCCGCTGGCCGTGCTCCAGCCCAGGTAGAGCCGGGCGCCGGTGACCGCGACCACGCCCGCCGACGCGGCGGTCCAGACCGCGACCCCGACCGGCCAACGGGCCCCCCGCGACAGCAGCCACGCCAGCGTGCCGAAGCTCGCGGTGACCACCGCGTTCTGGGTGGGGAACAGGTCCCGGACGTCGTCCGGCCCGCCCGGACCGGTCAGGTCCGCCACCACCACCAGCAGCACCAACGGCACGGCCGCGCCGACCGTCCCCACCACCCCCAGCGGGTCCGCGCGCCAGGACCGCCGCCGGCCGGTCACCACCACCGCCACCAGGGCGACCGCCGTGATGAGGACCCAGCCGCGCAGCACCGACACCGCGCCCAGCGCGGCGTCGACCACCCCCGGGGTACGCCGGGCGGCGAACCAGTCCGCGACCAGCCCGTCGAGCACGCCCAGCCCGCTGTGCCGGACCACCGCCTCCAGCAGGGCGGCCACGGCCAACCCGGCGCCGAACAGCAGCGCCAGCCCCAGCACCAGGTTGATCAGCAGCGTCCAGACCGGGCCGACGCGCATGCCGACCAGGAAGAACAGCACCCCGTAGCGGTCCCGCAGCCAGCGCAGCGGCGGCAACGCACCGGCCCGGGCCGCCAACGCCCGGACCGGGTCCGGGTTGCGCCCGAGCCACCGGCCGGCCAGCACCACGCCGAGCAGGCAGACCAGCAGCACCAGCACCGCCCCGGTGGCCCGGCCCAGCAGCTGCGACACCCGCTCGTACGACTCGCCGGCCAGGTAGCCGGCCAGCACCGAGGCGCCGACCCAGCTCACCACCCCGGCCAGGTTCCACGGCGCGAACCGCCGGTACGGCAGCCCGGCCGCGCCGGCCAGCCGGGGCGCCAACGTGCGGGCGAACGCCACCCAGCGGGCGGCGAACACGCCCCGCCCGCCCAGGCGCTCCAGCAACTCGTCGGCGCGTCGCCAGCGGTGCGCACCGATCCGGGCGCCGAGCCCGGAGGCGCGCAGTCGCGGCCCGTACCGCCGCCCGGCCCGCCACGCGAGTGTGTCTCCCATCACGGCGGCGGCCACCATGGCCAGCAGCGTGGGGACGAGCCGTAGCGTCCCCGCGTACGCTAGGAAGCCGACCAGCAGCAGGGTCGCCTCGCCCGGCACCAGCAGCCCGAAGATCACCGCGGTCTCACCCGCGACGATCGTCGCGGCAGCCAGGTAGATCAGCAGGGGCGGCAGCTCCTGCAGCCAGTTCAGCAGGTCAGGCATCCGGCACCCCGCACGGGAGCCAGCATGCCAGTCGCTGGAACGGTCGGCACAGCACTTTCGCCACAGATCCGGGCGATCTCGGGGTGACCCCGAGGCGTGCCCCGGCAACCGCAGACAGGAGTATGGAGGGTATGCAGCTACGCACCGACCTCCGCAACGTCGCCATCATCGCCCACGTCGACCACGGCAAGACGACCCTGGTCGACGCCATGTTGCGGCAGGCCGGCGCCTACGGCGCCCGTGGTGAGGACACCGAGCGGGTCATGGACTCGATGGACCTCGAGCGGGAGAAGGGCATCACCATCCTCGCCAAGAACACCGGCGTGCGGTACCTGCCGGCGGACGGCGACCCGGTCACCATCAACATCATCGACACCCCCGGTCACGCCGACTTCGGTGGTGAGGTCGAGCGCGGCCTGACCATGGTCGACGGCGTGGTGCTGCTGGTGGACGCCAGCGAGGGCCCGCTGCCGCAGACCCGGTTCGTGCTCCGCAAGGCGCTGCGCGCCCGGCTGCCGATCATCCTGGTGATCAACAAGGTGGACCGCCCCGACGCCCGGATCAAGGAGGTCGTGGACGACACCTACGAGCTCTTCCTCGACCTGGACGCCGACGAGGAGCAGATCGACTTCCCGATCGTCTACGCCTGCGCCCGCGACGGCATCGCCTCGCTCACCCAGCCGGCCGACGGCGCCGTGCCGGACGACAGCAGCAACCTGGAGCCGCTGTTCCGCACCCTGCTGGACACCATCCCGGCGCCGGCGTACGAGGAGGACGCGCCGCTCCAGGCGCACGTCACCAACCTCGACGCGTCGCCGTTCCTGGGCCGGCTCGCGCTGTGCCGGGTCCGCCAGGGCACGATCAGCAAGGGCCAGACCGTGGCCTGGTGCCGCACCGACGGCAGCACCCAGCGGGTCCGCATCTCCGAGCTGCTGATGACCGAGGGCCTGGAGCGCAAGCCGGCCGAGTCGGCCGGACCGGGCGACATCATCGCCGTCGCCGGCATCCCCGAGATCATGATCGGGGAGACGCTGGCCGACGCCGAGAACCCGATCCCGCTGCCGCTGATCACCGTCGACGAGCCGGCCATCTCGATGACCATCGGCACCAACACCTCGCCGCTGGTCGGCCGGGTGAAGGGCTCCAAGGTCACCGCCCGGATGGTCAAGGACCGGCTCGACAAGGAGCTGATCGGCAACGTCTCGCTGCGGGTGCTGCCCACCGAGCGGCCGGACGCCTGGGAGGTGCAGGGCCGTGGTGAGCTGGCGCTGGCCATCCTGGTCGAGCAGATGCGCCGCGAGTCCTACGAGCTGACCGTCGGCAAGCCGCAGGTCGTCACCAAGGAGATCGACGGCAAGACCTGCGAGCCGGTCGAGCGGCTCACCATCGACGCGCCGGAGGAATACCTGGGCGCGATCACCCAGCTCCTCGCCACCCGCAAGGGCCGGATGGAGCAGTTGGTCAACCACGGCACCGGCTGGATCCGGATGGAGTGGCTGGTCCCAGCGCGCGGCCTGATCGGCTTCCGCACCGAGTTCCTCACCGACACCCGGGGCACCGGCATCCTGCACCACGTCTTCGAGTCCTACGAGCCGTGGTTCGGCGAGCTGCGCACCCGCAACAACGGCTCGCTGGTGGCCGACCGCGCCGGCGCGGTCACCTCGTTCGCCATGATCAACCTGCAGGAGCGCGGCCAGCTCTTCGTCGAGCCGACCACCGAGGTGTACGAGGGCATGATCGTCGGGGAGAACTCCCGCTCCGACGACATGGACGTCAACATCACCAAGGAGAAGAAGCTCACCAACATGCGGGCCTCGACCTCCGACGAGACCGAGAAGCTGATCCCGCCGCGCAAGCTGTCGTTGGAGCAGGCCCTGGAGTTCTGCCGCGAGGACGAGTGCGTCGAGGTCACCCCGACCTCGGTGCGCATCCGCAAGGTGATCCTGGATCAGACGCAGCGGGGCCGGATGGCCGCCCGCCGCAAGCACGCCGGCTGACCCACCCGCCCCACGCCCCACCCGCCCCACGCCCCACCCGGAGCCCGGCCCGCCACCCCGGCGGACCGGGCTCCCCCTTTCCCCGTCACCCCGTCACCCCGTCGATCATGAAGTTGGCGGCGATTTTGGAGATCAACTCTGCCGCCAACCTCATGATCGACGGGGTAGGGGCGAGATCTTGGTACGAAATGGCCGCCATAGGGGCGTTTTCCTTCCAAGATCTCCGCGCGTCTCGATTTGTGGTATCGGCTCTCGGATTGTGGGAGGGAGCGAACCGGCGGGGCGGGGCTGAACGGAAGGGGGTCGCGATGGGGTGCGGGAGGCGGGGACGCGTTCCGCGGTGAAACTCCGGGGGCGCCCGGTTCCTGGCCGTCAGTGGGGTCTGGTGGCGCGCAGGGCCAGGACGTCGGGGATCGGGCCGGAGCCGGACTCCACCACCCGGTCGAGCACCAGGCCGGCGGCGGCGACGGCGGTGAGCAGGTCGGCCAGGGGCAGGTGCCAGGCGCCCACCCGGGCCCGTACCCCGCTCGCGTTCCAGGACCGGGTCGTGCGCTCCCGGGTGGCGTAGCCGCCGTCGATCACGATCCGCTCCGGCTCGGACCGGTCCGCGAAGGCGCCCACGAAGCACGGATGCACCCCGATGTGCACCAGCCGGCCGCCCGGGGCCAGCACCCGGGCCGCCTCCGCGATCGCGGCCGGGTAGTCCGGCACGTCGGTGTGCGCGAGCACGCAGACCACGGCCGGCAGGGCACCGTCGGCCAGCGGCAGGGCGGTGGCGTCGGCACCGGCCACCGGCAGCCGGGAGCGGGCGTGCCGCAGTTGCCCGGTCGACAGGTCCACCCCCACCGGCGACCAGCCGAGCCGGTGCAGCTCGGCCACGTGCGCCCCGGTGCCGCAGCACAGGTCCAGGCACCGCCCGGGGCCGGCGCCCAACAGCTCCGCCAGCACCGATCGGACCCGGTCCATGTAGGCAGCGGAACCGACGGTGGCGTACTCCTCGTACCAGTCCGCGATGTCGTCGTACAGGGCGGTCGTCATGTCCGCACGCTAGCCCCGGACCCGGCCGTGCCGCTGCCCCGCGACCGCCGAAGATCCGCTACGGTCACCCCATGATCTGGGAGGACCTCGACGCGCACCTGGACAAGGTGCCCGGCACCGTCTCCGCGTACGTGGGCCGCCCCGGCGCGCGGCCCACCTGGACCCGGCGGGCCGACACCACCCACTACGCGGCGAGCACCATGAAGGTCGCCGTCCTGGTGGCGCTGCACCGCGCCGCCGAAGCCGGCCGGCTCGACCTGGACGCGCCGCTGCCGGTGCGCAACTCCTTCGACTCCGCGCTGCCCGGCGCGCCCCGCTTCACCAACGCCCGCGACTACGACAACGACGAGGCGGTCTGGGAGCGCGTCGGCGGCGCCGCCCCGCTGCGCTGGCTCGCCGAACGCATGATCATCCGCTCCAGCAACCTGGCCACCAACATCTGCATCGGCCAGGTCGGCCTGCCCGCCGTCGCGCAGGCGTGGGCGCTGGCCGGCGCGCGACACAGCGTCACCGGCCGCGGCATCGAGGACTTCGCGGCCCGCGACGCCGGCATCGACAACCTGGTCACCGCCGCCGACCTGGCCGCCCTCCTCGGCGAGCTGGCGCTGGGCGCGACCCGGCCCGGCCCGCTGGCCTCGCCGGCCGGCTGCGCCGCCATGCTCGACGTGCTCGTCGCCCAGGAACACCGCGAGGACCTGGCCGCCGGCCTGCCCGACGGCACCCGCATCGCACACAAGAACGGTTGGGTACGCGGTGTCCGCCACGGCGCCGGCGTGGTCTTCCCGGACGACGCGCCGCCGTACACCGTGGTGGTGTGCACGACCACCGACCTGGCCGACGGCGGCGCGGACGGCGAGCAGGTCGAGGACGACGCCTGCCGGCTCATCGCGCACGTCTCCGCACGGGTGTGGGACGCCCGGCACGAGCTGGCCGGCTGAGCCCCTACTCCAGCAGGCCCGCCCGCAACCCCGCCCGGACCTCGTCGGTCACGCCCAGCCCGTCACGCAGGTACGCCTCGAACGTGCCGTGCACCCGGCGCACCTCGTCGTAGGCGGCGTCGAGATACTCCGGGCGCACCTCCAGCAGCGGCCGGGCCACCGCCGGGTCCAGGTCCGGCCGACGGCGCGTCATGGCCGTCAGCAGCACCTCGCGCAGGCTCTCGGTCAGCTCGTTGTGCCGCAGGTAGTCGGCCCGGATGGCCGGCTCCGGCACCCCCAGCGCGGTCAGCAGCACCACCGACAGCCAGCCCGTCCGGTCCTTTCCGGCCGAGCAGTGGAACAGCAGCGGCAGGTTCCCACCGTCCGCGGCCAGCCGCACCGCGGCGCCGAACCCGGCCCGGGCCGACTCCCCGGTGACGAACCAGCGGTAGATCGCCGTCATCGCCCCCGGCATGCCCTCGGTGGCCAGCGCCGCGTACGCGTTCAGGTCGTGGCCCTGGAGCACGGCCGAGACGTACGTGAACACCGGGTGCGCCGCGTCGTAGACCGGCAGGTGCACCCGCCGGGGCTCACCCACCAGTCGGTCCGGCGGGGCCACCGCCTGCTCGTCGGCGTCGCGCAGGTCCACCACGCAGGCCACACCGAGCTTGCCCAGCACCGGCAGGTCGTCGTCGGTGAGCCGGCCCAGCGCCGCGGTGCGCAGGAGCCGCCCGGCGCGGACCCGCCGCCCGTCCGTCGTCGGCAACCCGCCCAGGTCGCGGGCGTTCGGCGCGCCCACCAGCTCCCAGTCCCGCCCGGTCATCGGCCCTCCCCTGCTCGCCACCAGTTGCCTATAGGGTGCCCCACATGACGATCGCCGCGGTACGCACCCACCGGCTCTCGGCCCCCTTACACACCCCGTTCGTCACCGCGCTGCGCCGCACCACCACCGTGGAAACCCTGGTCGTCGAGGTGATCGACAGCGACGGTCGCTCGGGTTTCGGCGAGGCCCCGCAGGTGTGGCAGGTCACCGGCGCGTCGGTCGCCGGGGCCGAGGCGTGCGTCCGCGAACTGCTCGCGCCGCTGCTGACCGGCCGCGACGCGGACGACCTCCAGGCCCGGTGCGCGCAGGTGCGCGGGGCCGTGGTGGGCAACGAGTCGGCGAAGGCGGCCGTCGACGTGGCGCTGCACGACCTGGCCGCGCGGCGACTCGGCGTACCCCTGGTGCGGTTGCTCGGCGGCACCGCGCTGCGCGTCCCGACGGACGTCACGCTGGCCGCCGGCGACGCGGTCGACCTGGCCACGGCGGCCGGCCGGCGGCGGGCCGAGGGGTTCACCGTGCTCAAGCTGAAGGTCGGCACCGACGCCCGCGGCGACCTGGACCGGGTCCGTTCGGTGCGCGCCGCCGTCGGCCCGGACGTCCGGATCCGGCTGGACGCCAACCAGGGGTGGACGCCCCGCGAGGCGGTCCGGGTGATCCGCGGCATCGAGGACGCCGGGCTCGACGTCGAGCTGGTCGAGCAGCCGGTGCACCGCCGCGACCTGGACGGGCTGGCCTGGGTCAGCGACCGGGTGGACCTGCCGATCCTCGCCGACGAGTCGGTCTTCGACGTGCGCGACCTGGTCGAGGTGATCCGCCGCCGGGCGGCCGACATGGTCAACGTCAAGCTGGCCAAGTGCGGTGGGCTCCAGCCGGCCCGCACGCTGCTCGACCTGGCCGCCGCGCACGGCATGGGCACGATCGTCGGCTCGATGATGGAGGGTCCGGTCGGCGTGGGCGCGGCCGCCAGCCTGGTCGCCGCGTACGGCACCACGGCTGTGTCGGACCTCGACGCCGCCTGGTGGCTCGCCTGGTCGCCGGTCAGCGGCGGGCTCCGGTACGAGGGCTCGACAGTGCTGCTGCCGGACGCGCCGGGGCTCGGGATCACCGACGTGAGTGAAGCTAAGGTTCAAAGCCGCGGTTGAGTGTCGTTGGAATTTTTCATAGGGTCGCCCGGAGAAGCGTGGGAGGAGGGGTGCACATGGCGCCTCAGCCGGGCCACCAGGCCGTCGTACGGGTCGCGGTGGCGACCCTGTGGACCGCACCCGAGGCGGTCCGCGCGATCGACCGCCCCGCCCTGGCCGACCCACCCGACGTCGCCGCCTGGATCGCCGCGATGGACACCGAGCAGCAGGTCGGCGACTGCGTCCTGACCCAGCTGCTGCTCGGCGAGCAGGTGCTGGTCACCGAGGTCCGGCCGGACGGCTGGGCCCGGGTGGTCGCGCTCGGGCAGCCGGCCGCCAAGCTCGACGTCCGCGGCTACCCGGGCTGGCTGCGCACCGCCCACCTCGCCGGGCCGGCCGACGCCGCGCCGTCCGCCGGCACGCTGGTGGTCGACGTCGTCCGCACCGCGCTGCGCGCCGCCCCGGACGGCCCGCCGGCGCTTCCCGGCGTGGTCCTCGGCACCCACCTCGCCTCGGCCGGGCGACCGGTGGACGGCTGGCGGCCGGTCCGCGCGCCCGGCGGGGTCGACCCGCTCTGGGCGCCGGAGGGCGACCTGGTGCCGCTGCCCGGCGAACGGCCGGAGGCCAAGGAGGTGCTCGCGGTCGCCGAACGGCTGCGGGACCTCGTCTACGTCTGGGGCGGCCTGTCCACCGACGGCATCGACTGCTCCGGCCTGGTGCACCTGGCCTGGCGGCGGTACGGGACCACCCTCCCCCGGGACGCCGACGACCAGGCCGAGGCCACCACGCCGCTGGCGTTGGACGACGAGCGTCCGGGCGATCTCTACTTCTTCGCCCGCCCCGGCCGGCGCATCCACCACGTCGGCATCGTCTCGGCCGAGCCGCACGACGGCCGGCGCCGGATGCTGCACGCCTGCTACCGCACCCG
Organism: Micromonospora sp. WMMA1996; assembly: GCF_002573675.1. Taxonomy (NCBI): domain Bacteria; kingdom Bacillati; phylum Actinomycetota; class Actinomycetes; order Micromonosporales; family Micromonosporaceae; genus Micromonospora; species Micromonospora sp. WMMA1996. The sequence goes on along the minus strand of NZ_PDHU01000009.1, from coordinate 166,627 downwards.
CCGGGTGATCGAGGAGGAGCTGCCGGAGGCCCGGGTCGCCACCCTCGTCGGCGCCCACCGGGTCTGACCGGGCAGACGGATCAGGGGCGCCCCCGACCGGCGGGGACGCCCCTGACGTACGTACCGGTCAGCTACGCGCCTCGGCCAGCTCGCGCCGCCGGTCGCGGGACGACTTGACCAGGCTGGCCACCGTGGCGACGGCCAGCGTGCCGAGGATGACGGTCAGCGACAGCCAGATCGGGATGTGCGGCGCCCAGGCCACGTGCTCACCGCCGTTGATGAACGGCAGGTTGTTGTCGGCCAGCGCCTCCAGGACCAGCTTGACGCCGATGAAACCGAGCACCACGGCCAGCCCGTAGCTGAGGTAGATGAGCCGGTCGAGCAGCCCGCCGAGCAGGAAGTAGAGCTGCCGCAGCCCCATCAGCGCGAAGACGTTGGCGGTGAAGACGAGGTAGGGCTCCTGGGTGATGCCGAAGATCGCCGGGATCGAGTCGAGCGCGAAGATCAGGTCGGTGGTGCCGATCGCGATCATCACGATCAGCATCGGGGTGAACAGTCGCCGCCCGTTCTCCCGGGTGGTCATCCGCGCCCCGTCGAAGTCCCGGGACAGCGGCAACGCCTTGCGGCTCCACCGGATCAGCAGGTTCTCGCTGAACTCGTCCTCGTCCGGCTCGCCCTGCCGGGCCAGGTTGACCGCCGTGTAGATGAGGAAGGCGCCGAAGATGTAGAACACCCAGGAGAACTGGGAGATCAACGCGGCGCCGGCGGCGATGAAACCGCCGCGCATGACCAGCGCCAGCAGGATGCCGATGAGCAGCACCTTCTGCTGGTACTGCCGGGGCACACCGAAGCGGGCCATGATGATCACGAAGACGAAGAGGTTGTCCACCGAGAGGCTGTACTCGGTGAGCCAGCCGGTGTAGAACTGGCCGGCGATGCTCGCCCCGGAGGTCGCCCAGAGCACCGCGCCGAAGACCAGGGCCAGCGCCACGTAGAAGCCGACCCAGAGGCTCGACTCCCGGACGCTGGGCTCGTGCGGGCGGCGACCGATGATGAACAGGTCGGCGAGCAGGACCGCGATCATCGCGGTCAGGGTTACCGCCCACACCAATGCGGACACGTTCAAATCCATCCTCCGGCAGACACGCAGCGTCGGGCACACCGTACGCCGGGTGTGGGGCCGGGGTGCGTCGACGCTGACTCTGGTGACTGTCGGAGGTCTCTTCCGCCGGGGCCTGGTGGTCCCGACCGACGGAGCCGGGTCGAACCACCGGGGGTGCCGGCGCTCTTCCGTGCTGACGACTCCGTCGCGGGGGAATACTCCCCTCCTCGGCCGCCATTGTTCACCATCACCCCCGGGTGCCGCATCTCCGGGCGTCCGAACGCCGCCGGCACGTGCGCAGGCTCACGTCGCGCACGGCGTCCTAGGAGGCTAGGTGAGGGTCTGGAGGCGGCCCTTCGGGCGTGCCGCCGGGAGCCGAGCCGAACAGTCGAGAGCGATACACCGCTGAGGCATAAAGATGACCCAGCGGTATATCGCCCGTCGCGAACCCATCGGTCGGAAGCACCTCGCGGGCCGATGTCCGGCGGCCCACCGGGACACGAGCAGGGCGGGCGCGCCAGTGGAGCAGGAGCCGTCAGGGGCGCGCGGGCAGCACCGGATCGGTGAACGACCAGCCGGCGGCGAGCAGCGCGTCGCATGCGGTCACGGCCGTGGCCAGCCGCTCCTCGTGCCCGCCGCGCAGCTCGACCACCGGCACCCCGCACCCGGCCAGCTCGGCCCGGAACCGCCCGGTCATCCACGCCCGCAGGTGCTCCCCGTCGCGCAGGCCGTCGTCGTCGAACGGCACCCCGGCGTCGTCGGTGAGCAGGTACAGCGCCGGACGGCGGGCGGCGGCCCGGACCTCGGCCGAGGACGACCCCAGGTAGCGCTCCTCCCAGATCGCGGTGGCCCGGGCGTCGGTGTCGCAGAACAGCAGCGGACCGCTGAGCCGGGCCGCCGCGTCCTCGGCGGCCTGCTGCTCGCGGACCACCTCGACGAAGTCGTCCCGGTCCCAGCTCACGTCGACGACCGTCGCCGCCGGGCGGGACCGGCGCAGCGCGGCGAGCTTGCGCTCGGTCAGCTCGCGGCCGTACTCCGGCACCCAGGCGGTCCGGTAGTGGGCGGCCAGCGCCCGCGCCATGGTCGTGGTGCCGGTGGACTCGGCGCCGACCACCACCACCCGGCGGACCAGCCACGCCCGCACCGGCGGGCTCAGCCACCGCCAGTGCGCCGCCGGGTCCGCGCGCACCGCGGTGCCGGACACCGGTACGGCCCGACGCCCCGGGTCCACGGCGACCGCGACCGCGTCGAACCGGCGGGCCAGTTCCTCGCCGTACGCCTCGGAGGAGAAGACGGCGTCCACCGGCTCGCCGCCGAGCGCGTCGGCGAACACCGCGCAGTGCAGGTCCCAGACCGCCGGGTCCGCGTAGTCGACGGGGTGGTCGTCGTACCGGCCGACGAAGCGCACCCACGGCGTGTCGGCGTGGGTCTCGCGCAGCCAGGCCAACCTCAGCTCCAGCGGGATCGACTCCCGGCGGGACGGCGCCACCACCACGGTCACCGCGGCGCAGCGGGCGGCGGCCGCCTCGACCAGCGCGTGGTGCCCGGCGTGCGGCGGATAGAACTTGCCCACCACCAGGCCGTGCCGGGACGGCCGTCGGTCGCCCGCGGGCCCGCTCACGCGGCCACCGGCGCCGGGCCGGGTGGCACCGGCGTGGCCGCCGCACGTCGCCGCAGGTCCGCCCGCCAGGCCCGCAACCCCACCACGCAGAGCGCCAGGAAGATCAGGTACAGGCCGCCGGTCAGCCACAGTCCCTTGTACGCGTAGAGCGGGATGTAGATGAGGTCGGCGGCGATCCACAGCCACCAGCTCTCCACCAGCTTGCGGGTCTGACCGTAGGTGGCCAGCAGCGACAGCGCCGTGGTGACCGCGTCGGCGAGCGGGACGGTGGAGTCGGTGGCCCGGTCCAGCAGCACCCACAGGCCGGCGGTGAGCAGCACCCCGGCCGCGCCCAGCGCCCACCACTCCCGCCGCCGCGTGCGGGTGACCGTCAACCGGCTGCGCCGCTCGCCGCCGACCAGCCAGTGCCACCAGCCGTAGACACCGAGCGCCACGTAGACGAGCTGGAGGCCGGCGTCGGCGTACAGGCCGGCGGTCCAGAACAGCACCATCAGCAGCAGCACGTTCGCGATGCCGACCGGCCAGTTCGCGATGTGCTGGCGGGTCACCAGCCAGACGTTCACCACGCCGGTGACGAAGCCGAGCAGCTCGGCCCAGGTGGTGCCCGCGCCCAGGACGGTGAACGCGCTGCCGGTGAGCCAGTCGAGCATGTGTCCTCCCCCGCCGCCGGCGCCGCCATGGAGGGATGCGGCCCGCCGGAGCGCCCCCGGAGCGTACCGGTGGGCGCCCGGCATGAAAGGCTGCGGTCATGGTTCTTGAGGTCGCGCTGATCGACGTGACGCCCGGAAACGAGGACGACTTCGCCGCCGCCTACGCGAAGGCCCGTCCGGTCCTCGCCGGCGCCGAGGGGTGCCGCTCCGTGCGGATGACCCGCGGGGTGGAGTCCCCCACCCGGTTCGTGCTGCTGGTCGAGTGGGACTCGGTCGAGGCGCACGACGTGAACTTCCGGCAGACCGAGCGGTTCGCGCAGTGGCGGGGGCTGATCGGCCCGTACTTCGCCGGCCCGCCGTTGGTCGAGCACTTCGTCGACGTGCCGGCCTGATCTGTCGTACCCCTCACATAGCCTGCGCGCGACGCGCGGCCACCGGTCCCGACGGGCATCGGGGGCGCCGGGCCCGGTGGACGCGCGGCGTCACTCCAGCTCGTGCGGGTCCCGGGGCCGGGGTACCGGCGCGGCCCCGAGCCGGCGGGCCAGCAGCTCGACCGTCGCCTCCTCGGTCAGCGCCGCCGCGAGCAGCCGCTCGATCACCTGCTCGTAGCGGGCCACGTCGGTCTCCGCGACCAGGCGCAGGTCCGTGGTGAGCGTCTCCACCAGCACCGTGCGCGGGTCGGCCGGGTCGGGATAGGCGTAGTAGGAGAAGGGCGCCAGCGGGTGCAGGTCGTCGCCGGGCGAAGCGCCGCGCGGCAGCACGCGGACGGTGACGTGCGGCCGCTCGGCCAGCGTCAGCAGGTGCCGCAGCTGGTCCCGCCACACGTCGGCCGGCAGACCGCCCGGGTCGCAGGCCCGCTCGTCGATCAGCGCGGTGTAGTGCGGCGGGTCCGACCGCACCAGCAGCTCCTGGCGCACCGCCCGGGCGCGGACGTCGGCCTCCACGTCCACGCCGTCGGCGAGCAGCGCGCCGGCGGTCACCCGCAGCCGGGCGTACGCCGGGGTCTGCAACAGCCCGGGCACGAGCGCCGGCTGGTACTCGACGATGCGCTCGGCGCCCGCCTCCAGCTCGGCGTACGCCCGCTGCCGCTCACCCATCTCGCCCAACGCCTTGGACCAGCCGCGGCCGGTGGCGGCGTCGCGGGCGATGACGATCAGCTCGTCGCGCTGGTGCGCTGGCACCGCGTAGACGTCGAGCAGGTCGAGGACGTCGGCCAGATCGGGCCGGCTCTGGCCCAGCTCGATGCGGGACAGCTTCGATGTGGACGCCCAGCCGAGCCGGGCGCACACCTGCTCCAGCGTCATCGACTCACGCCGACGCAGCCGGCGCAGCTCGACGCCGAGCCGCACCCTCCGGACGACAGGACTTGCTGACAACGGCATGCGCGCCTCCCAGGGTGGGAGCGTACGCATGACCATCACACACGGCAATACCTCGCTCGCGCAGAGCTACCGGGCGGGACGCGGTCAGGGACGGTAGGTGCCGAAGGACCAGACCACGCCGGCCACGTCGCGGGCGGCGTAGTCGCGGGAGCCGTAGTCGGTGTCGAACGGCGCCCGGACGATCTCCGCGCCGGCGGCGCGGGCCCGCTCGTGGTGCGCGTCGACGTCGTCGACCGCCACGTAGACGCGGTAGTCGTCGTCGGCCGGCCGGCTCGCCGGCGCGGGCCCCGGCCCGACCATGACCAGGTCGTCGCCGTGACCGAGTTGGGCATGGCGGATCGTGCCGTCGGGCCCCTCGTGCAGCTCGTGGACGGTGAGCCCGAACGCCGACCGGAGGAAGTCGACGCCGGCGCGGACGTCGGGATAGCGCAGGACCGGATAGATGCTTCGCATGCTGGTCAGTCTGCCGCCCGCCGGGTCAGCCGGGATTGGACGAATGCGATCCGGCCCGGACCAGCGCCGCGGGCGTGGCGCCGGCGAACTCCTGGAACTCCCGGATCAGGTGCGACTGGTCGTAGTAGCCCCACCGGGCCGCCCGCTCCGCCCACCCCGCCCCGTGCGGACCGGCGGCCGGCGCCGCGCACAGGGTGCGGCCCAGGCTGGCGTACGCGCGCTCGAAGCGCAGGAGCCGGGCGACGGTCTTCGGCGGCAACCCGAACTCCTGCCGGAACCGCACCGCCAGATGGCGACGCGACCAGTCGACCTCGTCGGCCAGAGCGCCGACGCTCACCGCTCCCCCGGTGCGGTCGAGTCGCCGCCAGGCCCTCAGCAGGCGACCGTCGACCGGATCGGTGGCCGCCAGCCGCGCGGCGAGGGCGGCGTCGAGCCGGGCGAAACGCGCCGGCCAGGCCGCCTCGGCGGCCAGCTCGTCGCGGAGCCGGACCAGCCAGCCGCCGACCCCGTCGACCGGGACCGCCCGGTTGGCCAGCTCACCCAGGGGCACGCCGAGGAACCGCCGGGCGGCCGGCGCGCTCAGCACCACCTGCACGCCCGCGCCGGTCCCGGTGGTGCGGGTGACGCACCAGCCGTCGAACGGGCCGGCCAGGAAGGCGCTGCCGGAGACCCCCCGACCGACGGCGCGCGGGTCGGCGACGTCGAGCGGGTCGGCCCAGCCGAGGATCAGCACCACGAAGGCGCCCGCGACCTCCCGGCGCACCAGCGGGGTGGACGCGACCTCCCGGTAGCCGAGGTAGCGGTCGACCCACGGACACAGCCGGGGATCGGGCAACCCGACGACGGCCTCGGTCAGCATCGCACCCCTCCCCGCGCCGGCGCGCCGGTCACCGCACCCCGGCGGCGTCCATCCCGCGCAACTCCTTCTTGAGGTCGGAGACCTCGTCCCGGATCCGCGCGGCCAACTCGAACTGCAGCTCCCGCGCGGCCGCGAGCATCTGGTCGTTGAGCTCCTGGATGAGGTTGGCCAGGTCGGCCCGGGCCATGCCCTCGCGCGACGGGGTCGCCGCACCGCCCCGGCCCCCACGGCTGCGCGTCTCCTTCACCGGCGCCTTGCCCCGGGACAGCTGCCGGGCGGCCCCGCCGACCGTGGCGTTCTCGGTGTCCTCCGCCTCGCGGTAGATGTCGTCGAGGATGTCGTGGATCTTCTTGCGCAGCGGCTCCGGGCTGATCCCGTGGGCCTCGTTGTGCGCGATCTGCTTGGCCCGGCGGCGGTTGGTCTCGTCGATCGCGTTCGCCATCGACGGGGTGATCTTGTCGGCGTACATGTGGACCTGACCGGAGACGTTACGGGCCGCGCGGCCGATCGTCTGGATCAGCGACCGGCCGCTGCGCAGGAACCCCTCCTTGTCGGCGTCGAGGATCGCCACCAGGGAGACCTCGGGCAGGTCGAGGCCCTCCCGGAGCAGGTTGATGCCGACCAGCACGTCGTAGTCGCCCTTGCGCAGCTCGCGCAGCAGCTCGACCCGGCGCAGCGTGTCGACCTCGGAGTGCAGGTAACGCACCCGGATGCCGTTCTCCAGCAGGTAGTCGGAGAGGTCCTCGGCCATCTTCTTGGTCAGCGTGGTGACCAGCACCCGCTCGTCGCGCTCGGTGCGCAGCTTGATCTCGTGCATGAGGTCGTCGATCTGCCCCTTGGTGGGCTTGACCACCACCTCGGGGTCGATCAGGCCGGTGGGCCGGATCACCTGCTCGACGAACTCGCCCTGGGCCTGCTCCAGCTCCCACGGGCCGGGGGTGGCGGAGAGGAAGACCGACTGGCCCACCCGCTCCAGGTATTCGTCGAACCGCAGCGGCCGGTTGTCAGCGGCGCTGGGCAGCCGGAAGCCGTGGTCGATCAGCATCCGCTTGCGGGAGGCGTCGCCCTCGTACATCCCGCCGATCTGCGGGATGGTCACGTGCGACTCGTCGACCACGGTGAGGAAGTCGTCGGGGAAGTAGTCGAGCAGGCAGTGCGGCGGGCTGCCGGGCAGCCGGCCGTCCATGTGCATCGAGTAGTTCTCGATGCCGGAGCAGAAGCCGACCTGGCGCATCATCTCGATGTCGTAGGTGGTGCGCATGCGCAGCCGCTGCGCCTCCAGCAGCTTGCCCTGGCGCTCCAGCTCGGCCAGCCGCTCGGCCAGCTCGGCCTCGATGTCGCGGATGGCCCGCTCCATCCGCTCCGGACCGGCCGCGTAGTGCGTCGCCGGGAAGATCACCAGGCTGTCCACCTCACGGACCACGTCACCGGTCAACGGGTTGAGGTAGTAGAGCTTCTCGATCTCGTCGCCGAACAGCTCGATCCGGACGGCCAGCTCCTCGTAGGCCGGGATGATCTCCAGCGTGTCGCCGCGGACCCGGAAGGTGCCGCGCTGGAAGGCCATGTCGTTGCGCGTGTACTGGATGTCGACCAGCCGGCGCAGCAGCTGGTCGCGGTCGAGCTCCTGGCCCACCTTGGCCCGCACCGCGCGGTCGAGGTATTCCTCCGGCGTGCCCAGGCCGTAGATCGCCGAGACGGTGGCGACGACGATGACGTCGCGCCGGGTGAGCAGCGACATGGTCGCCGAGTGCCGCAGCCGCTCGACCTCCTCGTTGATCGAGGAGTCCTTCTCGATGTAGGTGTCGGTCTGCGGGATGTAGGCCTCGGGCTGGTAGTAGTCGTAGTAGGAGACGAAGTATTCGACCGCGTTGTGCGGCAGCAGCTCGCCGAACTCCTTGGCGAGCTGGGCGGCGAGGGTCTTGTTCGGGGCGAGCACCAGGGTGGGCCGCTGCAGCCGCTCGACCAGCCACGCCGTGGTGGCGCTCTTGCCGGTGCCGGTCGCGCCGAGCAGCACCGTGTTGCGGTCGCCGCGGCGCACCCGACGCTCAAGGTCGTCGATGGCTGCCGGCTGGTCGCCGGCCGGCTGGAACTCGCTGACGACCTGGAAGCGGCCGTCGAGCCGGGGAATGTCGAGCGCCATGACACCAACCGTACGCCCGCGGTCCGACACTTCCCCGACGACCACGGACCGTCCCTGATCGGCTTCGATATTCCCATTGTGTGGCTCATCTCACCGGTCTACCCTCGTACCGTAGGCCGCTCGCGGCGGCCGCCCGGGCCGGTGGCCGCCCCCTCCGGGGGCCCGGCCGCCCCCGGCGCCAGGGCCGCAGCACCCGGGACGACCGGCGTGCGCGCCCACGGTGGTCGCGCCGACGGCGCTGACCGGCCGCCGCGAGCGCCCCTGCTCGTCACCGAAACCCCACCGCCGCGTTCTCCACGTGTGGAGACCTCTCCCGAGCGCCGGCCGCGAGGCGATCACACCCCGGACACCGGCGTGCCCACCCCGGCCGCGGAACCGGGCCGGCCGCGCACCGAGAGAGCCCCCCACCGGCCCACCGCGCGCGGCGGCGGCGACCAGGCCGTGCCACGCGAGCCGGGCCGGGGGCACCGGCGCGGCCGGACCAACGCCCCGGCGCGGCCGGCCACGGTCGCCGGTCGCCGTCGGCGGACCGACGCCGGCGCCGGCCGGTTGTCGGCCCGGTCCACCGGCCTCGGCGACGACCCGGAGACGGACGGCAGGGCCGACCCGCCCGATCCGCCGGGCCGGCGGCGCGTCGCGTTGGCCGCGCTCGTGGCGGCCGCCGCGGCCTCCGCGGCCGTCCTCGTCGCCGGCCTGCCGGGCGGCCCGCCGGAGCCGGCCGACCGACCCGGGGCGACGCGCGCGCTGAGCGCGGACGAGACCGATCGGGTGGCCGCGCTGCGGGTCGGCAACCTGCGGGACGTCCGCGCCGGCGTGCGGATCGCCGTCGGCGCCGGCGGCGACCGCGTCGAACTGCTCGGCTGGGTCGACTGGGCCCGGCCGCTGGTCTACCTGGACGTCGGCGGTCCCGGCGCGGGCGCCGACCGCGGGCTGGCCCAGGCCACCGCGTCGACGCTGCTGGTCCGCCCCGACCCGAGCGCGCTGCCCACACCCGCGCGCCCGCCGCTGGTCCCGCCGGTCGACCGCTGGCGACTGCGCGAGCCGCCCGCCGGGCGGGGCCTGGCGGCCGTACGCGACCTCCTGCTCTCACTCGGTGCGGACCGGGTCGACACGGCCGGATCGGACGGTCGCTGGCTGCGCCGGGAGACCCTCGGGGGCGTGCCGGTGGACGTGGTCCAGGCCCCGCTGGCCGGCGGCGCCACGCCGTCGGGCGGCCCCGCGCCGACGCTCTGGATCGACCCGGACGCCCGCCTGCACCGGCTGACCGGCCGGCTGCCCGACGGCGCCCCCGTCACCGTCGACCTGGTTCGCGCCGACCGACCCACCCTGCGCCCGGTGGACGCGCTCGGCGGGCCGCCCGGGCAGCCCCGGGCGCTCACCGACGACGAGGCCGACCGGCTGGCCCGGCTGCCCGCCCGGCTGCGTGCCGCCGGTGGCGCGGCGGTGACCGTGGCCGCCCCGCTCGGCCCGTCCGCCAACCTGGGCGGCAACGGCACGCTGAGCTGGGCGGCGCCGTCGGCCTACCTGGCGGTGACCGACGAGGACACCGGCCGCCGCTCGCTGCGGTGGATCCGGCCGGGGCGGGTGGCACAGACACCCGGGTCTCCCGACGGTCCGGGCACGCCGCCGACGCCGGTGCCGACCGGGCTGCTCACGGCCACCGCCCGGCCGGCCGCCGACGACCTGGACCGGCTGGTCGACGCCACGCTGCGGGCCACGACCCGGGCACCCGCCGCGGCGGCGGTCCGGATCCGCGAGGACCGGCTGGCCGGCCGCGTGGTGGACGTCGTCGAGGTCCCGGGCGGCCGGCGCTGGTGGCTCGACCGGGGCGGGCTGCCGCGCCGGGTGGAGCTGCGTACCGGCCGGGGCGTCTGGGTCCGGCTCGACCTCACCCCCGGACGGAGACCGGGCGCCGGCCCGACGGCCGCGCCGTCCGCACGCTGATCGCCCACGGCGGGACAGGCGCCGCCTCAGGGGCGCCAGCCGGTCTGCGCGGCCCACTCCTCGGCCCGCAGGTGCTCCTCGTCGAACCAGGGATCGCCGAGCGTGCCCTGCTCGGCGCCCGCCGGCGCGGTGGCCGCCAGATCCCGCTTGACCTGGAGGTAGTCGGCCCGCCGCCCGGGGTCGGCGCGGAGGTGGTCACGCATCAGCAACGCGTACCGCCAGCCGGCGGAGCCGGCCGGGCGCAGGTGCAGCAGCACCGGACGACCGGGGTCCGCGCCGCCGTGCAGCCGCTTCGCCCAGTGCACCCGGTCGGGCCGGCGCGGCGCGTCCCACCACTCCCCCGGCAGGCGGGGGAAACCGGCCTCGGCGAGCCGGTCGGCGAGCGGCCCGTCCGCCTCCTCCAGCGACGGCACCGTCAGCTGGATGTCGATGACGTCGGGCGCGGCCAGCCCGGGCACGGCGGTGGAGCCGACGTGGTCGACCCGGACGTCGCCGCCGACCGCGTGCCGGATCCGGGCGGCCAGCCGCGCGTACTGCTCGGGCCAGGTCGGGTCGGGCCCGGTCGGCGCCGTCGGACCGGGCCGCACCGCGTGCCGCGCCCGGAGGTTGCGCTCGTAGGGCAGCAGGCGCTCGTGCCAGAGGCGGTCCACCGCGTCGTGCAGCTCGGCCAGTGTGCCGTCGTTGGTGAGCAGCGCGTCCGCCACCGCCCGCCGGCGGTCGTCGTCGGCCTGGGCGGCGATCCGCCGCTCTGCCTCGGCCGGGTCCATGCCCCGGTCGCGGGACAACCGCGCCAACCGGGTCGCCACCGCCGTCTGCACCACCAGCACCAGGTGGTACGTGGGCGCCAGCCCCACCTCCACCAGCAGGGGCACGTCGTTGACCACCACCGCGTCGGCGGGGGCGGCGGCGACCAGCTCGGCGGTCCGCGCCCGTACCCGGGGGTGGGTGATCGCCTCCAGCCTGCGGCGGGCCGCCTCGTCGCCGAAGACCACGGCGCCGAGGGCGGCCCGGTCCAGCGCCCCGTCGGCGTCCAGGACCCGGTCGGAGAAGGCGGCGACCACCTCGGCCAACCCCTCGGTGCCCGGGGCGACGACCTCGCGGGCGATCCGGTCCGCGTCGACGACCACCGCGCCGAGCGCGGCCAACCGGCGCGCCACCGCGCTCTTGCCGGATCCGATTCCGCCCGTCAACCCCACCTTCAGCACCCGGACAGTCAACCGGATGCCCGTCCGCGTGCCAACCGGGCCCCACCGGCGACGACCGGATCCGGTCGTCGCCGGAAACGGAGCGGACCCCGCCCCCGGCGCTCCGCTGGTGCGGAACGCGGGGACGGGGCCCGTTCGTCGGAGGCGACCTGCCGGCCCGCCCGAGGGTGGACCGACGTCAGCGACCGGTCACTTGCCGCCGGCGAGCTTCTCCCGCAGCGCGGCGAGCGCCTCGTCGGTGGCCAGCGTGCCGGCCGGCTCCTCGGCCTGACGGCTCGGGGCCGAGGTCGAGGTGGTGGTGGCGCTGGTGGTGGCCGGAGCCGGGTTGGCGGCGGCCTCGGCGTCGGCGGCGCGGGAGGTCTGCACCTGCTTGGTGTGGGCCTCCCAGCGCTGACGCGCCTCGGCGTACTGCTGCTCCCAGGTCTCGCGCTGCTTGTCGTAACCCTCGAGCCACTCACCCGTCTCCGGGTCGAAGCCCTCGGGGTAGATGTAGTTGCCCTGGTCGTCGTAGGTCGCGGCCATGCCGTAGAGGGTCGGGTCGAAGTGCTCCTCGCCCTCGACGAAGCCCTCGTTGGCCTGCTTGAGCGACAGCGAGATCCGGCGGCGCTCCAGGTCGATGTCGATGACCTTGACCATGACCTCGGAGCCGACCTGCACGACCTGCTCGGGGATCTCCACGTGGCGCTCGGCCAGCTCGGAGATGTGGACCAGGCCCTCGATGCCGTCGTCCACCCGGACGAAGGCGCCGAACGGCACCAGCTTGGTGACCTTACCCGGCACGATCTGCTGGATCGCGTGGGTGCGGGCGAACTGACGCCACGGGTCCTCCTGGGTCGCCTTCAGCGACAGCGAGACCCGCTCGCGGTCCAGGTCGACGTCCAGGACCTCGACCTCGACCTCCTGGCCCACCTCGACGACCTCGGACGGGTGGTCGATGTGCTTCCAGGACAGCTCGGAGACGTGCACCAGGCCGTCCACGCCGCCCAGGTCGACGAACGCGCCGAAGTTGACGATCGAGGAGACGACGCCCTTGCGGACCTGCCCCTTCTGGAGCTTGTTGAGGAACTCGGTGCGCACCTCGGACTGCGTCTGCTCCAGCCAGGCACGGCGGGACAGGACCACGTTGTTGCGGTTCTTGTCCAGCTCGATGATCTTGGCCTCGAGCTCGCGGCCGACGTACGGCTGCAGGTCACGCACCCGCCGCATCTCGACCAGCGACGCGGGCAGGAAGCCGCGCAGGCCGATGTCGAGGATGAGACCACCCTTGACGACCTCGATGACCGAGCCGCGGACGACGCCGTCCTCGTCCTTGATCTTCTCGATCGTGCCCCAGGCCCGCTCGTACTGCGCCCGCTTCTTGGAGAGGATCAGCCGACCCTCCTTGTCCTCCTTCTGGAGGACGAGGGCCTCGATGTGGTCACCGACCGAGACGACCTCGGCGGGGTCCACGTCGTGCTTGATCGACAGCTCCCGAGAGGGGATGACGCCCTCGGTCTTGTAGCCGATGTCGAGCAGGACCTCGTCCCGATCGACCTTGACGACGGTGCCTTCGACAATGTCGCCGTCGTTGAAGTACTTGATGGTCTCGTCGATCGCGGCGAGGAAAGCCTCCTCGGAACCGAGATCGTCGTGCGTGACCTTGTTGGCGCTCGAGGGGGCCTCGATGCTGCTCGTCATGTGGGCGGTTGCTCCGGTCGGATGGGTTGTCACAGCGGGCATGGGTGTCGCGGTGACTCTTCCGCGCCAGCGGATCCGTCGCGGGGCACACCGAACGATCGACGCGAGAAGATCATTAGTGGCTCCGGTGACCGCGCACCTGCTCCCTGCCGAGGCACACGATCCGCGAGCGCATCGTCTAGCCTACCCGCTGCATTACCACAGCGTGCAAGCCCTCCCGGGTCCGTGCGACCTCATCCGCTGCGAAAGCGGAGATTTCGCGCGGTAAGGTGCCACAGCTGTCTCGTCCGTCACACCTGCCCCACCCGCAACACGCCGACCCCGACCGGATCCGGCGCCCCGGTCCGCCCTAGCGTGGACGGGTGGACGACGACAGGGTGACCCGCCGGCGGGTCGACGCCGCCGAGATCCGCCGCGCCAACCGGGGCTGGTGGGACACCGACGCCGACGCCTACCAGGCCGAGCACGGCGCGTTCCTCGGCGAGACGGACTTCGTCTGGTGCCCGGAGGGGCTGCGCGAGGCCGACGCGCGGCTGCTCGGCGACGTCGCCGGCCGGCGGATCCTCGAACTCGGCGCCGGCGCGGCCGCCGCCGCCCGCTGGCTGGCCGCGCAGGGCGCCCGACCGGTCGCGCTGGACCTCTCCGCCGGCATGTTGCGGCACGCCGCCGAGGCCGCCGACCGGACCGGGGTACGCGTGCCGCTGGTGCAGGCCGACGCGCTCGCGCTGCCGTTCGCCGACGCCGCCTTCGACACCGTCTGCACCGCGTTCGGGGCGATCCCGTTCGTGGACGACTCCGCGGCGGCGATGCGCGAGGTGGCCCGGGTGCTGCGTCCGGGCGGCCGGTGGGTCTTCTCGGTCACCCACCCGATGCGCTGGATCTTCCTCGACGACCCGGGCGAGGGCGGGCTGACCGCCGTGCACTCGTACTTCGACCGGTCCCCGTACGTCGAGCAGGACGAGCGCGGCGTGGCCACGTACGTGGAGCAGCACCGCACGCTCGGCGACCGGATCCGGGAACTGGTCGGCGCCGGCTTCCGCCTGCTCGACCTGGTGGAACCGGAGTGGCCGGCCGGGCACGAGGGGGTCTGGGGCCAGTGGAGCCCGCTGCGCGGTCGGCTCTTCCCCGGCACCGCGATCTTCGTCGCCGAGAAGCCGGCGGACTGAGCGCGTCGCACGTCCGGTCCGACACCGGCCCGGTTCCCCGGCGGTACGCTCGCCGCATGAGCGCCGAGCCCGTCCCGACATCACCTGGCCCCTGGTGTCCGGACCCGATGCGGCAGCAGCGTGCGGACTACACGCTGGACGACCTGCTCACCCTGCCGGACGACGCCCCCCGCGTCGAACTCGTCGACGGAATCATCCAGGTGACACCCTCCCCCACCCTGGGCCACCAAACCATCGCCAGCCTGCTCTGGCTCTGGCTCCGGTCCCACGCACCGACGCATGTCCAGGCCTCCCTGGCTGTTGGCGTTGGGCTCAGCCCCAACACCAGCCGGCAACCGGACGTCCTGCTCCATCACGCCGGGCTGCCGAGCGACCGGTCGCTGCTGCGAGCGGCGGACGTCGTCCTGGCCGTCGAGATCGTCTCCCCCGGCACCCGGCGGGTCGACCGGTTCGCCAAGCCGGGCGAGTACGCCGCCGCCGGCATTCCGTTCTACTGGCGGATCGAGCAGGATCCGGTGCACCTCTACGCCTACCGCCTCGGTGACCGGATCGGCCCTGGTGGCGAGCGCCAGTACGAGCTGGTGACCGACGGCAGCGAGGTGATCGAGCTGACCGAGCCCTTCGCCATCAAGCTGCCGATCGCGGAGATCCGGCCCTGACCGTGCCGTTAGCCGCTGGTGCCGGCGGGTAACCGGCCGGCATGGCCGAGATGGAGTTCCGCGCCGGCGACCACGTCTCCTGGGCCAGCCACAGCGGCCGGGCGTACGGGGTCGTCAAGGAGAAGCTGACCGAGCGCACCCACGTCCGCGGCCACACGGTGGACGCCTCGCCGGAGCAGCCGCAGTACCGGATCACCAACGACGACTCGGGCCGCGACGTCGCCCACCGCCCGGAGGTGCTGCGCCATGAGTCGCGCTGAGGATCCGCAGCAGACCTACCGGGAGTTCACCGACGCGGTGAACATGAAGCCCGCCGAGCTGACCCGCTGGCTGGAGAGCGACGAGTCCAAGCACGTCGGCTGGCACAAGAAGGGCACCAAGGGCGGCGAGTCCGTCGGGCACGACTCCGGCCGCAGGATCGTCGACCTGCTGCGCCGCAAGCGCGCCGACCTGACCGCGGCCGACTACAAGCACATGCGCAAGGTGATCGGGTACGTCCACCGGCACCTCGCCCAGCGGCCCTCCGGCGACGTCCGGGACACCCGCTGGCGCTGGTCGCTGATGAACTGGGGGCACGACCCGCTCAAGGGCTGAGCCCGCCTGGTCGCTCGCGGCGTGTTGGTACCGTGCCGGCGATGACGACAGGCACCTCGATCGACGGCCGTCATCCCCGCGCCGGGCGGGTGGTCCTCGTCGCGGGCCTCGGGCTCGTCGTCGTCGCGGCCGTCTTCCTGGTGGCCACCGGGAACACCGGCGTCAGGTACAGCGCCGACCACGACGGCACCGTACCCATGTGGAACCGGTGGATCCCGGCGCTCGCCGGCATCGCCCTGATCCGGCTGATCCCGCCCGCCGCCGACCCGAGGTGGCCGGACCCGGTCGCGCCGTACCGCGAGGCGGTGCCGCTGCTGCTGGCCGGCGTCGCGTTCGCCGCCGTCATGCCGCTGCTGGGCGGCGAGCCCGCGTACTCCGTGCTGAAGCTCGCGCTGCTGCTCGGCGTACCGGTCGGGGTGTTCCTGGCCGCGCGCCGGCGGCCGCCGCGGTGGCGGCCCGGGCCGGCCCCGGCGGACGCCGCCCACCGGTGGGGTCCGGCGCTGCCGGTGGCGGTGTGGCTGGTGCTCAGCTACGCGACGCCGCTGGCCGTGCCGGCCAGTGACTGGGGGCGCACCGTCACCGTGGTCGAGCTGGTCGTCGTGCTGCTGGTGGGCTTCGCGGTGAACGCGGTGCTGGAGGAGGTCTTCTACCGGCGGTGGCTGCAGACCCGGTGGGAGTCGCTGCTGGGCCGCTGGCCGGCGATCGTGCTCGCGTCGCTGGTCTGGGCCGCCTGGCACGTGGCCATCCAGGGCAGCGGCCGCCCCGGCGTCGACCTGGCGTCGGTGATCGTGAACCAGGGCGTGACGGGGCTGTTCCTCGGCTACCTGTGGTCCCGGTACCGCCGGATGTGGCCGCCGCTCGTGGCGCACGGCGCGGTCAACGCGGCGCCCCTCCTGCTCGGTCTCTGACCGGCTGTCCCGGTGACCGGACGCGGCCGGCCGACCCGGAGGGTCAGTGGTCGGCGCTGTTCCAGTCGCGGCCGTCGCCGACCGACACCTCCATCGGGACCGAGAGCGGGTGCGCCTGGCCCATCTCCCGGCGCACCAGCGCCTCCAGCGCCTCGCGCTCCCCCGGTGCGACCTCGAAGACCAACTCGTCGTGCACCTGCAGCAGCATCCGGGACCGCAGCCCGGCCTCGCGCAGCGCGGCGTCGACGCGCAGCATGGCGACCTTGATGATGTCGGCGGCCGAGCCCTGGATCGGGGCGTTGAGCGCCATCCGCTCGGCCATCTCCCGGCGCTGCCGGTTGTCGCTGACCAGGTCGGGCAGGTAGCGGCGGCGACCCAGGATGGTGGAGGTGTAGCCGTCCTGGCGTGCCCGGGCCACCACCTCCTGGAGGTAGTCGCGGACCCCGCCGAACCCGGCGAAGTAGTTCTCCATCAGCCCACGCGCCTCCTCGGCGGTGATGCCGAGCTGCTGGGACAGGCCGAACGCGCTCAGCCCGTATGCCAGGCCGTAGTTCATCGCCTTGATCTTGCGCCGCTGGTCGGCGGTGACCTGGTCGACCTCGACGGTGAAGACCGACGAGGCGGTCGCCGCGTGGAAGTCGTGCCCGGAGTTGAACGCCTCGATCAGCGCGTCGTCCGAGGACAGGTGCGCCATGATCCGCATCTCGATCTGGCTGTAGTCGGCGGTCAGCAGGGACTCGTAGCCCTCGCCGACCACGAAGGCCCGGCGGATCCGCCGGCCCTCCTCGGTGCGGATGGGGATGTTCTGCAGGTTCGGCTCGGTCGAGGAGAGCCGCCCGGTCGCCGCCACGGTCTGGTTGAACGTGGTGTGGATCCGGCCGTCGTCGGAGACCGACTTGAGCAGCCCGTCGACCGTCGACTTGAGCTTGGCGACGTCGCGGTGCCGCAGCAGGTGGTGCAGCAGCGGGTGCTCGGTCTGCGCGTAGAGCCACTGCAGCGCGTCGGCGTCGGTGGTGTAGCCGGTCTTGATCCGCTTGGTCTTGGGCAGGCCCAGCTCGGTGAAGAGGATCTCCTGAAGCTGCTTCGGCGAGCCGAGGTTGAACTCCCGGCCGACCACCTCGTAGGCGGCCTGGGCGGCGGCCTTCACCTCGGCGGCGAAGTGCGCCTCCAGCTCGGAGAGGTAGTCGGTGTCGGCGGCGATGCCGGTGCGCTCCATGGTGGCGAGGACCCGCATCAGCGGCAGCTCCACGCCGGCCATCAGCCGGGCGGACTGCTCGCCGTCGCGGGACAGCTCGGCGTCGATCGCGTCGGCCAGGTCGAGGGTGGCCCGGGCCTGGAGCATCAGGTTCTGCTCGGCCGCGCCGTCGTCGCCGAACCCGTCGAGCGTGAGCTGGCCGGTCTCCGGGGCGTCGACGCGCAGCTCGCGGTGCAGGTAGCGCAGCGCCAGGTCGGTGAGGTCGTAGGACCGCTGGTCGGGGCGGGCCAGGTAGGCGGCGATCTGCGTGTCGCGGGCGATGCCCTGCAGGTCCCAGCCGTGCGCGGCGAACGCCAGCACCGCCGGCTTGCTGTCGTGCAGCACCTTCGGGCGCGTCGCGTCGGCGAGCCAGCCGGCCAGGGCGCCCTCGTCGTCGGCGCCCAGGCCGCTCGGGTCGAACCAGGCCGCGGCGCCGCCGGCGGTGGCCAGCGCCATCCCGGTCACGGTGGCGGTGTGCCGACGGTTGGGTCCGGTGTCGAGGGTGACCGCCAGACCGACGGGCGCGCCCGCGCCCGCGTGCGTGTCCAGCCAGCCCGCGACCGCGCCCGGCTCGGTGAGCACCTCGCCGGCCAGCTCGAAGCCGGCCTCCGCCTCCGGTTCGACCGCCTCCAGGTACTGGTAGAGCCGGTCGCGCAGGATGCGGAACTGGAGCGTGTCGAAGACCTGGTGCACGGCCTCGCGGTCCCACCCCTGCCAGCGGGCGTCCTCCGGGCGCACCGGCAGCTCCAGGTCGGAGACCAGGCAGTTGATCTCGTAGTTGCGGATCACGTCGGCCAGGCGCTCGCGCAGGCTGTCGCCGGCCTTGCCCTTGATCTCGTCGGCCCGGGCCACCACGCCCTCGACGCCGCCGTAGAGGTTGATCCACTTGGCCGCGGTCTTCGGCCCGACGCCGGGGACGCCGGGCAGGTTGTCACTGGTCTCGCCGACCAGCGCGGCCAGGTCGCGGTAGCGGTCCGGCGTGACACCGTACTTCGCCTCGACCGCGGCCGGGTCCATCCGGGCCAGGTCGGAGACGCCCTTGCGCGGGTAGAGCACGGTGACCCGGTCGCCGACGAGCTGGAACGCGTCCCGGTCGCCGGTGGTGATCAGCACGTCCATGCCCTGGTCGCGGGCCTGGCAGGCGAGCGTGGCGATCACGTCGTCGGCCTCGAAGCCCTCCTTCTCGACCACCGGCACGCGCAGCGCGGCGAGCACCTCCTTGACCAGACTGACCTGCCCCTTGAAGTCGGTCGGGGTCTCGCTGCGGCCGGCCTTGTACTCCGCGTAGCGGTCGGTGCGGAAGGACCGGCGGGAGACGTCGAAGGCGACCACGATGTGCGTCGGCTGCTCGTCGCGGAGCACGTTGATCAGCATGGAGGTGAAGCCGTAGACGGCGTTGGTCGGCTGCCCCGTCGTGGTGGAGAAGTTTTCCACCGGCAGGGCGAAGAAGGCCCGGTATGCCAGGGAGTGTCCGTCGACGAGGAGCAGGCGCGGCGTCGTAGCTGTCACGGCAGCGACTCTAGTCCGTGGCCCCGACAACCCGTGGCCGGCGGCACCGGGAACGCGACGGCCGGTCGCCCCCCGCGGGGACGACCGGCCGTCGACCGGTACGACCTCAGGCCACGCCGAGGTACGCCTCCTTGACCGCCGGGTCGTGCAGCAGGTCCCGGCCGGTGCCCTCCTTGACGATCCGGCCGGTCTCCAGCACGTAGCCCCGGTGGGCCCGGGAGAGCGCCTGCTGGGCGTTCTGCTCGACCAGCAGGATGGTGGTGCCCTGCTCGTTGATCCGGGTGATGATCTCGAAGATCTGCTGGATCAGCATCGGCGCGAGACCCATCGAGGGCTCGTCGAGCAGCAGCAGCTTCGGGCGGGCCATCAGCGCCCGGCCCACCGCCAGCATCTGCTGCTCGCCGCCGGAGAGCGTGCCGCCGGCCTGCTTGCGCCGCTCGTGCAGCCGGGGGAAGAGGTCCAGGACCATCTTCATGTCCTCGGCGATGCCCGCGCGGTCCCGGCGGGTGTACGCACCCATCTCCAGGTTCTCCACGACCGACATGCCCGGGAAGACGCCCCGACCCTCCGGCGCCTGCCCGATGCCCCGGACCACCCGCAGGTCGGCCCGCATCCGGGTGACGTCGGTGCCGTTGAACATGATCGAGCCGCTCGCCACCGGGCGCAGCCCGGAGATGGCGCGCATGGTGGTGGTCTTGCCGGCGCCGTTCGCGCCGATCAGGGCCACCACCTCACCCTCGTCGACGTGCAGGCTGATCCCGTGCAGCGCCTGGATCCGCCCGTACAGCAGGGTCAGGTCGTTGATCTCAAGCAGCATCGGTCGGCACCCCCAGGTACGCCGCGATCACCTTCGGGTCCTCGCGGACCTGGGCCGGCAGGCCCTCGGCGATCTTCTTGCCGAACTCCAGCACCACGATCCGGTCGGTCACGCCCATGACGAGACGCATGTCGTGCTCGATCAGCAGCACCGTGGTGCCATTGTCGCGGATCTTCCGGATCAACCCGTTGAGTTCCTCCTTCTCCGCCGGGGTGAAGCCGGCGGCCGGCTCGTCCAGGCAGAGCAGGCTCGGGTTGGTGGCCAGGGCCCGCGCGATCTCCAGCCGGCGCTGCTCGCCGTACGAGAGGTTGCGGGCCAGATCGCCGGCGCGGCGCTCGATACCGACGAAGCGCAGCAGCTCGTGGGCCTTGTCCCGGCCCTGCCGCTCCTCCCGCCAGTGCCGCGGCAGCCGCAGCATCGCGGCGATCACGCTGGTCTTGTGGTGGGCGTCAGCGCCCACCATCACGTTCTCCAGCGCGGTCATCTCCGGGAACAGCCGGATGTTCTGGAACGTCCGGGCGATGCCCGCCTTGGTGATCCAGCTCCGGCGCTTGCCGTTGATCCGCTGCCCGGCGAACCGGATCTCGCCCTCGGTGGGCCGGTAGACACCCGTCATCGCGTTGAAGCAGGTGGTCTTGCCGGCGCCGTTCGGGCCGATCAGGCCGAGGATCTCCCCCTTGTACAGGGTGAACGCGACGTCGTTGAGCGCCACCACGCCACCGAAGCGGAGCGTGACGTGGTCGACCTCCAGCAGCGGCTCCCGGCCGGCCGGGGCGGTGTCGCCCGGGTTGGCCTCGACCGGGGTGTCCGACCCGGACTCGGGCGGGGTGCCGACCGTGCTCCGGCCGTCGTCGGCGATGTCCCGCTCGCTGGTCTGATCCCGCTCGCTGTGCATCTGCGGCTCACTCATTGGGCACCGTCTCCTGGGGAACCGCTTCCTTGCGCCGGTCGGCGAACTCGGCCGCCCGCCGCCGGTTGGGCACCAGACCCTGCGGCCGGAAGATCATCATGACGATGACCACCAGACCGAAGACCAGGATCCGGTACTCGGCGGCGTCGAACTCCACGCCGAGCAGGTCGCCGACGCCGCGCAGCCACTCCGGCAGGTACCAGGTGAGCGCGCCGCCGACGATGGCGCCCTTGATGTTGCCGGCGCCGCCGAGGATCACCGCGGCGAGCACCAGGATGGAACTCTCCAGCACGAACTGGTCCGAGTTGATGAACGTCTGCTTGCCGGCGAAGACCGCGCCGGTCAGACCGGCCACCGCCGCGCCGATGGCGAACGCCCACAGCTTGTACTTGAACGTGGGCACACCCATGATCTCGGCGGCGTCCTCGTCCTCCCGGATCGCCACCCAGGCCCGACCCACCCGGCTGTTGGCCAGGTTCCGGATCAGCACCAGCACGATCAGGATCAGCGTCAGCATCAGCCAGTAGTACGGTCGCGCGTCGACCACCCCGAACAGGGGTTTGCCGTCGCTGCCGCTGCCCGGCGGGTGCGGGATCGCCGGGATGCCCCGCTGACCCTGCAGGATGCCCTCGTTGCGGGCCGCGTACAGGCGGATCATCTCGGCGAAGCCGAGCGTCACGATGGCCAGGTAGTCGCCGCGCAGCCGCAGCGTCGGGCCGCCGAGGATGACGCCGGAGACCATCGCCACCATCACCGCCAGCGGCACCGCCGCCAGCCACGGCCAGTTCGTGCCGAACCGGCTCTCCGGCGACGTCAGCAACGCCACCGTGTACGCGCCGAGCGCGTAGAAGCCGAAGTAGCCGAGGTCGAGCAGGCCGGCGAAGCCGACCACCACGTTGAGGCCCACGGCGAGCAGCACGAACACGGCGGTGTCGAAGAGCACGCCGGCGAAGTCCGAGCGGGTGGTGTAGAAGGCGAAGTAGTCGCTGCCGAGCGGGAAGCCCAGGTATTCGTAGAACCACTTGTTGGGCAGGATGTAGAGCAGGACGATCAGCGCGGCGATCGCCGCCCAGCGCACCTGCTTGGGCATCGCCGCCCAGCGGGTCTTGAAGCCCGCGGTCCGCTTGTTGTCCACGGTGGCGGTCATGCGCGCGCCCTCCCGAGAGATTCGCCGAGCAGACCGGTCGGCCGGAACATCAGCAGCACGATCAGCAGCACGAAGCCGGTGAAGTCCTTCCACTCGCCGCCGAACAGGCCGGCGGCGTAGTTCTCCACCACACCGAGCAGCAGGCCGCCGAGCAGCGCGCCGCGCAGGTTGCCGATACCGCCGAGCACCGCGGCCGAGAACGCCTTGAGGCCGATCAGGAAGCCGACGTTGAACTTGGTGAAGCCGAACCGGAGGTCCCACAGCAACGCGCCGACACCGGCCATCAGGCCGCCGAGCACGAAGACCAGCAGGATGACCCGGTTCTTGTTGACCCCCATCAGCGCGGCGGTGTCCGCGTCCTGGGCGACCGCCCGGATGCCGCGGCCGAGCCGACTGCGGTTCACGAACTGGTCCAGCCCGATCATCATGATCAGCGTGACGCCGAGGATCACGAGCTGGAGGTTGGTCACCGCGGCGCCGAAGATGGTGAAGACGGTGTCCTGCGTGATCATCGTCGGCATGCCGAAGGGCGCGCGGCTGGTGCCGATGCCGAAGGACTCGGCGAGCACGAACGAGGCGCCGATCGCGGTGATGAGGAAGGCCAGCGGCGGCGCGTTGCGCTTGCGCAGCGGCCGGTAGGCCACCAGCTCGACGGTGACCGCCGTAGCGGCCGCCGCGACCATCGCCACCGCGAGTCCGGCGACCAGGGCCACCAGCAGGGGTCCGAGCGCGGGGGCGGCGGAGTTCTGGTCGTAGCCGAGGGCCTGCCAGGTCCACAGGGCGGTGAAGGTACCGACCATGAAGACCTCGGAGTGAGCAAAGTTGATCAGACGCAGAACGCCGTACACCAGGGTGTAGCCGAGGGCGATGAGCGCGTAGATCGCGCCCTGTTCCAGCCCGGTGATGGTCAGCGTCGGGAAGTTCCCGAACAACTCATCGAAGTTCAAGTGGGGGCTCCAACTGTGCGGCCAAGCGGTGCGGCCGGGAGGTAGCCTCCCGGCCGCACGCCTGGTGTCCCGTTACCGGACCGGACGAACCGGTCAGCTCTTGGGGATCTCGATGTCGGGGACGACCTTGCCCGCGTTCACCTTGAACGCCCACACGATGACCTGGGCCGGGTCCAGCTCGCCGGTGGACTCGAACTTGTAGGTCACGCCGGTCGCACCGCCGGCCTTGTTGTAGGACTTGATGAAGCTCAGCAGGTCGGCGCGGGTGCCCTTGCCGTCCTTGATGCCCTCAAGCATGATCTTGGTGATGTCGTACGACACGTCGGCGTAGGTGCCCGGCTCGGCGTTGTCGAACGCGGCCTTGTAGTCGGTCACGAACGAGCCCTTGGCCGCGGTGGCCGGGGCGCAGGGGCAGGTGAGGATCGTGCCCTCGGCGACCTGCTGGCCGGCGACCTTGATGAAGTTGGCGTCGTTGACACCGTCACCGGCGACCATCGTGCCCTTCCAGCCCGCGCCCTTGAGCTGCTTGAGCAGCAGGCCGGCCTCGGTGTAGTAGCCACCGAAGAAGAGGACGTTCGCACCGCTGCTCTGGATCTTGGTGACCACGGCGGAGAAGTTGGTCTGCTTGACCTGGATCTTGTCCTCGCCGGCGACCGAGCCGAGAACCTTCTTCACCTCGTCCACCAGACCCGCGCCGTACGCGGACTGGTCGTCCACCACGTAGACCTTCTCGGCCTTCAGGACGTCCTTGATGTACCGGCCGGCCGCCGGACCCTGCGAGGTGTCGTTGCCGACGCCCCGGTGGAAGATCTTCCAGTTCTTGGTGCTCAGGCTCGGCCGGGTCGCCGACGGCGTGATGATCGGCAGGCCGGCCTCGTCGAAGATCGGGTCGGCGACCTCGGACTCACCCGAGAACGCCGGGCCGATGATGCCGACGACCTTGTTGTCGCCGACGGCCTGCTGGGCCAGCGCGGGGGCCTTGGCCGGGTCACCCTGCGAGTCGTACTCGGCCAGGTTGACCTTGCAGTCCGCGTTGTCCTTGTTGTACTGGTCGATGGCCAGCTTGGTGCCGTTGCGCATGTGGATACCGAGACCCGCGGCGTCGCCGGTCAGCGGGCCGAAGAAGCCGATCTTCAGGTCGCAGGCGGCCTTGCTGCCCCCCGCATCGCTACCACTGTCAGCCTTGCAGGCCGCGCCACTGAAAACGAGCGCGCCGATGGCCACACCACCGAGCACCCGTGCGAGCTTCTGCCTCACGGCTCGTACCCTCCTCCGTCCGAAGGCCCGGAAACCACCCAGCGCGAATTGGACCTTGCGAGGGTTGGCCGGACCGACCGCGATCCCGGTCTGGGCCGGGACGTTATCCCACCAGCGGGGGGCGAAGGTAGACCTGAGAAGCGGGGTTGACCTAACCGTTACGTTGAGTGGCCGGATTCACAGCTGTGCTGTAACACACCCGATCACGGGGTGGGACGATCGGACATCCGACACAGACCGGAAACATGCTGGTGAGAACGTCACGCGGGCCGCCACGACCCGCGTGCCGACCAGACCCGCGCCCGGCCACCGTCGTCCACCAGCAGCAGGACGTCGTCACCCGCCGCCGCGACCGCCACCGACCGGTCACTGCCCCCCGGGACCGCCGCCGGCAGCGCCACCGGCAACCACCGGTCACCGTCCGGCGAGAACCAGCCCGCCCCCGCCGCCGGACCGGCGAGCACCGCGAACACGCCGTCACCGCGCGCCGCCAACCCCCACACCCGGGCGGGCCGGTCCGCGCCCCCGGCCGCCGGACCGCCGGTCGGCCGCCAGGCGTCGCCCTCCCCCACCCATGCGCCCACGCCGTCGCCCCGCCGACCCAACGCCACCGACCGGTCGCCCAGCCGGACCACCCGTTGCAGGTCCTGGTCCACGCCGCCGTCGGCGAGCACCGCCCGCCGCCAGGACGACCCGTCCGCCGAGGTCCACACCGCCGCGTCCGATCCGGTACGCCCCGACGGCCGCACCGAGCCCACCATGAGCCACCCCGACCCGGTCGCCGCGCCGTCGGTCACCCAGGGCCGGCCCGAACCGTCGGCGACCAGCCCCGGCACGCCGCTGACCAGCCGGAACTCCGAGGCGTCCGGCGACACCCAGGCCGCCGCGCCGGTGGCCCGGTTCCCGGAGATCAACCAACCGCCCGGCCCGCCCGCGACCCGACCCACGTTCACCGCGTCCGGGCCGCCGAACAGCTCGAACTCCGCCGGCACCTCCACCAGCGCGCCGTCCCGGTCCTGGCGCCAGGTGCTGATCCGGGGATTGCCGTGCACCCCGCCGCTGCGACCACCCACCGCCACCGGCCGGCCGTCCCGGCAGCCCACCGCGGTCAGCACGTTCTCCGCCCCGTACGCGCTACGCGGCACCGGACGCAGCGGCGTCCAGGCAGCGCCGTCCACACTCGACCAGGCGGCCGGATGCGGCGTCCCGTCCGGGTCCCGCACCGCCCCGACGACGAACCACCGCCCCGCGCAGGCCGCGGCGTCACGCAGCACCTCCCGACCGGAGAGGCCGGCCGGCAGCGGCAGGTCGACCTGCTTCCAGGCCGGGCGCAGCGGCTCCGGCGCGGGCCGATCGGCGGCGTGACACGCGGCCAGCAGGGCCACGAGCAGGCCGAGCATCGTCGCCGGTCGTCGCATGCCGGCGATCGTATCGACCGCCGCCGACCCCGGTAACCCGCTGACGGGTCAGGAGGCGGGCTGCGCCACCTCGCCGCCGGCGGTCTCGGCGAGGATCCGCTCGGCGACCTCCTTCATGGTCATCCGGTGGTCCATCGCGGTGCGCTGGATCCACTTGAACGCCTGCGGCTCGGTCATCCCGTACGTCGTCATCAGCGCGCCCTTGGCCCGCTCGACGGTCTTGCGGATCTCCAGCCGGTCGGTCAGGCCGGCGACCTCCGCCTCCAGCGCGGCGATCTCCGAGTAGCGGGACAGCGCGATCTCCACCGCCGGCACCAGGTCGCTCTTCTGGAACGGCTTGACCAGGTAGGCCATCGCGCCGGCCGCCCGGGCCCGCTCGACCAGGTCCCGCTGGCTGAACGCGGTCAGGATGATCACGGGGGCGATGCGCGCGCCGGCGATCCGCTCGGCGGCGGCCAGCCCGTCCATGATCGGCATCTTGATGTCGAGGATGACCAGATCCGGCTTCAGCTCCTCGGCGAGCTTGACGGCGGTCTCGCCGTCACCGGCCTCGCCGACGACCTCGTAGCCCTCCTCGACCAGCATCTCGGCCAGGTCCAGCCGGATGAGCGCCTCGTCCTCAGCGATCAGAACGCGCTTGCGCTCGGCATCCGTCTGCATCTCGCCCACGAGCCACTCCCACCATCGATCCCGGCACGGTCACCACCCATGCTCCCGCATGAGCCTAGTCGGGTACAGTTACCGCACCCCGCCGGGATGGTGGAACGGCATACACGGAAGTCTCAAACACTTCTGCCCGAAAGGGCTTGCGGGTTCGAATCCCGCTCCCGGCACTTCTTGTCATACACGTGTTCGAGGATGTTGCTGTGCATCCTCCCGAAATGCGGGCACGAGCCCGCGCCCTTCGCGCCCGGGGTCACAACATCCATTCGGTGGCCCGCAGCCTTTCCCTGCCCTACATCACAGTCTGGCACTGGTGCGTCGACCGGCCGCAGCCGGCAGTCTTCGGCAGCGCGGTCCGCTGCTTCCGCTGCCACCCCGACCAGGACGGGCCGCCTGATCCGGCCGCCTACGCCTATCTGCTCGGGCTCTATCTCGGTGACGGGCACCTGGTGACCACCGACCGAACGCCGGTGCTCCGCGTCTACTGTGCCGACGCCTGGCCGAACCTGATCGACAAGTGCGACGCCGCGATGCGGGCGGTGTTGGCCAACAAGGTGCAGCGCATCCAGAAGCGGGGCTGCGTCGCCGTGCAGAGCACCGCCACCCACTGGCCTTGCCTGTTTCCGCAGCACGGGCCGGGCAAGAAACACGAGCGACCGATCGTCCTGGCTGACTGGCAGCGCGCCATCGTCGAGGCCCAACCGGGCGACTTCCTGCGGGGCCTGTTCCACTCCGACGGCTGCCGCTTCGCCAACCGGGTCGTCGTTCGCGGGAAGGAGTACGTCTATCCCCGCTACATGTTCTCCAACCGCTCCACCGACATCATGGCGCTGTGTCAGTGGTCCCTCGACCTGCTCGGCATCGCGTGGCGGATGAACCTGCCGTGGTCGCTGTCGGTGGCCCGGAGGGAAGCCGTCGCCGCACTGGACCGGCACGTCGGCCCGAAGTCCTGACCGGATGTGGCCGGCAACGGCCGCACTTCAGATAAGGGCGAGCGCCCGCGCCAGGTCGGCCCGCAGGTCCTCCGGGTCCTCCAGCCCGACCGAGACGCGCAGCAGCCCGCCGCACGGCTTCGCGTCGCCCTCGACCGGCCGGTGGGTGAGCGAGGCCGGGTGCTGGATCAGCGTGTCGACGCCGCCGAGCGACACCGCGTGGGTGATGAGCTCGCAGGCGCCGGCGACCACGGCGGCGGCGGGCGCGCCGCCGCGTACCTCGAAGGCGAGCAGGCTGCCGGTGCCGGACATCTGGCGGCCGACCAGCCCGGCCGGGTCGTGCAGCGACGGGTGATGGACGCGCTCGACGGCGGGGTGGCCGGCGAGCCAGGCGGCGAGCTTCTCGGCGCCGGCCTGCTGGGCGCGGACCCGCAGCGGCAGGGTCTGCAGGCCGCGGTGCAGCAGGTACGCGCCGAGCGGGTGCAGGACGGCCCCGGTGACGGCGCGGACCTGGCGCAGCCGGGCGGCCCACTCGGGCGCGCAGGCGACGACGCCGGCGAGGACGTCGCCGTGGCCGCCGATGCTCTTGGTGGCGCTGTGCAGCACGAGGGCGGCGCCGTGGCGGGCGGGTCGCTGGAGCACGGGGGTGGCGACGGTGTTGTCGACCAGCAGCGGGACCTCGCCGGCGGCGGTGGCGAGCGCGGCGATGTCGACCAGGTCGAGGGTGGGGTTGGCGGGGGTCTCGACGACGACCACTGCGGTGTCGGGGCGGATCGCGGCGGCGACCTCGTCGGGGCGGGCCCAGGTGACCTGGGTGCCGAGCAGGCCGGTGGCGAGGACGTGGTCGGTGCCGCCGTAGAGGGGGCGGACGGCGACGACGTGGCGGTTCCCGTCGCGGGTGGCGGCCAGCAGGGTGGCGGTGAGCGCGGCCATGCCGCTGGCGAACGCGACCGCCTCGGCGGTGCCCTCGAGCTGGGCGAGCGCGGTCTCGAAGCGGGCCACCGTGGGGTTCCAGAGGCGCTGGTAGACGGCGCTGCCGCCGGCCGGGAGGGTGCCGCCGGTGGCGAGCGTCTCGTAGTCGTCGCCGCCGCCGGCGACGGAGGGCAGCGGGTTGGTGGTGGAGAGGTCGATGGGCGGGACGTGGACGCCGAGCCCGGCCAGGTCGTCGCGTCCGGCGTGCACGGCTGCGGTGTCCACGGAAGTCATGGCGGGAAGCGTCGAACATGACGACGCTCTGGGGCAAGAGAAGCGAACAAGATTCTGCGAATCACGCTTTCGCCTCGCCTGAGTTCGGTGGAAGATGTCGGCATGCCTGCCGCACCGAATGATGTACGGCCGTTCGCCGGTCTGGACGACGTCGACCGCGCGATCCTCACCGAACTGGCGACCGACGGGCGGCTGCCCAACAACGCGCTCGCGGAGCGGGTGGGGGTGGCACCCTCGACGTGCCTGACGCGGACCCGGGCGTTGCGCGAGTGCGGGGCGATCCGCGGGTTCCACGCCGAGGTGGACCCGGCGGCGGTGGGCCTGCCGTTGCAGGCGCTGGTGTCGGTGCGACTGACGGCGCACGAGCGGGCCGCGGTGGACGCGTTCCGGGCCCGGTCGGTGCGGCTGCCGGGGGTGGTGTCGGTGTTCCACGTCGCCGGCGCGGAGGACTATGTGCTGCACGTGCGGGCGGCCTCGGGTGACGCGCTGCGCGATTTCGTGCTCGACCACCTGGCGGTGGATCCGGTGGTGCAGCACACCCAGACCAGTCTGATCTTCGAGCAGGCCCGGGGTATGGGGTAGCGCACCCGAGGGAACAATTCCGGCACTCGGCGGGTTGCACCCAGCCGTGATCGACGTACCGATGTCTGTCCTTGACCTTGCCCCGGTGGCCGCGACCGGCAGCGCCGGTGAGGCGCTGCGGCACACCACCGAGCTGGCCCGCCGCACCGAGGAGCTGGGCTACCGCCGGTTCTGGGTGGCCGAGCACCACAACATGCCGGCGATCGCGAGTTCGGCGCCGGCGGTGCTGCTCGCGCACCTGGCCGCGAACACCAGCACGATCCGGCTGGGCTCGGGCGGGGTGATGCTGCCCAACCACGCGCCGCTGGTGGTGGCCGAGCAGTTCGGCACCCTGGAGGCGCTGCACCCGGGCCGGATCGACCTGGGCATCGGGCGGGCGCCCGGCACCGACCAGGTGACCGCGCTGGCGCTGCGCCGCACCATGGAGGGCCTGTCCGCGGAGCACTTCCCGCGCGAGCTGGCCGACCTGATGAACTACTTCTCCGGCGCCGAGCCGGGGCCGATCACGGCGACGCCGGGTCGGGGGCAGTCGCCGCAGGTGTGGCTGCTGGGATCCAGCGGGTTCAGCGCCCAGCTCGCCGGCCTGCTCGGGTTGCCGTTCTCGTTCGCGCACCACTTCAGCGCGCAGAACACGGTCCCGGCGTTGCAGCTCTACCGGCAGCACTTCCGGCCGTCGCAGTGGCTGGACCGGCCGTACGCGATGGTGGCGGTCAACGCGGTCTGCGCGGAGACCGACGAGCGGGCGGAGTGGCTGGCCGGGCCGGCCGGCCTGTCGTTCCTGAAGCTGCGCTCCGGGCGGCCGGAGCCGCTGGTCACGCCGGAGGAGGCGGCGGCCTACCCGTACTCGGAGTTCGAGCGGGAGTTCGTGGCCCAGCGCCGCGACGGCCAGGCGACCGGCTCACCGGAAACGGTGGCCCGGCAGCTTGGCGAGTTGCTGCAGCGCACCGGCGCGGACGAGTTGATGCTGACCGCGATGGTCTACGACGTGGCGGACCGGGTCCGCTCGTTCGAGTTGATCGCCGACAAGGTGGCGGGTGGCCTGCGCCGGGAGGGCTGAAACACGCTCTTCATAGCCACGTCACCGCAGCGTCGCGTGGGACGCATAGCTTTGTCCCCGGTGGTGGTACGGCATTCCCGGTCGGGACGGGTCGGGAATGCTGCGGTGTGGTGCACCGGGTCGCCGGCCGAGCGGATTCCGCGGCCGGCGGCCCGGTGCCTGCTTTTCCGTCAGCGCAGGTAGATGTTCGGCGCGGCCGGCGTGCTCATGCCGTCGCCGAGGTGGAATCCCGGGTGCGGCGGTTGGTTGTAGGCGGTGTTCTGCCAGGCCACGGCCACCCGATACTGCGGGTCGTGCATCAGGGTGGGCAGCCGCAGGCCGGTGGTGACCGGTGTGCTGTAGATCCGCAGCGCGGTGCTGTCGGCGGTGCGCCAGACCACCTCCTCGCGCCAGTCGCCGAGGATGTCCCCGGAGAGTGCCGGGGTGGACTTGGTGCCGTTGTTGGACGCGACGTTGCCGCCGGTGAGCAGGCGGGTCTCGCCGCCGGTGCCGTATTTGTCGACCTTGGTGCCGTCGAGCAGCTCGCGGACCGGATCGCCGTCCCACCAGATCAGGAAGTTCGCCGAGGACGGCTTGCGGCCGACGTTCTGGCCCCGGGTGTTGAGCAGGCCGTCGACCGCCGACGACCAGGACTCCGCGCCGGGGCTGCCGGCCCAGACGTCGTCCGAGACACCCCGGCCGTTGTCGCCGTTGGGCGCGGTCTGCCAGAGGATCTGCCCGGTACGCGCGTCGGCCATCCACGAGCTGGGCTTGCTGGCGTCCTCGTCGACCTTGAACACCTCCAGGCCGGCGCGGGCCGGGTCGAGGTCGCCGACGTGCAGCGCGTCGCCGTGACCGTTGCCGGTGGAGTAGAGCAGCCGGCCGTTGTCGTCGATCGTGGCCGCGCCGTACACGATCTCCTGGCGGCCGTCGCCGTCCACGTCGGCGACAGACAGGTTGTGGTTGCCCTGACCGGCGGCGGCGCCGTTGCCGGACGCGTTGGAGTCGAACGTCCACCGCCTGCGCAGCGTGCCGTCGCGGAAGTCCCAGGCGGCGATCACCGCCCGGGTGTAGTAGCCGCGCGCCATGACCAGCGAGGGGCGCTGCCCGTCCAGGTAGGCGGTGGCGGCGAGGAACCGGTCCACCCGGTTGCCGTAGGAGTCACCCCAGGACGAGACGGTGCCGCGCGGCGGGTCGTAGTCGACAGTGGACAGGGCGGCGCCGGTGCGGCCGTCGAACATGGTCAGGTACTCGGGGCCGGCGAGCACGTAGCCGCTGGAGTTGCGGTGGTCGGCGGAGGCGTTGCCGATCACCTGGCCGGTGCCGGAGCGGGTGCCGTCGGCGGTCTTCATGGCCACCTCGGCGTCCCCGTCGCCGTCGTAGTCGTACACCTGGAACTGGGTGTAGTGGGCGCCGGCGCGGATGTTGCGGCCCAGGTCCACGCGCCACAGCCGGGCGCCGGTGAGGGTGTAGGCGTCGACGTAGACGGTGCCGGTGTAGCCGGACTGCGAGTTGTCCTTGCTGTTCGACGGGTCCCACTTGAGCACGAACTCGTAGCGGCCGTCGCCGTCGAGGTCGCCCACGCTCGCGTCGTTGGCGGAGTAGGTGTACGCCTCGCCGATGGGCGTGGTGCCGCCGGGCGGCGCCTGGATCGGCACGTCGAGATAGCCGTTGGCGAACTGCAGCGCCGGGGCGGAGGCCGCCTGCTCGGCGCCGTCCACCACGGCCCGCACGGTGTACGCGGACCCGGCGGCCGCGCCGGCGTCCAGGTAGGTGGTGGCGCCGGTGATCGGGCTGCCGTTGACCTTCGTGCCGCCCCGGTAGAGGTTGAACGACACACCCGAGGTCTCGGTGCCGAGCAGCCGCCAGGAGACCAGGTTCCCGCTGCCGGAGCGGACGCTGACCAGCCCTCGGTCGAGCTTCTCCATCTGCTTGGCGCCGGCCGGTGGCGTGGTCGGTGGAGGCGTCGTGGGGGGTGGCGTGGTCGGCGGCGCCGTGGTGGGGGGTGGTGTGGTGGGCGGAGGCGTGGTCGGGGTAGCGCCGGTGCAGGTGGTGCCGTTGAGCGTGAACGCGGTCGGCGCGGGGTTGGCGGCGTTGTTCCACGAGCCGTTGAAGCCGAAACTCGAGGTGCCGCCGGTGCCGATCGCCGCGTTGTAGCCGGCGTCGCGGGCGGTGACCTGGGTGCCGGACTGGCTGACCGTGGCGTTCCAGGCCTGGACGACCTGCTGCCCGGCGGCGAAGCTCCAGGCGAGCGTCCAGCCGTTCACCGGGTCGCCGAGGTTGGT
The DNA here is from genome assembly GCF_002573675.1 of Micromonospora sp. WMMA1996. Lineage (NCBI taxonomy): Bacteria > Bacillati > Actinomycetota > Actinomycetes > Micromonosporales > Micromonosporaceae > Micromonospora > Micromonospora sp. WMMA1996. The sequence continues at coordinate 134,324 of NZ_PDHU01000009.1, read as the reverse complement.
CACGGTGACGTCGGCGCCGAAGCCGCCGCTCCACTGGTTGGTGATCCGGTAGTCGACCCGGCAGGCGGCGGCCGCCGCGGCGGCGGTCACCGTGGTGAGCGCGCCGGCCGTCAGGGTGAGCGCCGAGGCCGCGGCGAGCAGCGCGAGCCGACGGCGTGGGGTGGTGGGGTGCACGGGGATGCCTTTCGCGGAGGTCAGACACGCGAGGGTGCCGGCCTGCCCGGGCCGGCGAGAGGCTACGCGCGCTGACGCGACGGCCGACGCCGGACATCGACGTCGGTAACTAGGCTCCGCGTTCGGTCAGGTTAGGGCATCCCCGCACGCCCGACAAGTCGCTCCCCCGACAAGGCCGGCGCGCCCCGGCCGCTCGCCGGAGGCGGAGACCGCCGACCGCTGACTCCCGCCGGCCGCTGGCCGGTGACGGTGAACGCGTCCCCTCCGCGGTCCCGGCCCCGGCCACGGGCCGGGCTGTCGGCTGGTGGTCCGTCACTCCCGGTAGCCGCCGTCCACGACCGACGATGGAAAGGGCCGATATACCGCTGAGTCATAAATATGACCCAGCGGTATATCGCTCGAAAGGGATGGGGTCTCGACCGGCGACGCGCCGACGGAGGCCGCGCCGGCGGGTGTTCAGCCGAGGGCTTGTCGTTTCTGTACCGCCCCCGGGGAGACGCCGCTCCCGCCCGGCACGGATCACCAGGCTCGGGCCGGGGCGGGCCGCGTCAGCTCTCGACGGCGGCAGCGAGCCGGCGGGACTCCCCCGGCTCGTCGAGCGGGGTGGCAGCCTCGGGGGCGGCGCGAACGGCCGAAGCGGCGGGAACGGCCGGAGCAGCAGAAGCGGCGGGAACGGCCGGATCGGCGGCGAGCACCGCGTCGACAGTGGCGCGGGCACGGCGGGCACGGCGCAGCGCGCGTACCGCCAGCACCACGGCGACCAGCCAGCCGGCGCCGAGCGCCGCGTAGACCAGGGCCGGCACCGGGCCGCCCAGCTCGCCGGCGCGCAGCAGGGTGCGGGCGTTGGTCAGCACGATCACGCCGCCGATGACGGCGCCGAGCACCTGGGCGGGCACGATGCGAACCAGCCAGGCCGCGATCGGCGCGGCGATCAGGCCGCCGACCAGCAGCGCGGCCACGGTGGGCAGCAGGAAGCCCTCGGAGCCGAGCCCGATCAGGAAGCCGAGGCTGGCCGCGCCCGCCACCACGAACTCGGAGGTGTCCACCGAGCCGATGACCTTGCGCGGCTCCATCCGGCCGGAGACCAGCAGCGCCGGGGTGGCGACCGGACCCCAGCCGCCACCGCCGGTGGCGTCGACGAAGCCGGCGACCAGCCCGAGCGGGGCCAGGAAGCGGCTGCGCAGCCGGCCGGCGGCGCGGTTGGCGCGCAGCGGCCGGGAGAAGCGGACCAGCAGGTACGCGCCGAGGGTGAACAGGATGGCGGCCATCCACGGGGCGGCCGACTCGGTGGAGATGGAGCTGAGGAAGGTGGCGCCGGCGAACGCGCCGAGCGCGCCCGGCAGGGCGATGCGCCCGACCACCTTCCAGTCGACGTTGCCGAAGCGCCAGTGCGAGACGCCGGCGGCGAGCGTGGTGCCGATCTCGGCCAGGTGCACCGAGGCGGAGGCGGCGGCCGGCGCGACCCCGGCGAAGAGCAGCAGGGTCGAGGAGGTCAGCCCGTACGCCATGCCGAGAGCGCCGTCGACCAGTTGCGCGGCGAGCCCGACGAGGGCGAGGACCAGCAGCTTGCGCACGAGCGCCCCCTGACTTTTCGGTATCTCCTATCGACTTGGTCGACAATGCGGCACGGAGGGGGTCCCGGTCAAGTCCCCCATCCGGTTGGTGGGAACACGCCGGACGGCCCCGACGGTGGTGCCGAGGGCGCGACGGGGGGCGTCAGCTCCAGGCGCGCGGGTCGGCGGCCAGCTCGTTGACCCGGCCGGGCAGCGAGCCGGCGGCCACGTCGGCGATGGTGACCAGCTCCAGGATCTCCCGCTCGCTGGCCCGCAGCGCGATCCAGACGTCCTGCAGCGCACGGGCCGCGCCCTGGTAGCCGAGTTGCTCCGGACGCTGCCCGCGCACGTGCGCGAGCGGGCCGTCGATCACGCGGATCACCTCGGCCAGGGAGATCTCGGACGCCGGTCGGGCCAGCCAGTAGCCGCCCTCCGGGCCGCGCTGCGCGTGCACGATGCCGCCCCGGCGCAGCTGGAGCAGGATGCTCTCGAGGAACTTCGGCGGGATGTCCTGGGAGCGGGCGATCTGCTCGGCGGTCACCGGCCGACTCCGCCCGACGGCCGCACCGTCGGCGACCGAGGCCAGCTCGGCGGCCGCACGGAGGGCGTAGTCGACCCGGGCGGAGAGACGCATGCCGGCAAGGTTAGTCGCCGGTTCAGCCGCCCGGACTCCCGACCCTCGGCCGATCGGTCACGGTTGCCGGCTCAGCCGCCGACCCGGCGCAGCAGCCCCTCCTGCACGGCGCTGGCGATGTGCCGGCCGTCGGTGGTGAACATCCGGCCGGTGGCCAGGCCACGGGCCCCCGACGCCGACGGGCTCCAGCAGTCGTAGAGGAACCACTCGTCGGCGCGGAACGGCCGGTGGAACCAGAGCGCGTGGTCGAGGCTGGCGCCCACCACACCACCCGGCCCCCACACCTCGCCGTGCACCGACAGCACCGAGTCGAGCAGCGTCAGGTCGGACGCGTACGTGAGGGCGCAGGCGTGCAGCAGCGGGTCGTCCGGCAGCTTGCCGTCGATGCGCATCCAGACCCGCTGGTGCGGCTCGGCCGGCCGGTCGCCGGGGCGTACCCAGCCGGGCTCGCCGACGTAGCGCACGTCGATCGGGCGGGGGATCTGGCCCCAGATGCCGAGCCGTTCCGGGTAGCGGGACAGCCGGTCGGTCATGGTCGGCACGTCGTCCGGCGCGGGCACGTCGGGCGGGAGCGGGGCGTGGTGGTCCAGCCCCTCCTCCTGCCGCTGGAACGACGCCGACATGAAGAAGATCGGCTTGTCGTGCTGCAACGCCACCGAGCGGCGCACCGAGAAGGAGCGGCCGTCGCGGACGTTCTCCACCTGGTAGTCGATCGGCTCGGCCGGGTCACCGGGCCGGACGAAGTAGCCGTGCAGCGAGTGCACGGCCCGCTCCGGGTCGACCGTGCGGCCGGCCGCGACCAACGCCTGGCCGGCGACCTGACCGCCGTAGACCCGCTGCGGGCCCACCGGCGGGCTCATCCCGCGGAAGGCCATCTCGCCGGTCTGCGCCAGGTCCAGCACCTCCAGGAGCTGGTCGACCGCCGCCTGCCCGGTCGCCACCGGAGCGTCACTCACCGCGCCACCTTCGTTCGCGACTGCGGGGCTCGCAACACCGGCTCACTCCTCACGCTCACTGAAGGGCCCGGGCCGAGGCCGCGTCGACGAGCGAACCGAGCTGGTGCACCCGCAGCGTGTTGGTGGAGCCGGGGGTGCCGGGCGGGCTGCCCGCCACGATCACCACATAGTCGCCCGGGTTGGCCCGGTTGAGGCCGAGCAGCGCCTGGTCGACCTGGCGGAACATGTCGTCGGTGTGCTCGACGAACGGCATCAGGAACGTCTCCACGCCCCAGCAGAGCGCGAGCTGGTTGCGCACCTCCGGCACCGGGGTGAAGGCCAGCAGCGGCAGGTCGCAGTGCAGCCGGCTGAGCCGCTTGACGGTGTCGCCGGTCTGCGAGAACGCCACCATGGCCTTGGCACCGATGGCGCGGGCGATGGAGGACGCGGCGACGGTCAGCGCGCCGCCGTGCGTACGCGGGTCGTGCTGCAGCCGGGGGACGGCGATCGAGCCGGCCTCGGTGGTGGTGACGATCTTCGCCATGGTGCTGACGGTGAGCACCGGGTACTTGCCGACGCTGGTCTCGCCGGAGAGCATCACCGCGTCCGCGCCGTCGAGCACCGCGTTGGCCACGTCGGAGGCCTCGGCGCGGGTGGGGCGGGAGTTCTCGATCATCGAGTCGAGCATCTGGGTAGCCACGATGACCGGCTTGGCGTTCTCCCGGCAGAGCTGCACGGCGCGCTTCTGCACCAGCGGGACCTGGTCCAGCGGCAGCTCGACGCCGAGGTCGCCGCGGGCGACCATGACGCCGTCGAAGGCGAGCACGATCGCCTCCAGGTGGTCGACCGCCTCCGGCTTCTCGACCTTGGCGAGGACCGGGCGGCGCACGCCCTCCTCATCCATGATCGAGTGGACCAGCTTGATGTCCTCCGCCGAGCGGACGAACGACAGCGCGACCAGGTCGACGCCGAGGCCGAGGGCGAAGCGCAGGTCCTCGGCGTCCTTGTCGGACATGGCCGGGACGCTGACCGCCACGTTGGGCAGCGAGACGCCCTTGTTGTTGGAGACCGGGCCGCCCTCGGTGACCAGGCAGCGGATGTCGTTGCCGGTGACGTCGCTGACCTCGACCGCGACCCGGCCGTCGTCGATCAGCAGCCGGTCGCCCGGCTTCACCTCCTGCGGCAGCTTGCGGTAGGTGCAGGAGACCCGCTCCTTGGTGCCGACGATCTCGTCGCTGGTGATCACCACGGAGTCGCCGGTGCGCCACTCGTGCGGCCCGTCGGCGAAGCGGCCGAGGCGGATCTTGGGGCCCTGGAGGTCGGCGAGGACGGCGACCGGCTTGCCGGAGGCCTCGGCGGCCTCCCGGACCATCCGGTAGACCGACTCGTGGTCCTCGTGACTGCCGTGGCTGAAGTTGAGCCTCGCCACGTTCATGCCCGCCTCGACGAGCCCCCGGATGCGCTCCGGGGACGAGGTGGCGGGGCCGAGAGTGCAGACGATCTTCGCGCGGCGTGTCACGCCCATCAGGCTAGTCTCTCCTCCGGATCGACCTGCCGGCCGACCCCTTGCGGACTGTGGAACAGTTGTCCAACGACGCGCGAAACCCGCGCGGGCGGGCGGTGGATGCACCGCACCGCGACGTCGTGAGTGGCGGGCATCGGCGACCGCGCGGCGGAAATCGTACCGCTCGCCGTCACCGTCCGGCCGGGTGCTCCCGGGGATCCGGTCGCCCCTGTCCGACCCGGGGCACGGGCGGGCCGGCCGGCGGCAGCGTGGGCACGGCCGAGAAGACGCCCCGCGGGTCGTAGCGGCGCTTGGCCCGGCGCAGCCGGTCCCAGTTCGGACCGTAGGCCAGCCGGACCCGGTCGGTCTCCTCCGGCGCGAGCAGGTTCGGGTAGCCACCGGGCAGCGCGTGCGGGGCCAGGGCCGCGCTGGTGTGTTCGGCCCACGCCCGGTGCGGCGCCGGGTCGTCGCCCGGCGCCCAGACCGCGATGATCTCGGCGAGCAGGTGGTCGGCGCGCAGCCCGAACGCGGTCTCCCCCACCCCCACCCGGGCCGCCGCGCCGTGGAAGTGGTGCAGCGCGATCGCGGAGAACGGCGAGGTGACCGCGCCGGCCGCCGCGGTCAGCGCGGCCACCACCGGCTCGTCCACCCGGGGCAACCACCGGGTACGCAGCAGGTAGTGGTTGCCGTCGGCCATCCCGCCGTCGAACATGCGCAGCACGTCCTCGTACGGCAGCGGTGCGACCTGGTCGACCAGCGGGGTGCCGAGCGCCCGCAGCCGGTCCACCGCGGCCCGTCCCGCCGCCTCGTCGGCGCCGGTGAACACCGGGGCGAGGAAGACCACCGGCTCCCCCGCCGGGCCGGGCAGGAAGCCGGCCATCACGGTCAACTCGTCCGGCGCCCGGCGCACCTCCTCGCCGTAGCCGCGCAGCACCGCCGTCGCCTGGTCCAACGGGAACAGCAGCATGCCGGCGAGCGCGGCGGCCAGCGGGTGGGTGCGGTAGCGCAGCGCGGTGACCACGCCGAAGTTGCCGCCTCCGCCGCGCAGCGCCCAGTACAGCTCGGGCTCGTGCGTGGCGTCGGCGGTCACCCGGCGGCCGTCGGCGAGCACCACCTCGGCCCCGAGCAGGTTGTCCAGCGCCAACCCGAACCGGCCGCAGAGCGGGCCGTAGCCGCCGGCCAGGGTCAGCCCGGCCAGCCCGACCGCGCGCACCACGCCGGTGGCGACGACCCGGTCGTACGGTCGCAGGGCGGCGAGCACGTCGGCGGCCGTCGCCCCGCCGCCCACGGTGACCTCTCCGGTCCCGGGGTCGAGGTCCACCCGGCGCAGCGCGGTGAGGTCGAGGACCAGGCCACCGTCGCGCAGGGCCCGGCCGGCCCAGTCGTGGCCGCCGGCGCGCACCGACAGCGGCACGTGGCAACGCCCGGCGACGCGAACCGCGTGCGCGACCTCCCCGGCGTCGCGGACGCGGGCCACCAGGGCGGGAGCGGCAACCGGGGCGCCGTTCCACAGCCGCACGGCGTCGGGGTAACCGGCGTCGGCCGGGGTGAGCAGGCGGTCGCCGAGCAGCTCGCGGAGCAGGTCGGTGGCGCGCGGCAGGTCCGGGGCGGAGGTCATGGCGGCTCCTCGACCGACCCGGGCCGGCGGCGCCGGACGGGCCGGGGCGGCTCACTGCGCCGGACCGTAGCACCGCCGCGACGCCGCCGCCGTCGCCCGCGCGACAGTGCGCGACGACCGTCAGCTCTGGGTCTTGAGCAGCGGGAACTCCAGCGAGCCGGCGGGGCAGAGGAAGGTGAGCACCTCGACCCGGTAGAGCCCGGCCTGCACCGCGGGATCGGCCTCCATGACACTGCGCACGTCGTCCACCGAACCGGTCCGGGCCAGGCCGAAGCCGATCGGCGGGTCGGGTTCCCGGGCCGGGCCGTCCACCGAGCCGTCGACCAGCACGATGCCGCGTCGCTGCAGCGCCCCCATGTGCTGGACGTGCTCGGCCTGCAACCGCTGCACGGTCTCCTCCGGCAGCGCCCGCCCGGACGGACCGGGGTAGAGCACGATGCACTCGTACGTGTCGAGCGCGAAGTCGAGCCGTGGCGTCGCCCCCATGCGCACCTCCTGACCACCGTCCCGCCCAGCCTCGCACGCCGGCCCCGGGGCCCGGGCGGGCTCAGCGCAACTGGGTACGCCGGCGGCCCGGTTGCCGACGTGCTGGGAGGTACGTCCAGCCGGGCCGCGCCGGGGACCGGATCGACGATCGCCATCCACCTCGGGCCGCTGGTACGTTTCCGGAAACTGAGGACGCCTGATGCCGAGCGGAGGTCCCGGTGAGCAGCACCCCGCCGGACGACGCCCGGTGGCCGGACGTCGTCGCCGCCACGGGCGGGGACGCGGGCGCGGTTCGCGGCGACCAGCGGCTGCGGCTGCTCGCCGCGCTGGCCACGGCGCTGGCCGACGCGAGCGACCCGGACGAGGTGGCCCGGCGGGCGGTCAAGGTGCTGGCCGGAACTCCCGCGCTGCCCTTCGTGCAGCTCCACCTGGCCGGGCCGGACGCTCCACGACCGGCCGCCACGGACGGGGTCGAGGTTCCGCCGGCGCCGGCGGACGGGTGGCCGGTGGCCGCCGTGCTGGCCGACGGCATGCCCCGGCTGCTGCCGCCGCGCACCGACGACGGCTCGACCGCGCCGGTGGTTGCCGTGCAGCCGGTGCCCGACCCCGACGGCGACCGCCCGGCCGGGGTGCTGGTCGCCGCGCTGGCTCCGGGTGGCCCGGTCGACGCCGACGACCGCACCTTCGTCGAGCTGGTCGCCGGGCAGGTCGGCACGGCTCTGGCGCTGGCCCGGGCGAGGCGGGCGGCGGACGGCGCCGCGCCGGCCGAGCTGCGGCTGTTCCAGGCGCTGGTGGAACGCTCCGGCGACTTCATCGCGGTGGCCACGCCGGACGGTCGGACCGTCTACGTCAACCCGGCCGGACGGGCGCTGGTCGGGCTCGGTGACCGGGAGCGGGTGGACGGGCTGGGCCTGGTCGACTTCGCCGCCCCGGACGCGCGGGAGCTGTGGCGTACCGAGCTCATCCCGACCGCGTTGCGCGAGGGGCACCACCGGGCGGAGAGCCGCCTGGTGCGCCGCGACACCGGCGAGGCGATCGACGTCGACCACCAGACGTTCACCGTCGCCACCGGCGACGGGCGGGACGGCACCGCGTTCGTGGCCACCGTGGCGCGCGACGTCAGCGACCGGCAGCGGGCGCTGCGCCGGGCGGAGGCGCTGGCCCGGCTCGCCGGGGCGCTCAGCTCGGCGCGTGGCCACGAGGCCATCGTGGAGGTGGTGACCACGGTCGGGCCGGCCGTGGTGGACGCGGTCGCGCTGCGGGTGGCGCTCGCCCGGCCCGGCCGTACCGTGCTCGACGTGGCCGGCGGCGACGTCCCCGCCGAGCGGGTGCCGGTGGACGCCGAGGCCCCGCTGGCCCGCGCGGTACGCGACAACGCGGCGCTGCCGCTGACCGGCGTCGACGGCCGGACCACCGGGCTGTGCCTGCCGCTGCGCTACGGCGACGGTGCCGCGCTGGGCGCCCTGGAGGTGCGCTGGGCCGGGCCGGTCGCCGAGGACGAGGCGCTGCGGAACCTGCTCGACGCGGTGGCCGGGTTGAGCAGCCAGGCGCTGCAACGGGCCGAGCTGACCGGGTCGGCGCAGGCGATGGCCGGCTTCGCCGCCCGGCTCAGCGTGACCCGCTCCACCGCCGAGGCGATCGAGGTGATCCTCGACGCCGCCACCACGGCGCTCGGGGCGGAGCTGCCCGGGCTGGCCATGCGGGACGAGGGCCGCCGGGTCCGGCTCTGGCACCACGGCGACGTGCCGGGCACGCTGGCCGCCACGTTCCGCGACCTGACCGTCGACGATCCGCGCCCGATCGTGCGCGCGCTGCGCGACGGGGAGCGCATCGTGCTGCGCGACCGGGCCGACTTCGCCGCCCGGTTCCCCGGGCTGCCCGACCCGGTCGGCGGACACGGCCTGGTCACCACCGTGGCGCTGCCGCTGTTCGGCGCCGGTCGCCGCCCGATCGCCGCGCTGGGTTTCGGCTGGCGGCGGGAACAGCCGCTGCGCGACAGCGACCTGGCGTTGCTGGACACCGTCGCCGACCTGTGCGAGCAGACGCTGGAGCGGGTCCGGCTGGCCGCCGCCGAGCACAACCTGGTGACCCGCCTGGCCGGCCGGCTGCGCAGCTCGTCGCTGACCACACCGCGCGGCCTGGAGGTGGCCACCCGCTACCGGCCCGCGATGAGCGGCCTGCACCTGGGCGGCGACTGGTACGACCTGGTCCGCCAGGAGGGCGACCGGCTGGCCGTGGTGCTCGGCGACGTGGTCGGGCACCAGGTGGAGGCCGCGGCCGACATGGCGCAGCTGCGCACCATGCTGAACACGCTGATCCGGCTGGGCGTGCCGCTGGAGGAGGTGTTCCTGCGGCTCACCGAACTGCTCGGCGTCGGCTTCCTCGGCACCTGCCTGGTCGTGGTGGTCGACCCGCGGGCCCGCACCGCGCGGGTGGCCCGCGCCGGCCACCCGCACCCGGTGGTGCTGCCCGCCGGCGCGCCGCCGCGCACCGTGCAGACCGAGAACGCGATGCCGCTGGGCATGGTCGACCGACCGATGACCGTCACCACCGTCCCGTTCGGCCCCGGCGACCTGCTGGTGGCGTACACGGACGGGCTGGTGGAGCGGCGCGGCCGGCCGTACGACGAGGGCGTCGCGGCGCTGCACCGGGCGCTGGTCGCGGTGCGCGACGAGCCGGCGGAGGCGATCGCGGACGCATTGCTGCGCGACCTGGCCGGCTCCGAGGACGACCAGGCGCTGGTGGTGCTGCGGCACCTCGGCTGAGCGGGCATCGGCGGGCCGTTTCGGGGAATGTCGAACGGTCGGGCGACGTGACCGCCCGCCGACCGCGCGACACAGGAGGACCGTGATGGCCACCAGCACCCAGCCGGCGAAGGCGTCGGGCAGCTACCGGATCGGCGGTGACCTGCGGGTCGACCGCCTCGGCTACGGGGCGATGCAGCTCACCGGCCCGGGCGTCTGGGGCGACCCGAAGGACCCGGCCGAGGCGGTGCGGGTGCTGCGCCGCGCGTACGAGCTGGGCGTGACGTTCATCGACACCGCGGACTCGTACGGGCCGTTCGTCAGCGAGATGCTTATCCGGGAGGCGCTGCACCCGTACGCCGAGGACCTGGTGGTCGCGACGAAGGCCGGGCTGACCCGCTCCGGTCCGGGCGACTGGCGGCCGGTGGGGCGCCCGGAGTACCTGCGCCAGCAGTGCGAGCTGAGCCTGCGTCACCTGGGGCTGGACTGCATCCCGCTCTACCAGCTGCACCGGATCGACGAGAAGGTGCCGCTGGCCGACCAGCTCGGTGAGCTGGCGCTGCTCAAGCAGGAGGGCAAGATCCGACACATCGGGCTCTCCGAGGTGAGCGTCGAGCAGATCGAGCAGGCCCGGGCGATCACCCCGATCGTGTCGGTGCAGAACCTCTACAACCTGGCCGACCGCAGCGCCGAGGACGTGTTGACCCACTGCGAGCGCAACGACCTGGCGTTCATCCCGTGGTTCCCGATCGCCACCGGCAACCTGGCCCGCCCCGGTGGCCCGCTGGACGCGATCTCGACCAGCCACGGGGCCAGCCCCGCGCAGCTCGCCCTGGCCTGGCTGTTGCGGCGCTCGCCGGTCATGCTGCCCATTCCGGGTACGTCGTCGGTGGCGCACCTGGAGGAGAACGTGGCGGCGGCCGAGGTGGAGCTGAGCGACGACGAGTTCGAGGCGTTGGCGCACGCGGCCTGAGCCGGTCGGCCCTTTGCGGCGCGTGATCGAACAACTACCGTCAGAAGGATTCTCACGAGTGGGGGTCCGCTGTGGACGAGTTCGACTACGTCGTCGTGGGCGCCGGTGCGGCGGGATGCGTGCTGGCCAACCGGCTCTCCGAGGACCCGGGCACCCGGGTGCTGCTGCTGGAGGCGGGCGGCTGGGACCGCAGCCCGTTCGTCCGCGTGCCGAAGGCGTTCTCCCGGTTGATGGACGACCCGCGCACCGCCTGGCACTACCCGGCGACGATCGGGCCCGACCGGCGGGAGACCTGGCAGCGCGGCCGGATGATCGGCGGCTCGACCTCGGTCAACGGGATGATCTGGAGCCGGGGCGCGGCCCGGGACTGGGACGCGCTGGCGCCGCTGGGTTGGGGCTGGTCCACGATGCGGCAGGTGTTCCAGCGGCTGGAGGACCACCCGCTGGGCCCGGCACCGCACCGGGGCGTCGGCGGTCCGGTGCGGCTCTCCGTCGCCACCGGCACCGACCCGCTCGCCGAGGAGATGGTGGCGACCGGCGTCGGGCTGGGCTGGCGCCGGGTGGACGACCTGGACGCCGACGACGACGAGCGGATCGGCTACCCGACCGCCACCATCCACCGCGGACGCCGGGTCAGCGCCGCCGACGCGTTCCTGCACCCGTGCCGCAGCCGGCCCAACCTGACCGTCGTGGTCGAGGCGGTCGTGCTGCGCGTGCTGGTCGAGGGCGGCCGGGCGGTCGGCGTACGGGTCGCGCACCGGGGCCGGGAGGTCGAGCACCGGGCGGCCGGCGAGGTGATCCTCGCCGCGGGGGCACTGGCCACCCCGCAGCTGTTGCAGGTCTCCGGCATCGGTCCGGCGGACACCCTGCGCGCGGCCGGCGTGCCGGTGCTGCTCGACCGGCGTCGGGTGGGCGCCGGCCTGCGAGAGCACCGGTCCGTGGCGATGCAGTACCGGCTCGCCGGGCCGGGCGGCTACAACGCCCGGCTCGGCAGTCCGCTCGGGCAGGCCCGCGCGGCGCTGCGCTGGCTGCTCACCCGGGGCGGCCCGCTCGCGCTGCCGGTGCTCGACGTCGCGGCCCACGTGAAGTCCCGGCCGGAGCTGGACCGCCCGGACGCCCACCTGCTGATGGCGCCGTTCTCCGCCGCCCCGCCGCGTCCGGGTCGGGCGCTGGAGCTGGAACGGGAGCCCGGCGTGATGTGCCTGGGCACGGTGACCCGGCCGGACAGCGAGGGCCACCTCGCGATCACCGACGCCGACCCGCGTACCGCACCGGCGATCGTGGCGAACTACCTGGCCACCGTGCACGACCGGCGGGTGGCGGTCGACCTGTTCCGCCGGATGCGGGAGTTCTTCGGCGCCGGGCCGATCGCCGGGCGGGTCCGGGCGGAGACGGTGCCCGGGCCGGCCACCCGGACCGACGAGGAGATCGTCGAGGCGGCCGTCGCGCACGGCTACTGCGGGTACCACGCCATCGGCACCTGCGCGATGGGACCGGACGACGACCACGTGGTGGATCCGCGGCTGCGGGTGCGCGGCGTCGACGGGCTACGGGTGGTCGACGCGTCGGTGCTGCCGGTGATGGTGGCGGGCTGGACCAGCGCCCCGGTGACCGCACTGGCCTGGCGGGCGTCCGACCTGATCCTCGGTCGCGACCGGGGGTGAGCGTTCCGTTCCGGGCCCGCCCGTCGGCGGGCCCGGAACGGGTCAGACGGCGAAGCAGTTCGGCCGGATCTGCGCGTCGGCCAACGTCTGGCGCACCGCCGTGTAGGTGGTGCCGTCCAGGACCAGGCCGAGGTGCCCGACGATCCGCAGCGGGCACCACGCCTGCACCAGGATGTTGGTCGCGCCGTCGGCGAGCGCCGCGTTGTCGACCGGCCGGACCAGTTCGTCCTGCCAGGTGCGCACCGTGGTCCAGCGGACCGGGCCCGGCGTGTCGTCACCGGCGTTGAGGTCGGCGAGGAAGCTCGACCCGATGGTCATCTGCTGGCAGGCGACGATGCCGGCACAGCTGCCCAGCCCCAGGAAGTTGACGATGTTGGCGACGTAGGTGCCGTATTGCGGGCTGCCCAGGCTGACGTACTGGTCGACCTTGGCGGAGCCGCCGAGGAACTTGACGTACCAGCGGCTGACCAGGCCACCCTCGGAGTGGGTGACCAGGTCGACCCGGCTCGCGCCGGTGGCGGCACGGACCTGGTCCACGTAGGACGACAGCGCCCGGGCGGACTCGCGGATGTCGCCGAAGCCGAGGTTCGGCAGTTGGTAGATGGAGACCCGGTAGCCGTCGGCCCGCAGCCGGGCGGCGATCGGCTCGTAGGCGATGGAGATTCCGATCAGGCCGCCGACCACGACGACCGGGTCGGCCGCCGCGGCGGCGGCCCGGTCGGCGGCGGTGACGGTGTCCACGGTGGACGCCGTGGCCGGCGGGGTGGTGGGTTCGGCTGCGGCGTGCGCGGCGGTGGCCGGCAGGAGCAGGGCGGTGGCGGCGGTGGTGGCGGCCAGGATCGTTCGGAGCAGCATGGGCTGCACCTCCGGTGGGGAGGCACCCGGGAGACCCGGGAGGGACGGGTGGGATCCGATCGATCGTGGGAACGATGATGCGTGTCCGATTTCACACACGTCAATGGAAAGTTACGCGCCGGTAACCAGTTGTCGCGCCCTCCGCGCAAACCGGCATGCCGGGCGGCTCAGTTGCCGAGCGCCTGGACCTTCGCGATCGTCTCCTGCACGTGCTGCCGCGCCGGCTCCCCGCCCTGCGCCGCCTGCGCCAACGCCTGCCGATAGGCGTCGATGACCCCGATCAGCGGGCCGGCCGTGGCTCCCTCCAGCGCGCCGGCCACCAGCGCCCGCGCCTCCGCCGCGTCCTGGGCGGCGGCCGCGGTGCGCGCCTTGGCCTCGTCCAGCTTCTGCGCCGCCGCCGCCAGCCTCGCGATGATCTCCGCCGCGCTCACAAGCCCTCCCCGCTCCCGCCCTCCCGACCACCGCGCAGCCTACCGCCCGCCGCAACCACGCCACGCTCGTCGATCTTGGAGTTACGGCGCCCAGGAAATGAGGTTTCGTGGCTTTTCTGTGGTGCCACAACTCCAAGATCGACGAAGCGGGCGGGCAGGGGTCAGCGGAGGAGGCGGAACAGGACGAGGTAGAGGCAGAACAGGGACGGGGAGACCAGGGCGCAGATCACGAAGCCGAGCGGAACGTAGCGGCCGGCCGGGGCGGCCCCGTCGTCGATCACCGGGCGGCCCCACCGGGCCAGCACGAGCTGACCGGCCACGAAGGACATCAGCGGCACGCCGGCGCAGGACAGCGCCGCCACCAGGTCCATCCCGGACACCGGCAGCGGCGAGCCGACCAGCGCGGCCAGCATGAGCAGCGAGCCGACCAGCGCGCAGCCGCCGTACACCGCCACCGCCCGTGCCGGCGCCGACCAGGTGGGCAGCAGCACCGGCGTCCGGGCCAGCGCCTCGGCCTCCTGCCCGTGCCGGTCGGCCTCGTCGGCGAGGCGGCCGGCCGCCGCCAGCTCCGTCGCCGGGTCACCGGCCCGCGGCTCCGGCACGCTCCCCCCGGGATACGCCCCGACCTCCGCCCGCCCCGGCGCGGCGGCTGCGCCGCCGGTCACCCCGTCCCCCGGTCCGGAGCCCGTCGGCGGCCCCGCCGACACGCCACCGGCCGGCACCGCCGGGGCCGGCACCTCGGCCGGAACCGCACTCATCGGCACCCCGATCGCCTGCCCGAACTGCTCCAGGCGCCGCCCCTGCGCGGCGAGCCGCTGCCCGAGCGTGTCCACCCCGGTCTGCAGCCCGCGCCGGCGCTCCGCCTCGGCGGCGATCGCCCGTTCCCCGCCGCGCTGCCGGCCGGACAACTCCCGGATCAGCGCCGCGTAGTCGTCGAACCCGCTCACGGCTGTTCGCTCTCGCCGGCGAACGGCACGATCAGGGCGGTGCGGTGCTCGTGCCGGTCGACCAGCAGGGCGCGGCCCTCCCGTGGGGTGTAGGCGAGGTCGTGCGTGCCGAGGTGCAGGCCCAGGTCGGCGGCCGGCACGTTCAGCGCGACCAGGGCGGTCACGTCGTCGCGGTGGCCGCTGCCGCCGAGGTCGTCGGCGAGCCGGCGCAGCCCGCGCCACCAGCCGAGCACGTGCACCCCGCGCGCCGGGCCGTGGCGCAGTACCGCGCGCAGGTCGTCGTACCCGGAGCGGAACGTGCCCGGGTCGGTCGCGCCCAGCACGCCGGCCGCGGCGTCCATCCCGAACCCGACCAGGTAGGTGCGGCCCGCCGTCGGGGCTCCGCCGCCGGCCGCCTCGGCGAGGTGGGCGCGCAACCCGTCGACGTCCAGCCGGCGTACCGGGTGGCCGGCCGCGGCCAGCGTCATGGCCAGGTCGTCGGCGACGTCGGTGGTGCCCGGCGCCAGCGGGGCGAACAGGAACCGGGCGCTGCCGGGAGCGTGCTGCCGGGCCAGCGAGAGAGCCGCCGACCGGAGCACGCCCGCGCCGCCGGCGGCGGTGCCCACCACCGCCAGGTGCCGGCCCGGGCTCGCGTCGAGGGCGAACCCGGCGGCGCTGCCGGCGACGTCGACGACGCGGCCCACCAGCGCATACGGCGGGTCGGCGCCGGGCGCCAGCGCGGCCCAGGCGGGGTCGTCGGTGAGCCGGGGCGTCTCGTGGCCACGGAAGACCGTCGGCGGGTGGGAGCCGTCGGGTCGGGCCGCGTGCAGCTCGTGGCGCAGCGCCGCCAGCTCGGCCGAGGCGGCGTGCGCGTCGGGGAACCGCACCTCGACGTCCGCGCCGGGCGCGCCGGCGGAGGTGTTCACCACGGCGGTGCCGACGGTGAGCCCGCGCGCCGCGTCGTTGCGCGGGTCCAGCACGGCGTCCCCGCCGGGCAGCGCGACGCGCAGCGGGAACTGACCGAAGATGGCCTCGGCCCGGCCGTAGAGCGCCTCGATGCCGGTGGCGCTCTGGCTGGCCAGCACCAGGTGCAGGCCGTACGAGCGGCCCTTGCGGGCCAGCTCCTCGATCAGGTCGACGGCCTGCCGGGCCAGCGCGTCGTTGCCGGCGAACAACACGTGGAACTCGTCGACGACGGTGACGATCCGGGGCGGCCGGGCGTTCGGCGGCAGGTCGGCGAGTCGGCTGACCCCGTGGCGTTTGAGCAGGTCGGCACGGCGGCCCAGCTCGGCGCGCAGCTCGCGCAGCACGGCGACGCCGTACTCCCGGTCGGACTCGATGCCCACCGCGCGGGCGTGCGGCAGCCAGGACGGGTCGCGGTCGGTGGGCACGAACTCGGTGAAGCTGACCCCCTCCTTGAAGTCGAGCAGCATCAGCCGCAGCTCGGCCGGGGAGTAGCGGGCCGCCAGCCCGTAGAGCACGTCGAGCAGCAGCACCGTCTTGCCGGCGCCGGTGCGCCCGCCGACCAGCCAGTGCGGGGTGGCGTCGTCGAACGCGACGGCCAGCGGCCGACGGCCGGCGCGGCCGAGCGTGGTCCGCAGGCCGGTGGCGGCGGAGGACGTCCAGCGCTCCGCCGGGAGCAGGTCGGCGAACGTGACGACGTCCTGGTCGACCGCCTCGGCGTAGCGGCGGGCCAGCGCGGTCACCGCGGCGTGCGACGGGTCGCCGTCGAGCACCACCGGCGCGGCCAGTCCAGTGCCGTCGGTGCTGAACGGGCGCCCGGGCGGATCGCCCACGAGGGTGTAGCGCTCGGTGAGCCGCAGCTGGGTGGTGGCGCCCAGCGGCGGCGCCGTGGTCACTCCGGCCGGCGGGTGCCCGGCCAGCAGCACGCACACGGCCGCGGCCGGGCCGGCGTGGGTCAACGCGGCCAGCCGGGCCAGTTCCCGGGGCGCGGGCGCGGACGCGGCGACCACCACCAGCAGCTCACGGTCCTCCGGTGCGCTGCGCTGGGCGGCGCGGGCGTGCCGTTCCGCCGCCTCCAGCAGCGCGGTCGTCTCCGCCTCGGTGGTCGCCGCCGGGCCGAGCACGCCGACGTCGTGCAGCGGGCGCAGGGGCAGGAAGGCCGCGCCGAAGGCGGCCTGGTCGATGCCGACCACCCGGACCGCGCCGGCCGGGGCGGCGGTGAGCAGCCGCACCACCACCGCGCGCAGCAGCTCGCCGACGCGCGGGTCGCGGGCATCCGCGTCGACCGCGAGGTGGGCGCCGGCCCCCACCGGCACGAGGACCGGGAACGCGCCGTCGACCGTCCGGGCCTCGCCGAGGCGTACCGGGACGGGGTGGGTGGCGACGCGGGCGGTGCCGGGCACCGCGGCGGCCATCTCCCCGCCCAGCCGGGCCAGCCGCGCGACCAGCGCGGGGCTGCCGACGGGCGCCGGGCCGGCGGCGCCGAGCATCCGCCGGGCCACCTCCCAGTGGCGCAGCGCCTGCCGGTGTCGGTCGACCGCCTGCCGGTACGCCGCCGCGAGCCTGCCCACCGTCCGCCCTCCGACGCCGTCTGCGATCGAAGGAACCCTAACGGACGCGCGCCGCACCGGCACGGGACGCTCGGCACCCGAGGTTCGTCCACTGTTCACCCCGGGTCGCACGGCCGGGCCGCCCGCCGTTCCCCCGGCGCGGATTGCCTGCCAGTGCAACCCGTGTGCACAGGAAGGCGACGACGTGACCTCCTCTCCCCTCTCCCGGCGGTCCCTGCTGCGCGGCAGCGCGGCCGGTGGACTCGGCATCGTGGTGGCCGGCAGCCTGGACGCCATAGCCGGCCCGGCGGCGGCCCGGGCCGCGTGCCGACCAGCGGTCGGCTACGGCGACCTGGTGCCGGACCCGGCCGGCCTGCTGGCCCTGCCGCCCGGTTTCTCCTACACCGTCGTCGCGCAGGCGGGGGTGACGCTGCTGGAGTCGGGGCAGCCGACCCCGAGCGACGCCGACGGCACCGGCTGCTTCCGCGGCCCGCGCGGATCGGTGCTGGTGAACAACCACGAGATCGGCGGCGACGAGCCGTACCCGGTGCCGGCGCTGCCCGGCCTCACCTACGACCCCGGCGCGCGCGGCGGCACCACCACCATCGAGGTGGACCGGCACGGCCGGCGGCTGCGCGAGTACGTCAGCGTGGCCGGCACGCACAACAACTGCGCCGGTGGCATCACGCCGTGGGGCACGTGGCTGACCTGCGAGGAGACCGAGCAGCGGGCCGGCGGTCAGTTCCTCAAGGACCACGGGTACGTCTTCGAGGTCGACCCGCACGACCGGTCGGCCAACCAGGACCCGGTGGCGCTGCGGTTCCTCGGCCGCTACGCGCACGAGGCGGTGGCGGTCGACCCGTACACCCACTCGATCTACCTGACCGAGGACGCGAGCGGCCCGAACGGCCTCTACTTCCGGTGGACGCCGCCGCCCGGCTTCCGGGGTGGCAAGGGCGCGCTGCGGGCGCTCGCCCAGCGGCCGGACGGCGCCACCGCCGGCAGCCTGGCGGCGATGCGCTGCCTGCGCGGCGACGGGCACGTGGCGGACCTGTCCGAGGCCACCACGCCGGGCACCCGGTACCGGGTGGAGTGGATCGAGGTGCCGGACCGGGACGCCCGTACCGTGTCGGTGCGCAAGCAGTTCACCGACGCCGAGGTGACCCGCAGCCGCAAGCTGGAGGGCGCCTGGTGGGGCGACGGCGGCGCGTACTTCGTGGCCAGCTACGCCCGGCGCAGCGACGGCAGCGTCAACGAGCACGACGGCCAGGTCTGGTTCTACGACCCGCGGCGGCAGACCGTCACGCTGAAGACCATCTTCGGGGTGAACACCGACCCGGAGGCGGACCACGGCAACTACGACGGGCCCGACAACATCACCGTCTCCCCGTACGGCGGGGTGATCCTGGCCGAGGACGGCGAGGGCGTGTCGCACCTGGTCGGCGTGACCGAGCAGGGCAAGGCGTATCCGCTGGCGCGCAACGAGCTGAACGACAGCGAGTTCACCGGCCCGACGTTCAGCGCGGACGGAAAGATCCTCTACGCGAACATCCAGTCCCCGGGCTACGTCTTCGCGATCACCGGCCCGTGGCGCCGCCCCAGCAACGCCCACCCCTGACCTCGCCTCTCCCGCCGACTCTCGTCGATCTTGCACTTGCTGCCCCGGCAAAGGGCGCATGAGCCGCGTCTTGTCGACCCGAAGTGCAAGATCGGCGGGAGCTAGCGGGTGCCGGCGGGTGTCCGGGTGACGTTCTCGGCGATCGCGCGGAGCGTGGTGGGGTCCGCCGCTCGTGGGTCGGCCAGGACGTCGACCGCCACCCCGGGCTCGACGAGCCAGAACGCTTCGGTGTCGCCGGCCAGGGCCGGGCCGTCGGGGTGGGCGAAGTCGACAAGCTCCCAGGTGGCGGTGTCGCGCTCGTGGTAGTCGGCGAGGAAGTCGCGGACCGCGCCCAGGTCGGTGAGTCGGTCGCCCCGCAGCACGTGCACACGCAGGTCGACCCGGTAGCCGTCCTCGACCTGGCGCTCCCAGACGCGGGTGGCGAAGCGGACGTCCTCCCACTCGGTGGCGAAGTCCGACACCTGCTCCCCGACCTCGGCCGGCAGGTATCCGATGTGGAAGCCGCTCAGTTCCCCACCGTCACGTGTCACCCCGACTCCCCACGTAGATCTTGGAAGGAACGGCCCCCGGGAGAGCCCTCAGCCTCCAAGATCTCGAAGCGTCCCCACTACCGCGACTCGGGACGCTCGGCAACGAAGCCTTCGACCCCGGGGCGCTGATCGCCTTGGGCACCACAATGGCCGACACACCATGCTGACGGCACAGCTCCGAGGTCGACGGCAGCTTGTCTCCCGGCGCGAGCGCAACGGAACGGATCTCGACGCGGATACCTCAACTCCTAGCGGACGCGCGCACTCTGACGGAGCTATTCGGGTTCGGTGGCACGGATATCGTCAGCAATACTGGCGAGTGAGCCGAGGCTGGGGATGAACCAGCGTGTGGTGCCCTGCACAGCTCGCGGGGGCTCACCAGGAGCGGCTTTCAGCATCTGCATGGTCAGTCCCGTGGGCGAGTACTGCTTGCGGTCCGCTGCCCAGAGCAGTGGGCGTCGTCGGTCGTTGACCCAGGTGGCCTGTCCTCGACTCGGATCCTCGGCGATCCACGGCAGAAGCGCCTTGCGTTCTGGCCCCGTGACCGGTCGGAACTCCACAGGCGAGCCGTCGGGAACCCGCCCCGAGTTCACAATCACGGCAACGGCCGCCGCCCTACGCTCGGTCTCCTTCGGAGCTGGCCGATACTCGGGAGGGAGATTAGGACGCGCTGAACCGCTCTGGATGGATTCCAGAGCACGACCGACGAGTTGACGGCACTTCTGCGGGTGCTTGAACGTCACCAGGGCTGAACTGTTCGGATACTCCGCGTCGAAGTGGTGGATGAGCCAGTCAAGCGCAGCGTCCGTGAGCGCCGGTACCCGACGAATCACGCGTTCCCAGTCCTGATGCTGTTCATCCATCGACTCACCCCCGATCGTCTGCATGACGAGGTGTGCGGTGAGCAGATCGCCATGTTCGGCTACCTGCGCTGCTCTGCCCTCCCTCAGCTTGTTGCCCTCGCTCAGGTGAGCCAGCGCAGCCCTGAGGACGAGTACCGACCGCCAGACCCGGTAGGCACTCGGCTGTGTGCCGAACAGTTGGTGGTAGCTGCCGTGTGCGCCGAACTCCCACAGGAGTTCCTGGTTCTGCTTGGCGCGCATCGCCAGCTCAGGATTCCGATGCGCACAGGAGAGAGCCGTGGCCGCCTCCACTATCGAGCAGCCCGCGTCCGGCGAGGGGTCCACATCGCCACGCTTGTAGACGTAAGTTTTGTGCAGCGACAACGCGAAGTCGTCACGCAGTCTGGCCTGCCGCTCGTCGAGCGCGGCATAGTCACGGGCCTGAACCTGGTTCTGCGTGTTCGTCGCCTGTGTCACCGCCGTCGCGAAGCCCTCGGGGCAGTCCTCCAGTGAGATCAGTCGAACCCAGATCCTGCCAATCCCGGCGACGTCGGGGGCTTGCCGGACGCCGGCATGCACGGCAGCCACGGTCTGGGCACCGTTGACCACGGTCGCGCCGGTCAGCACAAAGTCCCCCGGCCCACCGGCGGCGTTGGCGAATTTCGCCGTGCGCCGCACACTGTCGCAGAGCACGGTGATCCCGTTGTTGAAGTACCAGAAGTGATCGGGGCGCTTGGTCAAGGTCTCGGTGATGCCGCGGTTGACTGTGGTCAGGCCGAGCGATGTGCGGATGTTCTTGGCGAAGAGACGGTCTCCGTGCTCTTCGTACCAGCTCGCCACCTCGCCGGCGTACATCGTGCCGTAGTAGGCCTTGAACGGTTCGGGAACGGAGGCGCATCCGTCCAACCGGGCGGTGAGATCGATCTTGGGCTCGCCGATGCCAGCCCGTACCAGGTCGTGGAAGTCCTTCAAACCAAGGATCTTCACGTCCGTCATCGGTTCCGTTTCCTGACGCGCCTGGTCGAGGACGTAACCCACCGCGTCGGCGAGCGCCGGACGGCCGAGCAACGCCACGACAAGCGTGATCTTGATGTCACCCTCACTGAAGGCACGGTCCACGGTGTCGGCCAGCGCTTGGAACCGCTTATTGAAGCGGGCGTATTCCTCCTTCAACAGCAGATCGAAGCCCTGTTTGAACTTGAGCGCACTGGCCTGGTCCAGGGAGGCGTTACCCGTGTCGCTCCATTTCGCTTGAACGAGCCACACATGAGGCACATCCTCACTGACCGCAACCGCGTCGATACCCCAGTCGTCGAATCCGTCGATGACAGCCATCGCGGCCTCGGCCGGTCCGATCCCGGCGAGGTGCTGTACCGCCATCGCCGCCAGCGCGCGCGATAGGAACACCTGCTCGCGGTGCCTTTCGGGGGCCTTGGCATCCACATCGCTGAGGTCGATGTGTTCCTCGAACTGGCGCACGAGCGCTTCGCGCACATGCCGCACCTGAAGCGGGTTCATCTGCGTTCGTCCTAACCGCTGGGGGTGGAGGGAGGAATTCGACGGCGTCGTCGGCCGACTACTGGCCCGGGGCAGCGAGGGTGGATGGCTTGGCATTCAACGCGTCCGCGATGGCAGCGAACTCCACGAGAGCTGCTTGCAGGTCGTCAACGATCTCCTGGGCGATGATCTCGGGTGGCAGTAGCGAATCCGCGTCCTCCAGCGAAGCGTCCTTGAGCCAGGTGATGTCGAGGTTGACCTTGTCCCGGGCGATCAGCTCCTCGTAGGAGAAGGTTCGGAACCGCTCGGTCTCGACTCGCTCGGCGCGGTCCTTGCCTGGCAGATAGCAGTCGACGAAGTCCTGGAGGTGATCACGACGCAACGGGTTCTGCTTGAGCGTGAAGTGCTGGTTGGTGCGAAAGTCGTAAACCCAGAGTTTCTGGGTCCACGGCTCCTCACGGGCGCGCTTGCGCTCGAAGAAGAGCACGTTGGCCTTCACACCGCCCGCGTAGAAGATGCCGGTGGGCAACCGCAGCATGGTGTGTAGGTCGTACTGCTTGAGCAGCCGACGGCGGATGGTCTCCCCCGCGCCGCCCTCGAAGAGCACGTTGTCGGGGAGCACGACGGCGGCCCGACCGTCGATCTCCAGCAGGGAGGCAATGTGCTGGACGAAGTTGAGCTGCTTGTTGGCGGTGGTGGCCCAGAAGTCGCCTCGCTCGATCTCCCGTTCCTCCCGGCTGGACCGGCCGTCCTCGCCGACGACTCGAATTGAGGAGCTGCGGCCGAACGGCGGGTTGGCCAGCACCAGGCTCACGCGGCGGGCGGGTTCCTTGCCGAGCGCGTCCCCGACCGTGATGAGGGACGGTCCGTTCGGCGTGCCGATGCCGTGCAGCAGCATGTTCATCGCCGCAAGGCGAGCCGTCCCGTCAACCAGCTCGGTGCCGGTGATCGCGCCGTGGGCGAGTCGCCGCCGCTGGTCAGGAGTGAGTGCGGCACCGTGATGCCGCTGGATGTACTCGTAGGCGGCAAGCAGGAACCCACCAGTGCCGCACGCAGGGTCGGTGATCCTGTCATCTGGCGTGGGCAGCATGCAGTCGACCATTGCGGCAGTCAGCGCTCGCGGAGTGAAGTACTGCCCCGCGCCGGACTTGGCGTCCTCGGCTCCCTTGGCGAGCAGTTCCTCGTAGGCGTCACCCTTGACGTCGACGCCGGTGCCCGACCAGGACTCCTTGTCGATCAAGTCCACGATCAGGCGCTTGAGCTTCGCCGGATCCTGGATCTTGTTCTGCGCCTTCCGGAAGATGGTGCCGAGGGTTCCGCCCTCTTTGCCCAGCCCGGTCAGGATGTGCCGATACTGCACCTCCAGCGCGTCGCCTTCGGCGTCGAGTAGCGTCTGCCAGCTCAGCTCATCCGGCACGATCTGCTCGGGCTTCAAGGGTCGGCGGGCTCGTTCGTCAGCCATCTTGAGGAACAGCAGGTACGTCAACTGCTCAACGTAGTCGATGGTCGAGACACCGTCGTCACGTAGGACGTCACAGTAGTTCCACAGCTTCTGCACCAGTCGGCGGGAACCTACATTGCTCACAGCGGCAGCGCCTCCTGCTGATAGTTGTCACCAGTCACCTTGGTCGGCGGAGCCGGCAGCTCCTTCGTGGCACGCACGGTGCGCGCCCTTTGCTTTGGAGGCATGGCTACTCGTTCGGTCCGGACACGAGCGAGCAACGCCGAGGCCGGCTCATCGTTTGGATCCTGAGGCACAAGCTGGCCGGCGAAGGCGGCTGACAGGAGCGCCTTGCTCAACTTCTCACCCCGTCGAGCGGCGCTCGCGACGTCGCCCCGCAGCCGATCCACCATCTTGAGCCGAGACGAAGCTTCGGCCGCGATTCGCGTTTGATCGACAGCATCAGGAATAGGGATACGAGTCTCCAGAAGGGCCCGCTGCGATATGTTTCGCATTGAGTCTTTGGTACCTGTAGCTTTGGCCGATATCTGGCGGCGCACAAACGGCGAAGCAAGTAGATGGAGTAGCCAATCCTTGTCAACATCCGACTTTACGCGCAACCGAAGACTCTTATCACTTAGCAGCAACCTCTGCCGCAGCACTCCTACCATCACCGGCGCACCGACATAGGCGGACGTGTTCGCCCGACTGATCAGGATATCGCCCGAATGAATTTGGTTTGCGGCATCAATAACACGACCTTCAGGGACGGCCTTGTTTTCCTCTGGCCGGAACTCACCCCACGTCATTGCACTTACCTTGATCACACCCCACTCATCAGGTCGAGCAGGCCGCGGATGGCAGCTGAATGACTGGCCAGCTTCTACAGAGGCGATTACATCCCCGAGGATCCCCCAACGCCAGCCAGCAGGAAGGCTGTGATCAGCGTCGGCGCCACCGAGAACGGAAGCCTGCCGAAGAGAGCGAATCAGGTTGTGCGATCTGACGGAACCTCGCTCAAGATTTATCCGGCCTGCCGTTGCATGCGACAGCAGCCTTTCGAGGACAGCCACGATCCGACGCTGCTCAGCGAGCGGCGGAATTGGAACCGGAAGCTGAGAAAGTGCCCGCTCGTTAATTTTCGGAAGCACAGTGCGCGCCTGACGCGCAGCGGCCGCCTGAGTAAATTCAGAGGTAAGCATCCAATAGAATAGAAAGCGCTGATCGATGAAGCAATCAATTGGATACATGTCGGCGCTACATAGGCCGTCAAAGTTGACGTCTACAACCTTTGATAGGTACGGACGGATTTTCGAATATAGCAACTGACCCGCGAAAAAGCGATGCTTTGGACTCGTAACGCCATCTTCAACAACTGTGCGGTACGCGAGGAGTCGGCCGCTTCCAGATTCGATGTGGTTAGGTGCGATATGCGGCATCGCAGGAAAGTCGGCTGGATCTACCAGGTTCGAGGCAACGGAAGCAACTTCACCGAAGGTCGCCCACCTCCACGAGGCCGGAATACGGAATGGCTCGGTCATGCAGAGATCTCCTCGTTCAGCTCGGTCAGCAGCGACTCAGCGCGCTCACCGAAGGCGCCCGCGTACCCGTCGATCCCACCCCGCTCGGTGAACGGCGCGCCCTCCAGGTCATCCGGGCTGATCTCCACGCTGACCGCTATCACGTCCTTGATCCTCTCCAGCCACCACGCCTGATCGGTAGTGAACGTAGCGCCCGACTGCTCCTGTCGGAGCAGCCACCCACGGAAGCGCTCCTCGACGAGACTGCGGTACGGACGCAGCTCCTGATCCAGCCCCAACTCATACCGGACGAGGCTGACAAGGTCGGTGACGCCCCGGTTGCCGGGTGCCTCGGCGGTGCGCCCGAGCAGCACGTACGACTTCCACAGCGACTCCGGCGTCCATGCCTGCGGCGGCCGGGCGATCCGCGCCGCCAACTCCTTGAGCTGCTCGTAGCCCACCCGACCCCGGCCGTCGTAGAAGACCTGCAACGCGGTGATCTCGTCGCGGTGCTCCTCCAGGTAGTCGTGCCAGCTCTTGACCGTGACCTGGGCGCGCTCCTCGGCGGGGACACCCTTTGCCGAGATCAGCCGGTCGGCGTTCACCTCGTCGATGGTGATGTCGTGGGCCCGGCGGATCTCCAGGATGCGTTCCCGCAGCGGCGGGTTCGCGGCCAGCGGGCGCAGCGCGCCGGCCAGCAGGTCCCGCACGGCAGCCGGGCCGGCCTCGGTCGCCGGGTTGAGCTGTTCCGGGGCCACCGCGTCGGTCAGCCCTCGCACGATGTCCTTCAGCGGTTGGCCTGCGAGGTCGGCGAGTTCGGCCCGTTCGTCGTCGGTGAGCTGCTGATTGAGTCGGGCCAGCCGTGAGGCGAGCGTCGCCACCTCGTCGGCGTCGGCGGTCAGCGTGCCGGCCTTGCGCAGCAGGTCGCGCAGCGAGATCTGCCGTTCGGTGTGCCGCTGCAACGGGACCGCCTCGTCCAGTTCGGCCTCGGTGACGCCGACCGCATCGACGATGACGAAACGGTCCTTGACCTCGGCGTCGGGCGTGACGGCCTGGAAGTCGGCCGCGTCGATGGTGCGGGCGCCGCGTCCCTTCATCTGCTCGAAGTAGGTGGAGCTGCGTACGGGCCGCAGGAAGAAGACGCACTCCAACGGCCGGACGTCGGTGCCGGTGGCGATCATGTCCACGGTCACCGCGATCCGCAGCTCGGGACTGTTGCGGAACGCCTGGATCAGGGTGTCCGGGTTGTCGCCGTCCCGGCGCGAGGCGTACGTGATCTTCTTGACGAAGTCGTTGCCCCGGCCGAAGACGTACCGGACCATCTGCACGATCTCCTCGGCGTGGTTGTCGTCCCGCGCGAAGATCAGCGTCTTCGGCACGGTCGAGCGGCCCGGGAAGATCTCCTCGAAGAGCTTCTCGCGGAACGTCTCCAGCACCAGCTTGAGCTGACCCTTCGAGATCACCGACCGGCCGACCTGGCTGCCGCCGTACGTGAAGTCGTCCTCCAGCTCCTGGTAGCGCTCGGCCCGGGTGCGGCGGTCCCGTAGCGGCACGACGGTGCCGGCCTCGATGTCCGCACCGCTCTCGGTGATCTCCGTCTTGATCCGGTAGACGTCGAAGTCGACGTTCACGCCGTCGGCGACGGCCTGCTCGTAGGTGTACTCGGAGACCAGGTTCTGCTGGAAGAAGCCGAGCGTCTGCTTGACCGGCGTGGCGGTGAGGCCGACCACGAACGCGTCGAAGTACTCGATGACCGCCCGCCACTTGCCGTAGATCGAACGGTGGCACTCGTCCACCACGATCAGGTCGAACGTCTCCGGCGGGAGCTGTGGGTTGTACCTCACCTCGGCCGGCTCGTCCAGGTCGTAGCTGTCGTAGGCACGGTCGTCCAGGTCGACGTCGGGCAGCTCGACGCCGCGCAAGGCGCCGTAGAGGCGCTGGATGGTGGAGATGACCACGGCGGACGAGTCGAGCATGCCGGTGCCGGAGAGCCGGTCGACGTTGTAGAGGTCGGTGAACTTCCGCCCGTCGTCGGGCGTCTGGTAGCCGGCGTACTCCCGCAGCGTCTGCTTGCCGAGGTTGTTGCGGTCGACCAGGAACAGGATCCGGGCGGCGCGGGAGTGCTTGAGCAGGCGGTAGCTGGCGGTCACCGCGGTGAACGTCTTGCCCGCGCCGGTCGCCATCTGGATCAGCGACCGCGGCCGGTCCTCGGCCAGCGATCGTTCCAGCCCGGCGACGGCGTCGACCTGCGCGGGCCGCAGACCGAGCCGGTCCAGCGCCGGCATCCGCCGCAGCCGGGCCCGCAGCGTCGGCGCGGACGGATCGTCGTCGGCCTCCCGCATCCACCGCGCGAGGGTGGCCGGTTGATGAAAGGCGAAGACCTCCCGGGTACGCGGAAACGGGTCGAGCCGGTTGACGAAGGCCGTCTCCGTGCCGGTGGCGACGTATCCGAACGGCAGCGGCTCGTCCCGCCGCCAAGCGCTGAGCTTCTGCGCCGGGGTGAGCCCGCTCAGGTAGCGGTCGAGCTGCGCCTCCACGCCGCGCGGGGCGGTGCCTTCCCGCTTCGCCTCGATCACGCCGACCAGTCGCTGGTCGACGTAGAGCAGGTAGTCGGCGCGGCCGGTGGCGAGCGTCACCTCGCGGACGGCGACGCCGGTGGCCGCGAACAGGTTGATCTGGTTCTCGTCCTGTACCACCCAGCCGGCGGCACTCAACTGCCGGTCGATCTCTCCCCGGGTCTGCACCTCGTTGAGCGGTTCGTGGGAGGCGCGGCGGGCACGCGCGATGAACTCCTCCCGCCGGGCGGCGGAGACCCGTGCCGGCTTCCGCTGCTCGGCGGCCCGCTGCGCCTCGTGCGCCGCCGGCTCCAGGCTCGCCACCAAGGCGGCAGCCTCACCCTGGCGAGCACTCGCCGCTCGGACCGCCTGTTCCGCCGCCGCGTGCGCGTCGGCCTGGGCCTGCACCAGCGACGGCTTGCCGTCGAGCAGCAGCTTGGTCTGCGCCAGTTCGTTCTTGTAGCGCTCGAGTTCGGCCTGGAGCGCGTCGGCGACGCTCTGGGGCACCTGCTGAGGGGGCGGTGTGGGCGGCACGAAGCCGATCGGTGCGCGGTCGCCGGTCAGCGCGCGGTGGAACCAGACGCCCAGCTCGAAACACGTCCGCAGCAGCTCCAGCGCCGCGCGCACCTCGCCCAGGTGATCGTGTACGGCGCGGTTGCCCTGATCCCGCAGCCGGTCGAACGCACGGTAGATGTCCGGGACGAGGGTGCCGTTGGCCTGGAGCGCCTGCACCCGGTGGAAGAACTTCTCCGACTGCGGCCGGGCGTCGGTGCGGCGCACCAGGTCCTTGGCCAGCTCGTCGCCGAAAGCGCGGATCTTGAACATCGCCGCCTGGGCGTCGACGTAGACGAGCAGCTCGGCGCCCGCGCCGTACCAGACCAGGAGCGGATGATCCTTGAGGAAGCCGAAGTTGGCGGACTGCTCTGCCAGACGTCGTACCTGTCGCTGATCCACAGCTCTCCACGCACATAGCCGACGGATGAACACGTCAGGATATGGAGGATCACTCTGGAGCGCAGCCCCCACCACAGGCTGTGTCGCCTTTCCGACCGTCGACGCCGAACACGATCAGCGACGGTTGGCCGGTCCGCTACCGCTCGGGCTGTTGCCCGGAGGACGCGAGCGAGGTGTGATCAGTCGCGAGATCTGCGCTCGCAGGCCGTGGTCGTCCGGCGGCACGACCCGGTAGCCCAATCGCTCCAACTCGGCCATCGCGGTGCCGGTGTTGCGCCGGACGACCGCCGCGATCTGCCGGCGTCGGTAGTCCCGACGGGTCGACTCGATCAGCTGCTGCCACCCGCTCTTGGCCTCGACAAGCCCTTCGATGATGAGGCACTCGAGGACGTCCTCCAGCGCCGGGCGGAATCTACGTCCGCCGACCGGAAGGTGGATCTTGCTCAGCCCGCCGGTGCCCTTACGCCCCAACTCGGAGAGGAAGGTTTCGAAGGTGGGATGAGTGGCGCATACCTGCAGGTGCGCCTCGGTGTATTGCTCCTTGTCGCGCTGGAAGTCGTAGTGCAGCAGCGGCTCGGGCGTGTCACCGAACTTCAGCGCACAGTAGGACGCCTCGATGGTGAGGAACCTGCCTTCGTCCTGGTCGAGCGCGAGAAGGCACTGCACATCGAGCCAGATGCTCGTGCGAGCCGCCGAGCGCATGCGTACCGGCTTCGATCGGAGCCCGACGAGGTCGGTTCCGACGACGGCCTGCCCGGTTGCCACTCGCGCCACGACCCGCGCGTTGTCACAGACCGTTTTGTTCAGCAGACCCTGCAGCGTTTCGGCGAACGTTCGAGCCTGCGGCCCGAGCGCACTACGGCCGCGTGTTGCCAATGGACATCCAGAGCTTCTGGGCTTCGACCGAGCAGAAGTCGCGCCGCTCCGCCATGTCGGCGAGCTGTCCGTACGTGAGGTGCAACTGGTCGAGTTCCTGCTCGACCGCGACGCGCCACTCGTCGTCACTCATCTCGATCACGAGTGAGCCTGGCATCTGGTAGGGGGCACTGGTCACCGCAACCTCCACCTCACTCGATGTCCGTAAACGCGATGTTAGGCAGAAGACAAGATCCTTATCTACCCGGCGCGTCCTTCCGGCTACTTTTCGTCACGATCGGGCGGGTGTCGCCGGTGGGCGCAGGCCGTCCAGCGCGATCGTCAGCACCCGGTCGCGCTGCGCCGGGTCCGGGAACTGGTACGCCGCGAGCCCGCTGATCAGCCGCACCACGTCGTCGAAGTCGGCGTCCGGCCGGGCGGCCCCGGCGGCCTGGGCGCGGCGCAGCAGCGGCTCGCCGGCGGCGTAGATCTCGGTGCGGCAGCTGCGGAACACCTCGGAGTCGTGCACCAACTCCTCGGCCAGGGCCCGCTTGGTGGCCACGTAGGCGACGAACCGGTGCAGCCAGCCGACCAGGGCGTCCCACGGGGCGAGGTCGGCCAGGTCGGCGGCGGAGGCGCTGAGCGCCCGCACCTCCTCGACGTAGACCGCCTCGAACAGGTCCCGCCGGCCGGGGAAGTTGCGGTAGAGCGTGCCGATGCCCACGCCCGCCCGGCGGGCGATCTCCTCCAGCGAAGCCCCCGCGCCGCACTCGCCGAACACCTCGCGGGCGGCGGCGATCAGCGCGTCGTAGTTGCGCCGGGCGTCGGCCCGCTTCGGGCGGCGCGCGAAGACCTCGTCCCGCTGGTCGGCGCTGGTCATGACGCGCGTCACCTCTCCCTCCCGCTTGCAACCGGAGGCATCCCTCCGCTACGTTGGTGGAGGCACCCCTCCGGATAGCGTACTCCGGACTTCCCGGCCGCGTCCGGCCGGCGTGGGTGACCGAAACCGACCCCGGACCCCAGGAGGTCCCGCCATGCCCGCTGTTCGCTGACCACCCGCGACGACCCGGCCGCCACCGCCGCCCCACCCGCGCGAGCGGCCACTCACCTCGTACCGAACGGAAGTTCTCCCACATGATCGACACACCCCGGCGCGGCTCGCGCCGGATGACGTTCCTCGTCCTCGCGGCCGGCACCGGATTCTTCGCGATGCTCCAGTCGCTGATCACCCCGGTGCTGCCCACGATCCAGCACGACCTGCACACCTCGCCGAACACGGTGACCTGGGTGCTGACCGCCTACCTGCTCTCCGCGTCGATCTTCACGCCGATCCTCGGCCGGGTCGGCGACATGATCGGCAAGGAACGGACGCTGGTGGTCTCGCTCGCCGCGCTGGCGCTGGGCTGCCTGCTGGCGGCCGTCGCGCCGAGCATCGGCGTGCTGATCGCCGCCCGGGTGGTCCAGGGCATCGGCGGCGCCGTCTTCCCGCTGTCCTTCGGCATCATCCGGGACGAGTTCCCGGCCGCCCGGGTGAGTTCGGCGGTCGCCTCGATCTCGGCGGTCGTCGCCGTCGGCGGCGGGCTGGGCGTGGTGCTGGCCGGCCCGATCGTGGCCACCCTCGGCTACCGCTGGCTGTTCTGGATCCCGCTGGTGGTGGTCGGCCTGACCGCGGTGGCCGCGTACCGGTTCGTGCCGCCGTCGCCGGTGCGCACGCCGGGCCGGATCAACTGGCTCAGCGCGCTGCTGCTCTCCGGCTGGCTGGTGGCGCTGCTGCTGCCGGTCAGCAAGGGCGCCGCGTGGGGCTGGGGCTCCGGCCGGGTGGTCGGGCTGCTGACGCTGGCCGTGGTGCTGGCGGCGGCCTGGCTGGTCGCCGAGGCCCGGGCCGGGAACCCGCTGATCGACCTGCGGATGATGCGCCTGCCGGCGGTCTGGACGACCAACCTGGTCGCGCTGCTCTACGGCGCCTCGATGTTCTCCGTCTACGCGTTCCTGCCGCAGTTCGCCCAGATCCCGACCAGCGCCGGCTACGGCTTCGGCGCCAGCGTCACCCAGGCCGGGCTGCTGATGCTGCCGATGCTGGTCGGCATGTTCGCCGCCGGTCTGCTGGCCGGCCGACTGGAGTCCCGGTTCAGCGCCAAGGCGCAGCTGAGCACCGGCGCGGCGTTCAACGTGGCGGCGGCGGCGATGCTCACCGTGGCGCACGACACCCGGTGGGAGGTCGGCGTGGCCGGCGGCCTCGTGGGCCTCGGCATCGGGTTGGCGTTCGCCTCGATGGCCAACCTCATCGTGGCCAGCGTGCCGGCCGCACAGACCGGCGCCGCGACCGGCATGAACGCCAACATCCGCACCATCGGCGGCGCGATCGGCGCGGCCCTGGCCAGCGCCGTGATCACCGCTCACCCGCAGGCGAGCGGGTTGCCCCGGGAGGCCGGCTTCACCGCGGGCTTCCTGCTGCTCACCGGCATCTCGCTGGCCGCCGCGCTGGCGGCCCTCGCGGTCCCCTCCGGGCGCCACGCGCGACCTCGACGGC
The DNA here is from genome assembly GCF_002573675.1 of Micromonospora sp. WMMA1996. Taxonomy (NCBI): domain Bacteria; kingdom Bacillati; phylum Actinomycetota; class Actinomycetes; order Micromonosporales; family Micromonosporaceae; genus Micromonospora; species Micromonospora sp. WMMA1996. The sequence goes on along the minus strand of NZ_PDHU01000009.1, from coordinate 102,972 downwards.
GGCGGCTGGGACCGGTGTCGGGCGTGACCGGCGCGCCGGTCGTGGCGGCGGAGACGGTCGGCAGCCTGGCGCCGGCGGGCCGCTGACCCCCGTGAGTTGTTAAAAGGGGGCCCCTCCTCTACAGAATGCGTTAAGAGGGGCCCCCTCCTTACACCTCAGCCGATGGCGGCGGTCAGCGCGGCCAGGTAGCCGTAGCGGTAGCCGCTCGCGTTCGGGTGGTACGCCTCGATCACGCCGCTGACGTCGCGGATCCACGGCTCGGCCGCGCAGACACCGTGCCCGGTGAAGTACGGCCGGGCGTCGACGAAGGTGGCCCCGGCCGCGCCGGCCCGGTCGGCGGTGACCCCGTTCAGCACGTCCGCGGCCTGGTTGAGGATGGTGCGCTTGTAGCTGCTCATGGCGAGCAGGCCGCAGTATCCGGTCTCGAACAGCCGCGGGTAGCCCAGCACCACCAGCCGGGCGTTCGGGGCCCGCTCGCGGATCGCGGCGTAGGTGGCGTCGAGCCGGCCGGGCAGCGTGGCGGTGGCGAACGCCTTGGCCCCGGCCACCGCGCTCTCACAGCTCGACGTGCTGCCGAAGCGGCAGCTGGTCATCACGTCGGCGAAGCCGGCGTCGTTGCCGCCGATGGTGATGGTGACCAGCGTGGTGCTCGCGCTGAGCTGCCCGACCTGGTTGTTGCGGACGTCGGCGGTGACCGCGCCGCCGCAGGCAGGGAACCGGAAGCTGGTGACCGCGTGCGCCGCGGCCCAGAGCGGGGCGTACGACTTCTGGCTGCGCAGGCAGGTGGAGAGGTCGTACGGCCCGGCGCCGACGCCGGAGGAGTAGGAGTCGCCCAGGGCGACGTAGTTGACGGTGGCGGCGCGGGCCGCGCCGGGCAGGAGCACGGCGCCGAGGACGGCCGCCAACACCGCGGCGAGGGCGGTACGGACGCGACGGGACATGACAGGACCTCCACGGGACAGGGGTGGTGGAGCCCGTTGACCGCGCGCGTGGCCGAGGGGTCGTGCTTGTTACTAGTCGGTAATGCTATCGAAACATTCGCAAGAATTGAATAGCTGCCGACCCAGATCCGTTTACATGCGTCGATTAAGTTGGCCGGTGCGTACACCCGACGGAGGGAGTCCCACCCGTGCGACGCGCACTCACGGCGGCGATCGCCGCCCTGACCCTCACCACCGCCGGCACCACCGTGACCGGCGCCCCCGGCCTGGCCGCCCCGACCGGACGGGGCGGCCCGCAACCCGCGGCGGCGACCCCGACGCCGGGCGGCCCCGGGCTGGGCGACAGCTACTTCCCCGACTACGGCAACGGCGGCTACGACGTCGACCACTACGACATCCGGCTGCGCTACGAGCCGTTCACCGACCGCCTCAGCGGCACCACCACGATCCTGGCCACCGCCAGGAAGGACCTGTCCCGCTTCAACCTCGACTTCGCGCTCGACGTCGAGTCGGTCCGGGTCAACGGCTGGGTCGCCACGTTCGCCCGGGCCGGCGACCACGAGCTGGTGGTGACCCCGGCCCGGTCCCTGGCCAAGGGCCAGCAGCTCACCGTCGTGGTGAAGTACGCCGGCGTCCCCTCGCAGACGACGGTCTACGGCTACACCGGCTGGACCCGCACCGCCGACGGAGCGCTCGCGGTCAACGAACCCGAGTCGGCCTGGTGGTGGTATCCGAGCAACGACCACCCGAAGGACAAGGCCACCTGGGACATCTCGGTCTCGGTGCCGACCGGTGTCGAGGTGGTCAGCAACGGCGTGCAGCCGCGCGACCCGCTGCCCGAAGCCGGCAACCGCACCCGGTGGAGCTGGCGCAGCGTGAAGCCCGGCGCCACCTACCAGGCGTTCCTGGCCATCGGACAGTACGACATCGTCACCGACACCGCACCGAACGGGCAGCCGGTGGTGAACGCGTACAGCACCACGCTGGGCGAGCGCGGTCCGGCGGCCCGGGCCAGCATCGAACGCACCGCCGAGATCGTCGACTGGGAGAGCGGGCTGTTCGGCCCGTACCCGTTCGAGGCGCAGGGCGGCGTGGCCGGGCCGGTCGACGGCATCGGCTTCGCGCTGGAGACGCAGACCCGACCGGTGTACGGCCCCGGCTTCTGGCGGCGCGGCGCGAACCCGTACGTGGTGGTGCACGAGAACGCGCACCAGTGGTTCGGCGACTCGGTCTCGGTGGCGGCCTGGCGCAACATCTGGCTGAACGAGGGCTTCGCCTCGTACGCCGAGTGGCTCTGGTCGGAGGAGCAGGACGAGGGCACCGCCCAGGAGCTGTTCGACTTCACCTACTCCAGCTACCCGGCCGACTCGGAGTTCTGGCAGGTGCTCCCCGGTGACCCGGGCGCCGAGCGGATCTTCGACGACGCCGTCTACGACCGGGGCGCGATGGCGCTGCACCAGATCCGGTTGGCCGTCGGCGATCCGGCGTTCTTCCGGATCCTGCGCGCCTGGACCGCGCAGCGCCAGTACGGCAACGGCACCATCGAGCAGTTCCAGGCGCTCGCGGAGCGCGTCTCCGGTCGCGACCTGGACGCGGTGTTCACCACCTGGCTGTTCACCGCCGGTCGCCCCGAGGTGGGCGCCACCGCGCGGGCGACCTCGGCCCCGGCCCGACCCGCCTCCTGGGCGAAGATCCGGGCCGCGCACGACCTGCTCGGCCGCTGACCGGCACCGGCCGGGCCCGCTCCCCCACCGGCGGGGCCGGCCCGGGCGGGCCGGCCCCCGGGTCCGTGGTCCCCGCTGCGACCGGGTACGGCCCCGGTCAGCCGGCCGCCGGCGCGGGCGTCCCGACCGGCGTCGCCGGCGTGCGGGCCGCCTCGACCGCGCGGATGTGCCGGTAGGCGAACCAGAGCGGCGGGAACGCGCCGACCGCGAACGAGAGGTCGACGAGCGTCCAGAACCACGGGATGCCCCGGATCGGGCCGCAGATCAGGGCCAGCGGCACGATGCCGGCGCAGGCGATCATTCCGACCTGGACCACCCAGACGTTGCGCACCGGGTCGCGCAGCGGCCCCCAGAACGCCACCGCCAGCACCAGATGGGCGAACGCCAGCCAGTCGGTGCCGTAGAGCAGGAACGGGTAGTCCCGGTCGGCGGCCACCAGCCCGTCGTGGACCCGCTCGATCCAGCCGACCAGCGCCGGGAGCCGCCCGGCGAGCGGGTCGAGCGCCGCGAGCAACCACCGGACCTCGATCTCCAGCGGGAACGCGGTCACCCCGCTGAGGAAGAGCCCCACCACCACGACCCAGAGCCAGCGGCGGATGCGCCGCAGGCGTACCTCGACGTCCATGCCCGCAGCGTAACGATGATCATCGTGCCCGCGGGGCCCCGGCGGGCATGACGTGGCCCACCTCAGCGGCGGCCCGCGTCCACCCGGGCGGCGGCCGACGCCGGCCGGGCCGTGCCGGGACGGACCCCGGGCCGTGACGCCGGGACCGGCCGACCGGCCATGACGGTCGGCGCGACACCCGCCGCGACGGTCGGAGTCGGCCCGGACGGGACCGGCACGGCACGCCGGACCGGCCGCACCACCCGGACGGCGCTCGCCGCCACCCGACGGACCGGACGACGCACCGCGACCGGCACGAGCGTGAGCCGACGGACCGGACGCCGCACCGCGGGCGGCACGAGTGCGAGCCGACGGACCGGACGACGCACCGCGACCGGCGTCCGGACCAGCCGGCGCTCGCGCAGCCGGTCCAGCGCCACCCCGGCCGCGAGCGTCGCCACGGCGCTGACCGCGCCGGCCAGCACCAGCGTCTGGCGGGGGCCGGCGTGCTCGGCCAACCAACCCAGCAACGGCGCGCCCACCGCGGCGGCGACCGAGCCGGTGACCGCGAGCGCCGCCAGCACCCGCCCGCGCATCGCGTAGTCGGTGTCCAGCTGCGCGCGGGCGCCGACCGTGGTGTCGATGACCACGGCCGCCGCCGCCACCGGCAGGATCACCGCGGCGAAGCTCGCCGTGCCCGGGGCCAGCCCGGCCACGATCTGCAGCGCGCTGGCGAGCAGCCCCGCGCCGACCAGCACCGCGTAGCCCAGCTCGGCGCGGCGGGCCGCGACCAGCGCGCCGAGCACCGCGCCGACGGCGAAGACGGTGGACAGGAAGCCGTAGCCGGACGCGCCGCCGCCCAGCGGCCCGTCGCTCATCGCCGCCATGGTCACCTGGTAGTTGCGGCCCAGGCTGCCCAGCACGAACGACAGCGCCAGCGCGACCAGCACCACCGGCTGACCCCGCAGGTAGCGGAACCCGGCCCGGATCCCGCCGTCCGCCGGGCCCGCGTCGGCCGCCACCGGCCCGCCGGTGTGCCGCTCCCCCTCGCGTACGGCCAGCAGTGCGACCACGACCGCCACGAAGCTGGCCGCGTTGACGGCGAACAGCAGCGCCGGGCCGACGGCGGCGACCACCACGGCGCCCACGCTCATGCCGAGGATCCGCCCGGCGGAGTTGGTCAACGAACCGAGCGCGAGCGCGTTGCCGAGGCTCTCCCGGTCCACCAGGGTGGACGCCCAGCGGCCCAGCACCGGCCCCTCGATCGCCGACACCGCGCCGGTGGCCAGCGAGATCGCGTAGACGGCCGGCAGACCTCCGGCGCCGGTGAGCGCCACCACGGCCAGGCCGGCGGCCAGCACCGCGTGCGCCGCCTGCGCGGTGACCAGCAGCGGCTTGGCGGGCAGGCGGTCGGCCAGTGCGCCGCCCCACACGCTGAGCAGCAGCGTGGGCAGCGCCTGGAGCAGGACGGTGAGGCCCATCGAGGTGGCGGAGCCGGTCTCCGCGAGCACGAACCAGTTGACGCCGAGCACCTGCATCCAGGTGCCGGTGACCGACACGAAGCCGGCGCCCGCCCAGATCCGGTAGTTCCGGTGGCGCAGCGCGGCGAACGTGGCGCCGAGAGCCACGACGATCTCCCCCGTTGACGACAGCGACATGACGAAGGCCGGACCCTCGTGAGGTCCGGCCGGTCGCCAAGTCTGGCGGCGGAGGAAACGTCGCGGCGACAGTTGGTGGCAGGTGTCACCGGGCGACCCGGACACCCGGTCCGGGTCGGTGCGATACCGGGCGTCCCGCCCCGACACAGCTGTTAAGAGGGGCCCCCTGCTCTACCGGAGGCGTTAACAGGGGGCCCCTCCTTACGCGGCGAGTGGCTGCCGGGCCGGGTCGACCGGGGCGGGCAGCTCGCCCACCCCGCCCAGGTACGCGTGGATGGCCGCCGCCGCGGCCCGCCCCTCGGCGATCGCCCAGACGATCAGCGAGGCGCCCCGGTGCATGTCCCCGGCGACGAAGACCCCGTCGGCGTCGGTCTGCCAGTCGGGTCGGGCGTCGACCGCGCCCCGGCCGTTGCGGGTCACCCCGAACTGGGCCAGCAGCGGCTGTTCCTCGGTGCCCTCGAAGCCGATCGCGAGCAGCACCAGGTCGGCCGGGATCTCCCGCTCGGATCCGGGCAGCGGGGTGACGATGCGCCGGCCGTCGACCTTCTCCACGGTCACCTCGGCGACGCGCACGGCGCGGACCTGCCCGGTGCCGTCGTCGACGAACTCCTGCACCGCCACCGCGAAGACCCGCTCCCCGCCCTCCTCGTGGGCCGGATAGGACCGCAGCACCCACGGCCAGGTCGGCCACGGGTCCCGCGCGCCGTCCCGCTCCGTCGGGGGCTGCGGGTAGAGGTCGAGCTGGTGTACGCCGGCCGCGCCCTGCCGGTGGGCCACGCCCAGGCAGTCCGCCGCGGTGTCGCCACCACCGATGATCACCACGTGCTTGCCGGCCGCGTCGATCGGCGTGCCGTCCGGCAGCACGGCCAGGGCGGGCCGCCCGTCGCCCGCGGCCGCCACCACCCGGTTCGCGGCCACCAGGTGCGACATCGCCTGGTGCACGCCGCGCAGCGCCCGGCCCGGGGTGCCCGGGGTGTCCCGGCCCTGGAGCGCGCCGCAGGCGAGCAGCACCGCGTCGTGCTCGGCGCGCAGCTGGTCGGCGGTCACGTCGACGCCGACCTCGACGCCGGTGCGGAACCGCACCCCCTCGGCGGTGAGCTGGGCGACCCGGCGGTCGACGTGCTGCTTCTCCAACTTGAAGTCGGGAATGCCGTAGCGGAGCAGGCCGCCGATCGCGTCGTCGCGCTCGTACACGGTGACCGTGTGACCGGCGCGGGCGAGCTGCTGCGCGGCGGCCAACCCGGCCGGGCCGGAGCCGACCACCGCGACCGACCGGCCGGTAGGGGTGGAGGCGGGCCGGGGACGCAGGCCGTCCCGGGCCACCGCCGCGTCGGCGATCTCCACCTCGACCTGCTTGATGGTGACCGGCTGCTGGCCGCCCAGGCCGAGCACGCAGGCCGCCTCGCACGGCGCCGGGCAGAGCCGGCCGGTGAACTCGGGGAAGTTGTTGGTGGCGTGCAGCGACTCCACCGCCGCGTCCCAGTTGCCGGTGCGGACCAGGTCGTTCCAGTCCGGGATGCGGTTGCCCAGCGGGCAGCCGTCGTGGCAGAACGGGATGCCGCAGTCCATGCACCGGGTGGCCTGCTCGCGGACCAGCTCCTCGCCGGCCGGCGGGTAGACCTCCCGCCAGTCGGTGATCCGCACCGGCACCGGGCGGCGGGCGGGCAGCCGCCGGTCGTAGCGCAGGAAACCGTTCGGGTCAGGCACGAGCCACCTCCTGGGCGACCACCCGGGGCGCGGGTGGTACCGGGGCGGGAGAGAGGGCACTCATCACCGCGTCGTCGACGTTCCGGCCGGCGGCTTCGGCGGCCCGCATGATCTCCATGACCCGGCGGTAGTCCCGGGGCACCACGGCGGTGAACTCCTCCACCGCCTGCGGCCAGCGCTTGAGCAGGTCCTCGGCGACCGCCGAGTCCGTCTCGGCGAAGTGCCGCTGGACCAGCTCGTGCAGCCGGTCGCGCTCCTCGTCGCGCAGCGGCGACAGGTCGACCAGCTCGGCGTTGACCAGCCGGCGGTCGAGCCGGTGCACGAACGCGGTGCCGCCGGACATACCGGCGGCGAAGTTGCGCCCGGTCGGACCGAGCACCACCACCGTGCCGCCGGTCATGTACTCGCAACCGTGGTCGCCGAGACCCTCGACCACCGCGGCCGCGCCGGAGTTGCGCACCGCGAACCGCTCGCCGACCCGACCGCGCAGGAACACCTCGCCGCCGGTGGCGCCGTAGAGGATCGTGTTGCCGGCGATGATCTGGTCCTCGGCGCGGCGGCCCGGCTCGGCTTCGGCGCCGACGAACGGCGCGTCGGCGTCCGGCCGGACCACGATCCGCCCGCCGGACAGTCCCTTGCCGACGTAGTCGTTGGCGTCGCCGTGCAGGCGCAGCGTGACCCCGCGTGGCAGGAACGCGCCGAACGACTGCCCGGCGGTGCCGCGCAGCAGGAACTCGACGGTGTCGTCGGGCAGCCCGGCGCCGCCGAACCGGCGGGTCACCTCGCCGCCCAGCATCGCGCCCACGCTGCGGTGCTCGTTGCGCACCTCGACCTCGACCCGGACCGGGGTGCCGTCGCGCAGCGCCGGGCCGGCCAGCTCGATGAGCCGGTTGTCCAGCGCCGCGTCGAGGCCGTGGTCCTGGGCACGGACGCCGCGCCGGGCCGCGCCCTCGGGCAGCTCCGGCAGGTGCAGCACCCGGCCCAGGTCGAGCCCGTGGCCCTTCCAGTGGTCGATCGCGCCGGCCACGTCGAGCAGCTCGGTGTGCCCGATCGCCTCGTCGATGCTGCGGAAACCCAGCTCGGCCAGGTAGCCCCGGACCTCCTCGGCGAGGAAGAGGAAGAAGTTCTCCACGAACTCGGGCCGGCCGGTGAACCGCTCGCGCAGCACCGGGTTCTGGGTGGCGATGCCGACCGGACAGGTGTCCAGGTGGCAGACCCGCATCATCACGCAGCCCTCGACGATCAGCGGGGCGGTGGCGAAGCCGAACTCCTCGGCGCCGAGCAGCGCCGCGACCAGCACGTCCCGGCCGGTCTTGAGCTGGCCGTCGACCTGCACGGTGACCCGGTCGCGCAGCTTGTTGAGCAGCAGCGTCTGCTGCGCCTCGGCCAGGCCCAGCTCCCACGGGGTGCCGGCGTGCTTGAGCGAGTTGAGGGGCGACGCGCCGGTGCCGCCGTCGTGCCCGGAGATGAGGATGACGTCGGCCTTCAGCTTGGCCACGCCGGCCGCCACCGTGCCCACACCCACCTCGCTGACCAGCTTGACGTGCACCCGGGCGGCCGGGTTGACGCACTTCAGGTCGTGCACGAGCTGGGCCAGGTCCTCGATGGAGTAGATGTCGTGGTGCGGCGGCGGGGAGATCAGGCCGACACCCGGGGTGGCGTGCCGGGTCCGCGCGATCCACGGCCAGACCTTGTTGCCGGGCAGCTGCCCGCCCTCGCCGGGCTTCGCGCCCTGCGCCATCTTGATCTGGAGGTCGTCCGCGTTGACCAGGTATTCGCTGGTCACGCCGAACCGGCCGCTGGCGATCTGCTTGACCGCCGAGCGGCGCGCCGGGTCGTGCAGCCGCTCGACGTCCTCGCCGCCCTCGCCGGTGTTGGACTTGCCGCCCAGCCGGTTCATCGCGATCGCGAGCGTCTCGTGCGCCTCCGCGGAGATCGACCCGTACGACATGGCACCGGTGGCGAAGCGCTTGACGATCTCGGTGGCCGGCTCGACCTCGTCCAGCGGCACCGCCGGGCGGACGCCGGTGCGCAGCGTGAACAGCCCGCGCAGCGAGCCCGCCTGCGCGGCCAACTCGTCGACCTTGGCGGTGTACTGCCGGAACACGTCGTACTGGCGGCTGCGGGTGGCGTGCTGGAGCAGGAAGACCGTCTCCGGGTTGAACAGGTGCAGCTCGCCCTCGCGGCGCCACTGGTACTCGCCGCCGACCTCCAGCCGGTCGCTGATCTGTGCGCCCGGCGCCGGCCAGGCCCGCGCGTGCCGGGCGGCCACCTCGGTGTGGATCTCGGCCAGCCCGATCCCGCCGATCGTGCTCGGCGTGCCGCGGAAGTAGCGGTCGACCAGGCGCGTGTCCAGGCCGACCGCCTCGAACACCTGCGCCCCGCAGTACGACGACACGGTGGAGATGCCCATCTTGGACATGATCTTCAGGACGCCCTTGCCGAGCGCCTTGACGTAGTTGCGGACCGCCTTCACCGGCTCCACACCGGCCAGCGCGCCGGTGGAGATCATGTCCTCGACCGACTCGAAGGCGAGGTACGGGTTGACCGCCGCCGCGCCGTAGCCGATCAGCACGGCCGCGTGGTGCACCTCGCGGCAGTCGCCGGACTCGACGACCAGCGCCACCTGGGTCCGGGTCTGCTCGCGCACCAGGTGCTGGTGCACCGCGGCGGTGAGCAGCAGCGACGGGATCGGCGCCAGGTCGGCGTTGGAGTCCCGGTCGGAGAGCACCAGGATCCGTACGCCGTCCTCGATCGCCTCGGACACGTGCCGGCAGATCTCGGTCAGCCGGGCCTTGATGCCGGCGCCGCCGTCCCGGATCCGGTAGAGACCCGAGACCCGGACCGCCTTGAAGCCGGGCAGGTCGCCGTCCTCGTCGATGGAGAGGATCTTGGCCAGCTCGTCGTTGTCGATCACCGGGTAGGGCAGCACGATCTGCCGGCAGCTCGCCGGGCCCGGGTCGAGCAGGTTGCCCTCCGGCCCGATGGTGGACGCCAGGCTGGTCACCAGCTCCTCCCGGATGGCGTCCAGCGGCGGGTTGGTGACCTGGGCGAAGAGCTGGTGGAAGTAGTCGTAGAGCAGCCGCGGCCGGGTGGACAGCGGGGCGATCGGGGTGTCGGTGCCCATCGAGCCGATCGGCTCCGCGCCGCTGCGGGCCATCGGGCCGAGCAGGATCTTCAGCTCCTCCTCGGTGTAGCCGAACGTCTGCTGGCGGCGGCGTACCGAGTCGTGGGTGTAGACGGTGTGCTCGCGCGGCGGCAGGTCGTCCAGCTCGATCAGGCCGGCGTGCAGCCACTCCTGGTACGGCTGCGCGGCGGCCAGCTCGGTCTTGATCTCGTCGTCGGAGACGATCCGACCGTTGACGGTGTCGACCAGGAACATCCGGCCGGGCTGGAGCCGGCCCTTGGCCACCACCGTGGTCGGGTCGAGGTCGAGCACGCCCGCCTCGCTACCCAGCACCACCAGGCCGTCGGAGGTGTGCCACCAGCGGCCCGGACGCAGACCGTTGCGGTCCAGCACCGCGCCGACGATCTCGCCGTCGGTGAAGGCGACCGAGGCGGGGCCGTCCCACGGCTCCATCAGGCTGGCGTGGAAGCGGTAGAACGCGCGCTTGTCGGCGCGCATGTCCGGGTCGTTCTCCCAGGCCTCGGGGATCATCATGAGCACCGCGTGCGGCAGGCTCCGCCCGGCCAGGTGCAGCAGTTCGAGCACCTCGTCGAAGTTCGCCGAGTCCGACGCGGCCGGCGTGCACACCGGGAAGACGCGGCGGATGTTGCCGGGGATGCTCGGGCTGCGCAGCAGCGCCTCCCGGGCCTGCATCCAGTTGCGGTTGCCGCGAATCGTGTTGATCTCGCCGTTGTGCGCGATGAAGCGGTACGGGTGCGCCAGCGGCCAGGACGGGAACGTGTTGGTGGAGAAGCGCGAGTGCACCAGCGCGATGGCGCTGACCACCCGCTCGTCGGTCAGCTCCGGGTAGAACGCCGGGAGCTGGTCCGGGGTGAGCATGCCCTTGAACACCATCGTGCGGCCGGACAGCGACGGGAAGTACGCCGGCACGCCCCGCTCGGTGGTCTCCCGCTCGACCTGCTTGCGCAGGCAGAACGCCACCCGGTCCAGGTCGAGCCCGGCCAGCGGGGAGCCGGCCGGGCCGGCCGGCGAGTCGGTCAGCCGGTGCGCGGCCACGAACAACTGCCGCACCCGGGGCATGGCCGCGAGCGCGGTCTCGCCCAGCCCGGACGCGTCGGTCGGCACCTCGCGCCAGCCGAGCACGTCGGCGCCCTCGACCAGCGCGTACTTGTCCACCACCTGGCGGGCGCGCGCCTCGGCCGCGTCGTCGTCGGGCAGGAACACCAGACCGGTCGCGTACTGGCCGGCGGGGGGCAGCGGGAAGTCGACCACGGCGCGCAGGAACGCGTCCGGCACCTGGATCATGATGCCGGCGCCGTCACCGGTGTTGTGCTCCGCGCCCCGGGCGCCCCGGTGGTCCAGCCGGCAGAGCGCCCCGAGGCCGTTCGCGACGACCTGGTGCGAGCGCCGCCCGTGCAGGTCGGCCACGAAGGCCACGCCGCAGGCGTCGTGCTCGTACGCGGGGTCGTAGAGCCCCGTCGTCCGTGGGGCCGGCTGCGGGCTGAGAGGGTACGGAAAGGCCACCGGGCCTCCTGTCGTCACTCAGGTTGGATCATGGTGGGGACGACGTCGGCCCTCTGGGGTTTATTGAGTCTACGTTAGGGCGTCCGGCGCAAGGCCAGTTCAGATTGATCACACTTCCAGAATCTGGGACGTGTAGTCTCGCGCGGTGGATGTCGTACGAGCTGACGCACTCGACCGGTTGGAGCGTTTCTACGACGCGGTGCCCCGCGACGGGGCCCGGACCGAGGAGTTCGACTCCCTGGTGCTCTTCGTCCGCGACGGGGCCGGATGGCCGTTCTACGCCCGCCCCCGGCTCGACGCCACCGAGACGCCCACCCTGGCCGAGGTGACCGCCGTCCGCGCCCGGCAGCGGGAGCTGGGCCTGCCGGAGGCGTTCGAGTGGGTGCACGAGCACCAGCCGGAGCTGCTCGCGGTGGCCCGCTCGGCGGGGCTGAGCGTGCTGGAGGCGCCGCTCATGCTGCTCGAACCCGAGCTGCTGCCCGAACCGGGGACGCTCAGCGACGTACCGGTGCGGGTGCTGGACCCGGGCGACCCGGGCTTCGCCGCGGACATCGCGCTGCGCCGGGCCGTCGCCGCTGTCGGTTTCGCGAACGGCGGCACCGCACGCGGCGAGGCCGGGCCGGCCGAGCGGGACGCCGCGGTGGCCCGCCTCGACGTGGAGGCGCTGGAGGAGGAGGCCGCCCGGGTGGCCGACGGCCGGCGCGTATCGGCGCTCGCCGGCACCCCGCAGGAGGGCGCGCTGGCCAGCGGCATGGCGATGCGGGTGGACGACGTGGCGGAGATCGCCGGCGTGGCCACGCTGCCCTCCGCCCGCCGACGCGGCCTGGGCGCCGCGGTCACCGCCACGCTGGCCCGGGAGCTGCGCGCCGCCGGCACCGACCTGGTCTTCCTGAGCGCCGGCAGCGAGGACATCGCCCGGGTCTACCTGCGGGTCGGCTTCCGCCGGGTCGGCACCGCCTGCATCGCCGAGCCGGCCGCCGTCATCTGACCAGCGCGCCGACCGGACGAGGGACGCGCGAGGCGGTCAGGACGGCGGCTGCCAGGCGGCGGCCGCCGCGGCGGCCGTGTTGCGCATCCGCGGGCTGATCGTGCCGAGCGCCGCGTCCCGGGCGCGCAGCGCCAGCCGGCCCCGGGTCTGCAGCACCGCCGACATCCGGCGGGTCTGCCGCACCATGGTGGCCGCGCGCGGCCGGCGCAACCGGTCGTAGCCGGTCACCGCGTCGGGCAGCCGCGACTCGCGCAGCAGCCCGGCGAGCGTGGCCGCGTCCTCGAACGCCAGGCAGGCGCCCTGCCCCAGGTGCGGCGGCATCGCGTGCGCGGCGTCGCCGAGCAGCACCACACCGCCCGGGCCGACCGGGAAGCCGTACGCCCGGGGCAGCGGTCGCAACTCGCGGATCTCCTGCTGCACCACGTCCGCCGGGTCGGTCGCCTCGAGCAGCGTGGCGATCGGCGCGGGCCAGCCCGCGTACCAGCGCTTGAGCAGGGCGAGCTGGATCTCCGGCGGCTCGGGGCGGGGCGCGCCGGCGGCGGTGGCCACCCAGTAGATGCCGCCCCGGCGGGAGGCGCCGGCGGTGCCCCGCTCACCGAGCGAGGCGGCCACGAACCGGTAGCCGGCGCCCAGCGTCTCGCCGTGCACCGGCTGGTCGGCGGGGAGCTGCGGCGCGCGGTACCAGGGGATCACCGCCCGCCAGGCGGCGCAGCCGGAACTCACCACCGTCGTCTCCGGGCAGAGCTGCCGGCGGATCTCGCTGTCGGTGCCGTCGGCGGCCACCACCAGGTCGGCCTCGACCGTGTGCCGGCCGTCGCCCACCGCGGGACGTTCGCCGGGCACCGCGCGTACGCTGCGCACACTCACCCCGGTGCGCAGCTCCACCTGGTCGCCCAGCCCGGCGATGAGCGCGTCGTGCAGGTCCTCCCGGTGCACCACCACCGGCATCCGGTCGGCCGGCGTGGGCCGGGGCTGCACCAGCCACTGCCCGTCCGGGCGACGGATGCCGCCGTCGGGCAACGGCGTGGCGATCGCGTCCAGCCCGGCGCCGAGCCCGAGGGCGCGCAGCGCGCGTACCCCGTTGGGCCACAGCACCACGGCGGTCGGCTCCGGCCGGACCCGGTCGGAGCGTTCCAGCAGCGTGACCCGCCATCCGGAGCGGGCCAGCGCGCCGGCCACCGCCATCCCGCCGAGGCCGGCGCCGACCACCACCGCGCTGCGCATGACTCCCCCGCTCAGCTGTCCCGGTCCGTCGGTCGCCCGCCGGCGTCCGCCCGACCGGCGTCCGCGCGGTCGACCCCGCCCGTGTGGTCCGACCCGGCCGGATCGTCGCCGGCCCCGGCCCGGTCGGCCGACGCGTCGTCCGGGCCGTCGGTCGCCGCGCGGTCCGGCCGGACCGCGTCGTCGTCGATCACCGCACGGTCCGCGTCGTCGTCGGCCGCCGCACGGTCCGCGTCGTCGTCGGCCGCCGCACGGTCCGCGTCGTCGTCGGCCGCCGCACGGTCCGCGTCGCCGGTCGCCGCCGGTTCCGTCGGGGGCAGCGCACCGGTCTCCCGGTACGCGCGGAACTGGTCCTCGGTCACCACCCGGTAGCCCTCCGGCGCGACCGGCCGCGCGCCGGCCTCGCCGGCCGAGAGGTCGACCTGGGACACGTCGCCGGCCGGTGCCACCGGGGCGGCCGGCTCACCCACCGGGACGAGGTATTCCCGGGGACCGCGGACCCGCACGAAGTAGACGAGCGCGCCGAGGAAGACCAGCGCGGCGGTCCAGACGTTGAGCCGCACGCCGAGGATGTGGTTGGCCTCGTCGGTGCGCATCAGCTCGATCCAGAACCGGCCCACCGTGTAACCCATCACGTAGAGCGCGAAGGCACGGCCCCGGCCCAGCCGCAGCCGGCGGTCCAGGATCAGCACCAGCGCGGCGACGCCGACGTTCCAGAGCAGTTCGTAGAGGAACGTCGGGTGGTAGAGCCCGGGTTGCAGGACCGGGTTGCCGGCGTCGTCGCGCAACGCGTGACCCGGGTTGTCCGGGTCCATCACGTGCACCTCGAGACCCCAGGGCAGGGTCGTCCGCCCGCCGTACAGCTCGTTGTTGAACCAGTTGCCCAGCCGGCCGATCGCCTGGGCCAGCGGCATCCCCGGCGCCAGCGCGTCGGCCACCACGGTGAGCGGGATGCCCAACTGCCGGGCGGCGAGCCAGGCGCCCACCGCGCCGCCGGCCACCGCGCCCCAGATGCCGAGGCCACCCTCCCAGATGTAGAGCGCCTTGATCGGCTCACCGCCGGCGCCGAAGTATTTCTCCGGCGAGGTGATCACGTGGTAGATCCGGGCACCGATGATGCCCGCCGGCACCGCCCAGACGGCGATGTCGAGCACGGCACCCGGGGCAACGCCACGGCGGCGCAGCCGGTACTCGGTGACCACGCAGGCCACCGCGATGCCGGCGATGATGCAGAGCGCGTACGCCCGGATCGGAAAGGGACCGAGCTGCCAGACGGCGGTGCTGGGGCTGGGCATGGCCGCCAGTGGGGTCATCGGGGCGAGGGTCACGGGTGCACACGGTACCGGTGCGGACCGTGTGTGCGGCACCCCGGTCCGCCGCGTCGTGGAGCCGCATGACTTCTGGTTTGCGCGGCCGTACGCTCTTTGTCCATGAGCGCGCTCACCTGGGCGGTCGCCGCGGTCGTCAGCGACGGGTCCGGCCGGGTCCTGCTCTGCCGGCGCTCCGGCGGCGTGCCCCGCTGGGGCCTGCCGGGCGGGCGGCTGCGCCACGACGAGAACCAGCCCGACGCCGCCGTCCGGTCGATCCGCGCGGAGACCGGATGGCTCGTCGACCTGGTCGACCTGGTCGGCCTCTACCGGGTCGCCGATCCGAGCGCTCCCGTGCCCCCGGCCGGCCGTTGCGGCCCCGCGCCGGACGTCCTGGTGCACGTGTTCCGCGCCCGGCCGACGGGTGGCGCTCCGGCCGGCGAATCGGCACCCGGCTGCCATCCCGAGTGGCACCCCTCGGTCGCACTGCCCCGCGCGCTCACCCCCGCCACCCGGGCCGCCGTCGCGGACGCGCTCGCCGGCCGTTCCGGCGTGCTCCGGAACACGCCCGCCGCCGACCCGCCGCCGCCGGACGCGCATCCGTCCGACGGCGTCGGCACGCCGCCCGGCCAGCGGTCGCCAGGTGGCTTCGACACCGGCCGGCGCTGAGCGGCACCGGCGCTGAGCGGGCTGACGCCGATCGAGGGCCGACGCCGAGCAGGGGCCGACGCGAAGTCGCGGCCCACGCGAAGTCGCGGCCCACGCGAAGTCGCGGCCCACGCGAGGCGAGCCGCGACTGTGACGGGGTCGGCCTCGGGCAGACCGTCAGCCGGACAAGGCCGCCTCGACTCGCTCGGCCGGGCTGGGTCTCTTTCCGACGCCTGTCGAGCTGATATCAGTAACGACTCAGCGCACGGGGGATCTCGCCAGGACGGCGGTCACCACCGGGAGGGCGCAGGACCGGACGCCACTCGGCCGGACCGGCGGTATCGGGGTGAGCCACGCAGCGCATTCCCGGCGGCGTGGTGTCGACTGCGCGTGGAGGCGGCCCGCTGCGTCCCTCGGGGCAGCGCGATATCACAAACGACTCAGCTCGAAAGGCGTGCGGTGGGGGTGGCCCGACCTCGGGCGGCGGGAAACCGACGGGTTCGGCGCGAGGCCTGCCCGGCACCCGGCGCAAGCCTGCCCGGCACCCGGCGCAAGCCTGCCCGGCACCCGGCGCGAGCCAGCCCGGCACCCGGTCCGAGCCTGCCCAGCGCCCAGCGCCCGGTGCCCGGTGCCCGGTGCCCGGTGCGAGTCTGAGCGGTGCCGGTGCGAGCGCGGAGACCCGACAGGAGCCCGACACCGGCCCGACGGCGCCCGACACCGGCCCGACGGCGCCCGACACCGGCCTGACGGCGCCCGATGCGAGCCGACAAGTGCCGGACGGCTGGCGGAGACGGTCAGCGGACCGGGTTGCGGACGCCTTCGGCCAGTTCGGCGCTGAGCGTGCGCAGGGCGGTGAGGCCGGCGGCCTGGTCCGGGGCGTCGAGCACGCACCGGACCAGCGCGCTGCCCACGATCACCGCGTCGGCGTAGCCGGCGACGGTCGCGGCCTGCGCGCCGGTGCCCACGCCCAGCCCGACGCCGACCGGCAGGTCGGTGACCTCGCGCAGCCGGGAGACCAGGATCGGGGCGGCGTCGGAGGTCCGCGACCGGGCGCCGGTGACGCCCATGATCGCGGTGGCGTAGACGAAGCCACGGCAGTGCTCGACGGTCATCCGCAGCCGCGCGTCGGTGGAGGACGGCGACACCAGGAACGTCCGGTCCAGGCCGTGCGCGTCGGAGGCGGCCAGCCACTCGGCCGCCTCGTCGGGGATCAGGTCGGGCGTGATGAGGCCGGTGCCGCCGGCGGCGGCCATGTCGCGGGCGAACGCGTCCGGGCCGTACTGCTCGATGGGGTTCCAGTAGGTCATCGTCACCACGGACGCCCCGGTCGCGGCGACCGCCTCGACCACGCGCAGCGCGTCGGCGGTGCGTACGCCGCCGGCCAGGGCGATGTCGCTGGCCTTCTGGATGACCGGGCCGTCCATCACCGGGTCGGAGTAGGGGATCTCCACCTCGATGACGTCCACACCCGCCTCGACCATGGCGGTCATGGCGGCGATGCTGCCCTCGACGGTCGGGAAGCCGGCCGGCATGCAGCCGATCAGCACGGCCCGCCCGTCGGCCCGGGCCTTGTCGAACGCGACCCCGATGCGGCTCACGCAGTCACTCCTTGTCGAGGATGCCGAAGTACGCCCCGGCGGTGTGGACGTCCTTGTCGCCCCGACCGGAGAGGTTGACCACGATCACCGGCTCGCGGCCCAGCTCGGCGGCGAGCTCCGGGGCGATCCGCTTGGCGC
Organism: Micromonospora sp. WMMA1996; assembly: GCF_002573675.1. Lineage (NCBI taxonomy): Bacteria > Bacillati > Actinomycetota > Actinomycetes > Micromonosporales > Micromonosporaceae > Micromonospora > Micromonospora sp. WMMA1996. The sequence continues at coordinate 85,787 of NZ_PDHU01000009.1, read as the reverse complement.
CGGCCAGTGCGTGCGCGCTCTCGATCGCCGGGATCACGCCCTCGGTGCGGCAGAGCAGCTCGAACGCGGCCATCGCCTCGGCGTCGTCGACCGGCAGGTAGGTCGCCCGGCCGGTGTCGTGCAGCCAGGCGTGCTCCGGCCCGACGCCCGGGTAGTCCAGGCCGGCCGAGATCGAGTGCGACTCGATGGTCTGGCCGTCGGCGTTCTGCAGGACGTACGTGCGGGTGCCGTGCAGCACGCCCGACGAGCCGCCGGTGATGCTGGCCGCGTGCCGGCCGGTGGCGACGCCCTCGCCGCCGGCCTCGAAGCCGTAGAGCCGAACCCCGGTGTCGGGCACGAAGGCGTGGAAGATGCCCAGCGCGTTGGAGCCGCCGCCGACGCAGGCCGCGACCGCGTCCGGCAGCGCGCCGGTCAGGTCCAGGCACTGCTGGCGGGCCTCGACACCGATGCCGCGCACGAAGTCCCGGACCATCTCCGGGAACGGGTGCGGCCCGGCGGCGGTGCCGATCAGGTAGTGGGTCGTGTCGACGTTGGCGACCCAGTCCCGCATCGCCTCGTTCATCGCGTCCTTGAGCGTGCGCGAGCCGGTGGTGACCGGGACGACGGTGGCGCCGAGCATGCGCATCCGGGCCACGTTGAGCGCCTGCCGCTCGGTGTCCACCTCGCCCATGTAGACGACGCACTCGAGGTCGAACAGGGCGGCGGCGGTCGCGGTGGCCACGCCGTGCTGGCCGGCGCCGGTCTCGGCGATCACCCGTCGCTTGCCCATCCGCCGGGTGAGCAGCGCCTGGCCGAGGACGTTGCGGACCTTGTGCGCGCCGGTGTGGTTGAGGTCCTCCCGCTTGAGCAGGATCCGGGCGCCGAGCTGGGCGGACAGCCGCCGGGCCTCGTACAGCTTCGAGGGGGTGCCGGCGTAGTCGCGCAGCAGCGCGTCGAACTCGGCGAGGAACTCCTCGTCGCCCATCGCCTTGCGGTACGCCGCGTCCAGCTCGTCCAGCGCGGCGACCAGCGCCTCGGGGACGAACCGGCCGCCGAACCGGCCGAAGTGGCCGGCGGCGTCGGGGACCTGGCCGGCTGCGGGTGCGGCGCTCATCGCGGGCGTCCTCTCGGATCGGGTGGCCCGGCGCGGGTCAGCGCACCGGGCGGGGCGTGGCCGGGTGGTTACCGGCGTTGACCAGCTCGGCGACCGCCTCACGGGGGCTCTTCTGGGTGACCAGTCCCTCGCCCACCAGGACGGCGTCGGCGCCGGCCGAGGCGTAGCGGATCAGGTCGTGCGGGCCGCGCACGCCGGACTCGGCGATCTTGACGACGTTGCTGGGCAGGCCGGGCGCGATCCGCTCGAACACCGAGCGGTCGACCTCCAGGGTACGCAGGTCACGGGCGTTGACACCGATCACCTGGGCGCCGGCCTCCAGGGCCCGGTCCGCCTCCTCCTCGGTGTGCACCTCGACCAGCGCGGTCATGCCCAGCGACTCGATCCGCTCCAGCAGCCCGACCAGCGCGTTCTGCTCCAGCGCGGCGACGATCAGCAGCACCAGGTCGGCGCCGTGCGCCCGCGCCTCGTGCACCTGGTAGCTGGAGACCACGAAGTCCTTGCGCAGCACCGGCACGTTCACCGCGGCCCGGACCGCGGCCAGGTCGTCCAGCGACCCGCCGAACCAGCGGCCCTCGGTCAGCACGCTGATCGCCCGCGCCCCACCGGCCGCGTAGTCACCGGCCAGGTCGGCCGGGTCCGCGATCTCGGCCAACCGCCCCTTGGACGGCGACGAGCGCTTCACCTCGGCGATCACGGCCACGCCGGGCCGGCGCAGCGCCGCGTACGCGTCCAGCGGCGGCGGCGCGGCCGCGGCCAGCTCGCGGATCCGCTCCAGCGGAACCTGCTCCTGGCGCCGGGCCACGTCCTCGCGGACGCCGGCCAGGATCTCGTCGAGCACGCCTGCGGACGGCGCCCCTGCGGCGTCGTCCCCCTCCGCGTGCGCATGCTCAGCAGTCACCAACGGACTCCCCTCTCCGGGTGTCATGGGCCGATGCTAGGGGGCGCCACCTGGCGACACGTGCCGGGGGGTATGGCGCACCTCACGAAACGGGCTGTGGCATGATGGCCGACTTCTGGTGAACGCGGTGTCACGCAGCGCCACCGTGGGTATCGATCGCCGCCCATGCCCTATCTCACCACGGCCGCTCCCGCGCCGCAGCGGGGCGGGTCCCGCGCGACTGTGACCAAGCTCAAGGACCTCCGGCCCTGCCCTGGTCGCTCCCTCTGTCGGACCGTTGACCTGGGCTTCACGGCGCCGAAACGTGAGCCCGGCAGCATGGTCCTCGGGCAGACTCGACGAGGCGGCTGCCGACCGTCACCAACGATCTCGTGCGGGGTGAACCAGTGAGCGTCAACGGGCCGAACCAGACCATGGGCCTGACCACCATCTCCCGGACCGTCGCCTCCCTCGCCGTCGGCGTGGTGCACACGCTGGAACGCGCGGTGGCGGGCGACGGCCGCACCCGTACCGCCCGGGGCAACGCCTGGGAGGCGGTCTGCGCCGATCGCGCCCGGGCCGCACAGCGTCGGGAGCTGGAGCGGCTGGTGGCCGAGCTGGCCGCCGCCCGGGCCGCGGCCCGTGAGCGCCGGGACGCGCGCGAGGCCCAGCCGGTCAGCTGACCGTCGGGTCCTCGCCCCGGTCCAGCGCGTCCCACGCGTCCCGGGCGCCCCGCTCGACCGCCGGCCGCTCGGCGCCGCCCGGTGCGGCCGACGACGACGCCGCCCGCCGCTCGTAGCGGGCGCCCATCGCCGGCCACCCGCCGCCCCGCAGCGCCGCGAACGCGCCACCGGCGGCCAGGGCCAGGCCGCCCGCCAGCACCAGCGCCGGCCAGTGCCGGCTCACCCCCGACTCGGCGAGCCCGATCCCACCGCCCAGCGCCACGGCCAGGCCGATGCCGGCCAACAGCGCGCCCAGCACCCGGCGCAGCCGCCCCCCGGTCGCCAGCAGCGCGCCGCCGCCGGCCAGCCCGACCCAGGCCAGCGCCGACACCCACGGCAGCAGCTCCGCGCCGGTGCGGCCCGGCCGCCCGGGCGGCAGCGACCCGCGGGTGGTCACCTCGACCGACCAGGTCCGGGTCACCGCCCAGCAGGCCAGGCCCGCGCCGGCCAGGCAGAGCAGCACCGCGTACGCCAGCTCGCGCCGGCCCCGCGCGGCGGGCGCGCCGGTCGCGGCCGTGCCGGACGCGCTCATCGGGCCGGCCGCAACGTCTCGGCGGCGGCGATCGCGGCGAGCACCGCGGCGGCCTTGCTCCGGGTCTCCTGCTCCTCGGCGGCGGGGTCGGAATCGGCCACCACCCCGGCGCCGGCCTGCACGTAGGCGCGGCCGTCGCGGATCAGCGCGGTGCGGATGGCGATCGCCATGTCCAGGTCGCCGCCGAAGGCGAAGTAGCCGACGGTGCCGCCGTAGACGCCACGGCGGACCGGTTCCAGCTCCTCGATGATCTCCATGGCGCGGACCTTGGGCGCGCCGGAGAGCGTGCCGGCGGGGAACGTGGCGGCCAGCGCGTCGAACGCGGTGCGGTCCTCCCGCAGCTCGCCGACCACCGTGGAGACGATGTGCATGACGTGGCTGTAGCGCTCGATGGTGGCGAACTCCGGCACCTCCACGGTGCCCGGCCGGCAGACCCGGCCCAGGTCGTTGCGGCCCAGGTCGACGAGCATGACGTGCTCGGCGCGCTCCTTCGGGTCGGCCAGCAGCTCGGTGGCGAACTTGGCGTCACCCTCCGGCGAGCCGCCGCGCGGGCGGGTGCCCGCGATCGGGTGCAGCAGGGCCCGGCGCCGCCCGCCCGGCCCGCCGCTGACCTTGAGGTGCGCCTCCGGGGACGAGCCGACGATGTCGAAGCCGTCGAAGCGCAGCAGGTACATGTACGGGCTGGGGTTGGTGGTGCGCAGCACCCGGTAGACGTCGAGCGGGTCCGCGTCGGTGGGACGCTCGAAACGCTGGCTGAGCACGATCTGGAAGCACTCACCGGCCCGGATCGCCTCCTTGGCCGCCTCCACCGCCCTGGGGTATCCGCCCTCCGGCGTCCGGCTCACCACCTCGCCCACGCCGGGCCGGCCGACCGTGGCGACCATGGGCGGAATCGGACGGGACAGCGCGGTGGTCATCGCGTCGAGGCGGCCCACCGCGTGGTGGTACGCGGCGGTGACCCGCTCGTCCCGGTCGGGCGCGTCCGGCGGCGGAAGGACCGCGTTGGCGACCAGGATCGCCGAGCCCTCGTAGTGGTCGAGCACCACCAGGTCGGTGGCGAGCATCATGCCCAGCTCGGGCACGTCCAGCTCGTCGCGGGTCAGCTCGGGCAGCCGCTCGAACCGGCGGACCAGGTCGTAGCCGAGGTAGCCGACCAGGCCGCCGGTGAGCGGCGGCATGTCGCCGGCCGGGTCCCAGGCCGGGCCGGCGAGCGCGGCGACGGTCTCCCGGAGCACGGCGACCGGGTCGCCGGTGGTGGGCACGCCGGCCGGCGGCGTACCGGTCCAGTGGGCCGCGCCGTCCCGCTCGGTGAGCGTGGCGGCGCTGCGTACGCCGATGAACGAGTAGCGCGACCAGGCGGTCCCGGCCGCCCCGACGCCCTGCTCGGCGGACTCCAGCAGGAACGTGCCCGGCCCGCCGGCGAGCTTGCGGTAGACCCCGACCGGGGTCTCGGCGTCGGCGAGCAGCCGCCGGGTCACCGGCACGACCCGCCAGCGGGCCGCCAGCTCGGCGAAGGTGGTCCGGTCCGGGGTGAGCGCGCCGTCGGTCACGGGGTCGCCTCCGGCGAGCTGACCGGCAGGTCGGTGAAGAAGCAGGTGCGGTGCCCGGTGTGGCAGGCCGCGCCGACCTGCTCCACGCTGACCAGCAGCGCGTCGCCGTCGCAGTCCAGCGCCACCGAGCGGACGTACTGGTGGTGGCCGGAGGTGGCGCCCTTGACCCAGTATTCCCCCCGGCTGCGCGACCAGTAGGTGGCCCGGCCGGTGGTGAGCGTGCGGTGCAGCGCCTCGTCGTCCATCCAGGCGACCATCAGCACCTCACCCGAGTCGTGCGCGCGCACCACGGCGGCGACCAGGCCGTCGGGGGTGCGGCGCAGCTTGGCCGCGATGGCCGGGTCGAGCCGGGAGGGGCGGGCCGGGCCGGGGGCCGCGGCGCCGCCGGAGCGGGCGGGGGCGCCGGTCACCGGCGCGTCAGAGGCGGGCACGGTTGACCATTCTCCCGCACGCGGCGTCGGCACCGCCGACGTGTCCCGGGGGACGGGCCCGACCGGGTCCAGCGCCCGGCCCAACTGGCGCAGGTAGCGCTCCACCCGGCCGTCGACCAGGGCCTCGGCCAGGTCCGTGCCGGCCACCTCGGCGATCTCCCCGGCGTACGGGCGGACCAGCGGGAGGATCCCGCGGACCAGGCGGCCGGCGGCGGCGCCGACCTCGGCCGGGTCGGCGGGGCGCAGACCGAGGCAGAGCAGCATGTCCGTCCGGTAGCCGGGGGGCGCGACCGGCAGGTCCAGCGCGGCGGTCAGGGCGGCCCGGCGGGACACCACCCGCACCGACGGGTTGGCCAGCCGCAGCACCGAGGGGCAGAGCCGGGCCAGGTCGGCCGCGGCCAGCCGGACGCCGACCGGGTCGTCGGCCCAGTGGGCGCCGGCCACCTTGCCCAGCGTGGCGATCAGCTCCTCCAGGCGCGGCTCGTCGGCGGGCTGGCAGAGCACCGGCAGGTCGATCCGGCGACGCCACTCGGGCACCGCCCAGAGCAGGCGGGCGGGCGCGGTGACGGGCAGCCCGAAGGCCCAGTCGGCGGGCTGACCGAGCCGGTGCACCCAGGAGCGGACGTCCCGGGCGGCCACCGAGACGTGCACCAGCCGGCCGTCGAACTCGGTCAGGTAGGCGCGGCGGGCCGCGTACGGGCCGGCGGGGCGGGCCGGGGCGGTGGTTCCGGGGGTGCGGACCGCGCGGTCGTCGTCGGCCGCGACGAGCACGTCCACGTCGACGTCGCTGTGTTCGGTGGCGGCCCGCCGGGCGTGGCTGCCACGCAGCATGATCCCGACGACCGGCCGGTCCGCGGCCTGCCGCAGGCGGGCGGCCCACTCGTCGAGGAATCCGGACTCGGGCAACGAAGCGGGACCCACCGCGACATGGTGCCGGAAGTCCGATCTTCGGCGCAATGCCCGATGGCGGACCGGGTGTCCGCTACTGGGCGACTTCAGCCCAGTTCCTCCTCCGCCCTCCGGTACGCGTCGATCTTGTGGTCGAGGACCGTCAGGTCCTCGGTCAGTTCGGCCATCCGGGCCAGCACGCGGGCCCGGTGCGCCTCGAACAGCGCCCGCCGCGCGCCGAGCGTGCGATCACCCTGCCGGGCCAGCTCGGCGTAGCGGCGCATGTCCCGCACCGGCATCCCGGTGCGGCGCAGCCGGGTGAGCAGGAACAGCCAACTGACGTCGTCGTCGGTGTAGCGCCGCCGACCCGCCGAGTCCCGCCCGACGGGGGCGACCAGCCCCTCCTGCTCGTACCAGCGCAGCGTGTAGGTGGTCAGGCCGACCCGCTCCGCCGCCTCGCCCACGCTGAGGCTCTTCTCCCGGATACCGATGTCCACCGGTCCAGGCTTCCAGTTCGAGTCCGCTCGAAGTCAAGCCCGTTGACCGGACGGAAGAATTCATCTAGCGTTGATTTCAACGGTTGATGACTTATCGGAGGCGGACATGGACGACGCGGTGTCGGTCCGTGACCTGGTGATCGAGCGCGGCAAACGGCGGGTGCTGCACGGCATCAGCTGCGCCGTGCCCCGGGGCACGGTCACCGGGCTGCTGGGACCCAGCGGCAGTGGCAAGACCACGCTGATGCGCGCCGTCGTCGGGGTGCAGAGCGTGCGCTCCGGCGCGGTCGACGTGCTCGGCCGTCCGGCCGGATCGGCCGACCTGCGCCACCGGGTCGGCTACCTGACGCAGGCGCCCAGCGTCTACGCCGACCTGACCGTGCGGGAGAACGCCCGCTACTTCGCCGTGCTGCACGGCCGGGGGCACGCCGAGGCCGACCGGGCGGTGGCCGACGTCGGCCTGGCCGCGGCGGCCGGGCAACTGGTCGGCACGCTCTCCGGCGGTCAGCGCAGCCGCGCCTCGCTGGCCTGCGCCCTCGTCGGGGACCCGGAGCTGTTGGTGCTGGACGAGCCCACCGTGGGCCAGGACCCGGTGCTGCGGGCCGACCTCTGGGCCCGGTTCCACGCGATGGCCGCCGCCGGCACCACGCTGCTGGTCTCCAGCCACGTGATGGACGAGGCGGCACGCTGCGACCGGCTGCTGCTGATCCGCGAGGGGCGGCTGGTCGCCGACGACACCCCGGCCGCGGTGCGCGCCGCCACCGGCGTGGACGACCTGGAGGAGGCGTTCCTGCGCCTGATCCGCAGCAGCGAGGAGGCCGGCGCGTGAACCCGAAGATCCTGACCGCCACCGTCGCGCGGATCCTGCGCCAACTGCGGCACGACCGGCGCACCGTGGCGCTGCTCGTCGTGGTGCCGGTCGTGCTGCTCACCCTGGTCTACTTCATGTACGTCGACCAGCCCACCCCACCCGGTGCGCCGAGCACCTTCGACCGGGTGGCGCTGATCATGCTGGGCTTCTTCCCGTTCATCATCATGTTCCTGGTGACCAGCATCGCCATGCTCCGCGAACGCACCACCGGCACGCTGGAACGGCTGCTCACCACCCCGCTGGGCAAGCTCGACCTGCTCTTCGGCTACGGCATCGCGTTCGGCCTGGCCGGGGTGGTGCAGTCCACCGTCGCCTCGCTGGTGGCCTACCAGGTGTTCGGGTTGGACACCGCCGGCAGTCCGTGGCTGGTGGTCCTGATCGCCGGGGTGAACGCGGTGCTGGCCGTGGCGCTCGGTCTGTTCTGCTCGGCCTTCGCCCGCACCGAGTTCCAGGCCGTGCAGTTCATGCCGGTGGTGGTCGCCCCGCAACTGCTGCTGTGCGGGCTGTTCGTGCCGCGCGGGCAGATGGCCGGCTGGCTCCAGGCGGTCAGCGACGCGCTGCCGCTGTCGTACGCGGTCGAGGCCTTGCAGGAGGTCGGCGCGCACGCCGAGCCGACCGGCACCATGTGGCGCGACGTGGCGATCGTGGCCGGCGCGGCGGTGGCGGCGCTGGTGCTGGCCGCCGCGACGCTGCGCCGGCGCAGCGGATGAGCCCACGTCGCACCGGCCGGCGGCCCGGCAACCCGGACACCCGGGAGTCGATCCTGGCCGCCGCCCGGGCCGCCTTCGCCGAGCGCGGCTTCGACGCCACCCCGATCCGGGCGGTCGCCGCCGCCGCCGCTGTGGACCCGGCGCTGGTGCACCACTACTTCGGCACCAAGGAGGACCTGTTCCGGGCCGCGATGGCGATCCCGATCGACCCGGCCGAGCTGGTGCCCCGGGTGCTGGCGGGGGGCCGGGACGAGGTCGGCGAACGAATGGTCCGCACGTTCCTGGGCGTCTGGGACTCCCCGGCCGGGACCGCCGCGGTGGCCCTGCTCCGCTCCGCCGTGAGCAACCAGTGGACCGCCCGCCTGCTGCGCGAGTTCCTGACCACGCAGATCCTGCGCCGGGTCGTCGACCGGCTCGACCTCGACCCGGCCGAGGTGCCGCTGCGGGGCGCGCTGGTCGCCACCCAGATCGCCGGCCTGGCCATGATGCGCTACGTGATCCGCCTGGAACCGGTCGCGTCCGCGACGCCGGACACCCTGGCCGCCACGATCGGCCCGACCGTCCAGCGCTACCTCACCGGCCCGCTGGACGGGGGCTGACCCGTCCCCCGCGCCGATCTTGCACTTGCTGCCCGGACGAAAGGGGACGATCCACCCCTACCGGGGGCCGAAAATGCAAGATCGCGGGCGTTCCGGGTGACAGGTCAGCGGGTCTGTTCCAGCCAGGAGGCGTAGAGCAGGGCGTAGACCGAGTCGGTGTCGCGGACCAGCTCGTCGTGCGGGCCGCGCTGCACGATCCGGCCCCGGTCCACCACGATCACCTCGTCCGCGGCCTGCGCGGTGGAGAGCCGGTGCGCGATGGCCAGCGTGGTCCGGCCCCGGGTGACCGCGTCCAACGTGCGTTGCAGGCGTACCTCGGTGGCCGGGTCGACGGCGCTGGTCGCCTCGTCGAGGACCAGCAGGTCCGGGTCGGCGACGTACGCGCGGGCCAGCGCCACGAGCTGCCGCTCACCCACGCTGAGGGCCTCGCCGCGCTCCCCCACCGGGGTGTCCAGCCCGGCCGGCAGGCCGGCCAGCCAGTCGGCCAGGCCCAGCTCGGTGAAGGCGGCGGTGAGCCGCTCGTCGGTCAGGTCGGGGCGGGCGAAGCGGACGTTCTCCCCGACCGTGGCGTCGAACAGGAAGCCGTCCTGCGGCACCATCACCACCCGGGTGCGCAGCGAGTCGAAGCGCACCCGGCGCAGGTCGACGCCGGAGAGCAGCACCTCCCCCTCGCTCGGGTCCATCAGCCGGGTGAGCAGCTTGGCGAAGGTGGTCTTGCCGCTGCCGGTCTCGCCCACCACCGCCACCCGGCTCTTCGCCGGGATGTCCAGCGTCACGTCGTGCAGCACCGGCGGGCCGCCCGGGTAGGCGAACGTCACGCCGGCGAAGCGGACGTCCAGCGGACCGGCCGGCAGGTCCCGCCCCTGCGTGCCCGGGTCGGCCACGTCCGGGGCGACGTCGAGCACGTCGAGCACCCGACGCCAGCCGGCGATCGCGTTCTGCGCCTCGTTGAGCACCTCGGTGGCGATCTGCACCGGCTGGATGAAGAGCGTGACCAGGAACAGGAACGCGGTGAGCTGACCGACCGACAGCGTCCGGTCGACGCCGAGGTTGACCCCGACCACCACCACCCCGGCCAGCGCCAGGCCGGCGGCCAGCTCGCCGACCGAACTGCCCAGGATGCTGATCCGGATCGCCCGCTGCTGGGCCAGCCGCTGCCCGTCGATCGCCGCGTCCAGCCGCCGCGCGGTGCGCCCGGCGATCCCGTACGCCCGGATCACCGGGGCGCCCACCACGCTCTCGCCGATCGCGCCGAGCAGCGTGCCGGTCCGCTGCCGGACCAGCCCGTACGCGCCGGCCAGCCGGCGCTGCAACGACCGGATGATCAGCACCGCGGGCGTGAACGCGATGAGCACCACCAGCGTCAACTGCCAGGAGTACGCGAGCATCACGGCGGTGGTGACCAGCAGCTGCCCCAGGTTCACGATCAGGATCACGCCGCCCCACTGGAGGAACTGGGTGATCTGGTCGACGTCGCTGGTGACCCGGGAGACCAGCGAGCCACGCCGCTCCGACTGCTGGTGCAGCATGGACAGGTCGTGCACGTGCCGGAAAGCCCGGGTGCGCACCCCGGCCAGCGCGGTCTCGCTGACCGTGAACAGCCGGCGCATCATCAGATAGCCGCAGGCGGTCGTCACCACCAGCACGGCGGCCGTGATCGTCACGGTCAGTGAGATGACGTCCAGGTCGAGCCCGCCGACGATGCCGTGGTCGATGCCGCGCTGCACCGCCACCGGCACGGCCACCCGGCCGATCATGTAGACCAGGGCCAGCGCCAGCGTGCCGGCGAGCCCGGTCTTCAGCTCCGGGGAGAGCGCCAGCCCGCGCCGCAGCGTCCGCCAGGTCGACTCGGTCCGTGCCTCGGCCGTGGTCGCGCTCGCGCTCACCGGGCCCGCCCTTCGTTCGCGACTGCGGGGCTCCGCTTCGCTGCACTCCTCGCGCTCACCGGGCCCGCCCTTCGTTCGCGACTGCGGGGCTCCGCTTCGCTGCACTCCTCGCGCTCACCGGTCCACCTCCATCTCCAGGCCGGAGGGCACCGGCGCGACCTCGTCGTACGTGCGCTTCTGCTCGCGCTCCTGCTCGGCCTGCTCGTACGCGGTGACCAGGTCGACGTAGCCGGGCACGGTGGCCAGCAGCTCGGTGTGCGTGCCCCGGGCCACCACCCGGCCCTGCTCCACGTAGATCACCTCGTCGGCCAGCGCGATGGTGGCCCGCCGGTACGCCACGACCAGGATCGACGCCGACGCGCCGCCGTCACCGGGGGTCCGCAGGCCGGCCAGGATGGCCGCCTCGACCCGCGGGTCGACGGCACTCGTGGCGTCGTCGAGCACCAGCAGCCGGGGCCGCCCGGCCAGCGCCCGCGCCAGCGTCAGCCGCTGCCGCTGGCCGCCGGAGAGCGAGGTGCCGCGCTCGCCGACCATGGTGTCCAGTCCGTCCGGCAGGGCGGCGACGAACCCGTCCGCCTCGGCCAGCCGCAGCGCCGCCCACACCTCGTCGTCGCCGATGCCGTCGCGGTCGAGCGTGATGTTGGCCCGGACCGTGTCGTCGAAGACGAAGGGCACCTGGGCCACCAGCGCCACGGTCGCGGCGAGCGACGCGGCGGTCAACTCCCGCACGTCGACGCCGTCGAGCGTGACCCGGCCGGAGCCCGGGTCGACCAGCCGCACGGCCAGCGACGCGATGGTGGACTTGCCGGCCCCGGTCGGCCCGACCAGTGCGACGGTCTTCCCGGCCGGCACGGTGAACGTCACCTCGCCGAGCACCTCGGCGCCGGGCAGGTGCGCCTCGGCCGGCTCGTACCCGAAGTGCACGTCGTCGAAGCCCAGCGTGGCCGGTGTGCGGGTGGCCGGGTCGAACGCGACCTCGCCGTAGGGCATCTCGCCGGTGGTGTCGAGGACCCGGCGGACCCGGTCCCAGCCGGCGACGCTGCGCGGCAGCTCGGCCAGCACCCAACCGATGGCCCGCACCGGGAAGGCCAGCACGGTGAACAGGAACGCCACGCTGACCAGCTCGGTCACCGTGATCGCGCCCTGCCGCAGCCGGATCGCGCCGACCACCAGCACGGCGAGGGTGCCGAGGCTGGGCAGCGTCTCCAGCATCGGGTCGAAGACGCCGCGCAGTCGACCGACCGAGATGAGCGCGTCGCGCAGGTCGCCGGCGCGGGCGGCGAAACGGGCGGTCTCCTGCGCCTCCCGGCCCATGGTCTTGACCACCAGCGCGCCGTCGAAGCTCTCGTGCGCGATGCCGCTGACCTCGGCGCGCAGGCGCTGGGCCCGGGCCTGGCGGGGCGCCATCCGACGGGAGTAGACCACGTTGAGCGCGAACAGCGCGGGAAAGACGGCGAGGCCGACCAGCGCGAGCGCCCAGTCGGTGACGAAGAGCGAGGCCACCGCGCCGACCAGCATCACCAGCGTGCCGACCGCGAACGGCAGCGGCGCGATCGGATACCAGGCGGCTTCGACATCGGAGTTGGCGTTGGACAGCAACGTGCCGGTGGAGTTGCGGTGGTGCCAGGCCAGCGGCAGGTCCAGGTAGCGGCGGGTGACCCGGCGGCGGTAGGCGGCCTGGAGCCGGTACTGCATGTAGCCGGCGCCGAGTCGCCGACCGAAGATGCCGACCACCCGCAGCACGCTGATGCCGAACAGCGCCGCGGCGGCGAGCGCGAGGACCCCGCCGCCCACCTCGCCGCGCTCGACCGCCGGCACCACCACCTCGCCGACCACGCCGCCGACCACGTACGCGCTGGCGATCACGAGGAGGCCGAAGAGCACACTGCCGGTCACCGCCACCGCGAAGATGCGCGGTTGCTCCCGGATCGCCCGGCCGAGCACCCGTAGCCCTCTGCCGAGCACGTCCCGACTTGTCCCGCTCGCCACGCTCTCCCCCGCCGTAAGCCGCCCGTTTCTCCCCCATCCTTACCGCACCCCGCCAGGTCCGCCGACCCGCCGGGGATATGTCCGCCGTCACGTTCCTCGGCGGACCTGGGCGGACCACGCCGCGTGGTCGGCCGGTCGCCGCCGCCGCGCCGGCCACGGCGCGCCGATCGGTCCGCCCGGGCCTACGATCGGGCCATGCCGCGGTACGCCCGGGCGGAGCGCGAGGCGCTCGCCGATCTGATGCTGGAACTGGGACCGGACGCGCCGACGGTCAACGAGGGGTGGACCACCCGTGACCTGGCGGCGCACCTGCTGGTGCGTGAGCGCCGGCCGGACGCGGCCGGTGGGATCCTGCTGCCGCCGCTGCGCGGACACGGCGAGTCGGTCCGCCGGCGGATCGCCGCCGGGCCCTACCCGGAGCTGGTGGCCCGGGTGCGCCGCCCGCCGCTGTGGAGCCCGGTGAGCAATCCGCTCACCGACGAGCTGGCCAACGGGCTGGAGTTCTTCATCCACCACGAGGACGTCCGCCGGGCCCGGCCCGGCTGGCACCCGCGCGACCTGCCGGCGGGGCAGCAGCGGGTGCTCTGGAAGCGGGTCGGCCTGCTGGCCCGGATGGCGTTGCGCCGCTTCCCGGCCGAGGTGCTGGTGCAGGCGCCCGGTCACGGCGAGCTGCGGGCGGGGCGCGGCGGCGAGCGACTGCGGGTGGTGGGCGCGCCGGGCGAACTCGTCCTGTTCCTCACCGGCCGGCAGCGGGTGGCCCGGGTCCAGGTGGACGGCCCGGTCGAGCGGGCCGACCGGCTGCGCGCGGCCGAACTGGGGTTCTGACCGAGCGTGCGCGGCGGGTCACCGTGCCAGGTGGAAATTGCACAACCCAACGACGGTGACCGATCGAGCCTGCCGTACGCTCCTGCCCGCCGCCCGACCCCCGCCGGCGGCGGACAGGGGACAGAACCGATGCGTGGCTTCGCGCTCTCGGCGCTGCACGAGCCGCCCTTCCCGGCGCGGCGGCACCCCGACGTCGAGCGGATCGCGCGGGAGAGCGCCGGCTGGGTGGGTGACCTGGGCCTGGTCGACGACCCGGCGGGACGACGCCGACTGGCCGGCGCGCACGCCGCCGAACTGGCCGGACGGGCGTCCCCGCAGGCGTCCCCGGACGGCCTGCGCCTGCTGACCGATCTGATCAACTGGCTGTTCGTGATGGACGACGCCTGCGACGACGACGGCCTGGGCGCGGATCCCACCCGGCTCGCCCCGACCGTGGCGGCGCTGCTGGCCGTGCTCGACCGGCACGGCGACCCGGACGCGCCCGCGCCGAGCGACGCCGGGCCGCTCGCCGTCGCGCTCGACGACCTGTGCCGACGGGTCCGTGGGCAGCGTCAGCCGGCGTTGCTGCTGCGCCTGGTCAGCCAGTTGCGGGAATACCTGCTGGCGCTGCTGTGGGAGGCGGCCAACCGGGAGCACCGGCGGGTGCCCGGGGTGGCCGAGTACACGCAGATGCGCCGGCACACCGGCGGCGTACGCCCCAGCTTCACCGTGACCGACCTGGCGCGCACGCCCCGGACCGGTGCGGCGCAGCGGTCCGAGCCGGCGCTGGCCGCGCTGGACGCCCTCGCCACCGACCTGGTGTGCTGGTGCAACGACCTGTTCTCCTACGGCAAGGAGCGCGGCGTCGCCCCGGAGGCGCACAACCTGGTCACCACCATCGCGGGCGAGAACGGGCAGGACGAGCCGGCGGCGCTGCGCGCGGCGGCGGCCCGGTTCAACACCGCCCTCGCCACCTACGCGGAGCGGGACGCGGCGCTGGCGGGCGCGGCCGACGACGGGGTGCGGGCGTTCCTGGACACCCGGCGGGACTGGATCCGGGCCACGTACGACTGGTCCCGCGCGGCCGCCCGCTACACCTGAGCCGGGTTCCAGGACGCGGGACCGGCATGGTACGCGTCGGCCGGGGCTAGCCGCTGCCCCGGTGCAGGCAATACCCTTCGGTAACCGCAGATCGGCGTGACCCCCGTCACGTCCCTCCACCCTGAAGGCGGCTACAGCGATGGCTCTCGATGTACCGTACCGTTCCGTACCCGACATGTTCCTCAAGCGCGTGGCGGATTCCCCCGACCGGCAGGCGTTCGCCCACCCCGCACCCGACGACTCGGGCCCGGTCTGGCTGACGTGGGAGCAGGTCGGGCAGCGCGCCAAGGCGATCGCGGCCGGGCTGCACGGGCTCGGTGTCGGCCTGGAGGACCCGGTGGCGATCCTGGCCAACACCCGGCTGGAGTGGGTGCTCGCCGACTTCGGCATCATGTGCGCCGGCGGGGCCACCACCACCGTCTACCCGACCACCGAACCCGACGACGCGGTCTACATCGTCGCCGACTCCGGGTCGCGGGTGCTGTTCGCGGAGAACGCCGCCCAGGCGGCGAAGATCGCCGGCGCGGAGCTGCCGGCCCTGACCCACGTGGTGCTCTTCGACGGCACGCCCGACCCGGCCGCCGGCGTACCCCAGCTCACCCTGGCCGAGCTGGAGGAGCGCGGAGCCGCCGCGCTGGCCGCCGAGCCCGACCTGATCGACATGCTGGTCGCGGGGATCGGGCCGGACCATCTGGCCACCCTGATCTACACCTCCGGCACCACCGGCCGCCCGAAGGGCGTGGAGCTGCTGCACGGCGGCTGGTGCTGGGAGGGCGTGGCGCAGGCCGAGCTGGGCCTGCTGCGGGTCGACGACCTGCAGTACCTGTGGCTGCCGCTGTCCCACTCGTTCGGCAAGACGCTGCTCTGCGGCGCCACCCACGTCGGCCTGCCCACCTACGTCGACGGCCGGGTGGACAAGCTGGTCGAGCTGCTCGGCGTGGTCCGCCCGACGCTCATGTGCGGCGCGCCCCGGGTCTTCGAGAAGGTCTACAACAAGGCGGTCACCACCGCGCAGGGCGCCGGCGGCGCGAAGGCCAAGATCTTCGCCTGGGGCGTCGCGGTCGGCAAGGAGAAGGTCGCGCTGGAGCAGGCCGGCAAGCCGGTCCCGGCCGGCCTGCGGCTGAAGTACGCGCTCGCCGAGAAACTCGTCTTCAGCAAGCTCCAGGCCCGGCTCGGCGGCCGGATGCGGGTGCTGGTCTCCGGCGCGGCGCCGCTGAGCAAGGAGATCGCCACGTTCTTCGCCGCCGCGAACCTGCCCATCTCCGAGGGCTACGGTCTCACCGAGACCAGCGCCGGCGCCTTCGTCAACCCGCCCGGCGGCCTGAAGATCGGCAGCGTGGGCCGGGCCATGGGCGACCTGGAGTGCCGGATCGACACCGACGGCGAGATCCTGATGCGCGGTCGTCCGGTCATGCGCGGCTACCACAATCTGCCCCAGGAGACCGCCGAGGCGTTCACCGCCGACGGCTTCTTCCGCACCGGCGACATCGGCACCCTCGACGACGACGGCTACCTGCGCATCACCGACCGGAAGAAGGACCTGGTCAAGACGTCCGGCGGCAAGTACGTCGCGCCGTCGCACATCGAGGGCATGTTCAAGGCGGTCTGCCCGTACACCTCGCAGGCGGTGGTGATCGGCCAGGCCCGCAACTACTGCACCATGCTGGTCACCCTGGACCCGGACGCGATCAAGGGCTGGGCCGCCGGCACCCCGCTGGAGGGGCGCGACTACACCGAGATCGTCACCTCCCCCGAGGCGCGGGAGATGGTCGAGGGCTACGTGGCCGAGCTGAACACCAAGCTCAACCGCTGGGAGACGATCAAGAAGGTGACGATCCTCCCCCGCGACCTCACCATCGAGGACGGCGAGGTCACCCCGTCGCTGAAGATCAAGCGCCGCAGCGTGGAGACCAACTTCGCCGGCGAGATCGACAAGATGTACGAGGGCACGCTCGCCGAGCTGTAGGCGACGCCCGCGAGGCCGTGCCGGCCGTGCCCCACCGTCCCGGGGCACGGCCGGTCGGCCCCGTCGCGGGCCCGGACGTCGGTCACAGGTGCCGCTGCCGCCACCGGCTCTGCTCGGCCTCCGCGGCGAGCTGCTCCTCCAGGGCCAGCTGGCGCACCCGGCGCCTCCGCCCGTTTTCGCTGCGCGTCTCCCAGGCGATGCCGGCGGCGGTGAGCGCCGCCAGCACGCCCAGCGCGGCCACTTCCGGAATGCGGAACGCGACCGGACCGGCGGCGGCGAGCGCCACCGCCGTGGCCACCAACGGCCAGTGCGTCTCGCGCAGCGCCAGCCACCAGCAGCCGGCCAGGCTGAGCAGGTAGAGCGCGACGCCGCCGAACAGCACGCCGCCCCAGAAGTCGCCCAGCGGCCACCCCCACGTGGGCGTCTCGCGCGCGGCGACCTCGGCCAGCAGGTCCTTGAGGCCGAGCGCGTAGAGGATGGTGCCGGTGATCATCGGCAGGTGCAGGAACGTGTAGACGTCGCGGGCCAGCCGCAGCCGGGCGACACGATCCCGGGCGTGGTGCAACGCCTGCTCCAGCGCGAACGCCAAGGTGTCGAAGTACGCCCACCAGAGCGCCGCCACGATCAGGATGCCGAGCAGCGCGGCCACCGCCACCGGGCCGGTCAGCGGCAGTCCCCGCTTCGGGCCGAGCCCGAGTGCGATGATCGACTCACCGAGCGCGACCAGCACCATCAGCGCGTGCCGCTCCGCCCAGTGCCCGGCCGAGACCACCACCCACCAGCGCCGCGCCAGCGTCACCCCGACGCCGTACTCGACCAGCAGCGCCAACGTCCAGAGCGTCAGTTGCAGCCCGACCGCGAACCGTCCCTCCGGCAGCCGGGACGGCACGGTTCCGGCGAGCACCAGCAGGACGGTGGCCACGACCGGGACCAGGGCGCGTATCAGGAGACGGCGGCGGCGGACCGGGTCGGCGCGGTCCGTCCAGCCGAGGACGGCGAGCTGGGCCATCCGGATCACGAAGTAGGACCCGGCGAAGACCAGCGGCCCGGGCAGCCCGCCCGGGCGGTCCACGAACGCGCCGGGCACGCTGAGCACCAGCAGGAACGTGGCGGCCACGGTGACGAACCCGACCAGCGGCAGCACGCCCTGGTCGGCGCGCAGCGCGTTGCCCATCCGGGCGAACCCGGTCCACGACCACCACAGCAGGGCCAGCACCAGCACGAAGCGGTAGAGGTTGGCCGGGGTGAGTTCGCTGGCGGTGAGCGTGGTGACGCTGAGGAACGCGAACACGAAGACCAGGTCGTAGAAGAGCTCCAGCCGGGTGGTCCGGGAGCCCGGGGCGCCGGGCCGCACCGACCGCGACCACCGCGCACCACCCCCGTTGCCCACCCGCGCAGTCTGCGGGGCCGCGCCGGGCCGGTGATCCGGTTCCCCGGACACCCACCGGATCGGGCGGCGGACGGGTCAGGCGATGACGCTCGGCTCCCGCCACTGCGGCCGGCCGGCCCGGTCCAGGTCGTAGCGGACCGCGGCGAGCCGCCCGACCGCCTCCACCAGCTCGGCGGCCGGCAGCGTGAAGGGCAGCCGGAGGAACCGCTCCAGCGTCCCGTCCAGGCCGAACCGGGGACCGGGCGCCAGCCGTACGCCGACCTCCTCGGCGGCCCGGGCCAGCGCGCTGGAGATCGGGCCGTCCAGCTCGGCCCAGAGCGTGACGCCGCCGCACGGCACGGTGACCCGCCAGTCCGGGAGCCGCTCGGCGAGCGCCGCGACCAGGGCGTCCCGCTGGGCGGCGAGCTGCGCCCGGCGGGCGGTCACGATGGCCGGCGCCTGGTCGAGCAGGTGCACGGCGACGAGCTGGTCGAGCACCGGGCTGGCCATGTCCACGCCGACCCGGGCCGCGGCCAGGCGCTGCACCTGGGGCGCGGAGGCGCGCACCCAGCCGATCCGCAGGCCGCCCCAGTAGGGCTTGCTCATCCCGCCGATGCTGATCACCCGGGAGTGCCGGTCGAAGACCGCCACCGGGGGTGGCAGCGGGGTGCCGTCCAGCGGCAGGTCGACGAAGGACTCGTCCACCACCAGGTCGGTGCCGGCCGCGTGCGCCGCGCCCACCAGCCGCTCGCGCAGGTCGGCGGCCATCAGGTGACCGGTCGGGTTGTGGAACTCCGGGATCAGGTACGCGAGCTTCGGCCGGGTCTGCCGGATGCTGCCGAGCAGCAGGTCGGCGTCCCAGCCGTCGTCGGAGAGCCCGTGGGTGGTGATCCGGGCCCGGCGGGCGGCGAGCGCGGCGAGCGCGTTGGGGTAGGTCGGTGACTCGACCAGCACCCCGCCGCCGGGTGACAGGGCCAGCCGCAGCACCAGGTCCAGCGCGTGCTGGGTGCCGCTGGTGACCATGATCTGCTCCGGGCTGGTGGGCAGCCCGCGCTCGGTGTAGCCGCGGGCGACCGCCTCACGCAGCTCGATGATGCCGGTGGGGTGGTAGCCGGCGCCGCCGAGGTAGCGGGGCAGGTCCTCGGCCGCCGCCCGGGCGGCCGGGACGAGCTGGGCCGGCGCGGAGAGTGCGGCCACCCCGAGGTCGATCATGTCCCGGTCGTCGAGCGGGGTCCACAGGCCGGTGCTGGCGACCCGGTGGGTGCCCGGCAGCATGGTCCAGCTCCCGGCGCCTCGGCGGCTGGCCAGGTGGCCGGTCTCCCGCAGCTCCCGG
The DNA here is from genome assembly GCF_002573675.1 of Micromonospora sp. WMMA1996. Classification (NCBI taxonomy): domain Bacteria; kingdom Bacillati; phylum Actinomycetota; class Actinomycetes; order Micromonosporales; family Micromonosporaceae; genus Micromonospora; species Micromonospora sp. WMMA1996. The sequence continues at coordinate 66,566 of NZ_PDHU01000009.1, read as the reverse complement.
TAGGCGGCGGTGACGGTGGTCCGGCTGATCCGCAGCGCCTCGGCCAGCTCGCGCTCGGCCGGCAGGCGTACCCCCAGGGGCAGCCGGCCGTCGGCGAGCAGGCCCCGCACGGCACCGGCGAGCGCGGCGTAGTCGGGGCTGCGCCGGCGGCCGGGCAACGCGTGCCACTGGCCGAGAAGACGCGCCAATTGGACACCGCGCACCTGGGTCGTCATGGCCACACCTCCGGAATTGGCCCCCTTGCACTCCGCAATTGGCCCCTAGGGTGGCATGCATGGCTCAGCTTGGCAATCTCCGGCACCGGCCGGCGCGACGGCTCACCCAGCTCTACGCCGGTCTCGCCCTCTACGGCGTGAGCATGGCGCTGATGATCCGCTCCGGGCTCGGCCTGGACCCCTGGGACGTGTTCCACCAGGGGCTCGCCCGGCAGACCGGCCTCTCCTTCGGCACCGTCACCATCGCCGTCGGCGCGCTCGTGCTGCTGCTCTGGATCCCGCTGCGGCAACGCCCCGGCCTGGGCACGGTGAGCAACGTCGTGGTGATCGGGCTGGTCGTCGACGCCACCCTGGCCGTCCTGCCGCCCGGCGAGGGCCTGCCGGTGCGCACCGCATTGCTGGTCGTCGGCATCGTCGCCAACGGCGCCGCCACCGGCCTCTACCTGGGCGCCGGGCTCGGCCCCGGCCCCCGCGACGGCCTGATGACCGGGTTCGTCGCCCGCCACCCGCGCTGGTCGGTGCGGCTGGTCCGGACCGTCATCGAGGTCACCGTGCTGGCGCTGGGGTGGCTGCTCGGCGGGACGGTCGGGCTCGGCACCGTGGCCTACGCGCTGGCCATCGGACCGCTCGCGCAGATGTTCATCCCGATCTTCGCCATCCCCACCCGACCGGCGGACGCTTACGCTACGTGACGGCCGCCGGGCCGACCGCCACGGGATGGGACGAGCCGGACGGCCCTGAGCTGCGACGACGTACGGCACCGAAACCAGGTGTTTTCTCCGCCGCCGTCGCCGGGCATCATTCGTGCATGGGGGAGAACGGATGGCGTTGGAGCGACGCCTGGATCTTCGTCGCGTTGGTCATCGCGAGCGGCGCCGGCCGGCACCGCCGGGCCGCCGCGACACGCCGCCCCGAGGGGGTGCGCCTCGCCGACGTCCTCTCCACCGCCGACCACCTCAACCAGGCCATTCCCGAGCGGCACGAGGTCGAGGGGGCGGTCCGCCGGCTCGTCGGCGCGGGGCTGGTCAGCGTCGCCGACGGCTGGTTCCGGGTCACCCCGGACGGTGAGCGGCTCTGGCGCACCCGGCCCAGCGCCGGGCTGGGCACCACCGTCGACACGGTGCAGGGCGTGCTGAGCCGCCGGCACCCGCCGGACGAGTCCGAGTGGCAGCTCGACGAGGACGACCACGCGGCCGCCGTGCAGGAGTACGTGGTCCGGTCGATCCCGATGCCGCGCCGCTCCCCCGAGGGGCACAGCGGCCGACCCTGACCCGGTGGTCAGCGCACCGGGTGCCCGGCGCCGCGCAACGCGTCCTTGACCTCGCCGACGGTCAGCTCACCGAAGTGGAAGACACTCGCCGCGAGCACCGCGTCGGCGCCCGCGCCGACCGCCGGGGGGAAGTGCGCCACCGCGCCCGCGCCGCCGCTGGCGATCACCGGCACCTCGACCACCGCGCGGACCGCCTCGATCAACGGCAGGTCGAAGCCCGTCTTGGTGCCGTCGGCGTCCATCGAGTTGAGCAGGATCTCGCCCGCGCCCAGCTCGGCGGCGCGCGCGGCCCACTCGACCGCGTCCAGACCGGCGCCCCGACGACCACCGTGCGTGGTCACCTCGAAGCCGCTCGGCGTCGTGCCCGCCGGCGCGCGTCGCACGTCCAGCGAGAGCACCAGCACCTGCCGGCCGAACCGGTCGGCGATCTCGGCGATCAGCTCCGGCCGGGCGATCGCCGCGGTGTTCACCCCGACCTTGTCCGCCCCGGCCCGCAGCAGCGTGTCGACGTCGGCGACCTGCCGGACGCCGCCGCCGACGGTGAGCGGGATGAACACCGACTCCGCGGTGCGCCGCACCACGTCGAGCATGGTGCCCCGGTCGCTGGACGAGGCGGTCACGTCGAGGAACGTCAACTCGTCCGCGCCGGCCCGGTCGTACGCCGCCGCCAGCTCCACCGGGTCGCCGGCGTCGCGCAGGTCGAGGAAGTTGACCCCCTTGACCACCCGACCGGCGTCCACGTCCAGACACGGGATGACCCGTACCGCCACCGTCATGCCCCGAAGCCTAGCCAACGCGCGGGCGGCGGCGACCGGCCTGTGAGGCCGGCCACCGCCGCCGGGTCGCCCGCCGGTCAGAGCCGGACGAGCATCTTGCCGAGGTTCTCGCCGCGCAGCAGGCCGAGGAACGCCTCGGGCGCCTGCTCGATGCCGTCGACCACGGTCTCGTCGTAGGACAGCCGGCCGTCGCGCAGCCAGCCGGCCATCTCCTGGACGAACTGCTCGCGCAGATGCCCGTGGTCGCCGACCAGGAAGCCGCGCAGCGTCAGCCGCTTGCCGATCACCAGCGCCAGGTTGCGCGGGGCGGCCGGCGGCTCGGTCGCGTTGTACTGGGCGATCATGCCGCAGATGGCGGCGCGGCCGTGCAGGTTCATCGCCCCGATCGCGGCCTCCAGGTGGTCCCCGCCGACGTTGTCGAAGTAGACGTCGACGCCGTCCGGGGCGGCGGCCTTGAGCTGCTCGTACACCGGGCTGTCGTGGTAGTCGAAGGCGGCGTCGAAGCCGAGCGCCTTGAGCCGCTCGACCTTCGCCGCCGAGCCGGCGCTGCCGATCACCCGGCCGGCGCCGCGCAGCTTCGCGATCTGGCCGACCATGCTGCCCACCGCGCCGGCCGCGCCGGAGACGAAGACGGTCTCGCCCGGCTTCATCGCGGCCACGTCGAGCAGCCCGGCGTACGCGGTCAGCCCGGTCATGCCGAGCACGCTCAGGTAGGCGCTGACCGGGGCGAGGCCGGGATCGACCCTGCGCACGGCGCGGGCGTCGACGAGCGCGTACTCGCGCCAGCCGAAGCCGTGCAGGACGACGTCGCCGGGCTTGACGCCCTCGGCCTCGCCGGCCACCACCTCACCGATCGCGCCGCCGTCGAGCGGGGCGTCCAGCGCGAACGGTGGCACGTACGACTTGACGTCGTTCATCCGGCCGCGCATGTACGGGTCGACCGACATGAACTGGTTGCGGACCACGACCTGGCCCGGACCCGGCGTCGGCACCTCGGTGGTGACCAGCCGGAAGTTGTCGGCGGTCGGCCACCCCTGCGGGCGGGACGCCAGGTGGATCTCCCGGTTCACAGTCACAGTGCCTCCCGGACGGTCAGGGCGACCTCGATGTTGCCGCGGGTCGCGTTGGAGTAGGGGCAGACCTGGTGCGCCGCGTCGACCAGCCGCTCGGCGGCCGAGCGCTCGACGGCGGGCAGGTCCACCACCAGCGTGACGGTCAGGCCGTAGCCGCCGCTGCCGTTCGGGCCGATGCCCACCTCGGCCTCGACGACGGAGCCGGTGACGTCCGCCTTGGCCTGGCGCGCGACGATGCGCAGCGCGGAGTGGAAGCAGGCGGCGTAGCCGGCCGCGAAGAGCTGCTCCGGGTTGGCCGCGCCGCCGGCGCCGCCCATCTCCTTCGGCACGGCGAGGTCCAACTCGACGGTGCCGTCGGAGGTGCGGACGTGGCCGTCGCGGCCGTCGCCGGTGGCCCGGGCGGACGCGGTGTAGAGCACCTGCATGTCACTGCTCCTTCTGTGAGTGGATCGTCTCGGTGACCCGGGTGAGGGTGTCGCGCAGGCCGATCAGCTCGGCCTCGGTGAGCCCGGTGGCCATCGCCACCCGCATCGGCACCTCCGCCATCCGCTCCCGCAGGGCCCGGCCCCGGTCGGTGAGGCCCACCTCGACCCGGCGCTCGTCGGCCGCCGAGCGGGTACGCACCACCAGGCCGGCCGCCTCCAACCGCTTGAGCAGCGGGGAGAGCGTGCCGGAGTCGAGCCGGAGCCGCGCGCCGAGCTCGGAGACCGTGGGGGCGTCGTCGTCGCGCTCCCAGAGCACCAGCAGCACGAGGTACTGCGGGTAGGTCAGTCCGTGCGCGTCGAGGATGGGCCGGTAGACGTCGGTCAGGGCGCGCGACGCCGCATAGAGGGCGAAGCACACCTGCCGGCGCAGCACCAGATCATCGGTCACGCATTGCACAGTAGCGCGCAATCAAGTTGTGCACAACTTGATTGCGTCGACGGTGTCGTACGCGGGCGGAGCGGGCCATCGCCGGCCAGCGCCTTTCGAGCTGATATCTGAAACGACTCAGGCACCGCGCCGGGCGTCCGGACGGACCGCGCCCCGCCGCCGCCAGCAGCTCCGGACATCCGGAGCGGCTCTTCCCGGCCTGCCGCCGCAGCCCCCGCCGCCGCCGCGGGTCAGCCCTCGTCCCCCGCCGCGGGTCAGCCCTCGTCCCCGCCGCGGGTCGGGCCCCGCCGCCGGACGTGGCCGTGTGGGTGAGTCGTTTCCGATATCAGCTCGAAAGGCACCGGAAAGGCGACCCTCCCCCGCCCGGCCGCGGAACCGGGAGGGGGCCGGCTCAGCCGACGGGGAGATACGCCTCCAGCTCGACCTCGACCAGGTGCTCCGGATCGATCAGCCCGGCCACCACCACCATGGTCGCCACCGGACGCACCGGGCCGAACACCGCGTTGTGCGCCCGGCCGACCTCGTCGACGTAGAGCCGGTCGGTCACGTACATCCGGGTCCGCACCACGTCGGCCGGGGTGGCGCCCACCTCGGCCAGGGCGTCCAGGCCGATCCGGATCGCCTGCGCGGTCTGCGCCGCCGCGTCCCCCACGTGCGCCACCCGGCCGTCCACCGTCGAGGTGCAGCCGGCCGTGATCGCCAGGGACCCGGCCCGGACCACCCGCGAGTAGCCGTAGAGCGCCTCCCAGGGGCCGCCCGAGCCGAGCCGGGTCACCGCCGTGTCGTCGACCGGCAGCTCGCCCGGGCCTGCCGTCACGCGCCGGCCCGCAGCGTGGCGAGCGCCTCGGCGACGGTGAACGCGCCGGCGTAGAGCGCCTTGCCGGCGATCACACCCTCGACCCCGACCGGCTCCAACGTGGCCAGCGCCCGCAGGTCGTCCAGCGTGGACACGCCACCGGAGGCGATCACCGGCGCGTCGGTGCGGGCGCACACCTCGCGCAGCAGGTCCAGGTTCGGCCCCCGCATGGTGCCGTCCTTGGTGATGTCCGTGACCACGTACCGCGCCGCGCCGGCGGCGTCCAGCCGGGCCAGCACCTCGTAGAGGTCGCCGCCGTCGCGGGTCCAGCCGCGCGCCGACAGGGTACGGCCGCGCACGTCCAACCCGATCGCCACCCGGTCGCCGTACTCGCCGCAGATCCGGTCGCACCACTGCGGGTCCTCCAGCGCGGCGGTGCCGATGTTGACCCGGGCCGCCCCGGTGCCCAGCGCCGCCCGCAAGGACTCGTCGTCACGGATGCCGCCGGAGAGCTCCACCTTGACGTCGAGCTTGCCGACCACCTCGGCGAGCAGCCCGGCGTTCGAGCCACGGCCGAACGCCGCGTCCAGGTCCACCAGGTGGATCCACTCGGCGCCGTCGGACTGCCAGGCGAGGGCCGCCTCCAGCGGATCGCCGTACGCGGTCTCGCTGCCGGCGGCACCCTGCACGAGCCGGACGGCCTGGCCGTCGGCGACGTCCACGGCGGGCAACAGGTCAAGGCTCAACGCTTCTCTCCTCGCATCCTCAACGACGGTCCAGCGCGATCACCACGATCGCCGGCAGGACCAGCAGCAACAACACGACCAACGCCAGACGCAGGGCGAGGTCGTCGACGAAACTCCAGATGCCGACCACCGCGACGGCGGTGAACAGCACGATCGCCGCCCGCTCGCGACGGGTGTGCCGGCGCAGCCGACCGGTACGCCCCCGGCGCAGGCGCGGCGTCAGTCGGCGTACGAGGGCCTGCCGCCACTGGCGACGGGCCGTGCGGCGGGCGCGGGCGGCGCGCTCGCGCTCCTGCTCGGCCTCGCGGGCCGCCCGGCGCCGGGCCCGCTCCTTACTCAAGCGTGCCGAGCCAGTTGCGCAGCAACGCGGCCCCCGTGTCGGCGGACTTCTCCGGGTGGAACTGGGCGGCCGACAGCGGGCCCCGCTCCACCGCCGCGACGAAGTCCGCACCGTGGTGGGCGGTGGTCACGGTGGCACCGGCGGCGGCCAACGCGGCCGGGTCGGTGACGCCGTAGGAGTGGACGAAGTAGAACCGGGCGTCGGCCGGGAGCCCGGCGAAGAGCACCGAGCCGTCCGGGGCCGCCACCGTGTTCCAGCCCATGTGCGGCAGCCGGGGCGCGGGCAGCCGGGTCACGCCGCCCGGCAGCAGCCCGAGCCCCTTGGTGACCACGCCGTGTTCCTCGCCGTGCCCGAAGAGCACCTGCATGCCGACGCAGATGCCGAGCACCGGCCGGCCGGCGGCGACCCGGTCGGCGATGACCGGACCGGCGCCCAACTCCTCGATCCCGGCCATGCACGCGGCGAACGCGCCCACGCCCGGCACCACCAGGCCGTCGGCGGACGCGGCGGCGGTCAGGTCGGCGGTGACCGTCACGTCGGCGCCGGCCCGCTCCAGCGCGCGCTCGGCCGAGCGCAGGTTGCCCGAGCCGTAGTCGAGCACCACCACCCGCGCCATCAGCCCTCCCCCGGCAGCAGCCAGAGCAGCCCGCCGGCGGTGGCCAGCGCGGCCAGCAGGCCGGTGACCACGACGGCGGCCCGGTTGGCGCCCTGCTTGTAGAGCGACCAGGTCCCGCCGACCAGCACCCCGGCCAGGATCAGCAGCAGCGTCGGCCACACCCGCATCAGAGCGCGCCCTTCGTGCTCGGCACCACGCCCGCGTTGCGCGGGTCGAGCGCGGTGGCCTCGCGCAACGCGCGGGAGACCGCCTTGAACTGGGCCTCGACCACGTGGTGCGCGTCCGGGTGGCCACCGGGACGGGCCGCCCGCAGCACGTCCACGTGCAGCGTGATGCGGGCCGCCTGACCGAACGACTCCCAGATGTGCCGGGTCATGCTGGTCGGGTAGACCGGCCCGATGTACGGGGCGAGCGCCGGCTCGTCGTGCACCACGTACGGCCGGCCGGACAGGTCGACCGCGGCCCGGACCAGCACCTCGTCCATCGGCACGGTGGCCGAGCCGTACCGGCGGATGCCCGCCTTGTCGCCCAGCGCCCGGTCGAACGCCGCGCCCAGCGCGAGCGCGGTGTCCTCCATCGTGTGGTGCGCGTCGATCTCCAGGTCGCCCACGGTGTGCACGGTCAGGTCGAAGCCGCCGTGCCGGGCGATCTGGTTCAGCATGTGGTCGTAGAAGCCGACGCCGGTGGAGATGTCGGCCTCGCCGGTGCCGTCGAGGTCGATCTCGATCAGCACCTTGGTCTCGTTGGTGACCCGCTCGATCCGGGCGGTGCGGCTCATGACAGCTTCTCCGTTGCGGTGAGGAAGGCGTCGGTCTCGGCCGGCGTCCCGGCGGTGACCCGCAGCCAGCCGGGCAGGCCGACGTCGCGGACCAGCACGCCGGCGTCGAGCAGGGTACGCCAGGCGGCGCCCTGGTCGCCGTCGACGGCGAAGAGCACGAAGTTGGCGTCGCTGTCGGCGACGCGGTGGCCCCGGGCGCGCAGCATGGCGACGATCCGGTCGCGCTGCTCCTTGATCGCGGTGACGGTGCCGAGCAGCGCGTCCCGGTGGGCCAGCGCCGCCCGCGCGGCGGCCTGGGTGAGCGCGGAGAGGTGGTAGGGCAACCGGACCAGCTGCACCGCCTCCACCACCGCCGGGTCGGCCGCCAGGTAGCCGAGCCGGCCACCGGCGAAGCCGAACGCCTTGCTCATGGTGCGGGTGACCACCAGCCGCGGGTGGCCGGGCAGCACCGCGAGCGCGCTGACCGTGCCGGGGCGGGCGAACTCGGCGTACGCCTCGTCCACGACCACCATCCCGGGCGCCTCGTCCAGCACGGCGGCGACCACGGCCGGGTCGAGCGCGGTGCCGGTCGGGTTGTTCGGCGAGCAGAGGAACACCACGTCGGGCCGGTGCCGGCGCACCTGGGCCACCGCGTCGGCGGCGGTGAGGCCGAAGTCGGCGCCCCGGGCCCCCGGGACCCACCGGGTGCCGGTGCCGAGCGCCAGCAGCGGGTGCATCGAGTAGGCCGGGGTGAACCCGAGCGCGGTGCGCCCGGGTCCGCCGAACGCCTGCAACAGCTGCTGCTGGATCTCGTTGGAGCCGTTGGCCGCCCAGACGTGGTCGGCGGTGAGCCCGTGACCCAGGTAGGCGGCCAGGTCGGCGCGCAGCGCCACGGCGTCCCGGTCCGGGTAGCGGTTGAGGTCGCGCAGCTCGGCCGCGACGGCCTTGCCGATCGCCTCGACCACCGGCTCGGGCACCGGGTAGGAGTTCTCGTTGGTGTTCAGCCGCACCGGCACGTCGAGCTGCGGCGCGCCGTACGGCGTCCGCCCGCGCAGGTCGTCCCGGATCGGCAGGTCGTCGAGCGTGGTCACGAGGTGCCGCCCTCGGGGAACCGGACGCTGACCGCCTGGCCGTGCGCCGGCAGGTCCTCCACCGTGGCCAGCGTGACCACGTGCGGCGCTACCTCGCGCAGCGCGTCCTGCGTGTATTCGACCAGGTGGATGCCGCGCAGGAAGGACTGCACGGACAGGCCGGACGAGTGCCGCGCGCACCCGCCGGTGGGCAGCACGTGGTTGGAGCCGGCGCAGTAGTCGCCCAGCGAGACCGGCGACCACGCGCCGACGAAGACCGCGCCGGCGTTGCGTACCCGCAGCGCCCACTCGCGGGCGTTCTCGGTCTGGATCTCCAGGTGCTCGGCCGCGTACGCGTCGACCACCCGCAGCCCCGCCTCCAGGTCGTCGACGAGGACCACGCCGCTCTGCTCGCCGCGCAGCGCGGTGCCGATCCGCTCGGCGTGCTTGGCGGCCGGCGCCTGCCGGGCCAGCTCGGCGTCGACCGCGTCGGCCAGCTCGCTGGACGGGGTGACCAGCACGCTGGCCGCGAGGGGGTCGTGCTCGGCCTGGCTGATCAGGTCGGCGGCGACGTGCGCCGGGTCGGCGGTGTGGTCGGCCAGGATGGCGATCTCGGTCGGGCCGGCCTCGGCGTCGATGCCGACCACGCCGCGCAGCAGCCGCTTGGCCGCGGTGACCCAGATGTTGCCCGGCCCGGTGATCATGTCGACCGGCTCGCAGCGCTCCGCGCCGGCCGGGTCGACGGTGGCGCCGTACGCCAGCATCGCCACCGCCTGGGCACCGCCGACGGCGTAGACCTCGTCGACGCCGAGCAGCGCGCAGGCGGCGAGGACGCGCCGGTCGGGCAGGCCGTCGTTGTCCTTCTGCGGCGGGCTGGCCACCACCAGCGAGCGGACCCCGGCCGCCTGGGCCGGAACGACGTTCATCACCACGGTCGACGGGTACATGGCCAGGCCGCCGGGGACGTAGAGGCCGACCCGGTCGACCGGCACCCACCGCTCGGTCACCGTGCCGCCCGGCACGACCTGGGTGGTGTGGTCGGTGCGACGCTGGTCGTCGTGGACCTTGCGGGCTCGGGTGATCGACTCCAGCAGCGCGGCCCGGACCTGCGGGTCCAGCTCGTCCTCGGCGGCGCGGATCACCTCCACCGGCACCCGCAGACGCTCCGGCGAGACGCCGTCGAACCGCTCGCTGGCCTCCCGGATCGCCGGGTATCCATGCTCGCGGACCGCCTCGACGAGCGGGCGGATCCGCTCGACCGCCACGGAGACGTCGAGCTGGGCACGGGGCAGCAGGCGGCGCGGGTCGCGTACTCCGCCGCGCAGGTCGATCCGATTCAGCACGTCTGCGAGTCTAGGCCGCCACCGCGCGGACCGGTCGGGGCCGCCCGCACGCCGGGACGGTGAGCCGGGACACGCCGGACGGGCGTACGGGGGATACGCTCGATCAGTGAGCGCACGGCTGCCGGTGTTCCCCCTCGGGACCGTCCTCTTCCCCGGGCTGGTCCTTCCGCTGCACATCTTCGAGGAGCGCTACCGGGCGTTGGTCCGCCACCTGGTCGGGCTGCCCGAGGGCGCGCCCCGCGAGTTCGGGGTGGTGGCGATCCAGGCCGGGTGGGAGGTCGCGCCCGCCGGGCCGCCGGGGCGGTCCGGGCTGGCCGGCGGCCCGGTCACCCTGCACGAGGTGGGCTGCACCGCCGAGCTGCGGCAGGTCACCGAGCTGGCCGACGGCGGTTTCGACATCGTCACCGTGGGGCGGCGGAGGTTCCGCATCGCCGAGGTCGACGACGCCGCCGAGCCCTACCTCACCGCCGAGGTGGAGTGGCTGCCCGAGCCGACCGGCCCGGACGAGACGGCCGATCTGCTGGCCGCCCGGGTGATCTCGGTGTTCCGGCACTATCTGGGCCTGATCCGGCCGGACCCGGAGGACATCTCCGAGCAGCTGCCCGAGGACCCGACCGTGCTGTCGCACCTGGTCGCCGCGACCGCCGCGCTGACCGTCGCGGACCGGCAGCGGCTGCTCGCCATCGACGACACGCCCGGCCGGCTGCGCGCCGAGCTGCGCCTGCTGCACCGGGAGACGGCGCTGCTGCGCGAGGTGCGGGCCGTGCCGGTGCCGCTCAGCGAGCTGGCGGGTCTCCCGGCGCCGAACTGATCCCGGGCGGCGGCCAGTCGCCCGCCTGACCCGTCGGCGGCGGCCAGTCGCCCACCTGACCCGTGGGGGGCGGCCAGTGGCCGCCGGGCTCCGGTTCCGGGCGCAGCGACGGCCAGCGGGACCACCCGGCCAGCAGCGTGTATGTCACGGCCGCGCCGAACGCGGCGAGCAGCAGGCTGCCGTGCGGCACGGGCAGCGGTCCGTACCAGTCGACGCCGCCGGCGCGCAGGTCGGCGGGTTTGGTGAAGTCGGTGCCCGGCGGCGCGGTGTCCAGCAGCCGCTGGAACGTGGCCAGCCCGATCCGGCGGCCCACCTGCCAGGCCACCACGGCCGCGCCGAGCCCGCCCAGCGTCACCGCGAGCAGGCCGGCCGGGCCGCGTCGACGACGCAGCAGCACCCAGAGCGCGACCGCGGCGAGCACGCCGAAGCCGAGCGCCAGGAGGCTGAACCAGCCGTCGGCGGCGATCGGCTGCTCCGGCTGCGGGGTGACGTAGACCGCCCCGTCCGGGGTCTGCCGCACCGGTGTGTCCGGCGCCAGCCACGCCCACAGCAACCCCAGCGGCGCGCCGAGCGCGGTCAGCAGCGCGGCCAGGCCGAGGACGGTCGCGACCGGGCGGCGGACGGCGCGCCGGGCGGCCGGGGCCGCTCCGGGCAGCTGCCCCACGACGCCCGGATGGCCGGCGAGCGGGTCCGCGCCGGGCGCGGTGACCGGGGTGCCGGCGGGCACCGGCAGGCCGCTCGGCCAGGCGGGCGGTTGCGCGTCGGCCGCGCGCGCGCCCTCGGGCGACCGCCCGTCGGTCGCGCGGGCGCCGGCGGACTGCGCCGCCTCGGGCGCCTGCCGGTCGGTCGGTCCGCCGCCGGGACGCTCGGGATCAGGGGTGTCCGGACTCACCCGGTGATCCTCTCAGGCCGGGGCCCGGCGCGGGGCGGTGGTGGGCGGTCAGCGCGCGAACGGCTCCACCATCACCGCGGCCGCCTTGAGCCAGGCGTCCCGGGTCTCCGCCTGGAGCTGGTGGTATTCGATCGAGGAGCCGGTCTCCAGCGCCGGGTCGTAGGGCACCACGGCGACCGCCCGGGTGCGGGTGGCGAAGTGCCGCTCCAGGTCGTCCTGCAGGGAGGTGCGACCCGGGGTCGGGCAGGAGATCAGCGTGACCGCGTTGTCGGCCAGCTCACCCATGCCGACCTCGTGCAGCAGGTCGAGCATCCAGTCGGCGCTGAAGGCGGCGTCCTCGCGCGGCACGGTGGTCACCACGAGCTGGTCGGCGGCCTGCATGACGGTGCGCCAGTTCGGGCTCTCCACGTTGTTGCCGGTGTCCACGCAGACCACCTCGTGGGTCCGGCGCAGCAGCTCCAGCACCCGCTTGACGGTGAACTGGTCGAGGCGCTGGGCGAACCGTGGGCTCTCCTCGCCGGCCAGCACGTCGTAGGAGCCGTCGGAGGCGTGCCGCAGGTAGTCGTCGAGGTGCGACAGCAGCGTGTCACCCTCCAGGATCTCGATCTGCGCCAGGTCGTGGACCAGGTGGCGGATGGTGCGGGCGTGGCGGGCGCTGCCGGCCCGCAGACCGAGCGTGCCGCGCAGCTCGTTGTCGTCCCAGGCGAGCACGCCGCGCCCGCGCACGCTGCCCACGGTGGCCGCGGCGAGCACGGTCGCGGTGGTCTTGTGCACGCCGCCCTTGGGGTTGGCGAACGCGAGCACCCGGGGCGTGCCCAGCTCGCGGCGGAGCACCCCGGTCGCCCGCTCCAGCTCGGGGTCCTGCTGCGGGGCGCGGGCCCGCCACCGCGCCGGCGCCGGCTCGACCGGGCCGGGCCGGGCCTCCACCGGCCGTCGCGGGGCGGGCAGCACCGGCTCCGGGGCGGGCGGGGTCTCCGGGCGGTAGCGGCCCCGGTCCAACAGCGCGTAGCGGGACTCCGCCGGGGGCGGCGCGGGCCGGTAGCCGCCGTCGAGCAGCGCGTAGCGGGACTCGACCGGCGCCTCGGCCCGCCCACGGGGCTCGGGGACCGGCTCGCCGCCCCACGACGGTTCCGCGCGTGGTTCCGGGGCGAGGGGCGCCTCGGCGCGCCAGGACGGCTCGGGGGCGTACGTCGGCTCGGCCCGCCAGCTCGGCGCGGCCGGCTCCGGGTCGGCGCGGTACGCGGGCTCCGCGCGGTAGGCCGGCTCGCCGTCGAGGCGGGGGTCGGCGCGGAAGGCGGGATCGACCCGGAACGTGGCCTCGGCGCGGTAGCCGGGCTCGGCGCCGTACGACCCGTCGGCAGCGCGGCCGACGGCGGCGGCGCGGCCGGTCCACCCGTTGCCCGCGCCGCGACGCGGCAACGGCTCGGGTGGTGGTGCCGGGTTCTCCTCGGCGCGCCGCTCGGCGTCGGTGTGCTCCGCGCCGCGACCGCCCAGGCGGGCCCGGTCGAGCAGCGCCCGCCACCGCGGTGCCGGCTCACCCTGCCGACCCCAGCCGGTCTCGCTGCCGTCCAAGGATTCGCCCTCCCCCAGCCCATCGATCTCCGCCTGACAGGCTACGAACGAAACCCTATTCGGACCACTCCCCGCTCCGCACATCGCCCGGTGGCCCTCCTCACCGTGTCACCCGTCGCGCCGTCGCGCACCGGGGTGTCTCAGGAGGTGGGAGCGGGATTGGGCGACCCGGACCCGGTGGCGGCCGGGCGGGCGACGGGTGAGGGTCCGCTCACCGTCGGTGCGGCTTCCGACGAATCACCCATACCGTCGCCGGACGCCAACCCGGTGTCGGCCGGCGGCCGGGCCACGTCGCGCTGCTCCGGCAGCGGCGGGGTGAACACCGTGCGGTCCAGGCGGGTCACCTCCGGCGCCGGGTCGACCCCGCGTACGCCGGGACGGGCGGCGAGCGTGCGCAGCGCGTCCGGCCCGCCCCGCACCACGGCGGCGTAGACGCAGGCGCACCCGGCCCGGTAGGCGTCCGCCTCCCGGGCCGCCACCTCGGCCCCGGTGGCGTACACCCGGCGCGCCTCGGGGTCGGCGGTGGCCGCCGGGGCGGCGGCGCGGGCCCGGTAGTCCGCCGCCTCGCGGTCCTTGCGCGCGGCGACCTCGGCCATCCCGCCGGCCACGTCGTCGGGCAGGCGCAGCGCGGCGATGCGCACGATCTCGGTCTGCCGGCCCGGCAGCGGCACCCGGGCGACCACGGCCGACACCGGCGTGCCGCCCAGCGTGGACGCCACCCGGGCCGGCGTCAGGTAGGCGCTGAACGAGACCAGGGCGTAGCCGTCGGGCGCGTCGAGCCGGGCCAGCTCGTCCCCGGCGGCGCGCAGGTACGCCGGCACCGCGTCGCCGTCGGCCACGCCGACCCGGGTCACCTCGCCCACCGTGCGGTCGCCCACCGGCCGGTCCCGCCGCTGTGCCACGCCCACGACCAGCACGATCAGCGCACAGGCGAGGGCGAGCCAGGTCAGCGCGGCGGCACGCGACCGGCGCGGCGGCGCGGGACGGTCGGTCACGTCAGTCGCGCAGGATCTCCAGCGCCCGGGCCAGGTCGTCCGGGTAGTCGCTGACGAAGGTGACCTCGTCGCCGGTGCGCGGGTGCGCGAAGCTCAACGAGCGGGCGTGCAGCCACTGCCGGGCCAGGCCGAGCCGGGCGGACAGCGTCGGGTCGGCGCCGTAGGTCAGGTCACCGACGCAGGGGTGCCGCATGCTGGAGAAGTGCACCCGGATCTGGTGCGTACGCCCGGTCTCCAGCCGCACGTCGAGCAGGCTGGCGGAGGGGAACGCCTCCAGCGTGTCGTAGTGGGTGATGCTCGGCTTGCCCCCAGAGACGACCGCCCAGCGGTAGTCGTGGTGGGGGTGCCGGTCGATCGGCGCGTCGATGGTGCCGCGCAGCGGGTCCGGGTGGCCCTGCACCACGGCGTGGTAGCGCTTCTCCACCTCGCGTTCCTTGAACGCGCGCTTCAACGCGGTGTAGGCCAGCTCGCTCTTGGCCACCGTCATGATTCCGGTGGTGCCCACGTCGAGCCGGTGCACCACGCCCTGCCGCTCGGCGGCGCCGCTGGTGGAGATCCGGTGACCGATGCCGGCGAGCCCGCCGATCACGGTCGGGCCGGTCCAGCCGGGGCTCGGGTGGGCGGCCACCCCGACCGGCTTGTCCACCACCACGATGTCGTCGTCGGCGTAGACGACGGTCAGCCCGGGCACGGCCTGCGGCACCACGGTCGGCGGCGCGGCCGGCGCGGGCAGCGTGACCTCCAGCCAGGAGCCGGCCCGGACCTTGTGCGAGTTGGCCCGGACCGCGCCGTCGACCAGCGCGTCCCCGGCGTCCACCAGCGCCGCCGCGGCGGTGCGGGACAGCCCGAACAGTCGGGACACGGCCTGGTCCAGCCGCATGCCGTCGAGCCCGTCCGGGACGGGCAAGGACCGGTGGTCGCCGCCGGTGGCGAACGCGGCGGTCACGCGCGCTCCTTCTGGTCGGCCGGGGCGTCCTCGGTGGCGGGTTTCGCGGCGGCCCGGGAGCCGTCGCGCTGCCGGCCGGTCAGCTCCAGGAAGACCGCCAGCACCACGCCGCAGAACAGCGAGCTGTCGGCCAGGTTGAACACCGGGAAGAACTCACCGTACGGGCCGAACACGCTGATCATGTCGACCACGTGGCCGACGAAGTGCCCCGGCGCGCGGAAGATCCGGTCGGCCAGGTTGCCCAGCGCGCCGCCCAGCACCAGACCCAGCGAAACCGCCCAGGGCAGCGAGCGCAGCCGCAGCGCCATCCAGGCGATCCAGCCGATCACGCCGAACGTGATCAGCGGGAAGACCCAGGTGTGGTCGGAGCCGATGCTCCAGGCCGCGCCGCTGTTGCGGGTGAGGGTGAAGTAGACGGCGCCGCCGAGCACCGACACCGGCTCCTCCCGGCCGGGCAGCTCGCTGAGCGCGAGCTGCTTCGTGCCGAGGTCCGCCAGGAGCGAGACCAGGGACACGCCGAGCAGCAGGCCGACCGCCTTTCGGCGGGGCGCGCCGGCGCCTGTCTCGGTGGTGCCGGAACCGGCGGGCGGTGCTGCGGTCATCTGCTCCCCATCGACGCTCGCGACGGTGGCGGTCACCGTCTGCCGTACGGCCGCCGGGGAGCGGACGTCAGCGCCGCTCCTCCAGCTGCTTGCAGCTCACGCAGAGGGTGGCCGACGGGAACGCGGCGAGCCGCTCCACCGGGATCGGGTTGCCGCACCGCTCGCACCAGCCGTAGCCACCCTCGTCGAGCCGCTCCAGCGCGCGCTCGACCTGCGTGATCCGCTCCTTGATGCTGTTGGCGAGTGAGATCTCCTGCTCGCGCTCGAACGTCTTGGTGCCGGTGTCGGCCTGGTCGTCCCCGGCCGAGTCGGTCAGCCGGTCGCGCTGCAGCTCGGTGATCTCGCTCAGCGTCTGATCGTACTCGGCGTTGAGCTCGTCCCGCCGTGCCGCCAGGGCGGCCCGGATCTTCTCGGTCTCCGCCGCGCTGCGGGTGGCCTTCGCCACCGGCTTGCGGCCGGCGGTCCTGGTCTCGGCTGGCTTCGCCATCGTCAGCTCCCTCAGCCGCGTGGGCGCGGCGCTCAGCGGTACGTGGGCAGGGGTCACCGGCGCCGGCGTCCCCCACGAACAGACGGGCGCACGGCGACCGCGCCGCGCACTCCGGAGGTTGGCAAGAATACGGAACGTACAGGCGTCCGACAACGTGCCGCACCGTCGCTCCGCTTTTCCGCCCCGGAATGCCACTAACCGGGGCAAAAGGAACGCTAGCAGATCAGCCGGTCCGGTCCTCCCCGTACTCGCCAAACCAGCGGGCCAACCGGCCCCGTCGACTGACCGCCCGCAACCGCCGCTCGGTGGCGTCCCGCACCCCGGCGGTGGCGACGATGAGCAGGCTGTCCGCCACCTTCAGCCGGGTGTCCGGACCGGGCACGAAGCCGACCCCGTCCCGCAGCACCAGCGTGACCGCGGCGCCCACCGGCAGCCGCAGCTCGTCCACGTGCACCCCGGCCAGCCGGGAGCCGGCCGGCACCTCCAGCTGGAGCAGGTCGGCCCGCATCCGCTCCAGCGGCGCGGTCTCCAGCAGGATCTCGCTCGCCTCCGCGGGCGCGGTCACGCCCAACCGGCGGGCCGCCCGGGCCAGCGTCCCGGCCTGGAGCAGCGTGAAGATCACCACCAGCACGAACACCGCGTCGAAGAGCCGGTCCGCGCCGGGCACCCGCAGCGAGAGCGGAATGGTGGCCAGCACGATCGGCACCGCCCCGCGCAGGCCGGCCCAGGACAGGAAGAGCTGCTCGCGCAGGTTCACCCGGAACGGCAGCGCGGACACCGCCACCGACAGCGGCCGGGCGAGCAGCAGCAGGGCCAGCCCGGTGATCACCGCCGGCAGCACCGCGGCGTCCAGCCGGCTCGGCGACACCAGCAGACCGAGCAGCACGAACAGGCCGATCTGGGCCAGCCAGGCCAGCCCGTCGGCGAAGCCGAGGATCGCCTGCCGGTGCGGCAGCCGGGAGTTGCCGAGCAGCACCCCGGCCACGTAGACGGCCAGGAAGCCGGAGGCGTGCAGCACCGAGCCGGCCGCGTACGCCAGCACCGTGAAGCCGACCACCGCGATCGGGTAGAGCCCGGACGAGGGCAGCGCGGCGCGCCGCAGCGCGTACCGCCCGGCCAGGCCGGCGCCCACCCCGACCGCCGCGCCCGCCCCCAGCTCGTAGCCGAGCACCAGCGCCTCGTACCACCAGGGGTGGGCCGCCTCGGCCCCGGCCCGCGACAGCAGCAGCACCAGCAGGACCACCGGGGCGTCGTTCATCCCGGACTCGGCCTCCAGCGTGGCCACCAGTCGCGGTGGCAGGCGCAGCCGGCGCAGGGTGGCGAAGACCGCCGCCGCGTCGGTGGACGACAGCACCGCGCCGTAGAGCAGGGCCAGCCGCCAGTCCAGGTCCAGCAGCAGGTGCACCACCACGCCGACCACCACGATGCTGACCACCACGCCGACCGTGGACAACGCCGAGGCCAGGCCGAGCACCGGGCGCAGCGTGCTCCACCGGGCGCTCAGCCCGCCCTCGGCGATGATCACGATGAGCGCGCAGAACCCGAGCACCCGGGTCAGCTCGACGTCGTCGAATTCGATGCCCAGGCCCGCCTCGCCGATCAGCACGCCCAGCGCCAGGTAGACCAGCAGGCTGGGCACGCCGAGGCGGGTGGAGAAGCGCACCGCGCCCACCGCGACCAGCAGCACGGCCGCGCCCACCAGCAGCGCGAGGTTCAGCCCCGGGGTCATCGCCGACCGGCCCGACGGTTCCTCACCCGGCGCTGCCGTCGCGCAGCCGACGCAGCACCTCGGGCAACCCGTCGGGCGGGTGCGCCACCAGGAAGATCTTGTCCCGGCTGGTCGCGCCGGACCGCAGCGACACCGCGGCGGGCCGGACGCCCAGCGCGTCCGCCAGCGCCCGCCGGACCGCCTCGGTGGCCCGGCCGTCGACCGCCGGCGCGTGCACGGCGACGACGAGCGCGGGACCGTGCGGCCCGTCGTGGCGACCGCCCACCCGGGCCCGGGACGCGCCGGGCTTCACGCGCACCGCGACGGTGAGCGGGGTGTCCGCGATCGTCATGGTCAGTACGGCCGGGCGTCGGCGAGCAACGTGGTGCCCGCGGCGCAGTGGGCGCACGGGGTGAAGCCGAGCTCGACGGCCTCGGCGACCGGCAGTGGTTCGTCCGCCCGGCCCACCAGGTGCGGGCAGTCGGTCAGGTGGAAGCGCGGGTGGCCGTCGACGACCCGGACCTCCTCCGGCAGCCGCACCAGCCGGGCCAGTTCGCCGGCGGTGAGGTGTTCGGCCGGGGGCTCACCCTCGGACAGGTCGCCCGGCGCGGGCGAGGTCGGTGTCACCTCGGCGCGGCCGGCGGCGCGGGGCACCGGGGGCGCCCAGGCGTCGGCCGGCGGGTCGTACGGCTCGGCCACCGGCGACCCGGGCGGTTGCCGCCACCCGGATCCGCCGGCGCCGACCGTCGACGTGTGGTGCGGGACCGGGCTCACCGGCTCGTCCGGGGACGGGCCGGAGCGCGCGGTCCGGGTGCGCGGGCCGGCTTCCCGACCCGCCGTGGTCCTCGCGGCGGCCGCCTGGCGGGCGAACGCGACGAAGGCGACGGCGGACAGCAGGCTGGCCGCGATCGACACGATCAGCAGCGGGCTCGACCCACCGGCCAGGCCCACCACCAGCAGCACGACCGCGACGAGGATGAGCAGGACGCTCGCGGCTATCACAGCTCACCCCCGGCCGCGTCGTGTCGGTCTGGGCGGTCGGTGGCCGTCCCGGGGACGGCCACCGACGCGGGATCAGCGGCCGGACTCGAGCGAGCCGGCGCGGCCGCCGCCGTACGAGCCGGCGAGGCCGGCCGTGGCGAGACCGTTGCTGCCGCCGGCGGCACGGGTGCCCTCGGCGCGGTTCATCTCGACCTCGAGGCCCTGCCCGCGACCGTCCAGGTCACGCAGCTGGCTCTCCAGGTAGGCCTTGAGACGGGTGCGGTACTCCCGCTCGAACTGCTTGAGCTCCTCGATGTGCTTCTGCAGCGCGGTCCGCTTGGCGTCCAGGCCGCCCATGGCCTCCTGGTGCCGCTGGCGGGCGTCCCGCTCCAGGGCGTCGGCCTTGGCCCGCGCCTCGCGGGTGACCTCCTCGGCCTTGGACCGGGCCTCGGAGAGCAGGCTGTCGGCCTCGCGCCGGGCGTCGGAGACGTGGTCGTCCGCGGTGCGCTGGGCCATCATCAGCACGCGCAGCGCCTGCTGCTCGCCGTCCCCGGTCACCCCTGCCGGGCCGCCCTGCGTGCGGACCTGCTCCAGCTCGGCCTGCATCGCCCGGGCCGCCTGCTCGGCGGCCGCCTTGTCGCGCTGCACCCGGTCGAGCTGGGCCTTGACGTCGTTGAGCTCCGCCGCGAGGCGGGCGTCGCCGCCGGGGCCGGCGGGCGCGCCACCCCGACCGCCGCGCTCCACCTGGGCGCGCAGCTCGTTGTTCTCCTCGATCAGACGGGCCAGCTCACGCTCGACCTCGTCCAGGAAGGCGTCGACCTCCTCCTCGTCATACCCCCGCTTGCCGATCGGCGGCTTTTTGAAGGCGACGTTGTGGACGTCGGCCGGGGTCAGCGGCATCGAAACTCCTCGGGTCAGTTGCGGCCGCGAAAGCGCTCTGGTCAGGCGAACGCCACGATCAGGCGCTGTAACACGAACTCCATCAGCACGAACAGGATAACCAGGAGCACAAGGGAGGCCAGGTCGATGCTCACGGTACCAATTCGCAGTGGTGGGATCACACGCCTCAACGCTCGCAGGGGCGGATCAGTGACGCTCCACACGACTTCCAGTCCCGCCGATGCGCCGCGCCCCGGCTGCCAGCGGCGACCGTAGGCCAGCACCGCGCCGAGAACAAATCGGGCAAGTAGGACGAGCAGGAAGAAGTACAGCAGCAGGTAGAGCACCTGGAACAGGATCGACAACACGGTAGGCGACGTCCCTCGGTCGTGCGGGCTAGCTCAGGCTGAAAAAGCCGCCCTCAGCGATCTTGGCCTTGTCCTCCGCGGTGACCTGGACGTTGGCCGGTGAGAGCAGGAACACCCGGTTGGTCACGCGCTCGATCGTACCGCGCAGGCCGAACGCGAGCCCGGCGGCGAAGTCCACCAGCCGGCGGGCGTCCGCCTCGTCCATCTCGGTGAGGTTGATGATCACCGGCACCCCGTCCCGGAAGTGCTCGCCGATGGTCCGCGCCTCGCGGTACGTCGTCGGGTGCAGGGTGGTGATCTGGTAGCGCTGCTCCTCCTCCGGAGCCACCACCCGCTCGCGCGGCTGGGCCTGCGGCGCGAGGGCGAGGTTGTCCCGGGTGTGGTAGCTCAGCGCGCCGGAGCCGTCGGAGGAGCGGGTGATCGACCGGACGCTGGAGCGCTCGGTCCGCTCGGCCCGTTCCGGGCGCTCGATCTCGGACCGGTCGGCGTCGACGGCGCGGCCGGTGCGCTCGCTCAGCCGACCCCGCTCGCCGACCCGGCTCCGGGTCGTCGGCGGCTCGTCGGCCTCGTCGTCGTCCTCGTCGGCGAACTCCTCGGCGTACCGGCTCGACCGGTAGCGCGACGAGTCCCGGTAGCCACCCTTGTCGTAGCCACCGTCCTCGTACGCCCGCTCGTCGTCCTCCTCGACGAGACCGAGCCAGACCCCCGCCTTGCGCAGTGCACCCATCCCCGCGCCCTTCCGTCCGCCGTGCGGCACGCGCCCCCGTGCCGTGTCGCTTGATCACGAGTGGACGATCATGCCCACCGGACCGGATCGGCAATCCCCTGACGTGCGGTTCGCGGCCCGCCCGCCACGGCCCCCGGCTACGGGAACGCCGTCCTGAACAACACTGATGTAATTTGCTTCCGTCGTGGTCAGGCTACCCCAGCGTGGGGCGCATTCCGAGCAACGCGCTGCCGACGCGGACATGTGTCGCGCCGTGCGCGACAGCGCTCTCCAGGTCGCCGCTCATCCCCGCCGACAGCACCGTGGCGCCCGGATGGTCGCCGCGCAGCCGCCCCGCCACCTCGGCCAGCCGGGCGAACGCCCGGTCCGGCTCCCAGCCCAGCGGGGCCACCGCCATCAGGCCGGCCAGCCGCAGCCCGTCCGCGCCGGCCACCGCCGCGGCCACCGGGTCGAGCCCCCGATCGGGGTCGGCCAGGCCCGGCAGCGCCCCGCCCCGGGCCGCGTCGCCGTCGATACTCACCTGCACCAACACGTCCAACGGCCGGTCCCGGACGGCGGTCGCGGCGGTGCCGAGCGCGGCGGCCAGCCGGACGCTGTCGACCGACTGGACCACGTCGGCGTACCGGACCACCGACCGGGCCTTGTTGCGTTGCAGCTGGCCGATGAAGTGCCAGCGCGGCGCGGCCCCGGCGGCGGCCACCGCCGCCGCCTTCGGCGCCGCCTCCTGGTCCCGGTTCTCCCCCACGTCGCGCACCCCCAGCTCGGCCAGCGCGAGCACGTCGACCGCCGGGTACGTCTTGGTGACCGCGACCAGGGTGACCGAGTCCGGGGACCGGCCGGCCGCCGCGCAGGCGTCCGCGATCCGGGACCGGACCCGGGCCAGCCCGGCCGCGAGCTCGGTGCGACGCTCCGGCCGCACCGTCAGGGGTGACTCCGTCATCGGGGCGGCTCAGGACCCGTTCTTGAGGAAATCGGGCACGTCGACATCGTCGAAGAGCACCCGGCGCGACGGCTGCTGCGGGGCCGGCATGGTGGCCGGCGGGCTCACCGGCGCGTTCGACTGCGCCGGCGGGTTCTGGTTGCTCTTGCGCGGCGGCTCGACCGCCTTGTACGCCGGAGCGCCCCCGTCGAAGCCGGCCGCGATCACGGTCACCCGCACCTCGTCGCCGAGCGCGTCGTCGATGACCGCGCCGAAGATGATGTTCGCGTCCGGGTGGGCCGCGTCGGTGACCAGCTGCGCCGCGTCGTTGATCTCGAACAGGCCGAGGTCCGAGCCGCCGGCGATGGACAGCAGCACGCCCCGCGCGCCGTCCATGCTCTGCTCCAGCAGCGGGCTGGAGATGGCCGCCTCGGCCGCCTCCACGGCGCGGTTCTCGCCCCGGGCGCTGCCGATGCCCATGAGCGCGCTGCCGGCGCCGCTCATCACGCTCTTCACGTCGGCGAAGTCCAGGTTGATCAGACCCGGCGTGGTGATCAGGTCGGTGATGCCCTGGACACCGGAGAGCAGCACCTGGTCCGCGGTGCGGAACGCGTCCATCATGGAGATGTTGCGGTCGCCGAGGGCCAGCAGCCGGTCGTTCGGGATGACGATGAGCGTGTCGCACTGGTTGCGCAGCTCCTCGATCCCCGCCTCGGCCTGCACCTGGCGGCGCTTGCCCTCGAACGAGAACGGCCGGGTGACCACGCCGATGGTGAGCGCGCCGAGCTTGCGGGCGATGTTCGCCACCACCGGCGCGCCGCCGGTGCCGGTGCCGCCGCCCTCGCCGCAGGTCACGAAGACCATGTCGGCGCCCTTGAGCACCTCCTCGATCTCGTCCCGGTGGTCCTCGGCGGCGTTCTTGCCGACGTCCGGGTTGGCGCCGGCACCCAGCCCCCGGGTCAGCTCCCGGCCCACGTCGAGCTTCACGTCGGCGTCGCTCATCAGCAGCGCCTGCGCATCGGTGTTGATCGCGATGAACTCGACGCCCTTGAGCCCAACCTCGATCATCCGGTTGACGGCGTTCACGCCGCCACCCCCGATGCCGACGACCTTGATGACCGCCAGGTAGTTGTGCGGAGGTGTCATCTCCGGTCCTTTCCCTTCGAGATTGGCATGGGCCGACCCCACACGGCTTGGCCGGACCAGCGGCGGAGCATCTGCCCTGAACTCTCCGACGGCTGAACCCTCACCCTCTACTAGAGGCTTAGGGCTATGTCAACCACTGATCTCTTCGGGGCAACGTATGCGCCGCCGCGCCAGGAGCCAAGGACCCTTCCGGCGTGTCGCCGACCGAGCGACCCGGGACACAAGAGCCGCTCGCCGCACCGGGGCTACTGGAACGTGACCACGTCCGGGGCGCTGACGTCGATCCGGTCGGCCCGGCGCCCCAGCAACGCGGTGGCCACCGTGGACTTCTCCGGGCCGCGCGAGGCGTCCCCCCAGAACACCTCGCGGTCGCCGCGCAGCAGCAACGTGATCCGGGCCAGCCCGGCCACGTCGACCGCGACCAGCTCCGCGCGCAGCTTCGGACCGAGCGCGGCCAGCACCGCCAGCCCGGCCCGGGTGCCGGGGTCGTCCGGGCCCGGGCGCGCGACCCGGACCAGCGGCAGCCCCGCCGGCGCCTGGTCCAGGTGCTGGAAGACCACACCGGAGTTGTCGACCACCGCGAACCGCTCGCCCTGCGGCACCGCCGCCACCGGCACCCGCTCCTCGACCCGGATCACCAGCGTCCCCGGCCAGTCCCGCTCCACCGTGGCCCGCGCCACCGGCGGCAGCGCGCCCACCCGGCGCGCGGTCGCGGCCAGGTCCACCCGGGCCAGCGGCGCGTTGTCCGGCACCGCCGCGGCGTCCCGGATCTCCACCGGCGTGACCGTGCGGGCACCGACCACCCGGACGTCGCGCACGCCGAACAGGCCGGTGCCGAGCACCGTCCAGGCGACCAGCCCGGCGACGGCCGCCACCGCGGCGGCGACCGCCCAGGGCAGCGCCGCCCGCATCCGTCGCTGCCGGGCCCGGGCCATGAAGCGACGGGTGGACGGCGGCACCGCGTCCGCGCCGGCGCGCACCAGCTGCCAGCGCCGGACCGGGCTGCGCCGCCCCGACCCGCCGTCCTGACCGGAGGTGCGGCCGCGGGCCGGCCCCGGGCTCATCCGGCGGTGGCCGCCGCGCCGTCCGGGTCGACGCCGGCGCCCAGCGCCGCGGCGCCTCCGGTGCGCGCCAGCAACGCGTCCAGCAACTGGTCGCCCATCAGCGAGATCGGCGGCGCGCCCATGGTCACCACCACGTCTCCGGTGCGGGCCCGCCGGGCCACCTCGGCCGGCACGTCGTCCCACGCCTCGACGAACACCTTGTGCCCGGCCGGCAGCGGCACCGCCTCGATCAACGCGGCCGAGCCCTCGCCGGGCCGGCGCATCTCGCCCGGGCCGAACACCTCCAGCAGCACCAGCTCGTCGGCGATGCCCAGGGCGGCGGCGATCTCCGCCTGCAGGTCCCGGGTGCGATAGAGCCGGTAGGGCTGGAACACCACGATCAGCCGTCCGTCGCCGGCCACCTCGCGCAGCGTCTGCAGGGCCAGCGTCATCGAGGTCGGGTGGTAGGCGTACTCGTCGTAGACCAGCACGCCGTCCGCGACGCCCTTGCGCTCGAACCGCCGCCGCACGCCGGGGAACGCGCCGAGCGCGGCCTCCGCCGCCGCCACCGGCAACTCCAGCAGGTACGC
This sequence comes from Micromonospora sp. WMMA1996, assembly GCF_002573675.1. Taxonomy (NCBI): domain Bacteria; kingdom Bacillati; phylum Actinomycetota; class Actinomycetes; order Micromonosporales; family Micromonosporaceae; genus Micromonospora; species Micromonospora sp. WMMA1996. The sequence goes on along the minus strand of NZ_PDHU01000009.1, from coordinate 42,025 downwards.
CGCGAGCACCGCGGCGGCGCTGTTGAGCGCCATGTGCCGCCCCGGCATCGGCAGCCGGATCTCGCCCAGCGACCGGCCCTCGACCTCGGCCAGGTAGCGCACCCCCTGGGCGGAGGAGGTGACGTCGCTCATCCGCAGGTCGGCGTCGGCGGACTCGCCGTACGTCCACACCCGACGCCCCTCCGCCCGCAGCGTCTCGGCCAGCCGCCGGCCGCCCGCGTCGTCGGCGCAGGTGACGACGAACCCGTCCGGGTCGGTGAGGCGGGCGAACTCCGCGAACGCGGCCTCCAGGTTGGCCAGGTCGCCGTACGTGTTGAGGTGGTCCGCCTCGATGTTCGTGATGATCGACACGTACGGGCGGTAGATGAGGAAGGAACGGTCGCTCTCGTCCGCCTCGACCACGAAGTGCTCGCCGGTGCCGTGGTGCGCGCCGGAGCCGACCTCGGAGATCTCCCCGCCGATGACGAAGGACGGGTCGGCGCCGGCCTGCTGGAGCACCATGGTGACCATCGACGTGGTGGAGGTCTTGCCGTGCGTGCCGGCGACCGCCACCGTGCGCCGGCCGGTCATCGCCGCCGCCAGCGCCTCGGAGCGGTGCAGCACCCGCAGGCCCCGCCGGCGCGCCTCGACCATCTCCAGGTGGTCCTGCGGGATCGCCGAGGAGTAGACGACCGTGTCCACCCCGTCCAGGTTGGCCGCCTCGTGCGTGGAGTGGATCGTCCCGCCCAGCGCCCGCAGGCCGGCCAGGGACGGCCACTCCCGCAGCTCGCTGCCGGAGACCGGCAGGCCCCGGGTGAGGAAGAGCCGGGCCAGGCCGGCCATCCCGACCCCGCCCACCCCGATCAGGTGGATCCGGCCCAGGTCCTCCGCGGTCGTCGTGCCGGCGGGCGTGAACTGCGCGGTGTTCATGAGAGGTACCTTCCCGTCGCGGCGCGGCCCATTACCGGCCCACCGCCTCGTAGACGAAGTTCAGCAACGCCACGTCCCCGTCACGCCGGCCGTACGCGGCCGCGGCGTGGCTCATCGTCCAGAGCCGCTGCGGGTCCCGGATCAGCGGGATCACCGTGCGCTCCACCCAGGCCGGGGTCACCTCGGCGTCGTCGACCAGCAGACCGCCGCCGGCCTCCACCACGGGCAGCGCGTTGCGCTTCTGCTCCTGGTTGCTGTGCGGGTAGGGCACGTAGATCGTGGGCAGGCCGATCGCGGCGACCTCGGCGCAGGTCATCGCGCCGCCCCGACCCAGCATCAGGTCGGCCGCCGCGTAGCCCAGCTCCATCTCGGACAGGTAGGGCAGCGTCACGTACGGCACCGGCAGGTCGGTGGGGACGGAGACCGGCTCGTTGCGGGCGCCGATCACGTGCAGCACCTGCACGCCGTTGCGGGCCAGCTCCTTCGCCGCGCCGGACACCGCCAGGTTGATCGAACGGGCGCCCTGCGAGCCACCGGCCACGAAGAGCACCGGCAGGTCGGGGCGGAGCCCGAAGTGGGCGCGGGCGGCGTCGCGCAGGGCGGCCCGGTCCAGCCCGGCGATCCCACGACGCAGCGGTACGCCGACCACCCGGGCGTCGCGCAGGGCCTCGGCCTGGGCCGGCTGGTGCGGGAAGCCCACCGCGACGTTCTTGGTGAACTTCATGCCGAGCCGGTTCGCCACGCCCGGCGGCACGTTGACCTCGTGGATGACGATCGGCAGGTCGCGGCGCCACGCGGCCAGGTAGCCGGGCACCGAGACGTACCCGCCGAAGCCGATCACCACGTCGGCCTGGACCTCGTCGATCACCTTGCCCGCCGCGCGGGCCGCCTTCCACATCCGGTCCGGCGTGCGCACCAGGCTCATGTTGACCGACCGGGGCAGTTGGTAGGCCGGGATCTGGCGCAGGTCGTAGCCGGCCGGCGGGATCAGCTCGTTCTCCAGGCCCTTGGGTGTGCCCAGACACGTGATCCGGACGCTCGGGTCGTGTCGGCGCAGGCAGTCGGCGAAGGCGAGCAGCGGGTAGATGTGCCCGCCCGTACCCCCTCCGCAGAGCACCACCGAACGCAGCGGACCCATCAGCGTCTCCTCTCGCTCGCCGAGCCGGCGCGCGCCCGGTCGGGCCGGGCGCCGCGCGGCGCGGCCTGGTCGTCCTGCCGTCGCTGCCGGGACCGGGGCACGGACCCACGGTCCGCCGGGGGCGGCGCCGGTCGACGGCGCCGGCCGGGAAGCGGCGGCAACGGGGCCCACACTAGTCGGACCCATCGGGCCGGTGGACGGGCATGCAGGGCGCGGGCCGCGTCCGGCTCGGCGCGGGCGAAGGAGGCGAGCATGCCGATCGCGGCCAGCGTCACCACCAGGGCGCTGCCGCCGTCGGAGATGAACGGCAGGGGTACGCCGGTCAGCGGCAGCAGGCCGGTCACGCCGCCGATGTTGATCACGGCCTGGCCGACCAGCCAGGCGGTCACGCCGGCGGCGGCGAGCCGGCGGAACGGGTCCTCGACCCGGCGGGCGATCCGCATCCCGGTGTACGCGAGCACGGCGAACAGCGCCAGGATCACGGTGCAGCCCACCACGCCCAGCTCCTCGGCGACGATGGCGAAGATGAAGTCGTTGTGCGCCTCGGGCAGGTAGTTCCACTTCAGTGAGCTCTGGCCCAGGCCGACGCCGAACCAGCCGCCGTTGCCGATCGCGTAGCGGGCCTGCACGAGCTGGTAGCAGTAGTCCAGCTCCTGCTCGAAGCAGGTCTTCGGGGACGGCGGGTCGAGCCACATGGTGAGCCGGCCGAGCCGGTAGTTGTCGGCGTCCCGCGAGCCCGAGCCCGCGCCGAGCGAGGCGGCGGCCACCAGCAGGCCGATGCCGGCCAGCCCGATCGCGGAGAGCGCGGCGAAGACCCGGCCCCGCACGCCGGCCGCCCACAGCAGCCCGACCACGAGCGCCAGCAGGCAGAGCATGCTGCCCAGGTCGTTGAAGCCGACCAGCACGAACAGCAGACCGACCACCGGGAACAGCGGCGTGGCCAGTTCCCGCCACCAGCCCAGCGCGGCGCCCTTGCGGGCCAGCACGTGCGCCGCCCACAGCACCAGCGCGAACTTCGCCACCTCGACCGGTTGCAGCGAGATCGGGCCGAGGGAGAGCGACAGGAGTTCGGCCTTCAACGGCCCGATGGACGCCACCCCGAACAGCGATTCCAGCGCGACGAGCAGGTTGAGCAGCAGCATCAGCGCCACCGCCACGCCGAGAGCCGGGCGGCTCACCGCCCGGAACGTGCGTGCGGGCAGCCGCTGACAGGCCCAGAACGCGCCGATGCCGATCACCGCGAAGACGGCCTGCTTGGTCAGCGACGCCGACGCGTCGCCACCCTCGGCGAAGTCCTTCACGCTGGTCGCGGAGAAGACCATGGTGAGGCCGATCAGCAGCAGCAGGCCGGTGCTGGACAGCAGCAGGTAGTAGGAGGCGAGCGGGCGGGCCAGCAGGCCGCGCAACGCGGCCAGGCCGCCGGCCGGATCCCAGCCCGCCGCGACGGCCGGTGGATCGGCCGGCGGCGTGGCCGCGGGCGCGCGGCGGGTCGGCGGGTCGCTGCTGGCCTGGATGTCTCGTCCCTCCCCCACCCGCCCATCATGGCGGCTCGACCCGCCCGCCCGTGGCGCAACCGCCCGGTCGGCGTGTCGGAACTGAAGGAAGGGCCCCTTCTTAACAGACGTCTGTTAAGAAGGGGCCCTTCCTTACACCTAGCTGACCGCGGCGAGGAACTCGCTGTAGAACAGGCCCAGCGCGATGGCCACGCCGATCCCGGCGATGATCCAGAACCGGACCACGATGTTGACCTCGCTCCAGCCGGCCAACTCGAAGTGGTGCTGCAGCGGCGACATCCGGAACACCCGCTTGCCGGTGGTGCGGAACGAGATGATCTGGATGACCACCGACATCGTGATGATCACGAACAGGCCGCCCAGGATGGGCAGCAGCAGGACGGTCCGGGTGGACATCGCCATGCCGGCGATCAGGCCACCCAGCCCGAGCGCACCGGTGTCACCCATGAAGATGCGGGCCGGCGAGGTGTTCCACCAGAGGAAGCCGACGCAGGCCCCGGCCGCCGCGCCGGCGATCAGCGCGATCTCCAGCGGGTCGCGCACGGTGTAGCAGTATTCCCCGGCCGGGTAGTTCGGGTCCGCACACCAGTGCCGGTACTGCCAGAACGCGATCAACGCGTACGCGGCGAGCACCATCACCGAGGCGCCGGTGGCCAGGCCGTCCAGGCCGTCGGTGAGGTTGACGCCGTTGGTCGCCGCCATCACCACCATGATGATGACGATCACCGCGCCGATCTTGCCGATCTCCAGCGCCGGGATGTCCCGGATGAAGCTCAGCGTGGTGCTGCCCACCGTCTCGGTGTTGGTCGCGTTGCCGCTGACGTCGGTCATGCTCGACGGGAAGTAGACCGCCACCGCGCCGAAGACCGCGCCGACCAGGATCTGCCCGGCCAGCTTGCCCCGCTTGTTGAGGCCGCCGCTGTGCCGCTTGCGGACCTTCAGGAAGTCGTCGATGAAGCCGACCGCGCCGGAGAACACCATCAGCCCCAGCAGCACCAGCGCCGTGATGGTCGGCTCGACCTGCGCGATCTGCGCGTCCGGCAGCGTGGTCAGGGCCAGGTGCCCGGCGACGTACGCGATCACCGTGGCCAGGATGAAGACCACGCCGCCCATGGTCGGCGTGCCCTTCTTGCCCTCGTTGCTCGCGAGTCCGAGGTTCGATCGGATCGGCTGGCCGGCCTTCAGCCGGGCGAACACCTTGATCGCGATCGGGGTGCAGAACAGCGAGATCAGGAACGCGACCCCGATGGCGACGATGACCGCCCTCATGCGGCGCCGCCCTCCGTCCCGTCCGCACCGGCGTCCGCGAGCAGCGCGTCGGCCACCTCCCAGGTCCGGTACCGGGAGCCCTTCACCAGCACCACGTCGCCCGGACGCAGCTCGCTCCGCAGCACCTCGACGGCCGCCGCCTGATCGGTGAGCAGCACCGACTCTCCTCCCCAGTTGCCTACCGCTGTCGCGCCCTCGTGGATCGGCGCCGCCGGCTCGCCCACCACGAGCAGCCGGTCCACTCCCAGCTCGGCCGCGAGCCGGCCGACCTGCTGATGTCCCTCCCGTTCGAAGTCGCCCAGCTCGGCCATGTAGCCGAGCACCGCGACGGTACGCCCCTCGCCGCGCATGCTGGCCAAGGCGCGCAGCGCCACGCCGGTCGAGGCCGGGTTGGCGTTGTACGAGTCGTCGATCAGCGTCACGCCGTCGGAGCGTTCGACGACGTCCATCCGCCGGGTGGAGACCAGACCCAGCTCGTTCAGCGCCGCCGCCAGGTCGGGCAGCGGCAGGCCCAGCTCCCGGCCGACCGCCGCGGCCGCGAGGGAGTTGGACACCTGGTGCCGGCCGGTCAACCCGAGCCGCACCGGGGCGCTGCCCTCCGGGGTGACCAGCGTGTACGAGGGCCGTCCCCGGCCGTCCAGCGTCACGTCCACGGCGCGCACGTCGGCGTGCGCGGACTCGCCGTAGCGGACCACCCGGGCCGGCGTGCGCGACGCCATCGCGTCGACCCGGGGGTCGTCGGCGTTCAGCACGGCCAGCCCGTCGGCGGGCAGCGCCTCGACCAGTTCCCCCTTGGCCAGCGCGATGGCCTCCACCGAGCCGAACTCGCCGAGGTGCGCCACCCCCACGTTGAGCACCACCGAGATCCGCGGCGGCACCACGTCGCACAGGTAACGGACGTGGCCCACCCCCCGGGCGCCCTTTTCCATCACCAGGTAGCGCGTCTCCGGCGTGGCCTGCAACGCGGTGTACGGGTGCCCCAGCTCGTTGTTGAACGATCCGGGCGGCGCCACGGTCGGGCCGAGCCGGACCGCCAGCTGGGCGATCAGATCCTTGGTGGTGGTCTTGCCGGAGGAGCCGGTCAGCCCGATCACGGTCAGTTCGGGCAGCCGGTCGACCACGGCGCGGGCCAGCCGGCCCATCGCGTCGAGCGCGTCGTCGACCAGCACCATCGGCACGCCGGGCACCTCCCGGGTGCCGAGCACGGCCACCGCGCCGGCCTCCACCGCGCCGGCGGCGTAGTCGTGGCCGTCGACCCGCTCGCCGGGGAAGGCGACGAAGAGCCCGCCCGGCGCCACCTTGCGGGAGTCGAACTCCACCGTCCCGGTGACCCGGGCCTCCGGGTCGGCGCCGGTCAGTCGACCGTCGACCGCGGCGGCCACCTCGGCCAGCGTCAGCGGGATCATCGCCGACCCACCAGGTCACCGAAGCGGGCGCGCAGCGCCGCCGCCAGCTCCACCCGGTCGTCGAACGGCAGCACCTCGCCGCCGATCTCCTGGCCACGTTCCTGGCCCTTGCCCAGCACCGCCACCACGTCACCCGGTTCGGCCACCCGGACCGCCTCCTCGATCGCCGCCCGCCGGCCGGGCACCTCGATGATCCGGGCCGGTGTGGCGGCGGCGTACGCGCCGGCCAGCACCTCGGAGCGGATCAGGGCCGGGTCCTCGGTACGCGGGTTGTCGTCGGTCACCAGCACCACGTCGGCGCCCCGGGCGGCCACCTCGCCCATCACCGGGCGCTTGCCCCGGTCCCGGTCGCCGCCGGCGCCCAGCACGCAGACCAGCCGGCCGTCGGTCAGGCCGCGCAGCGCGGTCAGCACCGCCTCGATGGCGTTCGCCTTGTGCGCGTAGTCGACCACCCCGCGTACCGGCGCGTCGCCGCTGACCAGCTCCAGCCGGCCGGGCACGCCGCCGCAGGCGGCCACGCCGCGCGCCGCGACAGCCGGGTCGACGCCGGCGGCGACCAGGGTGGCGACGGCCAGCAGCGCGTTGGCCACGTTGTGCCGGCCGGGCAGCGCCACGGCGGTGGGCAGGGTCAGCCCGTCCGGGCCGTGCAGCGTGAAGCGCTGGGCGTAGCCCTCCCCGTCGATCCCGTCGGCCCACCAGGTGGCGGTCGGGTCGCCGGCCGCCGAGTAGGTCACGGTCTCCGGCTTGTGCAGCGGTCGCAGCGCCGGGTCGTCGTGGTTGAGCACCTCCACCCGGCAGCGCCCGTCGAAGAGGCGGGCCTTGGCGGCGAAGTAGTCCGCCTCGTCGGCGTGGAAGTCCAGGTGGTCGGAGCCGAAGTTGGTGTAGCCGCCGACGTCGAACCGGACCCCGCCGACCCGGCCCATGGCGAGCGCGTGGCTGGACACCTCCATGACCACCGCGTCCACCCCCCGCTCGCGGGCCACCGCGAGCATGGCGTGCAGGTCGGTGGCCTCCGGGGTGGTCCGGACGCTGTCCACCACCAGGTCACCGAGGCGGGTCTCCACGGTGCCGATCAGGCCGGTGGTGTGCCCGGCGGCGCGCAGGCCGGACTCGATCAGGTAGCTGGTGGAGGTCTTGCCGGCGGTGCCGGTCACCCCGATCACGGTCAGCCCGGCGGTCGGGTCGCCGTAGACCATGGCGGCGACCTCACCGAGCGCGGCCCGGGGGTCGTCGACGACCAGCACGGGCAGCCCGGCGTCGGCGGCCAGCGCCACGCCGGCCGGGTCGGTCAGCACGGCCACCGCGCCGGCAGCGGCCGCGGCGGCGGCGAACTCCGCGCCGTGCCGGCGGGCGCCGGGCAGGGCGGCGTACAGGTCGCCGGGACGGACCTCCTGGCTGGCGTGGGTGACGCCGGTGACGGCCGGCTCGGCGGCGGCCTCCGGCGGCGTCAGCGCCAGTCGGGCGGCGAGGTCGCCGAGCCGGACGGGACGCACGGTGGCGGGACGTGGATTGCCGGGCACGGCGTCAGACCCTACCCGGTCGTCCGGTTCCGACCGCACAGCCGCCCCGGTGGTTCGTCGCCACTCACCGATGATGTCCCGCCGTGCCGGCTCAGCGCGGAAAGACCTCGAACTTCGGGGACTTGTCGGTCAGCGACGGCGGCACCCGGTAGTGCCGGAGCGTGTAGCCCATCATCTCCCGGAACGCCGGCGCGGCGACCGCGCCGCCCCCGCCGCCGGGGCTCCAGACGAAGACCGCCACCACGTAGCGCGGGTTCTCCGCCGGGGCCATCCCGATGAACGACCCGACCTCGCCGGGCTGCTTCTTGCCGTTGTCGTAGCGCAGGCCGGTGCCGGTCTTGCCGGCCACCCGGTAGCCCGGCACCGCGGCGGCCAGGCCGGTGGCCGACCCCTCCGGGCCGTCGACGGTGGTGACCGCCTCCATCATCAGCCGCAGGTCGGCCGCGTTCGTCGGGCTGAGCACCGAGCGGGTGGTCGGGGCGGCGCCCGGGGTCCGCCGGCCGTCCGGCCCGACCGTCTCCTTGATCAGGTGCGGCTGCACGTACGTCCCGTTGTTGGCGATCGCGTTGTACGCGGCGGCCATCTGCAGCGGCGTCGCGTCCACGCTGTGCCCGATCGGCACCGACCCCCACGCCGAGCCGCTCCACTGGTCGGCCGGGAGCAGCCGGCCGGGCGCCTCGCCCGGCAGGCCCTCACCGGTCGCCTGGCCCAGCCCGAACCGCTTCTGGTAGTCGATCAGCCGGTCCTTGCCCAGCTTCTCGGCGATCTCGATGGTGCCGACGTTGGACGAGAAGGCGAGCATGCCCGGAATGCTCATGGTTCGGCCGTTCGCCTTGTGGGTGTCCTGGAAGGGCACTCCACCCCGGACGATGACGTTCGGCACCGGGAGCGTGGTGTTCGGCGTGATCACGCCCTCCTGGAGCGCCGCGCCGAACGTGATCGCCTTGTGGATCGAACCGGGGTCCACCACGAACGTGGTGGCGGCGTCGTCCCGGTCCGACGGCGAGTCGACCTTGCCCGGGTCGGCCGCGTTGTAAGTGGGCTGGCTGGCCTGGGCCAGCACCTCACCGGTCGGGACGTCGATGATCACGGCCGCGCCGACGCTGCCCTTGGCCTGGGCCATCTGCTTCGCCAGGATCCGCTGGGTCATGAACTGCAGGTCCCGGTCGATGGTGAGCCGCAGGGAGCTGCCCGGCTTCGGCTGGGTGGTGCGGCTGTAGCCGCCCGGGATCGGCGCGGCCAGGTCGCCCAGGCCCACCTCGTACGTGCGCTTGCCGGCCTGCCCGCGCAGCACGTCGTCGTACTTCGCCTCCAGCCCCTCCAGCCCGTTCATGTCCTGACTGACGAAGCCGATCAGGTTGGCGGCCAGGTCGTCGCCGGGCACCTCGCGCCGCTCGTCCCGGTGCACGTTGATGCCGGCCAGGTCCAGCGCCATGATCTGCTTGGCCCGGCCGATCTCGACACCGCGCGCCAGGTAGACGAACTGCGACGGGGTGTCGGTGCCGGGCAGGGTGCGCTTGCGCATCTTGTCGGCCAGTTCCGAGGCCGGCACGCCGAGCAGCGGGGAGAGCAGCCGCGCGGTGGCGAACCGGTCCTTCACCCGGGTCGGGTCGGCGAAGACGTACCGGGCCTCGACGCTGTGCGCCAACGGCTCGCCGGCCCGGTCGAGGATGGCCCCGCGCGGCGCCGGCAGCTCGACCACGGCGAGCCGGTTGGGCAGGCCGCCGTCGGCGTACGCCGGGGTGTCCACGGTCTGCAGGTAGACCAGCCGGACGCCGATGCTGGCGAACAGCGTCAGCGCCAGCACGGTGCCGAGCCGCAGCCGACGGCCCGCGTCGCCCAGCCGGGGCGGGCGGCGCGGCTTGCGCACCGGCCGGCGGGCCGCCGGGCGGCGCGGACCGGGCCGGCGCCGTGGCGGCGGGCCCTCGTCCTCGTCGTCGAACGGTTCGCGGGCGGAGCGGTCCGCGACGGTCCGGACCACGCCGGCGCGGCCGCCCGGCGTGGTGGTGCGGCGGCCGGCGCGGGCCGGCTCGCCCGCCGGCGCCGGCTCCCGGCGGCCCGCCCGCCCGGCCCGACCGCCGTCGAGCACCTGCAACGCCGGCCGGAACGGGTCGCCGGACCGGCTGCTGCGGGGGGTACGACGCTGCTCGGCGCCGCCCTCCCGGATGGTGCGCCCGCGCGGCGTGTAGGCCCGGGCGTCGGAGATGCCCCCGACGCCCGGCTCCCGTGGCTCGGCCCCCCGTGACGAGCCGCGCCGGGAGCCCGTGGCGTCCCGGCGCGGTTCCTCCGACCTCGGTGGCACTGCTCAGCCTCCGTTGCCCTGCTGGCTGGTGACCGACGGGGCACCCTCGGCGGGGTGCGGGACGCCGATCGTCTTCCCGTCCGGCAGCCGGATGTAGGCCGGGTCCTCCGACTCGACCAGGCCCAGCTTGCGGGCGTTGGCGGTCAGGTTGCCGGGATCCTTCTGCTCGGCGATCTCCTTGTTCAGCTGCTGCTCGTCCACGTCGAGCTTCGCCTGCTGCTGCTGGAGCTTCTCCAGCCGGAAGGCGTTCTCGTTGATCTTGGTGTTGATCGCCAGGATGCCGAGCACACCGCCGACCACGAGCACCAGGATCAGCCCGACGAACGGCGCCCGCGGCACCCGGATCGGCGGCGGCGGGGCGACCCGCAGCCGCGGGGTCGTCGCGCCGGTGGTCCGGGTGCGTTCGGCCGGCCGCAGCGCGGCGCTGCCCTGGGTCGGGAACTCGCGCGCCCCCCGGGCGCGAGTCCCCTCCCGGCGGTCGGTCACCGCCGTCGTGTCCCGCGTGGTGCGCTGCGCCGTGGTCCGGCCCCCCGACCGCGGTGCGCGCTGCCCGACGGCGCCCCGGCCGTCGCGCTTCTCGACGTTCATGTCCCCTCCCCCTCTTCGTCCGTCCCGTTCCCGTCCCCCGGGGTCGACCGCGGGTCCGTTCCGGACCCCGGTGACCCCGTCCCCGGTTGGTGCATCGCCTTCGCCCGGCGGCGGTACCGTTCGCGGTCGGTACGCCCCTGCCGGGTCGCCTCCGGATCGAGCCGTTCCGCGGCCCGCAGCCGCACCGAGGCGGCCCGCGGGTTCGCGGCCACCTCGTCCTCCCCGGGAAGCTCGGCGCCCCGGCTCAGCAGCCGGAACGTCGGGCCCGACCCGGGCAGTTCGACCGGGAGGTCGACCGGGCCCTTGCTGCGGACCCGGTCGGCGAGCGCCTGCTTGGTGAGCCGGTCCTCCAGCGAGTGGTAGGACAGGACCACCATGCGGCCGCCCACGGTGAGCTTGTCCAGAGCGGCCGGCAGCGCCGTCTCCAGCGCTGCCAGTTCTCTGTTTACCTCGATCCGTAAAGCCTGAAACGTTCTCTTTGCCGGGTGTCCGCCGGTTCGTCGGGCCGGTGCCGGAATGGCGTCCCGGACCAGCTCGGCCAGCCGGGCCGAGGAGGTGATCCGGGTGCGCTCCCGTTCCCGGATGATCGCCGAGGCGATCTTCCCGGCGAACTTCTCCTCGCCGTACACCCGCAGCAGCCGGGCCAGATCCGGGTGGGAATAGGTGTTGACCACCTCCTCGGCGGTCACCCCCCGGGTCTGGTCCATCCGCATGTCCAGCGGCGCGTCCTGCGCGTACGCGAACCCGCGGTCGGGCGCGTCCAGTTGCAGCGACGAGACGCCGAGGTCGAACAGCACCCCGTCGATCGCCGGGTAGCCGAGCCGGTCGAGCACCTCGGGCAGCTCGTCGTAGACGGCGTGCTCCAGGTGGATCCGGTCGGCGAACCGGGCCAGGCGGACCCGCGCGTGGGCGAGTGCCTCGGTGTCCCGGTCCAGGCCGATCAGCACCGTCTCCGGGTGCGCCGTGAGCACCGCCTCGGCGTGCCCGGCCAGGCCGAGCGTGGCGTCGACGTGCACGGTCCGGCCGGGGCGGCCCAGCGCGGGGGCCAACAGCTCGAGACACCGCTCGAGCAGCACCGGCACGTGCGTGCCGCGTAGCTCCCCCATCTCGACCCCCACCCGTTCGTCAACCGTTTCCGTCACGTGTCCGTCGTCGCCACGACGCCTCGCCATACCGCCAGATCCCCATCCGCTCCCGCCCGCCGGAGGCCGCGGCCCTCCGTGTCGGATCGTGCGCCTGGCACCGGGGAAGGGGTGCCAGGAACTCGAAAGCGGCTGGAGATCTCGCAGTACGTCGGGCGCCGTCACGCCCTACAGACCGCCGGGCAGCACCCCCTCCTCGATGTCGGCGAAGTCGTCTTCGCTCTCCGCGAGGTAGGCCTCCCAGGCCACCCTGTCCCAGATCTCCACCCGGGTGCTCGCCCCGATCACGACCAGGTCCCGGTCGAGGGCCGCGTACGACCGCAGGTGACCGGGAATGGTGACCCGCCCCTGCTTGTCGGGCACCTCGTCGTGCGCGCTGGCGAAGAAGACCCGGCTGTAGGCCCGGGCCGCCTTGCTGGTCATCGGCTGCGCGCGCAACTGGTCCGCGATCCGCTGGAACTCGGGCATCGGGAAGACGTAGAGGCAGCGCTCCTGCCCTTTGGTGATCACGACACCCCCCGCCAGCTCGTCCCGGAACTTCGCCGGCAGGATCAACCGGCCTTTGTCGTCCAGGCGCGGAGTGTGGGTGCCGAGGAACATCGGCCCAACCCCCTCGCCCTGAGCGGCGTTCGCGGCGCCGCTGACCCCCCGGGCCGGTGTGGCCCTCCCGGCCTCACCATCGCGCCCCACTCTACTCCACTTCCCTCCACCTGCAACCAGAATCGCCCGTCCGGCGTGGCGTGTCCGCGCGCAAAACCGCACGTCAATGCGGGTGGGGCGGAGTGGAGGGGGTGGCGGCCCCCTCGGCGCGGTCCGCTACCCGACATCGACCGCCGCCGTCCGGGCGAGCGCGGCCCGACCGTCCGCCGCGCCGTCCCCGGCCGAACGGTTCACCGTCGGCGGCGATCTGGCGGGGGCCGTGGTCCGGTAACCTCGCTCGGGTGACGGACGCGAAGATGCCCTTGCGGGCAAAGGTGGCCAGCTCCGTGTCGCGCACCGCCGCGGCGCTGTCGCGGGCCGCGGGCCGGGGCGACGGCTCGGTGATCGGTGGCTGGATCGGCCTCAAGATCGACCCCGACCTGCTCGCCCACCTCTCGACCGGGCGCGCGATCGCGCTCGTGTCCGGCACCAACGGCAAGACCACCACCACCCGGCTCACCACCGCCGCGGTCGGCGTGCTGGGCCGGGTCGCCACCAACTCCTTCGGCGCCAACATGCCCACCGGCCACACCTCGGCGCTGGCCAAGGCCGGCAGCACGCCCTACGCGGTGCTGGAGGTGGACGAGCACTACCTCGCCCAGGTGCTGGAGGCCACCGAGCCGCACGTGGTGGCGCTGCTCAACCTCTCCCGCGACCAGCTCGACCGGGCCAAGGAGGTCGCCATGATGGCGCAGCTCTGGCGCGCCGCCCTGGTCCGGCACCCCGACGTCCGGGTGGTCGCCAACGCCGACGACCCGATGGTGGTCTGGGCCGCCTGCCCGCCGGCCGACCCGGCGCAGGGGCACGTGCCGCCGCACGTCACCTGGTTCAGCGCCGGCCAGCGGTGGCACGACGACTCGTGGGTCTGCCCCGAGTGCGGCTCCACCATCCAGCGCTCCGGCGAGCAGTGGTGGTGCACCGGCTGCCCGCTGCGCCGCCCCGAGCCGCAGTGGACCGTCGAGGACGACGGCGTGCTCGACCCCACCGGCGCCTGGCACAAGATCCAGCTCCAGCTCCCCGGCAAGGTCAACCTCGGCAACGCGGCCACCGCCCTGGCGGTCGCCGCCGAGTTCGGCGTACGCCCGGTGGACGCGGTCTCCCGGCTCGGCTCGGTCACCTCGGTGGCCGGCCGCTACGCCCAGGTCGACCGGGACGGGCGCAACATCCGACTGCTGCTGGCCAAGAACCCGGCGAGCTGGCTGGAGGCGTTCGACATGGCCGACGTCGCGCCGACACTGCTCTCCATCAACGCGCGCGACCCCGACGGGCTGGACACGTCGTGGCTCTTCGACGTCGACTTCTCACCCCTGGCCGGCCGCCAGGTGCTGATCACCGGCGACCGGGCGTACGACCTGGCGGTGCGACTCGACGTCAACGGCGTGCCGTTCCGGCACGTGCGCACGTTCGACGAGGCGGTCCGCGCGGTGCCGCCGGGCCGGCTGGAGGTCATCGCCAACTACACCGCCTTCCAGGACATCCGAGCGGAGCTGGACCGTGTCAACTGAGAGCCTGCGCATCGTCTGGATCTATCCCGACCTGCTGTCCACCTACGGCGACCGGGGCAACGCGCTGATCCTGGCCCGCCGGGCCCAGCTGCGCGGCATGCCGGTCGAGGTGCTGGAGGTCCGCTCCGACCAGCGGCTGCCCGCCACCGCCGACATCTACCTGATCGGCGGCGGCGAGGACGGCCCGCAGGCGCTGGGCGCCCAGCGTCTGATCGCCGACGGCGGCCTGCACCGCGCGGTGGCCCAGGGCTCGGTGGTGTTCGGGGTCTGCGCCGGCTACCAGCTCCTCGGCACCTCCTTCTTCGCCAAGGGCACCAGGTGCGCCGGCCTGGAACTGCTCGACCTCTCCTCCGACCGGGGGCCGACACGGGCGGTCGGCGAGCTGGCCGGCGAGGTCGACCCGCGGCTGGGCATCCCGCACCTGTCCGGGTTCGAGAACCACGGCGGGCGCACCCACCTCGGCCCGGGCGTGTCACCGCTGGCCCGGGTCACGGCCGGCGTCGGCAACGACGGCACCACCGAGGGCGCGTGGCGGGGCAAGCTGCTCGGCACCTACTCGCACGGTCCGGCGCTGGCCCGCAACCCCGACCTGGCCGACCTGCTGCTGCGCTGGGCCACCGGCATCCACCAGCTCCCCCCGCTCGACGACACCTGGGCCGACCGGCTCCGGTCCGAGCGCCGCACCGCGGTGGCCGCCGCCGCCCGGGCATGACCGGCGCCGCCCGGCCGGGGCGGCGACCGGTGGCCCGCCGGCTCGTCGGGTTGCTGCGGCAACCGTCGGCGCGCCGGTTCGGGCTGCTCCTGATGCTGCTCGCCGGGTTCGGCGTGACGCTGCTGCTGGCGCCCCGGCCGGACCCGGCCGAGCTGCCCCGGCTCGCCGACGCGCTCGGCGGCTACGGTCCGGTGGCGGCCGTGGTCGGCGGCGCGCTGCTGCTGGTGGCGCTGGTGCCCCGCACGTTCGTGACGCTGGCCGCGGGCGCGATCTTCGGCCCGGTGCAGGGTGCCGCGTACGCGCTCGGCGCGGCGCTGCTCGCGGCGGCGCTCGGTTTCACCGTCGGCCGGCTGCTGGGCCGCGACTTCGTCGCCGAGCGGGTACGCGGCCGGCTGGCCCGCCTCGACGGCTGGTTCGCCCGGCAGAGCGTGTTCGGGGTGATCACCGTCCGGCTGCTGCCGATCGCCGGCTTCGGGCTGGTCAGCTACGGCTACGGCACCACGGCGGCCCGGATCCTGCCGTTCCTCGCCGGCAGCGTGATCGCCTCGGCCCCCACCGCCATCGGCTACGCCGCGATCGGCGCGGCGGTGAGCAGTCCCGGTTCGATCAACTGGTACGCGGCCGCGCCGGCCAGTCTCGGCCTGATCGCCAGCGTGCTGATCATTCATCGGTGGTGGCGGGCCGAACGGCAGCGCCGGATCGGCCCGAGCTGACGTGACCGGCTCCGGCGAGATCCTGCCCGGCGGCTTCGTCGCCGAGGTGGTCCGCGTCGGTGACACGGTCCGCCGGACCCCACCGGCCGACGCCGCGTTCGTCGCCGCGCTGCTGCGCCACCTGGCGGCCACCGCGCCCGGGGTCGCGCCCGCGTACCTCGGGGTGGACGAGCGGGGCCGGCAGGTGCTGTCCCACGTCGAGGGCCGGGTGCCGTGGCGCGACCGGGAGGACCCGGCCTTCTTCACCGACGCCGCGCTGACCCGGCTCGCCGGGCTGGTCCGGTCGCTGCACGACGCCTGCGCCGGCACCGACCTGGCCGCCGGCGCGGAGACGGTCTGCCACCGGGACCTGTCGCCGAAGAACACGGTGTACCGGGACGGCCCGGACGGTCCGGTGCCGGTGGCGCTGCTGGACTGGGACCTGGCCGCGCCGGGGCGGCGGATCGAGGACGTGGCATTCGCCGGCTGGCACTGGGCCACCCTCGGCGGCGACGCCGACCCGGCCGAGCTGGGCCGCCGCTGCCGACTGCTCTGCGACGCCTACGAGGGGCCGGCCGGCCGGCTGCTCCCCCGCGACGAACTGGTCGGTGTCCTGCTCGACCAGGTCGAGGGCACCTGGCGCGGCATCGCCGCCGGCGCCGACCGGGGCGAGCCCGCCATGCGCCGGCTGCGCGCCGCCGGCGTGGTCGAGACGGTACGCGGCTGGCACGACTGGCTGCGCCGGCACCGGCCGACGGTCGAGGCCGCGCTCTTCACGGGGTGAGTGCCCCGGCACGGCGGGCCAGCGGCCCGGCACCGCTCCCCGGCTTCGGGTAGCTGGCCGGCCCCGGCCACGCCGGCCCCCGGCCACGCCGACCCCGGGCCACCGGACGCCGGCCACCAGACGCCGGCCACCAGACGCCGCAACCAGGCGCCGGCCCTGCCGTGTCGGCCCCCGGCCACGGGGCACCGGGCACCGGGCACCGGGCACCGGGCAGCGGGCAGCGGGCACCGGGCACCGGACACCGGACACCGGGCACCGGGCACCGGGCACCGGGCACCGGGCACCGGGCACCGGGCACCAGTAGCCGGGCACCGGCCACCGGCAGCCGGCCCGTCACCTCCGCAACGCCTTTCGAGCTGATATCAGAAACGACTCGGGGCACCGGTGCCCGCCCACTCCGGGAACGCGTGAGTCGTTGACGACATCAACTCGAAAGGCACCGTGAGAGCATCTGGTGGCCGCCCGGTCGACGCTCACCGGCGAACACGTCGCCGACTACGTCAAGGCCTGACCCGAACCGACGACTGTCCAGGTAGCCGGCCAGCACCCGGTCCACCCCGACGGCGCCGCCCGGCCGCCCCACCGACGGCCGGACCGCCGGACCGCCGGACCGCCGGACCGCCGGACCGCCGGACCGCCGGTGCAGGTCACCGGACGCGCCGAGGCGAGCAGCTCACCCACCCGGCGCGGTCGGCGCCCGGCCGGCGGGCACCACCGACGTCCCGCGTCCGCTCGGCCGCCCGGAGCGACGGCAACCGCGTGGGCGCTCGCGCCACCCGGCGGGATCCGGTCAGCGGGGTGGGACGACCAGGCCGGCCTCGTAGGCGGCGATCACCAGATGCACCCGGTCCCGGGCGGCCAGCTTGGTGAAGAGCCGGGCCACGTGCGCCTTGGCGGTGGCCGGGCTGATCACCAGCTCCGCCGCGATCTCCGCGTTGGACAGCCCGCGCGCGACCAGGCCGAGCACCTCCCGCTCCCGGTCGGTGACGCCGGGCAGGGCACGGCGGCGGGGCGCCGGGGCGGGTTGGCGGGCGAACTCGGCGATGAGCCGCCGGGTCACCCCCGGCGCGATCAACGCGTCGCCGGCCGCCACCACCCGCACCGCGCCCAGGATCTCCTCCAGGGCCATGTCCTTGACCAGGAAGCCGCTCGCGCCGGCGCGCAGCGCCGCGTGCACGTGCTCGTCGTCGTCGAAGGTGGTGAGCACGAGGACCCGGGTGGCTCCACCGGAGGCGACGATGTCCCGGGTGGCCGCGATTCCGTCGGTGCCGGGCATCCGCAGGTCCATCAGCACCACGTCGGGCGCCAGCTCCCGCGCCGACCGGACCGCCTCCGCGCCGGTGCCCGCCTCGCCGACCACCACCAGGTCCGGCGCGTCGGCCATGAGCACCCGCAGGCCGGCCCGCACCAGCGGCTGGTCGTCGACGAGGAGCACCCGGATCGTCATGCCGGACCCACCGGCAGCACCGCGGCGACCCGGAAGCCGCCCTCCGGTCGTGGCCCGGCGGCACACCGGCCACCGAGCAGCGCGGCCCGCTCCCGCATGCCGACGATCCCGTGCCCGTCGCCGCCGACCGGGCCGCCCCGCCCGTCGTCGACCACCTCGACGCGTACCCCGTCCGGCGCGTGCCGCACGGTCACCCGGCACCGGTCGACCCGCGCGTGGCGTACCACGTTGGTCAGCGCCTCCTGCACGATCCGGTACGCGGCCAGTTCCACCTCGGCGGGCAACGGCCCCGGCTCGCCGTCGACGGCGAGCGTCACCCGTACCCCGGCGTCGGCCGCGGCCGCGACCAGCCGGTCCAGGTCGGACAGTCCGGGGGTGGGGTCCAGCGACGCCGCAGGGTCGTCGGGGCGGCGCAGCGCGCCGAGGGTACGGCGGAGCCCGGCCAGCGTCTCCCGGCTGGTCGCCTCGATGGTGGTGAGCGCGGCCCGCGCCTGCGCGGGTTGGGTGTCGATGACCCGGGCGCCCACGCCCGCCTGGATGGCGATCACGCCGATGCTGTGTGCCACCACGTCGTGCAGCTCCCGCGCGATGCGGAGTCGTTCGGCCGCGACCGCCTCGGTGGCCGCGTGGGCCCGCATCTGCTCGGCGTACGCGCGACGGGCCAGCACCGAGTTGCCGGCCACCCAGGCGGCCAGGACCGCCGGGACGGAGAGCGTGGCCCGGTCCACCGCGTCGGCGGCCGGGTTCACGAAGGCGGCGGCCACCTGCACCAGGAGCACCATGACCGCCGCGGGCACCGACACCCGACGCGGTGCGCGGGCCGCGACCACGCCGAGCATCACGTCCACGACGAGGAACTGGAGGTACCAGAGGCCGTTCAGGTAGCCCTGCTCCCACGCGTTGGTGGTGGCGGTGACCAGCGACGCGCCGGCGAGCATGAGGCCGAGGGCGAGCAGCGGCCGGCGACGCAGCAGGCCGGCGGGGAGCAGCACCACCAGGACCGGCGCGAGGTAGCGCAACGGGAGCACCGGCACGCTGTGGTCGGGGGTGGGCACGACCAGCACCGGTCCGCCCGCGCCGGAGGTGGCCGCGAGCAGCAGCGCCACCGGCAGCAACGCCACCGCGGACCAGATCAGGACCGTCCGCACCCGTCGGGCCACGACGCGCGGACGCGGGACGACCGCCTCCATGGACCCACCGTAGTCAGCGGCCGGTGTCCCGGTCATCGGCCGGCGGGCGTACGCCCGGGGGCGGGTGTCGCGGGGCCGGGTGTGGTCCCCGGCACGACGACCCGGCGGGCGGGACGCGGGAGCGTCGAGGCCATGATCGAGCTCAGGGACCTCACCAAGCGGTACGGCGGGACGACCGCCGTCAATCGACTGACCCTCACCGTCCGGTCCGGACACGTCACCGGATTCCTCGGCCCGAACGGCGCCGGCAAGTCCACCACGCTCCGACTCGTCCTCGGCCTGCACCGGCCGACCGGCGGCGCCGCCCTGGTGGACGGGCGGCCGTTCGCCGGCCGACCACGCGGGCTGCGGTACGCGGGCGCGCTGCTGGACGCCGGCGACGTGCACGGCGGGCGCAGCGCCCGGGCGCACCTGGCGGCGCTGGCCCGCAGCAACGGGCTCCCCCGGGCCCGGGTGGGCGAGGTGCTGGAGCAGGTCGGCCTGGCCGAGGTGGCCCGACGCCGGATCGGCGGCTTCTCCCTCGGCATGCGGCAGCGCCTCGGCATCGCCGCCGCGTTGCTCGGCGACCCGCCGGTGCTGATGTTCGACGAGCCCTTCAACGGCCTCGACCCGGAGGGGGTGCGCTGGGTGCGCGGCCTGTTCCGCCGGCTCGCCGCCGAGGGCCGGACCGTGCTGGTCTCCAGTCACCTGATGAGCGAGGTGGAACAGACCGCCGACCACCTCGTGGTCATCGGGCGCGGCGAACTGCTCGTCGACGAGAGCCTCGCCGCGTTCGCCGCCCGCACCGCCCACGACCGGGTCGTCGTGCGTACGCCCGATCCGGCCACGCTCGGCGCCGCGCTCGCGGCGGCCGGCGGGGTGGTCGCCCGCGACGGCGACGGCCTGACGGTCACCGGCCTGCCCGCCGGGCGGGTCGGTGAGCTGGCCTTCCGGGCCGGTGTCGTGGTGCACGGGCTGCACGCCGGCGCCGCCTCGCTGGAGGAGGCGTTCATGGCGCTCACCGCAGACCGACTCGACTACGCCGCCGGAGGCCGATGATGCGCGCTCGTTTCCGTGACCTGCTCGCCGCCGAATGGATCAAGCTGTGGTCGCTGCGCTCCACCTACGGGGCGCTGGCCCTGATCGCGGTCTCGGCGGTGCTGTTCAGCGCCCGGGCCGCGCTGGGCGACCACCACAACTGGCCGGACTACCCGGCCGATCGGCGGGCCGCCTTCGACCCGATCCACGACGCCTTTCCCGAGGAGGGCTGGCTGTTCGTCGTGCTCGCGGCCGGCGCGGTCGGCGCGGTCATGATCGCCGGCGAGTACGCCAGCGGGCAGATCCGCACCACGTTCCTCGCCGTGCCGGACCGGCGGGCCGTGGTCGCCGCCAAGGTCACGGTGCTCGCCGCCGTCATGCTGGCGGTCGGCGCGGTGGCCGCCTCCGCCTCCTTCTGGGTGTCCCAGACGATCCTCGCCGACCGCGACGCGGGCGCGTCGATCGGCGACCCGGGGGCGTTGCGTGCCGTCGTCGCCTCGACGCTGCTGCTGCCGGTCTGCGCGCTCCTCGGGCTCGGCGTCGGCGCCCTGGTGCGGCACACCGCCCCGGCGATCGTGGTCACCACGACGCTGCTGCTGCTCGCCCCGCTGGCCTTCGACATCGACCGGCGGTGGACCGCGGCGATCCACAACGCGCTGCCGGTGTCGGCCTGGGAACGCCTGGTCGGGAACCCGTACGTGCTGCCGAACCTGCACGTGGCGACCGTGCCCGGGTCATGGGCGGTGTACGCCGCCTGGCCGGTGGCCGCCGCGCTGCTCGCCGCCGTGGTCGTGCACCGCCGCGAGCCCTGATCCGCCGTGGGCGCGCCGCACCGGGCGCGCCCACGGACCGGTTCAGACCACGACCGAGACCATCCGGCCCTTCACCACGATCACCTTGCGCGGCTCCTTGCCGGCCAGCGATCCGGCGACCGCCTCCAGCGCGGCGGCGCGGACGGTGTCCTCGGTCGCGTCGGCGGGCACCTCGACCCGGCCCCGGACCTTGCCGTTGACCTGCACCGGGTAGGTGACCGAGTCGGCCACCAGCAGGGCCGGGTCGGCGACCGGGAAGTCCGCGTACGCCAGCGAGGTGTCGTGGCCCAGCTTGCGCCACAGCTCCTCGGCCAGGTGCGGGGCGAACGGGGCGACCATCAGCACCAGCGGCTCGGCCACCTCGCGCGGCGTCCGCTCCAGCCGGGTCAGTCCGTTGGTCAGCTCGATCAGCTTGGCGATCGCGGTGTTGAACCGGATCCCGTCCATGTCGCCGCGGACCCCGTCGACCACCTTGTGCAGCAGCCGCCGGGTCGCCTCGTCGGCCGGCGCGTCGGCGACCCGCAGCGCGCCGGTTTCCTCGTCGACGACCGTGCGCCAGACCCGCTGCAGGAACCGGTACGAGCCGACCACGGCCCGGGTCTCCCACGGGCGGGACACCTCCAGCGGGCCCATCGACATCTCGTACACCCGGAACGTGTCCGCGCCGTACGCCGCGCACATGTCGTCCGGGGTGACGACGTTCTTCAGCGACTTGCCCATCTTGCCGTACTCGCGCCGGACCTCGGTCTCGCCGTGGAACCACCGGCCGTCGACCTCGACGACCTCCTCGGCGGGCACGTAGGCGCCCCGCGGGTCGGTGAACGCGTACGCCTGGATCATTCCCTGGTTGAACAGGCGGCGGAACGGCTCGAACGACGAGACGTGGCCCAGGTCGTACAGCACCTTGTGCCAGAAGCGCGCGTACAGCAGGTGCAGCACGGCGTGCTCGGCGCCGCCGACGTACAGGTCGGTGCCCCCGCAGTCGCCCGCGCCGCGCGGCCCCATCCAGTACGCCTCGTTCTCCGGCTCGGCGAACCGTCGCGTGTCGGTGGGGTCCAGGTAGCGCAGCTCGTACCAGCAGGAGCCGGCCCACTGCGGCATCACGTTCGTCTCGCGGGTGTAGCGCTTCGGCCCGTCGCCCAGGTCCAGCTCCACCTCCACCCAGTCGCGCCGCCGCGACAGCGGGGTCTCCGGGTTGCTCGCCGCGTCCTCCGGGTCGAACGTCTTCGGCGAGAAGTCGTCGACCTCGGGCAGCTCGACCGGCAGCATCGACTCGGGCAGCGCGATCGGCGCCCCGGTCTCGTCGTACACGATCGGGAACGGCTCGCCCCAGTAGCGCTGCCGGGAGAACAGCCAGTCGCGCAGCCGCCAGGTGACCGCGCCGGCGCCGTGCCCGTTGGCCTCCAGCCACTCGATGATCCGCGCCTTGGCCTCGGCCACGCCCAGGCCGTTCAGGTCGATGCCGCGCTCCGGCGCGGCGCTGTTGACCGCCGGGCCGTCACCGGTCCACGCCTTGCCGGCGAAGCCCTCCGGCGGCTGCACGGTCCGCACGATGGGCAGCTCGAAGACCTCGGCGAAGTCCCAGTCCCGCTCGTCCTGGGCCGGCACCGCCATGATCGCGCCGGTGCCGTAGCCGGCCAGCACGTAGTCGGCGATGAAGATCGGGACCCGCCCGCCGGTGGCCGGGTTGGTCGCGTACGCGCCGACGAAGACGCCGGTCTTCTCCTTGCTGTCCGACTGCCGCTCCACGTCCGTCTTGGCCGCGGCGGCCTTCCGGTACGCCTCGACGGCCTCGCGCGGGCTGCCGTGCCCACCGGTCCAGGCGTCCCGGGTGCCCTCCGGCCAGGCGGCCGGCGCCAGCACGTCGACCAGCTCGTGCTCGGGGGCCAGCACCATGTAGGTGGCGCCGAAGACGGTGTCCGGCCGGGTCGTGAACACCCGCACCGGGGCGGCGTCGGTCGGGAAGTCGATGTGCGCGCCGGTCGAGCGGCCGATCCAGTTGCGCTGCTGCAGCTTGATCGGCTCGGGCCAGTCCAGCGTGTCCAGGTCCTCCAGCAGCCGGTCCCCGTACGCGGTGATCCGCATCATCCACTGCTTCAGGTTGCGCTTGAAGACCGGGAAGTTGCCGCGCTCGGAGCGACCGTCGGCGGTGACCTCCTCGTTGGCCAGCACGGTGCCCAGCCCCGGGCACCAGTTCACCGGCGCCTCCGAGACGTAGGCCAGCCGGTGGTCGTCGACGACCCGGCGGCGCTCGGCCACGGTCAGCTCGGTCCACGGGCGGCCGTCCGGGGTGGGGCGGGTGCCGCCCTCGAACTCGGCGATCAGCTCGGCGATCGGGCGGGCCCTCCTCGCCTCCGTGTCGTACCAGGAGTTGAAGACCTGCAGGAAGATCCACTGCGTCCAGCGGTAGAAGTCGGTGTCGATGGTCGCGACCGAGCGCCGCTCGTCGTGACCCAGCCCCAGCCGGCGCAGCTGCGCCTTGTACCGCTCGATGTTCGCCTCGGTGGTGGTCCGGGGGTGGGTGCCGGTCTGCACCGCGTACTGCTCGGCGGGCAGGCCGAACGCGTCGAAGCCCATCGCGTGCAGCACGTTGCGCCCGGTCATCCGCTGGTAGCGGGCGTAGCAGTCGGTGCCGATGTAGCCCAGGGGGTGACCCACGTGCAGGCCGGCGCCCGACGGGTAGGGGAACATGTCCAGCACGTACAGCTTCTCGGCGCCCGCGCGGGGGTGGCCCGGGTCGGCCAGCGGGCCGACCGGGTTCGGCGCGTGGAAGGTGCCCTCCCGCGCCCAGGTGTCCTGCCAGCGGGTCTCGATCTCGTCGGCCAGGGCGGCCGTGTAGCGGAACGGGGGAATGTCGGTGGCCGGTGCGGCTGCCTCACTCATGGCGTCTCCTCGGCGCGGGTCAGGTCGGGTGTGGGAGCTGCGCTGCGGGCACAAAAAAGCCCCTCGCGCAGGAGGGGCGGCCGTGCTGTCGCGCGTCAGCGCATCAGCACGGCTCGGTAAGAAGCAGGAAGACTCCGGCCATGTCCGGCAGTGTACCCCCGTCCCCCGTCCGGCGAATATTCGGGGCGTAACCGACCGACCACCTGCGGGGGTCGGCGATAACGACAAACATGGTTAGCCTGAGAGGCCAGTGAGATTTCTGCGGCAAACGAGGCTCGGCGTCGCGAACCCAACGGCGGGTCCAGGTGCTCTATACAGAGCTGCCGTCCAGGCGACGAGGAGGAGGCCCGTGACACAACAGACCTGGGACGAGGTGGGCGGTCTGCTGCCGCACGACGAGTTCCGTGCCGCCAGCGAGGCCGTCGTGTCCAACATCGAGCAGGTCATCGAGGGCAAGACGGCCACCGTCCGGCTCGCCCTGGCGGTGCTGCTGGCCGAGGGCCACCTGCTCATCGAGGACGTGCCCGGCGTCGGCAAGACCAAGCTCGCCAAGGCGATGGCCCGTTCCATCGACTGCTCGGTCCGCCGGATCCAGTTCACCCCCGACCTCCTGCCCAGCGACGTCACCGGCGTCAGCGTCTACAACCAGGAGACCCACGACTTCGAGTTCCGCCCGGGCGCGGTCTTCGCCAACCTGGTGGTCGGCGACGAGATCAACCGGGCCTCCCCGAAGACCCAGTCGGCCCTGCTCGAGTGCATGGAGGAGCGGCAGGTCACGGTCGACGGGGTGACCTACCAGCTGCAGACGCCGTTCATGGTGATCGCGACGCAGAACCCGATCGAGATGGAGGGGACCTACCCGCTGCCGGAGGCGCAGCGGGACCGGTTCACCGCCCGGATCGCGATGGGCTACCCGGACCCGCGCGCCGAGCTGGCCATGCTCGACGGGCACGGCGCCACCGACCCGTTGCAGGGGCTGCGCCCGGTCTCCGACGCGGCGACCGTGCGCCGGCTGATCGGCCACGTCCGGCAGGTGCACGTCGCCGACGCCGTCAAGCAGTACGCGATCGACCTGGTCACCGCCACCCGCGAGGCGCCCGACCTGCGCCTGGGCGCGTCCCCGCGGGCCACCCTGCAACTGCTGCGCACCGCCCGCGCGGTGGCCGCCCTGGAGGGCCGCGACTACGTCCTGCCGGACGACCTGCAGGTGCTCGCGGTGCCGGTGCTGGCGCACCGGATCATCCCGACCGCGGACGCGCAGCTGGCCCGGCGCACCACCGACGCGATCGTCGCCGAGCTGGTGCACCGCCTGCCGTTGCCGCACGACCGGCAGCGTTCCCCGTACGACACCCGGCCCGGCGGCGGTGGCAACGGCCGCGGGCCGTACGAGCCGCGGAGGCCGTGACGTGCGCGACGGGCTGCGTGGGCTGACCACCCGCGGCCGCTCCTTCCTGGCGGCCGCGGTCGCCGCCGCGATCTCCGCGGGCATCCTCGGCGAGAAGGATCTGCTCCGGGTGGCCGTGCTGCTCGCCGTCCTGCCGCTGCTCGCGGCGGCCTACGTCGGGCGCAGCCGCTACAAGCTGGCCTGCAACCGCTCGCTCGAACCGCACCGGGCGCCGGTCGGGGCCAGCTCCCGGGTGGTGCTGCGGCTGCAGAACCTGTCCCGGCTGCCCACCGGCACGCTGCTGCTGGAGGACCGGCTGCCCTACGCGTTGGGCAGCCGGCCCCGGGTGGTGCTGGAGCGGCTCGGCGCGCACCAGGCCAGCTCGGTGGCGTACACGGTCCGCGCTGACGTGCGCGGCCGCTACGAGGTGGGTCCGCTGGTGATCCGGCTGACCGACCCGTTCGGCCTGTGCGAGCTGACCCGGTCCTTCCCCAGCACCGACCACCTCACCGTGATCCCGCAGGTCACCGCGCTGCCCTCGGTGCGGCTGCCCGGCGAGTACGCCGGCAGCGGCGACAGCCGGGCCCGCTCGGTGGCGGTGCACGGCGAGGACGACGCCGCCACCCGGGAGTACCGGATGGGCGACGACCTGCGCCGGGTGCACTGGAAGTCGACCGCCCGCACCGGCGAGCTGATGGTGCGGCGCGAGGAGCAGCCCTGGGAGAGTCGGGCGACCGTGGTGCTGGACACCCGGGCCGCCGGCCACCGCGGCGAGGGCCCGACGGCCAGCTTCGAGTGGGCGGTCTCGGCGGCCGCCAGCATCACCATGCACCTGCGGCAGGCCGGCTACAAGCTGCGCCTGGTCACCGGCAACGGCGTCGACGTCGGCGCCACCGAGGCCGGCGGCGAGGGCCTGCTCCTCGACCACCTCGCCGAGGTGCACCTGGACCGGCGGGGCGAGATCACCACGCTGGTGCAGCAGGTCCGGCAGCGGGCCGACGGGGGTCTGATCATCGCCCTGCTGGGCACGCTCGGCGCCGCCGAGGCGGAGCTGCTGGCCGGGCTGCGTGGCAACGGCGCCACCTGCGTGGCGTTCCTGCTCGACAGCAACACCTGGCTGAACCTGCCGGCGAAGGCGCGGGCCGAGGCGGAGCGGGCGCACGGCAGCGCCGCGCTCGCCCTGCTGCAGAGCGGCTGGCGGGTGATCGGCGTGGAGCACGGCAACCGGCTTCCGGTGCTGTGGCCGCAGGCCGGCCGTGGCTCCCAGGGCTTCGCCCTGCGGGCGGCGCTGGCCGAGACGGTCGCCGGAGGCATGCGATAACCGGAAGGGTGGTCCTGTGACCCCGCACCGCAACATCGGCTTCGTCGCCGCGGCGGCGACCCTGCTGGCGTCGGCCCCGCTGTCGGCGATCTTCGAGCGTTGGACCTGGTTGATCCAGGCCGCGATCGTGGTCGCCGTGGTGGCCGGCGCGGCGGCGCTGAGCCGGCTGGGCCGGGCTCCGCTGTGGGGGCAGCTGCTGGCCATGCTGGCCGGTCTGACCCTGGGGCTGACCTGGGTCTTCCCGGGCGGCACCGAGGCGTTGGCGTTCGTGCCGACCCCGGCCACGTTCGGCCACTTCGGTGACCTGCTCCAGGCGTCACTGCAGGACATGCGCACCTACGGCGTCAAGGTTCCCGACGTCGACTCGCTGCTCTTCCTCGCCGTGCTCGGCATCGGCGCGGTGGCCGTGGTGGTGGACGTGCTCGCGGTCGGGCTGCGCCGCCCGGCGCTGGCCGGGCTGCCGATGCTGGCCATCTACTCGGTGCCGGTCGCGGTCTACCTGGACAGCGTCCCCGCGACCCCGTTCGTGGTGGGCGCCTGCGGCTACCTGTGGCTGCTGGTCACCGACAACGTCGACCGGGTCCGCCGGTTCGGTCGCCGGTTCACCGGCGAGGGGCGCGACGTCGACGTCTGGGAGGCCTCGCCGCTGGCGGCGGCCGGCCGACGGCTCGCGGTGGTCGGTGTGGCCGTGGCGGTCGCGCTGCCCCTGGCCGTGCCCGGGATGACCGGCGGGCTGATGAACAACGTCGGCGCCGGCCCGGGCGACGGCACCGGGCGCCCCGGGCAGGGTGGCGGTCCCGGCCGGATCGACCTGTTCGCCGCGCTCAGCGGCCAGCTCAACCAGAGCGAGGAGGTCGAGCTGGTCAAGGTCAGCACCAACGAGCCGAGCCCGTTCTACCTGCGTCTGGGCGTGGTGGACGAGTTGCGACCGAGCGGCTTCCAGGCCCGGGTGCCGTCGGGCGGGCCGGTCACCCGCGCCCTGCCCGACCCGGGCGACCGCGCTCCCCGCGGGGTCGAGCAGCGGCGCTACCGGGCCACCGTCGAGGTGACGAAGAGCCTGAACATGCCGCTCATGCCGGTCTACGCCGAGCCGGTCGACACCGACGACCTGAGTGGCAACTGGCTCTACGACCCGAACCAGCAGATCGTCTTCTCCAACCGGGAGAACGCCCGCGGCAAGCGCTACTCCTTCGAGTACGTCCGGTCGACGTTCAGCCCGTCGGCGCTGCGCGCCGCGCCGACCCCGCCGGCGGAGAGCGCGGTGATGCGGCAGCAGACCTCCCGGCCGTCGGTCGCCGCCGTCGAGGACCTGGTCCGGAAGCTGGTCAGCGGCCGGCAGAACGACTACGACAAGGTTCGGGCGATCTACGAGTACTTCTCCGTGGAGAACGGCTTCTCCTACTCCCTGTCGACCCGCAACGGCAGCAGCGGGGAGGACATCACCGACTTCCTGGCCACCAAGGTCGGCTACTGCCAGCAGTACGCCGCGGCCATGGCCTGGCTGGTCCGGGCGGCCGGCGTACCGGCCCGGGTCGCGGTCGGGTTCACCAACGGCGGCCGGGCCGACGGCGGCACCTACGTCCTGACCAACCGCAACCTGCACGCCTGGACCGAGGTCTACTTCGGTGGGATCGGCTGGGTGCCGTTCGACGCCACGCCGGCCGCCGCCGTCACCGGCTCGGTCCGCTCGTCCTGGGCGCCGGACACCGACGCCCCGGAGGAGATCTCCCCCTCGGCCGGCACCACCGCCGCGCCGGGTGCCACCGACCCGTCGGCCGGGCCGCAGCAGCCGGAGCGGGAGGAGCGGGACATCGACCAGGGCCTGGCGCTCGGCGACGGTGGGCGGGCCCAGCAGAACCCGGTCTGGCCGTGGTGGCTGGCCGGGGCGCTCGCCCTGCTGGCCCTGCTCGCCGTGCCGGCCCTGCGCCGCTCCACGCTGCGCCGACGGCGGGTCCGGACAGCCGCCCCGACGGCCACCGCGGTGACCGTGCCCGGGCAGCGGGGCGGCCCGCGCGAGATCGTGGTCGGGGCGGACGCCGACGCGGTCCGCGCCGACGCGCACGCCGCGTGGGACGAACTGCTGGACACGCTCGTCGACTTCCACGTCCGGGTGGACCGTACGGAGACTCCGCGGGCGACCGCCGAGCGGTTGAGCCGGGAGGCGCTGGCCGAGGACGCCGGCGCGGCGACCGGGGTACGGCTGCTGGGCCGGGCCGAGGAGCGGGCGCGCTACGCCCGGGACCCGCTCGGCGGCGCCGAGCTGCACCCGGCGCTGCGCAGCGTCCGGGGGGCCCTGGCGGCCCGCGCGGACCGGCGGACGAGGCTGCTGGCCGCGTTGCTGCCGCCGTCGGTGTTGGCGCGGTGGCGGACCGCCGCGGCCGAGCGGTCGGCCCGAATGGTGACCACGACCGGGCGGGCGCGGCAGCGGATGCTGCGCTGGAGCCCGCGCCGCCTGTTGGCGGGCCGCCCGGCCCGCTGAACCACCCCGACCCGCTGACCCACCCCGACCCGCTACCCCACCCGGCCCGCCGGCGCTCCCCCGCCGGCGGGCCGCACCCATCAGCCCGCCTCACCACGCGCCCTCCTCACCGCACCCCGCCCCGCCGCACCCCGGTTGACCAAGGAGTTTGCGTCGGCGCACACCCCTTCCCCCGGCACAAACTCCTTGATCGCCACCGCCGCACGCCGCACCGCCGCACCGCCGCACCGCCGCACCGCCGCACCGCCGCACGATCTTGGTACGAAACGGCCCCTGGAGGGGCGCTCCCGTACCAAGATCGGCGTGATTCTCGCGAGGTGGAAGATCGATCTCGCGAGCGAGGCTGCGGGGCGCGGTCACGGGGACGGCGAGGGCTGAAGGGACGTGGAGCACGTACCGGATGGGCCGGCAGCGACGGTCAACCGGTTGGACTGACAGTGACGGACACAGCGGGGAAGATCGGCGCGGCGATCAGGGGTGCGGGGTCGGCCCCGAGGAGGACCGGCGGGCACGACGCGGCAGTGCGAGCGCGGCGCGGCAGTGCGAGCGCGGCGCGGACAAGCACGGCGCGAGCAACCGCGGTGCCAGCAGTCGCGGTGCCAGAACTGAAGCGGCCACGGCGCCTGCCGGCAAGCAGGCGCGGGCGCGGCCCGGATCGCGGCCATGGCGAGGGGAGCGCGCTCGTCGACGGGTCGACGAGTCGGCGCTGCGGCCCGCCCCGGTTCAGGGGCGGGGCGTGGTCAGCGGTGGCCCTCCGGGCGCTGCCGCCAGCGGTCCTCCATCCGGTCGAGGAAGGAGCCCCGGCGACCGGCGCTGCGGCCACGGGGACGACGCCGGCTCGTCGTGCCACCCACCACGTGCAGGTCGGGTGACTGGGATCTGCGGTGCGACTGCGCCGCGAAGATCAACGAGGCCAGCATGACGACGAAACCCGCCACGGCCACCGCGGGAATCTTGATCACGGCACCGTAGATCAACAGGGCCAGACCAGCGACGACCACGCCGGCAGCGACGAGCACGCGACGCCGCGCGTGGAAACGCGGGTCGCTGGCGCGCACGGCCGAGGCGAACTTGGGGTCCTCGGCAAGCGACCGCTCGATCTGCTCGAACAGCCGCTGCTCGTGCTCCGAGAGCGGCACGGCACTCCTCCCCGGTCACGTTGGTCGGCCCGGGCGGGCCGACAGACCGTGGCAGCCAACCGGCTGCTTACCCGCAAGTCTACGAGGGCCCTCGCGCGTCGGAAAGCGGGACGACCTACGGCCGGGTCGGTTTTTCGACTCGTCGTGGATCCCGCCTGCCGAGAAGACTGGCCGGACCTATGACGGACCGCCCGAATCGGGCGGCCGCCGCGTCGGCCGCCGCCTCCGCCTCCCGCCAGCCCCGCTCGGGCGCGCCCAGCGTGAGCTGCTGCGGCGTCTCCTCGGCCGGGGCGAGCCCCTCCATCCGGACACCGACCAGTCGGACCGGTTCACCCGGGGCGAGGGCGCCCCAGAGCGCCCAGGCCGTGTCGAACATCTCCCGCGCGGTGTCGGTGGGCACGGCGAGGGTGCGGGAGCGGCTGATCGTGCGGAAGTCGGCGAACCGGACCTTCAGCGACACCGTGCGGCCCACCTGGCCGGCCGCGCGCAGCCGGGCGCCGGCCTTGTCGGCGAGGGCGAGCAGGGATCGCCGGATCTCCGTCGGGTCGGTGACGTCGGTGTCGAACGTGACCTCGGCGCCGATCGACTTCTCCACCTGCTCCGGGGAGACCCGGCGCGGGTCCCGCCCCCAGGCCAGCTCGTGCAGGTGGGCGGCGGACGCCTCACCCACCGCCCGACGCAGCAGACCGGCCGGCGCCTCGGCCAGGTCGCGCACGGTGCGCAGGCCGAGCCGGTGCAGTGCCTCGGCCGAGCGCTCCCCCACGCCCCACAGCGCGGACACCGGCAGCGGGTGCAGGAACTCCAGCACCTGGGCGGCGGGCACCACGAGCAGCCCGTCCGGCTTGGCCCGGGTGGAGCCGAGCTTGGCCACGAACTTGCTCGACGCCACGCCGACCGAGCAGGTCAGGTGCTGCTCCTCGGCGACCCGGCGACGGATCAGGCCGGCGATGGCGGCCGGCGGACCGAACAGCCGCCGGGCGCCGGTCACGTCGAGGAACGCCTCGTCCAGCGAGAGCGGCTCGACCAGCGGCGTGACGTCGCGGAAGATCCGCATCACGGCGCGGGACGCCGTCGAGTAGGCGGTGAAATCGGGCGGCAGGTAGACCGCGTGCGGGCAGAGCGCCCGGGCCCGGGCGGTGGGCATGGCGCTGCGGACGCCGTAGCGGCGGGCCTCGTAGCTGGCGGAGCTGACCACCCCGCGCGGGCCGACGCCACCCACCACCACCGGCCGGCCACGCAGCTCGGGGCTCCGGCGCACCTCCACCGAGGCGAAGAACGCGTCCATGTCGACGTGCAGGATCGCGCAGCCGGTGTCGTCGGCGTCCGGCCCGAAGCGCGGATCCCCGCCCCGGGGCAACGACTGGCTGCGGCCCATGCCCCGCAGGCTAACCCGCCGGTCCGACAGGGTCGCCGGTCAGCCCCGGACCACCAGCAGCGGGACGGTCATCTCCGCGGCGGTGTCCGCGCCGTGGTACGCCACCAGCCGCGACACCACCGGAGGCTCGGAGCGGGTGGCGACCACCGCGTACGTGTCCCGGCAGACCACCACCACGTCGCCGATCCGGCCCAGGTGCGCCTCGGGCACCGGCCCGAACCAGCCGGTGGCCACCGCCTCCGCCCGGGTCAGCACGTCGGCCGCCCCGCCCAGCACCCCGGTCCAGGTGGCCACCACGTCCGCCTCGGCGCCCGGCTCGACGTGCAGGTAGCGGACCCGGGGCTCGCCGGCGACCACCCGCACCCCGGCCCGCAGCCGGGGGTCGGTGTCCAGGTCGATCCGGTGCCCGGCGGGAATGTCGAGCTGGCCGTGGTCGGCGGTGACCAGCAGCGCGGCATCCGGCGGCAACCCGTCCACCAGGCGGGCCAGCAGCGCGTCCACCTCGGCCGCCGCCGTCCGCCACGGCGCGGAGTCGATGCCGCTCAGGTGCCCGTGCCGGTCCAGGTCGGGGTGGTAGCCGGAGACCAGGGTGGGCCCGGCGCCGGCGGCCAGCGCGGTCAGCATCCGCGCGGCGAGCGCGTCGACCCCGGTCGCGCCCCGGTAGTCGCCGCCCCGGTTCGCGGCCAGGGTGAGGCCGCTGCCGGCGAACTCGGGTCGGCTGACCACGGTGACCGCCACCCCGGCGGCCCGGGCCCGCTCGTACCAGGTGGGGACCGGCTGCCAGCGGGCCGGATCGGGGTCGGCGGACCAGTCGACGTGGGTGAGCACCCGGTCCGTGCCCGGTACCCGGACGGTGAAGCCGAGCACCCCGTGCGCGCCGGACGGGGTGCCGGTGCCGAGGCTGACCAGGCTGGTCGGGGTGGTGGAGGGGAAACCGGAGGTGAGCGGCACGCCGGTGGTGGCGGCCAGTCCGGCCAGCGTGGGCGCGTACGGGGCGGCGGTGGGGATCTGGTGCCAGCCCAGCCCGTCGACCAGCAGCACGGCGATGCGGCGTACCCCGGCGAGCCGGGGCGTCAGGTCGAGCAGGTCGACCGCGCCGGGCACGCCGAGCAGCGTGAGCGCACTGGGCAGCACGTCGACCAGGCTGCCGCCGCCGTAGCGGGGCGCGACCCGGTCGAGAGGGCCGGTCATGCCGGGCGGCGGGCGAAGACGTGCAGCTGGGCGGCCAGGTCCCGGTACGGCGACCGACCGGCCAGGGACCGTTCCAACTCCACCAGGGCGGCCGGCTGACCGTCCGCCACGGCGGCCGGCAGCAGGTCGGCGAGGACGCGTACGCCGTGGATCTCCTCGACGACGAGCCCGGCGGCGGTGAGCAGCGCGGCCGCGCCGTCGGCGTCGTAGCGGCGGCGCAGGCTGTCCCGACCGCCGGCGGTGCCCTGCGGGTCGGCGGCGAGCGCGGCGGCGCTGTCCAGCTGCCCGTTCATCGCCCGGCCGAGGACGGCGGCGGCCCGCCCGGCGACCAGTACGCTGGCAGCTCCGCCCGGTCGGAGCGCGGCGACCAGCGCCGTCGTCACCGGTTCCGGGTCGTCGACCACCTCGAGGACGGAGTGGCAGAGCACCAGGTCCACGGAGGCGGGCTCGACCACCCCGGCGAGCGCGTCCGCGTCCCCCTGCCGCGCGCGTACCCGGTCGGCGACCCCGGCCTCGGCGGCCCGGCGGGTCAGCGCGGCGAGCGCGTCGGGGCTGGCGTCGACCACGGTGACCCGGTGCCCGGCCTCGGCCAGGGGGACGGCGAAGCCGCCGGTCCCGCCGCCGACGTCGAGCACCGAGAGCCGCTCGCCGGCCCGCCGGTCCAGCTCGGCCCGGAGCACGGCCCAGATCACGGCGGTGCGGGGGGTGAGGGTTCGGGTCTGCTCCACGTCGCCGAGCCTAGCCATGGCCAAACGCACCGAACGCAGTGAGGGCCGTGCGGCCGTGGCCATCAAGGCCAGCCACGGCCGTCGCGGCCGGTCACCCCCCGCCCGCGGGTCAGGACTCGCCGCCGCCGGCCGGGTCCTCCTCGGCGCGGGAGCGCTGGGCGTTGGCCACCGGACCCTCGGTCACCTGGTATTCCCGCGGCTCGACCTCGTGGGTGGGCGCCCATCCGGTGCCGAGGCGGGTCCGTCGGGCGTTGGCCACGCCACCGGGGTACGTGCTGTGAAAGGTCATCTGGTTCATCCCCCATACCCGGGTGGGCCACTCTGCCCAACCCGTGTCCGGGAGTCTCCCGCCTCGGGCTCCGGGAAACCGTAATGTGGATCACTCCACTCAGCGGAAATCCCGGGACGCCGGCGTGACGGGCGGCTCGATCGCGTCCAGCCGGTCCGCGGTGAGGTTCGTGACGCCCTCGTGCCGCTGCAACCGGCCCCGCACCACCAGCGCGCCGCTGGTGCGGGCGATTCGACGGTAGCGCTGCCAGAGCCCCGGCGAACACGTGACGTTGAGCATGCCGGTCTCGTCCTCCAGGTTGAGGAACGTGACCCCGCCGGCGGTCGCCGGCCGCTGCCGGTGGGTGACGATCCCGCCGACCCGGATCCGCTGCCCGGGCGGCACCTGACCGAGCCGGGCGATCGGCACCGCGCCCAGCGCGTCGAGCCGGTCCCGGACGAACCGGGCCGGGTGGCTCTCCGGGGACAGGCCGGTGGCCCACACGTCGGCGACCAGCCGGTCCACGTCCGCCATGCCGGGCAGCGTGGGCGGGTCCGCGCCGGTCACCGTGCCGGGCAGCCGACCGGGCCGGTCCTGGGCCGCCGCGCCGGCGGCCCAGAGGGCCTGCCGCCGGGTCAGCCCGAAACAGGCGAAGGCGTCCGCGGTGGCCAGCGCCTCCAGCTGCGCGGCGGTGAGACCGACGCGGCGGGCCAGGTCCGGCATGTCCCGGTACGGCCCGTGCGCCGCCCGCTCCGCCTCGATCCGCTCGGCCACGTCGTCGCCGAGGGTACGGACGCTGCCCAGCCCGAGCCGGACCGCCGGGCCGCCCAGCCCCCAGGCGTGCGGCGGCTCGCCCGGCACGCTGCCCCACCGGGTCTCCGGCGTGGACTCCAGCACCGCCTTGGCGCCGCTGGCGTTGATGTCCGGCCGGCGCACCTCCACGCCGTGCCGGCGGGCGTCGTCGGTGAGCGTCTGCGGCGAGTAGAAGCCCATCGGCTGGGCGTTGAGCAGCGCGGCCAGGAACGGGCCCGGGTGGTAGCGCTTGAGCCACGAGCTGGCGTAGACCAGGTAGGCGAAGCTCATCGCGTGGCTCTCCGGGAAGCCGTAGCTGGCGAACGCGGTGAGCTTGCGGTAGACGTCGTCGGCCAGCTCGCCGGTGATGCCCCGCTCGGCCATCCCGGCGTAGAGCCGGTCGGCGATCTGCGCCATCCGCTCCACCGAGCGTTTCGCCCCCATGGCCCGGCGCAGCTGGTCGGCACCGGCCGCGTCGAACCCGGCCAGGTCGATGGCGAGCTGCATGAGCTGCTCCTGGAACAGCGGCACGCCGAGCGTCTTCTCCAGCGCGTTGCGCATCAGCGGGTGCGCGTACGTCACCGGCTCCTGGCCGTTCTTGCGCCGGATGTACGGGTGCACCGAGCCGCCCTGGATCGGGCCGGGACGGATCAGCGCCACCTCCACCACCAGGTCGTAGAACTCGCGCGGCTTGAGCCGGGGCAGCGTCGCCATCTGGGCCCGGCTCTCCACCTGGAACACCCCGACCGAGTCGGCCCGGCAGAGCATGTCGTAGACCTCGGGGTCGTCCAGCGTCATGTCGCCCAGGTCCAGGCTCATCCCGATCATGTCGTAGCCGTAGTGCAGCGCGGAGAGCATGCCGAGCCCGAGCAGATCGAACTTGACCAGGCCGACGGCCGCGCAGTCGTCCTTGTCCCACTGGAGCACGCTGCGCCCGGGCATCCGGCCCCACTCCACCGGGCAGACCTCGATCACCGGCCGGTCGCAGATCACCATGCCGCCGGAGTGGATGCCCAGGTGCCGGGGGAAGGTCTGCAACTCGTTGGCGTACGCGACCACCTGCTCCGGGATGTCCGCGACGTCGACCGCGGCGACCGAACCCCACCTGTCGATCTGCTTGCTCCAGGCGTCCTGCTGCCCGGGCGAGAAACCGAACGCCTTGGCCACGTCCCGCACCGCCGACCGGGGCCGGTAGGAGATGACGTTGGCGACCTGCGCGGTGTGCTCCCGGCCGTAGCGGGCGTAGACGTGCTGGATCACCTCCTCCCGCCGGTCGGACTCGATGTCCACGTCGATGTCGGGTGGCCCGTCGCGTTCCGGGGCGAGGAACCGTTCGAACAGCAGCCGGTGCCGGACCGCGTCCACGTTGGTGATGCGCAGCGCGTAGCAGACCGCCGAGTTGGCCGCCGACCCCCGGCCCTGGCAGTAGATGTCCTGCGCGCGGCAGAACGCGACGATGTCGTAGACCACCAGGAAGTAGCCGGGGAAGCCGAGGTCGGAGATCATCCGCAGCTCGTGCTCCAGCTGCGCGTACGCCTCCGGGTGCGCCTCGGACGGGCCGTACCGCTCGCGGGCGCCGTCCATGGTCAGCCGGCGCAGCCAGCTCATCTCGGTGTGCCCGGCCGGCACCGGGTACGCCGGCAGCTGCGGCGCGACCAGGTGCAGGTCGAAGGCGAGTTCCGCGCCGAACTCCGCGGCCCGCGCCACCGCACCGGGGTACGCGGCGAACCGCGCCGCCATCTCCGCGCCGCTGCGCAGGTGGGCGGTGGCCGCGGCGGGCAGCCAGCCGTCGATCTCGTCGAGGCTGCGCCGGGCCCGGACCGCCGCCACGGTGGTGGCCAGCCGCCGCCGGCCCGGGGTGGCGTAGTGCACGTTGTTGGTGGCGACGGTGGGCAGCCCGGCCGCGGCGGCCAGCTCGGCGAGCGCGTCGTTGCGGTCGGCGTCGACCGGGTGGCCGTGGTCGGTCAGCTCCACCGCCACCGTCTCCGCGCCGAACAGCGCGGTGAGCCGGTCCAGTTCCCGGGCAGCCGCGTCGACGCCCTCGGTGAGCAGCGCGGCCGGCACGTGCCCCTTGCGGCAGCCGGTGAGCACGAGCACGTGGTCGCGCAGCTCGGCGGCGATCTCCTCCAGCTCGCCGTAGACCGGGCGGCCCTTCTCCCCGCCGCGCAGCTGGGCCCGGGAGATGGTGGCGGCCAGGCGGGCGTACCCCTCGTGGCCGTGCGCGAGCACCAGCAGGTGCCGGCCGAGCGGGTCGGGTTCGCCGTTCTGCGGGCCGGGCAGCCCGAGGGACAGCTCCGCCCCGAAGATCGTCGGCAGCCGCAGCGCGCGGGCCGCCTCGGCGAAGCGCACCACGCCGTAGAAGCCGTCGTGGTCGGTGACGGCGAGCGCGGTGAGCCCCAGCCGGGCCGCCTCCTCGGCCAGTTCCTCCGGGTGGCTGGCCCCGTCGAGGAAGCTGAAGTTGGAGTGCGCGTGCAGCTCCGCGTAGGGGACGACGCCGTCCGGGCGGGCCAGCTCCGGCGGTTGGTATTCCTGGCGCTTGCGGCTCCAGGCCGGGGAGTCGCCGCCGTCGGCGTCGACCGCGAGCGGGTCCACCACGTGCAGGTGCCGCTCGCCCCTGCCCGG
The DNA here is from genome assembly GCF_002573675.1 of Micromonospora sp. WMMA1996. NCBI lineage: Bacteria > Bacillati > Actinomycetota > Actinomycetes > Micromonosporales > Micromonosporaceae > Micromonospora > Micromonospora sp. WMMA1996. The sequence goes on along the minus strand of NZ_PDHU01000009.1, from coordinate 5,197 downwards.
CTCGTCCCCGCCCCGCCCGGAGAGCACCTGCTCCAGCTTCGACCAGGGCATCTTCGGGTTGTGGAAGCTCATCCCGCGCCCCCTGGCTCGGCGAGCACCGAGATCACCAACCGGCCGAGATCTTGGTAGAAAACGGCCCCTGGAGGGGCGTTTTCCTTCCAAGATCTCCCTTCTTCCTGACAGCTGGAACGCGTATCCCGGAGAGCGGAAGGAAACAGCCGGTGGGAGTGCTGCGGGATGCCCGGGACCGCCCGGCGATCAGATCGTGTGGCGGCTCGGCCGGCCGGGCACCGCACGCCGACAGGAGCCCGGCTCGGGACGGAGACCCACCGCTCAGTCATAGATCGCCTCCACCAGCCACTGCCCGCCCTCGACCGCGAGCAGCAGGGCGGTGCCGTCGGCCAGGCAGACCTGGAACCGGGCGCGACGACGCGCCTCGGCCGGCGCCCACCAGCGCTCGTCCACCGGCCACGGGCCGACCCATCCGGAGATGTCGGACGGCCGGCCGGTGCCCACGGTCAACCGGGCCGGCGGCGCGCTGACCGCCAGTCGGGCGCTCACCACGACCGGCTGGCCGGACGCGTCGTGCACCTCGGCCGACACCGGGGTGGGCAGCACCACGGCCGGTGACGGTGGCGGGATCCGCCCCGGCCACGGTGGCTCGGGCACCGCCCGACCCCGGCCGGCCCGGCCACCGGCCCGCCTCGCCGCCGCGCCCGGACCGCCGGACGCGACCGGCGCGGCAGCCGCACCGGACCGCACGGCCGGAACAGCGGCCGGACCCGACGCCCCGACCCCCGACGACGCGACGCCCGACGACGGAAGAGCCGACGACGCGACACCCGACGACGGAAGGGCCGACGAGGCGACGCCCGACGACGCGACCCCCGACGACGCGACGCCCGACGACGGAAGAGCCGACGACGCGACGCCCGACGACGGAAGAGCCGACGACGCGACGCCCGACGACGGAAGGGTCGGCAGGGGCGGGGGGCCGGGGCGGGCGGGCGCCCGTTCGTCGCCCCACGGCACCAGACGCACCTGCTCGGCCGGGGAGCGCCCGCCACCGAGGACGGCGGTGACCACCGCCTCGGGGCCGAGGATGCCCTGCACCCGGCTCAGTGCGCGGTGCGCCCGCTCCCGCTCCGCGCCGGTCTCCCCCCACAGCCCGGGTTGCAGGCCGGCCTGGGCGAGCACGCCGTCCGGCACCAGCCGCAACCGGATGATGCCGGCGGTCGGGCGGGCCGGCCGGGCCCCGCCCCGGCCGTTGCTGCCGGAGAGCCAGCCGTCGAGCTGCCACCGGACCCGGTCGGCGATGGCCGCGGCGGTCAGCAGGCCGTCGTGTCGCCAGACCCGGTGCAGTTCCTGGCCGTGCGCGGTGACCGCCTCGATGCCGAGCCGGGTGCAGGCCAGGCCGTAAGCGGCGAGCCGCTCGTGCAGCCGCTCGGCCAGCGTGCGGGCGGCGAACGCGGCGGCGTCGACCCGCTCGATCGGCTCGTCGTGGTCGGCGGTGACGGTCAGGTCGACGGGCGGCTGCCGGACCACGAGCGGCCGGTCGTCCCGGCCGGCGGCGAGCCGGTGCGCCAGCGCCCCGTCGAAGCCGAACCGGGCCAGCACGTCCCCCGCGGGCAGCGCCGCGAAGTCGCCGAGGGTACGGACGCCGAGCCGGCGCAGCAGGTCGGCCAGGGCGGGCCGACCCAGCGCCTCGACCGGCCGGCCGGCCAGGAACTCCGGGGTGCCGCCGGGGGGCAGGATGCGCCCCTCCCGGGCGGCCAGCCCGGCCGCGAAGACCCCGTCGGCGATGCCGACCTGGCTCTCCACCGCACAGCTCTGGGCGACGTGCTCGACGATCCGCTCGGCCGCCGCCTCCTCGCCGCCGAGGTAGCGGCTCGGCCCTCGGGCGGCCGTGACACACGCGCCGGGGCGGATCACCTCGACCCCGGCGACCACCTCCTCGACGGCGGCCACCACCGGTTCGAACGCCCGCGCGTCCCGGCCGGGGTCGTGGTCGACCACGGTGAGCTGCGGGCAGCGCCCCTGGGCCTCCCGCCGGCGCAGCCCGCGCCGGATCCCCTCGGCCCGGGCCCGCTCGGAGCAGGCGACCACCCGGTTGGCGTGCAGCACCACGACCGGGTCGGTGGCCGGCACGCCGTCGACGATCTCGGCGGCGAGGACGGGCCAATCCGGGCACCAGAGCAGCAGGGCCCGCGGCGGGGCGGTGCTCACCGGCCCACCGCGGGGGCCACCACGCGCAGCCGACGGGCCGGGGCGGTGACGGACGGGACGCCGGCCCCGGACGCGCGGGGGATCACCCGGGTCAGCTCGTCGCCGGGCAGCCACACCTTGATCTCCTTGGGCCGGGCGGCCGCTCCCCGGCCGCGGGCCGAGACGGTCACCTCGCGGCGGCGCAGCCGCCCCCGGCCGGGCCCGAGCCCCTGCCAGACCCCACGGACCACCTGGAGCGTCACGTCCGCGCCGTCCCACCGCCCGTACGGCACCAGGACGCTGCCGCGCTGCCGGGCCCGGGCGGCCAACCGGGTGGCGACCGAGGCGGCGACCGTGGTCGGCACGGCGGTGACCACCACGTCGACCCCGTCGATGAGCGCGGCGACGACGGTGGGCCACTCCGGGCCGGGGTGCGGCACCAGCGCGAGCCGGTCCAGGGCGATCCCGGCCTCGGCCGCCGCACCGGCCCCGAAGGTGGGTACGCCGACCACGGCGCACCACGAGCCGGCCCGGGACGCCTCGGCGAGCAGGGCGAGGATCAGCGAGGTGGCGCCGCTGTGCCGGGGCTGGCCGGCGCCGATCGCGACGGTGCTGCCACGACGCAGGCCCCGGTTGGGCAGCAGCCCGGTCAACTCGGCCCGGACGGGGAGCACCCGGTGGCCGCCGGCCGGGTCGGGCGCGCTCGCCGGCCGGACCAGCTCGGCCAGGGCGGCGGAACCGACCACCATGCGGCCCGCCATCGGACCAACCCCCCGTCGTGTTTCGCCACGGGCTCCGCCCGCGGATGGTGCTGTGGATCGTGTGCTGCGCGGCACGCGTGTGCCGTGGGAGCGGCGCCCGGCCGCCCGGGGTCCCGCCGATGGCGGCCGGGCGCCACGTCAGGCGGCGGCCGCCCCGGATCGCGCCGGGGCGTCGGAACCGCCGAGCCGCAGGGGCCGGTGCAGGCCGTCGAGCGTCGGTTGGTGGGCCAGCCCGAGTGCGGTCTCCACCACGGTGACGAACTGCTCGGCGGAACGGAGCAGGTCGTCGGCCTCCCGGCCGGTGACCACGCGGGGGATGCCCGCCTCGGCGGCGGCCCGCTTGCTCGCGCCGGCGGCGAAGTAGGCGGCCCACTCGTCCAGCTCGGGGGCGACGGTGGCGAGCAGCACCCAGACGCTGGTGATCCGGTTGCGCCGGGTGGGCGCGGGGCGGGCCCGGGCGGCGAGCACGGCGGCGGCGGCGCGCAGCGCCGCGAGGTGGGCGGCGGCGTAGCGGAGGCCGTCGGGGCGGGTGCGGGCGGCCTCGGCCAGCCCTTCGCGCGCCACCACGAGCAACTGGGCGGGGGTGCGGTGCGGCAACACGTGCGCGGGCACCGTGGGCGCCTGGGCCGGACTGGTCGGCATGGGTCTCTCCTCCGCGTGTGGCCGGGGCGGGCGGTCGCGCGACGAGGAGCCGTCGCCCGGTCGCCCGGAGCGGTCGGTGCGGAGGAAGACGCACCTCAGGTGGCGGCCGGCCGGGTGTGGACGCTTCCCCACACCCACACCCGGCCGGCGTACCGGCGGGTCCGTCGCCCGCCGCCCGGGGTCGTGGGCGGCGGGCGACGACCTGCCTGTCGGGCCCGGACTCGCGACTGTCCGAGGCCCGGTGCGGCCCGCGGAGCCGCACCTTCCGGAGGCCGGTGCCGCGAAACACCGTCTCCGGAGCCGTGGAACGAGGTGTCCGACCCGGGGGTCGGAATCGAACACTCGTTCTAACTACCCTGACAGTACACCTCCCCACCGACGAAAACGCAACGTGTGACGCGCCGGGGACACGCCGGCACCCCGTCGGATTCCCAGCCGGGGCACAGCAGCGGCAAAGGAGAACCGGAACTCGCCGGCCCAGGGTTTACCCCATGAGCGTCAGCCGTACCGAGAAGACCCTCCGGTGACCGCCGCCGTGGCCGGCCGGCGGGCCCCGCGCCGCCCGCCGCCGACCGCCCCCGCCTGGTGGGCCGACGTCGCCGGCGCCCTCGCGGCGCTCAGCCTGCTCGTCGTCACCGCCCTCTGGACCGCCGACCGTGGCGTGCAGGAGCTGCTGGCCGGCGCCGCCACCGGGCTCACCTCGCTCGGCCGGCTCGCCGGCCTGGTCAGCGCCGACCTGATGCTGGTCCAGGTGGTGCTGATGGCCCGGGTGCCGCTGCTGGAACGCCGCTTCGGCCAGGACCGGATCGCCCGCTGGCACCGGCTCGCCGGATTCGCCTCGTTCCACCTGCTGCTGACGCACGTGCTGCTGACCGTGCTCGGATACGCCGGCACCGCCCGCCGGGGGGTGCTCGCCGAGACCTGGGACCTCGTCGTCACGTACCCCGGGATGCTGCTGGCCACCGCGGCGCTGGCGCTGCTGGCGCTGGTGGTGGTGACCTCGGTCCGCGCGGCCCGGCGGCGGCTGCGTTACGAGTCCTGGCACCTGCTGCACCTCTACGCCTACCTGGGCGTCGCGCTGGCGCTGCCGCACCAGCTCTGGACCGGCGCCGACTTCCTCGCCTCGCCGCTCGCCCGCGCCTACTGGTGGACGGTCTACCTGCTGGCGCTGGCCAGCGTGCTGATCTGGCGGCTCGGCCTGCCCGCATGGCGCTCGCTGCGCCACCGGATCGAGGTGGCCGCGGTGGTCGCCGAGGCACCCGGGGTCACCTCGGTCTGGCTGCGCGGGCGGGACCTGCACCGGCTGCCGGTACGGGCCGGCCAGTTCCTGCTCTGGCGGTTCCTGGACGGTCCCGGCTGGTCCCGCGCCCACCCGTACTCGCTGTCCGCGCCGCCGCGGGGGGACCTGCTCCGGATCACGGTCAAGGACCTGGGCGACGGCAGCGCCCGGGTGGCCGCCCTGCGCCCCGGCACCCGGGTGCTGGTCGAGGGGCCGTACGGGCGGCTCACCGGACAGCACTGGCGGGGCGGCGGGATCACGCTGCTGGCCTGCGGTGTCGGGCTCACCCCGCTGCTGGCGCTGCTCTGGG
>NZ_PDHU01000008.1:0-37807 GCF_002573675.1 Micromonospora sp. WMMA1996 | reverse complement strand
GGGCGCGCAGCCCGGTGTAGTCGGCCACGTGACCGGCGGCCTCCTCGGTCAGCCGGCGCAGGTCGCCCACCACGTCGGTGGCCTCCGCGTATGACACGCGGGGGCCCGACTTGCCCAGCGCCCCCGCGGTCGCGGCGGCCAGATCCCAGTCCACGAACTGCGCCATGAACCCACCGTACCCGCGCCGCGACACCCCCACCCGGGCTCGCGTCGGCCGATCGACGTCGGTCGGTCAGCGGCAGCCGCAGCCGGCCAGCGCGGAGGTGATCCGGTCGAGCGCCTGCCGGGTCTCGTCCAGCGAGCCCTGCGTCCGGTCGGTGAGCACGGCGAAGGTGAGCAGCCGCCCGTCGGCGGTGAGGACTGTCCCGGCGATGGCGTTCACCCCGGTCAGCGTGCCCGTCTTGGCCCGCACCACACCGGCCCCGGCGGCGGTGGCGGCCGCCCGGTAGCGCTCGTCGAGCGTGCCGGACCAGCCGCCGACCGGCAGCCCACCGAAGATCGCCGCCAGCTCCGGGGGCTGCCGTTCCCGGCGAGCGTGATCAGCTCGGTGAGCAGGGACGGGCTGATGCGATTGGTGCGCGACAGCCCGCTGCCGTCGGCGAGGCTGATCTCGCCGGCCGGCAGTCCCAGCTCGCCGAGCACCTGGTCGGTGGCGGCGGCACCCCCGGTGAACGAGCCGGGCTTGCCCTTGGCCAGCGCCACCTGGCGGGCCATCGCCTCGGCGATCACGTTGTCGCTGTCGCTGATCATGATGTCGACCAGCCGGATCACCGGCAGGGACTCGACCTTGCCCAGCTCGGTGCCGGGCGCCGGGCCGGCCGACCCGGAACCCCCGGCGGTCGGCGCCGCGCCCCGGGTCACCTGGGCGGCGCCACCGGTGAGCCCGAGCAGCTTGGCGAACTGCCGGCCGGCGGTCAGGTCCGGCTGGGGCACCCGCTCGGCGGCGTGGTTGGTCTCCTCGGCGGTGCGCCGCGCCAGCGCCGGGTCCTTGCGGGCGCCGTCGGTCATCAGCGCGGTGATCGCCGCGCCGAAGCCGCCGGTGGGGATGTCGGCGTCCCAGCCGGGCTCGAAGACCGGACCGCTGAACAGCGACGAGTCGACGATCACCTTGGTCGGTGCGGTGCCGCCGAGCGCGTCGCGCACCTGGGCGGCCAGGTCGTCCAGCCGGGCCGCGCCCGGGTAGAAGCCGTTCTTGTCCACCGCGAGCGTGGGGTCGCCGCCACCGACCAGCACCACCTCGCCGGGGTTCGGGCCGGCCACCGCGCGGGTGGGGATCCGGTAAGCCGGGCCACGCGCCGCGAGCACCGCGACACCGGTGGCGAGCTTGGTCACCGAGGCGGGCACGGTCGGCGCGTCCGGTCCCTTGCCGTAGAGCGTCTCGCCGGTGGCCACGTCCGCCACCGAGACGTTCACCCGGTCGCCGAGCGCGGCGGCGCCCACCAGCGGTTCCAACGCGGCTCGGATCCCGGCCTCGGTGGGCAGCGGCGCGTTGCCGTCGGGGCCGGCGAGCACGGCCGGCGGGTCCGGCTCGGGCGGCGCGGCGGTGGCACCGGACGGGGTGGCCTCGCCGCCCAGCAGACGGGCGACCGGACCCGGGCGGAGCACCGCCAGCCCGGCCACCGCGAGGACCAGCACCAGCACGCCCGCCAGCGCCGCGACCAGGCGGCCACGACGGCGGCGCGGCGGAACGGCGGGCGGGGGCGGCGGCGGGGCGGCGCCGACCGGCGGGACCGGCGGGCTCACCGGGATCGGACCCGGCGCGCCGGGCCAGCTCACCGGGGCCGCCGCCGGGTCGCCGGTCGGGGTGACCCGGGCCGATCCGCTGGCCGGGGCCGGACGATGGGGAACGTTGGCGCCGGGGACGGACACCCGCCCGGTGGCTCCACCGGAACCGGATCCGACGGACCGTCGCCCGTCAACCCCCTCGGGGCGGTAGTGTGAATCTTCCCTCCCCACGGCCCCCTCCTCCCCGCTCGAAATCACCTTGGGTGACACTACTTCGGTCCGAACACTATGCGGCGGCCGGAGCCGGCGGGGGGCGTTCACCCGTGCGGGCGGCGAGCCGCTGGTTTCCGTTAGCCAGCGTGGGCAAACGAGGGAGCGTGGGAAATGGATTTCGACGTCACGGTTGAGATCCCCAAGGGTCACCGCAACAAGTACGAGGTGGACCACGCGACCGGCCGGATCCGGCTGGACCGCACCCTCTTCACCTCCACGCAGTACCCGGCCGACTACGGCTTCATCGAGGGCACCCTGGGCGAGGACGGCGACCCGCTGGACGCGCTGGTGCTGGTGCCCGAGCCGACCTTCCCCGGCTGCCTGATCCGCTGCCGCACCATCGGCATGTTCCGGATGACCGACGAGAAGGGCGGCGACGACAAGGTCCTCTGCGTCCCCTACGAGGACCCGCGCCAGGAGCACCTGCGGGACATCCACCACCTGGGCGAGTTCGACCGCCTGGAGATCCAGCACTTCTTCGAGGTCTACAAGGACCTGGAGCCGGGCAAGTCGGTCGAGGGCGCGACCTGGGTCGGCCGGGTCGAGGCCGAGGCCGAGATCGCCGCGTCCTACCGGCGCGCCAAGGAGGCCGAGGAGCGCGGCGAGACGCTGCACTGACGGTCAGGTTTCTCGAACGGCCCGGGTCGCACGTCGCGATCCGGGCCGTCGCGTACTCAGGCGAGCAGGCCGCGGGCCCGGTCGTAGAGATCGAGCACCGCGCAGGCCACCGGGACCACCGCGACCACCAGGGCGGTGTCGGTCAGGTCGGCCAGCCGGCCGAGGTACGGGGACACCGGTCGCCGGGCGTACGTGGCGCCGGCGGTCACCGCCACCAGGGCCAGGGCCAGCCCGCCGACGGTCAGCGCGAGTCGCCCGCCCGGACCGGCCCGTTCCGCCAGCACCGCGCCGAGCAGGGCGTACCCGGCGAGCCCGGCGACGACGGCCGGCAGCCGGTGCCGCACCGCCACGAAGAGCCGGGAGCGCAGCAGCAGCACCCCGCTGCCGACGGCGACCAGCAGCCATGCGGCGGTCCCGCCGACCGCGACGAGCACCCCGATCGCGCCGACGGCCAGCGCGGCGTGCCCGAGCAGCATCCCGGTCAGCACCTCCTCGGCGCGGGCCACGGCGGCGTGCACCCGTCCCCGGTCGGGCAGGTCACGGGTGCCGGCGGGAGCGGGCAGGGTGAGCGGCGGCAGCGGCAGCTTGCCGACCCGGATGGCCAGCAGCGGCAGCCCGCCGAGCGCGAAGACCAGGACGGCGAGCAGCACGGCCGCGGTGCCGGCCGGCGTCAGCAGCAGCCCACCGAGCGCGGCCACCGCCCCGGCCGCGCCCACTGTCACGCCGGCCACGAAGACCCGGGACCGGCTGGCCACCCCGAGCAGGCCGAGCACCGCCACCAGCAGCAGCGCCACCGAGCCGACGAGCAGTTCGGGGGCGCCGATCCAGCGAAGCCCGGGGATCGGACCGACCGGGTCGCCCGAGCCGACCGCCAGCGCGCCGGCCGTCGCCGCCCAGGGCAGCGCATACCCGCCGAGGGTGGCGCCGACCGGGCCGTCCCCGTACGCCCGGGACGCGGCGGTGGCGGCGAGCACCAGGATCAGGGCGACCGCGGCGGCGACCGGCCAGTCCCGGCCCCCGGCGCCGGCGCCGGCGGTCAGCACGGCAACCAGCCCGACGGCCAGCGGCACGCCGGCCCCGGCCAGCGCGGCGGCCCGGGTGGCCGGGGCGGACCAGGCGGCGCCCCGGCGTCGGGCCCCGTCGACGATCGCCTCGACCACGTCGTCGTACTCCAGTTCGGGCCACTCGGCGCGGGCCGGCACGAGGTGCAGCACCTCGCCGTCCCGGACGCCCTGCGGCAGCAGCGCCTGGGCGGTGGCGAGCACCGCGCCGTCGGTGCGGCGCAGCAGCCAGCCGCCGTGCCGTTCCCCGTCGTCGGCCAGCCCTTCGCCGGCGTGCCGCAGCACCTCGGGCAGCAACTCGGCCAGGGGGACCTGCTCCGGCAGGGCCACGTCGACGCGGCGCCGGGGCGCGCTGATGGTGACCCGGGCAAGGCCGCTTGTCATCGACGTATCTCCATCCCGGACCGGATCGGTGGCTGACGGACGACAGGACTTTACCTACTATGAGCCAGGCTCGGGTTACCGAGAGCCATGGGAGGATCGTTGTCCACTGTCGTCATCAAGCGGCCGCCGCGCCGCCCGGCCCCGGAGATCCCGGTCGGCGAGCTGCCCGTCGAGGCGCCGCCGGAGATCCCGGTGGCGACCGGGGGGCGCTGGCAGCAGGCGTTGATGGTGCTGCCGATGCTCGGCGGGACGGTGGCCATGGCGATGATGTTCGGCCGGGGCGGCGGGGCCTACTCGTACGCGGTGGGCGGCATGTTCGGGCTCTCCTCGCTGGCCATGCTGGTGACCACCTGGGGCAGCGCCGGCCCGAAGAAGTCCGAGCTGATGGCCGCCCGCCGGGAATACCTGCGCCACCTGGCCACGCTGCGCCGCCGGGTCCGGGAGACCGCCGGCGCCCAGCGGGCCGGGCTCTCCTACCGCCACCCCGAGCCGGGCCGGCTCTGGTCCACGGTGGACAGCCACCGGGTCTGGGAGCGCCGGCCGGCCGACCCCGACTTCGCCGTGGTCCGGGTCGGTGTCGGGCCGCAGACGCTGGCCACGCCACTGGTTCCGCCGGTCACCCGGCCGCTGGAGGAGCTGGAGCCGATGACGGCCGGGGCGCTGCGGCGCTTCCTGGACGCGTACTCGGTGGTGCCGGACCTGCCGGTGGCGCTGTCGCTGCGCAGCTTCGCCCGGGTCTTCGTGCGCGGTCCGGCGGGCCCGGTGCGCGGGGCCGGCTCGCCCGCCGCGCAGGCCCTGGCCCGGGCGGTGCTCACCCAGCTCGCGGTCTTCCACGCCCCGGACGAGCTGCTGGTCGCGGTCTGCGCCGGGCCGGAGCGCCGGGACCGGTGGGAGTGGGTGAAGTGGCTGCCGCACGCCCACCATCCGACGCGCACCGACGCCCTGGGCGCGGTGCGCCTGGTCACCAGCTCCGCCGCCGACCTGGAACGGCTCCTCGCCGACGTGCTCGGCAGCCGGTCCCGGTTCAGCCCGCACGGCCCGGCCACGGACGGGCCGCACGTGGTCGTGGTGCTCGACGGCGGCGACCTGACCGGCGCCGCCGACCTGGCCGGCGACGGCGGCATCGACGCGGTCACCGTGCTCGACCTGGACACCCCGCCCCCACGGCTGCTCGACCGCTACGCGCTGCTGCTCGACCTGATCGACGGCCGGCTGCACTCGCACTCCGTGGAGGGGCACGCCGAGGTCGGCGCCGCCGACGCGCTGCCGGCGGCCGACGCCGAGGCGGTGGCCCGGCGACTCGCGCCGCTGCGGCTGGCCGGCACGGTACGCGGGCCGGACGCGCCGCCCGGCGCCGAGCCGGGCCTGCCCGAGCTGCTCGGCCTCGGCGACCCGGAGGGCTTCACCGCCGAGCAGGGGTGGGCGGCCCGGGCCGCGCGGGACCGGCTGCGGGTGCCGATCGGGGTGGGCGCCGACGGCGGGGCGATCGACCTCGACCTGAAGGAGTCGGCGCAGGACGGGATGGGGCCGCACGGCCTGCTGATCGGCGCCACCGGCTCGGGCAAGTCGGAGCTGCTCCGCACGCTCGTGCTCGGCCTGGCCGCCACGCACAGCTCCGAGCAGCTCAACTTCGTGCTCGTCGACTTCAAGGGCGGAGCCACGTTCGCGCCGTTCGAGCGGTTGCCGCACACCGCCGCCGTGATCACCAACCTGGCGGACGCGCTGCCCCTGGTCGACCGGATGGTGGACGCGATCAACGGGGAGCTGATGCGCCGGCAGGAGCTGCTGCGCCGGGCGGGCAACTTCGCCAGCGTGCGCGACTACGAGCGGGCCCGGGCGGCCGGCACCCCGCTGGCCCCGCTGCCGTCGCTGCTGCTGATCTGCGACGAGTTCTCCGAGCTGCTCTCCGCCAAGCCCGACTTCATCGACCTGTTCGTGCAGATCGGGCGGCTGGGTCGGTCGCTCGGGGTGCACCTGCTGCTGGCCAGCCAGCGGCTGGAGGAGGGCCGGCTGCGCGGGCTGGACACCCACCTGTCCTACCGGATCGGCCTGCGCACGTTCTCCGCGCTGGAGTCCCGGACCGTGCTCGGCGTGCCGGACGCGCACGAGCTGCCCCGCACCCCGGGCCACGGCTACCTGCGCTCCGGCACCGACCCGCTGGTCCGGTTCAAGGCCGCGTACGTCTCCGGGACGGTCCGCCGCCGCCCCGGCCCGGCGGGTACGGCCGGCGCCGGGAGCCCTCGCGTGCTCGCCTTCTCCAGCCACCTGGTCCCGGTGCCCGAGCCGGCCGCGCCGGCGGCCCTCCCGGCCGAGGAGGAGACCGGCGGGACCCTGCTCGACCTGCTGGTGGACCGGCTGGCCGGGCAGGGCCCGCCGGCACACCAGGTGTGGCTCCCCCCGCTGGACGCCTCGCCGACGCTCGACGAGCTGCTCGGCGCGATCGGGAGCGACCCGGTGCGCGGGCTGACCGTGGCCAACCCGGAGCTGCACGGCGCGTTGCAGGTGCCGGTGGCCGTGGTGGACAAGCCGTTCGAGCAGCGGCGGGACCTCTTCTGGCTGGCCCTCGACGGCGCGGCCGGGCACGTCGGGGTGGTCGGCACCACCCGCAGCGGCCGGTCCAGCCTGCTGCGCACGCTGGTCTGCGCGCTCGCCCTCACCCACACGCCGGCCGAGGTGCAGGTCTACTGCCTCGACCTCGGCGGCGGGACGCTCGGCGCGCTGCGCGACCTGCCGCACGTCGGCGGGGTGAGCGGGCGCACCGACGGCACCGCGGTCCGCCGGACCGTCGGCGAGGTCGTCAACGTGCTCGTCGAGCGGGAGCGGCGCTTCACCGAGTCGGGGGTGGAGTCGATGGCGGCCTGGCGTCGGCGACGGGCCGCGGGCGGGCCGGGCGGCGCCGACCCGTTCGGGGACGTGTTCCTGGTGGTCGACGGCTGGAACACGCTGCGCGGCGAGTACGAGGACCTGGAGCCGCTGGTCACCGAGCTGGCCACGCGCGGCCTCGCGTACGGGGTGCACGTGGTGGCGACCGCGCTGCGCTGGTCGGACTTCCGGCCGGCGATCCGCGACCTGTTCGGCTCCCGGCTGGAGCTGCGCCTCGGTGATCCGGCCGACTCGGCGGTGGTCAAGCGGGCGCTGGCGGCGACCGTGCCGGAGGAGCGGCCGGGGCGCGGGATCACCGCCGGCGGGCTGCACTTCCTCACCGCCGAACCGCGGGCCACCACCCTGGGCGCCGAGACCGGCGACCTGGTCAAGGCGGTCGCCGGCGCCTGGGCCGGTCCGGTGGCGCCCCGGGTGCGGCTGCTCCCGCCGGTGCTGCCGTACGCCGAACTGGACCAGACCTCGACCACCGGGCTGGCGTTCCCGGTGGGGGTGGCCGAGGCGGACCTGTCCCCGGTGGTGCTCGACTTCGCCACCGAACCCAACTTCGTGGTGTTCGGCGACGCCGAGTGCGGCAAGTCCTCGTTCCTGCGCGCGCTGGCCACCTCGATCGTCCGCCGGTTCACCCCGGAGCAGGCCCGGGTGATCCTGGTGGACTACCGGCGCAGCCTGATGGGCACGATCGACACGCCGCACCTGATCGGGTACGGCACGGCCGCGCCGCACACCACCGAGCTGATCGAGTCGGCGGCCGGCTACCTGCAGGGGCGGCAGCCCGGTCCCGGGGTGACGCCAGCCGAGCTGCGCGCCCGGTCCTGGTGGACGGGGCCGGAGCTGTTCGTGCTGGTGGACGACTACGACCTGGTGGCCGGCGGGCCGAGCAACCCGTTGCGCGCGTTGGAGGAGCACCTCCCGCACGCCCGGGACGTCGGGCTGCACCTGGTGCTGGCGCGGCGCTCGGGCGGCGCCGGCCGGACGTCGTACGAGCCGGTCATCCAGCGGCTGCGGGAGCTGTCCACGGCCGGGCTGGTGATGTCGGGCGGCCCGGAGGAGGGGCCGCTCGTCGGTCAGGTGAAGGCCGGCCCGCTGCCCCCGGGACGGGCCCGTCTGGTCACCCGCCGTGAGGGCGTACGTCTGGTGCAGTTGGCCCATCTTCCGCCCGGGTGACCGGGCGTGCGGAGTTGCCCCGTGACGGTCGGGACAACCGGTAATCTCCGAGCAGCATGTGTCGGACGCGACGGAATGGCTGGGGAATGTGACCAGGGAACGGCAGGGAGCTCCCGGCGTGCCATCCCGGCGTCTCACCGCACGGGTGCTGCTCGCCGCGGTGTCGGCGCTGGCCGTCGCGGGCGGCCCGCTCGCGCCACCGGCGCACGCGACAGCGGCTGTCCCCGTCGCCCGTCCGCTGCCGGCCCGGGCCCCCGACGCGGTGGTCCGCACCGACCAGGTCCGCGACGAGCAGTGGCAGTTGGCGGAGTTGCGGGCGAAGACCGCCTGGCGCACCTCGACCGGTCGCGGCGTGGTGGTCGCGGTGATCGACTCCGGTGTGGACGGTTCGCATCCGGACCTGGCCGGGCAGGTGCTGCCCGGCCTCGACCTGGTCGACCCGGACGGCGCGGGCGGGCCGGACCCGGTCGGGCACGGCACCACGGTGGCCGGGCTGATCGCCGGGCGGGCCGACGACGACCGGGGCGTGGTGGGGCTGGCGCCGGATGCCCGGATCCTCCCGGTCCGCGTGCTGGACGCCGAGAACCGGTACGACGACGCGCTGATCATCGCGAAGGCCGTGCGGTGGGCGGTGGACAACGGCGCCCGCGTGATCAACCTGTCGCTCGGCGGCGGCGGTGACAGCCCGGCCCTGGCCGCGGCGCTCGACTACGCGTTCGCGCGCGACGTGGTGGTGGTCGCCTGCACCGGCAACCTGGCCACGTCGACCAGCACCAAGGTCTGGTACCCGGCCCGGGAGCCGGGCGTGCTGGCGGTGACCGGGCTGGACCGCAACAGCGAGAACCTCTGGTCCGGCTCGGTCACCGGCCGCGAGACCATCCTCAGCGCCCCGGCCACCGCCCTCTACGGCGCCCGGCAGCAGGGCGGCTACTGGCGGGTGCAGGGGACGAGCTTCGCCGCGCCGCTGGTCGCCGCGACGGCTGCCCTGGTCCGGGCCCGCTATCCGCGGATGCCGGCCGGGGACGTGGTGAACCGGCTGATCAGCACCGCCCGGGATCTCGGCCCGACCGGACGGGACGACCGGTTCGGCTTCGGCATGGTGGATCCGGTGGCCGCGCTCACCGCCGACGTGTCGCCGGTGGGGCGCAACCCGCTCGACGACAACGCCTCCCCGGGGGTGGTGGGCTTCGGGCCGGCACCCGGCGAGGGCCGGGACAGCCGGGCGGCGGGCGCGGGGCAGGGCGGTGATCCGCTCGGCCCAACGCAGAAGTCCGGGTGGTCGGCCCGCCCGGCCGGGCAGGCCGACGACTCCGCGCCGGAGCGGTTGTGGACCGGGCTGGCGTTGTTCGTCGCCCTGGTCACCGGCACCGCGCTGATGGTGCGCCGGTTCCGGCAGACCCGTCGCTGAGCGGCCGGTCTGATCGGGCCGTGCCCTGGGTAGTGAACGGCGCATGAACACCACCGGTCCGACGTCCACGCGGGAGCGGTCCTGGCGGGCCCGTCGCCTCGACCCCGACCACTCGCTGGGTCTCCGGCTCACCCTGGCCGCCACCGCGGCCTTCCTGGTGCTCGTGCCGTTCGCCCTGCTCGCGCTGCTGGTGCTGGGCGCCTGGCCGCCGCTGCTCCGACTGGACGCGTCGGTCACCGACACGTTCCACGGCTACGCGGTGGACCATCCGGCCTGGGTCCACGTGATGACCGTGTGGACCCACGCGCTGGGGCCGGGTCCGTTGCGGGTGGCCGCCGCGGTGGTGGTGGTCTGGCTGCTGCGTCGCGGCGCGCCCCGGCTGGCCGTGTGGGTGGTCGCCACCATGCTGGTCGGTGGGCTGCTCGGCGCGTTGCTGAAGCTGCTGGTCGGGCGGGACCGGCCGGAGCTGCTGGACCCGGTGGCGCGCGCGGCGGGCTACTCCTTCCCGTCCGGTCACGCGTTGAACGCGGCGCTGGCGGCCGGGGTGTTGCTGCTGGTGTTCCTGCCGTTCGCCCGGGACAGCCGGGCCGGTCGGGTCGCGCTGTGGACGGCCGCCGCGCTGGTCATGGTGGTCACCGGGCTGAGCCGGATCGCGTTGGGCGTGCACTGGACCAGCGACGTGGTGGGCGGCTGGGTGCTCGGGGTGGCCGTGGTGGCCGCCACGGCGGCCGGCTTCGCGACGTGGCGCACCTCGACCGGCCGGCGGACCACGCGTCCGCTGCGCGAGGGGATCGAGCCGGAGCTGGCCGAACCGGGGCCGGACGACCCACGGGCGTAGTCCGGCGCGGATCTGGGTAGATGGCGGCCCATGTCCGATGTCGTGGTCCGGGTCACCCGGCGGGTCCTGCTGCCGCTGGCGCTGCTGTTCGCTCTCATGGTGGGGCTGGGACTCCTGGTCACCCGGGTCCTCGCGCACACCTGGCCGTTCACCGTGGAGGACGCGGTCAACCGCGAGCTGGCGGCCGACCGGACGGGGGGCTGGAACGACGTGTCGCTGGTCTTCAGCACGTTGGCCAGCACCCAGATGATCGTCGTGGTGACCGTGCTGGCCGCGCTGGTGCTGCGGTTGGTGCTGCACCGCTGGCGGGAGCCGCTCTTCCTCTGCGCGGCGGTGAGCGCCCAGGCGTTGATCTTCCTCTTCACCACCATGGTCATCGACCGGAACCGCCCGGCCGTCGAGCACATGGACGCGTCCCCGCCGACGTCCAGCTTCCCGTCCGGGCACACGTCCGCCGCGACCGCGCTCTACGTCGGCCTCGCGGTGCTGCTGGCGCTGCGGGCGCGCAGCACCCCGGCCAAGGTCACCTGGTGGGCGCTGCTGGTGCTGGTGCCGGTCGGGGTGGCGCTGACCCGGATGTACCGGGGCATGCACCACCCCAGCGACGTGGTGGCCTCGTTCCTCAACGGCGGGACCTGCGTGGCGATCATGGCGCGCGCGGTGCTCGACCGCACGCTGACCTGGGGGCGCGCGAAACTGCCGCTCAATCGGTCGGGCGACGACGTGGCCCCGGCCGGCGCGCCGGCAGGCGGCTGAACCCCGCGCCGCCCGGCCGCCGTCGGCCCCGCTCAGGTGCAGTCGCCGGTGCCCACTCCCCGGGTACGCTCCGCGCCCGCCAACGCCACCGACCGCGCCTCGGCCGCGGTCACCGCGAAACCGGTGTTCGGGTCGTCCGCGGCCGCCGCGAAGATCACCCCGAGCACCAGCCCGTTCGACGAGACCAGCGGTCCGCCGGAGTTGCCGCTGCGCACCAGCGCCCGGATGGTGTAGATCTCCCGGGTCACGTCACCGGCGGAGTAGATGTCCGGCCCGGTGATCCGGTCGACGTCGCGGACCCGGGCCGGGCGGGCGTCGTACGGGCCGTCGAGCGGGAAGCCGAGCACGATCGCGTCCGCCCCGCTGCCCGCCTCGCCGGCGGCGAAGCGCAGCGACGGCCCGGGCAGGCCGGGCACGTAGAGGACGGCCAGGTCGCGGTTCGGGTCGTAGACGACCACCTCGCCGTCGTACCGCTCGCCGCGCAGCTCCACCGCCACCGAGCGGGTGCCGGCCACCACGTGCGCGTTGGTCATCACCCGGTCGTCCGCGTAGACGAAGCCGGAACCCTCGATCCGGCGCGAGCAGCTCGGCGCGGAGCCGAGCACCTTAACCACGGACCGCTTGCTGTTCTGCACCACCTGCGAGTTGGCCAGCGCCGGGTCGGGTGGGGACACCTGCCGGGCGGTGGTGCGGTCCAGCCCGTTGAACACGTCGGGGAAGCCGTTGGTGTCGACCGTGTCGCGCAGCGCCGTGGACAGTTCCTGCGCCTGGTCGGGCAGCACCCGGTCGACGACGGTGAGCAGCGCGCTGTTCTTGACCGAGGCGGCCAGCCAGGGCACCGAGGAGGAGCCCAGCGGCACCGCGACGAGCCAGGCCACCAGCATGACCGCGATGACGGAGATGAACGCGCCGCCGACGTCGTCGATCTTCTTCCCGGCCGGCCCGGTGATGGCCGCGCGCAGGTTGGAGCCGAGCCAGCCGGCCAGCGCCTGCCCCAGCACGGCGAGCCCGAAGATCGCCACCAGGGAGATCAGCACCCGGGTGCCGCTCGCCGCGAACTGCTGGGCGATCAGCGGGCCGATCTGGAGGCCGAGCAGCGCGCCCAGGAAGAACCCGGAGAACGACAGGGCCCCGATGACGAAGCCCTGGCGGTATCCGCTGATCGCGAACACGAGCATGAGCAGGAGCAGGACGAGATCCACGGCGGACACGCCCCAAGGGTACGGGCACCGGGCCCACGGGAGGCTCAGCGCTCGCTGAACGTGACCTGAGGGTGCGCCCGGGTGATCAGCGCACCCGCGTCTCGTCCGCCGCGTCGGTGCCGGCCGACGGGGCGGGGGTGGCGCCCACCGGCGGCAACTCCACCACCCGGCTGCGGGGCCACGGCCGGGCCCAACCGCCCATCTGCAACAACGTGTCGATCACACCGGCGGTGAAGCCCCAGACCAGCATGCCGCGCACCGAGAAGGCGGGGCCGATCCAGCCGCTGGGATGGCGTACCCGCATGCGGTTGTCGGGGTCGACCAGCTCGGCGACCGGGAGCCGGGCGACGTGCGCGACCTCGGCCGGCTCGCGCGGGTGCACCGGGTGCGGCTCGTGCCACCAGGCGAGCACCGGGGTGACCACGAAGTCGCTGACCGGGATCCAGAGCCGGGGCAGCTCGGCCAGCACGGTGACGCTCCCCGGGTCGAGGCCGACCTCCTCGTTCGCCTCGCGCAGCGCGGTGGCGCGGGCGTCGGCGTCCTCCGGGTCGGCGGCGCCGCCGGGGAAGGCGGGCTGCCCGGCGTGGTTGCGCAGCGTCGCGGCGCGCTGGAGGACCAGCACGTCCGGCCCGGCGTCGGGTTCCTCGCCGAGCAGCACCAGCACGGCGCTCTCCCGACCCCCGCTGTCCGGGGTGACGATCCGGGTGAAGTCCTCCGCCCGGGCGGTGCCCAGCCGGCCCAGCAGCGGGTCGATCCACGCGGGCGGCCTGCGGGTCACACCGTCACCCCGAGATGGGTGCGGACCAGCTTCGCGAGCCGGTCGTCGTCCAACGCGCCGGTCGCGTCGACGTGCCGGATCCGGCCGTCGGCGTCGACCAGGACGGTCAGCGGGAAGGCGTTGCGTTCGAGCGCGCGCTGGAACGCGTCGCCCTGGTCGACGAGCATGGGGAAGCCGACGCCGAAGTCCTCGCCGATGGACTGCGCGCCACCGCGGCTGTCCCGGCTGTTCACGCCGATGACCTGGAACCGCCCGTCGGCCCGCTCGCTGAGCCGTTGGAAGGCGGGCAGCTCCTTGCGGCACGGGGCACACCAGGACGCCCACACGTTGATCACCGCCGGGCCCTTGACGTCCCGCACCCGCACCGGCGCGCCGCCGGTGAAGCAGTTGAGGGTCAGGTCGGGCAGCGCGACGCCGGCGGCGCCGGTCGGTGCCGGGGCGGCCGACGCGGGCGCGACGGTCAGCGGGGCGCAGTCGGCGAACGGCGACGGACGCTCGGCCCGGGTGGCCGGCGCCGGGCCGGCCGGCTCCTCGGCCGTGGCGGTGCAGCCCGCCGCCGCGAGCAGCAGCGGGACGAGCAGGTAGGCGAGCCGGCGCGTCACGGCACGTCCGCCGCGGCCGCCTGCTGCGGCACCAGGTCGGGGTCGAGGCCGACGGCGACCGCCAGGTCCCGCGCGCGGGGGCCCTTCAACAGCTTGGCCGCGGCCGCCGGCTCGGTCGGCCCGGTGCCGTACGCGGGGCAGAGCTTCGCCAGCGTGCACGCGCCGCAGGCGGGCTTGCGGGCGTGGCAGACCCGGCGGCCGTGGAAGATGATCCGGTGCGACAGCATCGTCCAGTCGCGCTTCGGGTAGAGCGCGCCGATCGCATGCTCGATCTTGACCGGGTCGGTCTCGGTGGTCAGCTGCCACCGCTGCACCAGCCGCTGGAAGTGGGTGTCGACGGTGATGCCGGGGACGTCGAAGGCGTTGCCGAGGATCACGTTCGCGGTCTTGCGCCCGATCCCGGGCAGCGTCACCAGGTCGACCAGCTTGCCCGGCACCTCGCCGTCGTAGCGCTCGCAGAGCGCGCGGCCCAGGTTGATCAGGGAGCTGGTCTTGTTGCGGTAGAACCCGGTGGGCCGGATCAGCTCCTCCAGCTCGCCCCGGTCCGCCCCGGCGTAGTCGGCGGCCGTGCGGTAGCGGGCGAACAGCTTCGGCGTGACCTCGTTGACCTTCTTGTCGGTGCACTGGGCGGAGAGGATCGTGGCGACGGCCAGCTCCAGCGCGTTGGAGTGGTCGAGTTCACAGTGCGCGTCGGGGTGGGTCTCGGTCAGCACCCGACCGATCCGGCGGGCGCGACGCGTACGACCGAGGTCGGTCTCGGGAGAGCGCGTGGTCACGCCGGCCAGCCTACGTCGCGGGGCCGACGCTCCGGCGGGTCCACGCGGGCGGCGTGCGCTCAGCCACCCGCCGGCGCGCTGATCTTGCCGCTCGGGTCGAGCTTCGCGCCGGTGTCCGGGAAGTCGGCCGCGGTCACCTCGCGGACCAGGCCGAGGCCACGGTCCTGCCGGTCGACCGACGGCTTGCCGACGCCGTTCATCGCGGTCGAGGTGAAGGTGCCGCCGACGAAGCGGCCCTCGGCGGTGAGCGACACCTTGAGCACGCCGCCCCAGCCGAGCCGACCGGCGCTGTTCAGCGACTTCCCGCCGCCGGCGAAGTTGCCCAGGCTGTAGGCGATCAGCCGGCCCTTGTAGAACTCCATGCCCCGCAGCACGTGCGGCCCGTGCCCGATCACCAGGTCGGCGCCGGCGTCGATGACCGCGCGGGAGAAGCGCATCGGGTCGCCGCGGTTCTCGCCGACGTACATCTCGGTGCCCGGCTTCACCCGGGTGCGGTCGGCGCCCTCGGCGCCCATGTGCACCTGGACCACCACGAGCTGGGCCTGCTCCTTGGCCAACTCGATCACCTGCTTGGCGGCGTCGATGTCGATCAGGCTGTTCGACCAGGGGTACGACGAGAAGCCCACCACGGCCACCTTGACGCCCTTGACGTCGACCACGGTGATCTCGCCCGGTGCCCCGGTGTGCTTGAGCCCGTGCGCCTCCAGCGCCGACTGGGTGTTCTCGTAGCCCTGCTGGCCGTAGTCGTTGCCGTGGTTGTTGGCCTGGTTGAGCAGCTGGAAACCGGCCGAGCGCAGGTGCGCCGCATAGCCGGGGGGTGCCCGGAACTGATAGCAGTTCTTCGGGTTCGGGCCGCACTTGCCGGCGCCCGTGTCGTCGGTGAGCGGCTCCTCCAGGTTGCCCATCACCAGGTCGCCCTTGAGCGCCGACTTCACGTCGTCGAAGAAGCCCTTGCCGCCGTTGGGGGGCAGCCGGTTCGGCGCGTTACCCATGATCACGTCGCCGGTGGCGGTCAGCGAGATCGCCCGGTCGGCCGCGCCGCCCGCGGCGGGCTGCTCGGCCGTCGCGGGAGCGGCCGAGCCGGGGGTCCCCCCGCCCTGCCCGGTCTGCCAGCGCGGGTCGTCCCCGCCGGAGGTCGAGCAGCCGGCGACCAGGAGGACGGCGACGAGCGCGGCGACCCCGGCGAGGCGTCGACCGGGGACGGCGGGAGGCGGGCCGGGAGCGGCGGCGCGGCGGGACCAGGGCGCAGAGCGGGCGGAAGCGTACATCGTCGGCGACGCTACCGTCCCGGGATCGCTCCGACGAGGGCCGATCGGTCGGATTACCCGTCGTGGCACGTCAGACCGCCCGCCGGTCGGACCAGGGCACCACGGTGCCGGCGCCGCCCGCCCGGACGGCGGCGTGCACGGCCCGGGCCAGCGGGGCGCCCCAGGTCGAGCGGGGCCCGCCGTACGGGGCCGGGTCGCCGTCGGCGGGGCAGAGAACGGTGACCGCGTCGGTGGGGGTGCCGGTGGCCGGCAGGCCCAGCTCCCAGATCGCCTGCGCCTTCGCCTCGGTGGCCGTGGCCACCGCGTTGACCAGGGCGGCCTCGCCGAGCCGGGCCGGCACGTGCACGACGATGTTGACCGTGCCGACGCGCTGGACGGGCGGCGCGGGCGCGGGCGCGGCGGCCCACACCGGGGTGCCCAGGCCGACGGTGGCCCAGACCCGGACGCCGCCGTCCGCGCGGTGCACCACCTCGGTCACGTCCACCCCGGTGAGCAGCCCGACGCCGGGCCCGTCCAGGTCGAGGTCGCGGGCCATCTCGGCCAGGTGGGCGGCGGGGTCGTCCCGGTCGTACGACATCGGCACGGTCGCGTTCACCACCCACCGGCGGACGCCGATCCCCCCGCCCAGCGGGGCGGAGCCGACCGCCAGCAGCGGCGCCTCGGACCGCCAGACCAGGAGCGGGATGTCCCAGCCGGTTTCGGACCGGGTGGTCAGGATCGGCGCACAGAGCACGCCGGTCACCCTACGATCGCAGGTGGGAACGGGTGGCGCCGGCCCGGGCCGGAGGCGGGATCTTAGCCGCTCACCAGGTCGGGCAGGTTACGCCCAACGATCAAGATTCCAGGGGTGCACCTCTGATTCCTGCTCATGTGCGCCTAGACTGGCGGCGCGCGAGGGATCAGCGGACGGCGGACCCGGCCGACGGACGGCACGCGCAGGCGGAGGTGCGCGATGGACGAGGTACTGGCCCGCAGCGGGATCTTCCAGGGTGTCGACCCGGAGGCTGCCGAGGCGCTCGCCAAGGAGATGGAGACGATCGAGGTCCGCAAGGGCGAGGTCGTCTTCAACGAGGGCGAGCCCGGCGACAGTCTCTACATCCTTCTGTCCGGCAAGATCAAGGTGGGCCGCCGCGCCGCGGACGGCCGGCAGAACCTGATCGCCGTGATGGGCCCGTCGGACATGGTGGGCGAGCTGTCGCTCTTCGACCCGGGCCCGCGTACGGCGACGGCCACGGCGGTCACCGACACCCGGCTGGTGCGGCTGCGTAAGCAGGCCCTGCGCCCCTGGCTCAACAACCGGCCCGAGATCGCCGAGCAGCTGCTGCGCGTGCTGGCCCGCCGGCTGCGCCGGACCAACGACTCGCTGGCCGACCTGATCTTCACCGACGTGCCCGGCCGGGTCGCCAAGAACCTGCTCCAGATGGCCGGCCGTTTCGGCACCCGCGACGGCGGCGTGCTGCGGGTGACCCACGACCTCACCCAGGAGGAGATCGCCCAGCTCGTCGGCGCCTCCCGGGAGACCGTCAACAAGGCGCTCGCCGACTTCGCCTCGCGCGGCTGGCTGCGCCTGGACGGCAAGAGCATCATCATCCTCGACCCGGAGCGCCTGGCCCGCCGCGCGCGCGTCTGACCTCCGCACCGGCTTTCCCGGCCCGGCCCGCCTCGCGCGGTCCGGGCCGGCGCCGTCTCTGCCCGGCGCAGAATTCCTGGACGGCCCGACGGGCGGCGGCCAGGCTGGGGCGATGCGTGAACGTGTCGCCGTCCTCTCCGACATCCACGGCGTGCTGCCGGCGCTGGAGGCCGTCCTGGCCGAGCCGGACGTGGCCACCGCCGACCTGATCGTGCTCACCGGCGACATCGCCGACGGCCCGCAGCCGGTCGAGGTGCTGGATCGGCTCGCCGCGCTCGGTGACCGGGCGTGCTGGGTGGGCGGCAACGGTGAACGCGACCTGGTGGCGGCCCATGCCGGCCGTCCAGCCCCGTACGACGTCTCCAACTGGGCCGCCGCCCAGCTCCGCGACGACCAGGTGGCCCGGCTGGCCGCGCTGCCGCAGCGCGTCACGCTGCCCGTCGCGGGCCTGGGTGAGGTGCTGTTCTGCCACGCCACGCCCCGGGACGACGAGGAGATGGTGCTGGTCGACTCCCGCCTCGACCGCTGGGCCGAGGTCTTCGCCGGCCTCCCCGCCGAGGTCACCACCGTGGTCTGCGGGCACACCCACATGCCGTTCGCGCGGCTGGTCGACCGCCGCCTGGTGGTCAACCCGGGCAGCGTCGGGATGCCGTACGGGGGCGCGGGCGCCTGGTGGGCCCTGCTCGGCCCCGGCGTGCAGCTGCGCCGGACGTCCTTCGACGTGGACGCCGCATGCGCCCGGATCGCCGCCGGATCCACCTTCCCCGACGCGGTGGCGTGGGCCGACGAGTACGTCCGCTCCCGCCACTCCGACGCCGACGCCCTCGCCGTCTTCGGGCCGCGCGACGGCCGCTGACCGTTAACAAGGGGCCCTTCCTCTACCGGAGGCGTTAACAGGGGGCCCTTCCTTTCAAAAAAGTCAGGCTTGACTGTTTGTTTTGAGGGCGGCAGGCTGTCCCCGTGCCCGCCGCATCGACCCGCGTCCCTCAGCAGGACCGCAGCCGCGCCACCCAGGCCCGACTGCTGGAGGCGACCGTCGAGTGCCTGGTGGAGCACGGCTGGTCCGGCACCACCACGACGGTGGTGGCGGCCCGCGCCGGCGTCTCCCGGGGCGCCCAGCTGCACCACTACCCGACAAAGGCGGCGCTGGTCACCGCCGCCGTCGCCCACCTGACCGAGCGTCGGGCGGTCGAGCTGCGCACCGAGGCGGAGGCCCTGCCGGCCGGCCCGCGCCGGCTCGACGGGGTGGTCGACCTGCTCGCCGCCGCCTTCACCGGCCCGCTCTTCGTCGCCGCGCTGGAGCTGTGGGTGGCCGCCCGCACCGACGCCGAGCTGCGCGACGCGCTGGTCCCGCTGGAGGCCCGGATCGGCCGCGAGATGCACCGGCTCACCGTCGAGCTGCTCGGCGTGGACGAGCGCCGCCCCGGCGTCCGCGAATCGGTCCAGACCACGCTCGACCTGCTCCGCGGCCTCGGCGTGGCCAACCTGCTCAGCGACGACTCGACCCGCCGCACCACCCTGCTGCACGCCTGGAAGCGCCAGCTCGCCGCGCTGCTCACCGCGGAGGGCGAGCGGCACTGATCCCCTGACGGCCCGTCCCGCCCGGAGGCACCATGGTCGACCTGAATGCACTGCTCGCGGATCTGGCCGCCGAGTCCGAGCAGCTCGACGCGCTCGTCGCGGACCTGCCGCCGGCGGGGTGGGAACGGCCGACACCGGCCCCCGGCTGGACCGTCGCCCATCAGGTCGCGCACCTCGCCTGGACCGACCACGTGGCTCACCTGGCCGCCACCGACGAGTCGGCGTTCTTCGCCTCGGTCACCTCCGCGCCCGACCCGTCCCGCCTGGTCGAGGACGGCGCCGAGTCCTTCCTCGCCCCGCCATCGGCGCTGCTGGCCCGCTGGCGGGCCGGACGCTCGGCGCTCGCCGGCACGCTCGCCGCCGTCCCGCCCGGGCAGAAGATGCCCTGGTACGGCACGAGCATGTCACCCGCCTCGATGGCCACCGCCCGGCTCATGGAGACGTGGGCGCACGGCGAGGACGTGGCCGACGCGCTGGGCGTCCGGCGTACCCCGACCGCGCGGCTGCGGCACGTCGCGCACCTCGGCTTCCGTACCCTCGGGCACGGCTTCGCGGCCCACGGCCGCGCGGTGCCCACGGCGCCGGTGCGGGTGGAGCTGACCCCGCCCGCGGGCGGTGAGCCGTGGGCCTTCGGGCCGGCGGACGCGGCCGACCGGGTGACCGGGCCGGCGCTCGACTTCTGCCTGCTGGTCACCCAGCGCCGGCACCGCGCCGACCTGGCCCTGGTGGCGACCGGGCCGGTGGCCGACGAGTGGCTGGACGTGGCCCAGGCCTTCGCCGGCCCGCCCGGCGACAAGCGGGAGCCCGCCGACGGAGTGCCCTCATGAGCGTGCTGCGGGTCGGGAACGCGTCCGGGTTCTACGGCGACCGGTTCGACGCCTGGCGCGAGATGCTCGACGGCGGCGAGCTGGACGTGCTGACCGGCGACTACCTGGCCGAGCTGACCATGTTGATCCTCGGCCGGGACCGGATGCGCGACCCGTCGCTCGGCTACGCCAAGACGTTCCTGCGCCAGGCGGAGGGGGTGCTCGGCGCCGCGCTGGAGCGCGGCGTCACGCTGGTCACCAACGCGGGCGGCCTCAACCCGGCGGGGCTGGCCGACGCGATCCGGTCGCTCGGCGACCGGCTCGGCCTCCAGGTGCGGGTCGGCTACGTCGAGGGCGACGCGATCCAGCGGCCGGACGCGCTGACCGCGAACGCGTACCTGGGCGCGTTCGGGATCGCGGCCTGCCTCGACGCGGGCGCGGACGTGGTGGTGACCGGGCGGGTCACCGACGCCTCGCTGGCGGTCGGGCCGGCCATCGCCCGCTTCGGGTGGGGCCGGGACGACCTCGACGCGCTGGCCGGGGCGACCGTGGCCGGGCACCTGATCGAGTGCGGGGCGCAGGTCACCGGCGGCAACTTCAGTTTCTTCACCGAGCTGCCGGACGGCGGGCGCCGCCCCGGCTTCCCCATCGCCGAGCTACACCCGGACGGCTCGTCGGTGCTCACCAAGCACCCGGGCACCGGTGGCGCGGTGACCGTCGAGACGGTCACCGCGCAGCTGCTCTACGAGGTGGGCGGGCCGGACTACCTCGGGCCGGACGTGGTGACCCGGTTGGACACGGTGCGGCTGGACCAGGAGGGCCCGGACCGGGTACGCGTCACCGGGGTGCGCGGCACGCCGCCGCCGGACACGCTGAAGGTGGGCGTCAACAACCTCGGCGGTTTCCGCAACTCGATGACGTTCGTCCTGTGCGGGCTGGACGTGCCGGCCAAGGCGGCCCTGGTCCGCAGCCAGATCGAGGAGTCGGTCGGCACCGAAGGGCTGGAGTTCACGCTGGCCCGCACCGACCACCCGGACGTCGGCGACACCGAGGCGGCGAGCGCGCTGCTGCACGTCCACCTGCGCGACGGCGACAGGTCGCGGGCCGGGCGGGCGTTCTCGGCGGCGGCGGTGGAACTGGCGCTGGCCTCCTATCCGGGCTGCACGCTGACCACGCTGCCCGGCGACGCCACCCCGTACGGGGTGTTCACCGCCGACAGCATCGCGCAGGACGCGGTGGAGCACGTCGCGGTGCTTCCCTCCGGCGAGCGCGTGCCGGTCCCGCCGCCGACCGTGACGAACGGTTTGCAGGGGGCCCCTGTACAACACGAGGCGTTAACAAGGGGCCCTTCCTTGCACGCCAGCCGGCGAGGGCCGCTGGGTGAGCTGGTGGGGGCACGGTCGGGGGACAAGGGTGGCGACGCCAACCTCGGCGTCTGGGCCCGCACGGACACGACCTGGGCCTGGCTGCGCGGCTGGCTCACCGTGGAGCGGCTGGCCGAGCTGTTGCCGGAGACCGCGCCACTGACCGTCGAGCGGTACGAGCTACCGAACCTGCGCGCGGTCAACTTCGTGATCCGGGGGCTGCTCGGCCAGGGCGTGGCCGCCTCCACCCGGTTCGACCCGCAGGCCAAGGCGCTCGGCGAGCTGCTGCGCTCCCGGGTGGTCGACCTGCCGGCGGAGGTGTCGGCATGACCATCGTGGACACCCCCGAGCGCCGCCAGCTGCGCGAGCTGACCCGCTCCTTCGTCACCCGCGAGGTGCTGCCCCACCTGGCCGGGTGGGAGCGGGCCGGCGAGGTGCCCCGGTCGCTGCACGAGACCGCCGCGAAGATCGGGCTGCTGGGCATCGGCTTCCCCGAGTCGGTCGGCGGCAGCGGCGGCGACCTGCTCGACTCGATCGTGGTCACCGAGGAGATCATCCGCTCGGGCGGTTCGTCCGGGCTGATCGCCGCGCTGTTCACCCACGGCATCGCGCTCCCGCACATCGTCGCCGCCTGCGGCGACACAGCCGGCTCAGGCGCCGGCGGTCCGCAGCATCTCATCGAGAGGTACGTGCGGCCCACCCTGGCCGGGACCATGATCGGCGCGCTGGCGATCACCGAGCCGGACGGCGGGTCGGACGTCGCCGGCATCCGCACCTGCGCGGTCCGGGACGGCGACCACTACGTGGTGAACGGCGCGAAGACCTACATCACCAGCGGGATCAGGGCGGACTTCGTGACCACCGCGGTCTGCACCGACTTCCCCGGGTCGGGCTCACTGAGCCTGCTCGTGATCGACAGGGACTCCCCCGGGTTCACCGTGGGTCGGCGGCTGGAGAAGCTCGGCTGGCACTGCTCGGACACCGCCGAACTGTCCTTCGTCGACGTGCGGGTGCCGGTGGCGAACCGGATCGGCCCGGAGGACACCGGCTTCCTCGCCATCATGCAGCAGTTCGCCACCGAGCGGCTCTCGCTGGCCACCCAGGCGTACGCGACCGCGCAACGCTGCGTCGACCTGGCCGTGCGGTGGTGCCGGGACCGCTCCACGTTCGGCCGCCCGCTCGCCGGTCGGCAGCTCGTCCGGCACCGGCTGGCCGAGATGCACACCCGCGCCGAGGCGGCCCGCGCGTACGTGCACGAGGTGGCCGAGCGGGTGGCCGCGGGACAACCGGTGGTGACCGAGGTGGCGATGGCGAAGAACGTGGCGGTGGCCGCCTGCGACCACGTGGTCGACGCCGCGCTGCAACTGCACGGCGGCTTCGGCTACCTGCGCGACGCCGAGGTGGAGCGGCACTACCGGGACGCCCGCATCCTCGGCATCGGCGGCGGCACCACCGAGATCATGAACGAGATCATCGCGAAGGGCATGGGCCTGTGACTGTCCTGCAGAGCACGATCGACACATCCGCGCCGGCCTTCACCGCCAACCGCGAGGCGCTGCGGGAACGCCTCGCCGAGCTGGAGACCGCGCTCGGCCAGGCCCGGGCCGGTGGCGGCGAGAAGTACGTGACCCGCCACCACGGGCGCGGCAAGCTGCTCCCCCGGGAGCGGATCGAGCTGCTGCTCGACCCGGACAGCCCGTTCCTGGAGCTGTCGCCGGTGGCCGCGTACGGCACCGACTTCCCGGTGGGCGCCAGCACCGTGACCGGCATCGGCGTGGTCGAGGGCGTGGAGTGCCTGATCGTGGCGAACGACCCGACCGTACGCGGCGGCGCGATCAACCCGTGGTCGCTGGCGAAGACGCGGCGGGCAGGCGAGATCGCGCTGGCCAACCGGCTGCCGATGGTGAACCTGGTCGAGTCCGCCGGCGCCGACCTGCCCACCCAGGCGGAGATCTTCATTCCCGGCGGGCGGGTGTTCCGCGACCTGACCCGGCTCTCCGCGGCGAAGATCCCCACGGTCAGCGTGGTGTTCGGCAACGCGACCGCCGGCGGGGCGTACGTGCCGGGCATGTCGGACTTCACCATCATGATCCGGGACCGGTCGCAGGTCTACCTGGCCGGGCCGCCGCTGGTGAAGATGGCCACCGGCGAGGTCACCGACGACGAGTCGCTCGGTGGCGCGACGATGCACGCCACCACCTCCGGCCTGGCCGACTTCCTCGCCGAGGACGAGCGGGACGGCATCCGCCTGGCCCGGCAGTGCGTCCGCCGGCTCAACTGGCGCAAGCATGGCCCGCCGCCGCGCAACCCCCACCCGCTGCCACCCCGGTACGACCCGGAGGAGCTGCTCGGCATCGCCAGCGCCGACCTGAAGGTGCCGTTCGACCCGCGCGAGGTGCTGGCCCGGGTGCTCGATGACAGCGCGTTCGACGAGTTCAAGCCCGGCTACGGCACCGCGCTGGTCACCGGCTGGGGTGAGCTGCACGGCTGGCCGGTCGGCGTGCTGGCGAACGCCCGGGGCGTGCTGTTCAGCGCCGAGGCGCAGAAGGCGGCCCAGTTCATCCAGCTCGCCAACGCGGCCGACACTCCGCTGGTCTTCCTTCAGAACACCACCGGCTACATGGTCGGCACCGAGTACGAGCAGCGCGGCATCATCAAGCACGGTGCCCTGATGATCAACGCGGTGTCGAACTCCACGGTGCCGCACCTGACGGTCAACCTGGGCGCCTCCTACGGCGCCGGCAACTACGGCATGTGCGGCCGGGCGTACGAGCCGAGGTTCCTGTTCACCTGGCCGAACGCGAAGTCGGCGGTGATGGGACCGGCGCAGCTCGCCGGCGTGCTGTCGATCGTGGCCCGGCAGGCCGCCGCCGCCCGGGGCCGCGAGTACGACGAGGACACCGACACCGCCATGCGGATGATGGTCGAGCAGCAGATCGAGTCGCAGTCCGGGGCGCTGTTCCTCTCCGGCCGGCTCTACGACGACGGGGTGATCGACCCCCGGGACACCCGTACCGTCCTCGGGCTCTGCCTGTCGGCGATCCACAACGGACCGGTGAAGGGCGCCGACGGTTTCGGCGTCTTCCGGATGTGAGGGGGAGAGAGCCTTGATCACCACCCTTCTCGTGGCGAACCGGGGGGAGATCGCCCGCCGGGTCCTCGCCACCTGCCGGGCGCTCGGCGTG
The DNA here is from genome assembly GCF_002573675.1 of Micromonospora sp. WMMA1996. NCBI lineage: Bacteria > Bacillati > Actinomycetota > Actinomycetes > Micromonosporales > Micromonosporaceae > Micromonospora > Micromonospora sp. WMMA1996. The sequence continues at coordinate 13,505 of NZ_PDHU01000008.1, read as the reverse complement.
GCGACGGTCGCCGTGCACTCCGACGCGGACGCCGACGCGCCGTTCGTCGCCGAGGCCGACCAGGCGGTGCGGCTGCCGGGGAACACGCCGGCCGAGACGTACCTGCGCATCGACCTGATCCTGGACGCGGCCCGGCGGGCCGGCGCGGACGCCGTGCACCCCGGCTACGGCTTCCTCGCCGAGAACGCGGAGTTCGCCGCGGCCGTCACCGACGCCGGCCTGACCTGGGTCGGACCGCCGGCCAAGGCGATCGCCGCGATGGGCGACAAGATGGCCGCCAAGGCGCTGCTCGCCGACGCCGGCGTGCCGATGCTGCCCACCTGGACCGACCCCGGGCAGGTCACCGACTTCCCGGTGCTGGTCAAGGCCAGCGCGGGCGGCGGCGGCCGGGGCATGCGGATCGTCCGCGACGCGGCCGGGCTCGCCGAGGCCGTCGCGGGCGCGCGCCGCGAGGCGGCGGCGGCGTTCGGCGACGGCACGGTCTTCATCGAGCGGTACGTCGAGCGGGGTCGCCACGTCGAGGTGCAGATCTTCGGTGACAGCCACGGCACGGTGGTGGCGCTCGGGGTGCGCGACTGCTCGATCCAGCGCCGCCACCAGAAGATCGTCGAGGAGGCGCCCGGCGTGCTTCCGGACGAGGTGCGCGAACGGCTGCACGAGGCGGCGGTGGCGGCCGGCCGGGCGGTCGACTACGTGGGCGCCGGCACGGTGGAGTTCCTGCTGGCGCCGGACGGCCAGGTCCACTTCCTGGAGATGAACACCCGCCTCCAGGTGGAGCATCCGGTCACCGAGCTGACCACCGGCCTGGACCTGGTCCGCCTGCAACTGCTGGTCGCCGAGGGCGAGCCGCTGCCGATCACCACCACGCCGGCCCCGGACGGCCACGCCATCGAGGTACGGCTCTGCGCGGAGGACCCGGCCCAGGGCTTCCGCCCGGCCACCGGCACCCTGCACCGGTTCGCGGTCCCCGGGGTCGGGGCCGAGTTCGGGCCGACCCGCGGGCTGCGCCTGGACTCCGGCGTGGTGGACGGCTCGACGGTGAGCGTGCACTACGACTCGATGCTGGCCAAGCTGGTCGCCTGGGGGCCCACCCGCGCCGAGGCGGCCCGCGCCCTGGCCGGCGCGCTGGCCCGGGCCGAGGTGCACGGCGTCGCCACCAACCGGGACCTGCTGGTCCGCGTGCTGCGCAGCGAAGAGTTCGCCGCCGCCGACGTGGACACCGGCTTCCTGGAGCGGCATCCCGAGGTCTTCGCGCCGCTGCTGCCGGCCGCGCAGCTCCCGCTGGCCGCGCTGGCCGCCGCGCTGGCCGGCGCCGCCGCGCGCCGGGCCGCCGCGCCGGTGCTGGCCGGCCTGCCGTCGGGGTGGCGCAACGTGCCGGCCGTACCGCAGGTCACCCGGTTCCACGACATCGAGATCACCTACCGCCTCACCCGCACCGGCACGCTCGCCGAGTGGGGCGTTAGGAGGGGCCCCCTCCTAACGCCTGGGGTAGAGCAAGGGCCCCCTGTTAACACCGAGCGCGAGCCGGAGCCGGCGCAGGTGGAGCTGGTGAGCGCCGCGCCGGATCGGGTGGTGCTCGACGTCGACGGGGTGCGGCGCGCGTTCCGCGTACACCGGGTGGGGTCGTCGGTCTTCGTGGACGGCCCGGACGGGGCGGCGAGCCTCACCGAGCTGCCCCGGCTGCCCCGGCCCGCCGCGGAGCTGGCGGCCGGGTCGCTGCTCGCGCCGCTGCCCGGCGCGGTGACCCGGGTGCACGTCGAGGTCGGCCAGCGGGTCGCCGCCGGTGACCTGCTGCTGACGCTGGAAGCGATGAAGCTCGAACATCCCGTGCTCGCCCCCGCCGACGGCGTGGTGGCGGAGCTGCCGGTGCCGGCCGGCGGCCAGGTCGAGACGGGTGCCGTACTGGCCGTGGTGGACCCCGAGGAGGACCCGCAGTGAACTTCGACCTCACCCCCGAGCAGGACCAGCTCCGCGACGCCGTACGGGAGCTGGGCCGCAAGTACGGCCACTCCTACTTCGTCGGAAAGGCGAAGGCGGGAGAGCACACCACCGAGCTGTGGCACGAGGCCGGCCGGTTGGGCTACCTGGGGGTGAACATCCCCACCGAGTACGGCGGCGGGGGCGGCGGCATCACCGACCTGGCGCTCGTGTGCGAGGAGCTGGCCGCGGCGGGCTGCCCGCTGCTGCTGCTCGTGGTCTCCCCCGCCATCGCCGCCACGGTGATCAACAAGCACGGTACGGAGGAGCAGCGCAAGAAGCACCTCCCCGGCCTCGCGGACGGCTCCCAGAAGATCGTCTTCGCGATCACCGAGCCGGACGCGGGCTCGAACTTCCACCGGCTCGGCACCGTCGCCCGGCGCGACGGCGACGACTGGCTGATCTCCGGCCGCAAGGTCTACATCTCCGGCGTCGACGAGGCCGGGCACGTGCTCGTGGTGGCCCGCACCGAGGACGCCGCGAGCGGCAGGTTGAAGCCGGCGTTGTTCATCGTGCCCACCGATGCTCCGGGCCTGGAGAAGTCCAAGCTGGACATGGAGATCCTGTCCCCGGAGAACCAGTTCCTGCTCTACCTGGACGACGTCCGGCTGCCCGCCGACGCGCTGGTCGGCGAGTCGCTCGACGCCGGGCTGCCGGCGCTGTTCGCCGGGCTCAACCCGGAGCGGATCACGGTCGCCGCGATGGGCGCCGGCACCGGCCGGTACGCGATCGAGAAGGCGTCCGACTACACCACCACCCGCAAGGTGTGGGGCGGCCGGTCGATCGGCTCGCACCAGGGCGTCGCGCACCCGCTCGCCCACGCGGCCGTGCAGGTCGAGCTGGCCCGGCTGATGATCTACAAGGCGGCCACGCTCTACGACGCCGGTCGCGACCTGGAGGCGGGCGTCTCCGGCAACATGGCCAAGTACGCGGCCGGCGAGGCCGCCGCGCTCGCCGTCGACACCGCCGTCCAGGCGCTCGGCGGCGCCGGCATGACCACCGAGTACGGCGTGGCGACGCTGCTCGGCGCGGTACGGGCCGGCCGGATCGCCCCGGTCAGCCGCGAGATGATCCTCAACTTCGTCGCCCAGCACGTCCTCGGCCAGGACAAGTCCTACTGACCGGTCAGTCGACCGTGCGGCAGGCGGCGTCGATGCGGTGCACCGGGCGGACCCGGCGGCCCAGCCCCTCCAGCAGCGAGTCCTCCACGTGGAAGTCGCGCACCCGCAACTGCCGCCGGGGCAGCTCGTCCTCGCTCGGGCAGAGCACCTGGGCGCGTACCTGGTCGACCGGCAGGTAGCGCACGCCGCCGCGCTCCTGGAGCAGCACCACGTCGACGTCGTCCACGGTGACGACGTGGCCGCGCACGTCCTCGGTGACGCCCGGCGCGGACTCGACGGTGGTCACGGTCAGCGGCAGCACCGGCGTGCTGATCACCGGCAGCGCGGCCCAGACCAGCATGGCCAGCACCGCCGCCTCGGTGATCGACGCGAGCGGCCGGATCACCGCCGCCGGCAGCGGGCCGGTCACGAACAGGGCCAGGACCGGGGGTACGACCAGCAGCACCACCGCGAGCGCCTCCCCCTGCCGGCCGGCGTCGAGCAGGGTGGGCCCGAGCAGCCAGAGGTAGCCGACGAAGCCGGCGCCGAGCAGCAGCAGCCGGGGCACCCGCTGCTCGTGCAGCCGCTCCGGGCTGAGCTGGAACGCGGCCACGAACGCCGGCAGCAGCAACGGCAGGTAGAGCAGCGGCCAGGTGACCAGCGCGAGCAGGAAGCTGGCCACCGCGAACCAGGCCGGGGTGCTGTCCACCCAGCGCGCGAAGAGCGGGCGGCGCATCCCCGACGACATCCGGTCCACGCTGACCCGCAGCACCGCGCCGAGCGCGAACACCGCGACCAGCGCGGTGGAGAGCAGGGCGGCGGCCGTGGTGAGGAAGCCGGCCAGCAGGTTCACCGTGCCGACGTTGGCCACCAGCAGCAACGTGGTCTGCAACTCGCCGCCGGCCTCGACGCCGAGCCGCAGCACCGAGAAGACGGCGGGCACGCCGACGACAGCGGTCCAGAACGACTGGCTGGCCCGGGCGCGGCGCTCGGCGGGGTCGGCCGGCCGCGGTGCGGGACGGGTCGACTCGACGGTGTCCGGCAGGGTCGCCGGCGCGGTCATCGCCGGGGCGCCTTGTCGTCGAAGTCGACGAGCTTCGGCACGTCGAGCGGCTGCGGCTGGGACTTGTCCGCCTTCAGCCACGGCCCGAGCGTGCGGTTGTACGCGGTCAGCCAGGGGCTGCTGATCCCGTCCCGGCCCTCCAGGTAGCTCTTCTGCAGGAAGAACGCGACGAGGTCGCGCAGCGCCGGATCGCCGATCGGCACCCCGATGCCGAGCAGTTCGCTGGTGCCGAACGGCATGTCGACGATCTCGAACTCGGTCGGGTACTGGGAGAGGAAGCCGGCCAGGATGGTCTCGTCCGAGCTGACCGCGTCGTAGCGCCCCTCCCGGATGCCCCGGACACAGTCGCCGACCTCCTTCACCACGTACGCCCGGACCTGGTGCTTCTCCAGCTCCGCCTCGGTGGTCGAGCCGCCGCTGGTGCAGATCTTCAGCTCGGGTCGGCGCAGGTCCTCGATGGTGCGGACGCGGTCGCGCAGCCGCTTCGGCACCATCACCTCCTGGGTGGTGACGAAGTACGGCCCGGCGAAGCTGACCAGCTTCTGCCGCTCCTCGGTGATGGAGAAGCTGGACACGACCAGGTCGACGGTGCCGCCCTGGAGCGCGGGGATGCGGTCCTCGGTGGCCAGCGACACCCACTCGATCCGCTGGTCACCCTCGAAGCCGAGTGACGAGGCGACGTAGCGGGCGATCTCCACGTCGAAGCCGGTGTGAGTGCCGTTGCGCAGCTCGCCCATCAACGGCTCGGTGGTGGCCACCCCGATCTTGATCTTCGCCTGCCCGTCGATGTGCGACTCGCGCAGCTTGTCGAGGACCGAGGGCAGCGGCGGCTCGCGGCGGTTGTCGCAGCCGGCCACGGCGGCCAGCGTCAACGTCAGCGCCACCGCCAGCGTGGTGGCGAGGGAACGGAACCGGTGGCGGGAAGAGACCTCGGGCATCGGGCGACCTCGATCGGGAACACGACGACGGGCACTCAGGGTAGCGGTCGGCGCACACCGCGCCGCGCATCGCCGGGCCCGGGGTACGGCGGGTGCCCGATCACCCGCCGTACCCCGGGGGTTCCTCAGCGCACGGTCAGCGTGCCGACCGCGGGCCGCGGCGTCGCCACCGGCGGCAGCCGCTTCGGCTCGCCCCGGCCGGGCTCGCCGGCCTTGGCCAGCGCGCTCTTGGACGCGTCCGCGCGGTCGGCCGCCGGCTCGTCCTGGAACGGCTGCGCGTCACCGACGCAGACCGTGCCCTTGGCCGGCAGCTTGCCGGTGAGCAGGTACGTGTCGATCCGGCCGGTCACGCACGCCGACGTGCCGTACGCGGTGTGCCCCCAGCTGTCGCTGCTCAGCAGCCGGCTGTTCGGCAGCAGCTTGGCCGAGCCGACCGCGCCCTGGTAGTTGGTCGCCGGGTCCCAGTAGTTGCCGACCACCAGCACCGGGGCGGCGGTGACGCGGTTGAACGGCCCGGTCCAGGCGTCCTCGTCGCGCACGGTCCAGGTGTTGCGGGCGCAGGGCGCGGTGCCCCAGGCCCAGGCGCGCCCGAAGTACGGCGCCCGCTGGTCCTCCTTGGCCGACAGCGCCGGCCACGCGTCCGCGCTCTTCGGGTGGTACGCGTCGGTGCAGTCGACGGTCAGGAACGTCTCCAGCCCGTTGTCGTACGGGAAGTCGTACCCCCGCTGTTGGCGGGCCTGCGCCGCGCGGGCGGCGAGCGCCTGGCGGGCCGAGGCGGCGGCGGCCTTGCCGGCGGCCGGGTCGGTCAGGGCCAGCAGCTGGCTGGTCAGATCCACCACGGACGTCCAGCCGTACGGGTCGTAGAGCGCGCCGAGCGTGGCGCCGACGAAGTCGGCGTAGGTGACGGTGAACGAGCCGAAGTCCGGGTCGTCGATCACCGCCGGCTTCTTGCGCAGCCGCTTCGCCACGGTCTCGTACGCGGCGACCGGGTCGCCGGTGGCCGCCAGCGCGCACTGCTCCGGGCCGGCCTTGTCGCACCGGACGAGGATCTCGTGCAGCGCCTTGTACGCCCCGTCGGCGCTGCGCAGCCGGGTCTCCTGGAGCTGGTCGCGGGCCTTGCCCTGGCCGACCCAGGCGTTCGGGTTGAGCACCCCGTCGACGACGAGCGCGCGGAAGCGGTCCGGGAACATGTTGGCGTAGTACTGCCCCAGCGCGGTGCCGTAGCTGAAGCCCAGGTAGCTGAGCTTCTTGTCGCCGACCGCCCGGCGCAGCACGTCCATGTCGCGGGCCACCTCGGCGGTGGACGCGGCGCCGGTCAGCGGCTTGCCGGTGGTCGAGCACGCCTTGCCGACCGCCTTCGACGCGGCGACGTACGCCTTCTCCTCCGCCTTCGTCCACGGGAACGCGACGTTCAGCCCGGCGTACGCCCGGGTCTGGTCCTTCACCGACCGGAAGCACCTGATGTTCGAGCTGGCCTCGACGCCACGCGGGTCGACACCGACGATGTCGAAGCGGTCGAGCAGGTCGTCGCCGAGGAAGTAGGGCGCGGCGAGCGCGATGCTGGTGCCGGAGCCGCCCGGGCCACCCGGGTTGAGGAAGAGGCTGCCGACCTTGTGCTGCTGGTCGCGGGCCTTGACCCGGAGCAACGCGACCTCGGTGGTGGCGCCCTTCGGGTTGTCGTAGTCCAGCGGGAGCCGGACCGTGGCGCACTCGGCGTAGTCGTAGCAGGCGTACCAGTCGAGCTTCGGCGTCGGCACGCGGTCCACCCGGCGCGCCTCGGCCGCGCTGGTGCGGTCGTACGCGGGCGGTTGCGGTGTCGCCGCCGCGGCGGGCGCGACGGCCGGTCCGGCGAGGAGGACGCCGGCGATCCCTGTTGCGGCGAGGGACCGGATTGCACGGGGCATGAGGCTGCCTTCCGTCGGGGAACAGTTCCGTCGAGGAGACCTCGACCCCCGTCACTTTAGGGAGAGACGGCCACCGGAGCTGCCCCCCAAACGCGGACCGACGCCGCAAACAGCCAAGGAATGTAACGATTTTTTCTCGATCGACGCTTTTCGCCGCTCCGAAGTGGAGCGTGGGTGACGGGAAGCCGTCCCGGGCCGGCGGTTGACAGGTCGACGCGCTGGGCCATGCTTGTCGGGTGAGTTCGTTCCCGAAGCCCGATGCGCGGGCGAAGGCCGTCGTCGCGTCCGTGGCGACGGTCGTCGCGGTGGTGACGCTGGCGGTCTGGCGACCGCCCGGCATCCTCTCGGTCGTGTTGGCCCTGGTCTGTGTCCTGCTCGGCATGGTCGCCGGGGTGACGGTCACCGCGGCCCGGCAGGCCGGCCCTCCGCCGGCCCCGGCGGAGAGCACCTGGCCGACCCAGGACCCGGGGTACGGAGTGGACGCCGACACGCTGGAGGCGATCGACCCGCGCGCGGTGCGAAACCTGCGCACCCCCGCCGGTCATCCGGTGGACGCGGACACGTTGGAGGCGCTCGACCCCCGGGCCGTCCGGCAGCAGCGGACCGTGAACGGGCTCAGCGACCGGTGAGGGTGGGGCTGGCGAGCGCGTCCACGCCCCGCCCGGCCAGGCAGCGGTAGGTGCGGCCCGGCTCGGTCGAGGCGGGCGGCAGCACCTCCAGGTTCCACCCGGCCGCCGGCCCGATGCCGCTGACCAGCTGGAACGTGCCGACGTTGCAGACCTTGCGGACGGCCGGGTCGGCGACGACCGTGTCGTGGCCCGCCCCGGTGAGCGCGACGGGCAGGTCACCGGCCGCGTAGGTCTCCCAGGTGTGCCGACCGTCGCACGGCACCCGGCTCGCCTCGGCGCGGTCGCGCCGCAACCGCACCGGGCCGTAGCACTCCAGCTCGGCTGCGCAGTGCGCCCCGTCGGGGAGCCGGACGTCGGCGGAGGCACAACCCGGCACCGGTGTCGACCCGACCACGCCGGTGGCCACCGGGGTCGGCGACACCACCGACGGCGCTCCGCCGGCCATCCAGGCGCCCCCGGCGGCCGACGCGGCCAGCGCGAGCACCCCGGCCCCGCCGAGGAACCAGCGCCGGGGCCAGCGTCGGCTCCGGGTCGGCACGGTCGGGTGGTCGTGCTCGGCCGGCGGTCGCGGGCTCGGCCCGCCGGCGCGGCCGTGCGGGCCACCCGCGGCGCCACCGCCGGGAGTCAGGAACGGCACGCCGCTCACCGGGGTGTTCGGGTCGAGCGGGAGCGACGCGAGCAGGCCGCGGAGTTCCACCGCGGAGGGGCGTTCGCCCGGGTCGTTGGACATCCCGAGGCGGAGCACGTCGATCAGCTCGTCGGGGACGCCGGGCAGGCCCGGGATCGGCTGCTGGAACATCTCCAGCACGGTGACCAGGCTCGGGTTGCGTTCGGACTGCCAACGCGGCGGGCGGCCGTGCATCACCGCGTAGAGCGTGGCGCAGAGCGCGTAGACGTCGACGGCGGGGCTGGGCGGGCTGTGGCTGAACATCTCCGGCGGCGCGTACGCCGGGGTGAGCACCTCCAGCGTGACCGAGGCGTCGCGCACCTCGGCCAGCACCGCCAGGCCGAAGTCGGCCAGCACCGCCGAGTTGAACTCCGAGTGCAGGATGTTGGCCGGCTTGACGTCGCGGTGCAGCACGCCGGCCGCGTGCGAGTGGGCCAGCGCGTCGGCGATCTTCACCCCGAGGTCGCGGGTCTCCAGCGGGCCCAGCGGCGAGGTCTTCATGCGCTCCGCGTACGAGCCGTCGCAGAGCTCCATGATGAGGTAGGGATGCTGGTCGACGGTGACGCCGACGTCGAAGAGGTCCACCACGTGCGGGTGGGACGACATCCGCCCGGCCGCGCGCGCCTCGCGCAGGAAGCGTGCCTGGTCGCGCTCGTGGTCCAGCGTCCGGTTCTCCACCTTGACCGCCACCTCGCGCCCGACGGAGATCTGGGTGGCCCGGTAGACGGTGGCGTAACCACCCCGGGCAAAGACCTTCAGATCGGTCAGACCGGGCACGATGGGCAGCCGCAGGGCGCCGGGCGGGGTCTCGGTCACGGCTCGAAAATACCCAACGGTCCCGGTCGCTCAGCGCGCCGCGTCGGGGGCCGGCGCCGCCGCGGAGTCGTCGGGCCGGGTCGACCCGGCCGCGGCGGCGGCCGCCCGACGGGCGTCCCACCACAGGCCGACGGCGGTCGCGACCGCGCCCAGCCCCTCCCACGCCGCCACCCCGAAGAACCGGTCCGGCGCCACGTCGGAGAGCACCGCGATGGTGAACACGGTGAACGTGACCAGCCGGAACCAGACGGTGAACCGGTAGAACGGGCGCCACTCGGTGGCGACCGCGAGCAGGTAGTAGACCCCCATGTTGAACGAGGCCATCGAGGACGCGGTGAGGAACGTGCCGGTGTAGTCACCGGGGGCGCGCTCCGTCGGCACCTCGAAGCCGAGCAGGCGCAGCTGCGTCTCCGGCCAGATCAGGCCCAGCGCGCCGAGCAGCAGCGCCAGCAGCCCGAAGACCGCGATCGTCCAGCCGGCGCCGGAGCGCGGCAGCCTCATCGTTCCTCCCCAGCAACGGTCCGCCGGTGGCCGCTCGGGCACACCGGTGGTGGCCGTCGATCCCGACGGCAGCGCCCCACGCTAACCGGCCCCACCGACGAGCACATCCCCGGAACCGGCAGAACAGGGGTGGGTGGTCAGCCGCCGGCGAGACGGGCCCGCAGCGCGTCGGCGGCGGCCCGCTCGCTGCGCTGCTCGGTGGCGTACGCCAGACGCACCGCCTCCTCGGCGCCGGCCAACGCCTCCGCCGGACGTCCGCAGGCGTCGAGCGCCTCGGCCAGGACCAGCTGCGCCACCACCTGGCTGCGGACGTCCTCGGCCGGGGCGGAGACCGCCCGCCGCGCCCAGTCCAGCGCCTGCTCGCGCTGGCCGTGGGCGAGGAGCGCGGCGGCGTACCGGGCCATCGTCTGCCGGCGGGAGAACAGCAGCGACGGCGCGTTCGCCGCGCCGGTGGCGACCGGGGCGAGAAGTCCCACCGCGGTGCCCGGGTCGCCGGCCGCGACGCGGGCCATGGCGAGCAGCACCCGCGGCGCGACCTGGGCCGGAGCCTGCGGGTTGTGCGGCTCCACAGTGGTCAGCACCGACCGCGCCTCCCGCTCCGCGGTCTCGTGGTCGCCCATGTCCAGAGCCACGAAGCCGCGCAGCGTGCCGGCCATCCCGGTGAGCAGCGGGTGGGTGGTGCGGTCGGCGTAGGCCAGCGCGTCGGTGAACAGGTCGGCGGCGTGCTCCGGCTCGCCCAGCCCGCGGGCCACCACGCCGCGCACCACCAGCGCGAAGCCCTGCCCCCAGTCGTCACCCACCTCGGCGAAGTCCCGGTAGGCGCGGCGGGCCGCCCGGTCCGCCTCGGCCAGGTCGCCCAGTTCGGCGGTGGCGTACGCCTCGACCGCCCGCAACGTGCCCACCGCCCACGCCTCGCCGACCCGCTCCCCGAACGGCAGGAAGACCCGCGCCAGCCGGCACGCCTCCCGCAACCGACCGGCCAGCAGCCGGGCGAACGCGGTGGTGCCGCGCAGCCAGGCCCGCCCGTACGGGTCCTTCAGTTCGGCGAACAACCGGGCGGCGCGGCCGAGCACCGCGTCGGTGCCGGCGAAGTCCCCGCGGGTGGTGGTCACCCAGGCCAGGTTCTGCAACGACCAGGCCTGCCCGCGCGGATCCCTCGCGGCGAGACTGACCTGGTAGGAGGCGGCCAGGCGGCTGCTCGCCTGCCCCAGCCGGCCGGCGATGAAGTCGGCCATGCCGAGCCGGCGCATCGCCGAGGCCCGCACCGTGGGCAGCTCGGCGTCGGTGGCCACCTGCAACGCCTCCTGCCAGCTGCGCTCGGCCCGCTCGGCGTCGCCCAGCGTCTGCTGGGCCTGCCCGGCGAGCAGCAGCGCGGCGGCCCGGATGGTGGGTTCGCCGGTGTTCGCGGCGATCTTCTCGGCCGAGGCCAGCGCGTCGGCCGGGCGGCCGATCTGCAACAGCGCCCGGGCGTGCACCACCCGGTCGGCCGGCGGCACCCCGTCGCGGGCCAGCTCGGCCGCGCGCTCGGCGTACTCGACCGCCATCGCCGGTTCCCCGGAGCGCAGCGACCGGCGGGCCGCCCGGCTCAGCGCGGCCACGCCCAGCGGGGCGACCGCCCGGGCCGGCGCGTCCGGGCGGAGCTTGACCGCGTCGGCGAGCCGGGTCGCCCGCTCGACGTGCTCGGCGACGAAGTCGTCCCGGGCCGCCTCGGTGAACCCACCGGCCGGCGGGCCGGTCCCGTCCACGCTCTCCGGCGCGGCCCAGCGGGCCAGCGCGGCGTGCCGCTCGGCCAGCTCGGCCTTGCTCACCCCGGCGTACGCGGCCTCCCGCATCAGCGGCGTGGCGAACGCGAACCCGGTGCGGGTGCGGTGCAGCATCCGGCGTTGCAGCAGCTCCTCGACCGCCCGGTCCAGCTCGACCGCGGCCACCGCGGCGGGTCGGCCGTCCCGCCCGACCCGCTGTTCGCGCAGCGCCTCCAGCGTGCCGCCCGGCACGGTGTCACCGACCACCGCCGCGTCCCGCAGCACCGAGCGGGCGTCCGGCGGCAGCGCGTCGATCCGGGCCGCGAGCACGGCGGCGAGGTCCCGGGAGAGCAGCCGGCTGCCCAGCGAACCGGGGGCGAGGCGCCAGCCGACGTCCGCGCCGCGACCCGGCCCGGCGGTCAGCGCGCCGCGCTCCATCAGCAGCGTGACCAGCTCGGCCAGGTAGAACGCGTTGCCCTGGGCGGTGGCCAGCAGCCGGTCCGTGTCGGCCTGGGGCAGGCGGCCACCGGCCAGGTAGCTGGTGAGCAGCCGGGACGCGTCCGCGCCGCGCAGCGGCGGCAGCGCGTGCACCTCGGCGTCCGCGAGCCGGGTCAGCGCGCCGGCCGTCCGCACCAGCTCGGGCCGGCCGAGCAGGAGCACCAGCACCGGGCCGGAGAGCCGGTTGAGGGTCAGCGCCAACGCCTTGACCGTCTCGGCGGTGGCGTCGTGCAGATCGTCCACCACGATCACCAGGGGCGCCTCGCCGGCGAGCGCGCTGAGCAGGTCCGCGACCGCGTTCGGCACCGCTTCGGCGTCCGGTGGCGGGGCCGCCGCGCTCCACTCGCCGGTCTCCGTCCCGGCGGGCAATTCGGCGTACCCGAGCAGGGCCAGGAGCTGGTCGACGGCGATCGGGGGCAGGTCGCCGGGAAGTCGGGCGAGGCGCTGCCCGAGCCGGCGCAGCCGTTCCTCCACGGCGGCCCGGGTGATCGCGGTCGCCGCGTCGTTGGGCAGGCCGACCGCCGCGCGGACCAGGTCGGCCAGGGGCGCGAGCCGGCGGCGCTCGCCGAACGCGGCGCAGCGGACCGAGAGCACCCGGGCGCCGGTGTGCGCCGCGTACCTGCCCGCGCCGACGTCGTAGCCGGCGGCGAGGCGTTCCACCTCGGCCGCGAACCGGGACTTGCCGATGCCCGCCTCGGCGGTCACCAGCAGCACCCGGGGCTCGCCCCGGTCGATCACCTCGGCGAGCCGGCCGGCGACCCGGCCGATCTCGGTCTCCCGGCCCACGAAGGGGGCCTCGTCACCGAGTCCGGAGCGGGTGCCCGGCGCGTCCAGCAGGCCCAGCAGCTCGTACGCCTCGACCGGCTCGCGCTTGCCCTTGAGCCGCAACGGGCGCAGCGCCCGCCAGGAGGCCACGTGCCGGGTGGCGGCGGAGGTCCGCCCGCCGGCGTAGACCGCGCCGACCGCGGCGGCGTCGGCCAGCCGGGCCGCCGTGTTCACGGTGTCGCCGATGACCGTGTATTCGATGGCCGCCTGGATCCCGGCGATCACGTCGCCGGTGTTGAGCCCGACCCGCAGGCCCAGCGGCGCGCCGCCGCCCCGTTCGTCGTCGAGCACCCGGCGGACCGCCCGCTGCATGGACAGCGCGGCCCGCACCGCCCGCTCGGCGTCGTCCTCGTGCGCCACCGGCGCGCCGAAGACCGCCATGATCCCGTCGCCGGTGAGCTTGTCGACGTGCCCGCCGAACGTCTTGACCGCGCCGGCCAGCGCGGCGAGCACCCGGTCGGTGACCGCGCCGACCCGCTCCGGGTCCAGGTCCTCCGACCAGGAGGTGAAGTCGGAGAGGTCGCCGAAGAGCACGGTGACCACCCGGCGCTCGGCGGCCGGCAGCGTGGCGGCGGCCGGCAACGCGGCCCCGCAGTTGTGGCAGAACCGCGCGCCGGGCACGGCGACGGTCCCGCACACCGGGCAGGTCACGGCTGTTCCACCCCGAGGTATTCGAGCTGGGCGCGGACCGACCACTCGGCGGCCCACCACAGCGACCGGTCGACGTCGGCGTAGACCACCGCGACCACCTCGGGCGCGGTGGCGGCGCCGGCGGCCACCGCGGCACGCACCTGGTCGAGCCGGGCCCGCCGGGGGCCAGGTAGAACTCGGCCGCCGCGCCGCAG
>NZ_PDHU01000007.1:0-136598 GCF_002573675.1 Micromonospora sp. WMMA1996 | reverse complement strand
GAGGTTCGTGGCCGTGGCATATCGCCCGGCCTCGCCTGACAACGTCCCGCCGGAACCGGTGGCGTCTTCGCCCGGGGTGTGACCGGTGACCGGGTCACACCCCGGACACCTCAGCAGCCGATCCGGCTGGACCCGACCGCGACGTCGTCGTACCAGAGGGTGTCGGCCCCGCCGCCGTAGCTCTCCAGCCCAGCTTCAGGTCGGTGAGCTGCGGCCGCCAGGTGCGGTTGTACCACTGCCGTCGATGTCGTGCGTCGGTACGCCGTCGGCGGTCAGCCCCGCGACGGCGGCCCCGTCCAGCCAGGTACGGAGCTGCCCGGCCGCGCCGTCCACCATGAACTCCAGGCAGGCCCACCGGTTGGTGGGCAGCGGCACACTCTGCGCCACCCCGGCCGGGCTCTGCTCGGGCAGCGTCGCGTCGTCGGACGCGCGGTTCCACTGCAGGGCCCCGTTCTGGCCGCCCATCCGCAGGTCCTTGTTGCCGTCGGCGGCGTCGGTCATCGCGATCATCGTGGTGTGGTCGGTGGGTTGGGCGGTGGTGTGCCGGACCCAGATCCGGCCGTAGCGCACGCTGCCCAGGCCGGCGAGGTTCCGCGTCGACCGGATGAAGACGTGGTTGCAGTACCCCGCGGCGCCGGTGATCCGGATCGCCCGGCTGCCGCTGTGCGTGGTGCTCGTGTCGACTGTGGCCGTCCCGGCGCCGGAGCAGTCCGGGTTGACCACGGTCCAGTCGCCGGACGGCGTCGAGCCGGTCTGGGTCTCGAATCCGTCGCAGAGCACCGCCCCGGCGCACCCGGTCGGCGGCGGTGGCGGCTCGGTCGTGGGCGGGACGGTCGTGGGCGGGGCGCTGGTGGGCGGGGCGCTGGTGGGCGGGGCGGTGGTGGGCACCGTCGTGGTGGGCGCTCCGGTCGGCGTCGGCGCGGCGCCGTTGCACGCCACGCCGTTGAGGGTGAACCCGGTCGGCGTGCCGCCGCCGGTGCCGTACGTGCCCTGCACGCCGAACTCGGTGGAGCCGCCGGCCGGGATGCTGCCGTTGTACGACAGGTTGCGGGCGGTCACCGTGGCGCCGGACTGGCTGACCGTGGCGTTCCAGCCGTTGGTGACCCGGTCGTCCCCGGCGTACGTCCAGGTGACGGTCCACCCGGACACGGCGGTGTCGCCCGGGGAGACCTTGACGGTGGCGGTGAATCCACCGGGCCACCGGTTGGGGGTGTAGTCGACCCGGCAGCCCGGCGCGGCCGAGGCCGGGCCGGTGAGCACCGCCGTTCCGGTCGCGGCCACGGCGGCGGCCAGTGCGGCGACGACCGCCAGGGTCGGGGCGGGGCGGGCGCGGAGAATCGTCATGGGAAGTCCTTCTGCGTCGAGCGGGCGGAGGCGGCGCGGCGGCGCGCGTCCGGCGGGGACGCGGCGCGACGACGTGCCCTGGGTGCGGCGCGGCGGTGCGCCACGGCGACTGGTCGGTGCGTGCGACCGACGTGCCCGGCTCGGGGTGGACCTGTCAGCCGCCGACGGCCCGGTCACCCGGGCATCGGCGGCGCCCACCCACAATCTATTGACCGACACCTATCGAATCAAGCGGTCGGCTATTTCGGTGGACCGGCGCCGTCCGGCCGTGCCAGCCTGACCCGGAGACGGGCCGAACCGACCGACGGGAGCACGGCGATGCGAGGACTCGAAACCTTCCCGCCCATCCGGACGCGAGCTTTCGAGGACCCGTCGACCCATGCAGACCGTCAACCTCGGCATCGTCGCCCATGTCGACGCCGGTAAGACCAGCCTGACCGAACGCCTGCTGCACGCCACCGGCGCCGTCGACCGGCTCGGCAGCGTCGACGCCGGCACGACCCGGACCGACACCGGCGAGATCGAGCGCCGCCGGGGCATCACCATCCGCAGCGCGGTCCCCCCTTCCGGGTACGCGACCGCCAGGTCAACCTGCTCGACCCCCGGCACAGCGACTTCGTTGCCGAGGTCGAACGCGCGCTCGGGGTGCTGCAGCAGACCATCATCGAGATGCAGTCCTCCTTCCTCTTCGTCACCGCGGCCGGCCGCAACGCCTGCCTGGCGGTGCTGGCGGCGGAGGACGCGGACGTCGGCCTGATCGCGTACGAGATGGCCATGCTGGTCACCGGGTCGGCCGGTTCGTGGCATCACCGACCCGGGAACAGCCCCTCGGCGAGAACACGGCGCGATGACCGGCCCGGGGAGTCCGCGGAGCAGGAGTGGGTGGACGACCACGCCGGCCCGGTGGTGCGCCCGTACGCCGTGACCGGAGGCCGGGCCCGCCCGGTCACCGGGACGTTCGACCTGATCTCCCTGGTCAGCGCGACCCGCACGGATGTGGGGTCGGAGTCCGGGCTCGGCCCGGAGCACGTGGCGATCGTCGGCCTCTGCCAGCGGATCCAGTCCGTGGCCGAGATCGCCGCCCATCTCAACCTGCCGGTGGGCACGGTCCGGGTTCTCCTCGGAGACCTCGCCGCCCGCAGCCTGGTGCAGGTACGCGAGCCGCGCGCCACCCCCGCCGGCCTTCCCGACGAGCACGTTTTCGAGGCGGTAATCAATGGACTACGGGCGCTCTGAGCGGCCGGCGGGAGCGGCGCCGCTGCCCACCGCGATCAAGATCCTGATCGCCGGCGGGTTCGGCGTGGGCAAGACCACCCTGGTCGGCGCGGTCAGCGAGACCCGGCCGCTGCGCACGGAAGAGGTGCTGACCGAGACCGGCATCGGCATCGACGACCTGTCCGGTGTGGAGGAGAAGTCGACCACCACCGTGGCGATGGACTTCGGCCGCATCACCATCAGCGACGACCTGGTGCTCTACCTGTTCGGCACGCCCGGGCAGGACCGGTTCTGGTTCGTCTGGGACGAGCTGGCGCTCGGCGCCCTCGGCGCGGTGGTGCTCGCCGACACCCGCCGGCTGGCCGACTGCTTCCCGTCGATCGACTACTTCGAGGCCGGGGCACACCGTTCGTGGTGGCGGTTAACTGCTTCGAGGGCGCCCGGACGTTCCGGCTCGACGAGGTGCAGGCGGCGCTCGACCTGGACCCGGGCGTGCCGGTGGTGCTGTGCGACGCGCGGGAGCGGGACTCGGCCAAGGAGGTGCTGATCACGCTGCTGGAGCACGCCATGAAGCTGCGGGAGGCGCGCCGTCGGGCCGCCGGTGACTGACCGTCACCACTCGGCGGTTGGCGGCTCCTGCCGGCGGGTGCCGACGCGCCGCAGCAGCGCCGTGCGTCCGGTGCGCGAGCACCGGGCCGGCCTGGGCCGGCGGGTCGTGAGAGCCTGGCGCACATGACCGAGGTGACCGTCCGGGCGATGTCCCCGCAGGAGTTCGACAACTGGCAGCACGAACTCGCCGCCGGTTACGCCCGGGAACAGGTCGCCGCCGGCAACTGGCCGGCCGAGGAGGCGCTCGACCGGGCCCGGGCGGCCAACGCCACCCTGCTACCCAGGGCATGGCCACCCCCGGCATGCTCTTCCTGATCGGCGAGACGGCCGACGGATCCCCGGTCGGCCACCTGTGGATCGGCCTGACCCATCCGCGTGGCGTCCCGGACTGTGCCTTCCTCTATGACATCGAGGTGTCGCCCGAGCGGCGCGGCGCGGGCCTGGGCCGGGCGCTGCTCGCCGCGGGGGAGGCGGCGGCCCGGGAGCGGGGTGCCCGGGCGCTCGAACTCAACGTCTTCGGTGCCAACGAGCGGGCCGCGTCGCTCTACCGGACGTCGGGCTACCGCGTGGTCACCCAGCACATGCGCAAGGACCTTCTCGCCTAGCGGGCGCCGGCATCGAGGGCGGACCGCTCCACCCGCCGACGGTGGCTCCGCCACCAGGAGTCGTCGACGTCGGGCAGGTTGTCGAGCTGCGGCAGCAGCCCGGCCGTGCCGTCGATGAGCTCGCGCACGATGTCGGCGTGGCCGGCGTGCCGTTGGGTCTCCGCGACGACGTGGACCAGCACGGCGTGCAACGTGACCGTCGCGTCGCCCCACCACGGCACCACGCCGGTGTCATCGAGCGCCAGGGCCTCGATGGTGGCGTCGGCGTGGGCACACGCGCGACGGTACAGGTCGACGATCTCCTCCCGGGTCTCGTCGGCGGTCACCCACATGTCCGCGTTGGGTTCCGCTGACGCGTCGGCGTACGGCAGTTCCTCCGCGAAGGGGCGGCCGAACACGATCCCGAAATAGCGGCTCTCCCACACCGCCGCGTGTTTCACCAGACCGAGCAGGTTGGTGGCGGTCGGGGTCAGCGGACGCCGTACGTCGTACTCGCCGAGCCCGTCGAGCTTCCACAGCAGCGCGTCGCGGCCGCCCCTGAGGTAGGTGTGCAGATCCGCCTTCATGGCCGCCACTATGGCATTCGGCCCGAGCCGGCGCTGTCCCCTGCCGAGGGCCTAGAGGCGGGTGGCGGTGCGGACCAGCGCCGCCAGGGCGCGCGACCGGCTGTGCGGCGGCCACGCGATCACGGTGGTCACCGCGGGCGCGTCCGGCACCGGCACGGCGGCCAGATCGGGGCGCAGCAGGGGCCGGCACGACTCCGGCAGCACCGCCGCGGCCCGGCCGAGCGCGATGAGCTGGAACAGCTGGGCGTGCTCCCGGACCTGGGGGCCCGGTCCCTCGGGATAGGTGCCGTCGCGCTGCGGCCAGCGCGGCAACGGCAGGTCGGGCAGCGCCTCGACGTCGGCCAGCCGCAGCTGCGTCCGGCCGGCCACCGGATGCCCCGCCGGCACCACCGCCACCTGCTGCTCCGTCACCAGCGCCTCGGTGTCCAGCCCGGCGGTCGAGTCGAACGGGAGGTGCAGCAGCGCCACGTCGGCCCGTCCGTCACGCAGCAGCCGCTCCTGCTCGCCGATGCCGCACAGCAGCACCTCCACGGCCACCGCCTCGGGCTCCGCGGCGTACGCGTCGAGCAGTTTCGGCAGCAACTCGTGGGACGCGCCCGCCTTGGTGGCCAGGACCAGGCCGGGACCGCCGTCCGCGGCGGCGCGACGGGTCCGGCGGTCGGCGGCCGCCACCGCGTCCAGGGCGGCCCGTCCCTCGCGCAGCAGCACCGCGCCGGCCGGGGTCAGCGCCACGGCGCGGTGGTCGCGGTCCAGCAGCGTCACCCCGAGCCGCCGTTCGAGCTGGCGGATGGCCCGGGACAGCGGAGGCTGGGCGATCCCGAGGCGACGGGCGGCGCGGCCGAAGTGCAGCTCCTCGGCGACCGCGACGAAGTAGCGCAGCTCCCGGGTCTCCACCCGGCCACCGTACCCCCGGATCGATACCCGGCGGGTATCGCACGCTACCGAGACGGTGTTGGCCGCCCGATCGCGACACGACCAGGATCGACCGCATGAGCGAACGCACCGTCGCGCTGGTCACCGGCGCGAACAAGGGGATCGGGTACGAGATCGCGGCCGGCCTGGGGGCGCTCGGCTGGCGGGTGGGGGTCGGCGCCCGGGACGAGGGGCGCCGGGAGACCGCCGTGGCGACGCTGCGCGCGGCCGGCGTGGACGCGTTCGGCGTACCGCTGGACGTGACCGACGACGCGAGCGTGACCGCCGCCGCGCGCCTGCTGGAGGAGCAGGCCGGCGGTCTCGACGTGCTGGTCAACAACGCGGGCGTGACCGGTGGGATGTCGCAGCAGCCCGGCGGCGCCGACGTGGCGACGGTGCGGGCGGCGGTCGAGGTCAACGTGATCGGCGTGGTCCGGGTCATCGAGGCGACGCTGCCGTTGCTGCGCCGCTCGGCGTCGCCCCGGATCGTCAACATGTCCAGCGGCGTCGGCTCGCTCGCCCGGCAGAGCGCCTCCGCCGGCGAGCAGCAGACCGGGCCGCTGTCCGTCGCCTACGCGCCGTCGAAGTCGATGCTCAACGCGGTGACCATCCAGTACGCCCGGGCGCTGGCCGACACGAACATCCTGGTCAACGCCGCCTGCCCCGGCTTCACCGCGACCGACCTGAACGGTTTCCGCGGGGTGCGCACGCCGCAGCAGGGCGCGGCGGTCGCGATCCGGTTGGCGACGCTGCCCGACGGCGGGCCGACCGGCGGCTTCTTCGAGGACGCGGGCGTGGTGCCGTGGTGACCGGCCCGGTCAGCACCACATGACCGGGTTGCCGGTGGCGACCGACGCGGCGCACACCCTATGTGGCGACCGGCCGCGGTCGTGGCCCTGGCGGGACGGGCGTGCCATCATCGGCGGCGTGGCCACGCAGTCCCGGCACCTCAGTGTGCACATCGACCGTCCGGTCGCGGAGGTCTACGCGTTCGCGTCCGACCCGGCCAACCTGCCCCGCTGGGCGCCCGGCCTGGGTGGCTCGGTGACGCGCGAGGGCGGGCACTGGTACGTCGAGACGCCCGAGGGGCGGGCCGGGCTGACGTTCGCGCCGGCCAACGACTACGGCGTGCTCGACCACGAGGTGCGGACGCCGTCCGGCGAGACGGTGTACGTGCCGCTGCGCGCCATCGCCGACGGCGATGGCACCGAGGTGGTGTTCAGCCTCCGGCGGGGACCGGGCATGAGCGACGCCGACTTCGCGCGGGACACCGCGCTGGTCGAGGCCGACCTGGCCCGGCTCAAGGCCGTGCTGGAGTCGGCCGGTTGGAACGGCGAGGCGTCGATGGGGAAGAGGAACGATCCCCGTTCCTGACGCGGTCGATGCTCAGCCTGGAGCCCGGCACCGCGAGCACGGTCGAGACCACCACCGTCGACGAGGCAGCGACCTGCTCCCCGGACGCAGCGGCGAAGGGGTCTCCCGTCGGGCAGGGCAAGCTTGCCGCCCACCTCCGCGCTGCCCGGTCATGGTGCCACCCGTTCACCGGCGCAGCCGGCTCGCGGGTGCGCCACGTGCCTGGGGTGACCCGCTCAGCGGCGGGTCGACGTCACGAACCGGGTCCACGCCGCCGGGCTGAAGGTGAGCACCGGTCCGGCCGGGTCCTTCGAGTCGCGGACGCCGACCACGCCGGGCAGGTTGCCGGCGACCTCCACGCAGTCGCCGCCGTTGCCGCCGCTGCGGGTGCTCTTGCGCCACCGGGCGCCGCTCAGGTCCATGCCGCCGCCGCTTCCCTCAGCAGTTCCAGGGTCCGCGTGCGGGGCAGCGCCTCGCCCCGGATGCGTTCCCACCGACGCTCCAGGGTAGCAATCTCCGAGGGCTGCTCGATGATCTGCGCGCGGGCCTGGCTGTCCACATGCGCCACCCGAGTGCCGTCGCGCAGCTCCGCGATGACGAACGGGCCGTCCAGCCCGGGATAGGTCGGCGTGTCCACCGGCACCACGTGGAGCTGCACGTTCGGCAGTTCGGCGCAGGCGAGCAGATGGGTCACCTGCGCGGCCATCAATGCCCGGTCGCCGGCGGCGGCGCGGCGCAGCACCTGCTCGTCGAGCACCACGACGTACAGCGGCCCGCGCGCCCGGGTGAGGATGCCCTGCCGGTCCAGCCGGGCGGTGACCAGGTCGGTGACCTCGTCGGCGGTCAGCGGCTGGCCGATGAATGTGGCCCGGGCGTACGCCTCGGTCTGCAACAGGCCCGGCACCCACGCCAGTTGGAAGGCGCGCAGCGCGACCGCCTCGCGTTCGATGTCCACCCACGGGCGGAACCACACCGGCTCGCGACGGCGGATCGCGTCCGGCCAGAGCGCCTCGATCGGCTGGCCCAGCAGATTCGCCACAGTCGCGCGGTGCCGGCTCTGCGGGATGTGCCCGGGGTTCGCCCACCGGGCCACCGTCTTCGGGTGCAGGCCGAGCCGCTCCGCCAGGCTCTCGGCGGTGTGGCCGGCACCGGCCAGCGCGGTGACGAAGGCATGGTTCATGCCCGTTCCTCCCCGGAGCAAAAGAACCGTCCGGAGGAGATTACACAACGCTGTGTGATTGTTCGGGCACCATCGGCACGGTGGAGGCATGACCGAACCGACACCGACATCGGCGTACCCCCGGGTGGTGCTGCCGCTGACCGGCCACCGCGCGTGTGGTCCGGCCTGGCGCTGCGACCGCTGCGGTGAGCCCTGGCCGTGCCCGACCCTGCGGGCCGCGCCCACCGACGCGGCCCGCCGCGCCACGATGATCCCCGAGTTCTCCCGGCTCACCCGGCAGGCCATCCGCGACCTGCGTGGCCGACCCGACGGCCCGGACCCGATCGCGATCGTGCGGCGCTTCCTGTGGTTCCTGCCGCTCACCGACGCCGAGGCGCGCGCCGTCGCCCTCCGCCTGCGCTGAGGGTGTAAGGAAGGGCCCCTTATTAACGCCTGGGGTAGAGGAAGGGCCCCTTTTTAACAGCGAGCTGTTAAAAAGGGGCCCTTCCTTACATCCAAGGTCAGCTGGCGATCATGCGGCGCAGCACGTACTGCAGGATGCCGCCGTGCCGGTAGTAGTCCGCCTCACCCGGGGTGTCGATGCGGACCACGGCGTCGAACTCCACGCCGGTGTCGGTGGTGACCTTCACCGTGCGCGGGGTGTCGCCGTCGTTGAGCGCGGTGACGCCGCTGATCGAGAACGTCTCCGTGCCGGTCAGGCCCAGCGACTCGGCGGTGGTGTCCACCGGGAACTGCAGCGGCAAAACGCCCATGCCGATCAGGTTCGAGCGGTGGATCCGCTCGTACGACTCGGCGATGACCGCCTTCACGCCCAGCAGCATGGTGCCCTTGGCCGCCCAGTCGCGCGACGAACCCGAGCCGTACTCCTTGCCGGCCAGGATGACCAGCGGGACGCCCGCCTCCTGGTAGGCCATCGAGGCGTCGTAGATCGAGGACTGCTCGCCGGTGAGGTGGTTGACCGTGAAGCCGCCCTCCACACCGGGGACGAGCTGGTTGCGCAGCCGGATGTTGGCGAACGTGCCCCGGATCATCACCTCGTGGTTGCCCCGGCGGGAGCCGTACGAGTTGAACTCGTGCCGGGCCACGCCGTGCTCGGCCAGGTACTTGCCGGCGGGGGAGTCCGCCTTGATCGAGCCGGCCGGGGAGATGTGGTCGGTGGTCACTGAGTCGCCCAGCTTCGCCAGCACCCGCGCGTCGGCGATGTCCTGCACCGGGGTCGGCTGCTGCTGCATGCCCTCGAAGTACGGGGGCTTGCGCACGTAGGTCGACTCGCCGTCCCAGGAGAACGTGTCGCCGGTCGGGGTCGGCAGCGACTGCCAGCGCTCGTCGCCGGCGAACACGTCGGCGTACGCGGAGCTGAAGCCGGTCGCGCCGATCGCCGAGGCGATGACGTCCTGGATCTCGGCGGTGTTCGGCCAGATCTCCCGCAGGTACACCGGGTTGCCCTGCGAGTCCTCACCGATCGGCTCGTTGGCCAGGTCGATGTCCATCGTGCCGGCGAGCGCGTACGCGACCACCAGCGGCGGGGACGCCAGGTAGTTCATCTTGACGTCCGGGTTGATCCGGCCCTCGAAGTTGCGGTTGCCGGACAGCACCGACACGACGGCCAGGTCGCCCTCGTTGACGGCGGCGGAGACCTCCTCCGGCAGCGGGCCGGAGTTGCCGATGCAGGTGGTGCAGCCGTAGCCGACCAGGTTGAAGCCGAGCTTCTCCAGGTACGGCGTGAGGCCGGCGCGGTCGTAGTAGTCCATGACGACCTTTGAACCCGGCGCGAGGGTGGTCTTCACCCACGGCTTGCGGGCCAGGCCCTTCTCCACCGCGTTACGGGCCAGCAGCGCGGCGCCGATCATGACCTGCGGGTTCGAGGTGTTGGTGCAGGAGGTGATCGCGGCGATCACCACGGCGCCGTGGTCCAGCTCGTACTCGACGCCGTCGGCGCCGGTCACGCGTACCGGGTTGGTGGCCCGGCCGCCCGCGCCCACGGCGGCGGTCTCCAGGTCGCGCGGCGCGTCCGCCGGGTCGTTGACGCCGTTGGCCGGGGCATCGCTGGCCGGGAAGGACTCGGCGCTGGCCTCGTCGGCCGGACCGTCGGTGCCGAACGGCTTCTCCTGCTGCGGCACGCCGGGCTTGCGACCCGGGTCGCCGCCGGTCTCGTCGGCGGCCACGTAGTCGGTCAGCGCCGAGCGGAACAGCGTCTTGGCGCTGCCCAGCGGCACCCGGTCCTGCGGGCGCTTCGGGCCGGCCAGCGACGGCTCGATGGTGCCGAGGTCCAGCTCCAGGCGCTCCGAGTACTCCGGCTCGCGCGCCGGGTCGTGCCAGAGGCCCTGCTCCTTGGCGTACGCCTCGACCAGCGCGACCTGAGACGCGTCGCGGCCGGTCAGCTCCAGGTAGCGGACGGTCTCGGCGTCGATCGGGAAGATCGCCACGGTCGAGCCGTACTCCGGCGACATGTTGCCGATGGTGGCGCGGTTGGCCAGCGGCACCGCGCTCACGCCCGGGCCGTAGAACTCGACGAACTTGCCGACCACGCCGTGCTTGCGCAGCATCTCGGTGATGGTGAGCACCAGGTCGGTGGCGGTGGTGCCGGCCGGCATCTCGCCGGAGAGCTTGAAGCCGACGACGCGTGGGATCAGCATGCTGACCGGCTGACCGAGCATCGCGGCCTCGGCCTCGATGCCACCGACGCCCCAACCCAGCACGCCCAGGCCGTTGACCATGGTGGTGTGCGAGTCGGTGCCGACGACCGTGTCCGGGTACGCCTGGCCGTTGCGCTCCATGATCGTACGGGCCAGGTACTCGATGTTGACCTGGTGCACGATGCCGGTGCCCGGCGGGACGACCTTGAACTCGTTGAACGCGGTCTGGCCCCAGCGCAGGAACTGGTAGCGCTCCTTGTTGCGCTCGTACTCCAGCTCGACGTTGCGCTCGAAGGCGTCCTCGCGGCCGAACAGGTCGGCGATGACGGAGTGGTCGATGACCAGCTCGGCCGGGGCGAGCGGGTTCACCTTGGTGGCGTCGCCGCCGAGGTCGCGGACCGCCTCGCGCATGGTGGCCAGGTCGACGACGCAGGGCACACCGGTGAAGTCCTGCATCAGCACCCGGGCCGGGGTGAACTGGATCTCCACGCTCGGGTCGGCGGTGGGGTCCCACGCGCCGAGCTGCTGGATGTGGTCGGCGGTGATGTTCGCGCCGTCCTCGGTCCGCAGCAGGTTCTCCAGCAGGATCTTCAAGCTGTAGGGCAGCCGATCGTGGCCCTCCACCTTGTCGATCCTGAAAATCTCGTAGCTCGCGTCTCCGACGCGTAGCTGGGTCTTCGCACCGAAGGTGTCGAGGCTCGCCACGTCGTACTCCTTCACACCAGCGACCGTGAGTAGTCCTGAGCAGTTTGTCGCACCGACCGGGGCGCCGCCGTGCTTAGGCGACACTTACCTACGTCGGTCTCTACAAAACCGTACGTCCGTCTTGCTATTCGCGCAACCTCGTGCCAGCGTGCGGGACGCGGTGGGCTCCCGGCGGGCGACGGGTCCGCACGTGTCCTTCGGGCCCTCGGGAGGCGAGGTCGCGCGGGTAGGGTCGGTGCGTGGTCGACGTGCAGCACTGGCTCTCCGCGCTACCCCCGGGCGTGATCTACCTGATCGTGGGCGGGGTGATCGGCGTCGAGAGCATGGGCATCCCACTGCCCGGCGAGATCGTGCTGGTCAGTTCCGCCCTGCTCGCCGCCACCGGGGTGGTCCAGCCCGAGTGGGTGGCCATCGCCGCCGCGACCGGCGCGATCGTCGGCGACTCCATCGGGTACGCCGTGGGCCGTCGTGGCGGTCGGCCGCTGCTCGAACGGCTGGGCCGGCGCTTCCCCAAGCACCTCGGCCCGGCGCACCTGGCCCGCGCCGAGCAGAGCTTCGCCCGTCACGGTGTCTGGGCGGTCTTCTTCGGGCGGTTCGTCGCGCTGCTGCGCATCCTCGCCGGCCCGCTGGCCGGGGCGCTGCACGTGCCGTACCGCCGGTTCCTGGTGGCGAACGCGGCCGGCGGTCTGGTCTGGGCGTTCGGCACCACCTACCTGTTGTTCTCCGTCGGGCGGGCCGCCGAGCACTGGCTCAAGGACATCTCCTGGGCCGGGCTGGTGCTCGCCGTGCTGGCCGGCCTGGTCAGCACCGCGTGGCTGCGCCGCCGCGCGAAGCGGCTGGGCCCGGTCGAGACGCCCGACCAGGCCGAGCCGGTCGGGGCGACGGAACGCTGAGAAAGGGCCCGACCCCGTGGTGGGGTCGGGCCCTTTGCCGTGTTGGTGGGTCAGCTGGTGCTGTAGCCGCGGGTGGCGATCCAGTCGGCGAGGTTGTCGATGCTCATCCGGTAGGTGGCGGTGTTGGGGTCGGCGCTGTCGGCGATGGTGACGGTGTTGCCGTTGTCGCGGTAGCCGATGACGCTGATGTAGTGGCCGCCTTCGAAGGAGTGGGTGGTGTTGTCGGTGTCGGTGGCGGTGCCGGCGATGTTGGCCACGACGGCGCGGCCGTCGTCGACGGTGCGGATGATGTCGGCGCGCAGGGTGTCGGTCTGCTTGTTGTCGGCCTTACCGCTCTTGATTTCGACGGAGCGGTAGGGCTTGCCGGTTTCCTTGTTCAGGACGGGGGTGATGTCGTTGATGCTGTTGGTGCCGGCTTCGGTGGTGCCCATTTCGCGGGCCATGGCGTGGACGTCGATGTTCTTGCCCAGGACGCTGATGGCGTTGCGGGTGGCGGCGGGGCCGCAGTAGTAGAAGTTCGGCTGGGCTTCGTAGCGCACGTCGAGTTCCCGCTCACCGTGGCCCTTGCGGTCGGCGACCACGGTGGTGGTGTCGGTGGGGGCGGCGTGGGCGGCGATCGCGGGGCCGGCGATGCCACCGGCGGTCGCGGCGATACCAGCAGCGGTCAGCACGGTCTTACGCAGCAGAGTGGTAGCCATGATGATGCCTCCCAAAGGGGGGGGTGGGGGCACGGCACGGGGGTGCCGTGTGAAAGGGGGGAAGTCTGAAAGTCCGGCAGCCCGACAGGGCGTGCACGGGGCCTGCGCGGCGGCCAGCGGGGGGGCCTGCACGGGCGGCTCAGGGGGATGTAACCACCGGCGGGGGGCCGGTCATTCCGACCGGGCCTGGCCTGCCGACGCGATGGTCGGGGCGGCGCGTGGTCTACCCGGTACAACGCCGCACCCCCGGCACCGATTCCACGCTCACGGTGGCGCCGACCACCGCCAAACCCGGCACACGGGTTCATGGCACGCAGCCACTGTGCGTGGCGGCCCGCCGAACCGGACATCAGGGCGGTTATCTCCGGACACCTCCGCGTCGACGTCGGCTCTGGTCGACGGTCCCGAGATCTTGGAAGGTAGCGGCCTCCATCGGGGCCGTTTCCTTCCAAGATCTCGAGGCGTCCCGGGCGGTGATCCTGAGGCGAGCAGCCAACACCCCACACGGCGCAGTTGGCATCCGGCCGGCGGGCACCACCGACGGGGGACGTCTGGTGACCCCGCACGGGCCGGGCGGCGCCCCGTCACGCTGCCTATCGAGCTGATGCCGTCAACGACTCACGCTCTCCTCGCGGAAGGGCGCCGACGCCCGGAAGCGACTCACGCTCTGGTCGCGGGCGGGTCCCGGCCCTCCGAGTCGTTTCTGATATCAGCTCGAAAGGCGTTGCGGAGGCGAGTGCTGCGGGCGCGGGCTGTGCCCGATCCGTCCTGGGTGCAGGGGCGGCGACCGAGCAACCGGCCCGGCGTCGCCCGCATTCGGCGGCCGGCTGGCGGACACGCGAATGTCACGGCCCGACGCACCGACAGCAGGCCAGGCTCACCCCGGGGCGTCCCACCCGAGGGTCGGCACCCGGCACCAGCCACGTCGCCGCGAAGAGCCCCGCCGTGTCGCCGGCATCTCGGCGTCATGGATCGGGACGTCAGGTGAGCAGGTCGAGCAGGGCGTCCCGGGCGGTGCGGACGGCAGTCCGGGATTCCTCGGTGTGGTCCAGAGCGTCGAATCCGTGCCGTCCGTTCGGTACGTCCACCACGCGCATCGGCAAACCCTGTCGCTCGGCGGCGGCGGTGAACGCCGCGACGGTGGAGGCGACCTCGGGTCGGTCCCGCCCGACCCGGGTCAGCACGAGCGTCGGCGGAGCGCCGACGGCGGGAACCACACCGGCCGAGCCCGCGCCCGTCGCGCCGGCCGCGCCCGTCGCGCCGGCCGCGCCCGTCGCGCCGGCCGCGCCCGTCGCGCCGGCCGCGCCCGTCGCGCCGGCCGCGCCCGTCGCGCCGGCCGCGCCCGTCGCGCCGGCGGCGCCCGCCGGTCCGGCGGCGTCGGCTGTGGGGGAGTGGGAGTGGGCGGGATGAGGGCGTCGAGCGGGTGGAAGCGCCGGTCGATCGGAGGCCAGTCGGGCAGGGGCGCCAGAAGCGGGTACGTCGCGGCGAGGCCGCGCAGCCAGCGGGGCGGGTCGCGCAGCCAGTCGCCGAGCAGCAGGCCCGCGCCGGAGAAGAACCACACTGCCAAGCGGTCGCTGTCGACGCGGGGATCGGCCCGGAGCAGGGCGGCGGCGTCGGCGATGCGGGTGGCGACGGTGGTCAGGTCGTCGGGGCTCGCCACGGCGAGCCGAGGGATCGCGACGACCGCGCCTCGGTCGGCGAGCAGGGCGCCGTAGCCGCGGTAGAGCGGCCAGTCCCGGGCGTCCGGCGCCTGCGGAGGGCCGGGGACGCCGTGCACCACCACCACGCCGGGGTGGGGACCGTCGCCGGCCGGCAGGTGCAGGTCGACGTCACCGTGTCGCTCGGTCGGGGCGGGTGGGGGATCGAGAATAAACTGCGTCTCCCAGAAACTGTTTCCCATCGCACCGATGATAGGGCAGGTCACCGCCGCCCGTAACCCTCCAGTCAGGAGGAGGAAGAAGCCTTCGCGTGCCGCTCGCGCAGCCGGTCCCGGATCTCCTCCGGGGTGTACGCCCGCCGCCGTCGTTCCGCCCGGGCCACGACCACGCCCGTCGCCGCGACGCCGGCGAGACCGGCCAGGCCGAGCAGCTTCCACCACCGCACTCGTTGCCGCATCGGCTTAGGGTAGTCCTCCATGAGCATCAGCCTGGACGAGGCCGTGGAGCTGACCCGCACCGGCGACCTGTGGGTGTTCCGCGGACGCAGCGTGCCCGATCGGGCCATCCAGTTCACCACCAACAGCCCGGTCAACCACGTGGGTATGGCGGTGGTGCTGGACGACATGCCGCCGTTGATGTGGCACGCGGAGCTGGGCCGCTCGCTGCCGGACATGTGGACCGGCACGCACCAGCGCGGCGTGCAACTGCACGACCTGCGCGACGCGGTCTGCGTCTGGGCCAACCGCTACGGCCAGCGGGGCTGGCTGCGTCAGCTCGAACCGCCGGTCGACGCCGCGATGGAGGAGGCGGTGCTGCGTACCGTGGCCCGTCTCGATGGAACGCCCTTCCCGTCGACGGCGCAGCTCGCGTGGCGCTGGGCCCGGGGCCGGGTGCCGCACCCCCGCCGCCGTCCATTCACCCCGGACGGGGGCCCGCCGACGGACGGGAGCGGGTCGACCGAGGGCGGCCGGACCTCCGGCCGCGACCGGGCGCTGGAGACGGCGTACTGCGCGGAGGTGGTCGCGGTGACCTACGAGGCGATGGGGCTGCTGCCCGCCGGCCGGCGCCCCAACTGGTACGACCCGGGGCGGTTCTGGAGCGGCGACGACCTGGCCCTGACCGGCGGCGCGCAGCTCGGCGCGGAGATCGAGGTGCGCATCCCACCCCGCTGACCAGGTTTGCCCGGTCGGCCGGCCGGTAATGAGGAGCCTCGTGACGGCTTCCACCGACCTCGACACGCTGACCGACTTCTTCGACCGGTACGGCGTGGCGCTGACCACCGCCGACGTGCCGGCCATCGCCGGCTGCTACGCCCTGCCCGGGCTGGTGGTCGCCGACACCTACAGCTTCTCGTTCACCTCGCCGGCCGCCGTGGCGCTGAGCTTCGTCGGCGCCGCACCCGACTACCAGGAGCGGGAACTGGTCGCCGCGAACGCCCAGATCGAGGACGTGCAGCAGGTGTCGGCGCTGCTCACCGAGGTGGCGGTGCGGTGGGAGTTCCTGGACAGCCAGGGTGGCGCGGTGCCGGGCGAGCGCTACCGCTACGTGCTGCGGACCACCGACGAAGGCCCGGTGATCTGCACCGTCATCCGCACCGCCTGAACCGCCCCCGGTGTTAAGCGGGGGCCCCTCCTCTACCGCATGCGTTAAGAAGGGGCCCCTCCTTACCTGTCAGCGGCGGCTGCCGACCCAGCGGTCGGCCTCGGGCGCCGAGTGCAGGCCCGGCTCGTGCAGGCCCTCCTCGGTCACCTGGCCGATCCGGCGGTAGGTGTCCGGCCGGCTGGTCCGCAGCACCGCGCCCCAGATCAGGCCGAGCGCACCGGCGATCACCGGGATCGCCGGCAGCAGCCACTTGAGATAGCTCGCGGTGTCCGGCGCGAGCAGCGCGTCGAAGTTGAACAGCAGCACCAGCAGCACGGCGGTGAGCAGAACCGTGCCGAGTGCCGGGGCGATCGCCCGCTGCCACAGCGTCTCCGGGCCGGAGCGGCCCCGGAAGAAGCCGACGACGGCGGCGGAGGTGAGCGTCATCAGCAGCACGACACCGACCGCGGCCGAGCCGGACAGCCAGGTGAACAGGTCGATGACCGGGTCCCGGCCGGTGACCGCGAACGCCAGGAAGACGACCACGGCCAGCACGCTCTGCACCAGCGAGCCCGCGACCGGAGCGCCGCTGCGGCTGGAGGTGGCGCCGAGGAAGCGGGGCAGGACGTTCTCCCGGCCCAGCGCGAACAGGTAGCGGGCGACGCCGTTGTGGAACGACAGCAGGGCGGCGAGCACGCTGGTGATGAACAGGACGTTGGCGATGTCCGCGACGACCGCGCCGGTGTACTGGTCGAGGGCGCCGAAGACGACGCCCGGCCCGGCCTCGCCGCTGGCCTGCGGCGCGTTCTCCGGCCCGGTGAGCACGGTCAGCGCCCAGGCGGAGAAGGCGTAGAACAGACCGGTGAAGGCGACCGCGATGTAGGTGGCGCGGGCCACCGTGCGCCGCGGGTCCTTCACCTCCTCGCTGTAGATGGCGCCGCTCTCGAAGCCGGTGAAGGAGGCGATGGTGAAGGCGAGCACGGCGCCGAACCCGGCCCCGAACAGCTGCCCGGGGCTGATGCCGGCGGTGGTGACGCTGCCGCCGGCCGGGTGGGCGAACGCGACCAGGTCGAAGATCAGCACCACGATGCACTCGAGGACGAGCAGCACCGCCAGCACGCTCGCGTTGAGGTCGATGCGCAGCACGCCGAGCACGCCGATGAAGACCCAGGCCAGCAGCGCCCAGACCCACCAGGCCAGGTCCAGCCCGGCCTTGGCCGACATGAAGTCGGAGACGATGGCGCCGAGCAGCCCGTAGAGGCCGATCTGGATGGCGTTGTACGCGGCCAGCGCGACCGCCGAGCCGGCCACCCCGCCGGCCCGGCCGAGGCCGTTGGCGATGTACGCGTAGAACGCGCCGGCGTTGGCGACGTACCGGCTCATCGCGGCGTAGCCGGTGGCGAAGACCGCGAGGACGGCGGCGAGCAGCACGTAGCCGAGCGCGGCGCCGATGTTGCCGCTGACGGCGTACATGGTGGTGACACCGCCGCCGAGAACGGTCAGCGGGGCCGATGCGGCGACGGTGAAGAAGACGAGATGGGCGGTGCCGAGACGGCCACGGCGCAGCCCACCGTCGGAGAAGAACGGATCGGAGGACAAGGCTTCTCCAGGGGAGGGGGTGAGGGGGTAGAGGTGTCTACTTCGGAACAGCCTGAAGCAGGGTATTGGTGATCACGGATCGTCACAACCCCACTTCGATATCGATTGGGGCGCGCGTGTACGACCGGAATTGAGCTGTGCGTGGTCATGCCGTACCGTCCCGTGTCGACGATCACGGCCACCGTTCGAGGATGGACCATGACCTACCCCGGGGCACAAGCCACGTACCGGCTCGCCGATGCGCTGTTCCTCATCGGACACGACGAGTTCACCGGTAAGCCGCACGTCGCCGTCGACCGGCTGGAGTGCGGGCTGGCCGGTGCCGCGCTCGCCGAGCTGATGTTCGAGGGGCGGATCGCGCTCGACGGTGGCGGCATCGCCGCGGTCGACCCGCGGTTGTGGCAGGAGCCGCTGACCGACCTGCTGATCACCGAGATCCTGCGTCGTGAGGGCGCGCATCCGGCCCGGCTGTGGATCCGCTACCTGCGCACCCAGCTCAACATCAACGAGCGGGTCGGCACCCGGCTGGTCACCGCCGGCGTCCTGCGGCG
The DNA here is from genome assembly GCF_002573675.1 of Micromonospora sp. WMMA1996. NCBI lineage: Bacteria > Bacillati > Actinomycetota > Actinomycetes > Micromonosporales > Micromonosporaceae > Micromonospora > Micromonospora sp. WMMA1996. The sequence goes on along the minus strand of NZ_PDHU01000007.1, from coordinate 118,493 downwards.
CGAGCAGGGCAAGCTCATCGGCCGGTCGGTCCGCTGGCCGGCCATCGACCCGAACCAGGCGGCCTCGCCCCGGGTGCGGCTGACCGCCATGCTGATGCACTCGTCCCCGGCTGAGCTGGACCCGGGCACGCTGCTGCTGGCAAGCCTCGCCGAGGCGGTCGGGCTCGCCACGCACATCTTCGACCCGCAGGTGGGCGGCCGGATGCGGGACTGCCGGCGGTTCCTGCCGGCGCAGCTCGACGGGCTGCTCGCCGCCGTGGTCGGCGCGCTCGACGCCAGCACCACGACGGTACGCCGCTGAGGTCCCGCCCCGACGGGCCGGGGCGGGACCGACCCGCTCAGGCGGGGTCGCGCCACATCGGGTAGAGGCTGGGTCCCTCGGGCAGGTCCAGCGTCACCGGGCGGCGCCGGAAGCCGAGACGCTCGTAGAGCGCGGCGTTGCGCGGAGTGCTGGCCTCGAGGTACGCGGCGGTGCCGGCTCGGTCCAGCTCGGCCAGCCGGTCGCGCAGCAACGCCGATCCGACACCCTTTCCGTGGTGGTCGGGGTGCACGCCGATGAACGGCAGGTACCAGTGCGGCTCGCCGGGATGGTTGGCGGCCATCAGCTCGTCGAGCACGCCGAAGCGCTTCATCGCCTCCGGCCCGATCGCGTTCTCCAGGTCGGCGAGCTCCTCGCCCTCGTCCTCGGCGTGGTCGCCCCCGACCGGCAGCCAGAGCGTGGCGCCCAGACCGTCCCCGGCGACGTGGACCTCACCGGTCCGCAGCGCGAGGGCGACGAACGGCCCGAAGAACGCGGGGTGCACCCGCGCGCGGTGGTCGTCGGCCGGGAAGATCCAGCCGCTCACCGGGTCGCGCATGAACGCCTCGGCGAGGATTGCGGTCACGACGGCGGCGTCCTGCGTGGACGCTCGCCGGATGTTGCCCTGCCACTGAGTCACTGCCACCCGTCCTGCCGGCTGCACGAGCCATTGTGGTCATTGATCGGCGTGCAACGTATCAGGTGCCTCCCGTCTCGCGGCAGACCCGGCGGACCGCTCGCCGTACCCCGGTCTCCGTGGCTACGCTGGCCCGGCCCGCCGAACGGAGGACCATGTCCCGTACGCGTCGCCCCGGCTCCTCGCCCGGGGCCGCCATCACCTCGTCGCCCTGGATCCTGGTCGCGATCGGGGTCATCGTGATGGTGGTGCTGCTGGTGGTGGCGCTCGGCTCGGTGCGGGGCCGGCGGACGTTCCCGGCGGCCGCGCCGTCGGACCCGGTGATGTCGCTGCCGGGGCTGCCGTCGTCCCCGCCCACCCCCTCCGGCGGCCCGGCCGCTCCGCCGAGCACGGCCGCGCGGCCCGTGGTCCCGGGGCTGTCCCCGCGGTCGACCGTGCTGCCCGCCGCGCCGACGCCGGTCGCGCCGACGAGCAGCCCGCGCGCCGGCGGCCGACCCGCCCCGCCGCCTCCGCCGCCGGCCCCGCCGTCCGCGGTGACCGGCCGGTACGCGGTGGTGAGCACCTTCGACGGCGGTTTCATCGGCGAGGTGCGGCTGGTCAACACCGGCGGCGCGGCGCAGGGTTGGACGGTGCGGTTGACGTTCCCCGGGGGCCGGCTGGTCACGGCCTGGGTGCAGGGCGCCGAGCAGGGCACGTTCGGCTTCGCCGACGACGTGTTCACCTACCGCAGCGGTGTCGACCTGGCCGCGGGCGCGTCGGTGCCGGTGCAGTTCCACATCGAACGGGCGGGCTCCCGTCCGGCGAGCTGCGCGGTCGACGGCGTGACCTGCGCCGGGCTCTGAGCCGGCGGGGCGACCCCACCTGCTTTTGCAAGATGACTGCTTTGTTGCGGCATCGTTTGCAAGGTATTGCAGAATGTTTCGGCAAGGGCTAGCGTGCGGGCGAATCAGCGACCAGAGAAAGGCCGTCGATGAAACCGCCGCCGATATCCCCCAAGGCGCTGCTCGCCCTGGTCTCCTCCCTCGTACTCACCCTCGTCGGCGTTCCGGTGGCCCTCCACCAGCTGAACGCCGACGGCACCGACCGCGCCACCACCCCCGACGTGCTCGCGGCCGGGAACGCCCCGCAGTGGGACCGCGAGCCGTCCGCCGACACGCTGCTCAAGGCCGGCCGGACCACCGCCAAGGCGGAGCAGTTCTACTTCGTGCTGCCGGACCGCTTCGCCAACGGCGACAAGCGCAACGACACCGGCGGCCTCCGTGGCGACCGGCTCGCCACCGGCCTGGACCCGAAGGACAAGGGCTTCTACCACGGCGGCGACCTCAAGGGCGTCATCGACAAGATGGACTACATCCAGGGGATGGGCACCACCGCCATCTGGCTGGCGCCGATCTTCAAGAACCGGCCGGTGCAGGGCACCGGCGCCGACGTCTCGGCCGGCTACCACGGCTACTGGATCACCGACTTCACCCAGGTCGACCCGCACTTCGGCACCAACGCGGAGCTGAAGAAGCTGGTGGACCTGGCGCACCGGCGCGGGATCAAGGTCTACCTCGACATCATCGTCAACCACACCGCCGACATCATCCGGTACGCCGAGGACAAGTACGGCTACGTGGACAAGAAGACCGCGCCGTACACGGACGCGCAGGGCCGGGCCTTCGAGGACCGCAACTACGCCGACGGCACGCGGAAGTTCCCCGCGGTGAACTCGACGTCGTTCCCGTACACCCCGACGTTCGCCAGCCCGGCCGACGCGAAGGTCAAGGTCCCGGCGTGGCTCAACGACCCGACCATGTACCACAACCGGGGTGACTCCACCTTCGCCGGTGAGAACAGCGAGTACGGCGACTTCTTCGGCCTCGACGACCTGTGGACCGAGCGTCCCGAGGTGGTGCGCGGCATGACCGACATCTACGCCCAGTGGATCGGGAAGGCCGGTGTCGACGGCTTCCGCCTGGACACGGTCAAGCACGCCAACCTCGACTTCTGGCCGCAGTTCACCCGGGGCATCGACGCCGCCGCCGCGAAGGCCGGCAAGAAGGACTTCTTCATGTTCGGCGAGGTCTACAGCGCCGACCAGGAGATCGAGTCGACCTACGTGCGGCAGGGCGGCCTGCCCGCCACGCTCGACTTCTCGTTCCAGGAGGCCGCGCGCGGGTACACCGCCGCCGACGGCTCGGCCAAGGCGCTCGCCGACGTGTACGCCAAGGACGACCTCTACTCCGCCCGCGACACGAACGCGAACCGGCTGACCACGTTCCTCGGCAACCACGACATGGGCCGGATCGGCTCGTTCATCGCCGCTGCCGGCGGGGACGACGCCGCCCAACTGCGCCGCGACCAGCTCGCCCACCAGCTGATGTTCCTCACCCGCGGTCAGCCGGTGGTCTACTCCGGCGACGAGCAGGGCTTCACCGGCCCCGGTGGGGACAAGGACGCCCGCCAGGACATGTTCGCCTCGCGCACGGCGGACTACCTCGACGACGACCTGATCGGCACCACCCGCACCCACGCCGTGGACCAGTACGACACCCGTCACCCGCTCTACCGGACCATCGCCGAGCTGGGCAAGCTGCGGGCCGCGCACCCGGCGCTGCGCGACGGCGTCCAGGTCACCCGCCACGCCGCCGACGGCCCGGGCGTCTTCGCGTTCTCCCGCGTCCTTCCGTCCGATCGGGTGGAGTACGTCGCGGCGGTGAACAACGCCTCGACCCCGCAGACTGTCACCGTGGACACGTGGTCGGCCGGCACCCGCTTCACCGGCGTGTACGGCGGCGCCGCCACCGCCACGGCCGGCGGCGACGGCAAGCTGAGCCTCACCGTGCCGGCGATGTCGGCCGTGGTGCTCAAGGCCGACCGGGCCATCCCGGCGGCCGGCGCGGCCCCGCGGATCACGCTCACCGAGCCGGGTGACGCGCCGGTGCCCACCCGGACCGCGATCACCGCCCAGGTCGAGGGTGACCCGCTGGCCACCGTCACGTTCGCCGCCCGGGTCCCCGGCGGCAAGTGGACGCTGCTGGGCACCGCCGACCGGGCCCCGTACACGGTCCACCACGACCTGACCGGCCTGCCCGGCGGCACGAAGGTCGAGTACAAGGCGGTGGTCCGCGACGGCAAGGGCCGGACCGCCACCGCCCGCACCACCGGCACCGTCGGCACCCCGGCCCAGGGCGCGTCCCGGGACTGGGCGATCGTGCACTACCAGCGCCCGGCCGGCGGGTACGACGACTGGGGGCTCTACGCCTGGGGCGACATCGACCCGGCGTACGCCACCGAGTGGCCCAAGGGGCAGCCGTTCGCCGGTGAGGACTCGTACGGCCGGTTCGCCTGGGTGAAGCTCAAGCCGGGCGCGAAGTCGGTCGGCTTTCTCGTGGTCGACAAAGACGGCAACAAGGACGTGGCGAACGACCGCACCATCGACGTGACCCAGACCGGCGAGGTCTGGGTGAAGCAGGGCGACCCGACGCTCTACCCGACCCGGCAGGCCGCCACCGGCGAGCCCGACCCGCCGGTCGACCAGGGCACCGCGGTCATCCACTGGCGCAAGGCCGACGGCAACTACGACGGCTGGGGCCTGCACCTGTGGGACGGCGCGGCCAACCCGACCGACTGGGCCGCCCCGCTCAAGCCGGAGAAGATCGACGCCTACGGCGCGGTGTTCCGGGTGCCCCTCGCCGCCGGCGCGACCGGGCTGAGCTACATCCTGCACTCCGGCGACGAGAAGGACCAGCCGGACGACCAGCGGCTGGACCTGACCGCCGTCGGGCACGAGGTCTGGCTGCTGGCGGGGGTCAAGGGTCGGCTGCTGCCGGCCGCCACCACCGGCACCGCCAAGGACCTCGACCTGACCAAGCAGAAGGCGCAGTGGATCGACCGGTCCACCGTCGCCTGGGCCACCGGACCGACCGACGGCAAGCGGTACGCGCTGGTCGCCGCCCCGGCCGGCGGGATCGGCATCGCCGACGGCGAGCTGACCGGCACGTACACCACGCTGCCGCTGCGGGCGCAGCGCAACGGGCTGACCGAGGCGCAACGGCAGGCGTACCCCCAGCTCTGGACTTATCGCGCGTTCACGCTGGACCGCGCCGACCTGGCCAAGGTGCCGGCGGCGCTGCGCGGGCAGCTCGTGGTCACCGAGCGGGACGCCGAGGGCGCCCTGCTCGGCGCCACCGGGGTGCAGATCCCGGGCGTGCTCGACGACGTCTACGCGGCGGCCACCGGGGCGAAGCTCGGCCCGACGTTCGCCGGCCGGGTGCCCACCCTGGCCGTCTGGGCGCCGACCGCCCGGAAGGTGTCGCTGCAGCTGTTCGACTCGCCGACGGCACAGCCGAGCACGGTGGCGATGAGCCGCAACGACCGCACCGGCGTCTGGTCGGTGCGCGGCACCAGGGCGTGGACCGGCCGCTACTACCGCTACCAGGTCGAGGCGTGGCAGCCGGCGGCGCAGAAGGTGGTCACCGCGTCGGTGACCGACCCGTACTCGGTGGCGCTCGCGCCGAACTCGACGCACAGCCAGATCGTCGACCTGAGCGACCCGGCGCTCGCGCCGGCCGGCTGGTCGAAGCTGCGCAAGCCCGCGGCGGCGCCCGCGTCCAAGGCGCAGATCTCCGAGCTGTCGGTGCGCGACTTCTCCATCGCCGACAGCACGGTCCCGGCGGAGAGGCGGGGCACCTACCTCGCCTTCACCGACCCGAAGACCGCCGGGATGACGCACCTGCGGGCGCTCGGCGACGCCGGGGTCAACTACCTGCACCTGCTGCCCGCGTTCGACTTCGCCACCATCCCGGAGAAGCGGGCCGACCAGGCCCGGCCCGCCTGTGATCTGGCGAAGCTTCCGCCGGACTCGGAGGAGCAGCAGAAGTGCGTCGCGGCGGTGGCCGAGACCGACGGCTACAACTGGGGGTACGACCCGCTGCACTACACCGTCCCGGAGGGCGGCTACGCGGTCGACCCGAGCGGCGCGAAGCGGACCACCGAGTTCCGGCAGATGGTCGCCGGGGTGAACCAGGCCGGCCTGCGGGTGGTCATGGACGTGGTCTACAACCACACCTCGGCGGCGGGGACCGACGGAAAGTCGGTGCTCGACCAGGTGGTGCCCGGCTACTACCACCGGTTGCTGGACGACGGCGCGGTCGCCAACTCGACCTGCTGCGCCAACACGGCCCCGGAGCACGCCATGATGGGCAAGCTCGTGGTGGACTCGCTGGTCACCTGGGCCAAGGCGTACAAGGTGGACGGCTTCCGGTTCGACCTGATGGGTCACCACCCGAAGGCGAACATCCTGGCCGTGCGGGCCGCGCTGGACAAGCTCACGCTCGCCCGCGACGGGGTGGACGGCCGGAAGATCCTGCTCTACGGCGAGGGTTGGAACTTCGGCGAGGTCGCCAACGACGCCCGGTTCGTCCAGGCCACCCAGGCCAACATGGCCGGCACCGGGATCGGCACGTTCAACGACCGGCTCCGCGACGCGGTGCGCGGCGGCGGACCGTTCGACGCCAACCCGCGCGTGCAGGGCTTCGCCTCCGGCCTGTTCACCGACCCCAACGGGGACGCGGTGAACGGCTCGGCGGCCGAGCAGAAGGCCCGGCTGCTGCACGGCCACGACCTGATCAAGGTGGGCCTGACCGGCAACCTGCGCGACTACCGGTTCACCGACTCCTCCGGGAAGACGGTCACCGGCGCCCAGGTCGACTACAACGGCTCCCCGGCCGGCTACACAGCGGCGCCGGGCGAGGCGGTCACGTACGTCGACGCGCACGACAACGAGATCCTCTACGACGCGCTGGCGTACAAGCTGCCGCAGGGGACCTCGGCGCAGGACCGGGCGCGGATGCAGGTGCTGGCGCTGGCCACCACCGCGCTCGGGCAGGGCACCGGGTTCGTGACGGCCGGCTCGGAGCGGCTGCGCTCGAAGTCGCTGGATCGCAACTCGTACAACTCCGGTGACTGGTTCAACCAGATCCGCTGGGACTGCGCCCAGGGCAACGGGTTCGGCGCCGGCCTGCCGCCGGAGCAGGACAACAAGGACAAGTGGCCGTACGCGAAGCCGCTGCTGGCCGATCCGAAGCTGGTGCCGGACTGCGCGGCGATCGAGCTGGCCGACGCCCGGTACGCGGAGCTGCTGCGGGTCCGGCGCTCCTCGCCGGTGTTCGGCCTGTCCACCGCCGAGCAGGTGCAGAAGCGGGTCGCGTTCCCGCTGTCCGGGGAGAAGGAGACCCCGGGCGTGCTCACCATGACCCTGGACGCCCGCGGGCTGGACGGGAAGTGGAAGTCGGTGACGGTCGTCTTCAACGCCACCCCGGAGACGGCGAAGCAGACCGTGAGCGGTCTGCGCGGGGCGACCGTGGCGCTGCACCCGGTGCTGCGCGAGTCGGCCGATCCGGCGCTGCGGACGGCCTCGTTCGACCGGGCCAAGGGCACGTTCACGGTGCCGGCGCGCAGCGTGGCGGTCTTCGTCCAGAGCTGATCCACCAGCGGACCGGCCCCCCTGCCACGAGTGGCAGGGGGGCCGGTCCGTACCCCGGGACCGTCAGGTCAGTTGAAGCAGTCCTCGACGGTGTTGGCGCAGTTGGTGGGGTCGTTGTTGCTGATGAGGGACTCGTCGTCGAGCTTGACGTGTCCTTCGTTGTTGAGGACGCCGCCGGCGACGCGGTGCAGCTTGCTGGAGTCGGTGGCGGTGTTCTTGGTGACGTGGGTCTTGGTGAGGGTGATCTTCGCCTTGTTGTTGAAGATGCCGCCGCCGTTGAGGGCGGTGTTGCCCTTGACCAGGGTGTCGCGGATGGTGAGGGTGGCGTTGTCGTCCTCGTCGTGCTCGCGGGTGAGGAAGCCGTCCTCGATCTTGACGAGCCACTCGCCGTTGAAGATGCCGCCGCCGAAGCGGTTGGCGGTGTTGTCGACGATGACGCTGTCCGAGATGGTGGCGCTGGCCTCGTCCTTGTTGTTGGGGTAGCCCCAGTGCTTGCCACCGGTGACCACCACGCCGCCGCCGTTGCCGTCGGCGTGGTTCTTGGCGACGTGGACCTTGTCGAGGTCGAGGTCGGTGTTCTCGGCGTAGACGCCACCGCCGTTCTCGCAGGCGGTGTTGTCGGTGATCGCGGTGAAGGAGACGGTGACGGTGCCGCCGCTGCTGAACAGGCCGCCGCCGTTCTTCCCGGCGCGGTTGTGCGACAGGGTGGACTTGACGCCGTCCTTGCCGTGGTCGGAGCCGATGATCTCGACCGTGCCGGCCTCGTCGTGCTTGCCCTTCGGGTCGTAGCCCTTGAGCGCCGAGGCTTCGGCGTCGTGCTTGCCGGACAGGCCGTTGCCGTTGGCGATGCCGCCGCCGTTGCCGCCGGCGGTGTTGTCGTCGACGTGGGACTCTTCGACCTTGAGTACGCCCTGGTTGAAGATGCCGCCGCCGTCGCCCTGGGCGTGGTTGTCGTAGACCTTGCTGTCCTCGACCCAGACGCGGCCGTAGTTGGCGATCGCGCCGCCGTTGCCCTCGGCGTTGTTGTGGGTGAGCTTGACGTGGGACAGGTGGGCCTTGCCGCCGCGCTCGACCAGCAGCGCGCCGCCGTCACCCTCGCCCCGCTTCTCGTCCTTGCCCGGCGCGTCCGCGACCGGAGCGGCCACGGCCACCGGAGCGGCTGCGACCACCGGAGCGGCCGCCGCCATCGGAGCGGCCTGCGCCGGCGCCGTGGCGGCCTGCGCGGCGGCGGCGCCCTGAGCCCCCGCGACCGCCGGGGCGGCCGGGGCGGCCGGCTGGGCCGGCGTGAGCGCCGCCCCGTCGACCGGGGCACCGTTGGCCGGGGCCGGCGGCTGCCCGCCGCCGCCGTACTTGAACTCGTTGGCGTTGCCGCCCTTGACGGTGAGGTCCTTGAGGGTCAGGGCGCCGCCGTCGACGACGCGGAAGATCCGGAAGGTGTCCTCGGCGTCGCGCTTGATGGTGGAGCCGTTGCCCTTGATGGTGACGTCCTGCTTGATCTCGGGCAGGGCGGCGCCGAACTTGCGGTCCTTGACGCCGACCTCGTAGGTGCAGTTCTCGGCCAGCTTCAGGGTGCCGCCGTGGTCCCGGTTGGTCAGGTCGAGGGCGTCGACCAGGGCGTCGTCGTCGCAGGGCACGTCACGGACCTTGCCGTGGTCGCCCTTGTCGCCCCACTCGCCCCACTCGCCCTTGGCGCGGCCTTCCTGGCCACGGTCCTTGCCGTCCTTGCCGTGCTCGTCCCGGCCGTACTCGTCCTCGCCGTACCCGCCCTCGTCGTCGCCGTGGGCGTCGTCGCTGAGCTGCTGCGCGGTCGACCACTTCACGTCGGCGAGCCGGTGCGGACCGGTGACCCCGGTCGTCGCGTAGGCCACGCCGGCGAGGCTGACCGCTCCGGTCAGGCCCACGACGCCGGTGGCGAGCCAGAGCCGGCGGCGCCGGAGCGGGGAAACGGTCTCGCGGGTGGCGTCATCGTTATTGCGAAGGTAGTTGGACATCGGAGCTCTCTGCCCTCTCCTTGTACCTGACAAGGTCGCTTCGCCACAGCGAGGCGGCCTTCGCTACAAATCGGTTGTAGCTGCTGAACACGACCGTATGAGAGCCTTCTTCGCCTCGTGGCCATATACGAAAAAAACCCGCATAAGGGTGCGGGTGGGTCGGGGTGGCGCAGCAGGGACGGGAGGCCCCGGTCGGGGACACCGTGCCGGGACGGGCGGTGCGGGAGGTGGCGACGGTCGGTCGGGAGGCGAGCGGCGGGCGGCGGGCAGGAACCGCGACAGCGATGCCGGGTCCGGAGCCCTCCTCCCGCCGCGGTGGCGGGAGGAGGGCTCCGGCGGTTATGTGGTGGTTCAGTTGAAGCAGTCCTCGACGGTGTTGGCGCAGTTGGTGGGGTCGTTGTTGCTGATGAGGGACTCGTCGTCGAGCTTGACGTGTCCTTCGTTGTTGAGGACGCCGCCGGCGACGCGGTGCAGCTTGCTGGAGTCGGTGGCGGTGTTCTTGGTGACGTGGGTCTTGGTGAGGGTGATCTTCGCCTTGTTGTTGAAGATGCCGCCGCCGTTGAGGGCGGTGTTGCCCTTGACCAGGGTGTCGCGGATGGTGAGGGTGGCGTTGTCGTCCTCGTCGTGCTCGCGGGTGAGGAAGCCGTCCTCGATCTTGACGAGCCACTCGCCGTTGAAGATGCCGCCGCCGAAGCGGTTGGCGGTGTTGTCGACGATGACGCTGTCCGAGATGGTGGCCCCCGCCGCGCCGTGGTCCTTCCCGGCCCAGTGCGTGCCGCCGGTGACGACCACGCCGCCGCCGTTGCCGTCGGCGTGGTTCCCGGCGACGTGGACCTTGTCGAGGTCGAGGTCGGTGTTCTCGGCGTAGACGCCACCGCCGTTCCCGCAGGCGGTGTTGCCGCCGATCGCGGTGAAGGAGACCGTGACGAAGCCGCCGCTGCTGAACAGGCCGCCGCCGTTCCTGCCGGCCCGGTTGTGGCTCAGCGTGCTCAGGGAGGCGTCCTTGCCCTCGTGCGCCCCGATGATCTCGACCGTGCCGGCGTGGTACTTGTCGTGGCCGCCCTTGGCGTCCTTCTCCACCTCGGCGCCGGCGAGGTCGGCCGGACCGTGCCCGCCGTGCTGCTCGCCGTTGCCGTTGGCGATGCCGCCGCCGTTGCCGCCGGCGGTGTTGTCGTCGACGTGGGACTCTTCGACCTTGAGTACGCCCTGGTTGAAGATGCCGCCGCCGTCGCCCTGGGCGTGGTTGTCGTAGACCTTGCTGTCCTCGACCCAGACGCGGCCGTAGTTGGCGATCGCGCCGCCGTTGCCCTCGGCGTTGTTGTGGGTGAGCTTGACGTGGGACAGGTGGGCCTTGCCGCCGCGCTCGACCAGCAGCGCGCCGCCGTCACCCTCGCCCCGCTTCTCGTCCCCACCCATCGGGCCTGACGCCATCGGCGTGAGCGCCGCCCCGTCGACCGGGGCACCGTTGGCCGGGGCCGGCGGCTGCCCGCCGCCGCCGTACTTGAACTCGTTGGCGTTGCCGCCCTTGACGGTGAGGTCCTTGAGGGTCAGGGCGCCGCCGTCGACGACGCGGAAGATCCGGAAGGTGTCCTCGGCGTCGCGCTTGATGGTGGAGCCGTTGCCCTTGATGGTGACGTCCTGTTTGATCTCGGGCAGGGCGGCGCCGAACTTGCGGTCCTTGACGCCGACCTCGTAGGTGCAGTTCTCGGCCAGCTTCAGGGTGCCGCCGTGGTCCCGGTTGGTCAGGTCGAGGGCGTCGACCAGGGCGTCGTCGTCGCAGGGCACGTCACGGACCTTGCCGTGGTCGCCCTTGTCACCCCACTCGCCCCACTCGCGGCCTTCCTGGCCACGGTCCTTGCCGTGCTCGTCGCCCTTGCCTTCCTCGCGGGAGTCCTTGTCGGAGTGCTGCGGCGCCGCGGCGTGGTTGTCCGCCACCGGCTCCGTGCCGCCGGACTTGTCGTCCCGAGCGGCGAGGCCACCCAGCGCCGCCAGACCGACGACGCCGGTCAGCCCGGCCACGCCGGTGGCGACCCAGAGCGCCCGCCGCCTGCTCGTCGGCGGGGTGCCCATCGGGGCCCCGCCGTCGGGTGTCGTTACGTCGTTGGACATGAGAGCCTTCCGCCCTTTCGGTTCTTCCCAAACGGGTCGCACCGCCCCAGGCCGGGCGACCAGCTACAAACCGGTTGTAGCCTCTGTTCGACACCGTATGAGAAGGTTCCTCGCGAGGAAGACGTATCCGAAAAAAGCCCGCATTCGGACCTTGAAGGCGCAAAAGGCGGGCCCCACCACCGTCCTGCGGTGGTGGGGCCCGCAGTGGAACGCGGCCCGGAGGCTCAGCCGGGCAGGCGGGGTCCTGCCTCACGCTGCTCGGCCAGCCAAGTCTCCACCTCGTCCGAGCGGCGCGGCAGCCCGGCCGAGAGGTTCACCGGACCGTCGGCGGTGACCAGGATGTCGTCCTCGATCCGCACGCCGATGCCCCGCAGCTCCTCGGGGACCAGCTCGTCCTCCGGCTGGAAGTAGAGCCCCGGCTCGACGGTGAGCACGTAGCCCTCGCCGAGCGGGCCGTCGCGGTAGGTCTCCTTGCGCGCGTTGGCGCAGTCGTGCACGTCGATGCCGAGCATGTGGCTGGTGCCGTGCAGCGTCCACCGGCGGTAGACCGTGGAGGCCGGGTCCATCGCCTCGTCCACGCTCACCGGCAGCAGGTCGAGGTCCTTCAGCGCCTCGGCCAGCACCCGCATCGAGGCCAGGTGCACGTCGCGGAAGCCCACCCCCGGCTTGCACATGTCGATGCCGGCCTGCTGGGCGGCGTACACGGCGTCGTAGACCTGGCGCTGCAACGGGGTGAACCGGCCGTCGACCGGCAGCACCCGGGTCACGTCGGCGGTGTAGAGGTTGCGGTTCTCCACGCCCATGTCCATCAGCAGCAGGTCACCCGGACGGGTGGCGCCGTGGTTGTGCACCCAGTGCAGGATCGTGGCGTGCTCGCCCGCCCCGACGATCGAGCCGTAGCCCACGTCGTTGCCGTCGTGCCGGGCGCGCAGGGCGAAGACGCCCTCCAGCAGCCGCTCGGAGACCGCCCGGTCGGCCGGCAGCGCGCGGGCCACGTCCTCGAAGCCCCGCACGGTGGCGTCGCACGCCTCCTGGAGCTGCGCGATCTCCCACTCGTCCTTGACCAGCTTCAGCTCCGAGATGGCGATGGCCAGCTCCCGGTCGCGGCCCGGCTGGCCCTCGGCGCGCGGCCCGTCGTACCGGCGCACCGCGGCGTCCACCCGGGCGTCGAAGCCGCGCAACACCCGGGTCCGCCCCGGGGCCAGGTCGGCCAGCGCCGCGTCCAGCTCGCTCAGGTCGGCCGTCGGCAGGCCCAGCTCGGTCGACTTCTCCCGCAGCGTCGGCCGCCGGCCCACCCACAGCTCGCCGTGCCGGCTGCGGAAGAACTCGTCGGTCGCCCGGGACGAGCGGGGCCGCATGAACAGCGTCGCCTCGCCGCCCGGCCGCAGCACGAGGACGCTGTCGGGCTCCAGGTCGCCGGTCAGGTAGGCGAAGTCGCTGCCCGGCCGGAACCGGTGGTCGGTGTCGTTGGCGCGTACCTTCTCGGTGCCGGTGGGGATGACCAGCGTCTCGCCCGGGAAGGCATCAGCCAGCGCGGCCCGCCGCTTGGCGTGGTTGGGCACCTCGGGCCTCGGGGTGACCGACAGCTCGGTGTCCCGCCAGCCCTGCCGCATGAAGGACAGGAACGCCTCCGGGAAGTCCGGGTCGTGCGACTCCGTGCCGTCCGCCGGCTTGCCCTGCTGCGTCCGCTCCTCGGCCATGATCCGCCCTCCCTGAGCCTCGTCGCTGGTCCAGACGGTACCGCGCGCACGGGAGCGGGAGGTGCCTGCGGTGCCGCGACGGTGGCTTCCGGCGCGTGGAAAGATGGCCCCCATGTGCGGACTCCTGGCCTTCTTCAGCGCGCGCGGCGACGCCGCCGCCCACCGCGACCACATCGCCGGCGCACTGGAGTGCCTGCACCACCGTGGCCCGGACGAGACCGGGGTCGAGGTGGTCGGCGACGCCTCCGGCCGGTACGCGGACGGCGTGTTCGCGCACAAGCGCCTGGCCATCATCGACGTGGCGCTCAGCCACGAGCCCCTGCCCTACGCGGGCGGCCGCTACCTGCTCACCTTCAACGGCGAGATCTACAACTACATCGAGCTGCGGGACGAGTTGATCCGCGACTACGGGGCCCAGTTCGCCACCAACGGCGACGGCGAGGTGATCGTCGCCGGCTACCACTACTGGGGTGAGCAGGTGCTCACCAAGCTGCGCGGCATGTTCGCGTTCGTGATCTGGGACCGGCAGGAGCGGCGGGCCTTCGGCGCCCGGGACTACTTCGGCATCAAGCCGCTGCACTACCTGGAGACTCAGGACGGCCTCTACCTGGCCTCGGAGAAGAAGGCGCTGCTGCCGTTCGCGCACTCCGCCTACCAGGGCGACGCCGGCATCGACACCGCCAACCTGAGCCACTACCTGACCCTGCAGTACGTCCCGGAGCCGGGCACGCTGCACAAGGGGATCAGCCGGATCGGTTCGGGGGAGTACCTCACCTGGACCCCGGGCGGCCGGATCGAGGTGCGCCGCTGGTACCGGCCGGTGTTCCGCCCGGCGCCCGTCTCCGACGAGCAGAAGCTCTACCACGAGATCCGGGAGACGCTGCGCGAGAGCGTCCGGATGCACATGCGCTCGGACGTGCCGGTCGGTTCGTTCCTGTCCAGCGGCATCGACTCGACCGCGGTGGTGGCGCTGGCCCGCGAGTTCAACCCGAACATCCTCACCTTCACCGTCGGCTACGACGTGCCCGGCTACTCCGAGATCGACGTGGCCCAGGACTCGGCCCGGCACCTCGACGTGACCACCATCCCGACCAAGATCGGGCCGCAGGACATGATCGACGCGCTGCCGAAGATCGTCTGGCACCTGGACGACCCGGTCGCCGACCCGGCCCTGGTGCCGCTCTACTTCGTGGCGAAGAAGGCCGCCGAGCACGTCACCGTGGTGCTCTCCGGCGAGGGCGCGGACGAGTTCTTCGGCGGCTACACGATCTACCGCGAACCGCTCTCGCTCAGCTCCGTCAACGGCCTGCCGGACGGCGTGCAGAAGGGGCTGCGGGCGGTCTCCAAGGCCATCCCGCAGGGGGTCAAGGGCAAGAGCTTCCTGGAGCGCGGCACCACCCCGATCGAGCAGCGCTACTACGGCAACGCGCGGATGTTCACCGAGGAGGAGAAGCAGCACCTGCTGCGTCGCTACGACCCCTCGGTGCGCTACACCGACGTCACCGCGCCGATCTACGCCGAGTGCACCGAGCTGGACGACGTCACCAAGATGCAGTACGTCGACCTCTACACCTGGTTGCGCGGCGACATCCTGGTCAAGGCCGACCGGATCTCGATGGCGCACTCGCTGGAGGTCCGGGTGCCGTTCCTGGACCGGGAGGTGTTCAACGTCGCCGCCGGCATCCCGGTCGACCTGAAGCTGCCGCCCCGCTCCGAGGCCACCAAGTACGCGATGCGCCAGGCGCTGCAGGGCGTGGTGCCGCCGGCCATCGTCAACCGCAAGAAGCTGGGCTTCCCCACCCCGACCCGGGTGTGGCTGCGCGGCGAGATGTACGAGTGGGCCCGGCACGTGCTGTCCACCTCCGGCGCGGGCGACCTGGTCGACCTGTCGTACGCGCTGCGGCTGCTGGACGAGCACAAGCGGGAGGAGGCCGACCACTCCCGCAAGGTGTGGACCGTGCTGATCTTCTGCATCTGGCACGCGATCTTCGTGGCGAAGACGCTCGACCCGGGCATCCAGCGCAACCAGTCCGCGCTGCTGACCAAGCCGGTCGTCGGCAGCATGGTGCGCTGACCCGTACGCGGTGAAGGGCCCCCGGGGTGTTCCCCCGGGGGCCCTTCTCAGTGCGGGGTCACCGACCGGTGCAGGTGACCGTCGGCAGGGTGTTGGTGCCGGAGGTGTTCGCGGTGAAGCCGAACGTGGTGGTGCCCTCCGGTGGGACGCTGCCGTTGTAGGCGGCGTTGGTGACAGTCACCGACGCCCCGCTGCCGCTCAACGTGCCGTTCCAGACCTGGTTGATGGTCTGGCCGCTCGGCCAGGTCCAGTTCGCGGTCCACCCGGCGTACGTCCGGGTGCTGTGGTTCATGATCATGACCTCGCCCTGGAAGCCGCCCTGCCAGGCGCTGACCACCTTGTACACCGCCATGCAGGTGCCCGCCGGCATGGTCGGCGTCGAGGTGGGCGTGGGCGTCGGCGTGGTGGGCGTGGGCGTCGGGGTGGTGGGGGTCGGCGTCGGGGTGGTCGGCGTGGGCGTCGGCGTGCCGCCGCCCGAACCGATCCCGGTCACCTCGCCGTTGCCGCCGTCGAACGTCACGTCGGAGCAGCCGAAGAAGTTCTCCTGGCTGTCCGAGCGGACCCAGCGTGAGTAGATGATGTGCCGGCCGCTCTTGTTGGTCGGCAGGTTCCCGGTGAAGTAGTAGTGCCCGTCGTTGGTGCCGACCGCGCCGCGCTGCGGCGGGTTGGTCACCTGCAGGAACGGCTGCTCCTCCAGGTCGCTCCAGGCCAGCGGGCGGGTCGGGCTCCAGCTGTCCTTGGTGACGTAGAAGTAGAACGTGCCCGGGTGGTGGGCCCAGTTGCTGTAGCGGAACTCCATCGACCGCCCGGCCGTCAGGTGCGTGATCGGCCAGTCGTTGCGCGCCGCGTCGTAGCCGCTGAAGTTGGGGTTCCCACCGCTGCACAGCTTGCCGTCGGGGATGAACCCGACGGTGCGTCCGCCCGCGTCCGAGCGCAGCACGCTGAACCAGTTGTAGAGCGAGTTCGCCCCGTTCGCGGCGACCGCGGCGGAGCAGGCGGGGTTGTTCGGGCGGATCTCACCGGTGCCGGAGAGGCCGTCCTTCCAGCACAGGTAGGTCCGGGCGCCCGGCGTCATGGCCGCGCCGTGCGCGGCGGCCGGATCGGAGTGGGAGGCCAGGGCGAACGCGCCCAGGGCCAGGGTGAGGGCCGCGGTGACCAGCGCGGCCGTACGGGATCGGTGCACGGGGATCTCCTGACTGGCGGAGCGCGACCTGCTCTCGGCCCGCCCCGCTGCGACGAGCGGATGCGACGATCGCGGTGCCCGCGCCCGGCGGTCGGCGTGCGGCCGGAACCGTCGGGGGACGCGCACCGCCTGCGGTCCGTGCCACGGACCGTGGGTGCCCTCGCGTCGGCTCGACCCGGCGGCGCGGCAGCCCACCGCGCCCTCCCGGCAGCGCCATCCCATCACGTCCGGCCGCCGCGCGCAATAGCCGCTGGTCGATGCCCGGGTCCCGTCGCGCCGGATCCCGGCATGCGCCAGGATCGGGGGAGGACGAGGAGAGGAGCCAGGATGGGGTACGCGGTGGTGCTCGGCGAGGCGCTTGTCGACCTGCTCGACGCCGAGCACGACGGGGAACCCGTCTACCGGCAGGCGGTCGGCGGCGGGCCGCTCAACGTGGCGGTGGCGGTCGCCCGGCTCGGCGGGGACGTGCAGTTCGTCGGCTCGCTCGGCGACGACGCGCTGGCCGGACGGATCCGGGCCTTCCTCACCGGGGCCGGCGTGGGCGTGGCCGGCGCGGTGACCGTGCCCGCCCCGACCGCGCTGGCGGTGGCCACCTTCGCCGGGCCGGAGCCGGAGTTCCGCTTCTACGGCGAGCCCCGCTCGTACGCCCTGCTCGGCCCGGACGACCTGGACGTGGCGCTGGTCGAGGGCGCCGACGTGCTCTACTGCGGCTCGATCGTGCTGCTCGACCCGCCGGTGCTGGCCGCCGCCCGCCGCGCCTGGGCGGTCGCGGGCGGCCTGCGGGTGTTCGACCCGAACGTCCGCCCCAGCCTGCTCACCGCGCCCGACGCGCTGGACCGGCTGCGCGGGGTGGTCGCGGAGTTCGCCGCCGGGGCGCACCTGGTCAAGCTCAGCAGCGCCGATGCCCGGGTGCTCTACCCGCACGAGCCGGTCGCGGGCGTCGCGGCGTACCTGCGGGAACTGGGCGCGACCACCGTCGTGGTTACGCTCGGCGCGGACGGCGCCCTCGTCGCCGCCGCCGACGACGTGGTACGCGTGCCCGCCCCGAAGGTCGAGGCGGTGGACGCCACCGGCGCCGGCGACTCGGTGATGGGCGCGCTGGTGGCCGAGCTGCTCGCCGCCGGTGAGCCGCCCGACGCGCTCGGCTGGCGGGAGCGGGTGGCGTTCGCGCTACGGGTGGCCGGGCTGGTGTGCGAGTCGCCGGGCGGCGCCACCGCCATGCCCACCCGTAGCGCCGTCACCGCCCGCTTCGCTTCGCGTGAAAGGAGGGGCCCCTTCTTAACGCCTCCGGTATAGGAAGGGCCCCCTGTTAACACACCGGCCCTCGGGCGGCGGAGGTCAGCGGGGGCGGGTGAGGGTGAGGACGGCCGTCAGGGAGAGGGTGGCGGCGCCGGCCAGGACGGTGGCCATGGGGAGGGCGCTGCCCTCGCCGCCGAGGCCGACCAGGGGTGCGGCGAGCGCGCCGACCACCGACTGGACGCCACCCATCAGCGCGGCGGCGGTCCCGGCGTGGCGGGCGTGCGCGTCCAGCGCCAGCGCGGTGCTGTTCGGCATCACCATGCCCAGCGAGCCGACGAAGGCGAACAGCGCCACCGCCGTCACCGCCAGGCTGCCGGCGAGCGCGCCGGTCAGCACGCCCGCCGCCGTGACCAGGCCGACCACCAGCGTGGTGACCAGCAGCCGGCGTGGACTGAACCGGTCGAGCAGCCGGGCGTTGAGCTGCCCGGTGGCGACCAGGGCGAGCGCGTTCACCCCGAAGATCACGCTGAACACCGTGGCGGAGACGCCGAAGACGTCCTGGAACACGAACGACGACCCCGAGATGTACGCGAACAGCCCGGCGAACGCGAAGCCCTGGGTCAGCGCGTACCCGAGGTAGACCCGGTCGGCGGCCAGCGACCGCATGGTGCGGGCGGTGGCGCCCAGGCCGCCGGTGCTGCGGCGCTGCACCGGCAGGGTCTCCGGCAGGCGCAGCGCCACCGCGACGGCGAGCAACGCGCCGATCACGGCCAGGGCGACGAAGACGGCCCGCCAGGAGCCGAACCGGAGCACCAGGCTGCCCACGCTGGGCGCGGCCACCGGCGCCACGCCGAAGACCAGGGTGAGTCGGGAGAAGTACTTCGCGGCGTCCCGACCGGAGTAGAGGTCCCGGACCACCGCGCGGGCGACCACCACGCCCATGCCGCCGGCCACGCCCTGGACGAACCGCGCGGCGGCCAGCAGGGGAGCGTTCGGCGCCGCGGCGCAGGCCAGCGCGAGCACGGCGTACGCGACCACGCCGACCAGCACGGGACGGCGCCGTCCCCAGCGGTCGCTGAGCGGGCCGGTGACCAGTTGGCCCAGCGCCAGGCCGACCAGGCAGGTGGTCAGGGAGAGCTGGATGCCGGCCTGGTCGGCGCCGAGCTCGCGGGTCATCGCCGGGAACGCCGGCAGGTACATGTCCAGCGAGAGCGGACCGATCGCGGTGAGCGTGCCGAGCAGCACCAGCAGGGTGATGCCGCCGCCTGCCGCGGCGGGCCGGTCGACGGTCGGGCGCGCGGCGGCCCGCACGGTCTGGCTCACGAAGGTTCCCCCTGGATCTGGTGCGTTCCGGGTAACCTTATCTCTGTAGTCAGAACTATTGCGATGTGAAGCAGGTGACTCCGTGGCGACCGACGAGGAGATCGCGCGCTTCGGCGCCGTGCTCGGGGAGCTGCACCGGCTGCTGCGCCGCCGGACCGTCGCCCGCGCCGCCCGGGAGCCACTGCCCGAGGCCCAGGTGGAGCTGCTCCTGCTGGTGCGGGCCGCCCCGGGCATCAGCGGCAAGGAGGTGGCCCGCCGGCTCGGCACCGCGCCGAACACGGTCAGCACGCTGGTGCGCGACCTCACCGACGCCGGGCTGCTGGCCCGCGAGCGCGACCCCGCCGACCGCCGGGTGGTCCGCCTGCACGTCACCGAGGCGGCCCGCCGGCGGATGGCCGACTACGAGGTCCACCGCGCCGCGCTGCTGACCGAGTCCCTCGCCGAGGTGGATCCCGCGGCCCGCTCGGCCGTCCTGGCCGCCGCCCCGCACCTCGACGCGCTGCTCACCGCCCTGCGCAACCGCCCCTGAGGCGCGATCACCGCCGCCGCATCGACCGCTGCCGCGCCGACCGCTGCCGCGCCGACCGCCGCCGCGCCGGCCGCGCGCTCAGGCGGTGCCGTCGAGTTCGGCGTAACCGCGGCGGGCCGCGATCAGGCCGGGCCGGGCCCCGAACGGCGACTCGGCCGCCACCCGCTCCGGCGGGGCGCTGCCGGTGTGCCCGGCCCGGATCAGCCACGCCTGCCGCGCGAGCCGGGCGTGCTGCTCGCGGACGAAGTCCGCGTCGACCGGCTCACCGTGGCCCGGCACCACCACCGTGGCCGGCGTGGTCAGCCGCAGCAGGTCGGCCACCGCGTCCGGCCACTGCAACGGGTACGACTCCTCGAACGCCGGCGGCCCGCTCTGCTCCACCAGGTCACCGGCCACCAGGACGTCCGCGTCCGACACGTGCACCACCAGGTCGGCGTCGGTGTGCCCGTGCCCGGGGTGGCGCAGCAGCACCCGCCGCCCGCCCACGTCCAGCACGGTCTGCTCGTGCACCGCGTGCGTCGGCGTCGCCAGCTCGGTGCGCGCCAGCTCGTCGGCGAGTGCCGGCTGCTCGGCCCGCATCTCCTCGTACGCCGCCCGGCGCAGCGCGTCGGGGTGGTCCCGCAGCACCGCCACCGCCTGGGCGTGCGCGTACACCTCGGTGCCCGGCTCGGCGGCCAGCGTGACGTTGCCGAAGCAGTGGTCGAAGTGGTGGTGGGTGTTGACGATCGTCCACGGGTGCGGGGTCACCGCCCGGGCGGCCGTGGCCAGCTCGCGGGCCTGCCCGGTGGTGGAGAGCGTGTCCACCAGCAGCGCGGCGCCGTCGCCCACCACCAGCACCACGTTGACCCGCAGCAGCGGCTCGCGCAGCAGGTGCACGCCGGCGGCGATCTCCTCGAAGCGTGCGGTCATGACGCGCCGACGGCCCGCTCGACGAAGCGCTGCCGGTCGACCAGCGCCCGCTCGACGCGCCCCTGCGCGGCGACCGTGTGGCCGTCGGTCACGGTCACCTCGAAGACCAGCCGGCGACCGTCGACCTTGACCAGCTCGGCGTGGGCGGACACGGACCGCCCGACCGGGGTGGCCGCGCGGTGCTCCAGCTCGACCCGGACTCCGACGGTGGTGGACCCGGCCGGCATCCGGGGCGCCAGGGCCGCCACCGTGGCCGCCTCGGCCAGCGCCAGCACCCGGGGGGTACCGAGCACCGGCACGTCCCCCGAGCCGAGCGCCCGGGCGGTGTCGGCGTCGGTCACGGTCAGCTCGACGCGGGCGGTCAGGCCCGGCGCGAACGGCGACTCCGGCTGCTCCTGCATGCGGCCGAGCCTAGTGCAGCCGACGGCGGACCGTCCGGCGTCCGGGGCCCCCGCCGACCCCGCTCCGGGCCGGCCCCCCGACGGTCGGCGTCGGTCCGCCGGTCGCCCGCCGTTAACCTTGTCCGCGATGGCCGTGCTGACAGATCCCCCGCCCCCCGCCCCCGCCGGACCGACCGCGTCCCCTGACGGCGGGCGTCGCCGTGTGATCGCGATGACCGTCTGGGGCATCGCCTTCGTGGCCGCGTGGCTCGCCATCGGCCTGCCCACCGACCCGGCGTACGCGTTCCTGTGGATCTGGGCCGGCACGGTCGCCTGGAACTCGGCCCGGCCGTGGCGCAGCCACCTGCGCTTCGCCCGGGACTGGATCCCGGTGGTACTGCTGCTCGCCGCGTACAACCTGTCCCGCGGGTTCGCCGACAACGGCGCCACGCCGCACGCCATGGAGCTGATCGTCGCCGACCGGTTCCTGACCGGGTGGTTCACCGGCGGCGAGGTGCCGACGATCTGGCTCCAGCAGCACCTCTACGACCCGGACCAGGTTCGCTGGTGGGACGTGCTGGTGAGCTGGATCTACTTCTCCCACTTCGTGGCGACGCTCGCCGCGGCCGCCGTGCTGTGGATGCGCAACCGGGGGCGCTGGATCGCGTACATGTCGCGGTGGGGTTTCCTCTGCGCGGCCGGCCTGGTCACCTACTTCGCCTACCCGGCCGCGCCGCCGTGGTGGGCGGCGCAGAACGGGCTGCTCACCGAGGTGGCGCGGATCTCCACCCGGGGGTGGAAGGAGATCGGCATGCACGGCGCGGGCAACCTGCTCAACGCCGGGCAGATCGCCTCCAACCCGGTGGCCGCCATGCCGTCGCTGCACACCGCGTTCGCGCTGTTCGTGGTGCTGTTCTTCCTGCGCTCGGTGCGCAAGCGGTGGTGGCCGCTGATGCTGGCGTACCCGCTGGCCATGACGTTCACCCTGATGTACAGCGGCGAGCACTACCTGATCGACGTGCTGGTCGGCTGGGCGTACGTGGGGATGACGTTCCTGGTCGTCGGCCTGGCCGAGCGCTGGTGGCGGGCCCGACGGTCCCGCCGGGACGGGACCCCGACCGCCGTGACCGGCGTCACCGCGCCCGCCGCCGGCCCGGACGCCACACCCGGGGCCGACCGGGACGCCGTTCCCGCCGAACGTCGCTGACCGTCCTCCGGGCGGCCGGACCGGCGATACGCCTGGAGGGCGGTCAAGAAGGGGCCGGCTCCACCGACTGCGGCACGCAGGCCCTTCCCCTACGCCCCCCGGCGCGCGTGGCGCGCCCGCGCGGTCAGCTCGGCCGCCAACTCCCAGGCGTCGGTCAGGTCCCGGTCGACCGCCGCCGCGCCGGCCCCGCCGGCGGTGTCGGCGTGCACGGTGGCCAGCCGTAGCCGGCGCTGTGCCGGGCCCTGGGTGACCCGCACGCTCTGGATCCGGGCGTACGGGACCAGCGTCAGCCGGCGGGTCAGCAGCCCGGAGCGGGCCACGAAGACCTCGTCGTCGAGGCCGGCGCCGACCGCCGCCCGGCTCAGCGGGCGCAGCCAGCGAGCACGCGGGGGCGGCGGCGTGGCGGGCAACGCCCCCAGCCGTACGCCAGGTAGCACCTCCGCCACGACCAGCTCGCCGGTGCCGGTGTCGCCGACCGGGAGCAGCCGGTCCGGGCGGTTGCGGTCGTCCGGCTCACCGGCCGAGTAGCCGGCCACCTCCAGCCGCAGCCGCAGCCAGCCCCTGACCCGCCAGAGCAGCGGCCAGGTCACCCCGACGGTCTGCACCCGGTGCAGCGGCACGGTCTGCATCCGCGTCTCCAGCAGCCCGTTGTGCACCCGCAGGGTGCCGTCGTCGCGGTCCAGCCGGAAGCTCCAGTCGTCCAGCACCCGGCGGATCGGCTGGAGGAGCACACCGGCCATCGCGGTCAGCGTGCTGGCCACCGCGATGAACGACCAGGAACCCTCGGACAGGAACTGCGCCACCACGAACGCCAGACCGAACGGCAGCAGGAACGCCTGCGGCGTGAGCAGCTGGCTGACCAGCAGGTCCCGGTTGCGCACGGCGTGCAGCCGGCGGCCGGCCGGGGCGGGCGCCGGCGGCGTGGCCGGATCGGCGGGCGCGGACGCCGGCGCGCGACCGGCCACGGCGAGCAGCCGCTGCCGCAGCGCGGTGGCCTCGGCCACGCTGAGATAGGCCAGCGGCGCCTCGGTCTTGCCCCCGCCGACCACCTCCAGCCGCAGCTCCGCCAGGCCGGTGAGCTGGGCCAGCAGCGGTCGGACCACCTCGACCGCCTGCAACCGTTCCAGCGGGATGGCCCGGGTGCGCCGCCACAGCAGCCCCTCGTGCACCCGCAGCTCCCGGCCCACCACGTGGTAGCCGGTGTTCCACCAGCTGATCACCGACAGCACGGTGGCGCCGAGGACGAAGACCGCGACGAGCGCGGCGAACCAGCCGAACCCGACCCGGGACAGCGTCGACCAGGAGAGCCCGGCGATCACCACGACCAGTGACTTCGCGCCGTGCACGGCGGGGCTCAACGGGTGCAGGCGCTGCCGCGGCTCCTCGCCGCCGGCCGGCGGACCCCACGGGCCGGGCGGGGGCGCGGCCGGCGCGGCCCACGGCCCGGCAGCCGGTCGCGGCCCGTATCCCGGTTGCGGCCCGTACCCCGGGTGTTGCGGCCCGTACCCCGGTTGCGGTCCGTGACCGGGCGGTGGTTCGTGGCCGGGCGGTGGTTCGTGGCCCGGCGGCGGGGCGGGCGGGCCGTAGCCGGTCGCGGGCGGCCAGGGGTGTCCGTTCGTCGTCGGCTCCGGACCGGCGGGCCGGTCCTCCCGGGGCGGGGGAGCGCCGCCGGACCCCGGCTCGCTCCGCCCGCTCACAGGCCCTCCGCCCGGTCCTCGCCCAACGCGGTCAACCGGTCCCGCAGCCGGGACGCCTCGGCCGGGCGCAGGCCGGGCACCCGGGCGTCGCTGGCCGCCGCGGCGGTGTGCAGCTGCACCGTGGCCAGGTCGAAGGCGCGCTCCAGCGGACCCGCGCTCACGTCGACGAACTGCATCCGGGAGTACGGCACGATGGAGAGCCGCCGGACCAGCAGCCCGTGCCGGACGAGCAGGTCGTCGTCGCGTTCGGCGTATCCCCAGGCGCGGACCGCGCGCACGATGGTGACCGCGCGCCACGCGGACAGCAGCAGCGCCACGCCGATCGCGGCGCCGAGCAGCCAGTGCCCGGCGACGGCCCAGATCACGCCGAGCACCACCAGCGCCACGGCCAGCAGGATGCCGAGCCGGATCAGCTCCACCCAGATCAGGTCGCGGGAGATCGGCTGCCAGCGGACCGTCTCCGGCCAGGGCTCCAGCGGCCCGGGCGGAGTGGGCGGCGGGCCGGCGCGGTCGGCACCGGTCACCGGGCGGACCCGCCGTGGCGGCGGACGGCGCGTGGTCGGACGGTCTGCTCGTTCACGATTCGAGCGTAGGCGATTCCGGCAGCGGCACCACCTCGCGCAGGAAGCCGCGCGCGTCGAGGAAGTCACCGAGCGAGGCGCGGTGCGCCGCGCAGGCCAGCCAGGTCTTGCGCCGCTCGGGGGCGTGCAGCCGGGGATTGTGCCAGCGCAGCTGGAACACCGCGGGGGCGCGACATCCCCGCGCCGAGCAGATCAGCGCCTGGTCCGGGATGGGAGTCGTCACCGGGGCGAGTCTAGGGCCGCACGCCGGAAGTTTGAGCGCCGGGCGGCCACGGGGGGAGCCGCCCGGCGACGGGGTGAATCGTACACACGCCGGACCCCTTGTTGTCCACCCGTGTTCAGCGTTTTCCGCGCGGTGGGACGGCGCGGCGGAATCGTGCCTCTCCCGCCCTCGGCTCTCAGCTAGGCATGACAGTCTTAACGCGCACCACGCCACGACGACGACCCAGCTGTGGAGGACCGGTGGCCCAGCCGACCACGCCCGACGTGCCGAACCCGACCGAGGCGGCGCCGGACGCGCCGCCGCCGGCGACCACCACGCCGGCGCAGGACGCCACGCTGCTGGAGCGGGCGCTGTTCGAGATCAAACGGGTGATCGTCGGCCAGGACCGGATGGTCGAGCGGATGTTCGTCGCGCTGCTGGCCCGCGGGCACTGCCTGCTGGAGGGCGTGCCCGGGGTGGCCAAGACGCTCGCCGTGGAGACCCTGGCCCGGGTGGTCGGCGGTTCCTTCGCCCGGGTGCAGTTCACCCCGGACCTGGTGCCCGCCGACATCATGGGCACGCGGATCTACCGGCAGTCCAGCGAGAAGTTCGACGTCGAGCTGGGCCCGGTCTTCGTCAACTTCCTGCTCGCCGACGAGATCAACCGCGCGCCGGCCAAGGTCCAGTCGGCGCTGCTGGAGGTGATGAGCGAGCGGCAGGTCTCCATCGGCGGCGAGAGTCACCGGGTGCCCGACCCGTTCCTGGTGATGGCCACCCAGAACCCGATCGAGCAGGAGGGCGTCTACCCGCTGCCCGAGGCGCAGCGGGACCGCTTCCTCATGAAGATCGTGGTGGGTTACCCCACCGACGCCGAGGAGCGCGAGATCGTCTACCGGATGGGCGTGGCGCCACCGGAGCCGACCCGGGTGTTCGACACCCCGGACCTGATCGCCCTGCAGCACAAGGCCGACCAGGTCTTCGTGCACAACGCGCTGGTCGACTACGCGGTCCGGCTGGTGCTCGCCACCCGCGCCCCGGCCGAGCACGGCATGCCCGACGTGGCCCAGCTCATCCAGTACGGCGCCAGCCCGCGTGCCTCGCTCGGCCTGGTCCGGGCCACCCGCGCGCTGGCGCTGCTGCGCGGCCGGGACTACGCCCTGCCGCAGGACGTGCAGGACATCGCGCCGGACATCCTGCGCCACCGGCTGGTGCTCAGCTACGACGCGCTCGCCGACGACGTGCCGGCCGACCACATCGTGCACCGGGTGATGTCGACCATTCCGCTGCCCGCGGTCGCGCCCCGCCAGCAGGCCACGCCACCACCGGTGGCCGTGCCGCACAACGGTTGGCCCGGGCAGCGGCCGTGACCCCGCCCACCCGGCTGCCGGCCACCGGCGACCGCTCGGGCGCCGTGCTGGCCCGGCTGCAGCTCATGGTCACCCGCAAACTGGACGGGCTGCTCCAGGGCGACTACGCCGGCCTGCTGCCCGGCCCGGGCAGCGAGGCGGGGGAGTCCCGGGAGTACCGCCCCGGCGACGACGTCCGCCGGATGGACTGGCCGGTCACCGCCCGCACCACGATGCCGCACGTGCGGCGTACGGTGGCGGACCGCGAGCTGGAGACCTGGCTGGCGGTCGACCTGTCGGCCAGCCTCGACTTCGGCACCGGGCGGTGGCTCAAGCGGGACGTGGCGGTCGCCGCGGTGGCCGCGCTGGCCCACCTCACCGTGCGCGGCGGCAACCGGATCGGCGCGGTGGTCGGCACCGGGGCGCCGGCGACGCCCGGCCGGTGGCGGGGCGGCTCCCCGCCCGCCGGGCCGGGCTCGCTGCACCGGCTGCCCGCCCGGGCCGGGCGGAAGGAGGCGCAGGGCCTGCTGCGGGCGGTCGCCGGCACCGAGATCCAGCCCGGCCGCAGCGACCTCGGCGCGCTGGTGGACATGCTCAACCGGCCGCCGCGCCGGCGGGGCGTCGCGGTGGTGATCTCCGACTTCCTGTCCCCGCCGCAGCAGTGGGGTCGCCCGCTGCGCAAGCTGCGGGTCCGGCACGACGTGCTGGCCGTCGAGATCGTCGACCCGCGTGAACTGGAACTGCCCGACGTGGGCGTGCTGCCGGTCGTCGACCCGGAGAGCGGGGAGCTGCACGAGGTGCAGACCGCCGACCCGGGGCTGCGCCGCCGCTACGCCGAGGCGGCGGCCGCCCAGCGCGGGGCGATCGCCGCCGAGCTGCGCGCCGCCGGCGCGGCCCACCTGCGCCTGCGTACCGACCGAGACTGGCTGCTGGACATGGTGCGTTTCGTCGCCGCGCAGCGGCACGCCCGTACCCGAGGGACGACCCGATGATCCGATTTCTGCAACCGTGGTGGCTGCTGGCCGTGCTGCCGGTGCTCGCCCTCGCCGCCGCGTACGTCTGGCGGCAGCTGCACCGCCGGCAGTACGCGTTGCGCTTCACCAACGTGGACCTGCTGCGCACGCTCGCGCCCAAGGGGCTCGGCTGGCGGCGGCACGCCGCGGCCACCGCGTTCCTGCTCTGCCTGCTGGTGCTGGCCACCGGGCTGGCCCGGCCGGCGATCGACACCCGGGAGCCGCTGGAACGGGCCACCGTGATGCTCGCCATCGACGTGTCGCTGTCCATGCAGGCCGACGACGTGGCGCCGAACCGACTGGAGGCCGCGCAGGAGGCCGCGAAGCAGTTCGTCGGGGAGCTGCCGGAGAGCTACAACCTGGGGCTGGTCTCGTTCGCCAAGTCGGCCAACGTGCTGGTGCCGCCGACCAAGGACCGGGGCGCGGTGACCACCGCCATCGACGGGCTGGTGCTGGCCGAGGCCACCGCCACCGGTGAGGCGGTCTTCACCTGCCTGGAGGCGATCCGGTCGGTGCCGGCCGACGGCGCCGCCGGCATCCCGCCCGCCCGGATCGTGCTGCTCTCCGACGGCTACCGCACGTCGGGCCGGTCGGTGGAGGAGGCGGCCGCGGCGGCGCAGGCGGCGAACGTGCCGGTCTCCACCATCGCCTTCGGCACCGACTCGGGCCAGGTCGACATCGGCGGCCAGCTCCAGCGGGTGCCGGTGGACCGCAGCGCGCTCTCCCAACTGGCGGAGACGACCCAGGGCTTCTTCTACGAGGCCGCGTCGGTGAGCGAGCTGAAACAGGTCTACCAGGACATGGGCAGCTCGATCGGCTACCGCACCGAGCCCCGCGAGATCACCCAGTGGTACGCGGGGATCGCGTTGCTCCTGGCGCTCTGCGCCGGTGGGCTGAGCCTGCTCTGGACGTCCCGCCTGATCTGAGCCGGGCGCGGGTCGGCGGCGGTCAGTGACCGCCGCCGGCCAGCACGAACAGGACGGCCACCCAGACGGCGGCGAGGGTGAAGCCCAGCGGGGCGGCGTAACGGCTCATGATTGTGCTCCGTGGCGACGGTCGGCCCGGTGACGCGGGCCGCAGGGTGGACCGGGAGGGACGCACACGAAGTCGTGACCGGGTGCTCCGCCGCGCGGCAGGGCCGATCCCGGCGCGGGCCGGGGAGCGGATGCGGTGCGGGGGGCGGGAAGCGGGTCAGCCGCGTCGACCGAGCCGTGGCTCAGCGGGGCTGACGGTGGGCCCGGCCACGACTGGGAGGATCGCTATCTCGCACAGCGATCACCTCCTGCGTTCGGCGGGGCCCGGAGCGCGGGCGCAGAACGGCCCGCAGACGCGATCATCGTACACCGGGGGTGGGTCGGGCGCGCGCTCGGCCGACCGGCCCCGGGTGACCCCCGCCGAGCGGTGGATGCCCGCCGGCCGCGCGCGCCGCTGACCTGGTCGGGTTAGCGCTTACCTGTCGGTAACCCCTAGGCTCCGACCGACCGAGAGATCAGGAGCAGAGGGGGACCCGTGGCCCGTACCGTGCTGGTGACCGGCGGAAACCGGGGGATCGGCCTGGCCATCGCGCAGGCCTTCGCCAAGCAGGGCGACCGGGTGGCGGTGACCTACCGCAGCGGCGAGGCTCCCGAGGGGTTCTTCGGGGTGCGCTGCGACGTGACCGAGGCCGACTCCGTCGACGCCGCGTTCGCCGCCGTCGAGGCCGAGCTGGGCCCGGTCGAGGTGCTGGTCGCCAACGCCGGCATCACCGACGACACGCTGATCATGCGGATGTCCGACGAGCAGTTCACCCGGGTGGTGGAGACGAACCTGACCGGCTCGTTCCGGGTCGCCAAGCGGGCCTCCACGAAGATGCTCCGGGCCAGGTGGGGCCGGATGATCTTCATCTCCTCGGTGGTCGGCCTCTACGGCGGCGCCGGTCAGGTCAACTACGCCGCGAGCAAGGCCGGCCTGGTGGGCGTGGCCCGCTCCATCACGCGCGAGCTGGGCAGCCGCAACATCACCGCGAACGTGGTGGCGCCCGGCTTCATCGACACCGACATGACCGCGGCGCTGCCCGAGGAGCGCCGCACCGAATACCGCAAGGCCATCCCGGCCGGCCGGTTCGCCGAGCCGGAGGAGGTGGCCGCCGTGGTCACCTGGCTGGCCTCGGACGCGGCCGGCTACATCTCCGGCGCCGTCATCCCGGTCGACGGCGGCCTGGGCATGGGTCACTGAGAGAGAGCACGGAGGAACTGCGCAATGTCCGGACTCCTGGCCGGTAAGCGGCTGCTGGTCACCGGCGTCATCACCGACGCCTCGATCGCCTTCTCCGTGGCGAAGCTCGCCCAGGAGAACGGCGCCCAGGTCGTGCTCACCGGCTACGGTCGGCTCTCCCTGGTGGAGCGGATCGCCAAGCGCCTGCCCGAGCCGGCCCCGGTGATCGAGCTGGACGTCACGAACGACGAGCACCTCGCCGGTCTGACCGACCGGGTACGCGAGCACGTCGACGGCCTGGACGGGGTGGTGCACTCGATCGGGTTCGCCCCGCAGAGCTGCCTCGGCGGCGGCTTCCTCGACGCGCCGTGGGCGGACGTGGCGACCGCGCTCCAGGTCTCCACCTACTCCTACAAGTCCCTCGCCATGGCGGCGCTGCCGCTGATGTCCTCCGGCGGCTCGGTGGTGGGCCTCACGTTCGACGCGACCAAGGCCTGGCCGGTCTACGACTGGATGGGCGTGGCCAAGGCCGGCCTGGAGTCCGCCTCCCGCTACCTGGCGCTGCACCTGGGCAAGCAGGGCATCCGCAGCAACCTGGTGGCCGCCGGGCCGCTGCGCACCATCGCGGCCAAGTCGATCCCCGGGTTCGACCAGTTCGAGGAGGCGTGGGCCCAGCGGGCCCCGCTGGGCTGGGACCTCACCGACCAGGAGCCGGCCGCGCGGGCCTGCCTGGCGCTGCTCTCCGACTGGTTCCCGGCCACCACCGGCGAGATCGTGCACGTCGACGGCGGCTACCACGCCATCGGCGCCTGAGGTGTAAGGAGGGGCCCCTTGTTAACGCATTCTGCATAACAAGGGGCCCCTCCTGACATTGCCCGCTCGGGCGTTACCGCCATGAGCCGGGGGCGTCGCACGAGCGTCACGGCGGGCGGGGAAGAATAGGGGCCATGGCGTACGACGCGTTGGTGCTGGTCTCCTTCGGTGGTCCCGAGCGGCCCGAGGACGTGCTCCCCTTCCTGCAGAACGTCACCCGGGGGCGGGGCGTGCCGCCGGAGCGGCTGGCCGAGGTGGCCGAGCACTACCTGCACTTCGGTGGGGTGTCCCCGATCAACCAGCAGTGCCGCGACCTGCTCGCGGCGATCCGGGAGGACTTCGCCGCCAACGGCGTCGACCTGCCGGTCTACTGGGGCAACCGCAACTGGGACCCGATGCTCGCCGACACGGTGGCGCGGATGCGCGACGACGGGGTCACCCGGGCGCTGGCGTTCGTCACCAGCGCCTACGGCGGCTACTCCTCCTGCCGGCAGTACCAGGAGGACATCGCCTCGGCGCGGGCCGCGGTCGGCCCGGACGCCCCGCTGATCGAGAAGCTGCGCCAGTTCTGGGACCACCCGGGCTTCGTCGAGCCGCACGCCGACGCGGTCCGCGCCGCGCTCGCCCAGCTCGACCCCGCGAAGCGGGACAGCACCCGGCTGGTCTTCACCGCGCACTCGATCCCGGCCTCGGCGGCCGCCACCGCCGGCCCGCACGGCGGCCGGTACACCGCCCAGTTGGAGGAGACCGCCCGGCTGGTGCACGCCGCCGCGGCCCCGGACCTGCCCTACGACCTGGTCTGGCAGAGCCGGTCCGGCCCGCCTCAGGTGCCGTGGCTGGAGCCGGACATCAACGACCACCTGACCAGCCTGGCCGAGCAGGGCGTGACCGGCGTGGTGGTGAGCCCGATCGGCTTCGTCTCCGACCACCTGGAGGTGGTCTGGGACCTGGACACCGAGGCGCTGGAGACGGCCAAGCAGCTCGGCCTGGACTTCGTCCGCGCCGGCACGCCGGGCACCGACCCACGGTTCGTGGCGATGGTCCGCGAGCTGGTCGCGGAGCGCACCGCCCCCGACGGGGAGCGGCTGCGCCGCCGCCTCGGCGAGCTGCCGGCCTGGGACACCTGCCCGGCGCTGTGCTGCGTGCCCGCGGCCCGCCGGCCCTGAGCCCAACCGACCACCGACACCCCTGGGGACGACACGATGCATGACCGCAAGCCGGTGCAGAGCTGGCTCACCGACATGGACGGCGTGCTGGTGCACGAGGGGCAGCCGGTGCCCGGCGCCCCGGAGTTCGTCCAGAAGCTGCGCGCCTCCGGCAAGCCGTTCCTGGTGCTGACGAACAACTCCATCTACACCCCGCGCGACCTCCAGGCCCGGCTGGCCCGGATGGGGCTGGACGTGCCGGAGGAGGCGATCTGGTCGTCCGCGCTGGCCACCGCGCAGTTCCTGGCCGACCAACGGCCGGGCGGCACCGCGTACGTGATCGGTGAGGCCGGCCTGACCACGGCGCTGCACGCCGTGGGCTACGTGCTCAGCGACTTCGCCCCGGACTACGTGGTGCTGGGGGAGACCCGCACCTACAGCTTCGAGGCGATAACCAAGGCGATCCGGCTGATCAACGACGGCGCCCGGTTCATCTGCACCAACCCGGACGCCACCGGCCCGTCGGTCGAGGGCGCGCTGCCGGCGGCCGGCTCGGTGGCCGCGATGATCTCCAAGGCGACCGGGGTGGATCCCTACTTCGTCGGCAAGCCGAATCCGATGATGATGCGCTCGGCGTTGAACACCATCGACGCGCACTCGGAGTCCACCGCGATGATCGGTGACCGGATGGACACCGACATCCTCTGCGGCCTGGAGGCCGGGCTGGAGACGATCCTGGTGCTCACCGGCATCAGCAGCCGGGTCGAGGCGGAGCGCTACCCCTACCGGCCGTCCCGGATCGTCGACTCGGTGGCCGACCTCATCGACGAGATCTGAGCCGGGGCGTCACAGCCGCAGCGGGGCGTTGCAGGCGGCCACCAGGGCCTGTCGGCAGGCGGTGGTCAGCGGCCGCAGCGCCGCGTCCCGCTGCTGGGCCTCGAACGTGTTCACCGCGCCGCCGGGGGCGCTCTCTCCGGCCAGGGCGAGCACCCGGTCCAGCACGGCCGCGCGGGCGAACAGCCGGCGCGCCCGCGGGTCGAAGCCCGGGGGAAGGTCGGTGGTGCCGTCGGGGCGGCGCAGCGCGGCGAGCGCGCCGGCCAGCTCCGGGCGCCACTGGGCGACGTCCAGCCGGGTCAGCGCCGCGGTCGTCTCGGCCAGCGCGGCGGCCAGCTCCGCCTCCGCCTCGGCCGCGCCGGGCGAGGTGAGCGACGCCTTCGGCGCGTCGGCGGGCAGCGGGTGCACCCGCCAGAGCACCGTCTCCCAGGTCATGCCCGAGCCGGAGGTGTGGGTGCGGACCTCCGGCACCAGCCCGAGCCCGCTGGCCACCACGGCCTCGCCGGCGAGCAGGGCCGCGCCGGTGAAGTCGCCGGGGCCGGGCAGGCCGCGCGGGTCGCCGGGCGCGGGCAGCACCAGGCGGATCTCGTCCGGGGAGTGCCGGGCCAGGCTGGGCAGCGCCTCCCGCAGGGACACGTCGGTCCAGGTGCCGGGCGCGTCCGCGACCAGATGCTCCTCGTCGCCGGCGATGGCGTCGGCGACCTCGTCGAAGGGCACCAGACCGGCGCGCCAGGCACGTACCCAGGCGACGAACCGGCTCGACCGGCGCGGAGCCAGCGTGGCCGCGCCCGTTGCGGGGGAGGACATGCGGAAAGGGTACGTGCTCCCCGCCGCCGCTGTCTCGGCTGCCGCTCCGGCGGCGTGACCTGCCCCCAACTACCCCCTTCGCACCGTTTCGTGTCGCCCGGTGGCGTCACGGTCGGCGCGTCGGCGAGCGACACGCCGGGCCGGTGGTTAGCGTGATCGTCATGGCGGGGCGATACGACGGGGACGTGCTGGCGGGCGACTGGCGGCGACGGAAGGCGATCCCGGAGGTCGACGCCGAACCCGACCTGGTGGTCGAGGACGCCGACTCCGGGTTCTGCGGCGCGGTGGTCGGCTTCGAGTCCGGCGCCGTGGTGCTGGAGGACCGGCACGGGCGGCGGCGCAACTTCCCGCTGCTGCCCGCCGCGTTCCTGCTCGACGGCCGCCCGGTCACCCTGCGCCGGCCGGCCCGCGCGCCGGTGCCGGCCGCCCGGCGGCGCACCGCGTCCGGCTCGATCGCGCTGGACGGCGTACGGGCGCAGGTCGCCAAGGCCAGCCGGATCTGGGTGGAGGGCGTGCACGACGCCGCGCTGGTGGAGCGGATCTGGGGCGACGACCTGCGGATCGAGGGCGTGGTGGTGGAGCCGCTCGACGGCATCGACGACCTCCCCGCGGAGGTGCGCGCGTTCGCGCCCGGCCCGGATCGGCGGCTCGGCGTGCTGGTCGACCACCTGGTGGCCGGCTCCAAGGAGAGTCGGATCGTGGCGCGGGTGGACTCGCCGTACGTGCTGGTCACCGGGCACCCCTACGTCGACGTGTGGCAGGCGGTGCGGCCGGCGGCGCTGGGCATCGCGGCGTGGCCGGTGGTGCCGCCCGGCCGGCCGTGGAAGGAGGGCGTCTGCGCCGCGCTCGGGGTGGCCGAGCCGGCGGACATGTGGCGGCACATCCTGTCCCGGGTGGACAGTTTCGCCGACGTCGAGACGCCGCTCATCAACGCCATGGAGCGGTTGATCGACTTCGTGACCTCGCCTGCGTAGTGGTTTCAGTGCTGCCGTCGACCACGAGACCGTGGCCCAGCCGGCCCGATCCCCGCCCCGCCCTCCCTGCTCCGTGATCAAGGAGTTCACGCCCGCCTGGAGATCCACACCGACCCAAACCCCTTGATCACCGCCCTCGCGGGTGGGTCAGGGGGTCTGGTGGGGGGTGCGGGTCAGGACGAAGGTGGCGATGTCGAGGGCGACCGCCGTTCCGGTCTCGTCGCGGATGACGGTGAGGATCTCGCCGTGCTGGGAGCCGGCGTGGCCGCGCCAGCGGTCCGGTCCCTCCGGGGTGAAGCGCAGCGGCGCCCGCCCCGCCGGACCGCCCACCAGGTCGCCGGCGGCGTCGACGTGGAACTCGTGCGCCAGGCCCATCCACCACCAGTGACCGGTCAGCTCGGCCGCCTCGGCGCCGGGCGGCGGGGCCGGGCGCCACGGGGCGGGCAGCGGCGGCTCGGCGTCGAGCACGTGGGTGAGCACGTCGCGGCCCAGCCCGGAGACGTGGTGCCCGCCGCGCAGGCCGTACGAGTTGGCGAAGTCGACCACGGCGGTGCCGGTGGGCCGGTGCACGGTCAGGCCGGCGACGTAGCCGGGCATGGAGCCGCCGTGGCCCACGTAGACCCGGTCGCCGACCCGGTAGAGCTCCACGCCGAGGCCGTGCCCGCCGGTCCAGGAGTCCAGGTCGCTGATCGACACCGGCGCGCACATCTCGGTCAGGGTGGTGGGATCGAGCAGCCCCGGGTCCGGGTCGGCCAGGAACGTCGCCCAGCGGGCCAGGTCCGCGACGGTGGACCAGAGCTGCCCGGCCGGCGCCATCGCCCCGGTGTCGGTGCGCGGCTCCTCCCGCAGCGTGTCGTGCCAGGGGTGCACGACGTAGCCCGGGGCGTACGGCTCGGTCGGGTGGTAGGTGGTGCGGCGCATGCCGAGCGGCTCCAGCAGCCGCTCCCGCACCAGGTCCGCCCAGGGCGTGCCGGTGATCCGCTCCAACGCGCCGCCGAGCAGCCCGTACGCCAGGTTCGAGTAGTGATAGACGCGGTGCGGCGGGTGGGCGATCTTCGCCGGCGTCAGACCGGCGAGCAGCGTGTCCAGGTCGGCGCCCTCGGCGCGTTCCCACCAGTGGCCGTCCGGCTCGCGTTGCAGGCCGCTGGCGTGCCCGAGCAGCTGGCGCACGGTGAGCGCGCCGACCGGGGTGCCGGGCAGGTGGGTGTCGAGTGGGTCGTCCAGCGCCAGTCGCCCGGCGTCGCGTTGCTGCATCACCAGCACGGCGGTCATGGTCTTGGTGATCGAGCCGATGCGGTACTGCAGGTCGCCGTCCGGGCGGGGCTGCTCGCCGGCGACCGCCAGGTGTGCCAGCCCGCCGTCGCGGACCACGCCGAGGGCGAGCGACGGGGCGTGCCCCTCGGCCTGGGCCCGGGCGACCAGCAGGTCCACCCGGCGTGCGGTCTCGGGCAGCAGAGCCATCTCGTCCTCCTCGTCGGCGGGCACTGGGCCGAGCCTAGCGATCATGACAGTTCGATGACACGTGCGTTGACGTGTCACGATTG
Organism: Micromonospora sp. WMMA1996; assembly: GCF_002573675.1. Taxonomy (NCBI): domain Bacteria; kingdom Bacillati; phylum Actinomycetota; class Actinomycetes; order Micromonosporales; family Micromonosporaceae; genus Micromonospora; species Micromonospora sp. WMMA1996. Next base: position 83,296 of record NZ_PDHU01000007.1, on the reverse strand, counting down.
GTCTCGTGGACGCCGTGTTCTGGATCGTGCTGGGTGTGGTGCTGGCGGTCGCCGAGATCTTCACGACGACGCTTTTCCTGATCATGTTCGGCGTCGGCGCATTCGCCGCCGCCGGCGCCGCGGCGCTGGGCGCGCCGGTGGCGCTCCAGGCGGTGATCTTCGCCGTGGTCTCGGCGCTGTCGGTGGCGGTGGCGCGGCCGGTGATCCGCCGCAACGCCCGCTCGGCGCTGGAGACCGGCGAGCAGCCGTTCGGGGTCGAGGCGATCGAGGGGTCGAGCGCGGTGGTCCTGGAGCCGGTGGACGCCGACCACGGGATGGTCAAGATCGATGGTGAGCTGTGGACGGCCCGGTCGTACGACGCGACGCAACGCTACGCGCCGGGTGAGCGTGTGCAGGTGATAAAGGTCCGGGGCGCGACCGCCCTGGTCTGGCAGGACGACATTTCCGCCCCGGGCGAGCTGCCCGAAGCGAGAGGGTGAACCATATGGAGTTTGCAGCGATCCTGTTGATCGCCGTGGCGGTCATCGTGGTGGTGACGCTGGCCAAGGCGGTGCGGATCGTGCCGCAGCAGCGTCAGGACGTGGTGGAGCGGCTCGGTAAGTACAAGCGGACGCTGAACCCGGGTCTCAACCTGTTGGTGCCGTTCGTGGACGCGGTGCGCACCAAGGTCGACCTGCGCGAGCAGGTGGTCAGCTTCCCGCCCCAGCCGGTGATCACCTCGGACAACCTGGTCGTCTCGATCGACACCGTCCTCTACTTCAAGGTGGTCGACTCGGTCCGGGCCACCTACGAGATCTCCAACTTCCTCCAGGCGATCGAGCAGCTCACCGTCACCACGCTGCGTAACGTGATCGGCTCGCTGGACCTGGAGCGCGCGCTGACCAGCCGCGAGGAGATCAACCGGCACCTGTCCGGCGTGCTGGACGAGACCACCGGCCGCTGGGGCATCAAGGTGACCCGGGTCGAGATCAAGGCGATCGAGCCGCCGCCGAGCATCCGTGACTCGATGGAGAAGCAGATGCGAGCCGAGCGGGACCGCCGCGCCGCCATCCTCAACGCCGAGGGGCACAAGCAGTCGCAGATCCTCACCGCCGAGGGTGAGAAGCAGGCCGCGGTGCTGCGCGCCGACGGTGACCGGCAGGCCAGGATCCTCCAGGCCGAGGGTCAGGCCAAGGCCATCCGCACCGTCTTCGACGCGATCCACACCGCCAACCCGAGCCAGAAGGTGCTGGCCTACCAATACCTCCAGGCGCTGCCGCAGATCGCCAACGGCACGGCCAACAAGGTGTGGATCGTCCCGACCGAGCTGACCAAGGCCCTGGAGGGCATGGGCGGCGCGCTGGGCGGCCTGGCCAACATGGCCGGCGACGCGCCGGCGCCGGGGGCCAGCCAGACCGCCGGCGAGGTCGAGCGGGAGGCCGCCGAGGCGGCCCAGGCCGCGGCCGTCGCGGCCCAGGAGATCCACGACGAGGTACGCGTCGCGGAGGCGCAGGCCACCGGTGGCAACGCCCCCCAGGGCCTGCCGGCCCCGGAGCCGGTCTCCCCGGCGAGCCTGCTCAACGACCCGTCGGACCAGCGCGAGCGGGGCTGACCGGCAAATCCGAGAATCGCTCATACGGCGCTCCGGCGCCTGCCACCATCGGTGCAGAGGACGGATGGTGACCAGGCCCGGAGCGCCGTTTGCGTGTCCCGGGCGGCCCGTGGCGCGAGCGAGGTGACGCATGAAGGAACCGGCGAACCGGCTCTTCTCCCGGACCCCGGTCCCCGGCGCGCACGATCCCGGTGGACCGCTCGGCTCGCGGCGTACCGGGGGTGGGTTCGGGGTCCTGCCGTTCGTCTCCGAGCCGGGGCGGGGCGCGCCGGCCACGGACGCGAGCTGGGCCTGGTCGGTACGCCGGTTCGCCCGCGCGGCGGTCTGGCTGCTGCCCGCGTACGCGGTCCTCTACGGCGTGGTGGCGATGGCCAGCGACGGCGGGGTGGGCAACGACCCCTACCCGGCCGACGGGCAGCCGCTCTACCTGGTCGGCTGGGTGGCGTCGGTCTGGCTCGGGCTGCTAGCCCTGCTCGCGCTCACCGGCCTGCTCGCCGCCACCCGCTGCCGCCGGATCGCGCTGGCCGGGCTGCTGGCCAGCATCGGCGGGATGGTGCTGATGCTGCCGTTCGCCGGGCTGGCCGAGCAGACGCCGGTGTTCGGGCTGACCGCGCGCGGCATCGTGCTGTTCGGGGCGACCTGCTACAGCGTGGGGTGGTTCCTCACCGGCTGGTCGGTGGCCCGCTCGGGGATGTTCTCCTACGGCGACGGCACCATGCTGATGATCGCCGCTCCGCTGCTCGGTCTGGGCGGCGCGTTGATCGGTTCGCTCCAGACGTTCGGGGCGATCTTCGTGCTGGTCGCCGGCATCGGCATCGGCTACCGCTCGGGTCGCCTCGTCCCGGAGACGATCGCCCGGGACGCGGCCACCGCCAGCGTCGCCGCCGCCCCGGCCGCGCCCTCGTCACCGGACGGCCCGCTTGCCGCCGGATGACCGGTTCGGCGCGGGCGGCGGAAGCTGAGCGGTTGCCGTGAGGTAACTGACAGTTGCCTGGCGAAGTGGCCGGTAGGCGGCTTTCGCGGCAATCCTGGAGCCCATGCCGTCTCCCCGGTCGCCGCTGTCGCGGCTCCTCACCGTGCTGCTCGCCGGCGTGCTCGCCGGGCTCGTCCTCGCGCTGGCCGCGCTGCCGACCGGCCTGCTCGGCGGGCTCGTCGCCAAGGCGAGCCTCGGGGCGTACGAGGAACTGCCCGACGCGCTGCGCACCCCGGTCCAGCCGCAGCGCTCCTACCTCTACGCGAACGACGGCAAGACCCTGATCACCACGTTCTACGACGTGAACCGCACCGACGTGCCGCTGGCCGAGATCGCCCCGGTGATGCGGCAGGCGATCGTCGCGGCCGAGGACCGGCGGTTCTACTCGCACGGCGGCGCCGACCTGCGCGGCATCGCCCGCGCGCTGGTCGCCAACGTCAAGGGCGGCGGCACCGAGCAGGGCGGCTCCACGCTGACCATGCAGTACGTCCGCAACGTGCTCAAGACCGACCCGACCCGCACGGCCGAGGAGCGGCAGGCGGCCACCGAGCAGACCGTCGGGCGCAAGCTCCAGGAGATCCGGTACGCGAACGCGCTGGAGCAGTCGCTGAGCAAGGATGAGATCCTCAACCGCTACCTCAACATCGCGTACTTCGGCTCCGGCGCGTACGGGGTGGCCGCCGCCGCCCAGCGCTACTTCGGCAAGGCCCCGGCCGACCTGACGCTCGGCGAGGCGGCGCTGCTCGCCGGCCTGGTCCAGTCGCCGGACGCGTACAGCCCGATCGACGGCGACAAGAACCAGGCCACGGCCCGCCGGGCGTACGTGCTGGACTCGATGGCGGAGACCGGCGCGATCACCGCGCAGCAGGCGGCGGCGGCCAAGGCCGCGCCGCTCACCCTGCGCCCGACCGCCCAGCCCAACGGCTGCACCGCGACCGCGCAGGGCCGCGACGACTGGGGCTTCTTCTGCGACTACCTGCGCCAGTGGTGGCTCACCCAGCCGGCGTTCGGCAGCACCCCGGAGGAGCGGGAGCAGGCGCTGCGCCGCGGCGGCTACCGGGTGACCACCACGCTCGATGCCAAGGTCCAGCAGACCGCGCAGCAGCAGGCCACCAAGGTCTACGGGTACGACGACAAGCGCGCGCTGCCGATCGCGGCGGTCGAGCCGGGCACCGGCCGGGTGCTTGCCATGGCGGTCAACCGGCACTACAGCCTGGCCGACAACCCGGCCGGGCAGGCCAACCACCCGAACACGGTCAACCCGCTGATCTCCGGTGGCGCCAGCGTCGACGGCTACCAGGCCGGCTCGACGTTCAAGCTGTTCACCATGCTGGCCGCGTTGGAGGCCGGCAAGCCGCTGGCGACCGGTTTCGACGCCCCGAGCAAGCTGCCCACCCGCTACGCCTCCGACGACGAGGGCAACTGCGACGGCACGTGGTGCCCGGCCAACGCCAACCCGGAGTGGATGGACGGCTACCGGATGATGTGGGACGGCTTCGGCCGCTCCGTCAACACGTACTTCGTCTGGCTCGCCGAGCAGGTCGGCGAGGACAAGGTGGTGGAGATGGCGCAGCGTCTCGGCATCACCTTCCGGGCCGACTCGGATGCCGCGTTCGCCCGGAACGACGCCGCGGACTGGGGCGCGTTCACCCTCGGCGTGGCCGCCACCACGCCGCTGGACCTGGCCAACGCGTACGCGACGGTGGCCGCCGAGGGCACGTACTGCTCCCCGCTGCCGGTGGTCTCGGTGACCGCGCCGGACGGCGGGAAGGTCGACGTCGGGCAGCCGAACTGCAAGAAGGTGCTGGAGCCGGACGTGGCCCGGGCGGCCACCGACGCGGCCCGCTGCCCGGTGGGCCAGCAGTCGGCGTACGGGCAGTGCAACGGCGGCACCGCCACCGGCGTCGACCGGATCGTGGACCGTCCGGTGGCCGGCAAGACCGGCAGCTCGGAGCGGAACGCCACCGAGACGTTCGTCGGGTTCACCCCGCAGGTCGCCGTCGCCGGCATCGCGGCCAACCCGGACGACTCCACCGACCTGGTCGGCTCCGCCGTGCAGGCGAAGGTGATCGACGCGGTGGCCCGGACCATCAAGGCGGCCGTCGCCGGCAAGCCGGTGCGCGACTTCACCGCGCCCAGCCGGGAACTGGCCGGTGAACCGCGGCGCCCGCAGCCGCGCGAGGAACCCCAGCGTCCCACCCCGCGCGACGAGAACCGCGACAACCTCCCGTCGGACCTGCTCCGCTGGCTCCAGGGCCGCGGCTAGCGGTCAGGCGGGTTCCCGCCGCTCACCGCGTCCGGTAGCGGCGGGGGCCGCCTGACCCGGCAGGGCGGCGTCCCGCGCGCAGGTGCGCCGGAGCCCCGATGTCGGTGCGGGTCACGCACCCGGAGGCCGGCCGTCCTGGACAAGAATCGTCGCGGGGGTGTCGGATCCGTCGCGGCGGCTCCGACCCACCGGTGAGCGCGCCCGTCGGGGCGCACCGGTACGCGGAGGAACACACCATGGGCAAGATCATCTACTGGGTGCACCAGTCGGTCGACGGCTTCATCGAGGGGCCGAACGGCGAGTTCGACTGGCCGGAGATGGGGGAGGAGCTGTCCGCGTACTCCCAGAAGCTGTCCAAGCGGGCCGGCGCGTTCCTCTACGGGCGGCGGGTGTGGGAGATGATGTCCTCCTACTGGCCTCGGGTCGAGTCGATCTCCGACCACCCGCACGACCTGGCGTTCGCGCCGATCTGGCGGCGTACCCCGAAGGTGGTCGTCTCCCGCACGCTCGCCGAGGCCGACCACGGCGCCCGGGTGGTCGGCGGCGGCGACCTGGCCGCGGAGGTGGTCGAGGTGCGCGACCAGCTCGACGGGGATCTGCTGCTCACCGGCGGCACCGGCGCGGCGACCGCGTTGGCCGCGCTCGGGCTGGTCGACGAGTTCCAGGTGGTGGTGCACCCGGTGCTGCTCGGCGGCGGACGGCAGGTGCTGCCCGACCTGGCCCGGCAGGACCTGCGGCTGGTCGACACGCGCGGTTTCGACGGCCGCTCGGTGCTGCTGCGCTACGCGCGGGCGTGACCGGTCACCGGCCGCGGCGGCGGGGGCGGTAGGTGGCGAGGGCGGCGGGCACGCCGCGACGGAGGATGCCGGCGCGGTCGCTGTCCCCGCGCAGCACCGCGGCGGCCGTCTTGCGGGCCTGTTCGGCGGTGAAGTGCGGCGGCAGCATCAGCTCCGCCGGGTCGACCACCGCGTTGATCACGGTCGGCCGGTCGGCGCGCAGCACCCGCTGCCACATCTCCGGCACCCGGTCCGGGGAGTCGACCAGCTCGCCGCCGAGCCCGAGCACCTCGGCCCACCGGTGGTACGCCACGTCCGGCAGGTCCTGGCTGTCCGGGAACATCGGCGTGCCCTCGCTCGACCGCTGCTCCCAGCTGACGAACGCCAGGTCCCGGTTGTTGAGCACCAGCACCACGAACCGGGGGTCGGCCCACTCCCGCCAGTACTTCGCCACCGTGATCAGCTCGTTGACGCCGTTCATCTGCATCGCCCCGTCACCGATCAGCGCGATCACCGGGCGGTCCGGGTGGGCGAACTTCGCCGCCAGCGCGTACGGCATGCCCCCGCCCATCGACAGCAGCGTGCCGGAGAGGCTGGCCAGCATGCCCGGGCGGACCCGCAGGTGCCGGGCGTACCAGGCGGTGGCGGTGCCGCAGTCGACGGCGAGCATGGCGTCGTCGGGCAGCGCGTCGTCGAGCGTGGCGAACAGCAGCTGCGGGTTGAGCGGCTCGGCCGGTTGCTCGGCCAGCTCGCGCTGCGCCGCCCGCCACTTTCCGGTGGCGTCGGCGATCGTGGCCCGCCAGGCGGTCGGCGCCGGGCCCGGGCCCAGCTCGTCCAGCAGGGCGCGCAGCGTCGGCCCGGCGTCGCCGGTCAGGTTGACCTCGGTGGGGTAGCGCAGCCCCATCCGGCTGCCGTCCCGGTCGATCTGCACCGCCCGGGCCTGCCCCTCCGGCGGATAGAACTCGGAGTACGGCATCTGGCTGCCGACGATCAGCAGCCGGTCGCACTCCCGCATGAGCTGCCAGCTCGGGCGGCTGCCGAGCAGGCCGATGGCGCCGGTGACCCAGGGCTGCCGGTGGTCGACGGCGGCGAAGCCGAGCAGCGCGGTGGCCACCCCGGCGCCGAGCCGGTCGGCGATCCGGCGTACCTCGTCCTCGGCGCCGAGCGCGCCCTGGCCGACCAGCATCGCGACCCGTTCGCCGCCGCGCAGCACCTCGGCCGCCCGGCGGACGTCGTCCGCCGGTGGCACGGTCGGCGGGCTGCTCGGCACGGCGCTGGTGTGGTAATAGCCGTGCGCGTGCGGCGGCTGCGGCACCGCCGGTTCGTCCTGCACGTCGGAGGGGAGGACCAGGGCGGTCACGGTACGCCGGGCCAGCGCCGTGCGGCAGGCCCGGTCCACCAGGTGCCGGGCCTGGGACGGGTCGTCGAGCTGGGCCAGGAACGCCGACGCCACGTCCTTGTAGAGCGCGAGCAGGTCCACCTCCTGGTAGTAGCCGCCGCCCTCGGCGGGCAGCGCGGTGTGTCCGAGCAGCGCCACCACCGGCTGGTGGTCGAGCTTGGCGTCGTAGAGGCCGTTGAGCGCGTGGATCGCGCCCGGGCCGCTGGTCACCACCACGCAGCCGAGCGGGCCGCCGCCGTACTTGACGTGCGCGCCGGCCGCGAAGCCGGCGGTCTCCTCGTGGCGCACCTGGATGAACCGGGCGCGGTCCTGGGCGCGTTGCAGGGCCGAGGTCATCCCGTTGATCCCGTCGCCCGGGTAGCCGTAGTAGCGGTGCACCCCCCACTCGGCGAGACGGGCCACCAGGTAGTCGGCGACCGTGGCGTTGCGGGGCAGCCCGCCGTCCCCGCTGTGGTCCGCGCCCATCGTGGTGGTCCCTTCGTCGCCGCTGTCCGCTTCCCCGGTCCCTTCCCCGCCTCGGGCGGGGGAAACCGGCCCGCGCCGGGGCGGCCGGGCGGGTCGGGGCAGAATCGTCGGGTGCCCGTCCACGAGATCACCGACCCCGACGACGACCGGATCGCCGACTACCGCGCCCTGACCGACGTGGAGCTGCGGACCCGCTGGGAGCCCCCGCACGGGTTGTTCATCGCCGAGGGGGAGCTGGTGCTGCGGCGGGCGCTGCGCGCCGGCTACCCGGCCCGGTCGTACCTGGTCGACGCGAAGCGGGTGGACCAGCTCGCCGACCTGGACACCGGGGACGCGCCGGTGTACGCCGCGACGCCGGACGTCCTCCAGCGGGCCACCGGCTTCCACGTGCACCGGGGGGTGCTGGCCTCGTTCCACCGCCGGCCGCTGCCGTCGGCCGACGAGGTGCTGGCCGCCGCCCGGCGGGTGGTGGTCCTGGAGGACGTCAACAACCACACCAACCTCGGCGCGATCTTCCGCGGGGCGGCGGCGCTCGGCGTCGACGCGGTGCTGCTGTCGCCGACCTGCGCCGACCCGCTCTACCGGCGCAGCGTACGGGTGAGCATGGGCGAGGTGTTCGCGGTGCCGTACGCGAAGCTGGAGCGGTGGCCGGCGGGCCTGGACCAGGTGCGGAAGGCGGGTTTCACGGTGCTGGCCATGACGCCGGCGCCGGACGCGGTGCCGATCCAGCGGCTGACCCCGGCGCAGCGGGAGCGGGCCGCGTTGCTGCTGGGGGCCGAGGGGCCGGGCCTGACCGAGGCGGCCCAGTCGGCCAGCGACGTGCGGGTGGTTCTGCCGATGCGGCGCGGAGTGGACTCGCTGAACGTGGCCGCCGCGGCGGCGGTGGCGTTCTGGGAGCTGGGTCGCGACGACCCGCTCTGAGGATTCGCTTGCATGACCATGCGCCTTGACGCATAATCTTTCCTGTGTCCAAGGTTCTCACCTCCCTGCCCATCGGTGAACGCGTCGGCATCGCCTTCTCCGGCGGCCTCGACACCTCCGTCGCGGTCGCGTGGATGCGCGACAAGGGCGCCGTGCCCTGCGCCTACACCGCCGACATCGGCCAGTACGACGAGCCCGACATCGCCTCGGTGCCCGGCCGCGCGCTCAGCTACGGCGCCGAGGTCGCCCGGCTGGTCGACTGCCGCGCCGCCCTGGTCGAGGAGGGACTCGCGGCGCTGACCTGCGGCGCCTTCCACATCCGCTCGGGCGGACGGGCCTACTTCAACACCACGCCGCTCGGCCGGGCCGTGACCGGCACCCTGCTGGTGCGGGCGATGATCTCCGACGACGTGCAGATCTGGGGCGACGGCTCCACCTTCAAGGGCAACGACATCGAGCGGTTCTACCGCTACGGCCTGCTGGCCAACCCGCAGCTGCGCATCTACAAGCCGTGGCTCGACACCGAGTTCGTCACCGAGCTGGGCGGACGCACGGAGATGTCCGAGTGGCTGCTCGCCCACGGCCTGCCCTACCGCGACAGCACCGAGAAGGCCTACTCGACCGACGCCAACATCTGGGGCGCCACCCACGAGGCGAAGACGCTCGAACACCTCGACACCGGCATCGAGACGGTCAGCCCGATCATGGGGGTCCGGTTCTGGGACCCCGCCGTGGAGATCCCCACCGAGGACGTCACGATCGGCTTCGACCAGGGCCGCCCGGTGACCATCAACGGCAAGGAGTTCGGCAGCGCGGTCGACCTGGTGCTGGAGGCCAACGCCATCGGCGGCCGGCACGGTCTCGGCATGTCCGACCAGATCGAGAACCGGATCATCGAGGCCAAGAGCCGGGGCATCTACGAGGCACCCGGCATGGCACTGCTGCACGCCGCGTACGAGCGGCTGGTCAACGCCATCCACAACGAGGACACGCTGGCCAACTACCACACCGAGGGCCGCCGCCTGGGCCGGCTGATGTACGAGGGACGCTGGCTGGACCCGCAGGCGCTGATGCTGCGCGAGTCGTTGCAGCGCTGGGTCGGCACCGCCGTCACCGGCGAGGTGACGCTGCGGCTGCGCCGCGGCGAGGACTACTCGATCCTGGACACGAGCGGTCCCGCGTTCAGCTACCACCCGGACAAGCTGTCCATGGAACGCACCGAGGACTCGGCGTTCGGCCCGGCCGACCGGATCGGCCAGCTCACCATGCGCAACCTGGACATCGCCGACTCGCGCGCCAAGCTGGAGCAGTACGCCTCCCTCGGCATGGTCGGCGGCGCGACCCCGCAGCGGATGGTCGGCGCCGCGCAGGCGGCCTCGACAGGGCTGATCGGCGCGATGCCCGAGGGCGGGGCGGAGGCCATCGCCTCCCGGGGCGTCCCCTCCGCCGAGGACGCGGCGCTCGACCGCGCCGCGATGGAGTTCGGCGTCGACTGAGCGGGGCGCGGTGCGTCGACGGGCGGGCCGGCTCCCGGGGCGGGCCTTCGGCAGCGGCGGTGACGCAGGGTAGCGTGTCGCCCGTGTTCCCTACCGTGCGTGAGGTGCTCGCCCTGGTGCCGGTGCGCCACGGCGCGCCCCGCCTGGTCGCCGGCGACGCCGGGCTGGACCGCCCGGTGCGGTGGGTGCACGTGGCCGAGGTGCCGGACATCGCCACCCTGCTCGGCGGCGGGGAACTGGTGCTCACCACCGGCATCGGGCTGCCCGCCGACGACGCGGGGCTGCGCGCGTTCATCGGCGACCTGGCCGACGTCGGGGTCTCCGGGCTGGTCGTCGAGCTGGGCCGCCGTTACGTCAGCGGGGTGCCCCGGGTGATGGCCGCCGCCGCCGAGCGGCGCGGACTGCCCCTGGTCGAGCTGCGCCGGGCCACCCCGTTCGTGCGGATCACCGAGGCGGTGCACGCGCTGATCGTGGACGCCCAGCTCACCGAGCTGCGCGCCACCGAGGAGATCCACCAGCGGTTCACCGAGCTGTCCGTGGAGGGCGCCGAACCGACCGAGGTGCTCCGCCAGGCCGCCGAGCTGGCCGGCTGCCCGGTCGTGCTGGAGAACCTGTCCCGCCAGGTGCTCGCGTACGACCCGGCGGGAGAGAGCGCGGAACTGCTGCTGGACGGCTGGGAGCAGCACTCCCGGCAGATCCGCCCGGCCGGCCGGACCGCGTACGACCCGGACAGCGGCTGGCTGGTGACCACCGTCGGCGCGCGCGGGCAGGACTGGGGACGGTTGCTGCTGCGCTGGCCGGCGGCCGAGGCGACCCCGCCCACCCGGCTCACCATCCTGATCGAGCGGGCCGCCTCCACGCTGGCCCTGGGCCGGCTGATCCGGCGCGACGCCGAGGGCCTGGAACGGCAGATCCACCGCACCCTGCTGACCGCGCTGATCGACCATTCCCGCCCGGTGGACGAGGTGGCCCTGCGCGCCAAGGCGCTCGGCGTCACCCTGGACCGCCGGCACCTGGTCGGCGTGGTGGTCCGGCACCGCGCCGACGACGCGGCCGGCGACGCCGCCGACCTGCCCGAGGACTCCGGCCCGGCCCGGTTGCGCGACCTGGCCGAGGCGGTCGGCGCGGCCCTGCGGGAGGCCAAGCTCACGGCCCTGACCAGCGCCGTCGACGACCAGGCGGTGGGCGCGCTGCTGGCGCTGGCCGACCCGGCCGACGAGGAGAAGGCACTCGCCGCGTTCGCCGCGGCGTTGCGCCGGGTACGCCTCGACGCCGCCCCGGCCCGCCCGCCCGCTGTCCGCCCGACCCGCCAGGGCGACCCCGGTGGCCGGGGCGGATCGTCTGGGGCGGCGCGGTCCGTCGACGCGGTGACCCGCCCGTCGGTGGTCGTCGCGGCCGGGTCCGGCGTGGGCAGCCTGCGCGAGGCGCGCCGGTCACTGGTCGAGGCGCGGCAGATCGCCGAGGCGGCCCGGCGGGACCCCCGCGACCTGCCCTGCTTCCGGCTGCCGCACGTCGGGCTGGCCGGTCTGCTGCACCTGCTGCGGGACGAGCCCCGGTTGCAGACGTTCGTCGAGCGTGAACTCGGCCCGCTGCTGGCGTACGACGCCCAGCACCCTCGGGAGCAGTTGCTCGGCACGCTGCGGGCGTACCTGGAACAGGGGCGGAACAAGTCGGCGGCGGCGTCGGCGGCGCACCTGTCCCGGCCGGCCTTCTACGAGCGGCTGGCGCGCATCGGCCGCATCCTCGACGCCGACCTCGACTCCGTCGAGCAGTGCCTCTCCCTGCACGTGGCCCTGCTGGCCCTAGACGCCGTCCGCACCCCCTGACCCCCACCCCCCGCCCCCGCCCCCGCCCCCGCGCGGACCGACGGTCGATCATGAAGTTGGCCGGGACGAATCGGGCGTAACGCCGGCTCAACTTCATGATCGACGGCGGGGGTCGGGGTGGGGCGGGGTGGGTCAGGCGAGCGCGGTGAGGGCCTTGGCGTAGGGGGCGGGCACGAAGTTCGGGCCGCCGGGGGTGAAGACGTCGGAGGTGGACGCCGCCTGCCAGGCGGTGTTCGGCAACGCCGTCACCAGGGCCCGGACCACCGCGGCGTCGCGCCACTGGTCCTGCTGGGCGAGCAGGCTCAGCGCGACCACCGACTCCTCCACCTCGCCGACGCACTCGAACGGCTTGTGGCCGTCGACGCCGAGCAGCTCCCGGTAGCCGGGGATCTGGGACTCGTCGGCCAGCAGGTCGCCGCCGAAGATGCCGGTGAGCCGCTCGCGGGGCATGAACGGGGCCATGGCCAGGAAGACGAAGCGGCACTTCGGGCAGTCGCGGCACCAGCGCTCGCTCGCGTCGCGCAGCTTGAACGCGGCGTTGCAGCTGGTCACCACCGCGTCGTACCGGTCGATCTCGGCGAAGAGCCGGGCGATGTGCAGCTCGGACAGGGAGCGCAGGAGCGAGAAGTACGGCTCGGTCAGCCCGGCGTGCTCGGCCAGCGCCGCCCGCAGCAGCCCCTCCGCCTCGACGCCCTTGGACCACTGGTGGTTGATCTCATGGCCCTGCCAGACCAGGTTCGGGTCGGACGCGGACCGCTCGTTCGACATCACCACCGGGCCGAGCCCGTGCAGCACGGCGGTGGCGACCGCGATCAGCGAGTTGATCGCGGTGACCGGGATGTGCCCGTTGCGCGCGCCGGCGGCGTTCAACTCGAACAGCACCGGGTCGAGCCGACGCCGGGCGGCCAGCGGCACCAGGTCGGACGCCTCGTTGACCGAGACGATCACGTGGTTCGGGTTGACCGAGAACGGCACCGGGTCGAGGCCGGCCCGGCGCAGCGCCTCCAGCGTGACGATCGAGTCCTTGCCACCGCCGACGGCGGACAGCGGGCGGCGGTCGGAGTTGTCCAGCGGCGTCGCCGGGTCCACGGTGCCGGAGGGCACCTCGGGGCGCAGCTCCAGCACGTGCGGCAGCTGGTTGCGGTACGCGTACTCGGCGAGGCCCTTGCGGTAGACGGCGGTGACCAGCTCGACGGCGGCGGCGCCCAGCGGCGCCGGCAGCACCAGCCGGGGCGGCGCGGCGGCCTTGTAGTAGCTGACGCCGGCGACCACGTGCAGCAGCTCCAGGACCCGGGCGAGGGTGGCCGCGGTGGCGTCGGACACCGGCTCGGCCGGCAGCGGAAGCGTGATCACCTCGGTGAACCGCTGCTCGCCGTCGGGACCGGTCAGGGCGTAGTCGAACAGGACCTCGCCGGTGGCGAAGTCGATCGAGTAGGACGGGAAGGTGAAGGCGTCCATCCGCCGCAGCTGCTCGTTGGGCACACGCAATACTACAGCGCGTCTCAAGGTCCGTTGGGTCATGAGACACCGCCCTTCTCGGGCGTCCCTGCCGTTACGGGTGTTCGTGGCGGCGGGGTTCCTCCGTCGTCAGGGCTGGTTGCACCGGCGCGTGAGCGCTGGCCAGAGCCGGTCCCTCGGGAGGCGTTGGTGATCGGGCCTCGTGCTTCGGGGTCCCGAGTCCGGGCATGGTGTTGCTCGGCCCACACGGCGAGGTTGACCGCTGCGTTGACGTCCCGGTCCGCCGTGTGCCCGCACTCGTCGCAGCGGAAGACCCGCACGGACAGGGGTAGGGCGGGGCCGGTGACGCGGCAGGCACTGCACATTCTGGTGGACGGGTACCAGCGGGGTGCCCGGATGGCCTGCCCGCCCCGCCAACCTTGTTTGTAGCCGATGATGCGGGCCAGTTCAGCCCAACCCGCATCGGATATGGCGGCGGCAAGACGCCGGTTGCGCAGCAGACCGGCGATGTGCAGATCTTCCAGAGCCAGCCGGTCGTGGGTCTTGACCAGCTGGTTGGCGACCTTGTGCAGAAAGTGACGACGCACATGCGCAACACGATGGTGGGCACGAGCTAGCCGGGTGACAGCCTCGGCCCGATTGCGGGAGCCTCGCCGTTTGCGAGTGACCTGGCGCGACAGCCGGCGTAGCCGAGGCAGGGCCGTCCGCAGCGGGCGCGGTGGATCAGTGACGCGTAGCCGCTGTCGGCCGGTGGTGTCGGCGGCCACCACGAGGGCAGTGAGGCCGCGGTCGATGCCTACCCAACCACCGCTGTCGGCGTCGGGGCGTGGCGGGTGCTGGCGGGCGGGATGCAGGTCCGCCGCCTCCACTGTCACGGTGATGGTCCATCGGCCGGCCCGGCAGGAGACGGTGGCATACCGGATGTGCGCTCGGCCTCCGCGAATCATCCGCCGTAGTCGGCGGGTGTCTTCCCGTACCCCCAGGACTCCGATCCTCGGCAGACAGATACTCCGAGGACCCGCCATCGGATCCCCCACCCGGATGCTCGCCCGACCCGCCTTGGTCTTGCAGCGGATCCGGAACGACGGCTGGGTGCGGCTCTTGCGTTTGAATGTCGGGAACCCCACCCGACGACCTGGCCGCTTCCCCGATCGCGAGTCGGCCCAGGCGGTCAGGGCGCGGCCCAGGTCGACAGCGGCTTCCTCACACACCTGCTGACACACCTGTGCGCGCCACGACAATCCCGTCGCCGCGATCTCGGCCGAACCCGCCGAGTCGACTACAAAGCGGCGGCCCGCCTGCGCCGAGATCTTCCACGAGTTGAACGCGTTGATCAGGTCGAAACCCGACCACGGCACCACCACCGACCCGCCCCGGTGCCTCGCATCCAGGGCGCCCTTCACCAGAGCCAGGCACTGGTTGAACGCGAACCGAGCCGCCCCCGTGTGACGGACCAACACCATCACCTGCGACGGTGACGGGTCAGCTGTGAACCGGAACGCAGTAAACCTCCCCACAGCCCCACAGCATGCCTGCCACCTACGACACAACAGTCCGCGGGCGGCAGGATGGGGCGGAAATCCCGGCCCTGACGAACGGCCGGTGCCGGGAGGGGCAACAGCGGGCGCCCAGGCGTTCGAACGCCCGTGAACCTCAGCCTGTATAGGCTGCAATCGCCCTCATCCTTCATGAGGGGAGGATGTCAACGAGGAGAGCCTGTGCGACTGTCTGATCTGCGCGGACGTCAAGTCGCCGTCTGGGGCGCCGGCCGCGAGGGCCGGGCGGCGGTGACCGCGATCGCCGCGCACGGCCCGGCCGGCCTGGTCGCCGTGGACGACAGCGCGAACTTCCTCGCCCTGCCCTGGGAGGGCCCGCTCGCCGAGGCGGCGCCGCTGGTCACCGGCGAGGAGGGCTTCGCGCGGCTGGCCGCCGCCGACGTGGTGGTCCGGTCGCCGGGGGTGCCGAACACCCACCCGTGGATGGTGGAGCTGCGCCGCCGGTCGGTGCCGGTGACCCAGGGCAGCGCGCTCTGGATGGCCGACCACGCGGACCGCACCGTCGGGGTGACCGGCAGCAAGGGCAAGAGCACCACCTCCAGCCTGATCAGTCACCTGTTCACCGCGATGGACCGGCCGAACGTCTTCGGCGGCAACATCGGCGTGCCCCTGCTCGACCTGCCCGAGGCGGAGCTGTACGTGCTGGAGCTGTCCAGCTACCAGTGCGCCGACCTGACCGACTCGCCCCGGGTGGCGGTGGTGACCGCGCTGTTCCCCGAGCACCTGGACGCGCACGGCGGCGAGCGGGAGTACTACCGGGACAAGCTGAACCTGGTCGCGCACGGCCCGCACACGGTCGTGGTCAACGGCGCCGACCCGCGACTGGCCGTGGAGCTGGGCGACCGGGCGGCGGTGCGGGCCGGGTCGCCGGACACCACCCACGTGGCCACCGGGCCGGACGGCACGCGGTGGTTCCACCTGCGGGACACGCCGCTGTTCCCGCGCGCGGTGCTGCCGCTGGTCGGGCGGCACAACGAGGGCAACCTCTGCGTGGCGCTCGCCGTGCTCGACGCGCTCGGCGTCGACGTGGTGGCGCGCAGGGACAGCCTCGCCGTGGCGGTCGCCGAGTTCCAGGGCCTGGCCCACCGGCTCACCGAGATCCCCGACCCGTCCGGGCTCACGTTCGTCGACGACACGCTCGCCACCAGCCCGTACGCGGCCATGCACGCGATCGACGCGTACGAGGGCCGGCCGCTGACCGTGATCGTCGGCGGCACCGACCGGGGGCTCGACTACACCCCGCTGCGGGAGCACCTCGCCGAGCGGGAGATCACGGTGATCGGCATCCCGGACAGCGGTCCCCGCATCGTCGAGGCGCTGGCCGGGCTGCCGGCGGTCCGCACCGAGCTGGCCGAGGACCTGGTGGCCGCCGTCGGCCTGTCCCGCAAGCTCACCCCGGCCGGCGGCGTGGTGCTGCTGTCCCCGGCGGCGCCCAGTTACGGGCGGTTCCGCAACTTCGAGCACCGTTCCGAGGTGTTCGCCCAGGCGGTCGCCGACACGGGCCGCTGAGGTCAGCCCCGGTCCGCCGGTCCGCCCCGCGACTCCGCCGGCACCGCGTCGCCGACCGGTGGCGCGTCGGCGGCCGGTGGCGCGTCGGCGGCCGGTGGCGCGTCGGCGGCCGGCGGGGTGTCGTCGCCCGGCACCGTGTGGTCGCCGGGCGGCAGGGTGTCGTCGGCCGGCTCGCGGGGGGCCGGGGGCGCGGCCTCGGCGGCCCGTCCGGACCGCTGCTTGACCGGTGTCCAGGCGAACGCGAGCGCGCCGCCGACCAGTGCCAGCAGCATGCCGACGAGGAAGCCGCCGAGGTTCGAGGTGAGCCAGGAGACCAGCCCGAGCAGCAGCGAGAGCAGCGCGTAGAACACCCGCTGCTGCGGGGTGGCGATCAGCAGCACCCCGCAGAGCACGAGGACCGCCGGGACCAGGTACGCGGCCAGGCCCTGCGGCCCGACGTGCAGCAGCACCCCGAGTGGCGCGCGCAGCGTCACCAGCATCTCCGCGCCGCCGAGCGCGATGAGCAGCCCGGCGGTGAACGGCCGGGCCCGTCGCCAGCGGCGCCAGCGCCCACGGGTGCGGGCGGCCGGCGCCGCGTGCTGTCCGCCGGTCACGTCAGCACCCGTCGGAGCTGAAGCCCATACGCAGGTTGGGCAGCGTGAAGATCGCGGCGGTGGTGGCGTAGTTGTTCTGCCGCAGGTTGGTGATGGTCACCGTGTCGGCCTGCTGGGCGAAGACGCCCGGGTTGCCAGTGACGCCGGGGACCTGGTCGACCGTGCTGGCGTCCTGCCCGACGTTGATCTTCTTGAACGAGGCGTTGCCGGCGATCTCGTCGCCGTCGACGACGAGCGTGCGGGCGGTGACCGGCTTGCCGGAGCCGCCGGCGGTGATCCGCAGGTTGGTCCCGCCCAGGTTGATGCTCTGGCACAGGTTGGTCAGCTCCGCCTTGTCGATGGCCGAGACGATCACGAGCACCTGACCGCCGGTGTCGCCCTGGTTCGGGCTGTCCGGGATCATCTGGTCGAGCGTGGCGAACTGCTCGAACCCGGTGCCCTCCAGCCGGTCGGCGGTGACGGTGAACGGCATGCCGGAGATGGCGAACTGCGCGCCGAGCACGCCCTGCGCGGTCAGCACCACCATGCCGGCGGCCCCGGCCGCCACCGCGCCGAGGGTGACGGCGAACCGGCGCCAGCGGACGCCGCTGCTCGGCTGGTCGGCCTCGATCGGTGCGGTCTGCTCCGACATGGCGGCTCCCTTTCGAGATCAATTCATTCGCGACGATGTGAATTGGCTTTGCGGGGTTTCCGCGCCACGGAGGCGCAGGCCGAAGTTACCGCTGGGTAAAGGGGCGGTCAACAGCCCGTAGCAGCGAGTTGGGCGGCATGTGCGAATTGCGGCCAAAGTGAAAAACCGCAGCGGTTTCCCACCGGGTCGGTCAGGGTTGGCCGGTCGGCGCGCAGGGCGCGGTCGTGCTCGGGCCGTCGTCCGGGCGGGTCGGTCGGGTGGCCCGCCGGGCGCCGTCGGGTCCCAGGAACGGCGCGGTGGCCGCGTACGTGAGCACCGGCAGCAGCGCCGGCAGATCCTCGGCCCGTCCCTGCGCCACCCGGCCCCGGATCGTGGCGTGGATGCCACCGACCACAGTGGACACCAGCACGTCCCGGTCCACCCCGGTGACCGCCGGCCCGGGACCCGCGTCGGCGAAGAACCGGCGGAAGCTGTGCAGCAGCGCGTCGCGTTCCCGGCGGGCGTCCGGACCGGCCGCGTCCACCTCGACCAGCGCCATCCGGGCGAAGGCGGGCACGCTGGCGAGCACGTCGAGCAACGTGCGCAGCGCCGCCCGGGCGGCGTCCGGCCAGTCCGGCCCGGCGTCCCGGTAGGCGCCCTCCATCAGCTGCGAGACCACCGAGATGCCGTGCCGGTACGCGGCGAGGAACGCGTCCTGCTTGCCGCTGAACAGCGCGTAGAACGCGGGCCGGGTGACCCCGGCGGCGTGGCAGATGTCGCTGACCCGGGCGGCGTCGTACCCCCGGGTGGCGACCTCCCGCACCAGCCCGTCGAAGAGGCGGTCGCGTTGGGTCGCCGCCACCTCCTCGGCCGACACCCGCCGCGGGCCGCGCTTGATGGCGCGGTCGGGGTCGCGGCCGTGCCGCGCGCCCGGCAGTGGGGCGGGCGCCGGCGGTGGCGGGCTCTGCGTGGTCAAGATATCGGCCTTCCTTGATGCGTTGACTTTACGACCCTCTGAGGTTTATAACTTTCGACACGCTCAGTCCACGCCCCGTCACCGCTGGTGATCTCTCGAACGGTCACCCCTGTCGCGTCGAAGGAGGGCCCGAATGGCCGCCATTATCGCCGCCCACGGGCGTCCTCCCAAGGGCGGAGAGAAGCAGGTGACGCGGCGTCGCCGCAGTGCCCCACGCCGCCGGTCCCACTGAGTCGCGGCGGCTCACCACCCCCGGCGCGTCCGTCCCGGACGCCGCCGGCACGTCCCCGTCCCACCCCCGGAAGGAACCCCCATGCCCAGGTACGGACGCATCGGCGCGGGCCTCGCCGCCCTGGCGCTGCTGACCGGTCTGGTCGGCGCCGCCCCCGCCACCGCCGCCCCCTCCACCTCGCTGGCCAGCGCCGTGCTGACCTACCCGACCGTCGCCGGCACCGCCGTGTCGGTCAACGACGTCATCCAAGCCAGCCTGAAGAGCGGCACCAACGCCACCTTCTACTCGTCGGCCAGCGGCACCAGCGGCATCAAGTGCGCCGCGTCCAGCTTCAGCGCGAAGGTGCTGAGCAACCCGACCGCTCCCGGCACCGCCACCGAGAGCCTCACCGCGCAGACGTTCAGCAGCTGCACCACGAACGTCTTCGGCACCACCGGCGTGCAGAGCGTGACCGTCAACAACCTGCCCTACACCACGTCGGTCACCAGCGCGGGCGTGGTCACCATCTCCGGCACCGCGGCCGCGCCGATCCAGAGCACCGTCGTACTGAACTCCCTGCTCGGCCCGATCACCTGCGTCTACCGGACCAGCACGAACACGCTCACCGGCACGGCGGCCAACGCCACCAACTCGATCGCCTTCACCAACCAGACCCTGACCAAGTTCTCCGGCCCGTCGCTCTGCTTCGGCACCGCGTACTTCACCGCGACCTACTCGCCGGTGAAGGACACCAGCAAGACCGGCAGCCCGGCCGTCTTCGTCAACTGAGCACCCGACCCATCGGCCGGCGCGCGGCGGTTCGCCGGGCGCCGGCCACCGGTCCGGGCCGGTCAGCCGGTCGTCAGCGCCGCGTGCAGCGCCCGCATGGACCGCAGTGCGGAGCGGATCTCCTGCAGATAGCGTCCCGGGGTGAGGGTCGGCTCCGGCACCGGAACCGGCTCGCTCGCCGCCGGGTCCACCCCGACCGTCTCGATGCCGCACCCGTACGGCACGGCCAGCGTCCGCAGCGCGTCGCAGTGCTGGAACGGCACGTAGATCGGTGCGGTCACCATCAGCACCGGGTCGCCGGCGCGCAGCCGGACGTGCTCGGCCCAGAACCGCTGCGTGTCGGCGGTGTGCGCCCGGCGGCGGTCCGGCTCGCTCGACGGCGCGGCGAGCACCCGGACCGGGGGCAGCCCGGCCGGCCGGTAGGTGCGTGACGACCAGGCGCGGTGCGGGTGGTCGGCCGGCCCGCCGCTCTCCCGCGCCGGCTCGTCCACCCCGAACGCCAGCCGTACGCCGGCGTCCAGGACGTCCACCTCGGTGGCGCACCCGGGCACCCCGGCCCCGGCCAGCATCGCCGACTCGGCCGGGGAGAGCGGCCGGAAGCTGCCCAGCACCGCCACCTCGCCGGCCACCCGGGCCGTGCGGGCCAGCAGGGCCGCGTACGCGGTGCGCCGCAGGCACGCGTGCGCCAGCCCGCCGAGCACCAGCAGGTGCGCGTACCCCGAGCGGGCCGGCGGGGTGGCCCGGACCAGGCCCAGCGCCGTGGCGGCGGCCAGCACCAGTCCGGCGGTCCCCGGGTCGAACGCCGGTTCCCGGGCGTCCGGACGTTCCCGCCCCTGGCGGAAGTCCCAGCGCCGGGCGGAGAACACGTCCAGCCCGGCCAGCACCGCCGCCAGGTCGCCGGCCGGCCAGTCGCCGCCGAAGTGGGCCACCAGGCCGCGCAGTGGCGGTGACTCCACCCAGGACCGCACCCCGGACAGCAGCTCCGCGTGGCTCGTCCCCGCCGCGCCGGCCGGCAGCTCCACCTGAGTCGTCCGCACCCGGCGGATGCTACCGGCGGCGCCTGTCGGTCGCGGCCGTGACGCGACCGCGCTGCGGATCGCGTGGTAGAGCACGCCGACCGGCGACGGGAAGGCCGGCGGATGGCCCGTTTCACTCCGGAAAGCGCAACGACCGCTTGACGTGGTGTCAGGTCGGGGGCGTCGCCGCGCGACACAGTGACAGTTGTCCCTGTCCGGGCGCGGTGGGAGCGTGCGGGGACCAGACCGCCGCTGAAGGGTGCGCCGATGACGTCCGACGACCTCCTCGCCCGGCACCGGGCCGTACTCCCGTCCTGGATGCCGCTCTACTACGCCGAACCGCTGGAACTCGTCGCCGGCTCCGGTCGCCGGGTCACCGACGCGGCCGGGCGCAGCTACCTGGACTTCTTCGGCGGGGTGCTGACCACCATGGTCGGCCACGACATCCCGGAGATCCGGGAGGCGGTCGAGCGGCAGCTGCGCACCGGCCTCGTGCACACCTCCACGCTCTACCTGATCCGGCAGCAGGTGGAACTGGCCGAGAAGGTCGCCCGGCTCTCCGGCATCCCCGACGCCCGCGTCTTCTTCACCAACTCCGGCACCGAGGCCAACGAGGCCGCCCTGCTGGTCGCCACCAACCACCGGCGCTCGCACCAGATCCTCGCCGTGCGCAACAGCTACCACGGCCGGTCGTACGCGGCGATGGGCGTGACCGGCAACCGCGGCTGGTCGGCCAGCGCGCTCAACCCGTTGCAGGTGGCGTGGCTGCACTCTGGCGAGCGGTTGCGCGGCCTGCTGGCCCGGCTCGACGCCGACGACCGGGTCGACGCCGCGGTCGAGGACCTGCGCGAGGTGCTCGCCACCCAGACCGCCGGCGACGTGGCCTGCCTGATCGCCGAGCCGATCCAGGGCGTCGGCGGCTTCGTGCACGGCCCGGACGGGCTCCTCGCCGCCTGGAAGAAGGTGCTCGACGAGCACGGCATCCTGCTGATCAGCGACGAGGTGCAGACCGGCTGGGGGCGCACCGGCGAGCACTTCTGGGGCTACCAGGCGCACGGCGTGACACCGGACCTGCTCACCTTCGCCAAGGGCGTCGGCAACGGCTTCGCCCTGGCCGGCGTGGTCGGCCGGGCCGAGATCCTGGAGTCGGTGCCGGCGATCAGCTTCTCCACCTTCGGCGGCAACCCGATCTCCACCGCCGCCGGCAACGCGGTGCTCGACTATCTGCTCGACCACGACCTGCAGGCCAACGCGGCACGGGTCGGCGCGATCCTCGCCGACGGCCTGCGCGCGGCCACCGCCGAGCTGGACCAGGTTGCCGAGGTACGCGGCAAGGGCCTGATGCTGGCCGTCGAGTTCGTCCGCCCCGGCACCGTCGAGCCGGACGCGGAGCTGACCACCCGGGTCTTCGAGGCGTGTCGCGCCGGCGGCCTGCTGGTCGGCAAGGGCGGGCTGTACGGCAACGTGGTGCGGATGGGTCCGCCGCTGACGCTGACCGAGGACGAGGCCCGCGAGGGCCTGGCCATCCTTCTCGACGCGATCCGGGCGTCGGTCGGGGAGGCGGCGTGAGCGTGATCGGGCACTACGTCGACGGCAAGCCGACCGCCGGAGAGTCCGAGCGGCGCGGCGACGTCTTCGACCCGGCCACCGGCCGCCGTAGCGCCCAGGTGGCGCTGGCCGGCGCGGCCGACGTGGCCGGCGCGGTGGAGGCCGCCGAGCGCGCCGCCCGCGGCTGGCGGGACGCCTCGCTGGCCCGACGCACGGCGGTGCTGTTCGCGTTCCGGGAACTGGTGCACGCCCGCCGGGACCGGCTCGCCGAGGTGATCACCGCCGAGCACGGCAAGGTGCTCGCGGACGCCGCCGGCGAGGTGCAACGCGGGCTCGAGGTGATCGAGTACGCCTGCGGCATCCCCTCGGCGCTGCGCGGCGGGTTCAGCGAGAACGTCTCCACCGAGGTCGACTCCTACAGCCTGCGGCAACCCCTGGGCGTGGTCGCGGTGATCTCCCCGTTCAACTTCCCGGTGATGGTGCCGCTCTGGTTCGTGCCGGTGGCGGTGGCCTGCGGCAACGCGGTGGTGCTCAAGCCGAGCGAGAAGGACCCGAGCGCCGCCCTGCTGCTCGCCGAGTGGTTCACCGAGGCAGGCCTGCCCGACGGGGTGCTCAACGTGGTCAACGGCGACAAGGAGGCGGTCGACGCCCTGCTCGACCACCCCGGCGTACGGGCCGTGTCGTTCGTCGGCTCCACCCCGGTGGCCCGTTACGTGCACCAACGCGGCGCGCTGGCCGGCAAGCGGGTGCAGGCGCTGGGCGGGGCGAAGAACCACATGGTGGTGCTCCCCGACGCCGACCTGGACCTGGCCGCCGACGCGGCGGTCAACGCCGGGTTCGGCTCGGCGGGGGAGCGGTGCATGGCGATCTCCGCCCTGGTGGCGGTGGAACCGGTGGCCGACGCGCTGGTCGAGCGGATCGCCGAGCGGATGGGCCGGCTGCGCACCGGGGACGGTCGACGTGGCTGCGACATGGGTCCGCTGGTCACCGCCGCGCACGCCGAGCGGGTGCGTTCCTACGTGGAGTCGGGGATCGCGGCCGGCGCGGTACCGGTGGTGGACGGGCGGGACGTCACGCCGGACGGCGAGCCGGGCGGCTTCTGGCTCGGCCCGACGCTGTTCGACCACGTCACCCCGGACATGTCGATCTACGCCGACGAGATCTTCGGCCCGGTGCTGAGCGTGCTGCGCGTCGGCTCGTACGACGAGGCGGTGGAACTGGTCAACGCGAACCCGTACGGCAACGGCACGGCGATCTTCACCAACGACGGCGGGGCCGCCCGGCGGTACCAGCACGAGGTGGAGGTCGGGATGGTCGGGATCAACGTGCCGATCCCGGTGCCGATGGCCTACTACTCGTTCGGCGGATGGAAGGCGTCGCTCTTCGGCGACCTGCACGCGCACGGCGCCGACGGGGTCGCGTTCTTCACCCGGGGCAAGGTGGTCACCAGCCGCT
This sequence comes from Micromonospora sp. WMMA1996, assembly GCF_002573675.1. Classification (NCBI taxonomy): domain Bacteria; kingdom Bacillati; phylum Actinomycetota; class Actinomycetes; order Micromonosporales; family Micromonosporaceae; genus Micromonospora; species Micromonospora sp. WMMA1996. The sequence continues at coordinate 59,862 of NZ_PDHU01000007.1, read as the reverse complement.
GGCTCGACCCGCGCCACGGCGGGGTCAACCTCGGCTTCCCCACCCAGACCTGAGCAGCCGCAGCAGTCCCGCCCCGGCCAGGTACGCCACCAGCGCCGGGGCGGGCAGGCCGAGCGGCTCGGCCGCCTCCTTCGGCGCGAGGCTGTTCAGCAGCAGACCGGCGACCAACGTGGCGTACCCGGCGACGGCCAGCGCGGTCGACACCCCGCCGTGCGCGCGGAATCGACCACGGCCCCCGGACCCGGCCGCGGGCGCGTTACCGGGCCGGCGGGGCGCGTTGCCGGGCCGGCGGGGCGCGTTGCCGGGGCGGCCGGGCGCGTTGCCAGGGTGGCCGGGCGCGTTGATGGGCCGGCCGGGCGGACCCGACGGGCGGCGGGTGCGGGCCTCGATCGGGCCGAAGACCGCGACCAGGGCGGCCAGCACCACGGCCAGGCCGAGCAGCCACGGGACGCGCCAACCCCACCAGGCGGCCGAGCCGACCGCGGGCGTGGGCAGCACGCCGAGCGCGTCGAGCAGGCCGACCAGCAGGATCGCGGCGGTCAGGTGCCAGAGGAAGACGGTGAGCACCACCGCGTTGACCGCGATCACCGCCTGCCACGGGCCGGAACGGCGCAGCCAGCGCCCGGCCGGACCGCGCAGCAGCAGGATCAGCCCGAGCTGGGCGGCGGCCGCGGCGAGCAGCGCCAGGCTCGGCGGCGCCGCGTTGTCCAGCCGCTCGCCGGGCACGTGCAGCATCGCCACCGGGTACGGCCCGACGACGGTGAGCAGCACCAGCGCGACCAGGCCGCCGGCCAGCAGGATCGTGCCGGCGCGGGGGGAGAGCGGCAGCTCGCGTCGGCGCAACCCGGCCCGTTCGTGGCCCTGGCGGCCGTCCGCGCGGCCGACGGCGTCGTGCGGTCCGACGCCCGTCGCCGCCGATCTGCCGGGGCGGCCGGCTCCGGGCGTGTCGCCGGCCGGGTGCGCCGGTCGGCTCGCGTCGTACCAGGCGAGACCGAGCTGGTGCACGGCCAGCCAGGTGAACAGGTAGTTGCCCTCGGCAAGCCCGGCCGGACCGAGGAGCCGGCCGAGGTCACCGAGCGCGACGAGCGCGACCAGCGCCACCGGCACGACCAGCCCGAACCGGCGGTGCAGCGCCACCATCGGCGGGGTCAGCGCCACCACCGCGACGTACGCCACCAGGAACCACAGCGGAATGGTGGCGAACCAGACCACGGTGCGCACCTGCGTCGCCTCGGCGCCGCGCAGCGTGGCGACCGTGGCGCCGGCGGCGAGCACCAGCAGCAGCGTGGTGGTCGGTCGGACCAGGCGGGCGCTGCGGTCCACCAGCCAGCCGGTGGCGGATCCGCCGCGACGCCGGCGGGCGGCCAGCGAGGCGGCGTTGGCATAGCCGCCGACCAGGAAGAACACCGGCATCACCTGGGCCACCCAGGTCAGCGGCCAGGCCCAGGGCAGGTCGGCCAGCGCGGAGCGGCCGGCCGGGCGGCCCTGGTCGTAGCCGATCACCGTGACGCCCCAGTGGCCGAGCACGACCATGGTGATGGCCAGCGCCCGGAGCAGGTCGACGTAGCGCTCCCGCCCCGGCGGCGTGTGCTCGGCGAGCTGCCGCAGGCGGCGCATGGGGCCAGGCTATGCCAGCCGCCGGCGACCGGTACGGATAACGGATCGGTCGAGAAGTCTTGTGATCCGCGTCGCGCCAGCGTAGAAATTCTTCAGCAACAACAGCCGATGTGAAGACAAGCGACAGATCCGCCACCCCGCGTACCCGAACCGAGGAGTTGCGATGAACAGGCGTGAGATCCTTCGGCGCAGCGCCGCCGCCGGTCTGCTGGCCACCCCCGCCGCCGGCCTGCTCGCCGGCTGCGCCACCTCCGGTGGCGACGACAAGGGCGACGGTGGCGCGTACCAGGGCACCAAGAGCGAGCAGAACCCGCTCGGGGTGAAGGAGGACGCGCCACTGGAGGTGGTGATCTTCAACGGCGGCTTCGGCGAGGAGTACGCCAAGGCGCACGAGGCCATGTACAAGGAGAAGTACCCGAAGGCGGAGATCAAGCACTCGGCCACCGCGGAGATCAGCAAGACGCTCCAGCCCCGCTTCGTCGACGGCAGCCCGCCGGACGTGGTCAACAACTCCGGCGCCGGCCAGATCGACTTCAACGGCCTGGTCTCCCAGAACGCGATCGCCGACCTGGGCGAGCTGCTCGCCGCGCCCAGCCTCGACACGCCCGGCAAGACGGTGAAGGACACGCTGCTGCCCGGCACCGTCGAGGTCGGCTCCTACGACGGCCGGTTCCTGGTGCTCAACTACACCTACACGGTCTACGGCATCTGGCACTCGACCAAGCTCTTCGCCGACCGCGGCTGGACCTACGCCAAGACCTGGGACGAGCACATCGCGCTCTGCCGCCAGATCAAGGCCGCCGGCATCGCCCCCTGGACGTACGCCGGCGTGCACCCCCGCTACATGAGCTGGCCGCTGATCTCCACCGCGATCAAGCTGGGCGGTCCCTCGGTCGCGCTGGCCATCGACAACCTGGAGCCCAACGCCTGGAAGTCGGACGCCATGAAGACCGCCGCCGACGCCTGGCACCAGATCGTCAAGGACAAGTTCATCCTCGACGGTTCGCCGGGCCTGGACCACAAGCAGTCGCAGACCGCCTGGTGCCAGGGCAAGGCCGCGTTCATCTCCTGCGGCTCCTGGCTGGAGAGCGAGCAGAAGGACGTCACCCCGGCCGGCTTCAACATGACCGTCGCGCCGACGCCGAGCCTGGGCAGCGGCGACAAGCTGCCGTTCGAGGCGATCCGGGGCACCGCGGGCGAGCCGTTCATGGTGCCGGCGAAGGCGAAGAACGTGGCCGGCGGGCTGGAGTACTTCCGCACCATGCTGTCGCGCAAGGGCGCCCAGGACTTCACGAAGAAGGTCGCCAGCCTGCCCGTGGTCGCCGGCGCCACCGAGGGCATCGACCTGCCGTACGGGCTCAGCACCGTGGTCAAGGCGCTGGACGCGTCCGGCTCCAACGGCTTCAACTGGGTCTACAACAACTACTACCGCAAGCTGGAGCGCAACCTGGTCGACGCGGCCTGCGGCGAGTTCTTCAGCGGCCGGATCTCCCCGGCGGAGTTCCTCGACCAGTGCCAGAAGGGCGCCGACTCGATCGCGCAGGACAGCTCGGTGAAGAAGTACAAGCGGGCCGCGTGACGCTCCGATGCGACACGGCCGATACCCGCTGATCCTCAGCTTCCTGCTGCCACCGCTGGCGCTCTACGGCATCTTCGTGCTCTCGCCGTACCTTCAGGCGTTCCAGATCTCGACCACCGACTGGCTGGGCTACTCGGCGGAGGCCGACCCGGTCGGCCTGGCGAACTTCCGCACCCTGCTGCACGACGGGTACGTCTGGAACGCGTTGAAGAACAACGCGATCCTGCTCGCGGTGGTGCCGGTGGTGACCATCGCGCTGGGTCTCTTCTTCGCCAGCATGCTCACCATGGGCGGGCGCAAGGGCCGCGCCGGTGTCACCGGGGTACGCGGGACGGCCGTCTACCGGCTCGTCTACTTCTTCCCGCAGGTGCTCTCCGTGGTGATCATCGCGTTGCTGTGGAAGGAGATCTACAGCCCGACCAGTGGTCTGCTCAACGGCGGGCTGCGGGCGGTCGGGCTGGCCACCCCGGCCTGGCTCGGCGACCCGAGGTTCGCGTTCTGGTGCGTGCTGGCCGTGATGGTGTGGAGCAACGTCGGGTTCTACGTGGTGCTGTTCGGCGCCGCGATGCAGGCCATCCCGCGCGACATCTACGAGGCGGTGCTGCTCGACGGCGCCTCCCGCGCCACCATGCTGCGGAAGATCACCATTCCGCTGCTCTGGGACACCATCCAGGTGGCCTGGATCTACCTGGCCATCGCGGCGCTGGACGGTTTCATCCTGGTGCAGCTCATGACCAACGGCGGGCCGAACTTCTCCTCCGACGTGATCGGCCTGCGCATGTACGACACCTCGTTCGGCAGCGAGAACAAGTTCGGGTACGCCTCCGCGATCGGCGTGGCCATGTTCTTCCTGACCCTCTCGGTGGCGGTGCTGGCGCTGCGGACCGCCCGGCGTGATCGGATCGAGTACTCGTGACCACAGTGGAGACCGGCGCCCCGACCGCCGTCGCGACCGGCGCGGCCACCCCGGCCGACCGTCCGCCCCGGCGTGAGCTGGGCGTGGCGAACGTCTTCTCGCACGGCTTCCTGCTGCTCTGGGCGGCGATGACGATCCTGCCGCTGGCCTGGATGGTGCTCAGCTCGCTGAAGAGCAACGGGGAGATCATCGCCGACCCCTGGGGCCTGCCCGAGGCGCTGCGGTTCGACAACTGGGGGCGGGCCTGGACCAACGCCCACATCGGCCGGTTCTTCTTCAACAGCCTGGTGGTGGTGACCGGCTCGCTGACCCTGACCATGCTGCTCGGCGCCACCGCCGCGTACGTCTTCGCGCGCTACGAGTTCCGCGGCCGTCAGGTGGTCTACTACCTGTTCGTCGGCGGGATGATGTTCCCGGTGTTCCTGGCCCTGGTGCCGCTGTTCTTCGTGGTGCGCAGCGTCGGCCTGCTCGGCACCTGGCCGGGCCTGATCCTGGTCTACACCGCGTACTCGCTGCCGTTCACGGTGTTCTTCCTGACCGCCTTCTTCCGGACGCTGCCGACCTCGATCGCGGAGGCCGCCATGATCGACGGCTGCGGGCACTTCCGGCTCTTCTTCCGGGTGATGCTCCCGATGGCGCGACCGGGACTGATCAGCGTCGGCATCTTCAACTTCCTCAGTCACTGGAACCAGTTCCTGCTGCCCCAGGTGCTCATCCCCGGCGACGGGCAGGACCGGATGCTCGCCCAGGGACTCAGTTCGCTCGCGGTGAGCCAGGGATACGCCGGCGACTACGCCCAGCTCTTCGCCGGCCTGACCATCGCCGTGCTGCCGGTGCTCGTGGTCTACGTGGCGTTCCAGCGGCAGGTCCAGGCCGGCCTGACCGCCGGGCAGCTCAAGTGAGGTCGTTGCCACAGGCAACGGGGCAGTGCGGATGACCGTGCTCCCCTAGGGTGAGCCGGCACGCTCACCTCATCGACAGGAATTCCATGTTCTTCCTCATCTACACACTGCTGTTGCTGCTCGGCGGCATCGCCATGGTCGCCCTCGGCATCGCCGTCAAGGAGCAGGGGACCGGCTCCCGGATCCTCAACGTGGTCGTCGGGCTCGCCATGTTCGCCTACGGCTTCTATCTGTTCTTCCTCTTCGAGGGCGGCCGCTACCAGATCTTCTTCTACGTCTTCGTCCTGCCGATCCTGCTGGCCGTGCGGGCGGTGAAGGCCCGCAAGGAGGCCCGCGAGCAGGCCGCGGCGCACCAGTTCGCCGGCACGCCGCAGCCCGGGATGTTCGCCCCGTCCGCGCCCGGCCAGACGGCTCCCGGCTACCCGGCTCCGGGCTACCCGGCTCCGGGTCAGGCGGGCGCCGGCTACGGCGTGGCCGGTCAGGGGCATGCGGCGGCGCCGCACGGCCAGCCGGTGGCGCCGCACGGTCCGGGCCAGCAGGGGTACCCGACCGCGCCACACGCTCCGGGCCCGCAGGGGTACCCGACCGCGCCGCACGCTCCGGGCCCGCAGGGGTACCCGACCGCGCCGCACGCTCCGGGCCCGCAGGGGTACCCGAGCGCTTGAGCAGGTACGCAGGCCGGTCGCCCGTCGTGGCGGCCGGCCTCTCCTCCGCTTGACCGGTAGGAAATTTCCTACCTATGCTGGTGGGCATGTCCGTCAACCACGTGCAGATCGTCTCCGTACCCGTCAGCGACCAGGACCGGGCCCGCGACTTCTACGTCGACGTGCTCGGTCTGGACCTGGTGCGGGACAACCCGATGGGACCCGGCGGCCGCTGGGTGCAGGTGGCCCCGAAGGGAGCCGCGACCACGCTGACGCTGGTCACCTGGTTCGAGAGCATGCCCGCCGGCTCGCTACGAGGGTTGGTGCTGGAGAGCGACGACCTCGACGCCGACGTCGTCCGGCTGCGCGAGCGGGGAGTCGTGTTCGCCGAGGACGGGATCCAGGTCGCACCCTGGGGTCGGTACGTCACCTTCGCCGACCCGGACGGCAACGGCATCGCCTTGCAGGAGACCCGTGTCTGAGTCGGACGTCTTCGCGGCCCTGGCCAACCCCACCCGGCGCGAGCTTTTGCGGCTGCTCCGCGAGGAGGGGGAGCAGCCGGTGCAGCGGCTCGCCGACCGGTTCGACATGCGCCGACCCAGCCTGTCCGAGCACCTGCGGGTACTCAAGGACGCCGGGCTGGTGACCGAGCAGCCGGTCGGGCGGCAGCGGTTCTACGCGTTGCGCCCCGAGCCGCTGCGCGAGCTGGCCGACTGGCTCACCCCGTACGAGCGGTTCTGGCGCTCCCGCCTGGCCGGGCTGCGCGAGGTGCTGGACGAGCTGCCCGATGAGTGAGCCGGCACGTATCGCGGTGGACCAGTTCCTGCCTCACCCGCCGGCCAAGGTGTGGCGCGCCCTGACCGATTCCGATCTCCTCGAGCGGTGGCTCATGCCGAACGACTTCCGGCCGGCGCTGGGGCACCACTTCACCTTCCGCACGGTCGCGCGCCCCGGTCAGCGGTTCGACGGGGTGGTCCACTGCGAGGTGCTGGAACTCGACGAGCCACGGCGGCTGCGGTGGGCGTGGCGTGGTGGCTCGCTCGACACGGTGGTCACCTGGACGTTGGTCCCCGAGGGCAGGGGCACCCGGCTGTTCCTGGAGCACGCCGGTTTCGACCCGGACGACCCGCTGCAGCGGCGGACGTTCACCCTGCTCGACGGTGGCTGGCGTACCCGGGTCTGGACCCGTCTCGCCGCCACGCTGACCGCACTGCCCTGACCCGCTGTCCCGCCGCTGCGGTGCGCGGCGGACGTTCCGTCCCGCAGTGGCCGGGCTCTGCCGGCGGCGCGGTGGGTGGAACGTCGGGGGTGTGGGCGGGCCGGTGTGGCGCTTACGGCTCCTCCGAGCCGGTGGCGCTGCGTGCCCGGCGAGTGTGGGTCGTTCACGTCATCGGCTTCTCGGTCGCGGACGGGACGTGGTCTCTCCGTCGCCTGTCGAGCTGATAACACCAACGACTCAGCGGCTGTGGGTGAGGGTGAGTCGTTGGTGTTATCAGCTCGACAGGGTGTGCGGGGGCTTATCGTCCGTCGGCGCGGGGCGCGGGGCGCGGGGCGCGGGGCGCGGGGCGCGGGGCGCGGGGCGCGGGGCGCGGGGCGCGGGGCGCGGGGCGCGGGGCGCGGGGCGCGGGGCGCGGGGCGCGGGGCGCGGGGCGCGGGGCGCGGGGCGCGGGGCGCGGGGCGCGGGGCGCGGGGTCAGGCCGGTGGCGGGACGAGGCGGGCGTGCAGCGCGGCCGGGTCGGCCACCTCGGGCAGGTCCCGGGCGGCGAGCCAGGCCGCGGCGGCGGCGCCGTCCCCGGCGCTGTGCAGCGGGGCGTCCGGCCAGCGGACGGTCAGCTCGTACCGGACGGCGGCGGCCAACGGCGTGTCGCCGGTGAGCAGGCCGCCGCCGAGCACCACCGGATCGGTCGCGTCGGCCGGGCGGATCCGGGAGACACTCTCGGCCAGCAGCGCGGCGGCCTCGCCGATCAGGGCGGCGGCGGTCGGCTCGCCCTCCCGGGCCGCCGTGACGACCAGCGGTGCGAGGCGGGCCAGGTCCACCGGAGGCCGTCGGGTCACCGCCTGTACGACCGCATCGGCGGTCGCCCGGGGTCGGGCGGCCACCTCGGTCGTGCCGGTCAGCTCCGTGAGCACGCGGCGGGCGAGCACTCCCGGGGCGTCGGCCCGGTCCAGGTCGGTCAGGAGTCGGCGGACCGCCTCGCGGCCCAGCCAGAACCCGGAGCCGGCGTCGCCGAGCAGCCAGCCGTGGCCGTCGGCGGTTCGGTCCAGGCGCAGGTCACGCACCTGGGCGGCGATCGCGCCGGTGCCGGCGATGAGCACGGTGCCCTCAGGCGCGGCGGTCCCGGAGGCGTAGGCGACCAGGGCGTCACCGTGCACGGTGTACGGGCAGGCGAGCCCCGCCTCGGCCCAGGCCCGGTCGAAGGCGTCCCGGCCGTGCGGGTCGGCGAGGAGGCGGCCGGCGCCGGCGAGGCCGATCACGCCGGCGCGTACCCGGGTCGGGTCGACCTCGGCGAGCGCCGCGCGGAGGGCGGCGAGCAGTTCGGCGGCGGCCCGCTCGGCGCCGTGACTGGTCGGGTTGCCGCCGCCGGCGCGGCCGTCGCCCAGGCGTACGCCGTCGAGGCTCAGCGCGGTGGCGCGGGTGGACGTGCCTCCGACGTCGAGGCCGACCACGACGGTGTCCGACATGGCTCCCATGCTGGTCGGCCGCGTTCCCGGACGCAAGATCGCGGCTGTGCGTCAGGTAACAGTTTGAAAACTTCGCCCACGCTCTTGACACGGAGGGGCCTTCAGTAAGAACTTTTACCACTAACAGTTAACACTCTTTCCGAAAGGCGTCCGATGGTTGATCACGAGGTGGACACCCCCGCGGGGACCGCGGTGGTCGACGCCGACGCGGTCGACCGGCGGGGTGCGGTGACCGTCTCCTCGGACGGGGTGCTGGCCAGGGTCCGGGCCGGCGCGGGGGAGCTGACGGGGGCGTTGCGTCGGGTCGCCGAGCACGTGCTTAGCGACCCGGAGGCGGCGGCCCGGGCCACCATCGTCGAGCTGGCCGAGCGCAGCGGCACGTCACCGGCGACCATCACCCGGTTCTGCCGGGCGATGGGCTTCGAGGGCTACGCCGACCTGCGACTCGGCATCGCCGCCGAGACCGGCCGGGCCCGGTCCGCCGGCTGGACCGTCGACATCGGTCGTGAGATCCAGCCCGGCGACCCGCTGTCCCGGGTGCTCGACCAGATCATGGCCGCCGACACTCGGGCCATGCACGACACCGCGGCGCTGCTCGACCTGCACGAGGTGGAGCGGGCGGCGGTGGCCATCGCCGGGGCCAGCCGGGTGAACATCTTCGGTGCCAGCGGCAGCGCGCTGGTCGGCGAGGAGATGCAGTTCAGCCTGCACCGCATCGGCGTCGCCGCCTGGGCCTGGAGCGACGTGCACGAGGGGCTGGCCAGCGCCGCGCTGCTGGGCGCCGGGGACGTCGCGCTCGGCATCTCGCACACCGGTCAGACCCGCGAGACCATCGAGCTGCTCGCCGAGGCGGGCAGCCGCGGGGCGACCACCGTCGCGCTGACCGGCTTCCCCCGCTCGCCGCTGGCCGAGCTGGCCGACATCGTGCTGGTCACCGCCAGCCAGGCGACCACGTTCCGGCCGGACGCGCTCTCCGCCCGGCACCCTCAGCTCGTCGTGCTCGACCTGCTCTACATCGCGGTGGCGCAGCGCACCCACGACCGCGCCCACGCGGCCTTCCGGCGTACCGCCCAGGCCGTCGACGGGCACAAGGCCGCGAAGGGGTCCCACACATGATCAGTGCCCAGCGGTACGCGGACGCCGTCCGCCCGGTGCTCGACCGGCTGGTCGACAGCCAGGCCGCCGTGGTGGACCGGGCGGCCGACCTGATCGCCGGCGGCCTGCGCGCCGGCGGCGTCCTCCAGGCGTTCGGCGCCGGCCACTCGGAGGCGTTCGCCGCCGAACTGGTGGCCCGCGCCGGTGGTCTGGTCCCCACCAACCGACTCTCCCTGCACGATCTCGTGCTGCACGGCGACGCGCCCCGCGACGTGCTCGCCGACCCCAAGCTGGAACGCGACCCGGCGGTGGCGCACCAGCTCTACGCCTTGGCGGCGCCGCAGCCGGAGGACGTGTTCGTGGTCGCCTCGCAGTCCGGCATCAACGGCTCCGTGGTGGAGCTGGCGACGCTGGTCAAGCGGGGCGGTCATCCGTTGATCGCGGTCACCTCGGTCGAGCACACCGCCCGGGTCGCCCCTCGGCACCCGTCCGGGCAACGGCTCGCCGACCTCGCCGACGTCGTGCTGGACAACGGCGCGCCGTACGGCGACGCACTGCTGCCGCTCGAGGGCGGCGGCGCGGTCTGTGCGGTCTCGTCGGTCACCGCGGCGCTGTTGGCGCAGCTGCTGACCGCCGAGGTCGTACGACGGTTCCACCAGGCCGGAGAGGTACCCCCTGTCTACCTCTCCGCCAACGTCCCCGGTGGGGACGAGCACAACCTCGCCCTCGAGTCGCGGTACGCCGGGCGCCTCCGGCGGACCGCCTGACCCGACACCACAAGGAGAGACAAGATGTCGGTTACCCCCGAGAAGTCCGGCGACCTCAGCCGTCGGACCCTGTTGCAGCGCGCCGCCGCGGCCGGCCTGATCGCGGTCCCGGCCGCCGGTCTGCTCAGCGCCTGCGCCGGCAGCGAGCCGAGCAAGTCCGACGGCGGCGGCGCGGCCAAGAGCAAGGACAACCCGTTCGGCGTCAAGGACGGCAGCGCCGTCAAGGTGGTCGTCTTCAACGGTGGCCTGGGTGACCAGTGGGCCAAGGAAGACAAGGTCATCTTCAACGCCAAGCACGCGAACGTCACGGTCAACATGTCTTCCACTCAGAAGATCAAGACCGAAGAGCAGCCGAAGATGGCGACCCAGCCGAGCGACCTGGTGATGAACTCGGGCGCCGACATGATGGACCGCAGCACGCTGATCAACGAGGGCGCCATCGAGCCGCTCGACGACCTGCTCACCGCGCCGGCCTGGGACGGCGAGGGGACGGTGGCCGACTCGCTGCTGCCGGGCACCGTCGCCGACGGCACCCAGAACGGCAAGTTCTACGTGGTGAACGTGGCCTACACGGTCTGGGGCAACTGGTACAACGCCGCGCTCTTCAAGAAGGAGGGCTGGACCGCCCCGACCACCTGGGACGAGTTCTTCGCCCTGGCGCCGAAGATCAAGGCCAAGGGCATGGCGCCGTACGTGCACGACGCCGCACACGGCTACTACCCCCGCTGGGCGCTGTTCGCGAGCATCTGGAAGGCCGTCGGCAAGCAGGCCGTGGTCGACATCGACAACCTGAAGGACGGCGCCTGGAAGGCCGACGGCATCGTCGCCGCGCTGGAGCCGTGGGAGAAGCTGGTCAAGGACAAGCTGCTCCTGCCGGGCAAGCTGGACCACACCCAGTCGCAGCAGGCGTGGCTGGACGGCAAGGCGGCGTTCATCCAGGTCGGCACCTGGCTGAAGAACGAGATGTCGGCGACCATCCCGCCGGGCTTCGAGCTGACCATCTCCGACTACTGGAGCAAGCCGGGCGACAAGGCCGCCAAGGACGTCTTCGCCTCCTCCGGCGAGGGCTTCGTGGTGCCCAGCAAGGCGCCGAACAAGGAGGCCGCGAAGGAGTTCCTGCGGGCCATCCTGTCCAAGGCCGGTTCGGCGAAGTTCGCCGAGCTGACCAAGTCGCTGGCCTCCACCAAGGGCTCCGGTGACAACGTCCAGGACAGCGCGCTGGCCAGCGCGAACAACCTGGTCAAGGGTGGCAGCGGAGAGCTGATCTCGGTGAAGTTCCCGGACTTCTACGCCGACCTGGACAAGGAGAGCCAGAACCTCTCCGAGGAGCTGATGGCCGGCCGGCTCACCGCGCAGCAGTTCGTCGACAAGATGCAGGTGGCCGCGGACAAGGTCGCCAAGGACTCGTCGATCAAGAAGCAGACCCGCACCGCCTGACATCGTCGAGGAAGTGAGTCCAATGCGGCACGGAGTCGCGCGTTTCGTCACGGGCTTCCTGGCCCTGCCCGTCGCGCTGTACCTGTTCTACGTGGTGTGGCCGTTCGCCCAGGCGGCGGGCTACTCGCTGACCGACTGGGGCGGGTACTCGGATTCCCAGAACTTCGTCGGGCTGGACAACTACGTCCGACTGTTCTCCGACGAGCTGATCCGGAAGGCGTTCTGGCACAACGTGTTCTTCCTGGTCACCGTGCCGCTGTTCACGATCGCGCTGGCCCTGTTCCTCGCGTTCCTGCTCAACGTGGGCGGACGCGAGGACAGGGCCGGCATCCGCGGGGTGTTCGGCTCCGGGATCTACAAGGTGATCTTCTTCTTCCCGCAGGTGCTGTCGCTGGTCGTCATCGCGGTGATGTGGCAGCAGATCTACCGGACCGACGGGCAGGGTCTGATCAACGGCCTGCTGATCAAGATCGGACTGGTGGACGCGGACAACCCGATCGCGTTCACCGCCGACCCGGAGCCGTTCCTCGGCGTACCCGCGGTGCTCTGGTGGTTGCTGCTCATCGCGGTGTGGAGCGGCGCCGGCTTCTACATGGTGCTGTTCTCCGCCGCCATGCAGTCGATCCCGAAGGACATCTACGAGGCGGCGATCCTCGACGGCGCGGGTCGGTTCCACACCTTCTTCCGGGTGACCCTGCCGCTGCTGCGGGACAGCATCTCGGTCGCCTGGGTCTACCTCGGCTTCATCGCGCTGGACATGTACGCGCTGGTCTTCGTCATGACACCGAGCCAGGGCGGCCCGAACCACGCCAGCGAGATCTTCGCCTCGGTGATCCAGTTCAACGCGTTCCAGAAGGGCCAGTTCGGCTACGCCTGCGCCATCGCCGTCGCGCTGGCCATCTTCACCATCCTGCTGGCCGCGCTCCAGTTGCGGATCACCCGCCGTGAGCGGATCGAGTTCTGAGGAGGTTTGGACGATGAGCACGGTGACACACTCCTCCGGCCGGACCCGACCCGACACGGAGCCGCCGTCCGGCCCGCCGACGGGCCGGCGGGCCAAGGGCGCCGGCAACGGCCTCGGCGGCCGGTTCTTCAACGGCTTCTCCCACCTGTTCCTCGCGGTCTGGGCGATCATGGTGGTCTACCCGCTGCTGTGGGTGGTGATGTCGGCGCTCAAGACGGACTCGGAGGTGATCCGCGAGCCGCTGTCGCTGATCCCCGACGCGTTGCAGTGGGACAACTTCGCCCGGGCCTGGACGGCCGGGATCGACAGCTTCTTCCTCAACACGCTGCTCGTGCTCGTCTTCAGCGTGTCCCTGACGATGCTGCTCGGATCCATGGCCGCGTACGCCCTGGCGCGCTACGAGTTCCGCGGCAACCGGCTGATCTACTGGATGTTCCTGTCCGGGTTGACGCTGCCGATCTACCTGGCCGCGGTGCCGCTGTTCAAGGGCGTCTACAACACCGGGGTCAGCCTCCCGCTGCTCGGCCCGAACAAGCACCTCATGCTGATCCTCGTCTACGTGGCCTGGTCGCTGTCGTTCACGATCTTCTTCATGCACTCGTTCTTCCGGACGCTGCCCGACTCGATCGCCGAGGCGGCCCAGGTCGACGGGGCGTCGCACACCCGTACGTTCTTCAGCGTGATGCTGCCGATGGCCAAGCCCGGCCTGATCAGCATCGGCATCTTCAACGTGCTCGGCCAGTGGAACCAGTGGTACCTGCCGACGCTGCTGATGCAGTCGGTCGCCGGTGAGCCGAAGCACCAGGTCATCGCGCAGGGTCTGATCGAGCTGTCGGTCAACCAGGGCTACAAGTCCGACTGGTCCGGCTTGTTCGCCGGCGTCACGATGGCGATGCTGCCGGTGCTGATCGTGTACATCGTCTTCCAGCGCCAGGTGCAGTCCGGTCTCACCGCCGGCGTCAGCAAGTAGCACCCGCCCGCCCCCTCCCGCCGCGGGAAGGAAGGGCCCCTTCTTAACCGCCGTTGTTAAGAAGGGGCCCTTCCTCTACCGGAGGCGTTAAAAGGGGGCCCTTCCTTTCCCGCACAGCGTGTCGGTGGGGCGAGGCAGAATCACCGTCGTGCTGGTGGCGGTGGTGGCGGACGAGCGGGGCGGCGGCGTGCTGCAACCCCTCGACGCCGCCGGTCGCCCGGTCGGCCCGGCCGAGGAGGTCGTCGACCTGGCCGGCGCGGTGGCCGCCCGCGAGGCCGCCGACCGGCCCCGCTGGGTGTGGGCCACCGGCGGCGGCGTCTACCCGGGGTTGCTGCGTGCCGGCGTCCGGCTCGACCGCTGCCACGACGTGGAGCTGACCGAGGCGCTGCTGCTCGGGCACGCCGGCCGCTGGGGCGAGCCCCGGGCGCTGCCCGCCGCCTGGGCCCGGCTGACCGGCGCGCCGGTCCCGCCGGATCCGGCGCCGCGCCCGCCCGAGCCGCCCGGGCACGGCCAGGCCGCGCTCTTCGAGCCGCCGTCCGGCCCCGCGGGCCCGGGCGTCCCGGCCCTGACCCGGGTGTACGCCGACCAGCTCGCCCGGATCGCCGCGACCGCCCATCCCGGCCGGTTCCGGCTCCTGGTGGCCGCCGAGTCGGCCGGTGCGCTGGTCGCCGCCGAGATGGGCGCGGCCGGGCTGCCCTGGCGGGTCGACGTGCACGACGCGATCCTGGCGGAGCTGCTCGGCGAGGCGTCCCCGGTGGGTGGGCCACCTCGCCGGCTGGCCGAGCTGCAGGCGCGGATCGCCGCCGCGTTCGGCGTACGCCGGTTGCACGCCGACTCGCCGGCGGAGCTGTTGCGGGCGTTCGCCCGGGCGGGTGTGGAACTGCCCAACACGCGGGCCTGGGTGCTGCGGGGGGTGGAGCACCCGGCGGTGCCGCTGGTCCTCGAGTACAAGGAGCTCTACCGGATCTGGACGGCGCACGGCTGGGCCTGGCGCGACGCCTGGGTGTCCGGCGGCCGGTTCCACCCGGAGTACGTGCCGGGCGGCGTGGTGTCCGGCCGGTGGGCCACCCGGGGCGGCGGGGCGTTGCAGATCCCGAAGGTGATCCGCCGGGCCGTGGTGGCCGACCCGGGTTGGACGTTCGTGGTGGCCGACGCGGGCCAGCTCGAACCGCGGGTGCTCGCCGCGGTCTCCGGTGACGAGCGGCTGGCCGCCGCGGGCGGTGCCGGCGACCTCTACGCGGCGCTGGCCCGGGACGCCTTCGGCGGTGACCGGCCCCGGGCCAAGGTGGCGCTGCTCGGCGCGATGTACGGGCAGACCGGCGGCGCGGCGGTGCCGGCGCTGGCGGTGTTGCGGAAGAACTACCCGACCGCGTTCGGCTACGTCGAGGCGGCCGCCCGCACCGGCGAGGCCGGCGGGCTGGTCCGGTCGTGGCTGGGCCGCACCTGCCCGCCCGGTTCGGTCGGTTTCGCCGACGGGGACGACCCGACGCCGGACGGCGAGGCGGATCCACACAGCCCGTCGGCCCGGGCGGCCCGGTCGCGGGGGCGCTTCACCCGCAACTTCGTCATCCAGGCCACCGCCGCCGAGTGGGCCTCGACGCTGCTGGCCACGCTGCGCACCGAGCTTGCCGGCACCGCTGCCGAGCTGGTCTTCTTCCAGCACGACGAGGTGGTGGTGCACTGTCCGGACGGTCAGGCCGCCGCCGTCGCCGAGGCGGTGACCGCGGCCGGCGAGCGGGCCACCCGGCTGTTGTTCGGCGACACCCCGGTCCGCTTCCCGCTCGACCTGTCCACGGTGGACTGCTACGCCGACGCGGCATAGTCCCACAATTTTCCGATTTGCCCCGCTACCCGGCCCTGATCGTGCTCGTTGGGTCCGGTGTGCGTACGACGGGACGGACCGGGCGCGGCTGTGCCCGGTCCGTCCCCCTGGTCGAGGGGGCACCGCTGAACCGGATCGCTGCAATGATCATCGCCGCTGGTGGCGGCCGCCGCATCGGCGGCCCCGAGGCGTTGCTGCACCAGGGTGAGAAGCCGCTGGTGAGCCAGATGATCGACACGATGACCGAGGCGGGCTGCGCGGACGTCGTTGTCGTGCTGGGCGCGGCGGCCGAGCAGGTGCGGCAGACCACCGACCTCACCGGCGCCACCGTGGTGGTCAACCGGGCGTGGGGGACCGGCGTGGGCTCCTCGATCCGGGCCGGGCTGGCCGCGTTGACCGACGACGGCATCGAGGCGGTCGTCGTGGTGCCGGTGGACATGCCCGGGCTCACCGCGACGGCGGTCCGCCGGGTGACCGCCTTGCCGTACCCGGACGTGCTGGTCTGCGCGACCTACGACGGCCTGCGCGGCTACCCGATGCTCTTCGGCCGCCGACACTGGTCCGGCATCGCCACGCTGGCCAGCGCCGACGTCGGCGCCCGGCCCTACCTGCTGGCGCACAAGGACCAGATCGTGGACATCGCCTGCGACGCGGTGGCCGACGGCAGCCGGATCGACAGCCCGGAACTGATGGCGCTCTACGGGCTGTCGATACCCGAGCAGCGCGTCGGCGCCTGAGGGGTAAGGAAGGGCCCCTTCTTAACGCCTGCGGTAGAGGAAGGGCCCCTTCTTGACAAGCGCGCCCACGGTGGGTGTCGGACCTCGGTGCCAGGATGTGACGGTGGCCTACGACGAGGACCTGGCGAACCGGGTGCGGGAGCTGGTCGGGCGCGAGCCCGGCGTCACCGAACGGCGCATGTTCGGCGGCCTGGCGATGATGCTGCGCGGCAACATGTCGGTGGTGGTGCGCGGCGCCGGCGGCCTGATGGTGCGCGTCGATCCGGCCGACATCGAGGCGGCGCTGGCCGAGCCCGGCGCCGGGGCGACCGTGATGCGCGGGCGGCCGATGCGGGGCTGGGTCACCGTCGACCCCGCCGCGTGCGAGCGCGACGCCGACCTGGCCCGCTGGGTCGACCGCGGGGTCCGCTCCGCCCGGGCCCTGCCGGCGAAGTAGCCCGCCCGATATTCGGCTGCGGCCGGCCCCGCTCCGCCCTACGCTTCCGACCTGTCGACAGACACTCGGACGGCGGATCGGAGATGGGCACCGCGATGACGAGTCACCTCTACGCGATCAGCGTCGACGCGGCGGAGCCGCTGCGGCTCGCCCGGTTCTGGTCGGGGGTGCTGGGTCGGGAGATCGTCGACGACCCGCGCGAGGGGGTCGCGCTCCTGCCCGACGGCGACCCCGGCTTCCGCGTCCGCTTCCTCCCGAACCCACATCCGAAGGCCACGCAGAACCGGGTGCACTTCGACCTGACCAGCGGATCCCCGCAGGACCAGCGGGAGACGGTGGCCCGGGCGCTGGCCCTGGGCGGGCGGCACATCGACATCGGGCAGGGCCCCGACGACGGGCAGGTGGTGCTCGCCGACCCCGAGGGCAACGAGTTCTGCGTCATCGAGGCGGACAACACCTTCCTCGCCGGCTGCGGGCCGATCGGCGCGGTCAACTGCGACGGCACCCGGGCGGTCGGCTACTTCTGGCGCGCGGCGCTGGGCTGGCCCCTGGTCTGGGACCAGGACGAGGAGACCGCGATCCAGTCGCCGGGCGGCGGCGCGAAGGTCACCTGGAGTGGCCCGCCGCTGATGCCGAGCGACGGACGGGACCGGCTGCACCTCGACGTCGTCCCGGCGGGCGGCGACCGGGACGCGGAGGTCGACCGCCTGGTCGCGCTCGGCGCGACCCGGGTCGGCACGGGCCGGCACACGGCCGACGACGTGGTGCTCGCCGACCCCGACGGCACCGAGTTCTGCGTGCTGACGCCCCGCTGACGCGAGGTTCCTCGCATTCGCTACCGTCCGCGGGGGACGACACCCGACGGGGAGGGAGCGTCGTGTTCGCTCGTCATCTGGTGGGCATGGCCACCGCCTGGCTCGTGGTCCTCGCCGAGACGGTCGCCGGCTACCTCGGCCTGCTGTCGTACGCGCTGGTCACCGACGCCGACCCGGGCGGGCCGCTGGCCGGTCCGCTGCTGGTGCTGATCGCGGCGGTGCTCGGCCTGGTCCTGCTGCCGCTGCTCTTCCTGCCCGCCGTGGCCGTCGCGGAGGCGGCCGGCCGGTGCCGGGGAGTCGTCGCGACGTCGGCGCTCGCCGGAGCCGCCGCGATCGTCCTGGCCGTCGGGTACGTCGTCGCCGCGTCGGTCGCCACGGACGTTCCCGCCGCCCGGATCCCGGTCGTGGCGGGGTTCGCCGCGCTCGCGGTCCTTCCGCCGACGGTCGCGTACGCCCTCGCCGCCCGTGGCGTCGGGCGACTCCGGAGCCGCCTCGGGTGGGCGCGGCGCGCCGTCGCCCGGTGAGGTGTCGGCTCAGGCCAGGTCGAACAGCGCGGCCGCGTTGCCCCAGCAGACCGCGCGCAGCCAGTCGTCGCCCAGGTCCAGCCGGGCCAATCCGTCGAGCTGCTCGGCGTACGGGTAGGGGATGTTCGGGAAGTCGCTGCCCAGCAGCACCTTGCCGGCCAGGCCCAGCTCGCGCAGCCGGGGCCGCTGCGCCGGCGGGAACGGCACGAACCGGTCGAAGAACGAGGTGAAGGCCATGGTGGTGTCGAGCCGGACCTCGGCGTACCGGTCGGCCAGGTCGAGGAACGCGACATAGTCGGGCGCGCCGAGGTGGGCCACGACGGTGGCCAGCCGGGGGTGCCGGGCGAGCAGCGCGGCGAACGGTTCCGGCCCGGTGTGCGCGGTGCCCACCGGTGCGTGCCCGGCGTGCACGACCACCGGCACGCCGGCGTCCGCGAGCAGGCCCCACACCGCGTCCAGGGCCGGGTCGGTGGGTCGGAAGCCGCCCACCTGCACGTGCACCTTGAACACCCGGGCGCCGGCGGTGAGGGCGTCCGCGACGTACCGGGCGGCGTCCGGCTCGGGGAAGAACGTCGCCGACGGCAGACACCCCGGGGTACGCGCGGCGAAGTCCAGCGTCCACCGGTTCAGCGACTCGGCCATGCCGGGCCGGTGCGGGTACGCCAGCGCGGTGAACGCCCGCACGCCGAGCCGCCCGAGGTACGCGACCCGGGTGTCGTCGTCCCAGCGGTAGCGGATCGGCCACTCGGTGCCGACCAGCGGGCCGGCCGCGTCGAAGTAGGCCCACACCTTGGCCAGCAGGCGGGGCGGCAGGAAGTGGGTGTGCACGTCGGCCAGGCCGGGCAGCCCGAGCCGCTGCCAGAACGCCGGCACCGCCTCGTCCTCGGCCGGCGCCGGGAAGGCCCCGGTCACACCTGGATGTCGAAGCGTTGCAGCACCGACGGCGCGACCAGGCCCACCGCGGCGAGCACGGCCAGCACGGTCAGCGCGGCCCGCAGCACGACCGTCTCGGCCTTGCTGCCGGTGCGCAACGCGATCTTGTTGGGCAGCCCGATCATGGTCCACATCCGGCGTCTGATCGGGATCGGCCAGAGGATCGGCACGCCGGCCCGGGTGATCATGTCGCCGAGGATGTGCACGAAGCAGCCCACCCCCATGGCGAGGCCGATCATCGGATAGCCCCGGTCGCCGGGCAGGTTGGCGAACGTGAACCAGGCCGCGGCGGCCGACACCAGCGTGACCACGACCCAGCCGGCCCGTTCCGCCCACTCGTCGAAGAGCCCGCGCAGCGCCAGGCCGATCATGAAGAACAGGATGCCGACCACCGCCCACTTGCCGTAGTGGGCGCAGAGCGCGGTGGTGCCCCATCCGACCAGCACGGTGAACGGGATCGTGTGGGTCAGCGTGCGGTGCCCGTTGTTGCGGCGCGGGTCCTTGCTGAGCTTGGTGGCGTAGTAGACGCCGAGGGAGATCTTCTCCATCACCTCGGCGACGAAGAGGCTGAACACGCCGAACGTCCGGGCGACGGTGGCGCCGCCCTGGTTGCGGGTGACCTTGCCGGAGAGGTCGAGGTCGGGAAAGAGCGCCCCGCCCGCGCAGACCGCGGTGCCCACCGCCAGTGCCAGCGGCGTCTGGTGGTAGTCGGCGAACTGGTCCAGCGCCCAGGAGCCGGTCAGCCACACCGCCGCGCCGGACAGCGCGTGGGATGGTCCCATCATCTCGGCTCGCCCTCCCCAGAGATCTTGATCGAGAAAACTACGCCACTGTAGTCAGGCCGTGCGACGGCGGGGCATCATCCGGACGGTCCACTGGGGAGGGGCGCCGGGGCGTCCCGGTGACGCCCGCCGGATCACCAGGAAGTATGTCGCCCCGGCCCGGCCCGCCGGCCCCGACTGTCGGTGATGAGACGCCTGCCGGTCACCCCGCGGTACGGGTGGGCCGGATCGGCCGGATGCTCTCGCGGATCAGCGCGAACTGCGCGGCGGCGGCGGTCCAGTCGGCGTCGGAGGTGGTCCACCCCAGCGTCCAGCCGGCCTCCTCGCCGGGCAGCACCCGTAACGCGTGCATGCGCTCGCCGTACGGCGCGGTCCACCGGCACTCCCACTCCGCGCCGTCGCCGTCGGCGGCCAGCCGCACCTTCTGGTAGTGGGGTAGCCGGCCGGCGGACGTCAGGTCCCGCTCGGACGACCGCAGCCGACCGACCGGGTCCCCGCCCGGGTAGGGCTCGACGCCCAGGATGCGCCGGGTGGCCGGGTCCTGGAAGCAGGTGGTGTCGCCGGAGCGCAGTTGGAGCCAGCCGGCGGGCAGGGCGATGTGGAACCCGCCGGTGTCGGCCGGCCAGACCCAGCCGGCGGGCACGGTGATCGCCGGGTCGGCCGGTGGCGGGCCCTTCTGCACGGGGGTGCCCGCCACGTCGGGCCGGATGCAGGGGAATGGCGGGGCCGGCACGCCGCCGGGCCCGCCGGGTGGTCCGGGCGGGCGGTCCCAGGGCTGGGCGGAGCCCTCGCCGCGCCGGTCGTCGTCCGGCGGGTGCGCGTGGTCGTCGGTGACGGCGAGCGCGGTGCCGACCCCGGCGGCCACGGCCAGCGCCGCGGCCGCCGCCGCCAGGCCCCAGCGTCGGGCCGCCGCCGCGCCCGCGCCGCCGTCCGTCCGTCCGCCCTCGGGAGCACCGGGAGCGGTTCCGCCGGGCACGCCGCCGCCGAGGATCGGGTCGCCGGACGTGCCGCCGTGGCCGGCCTCGCCGCCGCGCGTGGGCACCCCGCCGAGGTCGTCGGGGCGTACGGGGAGCGCGCCGCTTCCCGTACGGCCACCGCGCAGCACGCCGGTGTCCACCGGGCCGCTGTGGGTGACCGGGGCGGGACCGGGTGGCGGCGACGTCTGCCCGCCGGTGTGCACCGGGCTGAGGGCGTCGGCGCGGGCCTGAGGGCCCTCCGGCCCGGTCGGGCTGCCCGGGTCCACGAAGCTGGTCAGGACCGTGGGACCGAGGCTGCCGCTCGGACGGTCGGTGGTCTCCCGGTGCGGTCCGCCACGACCCGTCCGGGCTGACCCGTCGGGCTGGCCCGGTTCGACCGGCCCGGCCGGTTCGACCGGTTCGGTCGCCGACTCGGTGGCGTCCGCCTCGCCGGGCGGCGCCCATTCGCTGCGCAGGGCCGCCCGACTCCAGGCGCGCGCGGCGGCGGCGGGCGGCATCAGGTCGGGATAGTCGACGGGCGGACCGGCCGCGGTGCCGGTGCTGTCCCAGCCGTCCGCGTCGGTCCGGCCCGGCTCGTGGGTCCGGCCCCGCTCGTGGGTCCGGCCCGGCTCGTGGGTCCGGCCCGGCGGGTGGGCTGCGCCGGCGGACCCGGTCCGCGCCGGCACGTCCGCGCCGGCCGACCGACCGGGCGCCTCGCCGGCCGAGCCGGCCGACCGCCCGGCGGCCGGCCGATCCGCCACGTCGGCGCCCTGCACGTCGGCGCCCGGCACGTCGGCGCCCGGCACGTCGGCGTCCGGCGCGGTGGCGGCGGTGAGCAGCCGGGCGGTCTCGTCGTGGCCGAGCCGGTTGCGGGGGTCGCGGCGCAGCAACCCGACCAGCACCGGCATCAACGGACCCGCGTGCGGGGCCGGGTCCGGGGGCTGGCTGGCCAGCGCGGCCAGCGTGGCCATCGCGGTGCTGCGGGCGTACGGCGAGCGGCCCTCCACGGCCGCGTGCAGCGTGGCGCCCAGCGACCACAGGTCCGCCTCCACGCTGGACGCGCCCTCGGCGGCGCGTTCCGGGGCCACGTACTGCGGGGAGCCCAGGACCAGCCCGGGACGGGTCATGGCCCCGTCGCCGCCCTCGAACACGGCCAGCCCGAAGTCGGTGAGCAGAACCCGGCCGTCGCGGGCCAGCAGCACGTTGGCGGGCTTCACGTCGCGGTGCAGCACCCCGGCCTCGTGCGCGGCGCGCAGCGCGGAGAGCACGGCCAGCCCGATCCCGGCGGCCCGCCGGGGCGGCAGCGGGCCGTCGCTCTCGATGATCTCCTGAAGCGAGCGGGACGGGACGTACTCCATGATCAGCCACGGGTCGCCCTGGACCCGGACCACGTCGTAGACCCGCACCACGTTGGGGTGGCTGAGCCGCGCGGCCGTCCGCGCCTCGCGCAGCGTGCGCGCGCGCAGCTCGTCCCGCTCGTGCTCGGCGAGCCAGTTCGGCGGCACCACCTGCTTCACCGCCACCTCGCGGTGCAGCTCCTCGTCCCGAGCGCGCCAGACCTGGCCCATCCCGCCGCGGCCGACCAGCTCGAGCAGGCGGTACCGCCCGGCGATCACTACCTCCCGCACCGCACTCCTCACCGCTGGTCGTGGTCCACAATAGCCAACGGATCGGACGGTACCTATCGTTCGTCGGGGCGGCGTCCCTAGCTCGCCGCGCCGGCCAGCAGATTTCCGTCCGGAATGGCGATGGCGGACCGGTTCCCGGCCAGCAGCGCGGCGGCCCGGCGGGCCTGGAACGTGTGGTGCTCCCGGCGGGCGACGGCGTAACTCCCGGCGGTGCGGGCGGCGATGGCCGACCAGGCGTAGCGCCGGGTCACCATGGTCCGCGCCCGGCGCGCCACCCGGCGGGCGAAGACCTCGTCGCCGAGCAGCCGGTCGACCGCGCCGGCCAGCGCGTCCGGGTCGCCGTGCGGGAAGGTCACCCCGGTCACGCCCGGTTCGACGATCTCGGCCAGCCCGCCGGTGCGCGCCACCGCGAGCGGCGCGCCGGCGGCGGCCGCCTCCAGCGCGATCATCCCGAACGGCTCGTAGAGGCTGGGGATCACCGTGGCGTCGGTGGCGGCGAGCACCGCCGGAAGCTGGGTGGCGTCCAGGAAGCCGGCGAACCGGACCGTGCCGCCCAGGCGCAGCCGGTCGACCTGGTCGACCAGCTCGTCCCGGTACGGGCCGTCCCCGGCGATCACCACCCGCAGCCCCGGGTGCCGGTCGGCCAGGTGCGGCACGGCGTGCACCAGGTGCTGCACGCCCTTCTCGTAGACCAGGCGGCCGGCGTACCCGATCAGCGGCCCGCCGGCGGCGAAGCGCGCCCGGGCCGAGGCGACCGCGTGCGGACGGGCCCGCCAGGCCCGGTCGTCCACACCGTTGGCGACCACGTCGATCCGGCCGGACGGCACGTCGAACAGCCGGGCCACCTGCTCCCGCATGTAGCCGGAGCAGGCGATCACCCGGGCCGAGGCGTTGCTCAGCCAGTGCTCGACACCGTGGATGGTGCGGTTCATCTCCGCCGGCAGCCAGCCCTGGTGCCGGCCGGCCTCGGTCGCGTGGATGGTGGTCACCAGCGGCACGTCGAGGTGCTCGGCCAGGGTGACGGCGGTGTGCGCGACCAGCCAGTCGTGGGCGTGGATCACGTCGTAGCCGCCGGAGCCGGCGGCGCGCAGGGCGGCCCGGGTGAGCGTGTGGTTGAACGCCATCGTCCAGGCCAGCAGGGAGTCGGTGGCCAGCGGGAACCGGACCGGGTCCTCGGCCGCGCGGACGATGCGGACGCCGTCGGCGTACTCCTCCAGCCCGACGCCCTCAGCGTGCCGGGTGACCACGGTGACCTCGTGCCCGGCGGCGGCCAGGGCGACGGAGAGCGCGTGCACGTGGCGGCCGAGCCCACCGACGAGCACGGGTGGGTACTCCCAGGAGAGCAGCAGCACCCGCAGGTGCCGGGCGGGCTGGATGTCGATCACTTCGGCGTCAGCTGACACGCGGCCCCCTTTGAGTTGTGGTGTCCCCGCCCCACGGCGTCGCCGCGGGGTTCCGGTGGGATCGCCACCCATCCTGCCCAGGGGTCGATAACCAGCGGCGACGCGCCGGTTGCCGGTCTGTAACGCGTTACCGGCGGGCGCGCCGCGCGCGCAGCAGCTCCGCCACCGACCACGCCTGGAACGGGCAACCGGTGGCGGCGTGCGGCGCGGCGCCGTCGGCGGTCTCGCTGACCGAGCCGAGGCCCACCTCGGCGAGGTGGCCCTCCAGGCCCACCAGCAGGTCGTCGGTGGGCAGGCCGGCCCGGCGGTACGCGTCCAGCAGCGGCCCGGTCAGCCAGGGCCAGACCGTGCCCTGGTGGTAGGCGGAGTCCCGCTCGGCCGGACCGCCCCGGTGCCGCCCGACGAAACCGGGGGAGTCGGGGGCGAGGCTGCGCGGCCCGAGCGGGGTGACCAGCGCCTCGGCGACGCGGCGCAGCGTGGCCTCGTCCGGCTCCAGCGGCGCGTACGGCAGGGACCAGGCGAGCAGCTGGTTGGGGCGCAGCAGGTCGTCGTCGTGGTGCGCCGCGCCGCCCAGCGGGTAGGCGGGCGCCGGGGCGTCCACCACGTCGTGCAGCCAGCCGGCCGGCGCGGGGAAGCGGGAGCGGAACGACGTGGTGGCCCGGGAGTGCAGGTCCCACAGCGCGCCGGCGTCCCGACCCGCCAGCTCGGTCAGCTCGGCGAGCCCGGCCAACCCGTTGACCCACAGCGCGTTGACCTCGACCGGCTTGCCGGTGCGCGGGGTCACCGGCACGCCGTACACCCGGGCGTCCATCCAGGTCAGCGCCACGTCCGGCGGGCCGCCCTGGGTGAGCAGCCCGTCGGCCGGGTCGACGCCGATGCCGTAGCGGGTGCCGGCCACGTGCGCCTCCACCACGCCGTGCAGCGCGGGCAGCAGCTCGTCGCCGAGGTCGGTGTCGCCGGTGACCGTCACGTGCCGGGCGACCGCGTGCAGGAACCACAACGTGCCGTCGACCGTGTTGTGCTCGACCCGGCCGGTGTCGGCGGTGTTCGCCAGCATGCCCTCCGACAGCGTGCCCGCGTACGCCCGCAGCAGCTCGCGGCCCTCGTCGGCGCGGCCGGTGCAGAGGAACAACCCCTCGTAGGAGATCATCGTGTCCCGCGACCAGGCCCCGAACCAGGGGTAGCCGGCCACCACGTCCGGGCCGGTGGCGGCGCGCACCACGAACGCGTCGGCGGCCAGCGCGAGCGTCGCCTCGACCGCGTCGTCGGGCTTCGCCGCGGCCACCACCGCGCGGTGGCGCCGCCGGGCCGCCTCGACGACGGCAGTGGCCGGCGGAGGCTCCTCGGCCAGGTCGTCCGCCCAGGCCAGCACCGTCACCGTCGCCCCCGGCTCGTCCAGCGCGCCGGAGAACCGACCGGCGTACCAGAGGTCCTCGTCCGGGTGCAGGCCGCGGACCGCCTCCTCGCGGTGGCGCACCCCGTGCCACCACTGGCCCTCCGGCGTCCAGTCCGGCCCGGCGAGCCGGAACGCGCCGTCGACCACCGCGCCGCCGGCCGCCGGCTCCAGCCGGGGCGCCGGCCCGTCGGCCCGCCGCTCGCCGTGGGCGTCCCGCCAGGTGCAGGCCGCGGCCAGGTCCAGCCGGACCGGGCCGCCGGAGACCAGCCGGTGCACCACGGCGACGCACGACCGGCCGTACGTCATGGCGATCTCCCGCTCGATCACCACCTCGCCGATCCGCCACCGCCAGCGCGGCAACCCGTCGGCCAGGTCGAAGCGTTCCAGCAGCTCGAAGCCGCGCGGGTCGACCACCCCGGAGGACCACTCGTGCGCGCCGAGCCGGACCTGCCGCCCCGACGGCAGGGTCACCGCCGGGTCGAGGCTGGCCAGTCCCACCTTGCGGGACGCCGGCGTTTCGCCCGCCACCACGAGCAGGCCGTGGTAGCGGCGGGTGCGCAGCCCGGCGACGGTGCCCATGGCGTAGCCGCCGCGCCCGTCCGTGACCAGCCATTCCCGGCCGGCGGACGCGGACAGGTCACCACAGACCTGCGGGCCGAAGCGGATGTCGATCAACTTTCCTCCACCGGCAGCGAGGTGTGACATGCCACGGCGACAATGGCCGCTGTGGAGAAGTACCCCGGAGGCGTCGAAGATGTGCGGGTGATCACCGACCGCCCGACCTCCGCGACCTCCGACCCCGAGCGGCACCGGCTCGCCCAGGCCGACGCCGGGGAGCAGGACTGGCGCGCATGGGGCCCCTATCTGTCCGAGCGGGCGTGGGGGACGGTACGGGAGGACTACAGCGAGCACGGCACGGCCTGGGACTACTTCCCCCACGATCATGCGCGGTCCCGAGCCTACCGGTGGAACGAGGACGGCATGGCGGGCGTCTGCGACGACCGGCAGACGTTCTGCTTCGCGCTGGCGCTGTGGAACGGGCGGGACCCGATCCTCAAGGAGCGCATGTTCGGCCTCGGCGGCGACGGCGGCAACCACGGCGAGGACGTCAAGGAGTACTGGTGGTACGAGGACTCCACCCCCACCCACTCCTTCATGCGGTGGCGCTACCACTACCCGCAGGCCGCCTTCCCATACGACGAGCTGGTCGCGGTGAACGCGCTGCGCGGCCGGGACGACACCGAGTACGAGCTGGTGGACACCGGCATCTTCGACGACGACCGGTACTGGGCGGTCACCGTCGACTACGCCAAGGCGTCGCCGACCGACATGTGCCTCCTGGTCACCGTCGCGAACCGCGCTGACGAGGACGCCACCCTGCACGTGCTGCCCACGCTCTGGTTCCGCAACACCTGGGCCTGGGGGCTGCCCGGCGGCGAGCGGGTCCCGCGGCTGGTCGGCTCCGGCTCCCGGCTGGTCGGCGAGCACTGGGTGCTCGGCCAGCTGCTGCTCGAGGGCGACGGCGACCCGACCCCGCTGCTCTGCGACAACGAGACCAACGCCGAGCGGCTGTGGGGGCTGGCCGGGCGGTCCGCGTACCCGAAGGACGGCATCAACGACCACGTGGTGGCCGGCGCCGCCACCGTCAACCCGGAGCGCACCGGCACCAAGGGCGCGCTGCACTACGTGCTCGACGTGCCGGCCGGCGGGCAGCGGCAGATCCGGCTGCGGCTGACCCGCACCGCGCCGCCGCCGGCCGGCGACCCGCCCGCCCCGGCCGACCTCGGCGACGGGTTCGACACCGTGCTCTGGGCCCGGCGGGCCGAGGCGAACCGGTTCTTCGACAGCGTGATCCCGGCCGCCGCCACCGCCGACGAGGCCCTGGTCGCCCGCCAGGCGATCGCCGGGCTGATGTGGGGCAAGCAGTTCTACCACTTCGACGTCAAGCGGTGGCTGGAGGGCGATCCCGGCTCGTCACCGCCGCCGGCCGGCCGCCGGCACGGGCGCAACAGCGCCTGGTGGCACATGAACAGCTTCGACGTGATCTCCATGCCGGACCCGTGGGAGTACCCCTGGTACGCGGCCTGGGACCTGGCCTTCCACTGCGTCACCATCGCCCGGGTGGACCCGGCCTTCGCCAAGGAGCAGCTGCTGCTCCTGCTCCGCGAGTGGTACCTGCACCCCAACGGCCAGATCCCGGCGTACGAATGGGCGTTCGGGGACGTGAACCCGCCGGTGCACGCCTGGGCCGCGCTGAAGGTGTTCGAGATCGACGGCTCCCGGGACCACGAGTTCCTCGCCCGGGTGATGCACAAGCTGCTGCTCAACTTCACCTGGTGGGTCAACCGGAAGGACACCGGCGGCAACAACGTCTTCGAGGGCGGCTTCCTCGGGCTGGACAACGTCGGCCCGTTCGACCGCTCGGCCGCGCTGCCGGTGGCCGGGGTGCTGGAGCAGTCCGACGGCACCGGCTGGATGGGCATGTACGCGCTCAACCTGCTCGACATGGCGATCGTGCTGGCCGAGCACGACCGGGCCTACGTCGACACCGCGACGAAGTTCTTCGAGCACTTCGCGTACATCGCCGCGGCCGCGTACGACCAGGGGCTGTGGGACGACGAGGACGCGTTCTTCTACGACGTGCTGCGGCTGGCCGACGGCACGCAGGTGCCGCTGAAGGTGCGCTCGGTGGTCGGGCTGCTGCCGCTGGCGGCGGTCACCCGGCTCACCGCCCGCACCATGCGCCGCCTGCCCGAGCTGGGCGCCCGGCTGCGCTGGTTCCTCACCAACCGCCCCGAGTACGCCGAGGTGATCGGCGCCCGCCGGCTCGGCCCGGACGGCCGTCAGCAGCGCCTGCTGTCGATGGTCGGCCCGGAGCAGGTGGTGCGGCTGCTGGCCCGGATGCTCGACACCGACGAGTTCCTCTCCGAGTACGGCCTGCGCACGCTCTCCCGCGCCCACCTGGACAAGCCGTTCACGGTCACGCTCGGCGGGCAGGAGTTCAGCGTCGGCTACGAACCGGCCGAGTCCACCAGCGGGCTGTTCGGCGGCAACTCCAACTGGCGCGGCCCGATCTGGATGCCGACGAACTTCCTGCTGATCAGCGCGCTGCGCGACTACGCCGCGTTCTTCGGTGACGACCTCCAGGTGGAGTATCCGACCCGGTCCGGGGTCAAGCGCACCCTCGACGAGATCGCCGACGACCTGTCGGCCCGGCTGATCTCGCTGTTCACCCGGGACGGGTGGGGCCGGCGGCCGATCTACGGCGCCGCGCAGCTGTTCCAGACCCACCCGGACTGGCGGGACCTGATCTGCTTCCCGGAGTACTTCCACGGCGACAACGGCGCCGGTCTGGGCGCCTGGCACCAGACCGGGTGGACGGCGTTGGTCGCCGACCTGATCCTCACGCTGCGCCGCTGAGCGCGGGACGCGCCGGCTCCGGCGCGCCCCGCACCGCCTAAGGCAGCGGGAGGAACGCCACCCGGGCGTGGTACTCGCGGGCGAACGTCTCGGTGTCGCTGCCCACCCACAGGCCCCGGTCGGTGGCGTACAGCTCGGCGGTGCCGACGCCCCGCGCCTTGGTCGGGTTCCACGGCAGCGCCCGGCCGGTGGTCGGGTGGATCGCGCCGATGCCGGGCCGGGACACCGCGCCGGCGCCGGCGGAGTTGCGGCCCAGGGGGTTGTCCAGCCAGCGCTGGTGCCCGCCCACGTAGACCGCGGCGCCGGTGACCGCCACCGAGAGCAGCGTGTCGCCGCCGGTGTAGTTGGCCCAGGTCGGCTGCTTGCCGGCGGTGGCGGCGCCGAACTCGAACCGGGCCGCGGTGTCGCAGAGCGTGCCGGGGAACGGCCCGCCGGTGGTGACCACGACGAACCAGCTGCCGTCCGGCGCGATGTCGACGCCGCGCAGGTAGGCGGGCATCGTCCTGGCGCACGGCGGCTGGTAGCGGTCGGTGGACCAGCCGGAGAGCGTGGCCCCGGCGGCGGTCAGGTCGGCCACCGCGAGCTGGTGCCGCGCCACGCCCGCCACGGTGCTGAAGTTGCCGGCGAGGACCAGCTTCCGGCCGTCGGGGGAGACGTCCAGCGCCTCGACCTTGACCGGCGCGGTCGCCCCGGAGCTGGTCACCCGGGGCCCGGCCAGGCGCAGGTCCACCGACGGGTCCGCGGCGCCGGTGGTGGCGTCCACCGCCGCCAGGCCACGCCGGGTCACCCCGCCGACGGTCTGGAACGCGCCGCCGACGACCAACCGGCCGCCGACCAGGCGTACGTCGTTGACCTGGTTGTTGAGGGCCGGCGGGGTGAACCCGGCGACCCGGGCGCCGGTGGCCGCGTCGATCCGGGCCAGCCGGGACGCGGCCACGCCGCCGACAGTGGTGAACGCGCCACCGACGTAGAGCGAGCGGCCGTCCGGGGCGGCGGCCAGCGCCCGCACCGCGCCGTTGACCCGCGGCCGGAACGTGGTGTCGATCCGGCCGGTGGTCGCGTCGAGGGCCACCAGCCGCGGCATCGCCAGCTGGGCCGACTGCCCGGCGTTGCGGACCGTGGTGAAGGTGCCGGCGAGGTAGACCCGGTTGCCGATCTGCAGGATCCGGTTCACCGTGCCGTCGAGCGCGTGCGGGGTCCAGTCGACCGGGTCGGCGCCGACCACGGTGGTGTGCGGCGCGTTGACGGCGAGGGCCGGGGCCGTCGGGAGCGCGCCGCCCACGGCGGCGATCGTGGCCGCCACGGCGACGACCGCGCGTCGCCGGCGACGGGTGCGGGACGGTGGTGCTGGGGCGGATGCGGTCGTCATCGCCGAAGCATGCCGCCCGAGCAGGCGTTCCGCAGTCGGGTAGCCGCCCCTGACCGGCCGCCGAACGGCCGGTCCGCGTGCCCGACCGGTGGTGGGGCGAGGCCCCGCTCAACTCGGGTGTGGCCCGGGGTGGGCCGGAGTAGGGTGTGCGGGTCCACGAGGGGAGGGTGGTGTGACGCGACCGCGCCGGGAGGCCGCCGTGCTGGTCTTCGACGCCGACGACACGCTCTGGGAGAACAACGTCCTCTTCGAGCGGGTGATCGACGACTTCCTCACCTGGCTCGACCACCCCACCCTGGACCGGACGCAGATCCGGGCGGTGCTCGACGACATCGAGCGGGCCAACGCCGTGGCGCACGGCTACGGCAGCAAGGTGTTCCTGCGCAGCCTGGGCGAGTGCCTGGAGAAGCTGCGCGAACGCCCGGCCACCGGGCCGGAACGCGCCGAGATCGAGCAGCTCGCGGCGGCGCTGGTCGGGCACCAGATCGAGCTGATGCCGGGCGTGGCGGAGACGCTGGACGACCTGGCGACCCGCCACGACCTGCTGCTGCTGACCAAGGGCGAGCGGGAGGAGCAGCAGCGCAAGCTCGACGCCTGCGGGCTACTGCACCACTTCCGGGCGGCGCACATCGTGGCGGAGAAGGACGCGGACACCTACCGGTGGCTGGCCCGCGAGCACGCGTTCGACCCGACGGCGGCGTGGATGATCGGCAACTCCCCGCGCTCGGACATCCTGCCCGCCCGGGCCGCCGGGATGAACGCGGTCTTCATCCCGAACGAGAACACCTGGGTGTTGGAGCACGAGGAACTCGACCCGACCGACCCCGGGGTGATTCGGCTGGCCGCGTTCGGAGACCTGGTCCGGCACTTCTGATCCGGCCGGTAACGTCCGACAGGTGCCGCTCACCTTCCCGTCGCACCTCGCGCCGGTGCTGCCGCTGAAGCGGTGGCGGCCGCACTGGTTCGACGGGGTGGCGCTGGCCACCGGCGCGGTGGCGCCGGACGTCGCCTACCTGTTCAGCGGCACCCGCCTCGACCTCGGCCTGCGTACGCACACGCTCGGCGGGCTTCTCTGGTGGTGCCTGCCGGTCGCGCTCGCGTACGCCTGGATCGTCCGCCGGGTGGTCGCCGGCATCGCCGCGCACCTGCCCGCGCCGAGGTTCTTCGGCTGGCCGCAGTACGCCGCGTTGGCCGGCGTACGGCATCCCTGGCAGGTCACCGTCTGCTCGGCCCTGATCGGCGCGTTCAGCCACGTCGCCTGGGACCGGATCAGCCACACCGAGCGCCTGCCCCGCCTGTTCGGCGTCGCCGACTTCCACGCCCTGACCGGGATGTACTGGTGGCAGTTCGCGGACGTGTTCGCCAGCCTCGGCGGCGGCCTGCTGGTGGTGGTCCTGGCGCTGTACGACGCGCGTCGCGGCGCGATCTTCGACGGCGTGCCACCGCCCGCGCCGCCGACGAACCGGCTCGTGTTCTGGCGGGTGGCCCTGGCGGTCACCGGTCTGGGGGCGCTGCTGCTGCCCGGGCTGCCGGCGGCCACCATCCCCGCCCCGGCCGGCGTCCGCGTGCTGCACCTGGGGGCGCTCGCCCTCGTCGCCGGCGCGGCGGCGGCCCGGTCCGCGCCGCCGCGGCGGGCCGATCGCGGTCGGCGTCTCGAAGACGAACAGCGCCCGGTCGGCTGACCCTGTTACGTCGACATGCCGCATTTCGGCATTGACATCAATCACAGCCGCGGGGGTGCGGTCGAAGCTTGTCCGACCTGCGCCGACCTGCCTAACCTGAGCCGGCGTCCACGCCTCGTCGGGGTGAGTCGGGGGCGCACCGGAGTCCGGTGGTGTGAGCACCGTGGAGCTGAGTGCGGGCAGACCGGCTCGCCGTGCGGAGCCCGGCGTGGGCGGCGTGCCACGCCCGTCGTGTTCCCACGGCGTAGACCGTTACCACGCCGGACGGCCGGGGTCAGGGCCGGGGAGTTGCGGACCCGGTCCTGACCCGTCCGGCCGACCGGAATCCGGGCGGGACGCCTCTGGTGCGCGCGCCGGTCACGGAGCGACACTGAGTCATGACACCTCAGCGCGTACCGCTGCTCGCCGGGCTGGTCGTGCTGCTCGCGGCGGCCTGCACCTCGACCGGCCACGACGGCGCGACCCCGGCGCCCCCGGCGACGTCCGCCACCGCGGCGCCGCCGGTCACGACCGCCGCCGCGACCCCTCCCGCGGCGACCACCGCACCCACCGCGACCGACCCGTCGGCGACCGCCGGTTCCTGGCGGGTGACCTGGGGCTGGGCGGTGCCCGGCTCGCCCGCCCGGGTGACGCATCCGGTGCGCGTCCCGGTGACCCCGGCCCCCGGCGAACCGCTGCCCGTGCTGGTGTCGGTGCAGACCGGCGACCACCCCGCGGAGGGGTTCAGCCGGATCACCTTCGCCTTCCGCGGGCCCACCCCGTCCTACCAGGTCGGCTACGTCCCGCAGGTGGTGACCGAGGGGCGCGGCGCGCCGGTCACCCTGCCCGGCACGGCGTACCTGTCGGTGCGGTTCGAACCGGCGCAGGCGCACGACGCCCGGGGCGGTGGGACGGCCGACGTGCCGCCGGCGGCGATCGGCTACCCGACGCTGCTCGGATGGGCGGCGGCCGGCGACTTCGAGGGGCACCTGAGCTTCGGGCTCGGCCTGCGGCCACCGGATGGTGGGCGGTTGCCGGTGCGGCTGGGCGAGTCGACCCGGCCGGACGGCACCCACGTCGTCTCCGTCGACGTCCGGCGGGCCTGACCGCCGGACCCGCCGGTCGGCTCAGGTCTCGATGACGGCGCCGTTC
Source organism: Micromonospora sp. WMMA1996 (assembly GCF_002573675.1). Taxonomy (NCBI): domain Bacteria; kingdom Bacillati; phylum Actinomycetota; class Actinomycetes; order Micromonosporales; family Micromonosporaceae; genus Micromonospora; species Micromonospora sp. WMMA1996. Next base: position 27,255 of record NZ_PDHU01000007.1, on the reverse strand, counting down.
TCGTCGATGCCGTGGGTCCGCCAGTAGACGTCCCACTCGTCGTCGACGTGCCGCGGCACCTTGTCCGGCGGGAAGCGCACGTACGGGGCGGTCGGCTCCTCCCCGTCGGGGAGGCAGGCCCGGCCGCCGCCCGGGCCGACCGCGATGACCGGGTACTCACCGTCGGCGCAGATGCTCTCCCGGTAGGAGCACCCGGTGGTGAGCATGAGCCCGCTCAGCCCGACGGTGGCGAGGACGACCACGATTCGAGTTCGCACGCGGAGAATTCTCGTCGCCCCGCGCGCGTCCGCCATCGGTACGCGTACTCACCTTCGCCGGCGGGACCGCCGGCTCAGCCGACCTCGCCCCGGACGATCGCCACCGCGACCCGACAGAACTCGTCCATGTCGGGCTGGAAGCCGGCGGCGATGTCCGGGTGCAGGCCGGCGCGGGTCTCGTCGAGCAACCGACGGCAGACGTCCTCGACCGGCTCGCCCGCGTAGCTGGCACGGACCCGGTCGGCGGCCGCCTGCAGGGCCGAGGTCAGCTGATCCTCCAGCGGGCCGCGCAGCTTCTGCTGCACAGGGTCGAGCCCGCTCGGATCGAGCGTGACATGTGGCTCCGACATCGGCGCTCCCTTCGTCGGCGTCCGCGGTACCCCACCGCGGGCGTCGGTCAAACCATCGTCGGTACGGCCGCGACCCGGACCTGGTAGGAGAACTCCTCCGCCGGCTCCTCGGCGTACGACAGCCGGCGGATCTGCCGGTCGTCGGCCCAGAGGGCGACGTCGACCAGCACCCCGAGGTGGGCGAGGCCGATGTTGGCCACCCGCTTCTTGTCCTGCAGCACCGCGCACACCCCGCCGAGCAACGTGCTGGCGTCGGAGGTGCGGTGCCCGGGCGGGCAACGCAGGGTCAGGTCCACCTCGATCGGACCGGCGAGCGGGGTCCACCCGGTGCGCTGGGCCGCCGTGCAGGCGGCCTGGAGCAGCGCGCGGACCCTCGTCGCCTGCCGGTGCCCGGCGGCGAAGATGGACAGGGCCTCGGTCTTGACCGGGGGCAGGCCGCTCACCTCGAACGTCAGGGCGAGAGCGCGGGTGTCCTGCACGACGGCACCTCCTCGGGGGAATCCTGCCCAACCGGTACGCGAGCAGACGGCAGTTCCCGCGAGAACCAACCGATCGGGCGGGCGGTGGGGGACGGCCGGCGGCGTATCGACATCGGCGGCGACGCGCTGGCTACGGAGCTAGGGAAACGCTAGTCGAGTCGACTGACGCTGGGTAGTCTCCCCGCTCACGGAGTGGGACGGCGGTCAGGCCGCCTCGCCGGTGTGCCGGGCCAGGTACTCGTCGATCGCCCTGCGGATCAGACCGGAGCGCCCGCCCTTGTCGTTGCCGGCGAGTTCGTCGAGCCGTCGGACGATCGTCGAGGGAAGCCTGACCCCGGTCACCACCATCGGCACGCTCTCCGGCGTGGGCGCCGGCCCGAGGTCAGGTCCCCGGGTCGCGTCCCGCAGCAACTCGGAGATGTCACCGCCCCGGTCGAAGTAGGCCACCAACTCCTCACGGCTCATCGTCCGCGGATCACGGTCGGCGCTCATCGCGTTCCCTCCATCCACTGCTTGACCTCATCGGGGGTGGCCAACCGCACGGCCAGGATCCCGTAACTGTTGACCTTCCCGATCCGCTCGCAGAGCACCATGATCACTCGGGCGGTGTCCGCCAGGCCGGCTACGGCGAGCAGCAACGTCCCGATGTGGTTCTCGATCCGTTGCGGCGAGTAGAGCGCTTCGATCGCCTCCTGCTCCGAGACGTCGTGGCGGGCGGCGCTTGCCTTGCCAGCGTCGGTCCACGCGTACTCACGCTCCATCACAGGAGCAGCGTACAACGCGTAAAACGGCGGCGGTCAGCGGCGCGCGCGCTTCAGCTCGTGGAACGTCTCCAGACGCAGCAGCGGCAGCATCGAGTCCCAGATCGTCACGGCGTCCTCGACGCCGGGGACCTCGGTCAGGATCGGGCCGTGGATGCCCCGGCGGGCGTCCGGCACCATCAGCACCGGCGAACCGATGTCCGGGCCGGCCGAGGCGTACGCCAAGGCGTGCGACGCGTGGACCGCCTCGTCCCAGCTCTCGTCGTCCAGCGCGGGCGCCGCGTCGGCCAGGCCGGCCGCGTCCACCGCCGCCGCGACGACGCGGTCGCCGAGCGGGTCGCCGGCGTCATGGCTGCGCGTGCCCAGCTCCGTGTACAGGCGGCCCGCGTCGTGGTGGCGGCCCTGCGCGCGCAGCGCCTCCACCAGCCGCAGCACCCGCCCGGAGGCCGCCATCGCCTCGGCGTACTCGGGGGCGACCTGCCCGTCGTTGAGGATGGCCAGGCTGAACGCCCGCCACTCGACGCCCAGCCCGCGCGCCTCGGCGACGGCGACCAGCCAGCGCGAGGTGCGCCAGGTCCACGGGCAGACCGGATCGAAGAAGAAGGTGGCGTCCATCACCACAACCTAGGCCGGGGAGCGGCGGGGCGCAGCGCGCGGTCACCGTCACGTGACCGTGATGTTTCGCTTCGTCGCAGGTCGGGCACGTTCAGCCGCACGAAACGCCCGGGGCGTCGGGCGGACAGGCCGGTGCCTCGACCGTCTCGCCGTGCGCCGGGGCACGGGTGACCTCCCCGGTTCTTCGCCGAAGAGAGGGGGAGGGTGATGACGACAGTCCCCGACACGGCCGCACGGCGGCCGGTGAGACGCGCGGCGGCTGCGGCCGCCGCGCTGGCGTTGGTGGCCCCGCTGGCCGCCTGCGGGTCCGGCGGCGACGGCGGCACGCCCACGATCAACCTGTACTACCCGCCCGAGCAGAACCTGCAGAAGGTGGTCGACGACTGCAACGCGCAGGCGCAGGGGCGGTACCGGATCTCCTACCGGGTGCTGCCGCGGGAGGCCGACGAGCAGCGGGTGCAGATGGTGCGCCGGCTCGCGGCGCAGGACACCGGCATGGACGTGCTCGGCCTGGACGTCACCTGGACCCAGGAGTTCGCCAGCGCCGAGTGGATCCGGGAGTGGACCGGCCAGGACAAGGCCGAGGTGGAGCAGGGCACGCTCGGCGGCCCGCTGGACACCGCCCGGTACGAGGACAAGCTCTACGCCGCGCCGAAGAACACCAACGTGCAGCTGCTCTGGTACCGGTCCGACCTGGTGTCGCAGCCGCCGAAGACCTGGGACGAGATGATCTCCGCGGCCCAGCAGCTGAAGCAGCAGGGCAAGCCGTACCAGGTGCTCACCATGGGCGCCCAGTACGAGGGACTGGTCGTCCTCTACAACACGCTGGCCGAGAGCGCCGGCGGGAAGATCCTCAGTGACGACGGCAAGAAGGCGGTGATGGACGCCGGGACCGTGCGCGCGCTGGAGCAGCTGAAGACGTTCGCGACCGCCGGGGTGACCTCGGCGTCGTTCAGCAACGCGGTCGAGGACCCGGTGCGGCTGGAGTTCCAGTCCGGCCGCGGCGCGTTCCAGGTGAACTGGCCGTTCGTGTATCCGGCCATGCAGGAGGCCAACCCGGAGCTGGCGAAGAACGTGAAGTGGGCGCGGGTGCCGGGGATCGAGGCGGGCACCCCGAGCAAGGTCACCATCGGCGGGGTCAACCTGGCGGTCAGCACCTACTCGAAGCACCCGACCGAGTCGTTCGAGGCGGCCCGGTGCCTCCGCAACGCCGAGCACCAGAAGTTCTCCGCGGTCAACGACGGCGTGCCGCCGACCATCGAGGCGGTCTACGACGACCCGGAGATGGCTGAGGCGTACCCGATGAAGGAGACCATCCTGGAGGAGCTGAAGGAGCCGGCGGTGCGACCGCTGACCCCGGCGTACCAGAGCATCTCCACGGTGATGTCGGCGATCCTGTCGCCGCCCTCGGGCATCGACCCCGAGCGGACCGCGGACGAACTGCGCGAGGCGATCGCCGACGCGCTCGAGTCGAAGGGGGTCCTGCCGTGAGCGTGAACGCGACTCCGGCCGGCGCCGAGGCCGCCGTCGAGGCGGAGGAGTCGACCGGCCGGCACGCCGCCGTCCCGGCCCAGCGGGCCCGGCGGCGCGCCACCGCCCCGCTGAGCGAGAACAAGCGGGCCGAGCGACGCCTCGGCTGGCTGCTGTGCGCGCCGGCCGCCCTGGTCATGGTGGCGGTCACCGCGTACCCGATCCTCTACTCGGTCTGGCTGTCGTTGCAGCGGTTCGACCTGCGGTTCCCGGACGAGCGGAAGTTCGTCGGCCTGGAGAACTACGTCACCGTGCTGACCAACGACTTCTGGTGGACCGCGTTCGGCGTGACCGCGCTGATCACGGTCGTCACGGTCGCGATCGAGCTGGCGCTCGGCATGGGCCTGGCGCTGATCATGCACCGGACGCTGGTCGGCCGGGGCATCGTGCGCACCGCGGCGCTGATCCCGTACGGCATCGTCACGGTGGTCGCGGCGTTCTCCTGGCGGTACGCCTGGACGCCGGGCACCGGCTACCTGGCGAACCTGTTCGACGGCAGCGCGCCGCTGACCGAGCGGGCCAGCTCGCTGGCGATCATCATGCTGGCGGAGATCTGGAAGACCACCCCGTTCATGGCGCTGCTGCTGATGGCCGGGCTGGCGCTGGTGCCGGAGGACCTGCTCAAGGCCGCCTCCACCGACGGCGCGACCGCGTGGCAGCGGTTCACCAAGGTGATGCTGCCGGTGATGAAGCCGGCGATCCTGGTCGCGCTGCTGTTCCGCACGCTGGACGCGTTCCGGGTCTTCGACAACATCTTCGTGCTCACCAACGGCGGCAACGAGACCTCCTCGGTGTCGATGCTCGCCTACAACAACCTGATCCGGGGCCTGAACCTCGGCATCGGCTCCACGATGTCGGTGCTGATCTTCATCACCGTGGCGATCATCGCCTTCGTCTTCGTGAAGCTGTTCGGCACCGCTGCCCCCGGCAGCGACGATGGGGAGAGGCGCTGACATGGCCGTGGAAACCACCACACGGGCGAAGCTGCGCTGGGGCGTGCTGGACGTCGTGGTCGTCGTCTTCGCGCTGGTGCCGGTGCTCTGGATCGCCTCGCTGTCGTTCAAGACCCCGGCCACGCTCACCGACGGCAAGTTCTGGCCGCGCGAGTGGACGCTGGAGAACTACCGGACGATCTTCGACACCGACCAGTTCGTCCGGGCCCTGATCAACTCGATCGGCATCGCGCTGATCGCCACCCTGATCGCGGTGGTGCTCGGCACGATGGCCGCGTACGCGATCTCCCGGCTGGACTTCCCGGGCAAGAAGCTGCTGGTCGGGGTGTCCCTGCTGATCGCGATGTTCCCGCAGGTGTCGCTGGTGTCGCCGCTGTTCGAGATCGAGCGTCAGCTCGGCCTCTTCGACACCTGGCCCGGCCTGATCCTGCCGTACATCACGTTCGCGCTGCCGCTGGCGATCTACACGCTGTCGGCGTTCTTCAAGCAGATCCCCTGGGACCTGGAGAAGGCGGCGAAGATGGACGGCGCCACCCAGGGACAGGCGTTCCGGCGGGTGATCGCACCGCTGGCCGCGCCGGGCGTGTTCACCACGGCCATCCTGGTCTTCATCTTCTGCTGGAACGACTTCCTGTTCGCGATCACGCTCACCTCGACCGAGCGGTCCCGCACGGTCCCGGTGGCCCTGCAGTTCTTCACCGGCGAGTCGCAGTTCGAGGACCCCACCGGGGCGATCTGCGCCGCCGCCGTGGTGATCACCGTGCCGATCATCCTGTTCGTGCTCTTCTTCCAGCGCCGCATCGTCTCCGGTCTGACCTCCGGCGCAGTCAAGGGATAGGTGGTAACAGTGGCTGACATCGTGCTGGACAAGGTGAGCAAGCGGTTCCCGGACGGGACCACCGCGGTGCGGGACGTCGACCTGGAGATCGCCGACGGCGAGTTCGTCATCCTGGTCGGCCCCTCGGGCTGCGGCAAGTCGACCACCCTCAACATGATCGCCGGGCTGGAGGACATCAGCTCCGGTGAGCTGCGCATCGCGGGGCAGCGGGTCAACGACAAGGCGCCCCGGGACCGGGACATCGCCATGGTCTTCCAGTCGTACGCGCTCTACCCGAACATGACCGTGCGGGAGAACATGGCGTTCCCGCTGCGGCTGGCGAAGATGGACAAGGAGACCATCAACCAGAAGGTCGACGAGGCCGCCAAGGTGCTGGAGCTGACCGCGCTGCTGGACCGCAAGCCGGCCAACCTCTCCGGCGGCCAGCGGCAGCGGGTCGCGATGGGTCGGGCGATCGTCCGCCAGCCCAAGGCGTTCCTGATGGACGAGCCGCTGTCCAACCTGGACGCGAAGCTGCGGGTGCAGATGCGGACCGTGGTGTCCCGGCTGCAGAAGCAGCTCGGCACCACCACGGTCTACGTGACCCACGACCAGACCGAGGCGATGACCCTGGGCGACCGGGTGGTCATCATGCGCGGTGGCGCGGTGCAGCAGGTCGGCCCGCCGCAGGAGCTGTACGACAACCCGCGCAACCTCTTCGTCGCCGGGTTCATCGGCTCGCCGTCGATGAACTTCCTGCACGCCGCGGTGGAGGAGGGACGGCTGCGCACCGCCCTGGGTGACGTGCCGATCGGCGAGCGGATCCGCCGCGAGCTGGAGGCCGGCGACGCGCCCCGCGAGCTGATCCTCGGCGTCCGGCCGGAGCACTTCGAGGACGCCACGCTGGTCGACGACGAGACCCGGGCCCGGGGCCTGGAGTTCGAGGCGCCGGTCGACATCGTCGAGTCGATGGGGTCGGACAAGTACGTCTACTTCACCGTCGAGGGGGAGCGGGCCAGCGCCGCCGAGCTGGAGGAGCTGGCCGCCGACGCGGGCGCCTCCGACTTCGCCGGGGCCGGGTCGAGCCTGGTGACCCGCCTGTCGGCGGAGTCGCCGGTGCGCGAGGGCGAGACCCGCCGGGTGTGGTTCAACCTGGAGAAGATCCACCTGTTCGACCCGGGCAGCGGCCGCAACCTGACCCTGCACGAGGGCCGGGCGGCCGGCGCGCTCGCCGACTGAGCACGCTCACGCGCAGGGGCCGGTGGCGTACGCGCCGCCGGCCCCTGCGCTGCGCCGCCACCCGGGCCCGGTCACCAGGAGTGGCGCAGCTCCAGCCCGAGGAAGCGGGCGTAGCCGGCCAGGGCCGTGTCGACCCGGGCGCGCAACGCGACGTCGAACGGCACGAGCTGCCGTACCGTCACGGTCACCGCGCTCTTGCCCAGCGTGCGCTTCCAGGTGCCGACCACCCGGCCGTCGCGCACGACCGTGGACTGGAACATCCCGTTGTTGCCGGGCACCACGGCGTCGGCGTGCGCCGGGTCGAGCATCAGCGAACGGTCCTTGAAGCCGAGCAGGTACTCGTCGAAACCGGGCAGCGTGTGCACGTCGTCGACCGGTGTGCGGGGCGCGTCGAGCAGCGCGGCGTCGACCACCGCCGCCTCGCCGTCGACCTCGACCGGGGCGAGCCGGTCACCGGCCAGCGCGAGGGCCCGGGTGGCGTCGGTGACGGTGAGCCCGCTCCAGCGGGCCAGCTCGTGCCGGGTCACCGGACCGTGGCCGCGCACGTAGCGGTGGGCCAGCATCGCCAGCGCCTCGTCCCGCTCCGGGCGGTGCGGGTCGGGCACCCACTCGTCGAGCAGCACGAACGTCTGCTCGGCGCCGACGTGCGGGGCGATGCAGGTGATGCCGCGCTGGCTGGCGTACCAGAGCAGGTGGTAGCCGCGCTGGCCGGTGGTGTCCAGCCCGGCGTCGCGCAGCGCGGCCAGGCAGTCGGTGCGGCTGAGCCGACCGCCGCCGGACAGCGCCTCGCCGAGCACGTCGCCGGCCTGGTCGCCGTCGGCGACGGTGAGCCCGAGCTGACGCCAGCGGCCGGCGACGGTGGCCAGCGCCCGCACGCCGGTGACCGCCAGCATCCAGTGCGCGTCGCGCGCCGGCACCAGGTGCACCGTGCCCCGCATCGGCCAGGTGCGCAGCGCCTCGCGCCGCTCCAGCGCCGCCCGTACGTCGTCCTGGGTCCGGCCGGGCAGGCGTGCGCCGAGCGACCACAGCCCGCTGGCGGCGTCCTGTGCCTGCATGGCGCCGAACCACTCGACCACGTCGGCCACGCGAGCGAGCCGGGCGACGGGATGCGGGCGCAGCAGCAGGCTGGTCATCCGCAGGGCGAGGGCCTCGGCGCGGCTGAGACGTAAGGGCACGGGCGCCTCCCGTCGGCGGGTGGACGGTCAGCATAGGCCCGGCGTCCGACAGCACCGGACGGACCGGACCGCCCCTGATCGCGCTGCGCCGGCCACGCTGCCGACGGAGCGCGATCCCCCGTTCAGGTTCCCGGCGCGGGGGCGGCGGTCGGCCGGCGCCGGTGCGACCAGGATCCCCGGCGCGCGCGGGCGGAAGGCCGGTTGCCCACGGAACTTGCGCAAATCTTGAGCCGGGTCGCGCCCGGTCCGGCCGCCGGTCCGGGTACCGGAGGTCTCCGGCCCGGCCGGTCGGCGGCGGGCGGCGCGGCCCGCCCGGAGTTTGACGCGACAAGTAACGGGTAGTCGCCGGAGCTGACCCGAATCGAGGAGGAAACGTCTGATGGATGGCCAGGTCAAGGTCGCGGTGATCTACTACAGCGCGACCGGCATCACCTACCAGATGGCGCAGTCGGCGGTCGAGGCGGCCGGGGAGGCCGGCGCCGAGGTGCGCCTGCGCAAGGTGCGTGAGCTGGCGCCCGACGAGGCGATCCGCTCCAACTCGGGCTGGCAGGCGCACCGGCTGGAGACGCAGGACGTGATGGAGGCGCAGCCGGACGACCTGTCCTGGGCGGACGTCGTGATCATGGGCTCACCGACCCGGTACGGCATGATCGCCGCGCAGCTCAAGCAGTTCATCGACACCACCGGCCCGCTCTGGGCGCAGGGCGCGCTGGCGGACAAGGTGTACACCGGCTTCACCTCGACCGCGACCTCGCACGGCGGCCAGGAGGCGACGCTGCTGTCGCTGTACACGGTCTTCTACCACTGGGGCGGCATCGTGGTGACCCCCGGATACACCGACCCCAGCCAGTTCGTCGCCGGCAACCCCTACGGCGCCTCGCACACCAGCAACAACGGCGAGGTCGCCCCGGACCACGTGGCCCTGGCCGCCACCGCGCTGACCGCCAAGCGGGCCGTGCTGATGGGCGCCGCGCTGAAGAAGGGCATGGCCGGCTGACCGACCCGGGTGGGCGGCCGGTGGCCGGACGGGGGCTCTCGAACCCGTCCGGGCCACCGGCCGTCCTTCGCCCTACCCCCGATCGACCGCCCCATGCGCGCTCAGCGCCGGCCGGTCCAGCAGATGCCCGAGCAGGTCCGCCAGGACCGCCGTGCCGTCCTGGCTGAGCACCGACTCCGGGTGGAACTGCACCCCGGCGAAGCCCGCGCCGCGCAGCGCGTGCACCGCGCCGTCGCCCGGGTCGCGGGACAGCTCGACCGGGCCGTACGGGCCGGACACCCGGTCGGCGTCGGCGCGGGCGGTGAAGCTGGCGTAGAACCCGACCCGTCGGGTCACCCCGAACACCGGCACGTCCTGCGGCAGCCCCTGGTAGGGCGCGTCGCGGCGGTGCAGCGGCAGCCCGAGCAGCCCGGCCAGCAACTGGTGGCCCAGGCACACCGCCAGGGTCGGGCGGCCCGAGGCCAGCAGCTCGGCCAGGAGCGTCCGCAGCGCGGCCATCTTCGGCGCGGTCACGTCGCGCGGGTCGCCCGGGCCGGGACCGACCACCACCAGGTCGTACCCGTCGAGCGGGCCCGGATCCGGCCAGTCGCGCCGGCTGACCGACAGGCCGAGCGCGCCGAGCTGGTGGGCGAGCATGCCGGTGAACGTGTCCTCCCCGTCGACGATGAGCGCCCGGCGGCCAGCCAGCCCGCGCAGCGCGATCGCGCCCGGCTCCCGCTGCTCCAGCCAGAACCGCGCCAGCGGGGTGTTGCGGGCGGCCAGCGCGGCCCGTACCTCCGGGTCGTCGGCGTGGCGGACGGCCGGCTCGACGCCCGGGTGCGGCGCCTCCGGGCCGAGACCCAGCGCGGCCAGCACACCGGCGGCCTTGGCGTGCGTCTCGGCCACCTCGCCGGCGGTGGTGGAGTGCCGGACCAGCGTGGCGCCGACCGGCACCCGCAGCGCGCCCTCGGGCGAGAACTCGGCGGTGCGGATGAGGATCGGCGCGTCCAGCGTCTGCCGGCCCTGCTCGTCGCGGCCGAGCAGGGCGAGCACCCCGGCGTAGTAGCGGCGGCCGGTGCGCTCGTGCCGGGCGATCACCCGGCAGGCGTTCTCCATCGGGCTGCCGGTCACCGTGGGCGCGAACATGGTCTCCCGCAGCACCTCCCGCACGTCCCGGGAACAGCGCCCGGCCAGCAGGTACTCGGTGTGCGCCAGGTGTGCCATCTCCTTCAGGTACGGCCCGACCACCTGCCCGCCGTGCTCGGCGACGACGGCCATCATCTTCAGCTCCTCGTCGAGCACCATGTACAGCTCCTCCACCTCCTTCGGGTCGTGCAGGAAACGCAGCAGCGCGTCCCGGTCCACGGTCTCGCCCCGGTGCCGGAAGGTGCCGCTGATCGGGTTCATCTCGACCAGGCCGTCGGCGACGCTGACGTGCCGCTCCGGGCTGGCCCCGACCAGGATCCGGGTGCCGGTGTGCACCAGGAACGTCCAGTAGGCGCCGCGCTCGCGCACCAGCAGCCGACGCAGCGCGGCCAGGGCCGTGGCCAGCGGGTCGCCCTCCACGGTGGCCCGCAGGGTGCGGTGGATGACGAAGTTCGCCCCCTCGCCGTGACCGATCTCGTCGGCCAGCACCCGCTCGACGATCGCCGCGTACTCGTCGTCGGCGATGTCGAAGCCGGCGTCGCGGGTGCGCACCGGCGCGTCGGGCAACGCGTCCAGCACCTCCGCGAGCGGTATCCGCCGGTGCCGCTCGACCGCCAGGTATTCCAACGGCAGGCCGTCGTCCACGCAGTCGAAGCCGCGCTCGGTGATCTGTCGGAACGGCACCAGGGCCAGCGTGCGCGGGCCGGCCGCGCCCTCGGGCACGGGCAGGTCGGCGAGCTGGTCGGCGGTGCGTACCGGACCGGCGAACAGGTCGACGTGGTCGGCGCCCTCACGGCGGACGAGCGCGAAGGGGCCGGGGTCGAGGCCGGCGGCGACAGCGGCGAGCGGGTCGGACGGGCGGGTCATCGGGTCTCCTCGGTGGGCCGGTGGCCGCCGGTGAGGCGGCCCGGGTTGCCGGGGGAGACCGGCGGCCGCCTCGTGGGGCGGCCGCGTGGGGAAGCTACGCGCGGGGGTGGGCCGCCGGGTCGGCGGGCCACCAGCAGTTCGGGTGCGCGGGCATGGCGATCACTGTACGCGATCGGTCGGCGTCGGGGAACCCGATCGCGCGGGAGCGCGTACGGATCTTGGCTTCGCCGCCGGTCCCGCCGGGTAGGTTGACCGGCGATGGACATTCTCGCTCTGGACCTGGGCACCTCCTCGGTACGCGGGCTGGTGCTGGACGCGGACGCCGTGCCGCGCCCGGGCGCGCTGGCCCGTCGCAAGGTGCACCTGGCCACCGGCGACGACGGCACCGGGACGCTGGACGCCGCCACCTACCTGGCGTGCCTGGTCGAGTGCCTGGACGAGCTGGCCGCCGGTGGGCACCTGCGGCGGGTCGGCCTGGTGGCGACGTCCGCGCAGTGGCACTCGGTGCTGCCGCTGGCCGCCGACGGCACACCGTCCGGTCCGGTGCTGACCTGGCTGGACACCCGGGCCGCGCCGCCGGACGGCGACGGCGGTCCGACCGACCCGGAGGACTACCACCGGCGTACCGGCACCTGGTGGCACCGCTGTTACTGGTCGGTGCGGCTGCCCTGGCTGCGGGAGCGGTGCGGGGACCGGACGGTGCGGTTCGCCGGGCTGGCCGAGTACGTCCTCGGCGAGCTGCTCGACGCGGCGCCGATGTCCATGTCCCTGGCCTCCGGCACCGGGCTGCTCGACCTGCGGGACCTGGACTGGGACGCGGAGGCGTGCGCGCTGGCCGGCGTCCGTCCGGACCAGCTCCCGCCGCTGGCCCCGCCGGGCTGGTACGGCCGGCTGGGCGCCGGCTACGCGAGGCGCTGGCCGCAGCTGGCCGAGGCGCAATGGTCCGCGCCGATCGGCGACGGGGCCGCCTCCAACGTCGGGTCCGGCTGCGTCGACCCGTCGCGCGCGGCGGTCACCATCGGCACCTCCGCCGCGGTCCGCATGATCCAGGCGGTGCCGGCCGGTACGGAGCTGCCGCCGCTGCCCGACCAGCTGTGGCGCTACCGGGTCGACCACGACCACGTCGTCACCGGCGCCGCGTACTCCAGCGGCGGGAACCTGTTCGCCTGGGCCGACCGGGAGCTGCGGCTGCCCACGGGTGCGGAGCTGGAGGCCGCGCTGCACCGGGCCGCCGCCGACCTGGTCGTGCGGGCCAATCCCCGCTTCGGCGGCGACCGGCCACCCGGGACGGCGCCGGCCGGCTCCGGTGAGCTGCGCGGGCTGAGCTTCGGCACCACCGCCGTCGACATCCTCGCCGGGCTGATGGCCGGCCTGTGCCGGCTCGTCGCCGACGACCTGGCCCAGCTCGAGGCCGGCGTGGGCGAGCCGATGGAGGTGGTGCTCGGCGGCGGGGCGTTGACCGCCTCACCCTGGTGGCGCGGGGCGTTCGCCGACGTGCTCGCCCCGCGTACGGTCCGGTGGCAGCGCAACCCGGAGATCGGGGCGACCGGCGCCGCGCTGGTGGCGCTCGGTCGGGTCGCCGAGGCGATCGACATCGGCGGCATCGGCCGGACGGACGAGGGCGCCGCGCCGAACACGTGACCGCCCACCCGCCACGCTGACCGTCCTGCTCATGCCGCCCGGGCGGCCGTTGACACCGCCTCCGGGCCTGGTTGGATGGACTCCGCTCCCCGCCGTGGTGGAGTCGGAACGAGGAGGCAAGTGTGGGCGCAGCTCCCGACCCGGCCCGCGGTGCGGCCCCACCGCCGCACCGGCGGCGCTCGGGGTTCCGGCTGCGGGACTGGCGGATGGGCACCAAGCTCGCCACCGTCCTGGTGATCCCCACGCTGGCGTTCCTCGTCCTGGCCGGCATCCAGACCCGGGGGCTGGTCGGGCAGACCACGGCGCTGAGCGACTTCGCGCAGCAGGTCGGCATCGGCCGGCAGATCGCCGCCACGGTGGACCGGCTCCAGCAGGAGCGGGACCGTTCCGCCGGCGAGCTGGCCGCGTTGCGCCGCGCCGGCACCGGCGCCGACCGCGACGCCGCGGTCGCCGCGTTACGGCCGTTGCAGGAGGCCACCGACCGGGCGGTGGACGAGCTGCGCGTCGCGGCCGAGCCGCTGGCCGACGCCGACGCCGCCTGGCGGGTTTCCTACTCCGAGGCGCTGGAGGCGTACGACCAGGTGGTGAACATCCGGGCGGCGGTGCCGCCCGCGGTGCTCTCCAGCGACACCGTGCTCAGCAACTACCACCGGGCCGTGGCGGCGCTGCTCAACCTGCTGGCCGAGCCGTCGCCCGGCGACGACCAGCAGGCGTTGACCGAGTCCGTGCTGCGCTACGTGCAGCTGTCCCGGGTCAAGGAGCTGTCCTCCCGGATCCGCGGCGAGCTGTACGCGGCGTCCCGCGCCGGGCGGTACGAGCAGGACGACCAGGTGAGCCTGAGCGACCTGCGGGCCCAGCAGCTCACCGCGCTGGGCGCGTTCCGGGTCGCGGCGACCGCCGAGCAGGTCCGCCGCTACGACCGGACCTCGGTCGACCCGGCCTTCGTCACGGCCACCCGGCTGGAGGAGCGGACCCTGCCCACCGGCGCGGCGGAGCCCGCGCTGCTGTCCGCGCCGCAGTGGTGGGCGGCCAGCGAGCAGCGGCAGGAGCTGTTCCGCCAGTTGGAGGGCGAGCTGCTCGACGACGCGGTGCGCCGGGCCGACGACGCCAGCGCCCGGCAGCTGCGCGAGACGCTGCTGGTCGCCGGCGGCATCGTCTCGGTGCTCCTGGTCGCCGTGCTGATCTCGCTGCTGGTCGGCCGGTCCGTCGCCCGCGCGATGCGGCAGCTGCGCGGCCAGGCGCTGCGCATCGCGCAGGTGGAGCTGCCGCTCACGCTGGAACGACTGCGCACGGTGGACCGGCCGGTGGGCGCGATCGACGTGCCACCGGCGGTGGTCGACTCGCAGGACGAGATCGGCGAGCTGGCGGAGGCGTTCGTGGCGGTGCACCGCAGTGCCGTCGACGTGGCGGTCGAGCAGGCGATGATGCGCCGCAACGTCAACGCCATGTTCGTCAACCTGGCCCGGCGCAGCCAGGTGCTGGTCGAGCGGCAGCTGGAGCTGCTCGACGACCTGGAACGCGAGGAGAGCGACCCGGAGCAGCTGGAGAACCTGTTCAAGCTCGACCACCTCGCCGCCCGCATGCGCCGCAACGACGAGAGCCTGCTGGTGCTCGCCGGCACCGAGTCCACGCGACGGTGGAACCGCCCGGTCGGGCTGGGCGCGGTGCTGCTCGCGGCGAGCGCGGAGATTGAGCAGTACCAGCGGGTCCGCCACCAGAACCGCACCGACCTGCACGTGGTCGGGCACGCCGTGGGTGACCTGGTGCACCTGTTCGCCGAGCTGCTGGAGAACGCCACCGCGTTCTCCCGCCCGGAGACCGTGGTGCGGGTGGTGGTCGAGGCGGACGGCCCGGGCGCGCTGGTGGAGATCGTCGACCTGGGGCTCGGCATGAGCCCGGGCGCGCTGGCCGAGGCGAACGCCGTGCTGGCCGAGCCGCCGGCCGCCGACGTGGGCGCCTCGGAGCGGATGGGCCTGTTCGTGGTGAGCCACCTGGGCGCTCGGCACGGCGTGCGGGTGCAGTTGCGCCCCGGCCGGGAGGGCCTGGTCACCCGGGTCCGGATCCCGGCCCACCTGCTGGCCGAGGCCCCCGCCCCCGGGCTGGAGCCGCCCGCTCCGGCGCGGATGCTGACCAGCCAGGTGGCCGCGGCGTCCCGGGCGTTGGGCGCGGCCACCGCCGAGCTGCCGGTGGCCGGGCGGCACCCGGTGCCGCAGCCGGGCCCGCCGGCGGCGCTGCCGGTGTCGCCGCTGACCGGCCGGCCGCTCGGTGACGTGGCGGAGGTTGCGCCGACCGGCCCGCCGACGCCCACCGGCCCGCCCGTCGCGGTGCCCCGACCCCGTCCGGTGCCCGGCCGGGCCGAGGACGTGCTCACCCCGGGGGCCGCGGCGGCGGCCGGCGGCGGCTGGTTCAGCCGGCAGGGACCGACGTCGTCGGTGCTCGGTGTGACGCCGGCGCCGGCCCCGACGCCGGTGACCGGGGGGACCAACGAGCGGGGTCTGCCGGTACGCGTGCCGATGGCCCAGCTCACCTCGGTCACCTCGGCCGCCCGCCCCGCCGTGCGGCAGGAGCCGGACCCCGAGGCGGTCGGCGGTATGCTGTCCCGCTTCTACGGCGGGGTGCGGCGGGCCGAGGCCGAGGAGACCACCGAGATGTATCTGCCGCGCGACGAAGGGGGACGACGACAGTGACGACGTTGAGCCAGGAGGCACGGGACCTGAGCTGGCTGGTGAACGCGTTCGCCGAGCGGGTCCCCGGGGTGGCGCACGCCGTCGTGGTGTCCTCCGACGGGCTGCTGGTGGCGATCTCCGCGCACCTGCCGCGCGACCACGCCGACAAGCTCGCCGCCGTGACCTCCGGCCTGATGAGCATCACCGCGGGCGCGGCGCAGATGTTCGACGGCGACATCGTCAAGCAGACCGTGGTCGAGATGGGACGGGGCTACTTCCTCGTCATGCAGATCCGGGACGGCTCGATCCTGGCGACGCTGGCCGGCGCGGACGCCGACATCGGCGTGGTCGGCTACGAGATGGCCCGGCTGGCCAAGCAGGCCGGCGAGATGCTCACCCCGGCGCTGCGCGCCGAGCTCCAGCAGGCGCTGCCGCGCTGAGCGGCCATCACGCGCTGCCGCGTTGAGCGGCCATCACGCGCTGCCGCGCTGGGCGCGGGTGCCCGGCCGGCGGTCCGCCGGCCGGGCCGTCCCGGTCAGAGCCCGTTGCGGCGGATCACCTCGCGGTACCAGTGGGCGCTGCGCTTGAGCACCCGCCGCTGGCTCGCGTAGTCCACGTAGACCAGGCCCCAGCGCTGGTCGTAGCCCTCGGCCCACTCGAAGTTGTCCAGCAGCGACCACACGTGGTAGCTCTCCAGCGGCACGCCGTCGCGCACCGCGCGGTGGGCGGCGGCGAAGTGGTCGCGCAGGAAGCTGACCCGGCCGGCGTCGTCGACGGTGCCGTCCGGGCCGGGGGTGTCCGGGCAGGGCAGGCCGTTCTCGGTGATGGTGATCGGCACCCGCCCGTAGTCGCGGGTGACCCGGGTCAGGATGTCGTACATGCCCTCAGGGTAGATCTGCTGCCACTCGGCCTCCGAGGTGGGCCACTTCCGCACGGTCCCGCCGCCGCCGGTGACGTAGATCGGGGTGTAGTACTGCACCGCGAGCAGGTCGACCGGGCTGGAGATGATCTTCAGGTCGCCGTCCCGGACGCCGCGGACCATCCGGCTGTCCGACCCGAGGTCGGCCAGCACGTCCTGCGGGTACGCGCCCTTGAAGACGGAGTCGAGGTAGAGGCGGTTCTCGTAGCCGTCGTAGAGGCGGGTCGCGGCGGCCGCCTCGGCGCTGTCGTCGGCCGGGTAGCAGGGGTGCAGGTTGAGCGCCGGGCCGATCCGGCCGGACGCGCCGGAGGCGCGCAACGCCTGCACGGCGAGGCCGTGGGCGAGCTGGAGGTGGTGCGCCACCAGGTAGGCCGCCGCCTCGTCCCGGTGGCCGGGCGCGTGGTGGCCCCAGATGTAGCCGTTCTGCACCACGGTCTTCGGCTCGTTGATCGTCAGCCACGCCGGCACCCGGTCGCCGAGCGCCCGGAACACGGCGTCGGCGTAGTCGGCGAAGCGCTCGGCGGTGTCGCGGTTCTCCCAGCCGCCGTCGTCCTGCAACGCCTGCGGCAGGTCCCAGTGGAACAGCGTGGCCATCGGCGCGATGCCGCGCTCGTGCAGCCCGTCCAGCAGCCGGCGGTAGAAGTCCAGCCCACGCTGGTTGGGGCGGCCGGACCCGTCGGCCTGGATCCGGGGCCAGGAGATGGAGAACCGGTAGCTGCGCAGCCCCAGCTCGCGCATCAGGTCGAGGTCCTGGGCGTACCGGTGGTAGTGGTCGGCCGCGACGTCGCCGGTGTCACCGTTGCGGGTGCGCCCCGGGGTGTGGCTGAAGGTGTCCCAGACGGACTCGCCCCGTCCGTCCTCCTTGGCCGCCCCCTCGATCTGGTACGCCGAGGTCGCCGCGCCCCAGCCGAAGCCGTCCGGGAACCGCAGCCCGCCGTCCGGGTCGGCGTCGGTGTTGCGCTCGGGTGGGCTGTCGCAGCCGCTGACGGCGACGGCTGCGGTCCCGGCCAGGGTGGCGCCGGTGAGCCCGGTCCGGGCCGCGCCGGCGGCGGTGGCGGACAGGGCGGCGCGGCGGAGCAGGCGCCGTCGGGTGAGTAACGACATGGGACTTCTCCTCGAAGTGACGGGCCGCCCTGGGGCCGGGAGCGCTCCCAGCATAGGTCAGGGGCGGCCGGCCTCGATCCGGCGGTCGCGGCGGGAGGCGGCGCGGCCGGCGGGCGGCCGGAGGTGGGGTGGGCGGGTGTCGCTCGGGGGCTGGGGCGAGCGGCGAGGGTGGGGCAGATAGCGAGAAAGGCCGTCCGGGTGGCGTGTCACGCCTGTCCCGTCGGCCTCTTTTGCCGTCGACAACGGGGGTTTAGTGTGGGGACGGGGGAGGGCAACCCCCGTCCCCACCGGTGATGCACACACGCACGAAGTGGAATTGGCGTCCGTCGTGCGTGTCGCGCGGGAGCCGGGCCACGCGAGTGGCTCTGGTTCCACCTCCCTCCGTCTGGCGGGTGATGGCCGGCGGCGGTGTCCGGGCTGGTCCGCCGTCGGCCACAGGGCCGACGCGTCGGGCACGAGTGTCCCCGACGATCCAGTACTTACATCTCCGTCGATGGAAGCGCTCCCATCGGCGATGCTGCGACTGTAACGCCCGTCACGGCTTTGGAAAAGCCCCTAAACGAGATCGAAACATGGACGTGGGTATCTGCCCTGGCCGTTGTGGTGGGAGCGCTTCCATGTCACACTCTCGACACACGCGACGTTGGAGCCAGCTCGCGAGCGCGGGCCGCCGAGGGCACCCGGTGAGAACCGGTGCGGCGCCCGATCCCCGGCACGGCCGGGACGACCCCTTTCCGGACGCCTCCGTCCCCCCGCGTACGCCCGTCGACGCGTGGAGGCGCCCCGCCGGGACCCCGGTCCCGGCCCGGTCCGAGGAGACACCGCCCACATGAGACTTCTGGCCAGACGTCGCCGTACGGCGATGGTCGCCGCCACCGCCCTCGCCATCGGCGGGGTGGCCCTGCCCGCGAGCTCCGCGCAGGCCGCACCGGCCTGCGACGTGACCTACGCGACCAGCGACTGGAGCACCGGCTTCACCGCCACCGTCACCATCAAGAACCTGGGTGACGCCCTGAACAACTGGTCGCTGAAGTTCGCCTTCCCGAACAGCAGCCAGCGGGTCACCCAGGGCTGGTCGGCGAAGTGGAGCCAGTCCGGCAGCGAGGTCACCGCGACCAACGAGTCGTGGAACGGCAGCCTGCCCACCGGCGCGTCCACCAGCATCGGCTTCAACGGCAGCTACAGCGGCAGCAACCCGAAGCCCACCGCCTTCACGCTCAACGGTGTCGCCTGCAACGGCGCCACCACCAACCAGCCGCCGACGGTCTCCCTCGGCGTGCCGGCCGGCCCGTTCGAGGCGCCGGCGGACGTCCCGCTGACCGCGACCGCCAGCGACCCGGACGGGACCATCAGCAAGGTCGAGTTCTACCGCAACGGCCTGCTGGTCAACACCGACACCACCGCGCCGTACGGCTACGACCTGCTCGACCTGCCAGCCGGCAGCTACACGGTGCAGGCCAAGGCGTACGACAACGCCGGCGGCAGCGCGACTGCGGAGAAGTCGTTCACGGTCAGCGCGGCCACCGGGCCGAAGCTGGTCGCCACCCCGTCGGCGGTGAGCGTCGAGGAGGGCGGCAGCGCCACGGTGCGGTACACCCTCAGCGCGGCGCCCAGCGCCAACGTCCCGGTGACCCTCGCCGTCACCGGGGACAGCGACATCACCGTCTCGCCGGCCACGCTGACGCTCACCCCGAGCAACTGGAGCACCGGCGTCACCGCCACCGTCTCCGCCGCGGAGGACGCCGACACCGCCGGCGGCACCGCCACGGTGACCGCGTCGGCCACCGGCTTCGCCCCGGTCGCGGTGGTCGCCACCGAGGTCGACAACGACACCCCGGGCGGCGACAACGCCTACATCAAGAAGTTCCTCGACCAGTACGGCAAGATCAAGAACTCGGGCTACTTCAGCCCCGAGGGCGTGCCGTACCACTCGATCGAGACGCTGATCGTCGAGGCGCCCGACCACGGGCACGAGACCACGTCCGAGGCGTTCAGCTTCTGGCTCTGGCTGGAGGCGCAGTACGGCCGGGTCACCCAGAACTGGGCCCCGTTCAACAACGCCTGGACCGTGATGGAGAAGTACATCATCCCCAGCCACGCGGACCAGGCGACGGCGGGCGCGCCGGGCACCCCGCAGTACGCGGCCGAGCACAACCTGCCCAGCCAGTACCCGTCGGCGCTGGAGGCCAGCGTCCCGGTCGGCCAGGACCCGCTGCGCTCGGAGCTGCAGTCCACCTACGGCACCGGTGACATCTACGGCATGCACTGGCTGCTCGACGTGGACAACACCTACGGCTTCGGCCGCTGCGGCGACGGCACCACCAAGCCCGCGTACATCAACACGTTCCAGCGGGGCACCCAGGAGTCGGTGTGGGAGACCGTGCCGCAGCCGTCCTGCGACACGTTCAAGCACGGCGGTCCGAACGGCTACCTGGACCTGTTCGTCAAGGAGTCCAGCGCCCCGGCCAAGCAGTGGAAGTACACCAACGCGCCGGACGCCGACGCCCGGGCCGTGCAGGCCGCCTACTGGGCGCTGACCTGGGCCAAGGCGCAGGGCAAGGAGGCCGACGTGGCGGCCACCGTGGCCAAGGCCGCGAAGATGGGCGACTACCTGCGCTACGCGTTGTTCGACAAGTACTTCAAGAAGATCGGCAATTGCGTCGGGGCGTCCACCTGCCCGGCCGGCAGCGGCCGCGACTCGGCGCACTACCTGCTCTCCTGGTACTACGCCTGGGGTGGCGCGTACGACGCCTCGCAGAACTGGTCGTGGCGGATCGGCTCCAGCCACAACCACTTCGGCTACCAGAACCCGTTCGCGGCGTGGGCGATGACCAACGTCGCCGAGCTGAAGCCGAAGTCGCCGACCGCGGTCTCCGACTGGCAGAAGAGCCTGGACCGGCAGCTGGAGTTCTACACCTGGCTGCAGTCCGCCGAGGGCGGCATCGCCGGTGGCGCCACCAACAGCTGGGACGGCAGCTACGCCCAGCCGCCGGCCGGCACCGCCACCTTCTACGGCATGTTCTACGACGTCGACCCGGTCTACAACGACCCGCCGTCCAACCAGTGGTTCGGCATGCAGGCCTGGTCGATGCAGCGCATCGCCGAGCTGTACCTGCAGACCGGCAACGCCAAGGCCAAGGCGCTGCTGGACAAGTGGGTGCCGTGGGCGATCGCCAACACCACGACCGGCGCCAGCTGGTCGATCCCGTCGGACATGAAGTGGACCGGCCAGCCGGCCAACTGGAACCCGACCAGCCCGCAGCCGAACACCAACCTGCACGTCGAGGTGACGGTCAAGGGCCAGGACGTCGGCGTCGCCGCCGCCTACGCCCGCACGCTCATCGCGTACGCGGCCAAGTCCGGCAACACCGCGGCGAAGACCACCGCCAAGGGTCTGCTGGACGCGCTGTCGGCGGCCGCCGACAGCAAGGGCGTCTCGATGCCGGAGAAGCGCGGCGACTACAAGCGCTTCGACGACGTCTACAACGCCGCCGACGGGCAGGGCCTCTACGTGCCCTCCGGCTGGACCGGGAAGATGCCCAACGGCGACGCGATCGCCAGCGGCAAGAGCTTCCTGGACATCCGGTCGTTCTACAAGAACGACCCGGACTGGCCCAAGGTGCAGGCGTACCTGGACGGCGGCGCGGAGCCGGTCTTCAACTACCACCGGTTCTGGGCCCAGGCGGACGTCGCGATGGCGTACGCCGACTACGGCACCTACTTCCCGCAGGGATGAGATGACCCCTCCTCCGTGGGCGGGGTCCGCCCCGCCCACGGAGGAGGCCGCCCCGGCCGATGGGGGAACGGAGCGGCCGGGTCGGCGGACGGCCTGACGCCCACGGTCAGGCCGGGTGGGCCGGCCGTCCGGACGACGCAGCGGACGGACCGGCCCACCACTCCGCCCGGGGACCACCCATGGCGCGAAAAGGCACGGAAAAATCAGCGCTCCACGGGATCACATCAGTGGCGCGGACGGAGTAACGTATTTCACGGAGAGGCCGCTCCCCCCGTGGCGGCCTCTCCACTACTTTTCCGGGGACGTCGCCGGCTCCCCGTCCGGGTCGGGCGCGACCACCGGGTGTCGTGGCCCCGGGTGTCCGGGCGGCAGCGACCGGCTGACCACCACCCAGCTCGCCGCCAGCGCCGCCGCGATCAGCGGCCAGGTCAGCGCCGCCCGCGTCACGGTCAGCGCCACCACCCGCCCGTCCAGCCAGAGCGGCACGAAGACCGCCACCCGCAGCACGTAGGTGGCCGTCCACACCCAGCTGCCCCGGCCGTACGCCCGCAGCAGCGCCGGGTCGCGGCGCCACCGGGATCGCTGGCGCAGCGCCACCCCGACCACCACGCCGAGCAGCGGCCAGCGCACCACGATGCTGACCGCCCAGGCCAGCGCGCTGGCCGCGTTGGAGGCGATCTGGAGCAGGAAGAAGTCGGCGGCCCGGCCGGTGCGCACCGCGATCAGCGCGGCCACGCAGACCGCGAGCAGACCGATCAGGACCGAGCGCGGGCGGTCGCCGCGCCGCCACCGCCAACCGGCCACGGCGCCGCCGGTCAGCACCGCGGCGAACACGCCTCCCCACAGCCCGCCGAGCACCCAGCCGAGCCCGAACGCGAGCGGGGGCAGCGTCGCGTCCACCGCGCCCCGCCGCCCGCCGAGCAGGTCGGCCAGCGACTCCGGGCGCGGCTCGGCGGGCCGTTCCCGTTCCGGTCCGCCGGTCACCTGCCACCTCCTCCGATCGCCCCGCCTCAACCTACGCCGGGATCCGGGGCGCTCCCGCGCGCGCCGGACCGGGCCGACCGCTAAGTTGTGCGGGTGCGGGAGACGGCGAGGGGTTGGACGGCGGTCTGGTTGGTCGTACTGGCCCTGACCCAGACAGCGATGTTCGTGCTGGTGTGGCGGTTCGCCGTGCACAGCGAGCTGGGCCAGTGGCTGGACACGGTCGCGTTGACCGGCAACCGGATCGGCCAGGACCGCATCGACGGTCCGGTGGACACGCTCCTCAACGCCATGTCGGTGGTGTCGCTGCTGGTCGCGACCGCGGTGATCGGCTTCATCGCGTTGATCCGTGGCCGCAAGGCGCTCGCGGTCACCGCCACACTGCTCATCGCCGGGGCGAACGTGAGCACCCAGCTGCTCAAGTACTACCTGGTCCGACCGGACTTCGGTGTCGACCCGGAACGGGCCGCCGCCGGCAACAGCCTGCCCAGCGGGCACACCGCGGTGGCGGCGTCGGTGGCGATCGCGCTGATCCTGGTGCTGCCGCGGCAGGTGCGGGTGGCCGGCGCGTTCCTCGGCGCCGGGTACGCGGCCGCCGCCGGGGTCGCCACGCTTTCCGCCGGCTGGCACCGGCCCAGTGACGCGGTCGCCGCGTACCTGGTGGTGGGCGCGTGGGCCGCGGCGGCCGGGCTGGTGCTGCTGTTCTTCCAGCGGGAACAGGCGGTGGTGGAGCCGGGCGACGCGCACCGGCTGGGCGCCGCCGTGCTCGGCGTCGCCGGCGCGGTGGCCCTGCTGGGCTCCGCGCTGGCGCTGTCCTGGTTGGTCGACCGTTCCACCGTCGCCGTCGAGGACCTCGGCCGCCGTCCGCTCTTCATCGGGTACGCGGGCAGCGCGGCCGGCATCGCCGGCACGATCGCCGTGGTGGCCGCGCTGGTGCTCGCCGTGGTGCACCGGCTGGTGCCCCGGTGGAAGGGCTGAGTACGCCGGTGGAACCGGCACGGGCGGCGTTCCGGGACGAGTGCGCCCGGCTGGAGCGGGTGCTGCACGGCCTCGACGAGGCGGCGCTGGACCGGCCCACACCGTGCCCGCCCTGGCTGGTGCGGGACCTGCTCGCGCACGTGGGCACCGGGGCCGGCCGGCTCGCCGGGATGCTCGCCGAGCCCGCGCCACCGCGCGCCGAGGTGGACGCGGCCGGCTACTTCGGCGCGGCCAAGTTCAGCCCGCCGGTCGACCGGGAGCGGATCGACGGGGCGCGGCGGGCCGCCCGGGAGCTGCCCGACGTGACCGAGGTGGCGCGGGAGTTCGGCCGGGCCTGGCGGGCCACCGACACGGCGGTGGCCGACGCGCCCGTCGGCCGGGTGGTGCGGACCCGGCACGGTGACGCGATGGCGGTGGGCGAGTTCCTGCGTACCCGGGTGGTGGAGGTCGCGGTGCACGGCCTGGACCTGGCCGATGCGCTCGACCGGTCGCCCTGGACCACGCTGGCCGCGGCGGCCGTGGTCGTCGACGTGCTCACCGGCGGGCGGCCGGTGCCGGCCCGGCTCGGCTGGGACGCGCTCACCGTGCTGCGCAAGGCCACCGGCCGGCTGCCGGTGACCGACGCCGAGCGGACGGCGCTGGCGGAGGCCGGCATCCGCCGGCTGGCGTTCGGCGGCTGACGCCGGTCAGGCCGCCGCGGCACGCCGCAGGTGCTCCAGCACGATCGGGTCGATCCGGCCGGGCACGAACCGTTCCTCCAGGTTCTCCAGGCCGGACCAGGCGGCGAGCGCGTCGTCCAGGCCCGCCGGGCCGACCGGGTGACCGGCGGCGGCGAGCAGGTCCGCCACCTCGACGGCGAGCGGGCCGGTCAGGTCGCGCAGGGTGGCCGGGTCGGGGCGACCGAAGATCATGGTGTGGATGCCGAGCAGGCGACCCAGCTCGGCGACCGGGTCCGGGTGGTCGTCCACCCGCAGGTCGACCAGTTCGTCGCCGGTGCCCGCGTAGCCGCCGTGCCGCTGCACGACGAGCAGGGCGGCGCTCTGCCGGCCGCGTCGGTCGCCGCCGGCCCGGTCGCCGGCGGTGAGCGCGGCGAACAACCGCTGCGGAAACGGCAGGTCGGTGTCGGTGAGCCAGGCGTCGCGCAGCGCGTCGATCACCTGCGGGCCGGTCAGGATGTTCCCCTGCGCGGCCCACCCGTCGCCGGCCTGACCGCCGGCCCACGGGTGGCAGCGCGGCCCGGTCCAGGTGGCCCCGACGCCGGTCGCCCCGACCACGCCGAGCTGCCGGTCGTCGCGTCCCGGGTCGGCGGCCACCAGACCGGCCACCACGTCCACGGCGGGGACGCCGGTGCGCAGCAGGGCGAGCGCCTGCGCCCGGTAGGCGAGGTTGGCGTGCGCCTGCGTGGCCACCGCCCCGACCTGCGCCTCGGCGGCCGGCACCAACGCCCCGGCGGCGAGGAACCGGCTGGCCACGGCCACGCCGTAGAGCTGCCCGTCGGCGGATCGGGCGACGAGCGAGAAGGTCACGCGCGGATCGTAGCCCGCGGGTGGGGGCGTCGTCCCGCACCGACCGAAGCGCGTGGGCGACGGTCAGAACGGCGGCGCGGCGGCCTCCGGCGGCCGGCCCCAGGCGCGCCGGGCGTCGGCCACCGCGACCGCCACCAGCACCACGACCGCGACGCTCGCCGCGACCAGCGGCGCGGTCCGCAGCAACAACGGCACGGGCAGCAGCAACGCGGCGATCGCCACCAGCCGGGACGGGGACACGCGGCCGAACACCTCGTACTCGAACCGGGCCCGGCCGGCGAGGAACAGCGCCGGGCCGCCCAGGATCATGGCCAGCCAGGGCAACTCGTTGTGCCCGGTCGGGTGTTCGATGACCAACTCGTAACCGATCGCGGTGGCCACCACGCCGATCACCATGACCAGGTGGGTGTCGGCGGCGGAACGGCCGATGGTGGCCGGGTGCGCGGCCCTTGTCACCGCCTCGCCGAGGATCTGCCCGGCCCGCTGCACGTAGATCCGCCACAGCAGGATCGAGGTGGCCAGCGCGAACGCGAACGCCGCGACGGTGGTCGGCCGGGTCGGCACGCCGGTGAACGTCCAACCGGCGAGCAGGATCGTCTCGCCGAGCGCGACCAGGAAGAACTGCTGGTAGCGCTCGGACAGGTGCTCGCCGTGGATGTCCCACCGGGAGAGCGTCGAGCGGCCCAGGCCGGGCACCGGCCAGCCGAACCGGGCGGCCAGGTATTCCACCAGCAGCGCGAGCGTCCAGAGCACCACCCGGGCGTCGACCGGCAGCACCGCGCCGGCGAGCCAGAGCACGCCCGTGGCGCAGAACGTGATCAACATGCGCAGCTTCAACCGGCGGTACTGGAGCTTGCGCAGCACGAGCATGAGGATCGCCGGCCGGCTCACCTGCGCCACCACGTACGCGACGGCGAACGGCAGGCCGTTCTCGCTGAACGCGCGGGGGATCGCCACCCCCATCACCATCGCCGAGAGCAGCGCGGTGATCACGATGATCTGCAACCACAGGTGGTACGGGTCGTACCGGCTGGTCGTCCACGCCGTGCCCTGCCAGACCGCCCAGAGCGCGAACAGCAGCAGCAGCGTCTTGCCGCCACCGGTCACCGCGGACCAGTTCGTCTGGCCGCCCTCCAGCGCCAGGTCCTCGAAGGCGCGTGCGGAGATCCGGGTCAGCGCGAACACGTAGACCAGGTCGAAGAAGAGTTCCAGGAAGGTCGCCCGGCCCCCGTCACCGTCGGTCGCGCGCAACGCGGCGGGCTCGGCGACCTTCACCGTCGTCTCCCGTACCCGATCCCGCTCACCCGGCAGTCGTAACACTCTTTCCGGGCGTCATGGTGCGGATCGGTCGTATCGGTGGAGGATCTTGCTCCCGGCGGTGGTGGACGGGCACGATCGACAGGTGACGAACCGATGGGGTATGACCGTACCGCTGGGCGGCATCCCGCTCGCCGACCACGCCGCCGTCTACGCGGCCCTCGACCACGCCGGGTTCACCGACGTCTGGTCGTCGGAGGTGGCCGGGACCGACGCGTTCACCCCGCTCGCGCTCGCCGCCGCCTGGGCGCCCCGGCTCCGCCTCGGCACCGCGATCACCCCGGCCTTCACCCGGGGGCCGGGGCTGCTCGCGATGAGCGCCGCCGCCCTGGCCGAGGCCGCGCCGGGCCGGTTCGCGCTCGGCGTCGGCGCCTCGTCGCCGGTGGTGGTGCGGGACTGGAACGCGGTGGCGTACGACGAGCCGTTCAAGCGGACCCGAGACGTGCTGCGCTTCCTGCGGGCCGCGTTGCGCGGCGAGACCGTCGACGGGGCGTTCGACACGTTCGCGGTCCGGCGGTTCACGCTGGAGCGTCCGCCGGCCGTGCCGCCGCCGGTCCTGCTGGCCGCGCTGCGCCCCGGCATGCTGCGACTCGCCGCCGCCGAGGCCGACGGGGTGATCCTCAACTGGCTCGCCGCCGAGGACGTGCCGACCGCCGTCGCCGAGCTGGGCGAGCGCCGTCCCGGCTTCGAGGTCGCCGCGCGGATCTTCGTCTGCCCCACCGAGGACGCCGGGTACGCCCGCGCCCTGGGCCGCCGCCTGATCACCGGCTACCTCACCGTGCCCGCGTACGCCGCCTTCCACCGCTGGCTGGGTCGGCAGGAGACGCTGGGCCCGATGTGGCGGGCGTGGGAGGCGGGGGACCGCCGGGGCGCCGCCGCCGCGGTCCCGGACGAGGTGGTCGACGCGCTCGTGCTGCACGGCTCGCCCGAGCAGTGCGTGGCCGGCGCCCGCCGGTACGCCGCGCACGGCGTCGACGTGCCGGTGCTGGCGGTGCTGCCCACCCCGGAGACGACCGAGGGCGGGGCGGACGCCTGGGCCGGTCTGCTGCCCCGGCTCGGCGTCGACGCGACGGAGGTGGCCTGAGATGAACCTGACCGACCGGGTGGTCGTGATCACCGGTGGGGCCGGCGGGATCGGCGCGGCGCTGGGCCGGCGGTTCGCCGCCGAGGGCGCCGCCGCCGTCGTGCTGGCCGACCTGGCCGCCGACGCGGCGCGCGCGGC
>NZ_PDHU01000006.1:0-8014 GCF_002573675.1 Micromonospora sp. WMMA1996 | reverse complement strand
CCCGGCGCGAGTTCGAGGGGTTCGGCGCGCTGCCCAACGACCTCGGCCCGCTGCACCGCGACGCGCTGCGCGCGTTCCTCGCCGCGAACCCGCGCGTCGAGGGCGTGTGGAACTGGACCCAGGACGGCGGTCCGCTGCGCGCCGGGCCGATGTCGCTCTACCTGCGCACCGGCTTCTGGCAGCTCTACGACCTGAACACGGACGCGGTGGCGCGGCTGGCCTGGGACCCGGACACCGACCCGGCCCAGGTGACCGCGGAGTGGGCGTACCGGACGTTCTCCGCCGACCCGGCCACCGTGGCGGCGATCGGGCAGGCGATGGCGCTGTCGCGGGCCGCGGTCACCACGGGCCTCTACGTCGGCCCGTACGCGGACACGTCGGTGCGGGCCCTCGGGCTGGAACCGCCGCCGATGATGTGGATCTTCGAGTGGGACATCCCGACCGGTGACTCCGCCGCCCTGGACAGCATCTACGCGGTCGCCCGCGACCGGGTCGACGCGGCGGTCGCCGAGGGCGACGAGGCCGTCGCCACGGCCCGGCGGATGCGCGACCTGGTGGCCGCGACCGACCCGGCCACGTGGCGGGACGCCGGCCTGCGGCAGCGGTTCGTCGACACGCTCGACTACCCCTGTTCGTCACGCTCGGCGCGTACCGGGCCATGGTGCTGCGGCACGCGCAGTGGCTGGACATCGGCGCCGACGCCGCGTACGCGCGCTGGCGGTCGGCCGCCGACGCGTACCGGGAGGCGCGGGACCACCACCGGCAGCGCTACGGCGGGGACCTCGACCTGCCGGCGTACCGCTTCACCGCGGCCGACCTCGGCGCGCAGCGGGCGGACCGCGACCCGGCGATGGCCTGGGTGGCGCGGGCGCTGCTGGTCCTGGTCGCGGTCGTGGTGGGGTGGGGTCTGCGGGGGCGCGGGCCGGGCGGCGCGGCGGCCCGGGCCCTGCTGCTCGGCGCGCTGCGCCCGTGGCGGCTGGCCGCGCTCAAGGCGCCGGCGTCCCGGCTGGACCGGGTGCTGGTCTGGCTCGCGCCGGTGGTGGTGCTGGTGGGGAGCCGGCTGGCGTTCACCTGGTTCGCCGCGCCCGCGCACGTGCTGGTCACGCTCGGCGGGTGGGCGCTGTTCGCGCTGGTCGCCCGGCTGGCGGCGGGCCGGCGGGATCCCTTCCACCTGTGGGCGGTGCTCGGCGGGGTGGCGGTGCTGCGCAGCGCCCTGCTGCTGGCGGTGCTGGCCGGGCGCGGGCCGGGCCGCTACTGGTTCGTGTTCTGGACCGCGCCGGCCCGCCGCGCGGTCTACCTGACCGTGGCGGTGGCGGCGTTCTGCTGGCTGTTCGTGGCGACCGCCGTGGTGCTGCGCGACCGCTACGGGCTGGCCCGCCGCCGCGCCGCGGGGCGGACGCTCACCGCCGCCGGGGTGCCGCTGGCGGTGCTCGCCGGGCTGGTCGCGTCGGTCGGCGCGGAACGGGCGCTGACCGTGTGGAACGACCAGATGGCACTGCTGCCGTGGGGGTTGTCCCGGATCCTCGGCATCACCGTCTACCTGGGCGTCCCGGTGGACCTGCCCGGGTGGGCGGCCGGCGCCGGGGTGGTCCTGGCCGTGGCCGGGCTGCTGCTGGCGGCCGGCCGTCAGGTCAGCGGGGACGGCGACTCCGCGCCGGGGCAGCAGCAGCCGAGGTGCGCCGGAGCCGTCGGCCGGCACCGACCAGACGTCCGGGCTGCCGTCGTCCTGACCCACGCCACCGCCCCGGCCGGGACGGTGTGCCACCTCCCGTCCCGGGGTACCGCAGAGTCAGGAGCACCGGTGAGGAGGACGAGATGACCGACCCCAGGTACGCACCGATCGGGCTGGCCGCCGCCGGGCGGCTGGTGCCCGACGACGGCGAGACCGGCGGCGGCGAGGTCGTCGGCGCGGACGACGCGGCAGCCGACGCCGCCGGGCCGGCGCCGACGTGGACCTGTCCGCGGCCACCCGGACAGCGACGGCACCCCGGTCGGGCGCCGACGCCGAGGCCGACGCGAGCGGGCCGCCGACGAGAGGGCGCGCTCGCGGACCGCCCCACCGACTCGACCGACCTCAGCCGGTCACTGTTCTATTCCGGCCTGCTCGGGCTCGCCATCTCGCTCGCCGGGCTCGGCCTGGTGGGCACCCGACGCCGGCAGTGGTGACCGTCAGGGCGTGGTGGTGGTCGCCGGCGCGGAACTCGGCGTGGTCGCGCCGGTGGTGGGCGGGGCCGCTGCGGCCACCACGAGCGTGACCCGGTCGCCGTCGCCGACGGAGTAACCGGCCTCCGGGTCGGTCGCGATCACCGTGCCGGCCGGTCGGTCCGACGGCCGACGCTGCACCCGGTAGTCGACACCCAACCGGTCCAGCGCCGCCCGGGCGGCGGACTCGGGCAGCCCGACCAGCGGCGGCATCGGCACCTCGGCGGGCGGCGTCGTGGTCGGGGGCGTGCTCGACGGCGAACTGCTCGGTGACGCGCTGGTCGGCGCGGCACTGGTCCGCGCCGAGGTGCTGGGCACCGCCGACGGCGTCGGGCCCGGACCGTCGTTCCGCTCGGCGGCACGCAGGGCCAGCCACACCCCGGCCGCGATCAGACCGAGCAGGACCAGCGCCAGGATGCCCAGCAGGATCGGCATCCACCAGCGGCGTCCGGCCTGCTCGTCGCCGTACCACTCGGCGCCCGGCTCGGGGTAGCCGGCCGGTCGCGGCGGCGGTACGCCCGCACGCCCGGACCAGGCCCCGCCGCCGACCGGTTCCTGGCGAGTGGTGGCGTCCAGCGGTCGGCGTCCCTCGCCGGGCAGCGGTCGGGTGGCGTCACCGTCCGCCCCGCCGGGCACCGGCCGCGTCGCGTCGGGGTCGTCGCCGGGGTTGCGGGGCATCGCGCGGGTGGCGTCGGCGTCCTCGCCGCCCGCTCCCCGCGGCATGGCGCGGGTGGCGTCGGCGTCGTCCCCGTGCGGGGGCAGCGCCCGGGTGGCGTCCGCGTCACCGGCGGGTGGATCCTGACGGTCGTCGCTCATGGCACACGTCCTTTCCCCACCGGGACGGGGCACACGGCCCTCGATCGTCCACGGTAGCGGTCCGCGGCCACGCCGGCCGGCATCAGCGCGCCGTCCTGCCCGGCCGGCCGTCAGGGAGTGGGCGACGGACTCGCGGTCGGCGCGTCCCCGCAGGTGAGCGCGATCTGGTCGTTCCACCGGGCGGCGCTCCCGGCGGCCGGTTCCTGCCCGGTGACCGGCCCCTGCCGGCCGCTGCGGTAACGCGGGTAGAGCCCCGCCTCCACCAGGTCGTCCGCCGCGTCGGCGCAGGACAGGGCGCCGACGTCCGGCACGGTGACGGCCGGGGCCGGCCCGGCGACCCAGACGGTGACCGTGACGCCGCGCTTGACCGGCTCGCCGGGGCCCGGCGAGGTCCGCTCGACCGCACGGCCCGAGCCGGCGCCGAACACCAGCCGCCAGCCGAGCCGGCGGTCGCGCAACTCCTGCCGGGCCCGCGCGAAGTCGGCGCCGACCAGATCCGGCACGGTGAGGCCGGACGGGGTACGCGACCGCGGACCGCTGGGACGGTCGTCGGCGGGTCGGGTGGACGGGGCGCTCGGCGTGGCCGGCGGACCGGAGGTCGCCACGCCGCCGCTCGGCACGACCCCGGAGGAGGCGGCGGGCCGGTCCGGCTCACCGGCGAGCACCCAGCCACCACTGGCCCCGATCACCGCCAGCAGGACCACCGCCAGAGCACCGCCGAGAAAGAGCCGGGTACGCCCCGGACCGGTCCCGTCGTCGCGTACCGGCTGCCGATCGTCCGTCATCGCGTCCCCCGCCTCGTTCATCGGCGACCGTAGCCGGTGTCGCCAAGCCGTCCGCGACCGGTCGCCGGATCCCACGACTCGCCGGGGCGACCTCGGGACGCTACGCTCCCCCGCATGGCCAGACGGGGCTGGGGAGGATCGACCGCCGCCGCACTCGGCGTCGCCGCCGGTGCGGGCGCCGCGCAGCTCGGCTTCGGCTACGGGCTGGGCATCATCAACTGGGCGCCGACCGGCTCGGTACGCGTCGAGGCGGCCTGGGTGGCGAGTCTCGCCTGGGCCACCTGGATCGCGGCGACCTCGGTCATCGCCGGCGCGGTCTGCGCCCAACGACTGCGGGGTGGCGGCGAAGAACCGGTGGGCACCCTGCCCCGGCTCGGTCTCGCGCTCGCCGCCGGCGCCGGCGCGCTGGTCACGGTGCTGCTGGTGGCGGTGCCGGCCCGGGCGGCCCGGGTGCCCGACACGTCCTCGCCGCAGACCGTCGCGGCGACGTACGCGGCCGTGGGGCTCGTGCTCGGGGTGCTGCTGGCGACCTGGGCGCTGCACACCCGTGCCGCCGCCACCAACCTGATCGCCACCACCGGTTGGCTCTGGCTGCTCGCCGTGGTGTCGGTGATCGACGGCGTGCTCTCCGGCCGTGGCCTCAGCACCGCCCAGCTCGGCATCTGGCAGATCAGCGCGGACCGGGCCGGATTCTGGACCGGGACTACTTCTACTGGCCGGGCGTACTGCTCTCTCTGGGCTCGGCGCTGGTGATCGGCGTGCTGGCCGCCCGCCGCGCGGTGCGCCCGGCGGACGTGCGGTCGGGGCGGCGGCGTCCGGCGCGGCCGGTCCGCTGCTGGTCTCGATCGCGTACCTGCTGGCCGTGCCGCGCCTCGCCGGGATCGCCGCCGAGCAGCTGTCGGCCCATCTGATCGCCCCGTACGCGGTCATCGCCGGCCTGGCCGGCTCGGTCCTGGTGGCCGCGCTCGCCAGCGTGCCGACCGCCGAGCCAACGATCGCCCGCGGCGTCGGTGCCCCGCCAGCGCGCCGGGGAGCCGGATCCGACGTCGACCCTCGCCGGGTACCCGCAGGCGGGCGGACCGGCGTCACGGGTCGGAGTCCACGTCATCCGGTGGCGATGCCGAGTCGACCACCGGGTCCGACGTCGTCGGCGCCGAGCGGGCACCGGGCACGGAGGACAAGCCGGCGCGCAGGTTCTTCGGCCGCCGGGCGGGCCGGGCCACGCCGGACGCGGACGCCGCAACCGCGCCGGCACGGACGAGCGAGCCGGCATCCACCACTCCGGAGACGGCGGTCGGTCGCCTCGACGAGCCGACCGGGGGAACGGGCCCGGACTCCGGTGCCGACCCGGACCCGACTCCGGGTACCGGCGCGGAGTCCACCAGGGTGGACCTGCCGGCCCCGGCAGCGGGCCGCACGAGTCGGTCGTCCGGCACGCGCGCCGGCTCGTCGGGGCGCCCCTCGCGGGCCGCCGCCGACCGTGCCGGCCGCGCGGTACCGCCCCAGCGGCAGCCCGACGCCGCTCTGCCGGTCACCGACGCTCCCGACGGCGAGAAACGGCTCGGACGCGACCCCGCCCGCGCGCGCCGACGAGCCGAGGCCCGTCGCAAGCCCTGACCACCCCGGTCCGCCGCAACCTCGCCGAAGTGGCGGGAACGGAGGCGGTCCGATGCCACCACTTCCCCGAAGTGGCGGCGGACCGGGCGGGCTGGGTCAGGCGGCGGCGGCCAGGCCGGCGACGGACTCGTCCGAGGTCACGTCGCACGCCACCGCGGTGGCCGCGCCGCCGGCCGCCTCGATCTCGGCGACCAGCGCGGCCAGCCGGTCGGTACGCCGCGCGGCGGCGAGCACGTGGAAACCCTCGGCGGCCAGCCGGCGGGCGGTGGCCGCCCCGATCCCGCTGGACGCTCCGGTGACGATGGCGACTGAGGTCATCCGGACATTCTCTCCCGCCGCCCCGCTGCCCGCCGTGATGAGGTCCGTCACGCCGGGGAACCCGCCGCAGGCATTTCCGAACCCCGATGGGGAAGATGACATCCGGCGTACGGGTTGACCGAGAAGCGCCGGTCGTGCGGGACGGCATCAACCGTGACAGAGGGAGCGGACGTGGCGGAGTTGCACACCGGTGTCGGTCGTCAGCGCGGTGCCCTGCCGTGGCCTCGGCCGCGCCGCATCGCCACCCTCTCGGTGCACACCTCGCCGCTGCACCAGCCGGGCACGGGCGACGCGGGCGGGATGAACGTCTACATCCTGGAGGTCGCCCGACGCCTGGCCGAGGCCGACGTCGAGGTGGAGATCTTCACCCGGGCCACCTCCGGCGACCTGCCCCCGGTGGTGGAGATGGCGCCCGGGGTGACCGTCCGGCACGTCACCGCCGGGCCGCTGGAGGGGCTGACCAAGGAGGAGCTGCCCGGTCAGCTCTGCGCGTTCACCGCCGGTGTGCTGCGGGCCGAGGCGGCCCGACCGCCCGGCCACTACGACCTGATCCACTCGCACTACTGGCTCTCCGGCCAGGTCGGCTGGCTGGCCAAGGAGCGCTGGGGCGTACCGCTGGTGCACACCGCGCACACCCTGGCCAAGGTCAAGAACGCCCGGCTCGCCGTCGGGGACCGGCCCGAGCCGAAGGCCCGGGTGATCGGTGAGGAGCAGGTGGTCACCGAGGCCGACCGGCTGGTCGCCAACACCCGGGTGGAGGCCCGTGACCTGCTCGACCGGTACGCCGCCGAGCCCGGCCGGGTGGCCGTGGTGGAGCCGGGCGTGGACCTGGACCGGTTCCGTCCCGCCGCCGGTGACCGGGAGGCCGCGACCCGCGCCGCCCGCCGCCGCCTCGGTTTGCCGACCGACGGGCACGTGGTGGCGTTCGTCGGCCGGATCCAGCCGCTCAAGGCGCCGGACGTGCTGGTCCGCGCGGTGGCCGCGCTGCGCGAGCGGGAGCCCGCGCTGGCCGACGAGGTGACCGTGGTGATCTGCGGCGGCCCGAGCGGCAGCGGCCTGGACCGGCCGACCGCCCTGATGGAGCTGGCCCACTCGTTGGGCGTCGCCGACCGGGTGCGCTTCCTCCCGCCGCAGACCGGCGACCGCCTGCCCGATCTCTACCGCGCCGCCGACCTGGTCGCCGTGCCGTCGCACAACGAGTCCTTCGGGCTGGTCGCGCTGGAGGCACAGGCGTGCGGCACGCCGGTGCTGGCCGCCGCCGTGGGCGGGCTGGTCACCGCCGTACGCGACGGGGTCAGCGGGATGCTCATCGACGGGCACGACCCGGTCGACTGGGCGCGGGCGCTGGCCCGGCTGCTGCCCGACCGGCTGCGCCGCGCCTCGCTGGCCCGGGGCGCCGAGCGGCACGCGCGCGCCTTCTCCTGGCAGCGGACCGTCTCCGGGCTGCTCGCGGTCTACGGGGAGGCGATCACCGAGCACCGGGCCCGGCTGGCCGGCCGGCTCGGTGACCCGGCCCTCACCTGTTCCTGGTGACCCGTCGCCGTCGGGCGGGGCGGGGCGGGCGACCGTAGAGTGGGTGCGATGAGCCGCAGGAGTGAGGTCGCCGCGCTGATCGAGGCCGTCTGTGCCGAACGGGAGCTGGAGTGGGAAGCCACCGGCGAGGCGTCGTACGCGGTGACCCTGCCCGGCACGCACAAGCTCAAGACGATCTGCAACCTGATCGTCGGTGAGCAGGCGCTGCGGATCGAGGCGTTCGTGATGCGCCAGCCCGACGAGCGGCGCGAGGAGCTGTGGGCCTGGCTGTTGCAGCGCAACGCGCGGATGTACGGCGTCTCGTTCTCCATCGACACGGTCGGCGACGTCTACCTGACCGGCCGGGTCAACCTGGCCGGGCTCGACGCCGACGAGCTGGACCGGCTCTTCGGCTCGGTGCTGACCTACGCCGACGAGTCGTTCGACAGCATGCTGGAGATCGGGTTCGGCACCGCCATCCGGCGGGAGTGGGAGTGGCGGGTCAAGCGGGGCGAGTCGACCGCCAACCTGGCCGCGTTCGCCCACCTCTTCGAGCCCTCGACGCCGGCCGGCTCGGCCGCCGGAGGTTCGGAGTCCTCCTGACGGGTATGCCGCACCGCGCGGTGCGGAGTGTGTGTGGGGACCCACCGCGAGCCGAGGACGGACTGTCGAGGAGCGTGTCCCATGGCTCAGCGCAACAGCTCAGGTCGCGGCACGACCGCGACCCGGACCAAGCGGCAACCCGGTAACCAGACGCCGAACAC
>NZ_PDHU01000005.1:0-476586 GCF_002573675.1 Micromonospora sp. WMMA1996 | reverse complement strand
GGCCTTCTGCTCCTTGGCGTGCCGCAGCGCCATCAGCGTGTCCATCGTCTCGCCGGACTGCGAGATCACCACGATCAGCGTGGAGCGGTCGAGCACGGATTCGCGGTAGCGGAACTCGCTGGCCAGTTCCACCTCGCACGGGATGCGGGTCCAGTGCTCGATGGCGTACTTCGCGACCCAGGCCGGAGTGGTAGGCCGTGCCGCAGGCGACGATGAAGATCTTGTCGACGTCACGCAGGTCCTGCTCGCTGAGGCGCACCTCGTCGAGCGCGATCTCGCCGGTCTCGGTGAGCCGACCGAGCAGCGTGTGGCGATGGCCTGCGGCTGCTCCTCGATCTCCTTGAGCATGAACCAGTCGTAGCCGCCCTTCTCGGCGGCCGACGAGTCCCAGTCGATGTGGAAGTCCTTGCCGCTCGCCGGCTGGCCGCGCGAAGTCGGTGATGTCGATGCTGTCCGGCGTGATCAGGACGATTCTGGTCCTGCCCCAGCTCGACCGCCTCCCGGGTGTGCTCGATGAACGCCGCCACGTCGCTGGCCAGGTAGTTCTCGCCGTCGCCCCGGCCCACGACCAGCGGCGAGTTGCGCCGGGCGCCGACCACCGCGGCCGGGGATGCCGGCGTCGACGGCGAAGCAGCGTGAACGCGCCCTCCAGGCGGGCGCACACCACCCGCATGGCGGCGGCGAGGAGCTGCGGGCTGTCGGTCTCACCGGCCGAGCGCAGGTCGGCCAGCGCGCGGGCGATCAGGTGCGCGGCGCACTCGGTGTCGGTGTCGCTGGCGAACTCGACGCCCTCGTCCTCCAGCTCGGCGCGCAGCTTCGCGAAGTTCTCGATGATGCCGTTGTGGATCACGGCGACCCGGCCGTCGGGGGCGAGGTGGGGGTGGGCGTTGCGGTCGGTCGGCCCGCCGTGGTGGCCCACCGGGTGTGGCCGATGCCGGTGGTGCCGTCGCCGATGCCGATCGGGCTGGCGGCGCAGTCCTCGGGGTTGCTCGCGGCCCGCTCGGAGAGGACCTTCTCCAGGTTGGCCAGCTTGCCGGCCTTCTTCTCGGTCAGCAGCTCGTCGTCGCAGACGACGGCGACCCCGGCCGAGTCGTAGCCGCGGTATTCCAGCCGCCGCAGTCCGTCGAGCACGATGCCGAGCGCCGGGCGCGCACCGGCGTAACCCACGATTCCACACATGGTCCGCAGCCTAGCCGAGTTTCGCTCACCGCGCGTGCTCGGAAGGCGGGTTAACGATCACTGAACATGAGCGAACCGATGAGCGGGGCGGCGGATCGGACAAAGCGGCCCATCCCGCGTGGAGCCTTGGCCGGTCGGCATGGCGGCGGCCTCCAGCATCACCGCGTGCGCGGCCCCGGCAGGGCAGGCGCGGCGATCGACGCCCGGCCGCCCGGCCCGTGTGCGGTCACCGATGTTGACCAAGGAGTTCCGGTCGGACGACATGCCACCCTCCGACGCCAACTCCTTGATCGCCGGGTCGGGGCGGGGTTCTGGGGAGGGCGCAGGGCGGGGCCGCGGGGGTGGCTGGCACGCCCTACATTGAGGGCCGCGCCCACCCCCCGCGGACGTCCGCGCCGTACCCCTGTGAGCTGAGCCGATGTCCGAGACGACCCCCGCCCCCGAGCCGGGCTCCGGGCCGAGCGGCCCACCCCCGACACCGGCCCACCCGGCCGCGACGCCCGGCGACCCGATCGCGCCGCCAGCGGCATCGTCCTGGACGCCGCCCGACCCGCTGGCCGCCCCGCAGCCGTGGACGCCGCCCGCCCCGTGGTCGCCGCCGACCTGGGCACCGGGCCCCTGGACCGGCGACCACTCCGGCACATCCGACCCTGCCGGCACGCCCGGCCCGACCGACCGGCCCGACACCCCGGGCAGGGCGTCGACCCGGGACCGGGCCGACCGACGGGGGCACCGGCCGGCGGCGCGGGCTGGACGGCGCCGGAAGCGGCCGGCCACCCCGACCGGCCGTCCCACCCGCCGTCACGCCTGCCGGCCGGTCCGGCGACCCGGCCGTCCCGTCGCCCGGTGACACCGGCGGGACGCCGCCCGGTGGCCCGGCCGCACCCGGTCGGCCGCCGGCCGCCTATCCGCCCGCGGCCTATCCGCCGGCCGCCTATCCGCCGGGGGCGTATCCGCCCGGGCCGTACCCGCCGCCGTACGCGTATCCCGGCGGGGTCCCGCGCCGCTCCACCGGCGGTTGGGTGGTCGGCCTGGTGGTCACCGTGGTCGCCGCGCTGGTGCTGGCCTTCTGCGGCTGCGTCGGCCTGGGCGTGCTCGGGGCGTTCGTGGACGACTCGACCTCGGCCGGGGAGCCCTACGACGACCCCTATCTCGACGACCCTTACCTCGACGACCCGGACGGGATCGCGGACGAGCCGACGCCCACGGTGCCGGTGACCACCCCGTCGGGCGGGCCCGGACGCTTCACCGTCGTCTACGAGGTGACCGCGACCGGCCCGGTGGACGTGCAGTTCTACGACGCGGGCGAGAACCTGCTCCACCTCGACGACGTGGCCTCGCCTGGCGCCTGCGCCTCACGCGAACAACCGCGAGCGGGTGCAGGTCACCGCGACCCCGGCCGGACCCGACGCCGGCGACGTGACCTGCCGGATCACGATCGACGGCCGGGAGGTGTACCGGAACTCCGGCCGGTGGGGGCGCGAACCTGCTTCGGCTGGTGACGCGTCGGAGGTGGGCCGTAGGCTGGCCGCCGTGACGACGACCGATCCCCTGGTGGCCCGGATGCGGCCGTTCGGCACCACCGTCTTCGCCGAGATGTCGGCGCTGGCCGTGCGCACCGGCGCGGTCAACCTCGGGCAGGGCTTCCCGGACAGCGACGGCCCGCCGGAGATGCTCGCCGCCGCCGCCGAGGCGCTGCGCGGCGGCCACAACCAGTACCCGCCGGGTCCGGGGATCCCGGCGCTGCGCGCGGCCGTCGCGGCCCACCAACGCCGGTTCTGGGACCTGGACTACGACCCGGACGGCGAGATCGTGGTGACCGCCGGCGCCACCGAGGCGGTCGCGGCGAGCATCCTCGCCCTCTGCGAGCCGGGTGACGAGGTGGTCTGCTTCGAGCCCTACTACGACTCGTACGCCGCCTCGATCGCGCTGGCCGGCGCGGTCCGTCGCCCGGTGACGCTGCGACCGGGCGCCGACGGCCGGTACGCCTTCGACCCGGACGAGCTGCGCACGGCGTTCGGTCCGCGTACCCGGCTGGTGCTGCTGAACTCGCCGCACAACC
This sequence comes from Micromonospora sp. WMMA1996, assembly GCF_002573675.1. NCBI lineage: Bacteria > Bacillati > Actinomycetota > Actinomycetes > Micromonosporales > Micromonosporaceae > Micromonospora > Micromonospora sp. WMMA1996. The sequence goes on along the minus strand of NZ_PDHU01000005.1, from coordinate 473,345 downwards.
CGACCGGGAAGGTCTTCACCGCCGACGAGCTGGCAGTGGTCGCCGGGCTGTGCCGGGAGCACGGGGTCTACGCGGTCACCGACGAGGTCTACGAGCATCTCGTCTACACCGACGCCGCCGGGCCGCACCTGCCGCTGGCCGGGTTGCCGGGCATGCGGGAGCGGACGCTGCGCATCTCCTCGGCCGGCAAGACGTTCTCCTGCACCGGCTGGAAGGTCGGTTGGGTGAGCGGGCCGGCACCGCTGGTCGCGGCGGTGCTGCGGGTGAAGCAGTTCCTCACGTTCGTCAACGCCGGCCCGCTCCAGCCGGCCGTGGCGGTGGCCCTCGGCCTGCCCGACGCCTACTTCACCGGGTTCCGGGACGACCTGCAACGCCGCCGGGACCAGCTGGTCGCCGGGCTCGCCGACGCCGGTTTCGGTGTCCTCCCGCCCGAGGGGACCTACTTCGTCACCGCCGACATCGGCGCGCTCGGCGGCCGGGACGGGGTGGAGTTCTGCCGGTCCCTGCCGGAGCGCTGCGGCGTGGTGGGGGTGCCGACGCAGGTCTTCTACGACGACGTGGAGGCGGGCCGCCGGCTCGTCCGGTTCGCGTTCTGCAAGCGGCCGGAGGTGCTCGCCGAGGCGGTGACCCGGCTGCGCCGGCTCCGGGAGGACGGATGAGCGACGGACACGCCGAACGGCTGCGGCGGCTCGCCGCCCAGCGCGGCTGCGACACGATGCTCTCCGGCGTACGCCCGACGTCGGTGCGGGAGCAGCTCGCCGCGCTCGGCGCGGTGGCCGGTGACGACCTGCCCGACCTCTACGGCGAGGGCGGGCCGGTGGCGGAGCTGGAGCTGCGCGTCGCCGAGCTGCTCGGCGCGGAGGCCGCCGTGTTCTTCCCCTCCGGCACGATGGCGCAGCAGGTGGCGATGCGGCACGGGGCGGAGCTGACCGGCCGGTCCGGGGTCGGGCTGCACCCGCTCAGCCACCCGCTGGTGCACGAACGCGACGCGTACGCGCTGCTCGCCGGCGTGCGCGCGGTGTCGACCACGGCCGCCCCGCGCAACCCGACGGCTGCCGAGGTCGCCGCGCTCGACGAGCCGATCGGCACGCTCTTCCTGGAGCTGCCGTTGCGGGACGCCGGGTTCGTGCTGCCGACCTGGGACGAGCTGGTCGCCGTGGTCGCGGCGGCCCGGGCCCGGGACGTCCGGGTGCACTTCGACGGCGCCCGGCTCTGGGAGTCGACCGTCCACCTCGGCTACTCGACGGCCGAGATCGCGGCGCTGGCCGACAGCACGTACGTCTCGTTCTACAAGTCGCTCGGCGGCCACTCCGGGGCGGCGCTGGCCGGGGACGCGGAGTTGGCCCGCTACGCGCGCGCCTGGCGGCACCGCTACGGCGGCACGCTGTTCCAGCAGTGGCCGGCGGCCCTGGCCGCGCTCGCCGGGCTGGCCCGGGAGCTGCCGCAGCTGCCCGGGCACGTGGGGCACGCGAAGGTGGTGGCCGAGGCGTTGGCCGCCCTGCCCGGCGCCCGGGTCCACCCGACGCCGCCGCACACCCACCAGTTCCGGTTCTGGCTGCCGTACCCGGCGGCGGCGCTGAACGCGGCGAACCTCGCCCTGGCCGAGGAGGAGCGGGCGTGGTTCGTCGGCGGCTGGCGGGACACCGAGGTGCCCGGGCTGGCGCTGGCCGAGGTGACGGTGGCCGGCCCCGCGCGGGAGCTGGACGCCGAGGCGGTGACCGAGCTGGCCGACCGTTTCCTGCGCCGCCTGGCGGACTGACCGGCGCGCCGCGAGCGGCTCGCGCGTCAGCCGGCGGCCCGCGTCGGGCCGGTTCCGTCGTCCGGCCGGGCCCCCGGGTCGATCGGGTCGGCCCGAGACGCTCGACCGGCGGGCCGGTCGGACGGGGGCGCGTCGGCGAGGGCGGCCAGCGTGACGCCGCCGTCGGCGAGCAGCGCCGCCTCGGCGTCGTCGACGAAGGCGAGGTCGGCCTCGACGTGCCGGCCCGCCGCCGACAGCAACAGCCGGACCACGGGGTCGTCGGCCCGGCGGCGCAACCCGTCGAGGTTGCGCAGCTCGCGCAGGAGATGGCCGCGCTGGTTGGTGAGCACGGAACGGACGACGGACGCCTCGCCGGAGCGGGCTGCGGCGGTCACCTTGAGGAAGAAGTCGTCCCGGAAGCCGCCGCTGCGCGGGCTGGGTTCGGCGAGCCAGCGGTCCAGCTCGGTGCGGCCGGCCGGCGTGATCTCGTAGACCACCCGGTCGGGCTTCACCGGCTGGGCGTGCCGCTCGGCGACGACCTGCCCGTCCCGGGACAGCCGGTCGAGGATCTGGTAGAGGTGCCCGATGTTGAGCGGGCCCCACTGTGGACCGACGGCCGCCTCGAAGGCGCCCTTGAGCTCGTAGCCGTAGCTGGGACCACGGGCGAGCAGGGCCAGGACCGCGTGCTGGATCGCCACCGTCTCCTCCGATCCGGTTCCGGACAGGCACCCGTGCGGGGCCTTGCATTGTCACAATGTATCGCGCACAGTGTGGTCAGCACACGGGGAGGCGCGACATGTTCCACGTCATCTGGGGGCAGCTTCGTGGCCGTGCGGGACGCTCGGTGGCGCTGCTGGCCGGCGTGCTGGTGGCCACCACCGGCTTCGTCGTCCTGACCGGCGCCACCACCACCTCGCGGCTGGCCGTCACCGGCGCCGTGGAGCGCGACACCCGCGCCGCCTACGACATCCTGGTCCGTCCGCAGGGGACGCGCACGCCCCTGGAGGCCGCGCGCGGACTGGTGCGGCCCAACTACCTCTCCGACACCTACGGCGGCATCACCACGGCGCAGTACGAACAGGTCAGAGCGGTCGCCGGAGTGGACGTGGCCGCCCCCATCGCGATGATCGGTTACTCGACCTCGGCGGTGCCGCTGCGGCTGGACCTCACCTCGGCGGTCGACCGGTCCCTCGACCGGCAGGTGATCCGGGTCGAGCCCACCTACCTGGCCGAGCGCGGCCTGTCCACCGCGCCGGGCAAGCCGCGGTACGTGTACGTGACCACACACCCCCTCATCCATCCGATGGTCGATCCGGAGCACCTGGACGAGCTCCGCTACACCGACGGCAGGCGCTATCCGGTGGACGAGGTCTGCGGAGCGGTCCCGCGCGAGGTGCAGCCGGACGGCAGCAGCCGGCCGATCTGCGACCCGCAGCGCGGCGCCCTGATCGGCAACCGTGGCGCGCTCTCCGAGCGGGACAACTGGTGGGTCGTCCCGGTCCGGCTGCTGCCGGACGGCCGCTTCGAGGCGGAGAACCGCGTGCTCGCGGAGAACGGCGACGCCGCGACGGCGATCTCCGACCGGCTGACGCTGACCGAGCCGGTCACCGTGCCGTTCCTGCTCGCCGCCGTGGACCCGGACGCCGAACAGCGCCTCGTCGGCCTCGCCGGCGCCGTGACGACGGGCCGCCCCCTGCGGGCCGGCGACGCGGTGGACGAGAAGCTGCTCGGCACCGCGCTCAACCGGTCGGTTCCGGTGCTGGCCACCAGCCGCCCCTATCTCGACAGCGAACTGCGAGCCACGCTCACCCGGCTGCCCGCCGCCCGCCCGGCCGGAATGCCGGCCGTCGACCTGGAGGACGGGCTCCGGCGGGCAACCGGCACACCGGCGGGGGTGGCCCGGGCGAACCTGGCGGACGCCTACCGCAGCCGCCTCGCGGCGGGAGTCTCCGACCAGGGTGGCTGTTGTCGCGGGCAGCTCCAGACCATCACGCAACCCGGCCCCGTGGCCTACGAGGAGCGACCCGGCGGCGAGCTGCGCGCCACCGGAGTGCCACCGGCCGCACCCGAGGTCTTCGGCGACGTTCGCGAATTCAGCTGGCTGCCCCGCCCCTGGCTCACCGAGGACGTCGGGGCGCGGACCCTGCGCCGACTTCCCCTGCCCGGCGGCGGCGCGGTCACCCCGTTCCGCCAGTGGCGGGCGGTCGGCGTGTTCGACCCGGAAAAGCTGACCGGCTTCAGCGACGTCGGCACGGTGCCGCTGGAGACGTACGAGGCGCCGGTGGCCGAGGGCGCCGACGACCGCAGCCGGACCGCGCTGGGCGACCGGCCGCTGGAGCCGAGTGGCAACCCGGCCGGCTACCTGTCCGCGCCGCCGTTGCTGCTGACCAATCTCGCCAGCGCGCGCCAGCTGCTGGACGGCGCCGGCACGCCGCAGCGCACCGCGCCGATCAGCGCGATCCGGGTCCGGGTCGCCGACGTGGGCGGCTACAGCGAGCGCTCGGCCGAGCGGGTCCGCCTGATCGCCGAGCGGATCGCCCAGGCCACCGGCCTCGACGTCGACATCACGCTCGGGTCCTCGCCCGCGCCGCAGACGACCGTGGAGCTACCGGCCGGCGGGTACGGCCGCCCCGCCCTGCGCCTGACCGAGAGCTGGTCGGCACTCGGGGTCGCCTCCGTGATCACCGAGGCGGTGGACCGCAAGAGCGCCGCGCTCTTCGTCCTGGTGCTGGTGGTCTGCGTGCTCTTCCTCGGCAACGCGGTGTCCGCCGCGGTCCGGGACCGCCGCCCCGAGCTGGCGGTGCTCGCCTGCCTGGGCTGGCCGGCCCACCGGATCGGCGCGCTGGTCCTCGGTGAGGTCGCCGCGCTGGGTCTCGCCGCCGGGCTCCTCTCCGTCGGCCTGGCGTTCCCGCTCGGCGCGGCCCTGGACATCGGCATCGACTGGCGGCGGGCGCTGGTCGCCGTACCGGTGGCCCTGCTGCTGGCGCTGGTCGCCGGCGTGGCGCCGGCGCTGCGAGCCGCGCGCGCCCATCCGGCCGAGGCGTTGCGTCCGCCGGTCGCCGCGGCCCGTTGGGTACGCCGCCCCCGTACCCTGCCCGGCCTGGCGCTGGTGAACCTGACCCGGAGCCCCGGCCGCACCGTGCTGGGCGCGGGCGCGCTGGCCATCGGGGTGGCCGCGCTGACACTGGTGGCGGCCACCGCGTACGCGTTCCGGGGCGCGATCGTGGGCAGCCTGCTGGGTGACACGGTGTCGCTCAGCGTGCGCGGCGCGGATGCCCTCGCGGCGGTGGCCACCGTGCTGCTCGGCGCCGCCGCCGTGGCCGACGTGCTCTACCTGAACATCCGCGACCGGGCCGCCGAACTCGCCACGCTGCGGGCGACCGGTTGGACCGACGCGGCGCTGGGCCGCCTGGTCGGCTACGAGGGCTTCGTCATCGGCGCGCTCGGCGCGGTCGGCGGCGCCACCCTCGGGCTCGGCGGGGCGGCCCTGGTGGTCGGCCAGGTGCCGGCCGGCCTGGTGACCGTGGCGGCGCTGGTCGCCTCGGCCGGTGTGCTGGTCACCTGCCTGGCGGCGCTCGTACCGGCGGCGCTGCTGCGCCGCCTACCCACCGCACGACTGCTGGCAGAGGAGTGACCATGGACCCGACGACGGGCAGTACGGTACGCATCGCCGGGCTGGTCCGGCAGTTCCGCACCGGCCCCGAGCGGCTCACCGCCGTCGACGACGTGTCGCTGGAGATCGCGGCGGGGTCGGTGGTGGCGTTGACCGGCCCGAGCGGCTCGGGCAAGTCCACGCTGCTGCACCTGATCGGTGCGATCGAGCAGGCCGACCGGGGCACGGTGACGGTGGACGACGTGGAGGTCACCGCGCTGCGTCGGGCGGCCCTGGCCCGCTACCGGCAGCGGGTCGGCTTCGTCTTCCAGCGCTACCACCTGCTGCCGGCGCTCACCGTGCTGGACAACGTGATCGCGCCGGTGCTGCCGCGCCGGGGCCGGGCCGACCACGCCGCCCGCGCCCGCGAACTGCTGGACGCGGTGGGCCTCGCCGGCCGGGAACGGGCCCTGCCGGCGGAGCTCTCCGGCGGCCAGCAGCAGCGGGTGGCGATCGCCCGGGCGTTGATGGGCGAGCCCCGGCTGCTGCTGGCCGACGAGCCGACCGGCAACCTGGACTCGACCACCGGCGCCCAGATCCTGGACCTGCTGCTCGACCTGCGCGACCGGCACGGGATGACGATCCTGCTCGCGACCCACGAGCCGGCGATCGCCGCCCGCTGCGACCGCCTGGTCCGGCTCGGCGACGGACGGATCGTCGAGGACGTGGACCTGACCGACGGGGAGGATCCGGCCGACACGTTCGACCGTGCCTCCCGACTGCGTCTCTGACCGAGGGAGCACGCGTGTTCCGATTCGTCTGGCGACAGCTCCGTGGGCGTGCGGGCCGTTCGGTGGCACTGCTGACCGGCGTCCTGGTGGCCACCACCGGTTTCGTCGTCCTCACCGGGGCGACCACCACCTCGCGGCTCGCCGTGATCGGCAGCCTCGAACGGCACACCCGCGCGTCCTACGACATTCTCGTGCGTCCCGCGGGCAGCCGCACCCCGCTGGAGGCGCAGCGCGGGCTGGTCCGTCCCAACTACCTGTCCGGCCTCTTCGGCGGCATCACCACGGCCCAGTACGACCAGGTGAAGGCGCTGCCCGGCATCGAGGTGGCCGCGCCCATCGCGATGCTCGGACACGCCGACCAGATCATCAGCGGCTCACTCGACCTCACCGGGGCGGTCGACCCGTCCCTGGACCGGCAGGTCATCCGGATCGACCTGACCTTCGACACGGACCGTGGCCGGTCGGTCGGGCGGGCCGCACCCCGGTACCTCTACCTCACGAAGCATCCGTTGATCCGTCCGGACTTCTCCGGGCCGCCCGGCCGCAAGCTCCGGTACACCGACGGCAGCGAGCACCCCGTCGACGCCTGCGGCCGGGAGTACGCGGTCCCGCGCGAGGTCCAACCGGACGGGCGTTCGCTGCCGGTCTGCGATCCGTTCGCGGTCGCCAGCGACGGCGCGGCCGGATCGACCATGTCCGAACTCGACATGACCTCGCTCAGCGCGGCCCACCTGCGGCCGGACGGGCGGTTCGAGTTCGGCCCGGCCCGCCGGGGGAAGCCACCGGCGCCCACCGACCGGCTGCTGCTCCCGGTGGGGGTCAGTGTCGCGCTGCTGCTCGCCGCCGTCGACCCGGTGGCCGAGGACCGGCTGGTCGGGTTGAACAAGGCGATCCAGGACGGCATCCCACTTCCGCCGGACCGCCGGCCGGCCCGGGTGGACTATTCCTCCTGGGGTCAGGCCACCGAGTTCCCGGTCCTGGCCACCAGCCGCCCGTTCGTCGACGGGTCGGTCTCGGCGACGTACCGCCAGCTCGTGCCGTCCGGGATCGCCGGCCTGCCGGCCGACACGGTCGGGTCGGCCCTCGCCACGCTCCCCGGCAGGCCGGCGGGCGGCGGGCGGGAGGACTTCGCCGACCGCTACCTCGGGGACATCCGGAACCTGATTGAGCGTCCCGGGGAGTGCTGCGGCGGCGTGCTCGACCTCGTGTTGCAGGCCGGCCCGGTCGACTACGACGAGGGACCGGACGGCGTCCTGCGGCCGCGGGCGGTCACTGTCGACCCGTCGGTCTACGGCTCCGAGTTCGTGATCCGACGGCAGCGGTCCTGGCTCGCCGACGACCGGTCGTTCCGGCCGCTCAACCAGGTGCCGACGAGCATCGGCGACGAGGCCCTCTCCCACAGCTGGCGTCCGGTCGGCACGTTCGACCCGCTCCGGTTGACCGGATTCGACGACCTGTCCCGGGTGCCGCTGGAGACCTACGAGCCACCGACCGTCGAGGGCGCCGACGACCGCAGTCGGCAGGCGCTGGGGGACCGGCCGCTGCTGCCCAACGGCAGCCCCGGCGGCTACCTCTCCGCACCGCCGCTGCTGCTCACCAACCTGGCCAGCGTCCCGGACCTGCTGGTCGGCGCTCCCGCCCGGCAGCGCAAGGCGCCGATCAGCGCGATCCGGGTGAGGGTGGCCGACGTGGACGGCTACAACGAACGCTCGGCCGAGCGGGTCCGCCTGATCGCCGAACGGATCGCCACCACCACCGGCCTCGACGTGGACATCACCCTCGGGTCCTCGCCCGCGCCGCAGACCGTGGACCTGCCCGCCGGCGCCTTCGGCCGACCCGACCTGCGGCTGACCGAGAACTGGTCCGCCCTCGGCGTCGCCTCGGTCATCACGAAGGCCGTCGACCGCAAGAGCGCCGTGCTGTTCGCGCTGGTCCTCGTGGTCTGCGCGCTGTTCCTCGGCAACGCCGTCACCGCCGCCGTCCGCGACCGCCGTGCCGAACTCGCCGTCCTGGCCTGCCTCGGCTGGTCGGCACGCCGCATCGGCGCGCTCGTCCTCGGCGAGGTCGCGACGCTCGGTCTGGCCGCCGGGCTGCTCGGGGTCGGCCTCGCCGTCCCCCTCGGTCGCGCCCTCGGCATCGACGTCGAGTGGGACCGCGCGCTGCTCGCCGTGCCGGTGGCGCTGCTCCTGGCCCTGGTCGCGGGTCTGACACCCGCGCTGCGCGCCGCCCGCGCCCACCCCTGGGCCGCGTTGCGCCCGCCGGTGGCCGCCACCCTCCGCGCCCACCGCACCCGGACCGTCGCCGGGATGGCTCTGGTCAACCTGGCCCGCGTCCCCGCACGCACCCTGCTCGGTGCCGCCGCCCTCGGTATCGGCATCGCCTCACTGACGGTGGTCGGCGCCGTCGCCTACGCCTTCCGCGGCGCGGTCGTCGGCAGTCTGCTGGGCGACACGGTGTCGCTGGACGTACGCGGCGCGGACACCCTCGCCGCCGTGGCCACGGTGCTGCTCGGCGCGGCCGCCGTCGCGGACGTGCTCTACCTGGACGTCCGGGACCGCGCCACCGAACTGGCCGCCCTCCAGGCCACCGGCTGGACCGACGGCGCGCTCACCCGTCTCGTCGGCTACCAGGCGCTGTTCCTCGGCGGCCTCGGCGCGCTCAGCGGCGCCGGCCTCGGGCTCGGCGGCGCCGCCTGGCTCGTCGGTGACCTGCCCGCGGCGCTGGTCACCATCGCCGCCCTGGCCGCCCTGGCCGGTGTGCTGGTCACCTGCCTGGCCGCGCTCGTTCCCGCCTACCTGCTGCGCCGGCTACCCACCGCGCGGCTCCTCGCCCAGGAATGACGGCGGCCGCGCGGCCAGGCGCCCAGGAACGACGCCGGCCGCGCGGCCGCTCGGGCTGGATCCGGTCAGGCGACCGGGCTGGCGGTGCGCACCTGCTCGGCGATGCGCTCGGCGACCTCGCGGGCGGTGGCCTCGGTGGCCGCCTCCACCATGACCCGCACCAGCGGCTCGGTGCCGGGGGGCGCAGCAGCACCCGGCCGGTCTCGCCCAGCTCGGACTCGGCCCGCTCGACCTCGGCGCGGACGGCCGGCGCGGCGGCGCCGACGGTACGGTCGCCCACCGGCACGTTGATCAGCACCTGGGGCAGCTTGGTGACCACGGACGCCAACTCGGCCAGGGACGTGCCGGTGGCGGCCATCCGCGCCATCAGGTGCAGCCCGGTGAGCACGCCGTCGCCGGTGGTGGCGTACGCGGGCAGCACGATGTGCCCGCTCTGCTCGCCGCCCAGCGCCAAGCCGGAGGCGCGCAGCTCCTCCAGCACGTACCGGTCGCCGACCTTGGTCTCGACCAGCCGGATGCCCTGCGCGGACATGGCCAGCCGCAGGCCGAGGTTGCTCATCACGGTGGCGACCAGGGTGTCCTGGGTCAGCTCGCCGGCGTCCCGCATCGCCAGGGCGAGGATCGCCATGACCTGGTCGCCGTCGACCTCCTCGCCGTCGGCGGTGACCGCGACGCAGCGGTCGGCGTCGCCGTCATGGGCGATGCCGAGGTGCGCGCCGTGCTCGACCACGGCGGCGCGCAGCGCCTCGATGTGGTTGGAGCCGCACTCGTCGTTGATGTTGAGCCCGTCCGGCTCGGCGTGGATGGCGATCACCTCGGCACCGGCCTCCCGGTAGGCGACCGGTGCGACGTCGGCCGCCGCGCCGTTGGCGCAGTCGACCACGACCTTGATCCCGTCGAGGCGGTGCGGCACGGTGCCGACCAGGTGCTGGACGTAGTGGTCGGCGCCGTCGAGCAGGTCGTGCACCCGGCCCACGCCGGCGCCGGTCGGGCGCGTCCAGGCGGTGGTGGCGTTGGCCTCGACGGCCGCCTCGATCCGCATCTCGATCTCGTCGGGCAGCTTGTGCCCGCCGGCCGCGAAGAGCTTGATGCCGTTGTCCGGCATCGGGTTGTGCGAGGCGGAGAGCATCACGCCCAGGTCGGCCTTGGCCTCGGCGGTGAGGAACGCCACCGCCGGGGTGGGCAGCACGCCGACCCGGACCACGTTCGCGCCGGCGCTGGTCAGGCCGGCGACCACGGCCGCCTCCAGCATCTCGCCGCTGGCCCGGGTGTCCCGACCCACCACCGCCAGCGGCGGGTGGCTCCGGTCGGTCTCGGCCAGTGTGTGGGCCGCGGCCACCGCGACCGCGAGCGCCAACTCCGGGGTGAGATCCGCGTTCGCCCGCCCGCGTACGCCGTCCGTGCCGAACAACCGGCCCATACCCGCCAACCTCCGTGCCGTTGAGAGGAGAAACGCGGAACGGCCGGGCCGCCTCCCGGGAGGGGAGGCGGACCCGGCCGTCCGTCAGAAGTACAAGTCGCTGGTGGTGATCAGCGCTTCGAGTACTGGGGAGCCTTACGGGCCTTCTTGAGGCCGTACTTCTTGCTCTCCTTGACCCGGGCGTCACGGGTCAGGAAGCCGGCCTTCTTCAGGGCCGGGCGGTCGTCGGGCTCGTTGACGATCAGCGCCCGGGCGATGGCGAGCCGCAGCGCGCCGGCCTGGCCGGTGGTGCCGCCGCCCCGCAGGTTGGCGATCACGTCGAACGCCTCGGGCTTCTCGGCGGTGACCAGCGGGTCCTTGATGAGCTGCTGGTGCACCTTGCTCGGGAAGTAGGCCTCGAGGTCACGGCCGTTGCAGGTGATCTTGCCACTGCCGGGGACGATCCGGACCCGGACGATGGCTTCCTTGCGCCGACCCACGGTCTGGATCGGGCGGTCACCGCGGGGCGCGCGCGCGACGGGCGCCGGCGCCTCGGTGGCCTCGGGGGCGACCTCGGTCTCGGTGATGTCGGTCATGCTGCTTCCTTCGCCCGCGCTCACTGCGCGATCTGCTTGATCTCGAACGGCGCCGGCTGCTGCGCGCCGTGCGGGTGCTCGGCACCGGCGTAGACCTTCAGCTTCTTGAGGAGCTGACGGCCCAGCTTGTTGTGCGGGAGCATGCCCTTCACGGCCAGCTCGATGGCCCGCTCGGGCCGCTTGGTGAGCAGCTCGTCGTAGCCGACCCGCTTCAGACCACCCGGGTAACCGGAGTGGCGGTAAGCGACCTTGGTCTGGCGCTTGTTGCCGGTCAGCGCGACCTTGCCCGCGTTCACGATGACGACGAAGTCGCCCGTGTCGACGTGCGGCGCGAAAGTCGGCTTGTGCTTGCCACGCAGCAGCGTGGCGGCGTGGGTCGCCAGGCGGCCCAGCACGACATCAGAGGCGTCGATGACGTGCCACTGACGCTCGATCTCACCCGGCTTCGGGCTGTACGTACGCACAGGTCTACCTTGTCTCGTCGTCGGTCTGGGGTCGCGCGCCGAGGTAACCGGGGCTTCCCAGTCGAACCAGCGCGCACGAACGACCAAGCGTACCTGATGCGGCACGCCTAAGAATGTCGTACAACAGCAGGCAACGATACCCGGCCGCCCGGTGGCAGGTCAAAACGGGGTCGCACCACGCGTGGCCTGCGCGTTTTCCATGGCGCGGGTCACACGCCGGCCAGCCTACGCGGCCCGGGTCGGAGGTAGACCACCCAGGTCACCAGGAAGCAGAGCGCGTACCAGCCGATGAAGGCCAGGTAGGCGGCGTCGGCGGTGCCGGAGGTCAGGAACGACTGCCGGAACGCCACGTTCACCAGCACCCCGCCGGAGGCACCGACCGCGCCGGCGATGCCGATCAGCGCACCGGAGAGCCGGCGGGCCCGCCGCCGCGCCGCCTCCGGGTCGCCGGTCCGCTCCGCCTCGGCCGCCGCCCGGGCCCGGAAGATCGCCGGGATCATCTTGTACGTCGAACCGTTGCCGATCCCGGAGAAGACGAAGAGCGCCAGGAACCCCGCCAGGTAGAGCGGGAAGGACCGGTCCCGGGCCGCGTACAGCACCAGCGCGGCACCGCCGGCCATCGCCACGAAGTTCCAGAACGTGACCCGGGCCCCGCCGAGCCGGTCGGCGAGCTGGCCGCCGAGCGGCCGGACCAGCGAGCCGACCAGCGGCCCGAGGAAGGTCAGCCAGGCGGCGTCGACCGGGGTGGGGAACCGGTCGTGGAACTGGAGCTGGAGCACCTGGCCGAAGGCGAAGCCGAAGCCGATGAACGAGCCGAACGTGCCGACGTAGAGCAGCGACATCACCCAGGTGTGCGGGTCCCGGGCCGCCGCCCGCAGCGCGCCCGGCTCGTTGCGCGCCCCGGGCACGTTGTCCAGCCAGCGGGCCGCGGCCAGCGCGGCGAGCACGATCAGCGGCAGGTAGACCGCCGGCACCAGCCGGGGGTACGCGGCGCCCGCGACGCCCAGCACCGCCAGCCCGACGAGTTGCACGGCCGGCACGCCGAGGTTGCCGCCACCGGCGTTGAGCCCCAGCGCCCGGCCCTTGAGCCGGTCCGGGAAGAACAGGTTGATGTTGGCCATGGAGGAGGCGAAGTTGCCGCCGCCGACCCCGGACAGGCAGGCCAGCACCATCAGCGTGGCGTACGACACCCCGGGCTCGATCAGCACCGCCATCGGCACCGCCGGCACGAGCAGCAGCAGGGCGCTCACGATGGTCCAGTTCCGGCCGCCGAACCGGGCCACGGCGAGCGTGTACGGCAGCCGCAGCACCGCCCCCAGCGCGGCCGGCACGGCGGTGAGCAGGAACTTCCCGGCCGGGTCGATGCCGTACTCCGGGCCGAGGAAGAGCACCACCACCGACCAGAGGCTCCACACGGAGAAGCCGACGTGTTCGGCGAAGATCGAGACGTACAGGTTGCGCCGGGCCACCCGGGCGCCGCCGGCGGCCCAGAACGCCGGGTCCTCGGGACGCCATTCGGTGATCCGCCCGGGCCGGCCGGTGGCGACCGGCGCCGGGGTCGTGGTGGTGCTGGTGGCGAGCGTGCTCACGGCGGCTCCTCCTCGTCGGTGACGAGGGGGACGCTAGGAACGGCCGGTTTCCCCGGGGTGCCCCGCGCGCGTCGGTCCGGAAACGGAGATCGCACGTCCGCCGGGCGGCGGCGGTGAGGCGGTCACAGCTCCTGGAGGATGCGCAGCGCCCGGCCGACCCGCTGCATGGTCTCGGTGTCGGCCACGTCCACGCACTCGCTGAACCACTTCTTCATCGGTGAGGAGAGCCGGTCGGGCATCACCACGAAGCCGCCCATCCGGACGGCCAGCGGTGAGTCGCGCAACAGCGACTCCTCGACCACCTCGGCCACGATCACGATCGGCACGTCGGTGGAGTTGTAGACGTCGGAGCTGATGACCAGGCCGAACCGTTCCCGGGCGCCGGAGATGCGCCAGACCTCTCCCCTACGCAGCACGCGGGCGCCCACCGCCGAACAGGGCGTCGTCGACCAGCGCGGCCTCCTGGGCGTCGGCCAGGGCGGCGGCTTCGAGGTCCAGGCCGGCACGGCCGACGGCGGCGGCGTGCGCGGTGAAGACCTCGCGCAGCGCCTTCTCCCGGGCGGCCTGGTCCATCCAGGCGGAGAGGGACAGGCCCTCCCGCTTGGCGAACCGGCGCGCCTCCTCGATCGTCTCGTCGGAGAACGACAACGTCACCTTGGCGGTCATGCCGGAGAGATTACCCAGGGGTATGACCACCAGTCATCCCCGCGCGCGCCCATCGGCGAACCGGACAGCCGACCTCATCCCGGACGGTGGCCGCCGAAGACGGCGAACCGCCACTCCTTGAAGAAGCAGTCCACGTCGACCAGGCCCGCCTCGGCGAGCCAGCGACACTGCTCGGCCACGGTCGCCGGGCGGTCGTGCCGCATCCGCTGCCGCGCGGCGGCGATCTCGGCGGCGTCGGAGCCCCGCTCGGTGATCCGCGCCGTCCACACCTCGTCGTAGCGCCGGTCGAGCGCCGGGGTGGGGCCGGCCACCTGCTCGGCGTTGACGAACACCCCGCCCGGCGTCAGCGCGTCCACCACCCGGCGGTAGAGCGCCCGCTTGCCGTCGTCGTCGAGGTGGTGGACGGCCAGCGCGGAGACCACCGCGTCGTACCGCCCGGCGGGCAGGGGGTCGCCCAGGTCGGCGTGGACCGTGCGGTGCGGCACGCCCCGGGCGGCCAGGTGGCCGGTGGCCACCGCCAGCATCGCGGGCGCGCCGTCGACCAGCGTCAGCCGGACGCCGGGGACCGCGGCGGCCAGCAGCAGGGAGAGCAGGCCGGTGCCCGCCCCGAGGTCCAGCACCTCGGGGGTACGCCCGGCGGCGAGCGCCGTTCGCAACGGTGGCGCGGCCACCTCGACGGCGGTGCCGTAGAAGGCGTCGAAGCACGGCACCAGCCGTCGCCGGGCCTGGTCGTAGGTGCCCGCCACCGCGTCGAACGCGTCCGTCACGCTCACGATCGTCTCCCATTATATGGAACAACTTTCCCATATTCTAAACCCGACGATTCGGCCCGTCACCCCCGTGCGGTGTGAGGCGCTCTTGACAGGACCGAAACAGAAGGGACCCGGACCGGAAACCGCCCGCCGGCACGCTTTTCCGACATGACAGACGGTGCACGCACGGCGACGCGAACGGGGGTACGTCCCCGGGAGGTCGCCACGCACTGCCCGTACTGCGCGCTCCAGTGCGGCATGACGCTTCGGGCGACCGGCGACCGCGTCGAGGTGGCCCCCCGGGACTTCCCCACCAACCGGGGTGGGTTGTGCCAGAAGGGCTGGACCGCCGCCGAGCTGCTCGACCACCCGGAGCGACTGACCACCCCGCTGCTGCGGGACCGGCCCGGCGCAGCGCTGCGCCCGGCCGGGTGGGACGAGGCGCTGGACCGGATCGTCGCCGGGCTGGGCGCGGTCCGGGACCGGCACGGGCCGGACGCGGTCGCGGTCTTCGGCGGCGGCGGGCTGACCAACGAGAAGGCGTACGCGCTGGGCCGCTTCGCCCGGGTGACGCTGCGCACCCGGCACATCGACTACAACGGACGCTGGTGCATGTCGTCGGCCGCCGCCGCCGGCAACCGCGCCTTCGGCGTCGACCGGGGGCTCCCGTTCCCGCTCGCCGACCTCGGCCGGGCGGACACGCTGCTGCTGGTCGGCGCGAACCCGGCCGAGACCATGCCGCCGCTCATGCGCCACGTCACCGAGCTGCGGGAGCGCGGCGGCCGGCTGATCGTGGTCGACCCCCGGGCCACCGCCACCGCCCGCCAGGCCGACCTGCACCTGCAACCGCTGCCCGGAACGGACCTGGCGGTGGCGAACGCGCTGCTGCACGTCGCGCTCACCGAGGGCCTCGTCGACCGGGCGTACATGGCGGCCCGGACCACCGGCTTCGACGAGGTCCGGCGGACCGTGGCCGGTTACTGGCCGGCGGAGGTGGAGCGCCTCAGCGGGGTGCCGGCGGCCGACCTGGAGACCACCGCCCGCGCACTGGCCACGGTGGACCGGGCGATCGTCCTCACCGCCCGGGGCGCCGAGCAGCACGCCAAGGGCGTCGACACGGTCACCGCCTTCGTCAACCTGGCGCTCGCCCTGGGCCTGCCCGGGCGTCCCGGCTCCGGCTACGGCTGCCTGACCGGGCAGGGCAACGGGCAGGGCGGACGGGAACACGGGCAGAAGGCCGACCAGCTCCCCGGCTACCGGCGGATCGACGACCCGGCGGCCCGGGAGCACGTGGCCCGGGTGTGGGGCGTCGACCCGGCCACGCTGCCGGGGCCGGGCGTGCCGGCCTACCAACTGCTCGACTCGCTCGGCACCCCGGCCGGGCCGAGGGCGTTGCTGGTCTTCGGCTCCAACCCGGTCGTCTCCGCCCCGCGCGCGGCCCGGATCGAGGCCCGGCTCCGCGACCTGGACCTGCTCGTGGTCGCCGACCTGCTCCGTTCGGAGACGGCCGAGTTGGCCGACGTGGTGCTGCCGGTGACCCAGTGGGCCGAGGAGGACGGCACGATGACCAACCTGGAGGGTCGGGTGCTGCGCCGCCGCGCGCTGCGGGAACCGCCCGCCGGCGTCCGCAGCGACCTGGAGATCCTCGCCGCGCTCGCCGACCGGCTGCCCGGCCCGACACCGCTGCCGAGCGATCCGCGCGAGGTGTTCGAGGAACTGCGCCGGGCCTCGGCCGGCGGCCCGGCCGACTACGCCGGGATCACCTGGGACCGGATCGACGCCGACACCGGCGTCTTCTGGCCCTGCCCGGACCCCGACGGGCCGGACCACCCCCGGCTCTTCACCGACCGGTTCCCCACCCCGGACGGCCGCGCCCGGTTCCACCCGGTGGCCCACCGCCCGGCCGCCGAGCCGGTCTGCGCCGACTACCCCCTGCACCTGACCACCGGGCGGGTGCTGGCCCAGTACCAGTCCGGCACCCAGACCAGGCGGGTGGCCGCGTTGCGCCGGGCCGCCCCCGGCGGCTTCGTGGAGCTGCACCCCGACCTGGCCGCCCGGCTCGGCGTGGCCGACGGCACGCCGGTCCGCGTGGTCTCCCGCCGGGGCGAGCTGCGCGCGCCGGCCCGGCTCACCCCGACGATCCGGCCGGACACCGTCTTCGCGCCGTTCCACTGGCCCGGCGCGGCCCGGGCCAACTCGGTCACCAACGACGCGCTCGACCCGGTCTCCGGGATGCCCGAGTTCAAGATCTGCGCGGTCCGGGTGGAGCCGGCATGACCGCCCGGATCGTGGTCGTCGGGTACGGCATGGCCGGGGCCCGCCTCGTCGCCGAGCTGCACGCGCGCGACGGCGACCACCGGGTCACCGTGCTCGGGGCGGAGCCGCACCGCGCGTACAACCGGATCATGCTCTCCACCCTGCTCGCCGGCCGGATCGACGAGCCGGACCTGGAACTGGTCGAGGCCGTCGGCCCGGGCGTGGACGTGCGGACCGGCGCGCCGGTCACCGCGATCGACCGGACCGCCCGGGAGGTGCGCACCGCCGACGGCGCCCGGCACGGCTACGACCACCTGGTGCTCGCCACCGGCAGCCGGTCCGTGGTGCCGCCGCTGCCCGGGCTCGACCCGCTGCCGGACCGGGTGGTCCCGTTCCGCACGCTGGCCGACTGCCGGCGGATCCTCGCCGCCGCCCGGGACGCGCGCCACGCCCTCGTGCTCGGCGGCGGGCTGCTCGGGCTGGAGGCGGCCCGCGGGCTCGCCGCCCGGGGCGTCGCCGTGACCGTGGTCCACCCGGTCGGCCACCTGATGGAACGCCAGCTCGACCCGCCGGCCGGAGCGGTCCTCGTGGACACCCTCGCCGCGCTGGGCGTCCGGGTCCGGTTGGGTGTCCCCGCCACCGGGGTCACCGCCGACGCCGACGGCGTCCGCCTGCGCCTGGGCGACGACGAGTCGGTCGCCGCCGACCTGCTGGTGCTCTGCTGCGGCGTCCGCCCCGACACCGCGCTGGCCGCGGCCGCCGGGCTGGCCGTCGACCGGGGCGTGGTGGTGGACGACCGGATGCGGACCGACGACCGGCGCATCTCGGCGATCGGCGACTGCGCCCAGCACGACGGCACGCCGACCGGGCTCGTCGCGCCGGCCTGGGCGCAGGCCCGGGTGGTCGCCGACCTGCTGACCGGCGGCGACCCGCTGGTCCGCTACCGGCCCCGACCGGTGGTGACCCGGCTCAAGGCCGCCGGCATCGACCTGGCCTCGATGGGCGACGTGGCCGGAGTCCCGACCGGGACCGGGCCGGTCGAGGAGCTGACGTTCACCGACCCCGCGCGGGGCACCTACGCCCGGCTGCGGATCCGCGACGAGCGCCTGACCGGGGCGATCCTGCTCGGCGACAACCCGACGGTCGGCACGGTGGTGCAGCTCTTCGACCGGGGCGCGCCGGTGCCGGCGGACCGGCGGTCGCTGCTGCTCGGCCGCGCGTTCGGCGCGGCCCCGGCCGAACCGGCCGCGTCCCCGGCGCTGATGCCGGACGCCGCCGTCGTGTGCCGGTGCAACGACGTGAGCAAGGGCGCGCTGGTGGCGTGCTGGCGCGCGGGCGCCCGCAGCGTCGCGGCGCTGTCCGCCGCGACCCGCGCCGCCACCGGTTGCGGCGGGTGCCGGGACGCGGTCGCCGGCATCGCCGGCTGGCTCGCCGAGGCGGACCCGCCCACGACCGACGAGGTACGCGACCCGGATGCGAACCGCGAGGCGGTGGAGGTGTGATGAGCGAGCGGCTGGTGGTCGTCGGCAACGGCATGGTCGGGCAGCGCTTCGTCGAGGCGCTGCGGACCCGCGACCGGGACGGGCGGTGGCGGGTCACGGTGCTCGCCGAGGAGCGCCGTCCGGCGTACGACCGGGTGCGGCTCTCCGCGCTCTTCGACGGGGTGGACGCGGACGAGCTGAGCCTGCACACCCCCGACGACGGGGTGGAGCTGCGGCTGGGCGAACCGGTCACCGGCGTCGACCGGGCCCGCCGGGTGGTGACGACGGCGGACGGCGAGTACCCCTACGACGCGCTGGTGCTGGCCACCGGGTCGTACCCCTTCGTCCCGCCGGTCGACGGCACGGACCTGCCGGGGGTCTTCGTCTACCGGACGCTGGACGACCTGGCCGCGATCCGGGAGCACGCCCGGGGCCGGCGGACCGGCGCGGTGATCGGTGGCGGCCTGCTCGGCCTGGAGGCGGCCAACGCGCTGCGGCTGCTCGGGCTCGCCACCAGCGTGGTCGAGTTCGCGCCCCGGCTGATGCCGGTGCAGGTGGACGAGGCGGGCGGGGCCATGCTCCGCCGGTACGTCGAGGAGCTGGGCGTCACGTCGTACCTCGGGGTGGCCACCACGGCGCTGCGTCCCGGGCCGGACGGCACGGTGGCCGCGCTGTCGCTCGCGGACGGCCGCACGGTCGACGCGGAGCTGGTGGTGGTGGCCGCCGGGATCCGGCCCCGGGACGAGCTGGCCCGGGCGGCCGGGCTGCCGGTCGGCCCGCGCGGCGGCGTGCTGGTGGACGCGGCCTGCCGGACCGCCGACGAGCGGATCTGGGCGGTCGGCGAGTGCGCCGCGGTGGACGGCGCCTGTCACGGCCTGGTCGCGCCCGGCTACGCGACCGCCGAGGTGGTCGCCGACCGGCTGCTCGGTGGGGCGGCCACGTTCCCCGGCGCGGACACCGCGACCAAGCTCAAGCTGCTCGGCGTGGACGTGGCGTCGTTCGGCGACGCCCATGGGGTCACCCCCGGCTGCCTCGACGTGACGTTCACCGACCCGGTCACCCGCTCGTACGCGAAGCTGGTCCTCTCCGACGACGCGCGGACGCTGCTCGGCGGCGTGCTGGTCGGGGACGCGAGCGCCTACCCGACGTTGCGGGCGAGCGTCGGCGGGCCGCTGCCCGCTCCCCCGTTGGCGCTGCTCGCGCCCACCGGCGGCGCGGGCGCCGGCGCGCTGCCCGCCGCCGCCCAGGTCTGCTCCTGCAACGCGGTCACCCGGGCCGACCTGGACGCGGCGATCGCCGGTGGGGCCACCGACGTGCCGGCGCTGAAGGCGTGCACCCGGGCGGGCACCAGCTGCGGCTCCTGCGTGCCGATGCTCAAGCAGCTGCTGGACGCCGCCGGGGTACGCCAGTCCCGCGCGCTCTGCGAGCACTTCGACCTCACCCGGCAGGAGCTGTTCGACCTCATCCGGGTGCGCGGCATCCGCACGTTCTCCCGGCTCGTCGCCGAGCACGGGCGCGGGCGCGGCTGCGACATCTGCAAGCCGGTGGTGGCCTCGATCCTGGCCTCCCTCGGCACCGGCCACGTGCTCGACGGCGAGGCGGCGTCGCTGCAGGACACCAACGACCACTTCCTGGCCAACCTGCAACGCGACGGCAGCTACTCGGTGGTGCCCCGGATACCCGGTGGCGAGATCACCCCGGAGAAGCTGATCGCGATCGGCGAGGTGGCCCGGGACTTCCGGCTCTACACCAAGATCACCGGAGGGCAGCGGATCGACCTGTTCGGCGCGCGGGTCGACCAGCTGCCGCAGATCTGGCGCCGGCTGGTCGACGCGGGCTTCGAGTCCGGTCACGCGTACGGCAAGGCGCTGCGCACGGTGAAGTCCTGCGTCGGCGACACCTGGTGCCGGTACGGGGTGCAGGACTCGGTCGGGCTCGCCGTCGCGCTGGAGCTGCGCTACCGGGGCCTGCGCGCCCCGCACAAACTCAAGTCGGCGGTCTCCGGCTGCGCCCGCGAGTGCGCCGAGGCGCGGAGCAAGGACTTCGGCGTCATCGCCACCGAAACCGGCTGGAACCTCTACGTCGGCGGCAACGGCGGCTTCCGGCCCCGGCACGCCGACCTGTTCGCCACCGACCTGGGCACCGGGGAGCTGGTCACGCTGATCGACCGGTTCCTCATGTACTACGTCCGCACCGCCGACCGGTTGCAGCGCACCGCCGCCTGGATCGAGGCCATGGACGGCGGCCTCGACCACCTCCGGTCGGTGCTCGTGGACGACTCGCTGGGTCTCTGCGCCGACCTCGACGCGGCCATGGCCCGGCACGTGGCCGGCTACTCCGACGAGTGGCGGGACGTGCTGGAGGACCCGGACCGGCTGCGCCGCTTCACCTCGTTCGTCAACGCGCCGGACGTGCCCGACCCGTCCATCACCTTCGCGGTCGAACGCGGCCAGCCGGTGCCGGCCCGGGGCGCGCCGCCGGGCGACCGCCGGCAACCGGTCGTGCTGGGCCTGCCGGAGGTGCGGCGATGAGCCCGACCGTGACGCTCGGCTGGACGCCGGTCTGCCCGCCGGACCGGCTCGACCTCGACCGGGGCGTCGCCGCGCTCGTCGACGGCGTGCAGGTCGCGCTCTTCCGCACCGCCGCCGGGCTGTTCGCGGTGGACAACCTGGACCCGGTCGGTGGCGTGTACGTGATGTCCCGGGGCCTGGTCGGCAGCCGGGGCGGGGTGCCGACGCTCGCCTCCCCCCTGCACAAGCAGGTCTACGACCTCACCACCGGGCGCTGCCTGGACCTGCCCGGGGTGACGCTGCGGCGGCACCGGGCGCGCTGCCGGGACGGCCTGGTCGAGGTGCGGTTGCGGCAGGAGGAATGATGCGCGACGAGCTGGCCGGCTTCACCATCGGGGTCACCGCGGACCGGCGCCGCGACGAGCTGGCCGCCCTGCTCCAGCGGCGCGGCGCGCGGGTGGTCCTCGCCCCGGCGCTGCGGATCGTGCCGCTCGCCGACGACACCGACCTGCGTGAGGCCACCCGGGCCTGCCTGGCGCACCCGCCGGACGTGCTGATGGCCAACACGGGCATCGGGATGCGGGGCTGGTTGGAGGCCGCCGAGGGGTGGGGGCTGGCCGAGCCGCTGCGCGCCACCCTCGCCCGCGCCTACGTGGTGTCCCGCGGACCCAAGGCGACCGGGGCGATCCGTGCCGCCGGGCTGCGCGAGCACTGGTCGCCCGCGTCGGAGAGCTGCGACGAGGTGGTCGAGCACCTGGTCCGGCGCGGCGTCGCCGGCCAGGTGGTGGCGCTGCAACTGCACGGCGACCGGCAGCCGGAGTGCACCGAGGCGCTGGTCACGGCCGGGGCGACGGTGATCGAGGTGCCGGTCTACCGCTGGGCGCCGCCGGCCGACCCGGCGCCGTTGCACCGGCTCATCGACCTGGTCGCGGGACGGCTGGTCGACGCCGTCACGTTCACCTCCGCGCCGGCGGCCGAGGCCCTGCTGCGGGCGGCCGGGGACCGCGCCGAGACGGTGCTGGAGGCGCTGCGCGGCGACGTGCTGGCCGGATGCGTCGGCACGGTCACCGCCGAGCCGCTGGTGCGGCGGGGGGTGCCGGTGAGCGCGCCGAGCCGGGCCCGGCTGGGTGCCCTGGTGCGCACGATCGTCGAGGAGCTGCCCCGGCGTACCGTCTCGGTGAAGGCGGCCGGGCACGTGCTCACGCTGCGCGGACACGCCGCGGTGGTCGACGGCGAGCTGCGCCCGCTGGCGCCGGCCCCGATGGCGGTGCTGCGGGCGCTCGCGGCGTCGCCCGGGAAGGTGCTGTCGCGCACCGCGCTGCTGCGCACGCTGCCGCGCGGCGCCGACGAGCACGCGGTGGAGATGGCGGTCGCCCGCCTGCGGGTCGGCCTGAAGGCCCCCCGCGTGGTGCAGACGGTGGTCAAGCGCGGCTACCGCCTGCGGGTCGACTGACCCGCAGGCGGTCTCAGCCGACCGAGGCCGGGAAGCCGTGCTCGGCCTGGAGCCGGAGCATGGCGTGCTCCACCACCGTGACCAGCACCTGCTTGACCGACTCCCGCCGCCGGGCGTCGCACATCACCAGCGGCACGTCCGGCGAGATGGCCAGCGCCTCCCGGATCTCCTCCAGCTCGTAGTGCGGCGCGTCGTCGAAGCGGTTCAGCGCCACCACGTACGGCAGCTTGCGGTTCTCGAAGTAGTCCAGCGGCGCGAACGCGTCGGTGATCCGGCGGGTGTCCACCAGCACCGCCGCGCCCACCGCGCCCCGGATGATCTCGTCCCACATGAACCAGAACCGGGTCTGGCCGGGGGTGCCGAAGAGGTAGAGGATCAGGTCCTCGGCCATGGTGATACGCCCGAAGTCCATGGCGACCGTGGTGGTCTCCTTGCCCGGCACCTTCGACGGATCGTCGATGCCCACCCCGGCCGCGGTCATCAGGGCCTCGGTGGTCAGCGGCTGGATCTCGGAGATCGCCCCGACCAGGGTGGTCTTGCCCACCCCGAAGCCGCCCGCGATCACGATCTTCGCGGAGATGATCTCCCGGCCGCGGTTCGCCCCGTCGGGGTCATAGTTCGCGAAGTCCACTTAGCACCCTTCCAAGCAGGTTCATGCGCGCCGCGAAGCCCGTCGCGGGAGCGGCAGTGTGTAGCGTCAGCAGGCCCTCGGCCACCATGTCGGCGACCAGCACCCGGGTGACGCCCAGCGGCATCCGGGTGTAAGCGGCGATTTCCGCCAGCGACTGTGCCCGGCCCTCACAGACCGAGGAGATGCGGTACTTGTCGTGCCCGGCGAAGCGCGCCTCGGCCGACTGCGTCGGCGTGCTGGACAGCACCGCCTCGAGCGCGATGTTCTGCAACGGCTCGGTGCGGCCCCGGGTGACCGCGTACGGTCGCACCAGCGCGCCACGCGGATCACGTCGCGGTTCCAACTCGCGATCACCTCCCCTCGTACGGAGCCGAAGCGGCTCCGGATCACCAGGTCGACCGGCCCGGTCAGGACCGGACGGCGTCCCTCGGCAACGGGACCAACGCCTGGCCGACCCGCTCCACCAGCAGTGCCATCTCGTAGCCCACCTGACCGACGTCGCAGCTGCGCGCCGCGAGCACGGCCATCGACGAGCCGTCGCTGATGGACATCAGGAACAGGTATCCGCTGTCCATCTCGATCACGGTCTGCAACACCCCGCCGGCGCTGAACATCCGCGCCGCGCCCTCGGTCAGGCTCACCACGCCGGAGGTGATCGCGGCCAGCTGGTCGGCCCGGTCCCCGGGGAGGTCCCGGGAGGAGGCGAGCAGCAACCCGTCCGCGGACACCGCCACCACGTGGGCGATGCCGGCCACGCTGTCGGCGAAGTTGGTGAGCAGCCAACCCATGTCCTGCATGGCAGCCGGCCTGTTCATCGGTTCGTCTCCTTGGTCGAGGTGCTGGTCGGGTCGGCGCCGGCCGTACGGCCCCGCTGGACGCCGCGGTGGTACGCGGAGAGCAGCCCCCGCACTTCGTCCGGGGTACGTCGGCTGCGGTCCCGCCCGCTCTTCGGTTCGATCCCACCGGGCACGAGCTGGGCCTGCGGCACGCGCTTGGGCAGGCCGGAGCGGGTGGTGCCGCCGGTGGTGGGCTCGGCGGCCCGGCTGGCCCGGGTCCACCCCTCGTCGGCCGCCGTCCGCCAGGCCTCCGGGTCGACGGGCGAGGCGGGCGCGGGGGCCGGCGACACCGGGTTCGCCGGCGGCGGGGCCGCCGCGGCGGGCCGGGTGGGCGGCACCGGCGGCGGGCTGTACGGCGGCGGCGTGGTGATCCCGGCCGCCTGGGCGCCGGGGGTGCGGGTGGGCAGCGGCGGTCGCGTCGCGGCAGTGGGCTGCATCGACGCGGCCGGCTCCGGCACTGCGGGCGGCACCGGTGCGGGTGACGGCGCCGCCGGCTGCGTCGGTGCGGGCGGCTCGTCGAACCGGGGCCGGGTGAAGATGGTGGTCTCGTCCTCTCCGTGTGAGCGGAACCAGACCGCCTCCATCTCCCGGAATATCGGCGCCTCGGCCGGCCGTTCCGGCCGGGCCACCACCGGTGCGGCCGGGGTGGGCTCCGCCGGTGGCGGCACGGCCGGCGGCTGGT
Organism: Micromonospora sp. WMMA1996; assembly: GCF_002573675.1. Taxonomy (NCBI): domain Bacteria; kingdom Bacillati; phylum Actinomycetota; class Actinomycetes; order Micromonosporales; family Micromonosporaceae; genus Micromonospora; species Micromonospora sp. WMMA1996. The sequence continues at coordinate 449,069 of NZ_PDHU01000005.1, read as the reverse complement.
AGGCCGGCGGTGCCGCGGTGGCCGCCGTGTCGCTGCTCGGCGCCCGCTGCGGCAGCGGGTCCAGAGCGGGGTACGCGACCGTCGGCCCACCCGCCGACCAGCCGGCGCCGGACACCGGCGTGGGCGCGGTCGTCGGCGCGGCGGCAACCGGGCTGGAGACGGTGGGCATCGCGCCGGTCGCCCCGCCGAGGTGCACGACCGGCGCGGCGGTGTCCCGCGCCTCGGCCGGGGCCTGCCAGCGGGCGGGCGGTGGGGTGGTCGCCCCGCGCCACTGCTCGGCGAGGGTCGCGGTCGCGCCCCGGCCGGCGCCGGCCAGCGCGTCGGCGGCGCCGACCTGGCTCAACGGCGACTGCTCCACGGCGAGCGGCTGACGCGGCCGGGTCAGCGGGGCCTGGCCCCGGTTGACCGGCAGCACCACGGTGGGGTTCGGCAGCGTCACCTGGGCGACCGTGCCGCCCTCGACGTTGCGGCGCAGCTCGACCCGGATCCCGTAGCGGGAGGCGAGCCGGCTGACCACGGCCAGACCCATCAGCCGGAACGCGGCCACGTCGACGGTCGGCGGCGCGGCCAGGCGTCGGTTGAGCGAGTCGAGCTGCTCGTCGCTGAGGCCGAGACCCCGATCCTCGATCTGGATCAGCACGTAGTCGCGGATCCGGCGACCGTCGGCCACCACGGAGGTGTTCGGCGGCGAGAACCGGGTGGCGTTGTCGAGCAGCTCGGCCACCAGGCGGACCACGTCGTTGACGGCGTGCGCGGCGACCGAGATGTCGGTGTCGACCGTGCCGAACTCGATCCGGTTGTAGAGCTCCACCTCGGACTGGGCGGCGCGCAGCACGTCGACCAGGAGCGCGTCGTCGCGGCGCGGCACCGCCGAGTCGGCCCCGGCCAGGACCAGCAGGTTCTCGTCGTTGCGGCGCATCCGGGTGGCCAGGTGGTCCAGCTCGAAGAGCTGGGCCAGCCGCTTCGGGTCCTCCTCGCCGCGCTCGATCGCGTCCAGCTCGCCGATCATCCGGTCGACCAGGCTCTGCGAGCGGCGGGCCAGGTTGAGGAACATCGCCGAGACGCTGGTCCGCAGCGCGGCCTGCTCGGCCGCGACCCGGACCGCCTCGCGGTGGACCACGTTGAAGGCCACCGCCACCTGGCCGACCTCGTCCCGGTTGGACAGCTTGATCGGGTCGCGGACCTGCTGGACGATCTCGTCCACGCCGCCGTCGCCGATGGCGTTGACGTTCTGCAGCCGGCTCACCGCGTCCGGCAGGTCGTGGTTGGCGACCGAGAGCGCGCCCTCACGCAGCCGGCGCAGCGAGTCGTTGAGCGAGCGGGCGAGCACCACCGCGAGCGTGACGGCGACGGCCAGGGTGAGCAGCACGAGCAGGCTCTCCACGAAGGCCTGCCGGATCACGTCCGCGCGCACCGCGTCGGCGTCGGCCAGCAGCTCGTCCAGGAGCTGGATCTCCGCCCACCGCATCAGGTCGTCGACCGCGCCGATGGCGGCGGACGCCTCGTCCCGGGTGACCTGCGTGGGCTTGCCGACCGACCGGGACAGGTCGTTGGCGACCCGGTCGGCGAGCTGGACCGCGTCGCCGGAGACGGTGCGGTCCACCAGGCCCCGCTGTTCCGGCGCGGCGGCCCGGGAGAAGGCGAGCAGCGCCTCCTGCTGGCCGGTCAGGGTGGCGACGAAGGAGGAGAACTGCTCCTCGTCGATCCGGCCGCCGGCGGCGAGCGCGGTGAACGCGACCGCCTGCTCCTCCGCGACCTCGGCCTTGGCGTGGGCGAACGCGGCCACCGCCCGGCGGGCGTCGGCGAGGCTCTCCGCGCCGGGCTGCTGGGCCAGCGCGTCGCCGTACGAGACCAGGTCGTCGAGGACGATCCCGTAACGCAGGCTCGCCTCGGCCACCGGCATCTGCAGGCGGTCGAGCACCTCCTGGCGGGTGCCGTTGAGCGTGGCCAGGTGGTCGTCGATCACCTTCAGCCGGTCCCGGATCGCGGCCGACACGTCGCCGAGCTTGTCGCGCTCCTCGCGGTACGCCGCGATCCGCTCGTCCGTGCGACGCACCCGCAGGTTGTAGTCGTCGGGCTTCTGCTCCGGGTCGGCCAGGAAGGCCGCCGCCGCCATCCGCTCCTTGTGCAGGTCCTGGGTGAGCGCCGAGACGTCGACCGAGACCGCGGTGAGCGCGCGGACCTGGTCCGCCTCGTACGCGCCCTGGCCCACGGAAATGAGTCGGATAGTTGCCAGTGCGATGACAGCGGCTACCGGAACGACCAGGATGAGGGCGAGCTTGGAGCGGATCCGCGCGTCGCGCAGCCTGGGCAGGCGCCGTCGCCGGTTCCGCTGTTCGGCGTTGGGGCTCCCGGGCAGGGTCGTAGGTCCGGTGCTCACGACATCGCCTCCGTCGTTTCTTCCACGCGCGACCCGCTGACCCGTGCCTGGTGCAGCGGCCAGCGCCACGCGCGGCACGGCCGCGATTTCATCAGACGAGATCCTGTTTGGGAAGCCGCAGTGAGGCAGGAAACGGTCGGGGTCGACTCAACCCGAGATCCGATCACCTAATACCTTCTTTTCTCCAACCCCCTGAACAGGGGATGTCACTCCAGAGTGGTCACGCGCATCTGGGCAGTAATTGTCGGTTAACGTTTCGTGTCCCCAGCATGTGGGATGAGCGTCCCGAAACGGCTTCCGGCGTCCGCGCTTGACCACAGGGCCCGGCATTGGCAAGGTTTTGCAGGCTTCGCGCACACCGTACGGCACACCAATCCCGTTCCTCCACTGAGGACGGACGAGCGGCGGTGATCGGGCGTCGACCCGCGCCGCACCTGGAGGACTGAGTTGAGCCCCATCCGCTCCGCGCGCATCGCGGTGCTCGCATCGGCCGTGCTGGCCACCACGCTCACCGGCTGTGGGATCGGCGGGGAACCGCAGGACACCAGCCCGATCGTGATCGCCGCCGACCTCGAACTCTCCGGCGCTTCCGCGCCGATCGGCAAGGTCTACCAAAGGGCTCTGGAACTGAAGGTCGACCAGTTGAACGCCTCGGGCGCGCTGGGTGGCCGGCAGATCAAGCTGAGGGTGAAGGACAACCGCTCCGACGCGGCCGAGTCCTTGCGGAACATCAACGATTTCAGTGGTGACGCACAGGTGAGCGCCGTCATCATGGGCAGTTGCAACGAATGCGCCGTCGGCGCCGCCCGCACGATCGGCGACAAGCGCATTCCCACCATCGCGCTCGCCTCCGCCGGCGCGGTCACCGAGCCGGTCGGCCAGCGCCGATACGTCTTCAAGCTCGCGCCGAATGCGGCCGACAGCGCGGCGGCGCTCACCACCGAACTGAGCCGGCGTCAGATCCGCAAGGTGGCCGTGCTGCACAGCGCCGACGGCTACGGCCAGGAGGGGCTGACCGCGCTGCGGCGCGAGTTCGGCAAGACCTCGGTACGGCTCGTCGGCGCCGAGTCGGTGCGCACCACCGACACCGAGGTGAGCACCCAGATCAGCGACCTGATCGCCAAGAAGCCGCAGGCCCTGGTCCTCTGGACCACGCCGGAGCAGGCGACGCTGGCCGCCACCACCGCCCGGCAGAGCAAGTTCGGCGGCTCGTTCTTCTTCGACGCCTCGGCCGCCGGTGACCTGTTCCTGGGCCCGTCGGCCCGCTCCACCGAGCAGGCCACGCTCATCTTCACCCAGACGATGGTGATCGACGACGTCATCGCCACCACCCCGGCCAAGGCCGCCCGCCGGCAGTGGTTCCAGGACTACACCGCCCGGTTCGGTGGCTACAACGGCTTCTCCTCGTTCGCCGCGGACGCGGTGCAGCTCATCGCCGACGCCGAGCAGCGCGCCGGCGGGAAGCCGGGCGAGGTGAACCGGGACGCGCTGCGCGACGTCCTGGAGACCGCACAGCTCGACGGCCTCTCCGGGCCGATCCGGATGACCCCGGACAACCACTCCGGGCTGATGCCGCAGGCGTTGACGACGCTTGTCGCTCGTGGTGGTCGCTGGCGGCTCGCCGGGTAGTCACCGTGGGGGTGTGGGCCCCGGCGCCGGGGCCCACCTCCCCTCGGGGTGGGTCAGCGGGCGGAGGTGGTGGCCCGGACCCAGGGCAGGGCGAGGCGCTCGATCAGGCTCAGCACCGCGTAGAGCACGATGCTCATCAGCGCCACCAGCACGATGGCCGCCCAGGCGGTCGCGGTGTCGCCGACGCCGTTGTACTGCAGGATCTGGTAGCCCAGGCCGGGCCGGTCCGAGTAGAACTCCCCGATCACCGCGCCGATCGCGGCCAGCGGCATGGCCACCTTGAGGCCGACGAAGATCTGCGGCAGGGCGGCCGGGAAACGCACCTTGCGGAACGACTGCCACCAGGACGCGTTGAGCGACCGGCCCAGCTCCGCCAGGTCGGCCGGGGTGGTGGTCAGCCCGGTGGCGGTGGAGAGCACGATCGGGAAGAAGCAGAGCAGGAACACCATCGTCAGGATGGGTTTCTGGCCGAAACCCACGGCCACCACGAGCAGCGGACCGAAGGCGATCTTCGGGACCGCGTTCACCGCCACCAGCAGCGGCGCGAACATCCGCTCCACCCGGCGGGACGCGGCCAGCGCCATCCCGATCAGCACGCCGACGGCCGCCGAGAGCAGGAAGCCGGCGAGGGTCATCCAGGTGGTGATGCCCAGCGCCGGCAGCAGCACGTCGGTGGTGGCGGCCAGCGAGCGGGCCACGTCCTGCGGCGGCGGCAACGCCACCGGGTGCACCAGGTGCAGCCCCGAGGTGACCAGCCACCATGCGGCCACCGCGATGACCAGCCCCAGCGCCGGCAACCCGACCGCCGCCGGGCGTACCGCCGGGCCGCGACGGGGCCGCGCGGTCGGGGCCGGCTCCTCCGGCGCCCCCGGCCGGGCCTCGGTCAACTGCGTCAACGTGTCCTCCTCTCTCGGCCGGTCAGGACGACCGGCACGCGAAGGGGGTGCGCCCCACCGGGTGTTCCGGCGGGGCGCACCCCCGTGACCCGAGCCGACCGGTCAGGCCTTCGGCGCGAGGTTGAAGTCGATGATCTGGTCCGGGGTGAGGTTCTGCTTGAGCGCGCCCGCGCCCTGCAGCAGCGCGATGCTCTTGGCCACCCGGCCGCTGTCCAGCGTGCCGATCGCGGTGCCGGAGTTGCTCGACCGGACGTACGCGGCCATCAGCTGCAGCTCCGCGGCGGACGCGCCCGGGTTCGCGGCCGGCACGTTCTTCTTCAGGATCTCGCCCGCCTCCTCCGGGTGCTCCAGGGAGTACTCCAGGCCCTTGAGCAGAGCGGCCGTGAACTTCTTGACCATCTCCGGCTTCTCCTTGGCGATCTTCGTGGAGGTGATCAGCGCGTTGCCGTAGAGGTCCTGCATCACGTTGCTGTAAGGCAGCACGACCGGCTTCTTCTTGGCCACCGCCTCGACCGTCGGCTGGCCGACGACGAACTGGCCGATGCCGTCCACCGAGCCCGAGCCGAGCATGCCGATCAGGCCCTGCGCCTCACCGTTGACCCAGGTCACCTTGCTGCCGTCGATGCCGGCCAGCCGGGCGTACGTCGGGAAGAGGTTGCGCACGACGGAGGTCGGGGTGTCGGCGAGCTTCTTGCCCTCGAGGTCCTTCGGGGTGGCGATGTTCTTGCCCTCGACCGTGACGATGGCCGCCATGGTGCGCTGCTGGATCGCGGCCACCGCGACGAAGTCCTTGGCCTGGCCGTTGCCGAGCTGCAGGATGCCGCCGGTCAGGTCGATCGGGCCGAAGTCGGCCTGACCGCCGGTGATGGTCTGGATGACGGAACCGGTGCCCTGGCCGGGCTTGATGTCGACGTCGAAGCCGGCCTCCTTGAAGAAGCCCTTGTCCTTCGCCACCCAGGCGTAGGAGTCACGGCCGAAGTTGCCGAACGAGGTGAGGTAGGTCACCTTCTCCAGCGCCGCGCCGTTGCCGCCGCCGCCCTCGGACTTGTCCGAGTCGCTGCTGCAGCCGCCGACGAGGGCGAGGGCGGTCGCCAGCGCCGCGGCGGCGACCGTACGGGTCAACCTTCTCATCAGTGCACCATGTCCTTTCCGACCAGGACTTCTTCGCCGGTCGGGTCGTGGGTCCGACGGGGTCGGCAGGAGGGGCAGCCGACTGGACCGTCGTGAGGGGACTCTTCGCGCGCAACAGCGTACGAGAAGGCTGATGACGCGCCGCAACCGTCCGGGTTGCGGAAAGGAAACGAAGTTGCGTGACGGAAAGCGGACTGACGTCCACCCCGGACGGTGCTATAAGCACGATCCCCGCTACGCTAGCCCGGCTCACGTTCGCGACGACGGTGGAAGGGAGCCGGCGGGAGATGATCCGACTGTCCGGGGTGTCCCGCACCTTCGACGGCCGTTCGGGGCGGGTGGAGGCACTGCGCGGCATCGACCTCGACGTCGCCGAGGGTGAGTTCGTCGCCGTGCTGGGCCGGTCCGGCTGCGGCAAGTCCACGCTGCTGCGCATGATCGCCGGTCTGCTGCCGGTCACCGCCGGCGAGATCACCGTCGCCGGCACGCCGATCACGAAGCCGCGGCGGGACGTGGCCATGCTGTTCCAGCGGCCGGCCCTGCTGCCCTGGCGCACGGTGCTCGACAACGTCCTGCTGCCGGTGGAGATCTTCGGCTGGAGCCGGGCCAAGCACCGCGACCGGGCCCGCGAGCTGCTGGAGATGGCCGGGCTGGGCGGCTTCGAGAAGCGCCTGCCGCACGAGCTGTCCGGCGGCATGCAGCAGCGCGTCTCGCTCTGCCGGTCGCTGATCGGCTCACCCCGGGTGATGCTGATGGACGAGCCGTTCTCCGCGCTCGACGCGCTGACCCGGGAGGAGCTCTCCGGGGAGCTGCAGCGGGTGCACATGGACACGAAGGCCACCATCGTCTTCGTCACCCACTCGATCGACGAGGCGGTGCTGCTGGCCGATCGCGTGGTCGTGCTCAGCCCCCGCCCCGGCCGGATCCGCGAGGTGGTCGAGGTGACCGTGCCCCGGCCCCGCACCCTGGGCCGGCACGCGCACCTGGCCGACGTCGCGCGGATCAGCGCCGAGCTGCACGAACTGCTGATGGAGCGGGACGCCCCGGGCGTACCCGCGTCGGCCGGCCCGGCGGACCCGCCGGCCGCGTCGACCGAGACGCCGCCGCGGGCCGCGGCGGCGGGAGGACGGTGACCATGCGGGTCTCGGTCTTCACCGAACCCCACCGCGGAGCGGACTACGACGACCAGCTCCGGTTCGCCCGCCTGGTCGAGGAGACCGGCTTCGAGGGCTTCTTCCGGGCCGACCACTACCGGGCCATGGGAGACGAGCCGGCGCTGCCCGGCCCCACCGACGCCTGGCTCACGCTCGCCGCGCTGGCCCGGGAGACCTCCCGGATCCGGCTCGGCACGCTGGTCACCTCGGCGACCTTCCGCCTGCCCGGACCGCTGGCCGTCATGGTCGCCCAGGTCGACCGGATGAGCGGCGGCCGGGTCGAGCTGGGCATCGGCGCCGGCTGGTTCGAGCGCGAGCACACCGCCTACGGCATCCCGTTCCCGCCGGTCAACGAGCGGTTCGACCGCCTGGCCGAGCAGTTGGAGATCGTCACCGGGCTGTGGCGCACCCCGCTCGGCGAGACGTACAGCTTCACCGGCGAGCACTACCGGCTGGCCGACGCGCCCGCGCTGCCCAAGCCGGTGCAGCAGCCCGGCCCGCCGGTGATCGTGGGCGGCCGCGGCCCGAAGCGCACCCCCGAGCTGGCCGCCCGGTACGCCGACGAGTTCAACATGCCGTTCAAGAGCGTCGCCGAGACGGCCGCCGCGTACGAGCGGGTCCGCGAGGCGTGCGACCGCACCGGCCGTGACGCCTCCGGCCGCGCGCCGCTGACGCTCTCCGCCGGCGTCGTGGTGGCGATCGGACGCACCGACGCCGAGGCACGGCGCCGGGCCGCGCCGCTGCACGTCACCAGCGCGCTCCCGCCGGAGGACCCGGTGGTCGGCTCCCCGGCCCAGCTCGTCGACCGGCTCGGCGAGTTCGCCGCGGTCGGGACCACCCGGGTCCACCTGCGGCTGATCGACTTCGACGACCTCGACCACGTGGAGCTGATCGCCGCCGAGGTGCTCCCCCAACTGGACGGACCACGATGACCGACCTCTCCGCCGAACCCGAACTCGGCCCGGTGGGCCAGGAGATCGTCTTCGAGAACGACCGGGTACGCGTCTGGCACATCCGGCTGGAGCCGGGCGAGCGGCAGCCGCTGCATCGGCACGACCACCCGTACCTGGTGGTGGCGGTCCAGGGCGCGAAGAACGTGGTGCAGACGATCGACGGCGTCACGATCGACGCCGACGAGCCCACCGGCGGGGTGGTCTACCGCGACCCGGGCGCGGTGCACATGCTGACCAACGTCGGTGACACCACCTACCTCGCCCGTCTGGTCGAGTTGACGTAGCCACGCCGGCGGGGTTCGCCGCGCCGCGCGGTGGCAAGGTGGCGAACCACCCCACCGGGCCGTAACGTGCCCGACATGGCCTTTCGGACGTGGGGCAGGCTGCTGCTCACGGCGCTCGGGGTGAGTGTGCTCGCCGGTGCCGGCCAGCTCGGCATCGCGTACGGCTTCGGCGTCGTCCGTCTCGACGGCGCGTTCGTCGACGCCTCGGTCAACCGGTGGCCCGCCCAGCTCGCCTGGGTCGGCTGGTTCGCCGCGGTCGCCACGGTCGCCGGGGCCGTCCTCACCGAGCGCTTCGCCCGCCGGGACGAGGTCCCCGCCGGCACCACCGAGCTGCTCTCCATCGCCGGCGTCAGCGCGCTGGGCGCGATCGTGGTCGCCCCGCTCTGCATGCAGCCGGCCCGCGCCGCCGAACTGGGCGGCTCGGTCGACCCGGTGTGGGCCGCCGGCATCTGCGCCGCCCTCGGCGCGGTGGTGGGCGCGGGCGCGGCCATCACCGTGCTGCTCAAGCCGCCGTTCGGCTGGGGCGTCGCGGGCACCGCCGGGATCGTCTGGCTGCTCGCCCTGCTCTCCGTCGCGCCGACGATCGTCGCCAACCGCCCGCTGGCCACCGTACGGCTGGGGGTCCTCGAACCGTCCTGGCTGGACCCGGCCGCGGCGCAGCGGCTGGCCATGCTGCTGCTACCGGTGCTGGCCCTGCTCGCGGGCGGCGCGGTCGGCGTGCTGGCCCGCCGGGCCGGGCACCCGCCGCTGGTCGGCGGCGCGGCCGGGGCGGCCGGCCCGGTGCTGGTCGCCTTCGCCTACCTGACCGCCGGCCCCGGCACCGCGACCGACCGCTACCAGCTCGCGCCCTACTACGGCGCGCTGATCGCGGTTGTCGCCGGAGCGCTCGGCTCGACCGCCACCACGGTGCTTCCCCGGCCGATCGGCGCGGCCGGCGACGCCGTGGAACCGACCGACATCCTGGCGCCGCTGCCGCCCACGGCGACCGGCGCCGCGCCGGCCACCGGCACCACGGTCGCGGCCACCGGCGCGGCGGCGTCCCCGGCCGCGCCCGGCGGGCCCGCACCCGCGCACTGGGACTGGCCGGAGACCGGCGGCGCCGCCGGCGCGTCCCCCGGCCCTCGGCACGTCGCCCCGGAACAGCCCACCGTTCCCGGGCCGCCCACCGCGCCGGGCCAGCCGGACGACGAGGACCACGCCCGCACCCGCGCGGTGTCCGGCCTGTTGTCCCCGGGCCGGCGGACCTCGGCCATCGACGTGCTGGCCGCCGGCCGGCCCGGGCCGCAGCCGTCGGCCGGGCCGGACCCGGACGACACCCCACCGCGTCCCCGGACCGATGCCGCCGCCGAGCCGGCCCCGCTCACCGAGCCGGCGCCGGTCACCGAGCCGGCCCCGGCGGTCGCGGGGACCGCGACCGCCGGCAGCGCGGCCGCCGACGCGCCGACGGCCACCGGCGGGGCTACCGCCTCGACCACCGGGGCCGTCGGGCCGGAACCCGAGCCGCGGACCGACCCGGCGGCGTCCGCCCCCCGCCCGGCCGAGACGCCCTCCGCCCCGGCACGCGGCGCGCGGGCGCGACGCGGCCGGGCGGCCGAGCGGTCCACCGACGACCGGACGCCGACCGGAGACAGCCCCGTCGCCGGGAGCGATACGCCCGAGCCGGTCACGGCGCCCGACGCGACGCGGAGCCCGACGCGCGACGCCGCCGTACCGGCGGTGGACGCTGCCGTACCGGGTGACGAGGGCACCGGCCGGCCCACCCGGTCGCGCCGCACGCGCGCCGCCCGGACCAGCCGGAGCGACGCCGCGCCGGTGTCCGCCACCACGCCACCGGCCGGGGACGTCCCGCCGGCGGGCCCGATCGCCGCGGCCACCGCCTCCGCCCCGCGCGACACCGCCGACCCGACACCGCCCGGCCCGACACCGACCGACCCGGCACCGACCGCCTCGGCGCCAGCCGCCACGGGAACGCCGGCCGACCCGGCGCCGGCCGCCACGGAGAAGCCGGGAGGCGCGGCGACGCCGGGCGACGCGGACATGCCGATCGCCCCGCCGGCCGCCGAGTCACCGGTCGAGCCGAAGCTGGCTCGCGCCCGGAGCTTCTTCTTCGACGACGCCGAGCCGGCCGGCCCACCCGCCGCGCCCCCGTCGCCCCGGCCCCGGTTCCCCATCTTCGAGGACGTCGCCGAACGGCCGGGCGAGGTGCGGCCGGCCTGGCCGATCGCCAGCCGGCCGCCGCGTCCGGACAGCGCGACCGGGCCGAGCGGGCCGGCCATCGGCCGGGACGGCGACGATCGGGCCGCCCGCGCCGAGCCGGCCCCCCGCCCCCGGCACCAGGGACTGCCCGAGCCGGGCCGGAGCACCGGCTGGGACGCGCTGGCCACCAACGCCAAGCCCGCCGGCCCGACCGCTCCGGAGCCGCCCCGGACCGCCGCCGCCGAGACGACCGTGCCGGCGCAGGCCGGTCCCGGTCCGGACGGCGCCGAGCCGGACCCGACCGGGGAGCGGGGGCGGCACGCCGGTCCGGAGGACGCCGACGCGGTCGGCGGGAAGACCAGGGCCCGGCGGGGCCTGTTCCGGCGCAACCGGGCCAAGGGCGAGCCGGAGCCGGCCGACCGGACGGTCGAGCCGGACGCCACGACCGACGACGAGTACGTCGACTGGGTCGCCGGTCTCGCCTCGGACGACAACGCCGACGACACCCGCTCGCTGCGGACCGGCCGGCACCACCGCGACTGAGCCCTCCGGGGCCGGGCTCTCCCCGGCCCCGGAAACGCTCAGGCCAGCGGCAGGTAGACCCGGGAACCGGAGGCGACGAACTCCTCGGACTTGCCGCGCATGCCGCGCGCCGCGTAGTCCTTCAGCTCCTGGGTGATCTTCATGGAGCAGAACTTCGGCCCGCACATCGAGCAGAAGTGCGCGGTCTTCGCCGGCTCCGCCGGCAGCGTCGCGTCGTGGTAGGCCCGTGCGGTCTCCGGGTCGAGCGCCAGGTTGAACTGGTCCTCCCAGCGGAACTCGAACCGGGCCTTGGAGAGCGCGTCGTCCCACGCCTGCGCGCCGGGGTGCCCCTTGGCCAGGTCGGCCGCGTGCGCCGCGATCTTGTAGGCGATCACGCCCGCCTTCACGTCGTCCCGGTCCGGCAGCCCGAGGTGCTCCTTCGGCGTGACGTAGCAGAGCATCGCGGTGCCGAACATGCCGATCATCGCCGCGCCGATCGCGGAGGTGATGTGGTCGTACGCGGGCGCGACGTCGGTGGTCAGCGGCCCGAGCGTGTAGAACGGCGCCTCGTGGCACCACTCCTGCTGGAGGTCCACGTTCTCCTTGATCTTGTGCATCGGGACGTGCCCCGGGCCCTCGATCATCACCTGGACGTCGTGCTCCCAGGCGACCTTCGTCAGCTCGCCGAGCGTGCGCAGCTCGGCGAACTGCGCCTCGTCGTTGGCGTCCGCGATGGAGCCGGGGCGCAGGCCGTCACCGAGGGAGAACGTCACGTCGTAGCGGGCCAGGATCGCGCACAGCTCGGCGAAGTTCGTGTAGAGGAAGTTCTCCTCGTGGTGCGCCAGGCACCAGGCCGCCATGATCGAGCCACCCCGGGACACGATGCCGGTGACCCGGTCCACCGCGAGCGGCACGTACGGCAGCAGCACCCCGGCGTGCACCGTCATGTAGTCGACGCCCTGCTCCGCCTGCTCGATCACCGTCTCGCGGAACACCTCCCAGCTCAGCTTCACCGGGTCGCCGCCGACCTTCTCCAGCGCCTGGTAGATCGGCACGGTGCCGATCGGCACCGGGGCGTTGCGCACGATCGCCTCGCGGGTCTCGTGGATCCGCTTGCCGGTGGACAGGTCCATCACGGTGTCCGCGCCCCACCGGGTCGCCCAGGTGAGCTTCTCCACCTCCTCCGCCACCGACGAGGTCACCGCCGAGGTGCCGATGTTCGCGTTGACCTTGACCAGGAACGCCTTGCCGATGATCGCCGGCTCGCACTCCGGGTGGTTGACGTTCAACGGCAGCACCGCCCGCCCGGCCGCGATCTCGTCCCGGACGAACTCCGGCGCCACCGACTCCCGGATCGCCACGAACTCCATCTCCGGGGTGACGATCCCGGCCCGGGCGTACGCGAGCTGCGTCGGCCGCTTCCCGTCCACCCCGGCCAGCGGGGTGCCGGCGCCCCGGACCGGCGCCACGTCGCCGCGCTCGGCGATCCACGTCCCGCGCAGCGCGGGCAGCCCGACCTCCGGGTCGGAGCCGGGGCCGGAGGTGTCGTAGAGCCGGACCGGCGGGTTGTCCCCGGTCAGCGCCACCTCGGCGAACGGCACCCGGACGTCCGGCCGGGACCCTTCCACGTACACCTTGCGACGTGCCTGCATGACAGCCTCCCTGTCGGTCAAGCGGACCAGCCGAAGTGGTCCAGCGGGCCGCGTCCCGCGCCCAGCTCCCAGCTCCGCGCGCCGGTCAGCGCGCGGGTGACGTACTCCTTGGCGGCCTCCACCGCGACCGGCACCGGGTCGCCGGCGGCCAACCGGACCGCGACGGCGGCCGCGAACGAGCAGCCGGTGCCGTGGTTGTGCCGGGTGTCCACCCGGGGCGCGCGCAGCAGCCGCGTAGTCCCCCCGCCCGCCAGCACGTCCACCGACTCGCCGGCCGCGTCCACGTCGCCGCCGGTCACCACCACGAACGCCGGTCCGCGCGCCGCCAGCGCCTCGGCCGCCGCGACCATCTCCTCGACGGTGCCCACCGGGCCTCCGGTGAGGGCCGCGGCCTCCGCGCAGTTCGGCGTCGCCACCTCGGCGTACGGGAGCAGCCGCTCGACCGCCTCCACCACGCCGAGCCGGTGCCCGCTGGTGGCGACCAGCACCGGGTCGACGACCAGGTGCGGCAGCCGCCCGGCCCGGGCCGCGTCGGCCACCGCGTCGGCGACGGCCGGGGTGCCGAGCATTCCGGTCTTCACCGCGCGGACGGCGAAGTCGCCGAGCACGCTGTCCAGCTGGTCGCGCACGGTCTGCGGGGGCAGCGGCAGGACCGCGTCGACGCCCCGGGTGTTCTGCGCGGTGACGGCGGTGAGCACGCTCGTGCCGTACGCGCCGAGCGCGGCGAACGTCTTCAGGTCGGCCTGGATGCCGGCGCCGCCCCCGGAGTCGGAGCCGGCGATGGTGAGAACTGTTCTCGGCGTCACTGGTCTTCTCCGGTGGTTACGGTTGAGGGCTGTGGCCGACCGTGCCCACTGGCGTTCTTCGGTGGTTGCGGTCGGGGCTGCGGCCGACCGTGCCCACTCCGGGCGGTCAGGCTTGATCCCTCCGTGGTCACGGTCGGCCGCAGCCCTGTCTCGGGGGGACGTTCGCCGCGACGCGCAGGGCTGGTGACAAGGCGGGTGGCCGCCTCCTGGAAGGCTCTGCCCAGCGTGGTGGCGGTTTCGGTGGGGTCCTGGGCGCGCATGATCGCGCCCAGCACGGCTACGCCGGCGGCGCCCGCCTCGACGCATGCGGTGACCTGATCCGGGGTTTCGATGCCGCCCAGGGCGAGCACCGGGACCGGGCTGGCTTTCACCAGCACGGCGAGCCCGGCCGGGCGCAGTGCCGGGCCGTGGCCGGGCTTCGTCCTCGTCTCGTAGACCGGGGACAGCGTCGCGTAGTGCTCGGTGGTGAGCCGGGCCAGCTCGGCGGTGTCGTGGCAGGATCGGCCGACCAGTCCGACGGCGGGCGGCGGGTAGGGGCCGGCGGCGGGCAGGTGCACCGCGTCCCCGTCGAGCGGATCCGGTCCGGCCACGACGAGCGTGCCGCCCGCCTCGGCGAGGATCGCGCGCAGGTCGACGGCGAGCGCGAGGCGTTCGGCGCGGGGCAGGTCCTTCTCCCGCAGCACCACCCACCGCACTCCCCCGCCCACGGCACCCGCCACCACGTCGACGAGCGCCCCCCGCGCGACGCGCCGATCGGTGAGCAGCACAAGCCCACTCGGGCAGCCCTCGATCCTGGTACGCGGCCGCCCCTCCAGGGACGCGTCCGTACCAAGATCCGCAGGGCGTACGGCGGTCACAGGTCGGGCCGTCCCTCGTCCGGCGTGGACGCGAGGGCGTGGAAGCGGCGGGCGATGCGGCCCGCGCCGTACGCCAGGCGGCCGGCCTCCACCGCGTACCGCATCGCGGTGGCCATCGCCACCGGGTCGGCGGCCCGGGTCACGGCGCTGGCCAGCAGCACCGCGTCGCAGCCCAGCTCCATCGCGAGCGCGGCGTCGGAGGCGGTGCCGATGCCCGCGTCGAGCACCACCGGGACGTCGACGGCCTGTCGGATCAGCCGGATGTGGTGCGGGTTGCCGATGCCCAGACCGGAGCCGATCGGCGACCCGGCCGGCATCACCGCCGCGCACCCCACGTCGGCCAGCCGCCGGGCCAGCACCGGATCGTCCGAGGTGTACGGCAGCACGGTGAACCCGTCCGCGACCAGCTCCTCGGCGGCGCGCAGCAGCTCCACCCCGTCGGGCAGCAGCGTGCGCTCGTCGCCGATCACCTCCAGCTTCACCCAGTCGGTGTCGAACGCCTCCCGGGCCAGGTGCGCGGTCTTCACCGCCTCGACGGCGGTGCGGCAGCCGGCCGTGTTCGGCAGCAGCCGTACGCCGCACCGCTCCACCAGGTCCAGCAGCCCGACCGACCCGCCGGGCGCGGTGTCCACCCGGCGCAGCGCCAGTGTCACCAGCTCGGTGCCGGAGGCGCGGATCGCCTGCTCCAGCACGTGCAGGTTGGCCGCGCCGCCGGTGCCGAGGACGAGCCGGGAGCCAAACGAGACCCCGCCGATCTCCAACGTGGACATCCGCTCACCCGCCCTGGGTGGCGCTGAGGACCTCGACCCGGTCGCCGTCGCGCAGCACGCTCGCCGACCAGCCACCGCGCGGCACCACCTCGCCGTTCACCGCGACCGCGAGCCCGCGCTCCCGGTCGGTGACGGTGCGGACCACCTCGGCGACGGTGACGCCCTCGGGCAGCGTCCGGCCGGTGCCGTTGACGATCAGTTCCACGTGCGCTCCTTCCCGAAGCGGTCCGGGGTGAAGGGGGCGAGCGCGGGACCCGGCTCGCCGGTGACGATCAGCTCGGCGACCAGGTCGGCGGTGACCGGGGTGAGCACGATGCCGTGCCGGTGGTGGCCGGTCGCCACGACCACACCGGGCAGGCCGGGCAGCGGCCCGATGACCGGGGCGTTGTCCGGCGTACCGGGGCGCAGCCCGGCGACGGCCTCCACCAGCTCGTACTCGACGAGTTCCGGCACCAGCTCGGCGGCGGCGCGCAGCAGCGTCAGCACGCCTCCGGCGGTGACCTCGGTGTCCGCGCGCTCCTCGACGGTCGCGCCGACCACCACCTCGCCGCTGTCCCGGGGCACCAGGTAGACCGCCTCGCCGTCGGCGTACCCCCGGATCACGTGCCGGAAGCCCGGCGGGCCGCCGGCGGGCGCGCGGAGTCGCAGCACCTGGCCCTTGACCGGCCGGACCGGCAGGCCGGTCAACGCCGCCGCGCCGCAGCCCGCCGAGACCACGGTGACCCGGGCGTCCACCTCGGACAGCGCGCCGACCCGCACCGGCCGCAGCGCGACGCCGGCCCGCCCGGCCGCCGCGCGCAACGCGGTGACCAGCCGGCGCGGGTCGACCTGGTGGTCGCCGGGCGCCACGGCGCCGCCGCGCACCCGGGTGGCCAGCGCCGGCTCGCGGTCGCGCAGCTCCGAGGGGCGCAGCGGCGTGATCGGCAGTGCCAGACCCTGTTGGTACGACCACAGCCGCCGCGCCTCGGCCAGGTCGTCGGCGGTGAGCCCGACGACGAGCGTGCCCTCGGTGCGATGCCCGAGGTCGACGCCGCTCGCCGCGGTCAGCTCCGCGGCGAACGCGGGCCAGCGGGCGGCGGACGAGACCAGCAGCCCGGTCAGCTCGTGCTCCCCGAAGTACGCCTCGGCGACCGGCGAGAGCATCCCCGCGGCCACCGAGGAGGCACCCGACCCGGGCCGGTCGTCGTGCACCACCACGCGCAGCCCGCGCTGGGCGCACCGCCACGCGATCGCCCACCCGATCGGCCCGCCACCCACCACCGCCACGTCGGTAAGGAAGGGCCCCCTGTTAACGCCTCCGGTAGAGGAAGGGCCCCTGCTTAACACGTCAGCGCACCGAGCAGCTCGGCGGTGGCCCGGGCCGGGTCGGCCGCCCCGCTGACCGCCCCCACCACCGCCACCCCGTACGCCCCGGCGGCCCGCAGCGCCGGCACGGTGGCGGCGGTCACCCCGCCGATGGCGATCACCGGCACGTCCACCGCCCCGGCGACGGCGCGTACCCCCGCCGGGCCGATCGGCGTGGGCAGGCCGGACTTGGTGGTGGTGGCGTGGCACGGGCCGACGCCCAGGTAACTCGCGCCGGCGGCGACGGCCGCTCGGGCGCCGCCCGGCTCGCGGGCGGTGGCGCCGAGCACGGCGTCCGGGCCGAGCACCCGACGCGCGGCGGCCACCGGCAGGTCGTCCGCCCCGACGTGGCCCCCGGCAGCGACCACCGCCACCGCCACGTGCAACCGGTCGTTGACCAGGCACCGCGCCCCGTACGGCCGGCAGGCGTCGACCACCAGGCGGGCCAGCTCGTACGCCTCCCGGTCGGTGGCGTCGTCCTCCACCCGGACCTGCACGACGAGGTCGGCGCGGGCCACCGGCAGGGCGGCGCGCAGCACGGCGAGCGGGTCACGCCCCGGCCGGGTGTCGGTGATGAGATGCAGTCGTCCCAGGGACGGCACGGCAACGCTCCTCCCTGCGCCGGCATTACCCGGATCAGGTTCGACGGTCGGGGGCTCCCAGCCCCCCTCTCAGCCCGGTCCACACCGGGCTCCCGTGGGTCACTTGCGGCCTACCGTACGACGCCTCCCCCGCCGGACGGAAGACCGGGTGACGTTTTTCCCAGGAACCCGCCGCGCGCCGGATCGGGGCGTACGGTGACCGTCGCGTCACGACACGCTGTGCGGATGCCCGCTCACGCCCGAGTGCCCGGCGGCCTGTCCGCCCTGCCGTTCCGGGGCAGCCGTGCCGTCTCCGAAGGGCTGCTGACCTGGACGATGTTGCGCGGGCCGACATGGGTCCGTCTGCTGCCTGACGTGTACGTGCACCGGGACGGACACCGCGCCGACGACCACCGGATGTGGTGCGAGGCGGTGGCGCTGCGCCTGCCGCCGGGTGCCGCACTGGCGGGACGCAGCGCCGCCTGGCTGTTCCGGGTGGACCTGCTGGGCCGGGACGCGCCGGTGACGGTGCTGCTGCCGCGCCCCGCCCGACTGCGCCCGCACCCGCGTCTGTCGGTCGCCCGGTCCCCGTTGCCCGGTGGGGATCGGACCCGGTTCGGCGGGCTCCCGGTCACCACCACGCTGCGCACCGCGTTCGACCTTGGTCGGCAGGGGTCACGCGCCGACGCGCTGGTCGCCGTCGAAGCGCTGCTCCGCCGCCGGGTGGTGACGCTGCCCGCCCTGCGCTCCTACGCCGCCGACCGACCGGGCTGGCCGGGCGCTCCGCTGCTGCGCGAGGTGCTGGCCCTGGCCGAGCCGTCGAGCGAGTCCCCGATGGAGACCCGCCTGCGGCTGCTCCTCCTCGACGCCGGCCTCGGCCCGCTCGTCGCGCAGCACGAGGTACGCGCGGGCGGGCGCTTCGTGGCCCGGGTCGACCTGGCCTGGCCGGCGCTCCGCCTCGCGATCGAGTACGACGGCGACCACCACCGCGAGCGGGCTCACTTCCGTCGCGACGTGGCGCGCCTGAACGCGCTCCGCGCGGCCGGTTGGGTGGTGCTCCGGTTCACCGCCGACGACGTGTTGCGCCGTCCGGACGCCACCGTCGCCCTGGTCCGCCAGGCACTCGCCGAACGCCTCGCCACCGCACCGCCGCACTGACCCGGTGTCCCCCACGCGCCCACACCCGAATGCCCCGCCCCTCGGCCCGCCCGACGTGCCGCCCCACCCGACGCCCCCGCCTCCGCCCGACGTGCCGCCGCCGCCCGTCAGCTCTGCCCCGCCCGCCGGGCCCGCCCCGCCCGACGCCCCCGCCCCGCGGTAGGCGGCCAGGTCGAAGTCGTCCGGGCGGTCGTCGCACTCCTCGGACCTGAGGCGCCACGGACGTCAGACCCGCCCGCAGACACCCACAACGTTCCACCCGCCGCCAGGACCGGCCGTGGGTGGAACACCATGGGTGCCTCAGCGCTCGTTTGACACCCATGCCGTTCCACTCACGGTGAGCGCTGGCGCTGAGTGGAACACCATGGGTGTCTGCCTGGCGGCACTCGCCGGTGGATCGCCACGAGAGGTGACGCGTCGCGGGTGGCCACGGCGCAGGCCGCCGTGCTGGAAGGTGGCCACCGAAGGCTGCCACGCTGGAGGGTGGCCGCCGAAGGCTGCCACGCTGGAAGGTCAGCCCGCACCAGGACCGCCACGCGAGGAACGGCCACGCCGTCTCGCTGGCGGACCACCACGCCAACGAGCGACCACGCCGGCGGACCGCGGAGGCGGCCACGCCGGCGGGGATCCGTCAGAGGAGAGCGTCGAGGGCGTCCAGGTCCTCGTCGGAGGGCTGCCAGGTGCCCGCCTCGGCGTTGGCGCGTACCTGCTCGGGCGTGGTGGCGCCGGCGATCACCGAGGTCACCGCGGGCCGGGCGGCCAGGCCGCCGATGGCCACCTGGAGCATGCTGATCCCGCGCTCGGCCGCGTACGCCTCGATCGCCTCGATGGTGTCCCAGCGCGCGGCGGCCAGCCGCTCGGCGTACCGGCCGCCGCCGGCCAGCCGGCTGCCCGCCGGGGGCGCCTCGTCCCGCTTGTACTTGCCGGTGAGCAGCCCGTTGGCGAGCGGGAAGAACGGCAGCATGCCGAGGCCGAACCGCTCGCAGGCGGGGATCACCTCGTCCTCCACGCCGCGTTCCAGCAGCGAGTAGTGGTTCTGCGCGGAGATGAACCGGGTGCGGCCCTGCGACGACGCGGTCCAGTCGGCGTCGGCGATCTGCCACCCGGCGAAGTTGGAGTTGCCGAGGTAGCGCACCTTGCCGGCGGTCACCAGGTCGTCCAGCGCGGCGAGCGTCTCGTCGATCGGCGTACCCGGGTCCGGCTCGTGCATCTGGTAGAGGTCGATGTGGTCGGTGCCGAGCCGGCGCAGCGACGCCTCGACCGCGCGGGCGATGTAGCGGCGGGCGCCCCGGGCGCCGTGATCCGGCCCGTTCGCGCCGTGCATGTCCATGCCGAACTTGGTGGCGACCACCACGTCGTCGCGACGTCCCTTGAGCGCCTGCCCGAGCAGCTCCTCGGAGCCGCCCTGCGGCTCGCCGTAGATGTCGGCGGTGTCGAAGAAGGTGATCCCGGCGTCGAGCGCGGCGTCCACCACTGCCCGGGTGCCGTCGGTGTCGAGTTTGCGGCCGAAGTTGTTGCAGCCGATGCCGACCACGGACACCACGAGTCCGGAGTCGCCCAGCCGGCGGTAGGTCATCTCACTCACGAGATCCACCCTATGCCCGCGCCCGTGCCGCCACCGGGCGAGCGCCGGGCCGGGTCACCGCCGAGGTGAGTCGTCCGCGGCATCAGCTCCATAGGCCTCCGGCGGACGCCCCGCGCCACGCCGCCACGCCGCCGCCACGCCACGCCGCCGCCACGCCACGCCGCCGCCGCGCCACCATCGCCGAACGTCCGCCCGCCCACGCGCCACGCCGCACGACCAGCACCGAACGTCCGCCCGCCCACGCGCCACGCCGCTCGACCGCCGCTGACCGCTCAGCCCAGCACGTCGGCGGCCAGCGCGCGGGCGTCGGCGACCGTCGCCGCCAACTCCACCGGGGTACGCCCCACCGCGCCGAACAGCGCGTGCGCCCGGTCGGCGAAGGCCGGCGGCGCGTCCGGCAACCGGCCGGCGGCAGTGATCATGCCCTTCTCGTTGACCAGCCACCGCCCCGCCCGGCCGTGCAACGCGTGCGCCAGCACCCCGACGACGCGGAACAGGCACCCGGCGACGTAGCCGGCGTCGCCCCCGGCCGCCCCCTTCGCCGCGCCGTCGAGCAGCAGCCCGGTCTCCCAGCCGCCGGCCAGCAGCGCGGCGCCGAGCGCGGGCGGGTAGTCGACGGTCTCGGCCCGCAACGCGGTCAGCTCACCGGTCGGGTCGCCGAGCACCTGCCCGAGCGCCACCTCCCCCGCGTACGCGTGCGAGTAGAAGCCGAGCGGATGACCGGCCTGTACCTGCACCGTGTAGTGGCCGGCCCGGCAGTCCGCCCAGATCCGCCGCACGCGGTCCAGGTCCCGGTAGATCCAGTCCACCGCCGCCCCGCCGACGCGCAGCCAGCCGCCGCCGTCGACCCAGGGCCCCCAGTCGCCGGGCGAGGTGAGGTCCACCGGCCCGTCGGCGACCGAGGCGGCCACCGCGCGCAGCGCGGCCAGGTCCGGCTCGCCCCGGTAGTAGAGCCCGAGGTCCCAGTCGGAGTCGGGCCGGTGGTCGCCGCGGGCCCGGCTGCCGCCGAGCGCCACCGCGACCACGCCGTCGACCGCGCACAGCCGGTCGACCAGTCCCTGGTCGATCATCCGACGTCCCAGACCGGTTCCGACGTCTCCACCACGTCGCCGTCGCCGCGGAACAGCACGAACCGGTCGAAGGTCCGGGTGAACCAGCGGTCGTGGGTCACCGCGATCACCGTCCCCTCGAACGCGGTCAGCCCGGCCTCCAACGCCTCGGCCGAGGCGAGGTCGAGGTTGTCGGTGGGCTCGTCGAGCAGCAGCAGCGTCGCGCCGGACAGCTCCAGCAGCAGCACCAGGAACCGGGCCTGCTGGCCGCCGGAGAGCGTCCCGAACCGCTGGTCGCCCTGGCCGGCCAGCTCGTAGCGGGACAGCGCCCCCATGGCCGCGTGCCGGTCCATCCCGGCCCGGTGCTCGTCGCCCCGCCACAGCACCTCGACGAGCGTCTTCTCCATCAGCTCGGGCCGGTCGTGGGTCTGCGAGAAGTGACCCGGCCGGACCCGCGCGCCCAGCCGGACCACGCCGCCGTGCGCGACCGGCGCGAGCGCGGCGGCGCCGTCGACAGGCGTGTTGCCCGGGTCCGGGTCGGTGCCGCCGCGGGCCAGCAGCCGCAGGAAGTGCGACTTGCCGGTGCCGTTCGCGCCGAGCACGGCGACCCGGTCGCCGTACCAGAGTTCCAGGTCGAACGGGTACGTCAGGCCGTCCAGCTCCAACTGCTCGGCGATCACCGCCCGCTTGCCGGTCCGCCCGCCGGTCAGCCGCATCCGGATGTCCTGGTCCTTCGGGGGTACGGGCGGCGGCCCGGCCTCCTCGAACTTGCGCAACCGGGTCTGCGCGGCCTGGTACCGCGAGGCCATTCCCGAGTTGTACGCGGCCTTCTGCTTGTACATCAGCATCAGCTCGCGCAGCTTCTCGTGCTCCTCGTCCCAGCGCTTGCGCAGCTCGTCGAGGCGGTCGTGCCGGGCCACCCGCGCGGAGTGCCAGCTCGCGAAGCCACCCGGGTGCACCCAGGCGCTGCCGCCCTCGACGGCCACCACCCGGTCGGCGGTCTGGGCCAGCAGCTCGCGGTCGTGCGAGACGTAGAGCACCGACTTGCCGGACTCGCGCAGTCGCGCCTCCAGCCACCGCTTGCCGGGCACGTCGAGGAAGTTGTCCGGCTCGTCGAGCAGCAGCACCTCGTCCGGGCCGCGCAGCAGCAGTTCCAGCGCGAAGCGTTTCTGCTGGCCGCCGGAGAGCGTCCGCACCGGCCGCTCCCGGGCGCTGTCCCAGGGCAGATCCAGCACGACGGTGGCGACAGTGTCGAAGAGCACCTCGGCGTCGTACCCGCCGGTCTCGCCCCAGGCGGCCAGCGCGTCCGCGTACGCGAGCTGGGTCCTGGCGGCGGCGGAGCTGTACTTGCCGCGGACCTCGGCCGACCGCATGGCCGCCTCGGTCTCGGCGAGCCGCCGCCCGGCGTCGCGCAGCGCCGGCGGCGCCAGCGACAGGGCCAGGTCGGCGAGCGTCGACTCGTCGCCGATCATGCCGATGAACTGCCGCATCACGCCGAGCCCGCCGCTGCGGGCGATCGCGCCGGTCTTGACCGGCAGGTCGCCGGCGACCATCCGCAGCAGCGTGGTCTTGCCGGCGCCGTTGGGGCCGACGAGCGCCACCTTGGCGCCCTCACCGACCCGGAACGACACGTCGCCGAACAACTCCCGGCCGTCCGGGAGGATGTGCCCGACCCCTGCCACGTCCACGTATCCCACGCGGGCATCCTGCCCGAGCGGGGCACGCGGGCGACACCCGATTACCGGGTGACCCGGAGCACCCGGTAGCCCTTCTGGCTGGCGTGCCGGTCGACCTGCCACCCCTGCTCGACCAGCCAGCGGTGCAGCGAGTCGCCGCCGAGGTGGCGGGCGACGACCAGCCAGGCCACGCCGTCCGGGGTGAGCCGGGGCAGCCAGCGCAGCAGCAGGTCGTGCAGTTCCGCCTTGCCGATGTGGATCGGCGGGTTGGACCAGATCTGGGTGAACGTGACGTCCGCCGGCATCTCGTCCGGGGCGACGGCGCGGACCCGGTCGGCGGCGTCCACCCGGGCCGCGTTGGTGGTGGTGAGGGCGCGGGCCCGCTCGTTGACGTCCACCGCCCAGACCGTGGCGGCCGGCGCGACGGTGGCCAGGACGCAGGTGATCGGGCCGAACCCGCAGCCGATGTCGAGCAGCGGACCGGTCTCGCCGGCGGAGGGCAGTGCCGCCTTGCGCAGCAGCACCGCGGTGCCGGGGTCGAGCCGGTCGGCGGAGAAGACGCCGCCGGCCGAGGTGAGGGTGTAGTCGCGCCCGGCGACGGAGAACTCGACCTCGCGCGGGCGGGCCGGGGTCGTCGGTTCAGCGGTGAAGTAGTGGTCGCCGGTCACGTCCGGCATTGTCGCACCGGCCGGCAGCGGGCCCGGCGACGGTGCGGCGGGGAGCATCGGACGCCACTCCGCCAGAATTTCCCGATATTACCCCTGAAAGGGACAATCAGCCCTACTCTATCCCACATGGTGTACCGGTACGAGTCCGACGAGGACGCCTTCCTGGAGTACCCGAAGCCCGGGTCGGCCCCCACCGGGTCCGGAGCCGCGACGCCGCCGCCCGCGGGCCCGTCGCCCTCCCGCTTCCCCACCCCGTCGCTGCCACCGGCCCGGCCGGCCGGCGACGCCGCCCGCGCCCCCGCGCCCGCGCCGCCGGCGCCGACGCCGGGCCGCCCCGCGCCGCCCCGGGAGCCGTCCCCGGTGCCACAGCCCGCGCCGCCGGTCCCGCAGCCCGTGCCGGCCGCGACCACCCGGCCGACCGTGCCGATCCCGGCCAGCCCGACCGCGCGTACCGGCGACCTGTGGGACCCGCCGCGGACCCGGCACACCGACCGCCGGCGCGGCGGCCGGGTCCTGCAGACGCTGATCGGCGGCGCCGCCGTGCTGCTCCTGCTCTCGCTGACCGGGCTGGCCGTCGCGGCGCTGCTCGACGAGCGGGCCACCACCCCACCGGCCGGCCAGCCGACGCCGCAACCGACGGTCGAGCAGACCACCGCGCCCGCCGGGTCCGACCTGGACTCCCGGGACACCGACCAGGCGGCGCTGACCGCCAAGGAGGTCTTCCCGGCCAAGAGCCTGGTGATCACCGACGGCAAGCCGGCCTACCGGGTGCTCAAGACCCAGGCGAGCGGCAACTGCGCCTCCGCCGCCACCGGCGAGATCGCCGACCTGCTGGTCCGGCTCGGCTGCAACCAGGTGGTCCGGGGCACGCTCCGCTCCCCCGACGGCGACCACCTGCTCACCGCCGGCCTGTTCAACCTGACCGACGTGGCCAGCGCCCAGCGGGTGCGCGACCGGATCCGGCCGCTGCTGGACGAGCGGCAGGGCCGCTTCCGCGGCATGAAGGCGGGCGACGACACCGAGGCGGTGGAGAAGGCCGCCGCCCGGGTCGGCTGGCAGGTACGCGGCCACTACGTCGCGTACTGCCTCGTCACCCGCGCCGACGGGGAGCGCATCCCGACCGACGACACCACCGCCCGCGAGATCATGTACGACCTGATCGAGCTGCACCTGAACCGGAGCGTGCTGGACCGCCGGGCCGCCGGCGGGACGGCCGGCCAGCCCACCGACGGTCCGACCGAGGACAGCGCCGGACAACGCGGCTCGGACGACTGACCCCGCCCCGTCGACGGCCCGTCACCCCACGCGGGGCGGCGGGCTGTTCCGTGTCCGCTCAGCCCTCCGCGACGGGCACGCGCAGCCGGCGGGTGAGGTCGGCGCGGCGGGCGTACTCGGCGGGGTCGGTCGGGTAGCCGACCTCGACCAACGCCAGGCCGTGTGCCGGCGCCACGGTCACCTCGCTGGACCGCTCCCGGCGGCTCAGCAGGCCGGCCGGCCACTCCACCGGCCGCCGCCCGTCCCCGGCGACCAGCATGGCGCCGACCAGGCTGCGCACCATGTTCTGGCAGAACGCGTCGGCCTGCACGGTGGCGACCAGGATCCCGTCCGGGTCGCGCCGCCAGTCCAGCCGGGTCACCTCGCGCAGCGTGGTGGCGTTCTCCTTGCGCCGGCAGTACGCGGCGAAGTCGTGCTCGCCGACCAGCCCGGCCGCGGCGGCGTTGAGCGCGGTCAGGTCCAGCGGCTTCGGCCAGGCCAGGGTGTCCCGGCGGCGCAGCGGTTCGGCGCCCCAGGGCGCGTCGGTGACCCGGTACTCGTAGCGCCGGTAGGTGGCCGAGAACCGGGCGTCGAAGTCGGCGGGGACCTCGGTCATCGCGCGGACCCGGGCGTCCGGCGGGAGGAGGCGGGCCAACCGGCGCAGCAGCCGCCCGTCGTGCTCGCGCCACACCTCGGTGGGCAGGTCCAGGTGGCAGACCTGCCCGGTGGCGTGCACCCCGGCGTCGGTGCGCCCGGCCACGGTCAGCCCGGTCGCGGTGCCCGCGCCGAGCACCAGGTCCAGGGCCTCCATGAGCACCCCGGCCACCGTGCGCCGGGTGGGCTGGGGTGCCCAGCCGGAGAACTCCGTGCCGTCGTACGAGACGTCCAGCCGCAGCCGGGTCCGCTCGCTCACCTCGTACCTCCGTTGACGGCGTCGGGCCCGGCACCCCACGAGGGGGTGCCGGGCCCGACGATGCTGCCTGCGATCAGGCCTTGTCGTTCTCGGTGGCCTCGTCGCTGTCCTCACGGGCGGCGGCGGTGTCGCCCGAAGCGGAGACCGGAGCCTCGGCGTCCTGGTCACCGGCGCTGGACTTCGGGGCCTCCTCGGCCGGGGCCAGGGCCTCGACCTTGTCCTGCTGGGCGGCCTTGCGGGCGGCGGTCTTCTTGTTCGCCTTCGGCTCGGCGACCTGAAGCTCCTCCACCAGCTCGATGATCGCCATCGGAGCGGCGTCACCCTTGCGCGGGCCGGTCTTCACGATCCGGGTGTAGCCACCGTTGCGGTTGGCGTACCGGGGCGCGATCTGGTCGAACAGGGAGTAGACCACGTCCTTGTCCTTGACGACGCCCAGCACCCGGCGACGCGAGGCGAGGTCGCCGCGCTTGGCCTTGGTGATGAGCTGCTCGGCCAGCGGACGCAGCCGCCGGGCCTTCGTCTCGGTGGTCTGGATCTTGCCGTGCTGGAACAGCGCGGTGGCCAGGTTGGCCAGCATCAGCCGCTCGTGCGCGGGGCTGCCGCCGAGGCGGGGGCCCTTGGTGGGCGTGGGCATGCTTGGTGCTCCTCAGGTGTGGCGGCAGCGCGGACTAGAGCTGCTCGGTCTCGCGGTAGTCGTCGGTGTCGTAGTCGGCCTCGCCGAAGGCGTCCACGACGTGCGCCGGGTCGAAGTTCGGAGCCGAGTCCTTCAGCCCCAGGCCCATCCCGGCGAGCTTCATCTTGACCTCGTCGATCGACTTCTGACCGAAGTTGCGGATGTCGAGAAGGTCGGCCTCGGTACGCCCGATCAGCTCACCAACGGAGTTGATGCCCTCGCGCTTGAGGCAGTTGTAGGAGCGGACGGTGAGGTCCAGCTCCTCGATCGGCAGAGCCAGGTCCGCCGCCAGCTGGGCGTCCTGCGGGGACGGGCCGATGTCGATGCCCTCGGCGGTCTCGTCCAGCTCGCGGGCGAGCCCGAACAGCTCCACCAGCGTCGAGCCGGCCGAGGCCAGCGCGGTGCGCGGGCCCATCGACGGCTTGGTCTCGACGTCGATGATCAGCCGGTCGAAGTCGGTCCGCTGCTCGACCCGGGTCGCCTCGACGCGGTACGTCACCTTGAGCACCGGCGAGTAGATCGAGTCGACCGGGATCCGGCCGATCTCGGCGCCCGCCTGCTTGTTCTGCGCCGCGGTGACGTAGCCCCGACCCCGCTCGACGGTCAGCTCCATGTCGAGCCGGCCCTTGCCGTTGAGGGTGGCGAGCTTCAGGTCCGGGTTGTGCACCGAGACACCGGCCGGGGGCTGGATGTCACCGGCGGTCACGTCGCCCGGGCCCTGCTTGCGCAGGTACATGCTGACCGGCTCGTCGTGCTCGGAGCTGACGCACAGCTCCTTGATGTTCATGACGAGCTCGACCACGTCCTCCTTGACCCCGGGGATCGTGGTGAACTCGTGCAGCACACCGTCGATCTTGATCGAGGTGACCGCCGCGCCCGGGATGGACGACAGCAGCGTGCGCCGCAGCGAGTTGCCCAGCGTGTAGCCGAAGCCGGGCTCCAGCGGCTCGATGGTGAACCGGGAGCGGGTCTCGTTGATCGACTCTTCGGAGAGAGACGGTCGCTGGCTGATGAGCATCTTTTCTCTTCTCTTCCGGGGCGCCCGCTATTTGACGCCCACGACACAACTGTTCCGGTGGCCCGCCCCGCAGGGCGGGCCACCGCAGCGAGCCCTTACTTGGAGTAGAGCTCGACGATCAGCTGCTCCTGGACCTGGGTGTCGATCACCTGACGGGCCGGGAGCGAGTGCACGAGGACCTTCATCTGGCTGGGGATGGCCTCGAGCCACGCCGGAACGGTCTTGGAGCCGGCCTCGGCCTGCGCGACGATGAACGGGGTGAGCTCCTTGCTCTTGCCCCGGACCTCGATGATGTCGTGCTCCTTGACGCGGTACGACGGGATGTCGACCTTCTTGCCGTTCACCATGAAGTGACCGTGCTTGACCAGCTGACGGGCCATGTCCCGGGACTTGGCGTAGCCGGCCCGGTAGACCACGTTGTCGAGCCGCGACTCGAGGATCTGAAGGAGGACCTCACCGGTCTTCGCCTTCTTGCCCACGGCCTCTTCGTAGTAGCCGCGGAACTGCTTCTCGAGCACGCCGTAGACCCGACGGGCCTTCTGCTTCTCACGGAGCTGGAGCAGGTACTCCGTCTCCTTGGTCCGACCGCGGCCGTGCTGCCCGGGCGGGAACGGCCGGGACTCGAACGGGCACTTCGGACCATCGCACTTGCTGCCCTTGAGGAACAGCTTCATCTTCTCCCGCCGGCAACGGCGGCAGTCAGCACCGGTGTAACGAGCCATCTCTCTCTAACCTCTCAGACCCGGCGACGCTTCGGCGGACGGCACCCGTTGTGCGGCTGCGGGGTGACGTCGGAGATCTGCCCGACCTCCAGC
Source organism: Micromonospora sp. WMMA1996 (assembly GCF_002573675.1). Taxonomy (NCBI): domain Bacteria; kingdom Bacillati; phylum Actinomycetota; class Actinomycetes; order Micromonosporales; family Micromonosporaceae; genus Micromonospora; species Micromonospora sp. WMMA1996. The sequence goes on along the minus strand of NZ_PDHU01000005.1, from coordinate 421,105 downwards.
CCAGCGGCCTGCAGCGAACGGATGGCGGTCTCCCGGCCGGAGCCGGGGCCCTTGACGAACACGTCGACCTTGCGCATGCCGTGCTCCATGGCCCGACGCGCGGCGGCCTCGGCGGCCAGCTGCGCGGCGAACGGGGTCGACTTGCGGGAGCCCTTGAAGCCCACCTGGCCGGACGAGGCCCAGGAGATGACCGCACCGGTCGGGTCCGTGATGGACACGATGGTGTTGTTGAAGGTGCTCTTGATGTGCGCCTGCCCGTGGGCGACGTTCTTGCGTTCCTTGCGCCGGACCTTCTTGACGGCGGCTCCGGCACGAGCCTTCGGTGGCATAAGTCTGTGCGCTCCTAGTTACTTCTTGCCGGGCTTCTTCTTGCCGGCCACGGTCCGCTTCGGGCCCTTCCGGGTCCGCGCGTTGGTCTTGGTGCGCTGGCCACGCACGGGCAGACCGCGGCGGTGCCGGATACCGGCGTAGCAGCCGATCTCGACCTTGCGGCGGATGTCAGCGGCGACCTCGCGGCGCAGGTCGCCTTCAACCTTGTAGTTGCCCTCGATGTGGTTCCGGAGCTCGACGAGCTCCTCGTCCGTGAGGTCGCGAACGCGCTTGTCCGGCGAGATGCCGGTCGCGGCGAGCGTCTCCAGGGCGCGGGTGCGACCGACCCCGAAGATGTAGGTGAGCGCGATCTCCATCCGCTTCTCGCGGGGGAGATCCACGCCGACTAGACGTGCCATGTGCGGGCGTACTCCTCATGATTGTGGCGGAGGTGTGGACCCGTCCCACCCCGCTGCCCGAGCGGGCCCCGGCCTCCGACCGGGGGTCAACCACGAGAGGTACGCGCTGCGCACCGTCCGCGGCTGGGACGAGCTGGTGACGTGTGGGGCGTCAGCCCTGGCGCTGCTTGTGGCGCGGGTCGGTGCAGATGACCATGACCCGGCCGTGCCGGCGGATCACCCGGCACTTGTTGCAGATCCTCTTGACGCTCGGCTTGACCTTCACGGTTGCCTTACTTCCCATCTGGCCCGGAGACGCGACGGAGCGCGACCCGGACGTCGAAGACGGACACGGGGACGTCCCGGCCGTCGTCAGGCTTACTTGTAGCGGTAGACGATGCGCCCGCGGGTCAGGTCGTACGGCGACAGTTCGACGACGACCCGGTCCTCCGGCAGGATGCGGATGTAGTGCTGCCGCATCTTGCCGCTGATGTGAGCCAGCACCTTGTGGCCGTTCGCGAGCTCCACCCGGAACATGGCGTTCGGCAGGGGCTCGATGACCCGACCCTCGATCTCGATGGCTCCGTCTTTTTTCGGCATGTACTCCGCTGTCCTGACGTCGGTTACTCCGGACGGCCCACAACGTCTTACACGGGTGAACTGACCAAGATCAGGTAACCCGCGCCAGCCGCGGCTCCGACTCCCACCGAAGCGCAGGGTGGGCATGGCGGAGTGGACGCTGTGCGCCGATCTGAAAGTGTACGCCCGCACGCGCACCGTCGCCAAACCGGCCGGCCGTCCGGTCCCCCCGACGGGGGATTTCCGGCGCGGCTGTGACCAGCGGCACAGCTCCGGCCGCCTCAGCGGCGGCGGTCGTGTCGCTTCCGACCGTGGTCGACGCCGATCAGCCCGACCGACTGCATCAGCACCAGGCCGCCCCACGGCCCCAGCACCCAGAGCGGCCAGACACCGGCGGTGTGGCCGGTGGCGATCACGCTGATCAGCCAGATCGGCAGCAGCAGCGCGGCCACCCGCAGCCAGGGCATCCAGAGGCCGAGCAGCCGCGAGCGGGTGTCCGGCGCGACCGGCGTCCCGGCCCCGGCGGCCGGCTCGCCGCTCGGAACGGCCGCTGCGGGCGCGGGTGGCGCCGGCGCGAGTGGTGGCGTCGCGGGCGGCGGCGTCGGGGTGGCGGGCACCACGGCGGACCGCTCGGCCGACGCCGGGCCCGGCAGGTCGGCCACCACCTCGTTCAGGTCGGCGTAGGTGCGGGCGCCGTACGCGCGGGCCAGCCGCTCGTCGTACTCGTGCAGGCCGAGCCGGCCCTCCTCCAGCGCCACCCGGAGCCGTTCCGCCGTGGCCTCCCGGTCACGGTCGGCCGCCCGCATCTCCCGCTGCCCGTCCATGACGGCAAGGATGCCACCGGCCCGCCACCGGACGGAAACCCGCCGCCCGGCCCGCACCCGGACCGCGCCCTCCAGCCTGTCGACGCCCGTCACGTGGCGTGACCGGGCTGACACAGATGCGACCCCGCGCCGATATACCGCCTGGTCATAAATATGACTCAGAGGTATATCGGGGTGAAGTGACGACCCGCCCGCCCGGGAAATCGCCGTGGCCCACCGGCCCTGGGAATGCCGGATGGCCCACGGAACGTCGGGTTGCCTGGCCCCGCCTGGCCGAACATCGCACACCCGCCGAGTCGCCGAGCCCGACGGCACCGCAACCGCCGCCCCCGACAAGCACCGCGGCCGCCCGGCCGCCCGGCCCGACACACACCGCGGCCGCCCGGCCGCCCGGCCCGACACACACCGCGGCCGCCCGGCCGCCCGGCCCGACACACACCGCGGCCGCCCGGCCGCCCGGCCCGACAGGCACCGGGACGGCCGGCGGCGCCAGGGTGAGCGGCGGCTCGGCCGGGCGACGGACGGGTCAGCGGGCCGGGGAGTCCGCGGGCTGGCGGGCGGTGACCAGGTCACCGAGGCGGGCCCGGCCGCCGTCCTCGGCGGTCAGCACCCAGACGCCGTCGTCCAGCAGCGCCATCGAGTGCTCGACGTGCACCGCCATCGAGCCGTCCCGCGTCACCACGGTCCAGCCGTCGGCCAGCTCCGCCGTGCGCGGGGAGCCCATCGTGATCATCGGCTCGATGGCGAGCGCCAGGCCGGGAACCAGGCGCGGGCCCTTGCCGGGGCGGCCGTGGTTCAGCACGTGCGGGTCCTGGTGCATCTCGGTGCCGATGCCGTGGCCGCCGTAGCCGTCGACGATCCCGTACCGGCCGCCCTTGCGGACCGCGCTCTCCACCGCGTGGGAGATGTCGGTGAGCCGCCCCCTGCCGGAGGCCGCGCCCCGGGCGGCGGTGGCGATGCCGGCCCACATCGCGTCCTCGGCCACCTCGGCCATCCGCAGCAGTGCCGGGTCGACCTCCCCCACCGCCACCGTGACGGCCGCGTCGCCGTGCCAGCCATCGAGCACCGCGCCGCAGTCGATCGAGATCAGGTCGCCCTCGCGCAGCACCTGCTGGGCCGACGGGATGGCGTGCACCACCTGCTCGTTGACCGAGGAGCAGATCGACGCCGGGAACCCGTGGTAGCCCTTGAACGACGGGACCGCGCCCGCCTCCCGGATGGTGGCCTCGGCGATCGCGTCGAGGTCGGCCGTCGTCACGCCGGGGGCGACCGCCTCACGCATCCGGCGCAGGGCACGGGCGACCACCAGACCGGCGGCCCGCATCAGCTCGATCTGCTCGGGGGTCTTCAGCTGGATGTCCAGCTGGGGACGGCGCATGGCGGTCTAACCTTTCGTCGCGCGTACGCGGAACAGCGGGGCACGTCGCGCGTACCCCGCCGTTCGCACTCTATCCGCCGGACGGCGGTGGGTCGTCAGCCGCCGTAGGAGCGCAGCGCGTCGATGGCGCGGACGGTGACGTCCTCCACCGGCCCGGTCGCGTCGATGCCGACCAGCTTGCCCTGGGCGCCGTAGTAGTCCACCAGTGGCGCGGTCTTCTCGGCGTACTCCCGCAGCCGCGCCGCGATGGTCTCCGGCTTGTCGTCGTCCCGCTGGAACAGCTCCGCGCCGCAGCGGTCGCAGATGCCCTCACGGGTGGTCGCGTCGAACTCGACGTGCCAGATCTTGCCGCAGCCCCGGCAGGTGCGCCGGCCGGACAGCCGCCGGATCACCTCGTCGTCGTCGACGACCAGCTCCAGCACCAGGTCCAGCGCGGAGCCCAGGTCGGCGAGGAGCTTGTCCAGCTCGGCGGCCTGCGGCGTGGTGCGCGGGAAGCCGTCGAGCAGGAAGCCCTCGCCGGCGTCCGGCTCAGCGAGCCGGTCGCGCACCATATTGATGGTGACGTCGTCCGGGACCAGCTTGCCCGCGTCCATGTACCGCTTGGCCTCGACACCCAGGGGCGTGCCCTGGGTGACGTTGGCCCGGAAGATGTCACCGGTCGAGATCTTCGGCACCGAGAGGTGGGCGGCGATGAACTCCGCCTGTGTGCCCTTGCCCGCGCCCGGCGGGCCAACCAGAACGAGTCGCATCTACCGCAGGAACCCTTCGTAGTTCCGCTGCATGAGTTGGCTCTCGATCTGCTTCACGGTCTCCAGACCGACGCCGACCATGATGAGCACAGCGGTGCCGCCGAACGGGAAGTTCTGGAACTGCTGGTTGTCCAGCCAGATGAAGAAGAAGTTCGGCAGGATCGCGATGATGCCCAGGTAGAGCGCACCCGGCAGGGTGATCCGGCTGAGGATGAAGTCGAGGTACTCGGCGGTCGGCTTGCCGGGGCGGATGCCCGGCACGAAGCCGCCGTACTTCTTCATGTTGTCCGCGACCTCGGTCGGGTTGAACGTGATGGACACGTAGAAGTAGGTGAAGAAGATGATCAGCAGGAAGTAGATCGCGATGTGCTCCGGCGCGCTCGCCTTCACGATGTGGTTCTGGATCCACGCCTGGACCTTGCCCGGGTCGTTCGGATCGAAGAACTGGAGCGCGAGCTGCGGCAGGTAGAGCAGCGACGAGGCGAAGATGACCGGGATGACGCCGGCCTGGTTCACCTTGAGCGGGATGTAGGTCGAGGTGCCGCCGTACATCCGCCGGCCGATCATGCGCTTGGCGTACTGCACCGGGATCCGGCGCTGCGCCTGCTCGATGAAGGTCACCGCGGTGATGACCAGGAGCACCAGGGCGATGACGAGGAGGAACATCCCCCAGCCCTTGGTGGTCTTGATCTTCCAGCCCTCGCTGGGAAGGCGGGCCGCGATCGAGGTGAAGATCAGCACCGACATGCCGTTGCCGACGCCCCGGTCGGTGATCAGCTCACCGAGCCACATCACCACGCCGGTGCCGGCGGTCATCGTCATGACCAGGATGGTCAGCGTCAGCCAGTCCGGGATGCCGGTGCCCTTGGGCACGATCGGGAACTGGTCGCACTGGTTGTTGAACAGCTGCCCGGAGCGGGCCAGCGCCACGAACGCCGAGGACTGGAGGATGCCCAGGCCCAGCGTCAGGTAGCGGGTGTACTGGGTGATCTTCGCCTGGCCGGCCTGGCCCTCCTTGCGGAGCTGCTCCAGCCGCGGGATCACCACCGTCAGCAGCTGCAGGATGATCGACGCGGTGATGTAGGGCATGATGCCCAGCGCGAAGACCGAGAGCTGGAGCAGCGCGCCGCCGGAGAAGAGATCCAGCAGGTTGAGCACGCCGGTGCTGCCCTGGATGGTGTCGAGGCACTTCTGCACGTTGCCGTACGAGACGCCCGGGCTGGGCAGCGTGGCGCCCAGCCGGTAGACCGCGATGATGCCTACTGTGAACAGCAGCTTCTTGCGCAGGTCAGGCGTACGGAACGCACTGAGAAAGGCGGACAGCAACTTCTTCCTCCTGCGCGACGCGGGCCGCCGGTGACGATCCCTGGCGGGGCGGGGTGGGTGCCGGGCGAGCGCCCGGTATCCATGGCTGGGAACGGACTCTAACAGCCCGATCCCGGTCCGGGCAGATGTGCCCGGCTACATAAAACGAATCCGATGTTACCCGGCGCACACGTCGCCGGTAGACCATGGCGCCCGCCCAGTTGCGAACAACTGAGCGGGCGCCACGAACATGCCTTACAGCTCGGTGACCGAGCCACCGGCCGCGGTGATCTTCTCCTTGGCCGACGCGCTGAACGCGTGCGCCGTCACCTGGAGGGACACACCGCCGAGGTCGCCGGTGCCGAGCACCTTGACCGGGTGGCCCTTGCGGACCGCACCGGCCTCGGCCAGCTCGACGGGGCCGACCTGGCCGCCGTTCGGGAAGAGCTCGGCGAGCCGGTCCAGATTGACCACCTGGAACACGACCTTGAACTTGTTCTTGAAGCCCTTCATCTTCGGCAGGCGCATGTGGATGGGCATCTGTCCACCCTCGAACGCCGCCGAGATGTTCTTGCGGGCCTTCGAACCCTTGGTACCACGGCCGGCGGTCTTGCCCTTCGAGCCCTCACCGCGACCCACACGGGTCTTGTCGGTCTTGGCACCCGGAGCCGGACGCAGGTGGTGCACCTTGATCGTCATTACTCGACCTCCTCGACCTTCACGAGGTGGTTGACCGTGAAGATCATGCCGCGGATCTCCGGCCGGTCCTCCTTGACCACCACGTCGTTGATCCGCTTGAGACCGAGGGAACGCAGCGAGTCACGCTGGTTCTTCTTGGTCCCGATCTCGGACCGGACCTGGGTGACCTTCAGGCGTGCCATCAGGACGCCACCCCCGCCCGCGACGCCAGCATGGCGGCCGGCGCGACGTCCTCGACCGGCAGACCACGACGCGCCGCGACCTGCTCGGGGGACTCGAGCCCCTTCAGGGCCGCCACGGTGGCGTGCACGATGTTGATCGGGTTGGACGAGCCGAGGCTCTTGGAGAGCACGTCGTGGATGCCCGCGCACTCCAGCACGGCGCGTACCGGACCGCCGGCGATGACACCCGTACCGGCCGAGGCCGGCTTGAGCAGCACCACACCGGCCGCGTCCTCACCCGTCACCGGGTGCGGGATCGACTGACCGATCCGCGGCACCTTGAAGAAGTGCTTCTTGGCCTCCTCGACACCCTTGGCGATCGCCGCGGGCACCTCCTTGGCCTTTCCGTAGCCCACACCGACGGTGCCGTCGCCGTCGCCCACGATCACCAGGGCGGTGAAGCTGAAGCGACGACCACCCTTCACGACCTTGGCGACGCGGTTGATCGCGACGACCCGCTCGAGGTGCGGGGTCTTCTCGACGGGCGCGTTTCCGCGGCCGCCCTCACGGCGGTTGTCGCGGCGACCACCCTCGTTGCCACCGGACCCGCCGCCACGGCGCTGTTGACCTGGCATCAGCAGCCTTCCTTCTCTCTCGTGACGGGGTTTCTAGAACTCGAGCCCGGCTTCGCGGGCGGCGTCGGCAAGCGCGGCGACCCGCCCCGCGTACCGGTTGCCACCGCGGTCGAAGACGACCTTCGAGACGCCGGCGGCCTTGGCACGCTCGGCGAGCAGGGCGCCGACCTTGCCGGCCAGGGCGCTCTTGTCGCCCTCGGCGCCGCGCAGCGAGGCGTCCATGGTCGAGGCCGACGCCAGGGTGTGACCCTTGGTGTCGTCGACGACCTGGGCGACCATGTGCCGCAGGGAGCGGGTGACGACCAGGCGGGGACGCTCGGCCGTGCCGTTGACGTTCTTGCGGACCCGGAAGTGCCGACGCGCACGCCCGACGGCACGCTTGGCGGCGACGCCGCGGCGGCGCTTGAGCAGCGTGGCGCTCACTTCTTACCTGCCTTTCCAGCCTTGCGGCGGATGACCTCGCCCTGGTACTTCACGCCCTTGCCCTTGTAGGGCTCCGGCGGGCGGATCTTCCGGATGTTGGCGGCGACCTCGCCGACCTGCTGCTTGTCGATGCCGGCCACGTGGAACAGCGTCGGCCGCTCCACCGTGAACGTGATGCCGTCCGGCGCCGGCACGAGCACCGGGTGCGAGAACCCGAGCGCGAACTCCAGGTCCTTGCCCTTGGCGGTCACGCGGTAACCGGTGCCGGCGATCTCCAGGCTCTTGCGGTAGCCCTCGGTCACACCGACGATCATGTTGGCCACCAGCGTACGGCTCAGGCCGTGCAGCTCCTTGGCCTTGCGCTCGTCGTTGGGCCGGTTGACGTGCAGCGCGCCGTCCTCGCCCCGCTCCGCCGTGATCGGCTCGGCCAGCACGTGGCTCAGCTCGCCCTTGGGGCCCTTGACCTTGACGGTCTGGCCGTCGATCGTGATGTCGACGCCGGATGGCACCGGGATCGACTTACGTCCAATACGCGACATTTCTACCTGTCTCCCGTTACCAGACGAAGGCGAGGACTTCCCCGCCAACGCTCCGCTTGCGGGCCTGCCGGTCGGTGAGCAGCCCCTGGGACGTCGAAATGATCGCCACGCCCAGCCCGCCGAGCACCCGCGGGAGCCCGTCCGACTTGGCGTACACCCGGAGACCGGGCTTGGACACGCGCTTGATGCCGGCCAGGCTCCGCTCGCGGTTCTGGCCGTACTTCAGCTCGACGACCAGTCGCTTGCCGACGGCGCCCTCCTCGGGCTCCTCGACCGACCAGGTGGCGATGTAACCCTCGGCCTTGAGGACCTCGGCGATGTTCGCCTTGATCTTCGAGTAGGGCATCGTCACCCGGTCGTGGTACGCCTGGTTGGCGTTACGCAGACGCGTGAGCATGTCTGCGATCGGGTCGGTCATCGTCATGAAAACTCGTCAACCTTTCTCGCCGGGGTTCCCCGGGCCAGGCCCGGGGCCTACGGCGAAGAGACAGTTCAGCTGACGCGCCGGAGCGCGCCGGGCTATTACCAGGAAGCCTTGGACACGCCGGGCAGCTCACCGCGGTGGGCCATCTCCCGGATGCACACCCGGCAGAGACCGAACTTGCGGTAGACCGCCTTCGGACGCCCGCACCGCTGGCAGCGGGTGTACGCGCGAACCGAGAACTTCGGCTTCGCGGCCGCCTTGAGGATCAGCGCCTTCTTGGCCATCTCAGTTCTCCTTGAACGGGAAGCCCAGGAGCTTGAGCAGCGCCCGGCCCTCGTCGTCGGTCGTGGCGGTCGTGACCACCGTGATGTCCATGCCCCGCTGGCGATCGATCTTGTCCTGGTCGATCTCGTGGAACACCGACTGCTCGGTCAGACCGAACGTGTAGTTGCCGTGCCCGTCGAGCTTGCGCCCGTCCAGACCGCGGAAGTCACGGATACGCGGCAGCGCGATCGACAGCAGCCGGTCCAGGAACTCCCACATCCGGTCGCCGCGGAGGGTGACCTTCGCGCCGATCGGCATGCCCTCGCGGAGCTTGAACTGCGCGATGGACTTGGTCGCCCGCCGGACCAGCGGCTTCTGACCGGTGATCGTGGCGAGGTCGCGGACCGCGCCGTCGATCAGCTTGGCGTCCCGAGCGGCCTCGCCGACACCCATGTTGACGACGATCTTGACCAGGCCGGGCACCTGCATGGGGTTGCCGTAGGCGTACTGCTCCTGCAGCTTCGCCACGACCTCGTTGCGGTACCGCTCCTTGAGGCGCGGCAGGGTCTTGGTTTCGGTAGCCGTGGTCATCACAGGTCCTTACCGGTGCTACGCGCGATGCGGACCTTCTGGCCGTTGTCGTCGATCCGGTAGCCGATGCGGGTCGGCTTGCCGTCGGAGTCCAGGACCATCACGTTCGAGACGTGGATCGGGGCCTCCTGGGTGACGATGCCACCGGTCTTGGCGCCACGCTGGGTGGTGCTGATGCGGGTGTGCTTCTTGACCCGGTTCACGCCCTCGACCAGGACCTTGTCCTGCCGCGGGTAGGCCGCGATGACCTTGCCCTTGGCACCCTTGTCCTTGCCGGCGATGACGACGACCGTGTCGCCCTTCTTGACCTTCACGGTCACAACACCTCCGGCGCGAGAGAGATGATCTTCATGAACCGCTTGTCCCGCAGCTCCCGGCCCACCGGGCCGAAGATGCGGGTACCGCGCGGGTCCCCACCGTCCTTGATGATGACGGCGGCGTTCTCGTCGAAGCGGATGTACGACCCGTCCGGCCGCCGCTTCTCCTTGGCGGTCCGAACGACGACGGCCTTGACGACGTCGCCCTTCTTCACACCGGCACCGGGGATCGCGTCCTTGACCGTGGCCACGATGACGTCGCCGATGCTCGCGTAGCGCCGACCGGAGCCACCGAGAACCCGGATGCACAGGATCTCCCGGGCACCCGTGTTGTCGGCGACGCGCAGTCGCGACTCCTGCTGAATCACGTCTATCTCCTATGTCTGCCGGTTCTCCGGCCGCCGGGGGCGGCCGGAGCCTGGCGGAACCTGCGCCCGACCGATACCGGCCGAGCTCGAGCCTTCGCTACTTGGCCTTCTCGAGGATCTCCACGAGCCGCCACCGCTTGGTGGCGGAGAGCGGCCGGGTCTCCATGATCAGGACCCGGTCGCCGATGCCGGCCGAGTTCTGCTCGTCGTGCACCTTCAGCTTGCTCGTACGGCGCATGATCTTGCCGTACAGCGCGTGCTTGACCCGGTCCTCGACCTCGACCACGACGGTCTTGTCCATCTTGTCGCTGACCACGAGGCCCTCGCGGACCTTGCGGCGGGACCGCGCGGCGGCGGTGGTGGTGTTCTCACTCATGATGCAGTCACCTCAGTCGGCGCGGCCGAGAGACCCAGCTCACGCTCACGCATGATCGTGTAGATCCGGGCGATCTCCCGACGGATGACCTGCAGCCGCCGGTTGTTGTCCAGCTGCCCGGTTGCGGCCTGCACGCGGAGGTTGAACAGCTCCGCCTTGGCCTCGCGCAGCTTCGTGACCAGCTCCTCCTCGGAGAGCTCACGCAGCTCGGAAGGCTTGACGCCCGCTGCCATCAGGATTCACCCACTTCGCGCGTAACAATGCGGCACTTCATCGGGAGCTTGTGGATCGCGCGACGCATCGCCTCTCGCGCGATCTGCTCGTTGGGGAAGGACATCTCGAAGAGAACCCGCCCCGGCTTGACGTTGGCGACCCACCACTCGGGCGAACCCTTACCGGAACCCATCCGGGTTTCCGCCGGCTTCTTGGTGAGGGCCTGGTCCGGGAAGATCGTGATCCAGACCTTGCCGCCACGCTTGATGTGACGGGTCATCGCGATACGCGCCGACTCGATCTGACGGTTGGTCACGTACGCCGGCTCGAGAGCCTGGATCCCGAACTCGCCGAACACCACCCGGTTACCGCCCTTGGACGCGCCGTGGCGGTCCGGGTGGTGCGGCTTGCGGAAGCCCTTCGGGGGCTTGCGCGGCATCAGCATCTGTCAGCCCTCCTGCTGCTGTTCTGCCGGCTGGTTCGGAGCCGAGGCGGCTGCGGCGACAGCGCTGCTGTCGACCGGCTCACCGGCCGGCGTCTCCGCCTGCTGCGCGATGGTGGTCGCGGCAGCGCGGCCGGCCTCGGTGCCACCGGCGGTCGTACCCGACGAGCCCGACCGACCACGGCGCGGCCGGTCCGGCCGGTCGCCACGGTCACGGCGCGGGCCGCGCGACGGGGCGGCTTCGGCCGGGGCCTCGCGGCCCGGGACGGCGTCGCCCTTGTAGATCCAGACCTTCACGCCGATCCGGCCGAAGGTGGTACGGGCCTCGAAGAAGCCGTACTCGATGTTGGCCCGCAGCGTGTGCAGCGGGACCCGGCCCTCGCGGTAGAACTCGGTCCGGCTCATCTCGGCGCCGCCGAGACGGCCCGAGACCTGCACCCGGATGCCCTTGCAGACCGGGTTCTTCATCGCGGACTGCATCGCCTTGCGCATGGCCCGACGGAAGCTGACCCGGCTGGACAGCTGCTCGGCGACGCCCTGGGCGACCAGCTGCGCGTCCGACTCGGGGCTCTTCACCTCGATGATGTTCAGCTGGACCTGCTTGCCGGTGAGCTTCTCCAGCTCGCCGCGGATCCGGTCGGCCTCCGCACCCTTACGGCCGATGACGATGCCCGGCCGGGCGGTGTGGATGTCGACGCGGACCCGGTCCCGGGTGCGCTCGATGTCGACCTTGGAGATCCCGGCGCGCTCGAGGCCCTTGGACATCATCCGGCGGATCTTGACGTCCTCGCCGATGTAGTCCTTGTAGAGCTTGTCCGCGAACCAGCGGGACTTCCAGTCGGTCGAGATGCCGAGCCGGAACCCGGTGGGGTGAACCTTCTGACCCATTACTCGGCACCCTCCGTCGTGCTCTGCTGCGCCGGCTCGGCCTGCTTGGCCGGAGCGGCCTTCTTGGCCGACTTCTTCGGCGCGGCCGCAGCCACGGCCTCGACCGCCACGGTGATGTGGCAGGTCCGCTTGCGGATCCGGTAGGCCCGGCCCTGCGCCCGCGGCCGGAACCGCTTCATCGTCGGGCCCTCGTCGACGAACGCCTCGCTGACGAGCAGCGCATCGGGGTCCAGCCGCTCGTTGTTCTCCGCGTTGGCGATCGCGCTAGCGAGCACCTTGTACACCTGCTCGCTCGCCGCCTGCGGCGCGAACTGCAGCACCGTGAGCGCCTCCTTCGCGGGCAGGCCGCGGACGAGGTTGACCACCCGGCGCGCCTTCATCGGCGAGATGCGCACGTGCCGCGCAACCGCCCGCGCGCCCGGAAGCACCGGAGCGTCGCCCTTTCCTGGCATCGCTGTAACCCCTTGTTCCTCTATCCGTATGCCCGCGGCGTCAGCGCCGGCGGCTCTTCCGGTCGTCCTTCTCGTGACCCTTGAACGTGCGGGTCAGCGCGAACTCGCCGAGCTTGTGCCCGACCATGGCCTCGGTCACGAAGACCGGGACGTGCTTACGTCCGTCGTGCACGGCGATCGTGTGACCCAGCATCTCCGGGATGATCGTCGAGCGTCGCGACCAGGTCTTGATGACGTTCTTCGAGCCCTTGTCGTTCTGCGTCTCCACCTTCTTGAGCAGGTGGTCGTCGACGAACGGGCCCTTCTTCAGGCTGCGAGGCATGTCTTATCTCCCTCAGCCGCGCTTACGCGTGGCGTAGCGGCGGCGGACGATCAGCCGGTCGCTCGGCTGGCCCTTACGACGGGTGCGGCCCTCGGGCTTACCCTGCGGGTTGACCGGGTGGCGACCACCGGAGGTCTTACCCTCACCACCACCGTGCGGGTGGTCGACGGGGTTCATCGCGACACCACGGACGGTCGGGCGCTTGCCCTTCCACCGCATCCGGCCGGCCTTGCCCCAGTTGATGTTCGACTGGTCGGCGTTGCCGATCTCGCCGATGCTGGCGCGGCAGCGCACGTCCACCCGCCGGATCTCGCCGGACGGCATACGCAGGGTCGCGTACGCGCCCTCACGGCCGAGCAGCTGGATGCCGACGCCGGCCGAGCGGGCCAGCTTGGCGCCGCCGCCCGGACGCAGCTCCACGTTGTGGATGGTGGTACCGACCGGGATGTTGCGCAGCGGCAGGTTGTTGCCCGGCTTGATGTCGGCGCCCGGGCCCGACTCCACGGCGTCGCCCTGCTTCAGGTCCTTCGGCGCGAGGATGTAGCGCTTCTCGCCGTCGGCGTAGTGCAGCAGCGCGATGCGCGCGGTGCGGTTCGGGTCGTACTCGATGTGGGCGACCTTCGCCGGCACGCCGTCCTTGTCGACCCGCTTGAAGTCGATCAGACGGTACTGGCGCTTGTGGCCGCCACCGTGGTGCCGCGTGGTGATCCGGCCGTGGGCGTTGCGTCCGCCCTTCTTCGGCAGCGGAGCCAGCAGCGACTTCTCGGGCGTCGACCGGGTGATCTCGGCGAAGTCGGCAACGCTCGAGCCACGCCGGCCCGGCGTCGTCGGCTTGTACTTACGGATAGCCATTGTCTACACCCCTCAGCTGACCGGGCCGCCGAAGGCCTCGATACGGTCTCCGTCAGCCAGCTTCACGATCGCCCGCTTGGTGGACTTGCGCTGACCGAAGCCGGTCTTGGTGCGCTTGCGCTTGCCCTCACGGTTGAGCGTGTTGACCGTCAGGACGCGGACGTTGAAGATCTGCTGGATAGCGATCTTGATCTCGGTCTTGTTGGCGTCCGGGTGCACCAGGAAGGTGTACCAGTTGCGGTTCAGCTCGCTGTAGCTCTTCTCCGAGACGACCGGAGCGACGATGATGTCGCGCGGATCGGCGATCGTGCTCACTTGCCACCCTCCTCGGTGGTCTCGGCGGGAACGCCCAGGAACTCGTCCAGGGCCTCCTTGGTGAAGACCACGTCGTCGGCCACCAGCACGTCGTACGTGTTGAGCTGGCCGGCCTCGATCAGGTGCACCCGGCTGTCCCGCGCGTTGCGCAGGTTCCGCAGCGACACCCAGTTCAGCTCGTCGGTGCTGCTCAGCACGACCAGGACCCGACGGGCCGTGGTCAGCTTCGCCAGCGTGGTCAGAGCCGCCTTGGTCGACGGCTTCTCGCCCGAGACGAACGCCTCGACGACGTGCACCTGGCCGGCGCGGGCCCGGTCCGAGAGGGCGCCACGCAGGGCGGCGGCCTTCATCTTCTTCGGGGTGCGCTGGCTGTAGTCGCGCGGCACCGGGCCGTGGACCACGCCACCGCCGGCGAACTGCGGCGCGCGGGTCGAACCCTGGCGGGCACGACCGGTGCCCTTCTGCTTGTACGGCTTCTTGCCTCCACCGGAGACCTCGCCGCGGGTCTTGGTCTTGTGCGTGCCCTGCCGGGCCGCCGCGAGCTGAGCCACCACGACCTGGTGCATCAGCGCGATGTTCGCCTGCGCGTCGAAGATGTCGGCCGGCAGCTCGACGGAGCCGCTCTTGCTGCCTTCGACGTTGAGGACGTCAACGGTGGTCACTTGGCCGCACCGCCCTTCTTCACCTTCGCCTTGGCCGCGGTACGGACCAGGACGAGCGCGCCCTTGGGGCCGGGAATGGCGCCACGGACGAGCAGGAGGTTGTTCTCGGTGTCGACCGCCTGGACGGTCAGGTTCTGGACGGTGTAGCGAACGCCACCCATCCGGCCCGCCATCCGGGTGCCCTTGAAGACGCGACCCGGGGTGGCGCAGGCGCCGATCGAGCCGGGCGAGCGGTGCTTGCGCTCGACACCGTGGCTCGCGCGCAGGCCGTGGAAGCCGTGCCGCTTCATCGGGCCGGCGTAGCCCTTGCCCTTGGTCTTGCCGGTCACGTCGATCACGACGCCGGCCGGGAACTCCTCGACCGTGACCTCCTGGCCGGCGGAGTAGTCCGCGGCGTCCGAGGTGCGCAGCTCGACGATGTGCCGGCGCGGCGCGACGTCCGCCTTGGCGTAGTGCCCGGCGACCGGCTTCTTGACCTTGCGCGGGTCGATGGCCCCGTACGCCAGCTGGACCGCGGAGTAACCGTCCTTGTCGGCGCTACGAACCTGGCTCACGACGCACGGGCCGGCCTGCACCACGGTCACGGGGACAACCTTGTTGTTGTCCCAGACCTGGGTCATGCCGAGCTTGGCGCCCAGGATCCCCTTGACTTGCCTGTCCATTTGATCGATCCCTACAGCTTGATCTCGATGTCGACGCCAGCCGGCAGGTCGAGGCGCATGAGCGAGTCGACCGTCTTCGGGGTCGGGTCGATGATGTCGATCAGACGCTTGTGCGTGCGCATCTCGAAGTGCTCGCGCGAGTCCTTGTACTTGTGCGGCGAGCGGATGACGCAGAAACGGTTGATCTCCGTGGGCAGCGGCACCGGGCCAGCGACCTGCGCCCCGGTACGCGTCACCGTCTCGACGATCTTCCGAGCCGAGGAGTCGACGACCTCGTGGTCATAGGCCTTGAGCCGGATGCGGATCTTCTGTCCCGCCATGGTGGCTTCTGTTCCTTCTCTCGATGCCGCTGTGTTGCGGGCGCCTGTACCGGCTGGCACAGGCCCACTTCCGCCGACCCCCGCGGTCGGGCGTGTCGCGCCCGTGGGCCAGGCTCCGCCCCGGGACTCCGGAGCGATTCTCTGACCACGCGGTGGGTCATGGCGCCGATCGCGGGGACCGCGACCTGAACGCCGCGCGAGGGTGGTTGACCGCCGATGGCGGTCAACCACCCAACGCGAGACAGTCTGACTCCCGGAGGTCCAGCCTCAACCGGACGCGGGCGACCGACCGTCGTTACGCAACCTGACTAGTATGCCGCACGACCGGCGGCGACGCTAATCGGGGTTACCCAGCTCACTTGACGATCTTGGTGACGCGACCCGCGCCGACCGTACGACCACCCTCGCGGATCGCGAACTTCAGGTTCTCCTCCATGGCGATGGGCTGGATCAGCTTCACCGACATCGAGGTGTTGTCGCCCGGCATGACCATCTCGGTGCCCTCGGGCAGCGTGACGACGCCGGTGACGTCCGTGGTCCGGAAGTAGAACTGCGGGCGGTAGTTCTGGAAGAACGGGGTGTGGCGGCCACCCTCCTCCTTGGAGAGGATGTAGACCGTCGCCTCGAACTCCGTGTGCGGGGTCGTGGTGCCCGGCTTGATGACGACCATGCCGCGCTCGACGTCCTCGCGCTTGATGCCGCGCAGCAGCAGACCGACGTTCTCACCCGCGCGGGCCTCGTCGAGCAGCTTGCGGAACATCTCGATGCCGGTGCAGGTGGTCTTCATCGACTTCTCGCGGATGCCGACGATCTCCACCTCCTCGTTCGGCTTGAGGATGCCGCGCTCGGCGCGACCGGTCACCACGGTGCCACGGCCGGTGATCGTGAAGACGTCCTCGATGGGCATGAGGAACGGCTTCTCGGTCTCGCGCTCCGGCTGCGGGATCGCGGTGTCCACGGCGTTCATCAGGTCCATGAGCTTCCCGGTCCACTCCGGGTCGCCCTCCAGGGCCTTCAGCGCCGAGACCCGGACGACCGGCAGGTCGTCACCCGGGTACTCCTGCGAGGAGAGCAGCTCGCGGACCTCGAGCTCGACGAGCTCCAGGAGCTCCTCGTCGTCGACCATGTCGCTCTTGTTGAGCGCCACGACGATGTACGGCACGCCGACCTGACGGGCCAGCAGCACGTGCTCGCGGGTCTGCGGCATCGGGCCGTCGGTCGCCGCCACCACCAGGATCGCGCCGTCCATCTGCGCGGCACCGGTGATCATGTTCTTGATGTAGTCGGCGTGACCGGGGCAGTCGACGTGCGCGTAGTGACGCGCCTCGGTCTGGTACTCGACGTGCGCGATGGAGATCGTGATGCCGCGGGCCTTCTCCTCCGGCGCCTTGTCGATCTCGTCGAACGGCGTGTACGGGTTCAGGTCCGGGAACTGGTCGTGCAGGACCTTGGTGATGGCCGCCGTCAGCGTCGTCTTACCGTGGTCGATGTGACCAATGGTGCCGATGTTGACGTGCGGCTTAGTCCGCTCGAACTTCGCCTTCGCCACTGGTGTCCTCCTGTGGACTTTCTTGGTTCGTTCGCCCCGGTGCGCCGGTCGGCGCTTAGGACTCTGTCGACAGCCTTTCCGGCCTGACGGCCGGAGAGCCTTGGTGGGTTCTGCGGCGATGAAGCCTACAGGCCCGGAATCACACAACCCGACCGAGGTGGTCGCGGGCGGGAGAACCCTCCCGCGACCAGCCCCGGATCACCGGGTCAGCTCGGAGTGAGCGTCACTCACCCGTCGCCTTGGCGATGATCTCCTTCGCCACGCTCTGCGGAACCTCGGCGTAGGAGTCGAACTGCATGCTGTAGCTAGCCCGGCCCTGGGTCTTCGACCGCAGGTCGCCGACGTAGCCGAACATCTCCGACAGCGGGACCAGGGCCCGGACGACACGAGCGCCGCTGCGCTCCTCCATCGCCTGGATGATCCCGCGCCGGGAGTTGAGGTCGCCGATGACGTCACCCATGTTCTCCTCAGGAGTGGTGACCTCAACAGCCATCATCGGCTCGAGCAGTGCGGGGTCGGCCTTGCGGGCCGCCTCCTTCATCACCATCGAACCGGCGATCTTGAACGCCATCTCGGACGAGTCGACCTCGTGGTACTGCCCGTCCAGCAGCGTCAGCTTGACACCCACCAGCGGGAAGCCGGCGAGAATGCCGTACTGCATGGCGTCCTGGGCGCCGGCGTCCACCGAGGGGATGAACTCCCGGGGGATGCGGCCACCGGTGACGGCGTTCGCGAACTCGTAGGTCGGCGAGTCGTTGCCCATGGGCAGCGGCTCGAGACTCACGATCACGCGGGCGTACTGGCCGGAGCCACCGGTCTGCTTCTTGTGGGTGTACTCGGCCTTCTCCACCGTGCGGCGGATGGTCTCACGGTACGCCACCTGCGGCTTGCCGATGTTCGCCTCGACGTTGAACTCGCGGCGCATCCGGTCCACCAGGATGTCCAGGTGCAGCTCGCCCATGCCGGAGATGACCGTCTGACCGGTCTGGTCGTCCAGCTTGACGCGGAAGGTCGGGTCCTCCTCGGCCAGCCGCTGGATGGCGGTGCTGAGCTTCTCCTGGTCGGCCTTGGTCTTCGGCTCGATGGCCACCTCGATGACCGGCTCCGGGAAGGTCATCGACTCGAGGATGACCGGGTTCGCCGGGTCGCACAGGGTGTCACCGGTGGTGGTCTGCTTCAGACCCTGGACCGCGATGATGTCGCCGGCCTTGGCGGAGCCGCGCTCCTCACGCTTGTTGGCGTGCATCTGGTAGATCTTGCCGATGCGCTCCTTGCGGTCCTTGGTGGAGTTGACCACCTGGGACCCGGACTCGACCACGCCGGAGTAGACCCGGACGTAGGTGAGCTTGCCGAGGTGCTTGTCGGTCTGGATCTTGAAGGCCAGGCCGGAGAACGGCTCGGACGGCGACGGCTTCCGCTGCATCGGCGTCTCGCCGTCGGTGGCCGTGCCCTCGATCGCCGGGACGTCCAGCGGCGACGGCAGGTAGTCGATGACGGCGTCGAGCATGGGCTGCACGCCCTTGTTCTTGAACGCCGAGCCGCAGAGGACCGGGTTGGCCTTGCTGGCGATGGTGGCCCGACGGATGGCGGCCTTGATCTCCTCGACGGAGATCTCCTCGCCCTCCAGGTACTTCTCCATCACCGCGTCGTCGACGTCGGCCAGGGTCTCCATCAGCTTCTCGCGCCACTCCGCCGCGGAGTCGGCCAGCTCGGCCGGGATCTCCTCGATGGCGTAGTCCTCACCCTTCTGGGTCTCCCCGCGCCAGGTGAGGGCGCGCATGCCGACCAGGTCGACGACGCCGATGTGGTCGCCCTCGAGGCCGATCGGGATCTGGAGCACCAGCGGGGTGGCGTTCAGCCGGTCGATCATCATCTGGACGCAGCGGAAGAAGTCCGCGCCGGTGCGGTCCAGCTTGTTGACGAAGCACATCCGCGGGACGTGGTACTTGTCGGCCTGGCGCCAGACGTTCTCGGTCTGGGGCTCCACACCGGCCACACCGTCGTACACCGCGACCGCACCGTCCAGAACACGCAGCGACCGCTCCACCTCGACCGTGAAGTCGACGTGGCCGGGCGTGTCGATGATCTGGATCGTGTGGCCCTTCCACTCGCACTTGGTGGCGGCGGAAGTGATGGTGATACCGCGCTCCTGCTCCTGCTCCATCCAGTCCATGACGGCGGCGCCCTCGTGGACCTCACCGATCTTGTACGTGATGCCGGTGTAGAACAGGATTCGCTCGGTGGTAGTGGTCTTACCGGCATCGATGTGCGCCATGATGCCGATGTTGCGTACGTTGGCGAGCGCGTCTGCGGCGGCCACTTCAATCCCTACTTATCGTCGTCTCGACACAACTGGTGGCGGTTCCGGCGCCCGGGGGCGCCGGAACCTCAGGTGTTACCAGCGGTAGTGCGCGAAGGCCTTGTTCGACTCGGCCATCTTGTGCGTGTCCTCGCGCCGCTTGACGGCGGCACCGAGGCCGTTGCTCGCGTCCAGCAGCTCGTTCATCAGCCGCTCGACCATGGTCTTCTCGCGCCGGGCCCGGGAGTAGGTCACCAGCCAGCGCAGACCGAGGGTGGTCGCGCGGGCCGGCCGGACCTCGACCGGAACCTGGTAGGTGGCGCCACCGACACGACGGCTGCGCACCTCGAGGGTCGGCTTCACGTTGTCCATCGCGCGCTTGAGCGTGACGACGGGGTCGGTGCCGGACTTCTCGCGGCAGCCCTCCAGGGCGGCGTACACGATGCGCTCGGCGAGCTGACGCTTGCCGCGCAGCAGGATCTTGTTCACCAGCTGGGTGACCAGCGGCGAGTTGTACACCGGGTCAGCGACCAGCGGCTTCCGCGGAGCGGGTCCCTTACGCGGCATGTCAGCTCTTCTCCTTCTTCGCGCCGTAACGGCTGCGAGCCTGCTTGCGGTTGCGGACACCCTGGGTGTCCAGCGAGCCGCGAACGATCTTGTACCGCACGCCGGGGAGGTCCTTCACACGGCCGCCGCGCACGAGCACGATCGAGTGCTCCTGCAGGTTGTGGCCGACGCCCGGGATGTAGGCGGTCACCTCGATCTGGCTGCTGAGCTTGACACGAGCGACCTTGCGCAGCGCCGAGTTCGGCTTCTTCGGGGTGGTGGTGTACACGCGGGTGCACACGCCGCGCCGCTGGGGAGACCCCTTGAGCGCAGGGGTCTTGGTCTTGGTCGTCTTGGCCTGACGGCCCTTTCGGACCAGCTGCTGAATGGTGGGCACCGGGTTTCTCCGCTCCCTTCGGCCGCTGCGAGGCGACCGCGCCGTCTGCTCTAGCCGGCCTGATGGACGGCTCTCCTACATTCCAACCAGGGCCGCCTGACGGAGGCCCCAGCACCCGCGGTCGGGCGTGTCGCCCGAGTCACGGTCCGGTGCGTTCGCTCGCGCGGCGTACCGGATCTTTGGGTCTGTGGTGGTGCGACAGTGGATGACCGGCTGACCGGTTCCCGCGCACGCACGCATTGCCCGGGCGAGCCCGGGCACAAGGGGAAAGAGTACCTACCACAAGCGCGCCGGTCAAAACGGATCGGTCCGGAGAAGCTGGTTCACAGCCCCGCCGGTCGACGTCCGGATCGTCGGTGCGCCCCTGATGGGCACCTACGATGACAAGTGTACCGGCTCGTCCGTCGTGCGACCCGTCGCCCCCGGCAGCGCCCGCCTCCCTGACACCGGGACAAACCGGTCGGCGCTGGTCATCGGCCCCGGACGACGCGCCGACGGCGTCACGTGATCTGCACCACCAGGGCCAGCGCCAGCCCGACCACGCTCAGCAGCAGGCCCGCGGCGCCGCAGCTGAGCCCGGCCACCGCCAGTCCCCCGCCGGTGAACCGGACCGCCGGCGGCGGGGCCGGACGCCGGATCTGCCGCCGCGCCAGCAGCCAGGCCACGATCGCGCCGACCCCGGCCAGCCCGCCGAGCAGGGTGAACGCCCCGGCCGCCCACGCTCCGCCGTAGTCCGGCCCTGCGACGCCGAAGCAGAAGACCAGCAGCGACACCAGGATCGAGCCGACGCCGGTGACCAGCGAGCCGATGGCCAGCCCGGAGGTGACCGGCGGCACGTCCAGGTGGACCACCCCGAACGGGGTGCCCGGGACCGGCTCCACCCGCTTCGGCGGCCGGGGCGCCTCACTCGGGGGCGGCGGCAGCGCCGGCCCGGCCGGGCCCCAGCCGCCGCCGGGCGCGCTCCCCGGAGCCGGCCACCCGCCGCCGTGCCCGGCCCCACTCCCCGGGTACGCCCCGAACCCCGGCCCACTCCCCGGGTACGCCCCGAATCCCTGGCCCGGTCCACTCCCGGGATGCGGGCCGGTGAGGTGGCCCGGCTGCCCCGGGTGGTGCCCGGTCCCGGGCGCCGGGGCGGGGAATCCGTGCCCGGGTTGGTGCCCCGGAGCCGGGCCGGCGGGCGGGTACGGGCCGGCCGGCGGCCAGGGGGCGGGCGCTCCGGAATACGGTGCGCCGGGCGGGGCCGAGGACGGACCGGCCGGCGCTCCCGTGAACGGCTCAGACGGGCCCGCGGACGACGGGCTCGGCGGCGTCGGGGCGTACCCGGGCGGGGTCGCCCCGGACGACGGGCCGGGAGCACCGGCGGAGCGCTCCCCGTGCGTGGTCGGCGGCGCCCACGGGCTCACCGGCTCAAGGGCCGGCGGGGCGGCGGGATCCGGCCCGGCACCGGGGCGGTTCGGGTCGCCTCCCGGCGGCGCAGCCGGTTCCGTCACGGGGTCCTCCTGTCCACATGGCTCACCCGCCGCGCGGCGGACACCGGCCAGGCTACCGTCGCCGGTCACCACCGGGTGGGCGGGCGCGGTGCCGCTCCCCCGCCGGGTCAGTCGAAGTTCGGCGCGTAGTCGTGCCCGAACGAGGCGTCGGCGTGCCGGACCAGCCCGATCACCACCGCGGCCACCACCGCGACGGCGGTCAGCACCAGACCGATCCGGGCCAACCGCTCGCCGCGGCGCAGCCAGTCGGCGCCGGTCAGGTAACCCCCCGACGCGTACGCCTCCCGGCGGGCCTGGCGGGCGAGGGTGAGCGCGAGCGTCGCGGGCACCACCCCGCCGACGAAGAAGCCGGTCAGCGCCCCGATCAGACCGAGGGCGAAGACGGCGCGGGCCTTGGTGGAGCGGACCGGCTCAGGATCGTGCGGATGGCGCTGCGCCTGCGGCACGACGGGCACCTGCCCGGGCACGGTCGTCATGCCCTCCATCATGCCCCGATCCGGACTCCCGTTCCCGGCCAGCCGCCCAGGACGCGACGAGGCCCCCGGCATCCGCCGGGGGCCTCGTCGTTCGTGCGGTTTAGCGGTACGACCCGAAGTCGAAGTCGTCCAGCGGCACGGCCTGGCCGCTGGCCGGCCCGAAGCCGTAGTCGGTCTCGGGGTAGCCGGTCATCGAGTAGACCTTGGCCTTCGCCTCCTCGGTCGGCTCGACCCGGACGTTGCGGTACTTGCTGATGCCCGTACCGGCCGGGATGAGCTTACCGATGATCACGTTCTCCTTGAGGCCGATCAGCGAGTCGCTGCGGGCGTGGATCGCCGCGTCCGTCAGCACCCGGGTGGTCTCCTGGAAGGAGGCCGCCGACAGCCAGGAATCCGTGGCCAGCGAGGCCTTGGTGATACCCATCAGCACCGGGCGACCGGCGGCGGGCTCGCCGCCCTCGCCGACGAGCCGGCGGTTCTCCGACTCGAACAGCGCCCGGTCGACCAGCACACCCGGCAGGAACTCGGTCGAGCCGGAGTCGATGACCGTCACCCGCTTGAGCATCTGGCGGATGATGATCTCGATGTGCTTGTCGTGGATGAGCACACCCTGCGAGCGGTAGACCTCCTGGACCTCCTGGGTCAGGTGGACCTGGACCGCGCGCGGGCCGAGGATGCGCAGCAGCTCGTGCGGGTCGATGGTGCCCTCGGTGAGCTTCTCGCCGACCTCGACGTGGTCGCCGTCGTGCGCCCGGAGCCGGACCCGCTTCGAGATCTTGTCGTAGACGATCTCGTCGCTGCCGTCGTCCGGGATGACCACGATCTTGCGGGACCGCTCGCCGTCCTCGATCCGGATGCGACCCGGGGTGTCGGCGATGGGCGCCTTGCCCTTGGGCACCCGGGCCTCGAAGATCTCCTGGACACGGGGCAGACCCTGGGTGATGTCCTCACCCGCGACACCACCGGTGTGGAAGGTACGCATCGTCAGCTGCGTACCCGGCTCACCGATCGACTGGGCGGCGATGATGCCGACCGCCTCGCCGACGTCCACGGTCTTGCCGGTCGGCAGCGAGCGGCCGTAGCACGCACCGCAGACGCCCAGCTTCGACTCGCAGGTGAGCACGCTGCGCACCCGCACCGTCTCGGTCCCGGCGGCGACGATCGCGTCGACGCCGATGGAGTTGATGTCCTGGCCCCGGTGGGCCACCACGGTGCCGTCCGGCCCCTTGATGTCGTCGGCCAGCGTCCGGGCGTGCACGCTGGTCTCGGCGTGCTCGTGCACGACCAGCTTGCCGTCGACGCGCTCGCCGATCTGCATCGGGATGGCCCGGTCGGTGCCGCAGTCCTCCTCGCGGATGATGACGTCCTGCGAGACGTCCACCAGACGCCGGGTCAGGTAACCCGAGTCGGCGGTACGCAGGGCGGTGTCCGCGAGACCCTTACGGGCGCCGTGCGTGGAGATGAAGTACTCCAGCACGGACAGACCCTCCCGGTACGAGGCCTTGATCGGCCGCGGGATGATCTCACCCTTCGGGTTGGCCACCAGACCACGGATCGCCGCGATCTGCCGGAGCTGGAGCAGGTTACCGCGGGCACCCGAGTTGATCATCTTCCACAGCGGGTTCTCCTGCGGCAGCGCGGTGTCCATCTCCTTGGCGACCTCGTTGGTCGCCTTGGTCCAGATCTCGATGAGCTCGCCGCGACGCTCCTCGGCGGTCATCAGACCACGCTGGTACTGCTTGTCGATCCGGTCGGCTTCCTTCTCGTACCGCTCCAGGATCTCCCGCTTGCGCGGCGGAGCGATGACGTCCTCCATGCCGATGGTGACGCCGGACCAGGTGGCCCAGTGGAAACCGGCCTCCTTGAGCCCGTCCAGGGTGGCCGCCAGGGCCACCTTCGGGAAGCGCTCGGCGAGGTCGTTGACGATCGCGGAGAGCTGGCCCTTGCGGATCTCGTAGTTCACGAAGCGGTAGCCCGGGGGCAGCGTCTCGTTGAACAGGACCCGGCCCAGGGTGGTCTCCACCGTCACCGGCTCGCCCTCGACCCAGCCCTCGGGCGCGGTCCACGGCTCGGCGCCGGCGCCGTTGTCGACACCCACCACGTCGTGCAGCCGGATCTTCACCGGGGTCTGCAGGTGCAGCTCGCCGTTGTCGTACGCCATCCGCGCCTCGGCGTCCGAGCTGAACGCCCGGCCCTCGCCCTTGCCCCCCGGAGTGAGGTGGGTGAGGTGGTAGAGGCCGATGACCATGTCCTGGGTGGGCATGGTGACCGGCTTGCCGTCGGCCGGCTTGAGGATGTTGTTCGACGACAGCATCAGGATCCGCGCCTCGGCCTGGGCCTCGGCGGACAGCGGCACGTGGACCGCCATCTGGTCACCGTCGAAGTCGGCGTTGAACGCGGTGCAGACCAGCGGGTGGATCTGGATGGCCTTGCCCTCGACCAGCTGCGGCTCGAAGGCCTGGATGCCCAGGCGGTGCAGGGTCGGCGCGCGGTTCAGCAGAACCGGGTGCTCGCCGATGACCTCCTCCAGCACGTCCCACACGACCGGCCGCTGCCGCTCGACCATCCGCTTGGCGGACTTGATGTTCTGCGCGTGGTTGAGGTCCACCAGCCGCTTCATCACGAACGGCTTGAACAGCTCCAGCGCCATCTGCTTGGGCAGACCGCACTGGTGCAGCTTGAGCTTCGGGCCGACCACGATGACCGAACGGCCGGAGTAGTCGACGCGCTTGCCCAGCAGGTTCTGGCGGAACCGGCCCTGCTTGCCCTTGAGCATGTCGGAGAGCGACTTCAGCGGCCGGTTGCCCGGGCCGGTGACCGGACGACCGCGACGACCGTTGTCGAACAGCGCGTCGACGGCCTCCTGGAGCATCCGCTTCTCGTTGTTGACGATGATCTCGGGCGCGCCGAGGTCGATCAGCCGCTTGAGGCGGTTGTTCCGGTTGATCACACGCCGGTACAGGTCGTTCAGGTCGGAGGTCGCGAAGCGGCCACCGTCGAGCTGCACCATCGGGCGCAGGTCCGGCGGGATGACCGGGACGCAGTCCAGCACCATGCCGAGCGGCGAGTTCCGGGTGTTCTGGAACGCCGCGACGACCTTCAGCCGCTTGAGCGCGCGGATCTTCCGCTGGCCCTTGCCGGAGCGGATGGTCTCGCGGAGGTTCTCCGCCTCGGCCTCCAGGTCCATGTTCTGGACCAGGGCCTTGATGGCCTCGGCGCCCATGCTGCCGGTGAAGTACTCACCGAAACGGTCGCGCAGCTCGCGGTAGAGCAGCTCGTCGGTGACCAGCTGCTTCGGCTCCAGCTTGCGGAAGGTGTCGAGGACCTCGTCGAGGCGGTCGATCTCGCGCTGGGCCCGGTCGCGGATCTGGCGCATCTCGCGCTCTCCGCCCTCCTTGACCTTGCGCCGGACGTCCGCCTTCGCGCCCTCGGCCTCCAGCTCGGCCAGGTCGGCCTCGAGCTTGGCGGCCCGCTTCTCGATCTCCGAGTCGCGGCTGTTCTCGGACTGCCGCTTCTCGGCCAGGATCTCGTTCTCGATGGTCGAGAGGTCGCGGTGACGCGCTTCGGCGTCCACGCTCGTCACGACGTACGAGGCGAAGTAGATGATCTTTTCGAGGTCCTTCGGGGCGAGGTCCAGCAGGTAGCCCAGCCGGCTCGGCACGCCCTTGAAGTACCAGATGTGGGTCACCGGAGCGGCCAGCTCGATGTGACCCATCCGCTCCCGGCGAACCTTGGAGCGGGTCACCTCGACGCCGCAGCGCTCGCAGATGATGCCCTTGAAGCGGACCCGCTTGTACTTACCGCAGTAGCACTCCCAGTCCCGCTGCGGACCGAAGATCTTCTCGCAGAAGAGCCCGTCCTTCTCCGGCTTGAGGGTGCGGTAGTTGATGGTCTCGGGCTTCTTGACCTCGCCGTGGGACCACTGACGGATGTCGTCGGCGGTGGCGAGACCGATGCGCAGCTCGTCGAAGAAGTTGACGTCGAGCACTGTGTCCCCTATGTCGTCGTCTGTACTGCTAGCTAACGGGCGGGATCGGGGGCCGGCGAGCCGGCCCCCGAATCACCGCCTCAGACCTCTTCGACCGAGCTCGGCTCGCGCCGGGACAGGTCGATGCCCAGCTCCTCCGCGGCGCGGAACACCTCGTCGTCGGTCTCGCGCATCTCCAGGGCCACACCGTCGCTGGAGAGCACCTCGACGTTGAGGCACAGCGACTGCAGCTCCTTGAGCAGCACCTTGAACGACTCCGGGATGCCCGGCTCGGGGATGTTCTCACCCTTGACGATCGCCTCGTAGACCTTGACCCGGCCGAGGACGTCGTCGGACTTGATGGTCAGCAGCTCCTGCAGGGCGTAGGCGGCGCCGTACGCCTGCATGGCCCAGCACTCCATCTCACCGAAGCGCTGGCCACCGAACTGCGCCTTACCACCCAGCGGCTGCTGCGTGATCATCGAGTACGGGCCGGTCGAGCGGGCGTGGATCTTGTCGTCGACCAGGTGGTTGAGCTTCAGGATGTAGACGTAGCCGACCGCGATCGGGTCGGGCAGCGGCTCACCGGAGCGACCGTCGAACAGCTGCGCCTTGCCGGTGCGCCCGATCAGCTGGTTGCCGTCCCGGTTGGGCAGGGTCGACGCCAGCAGGCCGGAGATCTCCTCCTCGCGGGCACCGTCGAAGACCGGGGTGGCCACGTTGGTGTCCGGCTCGGACTCGTGCGCGTTGATCGACTTGAGCTGGCGCTTCCACTCCTCGTCGTCACCGTCGACGCTCCAGCCGGTCTTGGCCACCCACCCGAGGTGGGTCTCCAGGACCTGGCCGATGTTCATCCGGGACGGCACACCGAGCGGGTTCAGCACGATGTCGACCGGGGTGCCGTCCTCCAGGAACGGCATGTCCTCGACCGGCAGGATCTTGGAGATGACGCCCTTGTTGCCGTGGCGGCCCGCGAGCTTGTCACCGTCCTGGATCTTGCGCTTCTGGGCCACGTAGACCCGCACCAGCTCGTTCACGCCCGGGGGCAGCTCGTCGCCGTCCTCGCGGGAGAAGGTACGCACGCCGATGACCGTGCCGGTCTCGCCGTGCGGCACCTTCAGCGAGGTGTCACGGACCTCGCGCGCCTTCTCACCGAAGATCGCGCGGAGCAGCCGCTCCTCGGGGGTCAGCTCGGTCTCGCCCTTCGGCGTGACCTTGCCGACCAGGATGTCGCCGGGGACGACCTCGGCGCCGATCCGGATGATGCCGCGCTCGTCGAGGTCGGCGAGCATCTCCTCGCTGACGTTCGGGATGTCGCGGGTGATCTCCTCCGGGCCGAGCTTGGTGTCCCGGGCGTCGACCTCGTGCTCCTCGATGTGGATCGAGGTGAGCACGTCCTGCTGCACGAGGCGCTGCGACAGGATGATCGCGTCCTCGTAGTTGTGGCCCTCCCAGCACATGAACGCCACCAGCAGGTTGCGTCCGAGCGCCATCTCGCCCTCGTCGGTGCACGGACCGTCGGCGATGACCTGGCCGGCCTCGACGCGGTCGCCCTCGAAGACGACCGGCTTCTGGTTGACGCAGGAGCCGGCGTTGGAGCGGCGGAACTTGTGCAGCAGGTACGTCCGGCGGTGGCCGTCGTCCTGGTGGACCGTGATGTAGTCCGCGCACAGGTCCTCGACCACACCGCCGACCTCGGCGACGACCACGTCGCCGGCGTCCACGGCCGCGCGGTACTCCATGCCCGTGCCGACCAGCGGGGCCTCGGCCTTGACCAGCGGCACCGCCTGACGCTGCATGTTCGCGCCCATGAGCGCGCGGTTGGCGTCGTCGTGCTCGAGGAACGGGATCATCGCGGTGGCGACCGAGGTCATCTGCCGCGGCGACACGTCCATGTAGTCCACGGCGCCGGGCGCGACGTCCTCGGTCTCGCCGCCCTTACGGCGGACCAGGACCCGGTCCTCGGCGAACGTGCCGTCGGCCCGCAGCGGGGCGTTGGCCTGCGCCTTGACGAACCGGTCCTCCTCGTCCGCGGTCAGGTAGTCGATCTGGTCGGTGACCCGACCGTCGATGACCTTCCGGTACGGCGTCTCGATGAAGCCGAACGGGTTGACCCGGGCGAAGGTGGAGAGCGCGCCGATCAGGCCGATGTTCGGGCCTTCCGGCGTCTCGATCGGGCACATCCGGCCGTAGTGGGACGGGTGCACGTCGCGGACCTCGAAGCCGGCCCGCTCACGGGACAGACCACCCGGGCCGAGCGCGCTCAGCCGGCGCCGGTGGGTCAGACCCGCCAGCGGGTTGGTCTGGTCCATGAACTGGGACAGCTGCGACGTGCCGAAGAACTCCTTGATCGCCGCCACCACCGGGCGGATGTTGATCAGGGTCTGCGGCGTGATCGCCTCGACGTCCTGGGTGGTCATCCGCTCGCGGACGACCCGCTCCATCCGGGAGAGACCCACCCGGACCTGGTTCTGGATCAGCTCGCCCACGGTACGCAGGCGACGGTTGCCGAAGTGGTCGATGTCGTCGGCCTCGTAGCCCTCCTCACCGGCGTGCAGCCGGCAGAGGTATTCCACGGTGGCGACGATGTCGTCCTCGGTGAGCGTGCCGGTGGTGATCGGCACGTCCAGCTCGAGCTTCTTGTTGAACTTGTAGCGCCCGACCTTGGCGACGTCGTACCGCTTCGGGTTGAAGAAGAGGTTGTCGAGCAGGGTCTGGGCGTTCTCACGGGTCGGCGGCTCGCCAGGGCGGAGCTTCCGGTAGATGTCGAGCAGGGCCTCGTCCTGCCCGGCGATGTGGTCCTTCTCGAGCGTGGTCATCATCAGCTCGGACCAGCCGAACTTCTCGCGGATGCGCTCCGCGGACCACCCGATGGCCTTGAGCAGGACGGTGACGGCCTGCCGACGCTTACGGTCGATGCGGACGCCGACCGTGTCGCGCTTGTCGATGTCGAACTCCAGCCAGGCACCCCGGCTCGGGATGACCTTGACGCTGGAGAGGTCGCGGTCGGAGGTCTTGTCCGGCTGCTTGTCGAAGTACACGCCCGGCGAGCGGACGAGCTGGCTGACCACGACGCGCTCGGTGCCGTTGATGATGAAGGTGCCCTTCGGCGTCATCATCGGGAAGTCACCCATGAACACCGTCTGGCTCTTGATCTCGCCAGTGGTGTTGTTGGTGAACTCCGCGGTCACGAACAGTGGCGCGCAGTAGGTCAGGTCCTTCTCCTTGCACTCCTCGATCGAGGCCTTGACCTCGTCGAAGCGCGGAGCCGAGAAGGAGAGCGACATGGTGCCGGAGAAGTCCTCAATGGGACTGATCTCGTCGAGGATCTCCGCGAGACCCGAGCGTGCGTGCGGGTCGTCCGCCGACCGGCCCTGCCAAGCCTCGTTGCCGACGAGCCAGTCGAAGGACTCGTTCTGGATGGCGAGGAGGTTGGGGACCTCGAGGTGTTCGGTGATCCGACCGAAAGAAACTCGGCGGGGCGCGAATGCGCTCGACGTACGACTGGTCTTCGCAGGGCGGGAAGCTGCCAAGATGCGTCCTTCCGAGGACCGGTGCTGCAGAACGGCTGGTACGCGTGCACTCCAATGACCCCACCAGAAATATCCACAAACGGACATTTCCGAGCAGGGGTCAAGTCGGAAGGCAGCGCAAACTAGCAGTGTAGCCGAGAGGCTAACCGCTGTCCAGCCCACCCCGCAGGTCGTCGCGGAACAAGCCCTGGGACCTCGAAAAACCGGGTCCACCGGGCCGCTCGGAACGCGACGCTCCTGCCGGTCCGCTCGGGTGCCGCGGCGGTGGTGCTGCCGTTGCCTTACCCGAGAGGCGGCCGTTGCAAGCGCGGAAGGTCTTGCTGATGTCAGCGTGCCTGCCGGGCCGGTGCCGCGTCAAGGGCCGGTTACCGCTCGGGGTGTCTTTCCCACCGACGGGCTACCGGCGGGCATCGCTGGGAAGCCGGTGCGAGGAACCTGTACGCCCTGCTCACGCCACTGCCGTCGGGCACCACCAACACGGCGGGCGGTGATCCGTTCCCGGATCACCGCCCGCCGCGACGCGGTGTGCCCCGGCTCACGTGAGCCGGACGCGCGTCAGGTCAACGCAAGGTCACTTGAGGGTGACCTTGGCGCCCTCGCCCTCGAGCTTGGCCTTGGCCTTCTCGGCGGTCTCCTTGTTGGCCTTCTCCAGGACGGCCTTCGGAGCGGCCTCGACCAGGTCCTTGGCCTCCTTGAGGCCCAGGCCGGTCAGCTCGCGCACGACCTTGATGACCTGGATCTTCTTGCCACCGTCGGCGTCGAGGATGACGTCGAACTCGTCCTTCTCCGGCTCGGCCTCGGCGGCGGCACCGCCGGCGGCCGGGCCCGCCATCATCATCGCGGCCGGGGCGGCGGCGGTGACCTCGAAGGTCTCCTCGAACTGCTTCACGAACTCGGAGAGCTCGATCAGCGTCATCTCCTTGAACGCGTCGAGCAGCTCGTCGGTGCTGAGCTTCGCCATGTCTGGCGTCCTTTCTACAAGTGAAAACTAAGAACGTGGGTGCGCCGCGGGGCCTCAGGCCGCCTCGGCGCCCTCTTCCTTCTCGCGCTTGTCCTGCAGGGCGGCCGCCAGACGCGCGGTCTTGGCGAGCGGAGCCTGGAACAGGGCCGCGGCCTTGCTCAGGTTGCCCTTCATGGCGCCGGCCAGCTTGGCCAGCAGCACCTCGCGGGACTCCAGGTCGGCGAGCTTCGTGACCTCGGCCGCGGAAATGGCCTTGCCCTCGAAGACACCGCCCTTGATGACGAGCTTCGGGTTGGCCTTCGCGAAGTCACGAAGGCCCTTCGCCGCCTCGACGACGTCGCCCGAAACGAAAGTCAGCGCGGTAGGACCGGTGAACAGCTCATCGAGGCCGGAGATGCCCGCATCGGCCGCGGCACGCTTGGCCAGCGTGTTCTTCGCGACCGTGTAGCTGGTCTCCTTGCCGAGCGAGCGTCGCAGCTGGGTGAGCTGCGAAACCGTGAGCCCGCGGTACTCGGTGAGCACGGTGGCTCCCGCGGCGCGGAAGCTCTCGGTCAGCTCGGCGACGGCCGTGGCCTTGTCGGCCCGGATCGGCTTGTCCGCCATGTCCCTCCTCTCTCGTTGCTCGGAGCTGGTACGCCGGCGACGAGGAACTCGCGACGGCGGCGGAGACACCACGACAACGAGAAAAGCCCCGGCGCAGGGCGCACGGGGCGAGGGCCGGCGGCACAGGCACAGTCGGCGGACCGTGCGTGACACCGAGTTTCGCTTGCCGCCCTGCGCGGGTCGCCCGTCGTCGCGGGACCTTCGACCGTGCCCGGGCACGGTGACCAGCGGTCTTTGGGTGGAACTACCGCACCAGGTTACGCGACGCCTCGCGCAGCGCCAAATCGCCCCGTGTGCTCCCGGTCACCCACCCGGGTCAGGCCCGGGTGCGGCGACCCCAGGAGTAGCCGGCCAGCGCCACCACCGCCCAGAGCGCCGCCCACCCCGTGAGGAGCAGGCCGGCGCCGGGCGAGACCGGACCGGTCACCGCCCGCGCGGTGGCCATCACCGGCGGGACCAGCCACGGCGCCACCGAGTCGGAGAGGCCGAACACCACCACCCCGACCGCGCCCACCGCCAGCACCGCCACCCCGTAGCCCGCGCTGCGGGTGATCGCCCGGCTGGCCAGGGCGCCGAGCGCCACCGCGGCCGGCAGGGCGAGCAGGTGCGCCCAGAGCCCGAGGACCACCCCGACGAGGACTGACCGCTCCCCCGGCCCGGCGGCCGGCGTCACCCCGCCGAGCGGCCACGGCACCGCCAGCGCGACCACCACCACGGCGAGCCCGGCCAGGAACGCCGCGAGCAGGCCGGCGAGCCGCTCCCGGACCGGCCCGACCACCACCCGGGCCAGCCGGCGCTGCACGTCGGGCTCGACGTCCAGCAGGATCTTGGTCTGCCAGGCCAGCACCGGGAACAGCACCACCGCGGACACCCCGTAGGCCTCCGCCGGCCGGGCCCGACCGCCGCCGTGCAGGATCCCCAGCACGAGCAGGCCGGCCAGCACCGGCGCCAGCGCCCGCCCGGTCCGCACGAAGCCGGCCAGCCGCAGCCGGACCAGGGCGATCACCGGCCCACCTCCGAGGCCACCCCGGAACGATCGGCGCCGGCGACCGGGACCTCCAGGTTGTCGTCGGAGCCTGCGGCCGGCACCCCCAGCTCGGCACCGGAACCAGCGACCGGCACCCCCGGCTCGGCACCGGAACCGGCGACCGGCACCCCCGGCTCGGCGTCGGAGTCGGCGGCCGGAATTTCCGGCTCGGCACCGGAACCGGCGACCGGCCCCCTCGGGTCGGCGTCGGAGCCGGCGACCGGCACCTCCGGGTCGGCGTCGGAGTCGGCGGCCGGCGGATCGGTGGGGCCCGGCTCGGGGGCGAACGCCCGTTCGCCGGAGCCGTCGGCCTCCGCGGCCGGCTCCGGTGACCCGACGGTGGGCGGGGCCGCGTGCTCGCGTACCCGCAGGACCTGGTGGCCGTCGGCACGCAGCCGGGCGACGGCGGCGGCCAGCCCCGCGACCGGCACCGCCAGCTCGACCACCGCGACGGCCGGGCCATCGGACGGCACGGCCTCCGTCAGCGTGCCGGCGGTGACCGACCACTGCCGCGCGCCCGGCAGGCGGACCGTCTCCCCGCGGTGGTCGCTGACCAGCACCGCGCCACCGTCGGCCAGCACCTCGCCGATCATCTCGGGGACCAGCTGGCGGGCCGCCGCGTCCAGCCCCTCCCAGGGCTCGTCGAGCACCAGCAGGCCGGGCGGCCGCAGCAGCGCCTGCGCCAGGCCGACCTTCTGGGCGGTGCCCTTGGACAGCTGCGGCAGGCGCACGCCGTGGAACCGGCTCAGGCCCAGCCGCTCGACCCAGTGCCGCACCGCCCGGTCGGCGGCAGGCCCCGGGAGGCCGGCGACGCGACCCATCGCGGACAGGTAGGCCCCGACGGTGAACGGCTGGTCGGCGGGGAACCGCTCCGGCACCCAGCCGACGGTCGGCGGCCGGTCGGCCACCCGGCCCCGGGTCGGCCGCAGCACCCCGGCGGCGAGCTGGAGCAGCGTGGACTTGCCCGCGCCGTTGCGGCCGAGCACGACCGCGACCTCACCCGGACCGATCGCCACCTCGACCTGCCGCAGCACCCACGGGCCGTGCCGGTGGTAGCGGAGCCAGACGTCTTCGAGCCGCATCCGCCGAGCGTGCCACAGCGGACAGACCGACGGGGCCCCGCCACGGATGGTGGCGGGGCCCCGTCGGGCGGTACGCGTCGATCAGGCCTCGGAGGAGGCTTCCTGCAGGTTCTTCACGATCTTCGGGTCGACCGGGACGCCCGGGCCCATGGTGGTGGTGAGGGTGACCTTCTTGAGGAAGGTGCCCTTGGCGGCGGACGGCTTGGCGCGGAGCACCTCGTCCAGCACCGCGGCGTAGTTGTCCACCAGCTGGGCCTCCGAGAAGGAGGACTTGCCGATGATCAGGTGCAGGTTGGAGTGCTTGTCCACCCGGAAGGTGATCTTACCGCCCTTGATGTCCGCGACGGCCTTGGTGACGTCCATGGTCACGGTGCCCGTCTTCGGGTTCGGCATCAGGCCGCGCGGGCCCAGGATCCGCGCGATCCGGCCGATCTTGGCCATCTGGTCCGGCGTGGCGATCGCCGCGTCGAAGTCCAGCCAACCACCCTGGATGCGGGCGACCAGCTCGTCGGTGCCCACCTCGTCGGCACCCGCGGCGACGGCCTCCTCGGCCTTCGCGCCGGCGGCGAAGACGATCACGCGGGCGGTCTTACCGGTGCCGTGCGGCAGGTTGACCGTGCCGCGGACCATCTGGTCCGCCTTGCGGGGGTCGACGCCGAGGCGCATCGCGACCTCGACCGTGGCGTCGAACTTGACGTTGGTGGTCTCCTTGGCCAGCTTGACGGCCTCGGCGGGGGTGTAGAGCTTCGACCGGTCGATGACCTCGGCGGCCTTGCGGTAGCTCTTGCTGCGCTGCATTTCTGGTGACTCCTGTGGTCTCTGGCGGGCGCGCGGCGATCGCGGCCCTCCCACGAACAGAAAGATCGGGTGGAGCGGTGGAGCGAGATCAGTCGGCGACGGTCAGGCCCATCGACCGGGCGGTGCCGGCGATGATCTTCTCGGCCTGGTCGATGTCGTTGGCGTTGAGGTCCGCCATCTTCTTCTCGGCGATCTCGCGCAGCTGGGCGCGGGTCACCGAGCCGACCTTCTGCGTGTGCGGGACGCCCGAGCCCTTCTGCACGCCGGCGGCCTTGATCAGCAGCCGGGCGGCGGGCGGGGTCTTCAGCACGAAGGTGAAGGTGCGGTCCTCGTAGACGCTGATCTCGGCGGGGACGATGTCGCCCCGCTGGGACTCGGTCTGCGCGTTGTAGGACTTGCAGAACTCCATGATGTTCACGCCGTGCTGGCCGAGCGCGGGGCCGACCGGCGGCGCCGGGGTGGCCTGGCCCGCCGGCAGCTGAAGCGTGAACGTCTTGACGAGCTTCTTCTTCGGAGGCATGTCTCTTCCTGGGGCTTGGAACTGGGATTCTCCGCCGCCCGCGGGCGCGCACGGTCAGCGCGATGCGGAGGGCCGACGTTAAAGGGTAGCGCAAACCTCTACCGAGTTTTCGCCGAGGTGGGCGAGCCGGTGAGACGACACACCGGCGGCCACCCCGGGAGGGCGCGCCGCCGGTGCCGACGTACGTCAGATCTTGGCGACCTGGTTGAAGTTCAGCTCGACCGGCGTCTCCCGGCCGAAGATCGACACCAGCACCTTGAGCTTCTGCTGGTCAGCGTTGATCTCGCTGATCGTCGCCGGCAGCGACGCGAACGCGCCGTCGGTGACGGTGACCGAGTCGCCGACCTCGAAGTCGAGGACCTTGACCTCGGGCTTGGCCTTCTTCTGCTCGGTCTCGACCGCCGGGGCCAGCCACTTGAGCACCTCGTCGAGGCTCAGCGGCGCCGGCCGGTCGGCCCGGTCGGTCGCGCCGACGAAGCCGGTGACCCCCGGGGTGTTCCGGACGCAGGAGTAGGACTCGGCGGTCAGCTCCATCCGGACCAGGATGTAGCCCGGGAAGACCTTCGCCTGGACCTGCGACCGCTTGCCGTTCTTGACCTCGACCTCTTCCCGGGTCGGCACCTCGACCTGGTAGATGAAGTCCTCCATGTCGAGGGAGGTGATCCGGGTCTCGAGGTTGGTCTTGACCTTGTTCTCGTAGCCGGCGTACGAGTGCACCACGTACCAGTCGCCGGGCGCGTACCGCAGCTTCTGGCGCAGCTCGGCGACCGGGTCGAAGTCCTCGTCCGGGGCCGGCTCGGTGGTCGGGAACTCCGGCTCGCTGGCGGCCTCGACCGACTCGTTGTTGGCCGCCGTCGCCACCGCGGACTGCTCGTCCGGGGTCTCGGCGGTCTCGTCGTACTCAGGCACGCTCGCTCACTTCCGTCAGTATCGCTGTCCGCAGGTCAGCTGGGGTTGCCGAAGACCCACAGCACGGCCTTGGCGAAGCCGTAGTCCAGGCCGGCCACGATCGCCAGCATCACCGCCACGAAGGTGACCACCACGGCCGTGTAGGTCAGCAGCTCCTTGCGGGTCGGCCAGATGACCTTACGCAGCTCGGCCACAACCTCGCGGAAGAACCGGGCGATGCGGGCGAAGAGCCCGATCCGCTCGGTGTCCTTGCGGGTCTTGCGGCCCTCGGTCGGCTCGGCGTTGGCCCGCTTACGGGTGGCGGTGCCACCCCGGGAGACCGGCTCGTCCGCGTCGGTGGCGTCGTCGTCGGCCACGCCGTCGACGGTTGCGTCGTCCAGACGCTCGTCGCCGTCGTCCTCGCCGCGCCGCTTGCTCTCGGCCACTTCGCCCTCCGTGCGGGATATGGGGTCGCACGCCGGGCGGCGTGCGCGGCGTGTTGATCACACCGGCCGGACCAACCGTCCCGCGACGGGCCGCGGCCGGCGGACCGGCCAGGAGGGCCCCGAATGCCTCGGAACCACCCCACCGGTGCCACCACCACGGGCCGGACGCCGCCGGTGAGGCGGCGCGACCCACGGGAACGGTCAGGCCTGAGGCGCAGGGGTGACAGGACTTGAACCTGCAGCCTGCGGTTTTGGAGACCGCTGCTCTGCCAATTGAGCTACACCCCTGTGCGGCAACTCACCTCCGCCCGGGCACAAGGTGCTGAGCGGGGGTCACTTGCCCCACGGCGGACCAGTGTACGGGTAGTCGTGCGACTTTCCCAACCGGTCCACCCCTCGCGCGTCGGGCGAACCCTCAGCGCGTCGTCCGGACCAACGCCCTTGCCTGCGACAACACCTTCTCGCCCCGGCACGTCGCGGTGATGTCGAGCCTGGTCAGGCCGTCCTCGGTGACTTCCTTGACCACCGCGGCGACCTCGATCTCGGTGCCCTCGTCGGTGTCCGGCACGACCACCGGGCGGGTGAAGCGGACACCGAAGTCGACCACCGCGTCCGGCGAGCCGGCCCAGCCGGCGACCGCGCGGCCGACCAGGGCCATGGTGAACATGCCGTGGGCGATGACCCCGGGCAGGCCCACCCCGGTGGCGGTCCGGTCGCTCCAGTGGATCGGGTTGAAGTCCCCCGAGGCGCCCGCGTAGCGGACGAGGTCCGCCCGGGTCACCCGGTAGGTCTGGACGGGCAGTTCCATCCTCACGCCTCCCCGCGTACGACGATCTTGGACCAGACCGCGACCACCGGCTCGCCGGCGACGGTGCTCACGTCGGTGCGGGTGGTCAGGAAACCGTGCCCGCCCCGGTTGGTGATCTCCTCGATGGTGTTCGCGCACACCAGCTCGTCCCCGGCCACCACCGGTCGGGTGTACGCGAACCGCTGGTCGCCGTGGACCACCCGGCTGTAGTCGACGCCCAACGCCGGGTCCTCGACGATCTGCCGACTGGCGGCCATGGTCACGATCACCGGGAACGTCGGCGGCGCCACCAGGTCGGGGTGGCCCAGCGCCCGGGCCGCCTCCGGGTCGTGGTGCGCCGGGTCGGTCGCGCCGACGGCGGTGGCGAACTCGCGGATCTTTTCTCGGCCCACCTGATAGGGGGCGGTCGGCGGATAGGTCCGGCCGACGAAGGACGGGTCCAGGGACATGCCGCGAACCTACACGGAAAACACGAACGCCGATCCGTGCGGTCGGGCGGCCCGGGGGCCACCGACCGGGCGGATCGGCGTTCGGAAGCTGCTGCGGGGCCGGCAGCGCCGGCCGCGGATCAGCGGGTCTCGCGGTGGACGGTGTGCTTGCCGTCCCGGGGGCAGAACTTCTTCAGCTCGATGCGGTCCGGGTCGTTACGGCGGTTCTTGCGCGTGATGTAGTTGCGCTCCTTGCACTCCACACACGCCAAAGTGATCTTCGGCCGGACATCGGTCGCCTTCGCCACGGCGGAGTGCCTTCCTCGCTCACGGATAACGAACTACGGCGTGTCAGCGTACGCGCTGACGACGCAGACATGCAAAGTGGGCGCCTGTGGCGCCCATCCCACCGACCACCGGGGTCACCCGGAGGACGAGAGTAGCGGTGGCCGGACTTGAACCGGCGACACAGCGATTATGAGCCGCTTGCTCTGCCATCTGAGCTACACCGCCGTGGCGGGTCCAGCCGGACCCTCTGAGCCCCCTTACGGAATCGAACCGTAGACCTTCTCCTTACCATGGAGACGCTCTGCCGACTGAGCTAAGGGGGCCTACCCGATCACCCCGGGGGGTGTCGCGCAGAGGAAACAGTACACGACCGCGCCGCCGAGGTGAAATCGGATCCCCCCGTCGGGTGTCACCCCTGATCAGGGCACCACACGCAGGCGCGGCAGCTCCCCGGCGGCGACCGTCTCCGGATCGACCTGGGCGCCGAACCAGGTCTCCAGACGCTCGTACGGCAGGGGCCGGCTGAACAGGAAGCCCTGGCCGATCTCGCAGCCGATGTCCTGCAGCAGCTCCAGGGTCAACTCGCTCTCCACCCCCTCGGCCACCACGGTCAGCCCGAACTGCTGGGAGAGCGTCACCACGGCGTTGACGATGGCCAGGTCGCTCGGATCGGTCGCCATCCCCTGCACGAACGACCGGTCCACCTTCACCTCGTGCACCGGCAGCCGGCGCAGCTGCGCCAGGGACGAGTTGCCGGTGCCGAAGTCGTCCACCGAGAGCCGGACCCCGAGGTCGCGCAGGCTCCGCAGGGTCGGGATGGGACGTTCGGTGCCGTCCAGCACCCCGGCCTCGGTGATCTCCAGGGTGAGCCGCTGCGGCGGGACGCCGTACTCCGCCAGCAGGTCGCGCACCAGCGCGGGGAAGTGCTGGTCGGTGAGCGTCCGCGCGGCCAGGTTGACCGAGACGGAGAGCGGCTGGTCGCCGTGGCTCCAGTCGCGGCTGCGGCGCAGGCTCTCCCGCAGCACGAACTCGGTGAGCCGGCCGAGCTGGCCGGTGTGCTCGGCCACCGAGACGAAGTCGTCCGGCGCGACCGTGCCGTGCGCCGGGTGCTCCCAGCGGGCCAGGCACTCGACCCCGACCAGCCGACGGTCGCGCAGGGTGACCTTGGGCTGGAAGTAGACCTCCAGCGCGGCGTCGTCGAGCGCCCGGCGCAGGTCGCCGGCGAGGTCGAGCCGGCGCAGCGAACGGGACTCCAGCCCCGGACTGTAGAGCTGGACGCTGCCCGGCACCGCCTTCGCCGCCGTCGCCGCGAGGTCCACCCGTTGCAGCAGCGCCTGGGCGTCGCTGCCGTGCTCGGGGTGCACGGCCACCCCGACGGCGGTGTCCACGTCCAGGGTGAGCGCGTCGAACACCATCTCGTCGCGGATCTGCTCCCGCAGCTGACCGGCCAGCTCCAGCGCCGCCTCGGCGCTCTCCAACCGCAACGTCACCAGGAACTCGTCGCCGCCGGCGCGGCCGACCAGGGCCGACGAGGGCGCGCAGACGCGCAGCCGCTGGGCCACCTCGACCAGGACCTTGTCACCGGCCGCGTGGCCGAGCGACTCGTTGACCTGGCGCAGCCGGTCGACGTCGAAGAGCAGAAGCGCCACCACCTCGCCGGGAGCGGCGATCTTGACCGCCTCGGCCACCGCCGCGCTGATCCGGCGCCGGTTCGGCAGCTTGGTCAACGTGTCGTGGTCGGCGTCGTGCCGCAGGCGGTCGACCAGGCGGGAGTTCTCCAGCGCCACGGCGGCGTGCGCCGCGACCGTCTCCACGAGCGCGATGTCCGCCGAGGTGAAGTAGTTGCCGTCGCCGAGCCGGTTGGCCACCTCCAGGGTGCCGATCACCACCGGCCCGGAGCGCAGCGGCACCACCACGGCGTCCTTGACCCGCTGCTGCGTCAGCCGGGCCCGGAACTCGCCGTCGGTCGTCACCCCGTGCCCGACCGCCACCGTACGCCCGGTTTCCCGCACCTTGTCCCGCAGCGCCTGCGGGACGGGGGCCATGTCGAGCAGACCCGGGTCGTCGATGCGGGCGGTGAGCAGCGTCGCCGGATGCCGCCCCTGGGCCGGCAGCCAGAGGGTCGCGTACTCGGCCTGCATGAGGGCGCGGACCCGACCGATGAGGACGTCCGCCAGGGTGCCGCTCTGCCCGCTCTCCACCACCGCGCGGGTCAACTCGTAGAGGTCGGTCAGGGTGCGGTGCTGCCGGAAGAACTGGGCGTAGGAGCGGTAGACCAGGGCGAATCCCGCGCCCAACGCGGCGAGCAGCAGCAGCGACCACCAACTGCTCCGCAGCAGGATCAGCATGATCAGGCCGACCGACACGTTGATCGCGGCCGTCAGCATCACCGTGCGGGTGCTGCGGAGCACGCCCCAGCCGGCCTGCCACCCGTGCAGCAGCACGTGCACCGCCGTCACGCTGGTCATGCTGACCAGCATGAACGTGCCCACCGCCGCGGAGATGCTCAGCCAGGTGCGGGGCCCGACCCCCTCCAACGGGGGGAAGGCCTGGAGGACCAGCACGGCGAGCGAGGTGCCGGCGGCCACCCGGGCGACGTTGAACCAGACCTTGGGCGCCGCGAAGCGGTGCCGCAGGTGCGTGATGAGAGACGCCAGGGTGTGGACCAGCACCACGGTCAGCGGCGGCAGGAAGAACAGCGCCAGCACGAGCGGAAGCTCGGCCAACGTGACGCCGACCGTCTGCCGCCGGACGACGAGGGTCAGCAACGGCAACCCCGCCACGACCATGAGTACGAGGAGAAGCACCGCCTGCGGCCATCGGCCGACAGGATGTTCCGCGACGAGGGCCGTCACCGTGGCGCAGGCGACGGCGACCAGCGCCATCGGCGCCGTGATGATCCACGCGTCCTCGGACGACCGGCGTCGTGGATGGTCGCGTCCGGTCATGCCGCTCCTTCGGGCTGGCGCCGCCCTGCTTCGTGTCCGTTGCGGGTCACAGGTAGGTCGGCGAGCGTCGAGGCACGCCCGGGCCCGACCGACGACGCCGACCGGCAGCCCCGGTCAGTTCCAGGTGATGTCCACGAGGACCGCGCCCCCGGTGCTGCCGTCGCCGACGAGACCAGCGGCGCCGCCCACGAAGGCAGCCAGGACGAAAAGTGAGCCAAGCAGTCGGCCAAACCTTCGACCAAACATGATTGCTCCTGTCGAGAGAGTTTCAGCGAAGGTGGAGGTTCCACGATGGTGCCACACGGGGGGCACGCGCAAAAGGCGTGGAGAACCGCCCCTGTCGCGGCAGACAGGGAAATCATCCGTTCGACTCCCGCGCCCGTCCCTCCGACCCAGCTCGGTGTCACGATCGGTTCCGGCGCTGCTACGGAAGACGCCACACAGCGCCTTCCCGACCAACCGCGCGTAAGACCGAATTCACTCACCACGCTTCATGATCATCTACTCTGACGACAGTGGACCGCGGTCCGGGCGGTGACGGCGACCCCCGACCAGACTCCACCATCGTCGATGTCTGGGCAAGGGCCCACGCTGTCCGATTCGCGGACACCCGTCCCCATCCGGCGGGGGCGCTGGAGGTGACTGCGCACATGCCGGACGCGGCGGAACCCGACCGACCCCACACCCGCGGATCCCGGGGTTGGTGACGCCGGTCCGGCGCCCCCAAACCTCGCGACATCTCCGGCCCGCCGACCGATCATGTGTCGGTGACCGAGGAAGAGACCCTGGCCCACCTCCAGGACACCGTCGCCTTCTGGCGCGTCGGCGCCGCGACCGCGACCGACGTCGTCGGGGCCGCCTGCGACTGCCTGGTGGCCGGCGTCGACACTCCCACCCTGCGGATCCTGGCCGGGGTCTCCCCGGTGAAGGGCGACGAGGACGACGAGCTGCTCCGGTGGTTGCCCGGCGCCCTCGCGGAGCTCTCCCTGACCCACTACGGCGACGACAGCCGGAAGGCCGAGGAGGAAGTCCTCCGCGTCATGGCGCGACGGCTGCTCGCCGGGGCGATCACACCCCGGGACCTCACCTCGTGGGTCGACCGGTTCATCACCCGTGCGGGCACTCCCCTGGCCGGCGAACTCGTCGACCTCGAGAGCGCCTACGAGTACGTCGAGGCCGTCCACGAGGTGCACGAGCAGACCGACACCGGGACCGAGGAGCTGGACGCCGAGGTCGTCGCCGAAGCGCGCCGGCTGCTCGAGGAAGCATGACCGGCCGGAGGGCCAATGACAACGACCCCTGATCAGCATCTCTGCTGGTCAGGGGCCGCGTCTGCACCTGGTGGCGGGTAGAGGATTCGAACCTCTGTAGCTTTCGCGACGGATTTACAGTGCGCCAACCGCGACTCGCTGACCAGCAGAAACGGACATCAACCAGGGCAGAGTGACACGCATGCAACATGCGTGCGGGCTTCTGCAAGCCGCTCGGCACGCGCACAGCGGTCGCACAGGCGGGGACGCGGGAGCGGCGTCCATCTCCACCACCGCGTCGTCGCCATGGGGTGGGATGGACAACGCCATGTACGCCGCTCCCAACGCCCTTGCGCCGCTGCGAACTCCACGACTGGTACTCACTGAGCCTCAAGAACCCGCTTCAACCACGAAAGCAGGGCGCTAAGTACGTTCTGGTCCTTGACCTCGGCAAACAGGAGCGTGACCGCCGCAATAGCCAAAGAAGCTATTGCGGCCCAAAGAGCCACCCGGCTGATTTTGTAGGTGTCCGCCGACGCGCCGAGCGCCGCAACCGTCGATAATATATCGCGATAGTCGCGATCGGCCGTAATTAGTTTGTCGAACCACTTGTGCTGCCGCTCGCGAAGCTCGCTGGTCATACTAGTTGCCTCGAAGCGTTCACGCCCCAGTGCCTGATCCTCCTGACTGATCCAGGGAGCCTGGTCGACAATAAACTCTATATCATGGGCCTCTCGCCAGTTGCGCTTCCAGAACTCCTGAACGTCCCGAGCTACGCTCGTCAGGTCTAGACTGAGCGTCAGAAGGCTCCGCCGCAAGTAATTCAGGCGACTCGCCTTAAAAGTGTGATGTCGCGCCCGCGCACTGTCGCGCAATTTCGCGTACTCCGACTCAGCGATCTCCAAAAAGCCAGAAATGGCAAGGATCACCGAAAAGCTACGGATACGATCGTCAGCAACGTGCGCAATAGCATGGTCAACATCATTGCCGCGCCCCTCTAGGTATCCAGGGATTGCGGCTAGAACTTTGCGATTCCCCCAGAGGCCCCATGTTCGCTTCCCCTCAAGCGCTCGGCACAGCTCGCCGTCAACGGGCGAAAGAAGAATTCCGGGAAGATCTGATGAGGTGGTGTGGAGAAGATCACCAGTAAAGCCAATCGCCCTTAGCGCATCGGCAAGCTCTCGGTCTACACGCTCCCCCTTGGTCGGGTCGAACTCGTTCATGAGGAGTAGATCGAGCAAAGGTTGAGGTTCGCTGTAGGACGAGAAGTAGCCGGGGCAGCGCTCCGCCATCCACCCGCGGGCAGCGTCATGCAAAGCGCGACGCGCTTTCTGCGTGAGCCTGAACGACGCCCATTGGCGATCCTCAGCCCTCGGCAGGCCCTTGCCGAAAGCGAGCCTCGGTTCATGCTTCTCGTGCCACACGCGGTCGAGACGACGAGCAGCGGTGTCAGTCAACCGGAAGAAGGCTACAACCGCCGTCAAGCCTGCGCCAATTTGGACGGCTTTTAACTGCACAGTTTCGAAAGCTTCTGGCAAATCCTCTCTAGTCGAATCTGCAAGCCAGATCTTGCTGCCCTTCTGAGCAATGTCCGCCAAACGCCACCAAGACCACCCCTTACCCGATCGAGAAAGCTCCAGGTATCGCCGGTTATCTCGGCCGTCGTAGATCCACCGGCGATGTCGGTCCCAATCGCCCTTCCGAATGGCCTGATCAAGCGAAGAGAATTGGCTCGGAGGGAAGAGCTCAACGACCCAGATGCCGGGCATGTGGACGTGCTCTTGAGGAGGAACTCGGACATTATGCAGGGGATCG
Organism: Micromonospora sp. WMMA1996; assembly: GCF_002573675.1. Classification (NCBI taxonomy): domain Bacteria; kingdom Bacillati; phylum Actinomycetota; class Actinomycetes; order Micromonosporales; family Micromonosporaceae; genus Micromonospora; species Micromonospora sp. WMMA1996. The sequence goes on along the minus strand of NZ_PDHU01000005.1, from coordinate 377,519 downwards.
TCGAGGTCCCACTTTTTATTACGCTCATGATCATTGAAGACTGCGAGGTAGGTCGAAAGATAGGCCAGACGCTCCCGGAGCTTTTGCGGGCGGATCACCCTTCGCATCCGCGAGGAAAGAAGCCAACTTACAACTCGGTACGGCAAGTCGTACCAACGGCGACCTTCGCCAATATCCGCGACTCTGCGATAGTTGTCCTGGAAGCGTTCCGGCGAGAACTTGACACCCTGCTTTTCTTGTCCAGAAGACGACAGCTTATCGCCGCTTTCTTCTGCATCCTCGGATGGTTCATCGCTGACTGGCGCACCCTTTGACGATTCGTCTGACATCGTTAAATCTCCGCTAGCGTGGACCGATAGCGAGAGCGTACCAAGTCCGCGAAAGTAATTTGGTGACCGACATTTGAGCCGAAGCATCGATAGGGGATTTAGGGCGCCACGTTCCTACGTCTATCAGGTCTGCACGCCCCAACGATCGATCAACACTGCGGCTATCTCGCCCATGCTGGTGACCACCGCGTCCGCCCCGGCGAGCCGGAAGGCGTCGACCTTCGCCGGTCGATTCGCGTAGCCGACCACCACGACGCCGGCGGCCCGCGCTCCCTCGATGTCGGAGAGCGAGTCACCGATCAACACGCACTGGGCTGGCAGCTCACCGAGGGAGCGCACGGCTTGCAGGATCGGTTCCGGGTTGGGCTTCATGCGGCGGCCGATGAGGTGGACCGGCGGGCGGTGGTCAACCCCGATCAAGCTTGGGCGTTACTCGCCGAGGTAGGGCGGACCGTGCCCGAGCTGGAAGCGTTCTTCGGATGCATGTACTACGGCGCGCTGCGGCCCGAAGAAGTCCTCCACCTGCGCGAAGACGAGTACGAGCGGCCCGCCCAGTGTGGGGGGTGGGCCGTGCTGCACCTGACCGGCTCGACGGTGGCCGTGGGCCGAGACTGGGGCGATGGTGACGACACCGCCGAGGACCGAGGGCTCAAGCACCGGGCAAAGGCAGCAACCCGGGATGTACCCGTGCCACCGCCGCTCGTGCGGCTACTCGATCGCCACATCAAGGAGTACCCGCCGGGATCGAACGGCAAGCTGTTCGTTACCCGACGCGGCCCCGGGGGTCGGTACGTGCCGACCGCCGGCCAGCCGATCCCGAACAACACCTACGGCCAACACCTACGGCAAGGCGTGGCGCGACGCGCGGGCAAAGGTGCTCACTCCGGCCCAGCAGCGCTCAGCGCTGGCCAGGCGTCCGTACGACCTACGGCACGCCGCCGTGTCACTCTGGCTCAACGCTGGGGTCCGGCTACCCAGGTCGCCGAATGGGCCAGACACAGCGTGCACGTCCTCATGCGGGTTTACGCGAAGTGTGTCTACGGCCAGGAGGAAGCTGCCCGCCGCCGGATAGAGGCGGCCCTTGGCGAGCGAGGCACCCAAACTGTGTCCTAGATCACTCGCCACCAACGGCGGGTCACGCAGGGTGCAGGGACCCGTCGTTTATACACTGCCGCGATGCAGCGGAGCGTTATCGCATCGCGGCAGAACCCCTTCAAGCCTTTTCCCGGACGCAAAACGCCCAAGTTGGACGACTTTTCGTTACGATCCGTAGCTGAAAACCCGGGTTTACAGCACTCTCCGTACTTGCCACTCGGCCGGCGACACGCTGCAATCAAGAGCGCGAGCGGGGAGCTGCAAGACCAACGACACAAAGCGGCACCCGGCTGGACCCCGGATGCCGCTCGCTCTCCGCACCGGAATGCCCCTGCTGAGCTTTCAGGACAAGGAGAACAGGTGCCGAAGGTAGCAAGGCCGGTGATGGGAAACAACGGGCAGCGTCACCGGGGCAAGAAGACGCACAGCGACCGGGCCGAGTGGATGAGGGCACTCGCGGGCACACTCACCGCCGTCGCCACAGTGATTGCAGCCATGACGGGACTCCTGCGGCTGTTCCTTTAGCTGACTGACGGCGACACGCATACGACACAGCCAGCGAGATTGAGCGGGCTGGAGCGAGACCGAGCGAGACTCACGAAAGAGGCCCTTGACCAGCGTTCTCGCTGGTCAAGGGCCTCTTTCTGCACCTGGTGGCGGGTAGAGGATTCGAACCTCTGTAGCTTTCGCGACGGATTTACAGTCCGCTCCCATTGGCCGCTCGGGCAACCCGCCAGGGCACCCCACCGCGTCGCAACGCGGCGGCGGAAGCAAGGATAGCGGTTGCCCCCGGCTCCGTCGCAAGCGGGTACCGTCAGGGGGTCCCGGGCTGGTCAGCGCGGGACGGAACAGGACACACCGCCGGACAGCAGGAGCAGAAGCATGGCAGCGAACCCGTCGTTCGACATCGTGAGCAAGGTCGACCGCCAGGAGGTCGACAACGCCCTCCGCCAGGCGGAGAAGGAGCTCGCGACGCGGTTCGACTTCCGCGGCACCGGCGCCGAGATCTCCTGGTCGGGCGAGGAGGCGATCGGCCTCCAGGCGGAGACCGAGGAGCGCGTCCGGGCGGCGCTGGAGGTCTTCAAGGAGAAGCTGGTCAAGCGGAACATCTCGCTGAAGTCGCTGGACGCCGGCGACCCCCGGCCGTCGGGCAAGATCTTCAAGATCGACGCCAAGGTGATCCAGGGCATCGAGTCGGACAAGGCCAAGGCGATCAGCAAGAAGATCCGCGACGAGGGTCCGAAGGGCGTCCAGGCGCAGATCCAGGGCGACCAGCTCCGGGTCACCGGCAAGAAGAAGGACGACCTCCAGGCCGTCATCACGCTGCTCAAGGGCGAGGACTTCGGGGTCGCGCTCCAGTTCACCAACTACCGGTAGTCGCGCCCGCCGGCCGCCCGCACGGCGGCCGGCCTTCTGCCCTCGGGCAACTTCCTTGGGGTACGCGCCCCTGATGCGGTCGGCTGGGCACCATGCGACCGACGATGCTGCTCCCCTACCGGCCGGTGTTCGCCCAACCGGTGCTCCGCCGGCTGCTGCCCGGGCTCGCCGTGTCCGCGCTCGGCGACGGGCTGGCCCTGGTCGCGATCACCTGGTTGGCGCTGCACCTCGCGCCGGTCGACCAGCGGGGCACCTGGACGGCGTTCGCGGTGGCCGCGTACACGCTGCCGGGAGCGGCCGGCACGGTGCTGTTCGGCCGGCTGCTGGGCGGACGCGGCGGCGCGCAGCTCGCTGGCTGGGACGCGACGGTCCGCGCGGTCGCGCTGGGGGCGATCCCGGTCGCCCACCTCGCCGGGGTGTTGGACGTCGGGCTCTACGTGGCCCTGCTCGCGGTGTCGTCGCTGCTGCACCCGTGGGGGGCGGCCGGACAGTTCACGCTGGTGGCCGAGTTGCTGCCGCAGCGGCACCACCTGGCCGCCAACGCGCTGCTCGGTCTCTTCGGGCAGGCGGCCACGGTGGTCGGTCCGCCGCTGGCCGGTCTTCTCATCGTCCAGGTCGGCCCGGTGTGGGTGCTCGCGGTCGACGCCGCCAGCTTCGCCGTGCTCGCGGTGAGCTACCGCCTCGCCGTTCCGGCGCGTGAGCGGCGCGCCGGGCGGGCGGCGGGGGACGGTCCGTCGCGTACCTCGGGGTTCCGGATCATCGGGCGGGACCGGTCGTTGCTCGGCCTGCTGTCGCTGACCGTCGGCTTCTTCTTCCTCTTCGGACCCTTCTACGTCGCCATGCCGGTGCTGGTCAGCGAGGACCCGCACGCCTCCGCCGCGACGCTCGGCGCCTACTACACCGCGTTCGGGGTCGGCTCGCTGCTCGGCGGCCTGGTCACCGGCCACCTGCGCGGGTGGCCGCTGCGGCCCACGCTCGTCGGCGTGGTGGTGGCGTTCGGCGCCGCGTTGCTGCCGCTCGGGCTGGGTGCGCCGTTCGCCCTGGCGCTGCCGGCCTTCGCCCTGGCCGGCCTGGCCTGGGCGCCCTACCGGCCGACCTCCACCGCGCTGGTCCAGAGCCGTGCCGACGCCGGGGACCTGCCCCGCGTGCTGGCCGCCAACGGGGCGGTCACCGTGCTGGCGGTCCCGCTGGGGACCATGCTCGGCGGCCCGCTGACCGCCGCGCTCGGCGCGCGGCCCACGCTGCTGGCCTGCGCCACGGCGATCCTCGCGCTGGGTGTGGTCACGGCCGGGTTCCTCGCCCGCCCCGGGCCGGCGCGGCGCTCCCGGAGGAGGGCCGGGCCGCCGACGGAGGACCGCCGCGGCCACCCCCACCGCGACCGGGAGGAACCGTCGGCCGGCGAGGCGGACCGGGTACGGCCGGGAGTGCCCTGATCCCGGTGCAACCGCCGGACCCGCCGCGGGGTGTCGTGTGGTGAGAGCGGACACGGGGAGGTCGGTATGGACGGGTCCGAGGAATTCGACGCCTTCTACACCGCGACCGCCCGGCGGGTCGTGCACCACGTCTACGCCCTCTGCGGTGACCTGGCCGAGGCCCAGGACGTGACGCAGGAGGCGTACGCGCGGGCCTGGCAGCGCTGGTCGACCGTCGGGGCGTACGAGGATCCGGAGGGCTGGGTGCGGATGGTGGCCTGGCGGCTGACCGCCAACCGCTGGCGTGGCCTGCGGCGCTGGTTCGCTGCCCGGGCCCGGTTGGGCGGGGACGCCCCGGTGCCCGGTCCGGGCCCGGACCGGGTCGCGGTGCTGGCGGCGCTGCGCCGGCTGCCGGACGCGCAGCGGCTGGTCGTCGTCCTGCACCACCTGCACGACCTGCCCGTGGTGGAGATCGCCCGGAGCACCGGCATGCCGGTGGGGACGGTCAAGTCGCACCTGTCCCAGGCGCGCGCCGCGCTCGCCGTTCTGCTCACCGACGAGAAGGAGGAGATCGATGTCGGCACGCATCGGTGACGCCCTGCGGGCGTTGGAGCACGACGTGGCCGGGCTGCGGCTGAGCCCGTCGGCGGAGGTACGGGCCCGGGGTCGGGCGCGCAGCCGGCGACGGGCGACGGTCCTGGCCGGGGTGGCGACGGTGGCGGTGGCCGGTGGCGCGGCGACCCTGCCGGCGCTGCTCGGGCCGGCGGCGTCGCCGGCGCCGGTCGGCGGCGGCGCGGGCGCGGCGTCCGCGACGCCGTCGGCCCGCTGTCACGCCGACCGGCCGGTGCGGCTGGACGTCGTGTTCCGGCCGGGCGCGGGTGATCCCCAGCTCGGGGAGGTGAGCTACCGGATCTCGCAGGCGCGGGGGGACGTCGGGCTGCGCTGCGGCGGCCTGACCGTCGCGTCCCGGCCGGACCCCACCGGACGGGTCGTCACCTCGGTTCTGCTGGCAGACGGTGAGGACCCGACGCCGATCCGGGACGCGGTGGCGGGGCTGCCCGGGGTGGAGCGGGTGGTGGTGACCGGCGACCGGTGAGCGCTCAGGCGGCGAGCGACTGCTCGGCGCGTACGGCGGTGGCTTCGGCCCGGGCGATCGGGCCGGTCGGGAGCGCGGCGACCAGGGCGCCGACGCCGACCGCCGCCCCGGCGAAGACGAACGCCCACGGCACGCCGCCGGCGTGGTCGACGATCAGCCCGGCGATCGACCCGCCGGCGGCGCTGGCCGCCACCGACATGGTGACCACCCAGGTGTACGCCTCGTTCAGCATGCCGGCCGGGGCGATCCGCCCGACCAGGGTGTTCTCCAGGGTGAGCGCGGGGGCGATGGCGGCGCCGCCGAGCACCAGCGCGACGCCGAGCGCCGCCGGGTCGGGGATCACCGCGAAGACGGCGAGGCTGGCCGCGACGGTGGCGAGCAGCCAGGCGAACTGGCGGGTCATGTTGGCGGCCGGCTTGCGCACGCCGAACCAGAAACCGCCGACGGCGCTGCCGATGCCCCAGACGGCGAGCAGCACGCCGGCCAGGCTCTCCGGGTCGGCGGTGCCGGTGTTCGCGGCGAAGGCCGGGACGATCACGCCGGAGGCGCCGAACGCGATGCCGAGGCTGGCCACGCAGACCAGCAGCGCGGGGAAGCCGCCGACCCGCAGCGGGCCGAGGCCGCGCGCGTGGTGCTCCCGGGGGTGCGGGCGCCAGCCGCGCATGACCCGGCCGAGGGCGACCGTGCCGGTGCCGACCAGGGTGACCACGGCGGCGCCGACCAGCGCGGCGGACGCGTCGGCGAGCAGCACGAACCCGGCCACCAGCAGCGGCCCGAGCACGAAGACGACCTCGAAGAGGGAGGTCTCGGCGGCGAGCGCGGTGTTGCGCAGGTGCGCCCGGCCGGTGGCCGGTGCGGTGAGGTCGTTCCAGGCGCCCCGGATCGCGGCGGTGAGCGGCGGGTAGGTGGCGCCGGCGACGCCGGCGGCCAGGTAGATCACGGCGAGGTTGCCGGCACCGGAGCGGCTGGCGGCGAGCAGCCCGAGCAGGGCGAGCGGGTGGGCCAGCGCGGTGGCCAGCAGCACCGGCGTGGGTCCGACCCGGTCGGCGATCCGGCCGGCGACCGGGCTGAGCGCGGCGCCGGCGAGCGCGTAGATGCCACCGGCGACGGCGGCCAGGGAGTAGCGGCCGGTGACCTGCTCGACGACGAGCAGCAGCGCCAGCGGGGTCATGCCGATCCCGAGCCGGCCGACGATGCCGAGGATCAGCAGCATCGGCGCGCCGGGGATCCGCCAGACGCCCAGGTACTGGCGCAGTGCGGCCACGGTCGAACCTCCGGGTGGTAATGAGTGGGAGACGTTTCGACCCTAACGGCGCGACCTGACCGGGGGAAACGCATTGTGCCCGGACACACCACCGCGCCCGCGTCGTGGGACGCGGGCGCGGTGCGGAGTACGGCGGGTCAGCGCTGGAACTGCACCGGCCCGGAGTTGCGGGCCATCTGCTCCAGGCGGGCCACCCGCTGCTCCATCGGCGGGTGGGTGGCGAACATCGCGGCGATGCCGCCGCCCCGCTTGAACGGGTTGTCGATCATCAGGTGGGCGGTGCTGGTGAGCTGGCCCTGCGGCGCCAGCGGGCGGCTCTGCGTACCCATGTGGATCTTCCGGAGGGCGCTGGCCAGGGCGAGCGGGTCGCGGCTCAGCTCGGCGCCGGACGCGTCGGCCTGGTATTCGCGGCTGCGGCTGATCGCCAGCTGGATCACGGTCGCCGCGATCGGGCCGAGGATCAGGGTGAGCAGCAGCACGGCCGGGTTCGGGCCGTCCTCGTCGTCGGAGGAGCCGAGCGGGATGAACCAGGCGATGTTGGCCAACATGGTGATGATGCCGGCCAGGCCCGCCGCCACGCTGGAGATCAGGATGTCCCGGTTGTAGACGTGGGACAGCTCGTGCCCGATCACGCCGCGCAGCTCCCGGTAGTCGAGGATCTCCACGATTCCCTGGGTGACGCAGACCGCCGCGTGCTCCGGGTTGCGCCCGGTGGCGAACGCGTTGGGCTGCGCCGTCGGGCTCACGTAGAGCCGGGGCATCGGCTTGCCGGCCTGGGTGGAGAGCTCCCGCACCATCCGGTACAGCTCGGGGAACTGGGCCTCGCTGACCGGTTGCGCCCGCATCGAGCGCAGGGCGAGCTTGTCGGAGTAGAAGTAGGTCACGCCGTTCATCAGCAACGAGACGACGACGGCGATGACGAGACCGCCGCTACCGCCGAACCAGTAGCCGACCGCGAGGATCAGCGAGGTCAACAGGCCGAGCAGCGCTGCGGTCTTCAGACGGTTGTGATGCACGATCGCTCCTTCGGTGCGCGGGCCCACGCGGGGGACCCGCTGACCGGTTCAACACACCGGTACCCGTCAACCATCCGGCTCATGGCTGAAAGTTGGCTGGGGATCGCTGTGTGCCCGCTGAACCAACCGCCCACCCGGGCACGAACCGCCTCAACGGGCCGCGACGTCCAGCACGAGCTGCGGTGCGACACCGATCACCACGGCCGCCACGGTGGCCACGCCGAGCGCCACCAGCACCAGGCGCGCCGGACGGAGCGGGGCGGCGGCCGGGTCGGGCGCGGCGTAGAGCGACGCGGCCACCCGCAGGTAGTAGGCCAGGCCGAGCACCGCGTTCACCGCCACCACCAGGGCCAGCCAGCCGGCGTGCCCGGCCAGCAGCGACCGCACCACCGTCACCTTCGCGAACAGCCCGGCCAGCCCCGGCGGCAGGCCGGCCAGCCCGATCAGCGCCAGCGCGAACGCGCCGCCCACCCACGGGTGCCGGCGGGCCGCGCCGCGCAGGTCGGCCAGCGTGCCGCCGTCGCCGTCCGCCGGCCGCAACGCCACCACCGCGGCGAACGCGGCCAGCTCCAGCAGCACGAAGAAGACGGTGTACGCGACCGCCGCCGCGTAGGCCCCGGCCCGGGCGTCGGGGGTGCGTCCGGCGGCCAGCGCCAGCGCGCCCAGCGGGGCCAGGATGTAGCCCGCCTGCGCCACCGACGACCAGGCCAGCAACCGCACGGTACGCCGCTGCCGCAGCGCCACCAGGTTGCCCACGGTCATGGTCAGCACCGCCAGCAGCGCCAGCACCGGACCGGTCACGTCACCCGGCAGCGCCCGCTGCACCACCGCCAGCAGGGCCACCACGCCGCCCAGCTTCGAGGCGGTCGACAGGTAGGCGGCCACCGGCAGCGGCGCGCCGTCGTAGGTGGCCGGCGCCCAGGCGTGGAACGGCACCGCGGCGACCTTGAACGCCAGCCCGGCCACCACCAGCGCCACCGCGACCGTGGTCAGCGGCAGGTCGGTCAGGTCGTCCCGGGCGGCCAGGGTGGCGCCGAGCCGGTCCAGGTGCAGCGTGCCGGTCACCGCGTAGAGCAGCGCCGCGCCGAGCAGCGTCACCGTGGTGGCGACCACGCTGACCACGAAGAACGTCACCGCCGCCTCGGCGCCGGCCAGGCTGCCCCGCCGCAGCCCCACCAGCACGTAGAGCGGCAGGGTCAGCGTCTCCAGCGCCACGACGAGGGTGATCAGGTCGCCGGCCGCGCCGAGCACCACGCCGCCGGTCATCGCGCAGGCGAGCAGGAAGCAGTATTCGCCGGTCGGGGTGCGCCCGGCGCGCAGCAGCGGACCGGAGATGGCCAGCACACCGAGGGTGAGCAGGGCGACCACCACCGCCACCAGGGCGGCCCGGCCGTTCCACACCCAGGAGCAGTCCGCCGCGACACAGAACGTGCGGCGGTCGCCGGCAGCGCCGACGAGCCCGGCACCCGTCGCCGTGCCGGCCGCGCCGAGCGACGCCACGGCGACCGTGACGGCGGGGCGTGCCACCAGCAGGTCGACGAGGAGCACCAGCACGGCCGTGCCGGCGGCCAGGTACGCCGGCAGCAGCGCCACGTTGTCGACGCTCTGCACCAGGCTCATGGGACGACCCCCAGCAGGGCCTCCACCGGGCCGGAGGCGTAGGAGAGGACCAGCGCGGGCGCCAGGCCGACCGCGAGGGCGAGCAGCACCAGCGGCGCCCAGGCGGTCAGTTCCGCGCCGGCCAGGCCGGGCGTGAGGCTGGCCACCGCCGGGCTGGGCCGGCCGTGGGTGACCCGGCGCAGCAGCCGGAGGAAGTACGCGGCGGTCAGCGCCCCGCCCAGCGCCGCCAGCACGGCCAGCGTCAGCCACAGCGGGCCGCCCCGCCGCACGGCCGCCACCACCGCGAACGCCTCACCCCAGAAGCCGGCCAGCCCGGGCAGCCCCAGCGAGGCGACCGCCGCGAAGCCGAGCAGCCCGGCCAGCCGGGGCGCGGTCTCCCGCAGCCCGGACAGCTCGGCCAGCGCGCCGGTGTGCGTCCGGTCCTTGACCGCGCCGGCCAGGAAGAACAGCAGGCCGGTGATGACCCCGTGGGCGATGTTGCCGATCAACGCGGCCTGGAGCCCGGTGGCGGTGAGCGTGGCCACGCCGAGCAGCACGAAGCCCATGTGGCCCACGCTGGAGTAGGCGATCAGCCGTTTCAGGTCGTCCTGGGCCAGGCAGACCAGGCCGCCGACCAGAATGGCCGCCACGGCCAGCACGCCGAGCGCCGGTGACGCCCAGCGGGCGCCCTCCGGCGCCACCCCGACGGCGACCCGGATCAGCCCGTACGTGCCCATCTTGAGCAGCACCCCGGCGAGGATCACGCTGCCGACGGTGGGCGCCTGGGTGTGCGCGTCGGGCAGCCACGAGTGCAGCGGCCAGAGCGGGCTCTTCACCGCGAACGCCAGCGCCAGCAGCGTGAACGCGGCGAACTGGGTGCCCCGGGACAGGCCGACGCCGCCGGTCAACGCGACCAGGTCGGCGGTGCCCGCCTCGGCCACCACCACGTAGACGCCGACCAGCAGCAGCACCGAGCCGAACAGCGTGTAGAGCGCGAACTTGCGCGCCGCGCGCCGCCGGTCGTCCCCGCCCCAGCCGGCGATGATCGCGTACATGGGCAGCAGGACGACCTCGAAGAAGAGGAAGAAGAGCACCAGGTCGAGGGCGAGGAACGTGCCGAGGATGCCCACCTCGACCACCAGCAGCAGCGCCACCAGGGCCCGCCCGCTGCCGCCGCCGGCCGGCACCCGCCACAGCGTGTACGCGCAGCACAGCAGCGTGAGCAGCGCGGTCAGCACCACCAGCGGCCAGGAGATGCCGTCCACCCCGAGGTGGAAACGCAGGTCGAGCCCGGGCACCCACGGCAGATCGAGCCGGTGCCAGGGCTGCACGGCCGGGCGCGGCCCGTACCCGAACCAGCCGTGCTCGCCACCGACCAGCGGCAGCGTCGCCAGCAGCGTCAGCGCGGCGGCGACGGTGCCGACCAGCCGACCGGCCCGGTCCCCGGGCACGGCCGCGGTCGCGACCGCGCCCAGCGCCGGGACCGCGAGCACCGCGACCAGCAGGACCTGCCCGAACGTCATGAGGTGACTCCGATCAGGGCGACCGCCAGGCCGATCAGCAGCGCGCCGGCCAGCACGCCGGCCGCCGCGCGCGGCAACGCCGCCCGGTGCAGCGCGGCCAGCCCGCCGCCCAGCTCCACCGCCGCCCGGCCGCTCCCCTCGACCAGACCGTCCACGCCCAGCTCGTCGCCGGTCCGCACGGCCCGCGCCAGCGCGCCGGTCGGGCGTACGACGAGGGCGTGCTGGACGTCGTCGAGCCGGAACGCCCGGGCGAACACCGGCCGCAGCGGGCCCAGGAAGCGGGCCGGGTCGGCGGCCGGGTCGCGGCGCCAGCCGGCCCAGGCGACGCCCGCGCCGACCAGCAGCAGCAGGAACGGCAGGATCAGGTTCGGCGCGAGGTGGACCAGCTCCACCGCCTCGCCGGTGGCCTCGTCGGCCGGCACCCTCAGGCGGTCGGCGAACCAGGGCAGGAAGGCGGCCAGGCCGAGCAGCGCGGCCGGGACCGCGAGCAGCAGCACCGGCAGGCGCAGTGACGCCGGCGGGTCGTGCGGCCGGACCAGCGGCATCCGGGTGGCGCCGAAGAAGGTGCGCAGCAGCAGGCGGGTCGCGTACCAGGCGGTGACCGCGACACCGAGCAGCCCGGCCAGCCAGACCAGCCAGCCCACCCAGGGCGCGGTCGGGCCGGCCCCGTCCAGCGCGGCGGCCTCGGCGGCGGCGAGCACGCCGTCCTTGCTCCAGAAGCCGGACAGCGGCGGCACCCCGGCCAACGCGCCGAGGCCGACCACCATGCACCAGAACGTGACCGGCATGCCGGCCCGCAGGCCACCCATCCGGGACATCAGCGTGGTGCCCACGGCGTGGATCACCGCGCCGGCGGCGAGGAACAGCAGCGCCTTGAACGCGGCGTGGGTGAGCAGGTGGAACAGCGCGGCGGCCGGCGCGCCGACGGCCAGCGCGCCGGTCATGTAGCCGATCTGGGAGACCGTCGACCAGGCGAGCACCCGCTTGATGTCGTCCTGGGCGGTGGCGGCGAACGCGCCGAGCAGGATGGTCACCGACGCCATCACGCCCAGCACGGCGAGCGCGGCCGGGGCCCGCTCGAACAGCGGGAACAGCCGGGCCACCGCGTACACCCCGGCGGCGACCATGGTGGCGGCGTGGATCAGCGCGGAGACCGGCGTCGGGCCGGCCATCGCGTCGGGCAGCCAGGTGTGCAACGGGAACTGGGCGCTCTTGCCCGCCACGCCGGCGAGCAGCAGCAGGCAGGCGGCGGTCAGCGTGCCGGCGCCGTAGTCGTGGGCCAGCACGTCGGCGATCCGGAAGCTGCCCGCGCCCACGCCGAGCAGCGCGATGCCGAGCAGGAAGCCGACGTCACCCACCCGGGTGACCAGGAACGCCTTGACCGCCGCGCCTGGCGCCTCGGGCAGCCGCCGGTCGTGGGCGATGAGCAGGTACGAGCAGATGCCCATCACCTCCCAGCCGACCAGCAGCATGATCAGGTCGCCGGACACCACCACGGTGAGCATGGCGGCGGTGAAGAGGCTGAGCTGCGCCGCGTACGGCGGGTAGCGGTGGTCGACGTCGACGTCGTCGTGCGGGCCGCGCCGCAGGTAGCCGGTCGAGTAGACCTGCACCGCCAGCGCCACCGCGGCGACGGCGGTGGCGACCAGCACCGCCACGCCGTCCAGCCGCAGGCCCAGCGTGACCCGCAGGCCGCCCAGGTCGACCCAGGTGGTGGCCGCCTCGACCGGCCCGTCCACCCGGACCAGCAGCACCAGCGCGGCCAGCAGGGCCACCGCCGCGCCGGCCACGCCCAGCGCGACGGCCGACCGGCGGGCCGGCGCCCGGTCCCCGCTCGACGCGGGCGGCAGCAGCAGCCCGACCAGGCCGGCGACCAGCGGCGCGCCCGGCAGCGCCGCCGCGAGCCACAGCGTCGACGTGCTCATCGGCGCACCTCGTCCGGTACACCCGCGGGTCGCCCCTGGCGCACCTCGTCCGGCACGGCCGGCGCCCGCTCGTCGAGCGGGACGTCGTCGACCGTGACGCTGGCCCGCAGCCGGTAGAGCTGGAGCACGATGGCCAGCCCGACACCGATCTCGGCGGCGGCGAGCACGATGACGAACAGCGCGAACACCTGCCCGGAGTGCGGCAGCGCCGCCCGGACCGTGGTGTCGGCGGTGACCAGGACCAGGTTGACCGCGTTGAGCATCAGCTCCACCGCCATCAGCACCAGCACCGCGTTGCGCCGGCGCAGCACGCCGTAGACGCCGAGGCCGAACAGGAGCGCGGCGGTGACGTACGGGATGACCGGCCTCACCGGCGCCCGCCCTCGTCGGCGGCCACGGCGGGCGGGCCCGTCGGTCCGGACGGCGCGGCCGCCACGGTCTGTTCGGTGCCGTCGGACGCGGCGGGCGGGCCCGGCGGGCCCACCGGGCCGCTGCCGGCGGCCGGCGCCACGGTCGGGCCGGACGGAGACGGGCGGCCGATGTCCGGCCGGGAGAGCACGATCGCGCCGACCAGCGCGGCGAGCAGCAGCACCGAGAGCACCTCGAACGGCAGCACCCAGGAGCGGAACACCTGCTCGCCGAGGCGCTCGGCGGTGCCCGCGGCGGGCAGTTCCACCCGGGACCAGCGGAACGCGTCGATCAGCAGCACGGCCAGGCCGAGACCGCTGCCGGCGCCGACCAGCGCGGCCGGCCAGCCGGGCCGGTCCAGGTCGTCGGAGGGGCCGATCGGGGCGCGGGTCAGCATCACCGCGAACAGCAGCAGCACCACCACCGCGCCCACGTAGATCAGCACCTGCACCCAGGCCACCAGCTCGGCGGTGAGCACCAGGTAGTCGCCGGCCAGCGCGCCCAGGCAGACCACCAGCCACAACCCGGCCCGGACCAGGTGCCGGGTGGCCACCACCAGCGCGCCCGCGCCCACCGCGACCGCGCCGAGGGCGAGCAGCAGCACGTCCGCGCCGGTCACGAGGCCGCGCCTCCGCCCGGCTCGTCGGCCTCGGGGCGTACCCGGGTCGGGGCCGGACGGGCGGGCGGGCCGGCGGCCTTGCGGGCGGCGGTGGTCTCCTCCTTCGAGGGGTCACCGAGCGGGTCGTGGGCCGGCGGCGGGGGCACGGTGGCCATCCACTCGCCCAGGTGGTCCTTGTCGTGCAGCAGGTCCTTGATGTCGTACTCGGCGTACTCGAACTCGGGCGACCAGTAGAGCGCGTCGAACGGGCAGACCTCGATGCAGATGCCGCAGTACATGCAGAGCGAGAAGTCGATGTCGAACTTGTCGAGCACGTTGCGCTGGCGGGGGCGGGCGGCGCCGGGCACCGCCACCTCCTCCTTGTGCGAGTCGATGTAGATGCACCAGTCCGGGCACTCGCGGGCGCAGAGCATGCAGACCGTGCAGTTCTCCTCCAGCAGCGCGATCACGCCGCGGGAGCGGGGCGGCAACTCGGGGGCCACGTCCGGGTACTGCTGAGTGGTCGAGCGGCGGGTCATCGTCTTCAACGTGACCGCCAGCCCCTTCACCAGCCCGGCGCCGGGCACTCCACCGTGCTCGCTCATGCCGCCCATCCTGCCCTGTGGCCCGGGCGCGCGCGACCACCCCCGACTCTTGGCGGACGATCAACCGGGTGTGAGCGGGGGCAGCATCTCCACGCCCAACTGCTGGAGCACCTGGAACAGCTCGTTCACGCTCCACACGTCCACGATCCGGCCGGCGTCGTCGAAGCGCAGGAACGTCGCGCCGGAATAGCTGACCACCCGGCCGGTCGGCGGCACCGGACCGAACTGCCCGGCCTGCGTGCCGGCGGCCCGCCAGTGCACCGCGACGCGACCGGCGCCGGCCACCACCTCGACGATCTTGTAACGCAGGTCGGGGAAGGACGCCCGCCGGTCCCGGTGCCAGGCGAGCGTCGCCTCCGGCCCGGTGCCGCCCAGCCCGGGGCAGTCCGGGGCCACCAGCTCGTACGCGCTCTCCTCGCGGCCGCCGTTCCACACGTCGGCGATGAAGCGTCGGGCCGCCGCCTCCACATCGGTCACGGCCGGCAGCCTATGCCCCCCTCTGCCCCGCTCGGCCTGCCGGGACCGGCCGGAGCGACCATGATGGGAGCGGAAGTTGACTCGGGAGGTGGGCGTGGCCGGCAGCAACGACGAGGTCCTCGACCGGACCGGTGGCAAGTACGTGGAACCGGGCGGCGAGTTCACCCGGGACCAGCGCTACATCGCCACCCGGATCACCGCCGACGGGCGGGACGGCTGGCCGGTGGAGCCGGGCCGCTACCGGCTGGCGGTCAGTCGGGCGTGCCCGTGGGCGAACCGGCTGATCATCGTCCGGCGCCTGCTCGGGCTGGAGGACGCCATCTCGATGGCCGTCGCCGGGCCCACCCACGACAAGCGGAGCTGGACGTTCGACCTGGACCCGGGCGGCCGGGACCCGGTGCTCGGCATCGAACGGCTCGCCGACGCCTACTTCGCCCGCTTCCCCGGCTACGAGCGGGGTATCACGGTGCCGGCGCTGGTGGACGTGCCCACCGGGCAGGTGGTGACCAACGACTACGCGCAGATGAGCCTGGACCTGTCGACCGAGTGGACGGCCCACCACCGGCCTCGCGCGCCGCAGCTCTACCCGGAGCCGCTGCGCGCCGAGATCGACGAGGTCAACGCGAAGGTCTTCGCCGACGTGAACAACGGCGTCTACCGGTGCGGATTCGCCGGCAGCCAGGAGGCGTACGAGCGGGCGTACCACCGGCTCTTCGACCGGTTGGACTGGTTGAGCGAGCGGCTGGCCGGGCAGCGCTACCTGGTCGGCGACACGATCACCGAGGCGGACGTGCGGCTGTTCACCACGCTGGTCCGCTTCGACCCGGTCTACCACGGGCACTTCAAGTGCAACCGGCAGAAGCTGAGCGAGATGCCGGTGCTGTGGGCGTACGCGCGGGACCTGTTCCAGACCCCGGGCTTCGGCGACACGATCGACTTCGACCACATCAAGCGGCACTACTACGAGGTCCACCGCGACATCAACCCGACCGGCATCGTGCCGCTCGGCCCCGACCTGAGCAACTGGCTCACCCCGCACGGCCGGGAGGACCTGGGCGGCCGCCCCTTCGGCGACGGCACCCCACCCCCGCCCCCCACCCCGGACGAGCGTGTGGACCCCGCACACACCCCGCTGCGCTGAGCCCTCTCCCTCGTCGATCTTGCACTTCGGGCCCCCGGTTCGTGCGTCTCGCACCTTTTGCCGGGGCAGGAAGTGCAAGATCGACGAGGAGGGGTGAGGGGGTTACAGGGCGAGGCGGACGGCGGCGGTGAGGACCAGCTGGGCCAGGGCCAGGGGGACCAGGACCAGCCAGCAGAGGCGCTGGAGCTGGTCCTCGCGCAGCCGCGGGTAGCTCACCCGGAGCCAGATGATCACGAAGGCGACCGCGAACACCTTCAGCAGCGTCCACAGCCAGCCGAGCTGGGCGTCCGCGAACGGGCCCTGCCAGCCGCCGAGGAAGAGCACCGTGGTCAGCGCCGCGATCACCACGATGCCGACGTACTCGGCCAGCAGGAAGAACGCGAAGCGCAGGCCGGTGTACTCGGTCATGTAGCCGAAGACCAGCTCGGAGTCGGCCACCGGCATGTCGAACGGCGGGCGGCGGATCTCGGCCAGCCCGGCGACGAAGAAGATCACCATGGCCGGCGCCTGCCAGAGCAGCCACCAGGGATGCCACGCCTCCACGATGCCGGGCAGGCTGAGCGTGCCCGCCGCCATCGCCACCGAGGCGGCGGCCAGCACCAGCGGCAGCTCGTAGCCGAGCAGCTGGGCGGCGCCGCGCAACCCGCCGAGCAGGCTGTACTTGTTGGCCGACGCCCAGGCGGACATGAGCACCGCGAGCACGCCGATGCCCACCACCGCGAGCACGAAGAACAGGCCGATGTCCAGCGGCTGGGCGACCAGGTCACCCGGCCCGAGCGGGATGACCAGCAGGGCGAGCAGGTACGGCACCAGGGCCACCGCCGGCGCGAGCCGGAACACCGGCCGGTCCGCCTCGCGCGGGGTGACGTCCTCCTTCTGCACGAACTTGATCCCGTCGGCCACCAGCTGCGCCCAGCCGTGGAAACCGCCGGCGTACATCGGGCCGAGCCGGCCCTGCATGTGGGCCATCACCTTGTGCTCGGCCTGCCCGACGATCAGCGGCAGGGTGAGGAACGCGACCAGCACGCCCACCACCCGCAGGACCAGCTCCAACCAGTCGGGCATCAGGACTCCCCCGCCGCGTCGGGCCGCGGTTCCTGGCGGGGCGGCCCGGTCGGCCGTTCCCCGGACGCGGGACGCGCGGGACGTCCACCGGGGGCCGGGCGCGCCGGACGTTCCCGGGCCGGGCGGGCCGGCGTACCGCCGCGCGGGCCCTCGCCCGCCCCGGCCGCGCCGGCCGGGGTGGGCGTCGTTCCCCACTCCCCCGGCGCCGGTACGCCCGGCGGCCGGACCGGTCGCCGCCCGCCACCGGCCTCCGACTCGCCCGGTTCCTTGGCGCCGGGCCACGGCTTGGCCACCCGGGACGCGAGCACGAACTCCTTGCGCAGCGGGTGCCCCTCGAACTCCGGCGGCAGCAGCAGCGGTCGCAGCTCGGCGTGCCCGGCGAAGTCGATGCCGAACATCTCGTGGGTCTCCCGCTCGTGCCAGTCGGCGCCGGGGAAGACGTCGACCACGGACGCCACGACCGGCGCCGCGCGGGGCACCCGGGTGCGCAGCAGCAGACCGTGCCGGTGCCGCACCGACCAGAGGTGCACCACCACGTCGAAGCCGTCGGCCAGCTCGTCCACCGCCGACAGCCAGTCGAGGAAGTCGAACTCCAGCTCCGCGTCGTCGCGCGCCGCGCGCACCGCGTCCGCCCAGCTCGCCGGGGGTACGTCGACGGTGGCGCGGGCGTACCCCTGACCGCCGGAGACCGACGCGGCGGCCTCCACGGGCGCGAGCAGCGCGACCACCCGCCGGCCGACCTCTTCCGGAGTCATGCGCTGATCCTATGGCCGGCGGCCGCGGGCCGGGTCGGGCCGCCCGGCCCGGATCGTCGCTTTGCCGGGCGGACCGGCGCACGGCGGGGAAAGATGAGGACCGTGCGCGCTGTGACTGTGACCCCGGGTGTCCCGGACTCGCTCCGACTGACCGACGAGTGGCCCGAGCCGGAGCCCGAGGAGGGCGCGATCCTGGTCGAGGCGCTGGCGGTCGGCGTCTGCGGCACCGACCACGAGATCATCGCCGGGGAGTACGGCGAGGCGCCCCCGGGACAGGAGCGGCTCGTGCTCGGGCACGAGTCGCTGGGCCGGGTGCTGGAGGACCCGACCGGCACGCTGCACCCGGGCGACCTGGTGGCCGGCGTGGTCCGCCACCCCGACCCGGTGCCGTGCGCGAACTGCGCGATGGACGAGTGGGACATGTGCCGCAACGGTCAGTACACCGAGCACGGCATCAAGGGGCTGCCCGGGTTCGCCCGGGACCGCTGGCGGTTGCAGCCCAAGTTCGCCGTCGGCCTGGACGAGGCGCTCGCGTCGGTGGGCATGCTGCTGGAGCCGACCAGCGTGGTGGCGAAGGCGTGGGACCACATCGAGCGGATCGGCCGCCGGGCCGAGTGGAAGCCGAAGACCGCGCTGATCACGGGCGCCGGGCCGATCGGGCTGCTGGCCGCGCTGCTGGCCAGCCAGCGGGAGTTGTCCGTGCACGTGCTGGACCGCAACACCACCGGCCCGAAGCCGGACCTGGTTCGCGCGCTCGGCGCCACCTACCACAGCTCGACCGTGGCCGAGCTGGACCTGCAACCGGACGTGGTGGTCGAGTGCACCGGCGCGCCGCCGGTGGTGCTGGACGCGATGTGCAAGGCCGCGCCCACCGGCATCGTCTGCCTGACCGGCGTCTCCAGCGGCGGCCGGACCATCGACTTCGACGCGGGCGCCCTGAACCGGGAGCTGGTGCTGGAGAACAACGTGGTCTTCGGTTCGGTCAACGCCGGCCGCCGGCACTGGGACCTGGCCGCCCAGGCGCTCGCCCGGGCCGACCGGTCGTGGCTGAACTCGCTGATCACCCGCCGGGTGCCGGTCTCGGCGTACCGGGAGGCGTACGCCTCGACGGGCGAGGACATCAAGGTGGTGCTGGACTTCGCGCAGTGAGGCGGGGCGGGTGCCCGCTCAGATGCCGGGCAGCCGGCCGTTGCGGAACAGGTCCACGAAGAGCTGGTGGTCCTCGCGGGCCCGGATCCCGTACCGGTGGGCGAAGTCGACCAGGTAGTCGACGAATCCGTCGGCGTCCGCGTCCACCGCCGCGACGATCGAGTCCTCGGTCGAGTAGTCGACCAGGTCATGGCTGGACTCGTCGTCGGCCACCGAGTGCATCCGGGCCACCGCCCGACCCAGGTCGGTGAGCACCCCGCCCAGCTCCTCCGGCTCGTTGACGTCGGCCCAGTCGAGGTCCGCCGCGTACGGGGAGACCTCGGCGACGAGCTGCCCGGCGCCGTCCAGTTCGGTGAACCCCAGCCACGGGTCGGCGTGCGCCTGCAACGCCCGCTGCGACTCCGCGGTGCGGTGCCCCTGGTGCCGGAAGTACGACCGGACCCGCTCGTCGTCGATGTGCCGCGCCACGGCCGGCACCTGGGCCTGCTTCATGTAGATGACGACGTCGTTCTCCAGCGCCTGCGTGTGCCCCTCCAGCAGGAGGTTGTACGAGGGCAGCCCGGCCGAGCCGATGCCGACCCCCTTGCGCAGCACCACGTCCTTGATGGTGGTGGCCACCGGGCGCAGCCGGGAGGTCGACTCCGGCAGCGTGCCCAGGTAGTCCTCGAACGCGGCGCAGACCTTCTCCCGGGTCGCGGCGTCGATCTCGTACACGCCGTCGCCGAGGGAGAAGCGGCGCTCGTAGTTGTCGATCGTGGTCTGCGCGGCGAGCAGGTCCACCCGGGTGTTCAGCCGGGCCTGCTGGAGCACCCGGCGCAGCACGCCGTCCGCGTTCTCCAGCGTGATCGAGCCGATCGCGTCGTCCCCACCGGCGGAGATGGCCCGCAACTCGGCCAGGTAGGAGCGGGCGAAGCCGGTCACCAGCTCGCCGATCACCCGGTCGGAGAGCGCCTTGGCGTAACCGAGCAGCGCCACGCTCGCGGCCAGGCGCTTGAGGTCCCACGTGAACGGCCCGACGTACGCCTCGTCGAAGTCGTTGACGTTGAACACGAGCTGCCCGGAGGCGTTCATGTAGGTGCCGAAGTTCTCCGCGTGCAGGTCGCCGTGGATCCACACCCGGCTGGTCCGGTCGTCGAGGAACCGCTCGCTGGCGAAGTCGCCGAGCTGGTCGGCGTAGAAGAGCGAGGCGCTGCCCCGGTAGAAGGCGAACGGTGAGGCGGCCATCTTGCGGAACTTCCGGCGGAACGCCGCCGGGTCGATCGCCATGGACGCGCCGAACTCCTCGGTCAGCACGTCGACGATGAAGGCGGAACGCTTCTCCGCGGAGTCGGTCATGGTCCGCAGGCTAGTCCCGCTGCGCCACCCGGCGGTTCAGCCGACCGGGGGACGCACCGGGGGTGCGGTCAGCGCCTCCACCGGCCGCGGGACCGAGTCCGCCGGCGGGGCGAGCCGGTCGGGGCGGGGGACGCCGCCGACGCCGGACTCCTCGGCGGCGATCTTCTCCTGGAGGCGGAGGATGCCGTGCAGCAGCGCCTCCGGCCGCGGCGGGCAGCCGGGCACGTAGACGTCGACCGGGATGAGCTGGTCGACGCCCTTGGTCACCGAGTAGGAGTCCCAGTACGGGCCGCCGCAGTTCGAGCAGGCGCCGAACGAGATCACGTACTTCGGCTCCGGCATCTGGTCGTAGAGCCGCTTGACCGCCGGGGCCATCTTGTCGGTGACGGTGCCGCTGACCACCATGAGGTCGGCCTGCCGGGGGCCGTGGGCGAACGGGATCACGCCGAGCCGCATGAAGTCGTGCCGGCCCATGCTGGTCGCGATGAACTCGATCGCGCAGCAGGCCAGGCCGAAGTTGAACACCCAGAGCGAGTAGCGGCGGCCCCAGTTCAGCACGAACCGGATCGGCTCACCGAGCACGGCCGGCAGCTGCACGTCGGGCCTCCCTCCGCTGTCCCCGGACCGACAGTCAACCACAGCGGTCGGACCGGAAGTCGGGGCCGGCGGCGGATTGCACGCTTTGCCCCTCGGGGCGACCGGTCGGCTCCCGCGCGAGTAGGTTCCCGGCCACGTGGCCGGCCGGTCGGCCGTCCACGACACGGGGAGGAACACCATGACCGTACGCATCCGACGGCGCGCCGGCCGTCCCCGCCACCCTGACCGTCGCCCCGCCCGCGCGAGGGCCGGCTTCGTGCGGGTGAGCCGGGTCGGCTGACGCCGGGCGGCACCGGACGGCCGCCCCCGCCCTCGTCAGGTCGACCGAGCGAGGGTCGGCCACGGCCCCGCGCGCCCGGGCGTTTGCCCGCGACGGACGCCGGCCGGGGTGTGGGGCCGACGGCCCGGCCGGCGGTGCCGGCCGGGCGGTCGAGACGGTCAGTTCCCCGCGACGCCGGGGCCGGGGCCGATCCCGGTCGGGCCGAGCCACGCGGTGATCACGGTCGGGCCGGGACCGATCGGCAGCGGCACGGACGGGCCGGGGCCGATCTTCGTCGGACCGATCCACCCGGCCAACGCCGACGGACCCGGACCGATCGGCAGCGGCACGGACGGGCCGGGGCCGATGGCCAGCGCGACGGAGGGGCCGGGGCCGATCGCCGCCACGGCGCCGATGCCCAGGGCCAGGCCGGCCAGGCCGGTCGCGCCAACGAGTGTGATCTTCCGGATGTCCATGTCGTGTCCTCCCGTGTCGGTCGTTCCGTTGAGGAAGACGCTACGGATGGGAAAGATCCACATAAACCACCATTAATCCATAAACGTAAATACTTACGATGGTTGTTGGGATTCCCGGAATGTGATCGCCGTCATACCGCCCGGAGTTGTCCCCGACCGGACAGTCCCCGCCGGCGTCGACGCGGCAACCCCGCAACCCGGGCCGACGTCTGGGCGTGTGACCGGTGTGACCGCGCCGGCGGCATGCTCACGGGGAGGACCAGATGACGGTGACGAGGGAGCCGCGGCTCGACGATCCGCCGCCCGAAAGGACGGCGAGGCGCCCGGACGGGCCGGAGACGGTCGACTTCGACGGCCTCTACCACGCGCATTTCCGGTCGCTGACCATCCAGCTCACCGCCTACTGCGGTGACCTGACGCAGGCGCAGGACATGGTGCAGGAGGCGTTCTGCCGGGCGTTCGCGCGCTGGTCCCGGGTGTCCCGCTACGACGACCCGGTGGCCTGGGTCCGCCGGGTGGCGTGGAACCTGGCGACCAGCCGGTGGCGGCGGTTGCGGACGGCCCAGGCGTGGCTGCACCGGCAGCGTGAGGAGCACGTGCCGGGGCCCGGCCCGGACCGCGTCGCGTTGACCGCCGCGCTGGCCGTCCTACCCACCAACCAACGCCGCGCGGTGGTGCTGCACTACCTGGCCGATCTCAGCGTCGCGCAGATCGCGGCCCAGGAGGACGTGCCGGAGGGCACCGTCAAGTCCTGGCTGCACCGGGGGCGGGCCGCGCTGGCGGCGCAACTCACCACGACGAACGAGGTGAACCATCATGACTGAGCCCGACGACATCCTGGTCGGCGGCGAGTTCGCCGAGTTCCGCGCCGCGTACGCCCCGGTGGTGCACCCGGCCGGAACCGCCGCGGTCCGGCGGACCGTGCGTCGGCGCCGCCGGCGGACCGCGGTGGTCACCGCGGCGGCCGTGGTGCTCGCCGTGGCGATTCCGGTGGGCGCGAACGCCGCCCTGGAGCGGCGGCCCGACCCGTCGCCCGCTCCCGCGCAGACCGGCACCCCGAGCCCGTCCGCGAGCACGTCACCGCCGGCGCCGACGCCGTCCGCGTCGCCGAGCACGGGCGGCCCGGCCTCGACCGCGCCGGACGGGCGGATCACCCGGTCCCAACTGCTGGCCGCCCGGCTCGACCTGCCGGCGTGGGCGCCGAGCGCGGTCTGCACGGCCGGGCCGACCCGGCTCGCCGCCAGCTACCGGAAGGAGGGCGACGTGCTCCTGGAGAAGCTCGCCCACGGGGACGTGGACGGCGACGGCGCGGTCGAGACGGTCGCCCTGCTCCGCTGCCTGATCTTCCAGCAGGGCCCGTCGCAGGTGGTGGCGCTCGACCGGGATGCCGACGGTCGGATCGTCGTGCTCGGCCAGGTCACCCGGTCCGCGAAGACGGCGCCCGGGTGGTTGCTGGACACGCAGGTCACCGACCGGGGCACGGTTCGGGTGGAGATGGCGGACCGCTCACCCGGCGGTGGCTGGTCGCTGGACTGGTCGCAGCGTCAGTGGCGCGGCTACCGCTGGTCCGGAACGCGCTTCACCCAGGTGGACGGGCCCACCTCGTTCGCCCCGAACCCGCACCTGACCGATCTGACGGTCTCCGCCGGCAACGTGGCGTGGAGCGCGCCGGACGCGGACGGCGCGCGTACCGGGACGATCGCCGTCACGGTGCGGAACCTCGGCGCGGTTCCGGCCGACCTGGTCGAGCTGCACCTGCGGATGCAGGTGGGCACGGTGGCGGACGGTGGCGACTGGTCGGCCTGCCGGGACGGGGCGCCGCCGAAGGGACCGATCGTCTGCCGGTTCGGCCCGCTCGGCCCCGGCGCGGAGCGGACCTTCCGCTTCGGACTCCGCAACACCAACAGCGCCAGCGGCACCGGCATCGCCGAGGTGTCGCCGGTCGGCACCGACGCCGACCCGCTGCTGGACCAGGACCACGAGAACAACGAGGACCGCTACACGTACCGCTGAACCACTGTCGGATCTCACCCAGAAAAGATCGCAACCGGATCGACACCCGTCGCGTGCTACGGGTGACACCGCGCGGACGAGCCGTGCGGTGACGGGGACCACGGGAGGACCTTCCAGATGAACACTCGCACCGGACGTCGACTGGCCGGCGTCGTGCTCGGCGGTGGCGCCGCGTTGCTGGCGCTCGCCGCTCCGGCGACCGCCGCGCCCACCACCGACAGCTCCGCCGCCGACATCTCGGTGGGCCGGCTGGTGCTCGAACCGACGAACCGCGGCTACCACGGCAGCCTGCCGGTCACGGTGACCAACAACGGCCCGGACGCCACCTACTTCAGCGTCTTCGTGGTCGAGCCGGTCGCCGGCTCGCTCGGCCGGCTCGACCCGGAGGAGGCGTGCGGCTTCGGCGCCCCCAAGGACAACCGGCGGACCGCCACCTGCTCGGTGCCCGGCGGCGACATCGAACCGGGCGAGAGCCGGTCGTTCTCGATCGGCTTCGACGTCCTCACCCCGACCCGGGACGTCGCGATGATCGCGAAGGGCGGGCGCATCTCGGTCAACGTGGGCGACGGCCGGAACGAGGTCGCCGACCGGGCCAGCTTCGCCGCCCGCTTCCGCTCCACCTCGGGCTCGCTGCGCAACCCGGTGCCCTACGTGCAGGACACCCAGGCCCGCGCCTCGATCACCACGGCCGGGGCGGTCACGCTGACCCGCCAGGAGGACGGCAGCTACCAGGGTCGACTGCCGGTGACCGTCGGGTGGGCCGGCGACACCGCGCACGAGTACCTGTCGGTCGAGGCGACCGGGCTGCCGGCCGGAGTGGTGATCTGGGGTACCGACCCGCAGGACGCGCCGAGCTTCTTCACCAACTTCGTGGTTCCGGGCGACCGCTTCATGACCGGTGAGCGGCGGAGCTTCGACGTGCTGCTGCGCGCCGAGCCGGAGACCACGCCGGGCGACCTCGGCACCGTCTCGTTCCAGCTCGGCACCCAGTGGTACGGCAACACCGTGACCGACGCCGACCCGGCCGACAACACCGCCTCGTTCACCGTCCGGGTGGCCGACGCGGCCTGACCGGTTCCTCGTCCGTCCGGCCGGCGCCCGTGGGTGCCGGCCGGACGTCTTCGGGTCACCAGGCCGGGCGCTGGAGCAGCCCGACGAACTCCGCCAGCAGCCGCTCCCGCACCGGCGCCGGGGCGGCGTCGAGCAGCGTGTTGACCACCGCCATCCGATCCGGCGCACCGGCGCCACCGCCCAGGCCGAGCCCTTCGGCCAGCCCGGCCACCAACTCCGGGGTGAGCGCCTCCGGGGTGAGGCCGCCGGCCAGCGCCAGCAGGTCCGGCGGCAGCGCGACCGGCCCGGCGGCGCGGGCCGCGGCGACCGCGTCGGCCAGCGCCGGGCCGAACTCGGCCACCCGTGGTGCCACCGCGGCGGTCACCGTGAGGTGCACGCTGGCCGGCAGGTCGGCGTACCGGAGCTGGGGTTGGGTGTGCCAGCCCCGCGCGGTCAGCTCGTCCACCAGCAGGAACAGGTCGAGCGTGGGGTCCTCGGCGGTGAGGCAGACCACAGTGGACTCCGGTTCCGCCATCAACCGCAGGCCGTCGACGGCGCGGACCGCGTCGGCCAGCCCGGCGACCGCGTCCCGGGTCGACGCCGCCAGCCGCAGGTAGCCGTCCTCGCCTAGATGGCGGAGCGTCGCGTACGCGGCGGCGATCGGCCCGCCGGAGCGGGTGGAGGCGATCACCGGGTTGACCATCGTGTAGCCGGGCCAGTCGGCGTACGCGAAGTACTGCGGGGAGCGCAGCGCCGCGTCCCGGTGCAGCAGCACCGACACCCCCTTCGGGGCGTACGCGTACTTGTGCAGGTCCACCGAGATCGAGGTGACCCCGGGCACGGCGAAGTCGAACGGCGGCACCGGCGCGCCGAGCCGGCGCAGCCAGGGCAGCGCCCAGCCGCCGAAGCAGGCGTCCACGTGACAGCGCACGCCGGCTTTCGCCGCGACGGCGGCGATCTCCGCGACCGGGTCGACCACGCCGTGCGCGTAGGACGGGGCGGACGCGACGACCAGCACGGTCTCCGGGCGGATCGCGGCGGCCACCGCTGCCACGTCCGGCCGCAGCGTCACCGGGTCGACCGGCACCCGGTCCAGCGCCACCCGCAGGTAGTGCGCCGCCTTGGCGAACGCGGCGTGCGCGCTGGCCGGCACCACCATCCGCGGCTCGGCGAGGTCGGGACGGGCGTCGCGGGCCGCCTTGACCGCGAGCAGCAGCGACTCGGTGCCGCCGCCGGTGACGCTGCCGACCACGTCCGGCGCGTCCGTGCCCGGGCCGCCGCCGAGCAGCCGGGCGGCGGCGGCGACCAGCGCGTTCTCCATCGCCAGCAGCGACGGGAAGGCGGTCGGATCGAGGCCGTTGACGTGCGCGCTCTCCGCGTACGCGGCCTGGGCCAGCTCGTCCAGCCCGGCCACGCCCGGGTCGTAGACGTAGGCGAAGAGCCGCCCACCGTGGGTGGGTCGGTCGCCGGCCCGCAGCGCCCGGATCTCGTCCAGCACCCGCGGCGCGGGCATTCCCTCGGCGGGCAGCGCGCCCGCACCTGCCGTGTCGGTCATCGGTCTCCGGTGTTCCTCTCGTGACGGTCCGCGGCGGCGGGTGTGACGTGGTGGCTCACGCGCGCACGGTCGGCGGGACGGCGTCGGACGCGGTGCTCAGGTGCGCGGGGGTCAGCGTGTAGCCGCGCAGCAGCACCACCGGGGCGGCGACGAGCAGGGCCGGCAGCACGGTGAAGCCGAGCAGCACGCCGAGCCGGGCGCTGCCCGGTTGGGCCGCCGCCACCCCGGTCGACGACGAGACGTAGCCGGAGATCTGGAGCACGAGGCCGTAGATGCCCGGCCCCAGGGCCAGTCCGAACGTCTCCCCGGCGGTCCACAGCCCGGTGAACACCCCGGCCTGCCGCCGCCCGGTGCGCGCGGTGTCGTAGGCGATGCAGTCCGGCAGCATGGCCAGCGCGAAGACCTGCTGGCCGGCGTACCCGACGCCGATCACCGCCACCACCGCGTACGCTCCGGCGGCCGGCAGCGCGGGCGCGGTCACCAGGGTGAGCGCGCCGGCGGCGAAGAGCAGCGACGCGGCGACCAGCGACGCCCGCTTGCCGAGCCGGGCACCGGCCCGGCTCCAGAGCGGCATGACCAGCAGCGCCGGCGCGACGAAGCAGGCGAAGAGCAGCGTCGGGCCGCTGTCCGGCGCGCGCAGCACCTGGTCGGCGAAGTACTTGACGCCGGCCAGCACGGTGGCCACCCCGGCGGACTGGA
Organism: Micromonospora sp. WMMA1996; assembly: GCF_002573675.1. Taxonomy (NCBI): domain Bacteria; kingdom Bacillati; phylum Actinomycetota; class Actinomycetes; order Micromonosporales; family Micromonosporaceae; genus Micromonospora; species Micromonospora sp. WMMA1996. Next base: position 350,701 of record NZ_PDHU01000005.1, on the reverse strand, counting down.
TCACGAAACAGATCAGCAGCACCCGGAACGGCCGGTTGCGGCCGGCGACCGCGAGCTGGGCACGCAGGCTCGGCTCGCTCTCCCCCACCGTCGCGGCCGGCGCGGACCGGGTGCCGAGGAACGCGCCGACCGCGCCGGCCACGATCAGCGCGGCCACGAACAGGCCCATCCAGCGGTGGCCCGGCAGGCCGTCGCCGCCCGCGGCGACCACCGCCGGGGCCACCGCGCCGGATACCAGGATGGCCAGTGCCAGCACCGCGATCCGCCAGGTCATGAGGCGGGTACGCTCCGCCGGGTCGGCGGTCAGCTCGGCTGGCATGGCCACGTAGGGCACCTGGAAGAAGGCGAACGCGGTCGCGGCGGCCAGGAAGGCGAGCGCGACGTACCCGGCGGCGGCCGGACCGTTCCCGAACGGCGCGGCGAAGATCGCGGCGAACAGCACCGCCAGGGCGAGCCCACCGCCGAGCAGGTAGGGCCGGCGGGCACCCCAGCGGGAGCGGGTCCGGTCGGAGATCCGCCCGGCCACCGGGTTGACCAGCACGTCCCACGCCTTCGGCAGGAGCACCAGCAGCGCGGCCAGCCCGGCCGCCACGCCCAGGGTGTCGGTGAGGTACGGCAGCAGGAGCAGCCCGGGCACGGTGCCGAACGCGCCGGTGGCCAGGGAGCCCAGCGCGTATCCGAGGTGCACCCGGCGGGGCAGGCCCGAAGCTGTCATGGAGCCGAATGCTACTCACGTTATGGTCGCGGTCACATCCCCTCCTCCGGCGACCAGGCCGCCGCCGCCAGGTCCACCCGGTCCCGGCGCAACGGGCAGCCCTCCGCGCGCAGCCGGGCCCGGGCCTCCCGCTCGTGACCCGGCGGGAGCCGGCCGGCCGCGTTCACCACCCGGTGCCACGGCACCCCGCCTCCGTGCCGGGCCATGATCGAGCCGACCAGCCGCGCCGACGCCCGCCCGGAGCGCTCCGCCAGCGCGTCGGCGACCGCCCCGTACGACATGGCCCGGCCCGGCGGGATCCGCTCGACCAGCGTCAGCACCGCCTCGACGTATTCGTCAGGTGTCACGAGCTGCCACGATATGGGAACGCGCCACGGTCCCGCGGAGCGCAGCGCGCAGAATGGTCGGGTGCGTGAAGCAGTCACCTCGGCCCGCCGGATCGTGGTCAAGATCGGTTCGTCCTCGCTGACCACCGCGACGGGCGGGCTGGACGACGCCCGGGTCGACGCGCTCGTCGACACGCTCGGCGCGCTCGCCACCGCCGGTCGCGAGGTCGTGCTGGTCTCCTCCGGCGCGATCGCCGCCGGTCTCGCGCCGCTGCGGCTGCCCCGGCGCCCGCGCGACCTGGCCACCCAGCAGGCCGCCGCCAGCGTCGGCCAGGGCCTGCTCATCGGGCGGTACGCGACCGCGTTCGCCCGGCACGGGCACACCGTCGGGCAGGTGCTGCTGACCGTCGACGACGTGACCCGGCGGGCGCACTACCGCAACGCGTACCGGACCCTGCGCAAACTGCTCGACCTGCGGGCCGTGCCGATCGTCAACGAGAACGACACGGTGGCCACCGAGGAGATCCGGTTCGGCGACAACGACCGCCTCGCCGCGCTGGTCGCCGCGCTGGTCGACGCCGACCTGCTGGTGCTGCTCTCCGACGTGGACGCGCTCTGGACCGGCGACCCCGCCCGCGCGGGCAGCACCCGCATCACCGAGGTGCGCGGCGAGGGTGACCTGGCCGGCGTCGACGTGGGCGGGGCCGGCCGGGCCGGGGTGGGCACCGGCGGCATGGTGACCAAGGTCGAGGCGGCGCGGATCGCCACCGGCTTCGGGATCCCGGTGGTGCTCACCGCCGCGCCGCTGGCCGGGGCGGCGCTGGCCGGCGAGCCCGTCGGCACCTACTTCCACCCGAGTGCCCGGCGGCCCGCCGCCCGGCTCTTCTGGCTGGCGCACGCCACCGCGCCCCGCGGCCGGCTCCACCTCGACCCCGGCGCGGTGCAGGCCGTGGTCGGCCGGCGCAAGTCGCTGCTGCCGGCCGGGATCACCGCGGTGGACGGCGCGTTCACCGCCGGCGACCCGGTGGACCTGGTCGACACCGCCGGCGCGCCGGTGGCCCGGGGTCTGGTCAACTACGACGCGGTGGAACTGCCCGGCCTGCTCGGGCGCTCCACCTCGGAGCTGGCCGCGGCGCTCGGCCCGGCCTACGAACGTGAGGTCGTCCACCGCGACGACCTCGTTTTGCTGTAAGCAGGGGCCCCTTGTTAACGCATTCTGCATAACAAGGGGCCCCTCCTAACACCTGAGGAGCGCAGATGAGCGTCGTCGAGCAGGCCCGCCGGGCCCGGGACGCGGCGGAGGTCCTGGCCACGGCAACCCGTACGGCCAAGGACGCCGCGCTGCACGCGATGGCCGACGCGCTCGTGGCGCGTACCCCGGAGATCCTGGCGGCGAACGCGACGGACCTGGCGGCCGGGCGCGACGCCGGGTTGTCCGCGGCCGTGCTGGACCGGCTCGCCCTCGACGGGGGCCGGGTGGCCGCCATCGCCGACGCGCTGCGTGAGATGGCCGCACTGCCCGACCCGGTCGGTGAGGTGGTGCGCGGCTCGACCCTGCCGAACGGGCTGGAGCTGCGTCAGGTCCGAGTGCCGTTCGGGGTGGTCGGCATCGTCTACGAGGGCCGGCCGAACGTGACCGTCGACGCCGCCGGCATCTGCCTGAAGTCGGGCAACGCGGCGCTGCTGCGCGGCTCCTCCTCGGCGGCGCACTCCAACGCCGCCCTGGTCGAGGTGCTCCGCGACGCGGTCGCCGGCGCCGGCCTGCCGGCGGACGCGGTGCAACTGCTCGACTCCTCCTCGCGCGACTCGGTCAAGGAGCTGATGCGCGCCCGGGGCCTGGTCGACGTGCTGATCCCGCGCGGCGGCGCGTCGCTGATCCGCGCAGTGGTCGAGGAGTCGACAGTGCCGGTGATCGAGACCGGCGTGGGCAACTGCCACGTGTACGTGGACGCCGCCGCCGACCTCGACAAGGCGCTGGCGGTCACGTTGAACGCCAAGACGCAGCGGCTGTCCACCTGCAACACGGCCGAGTCGCTGCTGGTCCACCGCGCCGTCGCGGACGTCTTCCTGCCGGCCGTGCTGGCCGCCTTCGCCGAGGCCGGCGTGACCGTCCACGGCACCCCCGAGGTCGCCGCGCACTCCGCCGGGGTGGTCGCGGCGACCGACGAGGACTTCGCCACCGAATACCTCTCGGCCGACATCTCGGTCGCCGTGGTCGACTCCCTGGACGACGCGGTCGCGCACATCCGCCGGTACGGCACCGGCCACACCGAGGCCATCGTCACCGACTCGCAGCGGACGGCCCGGGAGTTCGTGGCCCGGGTGGACGCCGCCGCGGTCATGGTCAACGCGTCGACCCGCTTCACCGACGGCGGCGAGTTCGGCTTCGGCGCCGAGATCGGCATCTCGACGCAGAAGCTGCACGCCCGCGGGCCGATGGGCCTGCCGGAGCTGACCAGCACCAAGTACGTGGTCACCGGCGACGGCCACGTCCGCTGATCCACCCACGGCTCCGCGTCCGCCCGCCCACGTCCTCGTCGGGCGGTGTGGGTGAGACCGGGTTCGGGATGAGAACTCGTCACCCACCGCACCTCGCACGAGATCTTGGAAGGAAACGGCCCTCAGAGCGGCCACTTCCTTCCAAGATCCGGCGCGCGGTCCGGGGTGGGGCATTGTCGCGGCGCTCCTTCCCGGAACTCCCGCACTCCCGCCCGCCTTTTCGTCGATCTTGGCGTTGTGGCACCTCGGACAACGGGGTCAATCCGACATGCTGGGCGCCACAACTCCATGATCGACGGGCGGTGCGGGTGGGACCGGGTGCCCGGCGAGCGAAGCGGGGGCCGGGACGGGGAGCGAGGTCGGATCTGCGACGAGGGCCGGGGGCGAACCTGGAACGAAGCCTGTGCGCAGGTCGGGCACCGCACCGGAGGACCCGTCGGGGGCGGGAAGCGGGGCTTGGGCCGAGGGCGCGTCGGGGGCGGGCGGCGGGGCTTGGACCGGGGGCGCTTCGGGGGCGGGAAGCGGGACCTGGGCGGAGGACGCGCCGGGAACGGAACGCGGGGCGTGGGCGGAGGACGCTTCGGGGGCGGTACGCGGGGCCGGCGCGGCCGGCAGCGCGACGATGCGCGGCACCACGAACGGCGCGCCGGACACCGGCGCCTCGGGGGCGGTCGGGCGGCAGGCCCGTATCGCGCGCAGCGTGGTGTGCACGTCGAACTGGTGCCCGTCGTCGCTGTCCCAGCCGCCGTCGCTGCGCTGGGTCTCGGCCAGCCGCCGCCGCGCCGACACCAGCAGCCACTGCTCCTCGCCCACCTCCACCCGCCGCAGCGTGGCGGCGAGCCAGGCCACGTCGGCCGGGGACATGCCGGGGATCCGGTCGGCGAGCACGGCCTGGATCCGGGCTGACTCGTAGTACATCTGCTGGCGGTGCAGCACGGCCGCGGCCAGCCAGCCGGCCGGCAGGAACGACGGCCAGCTCCCGTCCGCCGCGAGCCGCCCGGCCAGCGCCTGGGCCGCCGCCTGGACCACCCCGGCGTACGCCCCGCCGACGCGGTGGTCGAGCGGGCCGGCGGCGCGGGCGTCCAGCCCGGCCACGGTGAGCCAGAACCCGGCGTCGGCGGTCAGGTAGAACCGGGCTTCGGGATCGCCGGGCGTGGCCCACTCCGGCGCGAACCCGGCCAGCGACGGGTGCTCGTCCCAGCCCCCGTCGGCGAGCTGGCCGGCGGCCAGCCAGTCGAGCGCGTGCCGGGCGGCGGGACGGCCGAGCGCGCCCAGGTCGTCCAGCTCGGACAGCCGGAAGCAGGTCGCGTCGACGGACGCCACCTCGCCGTCGAGCACGGCGGGCCAGCCGCCGCCGACGGCCTGGCCGGACTCCGCCGCGTCGAGCAGCTCCGGCGGCACCGACGCGCCGGTGCGCAGCCGCGACAGCCGGGCGCGGTCCACCGCGTCCCCGTGCGCCACGACGAACCCGATCGCCGCTTCCAGATCCACCACGCAGGCGACGCTACCTGCGCCGACGCGGTTACGCCTCGGTAGCTCGGTCAGAGGTGGCCCGGCCCACCGGTGACACGCCGAGGGCCCTCCCGGCGCACCGGAAGGGCCCTTCGGGACATCGACGTCAGTAGGCGGGCAGCGACGGGTCGATCTGCTTGACCCAGGACAGCACGCCGCCCTGCACGTGCACGGCGTCCTTGAACCCGGCCGCCTTGAGCGCGGCGAGCGCCTCGGCGGACCGGACGCCGGACTTGCAGTGCAGCACGATCTGCCGGTCCTGCGGGAGCTTCGCCAGCGCCTCGCCGGAGATGATCTCGCCCTTGGGGATCAGCGTGGAGCCGGGGATCCGGACGATCTCGTACTCGGCGGGCTCGCGGACGTCGACCAGGAAGATGTCCTTGCCGGCGTCCTGCCACTCCTTCAGCTCCAGGGCGGTGATGGTCGAGTCGACCACCGCCTCCTGGGCCTCCTCGGAGACCGCGCCGCAGAAGTCCTCGTAGTCCTCCAGCAGGTCGGTGACCGTGGGGTTCTCGCCGCAGAGCGCGCAGTTCGGGTCCTTGCGGACCTTGATCTTGCGGTAGCTCATCTCCAGGGCGTCGTAGACCATGAGCCGGCCGACCAGCGGCTCCCCGATGCCGGCGAGCAGCTTGATCGCCTCGTTGACCTGGATCGACCCGATGGACGCGCAGAGCACGCCGAGCACGCCGCCCTCAGCGCAGGAGGGGACCATGCCGGGCGGCGGCGGCTCCGGGTAGAGGCAGCGGTAGCAGGGGCCGTGCTCGGCCCAGAACACCGACGCCTGGCCGTCGAAGCGGTAGATCGAACCCCAGACGTACGGCTTGCCGAGCAGCACGGCCGCGTCGTTGACCATGTAGCGGGTGGCGAAGTTGTCGGTGCCGTCGACGATCAGGTCGTAGCGGGAGAAGATGTCCCGCACGTTCTCCCGGTCCAGCGCGGTGTTGTGGATCTCCACGTTGACCAGCGGGTTGATCTCCCGGATCGAGGCCGCGGCGGACTCGGCCTTGGACCGGCCGACGTCGGAGACGCCGTGGATGATCTGGCGCTGGAGGTTCGACTCGTCGACGGTGTCGAAGTCGATGATGCCGAGCGTGCCGACGCCGGCGGCGGCGAGGTACATCAGCGCGGGCGAGCCGAGACCGCCGGCGCCGACGCAGAGCACCCGGGCGTTCTTCAGCCGCTTCTGCCCCTCGACCCCGACATCCGGGATGATCAGGTGGCGCGAGTAGCGGCGGATCTCGTCTACGGTCAGCTCGGCGGCGGGCTCGACGAGCGGGGGCAACGACACGGTGGACTCCCCGGGATCGGCGGTGGGACCGCGCCATTGTCGCTCGCCCGGGTGGGGATCGGCCATGATGAGGGACACTCGGCCCGAACTGCGGGACCGGGAATAACTCAGACGCCGTCGGTCGGCTCACCGTCGTAGCGGACCCCGTCGACGTACGGCCAGGCGTTGGGCACGCAGCCGTCCAGCCCGTACGTCTGCTGCTGCATCACCGGCGCGGGGGCGCCGGGCGCGGGACAGGCCTGGTGCAGCTCGCCGAACTCGTGGCCGACCTCGTGGTTGACCACGTAGGTCCGGTAGACCTCCAGCGGGGCGCCGTAGTCGGGGACCGCCGACATCCAGCGGGCCAGGTTGAGGATCACCCGGCCGGGAAGCCGGCAGGACGTGTACCGCTCGGTGCGCAGCCCGCCCTCGGCACACATCCGCTCCGAGGTGGCCGGGGTGGCCAGGTAGACGGTGAAGTCGGCGGCGGCCGCCTCGGGCACCCGCTGCACCCGCAGCTCCCCGGAGGCGATCCAGCTGCGCGGGTCGCCGAGCACCGCGTCCACGGTGGCGGCGAACTCGTCGGCGTCCTGACCCGTACCCTGCTCGACCTCGACCCGGTAGCGGCGCAGCGGGCCGGCCTGGCCGCGTACCTCCGACCGGCCCTCGGCCACGGCGAAGGTGCCGGAACCGGCGGTGGGATAGCCGGTCGGAGCCGCCGGGATCTCGGCCTCGGCGCCCTGGGCGAGCGACGGCACGGCGGCGAGCGGGACCCGCTCGGTGCGCGGCGGCTCGCTCAGTCGGGTGATCCCCAGGGCGCCGCCGCCGGCCGCGAGCATCATGGTCAGCAGCAGCACCGACCGCCGTCGGCGGCGGCGCATCCGGCGCAGGCCGGGTCGTTCGGGCGCGGCAGGCGGGTCGTAAGGGGACGACGACGTCATGCCACCAGGGTGCCACGCAATTCGGGCATTTAGCTGCTTTTGCGGCGCAAGCCGCGAGAATCCCTCACGAACGCCTTCAGAGCGCCGGGCCGGTGTACCGCTTCCCGCCCAGGTACGGCCACGGGTTCGGCCGGCACCCGTCGAGGAACAGGGTCTGCTGCTGCATCACCGGCGCCGGCCGGCCCGCGCCCGGACAGGCCTCGTGGTGGTGCCCCAACTGGTGCCCCACCTCGTGGTTGACCACGTAGAGCCGGTAGGCGTCCAGCGGCATCCGCGCGGCCACCAGGTGCGGGGCGGACGTGCGCCACCGGTCCAGGTTGATCACGACCTTGCCCGGCACCCGGCACGACGTGTACGGCACCCCGCCCTTGCGGATGTCGATCCCACCCGCCCCGCACAGCCGGCCCGCCGTGTCCCGGGTGGCCAGGTAGATCGTGAAGTCGTACCGCTCCCCCGGCGCGACCCGCTGCAACCGCAACCGGCCGCCGTCCACCCAGCTCCCCGGCCCGGTCAGGGCCCGCTGCACCGCCCCACCGAAGGCGTGAACGTCCTCGCCGGAGCCGTTCTCCACCGCCACCCGGAACCGGCGCAGCGTCCCGGCCGTCCCGAGCACGCCGCTGGTCCGGTCGTCGTAGCCGAAGCTGCCCCGGCCGTGCGCCGGCACCGGGCCGGGCAGAGCCAGCACGGGCGCCGCCGGTGAGCTGGGCGCCGGGGACGGCGACGGGGAGACGCTCGGCGGCGGCGCCGGCACGGGCGGCGCCGGCGGCTGGGCCGCGAACCCGTCCGTGACCAGCACCTCGGCCCCGGCCGACGGAAGTTGCAACGCGACCCCGACACCGACCGCGGCAGCGGCGGCGAAGGCGCAGACCACGACGGCGGAACGCCATCGGCGGGCAAAGGACGTGGACCGCGCGGCACGCGGACGGCGGGAGCTGGGCATCCGGCTCAGACTGCCACGTCACGCCCGGTTCCGCTCTCCTCCGTTCCGGTGACCATGGCCCTGGCCTGCGCTTTCGTCCCGTTCGGGGCCGGCGTGGCGGCCGGGGCCGCCTCGGCCAGCAACGCCAGCACCGCCCGCGCCACGGTCCGGGGCACCTCCAGCTGGGCCACGTGACCGACGCCGTCGAGCAGCAGCAGCCGACTGTCCGGGATCACCCGGGCGGCCTGCGGCGCGACCCGCACGTCGACCAGGCGGTCCTGCCGGCCACCCACCACCAGCGTGGGCACCCGCACCGCCGCGGCCTGCCGCCAGAGCGCGCCGGCCCCCGGCAGGTACGACCGCAGGAAGCTGCCGACCAGGCCCCGGAACGTCCGGACGTACGCGGCGGCGTAGTGGGCCGCCTCGTACCGGATCCGGATCTCGTCGATCGCCTCCTGCCGGCGCTGCTCGCTGATCCGGGTCAGGTCCGCGACGCACGACTCCATCACCTGCTGGGCCATCACCTCCGGGGCGAGCTGGGCCAGCCGCCAGGCGGCCAACCGCTCGCCCCGGGGGATGGCCAGCAACGGCAGCATCCGCCCCTGCAACGAACGCCGGAAGTCCAGGAACGGCAGCGCGGGCGAGATCAGCGTGAGCGTCCGGACCAGGTCCGGCCGGAGGGCGGCCACCCGCACCGCGACCGCGCCGCCGAGCGAGTTGCCGAACAGGTGCACCGGCCCCCGGTCGCTGTGCTCGATCCAGCTCACCACCCGGTCGGCGAACGCCGGGACGGTGTAGCGCCGCCCGGGCTCGCTGCGCCCGAACCCGGGCAGGTCGATCGCCTGGCCGTCGAGCCGCCCCGCGAGCAGGCCGGCCAGGTCGGTCCAGTTCTGCGCCGAGCCGCCGAGACCGTGCACGTAGAGGGCCGGCTCGGCGCCGGGCGCGGTGGCCGGGGTGTCCCGGACGTGGACGAGCGTCCCGTCGAGACGCACGTGCCGACCCGGCCACGGCGGCGGGACGTGATGCGCGGGAAGGACATGGTCCGGCCAGAGTTCGGCGCGTTTCATGGTTCCAGTCTTCCCCGCCCCGGCCCGACCGCACACCGCGACCGGGCGGTCAGGCGAGCAACGCCTCCAACCGCCGGTTCACCGCGGCGAGGGTGGCCCGGACCACCGCCTGCCGGGGGTCGCCCGCGACCAGCGCCGACCCGGCCAACTGCTCCACCCAGCCGTCGCAGACCAGCAGCACCACCACGGTGGCCACCTCGCAGTTGCCGAACGGCACCACGGCGGCGTGCTCGACGAAGCACCGGCCGCGCTCACCGGCCGGGACGACCCGGCCGAGCAGCTCGTCCACCGCGGCGGCCGCGGCCACCGCGCAGAGCCGGAGCACGTACCCGTCGACGGCCGGCCCGGTCGCGTGCCCCTCGGCCGTGCGGTCCCCGGCGATCAGGCGCACCTCGGTGGTCGCGTCCAGCCCGAACGTGCTCACCAGGACGTGCTCGATCACCACCCGCGGACCCGGGACGCCGCCGGTGTCCAGCGGTCGCGACGGCGCGGTCTCCGTCGTGGTCATCTGCCCACCGGCGTACGAGGTGCCCAGCGTGACCGGGCTGCCGGTGGACATGCCGGTCGGCGCGGCCGCCAGCGACGTCTCCTCCACCGTGGCCCGACCCCGGTGGGCGGCCTGCCGGCGGCGGCGGGGCGGCTCGTCGCCGTCCGCGGGCGCGTCGGCCGGCCGGCCGGCACGCGACTCCACCCCGCCGAACCGGCCCTCGCCGGACCGGTTCTCGGCGGGTCGGTTGGCGGCGGGTCGCACCACGCCGGTACGCGCCGACGTGTCGTCCTCGGTCGACCCGGACGGCACCGCACCCGGCTCGTCGACGGGCCGGGACTGCGGCGTACCGGATCGGGGGTCGACCGTCGGGACCGACCGGCCCTCGGCGACGCGCGCCGCGGCGGACCGCCGGCGCACCGGCGGCGGCGGCAGGGCCGGCGCGCCGGGCAGGTTCTGCGGGGCGGCGGCCAGGCCCATCCGTTCCTGGAGCAGGCGGGCCACCACCCGGCTCACCTCGGCCGGGTCCGCGCCGTCGGCCAGGTCGAGCCGGAGGCTGTGCGCGCCGGCCGGGGTACGCCGGAGCGCGGCGTCCCGGACGCCGGCCACCTCACGGACCGCGTCGAGGATGGCGTTGACGTCGAAGCCCTCCGGCCGCTCGCGCAGCGGCGCGGGCTCGTCGTCACGGCGCAGGTGGGTGGCGATACGGGCGAGTTCGGGAGTCTCGGCGGACGGTTCCACGGCTGGCGGCTCCGGCACGACGGGCACGTCCGGCTCGGCGGGGACGCGCTGCGGCAGCACCGCCGGGGGCGACTCCGCCGACCGGGGCTCGGCGACCGCGTCGGCGGCCGGCACCGGCTCGGGGGCGGACCGGCGGGCCGCGTAGGGAGGTGCGCTCGTCGGGTGGGGCGCGGGGTCGAAGCGCGTCGTCCCACCGGTGGCGGGGACGGCGGAGACCGGCCGGGTGGTGGCCGGTGCGACGGACTGCTCGGACCCGGCCGGCGGTTGCCGGGGGTCGGCGGGGGGCTCGCCGGCGGCACGCGGGGACGGCACGGGAGCCGGTCCGGCGGACGGCGGCGCGGCGGGCGCGGAGAGGTAGCCGGCGAACGGCTCACCGGCCGGCGCGGGCGCGTAACTCGCGGACGGCGGGCCGGTCGGCGCCGACGGGTGGGGCGGACCGGCCGGCGCGGGCGCGTACGCCGCGGACGGCGGGCCGGTGGGCGCCTCCCGGGAGGTCGGCGGGGCGCTGGTCGGCTCGGCGGGCGCGGACCCGCCGAACGGGGTCACCGGCACCGGCGGGCCGGCCCAGGAGGGGCGCTCGGCGGACGGCTCGTAGCCCGGCCGCGGCTCCGGTTCGGACCGGGGCAGGCGGAACGGCCGGGTCGGTTCGGGGTGCGCCGGTTCCGGGCCGGCGGACGGCTCCGCGCGCACCGGCTCGTACGGGCGGACCGGCTCGGGGCGGGGCGGTTCGTAGCCGACGGGCGGCTCGACGCCGGCCGGCGCGTACGGCCGCACCGGCTCGGGCGCCCACTCGGCCGCGCGGTCCTCCCGGGCGGCACGACGGCCGACCGACTCGTCGTCCCGTGCCGGGCGCTCGGCGGGCTCGTCGTCCCGTGCCGCCCGCCGCCCGACCGGCTCGTCGGCGCGTGCCCACGGCGGCGCCCAGCCGTCGCCCCAGCTCGGCCTGTTCCAGGACGGGCCGGACCAGTCCGGCTCGCCGACCGGGCCCGCGCCCGGGTCGTCGGGCACGGCGCCCCGGTGCTCGGTCGGGCCCCGGTGTTCGGTCGGGCCCCGGTGCTCGGCGGCGCCCGGGTGCTCGGCGGCGGCCCGGTGGTCGGACGCGCCCGGGTGCTCGGCGGCGGCCCGCGGCTCGGCGGCCGGTCCCCGCCCCTCGGCGGGTCGGTGCTCGGCCGGGTGGCGGGGCGGCTGCTCGGCCGGGTCGCGGTGCGGCTGCTCGGCCCGACCGGGATCGGCGACCGACGGCTGCCCGGGGGCCCGGTCGGCCCAACCCCGGGAGAGCGACGGGGCCGGCTCGGTGGTGGGCGCGTGGAAGCCCGGGGGCACCTCGAAACCGGAGGCGGCGGCCCCGACCGGCGGCACCTGGAGGGCCGGGGGCGCGGAGGTCGGGGGCGCGGAGGTCGGGCCGCCCTCGGGCCAGCGGGGGAGTCGGCCGGCGGACGTCTCGTCCGAGGCGTGCCGGGAGCCGGCGGAGTCGACCCCGGGCAGCTGCTGCTCGATCGCGGGCGCCGGGCGGGGCGCCGGCACGGCCAGCCGGTCACCGTCGGTCTCCCGGAGTGGCTCGCCGCCCACCGGCGGGGCGCTCACCGGCGCCTGGCGGGTCACGGGCTGCTCCTCCCCCGGGTGGCGCACGCCGTTGACGTGTCGCCCGTTGAGCCGGGCCGGCGACTCCTCGGTCGCGGGTTGGCCGGGCGGGGCCGGGAGGTCACCGTGCCTCGGCGAGGAGGCGGCCCAACTGCCGCCGAGGTCGCCGTAGGGCCAGCCGCCGGGCGCGGGCGCGCCCCGGGACCAGCCGTTCGCCGGGGGCGCCCATCCGCCGCCGGTGCGGGCCGGGTCGTCGTGCTGGCCCGTCCCGTCGCCGTGCTCTCCCGGGGTGGCGGCTCCGGGTTGCCCTGTTTCACTCACCGCGCGCTCCTTGGTCGCCCCCGCTGAGGCTACCGTGTGGTGACAGTGGCGATAAGTTACAGCGGCGGGCCAATTCCGCGACGGGTTCACGAACCCGGACCGGTTCGGGTGATACGTGCCGGCTCGTACGCAGATACTCGGAGGTTCCCATGACCGCAGTGGGGAACGGTGCACAGACCGCCGGCCGGCCCACCCGCCTGCCCCGCTCGGCGCGCCGCAAGCAGCTGCTCGCCGCTGCTCAGGAGGTGTTCGTCGCGCAGGGCTACCACGCCGCCGCGATGGACGACATCGCCGAGCGGGCCGGTGTCTCCAAGCCCGTTCTCTACCAGCACTTCCCCGGGAAGATGGAGCTCTACCTGGCGCTGCTGGACACGCACTGTGACGCCATCGTCGCGAAGGTGCACGACGCGATGCGCGGCACCAACGACAACAAGGAGCGCGTCGGCGCGGCGGTGCGGGCCTACTTCGACTTCGTCGACCACGAGAGCGAGGCGTTCCGGCTCGTCTTCGAGTCCGACCTGCGCAACGACCCGGCCGTGCGGCAGCGGGTGGAGCGGGTCGAGCAGGGCTGCATCGCGGCGATCACCGACACCATCATCTCGGACACCGGGGTCAGCCGGTTCCACGCCGAGCTGCTGGCGTCCGGTCTGGTCGGCGCGGCCGAGACGGCCGCCCAGTTCTGGCTGGCGGGCGGCCGCCAGGTGCCCAAGGCGGAGGCCGAGGCGCTGGTCGCGGCGCTGTCCTGGCGTGGCATCGCCAGCTTCCCGCTGCAAGGTGAGTCAGCCTGAACATCGGGCCGCCGGATCGGATAGCCTTCCCACGGTGGCTTTTTCGCCCCAGTTGAGGAGGCACAGTGGAGGTCAAGATCGGCGTGCAGTACGCGCCGCGGGAGCTGGTCCTGGAGAGCGCGCAGTCGCCGGCCGAGATCGAGCAGATCGTGACCGACGCCTTCGCCAAGAGTGAGGGCACGCTCTCCCTGACCGACGAGAAGGGCCGGCGGGTCATCGTGCCGGTCGGCAAGGTCGCCTACGTCGAGATCGCGGAGGCCTCGCCCCGCGCGGTCGGGTTCACCGTCCGCTGATCCCCGGCGCACCGGTCGCCGTGGCGGGGGCGCCCGCCGCGGCGACTCAGTTGTTCAGCCCGGCGGCCACCATCCGCGCGGTGTGCGCCTCGGTGAGCCGCCGCAGCAGCGTCGACACGTCCCCACCGGCCCGCCCGATCAGCGCGGCGAGCGCCCCCCGGTCGTCGGCGGCGGCGACCCGCCGGGCCTGGGACAGCGCCTCGCCGAGCAGCCGCCGGGCCCAGATCGAGAGCCGTCCGGCCATCCGCGGGTCGGCCTCGATCGCGGCGCGGATCTCGGCCGCGGCGAACTCGGCGTACCGCGAGTCGTGCAGCACGTCGAGGAGCAGCGCCCGGTCCGGCCCGTCGAGACCGCCGGCGATCTCGCGCAGGAAGTCGTCGGTGATCGCGTCCCCCACGTACGCCTTGGTCACCGCCTCCGGCCAGTCCCGCGGCTCGGTCGAGTCGTGGTAGGCCCGCAGCGCGTCGACGTAGGGGGCCATCGCCGCCTCCGGGGTCGCACCCAGCGCGCCGAGCCGGTCGGCGAGCCAGCGGTAGTGCGCGATCTCGGCCGCGGCCATCTCGCTGAGCGCGGCCCGGCGGCGCAGGTCGGGGGCGAGGCGGGCGTCGGCGGCGAGGCGGTCGAAGGCGAGCAGCTCGCCGTACGCCACGAGGCCGAACAGGTCGGTGACGGCGGGGTCGGGGGCGGACACGAGCGGAGGCTACCCCGTCAGCCCCTGTGACCCAAGTCACAACGATTGCCCCCGCGCGCGGGGCCGCCACCTGGAATCGGGACGGCTCAGGGGCCGTTCAGGTAGGATGAGACAGTTGCCGTGGGCACCGACCTGGTCAGCGTGGTTGATGAGCATTCCGTCAGCTCCGCCGGTCAGCACCGGTCCCCGGAGCGCGTGCGGCCCGGTCCGGCTCGGCGAAACCGCCCCCGACCGCGTGGCCCGCGCCACACCGATCGCGCCCTGAGGACATGAGGGGCGCACCACGAGAGGGCACCCCCACATCCAGATGAGTGAGCAGATCTCCGGCCAGCCACTGGCCCCCACCGCTCCGGTCCGACCGGAGGCACCCACGTTCGCCGCGCTCGGCGCCCGACAGGAGACCGTCGAGGCGCTGGAGGCCGCCGGCATCACCCGCGCCTTCGCCATCCAGGAATACGCGCTGCCGATCGGGCTGCGCGGCGTCGACCTGATCGGGCAGGCGCCGACCGGCACCGGCAAGACGCTCGGCTTCGGCATCCCGCTGCTCGAGCGCGTGTTCGCCCCGTCCGAGGGGAGCGACGGCGTGCCGCAGGCACTGGTCGTCGTCCCCACCCGCGAGCTGGGCATCCAGGTCGCCAAGGACCTCGACGCCGCCGGTCGCACCCGGGGCGTCCGGGTGCTGCCGATCTACGGCGGCGTGGCCTACGAGCCGCAGATCGAGGCGCTGCGCAAGGGCGTCGAGATCCTCGTCGGCACGCCCGGTCGCCTGCTGGACCTGCAGAAGCAGAAGCACCTGCGGCTCGACCGGGTCCGCGCGCTCGTCCTCGACGAGGCCGACCGGATGCTCGACCTGGGCTTCCTCGACGACGTCGAGAAGATCCTGGCCATGCTGCCGGAGGACCGGCAGACCATGCTCTTCTCGGCCACCATGCCGGACCCGATCGTCGCGCTGTCGCGGCGCTTCCTGCGCCGCCCGGTGACCATCCACGCCGGGCACACCGCCGAGACCGGTCCGTCGCCGCAGACCCAGCAGCTCGCGTACCGCACCCACTCGCTCAACAAGGTCGAGATCGTGGCGCGGATCCTCCAGGCCGAGGGGCGCGGGCTGACCATGATCTTCACCCGCACCAAGCGGGCCGCCGACCGCGTCGCCGAGGACCTCGACTTCCGCGGCTTCGCCGTGGCCGCCGTGCACGGCGACCTCGGCCAGGGCGCCCGGGAGCGGGCGCTGCGGGCGTTCCGCGCCGGCAAGATCGACACGCTGGTCGCCACCGACGTGGCGGCCCGGGGCATCGACGTCACCGGCGTCACGCACGTGATCAACTACGACTGCCCCGAGGACCAGGACACCTACACCCACCGGATCGGCCGCACCGGCCGGGCCGGGGCCACCGGTGTCGCGGTGACGTTCGTCGACTGGGACGACGTGCCCCGCTGGCGGATCATCGACAAGACCCTCGGGCTCGACATGCCCGAGCCGCCGGAGACCTACCACACCTCTCCGCACCTCTACACCGACCTGGACATCCCCACCGACATCAGCGGCACCCTGCCGACCGCCGAGCGCACCCGCGCCGGGCTGTCCGCCGAGGTCGAGGAGGACCTGGGCGGCGGTCGGTCGCGGCGGGGCGCCCGACGCGGCGAGGGCGGCCGGGGCGAGGGTCGCGGTGACAGCCGGGGCCGGGAGCGCAGGCGGGGTCGCGGCGACGAGCCCGTCGGCACCCCCGCCGAGAGCGGCGCCACCGACACCGGCGCCGACGAGGGCGCCCGTACCCCGCGCCGGCGGCGTCGCCGCCGGGCCGGCGAGACGGTGGCCGGCGAGCCGGCCACGGTGATCGGCGCCGAGAGCACCGGCGAGACCACCCCGGCGGCATCCGCCGAGGGTGAGACCGCCACCAAGCCACGCCGTCGCCGGCGTCGCCGTGGCGGAGGTGGCACCGGCGCACCCGCCGAGGCCACCGTCACCACCACCGACTGACCAGCACAGACACGACCGGCCCCCGGATCCGCTCCGGGGGCCGCTCCCTGTCCCCACCCCGGCGCCGGCCTGCTTCGCCGGCACGGTGATCTCACCGTCGACCTCGTGATCGACCGTGGGAGCGAGAGGACGCGGGGAGGGCGGAAGGACGAAGGAGTAGCGATGCCGGAAGCGTTGGACTCGGCACTGGGCGAGGTGCGGGCGCTGCTGCTGGGCCCCGGGCTGACCCGGGCGGTCGCCGCCGGGCGTCGACGCGGGCAGCGCCCCTCGGTGGTCCGCGCCGAGCTGCGCCCGGTCACCCTCAAGGCCGGTCCCCGGTTGCAGATCGCCACCTCCGACGGGGCGCGGCCGCACACCCGCAACGTGGCCCCCGGCGCGGAGGCCGACGCGGCCGTCGACGAACTGCTCGCCGAGCCGTTCGGCAACTGGCACGTGGAGACCGCCGACGCCACGCTCCAACTTCGGGTCACCAAGTCCGGCGAGGCGCAGGTGCACCGGGCCGCGGCCAGCCGACCGGCCGGTGCGGCGGAGGGACACGACCGGGCCAAGGACTGGCTGCTCGACCCGGGTGACCCGCTGTTCGCCGAGATCGGTGGTTCGGCGGCCAAGCGTCGCCAGGTCGACGCGTTCCTCCGGGCGCTGGCGGCCACCCTGCCGGACGACCTCACCGGCCCGCTGCGCGTGGTGGACCTGGGATGCGGCAACGCCTACCTGACCTTCGCCGCCCACCGCTACCTGACCGGGCGCGGACTGGACGTGACGCTCGTCGGGGTGGACGTCCGTGAGGACCAGCGCCGCCGCAACACCGAGCTGGCCGAGCGGCTGGGCTGGGCCGACCGGGTGAGCTTCGTGGCCGGCACCATCGCCGAGGCGGCCGTCGACCCCGCCCCCGACCTGGTGCTGGCGTTGCACGCCTGCGACACCGCCACCGACGAGGCGCTGGCCCGGGCGGTGCGCTGGGGCGCCCGCTGGGTGCTAGCCGCGCCCTGCTGCCACCACGACCTCGCCGCCCAGCTGCGGTCCCGGCCAGCGCCTGCGCCGTACGAGCTGCTCACCCGGCAGGGCATCCTGCGCGAACGCTTCGCCGACGTGCTCACCGACGCGGTACGGGCCGGGCTGCTCCGGCTGCACGGCTACCGCGCGGAGGTGGTGGAGTTCGTCGACTCCCAGCACACGCCTCGCAACCTGCTCATCCGGGCCCGGCGCACGGCGGGCGCGCCGACCGGGAGCCAGCGGGCCGAGTATCGCGAGCTGGTCGACCAGTGGGGCGTCACGCCCCGGCTGGAGACGCTGCTCGACGGGGCGGACCGGCCCTAACGGCGGCGCTCGCCCCGGTTGCGGTCGCCCCGGTCCAGCATCGACACCCGGTCGCCCGGACCCCGGTTGGTGACCCGCTCGCCGTCCTGCGGCGGGCTGGGGAACGGCACCACCTTCGCCGGCTGGTCGGCGTTGCCGGCGGCGGCGAAGGCGTTCCAGGAGATGTCGACCAGCAGCCGCTTGACCTCGGCGTGCCGGAGGGCGGCGTTGCGCTGCAGCGCCATCCGGGCACCCAGCACGACCCCGACCAGCGTCGTGCAGATCGCGCCGGTCGCGGCGATCAGGTGCACGCCCGTCGCCGGGTCACCCTGCACGGCCAGCACCAGCAGCCAGACCCAGAAACCGAGCGCGAACACGCCGGCCTTGGCCACGAAGAAGAGGCTCACGGCGCCGGGACGGTGCGGGACGGGGCGGTCCGGCTCGGTCATGCTGCTCCTCGTCGTGTCGCTGCCGGGGATCGGTCCAGCTTAGTTGACACCTCGCAACCGTCACGCCCTCGTCAGTCCCGCCGGCGGGACCTTTCGACCGATCAGTCAGTTACTTCCTCGCGCGGGCGTACTAGGCTCAGGACGCAGAACCGGGCCACCGGCGGAAGGGGACAGACCCAGGGATGGGTTCCGCAGACGTGTCACCGCAGATGGCCTTCGCGCGCTTCGTGCGACGGGCCATCGACGATGCCCGCGAGGAGCGCGGCTGGACGGTGACCGACCTCGCCACCCACACCGGCGTCGGCCGCTCGACCGTGTTCCGCTGGCTGGCCGGCGACTGGCAGGACTATCCCGAGCTGGCCAAGGTGCGCGGCTTCTGCGCCGCCCTCGACCTGCCGGTGGCCGCCGCGTTCCGCGCGCTGGGCCTGCCCGACGCCGGTCCGGTGCCCCGCCGCCGAGGCGCGGAGGACGGCCCGGTGGAGGCCGACGTCCGGGTGATCCTGGAGCGGCTGGCCGACCCGAACGTCCCGGCCGAGGAGAAGCACCACATCCGCGACCTGCTCCGCTACCTGGCCCGCCGGCCGGTCCGCCGGGCCGGCTGACCGGTCAGTCGACGGTCAGCGTGAACGCGGCGGTCCGCACCACGCCCCCGACCTGGAAGTCCAGGAACATCCGGTAGCGGCCCGGCCCCGGCGCGGTCAGCCAGAACGTCACCGCGTCACCGTCGCGCACCGGCTCCGGGTGCACGTGCAGGTAGCCGAGGTCACCCTCGCGCAGCGCCACCAGGTGCCCGTACGCGCCGAGGTAGGGCTCCAACGCGGCGGCTCCGCCGTCCGCGCCGGTGACCCGGAACCGCAGCGGCACCGACCGCCCCACCTCCGGCGTGCCGGTCCAGGTGGCGGTGAAGCCGTCGACCGTGGCCGACGTGGCCGCGGCGGGCAGCGGCCGGGGCGCGAACGTGCCGGGCACTGTCACGTCGGCGCCGAGCACCACGGCGACCTGGCGCCCGTCGTCGGCGACGGCGGTGAAGTCCGCGTACATCCGCCAGACGCCGGGGTCGAACGGCGCCACCGGCACCGACCAGGTGCCGTCGGCGGCCATCGTCGGGTGCAGGTGCCGGTAGCCGCTGAGGTCCCGGCGGGCCACGATCAGATGCATCGGCTTGTCGTGCACGACCGCGAAGCGGGTCACCGGGCGACGCTGCTCGTCGCGGATCTGGAACCGCAGGTCGCCGGCGCGTCCGGCGGCCGGTTCCCCGGCCGACGGCACCAGCGTGTAGCCGGCCGAGCTGATCGACAGTCCGGTCGCGCCGTCACCGCCGCCCTGGGCGACGGTGGCGCCGTCGTGGCTGTGCGCGCCGGTGCCCGGCGCGTGCGAGTGGGCGCCGCCGGCGGGAGGACCACCGGTGGGCGCCACGGCTCCGGATCCGGCCGGGTTCGCCGGCGGGTTCAGCCGGCCCAGCCCGAAACCGAGGAGCACGGCCAGCACCAGGCCACCCACCACCAGGGCCAGCCGCAGCGTCTCCCGGTCCACGGTGACCGGCCCGGCCGGGGCCGTCTCGCGCGCCGCGGCCCGGCGGCCGGCCGCCGGCTCACCGCCGCCCTCCGCCGCGTCGCCGCCGCCAGCACCCTCCGCCGCGTCGCCGCCGATCGACAGCGCGGGTACGTCGACGTCACCGCCGGACCGCGCCGGCAGGTCGACGCCGGGCGGCGCGGACGGCGACTCAGGCAACGCCGCCGACCATCTCGTAACCCGCCTCGTCGACAGCGGCGCGGACGGACTCCACCGGCAGCGGGGACGCGCTGGTGACCGTTGCCGTGCCGCCCGCGAGGTCGATCCGGACCTCCTCGACGCCCGGCAGGGCGGACAGCTCCTCGGTCACCGCCCGGACGCAGTGTTCGCAGGTCATCCCGGTCACGGTGTACGTCTGGACGACGGGTCGCTGCTCGGTCATGGCCCCACGGTACCGCCGGCCCGGACGCCCACCGACCACGGCCGCGCGGACGGTGGCCCGGCTCGCATCCCCGGTGTTAAGCGGGGCCCCTTCCTCTACCGGAGGCGTTAAGAAGGTGCCCCTCCTTGCACGGGGTCAGCCGGCGACGGCGAGCGCCAGCGGCAGCACGTCCGGCGCGCCGGCGCGCCGGAGCAGGCGCGCCACCATGCTCATCGTCCAGCCCGAGTCGACCAGGTCGTCGACGAGCAGCACCGGTCCGTCCAGCCCGGGCAGCGCGTCGGCCAGCTCGTCCGGGAGGCGGAAGGCGTCGTGCAGCGCGCGTACCCGCTGGGCGCTGTTGCCGCGCGGCCCACCGGGCCCGCCCGGACCGGTCGGGACGACCTGGCCGAGCAGCGGGAGCCGGCCGACCGAGGCGATCCGTTCGGCGAGCGAGCCGACCAGCAGCGGCCGGGTCCGGGAGCCGACCGCGACCACGCCGGCCGGGCGGCGGGGCCAGGGGTCGTCGCCGTGCGCCCACGCCTTCAGCACCTCGACCACGGCCGCCGCCACGTCGTCGGGCACCGGGCCGTCCGGCGCGTCCGGCCCGACGAGGCCCCGCAACCGCCCGCCCCACCCCAGGTCGGACAGGCGCCCCACGGCCCGACCGGGCAGCGCCTGCTCCGCCGGCGGGATCCGGCCCTTCAGGGGTACGCCGACCGCGTCCAGCCCGGTCGGCCAGAGCTTCTTCGGCGCGATCTGGACGCCGGGGCGGCCGAGGAAGGTCTGCGCGGCGGTGAGCGCCTCGGTGGAGACCTCGGCGTCGAACAGCGGCCCGGCGCAGTTGTCGCAGCGACCGCAGTCCTGCGCCCCGGTGTCGTCGAGCCCTTCCCGCAGGTAGCGCATGCGGCAGGCGGAGGTGGACGCGTACTCCCGCATGGCCCGCTGCTCGGCGGTGCGCGCGTCGGCGACGCGCCGCAACCGGGCCTCGTCGTAGACCCACGGCTCGCCGGTGGCGAGCCAGCCGCCGCGTACCCGGCGGACCGCGCCGTCGACGTCGAGCACCTTGAGCATCAGCTCCAGCCGGGCCCGGCGCAGGTCGACCATCGGCTCCAGCGCCTGGGTGGAGATCGGCCGCTCGGTGTCCAGCGCGGCGAGCACGGTGCGGACCTGCTCCTCGGGCGGGAAGGCCAGCGAGGCGAAGTATCGCCAGATCGCCGCGTCCTCGGCGCCGGGCAGGAGCAGCACCTCGGCGTGCTCGACGGCCCGGCCGGCGCGCCCGACCTGCTGGTAGTAGGCGATCGGCGAGGGTGGCGCGCCGAGGTGCACCACGAAGCCGAGGTCGGGCTTGTCGAAGCCCATGCCGAGCGCGCTGGTGGCGACCAACGCCTTGATCTTGTTGTCGAGCAGGTCCTGCTCGGCGGCGCGCCGGTCGGCGTCCTCGGCCTGCCCGGTGTAGGAGGCCACCGACCACCCCCGGGCCCGGAGGAACTCGGCCGTCTCGGTCGCGGCGGCCACGGTGAGCGTGTAGACGATGCCCGAGCCGGGGAGCCGGTCCAGGTGGTCGGCCAGCCAGGCGAGGCGGTGGGCCGGGCTCGGCAGGTCCAGCACGCCGAGGCGCAGCGACTCCCGGTCGAGCGTGCCGCGCAGCACGAGCGCGTCGCCGAGCTGCTCGGCCACGTCCCGGGTGACCCGGGCGTTGGCGGTGGCCGTGGTGGCGAGCACGGGCGTGCGCTCGGGCAGGTTGGCCAGGAACGTGCGCAGCCGACGGTAGTCGGGCCGGAAGTCGTGCCCCCAGTCGGAGACGCAGTGCGCCTCGTCCACCACCAGCAGGCCGGTGGTGGCGGCGAGCCTGGGCAGCACGGTGTCGCGGAAGTCCGGGTTGTTCAGCCGCTCGGGGCTGATCAGCAGCACGTCGACCGCCCCGGCGTGGATCTCGGCGGTGATCTGGTCCCACTCGTCGAGGTTGGCCGAGTTGATGGTGCGGGCCCGGATGCCGGCCCGGGCGGCGGACTCGACCTGGTTGCGCATCAACGCCAGCAGCGGCGACACGATCACCGTCGGCCCGTGTTCGCCGCTCTCCCGCAGCAGCGCGGTGGCGACGAAGTAGACCGCCGACTTGCCCCAGCCGGTGCGCTGGACGCAGAGCACCCGTCGCCGGTCGACGACCAGCGCCTCGATCGCCCGCCACTGGTCCTCGCGCAGCCGGGCGTGCTCACCCGCCAGCCGCCTCAGCACCGCCTCGGCACGTTCCCGAACGGCCGTCCGATCCTGGCTCATCCGGCATTTCTACCAGGGGACGTCGGAGTCACGGGCGGCCCGGGCGGAGGCTCGGGTGGCAGGAAGAGCAGCACCTCGCGTAGCGCCCCGGTGGCGGCCGGGGGCAGCTGGCAGCGCACGACCAGCTCCTCCAGCGACCCGTACGGCCCACGCAGCCACCGGTCGACGGCGACCTGCCGGCGCTGCTCGGCGGTGAGACCGGGAAGCGTCGCGAAGACCGTGTCGGGCACCGCGTTGACGTCGACCAGGCCACCGTCGTCGAACTCCCGCAGCAGGTCGGGGCGGCCGATCCGCAGGTCCCGCCGCGCGGAGGGGTAGTGGTGCAGCAGGTACCGCGCCTGTTCCCGACGCAGCCGCCGCTGCTCGTCGGCGCGCTGCGGCCCGGTCCAGAACAAGCCCCGCAGCGCCGCCCACAACGCCGGGTTGAGCAGCACCACGTGCAGGGTGCCGAGCATCCAGCAGACGCAGAGCCCGAACAGGAAGTAGATGACCATCGGGTCGCTCGGTTCCTCCTCGACCGGGCTGCTGACCGCGAGGCCGAACACGCTCACCACGAGCAGGAAGTAGGGCAGCGCGCCCAACGCGAGACGCCAACTGCGTCGCCAGAGCGCGTACGCCAGGATCACCGCCCAGGTCAGGATGCCGACCGACAGCACGGTGACGGCGGCGCCCACCAGCGTCGCGGTGGCCCGGACCCAACCCGGCGAGCGCCGGTCCGGCGGCGTCTCCGCCGGCCGCCCGGCGGAGACGAAGAGCGCCTGCGGGTACGCGACCGGCACGGCGGACACCGGACCCGACGACGGGTCGACGGAGCCGGGGCCGCCCGGTGCCGGCGTCACGCCGGCCGGGTCGGTCGGCGGCCCGACGGGTACGGACGGCGTCGGCACGTGCCCGGTCGGCACGGGTGGCGACTCGACGTGCCCGACCGACACGGGCGGCACCGGCACGTGCTCGTGCGGCGCGGCTGGCGTCGGCACGTGCTCATGCGGCGCGGCTGGCGTCGGCACGTGCGCGGGCGGCACTGGCGGGCCGACGGGTCCGGCCGGCGCGGTGGCCGGACCGGGCAGCGGGGTGGCGGGGGCGTCGGGCCGGGGTGGAGCCGGTTGGGCCGGCGGCGACGCGGCGGTGACGCCCGGTCCGGCGGTCGGCGCGGTGTCCGTGCCCGGCGGTGCGGCCGGCTGGACGGGCGGTGCGATGGAGGCACTCGGCTGGGCGGACGCCGCGGTGGTGGCGGCCGGGCCGCCGGCCGGCGGGAGCGGGACCGCGGGCGGGTCGAGGGGCTCGGCGACGGTCGGCAGCAGCGTCGGGTCGGAGCGCAGGATGCGCCGGTGCAGCGTCTGGAGCGCCTCCCCCGGCTCGATGCCGTGGTCCTCGCGCAGCGACGCGGCGAAGTCGCGGTAGGCGGCCAGCGCCTCGGCCTGCCGGCCGCTGCGGTAGAGCGCCAGCATGAGCTGGAGACGCAGCCGCTCGCGGACCGGGAACTCGGCGACCAGCTCGACCAGCCGGCCGACCACCTCCCCGTGCCGGCCCGCGGCCAGCTCCAGCTCGGTACGCGTCTCCAGGGCGACGGCCCGCAGCTCCACCAGCCGGTGCCGGGCCGCGTCGAACCAGGGGCCGGTGAACCCGGTGAACGGCTCGCCCTGCCACAGCTCCAACGCGGCGGTCACCTCGTCCAGCGCGTCCGCGGCGCGCCCCGCCGACTGCGCCTGCCGGGCGCGCTGCACGCCGCGCTCGAAGCGCACCGCGTCCACCGTCTCCGGCGCGACCCGCAGCAGGTAGCCGGCGTCGGTGAGGGTGAGCACCCGGGCGGGTGTGCGCGGCGACCGGTCCGGCTCCAGCACCCGGCGCAGCCCGGCCACGTGCTTCTGCACCACGTTCGGGCCGTTCACCGGCGCTTCCTCCGGCCAGACCGCCTCGACGATCTGCCCGGTGGGGACCGGACGCCCGGCGGCGAGCAGCAGCACGGCCAGCACGGCCCGCTGCTTGGCCGGGCCGAGATCGATCGGACGGTCGGCGTACCAGGCCCGCTGCGGGCCGAGAAGCTCGAAGCGCAGCGCCTCTGACATGCGAGTTTCCGCCCCCGTACCCCCCAGCCGTCGCCCGCCGCGGCCGACGGCAGTCGGACGGCAGCATATCGGCAGCGGAGCGGCCGTCGCTGCCTGCGATGCTTCCCCGGCAACAACCACCTGGGAAAGTGAGTCGAACGAGATGACGCAGCGAAACGGCACCGCCGCCACCGCCCGGCGGATCGTGCTCCGCGCGGCCGCCGTGCTGGCCACCACCGCACTCGCCGCGGGGTGCGGCAGCACCGGGAACGCCCCCGAGGGCGCCGGCGCCGCACCGGCGCCGTCGGCCGACCCGAAGGCCGCCCTGCTGGCCGCCGTGCCGACCGAGCAGGACCCCCGCTTCCGGTTCTCCACCCAGGACGGCACCGACCGGTTCACCGGCGTGGTGGACCCGGCCGCCAAGGGCATGGAACTCGGCATGAAGCAGCAGAACGACGACCCGAAGTTCACCATGGACATGACGTTCCGGGTGCTCGACGAGGACCTGTGGATGCGGGTCAAGCTGACCGGCCTGCCCGGCCTGCACGACGCGCTCAAGCTGCCCAAGACCTGGATGAAGATGGAGCGCGAGAAGCTGGCGGACGGCGAGAACGCCCCCAGCTACGAGGGCACCGACCCGGGCAACACCGCCGCGATCATCCGCACCGCGGAGACGGTCGAGGACAAGGGCGACGGCACGTACACCGGGCTGGCCGACCTGGCCGACAACGAGGACGTGAAGAGCACGTTCGACGGGTTGGACCTGACCGCGCTGGGTGCGGCGGGCCGGAAGGTGCCGTTCACCGCCGTGGTCGGCCCGGACGGCAACCTGACCACGTTCACCCTGGACGTGCCGGCGGCCGGCAAGCACAAGGCGATGAAGCTGGTCACGAAGTACTACGACTTCGGCAAGGCGCCGGAGCTGGCCCCGCCGGCCGGCGCGCAGAAGGCCACGGCCTCGGCGTACGAGATGCTCAACGGCTGATCCACGACGCACGGGAACGGGCGGCGGCCACACGGGGGGCCGCCGCCCGTCGTCGTGTTCAGCGGCCGAGGACGGAGCCGCCGTTGACGCCCAGGACCTGACCGGTGACGTAGCCGGCCGACGGACCGACGAGATAGCGCACGGCGGCGGCGATGTCGTCTGGCGTCCCGGCCCGGCCGACGAGGGTGGCGGCCACCCGCTTGGCGTGGCCCTCCGGCGTCATCCGGTCGCCGAAGAACTCGGTCTCCGCGACGTAGCCGGGGCTGACCACGTTGACCGTGATCTGTTCCGGTCCGAGCTGTGCGGCCAGGTCGTACGCCCAGCCGTGCAGCGCCGCCTTGGCCGCCGAGTACGGCCCGCCGCCGCCACGCTGGGCGGCGATCGAGCTGAGCAGGACCACCCGGCCGCCGGGACGACGCAGGGCGGGCCGCAGCGCCTCGGTCAGCAGGACGGCGGTGAGCACGTTGGCGTCCAGGTTGGCGCGCCACCAGGCGGCCACCTCGTCGAGGGTTCCGGTCGGCCCGCCGAGATAGCCCCCGGCGTTGTTGACCACCGCGTCCACGGTCCGCCCGTCGACCGCGTCGACGACGGCCGCGAGCTGGGCCGGATCGGTCAGGTCGGCGGCGACCGCGCGTACCGCGCCGGCCCGGCCGCACTGCTCGGAGATCCGCCGGGCGGCGGCGTCGAGCACGTCCCCCCGCCGTCCTACCACGAGCACGTCGAACCCGTCCTCGACGAGCCCGCGCGCGACGGCGGCCCCGATCCCGGTCCCACCCCCGCTGACCACCGCCAGCCGCTGCTGCCGCTCCGCCACGTTCCCTCCCCCGAGCCTCTCCCCGACCTCGTCGATCAAGGAGTTCGCGTCATCCTATGCCGGTGGGCCGGACGCGAACTCCTTGATCAACGAGGAGGGGTGGGGTCAGCGGCGGGGGCGGAGGGCGGTCAGGAGAGGGGTGAGGCGGGAACGCAGGCTGGCCAGGCCGCCGGGGAAGAAGTACACCGCCAGGATGAAGACCGTGCCGAGGACGAACAGGGGCTGGCTCAGCGGGTGGCTGAGGAACGCGGGCAGGCTGTTCACCGCGTCGCTGCTGCCGAACGCGGTGAGCCGGTGGTCCAGGTACATGTAGAGGACGCCGCCCAGCACCGGGCCCCACCGGGTACCGGGGCCGCCGAGCACCACCATGACCAGCAGCGACAGCGTCAGCTCGGACGAGGTGATGTGCGGGCTGGCGCCACCCACGATCAGCACGTAGACCACGCCACCGGCCGTCGCCAGGCCGCCGGCCAGCGTGAACGCCACCAGCTTGAACCGGTACGGGTCGAGCCCGAGCACCCCGATCCGCCGCTCGTCGTCGCGCAGCCCGGCCAGGACGCGGCCGGTCGGCGATCCGCTGACCCGGTGCACCACGAGGACCACGATCGCCAGGTACGCCAGCGCCAGCCAGTAGAGGTTCACCGTGTTGGTGACGCCGACCAGCGCGGCCGGCAGCCCGGACACGTCCAGCGGCAGCCCCTCCTCACCGCCGGTGAGGCCACCGAAGTCCCGGGCCACCAGGATCGCCCCGACCTGGGCGAAGGCGAGCGTCACCATGGCGAACGCGATGCCCACCGTACGCAGGGCCACCGCGCCGAGCAGCGCGGCGAGCGTGGTGCCGCCGACCACGGTCAGCAGCGCGGCCTGCCACAGCGGCAGCCCGGCCTTGGTGATCAGCACGTCGGTGCCGTAGACACCGGCGGCGAAGTAGAGGGCGTGCCCGAAGGAGAGCATCCCGGTTCGCCCGAACAGCAGGTCGTAGCCGGCCGCGAGGCCGCCGAAGACCAGGCAGATGGCGAGCAGTTGCAGCGTGCCCGGCGAGTTCAGCGGCCCCTCGAAGATCCCCGGCAGGTTCAGCGTCGAGTAGGGCAGGACCGCCGCCACCACCAGCGCGACCAGCGGCAGGTACGGGCGCAGCCCGTGCCACCGCGAGTGGCCGGGGGTCAGCTCGTCGGGCACCGTCGCCGGAGGCGCGGGCACCTCCGCGCTCTTGACCTCGGTCATGCGTGAGCCACCTTTCCGGCCAGGCCCTGCGGACGCAGCAGCAGCACCACGGCGAGCAGGCCGACCACACACAGGTCGCCCAGCCCGGACGTGCCGTAGTAGTTGACGAACTGTTGCAGCAGCCCCACCGCGACCGCCGCGTACGCGGACCCGACCACCGAGCCCATCCCGCCGATCACCACCACGATGAAGGCGAAGATCAGCAGCGAGCCGCCCTGCCCGGGCGAGACGGTGCCGAAGTAGACGCCGCCGAGCGCGCCGGCCAGCGCGGCGGCGGCCCCACCGATCGCGAAGACCAGGGTGAACGCCTTGCGGACGTCGATGCCGAGCGCGGTCACCATCTCCCGGTTCTCCACCCCGGCCCGGATGATCAGGCCGTACCGGGTGTAGCGCAGGAACGCCAGCAGCGCGCCGAGCACCACCACGGCGGCGACGATCAGCAGCAGCCCGGCGTTGGGCACCTGGGCGCCGAACACCGCTGTCACGTCCCGGCTCCAGTCGGGGCGCGGGAACGGACGCGGGTCCGCACCCCAGGTGGCCTGGAGCAGCGCCACCCCGGCCAGCGACAGGCCGACGGTGACCAGCACCTGCTCGATGGTGCGGGAGTAGAGCGGCCGGATCAGCACCAGCTCGACCAGCACCGCGACCAGCGATCCGGCCAGCACGCCGAAGGCGACCGCCACCACGAAGCCGATTCCGTCCGGCCCGGCGCCGGGCAGGTTGCCCGCCGCCCACCAGGTCGCGTACGCGCCGACGCCGAGGAACAGCCCGTGCGCGAAGTTGAGCACGTCCGCGAGGCCGAAGACCAGGGACAGGCCGGAGGCGACGAGGAAGTAGAGCGCCGCCAGGCCCAGCCCGGTCAGCGTCAGCAGGACCACCGTGTTCACGAGTGCACCTCCGCGGCGCCGACGCCCAGCAGCGACTTGGTCAGCGCGGTCTCCAGCAGCAGCTCGCGGGCGTCGCCGGTCCAGGCGACCCGACCGGCGGAGAGCACCACCGCGTCGGACGCCAGCCGCCGCACCACCGCCAGATTCTGCTCGACCAGCAGCACCGGCACGGACTCCGCGACCCGTTCCAGCACCTCGGCCACCTCGGTCACCACCTTCGGCGCCAACCCCTTGGTCGGCTCGTCGACCAGCAGCAGCCGGTTGTCGTTGAGGAGCACCCGGCCGATGGCGAGCATCTGCTGCTGCCCGCCGGAGAGCGAACCGGCCCGTTGCCGTCCGCGCCGGTCCAGCTCCGGGAAGAGCGCGAAGACCTTGTCGTACGCCGGGGTGGTGCCCCGCCGCTCGGCCAGCCGCAGGTTCTCGGCGACGGTGAGCCCGGCGAAGACGCAGCGGTCCTCCGGCACGTAGCCGAGGCCGCCGCGGACCAGCCGGTGGGTGGGGCGGGCGAGCAGGCTCTGCGCGCCCATCCGCACCGTGCCCCGGGCCTCGCCGTTGCGCGGCGTCAGCCCGACGATCGCGCGCAGGGTGGTGGACTTGCCGACGCCGTTGCGCCCGAGCAGCACGGTGACGCCGGTCGGCGCCACCTCGAACGACACGCCCTGGAGGATGTGCAGCCCGGCGATCCGCACGGACAGGTCCTCCACCGACAGGATCGGTTCCGCCGCCATCAGAGCGCCTCCCCCAGGTACGCCTCCTGCACGGTGGCGTTCGCCATCACCGTGTCCGGGGTGTCGCAGGCCAGCAGCGCGCCGTGGTGCATCACGGCGATCCGGTCGGCCAGTTCCAGGATCACGTCCATGTGGTGTTCCACCATGAGCACCGCCCGGCCGCTGTCCCCGGTCAGCGACTTGATCACGCTGACCAGCTCGGGCACGTCCTCGGCGCTCACCCCGGCCATCGGCTCGTCCAGCAACATCACCCGGGGTTCCCCGGCGAGCAGCAGGGCGATCTCCAGCTTGCGCTTCTCGCCGTGGGCGAGCGTGCCGGCCAGGGCCGCGCCCCGGTGGTGCAGGCCGACCCGGTCGAGCGCCGCGTCGGCGGCGGCGGCCACCTCCCGGTCGGCCGCCGCCCGCCGCCACAGCTTCATCGAGCCACCCCGGTGCGCCTGTACGGCGAGCCGGACGTTCTCCCGGACGGTCAGCGAGCCGAAGACCGAGGAGGCCTGGAAGGTCCGCCCGAGCCCGAGCCGGGCCCGGCGGTGCGGGGCCAGCGCGGTGATGTCCGCGCCGTCCAGCAGGACCTTCCCCTCGGTGGGCCGGCGCAGGCCGGTGATCAGGTTGAACAGGGAGGTCTTGCCGGCGCCGTTGGGCCCGATCACGCCGAGGAACTCTCCCGGCTGGAGATCGAGGTAGACGGAGTCGACGATGGCGACCTCACCGATCCGCCAGGTCAGACCGCGGGTGGCGAGCACGGGTCAGCCCTTCATCTGCGCGACCGGCGGCGCGCTCTCGTCACCGGTCAGGGTCTTCTGCGCGGTGGCCGTGAAGGTGGTGCCGCTGCCGGAGAGCTTGGCCTGGTACATCGGCTGGAGCAGCGCGTGGTCCTCGGCGCGGATCTTCATGGTGCCCTTGACGCCCTCGAACTCCCAGCCCTCCAGCGCCTTGATCATCTTGTCCACGTCGTCGCCGCCCTCCTGCACGGCGCGGACGACCATCTGCGCGGCGGCGAACCCGTCCGGGTGGAACAGGTCGAGCGTGCCGCCCGCGACCTTCGCCTTGGCGGCCTTGGCGGCCTCGGTGTCGCTGGCCCCGTCGAAGTAGTGCGAGAGGAACGAGATCTTGCTGCCGGCCGCGCCGAACGTCGGCCAGGAGGCGCGGATGTCCAGGCCGGTGACGACCGTGGTGGAGGCGAGGACGCCCTGCTGGTCCAGCGTCTGCCACATCGCGCCGGCGGTGGTGCCGGCCCAGGCGACGAAGAGCAGGTCCGGCTTGGCGGCCTTGATCTGGCTGGCGAACGGGGTGAACTCGGTGGCGCTGGCCGGCGCGCGGACGCTGCTCACGGTCGCGCCGGCGCCGCCGATCACGGCCTTGACGGCGGCCTCGTTCGCGTCGCCGAACGCGCCGTCCTGGGCGAAGACGACGACCTTCTTGCCGGCCGCGTCGCCGATGAACGACTTGGCGGTCGTCACGTCCTGCCACGACTGCCGGCCGGACCGGAACGTGTACTTGTTCGCGCCGGTCACCGCGTCGGTGGCGGCCGGACCGGAGATGAACAGGACCTTGTTCTGCGCCGCGATCGGAGCCACCTGGAGCGCCACCCCGGAGGAGGTGGACCCGGCGATGATCTTCGTACCCTTGCCGATCATGTCCTTGGTGGCGGAGACGGCCTTGGCCGGGTCGCCCGCGTCGTCGGCCTCGGTCACCTCGATCTTGCGGTCACCGACCTTGCCGGTGCCCTTGGTGGCGAAGTCGAGGCCCGCCTTGAACCCCTCGATGTACTGCTTGCCGTAACTGGCCAGCGGCCCGGACTGGGAGTAGACCAGACCGACCTTGACCGGCGCGGCGTCGCCGCCGCCGGAGGCGGTGTCCTGCGGGCTGCCACAGGCCGTGGCGGCCAGCGCGGCCGCCATCATCGTGGCGGCGGAAAGGAACACCCGTCGCGTGTGCCGGATCGTCATTGCGACTCCAGGTGAGGACAGGAGGATTGTCAGTTGTCGGCTCACGCTAGAAGTGACGTCACCCACGGGCTATGTGGTCGGCGCACACAAGTGCCCGGGACGGGATGGCCGCACGTTACAACGTCGGACACCACCACGTAACCCCGCCGACTCGGGACGGCCCGCCGCACCACGCGGGGCACGGCCGCAATGT
The DNA here is from genome assembly GCF_002573675.1 of Micromonospora sp. WMMA1996. NCBI lineage: Bacteria > Bacillati > Actinomycetota > Actinomycetes > Micromonosporales > Micromonosporaceae > Micromonospora > Micromonospora sp. WMMA1996. The sequence goes on along the minus strand of NZ_PDHU01000005.1, from coordinate 319,795 downwards.
CGGCCCGGGCCATCGCGGACCGCGTACGCGCGACGGCCCGGCGGGAGCAGGTCCCACCGGGCCGCCACGGTCAGCCGTTCACCGGCCGACCATCCAGCGTCACACCGATCGGCGTCGCCGCCATCCGAGGACCGTCAGCACCACACCGGCCGTCACCGCCAGCGCGCCGCCACCGATCACCCCGGTGAGCTTCATGCCGGTGACCGGCAGGTGCTTGCCCGGGTGGAACGGCGGGAACGGCTTCTCCGCCATGCGGTTGACGAAGGTGCAGGTGACGTCCTGCCCCTGCGCCGGGGTGACCACCCGGTCCACCACGGGCACCCGGGTGTCGGTGCCGGTCAGCACGCACTCCGGCGCCCCGGCCTCCTGGTAGCCCTCGGGGCCGCCCGACTCGGCGAGCCGGTAGCCGACGCCGGCCTGCACCGACACCCTGGTCACCTCGGCGCTGCCGGACGGGCCGCTGATCGGCGTCGCCGCGTTCTGCGGCGTCGCGCTCAGCGTCCACTCGGTCGGGGCGGCCTTGCCCCAGACCTTCTTGACCAGCGTCAGGTACGTCCCGCCCGGATCGAGCTGCCCGTTGCGCCAGGTGCAGGTGTAGGCACGACCGGCGGCCGGGGTCAGCACGTTGTCCGGGGTGGGCGCCGGCTCGCCGGTGTCGTTGAAGACGCAGCGCAGCTCGGTCAGCTCGTAGCCGGACGGCCCGCCGCTCTCGCTGAGGGTGTACGGCACACCGGCGACCACCTGGGCATCGGTGACCACGGGCTCACCGCTGCGACCGCTGACCGGGTCCGCCCCGGAGCCGTCGGGCGGGGTGGCGCTCAGCACCCAGTCGGTGGGCTTCGCGGTGCCGCCGTAGGTGTTCTGCACCTCCTTGACCAGGGTGACCCGGCCCGGGGCCGGCGGCGGTGGCGGCACGTCCGCGTTGACGAACGTGCAGGTGATGTCCTGCCCGAAGGTGGGCGTGAGGACGTTGTCCGGCGTCTGCACCGGGGTCTGCGTGCCGGTGAGCACGCAGGTGGGCGCGCCGACCTGCTCGTACCCGGCCGGGCCGTCGCTCTCGGCGAGCGTGTAGCCGACGTTCGGGTTCACCGCCGCCTTGGTCACGGCGGGCTGCCCGCTGCGACCGGTGACCGGCGTCACCGAGCCGGCCGGCGGCGTGGCGCTCAGCACCCAGTCCGTCGGCTTCGCGGTGCCGCCGTGGGTGTTGCGCACCTCCTTGACCAGGGTCAGCTGGGCGGGTTGCGCCTCGTTCACCGCGGTGCACACCGCCGTCTGGCCGATCTGCACGGACACCCGACCGTCGGTGCCGTCGAAGCCCGGGTTGCCCACCGAGCCGTCCCGTTGCCGCAGCGCGCAGCTCCAGCTACCGGTGGCCGGCGGCACGATCACCGCACCCTGCACCACGGTCTGGGTGAAGCCGGGGACGGTGTTCTCGCCGAGCGCGTAGACGGCGTCCTCGACGACCGGGCGGGCCGGGTCGCCGCTATTCACCGTGAACCCGTTCGGCCCGTACGCGGTCAGGTCCCACGCCGAGGCCGGCGGTTCGGGCACGCCGTACGGGTTCCGCACGGACTTGACCAGGGCCAGCTTCGTCTCACAGGTCGCCGTGTTGGTGATCTGGAAGGTGTTGGTCCCGGCAGCAAGCGTCTGCTCGCCGAGGTCCCCGCTGGCCGTGTTGGTGCAGCCCGGCGGCAACGCGGTGATGTTCTCGTCGACGACGATCGACTGCCCGACCTCGTAGTCGTGGTACTCCACGCCCCATGCCGGCTGGTCGATGCCGGGCAGCACCAGCGCGGCCTGGAAGGAGGTGCCCTGCTCCGGATCCGGATAGGTCTGCCCGTTGATCACCCAGGTCTTGTTCACCACCACGGTGGCCGGGGCGACCTCGGCCTGGTTGAGGATCACGCAGGTCACCGCGTCGTTGGCGAGGGCGTTGACGTTGAACCCGAAGTCGCCGTTGTTGGTGACCAGCACCGGCTGACCGCTGGCCGCGCAGGTGGCGTTCAGACCGTCCTGCGGGACCAGGGCGAAGCCGGCCTGCGGCGTCTCCGCGATCGCCACCGCGCGGCTCGGCTGCCCGCCGAGGTCGACGGCGAGGTTGACCGCTCCGGTCGAAGTGTCGGTGACCGCGCTCGGCGGCGTCACGCCGGCGCTGCTGGAGGAGACGGTCCAGCCGCCAGCCGGTTGCGGGTCACCGCCGCCCGGCGGGATCACCTTCTTGACCACGCTGATGGTGCCGCGGCAGTTCTCCAGTGCGAGTTCCCGGAACACGGCCGCGAGCTGGTCGTAGCCGGTCTGGTAGTAGTCCGAGTTGGCCACCGGCCCGGAGATGGCGATCAGGTTGTCCGGCGCGCCGGACACGCCGGCGCCCACGCCGACCGCGACCACCCGGGTGCCCTTCGCCTTTACCGCGTTGGCGGAGAAGATGCCGTTCTCCACCTCCACGAACCGGGTGTAGCTGCCGGAGCCCTGGACGGGCGGCGGCCCGTACACGGTGGGGTTGCCGTCGGTCAGGATGATCACGGCGTCGTAGTCGAACGGCGCCGCGGCGATCTGCCAGAGACCCTGGTCCCAGTTGGTGGTGCCGCCGGCGGTGAGGCCGTTGATCGCGTCCTTGACGGTGTTCGCCCCGGCCTGGTCGGAGACGGGCGTCGGGTTGAGCACCGCGGTGGCGTCGGTCGCGAACGAGTAGAGCGCGATCTCCGACGGGGTGCCGGTGAGTGCGTCGACGAAGCCGTTCGCCGCGTTCTTGACCACCGGCAGGTCGGGCCGGATGGAGCCGGACACGTCGATCAGCAGCGCGACGTGCAGGCCGCACGACCCGGGCAGCGCCGGGTTGTCGCGCTCGTCGGCCCACACCGGGCCACGCGCCGTCCGGTTGGTGTTGCCGGTGGTCTCCACCGGGAAGGTGTACGTCTGGTTGTTGGCCACCGCTCCGGTGAACACGCCGTTGTAGGGCGTGGACTGGAACGGCGCGCTGCTCCCGTTGCCGGTGACCAGGCTGTCCACGACCCGCCAGCCGTCCGGCGCGCTGCGCTCGATGATCCAGTAGCCCTGGCTGGTCCCGGTGCGGCCAGGCAGGTCGACCGCGCACCTGCCGCTGGCGTCGGTGGTGCAGGACGCGTTCGGGGTGGCGCCCGGGGCGGGACGCGTCCCGCTGACTCCCGCGTAGAAGTCGAACGTGGCACCGGCCAGCGGCCCGACGGTCTGTTCACCGACGCGGTCGCCACCCTTGTTGACGACGAGCGTCGCGTTGTTGGCGTCGGCCGCGCGGGCCGGCGTCGCCGCCTGCGGGCCGACCAACGGCAGCAGGCCACCCACCAGGGTCGCGGCGGCGGCCGCGAACCACCACCGCCGCATTCGTGTAGCTCTCAGAATGGACATGCACAATCCCCCGTGAAGCGCCTGCCCCTCGTCGCAGGCGGCCACGCCATTATTGGGTGAAATGTCCGTTTCGGTGGCCGCTTCGCCGATCATGAGTAGTCGTCGCCACCGGCCCACAACCACCGTCGTGCTCGGCCGCCCGCGGGCAGCGCCGGCCGCCGTCCAGCACCCGGTCGCACCAGACCCAGTGGCGGAGGGATTGCTCGTCCTCCCGCGACACGGTCGTCCCGGCCCGCTCGACGTCGGCCAGGAAGCCGAGCGCGCGACAGATGGCCCTGGCGAACCCACGGGCGCCGTCGAGGTCGGCCGCGAGCACCGGCAGGTGTACGACGAACCGTTCCCGACTCACCGGTACGCCCCCGGCGCGAACCGGGACTGCCAGGCGCGAAGCGCCCGCTTGATCCGGTTGTTCTCCTCGGCACACCGGGCCGCGTCGTGCCGGGCCAGCGCCAGGTCGCCGGCGACCCGGTGCAGGAACGCGTGCACGTCCGCCGGGTCGAGTCCGCCACGCCGCACGGTGCGGAACCGCCGCTCGCGGATCTGCCCGACGCTCAGCGGTCGGCACGACTCGGAGCGGTACCAGCCCTCGTTCGGCGCCCGGCCCCCACGAGGTCGCCGGGCCGGGTGGAACAGGTGGAGCACGTTGCGCACGAATCCTCCTCGCCAGCCGTGGCGGCGACCCGCCCGCAGACAGGGGACGCGGGCGGGTCGCCGGCCCCGCGACCGCAGCCTCGTTCGGCGGTACGGCCCCGGAGCCCAATCCGGGTCCGACCCCGCGGTTTGCCGAACCAACCGGAGCCGGACTCCGTCAACCTACACCAGTAACTGGTGTTGCGCGAGCCTCCACTGTCGACGTGTTCGCAACCTGTTGCAGTTACTTGTGCAGGTAGGGCAGGATCGGAATCGCCGAACCAACCGGAGTCCTCACCATGCCCACAGCCGAAGCGCCCTTCCGCCTGATCGCCAACGACATCGCCGCGAGAATCAGGAGCGGTGAGTTGAAGCCCGGCGACAAGCTCCCCTTCGACCCGCGAACTGGCCGAGACCTACGGCGTCCACATCAACACGGCCTATCGCGCGATGTCCCTGCTGCACGACCGTGAGCTGATCACCGGCCAGCCCGGCCGTGGCACCTACGTCGCCGAGCCACCGGGACAGTAGCCCCCGGGGCCGACTGGCAATGTGACGACCTGACCGACCCACGCCAGCCGGTCCACCCACGTCATCACCTCCCCAGGCGCGAGAGGGTCACCGCCCTCCCGCCGCCTTTCGAGCTGATAACAGCTCCGACTCATCACCCCGCCCGGGGCCGCGTGCCCCGGTGTAAGGAAGGGCCCCTTATTAACGTCTGCGGTAGAGGAAGGGCCCCCTCCTAACGCTGGGGCCCGGCGGCCGGCGGGGCGTGAGTCGAATCTGCTATCAGCTCTAAAGGCGCTGGCAAGCACAGCCGCCTTCCCTGAGCAGTGGGCAACGGGCAGCGGCGCGAGGCGGGCGACGGCGCAGGCAGGCGGGCGACCCGCGCCAAGCGACCGGGCAACCGTGGCGGGCAGGCGGGCGACCGCGCCAAGCGACCGGGCAACCGTGGAAGGCGGGCGAGCGCGGCAAGCGACCGGGCGAGAGCGGCGGGCGGGCGGGCGCGGCAGGCGGGCGCGGCAGGCGGGCGGGCGCGGCAAGCGGGCGGGCGGGCGATCGCTGCAGGCGGGAGGCACGTCGGGGTGTCCGCGCGAACGCGGGCACCCCGACGGGTGAGCGGGCGTCAGCGGCCGGCGCGGGCGGCGACCGCCGTGTCGGGCTGGTCGGCGAACGCGCCGTCGAGGCCCAGGTCGAAGAAGAGTTCGTACTCGGACGTGATGTCACCGCGCGCGTTCGGGTCGGCGCCGATCCGGAAGTCCACCGGCAGGAACTGGTTCTCGGCCCGGAAGGTCCACGCGTGCACCACCAGCTTGAGCCGGTGCGCGTCCCGGATCACCGAGGTCGGCGCGAGCAGCCGGCCGGCGGCGTCCCGGGGCACGATCAGGTTCTTGTTCAGGCCGACGCCGTCGGCGTACCGGGACACCCAGGCCAGGCCGGCGGCGGTGGCCAGGTCGGCGTAGGTCCGGCGGTCGCCGGCGGCGGTGAAGTCGTAGGGGGCGCCGACCGCGTCCATGAGCTGGACGAGCCGCACGTCGGTCATCGTGTCGAGCTTGCGCAGGTTGGCGGTCTCGAAGCTCTGGATGAAGACCGGGTCGTTGCGGTGGGTCAGCCGGTTCTTCCGGAGCACCGCGACCAGCGGCTCCTCCAGCGCCCGCCCGATCGACGCGAAGTAGGTGGGGTGCTTCGTCTCCGGGTAGACGCCGATGGTCCGGCCCCGCGCCTTCGACTCGGCCCGGGCCAGGTCGATGACCTCCTGGAAGGTGGGGATCTCGAACCTGCCGTCGAACGCGGTGTTGGCCACCCGCACCAGCGGCAGCCGCTCCTTCGCCCGCAGCGTCTTCAGCTCGGCCAGCGTGAAGTCCTCGGTGAACCAGCCGGTGACCGCTACCCCGTCGATGGTCTTCGTCGCCTTGCGGGCGGCGAACTCGGGGTGGGCCGCCACGTCCGTCGTACCCGAGATCTCGTTCTCGTGCCGGGCGACCAGCACGCCGTCCTTCGTCGAGACCAGGTCCGGCTCGATGAAGTCGGCGCCCTGCCGGATGGCGAGCCGGTAGGCCTCCAGGGTGTGCTCCGGGCGGTAGCCGCTGGCCCCCCGGTGACCGATCACGATCGGCCGCTGGGTCGCGCGGGGGCGCTCGGCGTGGTGGTCCGGGCCGGCCTGGGCGGCCACGGCCGGCACCACCACGGCCGCCGCCGCGAGCAGCGCGCCGGCCACGCCGAGGGCGGAAAGGGTACGTCGCAACGCCGTCTCCTGTCGTCGATGGGTACGCACAGCAGACCGGTCCCGGTTGGCCGCCAGTTGGTCGGTTCCTGACCTGCCGGTGAATCTCCGGACGGAAGATGACGTGGTGCGCCGCCTGCTCCGCAAGCCCGTCCGGCTGGTGCCGCTCGGGTTCCTGGTGGTGATCCTGGTCGGCACCGGGCTGCTCATGCTGCCCTGGGCCACGAGCGAGCAGCGCTACACCTCGTTCGAGACCGCGCTGTTCACCTCCACCTCGGCGGTCTCGGTGACCGGCATGACGGTCACCGACACGCCGAACTACTGGAACGGCTTCGGGCTGGTGATGATCACCGTGCTCACGCAGCTCGGCGGCTTCGGCATCCTGACCGGCGCGTCGTTGGTGATCCTCGCGGTCTCCCGCCAGCTCGGCCTGCGCAACCGGCTGCTCGTCCAGGCCGAGACCGCCGAGTTCGGCCTCGGTGACCTACGCCGGCTGCTGCTGCGGATCGCGGCCACCGTCTTCGTCACGGAAGCGCTGGTGGCCGCCGTGGTCGGCGCGCGGCTGTGGCTGGTCTACGACTACGCGCCCGGGCGGGCGATCTGGGCCGGCGTGTTCCACTCGATCCAGGCGTTCAACAACGGCGGCTTCACGCTCTACTCCGACGGCCTCGTCGCCTTCGCCCGCGACCCCTGGGTGACGTTGCCGCTCTGCGCCGGCGCGATCATCGGCGGGCTCGGCTTCCCGGCGCTCTTCGAGGCCACCCGGGAGTGGCGGCGGCCGGCGCGCTGGGCGGTCGCCACCAAGCTGACCGTCTGGGGCAGCCTGGTGCTCATCGCCGTCGGCTTCGGCTACCTGCTGCTGGCCGAGTGGGGCAACCCGTACACGATCGGCACCTACGACGTGCCGGGCAAGGTGCTGTCGACCTTCGGCCAGATCGCGCTGAGCCGCACCGGCGGCTTCGACCTGATCAACGTGGATCGGCTCACCGAGGAGAGCTACCCGATGTTCGTCGGCCTGATGTTCATCGGCGGCGGCAGCGCCAGCACCGCCGGCGGCATCAAGGTCTCCACGTTCTTCCTGCTCGGCTTCGCCATCTGGGCGGAGCTGCGCGGCGAACCGGACACCACGGTGGGGCACCGCCGGGTGGCCTCGGCCAGCCAGCGGCAGGCGCTGACGGTCGCCCTGCTCAGCGTCGCGCTGGTCACCGCCGGCACGGTCGGCCTGATCGCGCTGACCGCGCACGTGCGCTTCCACGCCGCGCTGTTCGAGGTCACCTCGGCGTTCAGCACCACCGGGCTCACCGTCGGCCTGACCCAGCAGTTGCCGCCGTCCGGGCAGTACGTGCTGATCGCGCTCATGTACATCGGCCGGGTCGGCCCGCTCACCCTCGGGTCCGCGATCGCGTTGAACACCCGGCGACGCCTGTACCGCTACCCGGAGGAGCAACCCATTGTCGGCTAGACGTTCCGAGGACACCGGCGTCGCCGTGATCGGCCTCGGCCGGTTCGGCTGTCACCTGGCCGGCTCACTGGCCCGGCTCGACCACGATGTGCTGGCCGTCGACCGCGACCCGGAGCGGGTCCAGCGCTGGTCCGGCGAGCTGGACCGGGTGGTGCAGGCCGACGCCACCGAGGAGGTGGTGCTGCGTCAGCTCGGCATCGCCGACTTCCCCCGGGTGGTGGTCGCCATCGGCGCCTCGGTCGAGGCGAGCGTGCTCACCGTCCTGGCCCTGACCGAGCTGGGCGTACCGCAGATCTGGGCCCGGGCCACCTCGGAGAAGCACGCGAAGATCCTGCACTCGGTCGGCGCGCACCACGTGGTGTTCCCGGAGGCGGAGACCGGCGAGCGGGTGGCGCACCTGATCGTCAGCCGGATGCTCGACTTCATCGAGTTCGGCGACGACTTCGCCATCGCCAAGATCCGGGTGCCTACGCCGCTGGTCGGGCGCTCGCTGCGCGAGCTGGCCCCGCAGGACCGGTACGGCGTGATGGTGGTCGGCGCCAAGCAGCCCGGCCAGCCGTTCCGCTACGCCGGGCCGGAGACCGTGCTGGAGCCGGAGAGCGTGCTCATCGTGGAGGGCAGCATCGCCCAGGTGCAGCGCTTCGCCGCGCTGGCCTGACCGTCAACCCTTCGGGCCCTTCGGACCCTTGCCCTTGGCCTTGCCGTGCTCACCACCCTTCGGCCGGTCTACTTCCCTTTTCCCTTCGGGCCCGCCTTGGGCTTCGGCTTCGCCGGTTCGGCCTTCGGCTTCGGCGCGGGCTTCGCCTTCGCCGTCCCGCCCTTGGCGGTCGTCTTGGCGGTGCTCTTGGTGGCCGGCTTGGCGGGCGGCTTGGTGGTCGGCGCGACGGTGATCGGCACCGAACCGGCGATGCCCGACACCTGCACCCCGCACGTGCGTCCGCCGATCGTGAACTCCACCGGCAGCGTGTTGCTCCCGCTGTAGCGCCCGGCCAGCGTGACCTTGGTGGACGCGCCCGGCGCCAACACCGGAGTCGTCGCCGGGGCGGTGACCGACACGGCCCGCCCCACCTGGCGTACCGGAGGTTGGGCCGTGGTGATCGCCTGCTTGCCGGGGAAGCTGAAGTTCATGGTCCAGTCGCGCAGCTCGCGGGTGCCGGTGTTGGTCACCGTCAGCTCGGCCGAGAAGTCCTTGCCGGTGTCGCGGCGCAGCGAGTAGTCGACCGCGCACGGGGTCGGCTCGGGCAGCCCCATCCGCGCCTCGGTCGGCTCCACGCCGCCGCTGGCCGGGCTCCGCGACGTCACCCCCCACAGGGTTGCGGTGACCGCGATCAGGCCGGCGGCGGCCACCCCGGCCTCCACCCGGCGCCGCCGCACCGCGGCCCGCCGGGTCCGGGTGCGGACCACCGAGAACGGCAGCGCGTCGGTCTCCGCCGACCAGGGCAGGATGGTGGTGCCGGCGTTCTCCATCAGCGCCGGGTCGATCCGGCCGAACGCCGGCGACACCGGCACGACCGCCGCGATGCCGGCCGCCTCGGCGAGGGTCCGGGCCACCTCGGTGGTCGGCGGACGGTCCTCGGGGCGCTTGGCCAGGCAGCGCTGGACCAGTTCGGCGACCTGGGCGGGCAGCCCCGGCACCGGCGGCATCGGGTCCGGATCCCGGTACATGTGGGCGCGGAGCATCTCGGTGGTGGTGCTGGCCTGCCACGGCAGCCGGCCGGTGAGCATCCGGTAGAGCAGCAGCCCCACCGCGTACACGTCGGTGGCCGGCGAGACGTGCCCGTTGTCCAGCCGCTCCGGGGCCAGGTAGGCGGGCGTGCCGAGCAGCGCGCCGTCCGGCCCCTTGTCGCTCTCCCCCACCAGAGCCGAGATGCCGAAGTCGACGACCTTCACGCCGGTCGGGGTGAGCATGACGTTGCCCGGGGTCACGTCCCGGTGCACCACGCCCCGGGCGTGCGCGGTGGCCAGCGCCGAGGCCACCTCCGCGCCGATCGTCATGGCCTCCCGCCAGGGAAGCTGCCCGTCCCGGCCGAGCCGGCCGCTGAGCGGGCCGCCGTCGACCAGCTCCATAACCACGTACGGAACGGTCAACCCGACCTGGATCGACTCGCCGTAGTCGTACACGTTGGTGATATTGGGGTGGCAGAGCCGCGCGGCGGCCTGCGCCTCGACGCGGATCCGGTGCCGGAACGCCTTGTCACTGGCCAGCCGGGAGGCGAGCACCTTGACCGCCACCTGCCGGCCGAGCACCTCGTCGTAGCCGCGCCACACGACCGACATGCCGCCCGCACCCAACTGCTCGACGAGCCGGTATCGCTCGCCGAGCAGTTGCACGCCGTTCCTGACCGGTCCGCCCATGGTCGGTCCTGTTGCCCGAAGTGGGCCCTCGTACACCTCAGCGGTCGGAATCGGTCAGGAAAGTCACCCGTTCAGGCGGTCGCGAGGAGTTGGTCCACCGGCGCGTAGTCGTCGGTGAGGACCTGCGCGTCCCCGACCCACTCGGCGGTGCGGGCCTCGTCGAGCAGCTCGGCCGGTTCCGGCAGCAGCTTCAGCCCGGCCGGGATCCCGGCCAGCGGCAGCGGCGCGTCCGAGGCGATGATCAGGAAGTTCGCGCCCTGCCGACCGGCGACCGCGCCGGGCGGGGCGATCAGCGCGACGTGCTCGAAGACCGCCGAGACGGTGGCCAGCTCGGCCTTGATGAACCGGTCCGGCGGGTAGTCGATGACGTTCTGCACGTAGACGCCGTCCGGGCGCAGCACCCGCCGGACGTCGGCGGCCATCTCGCGGGTGGCCAGGTGCCAGGGCACCACCAGGTGGCCGAACGCGTCCCCGACGATGAGGTCGCGGCTGTCGGTCGGCTCGCCCCCGAGCAGCACCCGCGCGTCACCCACCCGGGCGCGCAGCTGCCGACCGGTACGCAGGCCCAGCTCCCGCTTGTCCAGGTCGACCAGGCCGCCGTCCAGCTCGAAGACCAGGTTGTCGGTGCCCGGCCGGGTCGCGGCCAGATAGTGCGGCACGGTGAAGCCGCCGCCGCCCAGGTGCAGCGCGTCCACCGGCTGCCGCGCCGGACGGGCCAGGTCCGCGACCAGGCCGATCCACTGCGTGTACCCGTACTTCAGGTGGGTCGGCTCGCCCAGGTCGACGTAGGAGTGCTCGGCCGAGTTGAGGTAGAGCGTGCGGCCTTCCGGCCACTGCGGGTCCACCTCGACCCGCGCGCAGTGGTAGGCGGTCTCCACGTCGCACGGGTTCGGGGCGGCGGCGGTGAGCCCGGCCGCGGAGAGGCCGAGCAGCGCGAGCGCGGCCTTGGCCCGGCCCGGGGCCGACGGCCCGCCGCCGGAGCGCCGCCGCAGCCAGAAGCCGAGCGCCAGCCCGGTCGCCCCGAGCACCGCGGCCAGCGCCAGCACGATCACCGAACTGGGCAGCGCGGCGACCAGGATGAAGCCGGTGCCGAGCGTGGCCGTGATGCCGCCCAGCGTGCCGATGCTGGAGAGCTTGCCGACGACCTGGCCGGTGCGGCGCAGGTCGGCGAGTTGGAGCTTCACCACCAGCGGGGTGATCCCGGCCAGCAGCGCCGCGGGCAGCAGCACGGTCACCGCGGTCAGCAGGAGCACCGCGCTCGCCGCGCCGCCGCGCAGCACCTCACCGGCGTAGCGGACGATCGGCAGGGTGACCGCGGTGGCGATGCCGGCCAGCACCAGCGCCGGGGCGATCAGGGTGCGCGGGTCCCGCCGGTCGGCGAGCCACCCGCCCATCCACGCCCCGTACGCGATGGCGGCCAGCGCCATGCCGATGACCGAGCTGGTCACCTGGAGCGTCACCCCGACGTACGGGCCGACCAGGCGCAGTGAGACGGTCTCCAGCACCAGCACCGCGCCGCTGGAGAGGAAGACCAGGAACGCGGCGAGCCCGTTCGGCAGGGCCCGCGGCGGGGCAGTCGTGCCGGCGACCGGCTCGGTGATGACGTCGGACGATGTGCTGCTCACCGTCGCGATGGTACGCAGCGTTCCTGGGCCACCGGGTCAGTACATCGAGATGTGAACATGGTTTGTGTGGTCGGCGGCCGGGCTGCCGCCCCCGCTGTACGCCCGCCAACCGGTGTTCGGCATCCAGATCTGGCGATACCAGATCACGTACATGATGCCGAGCCGGTTCGCGTTGTTCTTGGCCCAGGTGGCGAGGCTGTCGCCGTACGCCTTGTCGCCGCCGGTGGCCGTGCGGTCCTCGAACCCGTCGGTGGCGGCGGCGAAGTCGCAGGCCCGGCCCTTGGGATGCTCGCCGCCCCCGCCGCTGCGGTGACACGACGCGTAGCGCTTGTAGCCGGCGGCCTTGGCCTGCTGGAGCATGTGCAGCGTGCGCGGCGTGATGCAGCCGGACGCGGGGGTCGGGTCGTCCACCGAGCACGACTCCGACGGCCACGAGCCGTCCGAGTTGCGCGGCGCCGGCTTGGCCGACGAGGAACCGCCGCTGAAGCCGGAGCCGGCCCCGGAGCTGACCTTGGCCAGCGCGACCTCGGCGTCCTTCTTCTTGCGGGCCAGCACGGCGAGCTGCTTCTGCTGCTCCCGCACCTCGGTGTCGATGGCCAGCTTCGACTCGGCCGCCTCGGCCTTGGCCCGGGCCAGGTCACCCAGGCGCTTGCTGTCCCGCTGGGCCATCGTGTCCAGCTCGGCGGCCCGCTGGAGGAAGTCGTCCGGCCCGGAGCTGGCCAGCAGCATCGACGCCTCGTTGAGCCGACCCAGCCGGTAGGACTGCACGGCCACCTCACCGGCCTGCGCGGTCAACCCGACGAGGCGCGCCTCGATGTCCTTGAGCTGGGTGGCCAGCGCGGCCTGCCGGCGCCTGGAGTTGTCCAGCCGGTTCTTGGCGTCGATGTGGCCCTTCGCCGCGGCCTCCAGCGCCGCCCGCAGCTGCTTGCTGTCGCCCTCGTCGGGGGCGTTCGGACTCGGCGCGGCGGCGGCCGGGCCGGCCACGGCGAGGCTGCCGGCGCCGAGCAGCACGGCCGTCGCGGCGAGCAGCGCGAGCAACGACCGGCGGACGCGCCGGCCGGTGAGGCTGGTCCTGGGCACTGTTGGTCCTTCCGTCGACCGCCGGCCCCCCGAGTCGACCGTGCGCGGCGGCGTCTCCGCCGGCGCCGGGCGGCGGCCTGCTGGCGGAGACCGCCGGTCACGATACCGGACCGCGCGCCCCGCGCCAGGCCGGCGAGGGCGCGGAGCGCGTAACGTCGACGCAGCGTGTCGCGGTCGTCGCCCAGCGCCGATCAGCGGGCCAGCAGCGCCGCGTACACCTCGTCCCAGATCTCCTCGCTGGCGGCGACCAGCAGGCCCCGGCCCTCGTCGGCCGGGTGGTAGTCGGTGCCGTCGAAGCGGCGGGCCACCCCGCCGGCCTCCCGGACGAGCAGCGTGCCGGGGGTGTGGTCCCAGGGCAGGGTGCGCCAGAACAGCACGAACTGCTGGGCGCCGGTGAGGATGTCCAGGTATTCCCGGCCGGCGCAGTGCTGGCCGGGCAGCAGCTCTCCGAGTCGCCGACCGCCGGCCTCGACGTCGCGGCGGAAGTCCGCCGGCAGGAACTTCGTCATCGCGGTGCCGCGCAGCGCGCCCGCCTCCGGCGCCGACCCGGCGGCCCGCACCGGCGTGCCGTCCAGCGTCGTGCCCGCGCCGAGCCGGCCGGCCGCCATCGTGCCGTCCAGCGGGTCGTAGACCCAGGAGGCCACCGGTACGCCGTCGGTGAGCAGCGCCACCATCAACGCGAACGGCCGCCGGCCGGCGGCGAAGTTGGACGTGCCGTCGACCGGGTCGACCAGCCAGACGTCGCCGGTGCCGTGCAGGTGCCGCAGCAGGTCGGGATCGTCGGCGACGGCCTCCTCGCCGACCACGACCGAGCCGCGCCGCAGCCGTCGCAGCCCTTCGGAGATCAGCTTCTCGGCCTCGCGGTCGGCGACGGTCACCACCTCGCCGGGTGCCTTCTCGGAGATGTCGGACGCGTCGAGCCGGCGGAACAGCGGCACCACGACGTCGGCCGCGGCCTCCCGCAGCAGCGCGGCGACGTCGTCCAGCAGCGGGTCAGCCACGCGGCGGCAACTTGACCACGCTGACGAAGAACTCGTCGATCTGGCGGACCACCGAGATGAAGCGCTCGAAGTCCACCGGCTTGGTCACGTAGGCGTTGGCGTGCAGCTGGTAGCTGCGCAGGATGTCCTCGTCGGCCTGCGAGGTGGTGAGCACCACGACCGGGATCCGGCGCAGTTCCTCGTCCTTCTTGATCTCTTCCAGCACCTCCCGGCCGTCCCGGCGGGGCAGGTTGAGGTCGAGCAGGATCAGGTCGGGGGTGACCGCGTCCGCGTACTGGCCCTCGCGACGCAGGTAGGCCAGGGCCTCCGCGCCGTCGGAGACGACGGTGAGGCGGTTGCGGAGCTTGTGCTCCTCGAACGCCTCCTGGGTCATCAGCACGTCGCCCGGGTCGTCCTCGACGAGCAGGACCTCGATCGGGCTCTTGCCGTCCGCAGGCGCGGTCATCCCACCGTCTCCTTCATGCCACCGTTTGTACCGTGTCCGTCCGCCCGTGCGGGCGACTCCTCGCGTACCGGGCCGTCCGGCTGAGTGGCGACCTCGGGGGCGGCGTCCTCGGCGCCCTCCCCGGTCGACGCCCCGTCCCCGGTCGACCCCTCCACCGGCTCGGTCGCCTCGGCGCCCTCGGCGGCCCCGGCCTCGTCGGCCGCCCGGGCCGCCTCGACGTCGGCCTCCAGCGCGGGCAGCGTGAACCGGATCGTCGTGCCGACCTCGGCGTCGGTGTCCACCCAGACCCGACCGCCGTGATATTCCACGATCTTCTTGACGATGGCGAGCCCGATGCCGGTGCCCGGGTACGCGTCCTTGGAGTGCAGCCGCTGGAAGATCACGAAGATCTTGTCGGCGAACTCCGGCTCGATCCCGATGCCGTTGTCCCGGCAGCTGATCTCCCACTCGCCGTCCACCAGCCGGGCCGACACGTGCACCTTGGGCGTCACGTCGGGGCGGCGGAACTTCACCGAGTTGCTGACCAGGTTGACCAGCAGGTTGGTCAGCAGCGGCTCCTCGCCGCGGATCGTCGGCATCTCGTCCCAGGTCAGCTCGGCGTCGGCGTACTGCCGGGCCGCCTCGGTCTGCCCGGCCACGTCGCCCATCACCTTGTTCAGGTCGACCTCGGTGAAGCCGGTGGTCAACCGGCCGATCCGGGAGAACGCGAGCAGGTCGTTGATGAGCCGTTGCATCCGCTGCGCGCCGTCCACCGCGAACGCGATGTACTGGTCCGCCCGCTCGTCGAGCTGCCCGGCGTAGCGCCGCTGGAGGAGCTGGCAGAAGCTGGCCACCTTGCGCAGCGGCTCCTGGAGGTCGTGCGAGGCCACGTACGCGAACTGCTCCAGGTCACGGTTGGAGCGGGTCAGCTCCTCGGCCTGCTTCTGGAGCTGGCTGTTGACCCACTCGATCCGCTCCCGCGCCTGGCGTACCTCGTCCAGCTCCTGGGCGATCTTCTGCCGCATCAGGTCGATGTCGTCGGCGAGCCGGCGGAACTCGGGCGGGCCGGACCCCTCGATGTGGTGCTGGTAGTCGCCGGCGGCGACCTCGCGCACCTGCCCGACCAGCCCGGCCAGCGGGCGGATCAGGATCCGGTCGAGCGAGAGCAGCATGACCGTGCCGGCCACCGCCACCACCAGGGCCGCGATGATCAGCAGCACCACCAGCGCGTTGCTGGTGGCGTTGACCCGGTCGGCGGTCTCCTTCCGGACGGTGAGGACCTCGTCCTGAAGCGTCGTGACAGCGGTGCGGATGCCGTCGAACTGCTGCCGGGTCTGGTCGGTGATCAGCGCCTGCCCGGCGGCCGGGCCGCTGCGCTCCGTGGTCGCGATCACCGGCTCGGCGACCTGGCTGCGCCACTGCGCGGTCCGCTGCTCGACCAGGCCCAGCTCCCGGCGCACGTCCGGGTAGTCGGCGGAGAGGTCACGGATGGAGGCGATCAGGGCCTGCTCGCGCTGCACGCCCTCCCGGTAGGGCACCAGGTCGTTGCGGTCGCCGTTCACCGCGTAGCCGCGCACCGCGGTCTCCTGGTCCAGCAGGACGCTCATCAGCTCCTGCGCCTGGACCCGCAGCGGGCCGGTCTTGAGCAGCACCGCGTCGATGTTCTGCCGGTTCTTCGCGGCGACCGCCGCCTCCGCGGCGGCCAGCCCGAGCAGCAGCACCAGCACCACGCCAAGGAGCGCGACCACCCGCCGCCGCAGGGTCCACCCCTGCTGGTACGCCTTCACCGATCCCACTTTCGCTCGTCTCTCGCGCTCACCGGCCGCCACCACGGGTGACCAGCAGCATCGCCACGTCGTCGGCCAGCGGGCCGCCGTTGATCTGCTCGGCGCGACCGACCAGCCAGGCGGGCAGCTCGGCCAGCGGCACCGCCCGGTTGGCCGGGTCGGCGAGCAGGTCGGTCAGGCCCGGCACGTCGAGCCGCTCGTCGCCGCCGTCGACCCGGCCCTCGATCAGGCCGTCGGTGTACATCAGCAGCGACCAGTCGTCGGTGTCGAACTCCAGGTCGAACGCGACGGGGCGACGGGGTCGGACGCCGAGCAGCAGGCCGCCCTTGGCCGGCACCGGGGCGACCTTACCGCCGCTGAGCAGCAGCGGCGGCGGGTGGCCGGCGAGCCGGACGGTGGCCCGCGCCGACGCCAGGTCGAGCCGGGCGGTCGCCACCGTCGCGAAGATCTCCTGGAGGCGGCGCTCGCTCATCAGCACCTGCTCCAGCGCGGGCAGCACCTCGTCGTCGGGCACCCCGGCCAGCACCAGGGCCCGCCAGGCGACGCGCAGCTCGACGCCGAGCGCGGCCTCGTCCACCCCGTGGCCGCAGACGTCGCCGACGATCAGGTCGATCCGGTCCGGTCGGGTCTGCACCACGTCGTAGAAGTCGCCGCCGATCAGCGCGGCGTGCCGGCCGGGCCGGTAGAACGTGTGCACCGCGACCTCGTCGGTGGTCATCAGCGGCTGCGGCAGCAGGCCGCGCTCCAGGCGGGCCGACTCGGCCTGACGCAGCTCCACCTCGCGCAGCCGGCGGGCGTTCTCGTCGGCCCGCTTGCGCTCCACCGCGTAGCGCAGCGCCCGGGTCAGCAGGACACCGTCCACCTGGCCCTTGACCAGGTAGTCCTGCGCGCCCTCGGCGACCGCCACGATGCCCAGGTGCTCGTCGGAGCGGCCGGTCAGCACGCAGACCGCGGCGCCGCTGGCCATCTCCAGCACCCGGCGCAGCCCGTCCAGGCCCTGCGCGTCCGGCAGGCCCAGGTCGAGCAGGACGCAGTCCACGCCCATCACCCGCTGCCGGGCCTCGCTGAGGCTGGTCGCCACCAGCAGGTCGATCATCGAGTTGGTCTCGGCGAGCAGCTCGCCGACCAGGAAGGCGTCGCCCTCGTCGTCCTCGACCAGCAGCACCCGCAGCCGCTCGCCCGGCGGGAGGCCGCCGTGCAGCCCCGCGCCGGCCCGGGGCACGACGACGGAACCCGGCATGCTGCTCCCCCCGTGCGGCCGGGTCACCGCCGCGAGGCGCGGGAGTTCGCTGGTGATGTCGGGCTCCTTCCGGGCGCCGTGGGCGATCCAGGCTAAGACAAACGGTCGCACACCACACGACCGCCGTCGGCATCGGTCGGCGGTGAACCTCGTCCACCCGGACAGCGGCACGGCCGACCACCGATGTTACGCCGGGAGCGGTGCCAGGGCGGCGAGGCACCGACCGGGTGGTGCCGCCGCGAGGCCCGGGGGTGCAGGATGATGCCCACCCCCGTAGATCCACCCCGAGGAGTCCCCGTGGGCGCACCCCCCACCCGCCCCGCCGACCGGGCGTTGGCCAAGCCGCGCCGCCGGTTGCCCGCCGCCGTCGCCGCGCTGGTCGCGCTGCTCGCCGTCGGGGCGGGCGTCCTGCTCGACCTGTCCACCCCGGCGCCGCGCCCGGCGGGCGCGCCGGCCGACGAGTTCAGCGCCGCCCGGGCGTACCGGAACGTGGAGGTGATCGCCGCCCGGCCGCACGTGGCCGGCAGCGAGGCCAACGACCGGGTACGCGAGCACCTGGTGGGCACGCTGCGCGGGCTGGGCCTGGAGACGCAGGTGCAGGACGCGGTCGCGCCCGAGGCCGGGCAGCTCAGCGGCGCGGCCGGCGGGGCGACGCTGGCCCGGGTCCGCAACGTGGTGGCCCGGCTCCCCGGCACCGACCCGACCGGCAGGGTCTTCCTCGTCTCCCACTACGACTCGGTGCAGACCGGGCCCGGCGGCAACGACGACGCCGCCGGCACCGCCACCATCCTGGAGGTGGCCCGGGCGCTGACCACCGGCCCGCGCCCCCGCAACGACGTGGTCTTCGTGCTCACCGACGCGGAGGAGGCGTGCCTGTGCGGCGCCGCCGGCTTCGCCGCCGACCACCCGCTGGCCGCCGACGGCGGGGTGGTGCTCAACCTGGAGGCGCGCGGCTCCACCGGCCCGGTGATCATGTTCGAGACCTCGCGGAACAACGCGAAGCTGGTGGACGTCTTCGGTCGGGCCGCCCCGCACCCGGTGGGCACCTCGTTCGCGGTGGAGATCTACCGGGCGCTGCCCAACGACACCGACTTCACCGCGTTCCTCGACCAGAGGTTCGTCGGACTGAACTCCGCCTACATCGACGGCGGGGCGATCTACCACACGCCGCTGGACGTGCCGGCCCGGATGGACCGGGGCAGCCTCCAGATGCACGGCGACAACGCGCTCGGCCTGGCCCGCGAGTTCGGCCGCACCGACCTGGGCGACCTGCGCGCCGGCCACGACGACACCTACTTCCCGGTGCCCGGCGGCCTGGTCCGCTATCCCGGCTGGCTGACCCTGCCGCTGGCCGTGGTCACGCTGCTCGCGGTCGGCGCGCTCGGCTGGCTGCTGCGCCGGCGCGGGCGGGCCACCGCCGGCACGCTCGCCGCCGGCGTCGCCCTGACCCTGGTGCCGCTCGTGGTGGCCCCGCTGGGCGCCTGGCTGCTCTGGACCGCGATCACCACGGTCCGCCCCGGATACGCGGAGCTGCTCGACCCGTACCGTCCGGTCTGGTACCGGCTCGCCGTGGTGGCGCTCGCCGCCGCGGTGCTGCTCTGCTGGTACGCGCTGAGCCGCCGCCGGGTCGGCCCGGCCGCCCTGGCGTTCGGCGGGCTGACCTGGCTGGCCCTGTTCGGGGTGCTGCTCGCCGTGCTGGTGCCCGGCGGGGCGTACCTGACGACAGTGCCGGCGCTGGCCGGCGCGGTCGCCGGCCTCACCGCGCTGGCCACCCGGCGCGACGGCCCGTGGCCGGTGGTCGCGGTGACCCTGGCCGCCGCGGTGGCCGTGGTCATCCTGCTGCCCACCGTGGTGCTGCTCTTCCCGGCGCTCGGCATGGGCATGGGCGCGGTGGCCGCGCTCGTCGCGGTGCTGCTCGGCCTGGCCGCGCTGCCCGTGGTGGACCTGCTGCACCCGCAGGCGGGCGGCCAGCGGGGCCTGCTCGCGCTGCGGGCCCGCCGGCTCGGCGCGCTGCCCGCCACGGCCGCCGCGCTGGCCGCGGTGGTGCTCGCCGGGGTCGGCCTGGCCGTGGACCGCTTCGACGCCGACCACCCCGTGCCGACCCACCTGATGTACGCGCTGGACGCCGGCACCGGCAAGGCGGCCTGGCTCAGTCACGAGGAGGCGCCGCAGCCCTGGACCGACGGGTACGTCGACCGGAGCGTCTCGGTGGCCGACGACTTCCCCGGCCTGGGCGACGGCGAGTTGCGGGCCGGGCCGGCGCAGGCGGCGTCCCTGCCCGCGCCGAAGCTGGAGACGCTCGCCGACACCCGTGCCGGCGACCAGCGGACACTGCGGGTGCGGGTCACGCCGCAGCGGCCGGTGCGGCTGCTGACGCTGCACGTGGACACCACCACCGCGACCGTGCGGGCCGCGTCGGTGGCCGGGCGGGAGGTGCCGGTCAAGGCGCGCGAGGGCCGGTGGGGCTTCGGGATCGTCTTCCACGCCCCGCCGCCGGAGGGCGTCGAGGTGACGCTGACGCTGGCGTCCACCGGCGACGGCCCGGTGAACCTGCGCGCGATGGACGCCAGCGACGGTCTGTCCGCGCTGCCCGGGTTCCGGGCCCGGCCGGCGGACGTGGGCGTGGTCGGCTCGCACAGCTCGGAGATGCTGGCGGTGGCGCGCACGTACCCGCTCTAGCGGCGCGGCCCCCGTCGGCGTCAGGTGCCGGCGGGGGCCGCCACCGCCTGCTCCGCCGCTCGGCTGACCCGCTCCCAGCCCGCCCAGGTGTCCATCCGCCGGCGGGAGATGTCGAACGCCAGGTCGTAGACCATGCTGCCGAGCAGCAGCCGCAGTGGCGGGTCGTCGCTGTCGACCAGGTGCCGCAGCGCCTCGGCGGCCAGCCGGGGTTCGCTGTCGACGGAGCCGGCCGCCCACTGTCGCTCCAGCTCGGCGCGCAGCGGCGCGTACGCCTCCACCGGGCTGGTGGTCGTCATGCTGGTGTAGAGGTCGGTCCAGTAGCCGCCGGGCTGCACGATGCTGACCTTGATGTCGAAGGCCGCCGCCTCCATCGCCAGGGCCTCGCTCATGCCTTCCAGCGCGAACTTGCTCGCGCTGTACATGCCGGTGCTCGGAAAGCCGGCGAGCGCGGCGATGCTGGAGACCTGCACGATGTGACCGGACCGTTGGGCGCGCAGGTGGGGCAGCACGGCCTGGCTGACCCACAACGCGCCGAAGACGTTGACCTCGAACTGGGCCCGCGCCTCGGCCTCGGTGTACTCCTCGATCATGCCCATGGACAGGGTGCCGGCGTTGTTGACGACGACGTCGAGCCGTCCGAACCGCTCGACCGCGGTGGCCACGGCGGCGAAGACGGCCGCCCGGTCGGTGACGTCGAGGGGCAGGGCCAGCAGCCGGTCGCCGTGCCGCACGTGGACGTCGTCCGGGGTGACGGTCCGGGCGGCGGCGACCACCCGGTCGCCACGGTCGAGCGCGGCGTCGACGAAGGCGCGGCCCAGACCGCGGCTGGCGCCGGTGATGAACCAGGTGCGGGGGGTGGCGTCGGACGGGGTCGGCATGCGAGGGCTCCCTCAGTGACTGAGACGAGACGGTCCGTCTCGTTACCGGATCGAGGCTAGCTCGCCCCGGTCCCTCCGTCAAGACGAGACGGTTCGTCTCGCTGGTAGGATGCCGCCCATGACGCCGCCGAACACGGCCCGCCGACGGGAGACATCCCGCCGCGCCATCCTCACCGCCGCCTTCGACCTGCTCCAGGAGGTCGAGTACGCGAAGCTCAGCATCGAGGGCATCGCCGCCCGCGCCGGCGTCGGCAAACAGACCATCTACCGCTGGTGGCCCTCCAAGGGTGCGGTCGTCCTCGACGCCTTCCTCATGCTCAGCGAAGGCGCCGAGGGCGAGCCGATCCGGCTGCCGGACACCGGCGACCTGGCCGCCGACCTGACCGAGGTGCTCCGCGCCACCGTCGTCGAGCTGACCGACGCGCGGTACGAGCAACCGATGCGCGCGCTCGCCACCGAGATCGCCCACGACCCCGACCTGGCGGCGACGTACGCGCAACGACTGGACGGGCCGCTGCGGGAGGCCAAGCGGCAGCGCCTGCGCAGCGCCCAACTGGCCGGGCAACTCGCCGACGACCTCGACCTCGACGTCGCGGTGGACCTGATCTGGGGTCCGTTGTTCCAGCGCTGGCTGCACCGCGGCGGACCACTCACGACCGACTACACCGACCGCCTCGTCGCCACCGCGCTCGACGGGCTACGGCCCCGCCGCTGAACTTTTCTCCGCCGGGATGTCGAGGAACGGCCGGTCGGCTTCTACCCCGGGTGAAAGCTGGTTCACGCGACCCGAGGAGCACACGATGAGCAAGGTGACCACCGGCGCGACGATGTCCCTGGACGGCTACGTCGCGGACCCTTCGCACGGCGGGTTCGAACACCTCTTCCAGTGGTACGGCAACGGCGACGTGGAGGTGCCGACCGCCAACCCGGAAATGACGTTCCGGACCTCGGCGGCCAGCGCCGCGCACATCCGCGCGCTGGTCGAGCGCACCGGGGCGCTGGTCGTCGGCCGTACCCTGTTCGACCTGACCAACGGCTGGGGCGGGCGGCACCCGATGGACAAGCCGGTGGTCGTGGTGACCCACCGGGTGCCGGACGGCTGGGAGCCCGAGGGCGAGTCGTTCGTGTTCGTCACCGACGGCATCGAGGCGGCGATCGCCCGGGCCCGTTCCCTCGCCGGTGACAAGGAGGTCGGGGTCAACGCGGGGACGATCGCCCGGCAGGTGCTGGAGGCCGGGCTGCTCGACGAGGTGCACGTGGACCTGGTGCCGGTGCTGCTCGGCGACGGGATCCCGTTCTTCTCCGGGCTGGGCATCGCGCCGGTGGAGTTCGACGGGCCGTTCCGGGTGGTCGAGGGCACCGGGGTCACCCACCTGGCCTACCGGGTACGGCGTCCGGCCTGACTCACACCAGCTCGCCGAGGGGGCGGGGACCGCTTGACCGGGACCCCGCCACCTCGGCGTGGTGGAGCCGACCAGCGACCGGCCGACCTTCAGTACCGGTTCGGGGACCACTGGGTCCCCGCGCTCCTGGCGCGGATCCGGGCCGGAGATACCGGCTCGCCGGGCGCGCACCCGCTCGCTACGCTGCGCCGCATGCGGCTGGAGACGATCACCCCCGACAACTACGAGGCGGCTCTCGGCCTGTCGGTGCGCCCCGACCAGGAGGATCTGGTGGCACCGGTGGTCAAGTCGCTGGCCGAGGCGTACGTCTTCCCGGAGCACGCCTGGCCGAGGGTGATCTACGACGGGGACCGGCTGGTCGGCTTCCTGATGGCGTTCTTCGACATCGCGTGGAACGACCGCCCGGACGACGTACGGGCCGGTCTCTGGCGGCTGAACATCGCGGCCGACGCGCAGGGCCGCGGCTACGGCCGGTTCGCGGTCGACGCGGTGTGCGCGGAGATCCGGGCCCGGGGCGGTGACCGGGCGTACGTCACCTGGGAGCCCCGCCCCGGCGGGCCGGAACCGTTCTACCTGAAGCTGGGTTTCCGGCCGACCGGCGAACGCAGCGGCGGCCAGACGGTCGCCGTCCGCGACCTCTGAGCCGGTCAGTGACGACTGCTCGGCGCCGGACGGCCAAGGCCCGCGCCACTCGATCGACACCAGTTCAGGGAAGTGGCCGTATCCGAGCTGTCGGGAAACCGCCACATCGGCGTAGTGGAGTGGATCAAGAAACGGGGACGGTCTACTTCCAGCGGAAGTGGACGAAGAGGCGGCCGAAGTTCTTCGAGTCCTTCTCGACCCGGTGGTAGAGCTGCTTGACGTCCTTCTGGTCGAGGAAGCGCAGCACCTTCTTCTTGAGCGCGCCGGAGCCCTTGCCCGGGATGATCTCCACGAGCGTGGCCTTCTTCGCCACGGCCTCGTCCATGATCCCGCGCAGCGCGCGGTCGATGTCGTGGCCCTTGTTGTAGATGTCGTGGAGGTCGAGCTTCAGCTTCACGATCCCATCCTAGGTACGCCGAAGGGCAGCCCACCCGGGCTGCCCTTCGACGGGGCTCAACGACCGACCTTGCCCTCCACCCGGCGCAGGGCCGTGGTGTAGTCGGTGTTCGTCGAGTACATGGCCGCCGCGATGCGAAGGTGCCGCAGCGCGTCGGCCGGCCGGTTCATCCGCTCCAGCGTCCGACCCAGCACGTGGTGCGCGTAGTGGTCGCTCGGGTCCCGGTCGACCAGCTCGCGCAACTGCTCCTCGGCGCGGTTGAGCTGCGCCGACTGGAAGTACGCCCGGGCCAGCAGCTGCCGGACCGAGGAGTTGTCCGGCTCCGCTTCGATGATCGGTTCGAGCAGCCGGGCCGCCCCGGTCGGGTCCCCGGAGTCGAAGAACATGGTCGCCCGCCGGTACTCCGCCAGAAGGTCCACTCGACCCACCTCCTCGTGTCGCGTCAGCCCTTTGTCCGACGCTGGCACAACACCGGCGCGAGCGCGAGTGTTCCACGGGGTGAAGATCAGGGGGTCGGGTCGTACCGGTCACCCACCAGGTCCCAGGCCCGGACACCACCGACGATTCCGGCCGTGTTCGGGACGACCACAACGTCGTCCCCCATCCGCGCCACCTGTTCCGGCCGGATCAGCCGCGAGTTGCCCCCGCCGAGATAGAGCCGGTCCCAGCGGAACACCGGCCGCAGGCCGTCCACCACCTGCCGGATCCGCCGGGACCAGAACGCGTCGCCGAGTCGTCGCCGCTCCGGCTCCCCCACGTACGTGTCGTAGGTGGTGTTCCACCGCACCGGCGCGTGCGACAGCTCCAGGTGCGGGGCGATCGTCCCGCCGTCGAAGAGCGCGCTGCCCAGCCCGGTGCCGAGCGTCAGCACCAGCTCGCAGCCGGTCCCGGCGACCACGCCCGCACCGTGCACCTCGGCGTCGTTGAGGACCAGCGCGGGCATGCCGAACGCCTCGGCCAGCGCGCCGCGCGCGTCGTACCCGGACCATTCCGCGACCAGGTCCGGGTCGACGCGACTGCGCGGCCCGGAGCGGGTCACGTAGTGCGGGGTGGCCACCACCACGCCGTGCCGGATCATGCCGGGCATGCCGACGGTGAGCCGGTCCGCCGCGGGCAGCCGGGCGCCGAGATCCAGCAACGTCATCACGAACAGGCTCGGGGGCAAGGGGTACGGCGTGGGCACGCGCAACGGTCGGGCCCGCATGGTCCCGGCGGCGTCCAGCACGGAGGCCTTGATCCCGCCGCCCCCGCAGTCGATCGCCAGTGTGGTCGCCACGGCTGTGAGTCTCCCTCAGACAAGCGTCGCCCCGAGCGCGGGTCACGGTAATCCGGATGCGCCCGCCGGTAGGCTCGGTTCCCTGATGAGCGCCACGTTGATCGCCAAGGATCTCACCGCCGGCCACGGTGACCGCCTTCTCTTCTCCGACCTGAGCCTGGTCGTCGCGCCCGGCGACGTGGTCGGCCTGGTCGGGGTCAACGGCGCCGGCAAGTCCACGCTGCTGCGGACGCTCGCCGGCCTTCAACCCCGGGAGCAGGGGACGGTGGCGTTGAACCCGCCCACCGCCACGGTCGGCTACCTGCCGCAGGAGCCGGAGCGCCGGCCCGGTGAGACGGTCCGGGACTTCCTGGCCCGGCGTACCGGCGTGACCGACGCGCAGGCCGCGCTGGACGCCGCCACCGAGGCGCTGACCGCCGGGGCGGCCGGCGCCGACGACGCGTACGCGACCGCCCTGGAACGGTGGCTCGACCTCGGCGGCGCGGATCTGGAGGAGCGGGCCGCGCAGGTCGCCGGCGAGCTGGGTCTCGACGTCGAGCTGGAGCACCCGATGACCGGCCTGTCCGGCGGGCAGGCGGCCCGGGCCGGGCTGGCCTCGCTGCTGCTCAGCCGCTACGACATCTTCCTGCTCGACGAGCCCACGAACGACCTGGACCTGGCCGGGCTGGACCGGCTGGAACGCTTCGTCACCGGGCTGCGCGCCGGCACCGTGCTGGTCAGCCACGACCGCGAGTTCCTCACCCGCACGGTCAACCGCATCGTGGAGCTGGACCTGCACCAGGGGCAGGTCAACCAGTACGGCGGCGGCTACGCGGCCTACCTCGAGGAGCGCGCCGTGGCGCGCCGGCACGCCCGCGAGGAGTTCGAGGAGTACGCCGACACGAAGGCCGACCTGGAGGCGCGCGCCCGGACCCAGCGGGCGTGGATGGAGAAGGGCGTGAAGAACGCCCGGCGCAAGGCCACCGACAACGACAAGATCGGCCGCAAGTTCCGGACCGAGTCCACCGAGAAGCAGGCGGCGAAGGCCAAGCAGACCGCCCGGTTGATCGAGCGGCTGGAGGTGGTCGAGGAGCCGCGCAAGGAGTGGGAGCTGCGGATGGAGATCGCCGCCGCGCCCCGCGCCGGCGCCGTCGTGGCCTCGCTGCGCGGTGCCGTGGTGCGCCGGGGCGGCTTCGCCCTCGGCCCGGTGGACCTCCAGGTCGACTGGGCCGACCGGGTGGCGATCACCGGGGCGAACGGCTCCGGCAAGAGCACGTTGCTGGCCGCGCTGCTGGGCCGGCTGCCGCTGGACGAGGGCCACGCCGCGCTCGGGCCGGGTGTGGTGGTGGGCGAGGTGGACCAGGCCCGGGGACTGTTCCTCGGCGACCAGCCGCTGCTCGACGCGTTCGGCGCCGCCGTAGGAGATCTCACGCCGGCGGACGTGCGGACACTGCTGGCCAAGTTCGGCCTGCGCGCCGACCACGTGCTGCGCCCGGCGGCGACCCTCTCCCCGGGCGAGCGGACCCGGGCCGCGCTGGCCCTGCTCCAGGGGCGCGGCGTCAACCTGCTGGTGCTCGACGAGCCGACCAACCACCTCGACCTGGCCGCGATCGAGCAGCTGGAGTCGGCGCTGGCCACCTACCCGGGCACGCTGCTGCTGGTGACCCACGACCGGCGGATGCTGGACGCGGTGAGCGTGAACCGGCGGCTGCGCGTGACCGACGGGCGGATCGCCGAGGATTGATCCGTGCCGACCGGCGCGCGCGGGGCCACAATGAGCCCATGCTCAAGTGGGAGTACGCGCTGCTGGTCCGCCGCCGCCAGGCCGCGACCACGGACACCGGCTGGGAGATCGTCTTCATCTGGTACGGCCCGGACGGCTCCATGATCGACGTGACGCCCTACGGCGACACCGCGCTGGCCCACCTGAACCGGGCCGGCGACCAGGGCTGGGAGCTGGTAGCGATGAGCGAGGACCCGTCGCTGCCCGGCAACGCCGAGCTGCACCGCTACCACCTCAAGCGCCCGAAGACGGCCCCGGCACAACCGCGCCAGCGCATGCGCGGCTCCCGAACCCCCCGCCGCACCCTCCCCACCTGACCCCTTCCCCCTCCCTCCCCTCCCCCCGCTCCCCCGTCCCGGCGGTGATCAAGGAGTTTGCGTCAGCGGGGCGGGCCACTCACGACACAAACTCCTTGGTCATCGTCGAGGGCGAGGGAGTGCGCATGCGCAAACGGCTCGTGCTGGCTGGCGGGTGATTACCGCCCCCGGAGCGATATGACTCCTGGTCATATTTATGACTCTGAGTCATATCGTTGTCAGGGGGATGCCTTCGTGGGCGCGACACGCCCGGACGAGCGAGCCGCCGCCGACGCGGGAGGGAACAGCGCCGGGGCCTTCGCGGGCGCGAGGCACCCGGGCGAGCGAGCCGCCGCCGGGGGAGACGGCGTCGGGGGTCTTCGTCGGCGCGACAGGCCCGGACGGGCAAGCCGCCGCCCGGTGATGCAGCGCGGCGGAGGGCCCATGGCCGCGCTCGGGGCCGGACGGCCCGACGGCTCGTCGCGTGGTCGGTAACGGCCCAGGGTGCGTCCGGGTCCCGGCCGGCAGGGCATGGTGGGTGTGTATCGGGGTGAATTGGGGGTAACGCGCCGCCGGAGGTGGCACATGGTGGCGATGGGGCAGGCCGCGCTCTCGGGTGAGCGGCTCCGACAGGCCGACGGCTTCCTCGCCGAGGCGTGGGCCGACATGGCCCGGCACGACGAGCGGTTGCGCGGGGTGACCGTGGAGGTGAGCTTCGACCGGGGGGTGGCACACCTGACCGGCGAGGTCGCCGACCCGGCGGAGCTGCGACTGGTCCGGGAGTTGATCGGCCGGCTGTCCGGGGTGCTCGGCGTGTGGTGCCGGGTGGGCGTCGCCGGCCGGCCGCCGGTGGTGGTCGACCTCGGCTGCGGGGCGACCAAGCAGTGGCCGGGCAACCTGGGGCTGGACATCTATCCGGCGCCCGGGGTGAACGCGGTCGCCAACCTCGCCGGCTCACTGCCGCTGCGCGACGACTCGGTCGACGTGTTCTTCGCGGTGCACATCGTCGAGCACCTGATCGACTTCCTGCCACTGTTCGACGAGTGCCACCGGGTGCTGCGACCGGGCGGGGTGCTGCACGTGATGAGCCCCTGGTGGCGGCACGTGAACGCGGTCGCCGACCCGACCCACGTCCGACTGCTGGACGTGCAGACGTTCAAGGGCATCTGCGGCCAGCGCCCGCCCGGCACCCCGCGCTGGTATCCGCTGCACGTCGGCTGCGACGGCGCCTCCGTCTTCGCCGACCTCACCCCCCTACCTCCCGACGCCCCCGCCCCACCCCCCTCCCACCTGGCCCGCTTCTTCGACTGACCCCACCCACCCGCTCACCCCGTCGATCATGAAGTTAGCGGCACTCTCAGAGATCGAAAACGCCGCCAACTTCATGATCGACGAGGCTGGGCGGGGGGCGGGCGGGGCGCGGGGGCGTGGAGGGTCAGGAGGGTGGGGCGGATTCGCGGAGGGCCAGGCGGTGGGGGGCGACCAGCTCCCTCGGCGGGGCCTCGCGATCGGCGCCGAGCCGGCCGGCGAGCAGCTCCACCGCGAGCCGGGCGACGCGCTCCTTGTCCGGGGCGACGGTGCTCAGCGTCGGGATCGAGAAGCGGCCGTCCTCGATGTCGTCGAACCCGGCAACCGCCACGTCCTCGGGCACGCGCAGGCCCGCCTCGTGCAGGGCGCGCAGCGCGCCGAGCGCGAGCGTGTCGTTGAAGCAGAACACGGCGTCGGGGCGTACCCCGGAGGTGAGCAGGTGCCGCATGGCGGCCGCGCCGTCGGCGCGGTGCCAGGCCGGCGCGGGCGCCACCAGGCTGTCGTCGTACGCGATGCCGGCCTCGGCCAGCGCGGCGGTGTAGCCGGCCAGGCGCAGCCGGGCGCTGGCACCCTCGGGGGTGCGCTGCGACCCGATCGCGGCGATCCGGCGGCGGCCGAGGCCGACCAGGTGGGCGGTGATCTCCCGGGCGGCGGCCACGTTGTCGACCATGACGTGGTCGGCGGGGCCGTGGTCGACGCGCTCGCCGAGCAGCACCATCGGCAGTCCGTCGAGGGCGGCAAGGTCGTCGGCGGTGAGCGCGAGCGGGCTCAGGATCAGGCCGTCGATCATGTGGTCGCCGATCCCGCTGGCCGCCTTGCGTTCCTGCTCGGAGCCGCCGCCGGTCTGGTCGATCAGCACCGTCCAGCCGTGCTCGGCGGCGGCGGTGACCACGTGCCGGGCCAGCTCGGCGAAGTAGGGGATGTCCAGCTCGGGCACGGCCAGCGCGATCACGCCGGTGCGCCCCTTGCGCAGGTTGCGGGCGGAGAGGTTGGGCCGGTAGTGGAGTTCGGCGATGGCCTCCTCGACCCGGGCCCGGGTGTCGGCGCGGACGTGCTGGTAGCCGTTGACCACGTTCGAGACGGTCTTCACCGACACGCCGGCCCGCTCCGCCACGTCCTTGAGCCTGTGCCGCACTGAACTTCCCTCCCCGGTGAACGCTGGCCGCACTCTACCGCGTCACGACGACGTAACGACCCCTTTACAGCGTTGCTTACAACGTTGTAGAAACCAGGGACACGGGTGACCGCGGTCACCCGGCGACAGCACCGAGGGAAAGGTGGCACTCGTGCCGAACGCGCAGCTCACGGTCGACCCGGCGTTCCGGGTCGGTCCGGCCGACCGACGGCTCTTCGGCTCCTTCGTCGAGCACATGGGCCGCTGCGTCTACGGCGGGGTCTACGAACCGGGGCACCCGACCGCCGATCCGCTCGGCCTCCGGCGCGACGTGCTGGACCTGACCCGGGAGATGGGCGTGTCGGTGGTCCGCTACCCCGGCGGCAACTTCGTCTCCGGCTACCGCTGGGAGGACGGCGTCGGGCCGGTGGGCGACCGCCCGCGCCGGCTCGACCTGGCCTGGAAGACGATCGAGACCAACGCGTTCGGCCTGGACGAGTTCATGACCTGGGCGGCCGAGGCCGAGGTCGAGCCGATGATGGCGGTCAACCTCGGCACCCGCGGCGTGGCCGAGGCCTGCGACCTGCTGGAGTACGCCAACCACCCGGGCGGCACCCAACTGTCCGACCTGCGCCGCAAGCACGGCGCCGAGCAGCCGTACGGGGTGCGGCTGTGGTGCCTCGGCAACGAGATGGACGGGCCGTGGCAGGTCGGGCACAAGACCGCCGACGAGTACGGCCGGCTGGCCGCCGAGACCGCCCGCGCCATGAAGATGATCGACCCGTCGATCAGCCTGATCGCCTCCGGCAGCTCCAACCGGCAGATGTCCACGTACGCGTCGTGGGAGGCGACGGTGCTGGAGCACACCTACGAGCACGTCGACTACATCTCCGCCCACACCTACTACGACCCCTCGGACGGCGACCGGGCCAGCATCCTCGCCTCCGCCGTCGACATGGACGCCTTCATCACCGAGGTGACCGCCACCGCCGACTACGTCGGCGCCAAGCTGCGGCAGAAGCGCAAGCTGAAGATCTCCTTCGACGAGTGGAACGTCTGGTACCAGTCCCGTCTCCAGGCCGACCTGGACCGGCGCGGCTGGGTCGAGGCCCCGGCGCTGATCGAGGACGACTTCACCGCGGTCGACGCCGTCGTGGTGGGTGACCTGCTGATCACCCTGCTCCGGCACGCCGACCGGGTGGGCGTGGCCTGCCAGGCGCAGCTCGCCAACGTGATCGCCCCGATCCGCACCCGCACCGGCGGCCCCGCCTGGCGGCAGAGCATCTTCCACCCGTTCGCCCTCACCGCCCGGTACGCGCGCGGCACGGTCCTGCGCACCGAGCCGGTCGGCCCGACCTACCGGACCAGCCGGTACGGCGACGTGCCGGTGCTGGACACCGTCGCCGTGCACGACGAGGAGACCGGCGGCCTGGCCGTCTTCGCGGTCAACCGCGGCCCCAACGACGTCCCGCTCGACCTGGACCTGCGCGGCCTGCCGGGCCTGCGCGCCGAGGCGCACACCACCCTCGCGGCCGGGGCCGACCCCGCCGCCACCAACACCGAGGCGGACCCCGAGCGGGTCACGCCGCGGCAGCTCCACACCCCCACCCTCGACGGCGGCCGCTGCACCGTGGCGCTGCCCGCCACCTCCTGGAACCTGCTGCGGTTCGCCCCGCAGTCGTGACCAGGCAATACTTCATCCCGTCCCCCAAGGAGTAAGCATGATCCAGAACGAGATGAGCCGGCGGCGCCTGCTCGGCCTCGGCCTCGGCCTCGGTGCGGCGGCCTCGCTGACGCTGACCGGATGCGGTGGCGGCAGCAGCTCCGGCCCGTCCGGCGCGGCCGGCAACGGCGGCAAGGAATACACCGGGCCGAAGGTCGACCTCAAGCTGTGGAACGGCTTCACCGGCGGCGACGGCGACATCTTCAAGGCCCTGGTGCAGCAGTTCAACAGCGAGCACCAGAACATCGCGGTCAGCGTGATCACGTACCAGTGGGAGGACTACTACAGCAAGCTCCCCGGCGCGGTGTCCAGCGGCAACGGCCCGGACATCGCGGTCATGCACATGGACCAGCTCGCCACGTTCGCCGCCCGCGGCACGATCAGCGAGCTGGACGACGTGGCCAAGACCCTGGAGCTGAGCGAGGGCGACTTCGCCCCGACGGTGTGGAAGGGCGGCCTCTACAACGACAAGCGGTACGGCATCCCGCTGGACATGCACCCGCTCGGCTTCTACTACAACAAGGCCGTCATGCAGAAGGCCGGCCTGGACCCGAACAAGCCGCCGGCGACGAAGGACGAGTACACCGCCGCGCTGACCGAGCTGAAGAAGTCCGGCGTGCAGGGCTTCTGGGTCAGCCCGTTCCAGTTCACCGGCGGCATGACGTTCTACAGCCTGCTGCACCAGTGGGGCGGGAAGCTCTTCGACGACGAGGTGGCGAAGGCGACCTTCAACTCCGACCCGGCGGTCGAGGCGTGCACCTGGCTGGTCGACCTGATCAAGCAGGGCCACTCGCCGGCCAACGTCGGCCAGGACGCCGACTACCTGGCGTTCAAGAGCGGCAAGAACGCGTTCAACTGGAACGGCATCTGGCAGATCAACGACCTGAAGAAGAGCGCGAACGTGGAGTGGGGCGTGGCCCCGCTGCCCCAGATCGGCACCCAGCAGGCCGCCTGGGCGAACTCGCACAACTTCACCATCGTCAAGCAGCGCGCGGCGAACGACAACAAGGTCTCCGGCGCGAAGGTCTTCATCAACTGGCTGAGCCAGCACTCGCTGGACTGGGCCAAGGGCGGCCAGGTGCCGGCCCGCAAGGCGGTCCGGGACAGCGCCGAGTTCAAGGCGCTCACCGAGGTCAACGCGCTCGCGCCGGAGCTGGAGTACGCCGCGTTCCCGCCGGCGGCCCCGGGTCTCGGCGAGACGATGCTGACCTTCTACAGCGCCTTCAACGAGGCGGCGCTGGGCAAGAAGTCGCCGAAGCAGGCCCTGGACGACGGCGTGGCGAAGGCCAACAAGCAGCTCGAGGACAACCGCAAGAAGTACGGGAACTGATCCGTCGTGGCGGACGTGATCGAGGTCGGGGCGGCGCGTGACGGCGCGCCGCCCCCGGCGGGGCGCACCCGCCGCCGGGGCGCGACGGAACGCGGCAACCGGGCCACGCCGTACCTCTTCCTCGCGCCGTACCTGGTCCTGTTCGGCGTCTTCGGCCTGGCGCCGATCCTGTTCGGGGTCTGGATCAGCCTGCACCAGTGGGATCTTCAGCTGCCCAACCGGCCGTTCATCGGGCTGGACAACTACCAGGACCTGTTCTCCAGCGACTCGGCCATCTACGGGGACTGGTGGTCCAGCGTCCGGGCGACCGGGGTCTTCACCCTCTTCTCGGTGCCGCTGCTGGTGGTCGTCCCGCTGGGGCTGGCGCTGCTGCTCAACCGCTCGTTCCCCGGCCGCACGTTCTTCCGGGCCGCGTTCTTCGCCCCGTACGTGCTCGGCGTGGCGGTGATCGGCCTGCTCTGGCGGTTCCTGCTCGACGCCAACCTGGGCCTGGTCAACCGGCTGCTCGGCC
Organism: Micromonospora sp. WMMA1996; assembly: GCF_002573675.1. NCBI lineage: Bacteria > Bacillati > Actinomycetota > Actinomycetes > Micromonosporales > Micromonosporaceae > Micromonospora > Micromonospora sp. WMMA1996. The sequence goes on along the minus strand of NZ_PDHU01000005.1, from coordinate 287,264 downwards.
TGGTCGGGCTCCCTTCGGACACGCCGTGGGTCACCGACGTGCCGTGGGCCTGGGTCTCGCTGGTCGGCGTGACCGTGTGGTGGACCTGCGGCTTCAACGCGGTGATCTACCTGGCCGGTCTCCAGGACATCCCGGCCGAGCTGTACGAGGCGGCGAAGGTCGACGGGGCCGGCGGCTGGGACCGCTTCCGCCACGTCACGATCCCCGGCCTGCGCCCGGTCATGCTCTTCGTCTTCACCACCACGATCCTCGCCTCGGCGAACGTCTTCGGGCAGGCCTTCCTGATCACCCAGGGCGCGCCGGGCGAACAGACCCGGACCGTGGTCTGGCGGATCGTCGACGAAGGGCTGCGCGACTACGACGCCGGTCGGGCCGCCGCGATGAGCGTGTTCTTCGCGCTGATGCTGGCGGTGGTGAGCATCGTCAACTTCCGGCTGTTCCGCTACCGGGAAGACTGAGGGGACCGCCATGTCGAAGTTGCGTCCGGCGCTGCGCTACGCCGTCCTGCTCCTGATCACCGCGATCTTCGTGACTCCCCTGGTCTGGATGCTGCTGACCTCGGTGAAGACCTACGACGACGCGCAGCAGGTCCCGCCGGGCTGGCTGCCGAACCCGTTCTCCACCTACGGCTACGACCAGATCCTGAACAACGCGGCCAACCCGGTGCTGCGGTGGTTCCTCAACAGCATGCTGGCGGCCACCCTGCACACGCTGCTGGTGCTGGTCACCGCGTCGATGGCCGCGTACGCCCTGGCCCGGATGCGGTTCCGGGGCCGCAGGGTGCTGTTCGCGCTGATCGTCGGCACCCTGTTCCTGCCGCCGACCTCGCTGATCATCCCGAACTTCATCATCGCCGAGCGGCTGAGCTGGATCGACACGCTGACCGTGGTGATCGTGCCCGGCGCGGCCAGCGCGTTCGGGGTCTTCTTCCTGCGCCAGTTCTTCCTCTCCATCCCGGCCGAGCTGGAGGAGGCCGCGGTGCTGGACGGGGCGAACCAGTGGCAGATCTTCCGCCAGGTGTTGCTGCCGCTGTCGAAGCCGGCGCTGGCCACGCTGGCGGTGCTGTCGTTCCTCACCAACTGGAACGACTTCCTCTGGCCGGTGTACGTGCTGTTCAGCCCGGAGCGGCTGACCCTGCCGGCGGGCCTGGGCCTGCTCCAGGGCGCGTACGTGACCGACTACCCGGTCATCATGGCCGGCGCGATGCTGGCCAGCGTGCCCGTGCTGATCCTGTTCGTGCTGGCGCAACGTCACGTCATCCAGGGCGTCTCCCGCAGCGGCCTGAAGGGATGACCGGCCGGCGACTCCGGCGACGCGGCGCGGCGGCCCTGGCCGCCGCGCTGCTCGTCGCCGGCTGCGACAGCGGACCCACCCCATCGAGTACGCCGGAGGACGCGCGCGTGTTCACCAACCCGGTCGTCCGCAGCGACGCCCCCGACCCGCAGGCGATCCGGGTCGGCGAGACCTGGTACCTGTTCCACACCAACGCCGGCGGGCGTAACGTCCCGGTGCTCACCTCACCCGACCTGGTCGAGTGGACCCCGGCCGGCGACGCGCTGCCGGAGTTGCCGGACTGGGCGGACGCGGGCAAGACCTGGGCGCCCGAGGTGATCCAGCTCGCCCCGGACCGGTTCGTCCTCTACTACACCGTGGCCGACCGCGCCTCCGGCCGGCAGTGCCTGGGCCGGGCGAAGGCGAGCACACCGCTCGGCCCGTACGTCGACGACTCCGCCGGGCCGCTGGTCTGCCAGGCGGACCTGGGCGGCTCGATCGACGCCAGCCCGTTCCGGGACACCGACGGCAGCCTGTGGCTGCTGTGGAAGAACGACGGCAACGCGATCGGGGTGGACACCTGGCTCTGGTCGCAACGCCTCTCCCCGGACGGGCTGCGGCTGACCGGCCCGGCGGCGAAGCTGCTGAAGCAGACCGAGCCGTGGGAGGGCACCCTGATCGAGGGGCCGTTCCTGCACCGGCACGACGGGAAGCTGTTCCTGTTCTTCGCCGCCAACGCGTACGACAGGGACACCTACGCCGAGGGCTATGCGGTGTGCGAGGGGCCGGCCGGGCCGTGCGTGAAGGCGCCGGAGAACCCGATCCTGAAGAGCAACGACGTGGCGTCCGGGCCGGGGCACGCCTCGATGGTGGAGAAGGACGGGCGTACCTGGCTGATCTACCACGCGTGGCCGCCGGGGCAGGAGGGCACCACCGACCCGGGTCGGCAGGTGTGGCTGGACGAGATCGTCTGGACCGACGGCAAGCCGGTGCTCAAGGGCCCCACCGGGTCCGCCCAGCCCCGCCCCTGAGGAAGGAAGGGCCCCCTTTTAACGCCTCCGGTAGAGGAAGGGCCCCTTCTTAACACCGGGGTGTTAAGAAGGGGCCCTTCCTTTCAGGGGCCCGCCTCAGGGGGTGGGGGCGGGTTCGGGGGTGTCCGAGGAGTGCTCGCGGCGGGCCAGGCGGTTCTTGCGGTGCCCGTAGCCGAAGTAGATGATGCCGCCGAGCAGCATCCAGGCCAGGAACCGCAGCCAGGTCTCCACCGACAGGTTCAACATCAGGTAGAGGCAGGCCAGCGCGGAGACGATCGGCAGCACCGGCGAGAACGGCACCTTGAACGGCCGGTTCAGGTCGGGCCGCCGCCGGCGCAGGATCGGCACCGCGATCGAGACCAGCACGAAGGCGCAGAGCGCGCCGATGCTGACCAGGTCGGCCAGCGCGGAGAGCGGCAGGAAGCCGGCGAGCAGCGCGACCCCCACGGTCATGATCGCGGAGATCCGGTACGGGGTGCCCCAGCGCGGGTGCACCTTGGCGATCGAGGGCGGGATGAGCCCGTCCCGGGCGATGGCGAAGCCGATCCGGCCCATGGCCACCAGGTCGACCAGGATCACGCTGGTCAGGCCGGCGATCGCGGCGATGGAGACGAGCACCGCGGCCCATCCGGCGCCGGCCGCCTTGAACGCGGACGCGATCGGCGCGCCCTCGTCGATCTCGGTGTACTTGACCATGCCGACGACGACCAGCGAGACGCCGATGTAGAGCACGGTGGAGATGAGCAGCGTGCCGAGCAGGCCCAGCGGCAGGTCCCGCTTGGGCTTGCGGGTCTCCTCACCCAGGTTCGCCACGGCCTCGAACCCGGTGTACGCGAAGAACACCACGGCGGCGGCGGTGAGCACGCCGGCGAAGCCGAAGACGGAGGGTTCCATCCCGAAGATGGCCTGGGTCACCGGCTGCCGGATCCCGTCCTCGCCGGCGCCGGCCGGCTCGCTGGACGGGACGAACGGGCTGAGGTTGGCCGCCTTCACGAAGAACAGCCCGGCGATGATGATGAAGGCACAGATCGCCACCTTCACCAGGACCAGCAGGTTGGTCACCCGGGCGGACTCGCGGATGCCGACGATGCCGATCGCGCCGAGCACCAGCACGATGGCGATCGCGCCGAGGTTGACGACGCTGCCCTCCTCGGCGAACCAGGCGCTGGGCAGGCCGACGAGGTCGGCGAGGTAGCCGGACCAGCCCCGGGCCACCACCGCCGCGCCGAGCGCGAACTCCAGCAGCAGGTCCCAGCCGATGATCCAGGCGACGATCTCGCCCATGGTCGCGTACGCGTAGGTGTAGGCGCTGCCGGCGGTCGGCACGCTGGCGGCCAGCTCGGCGTAGCAGAGCGCGGCGAGCAGCGCGACCACGCCGGCGATGCCGAAGGAGATCACCACACCCGGGCCGGCGCTGTTCTTCGCCTCGATGCCGGTCAGCGTGAAGATGCCGGTACCGATCACGATCCCGATGCCGAAGCCCATCAGGTCGAACGAGCCGAGCCGGCGGCGCAGCCCGGGCTTGCCGTCGCTGCCGTCGGCGTCACCCTGGGCGAGCACGTCCTGGATCGGCTTGGTCCGCAGGACTGACATGGATCACCTCCCCCACGGTGTGACCACCGCGGTGGCGGTCCGTGACCGGCCAAGCTACCCAGCCCTCCCCCTGCCCAATCCAGCACCCCACGTGTCGGTTCGGTCACGATGCGAAACGTGGCGGGGTTCACCGGGGAGCCGCCGGCCGGACCGGACGCATCGATCCGGCGCGGAGGTCTTGCGCCGCGTACGGATTGATGAAAGTTTTCTACCGGTGACTTGAGTCACGCGGCGAATCTTGCCGTCCCACCGGACCCGACGAAGGGACCGCACCGCATGAAGGCAACTCGGCTGGGAGCCGCCGCGCTGGCCGCGGCGCTGCTCGGCGCGCTGGTCGCCGGCAGCCCGGCGCAGGCCGCGCCGGCGCCCACCTCCACCGACACGACCTCCACCGACTGCGTCACGAACCCGGCCACGCCGAAGCGGCAGTTCCGGGCCATGTGGATCGCCTCGGTGACGAACATCGACTGGCCCAGCAAGGACTCCTGGACCGCGCCGGACCAGGTCGCCAAGCAGAAGGCCGAATACCTGGCCTGGCTCGACCTGGCCCAGAAGCTCAACCACAACGCCGTCGTGGTCCAGGTCCGCCCGACCGCGGACGCGTTCTGGCCCTCGCCGTACGAGCCGTGGTCGGAGTACCTGACCGGGGTGCGCGGCCAGGACCCGGGCTGGGACCCGCTGGCCTTCCTGGTCGCCGAGTCGCACAAGCGGAACCTGGAGTTCCACGCCTGGTTCAACCCGTACCGGGTCTCCATGCCCGCGCCCGGCGGCGCCGGCGCCGACCTGTCGAAGCTGGCGCCGAACAGCCCGGCCCGGCAGCACCCCGACTGGGTCTTCGCCTACCCGCCCGCCGGCGTCGCCGGCAGCCGGCTCTACTACAACCCCGGCATCCCCGAGGTCCGCGAGTTCGTCCAGACCGCGATGATGGACGCGGTCACGCGGTACGACGTCGACGGCGTGCACTTCGACGACTACTTCTACCCGTACCCGAGCGGCACCTGGCAGGTGCCGGACGACGCCACGTTCGCGCAGTACAACCGCGGCTTCACCGACAAGGCCGACTGGCGGCGGGACAACATCAACCTGCTGATGCAGGAGATGAACACCAAGATCAAGGCGGCCAAGCCGTGGGTGAAGTTCGGGGCCAGCCCGTTCGGGATCTGGCGCAACGCGTCGGCCGACCCGAACGGCTCGGACACCACCGGCTCGCAGTCGTACGACATCATCTCCGCCGACACCCGCAAGTGGATCAAGGAGGAGTGGATCGACTACGTCGTGCCGCAGCTCTACTGGTACATCGGCCAGTACCCGGCGGCCGACTACGCCCGGCTGGTGCCGTGGTGGGCCGAGCAGGTGCGCGGCACCCGCGTCCAGCTCTACATCGGCCAGGCCGACTACAAGAGCGGTGAGCCGGCGTACGGGTCGTTCTGGATGAACCCGCAGGAACTGTCGAACCACCTGACGTTGAACCGGTCCTACCCGGAGGTGCTCGGCAACGTGCACTTCTCGGCGGTGCAGGTCCGGGCCAACCGGCTCGGCGCCACCGACATCTACGCCGCCGAGCACTACTCCCGCCCGGCACTGGTGCCCACGATGACCCACCTGCCGCACAAGCCGCTGCTGTTCCCGGTGGTCACCAGGGCCCAGCGGGAGGCGGACGGGGTGCGGCTGAGCTGGCGACAGCCGGCCGACGGCAGGGGCCCGCTCGGCACCGCCACGTCGTACGCGATCTACCGGTTCGACGGCCTCGGTCTGGCCGGTCGCTGCGACTTCGCCGACGCCTCCCACCTGGTCGGCACCGTCCGGGCCACCGACGGCGCCACCCAGTCCTGGGTGGACACCACGGCGGCCGCCGGCACCCGGTACACCTACTACGTGACCGCGCTGGACCGGCTGGCGAACGAGAGCCCGGCGAGCCTGCCGCGCTTCGTCCGCTGATCCCCACCGGATGCCCCCGGACCGCCACGGCGGCCCGGGGGCATTCGTCTGTTTGGGCGGATGTCAGCGAGCCGTTTCCCGCGCCATCGCCCCCCGTCACCCAATTGATCGACACTTGTCGAAATCCGGAGATCCCGGGTTGTCACCCGTCCCGACGCCCACCCCGCGGAGGTCCCCGTGTCCCGTCGCCTCGCCACCGCCCTCGCCGCCGGAACGCTCGCCCTGCTCACCCTGCTCGGCCTGGCCACACCGGCCGCCGCCGCGGTGAGCACCCAGCAGAAACTCTCGGTGCTGTCGTCCTGGACCCAGACCAGCGCCTCCAGCTACAACGCCTGGAACAGCGCCCGGCTGAACAAGACCCCCTGGGCCGAGTACGGCTTCGACTGGTCTACCGACTACTGCTCGTCCAGCCCGGACAACCCGCTCGGCTTCACCTTCAACCTGTCCTGCTACCGGCACGACTTCGGCTACCGCAACCACAAGGCCATGGGCATCTTCCCGGCCAACAAGTCCCGCCTCGACAGCGCCTTCTACGCGGACCTGAAGCGGGTCTGCGCCACCTACAACTCGGTGGTCCGACCGGCCTGCTACAGCCTGGCCTGGACCTACTACCAGGCGGTCAGCATCTTCGGCTCGGTCGCCGCGGTGCAGCAGGCCGACCTCGACCGCGCCGCCCGGATGAAGGCCGACGCCGAGCGCCGCGCCGCCGTCCGCGGCTGACCCGCCGCCGGGCGGCCCGCACCCGGGCCGCCCGGCCGGTCAGCCCGTCGTGCTGCGCGGCTCGGCGGCCGGCCGGGAGCCGGCGGTGGGCGTCCCGAACCGGGGCGAGTCCGCCGCCAGGTCGGGGTGCTCGACGTGCAGGGCCAACGCCGCCGCCTCGTCCAACCGCAGGCCGGCCCCGGCGGCGTAGGCCGCGTCGAACGCCTCGTCGCCCAGCGCCCGGCGCAGCTCCGCCTGCCGGCCCAGCCAGTACGGCCCGTGGATGCCCGGGGTGGCCCGCAGGTTGGCCCGGGTGGCCTGGGCCGCGCCGAAGAGCCGGGCGGCGGACACCGCGTCCCCGGCCAGCGCGCAGCGCACCGCGATCGCGTTGATCGTGTCGCAGGCCCGGCCCAGGTAGCCGTGGCTCATCCGGGACCGCAACGCCACCAACAGGTGCTCGTGCGCGGCCACCAGGTCACCCCGGGACAGCGCCACCATGCCGAGCAGCATGTCCACCGAGCGGCGGCCCCGCTCGACCGGCCGGGCCGCCTCCACCGGGCGGGCCGCGCCGAGCAGCTCGGCCGCCTCGTCCAACGCGCCCCGGCGCCAGAGCAGCTCGGCCAGGTTGTAGACGGCGAGCAGCGCGTCCCCGACCACGTCCTGCGCGTACGCCCAGTCGATCACCTCGCGGCAGACCCGCTCCGCCTCGGCGAACTGTCCCATGTCGACCAGCGGCGCGGCGCGACCGGCCAGCACCCGGGCCAGCAGCCCCCGGTCGCCGGCCTGCCGGGCGGCCGCCTCGGCCCGCTGCGAGTAGCGCAGCTCCTCGGCGAACTCCCCGTCCGCCCCGGCGTGCAGCGAGTGCATGTGGTAGGCCGCGGCCAGCTCCGCCTCCGGGATCGCCTCCCCGGTCTCGGCGATCCGCCCGTAGAGCCGGAACAGCCAGAGCCGCCCCTCGCGGGCCAGCCCGCGCTCCCGCCACCACTGGTCCAGACCACCGGCCAGGTGCAGGCCCGACCGGGCGCTGCCGCCGGTGGCGCACCAGCGCAGGGCGGCCCGCAACTCCCCGGCCAGCGGGTCGAGCGCGTAGAGGGAGAGCGTCACCGGGCGACCGTCCGGGCCCAGGTGCGCCCGGTCCAACGCGTGCCGGGACCAGGCGACGTGCCGGTCCCGGGCGCTCTGCTCCTCACCCGTCTCGATCAGGCGACGCGCCGCGTACGCCCGGATCGGGTCCAACATCCGGTAGGTGCTGCCCGACGCGTGCGGCTCGGCCAGCACCATCGACTTGTCCACCAGCACCGACAGCGGGTCCAGCGGATCCTCGTCCAGCAGCCACTGCACGGTCGGCAGGTCCACCGGGCCGGCGAAGACCGCCAGCCAGCGCAGCAGCCGCGCCGAGCGCGCCCCCAGCGTGCGGTAGGACCACGTCACCGTGGCCTGGATGGTCAGGTGTCGTTCGCTGGCGGAGCGCTGCACCGCCCGGCTCGCCGGGCTCGGCGGGGCGGCGCCGGTCGCGGCGGCCACCAGGTCGACGGTGTCCTGCTGGTTGCCGCTCCAGCCGGCCTCCACCGGCGGCGGCTCCGCCGCCTCCCGGCCGGCGTCCAGCGTGCCCAGCATGTCGTCGAGCCGCTCGGCCAGCTGACCCGCCGACAGCACCCGCAGCCGCGCCGCGGCCAGCTCGATGGCGAGCGGCAACCCGTCCAGCCGCCGGACCACCCGGCGCAGGTCGGCCTGCTCCGCCGGATCCGGCGCCCGGCCACCCCGGGCCGCCGCCGTCCGGTCCAGCAGCAGGGCCACCGCGTCGCTGGCGCCCCCGCCCGGCTCCTCGTCCACCGACAGCGGCGGGATCCGCCACACCACCTCACCGGGTACGCCGAACGACTCCCGGCTGGTCGCCAGCACCCGCACGCCCCGGCCGCCGGCCAGCAGCCGGGAGATCACCTCGGCGGACGCGCCCGGCTGGGCGTCGCACGTGTCCAGCACCACCAGCATCCGGCGCGGCGCCGCGTACTCGACCAGGGTGTCGACCATCGGCCGGCCCGGCTCCGGGCGCAGGCCGAGCACGGCGGCGATCTCGAACGCCACCAGCCCGGGATCGGTCACCGCGGCGATGTCGACGAACCACACGCCGTCCGGATAGTCCTCGACGATCCCGGAGGCCAGCTCCACCGCCAGCCGCGTCTTGCCGGCGCCGCCCGCGCCGAGCACGGTCACCAGCCGGTACGCCTCGACCAGCCGACCCAGCTCGGCGCGCTCGAAGTGCCGGCCGACGAACGAGGTGGCCGGGGTGGGCAGGTTGTGCGCCGCCGCGTCGGCCGTACGCGGTCGCGGGAACCGCCGTTCCAGACCGGGCGCGACGAGCTGGAACAGCCGCTCCCGGTCGTCGAAGCCGCGCAGCCGGTGCAGACCGAGGTCGAGCAGGGACGCGCCGTCCGGCAGCGGGTCGGCGAGCCGGGCGGTGGCCGCCGAGCAGAGCACCTGCCCGCCGTGCGCCGCGGCGGCCACCCGCGCCGCCCGGTGCACCTCGGGGCTGGCGTACTCGCCGTCGCGCGGCTCGGCGTAGCCGGTGTGCAGGCCCATCCGCACCCGGGGCGTGGCGTCGGGGTTGGGCCAGTTGTGCCCGACGAGCGCGCGCTGCGCGGTCATGCAGGCGTGCACCGCGGCGGCCGCGTCCGGGAAGGCGAGGAAGAACGAGTCGCCCTCGGTCAGCAGCTCCGCCCCGTCGGTGCCGGCCAGCGTGTCCCGCAACAACCGGCGGTGCTCACGCAGCACGGGGCGGTAGACCGGCCCGAGCATCCGGGCCATCCGGGTCGAGCCCTCGATGTCGGTGAACACGAAGGTCACCCACCCGCTGGGGAGGTGGATCCGTGGCGACATACGTCGAACCTCCGCCCGCTGACGTCGGGTTCATGCTGCCCTATGATCGCGTCGTCACGCATCGTGAGAACGGTCGGGCCGATTCCGACTCAAGGTGCCAAAGGATCACACGGGCGGCAAGCCCCGGATCGACCGGCGGGCCGGCTGAGGGGGTCGCGTCAGCAACCGCAGGCGCCGCCGCAGCAGCCACCACCGCCGCCGGGCGCGGGGGCCCCGCCCACCGGGCCCGACCCGCCGCGACCGGTGAAGGCGACGGTGGACAGCAGCTTCACGGTGTCCGTGTGGCCCTGGGGGCAGGTGGCGGGCCGGCCGGCCTCGGCCATCGGACGGTTGACCTCGAAGGTGTCGCCGCAGGCGCGGCAGCGGAACTCGTACCGGGGCATGCGGCCAGCGTACGGCCGGGCCTGACGTCGTCGCACCGATGGGTGATACTCGACGGGTGGTGGACGGCGAACGGCGGAACACGGCCCGGCCCCTGCGACCCGCCGCGCCGCCAGACGGCGGCGCCGGGCCGGTCCCTCGCCCCCGCCGTGCCTCGTCCGGCTCCTCCGTTCCCGAGAAGACTCCCTCCACAGCGGAGTCCACTCCCGCGGGCAAGTCGATGTCCGCTTCCAGGCCGGCGTCCAGCGAAAAGTCGGCGTCCACGACCACGTCGACATCCGCGACGGAGCAGGCGTCCACGACCAAGGCGGCGTCGTCCACGGCCGAGCCGGCATCCACGAGCGAGCCGGCGTCGTCCACGGCCGAGCCGGCGTCGGCGGGCGAGTCGGCCGGTGCCGGGCAGCCCGGCGTCGGTGGCCGGCGGCGGCGGATGCCCTTCGCCCACGCGGGCCCGGTGCGACCCCGGCAGCTCGCCGTGGGCGCCGCCCGGGCCACCCGGGACTGGTCCCGCCGGCCGAGCGGGCGCACCACCCTGCCGGCCATGTTCCTGCTCGCCCTGGTCGGGGCCGCCACCGCGGCCGGCGCGGTGCTGGTGCCGGCCGCCGTCCGCAAGCCGGAGCCGGTCGCCGTGGAGGCCACCTCGGCCGCACCGGTCTTCGGCGTGCCGCAGACCGCCCCGGCGCCGGGGCTGACCGGCGCGCCCGTGCTCCCCGGGCCGACCGGCCCGCCGGGCAGCCTCGGGCCGTCCGGCACACCGCTGCCCGGTGGCGTGACCACCGCCCCGGCGCTGCCGACCGGCCGCCCGGCCGACGCGCTGGCGGGTTGGGCCCAGCGGGTCAGCGGCACCACCGACGTCCCGGCGGTGGCGTTGCAGGCCTACGGCTACGCCGAGCTGGTGCTCGCCCAGACCCACCGCAGCTGCCAGTTGAGCTGGACCACGCTCGCCGCGATCGGCTATGTGGAGTCCCGGCACGGCACCACCGGCGGGGTCACGCTGCTGCCCAGCGGCCTGACCTCCAAGGAGATCCGGGGCGACGCGCTCGACGGGCAGGGCGGCCGGTCCCGGATCCTCGACACCGACCAGGGGCAGCTCGACGGCGACCGGGTCTACGACCGGGCGATCGGCCCGATGCAGTTCATCCCGGGCACCTGGCAGGAGATCGGCGCGGACGCCGACAACGACGGCGTGAAGAACCCGCACGACATCGACGACGCCGCGCTGGCCGCCGGCGAATACCTGTGCAAGGGCGGCCGGAACATGACCATCCCGGGTGACTGGTGGGGCGCGATCCTGTCCTACAACGATGTGCGGCGCTACGCCCAGGACGTCTTCACCAAGGCCGACGAGTACGGGCGGCGCAGCGGCACGTGACGTGACGGCTCGCGTACATTCGCGGACTCAACCCTTCCCCCGGGCAGCGGTTGACGGCAAGCTAGACGGGTGATGGTGCGCGAGTGGGACCCTCGGACCGCGTCGTCCGCCGAGATCGCGTCGCTGCTGGACACGCTGAACGCGGTCCTGGCGGCTGATCTGCCGCAGGATCCGCCCTGGCGGGAGAGCTCCATGCGGGAATACCTGTCCGAGGTGATGCCCGGCGAACGACGGATCTCCTGGATCGCCCAGGACGACCCGGCCCCGGACGGCACCCCCGGTGACATCGTCGGGCACGTCCACGTGCTCCTGCTCGGCGGGATCGGTGTGCTGGAGGTGCTGGTGCACCCGGCGGTCCGGCGCACCGGGCTCGGCCGCGAGCTGGTGCGGGTGGCCGCCCGCCGGGTCTGGGACGAGGGCTTCCAGTCGATCGGCGTCGAGGTGGTGGGCGACACCCCGGCCGTCGCGTTCTACGAGGCGCTGGGCTTCACCCGGGAATACGTGGAGACCCGCAGCGTGCTCGACCTGAGCACGGTGGACTGGCCGGCGCTCGCGGAGATGGCCACCGAGGTCGGCGCGGGCTACCACGTCGAGTTCTGGCCGGGCGGCCCGCCGGACACGCTGATCGAGGCGTACGCGCGGGCGAAGGCCGAGGTGCGCGACGTGGACGACGGCGAGCTGCGGCCCAGCTCCTACGATCCCGAGCGGCTGCGGGACAGCCTCGACACGCTGCACCGGCGGGGCATGAAGCCGTACATCGTGCTGGCGTTGCACGAGCAGACCGGCGAGGTGGCCGGCCTGACCGAGGTGGTGGTGCCGGCACAGCACCCCACCCGCGCCGACCAGTACGACACCATCGTGGTCCGGGACCACCGGGGCTACGGCATCGACCGGGCCATCAAGGCCCGGATGCTGCTGGAGTTGCGCTCGGCCGAGCCCGAGGTGGCCGAGGTGCAGACCTGGAACGCGCAGGCCAACGAGTCGATGCTCAAGGTCAACGCCGAGTTGGGCTACCGCACCGACCGCGACTGGTGTGAATACGGTGTGGACGTCGCCGAGCTGGTGCACCGGCTGGACAGTCACCGCTGACACCTGTTCACCAAACGGCTGCCCGGGGGATGGACGTCGGACGGCCACGCCCCTTAACGTGCGTTAGTTCCCCGCCCACCCATCGTGGAGGCTCCATGCGCCCGCGCCGCACAATCGCCGCGCTCGCGACCACCGCCGCCGTCACCGTCACGGCCATCGGTGTCGCGCCCCCCGCGGCCAGCGCCGCGCCCACCGACCTGTTCATCTCCGAATACGTCGAGGGGTCGTCCAACAACAAGGCCGTCGAGCTGTACAACGGCACCGGCGCCCCGGTCGACCTGGCCGCCGCCGGCTACCAGCTCCAGTTCCACTTCAACGGCGCGACCACCTCCACCAACGTGGCGCTGACCGGCACCGTCGCCGCCGGGGACGTGTTCGTCTTCGCCGCCGCGTCGGCCGGGCCGGCGATCCTCGCCCAGGCCGACCAGACGTACGCCGGCTCGCTGTTCAACGGCGACGACGCGATCGTGCTGCGCCGGGGCGAGACCGTCGTCGACTCCCTCGGCCAGGTCGGCGTCGACCCGGGCACCGAGTGGGGCGGCGGGCTCACCAGCACGGCCGACAACACGCTGCGCCGGCTGCCCTCGGTGACCGCCGGCGACACCGACCCGTCGGACCCGTTCGACCCGGCCGCCCAGTGGGCCGGGTTCGCCACCGACACGTTCGACGGGCTGGGCAGCCACAGCGTCGACGGCGGCGGCCCGGTCGACCAGCCGCCGACGCTGACCTGTGGCGGCGCGCTGACGCTGGAGGCGGGCGCCACGGCCACCCGGGCGGTGACCGCGACCGACGCCGACGACACGGTCACCGACCTCGCGGTCACCTCGGTCGCGCCGGCGCCCGCGAGCGGCTCGATCAGCCGTACCGCGTTCACCCCGGCGACGGCGGCCGGCGGCACCGCCACCGCGACGCTGACCGCGACGGGCCTGCCGGCCGGCAGCTACGCGGTCACCGTGACCTCGACGGACGCCGAGGGCGGCACCGCCACCTGCACGCTCACCGTGCAGGCCACCAGCGTGCTGTCGGTGGGCGAGGTGCAGGGCCGCACCGCCGACGACGAGAGCGGCCGCACCGACCGGTCGCCGCTCGCGCCGGCCAGCGGCAACGGCACCAGCACCCTGCTGTACGACGTCCGGGGCGTGATCACCGGCAAGTCGCTGACCCACACGTCGGCCGGGGCCGACCAGTGGGGCTTCTACCTGCAGAGCCGGCTCGGCAGCGAGGACGGCGACCCGCTCACCTCGGACGGTCTGTTCGTCTTCATGGGCTCGTTCACCACGCTGATCGGCGGCTACGCCCCGACCGTCGGGGACGAGGTCGTGCTGCGCGGGCGGGTCTCGGAATACTTCAACCAGACCCAGCTCTCCGGTGCCTCGCTGGTGCGCAAGCTCGACTCCGGGCTCGACGTGGACACCGCGGTCCGGGTGGCCGACGCGGTCCCGCCGGCCGAGGCGGACGCCGCCGACCTGTTCTGGGAGCGGCACGAGGGCGAGCGGATGCGGGTCCGGGCCGGCAGCGGTGTCTCCGCGCCCCGGCACATCTACTCCTCCACCGCCGACTCCGAGATCTACGTGCTGGACCGGGAGGACCCGGTGATGAAGCGGTCCGACCCGTACGCCCGCCGGGTGTTCCGGGACGCGCACCCGCTGGACGACATCCCGGGCACGCTCTTCGACAACGGCAACAATCAGCGGATCCTGCTGGGTGCCGGTGGCGTGAAGGCGACCGCCGGCGACTCGACCGCGCTGCTGCCCGAGGCGCGCACGTTCGACACGCTCACCGAGGACGCCTACGGCTCCGTCTCGTACGCGTTCAGCAAGTACAGCGTGCAGCCCGAGCAGCTCACCCTGACCGGCGGCGCGGACCCGGCGGAGAACAACCCGCCGCGCCCGGCGGACCGGCCCAGCGAGGTCGCGGTCGCCACCTACAACGTGGAGAACCTGTACGACTACCGGGACGACCCGTTCGACGGCTGCGACTTCGCCGGCAACAGCGGCTGCCCCGGCGTCAGCCCGCCGTTCGACTACGTGCCGGCCAGCCCGGAGGCCTACACCGCCAAGCTGGGCGTGCAGGCGCGGCAGATCGTCACCTCGCTGCACAGCCCGGACCTGATCCTCGTGCAGGAGGCCGAGGACCAGGACATCTGCTCGGTGGTCGACGGCAACCTCACCTGCGGGGACACCAACAACGCCGACGGCGCGCCGGACACGGTGCAGGAGTTGGCGTTGGCCGTGGCGGCGAACGGCGGTCCCGCCTACGCCGCCGCGTACGACCGCACCGGCGCGGACGCCCGGGGCATCGCCTCGGCGTTCCTCTACCGCACCGACCGGCTGACGTTGGCCCAGGCCACCGCCGCCGACCCGCTGCTGGGCTCCGCCCCGACGGTCACGTACCGCTCGGCCGCGCTGCCGTCGAACGCGGACGTGCAGAACCCGAAGGCGTTCAACGCGGTGCTTCCCGAGGATGTGGACCGGTCCACCGGGGTGGACGGCGGCAACGTCTACACCCGCGCGGCGCAGCTGGCCCGCTTCACGGTCCGGGCGGCGCCCGGCTCGACCGAGAACTTCACGCTCTGGGCGGTGGCCAACCACTTCTCGTCCGGCCCGGACAGCCGGGTCGGGCAGCGCCGGGAGCAGGCCGCGTACGGCGCGGCGATGGTGCGGGCGGTCGAGGCGTCCGACCCGTCCGCCCGGGTGGTCTACGGCGGCGACCTGAACGTCTTCCCCCGCCCCGACGACCCGATCGCGACCGGGCAGAACCCCACCCCGTCGGACCAGCTCGCCCCGCTCTACCAGGCCGGCCTGCACAACCTCTGGGACGATCTGGTGGCGGACGCGCCGGCGGCGGCCTACTCGTACACCTTCAGCGGGCAGGCCCAGACGCTGGACAGCATGTTCGTCAACGACCCGATGCACGACGACCTGGTGCAGGTGCGGACGGCGCACATCAACGCCGACTACCCCACCGACGCCGGGCAGCTGGGTGACCGGGGTGCCAGCGACCACGACCCGACGGTGGCCCGGTTCCGCTCCCGCGCCGCGCTGCGGGTGGCCGACGCCTCCGTCACCGAGGGCGACAAGGGCACCCGCACGATGACGTTCACCGTCACCGTGTCCCGCCCGCTCTCCGAGCCCGCCCTGCTCTGTGCCGCCACCTACGGCACGACCGCGCAGACCGGGACGGACTACGACCCGTACGTGGGTTGCCGGGTGCTGCCCGCGGGTCGGACGTCGCTGGACTTCCCGGTCACCGTGCGCGGTGACCGCAAGCGCGAGGCGGACGAGCGGCTCACGCTCTACGTGGCCGGCGTGCCGGGGCTCCGGCTGGCCGACCCGTCCGGCGTCGGGACGATCCTGAACGACGACTGAGCGCCACCCCTCACGGCGGCCCGTCGTCCGGCTCATGGCCGGATCGGCGGGCCGCCGCGGTTCCGGCGGAGTCGGCCACCCACGGAGTCGTCCGGATCATTACCGGCGCGTCCTCGGCCGGTGAGCGAAGTTGCCAGGAGGTGCCGCCGGAGGCAGGCAGGAATGCCACCCACCGGCCGAGTCGGCCAATCCCCGCCGCGCAGGAGTTGGTTGATCCCCGAGGCACGCCTTTCGAGCTGAGTCGTTCGTGATATCGCACGGCCACCTCCGGCCTGGCCGAGCCACCTCCGTCCCCATGATCGACGCCACTTCGCCGAGATGGCACCGTCCGGCCCGCCCGGACATCGCCACTTCGCCGAGGTAGCGCCCTGTCTGGTGGCCGACCCGGCGGCGGTAGCCGGCCCCGGTCAGGTAGCGCGTGCACTGAGTCGTTTCTGATATCAGCTCGAAAGGCGTCGAGAAGAGGTCCGGTCCGGCCGAGCGGGGCCGGCGGGCGGAGCGATCAGCCGACGGGTGGGTCACAGGTCGCAGAGGCGGCAACCGGAGCGGATGCCGTCGAGCGCGACGTGCAGCTCGGCGATCCGCCGCTCCGCCTCGCCGGCGCTGGTTCGTCGGACACGCCGGCCGTACGGTCAGTAGCGCTCGCGGAGCAGCTGGGCCGCCTCGACCGCCCAGTAGGTGAGGATGATCTGCGCGCCGGCCCGGCGGATCGAGGTGAGCGTCTCCAGCATGACCCGCTCCCGGTCGATCCAGCCGTTCGCGGCGGCGGCCTCGACCATCGCGTACTCGCCGGAGACCTGGTAGGCGGCGACCGGGACGTCCACCGCGGCCCGGACCGCCGACACCACGTCGAGGTAGGGCAGGGCCGGCTTGACCATCACCATGTCGGCACCCTCGGCGACGTCCAGCGCGACCTCACGCAGCGACTCCCGCAGGTTCGCCGGGTCCTGCTGGTAGCCACGCCGGTCGCCCTCCAGCGCCGACTCCACCGCGTCCCGGAACGGGCCGAAGAAGGCGGAGGCGTACTTGACCGCGTACGCGAGCACCGCGACGTCCTGGTGCCCGGCGGCGTCCAGGGCCCTGCGGACCACGCCGACCTGGCCGTCCATCATCCCGGACGGCCCGACCACGTGGACCCCGGCGTCGGCCTGGGCGACCGCCATCTCCGCGTACGCGGCGAGCGTGGCGTCGTTGTCCACGCCGCCGTCGGGGGTGAGCAGGCCGCAGTGCCCGTGCGAGGTGAACTCGTCCAGGCACAGGTCGCTCATCACCACTGTGGCGTCGCCGACCTCGGAGATCACGTCCCGGATGGCCACGTTGAGGATGCCGTCCGGGTCGAGGCCGCCGGAGCCGGTCTCGTCCCGCGTCGACGGCACCCCGAACAGCATGATCCCGCCGACCCCGGCCTGGACCGCCTCGACGGCCGCCTTGCGCAGCGAGTCCCGGGAGTGCTGGAGCACCCCCGGGAGCGACGCGACGGCCCTCGGCTCGGTCAGCCCCTCCTTGACGAACATCGGCACGACCAGTTCGGCCGGGTCGACGCGGGTCTCGGAGACCAGCCGCCGCACGGCCGCGTTGCGACGCAGCCGGCGGGGCCGGATCTCGGGGTACGGCATGGGGATGCCTCCTGTCAGCGGAACCTCAGGGCGGTCGGGCCCTGCACCTTCGAGCCGCGGCGCTGCTTCGCCGGCATGGCGGCGAGCTTCTCGCGCAGCTCGACGGCGTAGGCGGCGAGCGCCTCCACCAGGTCGGGGACCGAGGCGTGCGGCGGCTGGACGTCGACCCGCAGGCCGAACTCCGTCGCGGTCTCCGCCGTCTTGGGCCCGATCACGGCAACAACGGTACGCGCGTGCGGCTTCCCGGCGATGCCGACCAGGTTCCGCACCGTGGAGGACGAGGTGAAGAGCACCGCGTCGAACCCACCCGACTTGATCGCGTCGCGGATCTCGGCCGGCGGCGGCGCCGCCCGCACGGTCCGGTACGCGGTCACGTCGTCGACCTCCCAGCCGCGCTCGGTGAGGCCGGCCGCGAGGGTCTCGGTGGCGATGTCGGCGCGCGGGAGCAGCACCCGGCCGACCGGGTCGAGGATCTCGTCGTGCGGCGAGAACTCGGCCAGCAGGCCCTCGGAGGACTGCTCCCCGGCGGGGACCAGCTCCGGCTGGATGCCGAACGCGCGGACCGCGTCGGCGGTCGCCTCACCGATGCAGGCGATCTTGACGCCGCCGAAGTGCCGGGCGTCCAGGCCGTGCTCGCCGAACTTCTCCCAGACCGCCCGCACCGCGTTCACCGAGGTGAAGATCACCCAGGCGTAGCGGCCGTCGACCAGGCCCTTGACCGCCCGCTCCATCTGGGCCGGGGTGCGCGGCGGCTCGACCGCGATGGTCGGCACCTCGCACGGGATCGCCCCGTACGCGCGCAGCCGCGCGCTCATCGCGCCGGCCTGCTCCTTGGTGCGGGGCACCAGCACCTTCCAGCCGTACAGCGGCCGGTTCTCCCACCAGCTCAGCTTGTCGCGGTCGGTGACGCCCGCGCCGACGGTGAGCACCACCCGGCCGGTGAAGCCGAGCGCCGCCGCGACGAAGGAGTCGACGCTCGACGTGGTGGTGTACTGGGTCTCGCCGGTGCCGTCCCCGGTCACGCCGACCGCGGTGGTGCCGTCGATGCCGGCCGCCAGCAGCCCGTCCCGGACGGCGGCGAGGTCACCGGCGTCCACGGCGAGCGCCAGCGAGCCCCGGCCCACGGCCGCGGCGAGCGCGTCGAAGTCCAGCGTGGTGACGTCCTCGACGTCGGCGGCGGTGCGTACGCCCGGCAGCGGGACGCCCGCGTAGGTGGCGACGCCCTCGGCCTGGCCGACGCCCGGCACCACCTCGAAGTGCGCGGCGGTGCGCGCCACCGCCTGCACCTCCTTGACCACCGAGTCGTGGCCGAACGGGTCACCGGCCACCAGGTGCACGGCGTTCTGCCCGGACCGGGCCGCGGAGATCAGCACCTTCGCCACGTCCCCGGGCACGCCCTCGGCGGGGCTGAACTCGGCGTCGGACCTGGCCTGGGCGCGGACGTGGGTCAGCAGCGACTCGGGGACTCCCCGGTCGTACACCACGTGGTCGGCCTCGACCAGGGCGTCGAGCGCCCGGCGGGTCAGCAGGCCCGGGTCGCCGGGGCCGGCCCCGACGAAAGCGATCCGGCCTACGGGCTTACGGGTGCGGGTCATTCTGTGCTCCCAAGTTGCTGGGTCCCCGGGCCGGTGTGTCCTTCTTGGCCGAGGATCGAGTCGGCGCCGAGTTCGAGGAGTTCGGCGGCGAGTGCCTTGCCGATCTCCGCCGCGTCGGCGGGCGTTCCGGTGCGGGACAGTCGGAGGTCACGGGTACCGTCCGGGCTGATCACCGCACCGCGCAGGTAGATCTCCTCACCGGTCTCACCCTCGGCGAGTTCGCCGTAGGCGGCCACCGGTGCGCTGCACCCGGCCTCCAGGGTGGCCAGCAGCGCCCGCTCCGCGGTGATCGCGGCGCGGGACGGCGCGTGGTCGAGCAGCGCGAGCAGCTCGACCAGGTCCTGGTCGTCGGCCCGGCACTCCACCGCCAGCGCGCCCTGGGCGGGCGCGGGCAGCATCAGCATCGGGTCGAGCGTCTCGGTGATGACGTCGGCGCGCCCGATCCGGGTGAGCCCGGCCCGGGCCAGCACGACGGCGTCGAGGTCGGCGTCCGGGCCGAGCACCCGGCCGAGCCGGGTGTCGATGTTGCCCCGGATCGGGGTGACCTCGAACTGCATGCCCAGCGCGTGCAACTGGGCGATCCGGCGCAGCGCGCCGGTGCCGATCCGCGCGCCGGGCGGCAGCTCGGCGAGCGTACGGCCGTCCGTGGCGACGAGCGCGTCGCGCGGGTCCTGCCGCGGCGGCACCGCAGCGATGTGCAGGCCGGGCGCCGCCGCGGTGGGCAGGTCCTTGTACGAGTGGACCGCGAAGTCGATCTCCCGGGCGGTCAGCGCGTCGCGCAGCGCGGAGACGAAGACGCCGACACCGAGCCGGTGCACCGGGGCGGAGGAGCGGTCGCCGGCGGTCACCACCTCGACCAGCTCGACCGGGCGGCCGGTGGCCGCGGTGAGGGCCTCGGCCACGTGGCCGGACTGGGCCATCGCCAGGGTGCTGCCCCGGGTGCCGAGGCGCAGGGGGGCGGTCATCGCGCACCTCCGGTGGGCGGAACGTCGGCCGCGTCGAACGACGAGCGGCCGTCGAGGTCGGTGGCGACCACGTCGGGGACGGTGTCGACCGGGGACGTCTGCGGAACTTCCAGGTCGAACAGCTCGCGCAGCAGGGCCGCGTACTGGTCGCCGCCGGGCTCGGCGGCGAGCTGGCGGACCCGTACGGTCGGCTGGTGCAGCAGCCGCTGCACGACCCGGTGCACGGTGCGGGCCACCTCGGCGCGCTGGTCGTCGCTGAGGTCGGGGCGGCGCTGGCCGAGCCGGCGCAGCTCGGTGGTGACCACGTCGTCGGCCCGGCCGCGCAGGGCGGCCACGGTCGGGGCCACGTCGGCGCCGCGCAGCCAGCTCAGGAACGCCTCGACCTCGCCGGTGACGATCCGGGTCACCTCGGCGGCGTCGGCGGCGGCCGGCCCGTCGGCGAGGATCGCCGCCATCCGGTCGATGTCGATCACCTCGACGCCGGGCAGCTCGGCGACGCCGGCCTCGACGTCACGCGGGACGGCCAGGTCGAGCAGGACCAGCGGGCCCCGGTCGGCGTCCCGGCGGGACAGCGCCCGGGTCACCACGTCCCGGGTGAGCACCGGCTCGGTGGCGGCGGTGGCGGCGACCACGACGTCCACCGTGGCGAGCGCCTCGACCAGCTCGGCCATCGGCACGGCGGTCGCGCCGTACGACTCGGCGAGCCGGACCGCGCGGGCGGCGCCGCGGTTGGTGACGGTGAGCGGGCCGGCGCCCTGCCGGGAGAGGGTGGCCACGCCCAGCGAGCCCATCGCCCCGGCGCCGACCACCATGGCGGGTCGCCCGGTCAGGTCGCCGTCGAGCAGGTCGGCGGCGAGGTCGAGGGCGGCGGTGACCACGCTCTGCCCGGCCCGGTCGATGTTGGTCTCGGCGTGCGCGCGCTTGCCGACCCGCAGCGCCTGCTGCATCAGCTCGTGCAGCAGGCGGCCGGCGGTGTCCGCGCCGGTGGCCGAGTGGTAGGCGTCACGGAGCTGGCCGAGGATCTGCGCCTCGCCGACCACCATCGAGTCCAGCCCGGCGGCGACCCGGAACACGTGGTCCACGGCGGCGGCGTCGTAGTGCACGTAGAGGTGGGGGGCGAGCGCCGCCGGCGGGCAACCGGCCTGCTCGGCCAGGACCGCGCAGATGTCGCCGAGGCCGCCGTGGAAGCCGGAGACGGCGGCGTAGACCTCGACCCGGTTGCAGGTGGAGACCAGGGCGGCCTCGGCCACGTACGGCTGGGCGACCAGCCGGTCCAGCGTGCGGGTGAGGTCCGCGGGCGGGACGGCCAGCTGTTCCAGGGTGGCGACCGGGGCGGTGCGGTAGGACGCGCCGACGACGAGCAGTTTCACGTGCCGATCGCCTCCTGGGTGTCGGTGGCCGCGAGCCCGCCCGGCAGGGCGGCCAGGCCGGGCCCGCCGGTGGCGGGCAGCGCGGTCAGCGACGCCTTGCGGTGCTCGTGAAAGGACAGGATCTGCAGCTCGATCGCGAGGTCGACCTTGCGCACGTCGACCCCGTCCGGGACCGAGAGTACGCACGGCGCGAAGTTGAGGATGCTCGTCACGCCGACGGCGACCAGCTCGTCGGCGACGGCCTGGGCGGCCGGCGCCGGAGTGGCGATGACGCCGATCGAGATCGACTCCTCGGCCACGACCCGGGACAGCTCGTCGACGTGCCGGACGACCAGGCCGTTGATCTGCTCGCCGACCCGGGAGGCGTCGGCGTCGAGGAGCGCGGCGATGCGGAAGCCGCGGTTGGCGAAGCCGTCGTAGCCGGCCAGGGCGTGACCGAGATTACCCACGCCGACCAGCGCCACCGCGCGGCACTGGGTGAGCCCGAGGACGGACTCGATCTGGTCGATCAGCAGCGCCACGTCGTAGCCGACGCCGCGGGTGCCGTAGGAGCCGAGGTGGGACAGGTCCTTGCGGAGCTTGGCGGAGTTGACGCCGGCGGCGCTGGCCAGGCCCTCGCTGGACACCGTCTCGTGGCCGGCGTCGGCGAGCGCGTGCAGCGCGCGCAGGTATTCCGGGAGCCGGGACACGGTCGCCTCGGGCAGGTCCGGAAGCGCCGGTACGGCACCGGTGCGACCGGGCGCGCCTGGTTGACGGTGCTGGCTCATGAGACTCCGTGCGGTGCGATCCTCGACCAGCGACGGGGGCCGGTCGTTTCGGGACTCCCGCTGGCGACCGAGATTGCCGGCTGTGCTAGCAGGGCGCGTCGGAACTACAGAGTAGGCGCTTGTGAAGAGGTGCACAAATCGCGATCTTGCTGACTCGCGACGCGCCTTCACCTGCTCCTCCATTCCCACAAGATCGATCAATCGCGCTGCATGGGCGGCGCGTGGCGATTATTGCTCAATACAGACTTCTCTGACCAATCGCACGCGCCCGGTAGCGCTCCGTGACCGGCGTGGCGAGGCGCGGCTCACGTCCGGGTAGGGAGAACCCCACCCCGGAAAGGGCGGCGCACGGGATGGGTCGGCCGGCTCCGCGCCCATAGCCTCGGACCATGACCGCCGCACCGTTGGCCACCGCGCCCGCCCCCTCGTCGCCCGTCCGGGGCCTGTTCCACCGGCTCGCGCGCGACTCCGGCTACGTGCTCTTCAGCCTCCCGCTGGCGCTGGTCGGCTTCGTGCTCGCCGTGGCGGGGATCTCACTCAGCGCCGGCCTGCTGGTCACCACGCTGGGCCTGCCCGTCCTCGCCGGCGTGCTCTACGCGGCGCGCGGGCTGGCCGACCTGGAACGGCTCCGGCTCCCCGGCGTGCTCGGCCGGCCCCGGGTCCGGCCGGCCTACGTGACGCCCCCGCGCGGCGCCCGGTTCTGGCGTCGGGTGTTCACCCCGATGCGGGACCCGCAGTCCTGGCTCGACCTGCTGCACGCGTTCCTGCGGCTGGTGGTGACCCTGCCCACGTTCGTGGTGCTGGTGGTGTGGTGGGCGCTGGCGCTGACCGGCTCGCTCTACGGCGCGTACGACTGGGCCATCCCGCGCGGGCCCGGCGACCAGGACCTCAGCCAGCTCCTCGGAATGGGGGACGGCGCCGACGCGCGGATCGCCCTGAACACCGCGATCGGCCTGTTCGCGCTGTTCACCCTTCCGCTCGTGGCCCGGGCCTGCGCCCGGATCCAGGGCGGCCTGGCGTACTCGCTGCTCGCCGGCGTGGCCGAGATGCGCCAGCGGATCGTCACGCTGGAGGAGCAGAAGCGGGCCGCCGCCTCGGCCGAGGCGTCCGCGCTGCGCCGGCTGGAGCGCGACATCCACGACGGGCCGCAGCAGCGCCTGGTCCGGCTCGCCATGGACCTGGGCCGGGCCCGCCACCAACTGGCCGCCGACCCCGAGGCGGCCCGCCGCACCCTGGACGAGGCGGTCGCCCAGACCCGGGAGACGCTCGACGAGCTGCGCGCCCTCTCCCGGGGCATCGCGCCGCCGATCCTGGTCGACCGGGGGCTGCCCAGCGCGCTCGCCGCGCTCGCCGCCCGGGCGCTGGTGCCGACCGAACTGCTGGTCGACGACGACCTGGGCGCCGCCGCCGGCCGGCTGGACCCCGGGCTGGAGAGCGCCGCCTACTTCGTGGTGGCCGAGGCGTTGACCAACGTCGCCAAGCACAGCCGGGCCGACGCGTGCCGGGTGGAGGTGGCCCGGGAGGTGGGCCGGCTGGAGATCACCGTCACCGACGACGGGATCGGCGGCGCCCACCTGGCCAAGGGCCACGGGCTCAGCGGCATCGCCGACCGGGTCCGGGCGGCCGGCGGCTCGCTGGAGGTGGCCAGCCCGAACGGCGGGCCGACGCGGGTCCACGCGGAGCTGCCGCGGTGACGTCCGCCGGGCCGGTGGACGGCGCTGCCGAGCGGCCGGAGGCCACGCCGTGGGACCCGGACGTGATAGACACCGGACCCATGCGGGTGGTGATCGCGGACGACGCCGTACTGCTCCGGGAGGGGCTCATCCGGCTGCTGACCGAGTGCGGACACGAGGTGGTGGCCGCCGTCGGCGACGGGGACGCCCTGGTCGAGGCGGTGGTCACGCACCGTCCGGACATCTCGGTGGTGGACGTGCGGATGCCGCCGTCGCACACCGACGAGGGGCTGCGCGCGGCCGTGGAGGCCCGCCGCCGGGTGCCGGGCACGCCGATCCTGGTGCTCTCCCAGTACGTCGAGGTGTCGTACGCCGACGACCTGCTGGACACCGCGGGCGGCGCCGGCGGCGGGATCGGCTACCTGCTCAAGGACCGGGTGGCCGCGATCGACGAGTTCCTGGACGCGCTGGCCCGGGTGGCGACCGGCGGCACGGTGCTCGACCCGGAGGTGATCAGCCAGCTCCTGGTGCGGCGGCGGCGCGACGACCCGCTGGCCGCGCTGACCCCGCGCGAGCGGGAGGTGCTGGCGCTGATGGCCGAGGGGCGCTCGAACACCGCGATCGCCCGCGTCCTGGTGGTCAGCGACGGCGCGGTCGAGAAGCACGTACGCAACATCTTCACCAAGCTCGACCTGCCGCCGGACGCCACCACCCACCACCGGCGGGTGCTGGCCGTCCTGACCCACCTGCGGGCCTGACCTCCCTGCTCAGGGGAGGGTGCGGGCCCGGTTGACCGCCTCGGTGAGGGTGTCGGCGGTGGGGTGGCCGCTGGCCCGCAGCACCGCCGGGTCGGAGAGGCCACCGGTGTAGAGGACCGCGGCGCCGCCGACCGAGACGGCCGCGTCGGCGTCGTCCAGCGAGTCGCCGATCAGCACCACCTCGTGACCGGCCAGCCCCAGCTCGGCCAGGTGCTTCTCCAGCCACTCCGCCTTCGGGCCGCCGCCGACCGCCGCGCGCAGCCCGTCCACCCGGTCGAAGTGCGGGGTCAGCCCGTACGTGTGCACGGTCGGCACCAGCTCGTCGTGGAACCACATGGACAGCAGCGACTGGCTGCCCGGCCAGGCGGCGATCGCGGCGGTGGCGTCGGCGGCCAGCGCGCAGCTGGTCAGCCCCGCCCGGTACGCGTCGTGGAAGATCCGGTCGAGCGCGCCGAACGCCTCGGCGTCCACCGCCCGGCCGAGCATCTCGGCGTAGTAGTCGACGATCGGCCGGCGGAACCGGACCCGGTGCTCCCGCGCGCTGACCGCCGGGCCCCCGGCGCTGGCGAACGCCACGTTGGTGGCGCGCACCACCAGGTCGAGGTCGTCGAGGAGCGTGCCGTTCCAGTCCCACACCAGGTGGCGTCGTGTTCCCGTCACCCGAGCACGATAGATCAGAGCTGCGGGGTGGTCAGGTCCCGCAGGAGCCGGTCCTCCTCGACCCGCCAGTAGCCGTGCTCCTTGCCGTCGAGCAGCACCACCGGGAGCCGGTCGCCGTAGTCGCGTTCCAGCTCGACGTCGCCGGTCACGTCCTTCTCCACCCACCGGTCGCCGGTGACGGCCACCACCCGGTCCAGCGCCGCCTTCGCGTCGTCACAGAGGTGGCAGCCCGGCCGGGTGATCAGGATGAGCCTCGCGTCACTGGACATCGGGTACCTCCGTGCGGGTCTCGGGCGGTCGCGCCGGTGCCGGCACCGTGGGCGCCGGGCGCAGCTCGGTCTTGCGCACCTTCCCGATCGCCGAGTACGGCAGGCTGTCGACGAACTCGACGGCGGTCGGGCACTTGAACCGGGCCAGGTTACGCGCGCAGTGGGCGAGCAGCTCCTCGGCCGCGACGGCCGGGCCGGCCGCCCGCACCACGTACGCCCGGACAGTCTCGCCGGTCCGTGGGTGCGGCACCCCCAGGACGGCCGACTCGGCCACCCCGGGGTGCGCCTGGAGCACCAGCTCGACCTCGTGCGGGTAGACGTTGAAGCCGTTGACCAGGATCAGCTCGCCGAGCCGGTCGACCAGGAACAGGTCGCCGTCGCCGTCGGCGTAGGCCACGTCGCCGGTGGCCCACCAGCCGTCCGGGTCCGGTCCGCCCCGCCCGTCCGGCCAGTAGCCGGCGAACAGGTTCGCGCCGCGCACCACGATCTGCCCGGGGTCGGTGCCGGTCGGGTCGTCGGTGAGGTCCATCCCGTCGTCGTCGGCCTCGGCCGCGGGCACCCCGTCGCGCCACAGCTCGGTGCCGTCGGAGCCGACCAGGCGCAGCTCGACGCCGGGCAGCGGCCGGCCGATCGAGCCGGGCTTCGGCTCGCCGCCGACCAGCGTCGAGGTGAGCACCGGGGCGGTCTCGGTGAGGCCGTAGCCGACGTGCACCGGGTGCCCGGTCAGCTCGGTGAAGCGCGCGCCGACCGCCGGCGGCAGCGGCGCCGCGCCGCACACCGCGACGCGCACCGAGGCCAGCGCCTCGGCCGCGTCACCCGGCGCGTCGGCCCAGGTCAGGAACATCGACGGTACGCCGACCAGCACGCTGACCCGGTGCCGGGCGATCTCGTCCCGCGCGCCGTCCGGGCCGGGTTCGTCGACCAGCACCCCGGTCGCGCCGTGGTGCACCACGGCCCCGAGCCCGGAGTTCAGCCCGTACGCGTGGAACAGCGGCAGGGCGAGCAGCACGGTGTCGTCGGGCCCCACCACGGGCGGCTCGATCCGGTCGACCTGGGCGTGGTTGGCGGCCAGCGCCCGGTGCGACAGCATCGCGCCCTTGGGTCGCCCCTCGGTGCCCGAGGTGTAGAGCAGGACGGCGAGGTCGTCGCCGCCGCGGCGCGGGAACGGCGTGGCGGCGTCGTGGTCGCCGACCGGCGGGGCGGTGTGCACCGCGCGCAGCGCGGGCAGCTCGGCGGCGTCCACCCGGGCGGTCACCTCGGCGGCGCCGACCAGCACGGCGGCGCCGGAGTCGACGAGCACGTGCCGTAGCTCGCGCGCGGTCAGCGTGGGGTTGACCGGCACGGCGACCAGGCCGGCGCGGAGCACGGCCAGGTAGGTGACCACGAAGTCGGGCGTGTTGCCGAACGCGACCGCGACCCGGGGCGGGTGCGACTCCCCGGTGGGTGGGGCCGTGCCGGCGCGCAGCGCGTGGGCGGTGGCGGTGACCGCGCGGTCCAGCTCGGACCAGGTCACCGTCCGGTCGCGCCAGTGCAGCGCGACCCGGTCGCCCCGGTCGGTGGCGGCCCGGCGGAGCCGGTCGGCGAGGTTCGGCGCGGAGCTGTCGGCGGCGTCCTGCACGGTGGCTGAGTCTGGCACAGCCGGGACCGCCGGGCCATGCCCGGACGCTCGCCCGGGTCCGTTGCACGGGACCGCACATGCGGCCTGGCGGGAATCCCATGTGCGGGATGAGGATCTCCACCGGTGCGGCGCGGGCAGCCGGAAGCGACCCGTCCGAGCCGCTCCCGCGACACGCCGAGTGAAAAGAAAATCGGCTCCGACCAGGACTTTCCACTCCGGACCAGCTCCCGGCGCGAAAGTCAACCACACACGACGGACAACCGGTCCGCCAGGAGTGCGACCCGGCGGGAAATACTTCCGCTCTGTGTAACGGACTTGCCACGCGTGGGTGACGTTGGCCCTATCATCACTCGGGTCGGCTCACCCCATTTGCCGTGAGTCGACACCCCTCAGCCCGAGGAGGCCCCCGTGCCCGTGAGCGCATTGGACCAGCACCTCAAGGGGATCTGCCGCCCGCCGGCACGTCCCGGACCGACCGCGCCCGACCGGGGCGTACCCGGTCCCGCGGCGCCCCCGTGGCGTCCCGCGCGGTCGCTGTCCACCCGGACCGGGGAGGCGCGGTGACCACCTTCGGTTACGCGGACCGGCCCGCCGGGGTGACCGGCCCCACCCAGCGGAACCCGCTCAACGAGCGCGCCGAGCCCGCCACGCGCGGCGCCGACGGCCTGCTCGCGGTGCGGAGCGAGGCGCGGCGGGTCCGCAGCCGCGCCCACCACGCCAACGAGGCGCCGCCGAGACCCGCGCTGCCCGGCGGCAACGCCAAGCCGGCCGCCGGCCGGCTGAACGCGCCGGCCCGACCCGCCATGCCGCCGGCCCAGGCCCGGCGCGGCGAGGCGGCCACCACCGGCGAACCGTCCGCCGCCGAGACCGCCGTGCTGCCCGCGGTGGCCGCCGGTGACACCGCGGTGCTGCCCGCGGTCCCGGCCGCCACGACGGCCACCGGCTTCCCGAGCCGCCCCGACCCGTCCGACCCGGCCACCGAGGTCTGGACGCTCGTCGAACGGGCCCAGGCCGGCGAGTCCGAGGCGTTCGGCCTGATCTACGACCGGTACGTCGACACCGTCTTCCGGTTCGTCTACTTCCGGGTCGGCAACCGCCAGCTCGCCGAGGACCTCACCTCCGACACGTTCCTGCGGGCGCTCAAGCGGATCGGCAGCTTCACCTGGCAGGGCCGCGACCTGGGCGCCTGGCTGGTCACCATCGCCCGCAACCTGGTCGCCGACCACTTCAAGTCCGGGCGCTACCGGCTGGAGGTGACCACCGGTGACGTCCTCGACGCCGACCGGGAGGACCGCGGGCCGGAGGGCAGCCCGGAGGCGGCGGTGGTCGAGCACATCACCAACGTCGCCCTGCTCACCGCCGTCAAGCAGCTCAACCCGGAGCAGCAGGAGTGCATCGTGCTGCGGTTCCTCCAGGGCTTCTCGGTGGCCGAGACGGCCCGCGCCATGGGCAAGAACGAGGGGGCCATCAAGGCCCTGCAGTACCGGGCGGTCCGGGCGCTGGCCCGGCTGCTGCCCGACGGTTTCCAGGGCTGACCCGCTCCGAGCCCGTCCACCCCACCGGCGCAGGCGCCGGGCGGTGTCGCGTGCCCGACCGGTCCCCCGGCAGCGATCACACCCGGTGATTTCGCCCCCGATCGGGCCGTAACCGGCGACCCGCGCGAACCGTTTCTCCGGGTGCGACCAGTGGTTGTCCCGGCGTCCCCCGGGCCACCCGGTCCGGCGGGTCAGGTCGGCCGTCCGGTCGGCCCTCGGCCGCACGCTGCCACCGGTCGCTGGTGACGACGACGGCCGTCCGGCCGTGACCAGCGAGAGGGGGTGCCCGCGGTGGACAGCGACCTCTTCTCCCGTCGGCGAGCCGAGCGCTTCGCGCAACTTCTCGACGAGGCCAACGGCGGACGCCGGCACCACGTCCGGTCCCGGGCCGACGGTGAACTCACCGCGCTCGTCGAGGTGAGCCGGCGGGTCACCGCCGAACGGCCCACCGTGGAGGTGGATCCCGAGTTCCGCACCGGCCTGCGCGCGATGCTGGTGGCCACCGCCGAGCGCGAGGGCGTGACGGCTCCGGCCCGAGCGGGCGCGGCCGGCGGCCTGCGCGGCGCGCTGCTGCCGGCGATCACCGGCCGCCGGGCCCGGGCCCGGGGCGCGATCCTGGTCGGCGTGGCCGCCGGCGCGGTCGCCCTCTCCGGCATCTCCGCGGCCAGCGAGAACGCGCTGCCCGGCGACGCCCTGTACGGCATGAAGCGCTCCACCGAGCGCGCCCAGCTCGCGCTGGCCAGCTCGGACATCAGCCGGGGGCAGCTCTTCCTCGACTTCGCCCGGACCCGGCTCGACGAGGCCGCCTCGGTGCGCGACGACCGGCTCGGCTTCAGCGCCGTCCTGGACGACATGGACACCGACACCCGCCAGGGCGTACGCCTGCTCACCACGGTCGCCGCGCAGCGGTCCGACCCGACCGCGCTGGACGCGGTGGACACCTTCCTCGCCGGCCAGCGCCGGGTGGTCAGCGGCCTGCTGGACCGACCCGACCACGCCGACCGGGACCGCACCCGCCGTTCGCTCGCCCTGCTCGACGCGGCCGGCAAGCGCGCCGACGCGCTGCGCGAGGCCATCGCCTGCGGGTTGCCCGCGCCGGCGGCCAGCGACGCGCTCGGACCGGCCCCGGCCGCCTGCCCCGGCGACCGCTGAGCGCGGACGCCGACCACGCCACACTTCTCCCGACGGACACCCGACCGTCACGACGTGCCGGATACGCTCGACGCGGAGCGCGTACGTGGTCGTCGAGGCAGGGAGGTCGCCGTGACCGGGACCGGCAAGGTGACGGTCAGCACCGACGCCCACGGGCACACCGCCGGCTGGTCGGAGACCCCGGCGGCGCCCGCGACCACGGTCACCCCCGATCCGACGGCCGCCGCCTTCTTCGACGTCGACAACACGATGATGCGGGGCGCCTCGATCTACTGGTTCGCCCGCGGGCTGGCCGCCCGCAACTACTTCACCGCCGGCGACCTGGCCCGGTTCGCCTGGCAGCAGGCCCGGTTCCGGCTGCTCGCCACCGAGCACGCCGGCGACATGACCCAGGCCAAGGAGGCGGCTCTCGCCTTCGTGCAGGGCTGGCGGGTCGACGACGTGGAACGCCTCACCGAGGAGATCTTCGACGAGCTGATGGCGCCGCGCATCTGGGCCGGCACGCACCGGCTGGCCCAGCGGCACCTCGACGCCGGTGAGCGGGTCTGGCTGGTCAGCGCCGCCCCGGTGGAGATCGGCCGGGTCATCGCCGCCCGGCTCGGCCTGACCGGTGCGATCGGCACGGTGGCCGAGGTGGTCGACGGCGCGTACACCGGCCGCCTGGTCGGCGACCTGATGCACGGCCCGGCGAAGGCGGAGGCGGTCGCCCAGCTGGCCGCCGTCGAAGGGCTCGATCTGGCCCGCTGTGCCGCCTACAGCGACTCGTCGAACGACCTGCCGATGCTCTCGGCCGTGGGCCGCGCGGTGGCGGTCAACCCGGACGCCGCGCTGCTGCGCCAGGCCCGTGAACGGGGCTGGGACGTCCGCGACTTCCGCACCGGCCGCCGGGCCGCACGCATCGCCGTGCCGTCGACCGCCGCCGCCGGGCTGCTCGCCGGCGCGGTCAGCGCCGGGCTGGCGCTGCACCGCCGCCGCCAGCGCGCCTGACGCGGCGGGCCCGACCCCCGGTCAGGGGCCGAACGGGTCGGGGCGGCGTTCGAGCAGCTTGTGCAGCGTCTGCTGGATGGTCTCCCGCACCTGGTCGGCGAGGTTGAACACGACCAGCGGGTCGTCCGCCGAGTCGCGCAGGTGCGCGGTCGGGATCGGCGGGCAGAACTCGATCAGCCACTTGCTCGGCAGCGGCACCATGCCCAGCGGCCCCAGCCAGGGGAAGGTCGGTGTCACCGGGAAGTAGGGCAACTTGAGCAGCCGGGCGAGCGGCTTGATGTCGGCGAGCATCGGATAGATCTCCTCGCCGCCGACGATCGCGACCGGCACGATCGGCGTGCCGGTGCGCAGCGCGGCGGAGACGAAGCCGCCCCGGCCGAACCGCTGGAGCTTGTAGCGGTCGGCGTAGAGCTTGCCGACCCCCTTGAAGCCCTCCGGGAACACGCCGACCAGCTCGCCGTTGCCGAGCAGCCGTTCCGCGTCCGGGTTGCAGGCCACCGTGCCGCCGGTCTTGCGGGCGAGCTCGGAGACCACCGGCATCCGGAAGACCAGGTCGGCGCCGAGCAGCCGCAGGTAGCGGCGCTGCGGGTGCCGGTCGTGCAGCGCGGCGGAGAGCACCAGCGCGTCCAGCGCCACGGTGCCGGAGTGGTTGCCGACCACCAGGCCGGCGCCGTCGGCCGGCACGTGCTCCACGCCGCCGACCTCGGTGCGGAACCAGTCCCGGTAGAGCAGCCGGACCAGCGGATGGAAGACCGCGTCGGTGAGGTCGGGGTCGAAGCCGAACTCGTCCACCTCGTAGTCGCCGGAGAGCCGGCGACGCAGGAACGCGAGCCCCTGGGCGACCCTGCGGTCCCAGTGGTCCCCCGGCCGGTCGGCCACGGCCGGGCCGGAGGGCGTCGCCGGCCGGGCCGCCCCGGTTCCGGGGCCGGCCGTACCGGCGTCGGTCCCGTCCGCCACCGCCTTCCGGTCGACGGCCTTCTTCGCCACCGCCTTCTTGGCCACGGCCTTCTTCGCCACCGCCTTCCGGGCCGGTGGCCGGGCGGCGGGGACGCCCGGATCGTCGGTGGGACGGGCGGCCTCCGCGCCGGGCACGGCCGCGGCGCCGGCGGGCTCGTCGGTGGAGGTGTCCGGCTCGTCGGCCGACGCGGCCGGGCGGGCGGCCGGCGCGGTGACCCGGCGGTGCCCGTTGCGCCGCGCCGGCTCCGCACCCGGCTCGGGCACGGTCAGCGGTACGTCGTAGCGCGCGTCACGCCGCTCCTCCGGGCTGCTCACGAACGCTCCTGGACGGTCGAGCGGACCTGCCGGATGCTCTCCAGCACCAGCTGCTCCGCGGCGGCGAGCTGGTCCCGGGTCACCACCACGCCGCCGTGGTGGGCGCGGATGAAGTCCTCGAAGGCGGCGGCGGTGGAACGGGGGGTGAAGCCGTACTCGCGCTCCAGCCGGCTGGTGTCGACCACCCGGCCGTGCACGAAGAGGTCGACCTGGTCCAGGCCGTAGCGCCCGAAACCCATGGTGCGGGCGACCGCGGCCACCCCGGCCAGGCCCGGCTCCAGCACCGGCAGCGCCACCCGACCGGCCCGGCGGATCGCCTGGGACAGCGACAGCACGCCCGGCCCGGCGACGTTGTAGGTCCCCGGGTGCTCCTCGGCGACCGACCGGTGCAGCACCTCCAGGGCGTCGTCGAAGTGGACGAACTGCAGGCGCGGGTCGCGGCCGAAGACGGTGGGCACCACCGGCTGGGAGAAGTAGCGGGTGAGCGTGGTGTCGGCCGCGTACCCGATGAACGGGGCGAAGCGCAGCACGGTGGCGGTGACGTCGGGCCGGCGGCGGCGGAACCCCCGCACGTATCCCTCGATGTCGAGGATGTCGCGGCCGAAACCGCCGCGCGGCACCTCGCGCGGCTCGGTCTCCTCGGTGAAGACGGCCGGGTCGCGGAACGACACCCCGTACGCGGCGGTCGACGAGCGGACCACGAGCTTGCGCAGCCGGGGCGCCCGCTGACAGGCGGCGAGCAGCTGCATCGTGCCGATGACGTTCTGCTCCTTCATCCCCGTCCGGCCGCCGAGCTGCGGATCGGGGGCGGAGACCAACGCCAGGTGCACCACGGCGTCGACGTCGAGGTCGGCCAGGAGACCGCCGAGCGAGTCGAGGTCGATGCGGACCCGCTCGACGTCCGAGAGCAGGTCGGTCAGCTCGGGGTTGGGCGGAGCCGGGTCGACGCCGATGACGCGCTCGATGCGCGGGTCGGCGGCGAGCCGGGCGGCGACGTTCGCGCCGAGGTAGCGGCCGACCCCGGTGACGACGACGACCCCCGGAGCACCGGAGGTGCCACCGGGGGTCATGTCGTGCGCCTTGCGCGGCAGGCGGGATCGAGCCGGGACGTCCGCGGCCTGATCACCTGAGCCTCCGAGGGTCGACAGTTGGCAAGTGGTGCCGGGTGCCGGGCCAGAGCCCGGCCCCGGTCACTTGCCGAGACGGCGACGCTGGACGCGGGTCTTGCGCAGCAGCTTGCGGTGCTTCTTCTTAGCCATGCGCTTGCGGCGCTTCTTGACCACCGAGCCCATACGACAGCCTTTCGATGCAACGTGCGGGGCGGACCGGGAGGCGCCACCGTCGGTGGCACCGTGCCCGCTTGCGGACAACGGACCGGACCAGCGAGGTGGGCAGGGCACACCAGGGTGCGGTCACGGTCGTGGTCCAGGGTAGCCGGAGTGCGTCAGCAGGACCAACGCGCCCCCGTCGATGCCCCTTTTCGTCGCACTCGGCGGACCGGCCGCCGAGGGGTCAGGCGGACTCCTGGAACGCGCCCCGGAGGTATTCGTGCACGGCGTGCTCGGGCACCCGGAACGACCGGCCGACGCGCACCGCGGTCAGCTCACCGCTGTGCACGAGACGGTAGACCGTCATCTTGGAGACCCGCATGACCGTCGCCACCTCGGCGACGGTCAGGAACCTGACATCCGACAGCCGTGCGTCGGACTGCGACCCGGCCATGGCTCACCGACCCATTCCCGTGCCCGGCGCGTGTCACCGGGCAGGTGCTCCCGCCTCGACGAGCGACGCGCGTGTAACCAGTACGGTAGCGGGACGGCTGTGACCAGCGCGATCCCTTCTCTCGTTTGATCATGGCGGGACGGCCGTTCACCCGGTGTCCACCAGGGCTTTTTCGCCCGGACGGGTGGCTCGTCCCGTTCCCGTTCGTGGGACCGGTGGCTGGCTACTCGGCGCGCAGCGCCACCACCGGGTCGAGCCGGCCGGCCCGCTGCGCCGGCACCACGCCGAACACGATGCCCACCGCCGCCGAGACGCCGAAGGCGAGCGCCAGCGACCACCAGGTGATCGCCGCCGGGATCGGCGAGAACGCGTCGACCAGCAGCGCGGTGCCGACGCCGAGCGCCATCCCGGTCAGGCCGCCGATCGAGGTGAGCAGCACCGCCTCCAGCAGGAACTGCACGCCGATGTCCCGGGGGCGCGCGCCGACCGCCTTGCGCAGGCCGATCTCGCGGGTGCGTTCGCGTACCGAGACCAGCATGATGTTCGAGACGCCGACGCCGCCGACCAGCAGCGAGATGCCGGCGATGGCGGCCAGGACGCCGGTGAGCACACCCAGGATGTCGCCGAGCACACCCAGGATCTGCTGCTGGGTGACGGCGCTGAACTCGGTGTCCGGGTGCCGACGGGACAGCTCCGCCACGATCCGCTCGCCGAGCTGGTCGATCCGCTCCCGGTCCGGCGCCTTGACCGCGATTCCGTCGATCCGCTGGGTGCCCCACAGCCGCTGCGCGGCGGTCACCGGTACGTGCACCTCGTCGTCCCGGTCCACGCCGAGGCTCTGCCCCAGCGGCGCGAAGACGCCGATCACCCGGAACCGCACGCCGGCGAGGGTGACCTGCTGGCCGAGCGGGTCCCGCTCGGGGAAGAGCGACCGGGCCACCGACGAGCCGAGCACCGCCACCCGACGGCTGGTGTCGACGTCGGCGCCGGTCAGGTAGCGACCCCGGGACAGCGACCGGGTGAACACCGACGGGGTGGTCTCCAGCACGCCCTGCACGGTGGTGAAGTCCGACCGGTTGCCGGCGCGGGCGGTCGCGCCGGAGGCGACCGTCACGGCCACCCGGCCGGGGTCGCCGACCACCCGGGAGACGGCGTCGACGTCCTTGAGGTCCAACGGCGACACCACCGGGGCGGTGCCCACCTCGATCTTTCCGGGCACCACCAGGAGCAGGTTCGAGCCGAGCCCTTCGACCTGCTGCTCCACCTGCTGCTTGGTGCCGGTGCCGATGGCCACCAGGATCACCACCGAGGCGACCCCGATGATCACGCCGAGCATGGTCAGCAGGCTGCGCATCCGGTTGGCCCGCAGCGCGTCCAGCGCCACCCGCCAGGCCTCGGCCACCCTCATCCGGCACCCCCGGCGCCCGCGCGCGGAAGGCGCCCGGTGGCTCCGGTGGCGCCACCGGAGCCACCGGGCGGGTGCCCCGGGCCGCTTCCGGACGCGGACCGGGGCTCCGCGCTGGGAGCGGGGTCCAGTGTCGCAGGTGCGCCGGAACCGCCCGACCCCGGTCGATCATGACGGGTGTCGGAGCGGATCAGCCCGTCCCGGACGGCGATCCGGCGGCGCGCCCGGGCGGCCACCTCCTGGTCGTGCGTGACCATCACCAGGGCCACCCCGGACTCGGCGTTCAACCGCTCCAGCAGCTCCAGCACCGCCTCGCCGGTGGCGCTGTCCAGGTTGCCGGTGGGCTCGTCGGCGAGCAGCACCGCCGGCTCGGTGACCAACGCCCGGGCGATCGCCACCCGCTGCTGCTCGCCGCCGGAGAGCTGGTTGGGCCGGTGGTGCAACCGGTGGGAGAGCCCGACCCGGCCGAGCATCGCCGCCGCCCGTTCCCGGCGCTGCCGCGCGCCGACGCCCCGGTAGACCAGCGGCAGCGCCACGTTGTCCACCGCGGACGTCCGGGCCAGCAGGTGGAACGCCTGGAAGACGAAGCCGATGGTCTCGTTGCGCAGCGTCGCCAGCTCCGGGGCGGTCAGCGTGGCCACGTCCCGACCCCCGATCACCAGCCGGCCCCCGGTGGGCCGGTCCAGCCCGCCGAGCAGGTGCATCAGCGTGGACTTGCCGGAACCGGACGGGCCGATCACCGCCACGTACTCGCCCTGGTCGATGGTGAGCGAGACGCCGCGCAGCGCGGACACCGACACCCCGTCCAGCTCGTACGTGCGCGAGACGTCGACCGCCTCGACCGCGGCGACGGTCACGGGAGTTCCTGGCCGTCGCGGACCTGGTCGGCGCCGCGCACCACCACCCGGTCGCCGGCCCGCACCCCGTCCACGATCTGCACCAGGTCCTGACCCTGCACGCCGACCGTCACCGGGACCCGGTCCGCGCGTCCGTCGCGCAGCACCCAGACCGCGTCCCGCCCGTCCGCGGAGAACACCGCCGAGGCCGGTACGGCCACCGCGTCGGCGGCCTCCCGCACCCGGAGCCGGACCACCGCGTTCATCCCGGGGCGGGGCGCGGGCGCGGCCTCCGCCTCACCGAGCCGACCGGCCCCCAGGTCGAGCCGGACCCGGTAGGTGACCCCGCCCCGGGCCGAGCTGGTGGGCAACACGTCGACGGACCGCACCGTGGCCTCGTAGGTCGCGCCGGTCACCGCGTCCAACTCGACCGAGGCGGGCACCCCGGCCCGGACCAGCAGCACGTCGGTCTCGTCGACCTCGGCGAGCAGGCCCAGCCGCCCGGTGTCCACCACCGTGAGCACCGGGGTGCCGGCGGTGACCCGGCCACCGGCCGGCACCGCGTCGTCGACCCCGGCCGGCGGGCCGCCCTGACCGGCCCCGCCCAGCGCCGACGGGTCCAGACCGGGCACCGCCCCGCCCCCGGCCGCGCCGAGCAGCCCGGCGAGGTCGCTCGGTGCGGCCGTCCGGGTGCCACCCGGCTGCACCACACCGCCGATCGGGGCGCGCAGCGTCAACGCGTCGACGGTCGCCTTCGCCAGGTCGTACGCCTGCTGGGCCTGGAGGCGCTGCGCGGCCGACAGCGCGCCGACGGCGCTGTTCAGGCCCGCCACGCCGCGCTGCACGGCGGTGACCGCGCGGTCGGCGGCGCGGGCGGCCGACTCGTACTGCTGCTGCGCCGACCGGACCTGGAGCAGCAGCGCGGCGCGCAACTGCGGGTCGCCGACCTTGCCCGCGGCGGCGCGGGCGGCGGCGAACGCCTCGTCCGCGGCCTTGTCGGTGCCGCGCCGGCTACCGCCCAGGTCGCCGACGCCGACGCCCCGGCCGGCGCGCTTCGCCGCGCGCAACGCCTCCCGCGCCTGCGCCAGCCGGTCCCGGGCGGCCGGCGAGTCGATCACCGCGAGCACCTGCCCGCGGGACACCCGCTGTCCTGGTTGGACCCGCAGGCTCGCCAGCGTGCCGTCGGCGGGGGCGGTGAGGGTGGCCGCGGCCCGGGCGGTCACCGTGGCCGGCGCGTCGATCACCTCGCTCACCGGCGCGCGGCCGACCGGGGCGACGGCGACGGCGGAGGTGTCGTCACCGCAGGAGGCGGCGGTGGTGCCGGTCAGGGCGACGACGGCGAGCAGGGCGGTGACGAGACGGGGGCGGCGGGCCGCGGGCAGCCGCGGCGAGGGAGTGCGGGCCACCCGGCCCATGCTACGACCCGTCGACCGGCGTCGACGGGTCAGCCGGCGGCGGTTCGCACGTAGGCGACGCAGTCGTCCTGCAACGCCGACCACGGGTCACCGAACACCTCGTCGGCGGCCTCGGCCGGGGACCGGCGCTGGTGCACCACGGCCCGGAAGAAGTCCAGCACCCGCTGCTCGCCGTAGCGGTCGACCAGGTGCCGCACGGCCAGGTACCCGACGCCGTAGGCGCCGCCGACCCGGTCGTCGCTCGCGTCGTCGGCCGGAGCCACCGCGTCCAGCCGGCCGGACCACCCGCCCCGGAGCAGCTTGCGCACCTCGGCCAGGCCCTCGTAGCGGTCGACCGGCTGGCCGTCGGTGCCGGCGTACTCGGCCAGCCCCTCCACCAGCCACCAGCTCGCCCGATCCGCGTAACCCTGCTCCGGCAGCGAGGCGGCGTGGGTCAGCTCGTGCCGCAGCAGGTCGTCCACTCCGGCCGGGGAGAGGCTCTGCGCGTTGAGCACGACGTCGTGCCGCCCCCCACCGACGCCCACCGCGTACCCGGCGGTCCACTTCGGTCGGCCACCGCCGTACCACCGCTGCCACTCCGTCCGCCCGGCGTAGAAGACCAGGTAGCGGTCCGGAGGCGTGCCGTCGACCGCGTACCGGTCCGCGGCCCGGGCGGCCGACTCCGCCTGCGCCAGCAACCCCGGCAGCTTGGCCCGCTGGACCGGCGTGGTGGCCACCACCGCCCGCTTGCCCACCGCGACGGCCAGGTCGCTGACCTCCCACGGGCGTACGCCGGTCGGATCCGTCCGGGACGGCTCCAGGGCGGCCAGTCGCGGCTCCTCCCCCACCACCCGCCACCGGGTGCCCATCGTCGCCGTGCTCGGCCCGCAGCCCGGCACCACGAAGCAGTAGCCCACGGTCACCGTCAGCCGCCACTCCCCGGGCCGCCCGTCGACGGCCACCGGCACACCGACGGCGGCGGGTCGCCACACGCTGGTCCGCAGCGCGCGCAACGCCGCGTACCGCTTGGTGAGCGCCGGCCGGGCCGCCGGCTCGGCCACCGCGAGGAAGCCGGCCCGGTCGCCGCCGAGCAGCGCGCCGGCCTGCCGGTCGAGCTGCGCGACCATCCGCTCGGCGAGCCGCCGCTGCTCCGGCGTACCCCGGTCCTCCCGGCCCGCGGCCGGCCGCCCGGCCGCGTCGGGCGCCAACTGCCGCAGGAGTACGCCGGGCACCGCGCCCGCCGTCAGCCCGAGGGCCAGGCCGAGGGCGGTCCAGAGCGGCCAGCGTCGTTTCTTCGCCACCCTCCCGATCGGGGCAGGCGCATGGGGTACGGCCACCTGCGGTGGCATCGAGGGCGGCGTCGTCGCCGTGGGCGGCGGCGCCGTGGGCGGCGTCGCCGTGGGCGGCGTCGCCGTGGGCGGCGTCGTCGAAGGCGGCGGCGCCGTGGGCGGCGTCGTCGAAGGCGGCGGCGCCTGGCGGGGCGCGTCGGCGCCTTCCTCGGGCGCGGCCGCTGCCGGAGGGGATGCGGGCGTGATCGGCTCGGGCACTGTCGGCCTCGCGGACGGGGCGGCCGGCACCTGCGCGGACGCGACCGCACTCGGCGTCGGGTTGGCCGGGCTCGATTCCGGGGCGGATGCGACCTCGCCCGACTCGGAGGTGACCGCGCCCGACTCGGAGGCGCCCGTGCCCGACTCGGGGACGACGGCACTCGACTCGGGGACGACCGCCCCCGACTCGGGGACGACGGCACCCGACTCGGAGGCGGCCGGCCTCGGGGCGGGGACGACCGCACCGTGCTCGGAGGCGGCGGCACCGGGATCAGGGGTGGCCGGCCTCCGGGCGGGGGCGACCGCACCTGGCCCGGGGACGACGGCACTCGGCTCGAGGGCGACGACACCCGGCTCGGGGGCGGCCGGCCTCGGGGCGGGAAGGCCCGCGTCCGGCTCGGGTGCAGCCGGGATCGGGACGGGAACGAATGCGCTCGAATCGGGTGCGGCCAGTGCAGGAGCGGGCGCGGTGGCGCTCGACCCGGACGAGGCCACGCTCGACCCGGACGAGGCCAGGTCGGGTCTAGGGGCGGTCGCGCGGGGTGCGGGTGCTGTCGGTCCGGGGGCGGTCGGTCCGGAGGCGGTCGGTCCGGAGGCGGTCGGTCCGGAGGCGGTCGGTCCGGAGGCGGACGGTCCGGAGGCGGACGGTCCGGAGGCGGGTCCGGAGGCGGCCGGTCCGGAGGCGGGGACCGTCGCGACCGGGCGGGGTGTGACCTGCGCCGACGGCTCACGGCTCGCCGGGTCCGGACTCCCGACCGGGGTCGGATCGGGTGACGCGTCGACGCGCGGGCGTGGCCCCTCGCCGTCGCTCCCGGCGCGTGGCTCGTCGCCGTCGGCTGCCCGGCCGGGAGGCTCCTCGTCGCCGTCGGTCACCGGCGAAGGGTACGACCAATCGGGCGTTCCGGGAAAGAGTCCTCCCCGTAATCCTGCCTCCCCCACCCGGCACCGCGCCGCACCCGCACCGTGCGTCGATCTTGGAGTTGTGGCGCCCAGCATGTCCGATTGACCCGTTATCCGAGGTGCCACAACCCCAAGATCGACGGGGACCCGGGCCAGGGCGTCGGACCGCGAGCCAGATCTTGGAAGGAAACGGCCCCCATAGGGGCCTCAAACTTCCAAGATCCAGCCGTGTGTCGAGATCTTGGTGCCGATCCGCCCCTCCGAGGGCGGATCGGTACCAAGATCGGCCGCGCGCCTCGCTCGGAGGGCGGGTCAGATCGGGTTGCCGGAGCGGACGAGGAGGGCCTTGTCGACGGCCCAGAGCAGCACCAGGGCCGCGCCGGGAAGTGGGTGACCGGCCAGGGCCAGCAGGACGCCGCCGCCGAGGAAGCAGGCCGCCTGCACGCCCAGCTTGGCCGGGGCGGGCAGCGCCACGGTCGCCCGGGGCGAGCAGAACACTCCCCAGACGACGGCGATCACCAGCGGCGCGCCGAGGCCGGCGAGCAGCCGCACCGGCCAGCCGGCGTCGAGCGTGAAGCCCCAGAGTCCGGCCGCCGCGAGCATGGCCAGCTCCAGCAGGAAGATCAGGCCCAGCAGCAGCGCCTTCATCGGGACCGCCAGCCGCGATAGGCGAGGTCCAGCCCGTCGACCATCTGGTCGAACGAGCGGTCGACGTCGCGGGGCAGCCCGAACCCGCCCGCCGCCTCCAGGGAGACGAAGCCGTGCACGGTGGCCCGGAACATCCGGGTGGCGTCGACGGCCGCGTCGCCGTCGAGGCCGTACCCGCGCAGGATCGCGAAGATCGCGCCGACCGCGCGTTCGGCGGCGGCCAGGTGCTCGGGGTCGGCCGGGTCGGGCGCGCGCTGGGCGGCCGGGTAGCGGCCGGGGTGCCGGTGGGCGTACGCCCGGTAGGCGGCGGCGACGGCGCGCAACGCGTCGTCGCCGGCCCGACCCGCGGCGGCGGCGGTCAGCACGTCCGCCATCTCGGCGGCGGCGAGCACGGCGAGCTTCTGGTGCAGCGCGTCCACGCCCCGCACGTGCTTGTAGAGGCTGGGGAGCGCGACGCCGAGCCGGCCGGCGAGCGCGGCCAGGGTCAGCCGGTCGTAGCCGACCTCGTCGGCGAGCACGGCGGCCTCCCGGACCACCGTCGCGGGGGTCAGGCCGGCCCTAGGCACGCGCGGTCGCCGTCAGGAACTCGGCCAGGTCGGCGGCGGTGGCGTCGGGCTGGTCAGCGTGCGGGTAGTGGCCGGAGTCGGCGATCATGCGCGCCTCGGCGACGGCGAACTGCCGACGGGCGGCGCGGGCCTCGGCGCCCGGGTCGGGGAAGTCCGGGTCCTTCGTGCCCATCAGCACCAGCACCGGTTGCCGCACCTCGGGCGCCCGCGCGGTCCAGTGCGGGTCGACCGGCGCGATCACCCCGCGCACCGCGTCCATCCGGCCGCGCAGCCTGGCGACCATCTCCCTGCGGTACGCGGCGTCGTCGGCCGGTCGGCCGCACGGGAAGAGCGTGTTGTGGAACAGCCCGAACAGCCGGGGGCTGCGGAGCACGGCCGCCTGGGCGGCCCGCATCGCCAGGTTCGGCTTCGGGGCGCCGACGAACGGGCTGATCTGCACGATGCCGCTGACCAGGTCGGGCGCGTCGGCGGCGGCGAAGACGACGCCGGCCCCGCTGGACGAGCTGCCGACCAGCGTGGCCGGCCCACCGCCGAGCGCCCGGACCACGGCGAGCAGGTCGCCGCCGACCGCGGCCGGGGCGTACGTGGGCCAGTGCGGGCTGGAGTCGCCGTGGCCGCGTACGTCGATCGAGGCGACCCGGTAGCCGGCCGCCACCAGTCGGGGGGTCAGGTGCCGGAAGGCCGCCCGGTTCTCCCCCATGCCGTGCGCGAGCACCACGAGAGGCCCCGAGCCGTGCGTCTCGTACGCGATCGTCCCGCCGTCCCGCACCACCTGGCTAACCGTCATAGCCATAAAGCTAATGCTGTTAGCTTTGCCGGTCAAGGCTCACTTCTTCGAGACCACCGCGCGGCCGAAGAACATCAGGTTGGCCGGGCGCTCGGCGAGCCGGCGCATCAGGTAGCCGTACCACTGGTCGCCGTAGGGGACGTAGGTGCGGACCGTGTAGCCCTCGCCGACCAGACGCTTCTGCTCCTCCGGGCGGATGCCGTAGAGCATCTGGAACTCGAACCGCCCCGGGTCGCGGTCGAACCAGCGGGCCCGGTCCTCGCCGATCGCGATCAGGCGCGGGTCGTGGGTGGCCAGCATCGGGTAGCCGTCGCCGGCCATCAGCACGTTCATGCAGCGCACGTAGGACTTGTCCACCTCGCGGGCGGACTGGTACGCCACCGACTCGGGCTCCTTGTACGCGCCCTTGCACAGCCGCACCCGGGAGCCGGCCGCGGACAGCTCGCGGCAGTCCGACTCGGTCCGCCGCAGGTACGCCTGGAGCACCGCGCCGGTCGACGGGTGGTCCTTGCGCAGCTTGGCCAGGAT
This sequence comes from Micromonospora sp. WMMA1996, assembly GCF_002573675.1. Classification (NCBI taxonomy): domain Bacteria; kingdom Bacillati; phylum Actinomycetota; class Actinomycetes; order Micromonosporales; family Micromonosporaceae; genus Micromonospora; species Micromonospora sp. WMMA1996. Next base: position 245,074 of record NZ_PDHU01000005.1, on the reverse strand, counting down.
GTCCAGGGTCGAGTCGGTGGTGGTGTGGTCCTCCATGTCCAGGGTGACCGTGGTGCCGGCCGCGTCGGCCGCCGCGCAGATCTGCCGCGCGTTGTCGTACGCGAACTGCTCGTCGAACGCCTGGCCGAGCGCGGACAGCTTCACGCTGACCTCGGCGGCCGGGGTGAGGCCGGCGGCCCCGAGCAGGCGCAGCAGCGTGAGGTACTCGTCCCGGGTGGCGTTCGCCTGCTCCGGGGTGGTGGTGTCCTCGCCCAGGTAGTCGAGGGTGACCGCTTGGCCGTCGGCGACGAGTGCGCGGGTCGCGCGCAGCGCGTCGTCGGTGGCGGCGCCGGCGACGAACCGGCGGACGACGTCCCGGGTGAACGGGGCCGTCGCGACGAGCCGCTCCACCTGGGTTGACCGGGAGGCGGCGAGGATGACGGAACGGAGCATGAGCCGAGCGTAACGCCCGGCCCGGGGCCCTCGCCGGGCGCGGCGGCCAACCTCACTCGGCACGCGAACCCGGGACGCGGGGCACCGGCGCTGGCGGCCATCGGCTACAACGTTCACGTGGATCGACGACACCCCCGGCGCCGGCTCCGCTCGGCCACCGTGCAGCTCGGCGCGCTGACCGTGCTGGCCCTCGCGCTCACCGGTTGCAACAACGGCTACGACGACGACGATGACGACTGCGCGCTCGGCCCGGCCGGCGGGGGCGGCGACACCGTCGCCGTGGCCCTGCGCGTCCCCGCCCCGGCCACCGCCGCACGCGGGGACACGGCCCCGGCCGCCGCGCTGCCCGACCGGGGCGGCTTCGGCACCCACCTCGCCTCCTGCGGGGGCTGACGTGCGCCGCGAGGCGAGCACCCCGCGCCGCGACTGGGACGACACCATCCGGACCCAGGGGCTGGTGTACGTGGACACCGAGCTGCCCGACGGCGAGATCATGTCGTACTGGGACGAGACCGCGGCCTACTCCTTCACCCTGGACGAGGTGCTCCGGCTGGAGGAGGCGACCGAGGAGCTGCACCGGATGTCCGTCGCCGCCGCCGAGCACGTGGTGGCCCGCCGCCGCTACGCCGAGTTCGGCATCCCGGAGTGGGCCGCCGAGGCGGTCGCCCGCTCGCTGCGGGAGGCACCGCCGACGCTCTACGGCCGGTTCGACCTCTGGTACGACGGCACCTGGCCGCCGAAGATGCTGGAGTACAACGCCGACACCCCGACCGCGCTGGTCGAGGCGAGCATCGTGCAGTGGTACTGGCTGGAGGACACCCGCCCGGACGCGGACCAGTGGAACAGCCTGCACGAGCGGCTGACCGCCTCGTGGGCCAAGATCGGCACCGGGCTGCACGACCCCCGGGTGCACGTGCTCTGGTCGAACGAGGAGGAGTCGGGCGAGGACCAGATCACCGCCGGCTACCTGGCCGAGACCGCCCGCCAGGCCGGGTTGGACGTGACGCTCATGCCGATCCAGCACGTCGGCTGGGACGGGCGGCGCTTCGTCGACGCCGACGACCGGCCGATCACCACCTGCTTCAAGCTCTACCCCTGGGAATGGATGCTCGCCGAGCCGTACGGGCGGCCGGCGCTGGACCCTGGCACCCCGACCACCTGGATCGAGCCGGCCTGGAAGCTGCTGCTGTCGAACAAGGCGCTGCTGGCCGTGCTCTGGGAGCTGTACCCGGGCCACGAGCTGCTGCTGCCGGCATACCTCGACTCGCCGCGCGGAATGACCGAGTACGTGGCCAAGCCGCTGCTCGGCCGGGAGGGCGGTTCGGTACGCATCGTGACCGGCGGCACCGAGATCACCAACCCGGGGATCTACGGCGACGAGGGCTTCTGCTACCAGGAGTTCCGCGCGTTGCCCGAGTTCGCCGGCTACCGGACGGTGCTCGGCAGCTGGATCGTGGACGGCGGGTCGGCCGGTGCCGGGGTACGGGAGAGCGAGAGCCTCATCACTGACGGTTACGCGCGGTTCCTGCCCCACTACATCGACGCGCCGCGTCTGCCCTGAGTCGTCTACCGTTGGTGTCGTGAACTTCGACGCGTACGCCCGGACCGGGGTCGAGCTCGTCAACGCCCGGCTGGACGACCTCGACGGCCTGCGGGCCCTCTTCCCGGACGAGAACGCCTGGATGCGCGACGAGGTCGCGGAACGGGACCTGGCGATCTTCCGGCGGGCGCAGAAGCGCCTCCGGGACGTCTTCGCGTACGGCACCTCGGGGCGGGACGGGGAGGCGGTGGCGGAGCTGAACGCGCTGCTGGAGGCGTTCCCGGTGCAGCCGCGCATCTCCGGCCACGACTCCTCCGACTGGCACATGCACGTGACCAGCCGGGGCGCCTCGGTCTCCTCCGAATACCTGGCCGGCGCGGTCTGGGGGCTGTCGGTCTGGCTCTGCGAGTACGGCAGCGCCCGGTTCGGCGTCTGCGCGGACGAGCGCTGCGGCAACGTCTACCTGGACACCTCGTCCAACTGCTGCCGGCGGTTCTGCTCCGAGCGCTGCGCCACCCGCTCGCACGTGGCCGCGCACCGGGCCCGCAAGCGGGCCGCGGTCGGCGAGCAGGCGGTGCCGGCCCAGCCGCTCTCCCCGGTCATCTGACCCTCGGCCGGCGCGAGCCGGCTCAGGGCGTCGGCCGGCTCAGGGCGTCGGCCGGCTCAGGGCGTCGACCGGCTCAGGGCGTCGACCGGCGCGGGCCGTCGACCGGCGCGGGGGCGGCTCAGGCGTCGACCGGTGAGGGCGCGGTCAGGTTGGCCCGGGCGAACTCCAGCGACTCCCGCAGATCCGCCTCGCGGACCGCGCGGCTCTTCGCGCCCCGGGTGGTGACCTCCACCGCCACCGAGCCGGTGAAGCCGCGCCCGGCCAGCGAGCGGAGCAGCTCCGCGCAGGGCTGGCCGCCCCGGCCGGGCACCAGGTGCTCGTCCCGCCCCTCGCCGGTGCCGTCGCCCAGGTGCACGTGCGCCAGGCCGGAGCCCATCCGGTCGGCCATGGCCAGCGCGTCCGTGTGCGAGGCCGCGCAGTGCGAGAGGTCGAGCGTGTAGGAGGCGTAGCCGGTGTCGGTCGGATCCCAGCCCGGCACGTACGGCACGAACTGCCGGCCGGCCATCCGCACCGGGAACATGTTCTCCACCGCGAAGCGCAGCCCGCCGAAGCGCCCGGCGATGGTGTCGAGCCCGTCGGCGAACGTGCGCGCGTAGTCGCGCTGCCAGGTGAACGGCGGGTGCACCACCACGGTCGGCGCCTCGAGCGTCTCGGCCAGCTCGGCGGCCCGCCGCAGCCGCTCCCACGGGTCGGCGCTCCACACCCGCTGGGTGACCAGCAGGCAGGGGGCGTGCACGGAGAGCACCGGGACGCCGTAGTGCTCGGACAGGCCTCGCAGCGCGCCCGGATCCTGGCTGACCGGGTCCGTCCAGACCATCACCTCGATGCCGTCGTACCCGAGCGCCGCGGCGAGCTGGAACGCCGCCGCGGTCCGTTCGGGGAAGACCGAGGACGTGGACAGGAGCACCGGGACGCGGGAAGTCACGCCTCTGAGGGTAGCCGCCCCCGCCAGGAGGCATCGGGACGAGCAGCCGCAAAGCGCCCAGAGCGGCCGCACGGATCACATCGGCGCGAGCTGATCCAACCGGCGCAGGATGACTCCCTCGCGCAGCGCCCAGGGGCAGATGTCCAGACTGTCGACGTCGAGCCGGCGCATGACCGCCTCGGCCACCACCGCGCCGGCCAGGAGCTGATGGGCCCGTTGCGCGCTGACCCCCTCCAACTCCGGCAACTGGGCCGGCGGGATGTGCCGAACGAACCCGAGCACCTGGCGCAGCCCGGTGCGGGTCAGGCTGCGCCGGGCCCAGAGACCGGCGCCGGACGGCGCGGCCCCGGCCAGCCGGGCCAGCGTGCGGAACGTCTTCGAGGTCGCGACCGGACGCTCCCAGCCCACCTCGGTCAACTGCTTCACCACCGGGTCGAGCTGCGCGTCCACGTACGCCCGCAGTTCCTCCACGGCCTCGGCCGGCGGCGGCAGCAGGCCGGCCGGGTCGACCGCCAGCCGCTCCCGGCTGAGCCGGCCCGCCCCGAGCGGCAGCGACACCGCGACGTCCGGGTGCTCGTCGATGCCGGCGGCCAGTTCCAGCGAGCCGCCGCCGATGTCCATCGCCAGCAGCCGCCCGGCGGACCAGCCGAACCACCGCCGCACCGCGAGGAACGTCATCCGCGCCTCGTCCGCGCCGGAGAGCACCTCCAGGCGTACGCCGGTCTCGTCGCGGACCCGGGCCAGCACCTCGCCGGCGTTGGTGGCGTCGCGGACCGCGCTGGTGGCGAACGCCAGCAGGTCCTCGGCGCCCAGCCCGTCGGCCGCCGCCCGGGCCATGCCGACGGCCTTGACCAGCCCGTCCGCGCCGGTGTCGGTCAGCGCGCCGTCCGGACCGATCTGCTCGGCCAGCCGCAGCACCACCTTCTCGGAGTGGGCCGGCCAGGGGTGGGCGCCGTGATGGGCGTCGACCACCAGCAGGTGCACCGTGTTGGAACCGACGTCGAGGACACCCAGTCGCATGGGAAGAACCCTAGGGGCAACACGTTTCGTCGGCTCGCCGGCCGGGCGGGGTGACCGCGCGTACGCTGGTCCGGGTGACAGGGCAGATCGAGCTTCACGTGCTGGTGGACGACCCCGACGACCCGCGCAGCCGCGAGGTCGGGCTGGACTTCCCGCGGGAGTGGATCGAGTTCGTCGACCCGGCCGACCCGAAGCACGTCGTCCGCGCCGACCTGACCTGGCTGCTGTCCCGCTGGACGTGCGTCTTCGGCCGGGGCTGCCACGGCATCATCGCCGGGCGGGCCGCCGACGGGTGCTGCTCGCACGGCGCGTTCTTCACCGACTCCGACGACGAGAAGCGGGTGCGGGCGGCGGTCAAGCGGCTGACGCCGGAGACCTGGCAGCACTTCCGCCGCGGCTTCAAGAACTGGACCGAGAACGACACGGTCGACGGCAAGACCCCGGCCCGGCGCACCGCCACCCGCGACGTCGACGCGCCGTGCGTGTTCCTCAACGACGCCGACTTCGCCGGTGGCGGCGGCTGCGCCCTGCACGCCCAGGCGCTGCGCGACGGCGTGCACCCGCTGGAATACAAGCCCGACGTCTGCTGGCAGCTGCCGGTGCGCCGCGACCAGGAGTGGCACACCCGGCCGGACAACACCAAGGTGCTGATCTCCACGCTCGCCGAGTTCGACCGGCGCGGCTGGGGCGCGGGCGGGCACGACCTGGACTGGTGGTGCACCTCGTCCACGGACGCGCACGTCGGCGCCGAGCCGATGTACCTCTCCTACGGGCCGGAGCTGACCGCGCTGGTCGGCGAGCCCGCGTATGCGAAGCTGGCCGAACTCTGCGCCGCCCGCTTCCGCCAGGGCCAGGTCGCCCCCCACCCGGCCAGCGAGTAAGGAAGGGCCCCTTATTAACGCCTCCGGTAGAGGAGGGGCCCCCTCTTAACGCTTCGGGAGCGCCGCGTCGATCAGGGCGTGTGCGCTCCGCTTCGCCGCGTCGGCGACCGCCGGGTCGCCGTCGAGCACTCCGCCGGCCAGCCCGCCGTCGAGCAGCAGGGTCAGCTGACGGGCCAGCAACTCCGGCTCGGCCGCCCCGGCCTGCCGGGCCAGGTCGGTCACCCAGGCCCGCACGGCGTTCTTGTGCGCGACGGTACGGGCGTGCACGGCGCTCCCGGCGGGCGACTCGGCCGCGGTGTTGATGAACGCGCAGCCGTGGTAGCCCTCGCGGCGGCAGGCGCCGCCGAGCGCGTCGAACATGCCGACGAGTTGCGCCCGGGGATCGTCACCGGCCTCCCGGGCCGCGTCCCGCAACGCGCCTGACCAGGCCAGGTCGACCTTGTCCAGGTACGCCAGGACCAGGTCGTCCTTGCGTGGGAAGTGCTTGTAGAGCGTGGCCTTGGCGACGCCCGACTCGGCGATCACCGTGTCCACCCCGACGCCACGGGGCCCGTACGCGTAGAACAGCCGGAACGCGGTCTCCAGGATGCGGTCCCGGGCGGTGCCGGCGGGCGTGCGGGCCATGGTTCCTCCTCCGTCGTTCGGCGAAGTCTACAGACCGGTACGTCTCCTCATCCTTCTAGTAGACAGACCTGTCTGTTAGTCTCGGTCGCATCGGGCGTGGCAGTCGTCGTCGCGCCGCAATCGGAGGACGGATTCGACATGCGCATCGCAGTACTGGGCACCGGCATGGTGGGGCGGGCCATCGCCGCTCGCGCGGCCGAGCTGGGGCACGAGGTCGTCGTCGGCACCCGGGACGTCGCCGCCACACAGGCCGGAGACTGGGGCGAGTGGGCCGCCGGACATTCCGGCGTCACCCTGGCCGGCCACGCCGCCGCCACGGCCGAGGCTGATCTGGTGGTGAACGCGACCAGCGGCGACGGCTCCCTGCCCGCGTTGAACGCGGCGGGCGCGGAGAACCTGGCCGGCAAGGTCCTGCTCGACATCGCCAACCCGCTCGACTTCAGCAAGGGTTTTCCGCCCACCCTGTCGGTGGTCAACGACGACTCGCTCGCCGAGCGGATCCAGCGGGCGTTCCCCCGCACCCGGGTGGTCAAGGCGCTGAACACGCTCACGGCCGACCTGATGACGCACCCCCGGCAGCTCGCCGACGGTGACCACAGCGTCTTCGTCTCCGGCGACGACGCCGAGGCCAAGAAGGTGGTCGTCGACCTGCTCACCAGCTTCGGCCACACCGACGTGATCGACCTGGGCGACATCACCACGGCACGGGGCACCGAGATGCTGCTGCCGATCTGGCTGCGCCTCTACGGCCGGCTGGGCACTCCCCTGTTCAACGTCAAGGTCGTGCGCTGAATACGCGTGAAGGCCGGCACCCCGGGTTGGGGGTGCCGGCCTTCACGTCTTACTTGGTCCAGTGCTGGGCCACGATGTCGGTGGCCTGCTTCTCCCACTGGGCGTAGGCGTCGGGGTAGGCGGAGACCTGGACGGTCTGGGCGGCGTCGGTCAGGGGCATCTTCTCCCAGCCGTCGACCTGCTTCAGGCCCTTGAGGAAGGCCAGGGTGGAGTACTCGGGGTCGGTGATCTGCTCCGGCGTGCCCCAACCCGAGGAGGGGCGCTGCTGGAACAGACCCAGCGAGTCATGGTCATTCTTGTCGCCGAGGTGCCCGAGGTTCTCCAGCTTCGACTCCTGCAGGGCGGTGGCGATCGAGATGACCGCGGCCCGCTCGGGCAGACCGGCCTTCTTCGTCGCGGCGATGATCGCCTTCGCGTTGGCCAGCTGCTCGTCGTTCAGGTCGATGCGGGACTGCTCGCCCTGCACGGTGGCGACCGCGACGGGCTTGGCGGCGGCGTGGGCGGGGGTGTCGGTGTGGGCGGCGACCGGACCGGCGAACACGCCACCGGTGAAGGCCAGACCAGCGATACCGAGGATGCTCTTACGCAGGATCGTGTTCATGACGGGGGCTCCATTCGGGGGTCAACACACCGGGGGGTGTGGACACCGTCAGGCGCTCGAAAAGTCTTGAAGGGGATCCGGCACGCTCGTGGAGCCGGGGGGCCAGCTCACGGGGCCGGGGATGTCCGGCTGGCTCGCGGGGCGGGGGGCCTGCACGCGGCGCCGGATGATGTGTAACGACCGGCGGCCTGCCGTCATTCCGCCGGGGGCGGGGGGCGGCTCGGGGGTGTTCGCCTGCTCGGTCGTTCACCCGTCTACAACGCCGCCCCGCCCACGGCGATTCCGCGTCCAGGGTGCCGCCCACCACCACCGAACCGGACAACCACCCGCACTCCCACGCAGACGGGTGACGTCCGCGAGCGCATCCGGACACCCGTGACGTTCCACCCAGCGGGCGACACCTCGTCAGTGGAAACGCCATGGGTGCATCCCGGCCGCGGAGACCCATGACGTTCCACCCAGCGGCCGCCAACCCGGCCAGTGGAACACCATAGGTGCATCCCGGCCGCCGAGACACCCATGACGCTCCACCCAGCGCATGCCAAAGCCCGTCAGCGGAACACCGTGGGTGCATCCGGCCCCAGCAGACGCCCACCCCGTTCCACCCACCGCCCGCCAACGAGCGATACGCCCGCCCAACCTCAGACCACCCCGCACACCGGAGGCCCGCGCCCGCCCGAGCAGGCCCCTAGCAGCCCGCGACGATCGCCGACAGGTTCGTTCGCGGCGAACAACGACTGCCCGAAGACCGCTTCGAAGCTCTCCGAGAGCGAGGCGGACGGCGAGGAGGTGCGGGCACGAAACGGGTGAGCAGGCGCGACGCGGACACGGAGCAGTGCGACGCGGGGGCCGACGAGGCGGGAGACCACGGGCAGCGCGGCCCGGCCCGCCGTGGCCGGAGTCGGTCAGGTGGCGGGGTGAGGAGCCGCGACGGTCACGGCTCGAACTTGTAGCCCAGGCCCCGGACGGTGACGATGTAGCGCGGCGCGGACGGCTCCGGCTCGATCTTGGAGCGCAGCCGCTTCACGTGCACGTCCAGCGTCTTGGTGTCGCCCACGTAGTCGGCGCCCCAGACCCGGTCGATGAGCTGGCCACGGGTGAGCACCCGGCCGGCGTTGCGCAGGAGCAGCTCCAGCAGCTCGAACTCCTTGAGCGGGAGCTGCACCGAGGCGCCGTCGACGGTCACCACGTGCCGCTCGATGTCCATCCGTACCGGGCCGGCGGCCAGGGTCGGCGCGCCCGTCTCGTTGGTCTCGGTGCTCTGCCGGCGCAGCACCGCGCGGATCCGCGCGACCAGCTCACGGGGCGAGTACGGCTTGGTCACGTAGTCGTCGGCGCCGATCTCCAGGCCGACCACCTTGTCGATCTCGCTGTCCCGGGCGGTGACCATGATGATCGGGACGTGCGACCGCTGGCGGAGCTGACGGCAGACCTCGGTGCCGGACATCTCCGGCAGCATCAGGTCGAGCAGCACGATGTCGGCGCCGGTCCGGTCGAACTCGGTGAGGGCGGAGGGACCCGTCGCGGCGACGGAGACCTCGAACCCCTCCTTGCGGAGCATGTAGGACAGGGCGTCGGAGAACGATTCCTCGTCCTCGACCACCAGTACGCGGCTCAACGGGTGTTTCCTTTCCTGTGGTCAGGCCTGCCGGAGCTCGGCCGGGCCGGCCTCGATCCCAGCGGAGGCGAGTGTCGCCTCCAGGTCGTCCGGGGGGCGGGCAGGCAGCCGGAGGGTGAACGTCGACCCCCCACCAAGGGTGCTCGACACATCCACCCGACCGCCATGGTTGCTGGCGATGTGTTTGACGATGGCCAGCCCCAGGCCGGTGCCGCCGGTCGCCCGGGAGCGGGCCTGGTCGGCCCGGTAGAAGCGTTCGAAGATCCGGTCGACCTCGTTCGGGGCGATGCCGATGCCCTGGTCCGCGACGGCGACCTCGACGTACTCGTCGGTGCCCCGCACGGTGACCCGGACCGTGGTGTCCTCGGCCGAGTAGGTGATCGCGTTCTCCACCAGGTTCGCCACCGCGGTCGCGAGTTGGCTGTCGCTGCCGTACGCGGTCAGGCCCCGCTGCCCGTCCACGACGATCTCCACCCGGCGGGCGGTGGCCGCGGTGCGGGTCCGGTCGATCACCTCGGCGAGCACCCAGTCCAGCGAGACCGGTTCGGGGGCGGGCTGCGGCTCGGCGCCCTGGAGCCGGGTCAGCTCCAGCAGCTCCTGCACCAGCCGGCCGAGCCGGGTGGACTCGTGCTGGATCCGCTCGGCGAACCGCCGCGCGGCGACCAGATCCTCGGAGAGGTCGGGCGCGCCGTCGCCGGCCGGTTCGGTGGCGTCCACCAACGCCTCGGCGAGCAGTTGGAGGGCGCCGATCGGGGTCTTCAGTTCGTGGCTGACGTTGGCCACGAAGTCCCGGCGTACCCGGGCCAGGCGGTGCGACTCGGTGACGTCGACCGCCTCGATCGAGATGTAGCCGGCGCCCAGTCCCATGGCCCGCAGGTGCACGCCGAGCGGGTTGACCCCGGAGCTGTCGCGGCCCCGGGGCAGGTCCAGCTCGATCTCGCGGCGCACGCCCGTGCGGCGGACCTGCCCGGCGAGGGTACGGATCAGCGGGTGCGCCGCGATCGAGCCGGGTGTCGCCCCGGTGCGCAGCAGCCCCATCGCGCGGGCGGCCGGGTTCACGAGCACCGGCACGTCGTCCGGGTCGAGCACCACCACGCCGGCGCGCAACGAGTCGATCGTCTTGCGGCCGAGCCCGGAGAGGCCCCCCTGCTGGTCGTCCGGAATCGTCGGCCTCCCTGCGTCACGGCGGGAGGTCCCGCCGCCCCGCGACGCCCGGCGGCGTCGCCATTCCCCGACGGGCTCGGACAGCAGCGACCCGGCGACCAGCCCGGTCACCAGCGCCACGGCCACCGCGATGGCCACCGCCCATTCCACCCGGCGATCGTAGGGTCATTGTTAACCCGGGGATCGGGCACAAAGGGACGAACCACTCTCGCTTCCGGGAAAGTTCACCTGCGGGTCCCGCGTCGTTCATCCGCGTTCACCCTGGTGCCGGCCGTGCGGCCTACCGTGGGGCGCGCACCTGCTCACGCCGTAGCCGCTCCCGGCGACGGCAACCGACCCCAGGAAGTGACGATGCGCGACGAGTTCCGGGCCGACCTGCAGATTGTCAGCCAACTGCTGGTGGACATGGCCGAGGCGGTGCGCGCGGCCATGCGGCAGGCCACCAGGGGGCTGCTCACCGCCGACCGCGCCGCGGCCGAGACGGTGATCGCGCGGGACGCCGAGATCGACGACCTCTACCGGCACGTGGAGGAGCGGGTCTGCGACCTGCTCGCCCGTCAGGCGCCGGTCGCCTCCGACCTGCGCGCGATGATCACCGCCCTGCACGTGGCCGCCGACCTGGAGCGGATGGGCGACCTGGCCGACCACGTGGCCAAGACCGCGCTGCGCCGGCACCCCTCGCCGGCGGTCCCGGCCGAGCTGCGGCCGGTCTTCACCGACATGGCCGGCATCGCCGACCGGATGGCCGAGAAGATCGGCGCGGTCCTGGCAAAGCCCGACGCCGACGTGGCGGCGGAGCTGGACCGGGACGACGACGCGATGGACGACCTGCACAAGAGCCTGTTCGGCGTGCTGCTCGGCGACGACTGGCCGTACGGCGTGGAGACCGCCATCGACGCGACCCTGCTGGGCCGCTTCTACGAGCGTTTCGCCGACCACGCGGTGAACGCCGGCGAGCACGTGGTCTACCTGATCACCGGTTCGCCGTCCAGCTGACCCGGGCCCGCGTGCAAGGAGGGGCCCCTTCTTAACAGCCCAGCGTTAAAAAGGGGCCCCTCCTATACCGCAGACGTTAATAAGGGGCCCTTCCTTACACCCTCAGCGGCCCTGGTTGGCGACTGCGGCGGCGGCGTCCTTCGCGGCCTCCGGGTCGAGGTACGTCCCGCCGAGCACCTGCGGGCGCAGGTCCGCGTCCAGGTCGTAGCGCAGCGGGATGCCGGTGGGGATGTTCAGCTTGGCGATCGCGTCGTCGGAGATCTGGTCGAGGTGCTTGACCAGCGCCCGCAGCGAGTTGCCGTGCGCCGCCACCAGCACGGTCCGGCCGGCCAGGATGTCCGGCACGATCGAGTCGTACCAGTAGGGCAGCATCCGGTCGACGACGTCCTTGAGGCACTCCGTCCGGGGCATCAGCTCGGTCGGCAGCAACGCGTACCGGGGGTCGCCGACCTGCGACCACTCGTCGTTGTCGTCGATCGGGGGCGGCGGCGTGTCGTACGACCGGCGCCAGAGCATGAACTGCTCCTCGCCGTACTCGTCCAGGGTCTGCTTCTTGTTCTTGCCCTGAAGCGCACCGTAGTGGCGCTCGTTGAGCCGCCACGACCGGCGCACCGCGATCCAGTGCCGGTCGGCGGCGTTCAGCGCCAGCTCGGCGGTGCGGATCGCCCGGCGCAGCAGGCTGGTGTGCACCACGTCCGGCAGCAGGTCGTGCTCGCGGAGCAGCTCGCCGCCGCGCCGCGCCTCGGTCTCGCCCTTGGCGGTCAGGTCGACGTCGACCCAGCCGGTGAAGAGGTTCTTGGCGTTCCAGTCGCTCTCGCCGTGCCGCAGCAGGACCAGCGTCCCGATGGTGGGCCCTTCGCTCGCAGTCATGCCGATCATCCTGCCGTACCGGCCCGGCGGACACGCGGGGACCGGTGGTGACGACCACCACGTGGAAATGCGGATGACCGGCGTTCCGGGGCGGGACTAGGTTGTAAGGCATCCGGCAGAGGTCGGTCATTACCGAGCGGGGGGCGTCGGCATGCGGACGGTGCGGGGCTGGTTCCAGGAGACGGCGGGCGGCCTGCCACGGACGTTCTGGTACCTCTGGACCGGCACCCTGATCAACCGGCTCGGCTCGTTCATCCTGGTCTTCCTCGCCATCTACCTGACCCAGGAGCGCGACTTCTCCGCCTCGCAGGCGGGTCTGGTGATCGGGCTCTGGGGCGTCGGCGGCGCGGTCGGCACCACCGTCGGCGGCACGCTGACCGACCGCTGGGGCCGCCGGCCCACGCTGCTGACCGCGCACCTCGGCGCGGCCACCATGATGGTCGCGCTGGGCCTGGCCCGGCCGCTCTGGGCGGTGGCCGTGGGCGCGTTGCTGCTCGGCACGTTCGCCGAGGCGGCCCGCCCGGCCTTCGGCGCCATGATGGTCGACGTGGTGCCGGAGAAGGACCGGCTGCGGGCCTTCTCGCTGAACTACTGGGCGATCAACCTCGGCTTCGCCTGCGCCGCCGTCCTCGCCGGCTTCGCCGCCCAGGCCGGCTACCTGCTGCTCTTCCTGGTGGACGCGACCACCACGGTGGTCACCGCGCTGATCATCTTCACCCGGGTGCGGGAGACCCGGACCACGCCGACCGGCCCCGTCGTCAAGGGCGCCCCCGCGCCCGCCGGCGCGCTGCGGACCATCCTCGCCGACCGGGTCTTCCTCGGCTTCGTGGCGCTCAACCTGCTCGCCGCGCTGGTGTTCCTCCAGCACATCTCGATGCTGCCGATCGCGATGGGCGACTCCGGGCTCAGCCCCGCCACCTACGGCTCGGTGATCGCGCTCAACGGCGTGCTCATCGTGGTCGGCCAACTCTTCGTGCCCCGGCTCATCAGGGGCCGGAGCCGCTCGCACGTGCTGGCGCTCGCGGCGCTGGTGATGGGCGTCGGGTTCGGGCTCACCGCGTTCGCCGACACGGTCTGGCTCTACGGCCTGACCGTGCTGATCTGGACGCTCGGCGAAATGCTCAACTCGCCGTCCAACGCCACGCTCATCGCGGAGCTGTCACCGGCCGCGCTGCGCGGCCGCTACCAGGGCGTCTTCTCCCTCTCCTGGCAGCTCGCCGGCGCCGCCGCGCCGATCCTCGGCGGCCTGGTGCGCGAGCACGCCGGCAACAGCGCGCTCTGGCTCGGCTGCGCCGGCATCGGCGTCGTGGCGGCGGTCGCCCACCTGGTCTCCGGCCCGGCCCGGGAGCGGCGCGCGGCCCGGCTGCGCGCCGTCGGCACGACGGTCACGCCGGTCACCGCCACCCGCACCCCGGCGCCGGAGGCGGCCGAGGCCGCGGCCACCTCGCCCGCCGAGCCGGTCCGGATCGGCTCCTGAGTACGCCCCCGCGTGCCGGCCGCCGGACCGGCGGATACGGTACGCGGGGGCATCGGTAAGGAAACCTTCCTGGAGGACGGGTGCGCGGCCTGCGGCGCTGGTGGGACGACACGGCCGGCGGCCTGCCCGCCACCTTCTGGTACCTCTGGTCCGGCCTGCTGATCAACCGGTCCGGCGCGTTCGCGCTGCTGTTCCTCTCGCTCTACCTGACCGCCGCGCGGGGCGCCTCGCCGTCGCTGGCCGGGCTGGTGGTCGGCGCGTACGGCATCGGGGGCGCGGCCGGCACGCTGCTCGGCGGGGTGTTGGCGGACCGGTGGGGCCGGCGGGCCACGCTGCTCGCCGCGCACCTCACGGCGGCCGGATTGATGGCGGCGCTGGCGTTCAGCCGGCACCTCGCGGTGATCGCCGTGCTCGCCGCCCTGGTCGGGGTGGCGCACTCGATGCCCAGCCCGGCGTTCGTCGCGGCCATCGTGGACGTGGTGCCGGAGGCCCGCCGGTCCCGCGCCTTCAACCTCCAGTTCTGGGCGTTCAACCTGGGCATGGCGGTGGCGTCGCTGCTGGCCGGGGTGCTCGCCGAGGCGAGTTTCCTGGCGCTGTTCCTGGTCGACGCCGGAGCCACCCTGGCGGCGGCCGTGGTGATCGCGCTGAAGGTGCCGGAGACACTCACCCGCCGGCCGGCGGTCACTCCGCGCGCGGTGGTGGGGCGGCGTCCCGGGCTGCACACCGCGCTGACCGACCGCACCTTCCTCACCTTCGTCGGGCTGACCTTCCTGCTGGCCGTGCTGACCATGCAGACGTCGACCATCATGCCGCTGGCGATGCGCGCGGACGGGCTCCGCCCGTCGGCGTACGGGCTGGTGGTGGCGCTGGGCGGGGCGCTGATCGTGGCCGGGCAGCTCTTCGTCCCACGGCTGATCGAGCCGTACCGCAGGTCGACGGTGCTGGCCGTGTCCACCGGCCTGATGGCGCTCGGGTTCGGCGCGCTGACCGTCGCCGACGGGCTGCCGCTCTATCTCGGCGCGGCAGTGGTCTGGACGGTCGGGCAGATGCTCGCCGCGCCGCCGAACGCGCAGATCAACGCGGACCTGGCCCCGCCCGAGCTACGGGCCCGTTACCAGTCGGTGTTCTACCTGACGTTCCCGGCGGCGTCGTTCGTGGCGCCGGCGCTCGGCGGACTGAGCCTGGAGCACCTCGGCGAGCGGCACTGGCTGGTGGTGGGCGGGTTGGGCCTGGTCGCCGCGGCCGGGCACCTGCTCGCCGGGCCGCCTCGGGAGCGCCGGGTCGCGGCGCTGCGGGCGGCGACCCGGCACCCGGTCCGCGCCGCGCGCTGAACCGGGCTCAGGAACGGCCGAGCGCCCACCCCGACCCCCGTCGAGATGGGCGCTCGTACCGTACGCCCGGCGGCGGCGGGCGACACTCACCCCCGTAAGCGTCGCCCGCTCGCGCCGCCGGTTCCACGGGCGGCACCGTCCCCCAACGGTGTGCTCCACCCGATCTTCGCGTCTCGCCTGCGCGGATCTGATCGATCCGCCGCTCCCCCGAACGAAAACAAGCGTGACGCGGTGCAATAAAGTTAGTTCGACCGGATTCCGGATTCAACCCAGATCGCTGTCTCGCCCGTCACAGCACGCGTGTCGGCTATCCGGCTGTCAGTGCTCCGGTCTCTGGGATGGCCAACACGGGGTTCCCGGCGACCATTCCCGCAAACCTCAGCCGTCCTCACGATTCGGGTTCTCGGTACGGAAGAAGTTGCTCTGCCGACCGTCCCGCATCTGCTCCTGGTAGATCAGGTTCAGCCGCCGTGAGTCGAACGTCCGGAACCAGTCGTCCCAGGTGACCTCCCGGATCCGGCTGCTCTCCCGGTAGCCGGGGATGTTGAACGTCAGCACGCCGGGCCGGTCGCCACGCTCGGTCCCGGCGATGGTCGCCGGTTTCGCGCCCCGGGCCCGCGCCCACCGCTGGATCACCTCGTGGTTGCGGGTGACCAGGCTCCGGCCGGGACGCTCCGGACGGTCCGCGAGCGAGGTGATGAGCTGCGACGACCCGATCGACCGACTGGACGCCGGCCCGAGCGTCGGCGCGGCCTGCGCCCGCGCGGATGCGGCCTTCCGCGCCGGGGCCGCCTTGGCCCGCGACGGCGCAGCCTTCGCCCGGGAAGGAGCCGCCTTGGCCCGCGACGGAGCCGCCTTCGCCCGGGAGGGCGAGGTCGTCGCGCGGGCCGACGACGCCTTTCGCGCCGGGGCCGCCTTCGCCCGCGAGGCGGTCGCCTTCGCGCGCGCCGGGGCCGCCCTGCGCGTACCCGTCGCCTTGGCCCGGGCGCCGGTGGCGCGGGCGGCCGGCGCGGACTTTGCCGGAGACGTGGCCTTCCGGCGGGCCGCCGTCGTCTTCTTCGCGGCGGCGGTCTTCTTCGCCGCCGGGCGACCGGCCGGGCCGGTGCTCCGCCGGGCCGCGCCGCCACGGCCCTCCGACCGCATGGTCCGGGCCAGGGTCTTCACCAGCTCCGGCTTGCGCAGCGCGGAGGTCCCGGAGACCCCACGCCGGCGGAGCTGACTCCGGATGTCGTCCACCTTCATCCGGGAGATGTCGGACTCCGACACCCTCGGGGTGTTCGGCGTCTGGTTACCGGGTTGCCGCTTGGTCCGGGTCGCGGTCGTGCCGCGACCTGAGCTGTTGCGCTGAGCCATGGGACACGCTCCTCGACAGTCCGTCCTCGGCTCGCGGTGGGTCCCCACACACACTCCGCACCGCGCGGTGCGGCATACCCGTCAGGAGGACTCCGAACCTCCGGCGGCCGAGCCGGCCGGCGTCGAGGGCTCGAAGAGGTGGGCGAACGCGGCCAGGTTGGCGGTCGACTCGCCCCGCTTGACCCGCCACTCCCACTCCCGCCGGATGGCGGTGCCGAACCCGATCTCCAGCATGCTGTCGAACGACTCGTCGGCGTAGGTCAGCACCGAGCCGAAGAGCCGGTCCAGCTCGTCGGCGTCGAGCCCGGCCAGGTTGACCCGGCCGGTCAGGTAGACGTCGCCGACCGTGTCGATGGAGAACGAGACGCCGTACATCCGCGCGTTGCGCTGCAACAGCCAGGCCCACAGCTCCTCGCGCCGCTCGTCGGGCTGGCGCATCACGAACGCCTCGATCCGCAGCGCCTGCTCACCGACGATCAGGTTGCAGATCGTCTTGAGCTTGTGCGTGCCGGGCAGGGTCACCGCGTACGACGCCTCGCCGGTGGCTTCCCACTCCAGCTCCCGTTCGGCACAGACGGCCTCGATCAGCGCGGCGACCTCACTCCTGCGGCTCATCGCACCCACTCTACGGTCGCCCGCCCCGCCCCGCCCGACGGCGACGGGTCACCAGGAACAGGTGAGGGCCGGGTCACCGAGCCGGCCGGCCAGCCGGGCCCGGTGCTCGGTGATCGCCTCCCCGTAGACCGCGAGCAGCCCGGAGACGGTCCGCTGCCAGGAGAAGGCGCGCGCGTGCCGCTCGGCGCCCCGGGCCAGCGAGGCGCGGCGCAGCCGGTCGGGCAGCAGCCGGGCCAGCGCCCGCGCCCAGTCGACCGGGTCGTGCCCGTCGATGAGCATCCCGCTGACCCCGTCGCGTACGGCGGTGACCAGCCCGCCCACGGCGGCGGCCAGCACCGGCGTGCCGCACGCCTGTGCCTCCAGCGCGACCAGCCCGAAGGACTCGTTGTGCGACGGCACGGCGACCAGGTCGGCGGCGCGGTAGAGATCGGGCAGGCGGTCGCCGGTCTGCGGCGGGAGGAAGCGCACCCGGTCGGCGACGCCCAACGAGTGGGCCAGCTCCATCAGGGCGGTCGGCCGGTCCAGGCCGCTGCCGCTCGGGCCGCCGCAGATCACCACGGTCACCTCGTCGGCCAGCGCGGGCTCCCGCTCGCGCAGCGCGGCCACCGCGCGGACCAGCACGTCCGGCGCCTTGAGCGGCTGGATCCGGCCGACGAACGCCACCACGTGCCCGTCGGTCGGCAAACCGAGGCGGCGGCGGGCGGCGCGGGTCGCGGCCTCCCGGTCACCGGCGGCGGGACGGAACCGGTCCAGGTCCACGCCCGGCTCCACCACGGCCACCCGGCCGGGCTCGGCGGCGTACCGGTCGAGCAGGTCACGGGCCTCCACCCGGGTGTTGGCGACCAGCCGGTCGGCCTCGGTGACCACCTGCTCCTCACCGATCACCCGGGCCTTCGGCTCGGGCCGGTCCCCGACGGCGAGCCGGGCGTTCTTGACCTTGGCCAGGGTGTGCGCGGTGTGCACCAGCGGTACGCCCCAGCGCTCCTTGGCCAGCCAGCCGACCTGGCCGGAGAGCCAGTAGTGCGAGTGGATCAGGTCGTAGTGGCCGGGCGGTCGGGCCGCCTCGGCCCGCAGCACACCGGCGGTGAACGCGCAGAGCTGACCGGGCAGCTCCTCCTTGGTCAGCCCCTCCAGCGGCCCGGCGGTGACGTGCCGGACGGTCACCCCGGGCGCCATCTCCACCACCGGGGGCAGGTCGCCGGAGGTGGCCCGGGTGAAGATCTCCACCTCGACGTCGGCCTCGGCCAGGCGTCGGGCGACCTCCAGGATGTAGACGTTCATCCCGCCCGCGTCGCCCGTGCCCGGCTGGTGCAGCGGCGAGGTGTGCACCGAGAGGGTGGCGATGCGGCGCGGCCGAGGCCACGGCAGGGCACCGCGCTGACGACCGACACCGGTGTGCAACTCCGCCACGTCCGCTCCCTCTGTCACGGTTGATGCCGTCCCGCACGACCGGCGCTTCTCGGTCAACCCGTACGCCGGATGTCATCTTCCCCATCGGGGTTCGGAAATGCCTGCGGCGGGTTCCCCGGCGTGACGGACCTCATCACGGCGGGCAGCGGGGCGGCGGGAGAGAATGTCCGGATGACCTCAGTCGCCATCGTCACCGGAGCGTCCAGCGGGATCGGGGCGGCCACCGCCCGCCGGCTGGCCGCCGAGGGTTTCCACGTGCTCGCCGCCGCGCGGCGTACCGACCGGCTGGCCGCGCTGGTCGCCGAGATCGAGGCGGCCGGCGGCGCGGCCACCGCGGTGGCGTGCGACGTGACCTCGGACGAGTCCGTCGCCGGCCTGGCCGCCGCCGCCGACGCCGCGCCCGGGCCGGTCACCCTGCTGGTCAACAACGCCGGCGGCGCGCGCGGCCTGGACCCGGTCGAGACCGCCGACGTACGCGACTGGCAGTGGATGTACGACGTCAACGTGCTCGGCACGCTGCGGGTCACCAAGGCGTTGCTGCCCGCGCTGGAACGGTCCGGCGCGGGCACCGTGGTGATCGTCAGCTCCACCGCCGGCCACGTCGTCTACGAGGGCGGCGGCGGCTACACGGCCGCGAAGCACGCGCAGACCGCCGTCGCCGGCACGCTCCGGCTGGAGCTGTGCGGCCGGCCGGTCCGGGTGGTCGAGATCGACCCGGGCATGGTGCGGACCGAGGAGTTCGGCCTGGTCCGGTTCGGCGGGGACACGGACCGCGCCGAGGCGGTCTACGCCGGCGTCGCCGAACCGCTGGTCGCCGACGACGTGGCCGACTGCGTCGCCTGGTGCGCCACCCGGCCGCACCACGTCAACATCGACCAACTCGTGGTGCGCCCGCTGGCCCAGGCCGCCCAGCACAAGGTGCACCGGACGTCCTGACCGTGGAACCGCGCCGGCCGCTCGGGGTGGTCACCCGGGGCACGACGAGTCCGAACCGGCTCCGGCGGGTGGACAACTGGATCGTCGAGACCTGCGGGGACGCGCTGCGCGCCGCCGCCGACCCGCTCGTGGTGGACCTGGGCTACGGCGCCACCCCGGTCACCCCGCTCGAACTGCGGGCCCGGCTCGCCGCCCGGGTCCGCGCGGACGTGCGGGTGGTCGGGCTGGAGATCGATCCGGTACGCGTGGCCGCCGCCGAGCCGGCCGCGGACCCGCCCGGGCTCACGTTCGCCCGGGGCGGCTTCGAGCTGGCCGGGTTGCGCCCGGCGTTGGTGCGGGCCTTCAACGTGCTGCGCCAGTACGACGAGAGCGAAGTGGCCGACGCCTGGCGGACGGTCACCGGACGGCTGGCGCCGGGCGGGCTGCTGGTCGAGGGGACCTGCGACGAACTGGGTCGGCTCGGCGCGTGGGTGCTGCTCGACGCGGCCGGACCGCGCACGCTCACGCTGGCCGCGAAGCTGACCGCGCTGGAGAGCCCGGCGACGCTGGCCGAGCGGCTGCCGAAGGCGCTCATCCACCGCAACGTGCCCGGTGAACGCGTGCACGACCTGCTCGACGCGCTGGAGCAGGCCTGGCGCTCAGCCGCCGGCTATGCCCCCTTCGGCCCCCGGCAGCGCTGGCTGCGCGCCGTCGCGACGGTGCAGGAGTCGGGCTGGCCGGTCCAGAACACCCCCCGATCCTGGCGCCACGGCTACCTCACCCTCCCCTGGCCCACCGTCGCCCCGTCCTGACCGCCCCTCCCCCGTCGATCTCGCGGTTGCGCCCCTCGAAACGAGCCGGTCGGCACTGATTCACGGGCCCCGACGTACGGCTTACAGCTCACGGGTGATGCGTCACGGCTCCCGCCTCACAGCTCCCGGCTCACGGCTCACGGGCACGGACCACGGGGGCACCCGGTCACGGAGGCACGGGGGCACCCGGTCACGGGGGCACGGGGGCACCCGGTCACGGGGGCACGGGGGCACCCGGTCACGGGGGCACGGGGGCACCCGGTCACGGGGGCACGGTTCCAGGGATCGCGCCATCCGGGTCACCGGTCACCGGTCACCGGGGCACCGGTCTCCGGGGCACCGGTCTCCGGGGCACCGGTCAACAGGTCAACAGGTCACGGCTGGGAGATCTTGGTACGGAAAGGCCCCTCCAGGGGCACTTTCGTACCAAGATCTCTCCGCGTCCCACGAAGTAGAACACCAATCCCAAGACGCGGACTTCCACCTCCTGTCTCGGCGATCTTGGAGTTGTGGCACCTCCGATAACGGTTCAAAACCGGCACACCATGGCACCACAACTCCAAGATCGCCGAGAGCCGAGAGGGGAGGGAGGGCGGAAGCGAGGCAGGGTCGGTCAGATGGTGCAGTTGATCAGGACGGGCTCGGGGTGCAGGGGCACGCCGAACCGGGCGTGCACGCCGTCGCGGATCTCGCGGGCCAGGGCCACCAGGGCGGCGGTGCTGGCCGCGCCGGAGCGGTTCGTCAGCGCCAACGTGTGCTTGCCGGAGATGGCGACGCCCTCCGGGCCGGCGTACCCCTTGCCGAAGCCGGCCTTGTCGATCAGCCAGGCGGCGCTGACCTTCACCACGTCGCCGGCGCCGGGCCAGTGCGGCGGCTCGCCGAGGTCGGCCGCGCGCTCCCGGAGCAGCTCGTACGCCTCGCGCTCCAGCACCGGGTTGGTGAAGAACGAGCCCACCGACCAGGTGTCCGGGTCCGCCGCGTCGAGCACCATGCCCTTGCCCGCCCGCAGCCGGCGCACGGTGGCCCGGGCGTCGGCCAGCGGCACCCGGTCGCCCACCTCGACGCCGAGCGCCCGGGCCAGCTCGGCGTAGCGGACCGGCCCGGAGAGCGGCGAGCGGGTGAGCCGGAAGTCGACCGAGAGCACGACCCAGCGGTCGCTGTACTTGAAGATGCTGCCCCGGTAGGAGAACCCGCAGTCCGCCGCCGCCATCCGCACCACCTCGTGGTGCGTGCGGTCGTACGCCTCGACGGCGACGATCGTCTCGGCCACCTCCTGGCCGTACGCGCCGACGTTCTGGATCGGCGTCGCGCCGGCCGAGCCGGGGATGCCGGAGAGGCACTCCAGCCCGGACCAGCCGCGCTCGACGGTGGCCGCGACCAGGTCGTCCCAGGGCTCGCCGGCGGCGACACGTACCGTGACGGTGTCGCCCTCGGAGGTGACGACCCGGAACCCGCGTGAGCGGACGAGCACGACGGTGCCCGGGAAACCCTGGTCGCCGATCACCACGTTGCTGCCGCCGGCGAGCACCAGCACGGCCTCCTCGCGGGCCTCGGCCTCGCGCACCTTCCGCACGATCTCGTCGGCGTCGGTGGCGATCTCCAGCCGGCCGGCCGGACCGCCGAGGCGTAGCGTGGTGTAACGCGCCAGGGAGGCCGGATCGGTCGGGCCGGCGGCGGTCGTCGGTTCGGCGTAGACGTCTGACACGCCTTTCACCCTAGGCTGAGGGGTAGCCGCGGCACCCACTGGTGGCCCGGTCACCCCCGGGAGGATGGCGATGAGCAGACTGCACCACACGAAGGACTTCTGGATCGGCGCGCTGCGGACGGAGGGTCCGGCCTTCGCCGCGGCGGTGTCGGAGGCGCCTCCCGAGACACCGGTGCTGTCCTGTCCCGGCTGGACGGTCACCGATCTCGCCCATCACCTGACCAGGACCTACGTCTGGGCGGGCACGGTGCTGAGCGCCGGTTCCACCAGCCGGCCGGAGCGGCGCGACCCGGAGCCGCCGGCCGGTCTGACCCCGGCCCAGTGGTATGTCCAGGAGTACGAGCGCCTGAACGCGCTCTTCGACGCGCTGGACCCGGAGGCACCGGCCTGGAACTTCGCGCCCCAGCCGAAGAAGGCCGGTTTCTGGCCGCGCCGGATGGCGCACGAGACGGCGGTGCACCGGTGGGACGCCCAGCTGGCCATCGCGGCGGGTGAGCCGATCGAGGCCAAACTCGCCGCCGACGGGGTGAGCGAGGTGCTCGACACCTGGCTGCCGGCCGGCCGGCGGACCCGACCGGGCCAGTGGCACGGCGTGGTGCAGCTGACCGCGACGGACGCCGCGCAGGAGTGGTACCTGCGGCTGCGTGGCGAGGGGATCGCGCTGCTGGACACCGCGACGATCCTGGACCACGACGACCACCGGGCCCGCGCCCAGGTCACCGGCACCGCCAGCGACCTGCTGCTGGCGCTGATGGGCCGGGTCAGCTTCGACACGTTGGGGGTGGCCGGCGACCGCGGCCTGCTGGACGGCCTGCGGGTGGGCTGACACAGCACCCGATACCGGGCGGAGAGGGGCGGTCATCGCCCCTCTCCGCTTTTTTCGGACACGGGGAGAGCGCTCTCTTGACAGGATCGGGAGCACCCAGCACGCTGTCGTGAGAGCGCTCTCTTAGTACCGGAACCGCCTTCCACCACCCGTTACGACCCCGAGAGGTCAGGACAGCATGCTCACCTTCACGCGCCGTCGACTGGCGGCGGTGGCCCTGGTCGCCGCCACCGCACTGCTCGGCACCACCGGCTGCGGCGGCGGCGACGAGGCCGCCTCCGACGGGCCGATCACCCTCACCGTCGACACCTTCGGCCAGCTCGGCTACGCGGATCTCTACCAGGAGTACATGGCCAGCCACCCCGACGTGAAGATCGTCGAGCGGGGCACCGGCAGCAACCTCGACGAGTACTCGCCCAAGCTCACCCAGTGGCTCGCCGCGGGCAAGGGCGCCGGCGACATCGTGGCCATCGAGGAGGGGCTGCTGGTCGAGTACAAGGCCAACCCGCAGAACTTCGTCAACCTGCTCGACCACGGCGCGGGCGAGCTGAAGGGCAACTTCCTCGACTGGAAGTGGAACCAGGGCCTCACCGCCGACGGCAAGCAGCTCATCGGCCTCGGCACCGACGTCGGCGGTATGGCCATGTGCTACCGCAAGGACCTGTTCGCCAAGGCCGGGCTGCCCACCGACCGGGAGGCCGTGTCCAAGCTCTGGCCCACCTGGCAGGACTACATCCGGGTCGGCGAGCAGTTCACCGCGAAGAAGACCGGTGCCGCGTTCCTCGACGCCGCGACGAACACGTTCAACACCATCCTGCTCCAGAACGCCGGCAACACCACCGGCTACAGCTACTACGACACCAGCAACAACCTGGTCGTGGGCAGCAACCCGGCGGTACGCCAGGCGTACGACACCACCGTGGACATCATCGACTCCGGCCTCTCCGGCAAGTACGGCTCCTGGTCGGAGGAGTGGGTCTCCGCCTTCAAGCAGTCGAAGTTCGCCACCATCGCCTGCCCGGCCTGGATGACCGGGGTGATCGAGGGCAACGCCGGCCCGGCCGCCAAGGGCAAGTGGGACATCGCCCAGATCCCCGGCAACGGCGGCAACTGGGGCGGCTCGTTCCTCGCCGTGCCGAAGCAGAGCAAGCACCAGGCCGAGGCGATCGAGCTGGCCAAGTTCCTGACCAGCGCCAAGGGTCAGATCGGCGCGTTCAAGGCGAAGGGCCCGCTGCCCTCGTCGCCGCAGGCGCTGGCCGACCCGGCGATCCTCGACTCGAAGAACGCCTACTTCTCCGAGGCCCCCGTCGGCAAGATCTTCGCCGAGGGCGCCAAGAGCCTGAAGCCGGTCTACATGGGCCCGAAGAACCAGGCCGTCCGCACCGAGGTGGAGAACGCCGTGCGCACCGTGGAGCTGGGCAAGCGCTCCCCGCAGCAGGGCTGGACCGACGCGGTCGCCAACGCCGAGAAGGCCGCCGCCAAGTAACCCGAGCAGCGCGTGCGGGCGGTCCCGGTGACGGGTGCCGCCCGCACGGCGGAAAGGAGTCCCGGGTCATGGCCGTCCAGCTCGACGCCCGCCCGCCGGTCGCACCGGCACCCCGACACAGCCGTCCCGCACGGGGCGCCCGGCTCAGCCGGTTCGACACGAAGTACTCGCCCTACCTCTACATCGCCCCGTTCTTCCTGCTCTTCGGCGTCTTCGGGGCCTACCCGCTGGCGTACACGTTCTGGGTCTCGCTGCACGACTGGGACCTGCTCGGCGCCGAGCACCCGTTCATCGGGTTCGACAACTACAGCCAGCTGCTCGCCGACCCGGACTTCTGGCACTCCGTGGTCAACACGCTGGGCATCTTCGTCATCTCCACCGTCCCGCAGCTGCTGGCCGCGCTCTGGCTGGCCAACCTGCTCAACCGACAGCTGCGCGCCCGCACCACGTGGCGGATGGCGGTGCTGGTCCCGAACGTCACCTCGACCGCCGCGGTGGCGATCGTCTTCGCGGTGCTCTTCGGACGCGACTTCGGCATGATCAACTGGCTGCTCGACCACGTCGGGGTGAGCGCGATCGACTGGAAGGCGAACAGGTTCGCCGCCTGGGTCGCCATCTCCACCATGGTCGACTGGCGGTGGACCGGCTACAACGCGCTGATCTTCCTGGCCGCCATGCAGGCCATCCCGCGCGACCTGTACGAATCGGCGTCGATCGACGGCGCCGGCCGGGCCCGGCAGTTCTGGTCGATCACCGTGCCGCTGCTCAAGCCGACGATCGTCTTCGCGGTCATCGTCTCCACCATCGGCGGCCTCCAGCTCTTCACCGAGCCCCGGATGTTCAACTCCGGCACCAACGCGATCCGCGGCGGGCCGCTGCGCGAGTCGCAGACGGTGACCATGTACATGTTCGAGAACGCCTTCGCCCCGCACTACAACTTCGGCTACGGCTCGGCCATCGCCTGGCTGCTCTTCGCGCTGATCGCGATCGTCGCGGCGATCAACGTCCTGCTCCTGCGCCGGCTCGGCGGCGGCTCCCGCAAGGAGGTCTCCCGATGAACCGCCTCTGGTCGGCCAGCCGACTCACCTACCTGGCGCTGACCATCTCCGCGCTGCTGTCGATCTTCCCGATCTACTGGATGTTCGTGGTGGCCAGCCGCACCAGCGACGCGATGGGGCAGGTGCCACCCCCGCTGACCCCCGGCGGCAACCTCGGTGCCAACATCGCCCGGCTGTTCGACAACACCGATGCCTACTTCCTCACCGGCCTGATCAACTCGACGATCGTGGCCGTCACGGTGACCGTCTCGGTGGTCTTCTTCTCCACCCTGGCCGGGTTCGCGTTCGCCAAGCTGCGCTTCCGCGGCCGCAACGCGCTGCTGCTGGCGATCATCGCCACCATGATGGTCCCCACCCAGCTCGGCGTCATCCCGCTCTACCTGCTGATGACGAAGCTCAACTGGAACGACCGGCTGCCCGCCGTGATCGTGCCGGCGCTGGTCACCGGCTTCGGCGTGTTCATGATGCGCCAGTACGCCGGCCAGGCGGTCAGCACCGAGCTGATCGAGGCGGCCCGGATGGACGGCTGCAACACCGCGCGGATCTACTGGAACGTGGTGCTGCCCGCGCTGCGCCCGGCCGCCGCCGTGCTCGGCCTGCTCACGTTCATGACCACCTGGAACGACTTCCTCTGGCCCTACGCCGTGCTCAACGACCCGGAGAACCCGACCGTGCAGCTGTCGCTGCGGGCCCTCTCCGACGGCTACTACCAGGACATGTCGCAGGTGTTCACCGGCACGGCCATCGCCACGCTGCCGCTGCTGCTGGTGTTCGTCGTCTTCGGCCGCCAGATCATCGGCGGCATCATGGAAGGTGCGGTGAAGGCATGACGGGTCTCCGTTTCCCCGAGGGGTTCGTCTGGGGGGCGGCCACCGCCGCGTACCAGATCGAGGGCGCCGCCCGCGAGGACGGTCGCGGCCCGTCCGTCTGGGACACCTTCAGCCGTACGCCGGGGGCGGTGTTCCAGGGCCACACCGGCGACGTGGCCTGCGACCACTACCACCGGTACGCCGACGACGTCGCGGTGATGGCCGAGCTGGGGCTGCGGGCGTACCGGTTCTCGGTCGCCTGGCCGCGCGTGCGGCCGGACGGCACCGGCCCGGTCGAGCCGCGCGGCCTGGACTTCTACGACCGGCTCACCGACACGCTGCTGGACGCCGGCATCGACCCGATCGTCACGCTCTACCACTGGGACCTGCCGCAGGGGTTGGAGGACCGGGGTGGCTGGACCGTCCGGGAGACCGCCGAGCACTTCGCCGACTACGCGGTCGCCGTGCACCAGCGGCTCGGCGACCGGATCCGCACCTGGACCACGCTCAACGAGCCGTGGTGCTCGGCCTACCTCGGGTACGGCAACGGCGTGCACGCCCCGGGGCGGCGGGACGCCGGGGACGCGTTCCGGGCCGTACACCATCTGCTGCTCGGCCACGGCCTGGCGGCGCGGGCGCTGCGCGCGGCCGGCGCGGAGACGCTCGGAATCACGCTCAACCTGGCCGACGTCCAGCCGGCGGACGCCGGCAGCGCCGCGGACGCCGACGCGGTCCGGCTGGTCGACGGCCTGCACAACCGGATCTTCCTCGACCCGCTCACCGGCGCCGGCTACCCGGAGGACGTCCTGGCGCACGTGAGCCGGATCGTCCCGACCGACTTCGTCCGCGACGGCGACGAGAAGATGATCGCCGCGCCGCTGGACCTGCTCGGCCTGAACTACTACTCGCCCACCTACGTGGCCGGCCGGGCGGACGGCGGCGGCAGCGACGCGTACCCGGGCACCGCCGGGTCGGTCGAGTTCCTGCCGGCGACCGGGGCGCTCACCGACATGGGTTGGTCGATCGAGCCGGCCGGGCTGACGCGACTGCTCGAGCGGGTGGCGGCCGACCACCCCGGGCTGCCGCTGATGATCACCGAGAACGGCGGCGCGTTCCCCGACTCGGCCCGGGACGAGCAGGGCCGGGTGGCCGACACCGACCGCACCGCCTACCTCGACGGGCACCTGCGCGCGGCGCACGCCGCCATTGCCCGCGGGGTCGACCTGCGCGGTTATCTCGTATGGTCGTTGCTGGACAACTTCGAATGGGCCGAGGGTTACCGGAAGCGCTTCGGGATCGTCCACGTCGACTACCTGACCCAGCGGCGCACACCCAAGCAGAGTGCCCGCTGGTACCAGGAGGTGATCGCCCGGAACGGGCTGTGACGAGGTGGTGGTAACGGGGATGACGACGGCACAGCGGCCGACCCTGGAGGCGGTGGCCCGGCGGGCCGGCGTCTCCCGGGCGACGGTCTCCCGGGTGGTGAACGGTTCCACCACGGTGGCCGAGTCGATCCAGCAGGCGGTGCGCCGGGCGGTCGAGGAACTCGGGTACGTCCCGAACCTCGCCGCCCGCAGCCTGGTCACCCAGCGCACCGACTCGATCGCGCTGGTGATGCCCGAGGCGGCCACCCGGGTCTTCTCCGACGACCAGGTCTTCCCGGGCATCATCCGGGGCGCGGCGCAGGAGCTGGAGGCGGCGGACAAGCAGCTCGTGCTGATGCTCGCCGGCTCGCCGGCCGGGCACGAACGGGTCGAGCGGTACACCACCGGGCGGCACGTCGACGGCGTGCTCTTCGCCTCGCTGCACGGCGAGGACCCGCTGCCCGGCCGGCTGGCCCGGCTCGGCATCCCGGTGGTGTGCGGCGGGCGTCCGCTCGACGGCGGCGAGGTCCCGTACGTGGACGTCGACCACGAGGGCGGCGTGGCCACCGCGGTGGAGCACCTGATCGCCGGCGGACGGCGGCGCATCGCCACCATCGCCGGGCCGCAGGACATGGTCGCCGGCATCGAACGGCTGCTCGGCTACCGCACGGCGGTCACCCGTGCCGGGCTGCCGGAGCTGGTCGCGTTCGGCGACTTCACCCGGGAGTCCGGCGCCGCCGCGATGCGCGAGCTGCTCGCCGCCGACCCGGAGCTGGACGCGGTGTTCGCCGCCTCCGACCTGATGGCGCACGCCGCCCTGCGGACGCTGCGGGGGGCCGGCCGGCGGGTGCCCGAGGACGTGGCGGTGATCGGGTTCGACGACATCGAGACGGCCGCGTACACCGAGCCGCCGCTGACCACGGTGCGGCAGCCGATAGTGGAACTGGGGCGGTCGATGACCCGGCAGCTGCTGCGGATCGCGGCGGGCGAGGCGGTCGAGCAGGCGCTGGTGCTACCGACCGAGCTGGTCCTGCGCGATTCCGCGTAAGGAGGGGCCCCCTGTTAACGCCTCCGGTATAGGAGGGGGCCCCGCTTAACAAACCGGTCGCGACGCCGACGAGGCGTGGCTAGGGTCGCCCGGATGACTGACGTCGAGATCCGTCCTGCCCGTGCCGAGGACGCGCCCGCCGTGGTGGCGTTGCGCGCGATCGTCTTTCCCTACCTGGTCCGGGGCGTCGCGTCGACCCGCCGGATGATCGCCGAGCCGCCGCCCGGCGAGGACTGGGCGGCCTGGGTCGCCGACGCGGACGGGCAGGTGGTCGGCTGGGCGTCGGCGTACCGCAACATCCAGACCTCGACACCGGGCGTGGGTGAGATCTCCACCCTGCACGTCCACCCCGACCATCGCGGCCGGGGCGTCGGCACCGCGCTGTTCGACGCCGCGCTCGCTCACCTGCGGACCCTCGGGTCGACCCGGGTCCTCGCCAACGCGCGCGCCGAATCGCTGCCGTTCGCCCAGCGGCACGGCTTCACCGCCAGTCGGGAGATGCGCTACTCGGCGCTCGACCTGGACCCGGCCCCTCCGATGCCCGAGCCACCGCCCGGCGTACGGCTGCTGCCGACCGCCGGGCTCGACCCGCGCCGGGTCCACCGGGTGGACGCCGAGTCGGCCCGCGACGAGCCGGGCGACGTGCCGACCGACGCACTCGACTACGACCTCTGGCTGCACGAGTGCTGGGAGAACCTGGGACTGGACCGGGAGGCCAGCACGGTCGCCGAGGTGGACGGCGAGCTGGTGGCGTTGAGCCTGGTGAAGCGGGACGGGGACCGGATGTGGTCGGACTTCACCGGCACGCTGCCCGCGTACCGGGGGCGAGGGCTGGCCCGCCTGACCAAGCAGGCCGCGCTGCACGTCGCCGCGACGCGCGGGGTGCGCACCGCGTACACCTCCAACGACGAGGCGAACGCGCCGATGCTGGCGATCAACGCCCGGCTCGGCTACCGGCCGGTGGACAGCCAGTGGTCGTGCCGGCGCAAGCTCAGCTGAGCCCGGCGGCGACCCGCACCGCGGTCGCGTACGTGTCCGCGCCGAACAGGACCAGCCGGGCCTCGACGACGTGCGCCGGGGTGGCCTCGTGCAGCACGGTCAACGCCTGGGTCACCGCGTCCTCGACCGGCCAGCCGTAGATCCCGGCCGAGATCAGCGGAAACGCGACCCGGGCCGCGCCCAGCCCGTCGGCGACCCGCAGGCTGTTGGCGTAGCAGTCGCGCAGCAGCGCCGACCGGTCCTCGTGCGGCGAGAAGACCGGCCCGACCGTGTGCACCACCCAGCGTGCCGGCAGCTCGCCGGCCGTGGTGGCGACCGCCTGGCCGGTGGGCAACCCCCGGCCGTAGCGGGAGGCGCGCAGCGCCCGGCACTCGGCCAGGATCGCCGGCCCGCCGCGCCGGTGGATCGCGCCGTCCACTCCCCCGCCGCCCAGCAGGGAGGAGTTGGCGGCGTTGACGATCGCGTCGACCCGCTGCGCGGTGATGTCCCCCTCGATCAGCACGGTGTCCATCTCAGCGCTCCTCGACGTGTTGCCCGAGCGACCGGCGGGCCAGCAGCGCGGCCCCGGCGACGGCGGCCGGCATGACCAGCACCGCGCCGAGCGGGATCAGGAAGCACAGGAAGACCGCCACCCCGAAGCCGAGCGCGGTCGGCCGGTCGGCCCGCAGCCGCGTCCGCCGGTCCGGCAGCCGCATCCCGCGCCGCTGGAACGGCGCGCCGACCAGCTCCAGGGCCAGGAACCAGCCACCCACCAGAGCACCGACCACCGGGACCACCGTCTGGCCCACCAGCGGGATGAAGCCGGCCGCGAACAGGGGTACGCCGATCAGCGCGGACAGCGCCACCAGGCGCAGCGAGTCGGCGACGCTGCGCCGCAGTGACGCCCAGAACGGCACGTCCACCGCGCCGGGGGTGCCGCCGAGCCGGTCCTCGACCCGCTCGGAGATGGCCTCGTAGAACGGGTCGCCGATGACGAGCGTGACGGCGGTGAACGTGAGCACCCCGACCAGCCCGGCCACGCCGACGACGGCCAGCCCGGCGGCGACCCGGAGCAGCCCGCGCCAGGTCGACGACCAGTCGTCGGCGAACGGGGTGAGCCAGCCGGCCAGGTCGTCCACGAAGTACAGCAGCGCGGCGAACAGGGCCAGGTAGAGCGCGCCGGAGATCAGCGCCGGGATCACGCCGAGCAGCATCAGCTTCGGGCTGCGGACGTACATTCCGAAGCCGCGCAGCAGCAGACCGGCGCCGCCGAGGAAGCGGGTGGCCGCGCCGGTGACGGGCGCGACGGTACGGGAGGCGTTCACGACGGCACAGCCTAGTGCGCCACCGCACGCCGCCCGGGTGTTAGGAAGGGCCCCCTCCAATCCGTATGCGTTAAGAGGGGGCCCTTCCTTACACAATGGGGGGGTGCGTGCGTCGCGGCTGATCTCGTTGGTGCTGCTGCTCCAGTCCAGGGAGACGATGACGGCCGCCGAGCTGGCCCGCGAGCTGGAGGTGTCCGAGCGCACCGTCTACCGCGATGTGCTGGCGCTCTCCGCCGCCGGTGTCCCGGTCTACGCCGACCGGGGCCGGGCCGGCGGCTACCGCCTGCTCGGCGGCTACCGGACCCGGCTGACCGGGCTGAGCCGGGACGAGGCCGAGGCGCTGTTCCTGGCCGGCCTGCCCGGGCCGGCCGGGGACATGGGGCTCGCCGACGCGGTGGCGGCCGCCGAGCTGAAGGTGCTGGCCGCGCTGCCGCCGAGCCTGCGCGACGCGCCCGCGCGCACCGGGCAGCGGTTCCACCTGGACGTGCCGGGCTGGTTCCGGGAGACCGCGCCGCCGCCCCGGCTGGCCGAGCTGGCCCGGGCGGTGTGGCGGGACCGGACGGTCGAGCTGCGCTACCGGCGCGGGGACCGGGAGGTGACCCGCACGCTCGCGCCGTACGGGCTGGTGCTGAAGAACGGGGTCTGGTACCTGGTCGGACGTGTCGGCGACGGCTGGCGGACGTACCGGGTGGACCGGGTGGTCGACGTCGAGGTGGGCGCGGAGGGCTTCGACCGGGACGAGGGCTTCGACCTGGGGGCGTACTGGCGGGAGCAGGCCGGCGCGTTCCTGCGCGAGCTGCTCCGGGAGCGGGTCACGGTGCGGCTCGGCCCGGCCGGCCTGCGGGTGCTGCGCCACCTGGTGGACGCGCCGTTCGTCTACGAGGAGGCGATCGCCGCGGCCGGCCGACCCGACGAGCGGGGCCGGCTGGTGCTCCGGCTGCCCGTCGAGTCGGTCGACGTGGCGTACGCCCAACTGCTGGCGCTCGGACCGGAGGTCGAGGTGCTCGCGCCGCCGCAGCTGCGGGCCCGGTTCGCCGAGGCGGCCCGCCGCGCGGCGGCGCTCTACGCGGACGAGCCCGGTCAGCGGTAGCCGGCGTCGTCGGCCGGCCGACCCGGCTTGACCACCTCCTCGTGGTAGCGGGCCCAGTGCGGGCGGGTGCCGTCGAGGTCGGTGAAGCCGTACACCTGGGCCAGACCACCGCTGTCCAGCGACTGGCCGTTCCAGCGGGCCCGGTCCGGGTCGGCGGCGAGCGCGGCGACCGCCCGCCCGACGAACGCCGGCGTCTCGGACATGACGAAGTGCGGCTCGGTCTTCGCGCCGTCGCGCCAGGTCGCCTCGGTGACGCCGAAGTGCTCCAGCATCGCCTCGGAGCGCAGCCAGCCGGGCGTCAGCGCGACGGCGGTGCAGCCGTACGGGGCCAGCTCGTGCCCCTGGCTGAAGCCGAGCCGGTTCACCGAGACCTTGGCCAGGTCGTAGAAGACCGACAGGCGGTACTCGCCGTCGTTGTACTCCTTGGTGCCGTCGCCGATCTCGACGACCAGCCCGCCCGGGTTGCGGATCAGCAGCGGCAGCGCGAAGTGACTGGTGATGATGTGGGTGTCGACGGCCAGCCGCAACGTGCGGAAGCCGGCGTCGAGGGGCTGCTCCCAGACCGGCTTCTCCCAGGTGATCAGCGGGTCGGCGCCCCAGATGTCGTTGACCAGCACGTCGAGGCGGCCCTGTTCGGCGTCGATCCGCTCGACCAGCCGGCGTACCTGCTCGGGGTCGAGGTGGTCGACCGCGACCGCGATGCCGGTGCCGCCGGCGGCGGTGACCAGCTCGGCGGTCTCCTCGATGGTCTCCGGCCGGTCCATCTCCGAGCGGCGCTCGCGGGTGGTGCGGCCGGTGGCGTAGACGGTGGCCCCGGCGGCGCCGAGCTGAACGGCGATCTGCCGGCCGGCGCCCCGGGTCGCGCCGGCGACGAGCGCCACCTTTCCGGTGAGTGGTGAGTTCATGCGACCACCGTGTCACCGATACCTGACAGCCGAAGTCCGGTTTCCCGATCGCGCCGCATCGGCGATCATGAGGCATGCACCTGCTGCTCTCCGGGATCGTCGGCTCGGTCGCGTACGGGCTGGCCGGGCCGGGCTCGGACACCGACCGGATCGGCGTCTTCGCCGCGCCGACGGTCACCTTCCACGGCCTGCACCCGCCCCGGGAGTCGGTGGTGACCACCGACCCGGACGTCACGCTGCACGAGGCGCGCAAGTACGCGCTGCTGGCGTTGAGCGGCAACCCGACCGCCACCGAGCTGATGTGGCTGCCGGACGACTGCTACGAGACCCGCACCGACCTCGGCGAGCGGCTGATCGCCATCCGCTCGGCGTTCCTCAGCGCCCCCCGGGTCCGGGACGCCTACCTCGGCTACGCCTCGCAGCAGTTCCGCAAGCTCACCACCGCCCCGCCGGACGTCGGCGGCCGACGGCGCTCGGCGAAGCACGCCCGTCACCTGGCCCGGCTGCTGCACCAGGGCCGGGTGCTCTACGCGACCGGGGTGCTGGAGATCCGGCTCGCCGACCCGGGCTGGTTCCGAGCGTTCGGCGAGCGGGTGGCCGGAGGCGCGCTGGACGAGGCACAGGCCCTGGTGGCCGACGCCGAGGCCGAGTTCGCCCGGGTGCGTTCGCCGCTGCCGGAGCGACCGGACGAGGAGACGGCGGAACGCTGGCTGCTCGACGTCCGGGCGGCGCACCTGCCCGGCTGAGTCAGTCCGCGAGCCGGACCCGGACCCGGCGGTTGGCCCGTCCCTTGCTCTCCACCTTGACCACCTGGACCTTGCCGATCTGGGCGGTGGAGGCGACGTGCGTGCCGCCGTCGGCCTGCACGTCCAGCCCGACGATGTCGACGATCCGCACCTCCTGCTCGTCCGGGGGGATCAGGTTGGACTGGGTGCGGATGATGTCCGGCAGGGCCAGCGCGTCGGCGCGGGGCAGGACCCGGACGGCGACCGAGCGGTCGGCGGCCACCTCGGCGTTGACCAGTTCCTCGATGCGGGTCTTGAAGTCGGGCGGCACCTCGGGGAGGTTGAAGTCCATCCGGGCCTCGCCCGGCTCCATGTTGCCGCCGGTGACCAACGCGCCGAAGTCCCGGAACACCACGCCGCAGAGCACGTGCAGCCCGGAGTGGGTGCGCATCAGCATGGTCCGCCGCGCGTCCTCCACCGCGCCGGTGACCTCGGTGCCGACCGGCGGCAACGGGTCTCCTTCGGCCGGGACCAGCCACAGGTCGTCACCCTTGCGGGTGCCCACGATCCGGGTCTGCACGCCCTGCCAGAGCAGCACCCCGTGGTCCGGCGGCTGCCCGCCGCCGCCCGGGTAGAACGCGGACCGGTCCAGCACGACGCCCTGCTCGGGGTCGGCCGCCAGCACCCGGCACGTCCACTCGCGCAGCGTGGGGTCGGCGAGGTCGAGGCGGTGCGTACGGCCGTGGTGAGTGACGCCCATGGAAGGGGACGTTACCCGTTGAGGAACGTCGAGATGCGCTCCCGCAGGTCGGCGCGTTCGGTCCAGGCGAAGCCGGGCCGGTCGTACACGTGCAGGGTGGCGTGGGGCAGCGCGGCGGCCAACTGCTCGGCGACGGCGGCCGGGTGCAGGTCGTCGCCCTGGCAACCGATGACCAGGGCCGGGGCGGTGACCGCGGCGAGCGCGCCGGCGTCGGTCAGCGGGGTCTGCTCGGGCAGGCCGGCCAGCCCGGGCGCCAGCCCGTCGCGCAGCAGTTGGTCGAGCCGCTGCCGCAGGTAGGCCCAACCGGCCGGCGTGTTGCGCACCGACGGCGGCAGTTCCAGCGACACCACGTCGGCCAGCGCCGAGGCGTCGCCGTCGGCGACCGCGTCGAGCAGGCCGGTGAGTCGGGCGCGGGCCGCCTCGCCGCGCGGGGTGTCCAGCACGGCGGGCAGGAAGAAGACGAGCTTCTCGAAGCGTTCCGGGCTCTCGGCGAGCAACCGGCAGAGCGCGCCGGCGCCGAGGCTGGCGCCGAACGCGCGGGTGGCCCCACCGAGGTCGGCGACGGCCCGCAGGTCACGGGCCAGGTCGAGGTAGGTCCACGTCCCGGAGGGTGAGTCCGAGCGGCCGTGGCCGCGGAACTGGAAGAAGATCCGCCGCCCGGTGACGCCGCTGCCGAACGGTCGGGTGGTGGCGATGCCGTTGCCCAGCCCGTGCGCGAACACGGTCACCGGGTCGCCGGTGCCGGTGACCAGTCGTTCCAGGCTCACGCCGTGCGGGGTGGCGACCAGGTCCGTCTCCGGCTCGGGCAGGGCGGGCCGCCCGGTGCGCGGCCCGCCGGGGCCGGGACCCCAGGTGCGGGGGCCGCCGTCCGGCGGCGGGGGCCAGCGGAAACCTCTCACCACGACCCTCGGCCGTCGTGCAGGTCCCGCAGGCCGGGCCGCACGTCGAGCCAGTAGATGAGACCGGCCGCGATGCCGATCAGTCCGAAGAGGCTGATCGGGCCGAAGCCGAGCAGGGTCAGCAGCAGGCAGACCGCCAGGATCGCGACCCAGCCGCCCTTGGGCAGGGTGCCGAGCGCGGCGAAGCCGTCGCCCCGCTGGGTGACCGCGTGCACCAGGGCCACACCCTGGATCACCAGGGCGAAGACGAGCAGGATCAGCTCGATCACGGAGCGGACTTCGAACGCGAAGATCGGCGCGGCGTAGGCCATGCCGGCAAGCTTATGCCGAGACCCCGGAAACGTCCGACAGGACGCTGTCCGGGGTCTCGGTGGAGCCAGGGGTCACTCGGCGGCCGGGCGGGTCCGCTTCGTGGCCTTAGGCAGCTTCGCCGACGGGGTGGCCGGCTTGGTGGCGGCGGCCTTGGTGGCGGTCGCCTTGGTGGCCCGGGTCCGCTTGACGGCGGCCGGCTGGGCGGCCACCGCCTCGGCCACCTCGGCCGGGCTGGGCACCTCGGTCTTCGCCGCGACGTCCGCCGTCGTGGCGGGAGCCGTCGTGGCGGGGGCCGGCGTGGCCTCGGTCGCCTCGATGTCGGCGTTCACCGTGTCGGCGGCCTCCAGCACACCGGCGCCGACGACGCGCTCACCCCGGGCGACCAGCTCGGCGTACGCGGCCAGGGCCCGCTCCTGCGCGGCGTACGCACCGGCGACCACGGCGGCGGCGTTGCGGGTGGCGGCCTCGCGGAGCTTGTCCAGGTTGGCCGCCTCGCGGAGCTGGTCCAGGTCGGCGGAGCCGGCCCGTTCGCGCAGCCCGGTGGCGGTCAGGTTGGCGGTCTTGAGCGTGTCGGTCGCCTTCTGGCGCAGCTCGACGCCGGTCACGACGGCCTTGCCACCGAGGTCGGCGACGACCCGGGTGCCGAGGCCGCTGACCACGGTGGGCAGCTTGCGCAGCTGCTCGATGGCCAGCTCGCCGGCGCCGGCGGCGGCGTAGAGGGGGGCGGGGATGCGGTTGGTCTTCGGCTGGGTCATGACTGCTCCTCCTCGGCCGCGGCGGCGGCCTTCCGGGCCGCCCGGCGGGCGGTCGTGCGCTCGTTGGCGGCGGTGGTCGGGGCGGGCGCGGGGCCCGCTTCGGTGACGGCGACCGACTCGAGGACCGCCTCGGTCGGGGTGCCCTCCGGCGTGACGGGGCCGGTCGCGGCCGGCGCGACGGTGGCCGGGGCCTCCGGGGCGGCCGCCGGCTCGGCGGGTTCCGCCGGTCGGTCGGCGCCGGTCGCCTCGGCCAGGCGCGCGTTCTCGCGGCGGAACGTCTCGTAGATCTGGGTGAGCGACTGCTTCTGGGCCATGGTCAGCTCGGGGTCGACGGCGATCGCCGCGAGCACGCCCTGCCCCTCCTTGTCGTCCAGCAGTCCGGCCCGCAGGTACATGGCCGGGGTGGAGACCCGCAGCGCGCTGGCGAGCTGCTGGAGCACCTCGGCGCTCGGCTTGCGCAGCCCGCGCTCGATCTGGCTCAGGTAGGGGTTGCTGACCCCGGCCTGCTCGGCGAGCTGACGCAGCGAGATCTTCGCGTTGCGTCGCAGGTCGCGAATGAACCCGCCGACATCGGGAAGGTCCTTGCTGGTGGCCATGATTCCACGCTAACGCGGCCTGCTAGCTGCTGCAAGCAAAACGCTAGCCAGAGTTAGCGAGGTCACCCGGAGGTTGTTGCGGTCCCGGTGTCCGGTCCGTACCGTTCCCCCGTGACCAAGATCGAAGTCAACGGCGCCGAGATCGCGTACGACGAGGCCGGCAGCGGCAGCGTCGTCGTCCTGGTGCACGCCGGCATCGCGGACCGGCGGATGTGGCGCGGCCAGGTGCCGGTGCTGGCCGCCCGGCACCGGGTGATCGCCCTGGACCTGCGCGGCTACGGCGAGTCGACGCTGCCGACCACCCCGTTCGCCCACCACGACGACCTGGTCGGCCTGCTGGACGCGCTGGGCGTCGAGCGCGCCGCGCTGGTCGGCTGCTCGTTCGGCGGCCGGGTCGCGGTGGACACCGCGCTGGCCCACCCGGAGCGGGTGAGCGCGGTGGCCCTCCTCGGCGCCCCGGTCTCCGGCAACGAGTGGTCCGAGGAGACCGAGCGGCTCTGGGAGGACCTGGTCGGCGACGTGGACCCGGAGGACTTCGCCGCCACCGCCGCCGGGGAGGTGCGGTTCTGGGTGGTCGGCCCGACCCGCGAGCCGGCCGACGTCGACCCGGAGCTGATCCGGTTCGCCGAGGAGATGGACCGTCGGGCGCTCGCCGCCGAGCAGGCGCTCAGCGCGATCGAGGTGGAGGAGCTGGACCCGCCGGCCATCGACCGCCTGGGCGAGCTGCGCATGCCCGTGCTGACCGCGGCCGGGGCCGACGATCTGGCGGACATCCGCCGACTGGCCGACCGCATCGCCGACGAGGCCCCTCACGGCTCGCGTCTCCCCGACGTCCCCGACGCCGGCCACCTGCTTCCCCTGGAGCGCCCCGCCCCCGTCAACGAGGCCCTGCTGTCCTTCCTGCCCTGACCCCACCCGGCGTCGATCGCGCACCTGCCGCCCCGGCGAACCGGGCGGGGCGGCAGGGGCGGCTACCAGAGGGGGCGGACGGCGCCGACCGGGAGGCCGCCGCCGAGCAGGGGGATCTCGGTGTACTCGGTCAGGATCGGCGCCTCGACGTCCAGGCGACGCAGCGCCGAGGTCAGGACCGGCATGCGGGGGCGGGACGCGCCGTCGTCGATCTTCAGGGCGACCGCGCCGACGCCCGGGACCGCCGCCGCGATGACGCCCTCCGCGCCGACCTTGGCCAGCAACCCGGGTACGCCGCGCATCAGCCGGGTGTCGTCCGCCTGGGTGCCGCCGACCAGCTCCGGGTACGCCCGCATCGCGTCCGCCACGGTCCGCTCCACCGTGCCCGGCTCGGCGGTGACCAGCCGCAGGAAGGCCCGCGCCAGCCCGGTCAGCGAGACGGCGAGCACCGGCGCGCCGCAGCCGTCCACCCCGACCGCCGCCGCCCGCTCCCCGGTGAACTCCTCCACGGTCGCGGTCAGGCGCCGCTGGAGCGGGTGCTCCGGCCGCCAGTAGCCGTCCAGCGGCCACCCGGCGGCCAGGCAGGTGAGCAGCATGCCGCTGTGCTTGCCGGAGCAGTTCATCGATACCCGCGTCGGGCCGCCGCCGGCACGCAGCACCGCCTCCCGGGCGGCCTCGCCGACCGGCAGTTCCGGCGGGCAGTGCAACGCCTCCTCGGTCAGGTCGGCGCGGCGCAGCAGGGCGGCGACCCGTTCGAGGTGGAACTCCTCCCCGGCGTGACTCGCGGCGACCAGTGCCACGTCGGCCGGGTCGGTCAGCGGCAGCCCGGCCCGGAGCATGCCGACCGCCTGCATCGGCTTGTTCGACGACCGGGGGAAGATCGGCGAGGTGACGTCACCGGCGCCGGCGACCGGCGCGCCGGCGCCGTCGAGCACCACCACGGAGCCACGGTGGACGCCCTCCACGAAACCGGACCGGACCACCTCGGCGAGCGGCACGCCGCCCTCGTACGTCTTTCCCACGAGATGGACGGTACCGACGGGGCGCACCCGTCCGACACGGGGGTGAGCTGCGACGTCAGCCTCGGGCGTACAAGGGCGGGTGCTCGTGTGCCACTTACACGCCGAGCAGCGTTCGGGCCTCGGCGGTGGTCAGCGGCGGGCGCTGGGCGAGCTGGGCGAAACCGACCGCGCGCGCGACGAGCTGCATGTTGGACTCCACCGGCCGACCCTTGGCGTACGTGACCGTGTCCTCCATGCCGACCCGGAGGTGACCGCCGGTCGACAGCGAGGAGAGCATCACCGGGATGGTGCTGCGCCCGATGCCGGTGGCCGAGAACGTGGTGCCCTCGGGCAGGTCGCGCAGCATCTGCTGGGCCGCCACCAGGGTGGCGGTGGTGCCCGGCATGCCGCCCGGCACACCCATGACGAAGTCCACGTGCACGTGTCCGCCGTGCGGCAGGCCGTACTTGCCGAGCAGCCGCTGCAACGCGGTGAGATGACCGAGGTCGAAGATCTCGTACTCGGGGACGACGCCCCGCTCCTGCATCCGGGTGTGCAGGTCGACGATGAACTCCCAGCGGTTGAGGAAGACGTCGTCGCCGAAGTTGACGGTGCCCATGGTGCAGGAGGCCATGTCCGGCCCGGCGTCGAGCACGGCGAGGCGGGCGGCCTCCGGGTCGGTCACCGCGCCGCCGGAGGAGAGCTGCACGATCAGGTCGGTGTTCTCCCGCAGCGCCGCCACGGTGGCCCGCAGCCGGCCCTGGTCGAGCGTGGGTCGCGCCTCGTCGTCGCGGATGTGGACGTGGATCACGGCCGCGCCGAGCGCCTCGCACTCCTTGGCGGTCAGCACCAGCTCGTCGAGCGTCACCGGCAGCGCCGGCACCTCCGCCTTGGCCGACTCCGCGCCGGTGGGGGCAACCGTGATCAACGTCCCTGTCGTCATGCCCGGATCCTAGACCCCCGCGCACTGCCGGGTCGACCGAAGATTTTCCGGCGCGAGAGGCGTTAAGCAGGGGCCCTTCCTCTACCAAAGGCGTTAAGCGGGGGCCCTTCCTTACACGGCGTCGATGGCGGCCGCGCTCTCGCCGACCATCAGGCGGGCGTCGTCGGGCGTGTTGCGCTTCACCACGGCGAGCGCGATCTGGCCCAACTCGAAGTGGTGCACCGCGGTGCCGACGAAGCCGACGGTCCGCCCGTCGACCGTCACCGGCGTGCCGGCGACCGGCGGCTGGTCGCTGGCCACGCCGTCCAGGTGCAGCAGCACGAGCCGGCGGGGCGGCCGGCCCAGGTTGTGCACCCGGGCCACCGTCTCCTGCCCCCGGTAGCACCCCTTGTCCAGGTGCACCGCCGGGGCGATCAGGTCGACCTCGGCGGGGATGGTGCGGTGGTCGGTGTCCACGCCGGCCCGGGCCCGCCGGGCGGCCACCCGGATCGCCTCGTACGCCCACAACCCGGCCACCGGCACGCCGGCACCCCGCAGCTCGGCCACCACCTGTGCCATGGCCGGCCGGGGCACCAGCAGGTCGACGCCGAGCGCCACCCGGCGGGCCCACCCGCCCACCGGCAGCGGCTTCACGTCGTACACCACGGAGGGCCGCGCAGGCAGCTCGCCGGAGCGGAACTTCGGACCCGGCACCCCGATCACGTCGGGGGCGGCCAGCCCGGTGACGCCCAGCGTGTCGAGCGCGCCGGCGGCCTCCGGGCCGACCAGCGAGAGCAACGCGTGGTCGGCGGTGGCGTCGCGGGGGTCGACCTTGCTGAAGAACCGCATCCGCTCCAGGTAGGACAGGAGTCCGCCGGTCGTCCCCGGCTCGGTGTCCAGCCAGGTGGTCTCGCCGTCGTCGGCGACCATCGCGTGCTGCTCGACGTGCCCGTGCGGCGAGAGCACCAGCAGCTCGGTGCCCTGCCAGGGGGCCAGCGCGGCCAGGTGCTGGCTGGTGAGCGTGTGCAGCCAGCCGATCCGCTCCTCGCCCGGCACGGCGATCACGCCCCGGTGCGAGCGGTCCACCAGCCCGACGCCGGTGGCCAGCGCGCGCTGCTCGCGCATCGGGTCGCCGTAGTGGGCGGCGACCGGCCCGACCCCGGCCGCCCGGTGGGCCGGCTCGGGCTGGTCCCGGGTCTCCTCGTCGATGGCGTCGGCGGCCACCGCGCCCGCGATGTCGATCATTTGTTGTCCCCGTCCTGTGCGCACCGACCGCAGACCCCGAAGAGCGCGACGTGCCCGATGTCGACCTGGAACCCGCGCTGCCCGGCCAACTGGTCGGCGAGCGGTCGGAGCATCTCCGGGGAGATCTCGTCGATCGCCCCGCACTCCCGGCACACCAGGTGCACGTGCTGGTGCTCGCCGGCCGCGTGATAGGTCGGCGAGCCGTGCGAGAGGTGGGTGTGCGTGACCAGGCCGAGCCGTTCCAGCAGTTCCAGCGTGCGGTAGATGGTGGTGATGTTGACCCCGGCCGCCACCTCCCGGACCGCCGTGTGCACCTGCTCCGGGGTGGCGTGCCCCAGATCGAGGACGGCCTGGAGGATCAGCTGCCGCTGCGCCGTCAGCCGCAGCCCGCGCGAGCGGAGCATTTCCGCGAGGGAGGATTCGGACACCGTCCGATCATAGTTCGGCCGCCGCGTCGGTCCCGCTCGCCGCGAGGTACGCCACTACGCTGCGCCCGTGGAGGCGACACGGGTGGCGGTGCCCGGCCGGGGGCTGGTGCCGGCCGGCGAGCCGGTGCTGCGCGGCGACGACCGGGGTGTCCTGCACGGCGACGGCCTGTTCGAGACGCTGCACCTGCGCGACGGCCGGCCCTGGCTGCGCGACGCCCACCTGGACCGGCTGCACGCCGGCGCGGCGGCGATCGACCTGCCGCTGCCCCCGGTCGCGGTGCTGGTGGAGCTGCTGGACGCGGTGTGCGCCGGCTGGCCCACGCGGACCGAGGGCGCGCTCCGGCTGGTCTGCACCCGGGGGCCGGAGGGCGGCGGACCGCCCACGGTGTACGCGACGCTCGGCGAGGTGCCCGCGTCCGCCCGACGGGCCCGTCGGGACGGGGTGACGGTGGCCACGCTGCCGCTCGGGGTGGCCGCGCGCTCCCGCCCGGAGCTGGGGTGGCTGCCGAGCGGCGTGAAGTCCACCTCGTACGCGCTCAGCACCGCCGCCCGGCGGTGGGCGCGCCGGACCGGCGTGGACGACGTGCTCTGGCTCTCGACCGACGGCTACGTGCTGGAGGGGCCCACCGCCAACGTGGTGTGGCTGCGCGGCGGCGAGCTGTGCACGGTCCCGGCCGCGGAGACCGGCGTGCTGCCCGGCGTGACCGCCCACCACCTGCTGAGTCGGGCCGCCGAGCTGGGCCTGGGGGCCGGCGAGCACCTGCCCACGGTGGCCGACCTGCACGACGCCGAGGCGATCTGGCTGACCAGCTCCCTGCGCGGCCTCGCGGAGGTCCGCACCCTGGACGGAACCCCGCGCAACCGCTCCCCCCTGACCCCCCGCCTGCTCACCCTCCTGGGCTTCCCCAGCCCGCCGACACACGGTGATCAAGGAGTTCGCGTCAGCGGAGAGATCGACTCCGACGTGAACTCCTTGATCGACGCAGAACCGGGGGTCAGCCGGCCACCCGGGTGAGGCGGGCGGAGAGGTGCGGGCTGAGGGGCTGGCCCACGGCGGCCATCTCCTGGGCGTAGAGCAAAGCGCCCTCGACGATGCCGAAGAGGCGGGCGCCGGCGGTGACCTCCTTCGCCGTGGCCGTGCGGACGACCGCGTCGGTGGCGAACTCGATCTGGGTGCCCTTGCGCTTGCCGATGTGCAGCTCCATCACGCCGGTCGGCGTGGTCATCAACGCCTCCAGCTCGTCGGTGACCCGGTCGCCGTCCATCACCGGACGCCACCAGCCCACCTCGCGACCGGCCGGGCGGACCGGACGGCTCTGCTCGTCCAGGATCCAGGCCCGCGACTCGTAGAACAGGAACGGCCGGCCGTCGTGGCTGATCCGGATCTCCTGCGCGAAGTCGAAGTCCTCGATCGTCGGGAACCCGCCCCGGCCCCGCCCGCGCCACACCCCGACGTACGGCAGCAGCCCGTCCAGGCTCCGGTGCAGCTTCGGACCGACACGCAGGTCGTGGCTCTCCTCGTACGGGTACGGGTCGACCGGCGGCGCGTTCAGCCACGGCGGCTGAAGCGGATTCTCACTCACAGATTCACCACTTACCTCTTGCGATACGCACAGCGACATAGACCAGGCCACCGGCGAGCGCGCCCAGGCCGGCGACCAGCAGGCTGACGAACCCGATCTCGGTAACCATCCGGGCCATCCTATGCTGGGTGCCATGGCGCGCACTCTCGTCGTCAAGGCCACCGCGGGCGCGGACGCCCCGGAACGCTGTGCCCAGGCGTTCACCGTCGCCGCCACCGCCGCCGCGGCGGGGGTGGAGGTGTCGCTCTGGCTCACCGGCGAGTCGACCTGGTTCGCGCTGCCCGGGCGGGCCGAGTCGTTCGAGCTGCCGCACTCCGCGCCGCTGGGTGAGCTGCTGCACGTCATCCTGACCACCGGCCGGGTGACGGCCTGCACCCAGTGCGCCGCCCGCCGCGACATCGGCACGGACGACGTGATCCCCGGCGTGCGGATCGCGGGCGCGGCGGTCTTCGTCGAGGAAGCCATGACCGAGGGCGCGCAGGCCCTCGTCTACTGAGCAACCCGCCCGGGTTGTCCATTCTGCCCTGAGAGCCGATCCCGTCCCGACATGTTCCTAGGCTGCCTACCATTCGGATGTGAGTGAGGCGACCGAGCGGTTCTTCGCGTCGTTGCCGGCGCGGGCCGCGTCCGTCCTGCGCAGCCCGATAGCCGGGACCCTGCAGATCGACCTGACCGACGGCAACCGCACCGGGCACTGGTTCGTGACGCTCGCTCCCGGGTCGGCCCAGGTGACCCGGGAGGAGCAGCGACCGCCGGACGCCGTGCTGACCGTGTCCACCCGGCTCTTCGAGAAACTGGTCACCGGCGAGGAGGCGGGCATGGCGGCGGTGCTGCGCAACGAGGCCACCTTCAGCGGCAAGGTGGCGTTGTTCCTGGTGTTCCGCCGCTTCCTGCCCGACCGGCCCGGGGTGCGGGACCCGCGGGAGACCGCCCGAGAACACGCCCGGCGGTCGGTGTGAAGGAACGGGTCAGCATCCTCGACGGCAACACGTTCCTGGTCAGCGACGGGCGCGGCAACATCGAGCCGTCGTACGACTTCCCCACCGGGCTGTTCTCCTTCGACACCCGGTTCATCTCCACCTGGATCCTGTCGCTCGACGGCCAACTGCTGCACGCGCTCTCGATCGACGACTCGCTGTCCTACAAGACCCGGTTCTTCATGGTGCCCGGCGAGCCGACGCACTACCTGGACGCGAAGGTCTCGGTGATCCGCAGCCGCTCGATCGGCGGCAGCTTCGACGAGGAACTGACCCTGCTCAACCACTCCGAGCAGGAGAAGGAGTTCCGCCTGCGGCTGGAGATCGGGTCGGACTTCGCCGACCTCTTCGAGATCAAGCACCAGCGGGAGAAGAAGGGCCGCA
This sequence comes from Micromonospora sp. WMMA1996, assembly GCF_002573675.1. NCBI lineage: Bacteria > Bacillati > Actinomycetota > Actinomycetes > Micromonosporales > Micromonosporaceae > Micromonospora > Micromonospora sp. WMMA1996. The sequence continues at coordinate 201,001 of NZ_PDHU01000005.1, read as the reverse complement.
CCACGCCGACCGTCGAGGAGAACGCGCTCCGGCTCACCTACCGGCGCGAGGCGTTCCACCGCGAGGCCCGGGTGACCAGCACCGCCCCGGCCGAGGTCGACGCGAACGGGATGACGTTCCGGGTCCGGGTGCCGGCACACGGCGAGTGGACCACCCGGCTGCACGTCGCCACCGTGATCTACGGGGCCCGCGGCGAGGACATCCGGGCCACCCTGCCGCTGGGCGGGCACCGCTCGGCGTCGGAGATCCACGCCGAGCAGAACGCGCTCATCGAACGCGCCCCGAAGCTGGGCTGCGACTGCGAGCCGCTGGCCGGTGCGTACCGACGCAGCCTGAACGACCTGGCCGCCCTCCGGTACGAGTCGATCACCCTCGGGGTCCGGCTGGTCGCCGCCGGCCTGCCCTGGTTCATGACCCTGTTCGGGCGGGACAGCATGTTCACCTCACTCCAGGTGCTGCCGTTCCTTCCCGAACTGGTCCAGCCGACCATCCTCATGCTGGCGGGACTCCAGGGCAGCCGGATCGACGACTTCCGGGACGAGGAGCCCGGCAAGATCCTGCACGAGCTGCGGTACGGCGAGACCGCCGGCTTCGAGGAGCAGCCGCACTCGCCGTACTACGGCGCGGCCGACACCAGCGCGCTGTTCGTGATCCTGCTCGACGAGTACGAGCGCTGGACCGGCGACGCGAAACTGGTCCACCAACTGGAGTACGAGACCCGGGCGGCGCTGACCTGGCTCGACACGTACGGGGACCTGCTCGGCACGGGCTACGTCTGGTACATGAGCCGCAACCCGGAGACCGGGCTGCCGAACCAGTGCTGGAAGGACTCGCCGGACTCCATCTCCTACGCCGACGGCCGGATGCCGGACTTCCCCCGCGCCACCTGCGAACTGCAGGGGTACGCGTACGACGCCAAGCTGCGCGGCGCCCGGCTGGCCCGCACCCACTGGAACGACCCGGCGTACGCCGACCGGCTGGAGCGGGAGGCGGCGGCGCTCAAGGAGCGGTTCAACCGCGACTTCTGGATCCCGGAGCGGGAGTACTACGCGTTGGCCCTGGACCCGCAGGGGCGGCACGTGGACGCGCTCACCTCGAACATCGGCCACCTGCTGTGGAGCGGCATCGTCGACGAGTCCCGGGCGCCGGCGATCGCCGCGCACCTGCTCGGACCGCGGCTCTTCTCCGGCTGGGGGGTACGGACGCTCGCCGACGACCAGGGCCGGTACAACCCGATCGGCTACCACGTCGGCACCGTGTGGCCGTTCGACAACTCGATCATCGCCTGGGGCCTGTGGAAGTACGGCTTCCGGGAGGAGGCCGGCCGGATCTGCGAGTCGATGCTGAGCGCGTCCCGCTACTTCGACGGGCGGCTCCCCGAGGCGTTCGCCGGCTACGAGCGCGGCCTGACCGACTACCCGGTGCAGTACCCGACCGCGTGCAGCCCGCAGGCCTGGTCCGCCGGCACGCCGCTGCTGCTGCTCCGGGTGATGCTGGGGCTGGAACCGCAGGGCGAGCATCTGATCATCGATCCGGCCGTGCCGCCGGGCATGGGCCGGGTGGAGCTGCTCGACATCCCCGGCCGGTGGGGCCGGGTGGACGCCCTGGGCCGCAGCCGCACCGCGCACGACGAGCACCGGGGCCACCGGCACTGAGCGGGGTCAGCGGGGGCAGGAGGTGGTGACCGCGACCCGGACCCGCTCGTCGACCCGCTCGGCCAGCACCGCCGGGTCACCCGCCCGGGCGTACCGGTCGGCGGAGTCCACCACCGGCGCCGCGCCGACGCCGAACGCGGGGGCCAGCGGCTGGTCGGCCGCCGCGGCGGCCTCGGCGCGGGCGGTCCGCGTGGTCCCACCGTTTGGGCAGGGCGCGGCCAGCACCTGGACCGGCCCGGTGGCGCCGCCCCAGCGGGCCAGCGCGCGGGCCAGCGCGGCGGACTCGGCGGCGGCGTCGGCGGCGGGAGCGCGGTAGCCCGCACCGACCGGCCGGCAGCCGGTGGCGGCCGTCAGCAGCACCCGGCCCGGCCCGCCGGACCGGCCCTCGACCGCGACGAACTCCCCGGCGTCGGCGCGCAGCAGCGGCTCGCCGTCGAGCGTCGAGACACCGGCGCGCCACTGCGCCGGCAGCCGGTCGGCCACCCGACGCAACACCTCCCGGACGTCGACGTCGCCGGTCGCCACCTCGATGCCACGTTCCAGGGACGCGCCGTCGTCCAGCGGCGTCACCCGGCAGCCCCGCTCCAGCCGGTCCGGCAGGAGCGCCGGGACGCCGTCCGCCCCGATCGCGGCGGTCAGCACGCCGACCGCGCGGTCCACCACCGGGCCGGCCTGGTCCAGCGAGCGCTGCTCCTTGACCGTCGGCGGGTCGTTGCGCACCGACCACCAGGTCAGCCCGGCGAGCAGCACGGCCCACACCACCGTGGCGGCCACCAGCCAGCGCAGCCGACGCCGGCCGGCGGCGGGCCGGTCGGGAGGGGTGGGCGGGGCGTATCCCGCCTGGACGGCACTCACCGGGCCATGGTGCCACGTGCCGGCGACCCGGCCGCCCGCGCCTGGGCACCCCCGACCCCGGAACGGCTCGTGGCCCGTCACCCCGGTGGGGTGACGGGCCACGGTCAGAGCGTGGGTCAGGCGGCGACCGCGACGGTCACCTCGTTGATCCCCCGGGCCGCGGTCACGGCGGTGTCGCCGTTGCCGTGGCGGGAGAGCGCCCGCAGGGTCCACGAGCCCGGCGCGGCGAAGAACCGGAACTGGCCGGCCGCCGAGGTCACCACCTCGGCGGTGAACTCGCCGGTCGAGTCGAGCAGCCGGACGTACGCGCCCGGCACGACCTCGCCGGACTCGGCCAGCACCCGGCCGGTGATGACGGTTTCCTTCTCCAGGTCCAGGCTGGCCGGGAGGGGGGCGGCCTGGTCCGGCGCGGCGCAACCGGCGGCGGTGGGAGCGGTCGGAGCGGTCATGTCAGGCCTCCCCGGGCTCGTCGCCGAGCGCCACCGGCACGCCGACCAGCGAGCCGTACTCGGTCCAGGAACCGTCGTAGTTCTTCACGTTGCGGTGCCCGAGCAGCTCCTGGAGCACGAACCAGGTGTGCGAGGAGCGCTCGCCGATGCGGCAGTAGGCGATCGTCTCCTTGCCGTCGTCCAGCCCGGCGTCGGCGTAGATCTTGCGCAGCTCGTCGTCGGACTTGAACGTGCCGTCCTCGTTCGCCGCCTTGGACCACGGCACGCTGATCGCGGTCGGCACGTGACCGGCCCGCTGCGCCTGCTCCTGCGGGAGGTGGGCCGGGGCGAGCAGTCGGCCGGCGTACTCGTCGGGGCTGCGCACGTCGACCAGGTTCTTGGTGCCGATGGCGTCGACCACCTCGTCGCGGAACGCGCGGATCGAGGTGTCCGGCTCCTGCGCCACGTACTGCGTCTTCGGCCGCTCGACCGCGTCGGTGACCAGCGGACGGGCGTCCAGCTCCCACTTCTTGCGGCCGCCGTCGAGCAGCTTGACGTCGCGGTGGCCGTAGAGCTTGAAGTACCAGTACGCGTACGCGGCGAACCAGTTGTTGTTGCCGCCGTAGAGGACGACGACGTCGTCGTTGGCGATGCCCCGCTCGGAGAGCAGCGCCTCGAACTGGGACCGGTTGACGAAGTCCCGACGGATCGGGTCCTGCAGGTCGGTCCGCCAGTCGAGCTTGATCGCGCCGGCGATGTGGCCGGTGTCGTAGGCCGAGGTGTCCTCGTCGACCTCGACGAAGACGACGCCCGGGGCGTCGAGGTTCTTCTCGGCCCACTCGGCCGAGACGAGTGCGGTGTCGCGACTCATCAGATCACTCCCTGGTGAGGATGGGTGGTGAGCCTGCGCGCGGGGATCGAGGTCGGTAGGTGTCGCACCACGCGCGGGACCCAGAGCTAGGAACGGATCACGGGTACGTGCGACGGCGCCGCTGCCGGGCGTTCAGGGGGGTGTTGCGGACCCTTGGTGCCGATGGTCGCTCAGGCGACCGGGGACAGCCCCGCCGTCAGATGACGGGGCGACACAGGCAGGTGGCCACGCGGCACAGGTCGACCGCGCGCCGTTTGGTGAGGTGGGTCCCCATGGGGAGGGAGACTACCAGCCGACCCGGCCACAGGGCACCGGGCCGACCAGCATCCGGGACGTCAGCGGGCGGAGTTGATCGGCACGTTCTTCGCGTCCGCGTCCACGGTCAGGCCCTCCGGCGTCGGCTGGACCTTGCGGACGTTGAGCTGGAACGGCAGTTCCGGCAGCGGCACGTCGATCGAGATGCCCTTGGCGTAGTTGGCCAGCAGGCTCCGCGCCAGCGGCACGTTCGGCAGCCCTTCGGCGGTGAGGTCGTTGAAGCGCAGCGCCACCTTGCCGTCGACCACTGTCACGTCGGCGGTGCCGTTGACGGTCAGCTTGACGCCGAGGATGTCCACCGGGGCGGTGACGGCGAGCTTGCCGTCGCGCTCGCCCAGCGTCAGCCCGGGCCGGTCCAGCAGCTTCGCCAGGCTGTCGTAGGTGACCGTGCCCCGGCCGACGACGCTCTCCGCCACCACGTCGCCCTGGCCGGAGCGGAGCGTGTCCAGCGAGGCGGTCACGTTGCGGGCGTCCACGTCCAACCGCGGCACGCTGACCGCGTCGCCCTGGACGTTGCCCTGCACGTCGGTCAGCTGGATCGAGATGCGCTCGTACTTCCCGGCGAGAACCTGGTTCAGGAACGGGAAGCCGCCCACCTCGACCTGGGGCGCGGCGGACTGCGCGTCCTGCTTCGCCACCTCCTGGCGCACCTGGTCGGCGATCGCCCGCTCGGCCACGCCGGCGGCCACCCGGTCGGCGACGACCAGCAGCCCGCCCAGCACGAGCAGCAGGACGACGAATCCGATGAGCACCTTCCGGCCCCGCCGGCGGGGCCGGCCCTCCGCCGGGTACGCCTCTGCCACGCCGCCTCCAGTCCTCGCCGCCGTCACCGCGCCTCGCGGCGCAACCGTACTTACCCGAGGCGAATCCTCCCCAACCGCGGGCTCAGAGGAAGAGCACGCACATCGCGTACGCGGCCGGCGCGGCGAGCGCGAAGCCGCCCAGCGGCCCCTGCATGTGCCGGGCCACCCACATGGTCGGCGGCTCGCCGGCCATCAGCCGGCCCGCCTCGGCGTAGCCCACGGCGAGGTCGGCCAGCACGGCGGTGGCCGCGGCGACCACGCCGACCAGCGCGGCGCTGGTCGGGGTGAACCCGACCAGGTAGCTGCCGAGCACGGCGCTGGTCAGGGTGCCGAGCATGGCGCCCGCCACCACACCGGCCGCGCCGCGGGGCACCTGCGGGGCGAGCCGGGGCCAGGGGGCGATGGCGTCGGTCAACCGGGCCACCAGCAGGGCCACCCCGGCGGCGGTGAGGCAGAGCGTGATCGCCTGGGTGCCCTTGGGGATCCGGCTGAGCACGATCAACGTGCCGAAGGCGACCACGCCGACCACGATGAGCAGGGTGCCGCCCAGCGACTCGGTGACCCGGGCCCGGTCGACCCGGCGGACGAGCTGACCCAGCACGCCGAGCAGCAGTCCGGCGGCGGCCGCGTAGCCGAGCGGGGCCAGGCCGGCGACGTCCGACCGGACGGCGGCGACGTCCGCGATGGCCGCCGCGCCGACGCTGACCAGCGCGACGACCAGGAGCGCGGGCGGTCGCATGGCCATCGTCCAGGCGAGCACGAAGAGCAGCTGGACGCCGAAGATGATGATCGCGAAGGGCAGCCGGTGCCCGGGGCCGGAGGTCTGCGCCCCGAGGACCAGCCCCACGCCGAGCAGCGCGGCGAAGCCCGCCACGGTCAGCGCCAGCGGCCGGCGGAACTCCACCGGCGGGACCTCCTCCTCGGGGGCCTCGCCGGGCTCGTCGTCGGGACGCCGACCGGGGCCGCCCTTGCGGAGCCGGCGCGGGCCCTTCCGCTCCCGCCGTTCACCCTCCTCCTCAGCGGGCCCGGTACGTGGGGCGGGCGGGTAGCCACGGGCGGGGCCGGACGGCCCGGGTGGCGGGTCGTCGGCCCACGGTTCACGACCGCTGTCGCGCGAGGTGGAGGGAAACACGCCCCGATCGTGCCAGACCCGGGCGGCTCGGCGGAGGTCACGGTTTCGGCAACGTTAAAACCTGTGCCGCGATCGAGGGCAGATGGGGCAAAGGGGAAAGGACGCGAAGGTGACGGCCGGACGATCGGTTACGCTCAACCCGTTACCCCGCCCGTCAGCGACGCCGGGACCCACGCAAGTTCACAGCGCCGCCCCACACCCGGGCGTGCCGCTGGTCGCGTGCGGCCGAAGGGCCGCCGGGACGGAGGTGATCGTGGAGCTCCTGCTGCTCGTGACCGCGCGGGCGGGTGAGCCGTCGGCGGTGTTGCCGGCGCTCGACCTGCTGCCGCACTCGGTCCGCACCGCACCCCGCGACGTCCGCACGCTGGTCTCCGGCCCGACCCCGGACGCCGTCCTGGTGGACGCCCGCTCGGAGTTGAGCGAGGCGCGGGCCACCTGCCGGATGCTCCACGCCACCGGGCTGGGCGTGCCGCTGGTCGCGGTGGTCACCGAGGCCGGCCTGATCGCGCTGAACGCCGACTGGGGCGTGGACGACGTGATCCTCGCCGCGGCCGGCCCGGCCGAGGTGGAGGCCCGGCTGCGGCTCGCGGTCGGCCGGTTGAGCAACGCCACCGCCGGCGCCGGCGGCTCGATCCGGGCCGGTGAGCTGAACATCGACCCGGACACCTACGCCGCGAAGCTGAAGGGCCGTCCGCTCGACCTCACCTACAAGGAGTTCGAGCTGTTGAAGTTCCTCGCCCAGCACCCGGGGCGGGTCTTCACCCGGGACCAGTTGCTCCGCGAGGTCTGGGGCTACGACTACTTCGGCGGCACGCGCACGGTGGACGTCCACGTCCGGCGCCTGCGCGCCAAGCTCGGTTCCGAGTACGAGTCGATGATCGGCACGGTCCGGCAGGTCGGTTACAAGTTCGTGGTGCCGCCGTCGCGTTCGCTGCCGGAGTCGGAGCCGGCCCCGCTCCCGGTCTGACCGCTCCCCCGACCGAGGAACAGTTTCGCTGAATGCCCTTTTTGCCCCATCAGTCAGTCATATCCTGACTGCCGGATTTGGCGGGTAAAGGGGGCGACGGTGCGCGCGGTGACCACGGGGGCGACGAACGGCCGGTACCACTGATGTCGGGCGCGACCGTGCGCGCGACCGGCATCGTGACCGTGGTGCTGGCCGGCCTGCTGGCCTCGGCCTACGTGCTGGGTCGCAGCCTGGTGCCGGAGCAGCACCCGACGACCACCGGGGTGGCCAGTTCCACCGCCGGGCCGCACTACGCCGACCAGCCACCGAGCACCGAGTTCCCCGCGGCGCCGGGCCGGGCACACCCCGACACCTCACCGGACGCCGACCCGAGCGCCCCGGACGGCGGTGACGACGGCCCCGGCCCGTTCGGCGCCCTGACCGCCACCGGCTCCGCCCGCGTCGCGTTGACGTTCGACGACGGCCCCGACCCCCGGTGGACCCCGCAGGTGCTCGCCCTGCTGAGCCAGTACGGGGTGAAGGCCACGTTCTGCGTCGTCGGCGAGAACGTCGAGAGCCACCCGGACCTGCTCCGGTCGATCGTGGCCGAGGGGCACACCGTCTGCAACCACTCCTGGCGACACGACGTCAACCTGGGCAAGCGGTCGCCCGAGACGATCCGCGCCGACCTGCTGCGCACCAACGACGCGATCCTGGCCGCCGCGCCCGACGCGCACATCGCGTACTACCGCCAGCCGGGCGGCGCCTGGACCGCTCCGGTGGTGTCGGTCTGCGCGGAGCTGGGCCTCACCCCGCTGCACTGGAACGTCGACCCGTCGGACTGGAAGGCGCCGGGCGCGACCACCATCGAGGCGACCGTCCGCACCCAGACCGGCCCCGGCGCGATCGTGCTCATGCACGACGCCGGCGGCGACCGTTCCGGCACCGTGGCCGCGTTGCAGCGCCTGCTGCCCGAACTGCTGGCCCGGTTCGAGCTGGAACCGCTGCCCCTCGACGCCCCGTGACGAGGGCCACCGCCACCCGCCCGGAGCCGGCGCGAACGGCGGCCCGCGGGCCGCTACCGTGACACGGATGAGCAGCACCGAGCCGACGGGCGACGCAGGGCGGGGCGCGGCCGAGGTCGCCCCGGCGGACCGGCTGACGCCGGACGAGGTCACCGAGGTGCTGGCGCTGGCCCGCGCCGCCGGCGACGCCGACGGCGCCGACCCGCTCGACGAACACGTGCTGCTGCGGCTGCGCGACCCGGCGGCCCCGGCCGTGCACCTCACCGCCCGGACCCCCGGCGGCGCCCTGACCGGCTACGCGCACCTCGACACCACCGCGCCGGCCGACGGCGTCGGCGTGGAGCTGGTCGTGCACCCCGCGCACCGACGCCGGGGCACCGGCCGGGCGCTGGCCCGGGCGGTGCTGGCCGCCGCCACCGGGCCGGTGCGCGCCTGGGCGCACGGCGACCACCCGTCGGCCGCCGCGCTCGCGGTCGATCTGGGTTTCACCCGGGCCCGGGTGTTGTGGCAGCTGCGCCGGCCGCTGACCGCCGCGCTGGCCGAGCCGAGCCTGCCCGAGGGGGTGGAGCTGCGCGCGTTCCGTCCGGGCGAGGACGACGAGGCCTGGTTGGCGGTCAACAACGCCGCCTTCGCCCAGCACCCCGAGCAGGGCCGGTGGACGCTGGACGACCTCCGCGTACGCCTCGGCGAATCGTGGTTCGACAGCGCCGGCTTCCTGCTCGCGGTCGAGTCCGGCACCGGCCGGCTGCTCGGTTTCCACTGGACCAAGGTGCACGAGCGGCCCGGGTCGGCCCCGATCGGCGAGGTCTACGTGCTCGGCGTCGACCCGTCCGCGCACCGGGGCGGGCTCGGCCGGGTCCTCACCGCCGCCGGCCTGACCTACCTGCGCGACCGGCGAGGGCTGGACCGGGTGATGCTCTACGTCGACGAGAGCAACACCGGCGCTGTCGCGCTCTACGAGCGGACCGGCTTCGCCCGCTGGTCCGCGCACGTCAACTACCAACTCGGCTGACCGCCGGCGGGCCGCCCGGGCGCGGTCACGGGAGCATCACGCGACAGGCTCGGCGCGATAACGGCTGCCCGGATAAATCGCACTAAAAGCGATAGCGGGTCGCGAGTTCACGAAATGGACAGTCCCCCCTCAGCGTACGGCCACCTCGCCGGCCGGACGTGTTCATCCCGCGTTCACTTACGACCGGCGAACCGTCCACCTGGCCCTCCTAACTTTCACGTCAGCCGGTCAGCGCCGGCCCCCGGCACCCCGGGCGACCTGACCAAAGACGTGAAGGGAAACCCCTGAAGTGAAGCTCCAGCGGCACGGCGCCATCGCCTGTCTCGCTCTTACCGCGGTTCTCGGTCTCAGCGCCTGCGGCTCGGACAACAACGAGCCGGCCGCCGGTGCCACCGGTTCCGCCGCCGCGGCGGACTGCGCCACCGGCACGCTGAACGCGCAGGGCTCCTCCGCGCAGAAGAACGCCATGGCCGAGTGGATCAAGGCCTACCAGCAGAAGTGCTCCGGCACCACGATCAACTACGAGCCGAGCGGCTCGGGCGCCGGCATCCAGGCGTTCATCGCCGGCACCGCCGACTTCGCCGGTTCCGACTCCGCCCTCAAGCCGGAGGAGCAGCCGCAGGCCGACGCCAAGTGCGCCGGCGGTCAGGCCCTCAACCTGCCGATGGTGATCGGCCCGGTCGCCGTGGTCTACAACGTCAGCGGCGCGGACAACCTCCAGTTCAGCCCGGCCACCCTGGCGAAGATCTTCGCCGGCAAGGTCACCAAGTGGGACGACGCGGCGATCAAGGCCGACAACCCGGACGCCAAGCTCCCGTCGACCGCGATCCAGGCGGTGCACCGCTCCGACGAGTCGGGCACCACCGACAACTTCACCAAGTACCTGTCCAAGACCGCCGAGGCGGACTGGACCCTGGGCAACTCCAAGGCGTGGAAGGCCCCGGGCGGCGTCGGCGCGGCCAAGTCCGACGGCGTGGCCAGCAAGGTCAAGAGCACCGACGGCACCATCAGCTACGTCGAGTGGTCGTACGCCGAGAACTCCGGCCTGAAGATGGCCAAGGTCAAGAACGGCGCCGGCGAGTTCGTCGAGCTGACCGGCGACTCGGCCGGCAAGACCATCGCCGGGGCCAAGTTCGAGGGCCAGGGCAACGACCTCAAGATGTCGATCGACTACAACACCAAGGAGGCCGGGGCCTACCCGATCGTCCTGGCGACCTACGAGATCGTCTGCAGCAAGGGCCTCGCCGCCGACAAGCTGCCCCTGGTCAAGGGCCTGCTCGGCCACGCCGCCAGCGCCGAGGGCCAGCAGGAGCTGGTGGAGCTGGGCTACGCCCCGCTGCCCGAGACCGTCCGCACCAAGGTCGAGGCCGCGGTCAAGAGCCTCTCCTGACGCCCTGATCGACACCTCCTCAACGCGAAGCGAGCGAGCAGATGGGTGACACCCCTCACCGCTCGGCGCACGCCGGCACCGGCGGGACCCCCGTGGCCATGAGCCACGAGCGGCCCGCCGGTGCCTCGGCGCGTGTGGCCGAGCGCTCCGGAAACCCCCTTGGCCGCCCCGGCGGCGACCTCGGCGGGGGCGGCGGCCTGCCCCGCGCCCGCGCCTTCGGCGCGGAACGGGCGTTCCGCGGCCTCACCCTGGCCGCCGGCACCACGGTGCTGGTGATCATCGCGGCCATCGCGATCTTCCTGATCGCCAAGGCCGTGCCGGCGCTGCGGGCCAACACCGAGTCGTTCTGGACCTTCGAGGGCTGGTTCCCGAACGACAACCCGCCGAAGTTCGGCATCGGCGCGCTCGCCTTCGGCACCGTCCTGAGCTCGCTGCTGGCGCTGCTCATGGCGGTGCCCGTCGCGCTCGGCATCGCCCTCTACCTGTCGCACTACGCCCCCCGCCGGCTCGGCAACGGACTCGGGTTCGTGATCGACCTGCTGGCCGCGGTGCCGAGCGTGGTCTTCGGACTCTGGGGCCGCGACTACTTCGCCCAGCCGGTCGCCGACCTCTCCGCCTGGCTGAACACGTACTTCGGCTGGATCCCGATCTTCGGCGACGGCCCGTACGGAAGCTCGATCCTGCTCGGCTCCGTGGTGCTGGCGATCATGGTGCTGCCGATCGTCACCTCGCTCTCCCGCGAGGTGTTCCGGCAGACCCCGACCGCCAACGAGGAGGCCGCGCTCGCGCTCGGCGCCACCCGCTGGGAGATGATCCGCACCGCGGTCCTGCCGTACGGCCGGCCGGGCGTCATCGCCGCGGTGATGCTGGGCCTGGGCCGGGCGCTCGGCGAGACCATCGCGCTGGCGCTCACGCTCGGCTCGACGTACGCCATCTCGTTCAACATCCTGCAGAGCGGCGGCAACTCGATCGCCGCGAACATCGCCAACCGGTTCGCCGAGGCGAACGACACCGGCCGCGGCGCCCTGATCGCCTCCGGCCTGGTGCTCTTCGCGATCACGCTGATCGTCAACATCACCGCGCGCGCGATCATCTACCGCCGCCGCGAGTTCACGGAGTCTGCGGCATGACCTCCACTCTCACCCCCTCCCGCCCGCGCCCGCCGGCCCAGCCGGCCACGCTGCGGGCCCGACGGCTCCCGGCGTACGCCGCGCCCGTCATCGCCGTCGCGGCGCTGCTGCTCGCGGCGGCCCTCGTGTACGGCGCCGGCATCGGCGGACCGGTCCTGGTCGTGGTGCTCGGCGCGCTGCTCTACCTGGTCGGTCTCTACGTCGCGACGAACGCGGTGGAGGGCCGGCGGTCCGCCCGCAACCGGACCTGGAGCGCGCTGATCCACTCCGCCTTCGTGCTGGCCGTGCTGCCGCTGGCCTCGGTGGTGTGGACGCTGGTCAGCAAGGGCTCCGAGCGGCTGGACGGCAACTTCTTCGGCACCTCGATGAACAACATCGGGGCGCGGGACGCCAACGGCGGCGCCTACCACGCGATCATCGGCACGCTGGAGCAGGTCGGCATCGCCGCCCTGATCACCGTGCCGCTCGGCGTGCTCTGCGCCATCTACGTGGTCGAGTACGGCCGGGGCCGGTTCGCGTTCACCATCCGCTTCTTCGTCGACGTGATGACCGGCATCCCGTCGATCGTCACCGGCCTGTTCGTGCTGGCGTTCTGGGTGCTGATCGTCTCGCCGTGGTTCAACGACGGCCGGCCGAGCTTCTCCGGCTTCGCCGCCGCGCTGGCGTTGAGCGTGCTCATGCTGCCCACCATCGTCCGGTCCACCGAGGAGATGCTCCGGCTCGTGCCGGCGCCGCTGCGCGAGGGCGCCTACGCCCTCGGCGTGCCGAAGTGGAAGACCATCCTGCGGGTCGTGCTGCCGACCGCGCTGCCCGGCATCGTCACCGGCATCATGCTCGCCATCGCGCGGGCCGCCGGCGAGACCGCGCCGGTGCTGCTCGTCGCCGGTGGTGGCGCCTCGATCAACTTCAACCCGTTCGAGAACAACCAGTCGTCGCTGGCCCTCTTCGTCTACCAGCAGGCCGGCGAGGCCTCGAAGTACTCGCCGGCGCGGGCGTGGACCGCGGCGCTCACCCTGGTCGCGCTCGTCCTCGTCCTGACCGTCGCGGCGAAGTTGCTGGCCCGTCGAAACCGGCTCGGCCGATGAACCCCGGAGGTACCGCCACCATGGCCAAGCGCGTCGAAGCCTCGAACGTCACCGCCTACTACGGCGGGTTCAAGGCGATCGAGAACATCAACCTGACCGTCGAGCCGAAGACGGTGACCGCCCTGATCGGCCCGTCCGGCTGCGGCAAGTCCACCTTCCTGCGGTCGATCAACCGGATGCACGAGGTGCTGCCCGGCGCCCGGGTCGAGGGCAACCTGACCATCGACGGGCAGGACATCTACGACCGCGACGTGGACGTCACGGCCGTACGCCGGATGATCGGCATGGTCTTCCAGCGGCCGAACCCGTTCCCCACCATGAGCATCTTCGAGAACGTGGTGGCCGGGCTGCGGCTCAACGGCGTCCGACGCAAGTCGATCCTGGAGGAGACGGCCGAGAAGGCGCTCCGCTCGGCGAACCTGTGGGACGAGGTCAAGGATCGGCTCGGCAAGCCCGGCGCCGGCCTCTCCGGCGGTCAGCAGCAGCGGCTGTGCATCGCCCGCACCATCGCGGTCGAGCCGCAGGTGGTGCTGATGGACGAGCCGTGCTCGGCCCTGGACCCGATCTCCACGCTGGCCATCGAGGACCTGATGTTCCAGCTGAAGGACAAGTTCACCATCATCATCGTCACGCACAACATGCAGCAGGCCGCGCGGGTGTCGGACCGCACCGCCTTCTTCTCGATCGAGAAGACCGGCGACCCGGGCCGCCTGATCGAGTACGACAACACCCAGAAGATCTTCAGCAACCCGAGCCAGAAGAAGACCGAGGACTACATCACCGGCCGCTTCGGCTGAGGTGCAAGGAGGGGCCCCCTGTTAACGCATTCTGCATAGCAGGGGGCCCCTTTTAACACCCCGCTCAGCGGAGCAGGAAGCGCGGCTGCGCCCCGTCCAGGTCCTCGATGCGCGGCAGGATGGGCGTACCCGGGTCGCGGTCCGCGGCGGCGCGGGCCACGCCGGCCAGGTCGCCGGCGGCGGCGATCTCGCCCAGGGTGACCATCGTCGGCGGCAGCATGGTCAGCTCCCCCGCCTCCGCCCGGGCCAGCGCGTCCGCCGGGCGCAGCCACAGCGTGTGGTCGGCCTCGCCGGAGACGTCGCGGGTCCGCTGCCCCTCGGGCAGCAGCGCCACGAAGAAGTACGTGTCGAAGCGGCGCGGCTCGAACTCCGGCGTGATCCACCGGGTCCACGGCAGCAGCAGGTCGGACCGGAGCGTCAGACCGCGCCCGGCCAGCAGATCCGCGAAGCCGGTACGCCGACCCACCAGGTCCTGCCGGGCCGCCTCCCATTCGTCGCCGCTCACGTCGCCGACCACGGTGCCCGCGTCCGGGCCGGCCAGCAGCACGCCCGCCTCCTCGAAGACCTCGCGGGCGGCGGCGCAGACCACCGCCTGCGCGTCCGCCGGGTCGAGCCGGAACCGCTCACCCCAGGCCGCCGGCTCCGGCCCGGCCCAGCCCAGGTGCGCCTCGGAGTCGGAGCGGTCCACCCCGCCGCCGGGGAAGGCGTACATGCCGCCGAACGTCATCGCCGCGACCCGGCGGATCAGGTAGACCTCGAAGTCGTCACCGGCCGGGCGGAGCAGCAGCACGGTGGCGGCGACCCGGGGCACCGCCGGCACGCCACCCTCGGCGTGGAACCGGCGGGCGTGCTCCACCAGGGCGGGGGGTGCGGCGAAGCCGTCAGTCGTCATGCGCCGAGCCTAGGCCCTGCCTCGCGGACCATGTTCGGCCGCAAGCAGCCGCCCCGTCCGCGCTCGGTTTCCGCCTGCGGCCGGCTTGCCGTGGCTGTGGCGCCCACCATGCGGTCGACAAGATCAATGGCATCATAGGCCGATGATCGATGGTCTCGATGCCGTGATCGCCAGGGTTCTCGACTGGGAGCCCGGGGCCGACGAAGCCCTGATCGCCGCCGGGCCGACCGGAGCGAGACGTGTCTTCGACCTCTACTACGGCAGGGCCACGGCGAACCTGGCCACGAGCGCTACTGGCCGGGATCTGGGCGACGGCTGGTCGGCTGCCCTGCACATCGCCGCCCTGGTCGCGCCCGAGGAGTTTCTCGCCCAGATGCCGAGCCGCGTCGGCACGACGGAGATCGTGATCCTCGGCGACATCAACGATCCCCGCGCTACGCGCATCCTCTGCGAGCAGGCTCGGCACGAGGACTTCCTGCACCGCGTCAACGCCGTCAGGGCACTGGCCAAGCACACCGGCCGGGCGAGCCGGGAGGCGGTCGAGCGGGCCCTCGCCGATGTGGACCTCGTGGTCCGCAGTGCGGCGATCCGCTGCGTCGCCGACACGGATCCCAGCCGGGGCAGGACCTTGTACGAGGCATTCCTGGAAGAGCCCTGCCTCACCCCACTCCTGCGGCAGGAGGCGCGGCGGGCGTTGTCGTATCTGCGTGAAGGCACTCCCATACCGCCCCAGCCGTGGTGAGGCGGCCGGATTCAGCTCGGTGGAGACGGCCAGTTCCTCGTCGACTTTCGCGATGAGAGAAGGTCCCGAACCGGTCCTGACGTCCCGACGGGTGGATCACCCTGCCGGTCCCGGAGCGGGAAGGGATAACGTGCCGGGAATGACGCGTTGGGGAATCCTGGCCACCGGGCACATCGCCACCTGTTTCGCCGACGACCTGCGGCTGGTGCCGGACGCCGAACTGGTGGCGGTCGGGTCGCGCACCCGGGAGAGCGCCGAGACGTTCGCGCGGCGGCACGACGTGCCGCGGGCGTACGCCTCCTGGGCCGAACTGGCCGCGGACCCGGACCTGGACGCGATCTACGTGGCCACGCCGCACGCCGCGCACCACGAGGCGGCGCTGGCCTGCCTGGCCGGCGGCAAGGCGGTGCTGGTGGAGAAGCCCTGCACGCTGGACCTGCCCACCACCACCGAGCTGGTGGAGACGGCGCGCGCTCGCGGGCTCTTCCTCATGGAGGCCATGTGGATGCGGACCAACCCGCTGATCCTGCGGGTGCTGGAGCTGATCTCCGACGGCGCGATCGGCGAGGTGACCCACGTCCGGGCCGACTTCGGGGTGGCCGGGCCGTTCCCGCCCGAGCACCGGATGCGGAATCCCGCGCTGGGCGGGGGCGCGCTGCTCGACCTCGGCGTCTACCCGCTGAGCCTGGCCCACCTGGTGCTCGGCGCGCCGCAGCACGTGCGGGCGTGGGCGCGGCTGAGCCCGGAGGCGGTGGACGAGAACACCGGCATCGTCCTGGGCTGGGACTCCGGCGCGGTGGCGACGCTGAGCTGCGGCATGGTGGGCGCCACCGCGATCACCGCGTCGATCACCGGCACCACCGGCCGGATCGAGCTGCCGGAGCCGTTCTACCGGCCCGGGTCGGCGGTGCTGCACCGGCTCGACGCCGAGCCGGAGACGATCCCGGCGGACATGACCGGCGGCGGTTACCAGTACGAGGCGATCGAGGTGGGGCGCTGCCTGGCGGCCGGGCTGACCGAGAGCCCGCTGGTGCCGCACGCCGCCACGCTGGAGGTCATGACCCTGATCGACGACATCAAGGCCCGGATCGGCGTCTCCTACGTGTAAGGAGGGGCCCCTTCTTAACATCGGATGTTAAGAAGGGGCCCCTCCTCTACCTGAGGCGTTAAAAGGGGGCCCCGCCTTAAAACAGCGGGCGCACCAGCAGATACGCGAGGCAGGCGATCGCGGCGGCGGCCGGGAACGTGATGATCCAGGCGATCACGATGTTGCCGGCCACGTTCCAGCGCACCGCGGAGAGCCGCTTCGTCGCGCCCACACCCATGATCGCCGAGGTGATCGTGTGCGTGGTGGAGATCGGGGCCTTGAGCACCAGCGCGTTGAAGTAGAGCACCGCGCTGGCCACCGTCTCGGCCGCGAAGCCCTCCGCCGGGCCGAGGTCGATGATCTTCCGGCCCAGCGTCCGGATGATCCGCCAGCCGCCCGCGTACGTACCGAGCGCCAGCATCGTCGCGGAGGTCCAGAACACCCAGCCCGGGATGTGCGTCTTGCTCTCCTGGAAGCCGCCGGTGTAGAGCGCCAGCACGATGATGCCCATGGTCTTGGCGGCGTCCTGCATGCCGTGGCCGACCGACATGGCGGCGGCGGACACGGTCTGCGCCCAGCGGAAGCCCCGGCTGAGCTTGCCCGGCTGCCCCTTCCGGAACAGCCACATGATCGCGAGCATCACCAGGAAGCCGAGCACCAGGCCGACCACCGGCGAGAGGACCATCGGGATGATGACCTTCTCCAGGATGTTGCCCCACTGGACGATGCCGTCGGCGGCGAACAGGGTCGCGCCGACCAGGCCGCCGAAGAGGGCGTGCGAGGAGGAGGACGGCAGGCCGAAGTACCAGGTGATCAGGTTCCAGGCGATCGCGCCGAGTACGCCGGCGAAGACCACGCCGAGGCTCTCCACCCCGGTCGGTAGCGTCACCAGTCCGTCGCCGACCGTCTTGGCGACCCCGGCGCCGAAGTGCGCGCCGACGAAGTTGCCGACGGCGGCCAGGCCGAGCGCGATCCGGGGGGTCAGCGCCCGGGTCGAGATGCTGGTGGCGATCGCGTTGGCCGCGTCATGGAAGCCGTTCGTGTAGTCGAACGCCATGGCGACCGCGATCACCGCCAGCACGGCGATGAGTTCGGGTGTCACGGGATCAGGACTCCTTGACCGCGATGGTCTCGACGGTGTTGGCGACGTGCTCGAAGGCGTCGCAGGCGGCCTCCAGCTCGTCGGCCACCTCCTTCATCTTCAGCACCGTGAGCGCGTCGTACTCACCGGAGAAGAGCCGGACCAGCAGCATCCGGTACGCCTGGTCGCCGTCGTTCTCGAGCCGGTTGCACTCGATCCAGTAGTCCTCGAGGTCCTTCATCGACTTCAGTCGGGGCATCGCCTCGGCGGTGAGCTTGGCCTGCTGGTCGAGCACGTTGACCAGCTCGTGCAGCTCGCGCGGCAGCGACGGGAGCTTGGTCAGGCCGTACAGGTAGAGCAGGTTGCCGACCGCCTCCAGGTGGTCCATCACGTCGTCGAGCAGCGAGCCCAGCCGGTAGATGTCCTCCCGGTCGAAGGGCGTGATGAAGGTGGAGTTGATCTTCTTGTAGAGGTCGTGCGTGATCTGGTCGCTGTCGTGCTCGACCTCGGTCAGCCGCTCGCTGATCGACTGCACGTCCGCGCCGGGCAGACCCAACTCGTTGAGCAGGTCGGTCCCCTTCACCAGGTTCTGCGCGGCCCTGGTGAAGAGCTCGTAGAAGGCGCCCTCGGTGGGACGGAAGGAAAACTTCACAGCACGGACCTCGTCGTGTCGGTGGAAGGGTGGCCGTCGCCTGCGAGAGGCGTCTGCTCTGGGCATGCTAGGGACACGGTCGAACCCGGCATCGACCGGCCCACCCCTGGTCAGGCCCGATTCACCGCTCGTTCACCTGATGTTCACCTGATCACTTGCCGCCCTGGTCGCGTAACCGGTCACGCTCCCGTTCGACGTCGAAATCGGCAGGCGGATACCCCAGATCCAGCCCGTCGAACGTCTCCCGCAGCAGGTGGGCCAGCGCCCAGTCGCGGTACCACTTGCGGTCCGCCGGCAGCACGAACCAGGGCGCGGCGTCCGTCCCGCAACGCTCCAGCGCCTCGGTGTACGCGGCCCGGTAATCGTCCCAGCGGGCCCGGGTGTCCAGATCGCTCGGGTTGTACTTCCAGTACTTCGTCGGGTCGGTGAGCCGCTCCATCAGCCGCTCGCCCTGCTCCGCGTACGAGATGTGCAGCATGACCTTCACCACGGTCACGGACTGCTCGACCAGCTCCCGCTCGAAGTCGTTGATGATCGCGTACCGGGACCGCCAGGTGGCCTCGTCGACCAGTTCCTCCACCCGGGCGATGAGCACGTCCTCGTAGTGCGAGCGGTTGAACACGCCCACGTAGCCCGGTGGCGGCAGCGCCCGCCGGACGCGCCAGAGGAAGTCGTGCCGCCGCTCCTCCTCGGTCGGCGGGCCGAAGGAACGGATGTGCAGCCCGAGCGGGTTCATCGCGCCGGCCACCCGCTTGACGGCGCCGTCCTTGCCGCCGCAGTCCATGGCCTGGAGCACCAGCAGCACCCGGCGCGGCCGGTCACCGTCCAGCCGGGCGCCGGCCTGACTGGGCGCGCTGGTGGCGCTCCCCGGCCCGGCCGCGCCCTGGGCGGCGGCGTAGAGCATCTCCTGCTGCCGGCCCAGCTCCGCGCCGACCAGCTCGACCTGCCCACGGGCCCACTCCTTGCGCGCCGAACCGTGCCCGGCCGCCGCCGGCAACCCCGGCGTCGACCGGGGGTCGATCGCCGCCAGGTCCACCGCCCCCGGGCCCACCCGCAACAACTCCCGCATCGACCCGCCCTCGGGCCCCACCACGCCACTCATCCCCCGATCCTCACCCCGCAACCCCGATCATGGGTACGGCGTGCCCGGTACGCCCGTTTCGCGACCCAACCTCCACCCGCCCACCTCCTCCACCCGTTCCCAGGCCCGCCCCGCCCGTCGGCAGTCCCCGCCCCCGCCCGCCCGTTCACGGACCCGCCCCACCCCGTTCACGCACCTCACCCCATCTCGGAACCAGCGCTCACCTAACGGAGTCGATCTTCCACAAAGTGGGATCGGTCCAGATCTTGGTACGAAACGGCGCCTATAGGGGCCGTTTCGTACCAAGATCTCCCGCCGGGATGGGCCGGACGGGCGCGAACGGCCGAACGCCAGGCGGCTTGGTCGCGGCGGCCGGCAGGGAGGACGGGTGAACGGCGGAGCCGGGCGGCGGATGAGCGGCGGACGGCAGGCAACGGAGCGGGCTGCGGACGGCAGGCAGCGGGCGGGCGCGGCGGACGGTGGACGGTGGGCGGTGGGCGGTGGGCGGTGGGCGGTGCGGGTGGGCGAGCGGGAGAATGGGTGGGTGGACGAGCTTGCGGGGGAGTTCGAGGCGGAACGGGGGCACCTCCTGGCGGTCGCGCAGCGGATGCTGGGCAGCCGCAGCGAGGCCGAGGACGCCGTGCAGGAGACCTGGCTGCGCTTCTCGGGCGCGCTCGCCGACCCGGCCGAACGGGCCCGCGTCCGCGACGTGCGCGGCTGGTTGACCACCACCTGTTCCCGGATCTGCCTGGACGTGCTCCGCTCCGCCCGCGTGCGCCGCGAGGCGTACCCGGGTCAGTGGCTGCCCGAGCCGGTGGTGCGCGGCCTCCCTGCGGCGGACGGGTTCGCCCCCGACCCGGCCGAGCGCGCGGTCCGGGCCGACCAGCTCGGCACCGCGCTGCTGGTGGTGCTGGAGCGGTTGACGCCGGAGCAGCGGGTGGCGTTCGTGCTGCACGACGTCTTCGCGGTGCCGTTCGGCGACGTGGCCGACGTGCTCGCCGTGACGCCGGAGGCGGCGCGGCAGCTCGCGTCCCGGGGGCGTCGGGCGGTGCACGGGCCGGACGCGCCACGGCACAGCGCCGACCTCGCCGAGCAGCGCCGCGTGCTCACCGCCTTCGCCGCCGCGGTGGAGTCCGGCGAGCTGGACCAACTGGTCCGGGTGCTGGCCCCGGACGTCATGTCGATCGGCGACTCCGGCGGGCACTTCCCGGCGGGGCGCCGGCCGGTGGTCGGCACCGACGCGGTCGGCCGCCTGCTCCTCGGCCTGTACGGCCAGGCCCGGGGGCGGGGCGCCCTGCGCGGCCGGCCGGTGCTGGTGGACGGCACGCTGGGGTGGCAGTCGGAGTTCCTCCACCGCGACGGGCGGACGATCCGGATGGTCACCTCGTTCGCCGTGCACGACGGGCGGGTCACCGGCGTGTTCAACCAGCTCAATCCGGACAAGGTGGCCGACCTGCCGCCGCTCGGGCCGGACGCCGCCTGGCCGCCGCGCTGGTGAACGCGGTTCAGACCACCAGGGCCAACCACTTGCGGTACGAGGTGGCGAACGGCTCGCTGCCGTCGCCGAGCGCGCCCAGCAGCCAGCGGGCCGCCGCCTCGGCCTCGGCGACCAGGTCGTCCGGGTAACCCCACCGGGCCCGGTGCTCGGCGAACTCGTCCTCGTCGCGCAGCTCGACGACGCCGGTCTCCCGGCGACGCACCACGTCCAGGTCGAGGTCGACCAGGTGGACCGTCTCCTCACCCTCCCAGCGGGCCGGGGTGGCGATGTCGCAGTAGACCTCGCTGGTGCGCGGCGGCGGGTTGAACATCCCGGTCCACCAGCCGTGCCGGGGCACCAGCAGGACGAACGGGATCTGCTCGACCGAGGGGCGGCCGTGGTAGACGGACTCGGTGCCGGCCGGCACGCCGAGCCAGACGCCGAGGTCGTCCTCGGCGAGCCGGCGGGCCGGGTAGTCGCGGTGCGCGCTGCCGTCGTACTTGCGGTAGATCACGCGGACCACGTCGCTCGGCATGCCTGGCACCCTAACCGATTCCGGCCACGCCTCGCGATCGGGAGGTAACCGGACGCGACGCAGGGTCCGCGCCACGCGGCCGGAGCGGCGGGACCCCCGTCGGTGCCGGCGGGTACGGTCGCACGGTGAGCCCGTCCCGCACCGCCACCGGCCCCGCTGTCCCGAAGAAACGCCGGGCCGGCCGCGCCGACGGCGGGGCGCTGCTGGCCGCCGCGGTGGGCGCGGTGCCGGGCGGCGCGGCCCGGCCGGGCCAGCAGCAGATGGCCGAGGCGATCGAGCGGAGCATCGCCTCCGGCGAGCACCTGCTGGTACAGGCCGGCACCGGCACCGGCAAGTCGCTGGCCTACCTCGCCCCGTCCCTGACCGTGGACGGTCCGGTGGTGGTCTCCACCGCGACCCTGGCGTTGCAGTCCCAGCTCGTCGACCACGACCTGCCCCGGCTGGCCGACGCGGTCGAGCCGGTGCTCGGCCGCCGCCCCACCTTCGCCGTGCTCAAGGGCCGCCACCACTACCTGTGCCTGGCCCGGCTGGACAGCTCGGTGGAGGACGAGCCGGACGACGCGCTCTTCGACGCGCCCCGTCCCGGCGGCACGAAGTGGCTGGGTGAGGCCGGCCGACTGGGCAAGCAGGTGCAGCGGCTGCGCGACTGGGCCGAGAAGACCGCCACCGGCGACCGCGACGAGCTGGACCCGGGCGTCGACGACCAGGTGTGGCGCAGCGTCTCCATGCCGGCCCGGGAGTGCGTCGGGGCCAGCCGCTGCCCGTTCGGGCAGGAGTGCTTCGCGGAGGCGTCCCGGGCCCGCGCCCGGGAGGCCGACATCGTGGTGACCAACCACAGCCTGCTCGCGGTCGACATGCTCGCCGGGCGGCACATCGTGCCGCCGCACAAGCTGCTCGTGGTGGACGAGGCGCACGAACTGGCCGACCGCGTCTCCTCGGCCGCCCAGGCCGAGCTGGTGCCCGAGCTGATCGACCGTTCCACCCGGCGGGCCCGGCCGCTGCTCCGGCCCGACCTGGCCGACCGGCTCACCGAGGCCGGCGACGCGCTGACGGTGGGGCTGGCCGAGGCGCCGGCCGGTCGGCTCACCGCCGGCCTGCCGCCCGCGCTGCGGGAGGCGTGCACGCTGCTCGACGCGGCGACCCGGGCCGCGCTGGAGTCGATCGGCGACGTGAAGGCCGACGACCCCGACCCGGTCCGCAAGCAGCAGGCGAAGGCGGTGCTGGACGAGCTGTCCACCACCGCCCAGCGGCTGCTGGAGGAGGCCGACCACGACGTGGCCTGGGTGGAGAAGCCGGAGAACGGCAGCCGCCGGGCGCTGGTGGTGGCGCCGCTGTCGGTGGCCGGCACCCTCGCCACCCACCTCTACGACGAGCGCACCGTGGTCGCCACCTCGGCCACGCTCGCCCTGGGCGGTCGCTTCGACACGGTGGCCCGGGCGCTCGGGCTGGAGGCCCCGCCGCCCACCCCGCCGTCGCCGGCCGCCGCCGCGCTGGCCACCGCGGCCGCCGCGGGTCGCACCGCCGGGCCGGCCCCGGTGGCCAGCACCGAGGGCAGCCGGGCGGCGATCGGCACGGTCCCGGCCACGGAAGGGCCCGGCTGGCGGTCGCTCGACGTGGGCTCGCCGTTCGACTACGCCCGGCAGGGCATCCTCTACGTCGCCGCGCACCTGCCCCGCCCCAGCGTGTCCGGCCTGCCCACGGCCGCCGGCGAGGAGTTGCTGGCGCTGGTCGGGGCGCTCGGTGGGCGTACCCTCGGGCTCTTCTCGTCGCGACGGGCCGCCCAGCAGGCGGCGGAGCTGGTCCGGGCGCGGACCGACCTGCCCGTGCTGCTCCAGGGCGAGGAGGCGCTGCCGCTGCTGGTCCGCCGGTTCCGCCAGGAACGGGAGAGCTGCCTGTTCGGGGTGATGTCGCTCTGGCAGGGGGTGGACGTGCCGGGCGACGCCTGCCAGCTCGTGGTGATCGACCGGCTGCCCTTTCCCCGCCCCGACGAGCCGCTCGCCGCGGCCCGCGCGGCGGCGGTGGACGCGGGCGGCGGCTCCGGGTTCGCGGCGGTGAGCGTGCCGATCGCCGCGGTCCGGCTGGCGCAGGGCGTCGGCCGGCTGATCCGGGCCACCGGTGACCGGGGCGTGGTGGCGGTGCTCGACTCGCGGCTGGAGACGGCGCGCGGCTACGGCCCGTTCCTGCGCCGGTCGTTGCCGCCGTTCTGGTACACCACCCGGCCCGAGGTGGCCCGGGGCGCGTTGGAACGGCTCGCCAAGAGCTGACGCCCGCGCCTCCCCGGGTGGGGTGACGCGGGCGTCGACGGGTCGGGCCGGGTCAGGGCGCCTGGGAGGCGACCACCACGGCGTCCGGCGGGGTGTCCGGCACGGTACGCGCGGCGAGCCGCCGGACCGCGGTGTTGAGCACGGCGATCAGCGGCACCGCGACCAGCGCGCCGGCGATGCCGGCCAGCACCACGCCGGCGGCGATGCCGATGATCACGGCGAGCGGGTGGATGGCCACCGCCCGACCCATGATCAGCGGCTGGAGCACGTGCCCCTCGACCTGCTGCACGCCGATGACCACGCCCAGGATGATCAGGGCGGTCACCGGACCGCTGTCGACCAGCGCCACCAGCACGGCGACCACGCCGGACAGGAAGGCGCCGACGATCGGGATGAACGCGCCCAGGAACACCAGCGCGGCGAGCGGGAACGCGAACGGGATGTCGAAGACGACCAGGAAGATGCCGATGCCGACGGCGTCGATGAACGCGACCAGGACGGTGGCCCGGACGTACGCGCCGAGCGTCGCCCAGGACGCGCGCCCGGCGTCGTCGACCTTCCAGCGCGCGGCGACCGGCAGCAGCCGCACCAGGAACCGCCAGATGTTGTTGCCGTCGCGGAGGAAGAAGAATGTCGCGAACAGCACCAGGACGGTGCCGGTGAGCACCTCGGCCAGCGTGGCGGCGGTGCTGAGCGCGCCGCTGGTGAACCGCTCCGTGTTGCCGTTGATCCAGCTCTGCGCCTCGTCGATGTAGCGGTTGAGCTGGCTGTCGGACAGGTGCAGCGGGCCGGTCTTGAACCAGTCCTGGATCTGCCGGACGCCCTGGGAGGACTTCTCGCTCAGCTCCGGCACGCCCTGGATGAACTCGTTGACCACCAGCGTCAGCGTGCCGATCACCGCGGCCAGGCCGCCGACCAGCACCACGCCGGTCGCCAGCGAGCGGGGAAGTCGGGCCTTGAGCAGCCAGCCGACCGCCGGCGCGAGCAGCGCCGAGAGGAGAAGGGCGACGGTCAGCGGGATGATCACGATGCTGATCGTGCCGACGATCTTGAGCAGCGCCCAGGTCACGATGCCGATCACGATCAGGCGCCAGCACCACGCGGCGGCGATGCGCAGCGCGTGCGGCACCTCGGTGTCGTCGCGGCTGACGGTCGAGTTGTGCATCGCGGCCGGCGGCTCCGCGCCCACCACGGTCGCCGACGGCGCCGCCACCGGACCCGGCGAGACGGGCGAGGCCACGCCCGCGCCGGGCGGTGCCGCGTCCGGCTCCTCCCGGCCGGACCGGACGGACTCCCGGCCCGACTCGTACGCGCGGCGGAGCCGTCCGCGCATCCGCTCGAAGCGGCTCAAGCGCACCTCCGGCAAAGTTGGCCCACCCACGTCACAGGGGGGACAGGATACGTCCGACCGCCCCACCCTAGGGCGGCTCCGCCACACATTGCCCCGCCACGGCACGGGCCAACCACGGCGGGATCGACAGCGGGGCACGCGGTAGCGTCTTCGCGTGACCGCCGACCAGAGTCTCGACGCCGGGCTGCCCATCCGCCTGCTGCACGACCGCGTGCTCGTGCGTACCGAGGGCGCCGAGGGGGAACGCCGCTCCACCGCCGGCATCGTGATCCCGGCGACCGCGGCGGTCGGTAAGCGGCTGGCCTGGGCCACCGCGGTCGGCGTGGGGCCGAACGTACGCGCGATCGTCTCCGGCGACCGGGTCCTGTTCGACCCCGACGACCGCTCCGAGGTCGAGCTGCACGGGCGGGCGTACGTGCTGCTGCGCGAGCGGGACGTGCACGCCGTGGCGGCCGAGCGGGTGGAGACCACCACCGCCGGGTCCACCGGCCTCTACCTGTAGCCCGCCCCCGGCGCTGTTTGCGGCGCGGCCCGGCGGGAAGCCCAGGCACCTCAGCGCCCTGGGGAGGGACCATGCCGGTAGTGATCAAGAAGATCCTCGCCTGGGGATTCCTCGCGTTCCTGATCTACTTCATGGCGTTCCGGCCCGACGGCGCGGCGCAG
The DNA here is from genome assembly GCF_002573675.1 of Micromonospora sp. WMMA1996. Classification (NCBI taxonomy): domain Bacteria; kingdom Bacillati; phylum Actinomycetota; class Actinomycetes; order Micromonosporales; family Micromonosporaceae; genus Micromonospora; species Micromonospora sp. WMMA1996. The sequence continues at coordinate 175,732 of NZ_PDHU01000005.1, read as the reverse complement.
CTGTTCAAGGGGATCGGCGTGGCGCTGATGGCCATCGCCCAGGGGCTCGGCGACTTCCTCACCGGCCTGGTGGCCTGACGGTCAGCCGCCCGGGTGCCACGGGTGCGGGCCGTGACCGACCGGCGGCGGTGGCGGGGCCAGCACCACCGGGATCGGCACCACCGGCTCGTCCGGCGCGTCGACCGTGCGCTGCGACCCGTCCGGGAACCGCAGGTGGTAGCGCTGACCGTCCCACACCCCGACCGGCGCCTGCGGGTCGCGGCCGACGAAGAACGACCGGTACGCGGCGATCGCGTCCAGCAGCTCCCGTTCCTCCCGTGCCGTCCGGTCCCGCTCGGCGGGCTTGCGGTCCAGCCCCCGGCGCATCCCGTCGCGCAGCAATGCCAACCGGGTCGCGGCGAACTGGTAGCCGCGCATCGCCTTCACGCCGCCGTCGCCGGCCACCCGGCGGGCCCAGGTGCGGGCCGCGTGCCGCCGGCCCAGACTGCCCAGCGCCGCCACCTCCGGCGGGGTCAGCCAACCCGCCCGCACGTAGTCCGGCAGGGTGCGTTCGGTGAGCCGCCCCTCCCAGGCCCGCAGCCACACCGCGAGCCCCACCATGGCGAAGAAGATCGGCACCATCACGCCGAGGTAGCCGTAGAGCGCGATCACCGGCTGCCCGGTGGCCTGGGCCAGCGAGGGCAGCAGGTTCCAGGTGCCGTGCAGCATCATGGCCAGCAGCAGGCCGGCCAGCGGGGCGAGGATCCGGACCCGGCGGTCGGCGGTCCGCGCGGCCACACCCAGCCCGACGCCGGTCATCGAGGTGAACAGCGGGTGGGCGAAGCCGAACAGCAGGATCCGCACGATGAAGATCGCGATGACCTGCTGGGCGCCGGTGGCCGGGCCGTACTCCTCCACGCCGGTGCGGTAGCCGTAACCGCCCAGGTAGAGGATGTTCTCGACCATGGCGAAGCCGACCGCGGAGAGCCCGCAGTAGACCAGGCCGTCGGTGACGCCGGAGAACTCCCGCCGGCGGAAGATCAGCAGCAGGATCGGGCCGGCCGCCTTGGTCAACTCCTCGATGAACGGCGCGACCAGCACGGCGGTCAGCGCGGTGGGCAACCCCCGGTCCTCGAACAGCCGCGCGCCCGTCTCGTTGACCAGCAGCGAGATCGCGGTGGAGACGAAGGCGCCCCAGGCGAAACAGAAGATCAGGTATTTCAGCGGCTCGGGCTCGTAGCGGTCGAGCCAGAGGAAGCAGGAGACCAGCACCGGCACCGGCAGGATCGCCGCGATCACGCCGACCAGCAGCGCATCCGCGCCCAGGCTCTCGCCCAGCGTGAAGACCATGAACAGCGCGCCGGCCGCGATCAGCAGCACCACCCCGGCCAGCGCCAGGAAACGTCGCCAACCGAGCCGGCGCAGCGGCATCCGGGGCGTCGGCGCGCCGGGCGGCGGGGCGGCGGGCGCGGACGGCGGCGGCGGCGCTCCGCCGGGCGGGGTGACGACCATGCGGTCAGCGTAGTCACCCGCGCCCCACTGGTCCGGCCGCATCGCGACGGCTATGCTCCCGACAGGTCACGAGCGCCAGCGTCAAGCCCCGGCTTGCTGGCCGGCAACCCTCGTCGAGGTTCGCGGTGGGGTGCCCCGGGTGATGACCGGGCCCCGCGCCGATCCGTGCGCTGGGCAAGCGCGGACCCCGTCCCGACACCTCGGGGTCCCCCGGTGACCCGGAGGCTCCGGCATGACCCTCACCCTCGTACCGCCCGCTCCCGTGCTGCCCACGCCGGTCCGGCCCGACCCGCTCGGCGTGCTCGGCGTACCGGGGGAGATCAACCTGGACCACGCCGCCAGCGCGCCGTGCGCGCGGGCCGCGGCCGACGCGGTGGCCGAGCTGCTTCCCTGGTACGCGAGCGTGCACCGCGGCGCGGGCGCGCTGTCCCGGCGCTGCACGCTGGCCTACGAGCGGGCGCGGCAGAGCGTGGCGGACTTCGTCGGCGCCCGCCCCGACGATCACGTGATCTTCACCCGGAACACCACCGACGCGGTGAACCTGCTGGCCCGGGCGCTTCCCGCCGGCACCACGGTGGTCACGTTCGGCGGCGAGCATCACGCGAACCTGCTCCCCTGGCCGCGCGGCTCGGTGCGGCTGCCGGTGCCGGACAGCCCGGCCGGCGCGGTCCGGTCCCTCGCCGCGGCGCTCGGCGAGCTGGCCCGTGACGCCCGGCCCGGACTGCCGGTGCTGGTCGCGGTGACCGGCGCCAGCAACGTGACCGGCGAGTGCTGGCCGGTCGCCGACCTGGCCCGGGTGGCCCACCGGCACGGCGCCCGCATCCTGGTCGACGCCGCCCAACTGGCCCCGCACGCGCCGGTCGACCTGACCGCGTCGGACGTGGACTACCTGGCGCTCTCCGGTCACAAGCTCTACGCCCCGTTCGGCGCGGGCGTGCTGGTCGGGCGGGCGGACTGGCTGGACGCCGCACCGCCGTACCTGGCCGGCGGCGGGGCCACCAGCCACGTCGGCGCGGCCACCCACGAGGTGCGCTGGGCGACCGGCCCGGCGCGCCACGAGGCGGGCACCCCGAACCTGCTCGGCGCGGTGGCGCTGGGCGCGGTCTGCGAGGCGCTCGCGGCCGCCGACCGGGGCGCGCTGCACGCCCGGGAGCAGGCCCTGCTGGCCCGGCTGCGGTCCGGTCTGGCCGCCCTGCCCGACGTGGTGGAGCTGCGCGCGTTCGGCCCGGAGGCGCCCCGGGTGGGCATCGTCAGCTTCGTGGTCGCCGGGCGGGACTCCGCCGAGGTGGCCGCCCACCTGGCGACCCGGCACCGGATCGGGGTGCGGGACGGCCTGTTCTGCGCCCACCCGCTGACCCGCCGCCTGCTGTCCGAGGCCGCCGCGCGCTCCGGCCGCACCGACCTGCCCCCCACCGCCCTGCGCGCCAGCCTCGGCCTGGGCACCACCGCACAAGAGGTGGACACCCTCCTCACCGCCCTCGCCACCCTCCCCTGACCACCCCCGCCGGTCGGTGGAGGGTCAGCCGACGGGGGGTGCGGTGGGCGGTTTGGGGGCGGGGCTCTGCTCGGTGGGCTCGCCGCCGCGCTGCTCCTTCTCGCCGAACGCCTGCCGGATCAGCCGGTTCGCCTCCTCCTGGTCGACTCCGGAGGCCACCAACAGGTCGCTGGCGGTGGTCCGCACCTGCGCGATCACCACGCTGCCGGAGAAGCCCACCCCCTCGGCGTACGCCCGGCCGGCCTCGCTGACCGCGCGCAGCGACCGCTCGCGCGCCTGCTCCGGCTCCTCGCCGGCGGCGAACTCGTGCCGCAGCAGGCGTACCGACTCGGCGAGGTGGGCGATCGCGTCCGGCATCGGCTCGGGGATCGGCTCCTCGTCCTCGATCATGGTGACCGAGCGGCGGATCAGGGTGCCGCTGTTGCGCATCGCCCGGTCGATCGGCTCGGCCGCCTCCGCGTAGTGGGTCAGCTCGCTGCGCCGGTGCCAGCGGGCCGGCGAGATGGTGATGGTCTCCTTGGCGCCCTCGATCGCCTCGGAGAGCGCCGCCAGTTCCTCCTTGTTCTCCCGCAGCCGGAACAGCGCCCGCTGGGCGGCGCCCCGGTCCTGGTTGCGCAGCGCCTCGGCGCAGGTGTCCAACTGACCGGCGAGCAGGTCCAGCGCGGGGCGGGCGGCCCGGTTGATGACCCGCAGCGGGTTGAGCGGGAGCAGGATGGCGGTGACCAGCAACGCGATGCCACCGCCGAGGAAGGCGTCGACGAAGCGGGGGAACTCCAGATTCTGGGTGGACGGGCTGAGCGTCACGATCAGCACCGCGGTGGCCGCCGCCTGGATCACGATGGCCACGCTCGCCCCGGCGAAGATGGTCAACAGAATCGCCGACGTCACCACCAGCGCGAGCTGCCAGGCGCCGGTGCCGAGGAAGTAGATCAGCACGTCGCCGACGAGGACGCCGACCGCGACCCCGACGATCAGCTCGACGGTGCGCCGGAACCGCTGGCCCACCGAGGCGGCGAGCGTGCCCACCGCGGAGATCGGGGCGAACACCGGCTGCGGGTTCTTCAGCAGCCGGTGCGAGATCAGGTACGCCAGGCCGGCGGCGAGCCCGGCCTGCAGCGCCAGACCGAAGGCGGTACGGACCCGGTGCAGCCGGTCGTGCAGGGTTGCCTTGCTCCGATCCCGCAGCTCGTCCATGGCGGCGGCGATCCGGGGCCCGTCGAGGTCGCCCAACGCTTCGCGTGACGTCATGCGCCGCAGGAACGGCTGTCGTCGGTCCCGGGCCACGGCCATGGCCGGTACTACCCGTCCCACCCCGGGTGAATCCTCGCGCCGCCCGCGATGGGGCAGACTTCAGCCGATGGACGACCTGACGGCACGGTGGCGGGACGCCGCCCTCGCGGCCGGCGCCACCGACCCGGCGGGCGTGGACCGGGCCGGGGCGCGCCTGCTGGCCGGCTGGCGGGAACCCCACCGGCGGTACCACACGGTGGACCACCTGCGGGCGGTCCTCGACGTGGTGGACGCGTACGCGGACTCCGCCCGCCGACCCGACCTGGTCCGGCTGGCCGCGTGGTGCCACGACGTGGTCCACGACCCGCGGGCGGGCGGCGACACCAACGAGCGGGCCAGCGCCGAGCTGGGCGACACGCTGCTCACCGCCGCCGGACTGCCGGCCGCGGCGGTGACCGAGGTACGCCGCCTGGTGCTGCTCACCGCCGGCCACGCGGTCGGCCCGGACGACCCGGACGGCGCGCTGCTCTGCGACGCCGACCTGGCCGTGCTGGCCGCCCCACCGGACGGCTACGACCGCTACGCCGCCGCGATCCGCCGGGAGTACGCCCACGTCCCCGAGCCGGACTTCCGCGCCGGCCGGGCGGCCGTGCTGCGGCACCTGCTCGGCCTGCCGGCGCTCTACCGCCTACCCGAGCCGCACGCCCGCTGGGAGGACGCCGCCCGGGCCAACCTGAGCCGGGAACTCGCGCGCCTCGGCTGAGGCGCGGGGCTTGGGGCGGCGCAGGTCGGCGGCGCGCAGCAGGCGGACGATGTCCCGGGATCCGACCACCGTCGCGCCCAGCCAGACCGCGACCCGGAACCGCTCGGCGGGCAGGTCGTAGTGGTCCCGGTCGAAGCCGCGCCGGGGCGCGCCGAGCATCTCGGCGAAGGCGTGCAGCTCCGCGTAGGAGACGTCGCTGATCAGGTGCGACCACAGCCGGCCGCGCCAGGGCACCGTGGGCGGGTCCAGGTAGAGCACGGCGACCAACGGTACGCCGGTAGCCTTCCCGGCATGGCCGCCCATCCCCTCCTCGACGACCTGCGGGCCGCGCTCGGCGACGCCGCCGTGCTGACCGATCCGGACCTGCTGGCCGGGCACCAACGCGACGAGGCGGACCTGTGCGCCGCGGGCACCCCGCTGGTGGTGGTCCGGCCGCGGGACACCGAGGGCGTGGTGGCGGCGGTCCGCGCGGCCGGTCGGCACGGCGTACCGGTGGTGCCGCAGGGGGCGCGGACCGGGCTGGCCGGCGCGGCGAACGCGGTGCCCGGCGCGCTGGTGCTGAGCACCACGGCGATGGACCGGATCCGGGAGATCGACCCGGTCGGCCGGTTCGCCGTGGTGCAACCGGGCGTGGTCAACGCGGCGCTGGCCCGGGCGGTCCGGGAGCAGGGTCTCTGGTACCCGCCGGACCCGGGCTCGTGGGAGTCGTCGACCATCGGCGGCAACGTGGCCACCAACGCGGGCGGCATGTGCTGCCCGAAGTACGGCGTGACGACCGAGTACGTGCTCGGCCTGGAGGTGGTGCTGGCCTCCGGCGAGGTGTTGCGCACCGGCCGCCGCACCGCCAAGGGCGTCGCGGGGTACGACCTGACCCGGCTCTTCGTCGGCTCGGAGGGCACGCTCGGCGTGATCACCGAGGTGACGGTGGCGTTGCGCCCGGCGCCGGAGGCGTCACTGACCCTGGTCGCGGTCTTCCCGACCACGGCGGCGGCCGGTGGCGCGGTGGCCGGGATCGCCCGGCGGGGTCTCACCCCGAGCCTGTTGGAGCTGCTGGACCGGACCCACCTGCTGGCGATCGAGGCGTACCGGCCGATGGGTCTGCGCACCGACGCCGAGGCGCTGCTGCTGGCGGCGGTGGACACCGGCGCAAGGGCTGCCGACGACCTGGCCCGGATCGCCGAGGTGTGCACCGGGGCCGGCGCCGACGAGGTCTGGGTGGCCACCGACGCGACCGAGGCGGCCGCCCTGCTCCAGGCCCGGCGGCTGGCCCATCCGGCGATGGAACGGTTCGCCGCGGAGACGTTCCCCGGCGGCAACGGCGGCCTGGTCATCGACGACGTGGCGGTGCCGCGCGGCCGGCTGGCCGAACTGCTGGACGGGGTGGCCCGGATCGCCGAGGCGTGCGACGTGCCGATCGGCGTGGTCGGTCACGCCGGGGACGGCAACATGCACCCCAACATCGTGGTCGACCGGGCCGACCCGGTGAGTCTGGACCGGGGGCGGCGGGCCTTCGACGAGATCATGCGGCTCGGGTTGGAACTGGGCGGCACCTGCACCGGGGAGCACGGCGTCGGGCTGCTGAAGCGGGACTGGCTGGCCCGGGAGATCGGCCCGGTGGGCGTCCGGGTGCACCAGGCGATCAAGGCGGCGCTGGACCCGGCCGGGCTGCTCAACCCGGGCAAGGTGATCTGAGTCAGCCCTTGTCCTCGGCCGGGGTCGCCTGGGTGAGCAGCAGCAGCACGTCGTAGGCGACCGTCGGCTTCGGCTCGCCCGGGCAGTCCTGGATGGTCACGGTCAGCCCGGGCGGGACGAGCAGCGTCGAGGTCAGCACGCCGATGCAGCCCTGCTTGTACTGCCGCGCCTGGTCGGTCTCCCCGACCAGCGCCGGGTCGGTGAGCATCTGCTGCAACCGCTGCGTCTGCTCGGGGTTGAGCGTGCCGGTCGCGTCGACACCGTCGCCAGCGCAGTCACGGCACTGCCACCGGCCGGTCGGGTCCACGTCGAGCGTGCGGACCGGCCCGTCCGCACCCAGCCGCTGCACCAGGGAGACACGTTTCCCGGCCGGGGTCGGTGCGGCGGAGCCCTGCTGACCGGGTGTGGTGGCCCCTTCGGCCCGGCCGAAGAGTGTGCAGCCGGTCAGGGTGGTCGCCAGCAGAATGCCGGCGGAGAGGGCGGCGACGCGCGACCAGGTTGGGCGAACCACGCGGGAAACCTACACTTCCGTAGGTAGCGCGCACCACCGGCCGAGCGGCCGGTAGGGGTTCCGGTTTTCTCAGCGCGGCGAGGTGGGGAGTTCGGTCCCCCGGTCGGCGGCGAAACCGCGCACGTCCGGCGCGCCGAGCCGCGCCGCGTCGGCCGCGACGTCGTCCGACATGAGCTGCGACGCCCGCTCGGCCTCGACCCGCGCCCGGTAGTGGGCGACCTCCCGGGCCCGGGTCGCCGCGTCCCAGCCGAGCACCGCGCCCATCAACTCCGCGGTGTGCTCGGCCGACTCCATTCCGCGATGACTGGTCTCGATGGAGATCCGGGTACGCCGGGTGAGCACGTCCTCCAGGTGCAGCGCGCCCTCGGCGCGGGCCGCGTACGTCACCTCGGCGGCCAGGTACTCCGGCGCGCCGGCCAGCGGCGAGCCGAGCAACGGGTCGGCGTCGACCAGGGCGAGCAGGTCCAGGGTGAGGTTGCCGTAGCGCTCCAGCAGGTGCTCGACCACGCCGACCGCCACCCCGTGCCGGCGGGCCAGGTCGGCCCGGTCCCGCCACAGGGCCGCGTACCCGTCGGCGCCGAGCAGCGGCAGGTCGGCGGTGCGCGACGGCCGGGACTGCCCGAGCCGGTGCATGGCCCGGTCGACCACGTCGGCGGCCATCACCCGGTAGGTCGTGTACTTGCCGCCGGCCACCAGCAACAGGCCGAGCATCGGCTCCACCACGGCGTGCTCCCGGGAGAGCTTGGAGGTGGAGTCCGCCTCGCCGGCCAGCAGCGGTCGCAGCCCGGCGTAGACGCCCTCGATGTCGGCGGTGGTCAACGGCCGGTCCAGCACGGTGTTGACCTGCGACAGCAGGTAGTCGATGTCGCCCGCGGTCGCGGCCGGGTGGGACCGGTCGAGCTGCCAGTCGGTGTCGGTGGTGCCGATGATCCAGTGGCCGCCCCACGGGATGACGAACAGTACGCTCGTCGCGGTACGCAGGATCAGCCCGGTCTCGCCGACGATGGCCGAGCGGGGCACCACGAGGTGCACGCCCTTGGAGGCCCGGACCCGCAGCTTGGGGCGGAGCCCGACGTCGTTGAGCATCCGCGACATGTCGTCGCTCCACACGCCGGTCGCGGCGATCACGGTGCGCGCGCGTACCTCGAACTCGGCGTCCGGCGCGTCGGCCGGCGCCTCCAGGTCGCGCACCCGGACGCCGGTCACCTCGCGGGCCTGGCGGATCAGGCCGACCGCCCGGGCACTGGTGACCACTGTCGCGCCGAGGCTGGCCGCGGTGCGGGCCAGCGTCACCACGAGGCGGGCGTCGTCGACCTGGCCGTCGTAGTAGCGGATCGCGCCGGCCAGCGTGTCCGGCCGGAGGCTGGGAAAGATCCGCCGGGCGCCCTCGCGGGTAAGGTGCCGGTGCAGCGGCATCCCGCGGCCCCCGCCGAACACTCCGGCGAACACGTCGTAGGCGGCCACGCCGAGCCCGTAGTAGGAGCGGCGGAAGATCCGTCGAGGCACGTCACGGGCGCCGCCCTCGGCCGGCAGCGGCACCAGGATCGGCACCGGGCGGACCAGGTGCGGGGCGAGCCGGGTGGCCAGCAGCCCGCGTTCGGTCAGCGCCTCGTGGACCAGGTGGAACTCCAACTGCTCCAGGTAGCGCAGGCCACCGTGGATGAGCTTGCTGGACCGACTGGAGGTGCCGGCGGCATAGTCGCGCGCCTCGACCAAAGCGACCTTCAGGCCCCGGGACGCGGCGTCCAGCGCGGCGCCCGCACCGGTGACGCCACCGCCGATGACCAGCACGTCGAACCGCTCGGCGCGGAGCCGGCGCAGGTCGTCGGCGCGGCGCTCGGCGGAGAGCTGACCGGCCTCGGATCGGGACACGTTGGGGTCGCGCACCCGTCCACGGTAACCGTCCCCGCGCCACCGCGACACGTCCCGGCCGTACCGTGATGACCATGCTCACCGGCCCGCCCGCTGTTCCCGTACCCCCGCCACCGCCCCGCGAGACCGGGCCGTGGCCGGTCGTCGCGGCGGTGCTGACCGGCCTGTGGGCCGTGCTGGTCACCGTGCCCGGCCAGGTCACCGGCTGGTTGGTCGACCAGGTGGTGCTGGTCAGCGGGCTGGACCGGGCCCTGGCGGTGTGGCCGGTGGTGGCGGCGGCCACCGTGCTGCTGGTCGGCGCGCCCGCACTGGCGTTGGCGCTGGCGCCCCGCTCACCGGCCCTGCGGGCGACCGGCCGCGCCTGGACCGCCGGGGTACTCGCGCTCGGCGCGGCGACGTTGCTCCGGGTGGTGCCGCCGGTGCACCACGAGGCGTACCTGGGGGCGCTGGCGGTGACCGCCGCGCTGCTCGCGTTCGTCGCGGAGCGGCTCACCCGCCGTCGCCCGGTCGTCCCTCCGGCGGCGACCGGGGAGGCGGGCCGGGGCGGGCGGTTCGGGGCGGTGCCGTTGCTGGCGATCGCCGCCGGGCTGGCCACGCTGCTGCCCTGGGCCTGGATCGGCGCGCTGGGCGGGGTGCTGGAGACGCTGCTCGCCGGGCTGGCCGCCGCCGCGCTCGGCGTCCTGGCGGGGGTGCTGCTCGGTCCCGGGTTCTGGACCGCGTTCGGCACCGGGTCGGCGCGCCGGCCGGTCCGGGCGGCGCTGCTCGGCGGCCTGGTCGCCGGCGTCACGCTGACGTTGCTGGCGGCCGGGGCCGGGCAGTCCGGCGCGCAGCTCCCGGCGCTGGTCCTGCTGCCGCCGCTCGGTTTCGTGCTGGGCGCGCTGGACGCCGCGGCCCGGCGCGGCGGCCGGCCGGCCGGCTCGGCGCCGGCGCGCTGGCTGGTCGGTCTGGCGCTCGCCGGACCGCTGGCCTTCACCGACCCGGAGGAGGTCACGCTCCTGCTGGCCACCGCCCGCGACGTGCCGTACTGGGTCGCGGTCGGCACCGGCGCCGGGTTCGCCGTCGCGGCGCTGCTCGCCGTCGGGTACGGCGTGCTGTTCGCCCGGAGCCGCGCCGGCGCGCCCCGGCGCGGTCCGGCCGCGCTGGCCGCCGGCGCGCTGCTGGCCGCCGTGGCGGTGGTGTACGTGGTGCCCGGCCAACCGGGCCTGTACGGCGAGCGGCTGCTGGTGGTGCTGCGCGAGCAGGCCGACCTGAGCGGCCTGCCGGCCGGCGCGCCGGGCCGGGCGGGACGGGACGCGCGGGCCGCCGAGGTCTACCGGCGGCTGGTCGCCACCGCCGACCGGACGCAGGGCGACCTGCGCCGCACGCTGCGCGGACTGCGCCTGAACCCGACGCCCTACTACCTGGTCAACGCGATCGAGACGGACGGCGGGCCGGCGGTGCGGGCGTGGCTCTCCGGCCGCCCCGAGGTGGCCCGGGTGCTGGTCGGCCAGCGCCCGCGCCCGTTGCCCGCGGCGGCGCCGCCGGCCCGGGGCGACGCCCCGGCGCCGACCGGTCCGACCTGGAACGTGTCGCTGATCGGGGCGGACCGGGTCTGGTCGGAGCTGGGCGTCACCGGCACCGGCGTGGTGGTGGGTAGCTCGGACTCCGGGGTGGACGGCCGGCACCCGGCGCTCGCCGCCGGATTCCGGGGCGGCGACGACTCCTGGTACGACCCGTGGGAGCACCGTCGCGCACCGGCCGACCGGGGCGGCCACGGCACCCACACGCTGGGCAGCGCGGTCGGCCGCGACGGGATCGGGGTGGCGCCCGGGGCGCGCTGGGTGGGCTGCGTCAACCTGGACCGCAACCTGGGCAGCCCGGCCCGCTACCTCGACTGCCTCCAGTTCATGCTGGCCCCGTTCCCGCCTGGCGGGGACCCGTTCACCGACGGCCGTCCGGCGCGCGCCCCGGACGTGCTGACCAACTCGTGGGGCTGCCCGCCGCTGGAGGGCTGCGACCCGGGGGCGCTGCGCCCGGCCACCGCCGCGCTGGCCGCCGCCGGCATCCTGGTGGTGGCCGCCGCCGGCAACACCGGTCCGCACTGCGGGTCGATCGTCGACCCGCCGGCGCCGTACCCGGACGTGCTCACGGTCGGCGCGGTCGACCGGAGCCGCCGGCTCACCGACTTCTCCAGCCGGGGCCCGGCCGCAACGGCCGGCAAGCCCGATCTGGTGGCCCCGGGCGCGGCGGTGCCGTCGGCGTTCCCCGGCGGTGGTTACGCCACCCTGGACGGCACGTCGATGGCGACGCCGCAGGTGGCCGGCGTGGTGGCGCTGATGTGGTCGGCCAACCCGGCGCTGGTCGGCGACCTGGACCGGACCCGGCGGATCCTCGCCGACACGGCCACCCCGGCCACGGTCCCCGCCGGCGCGCCCTGCGGGGGCACCCGCGACCTGGTCGGCGCGGGCCTGGTCGACGCGTACGCGGCGGTGCGGGCCGCCCGGGCGGCCTCCAGCGGTTAGGAACCCTGTCCATTGCGGCGCCGATGACCTAGGGTCGGCGACCATGGACGTGGAGATCATCGAGCTGGGCCGGGACCGCCTGCCCGAGGTCGTCGAACTCTGCCGGCGGTCGCTCGACCTGCCGGAGGACGCGGCCGAGGCGTCGGCCGTGGTGACCACGCTCGCCGACCGGGCCGCGGCCGACCGGACCGTGCTGCGGCTCGGCGCGGTACGCGACGGCAACCTGGTCGGGGTGCTGGTGGGTTCGCTGTCGGCGACCGATCCCCGGCTCGGCCACGTCGACCTGGTCGCGGTGGCCCCGGCGGAACGCCGCCAGGGGGTCGGTGGCGCGCTGCTCGCGGAGGCGGAGGCCCGGCTGGCCGCGCTCGGCGCCGCCGAGCTGCTGCTGGCCGGCAACCCGCCGCACTACGCCTGGCCGGGGATCGACGTGCGTTACACGCCGGCGGTCTGCGCCGCGTCACGGCTCGGCTTCCGGCAGGACCGGACGGCCTGGAACATGACCGCCGAGCTGACCGAGGGGTCGCCGGCGCTGCGCTCCACCGAGGCCGCCGAGCAGCGGCTGGCCGGGCGGGGCGTGACCGTACGTCGGGCCGGACCGGCGGACCTGCCGGCGTTGACCGCGTTCGCCCGGGCCACGTTCGGCGGCACCTGGGACGGCGAGCTGGCCGGTTCGGTGGGTCGCCCGGACGCGGGCGCGCACCTGGCCGAACGGGACGGGGAGATCCTCGGCTTCGCGGCCTGGGGGTCGGCGCGACCGAGCTGGTTCGGGCCGATGGGCACCGCCCCGGCGGCCGAGGGGTCCGGCATCGGCGGGGTGCTGCTGCGCCGATGCCTGCGGGACCAGGCGGCGTCCGGGATCGGCGCGGCGCAGATCGGCTGGGTGGGCCCGGTGCCGTTCTACTCCGGCGCGGCGGGCGCCCGGATCGAGCGCGTCTTCTTCCTCTACCGGAAAGCCATCAAAAGGGCATAACGCCGTTCACCCTCCCTGGCGTCACCCGGGCCCTACGGTCGGTAGGCAGGAGGAGGCGGTGCATGAGCACGGATGACGAACGGGCCGACGACCCGGCCACGGGCCGACGCCCGACCGACGAGCTTCCCGGGCAGCTCCCGTTCGACCGGCTCGACGTCGGCGACGCCGAACAGCTCGCCGAGCTGGCCGGGGCCGACCAGCCACCCGTGGAGGAGCCACGGCAACCGGTGGACGAACCGAGGTGGCTGCCGCCCCCGTACGACCGGGCGAAGAAGCGCCGCAACCAACGCCCGCTGCCCACCTGACACGTACGCGGAAAGGGGGCGGACCGCTTGACGCGGCCCGCCCCCTTCGGCGTACGGGATGGAGCTGGACTCAGAAGTCCATCTCCCCGCCACCCGGACCAGCCGGGGCGGCCGGGGTCTTCTCCGGCTTGTCCGCCACGACGGCCTCGGTGGTGAGGAACAGCGCGGCGATCGAGGCGGCGTTCTGCAGCGCGGAACGCGTCACCTTGGCCGGGTCGATGATGCCCGCGGCCAGCAGGTCCACGTACTCGCCGGTCGCGGCGTTGAGGCCGTGACCCGGGTCGAGGTTGCGGACCCGCTCGACGACGACGCCACCCTCCATGCCGGCGTTGACGGCGATCTGCCGCAGCGGGGCGTCCAGCGCGATCTTGACGATCTGCGCGCCGGTGGCCTCGTCGCCGGCCAGGTCCAGCTTGTCGAAGGCGGTCTTGCCGGCCTGCACCAGCGCGACGCCACCACCCGGGACGATGCCCTCCTCGACGGCGGCCTTCGCGTTGCGGACAGCGTCCTCGATGCGGTGCTTGCGCTCCTTCAGCTCGACCTCGGTGGCCGCGCCGACCTTGATCACCGCAACACCGCCGGCCAGCTTGGCCAGACGCTCCTGCAGCTTCTCCCGGTCGTAGTCGGAGTCGCTCTTGTCGATCTCGGCCCGGATCTGGTTCACCCGGCCCTGGATCTGCTCGGCGTCGCCGGCACCGTCGACGATGGTGGTCTCGTCCTTGGTCACCACGACCTTGCGGGCGCGGCCCAGCATCTCGAGGCCGGTCGCGTCCAGCTTGAGGCCGACCTCCTCGCTGATGACCTGGCCACCGGTGAGGATGGCGATGTCGGTCAGCATGGCCTTGCGGCGGTCACCGAAGCCCGGCGCCTTGACGGCGACCGACTTGAAGGTGCCCCGGACCTTGTTGACCACCAGGGTGGCGAGGGCCTCGCCCTCCAGGTCCTCGGCGATGATCAGCAGCGGCTTGCCCGACTGCATGACCTTCTCCAGGATCGGGAGCAGGTCCTTCACCGACGAGATCTTGCTGTTGACGATCAGGATGTAGGGGTCGTCGAAGACGGCCTCCATACGCTCCGGGTCGGTCATGAAGTAGGCGGAGATGTAGCCCTTGTCGAAGCGCATGCCCTCGGTGAGCTCGAGCTCCAGGCCGAAGGTGTTGCTCTCCTCGACGGTGATGACGCCTTCCTTGCCCACCTTGTCCATCGCCTCGGCGATGATCTCACCGACGCTGGGGTCGGCGGCGGAGATGGAGGCGGTGGAGGCGATCTGCTCCTTGGTCTCCACGTCCTTGGCGAGCTTGAGCAGCTCCTCCGAGACGTTGGCGACGGCGGCCTCGATGCCCCGCTTCAGGGCCATCGGGTTGGCGCCGGCGGCCACGTTGCGCAGACCCTCACGGACCAGGGCCTGGGCCAGGACGGTCGCCGTCGTCGTGCCGTCACCGGCGACGTCGTCGGTCTTCTTCGCGACCTCCTTGACCAGCTCGGCGCCGATCTTCTCGTACGGGTCCTCGAGCTCGATCTCCTTGGCGATGCTCACACCATCGTTGGTGATGGTGGGGGCACCCCACTTCTTCTCGAGCACGACGTTGCGGCCCTTGGGGCCGAGGGTCACCTTCACGGCGTCGGCGAGCTGGTTCATGCCCCGCTCGAGGCCGCGGCGCGCCTCTTCGTCGAACGCGATCATCTTGGCCATACGGCGTTGTCCTCCTGGACACTCACGGGCCACCCGGATGCCCGGATGGGCCGTCTGGTGTACGCACCTTGGGGACGTCGCCACCTGGCGACGACGACGTCTCCTCGGTCGGGCCGGACAGCCCGCGACGACCGGCCTCGTACCGCTCCGACGCCCTTCGGGCACCGGCGCGATCGTGGCCCTACCGCCCCGACCTTCTGGCACTCACCGTACGCGAGTGCCAATGACTTGTTTAGCACTCTCCCTAGCCGAGTGCAAGCACGACGGCCCCGCTCAGCCGAGTTCCGCCGCCAGTCGGGCCGCGTTCACCGGGCCTTCCTGCGCCCGCTGTTCGGCGTACGCGACGACCAGCCCGACCAGCTGCGCCAGGTAGGCCGGCGCGGCCAACGCGGCGCCGACCACGGCCAGCGCCACCGCGCCGACGGTGGTGCCCGGCGCGCTCGTCGGATCGGCCCCGAACACCACCCCGCTCACCGTGCTGACCACCAGGTCCAGCACGGTCGCCGCGAGCAGCGCGCACATCACCAGCGCCACCCGGCCCAGCACCATGCCGAACCGCTGGTGGAACATCCGCCAGGCCCGCCCGATCGGCTCCTGCCGCTCGAACAGGTAGACCGGCCCGAACAGGGCGACCGCGAACCCGACGTAGATACCGGGTAACAGGCAGAGGCACGCGCCAACGGTGATCAGCAGCGAGGCCACGATGGTCCAGCCCCAGAGACCGAGCGCGCGGCGCAGCCCGTACCGGAGGGCCGGGCCGAGACCGGCCGGCTCACCGGCGGCCTGGCGGGCGACCACCCACGTGCCCGCGCCCCAGCCGGCGGCCTGCACCGGGCCGAAGATCAGCGCGGCGAGCATGACCACGCCGTAGAAGGCGAACACGTGCTCCAGGTAGCCGTCGGGCAGCACCGGAGCGCCGTCCGGGCCGGTCACCGGCTCGTCGGTGGGCACCAGGTAGAGCGAGAGGACCGAGATGATCGCGGCCGGGACGCACTGGGTGAGCAACATGATCGGCAGCAGCTGCCGCCAACCGCGCCGCGCCGCGCCGGCACACCGCGAGAACCAGCCGGCGACACCGGCGTGCGGCGGGGTGACCAGCGGGTCGTTCGGGTCGGTGGGCGGATACCAGCCGTAGTGGCCACCGGGCATCGGCTGGGCCGGGTACGGCGCGCCGGGCATCGGGTGGCCCGGATACGCCGGCCCGCCGGCCGGCCAGCCCCAGCCCGTCGAGGGGTCACCCGGCGGCGCGGGCCAGCCGGACGGCGGCGTGGCCCCGGACGACGCGGGCCAACCCGGCGCAGGCGTGGCCCCGGACGACGCGGGCCAACCCGGCGCAGGCGTGGCGCCGGACGACGCGGGCCAACCCGGCGCAGGCGTGGCGCCGGACGACGCGGGCCAACCCGGCGGGGGCATGGCCGGGGTGGTGGGGTCGGGGTGGGCGGGCTGCGTCGCGCCGGGGCCCGGCTGCTCGGGCACGACCGGCCGGGCCCAGGGGTCGGCGGCCGGTGCGGGCGATCCGGACGGGCCCGGCTGCCCCGGCACCGGCCCGGCGGTCGGCGGCGTGGACCGGGTCGGGTCGGTCGGCGCACCGGACGACGCCGGGGGCATCGGTTCGGTGGAACCCGACGGGGGCAGGTCGGACATGGGCCCTCCTCAGCGGCAACGGCTGGAACGGCTCATGATCTTCCACGGTGCGAGGCCGCACCGCAGCCCCGGTCGGGGTGGCTCGGCCGCCGGCGGCGGGCCAGGCCCGGTCAGGCGATGACGCGGACCCGCTCGGCCTGCGGACCCTTCTGGCCCTGGGCGATCTCGAACTCGACCCGCTGGCCGTCGTCCAGCGCCTTGTAACCGTCCATCTCGATCGCGGAGAAGTGGACGAACACGTCCTGCCCGCCGTCGACGGCGATGAAGCCGTAGCCCTTTTCGGAGTTGAACCACTTCACGGTGCCCTGTGCCACGGTGCACTTCCTCACTCTGCGCGGCGTTCCAAGACCCGGGAACCGGCGGACCGGCACCGGCGGCGCACCGGTTTCGGCGATCGGCGACGGCCGCTGAATCGGTGACCGAAATCGCACGCTACACGAGGCGTGACGACCGCGCACGACCACAAATCGGGCATATTCCGGCCCGGAACACGGCACCCGCGTACACCGTCCGGGGACCGTCCGGTATGCATGCGGCATGACCAGCACGACCGTCCTGACCACCGTCCGCCGGATCCGTCCGGAGGACGCCGCCCGGATGCGCGCCCTCCGGCTGGAGATGCTCGCGGACAGCCCGCTGGCCTTCCTGGAGACCGTGGCCGAGGCGGCGGCCCGGCCGCACGCCGACTTCGCCGCCCGGGTGGCGGCGGTCTCGCGCGGCGACCACACCGCCCAGTTCGTGGCGGACCCGGGCGGCCGCCTGGTCGGTCACGCGGGTGGGGTCGCCGCGCCGGACGAGCCGGGCCTGACGCTGGTCTACGCGGTCTACGTGACACCGGCCCGGCGGGGAAGCGGACTGCTGGCCGCGCTGGTCGACGAGGTGGCGGCCTGGTCCCGGGCCTGCGGGCGGCCCGAGCTGATGATGGAGGTGGTGGTCGGCAACGACCGCGCCTACCGGGCCTACCAGAAGCTGGGCTTCACCGACACCGGGGTACGCGTCCCGCACCCGCGCATCCCCGGCCTGCACGAACTCCAGATGCGCCGCGCGGCCTGACGGGTTGTTAAGCGGGGGCCCCTTCTCTACCGGAGGCGTTAAGAAGGGGCCCCGCCTTTCACGCGTGCCGGCGGCTCTGCACGACCCGGAACCGGTTGGCCACGTACGCGCCGTCGGTCAGCGCGGAGTTCGCCGCCGGGTTGGCGCCGGAGCCGTGGAAGTCGGAGAACGCCGCCGACTGGTTGACGAAGACGCCACCGGTCAGGTTGCAGGACAGGTGCACCCCGGCGTCGATCGCCGCCGCCTCGGCCGCGTCCAGCACCGCCTCGTCGGTGGAGTAGACCGCCGCGGTCAGCGCGCCCTTCTCCCCCACCGTCTCGCGCAGGATGCGCAGGCTGTGCTCGGTGGAGTCGGTGGCGATGGCGAACGAGATCGGCCCGAACCACTCCCGCGAGTAGGTCGCCGTGTCCCCGGCGTCCAGCTTGACCACGGTCGGCGTGCGCACCACCGCGCCCGGGAAGGACGGGTGCGCGACGGACCGCGACTCCAGCACCGGCTCGCCGACCTTGGTGACCTCCTCCAACCGCTCCAGCACCCCGTCGTTGACGATCGCGCCGGTCAGCTCGACGCCGCGGGCCGGGTCGGCGGTCAGCTTGGCGACCGCGCCGGCGATCCCGGCGGCCACCTCGTCGAAGCTCTTGTGCCCCTGGTCGGTGTCGATGCCGTCGCGCGGGATCAGCAGGTTCTGCGAGGTGGTGCACATCTGGCCGCTGTAGAGCGTCAGTGTGAAGCCGAGGTTGCGGCAGAGCCCGGCGAAGTCGTCGGTGGAGTCGATCACCACCGTGTTCAGGCCGGCCTTCTCGGTGTAGACGGCGGCCTGCCGGGCGTTCGCCTCCAGCCAGTCGCCGTACTCGGTCGAGCCGGTGAAGTCGACGATCTTCACGGCCAGGTGCAGGGCCAGCGTCGAGGCGAGCTTCTCACCCTGCGCCTCGGGGGCGAGCTGCACCAGGTTCGGGTCGAACCCGGCCTCGGCGAGCACCTGCCGGGCGTACTTCACGGTGACGGCGAGCGGCAGCACCGCGCGCGGGTGCGGCTTGACCACCACCGGGTTGCCGGTGACCAGCGACGCGAAGAGACCGGGGTACGAGTTCCAGGTCGGGAACGTGTTGCAGCCGATGACCAGGGCCACGCCGCGGGGCACCACGTGGAACGTCTTGGTCATCCGCAGCGGGTCGCCCTTGCCGGCGGCCTTCTCCCAGCCGGCCGTCCCCGGGTGGCGGCTCATCTCCGCGTACGCGTAGGCGACCGCCTCCAGCGCCCGGTCCAGCGCGTGCGCGCCGCCGGCCTGGAACGCCATCACGAACGCCTGGCCGCTGGTGAACTGCACGGCGTTGGCCAGCTCGAACACGTTCTTGTGGAGACGGTCGAGGATCTCCAGGCAGACCCCCGCCCGAGCCTGCGGACCGGCGTCGCGCCAGGCCGGCAGCGCGGCGGTCGCGGCGGACACCAGCTGGTCGGCGCCGGCGTGCGGGTAGCGCACGTCCAGCGGCACACCGAACGGGCTGGCCTCGGTGGCGACGCTGCTGCCGTCGCCCGGCTGGTCGAGCGGGAAGTCCCCGCCCAGGTACGCCTCGAACGCGGCCTTGCCGTCGGCGGCGGCGGTCTCGCCGTACACCCGAGGGCTGGGCGACTCGGGATAGGCCGACCAGTACCCGCGCTCCGTGATCGCGGTCAGCGCCCGGTCGAGGGTCTCGCGGTGCCTGTCGTACAGGGGGTGCGGGGTCTCCGTCATGCCCGCCATCATGCAACAGGAAGCCACCAGATCAGTAGGGGCGTGTCACAACTGAAGATCGGTCGCCGGCGAGCGGATCGGGCCGGAACGGCGACAGGGCCAGCGGATGTCCGCTGGCCCTGCGCGAGGTTGGTCGGGAGGGACGTCCGCACAACGCCTCCGGCGTTGGGTCGCAAGAACTTGAAAAGTCTCCGGCGGATGCCCTCCCGCACGAAGCATCTTGCGCCGTCCGGTTCCTGCCGTCAAGTCCTTGTGGGTGGGTTTCTGGCACTCACCGCACATCGCCGGTTACCCACCGGTCCTGCCCGATCCCCCACCCGGGCGAGTCCCACCTCCACCGCCCGACCGAGTCGATCAAGGCTTAGGTGAGGAGGTCGGCGTCGCGGGCGGCGCGGAGGCTGGGCTTGATGCGGTGGGTGGGGCCGACCTGGGCGGCCACCGCGTCGAGCGTCTTGAGACCCTCGCCGGTGTTGAAGACGACCGTCTCCGCCGTCGGGTCGAGCCGGCCCGACTCCACCAGCTTGCGCAGCACCGCGACCGTGACGCCGCCCGCGGTCTCGGCGAACACGCCGGTGGTGCGGGCGAGCAGCCGGATGCCGGCCCGGATCTCGTCGTCGTCGGCGTACTCCATCCAGCCGCCGGTGCGGCGCACCGCCTCCAGCGCGTAGAGGCCGGCGGCCGGGTCGCCGATGTTCAGCGACTTGGCGATGCCGGTCGGCTTGACCGGGACGATGGTGTCGCTGTCGGCGTGCAGCGCGGTGGCGATCGGGTTGCAGCCGGCGGACTGCGCGCCGAACACCCGCCAACCGCCGGCCGGCGCCTCGACCAGGCCGATCTCGACCAGCTCGGTGAACGCCTTGTCGATCTTGGTGAGCAGCTCGCCGCTGGCCATCGGGATGACCACCTGGGCCGGGATCCGCCAGCCGAGCTGTTCGGCCACCTCGTAGCCGAGCGTCTTGGACCCCTCGGCGTAGTAGGGCCGGACGTTCACGTTGACGAACGCGGTGTCCTCGAAGTCGTCGGTCTCCACCAGCTCGCCGCAGAGCCGGTTCACGTCGTCGTACGAGCCGTCGACGGCGACCAGGTCACCGCCGTAGACCGCGGTGGTGACGACCTTGCCCTGCTCCAGGTCGCCGGGGATGAAGACCACCGACGGCACGCCGGCGCGCGCGGCGTGCGCGGCGACCGAGTTGGCCAGGTTCCCGGTGGACGCGCAGGCGTAGCGGGTGAAGCCGAGCGCCCGGGCGGCGGTCAGCGCCACCGACACCACCCGGTCCTTGAACGAGTGGGTGGGGTTGGCGCTGTCGTCCTTGACCCAGAGCGGGCCGGTGAGGCCCAGTTCGGCGGCGAGGTGCGGGGCGGACACCAGCGGGGTCAACCCGGGGTCCAGGGTGACCCGGGTGTCCGGGTCCTGGCCGGCCGGCAGGAGGTCCGCGTACCGCCAGATGCTGTTCGGGCCGGCCTCGATGCGCTCCCGGGTGACGGTGGCCAGGGCGGCGGTGTCGTAGTCGACCTCCAGCGGCCCGAAGCACTCGTAGCAGGCATGCTGAGCGGCCAGCGGGTACCGCGCGGAACAGGCGCGACAGACCAGGGCGCGGGCCGGGCTGCGGGTGGTGTCGATGCCGGGTGCGGCGGGAAGCGTCGACGTCATGTCGAGGGTGTCCTCTCATCTTTCCCCGCATCGCCGGGTGCGGCGGGGACGGAATTGGCACCTGCCCGCTGTCGCTCGTCGTCGAGCGCGCGGGTGGTTGCCGGGGCGTCTTCGGGCCGTATCCCTCAGCCCCTCTGGATGAGGTATGCAGTTGTGCCGCCGAGTCTATGCGCCGCTCACGGCCACGCCACCTCGGGATCCCACGCTGTGGGCCGGCTCAGCGGCCGACCACCGCGACCGGCTCGACCACCGCCGGCCGGTCCACCACGGCCGCCGGCACGGGGGTCGCCGTCGTGGCCCGCCGGGCCGGGGTACGGGTGACCAGGTTCGCCGCCACCAGGGCGGCGACGGTCAGCCCGGCGCCGGCCAGCTCGACCGCGCCCGGCCGGTAGCCGCGCAGGATCTGCACCGCGAACGTGGTCACCGGGACCAGGTTCATGAACAGCGCGGCGTCCGCCGCCCCGAGCCGCCGGACGCCGGTGTTCCAGGCCAGCACCGCGACCACGGCGGCGACCAGCACCGCGTACGCCAGCTGGGGGGCGACCGCGACGAGGTCGGCGGCGTGCGGGGCGTGCTGGACCCCGGTGAGGTCGGCGGCGGCGCTGGCGGCGAGCATGGCGATCGTGCCGGCGACGGCGGTCAGCGCGGTGTAGCGCAGCGGTGACCACTCGGGGAACCGGGTCGCGCCGTGGGTGTAGAACGCCCAGCCGAGCACGGCGCCGACCATGAGCAGCCCGCCGAGACCGAACTCGCCGAGCCCGTCGAGCCGGCCGCGGGTGATCACCAGACCGACGCCGACGAGCGCGACCAGGGAGAGGCCGAGCATCGCCGGCCGGGGCCGGATGCCGTCCCGCGCCCAGCGGACCAGCTGGGTGACGACCGGCACGGTGGCGGCGAACAGGGCGATCTGCTGCGGGGCCGCGTGCCCGAGCGCGAGGTTGGTGAGCGTGTTGAAGCCGGCGAAGCCGAGCGCGCCGAGCAGCAGCACCTCAACCCCACGGCGCTGCGTGGTCAGGGCGGTCACCCCCTCCCGGGCCAGGAGCAGGGCGACCAGCACGGCGGTGGCGAGCACGTACCGGGCGGTGGTCAGGTTGAGCGCGTCCACCCGGGTGAGCGCGCTGGCCAGGACGGGGAACATGACGCCCCAACTGAGCACCGCGAAGAGCGGGAGGGCGGCGGAACGGGATCGCATCGCGGCTCCTATGTTCGAGTATCGTCGAACCAACGAAGCCGACTCTAGGAGGTTGTTCGACGGATGTCGAACATGGGTTACCCTGGTCACATGGAACTGCACGAACCCGAGTTGCGCGACGTGCCGGTGACCGCGGTGCTGGCGGCGCTGGCCGACGACGTCCGACTGCAGATCGTGCGCACGCTGGCCCGGGGCGGCGAGCACGCCTGCGGCACGTTCGAGTTCGGCGTCTCCAAAGCCACCCGCAGCCACCACCTCCGGGTGCTGCGCGAGGCGGGCGTCACCCGCACCCGCGTCGCCGGCACCAGCCGCTACGTGCGCCTGCGCCGCGAGGAACTGGACCGCCTCTACCCGGGCCTGCTCGACGCGGTCCTCGCCGCGCCCGACCGGGTGGCATGATCACCGGATGCGGAACCCGGCGGCCCGACTCGGCGTCATCGCCGGGCTGACCCTGCTGACCGCCTGCACCGCGACGCCGCGCCCGGTGGACCCACTGTCCACGCCGCCGCAGCGGCCGGGGGCCGCGCCCGACAGCGCGACACTCACCCCGGCCTGCTCCCCGGAGGGCATCCGGATCGTCGAACTCGGGGTGAGCGCCGCCATGGGGCTGCGGGCCATGGGCCTCGACCTGGTCAACTGCGGCGACCGGCCGTACGAGCTGCGCGGCTATCCGGCGGTCGCGCTGCGGGACGCCGACGGGGACCCGATCACGGTGCGGGTGATCCCCGGGGCCGCCCCGATCACCTCGGGCTTCGACGACCCACCCACCGCGCTCGTGCTGCGTCCCGGCGAACGGGCCGGCGCCGCGCTGATCTGGCGCAGCCTGGTCACCGACGCGACGGTGGTGGCGACCGACGGCGTCGAGCTGGACGTCGCCCCGGTGGCCGGCCGGCCGGCGTACCCGGTCGCGCTGGACGGGCCGATCGACCTGGGCAACACCGGTCGGCTCGGCGTCAGCGCCTGGAAGCGCCGCGACCCGGCGCCGACCACACAGGCGCCCGCGCCGTCCGCGCCGATCGGTCCGCCGTCGCTCGCGACCACCCCGGTCAACCCGCTCTGAGGCCCCGGCACGGGACGGGAGCCCCGCACCAGGACCCGGTGGGCGACCGACTCAGGCGGGGACCGACGCGCGAGGCGCGGGGGTGGCGTCCGCGGGCTCGCCCCGGCGGCGGGACAGCAGCGCGTCGAGCGCCCAGGGGCCGGGGCCGAGCACCGCGACCAGCAGGAACGCCCAGCAGAAGAGCGCGGCCAGCTCACCGCCGTTGCCGAGCGGCAGCAGGCCGTGCGGCTGGTGCACCACGAAGTACGCGTACGCCATCGAGCCGGAGGCGAGCAGCGCGGCGGGCCGGGTGAGCAGGCCGACCAGCACCAACGCGCCGCAGACCAGTTGGATCAGCGCGGCCCACCAGCCGGGCCAGGTGCCGAACGGGACCGCCCCGCCGGTCGCCGGGTTGCCGCCGAGTATTCCGAAGATCGACGCCGCGCCGTGGAGCAGGAAGAGCAGGCCGACGACGATGCGGAACAGGGAGAGCACAGGGCCTTTCAACTGGCTCGGGACCATGGGAAACCTCCTGGGACGGGTATCGGACGACGTCCAGGATGGCGGCGCAGAAGATTGAAGTTAATCGATTCTTTGCTGGCGGGACAACTTCGTGGGAACGCTCCCATGATATGGAAGTCCGAAAGCCGCCGGGAAGACCTGCGGCTCGACTCGGCCCGGCTCGGCGAACCCCAGTTAGTCAGGCCCTCCCCAGTCGGCCCCGCACGGTCGGGTGAAGCTTCTCCCGAGTGCGATATGACTCAGAGTCATAATTATGACGCTGAGTCATAAGAGGTTCGAGGCGACATTGCTTCTGACGAAGCGTTGCGGAGAGTGACCGCCGTGGCCAGGCGAGAGTCGAGCTGGCCGACAGCCGACCGGCCCCGACGGGTCGGTGACGGCCACCTCAGCTCGTGACGTCCTTGCGGGTGAAGCGCCAGAAGGCCAGCCCCCAGAACAGCGTGGCGTAGACGATCGCCGAGATCGCGCCCTTGACCACGTCGTCGGTCTGCATCGGCGACGACAGCAGCCCCAGCCAGGCGCTACTGTAGTGGGTCGGCAGCAGGTTCCGCAGCCCGCCCAGCGCGGTGATCTGGTCCAGGATGCTGGACAGGATCCAGAGCAGCACCGCACCGCCGACCGCGCCGAGCGCGGCGTCCGTGGTCACCGAGAGCAGGAACGCCAGCCCGGCCACCACCAGCAGCACCACCGCCAGGTAGCCCAGCACGCCGAGCAGCCGGAGCAACCCGTCGGCCGGCGCCAGCTCGGCGGAGACCTGGCTGCTCAGCGGCTTCCACCCGTACCGCAGCGTGCCGGCGAGCAGCGCGGTGCCGGCCAGCAGCACCAGCGCCAGCCCGGAGTACGCGAGCGCGACCACCAGCTTCACCGCGAGCAGCCGGGCCCGGGGCACCGGCACCGCCAGCAGGTAGCGCAGGCTGCCCCAGCTCGCCTCGCTGGCCACCGTGTCGCCGCAGAACAACGCCACCACGACGACCAGCAGGAACGACGCCGACACCAGGATCGAGAACAGGGTGAAGTTGAGGCCGCCCGAGGTGGCCAGGTCGGCAAGGCTGGCGAACTCGCCCCGGCCGCCGCCGTCGTCGTCCCCGGAGTCGAACTGGAACGCCACCAGGATGATCAGCGGCAGCAGCACCATGAACCCCAGCGCGAGCTGGGTCCGGCGCCGCGACGCCTGCCGCCGGAACTCCGCGCCGAACGGCATCGTGGCCGACGGCCGGTAGCCGGCCGCCGCCCCGCCCGCGCCGGGCGCAGCCGTACCGCCGGGTGCGACCGCGCCACCGCCGGACGACGCCACCGAAGAACCCGCCATCACCGGTCACCGCTTCCCCGAGAGTTCTCGCCCACCAGGGCGAGGAACGCGTCCTCCAGGCGGCGCCGGGGCACCACCCGGTCCACCCCGATGCCGGCCCGGACCAGCTCCGCCACCACCTCGCTGCGGGCGGTGCCGTTGGTGTCGACCACCAGCCCGCCGTCGGAATCCGGCAGCACCCGTACGCCGTCCAGCCGGTCGAGCACCGTACGCGCCGCGTCCGGGTCGCTCACCTCGAACAGCACGCTCGGCGACTCGCCGACGATCTCCTCGACCGGCCCGGAGGCCACGATCCGACCCTTGTTCACCACCACCGCGTGCGTGCAGGTCTGTTCCACCTCGGCGAGCAGGTGGCTGGAGACCAGCACCGCGCGGCCGTCGGTGGCGTACCGCTGGAGCACCCGGCGCATCTCCGCGATCTGCGGCGGGTCCAGCCCGTCCGTCGGCTCGTCGAGCACCAGCAGCTCGGGCAGGCCGAGCATGGCCTGGGCGATGGCGAGCCGCTGCCGCATGCCGTGGCTGTACTTCTTCGTCCGCCGGTGCACCGAGTCGCCCAGACCGGCGATCTCCAGCGCCTCGTCGAAGTGGGCGTCCTCCCACGGCCGCCCGGTGGCCCGCCAGTACGCCTTGAGGTTGTCCAGACCGGACAGGTGGGGCAGGAAGCCGGGCCCCTCGACCAGCGCGCCGATCCGGGAGAGCACCGGCGAGCCGGGCACCAGCCGGTGGCCGAAGACGTGGATCTCCCCGGCGGTGGGCTGGGTCAGCCCCATCAGCACCCGCAGCGTGGTGGTCTTGCCCGCGCCGTTCGGCCCGAGCAGGCCGACCACCTGGCCGGGGTGCACCTCGAAGTCCACGTCGGAGACCGCGACGAACCCGTCCGCGTACTCCTTGCGCAGGTTGCGCACGGCGAGCGGGACGCCCGCGTACTCCGGATGCACGGAGCTGTCCTGGCGACGGTGCCGACGGCGGGTGACCAGGACGACCACGACGAGCCCGACCACGATCGCGGCGAGCAGGCCGGCCAGCACCCAGCGCCACACCGCGGCGGTGGTCGGGATCGGCGCGGCGTCGACGGTGGGCAGCACCAACGGGCCGTCGCCGAGCGCCACCGTGTGCACGGTCGGCTCGGCCGGGGTGGCGTACGCCTGGTCCGACGTCGCCACCACGAGCCGCAGCCGGTGCCCGGCCTCGACCCGGCGGACGATCGCCGGCAGCGTGACCGAGACCGGGGCCGCCGCGTCCAGCGTGCGCGGCAGGCCGGTCAGCCGCACCGGCGCGACCAGGCCGGACGGCAACGTGGACGCGCCCTGCGGGTCGACGTCGTAGAGCTTGACGAAGAGCACCGCCTCGCCGGTGGGTGAGGCGGCCCGGATCCGCACGGTCGGCGCGCCCACCACGTCGACCGGGTCGTCCAGCGGCGCCGACTCGAAGCGCGCGTGCTGGCCGGGGATGTCCCCGGCCACGCCGTCGAGCAACGAGCCGAGCGCGCCCGCGAACGGCACCGCGGAGATCGCCGCCGGGTTGCCGTTGGGCGGCACGGCGACCGGCTGGGCCCCGCCGGTCAGGGTGATCTCCCGGCGGCCCTGGCCGGCGACGCCCGGATAGTCGTCGGTGCGGAAGCCGGTGGCCACCAGGCCGCGGTCGAGCGCGTCGAAGCCGGCGATCCGGGAGAACGTGAAGGTGTCGCCGGGGGCCGGGCCGTCGCCCCTGACGTAGTGGTCGAGCCACTGGGCGGTCAGGAACTTCACCCGGTCCGAGTCGGAGGTCGGGCCGGCGCCCCCGTCGTGCCCGCCGGTGAACCAGGCGACCCGCACCGGCGTGCCGGCGGCGGCGATGCCGCGCGCGTTGGCGTCCGCCTCGGTGAGCGGGAAGAGCGTGTCGGCCTCGCCCTGGACCAGCAGGGTGGGGGCCTTGATCCGGTCGAGCACACCGGCCGGCGACGACCGCCGCAACAGCGCCACCGCCGCCGCGTCGGCCCGGCCGGTGGTGGCGATGCGCAGGTACGCGGCGCAGACGTCGGCGGCGAAGCGACCGCAGGACGGATCGGCGGCGGCGCCACCCGGCGCCCGTCCGGAGCTGCTGCCCGGGCCGGCGCCCGGCTGCGGGCTCGCCGGGCCGGCGGACGCGGGAGCGCCCTCCGGCTGGGCCGCGGTGGCGCCGGAGAGACCGGCCGGACCGGAGCCGGCGTTGCCGCCACCACCGAAGAAGATGCCGGCCCAGCCCTTCTTGAACACGCCGTCGGTGGGCTCCCGGCCGGTGCTCTCCGGCAGGAACGCCCGGGACAGGTCGTTCCAGGTGATCATCGGGACGATCGCGTCGACCCGCTGGTCCTGCGCGGCCAGCAGCAGGGCCAGGCCGCCGCCGTACGAGCCGCCGACCACGCCGACGCGCGGGTCGCCGGCCGCGTCCAGGCGCACCTCCGGGCGGGCGGCGAGCCGGTCCAGCAGGCGCTGCGCGTCCCGCACCTCGTGGTCCGGGCTGTCCAGGTGGATCTGGCCGCCGCTGCGGCCGAAGCCCCGGGCGGTCCAGGTGAGCACCGCGTACCCCCGGGCGACCAGGTCCTCGGCGTCGGCGCGGACCGACTCCTTGGTGCCGCCGAACCCGTGGGCCAGCAGCACCGCCGGCACCCGGTTGGTCTCCGAGGCGTCGCCGGGCAGATAGAGCGTGGTGTCCAGGTCGACCGGCTCGTCCCCGGTCGGTCCGGACCGGACGGTCACCACGGCCGCCTCGGTCCGGAAGTCCGGTCCCTGCGGGCGGACCGCCCAGACCAGGGCGGCCACGACCAGGACGACCACCACGACGGCGGCGACGATCCGGCGCGGACGGCCGGCGAGGGCGCGCCGGACCCGCGCGACGGGTGATCTCATGCGGCACACGGTACGGGCCGCCGGCTGAGCGTTCCCTGAGATCCGCCGTACGTCCGTCCGGCTGGGCCGTTCGGCGCGTGCCGTCCGTCGTCCGCAGAAGGTCCAGACCATCCCAGCGGGACGTATTCGGATCACGTGAATTCACATCTACAACCGCAAATCACCGTCGATGTCGCGTCTCGCCACGTCGATCGAACGCTCCGTGTTCACCCCATTGACGTTCCGTCATACCCACCGAAGTGACGTGAAGCCGACTCATCGACCGAGGTTCCGACCACGCCCGGTTCGGCTACTTTTCCGGTCCGGTGCACGGGACTGCGTACGGCGACCTCCCGGGGCACCGCATCACCCTGCCGTCGCCGGAGGAGACAGACCATGACAGTTCCCGCGCCGCGGGTCCGTCGGCGGCCCTCCGTACCGGGCCGTGTCCTGCCCCTGCTGCTGGTGCTGGCGCTGATCGCCCCGCTCGGTCTGCTCTTCGCCCAGGCCTCCGGCACCACCGCCGACGACCACGACCTGGCGACCCGGGAACGCCTCGGAGTCCGCTACCTGCGCGCCCTCGGGCCGGTCACCGACGCGCTGGTCGAGGCCCAGTCGACCGCCGTCGCCGGGGCGCCGGTCTCCCGCGCGGCGCTCAACGCCGCGATCGAGCGGGCAGCCGAGGTGGACGCCGCCGTCGGCGACGAGCTGCGCAGTCACGAGCGCTGGGCCGGGCTGCGGGCCAAGGTGGAGGCGCTGCCGGACCGCGGTCTCGGCGACCCCGAGGCGGCCTACCGGGCGTACGGGGAGGCCACCGACCTGCTGCTGGCCCTCTACCGGAAGGTGCGGGAGAGCTCCGGCCTGATCCGCGACCCCCGGGCCGACTCCTTCTTCCTCCAGGACGGCATCGGCGGCGACCTGCCCACCGCGACCGTGCTGGCCGGCCGGCTCGCCGACCTGGTCCGGCTGGCCCCCGCCCGCCCCGCCGCCGAGCGGGTCAAGACCGGCGCCGAGCTGTCCGAGCTGCGGGTGGCCGCGCTCGGCCCCGCCATGGACCTGGTCGCCGACCTGCGCTCGGCGGTGGACAGCTCGGAGAGCACCGACCTGGGCGCCAACGTGCTCACCCCGCTGGACACCTACCAGCGCTCGCTGGAGGCGTTCACCGCGTTCTCCGCGCCCGGCCCGGGGCGCGCCGCACCGAGCACCGACCAGCTCACCAACGCCGGCCTGACCGCCCAGAACGCCGCCAAGGAACTCCGCACGGTGATCCTCGACCAGCTCGACGCGCTGCTGGAGGAGCGACTGGACACGCTCGACCGGGACCGGCTCCTGGCCCGGATCGCGGCCGTGGTCGCGGTCGCGCTGCTGGCCGGGCTCGCCGTGGTCCAGCTCGCCGCGTGGCGCCGGGGTCGGCACCGCTCCACCGAGGCGCGGGAGCCGGCCGAGGCCGGCCGGCCGGCGACGGTCCGCCCGGACCAGCCGGCCGCGACCCGGCCCGCCGACCGCCAGCCCGTCACGGTGGGCGGCGGCGACGCCGAGCGGTGGAGGCCGTTCGATGCTGCTCGCTAGATTGCGGATCCGGGGCAAGCTCGCCCTGCTGGTGATCATCCCGCTGCTCAGCATGGTCGGGCTGGCCGTGCCGGTGGTCGTCGACCGGGTGGCCACCGCGCAGCGCGCCGCCGACACCGCCGAGACCGTCCGCGTCGCCAGCCGGATCGGCAGCCTGGTCCAGGACCTCCAGCAGGAACGCCTGCTCTCGGTCGGGTTGCTGCTCGGCCGGGTGACCCGCACCGAGCTGATCCAGAAGTCCGTCACCGTCGACGACCGGGCCGCCGACCTGCGCGCCGAGACGCTGCCGGCGCCGGTCCGCGCGGCCCTCGACGGGGTACGCACGCTGGCCGACGTCCGCACCACAGTGCTCGCCGGGCGGGCCACGCCGGAACAGATCCTCACCGCCTTCGCCGCGGTCGACACCGCCCTGATCGAGTCGTTGCGGCTGCCGTTCCAGGTGGACACCGACACCCCGGCCGGGCGACAGGTGCTGGCCCTGGACGCGCTGCTGCGCGCCGACGAGGGGCTGAGCTCCTGCGCCACCCAGATCGTGCTGGTCAAGGCGACCGGCGACGCGAAGGTGGCCGGCTCGTACATCGCCTGCATGGCCGCGCTCAACGTGGACAACCAGCGGTTCCGCAAGCTCATCACGCCGGAGCAGCTCAAGCTGGCCCGGCTGGACGACGCGGCCGTGGCGGCCCGGACCAGCCCGACGTTCCTGGTCGACAGCGTCCGGGACCCGATCGGGGCGATCGCGCCGGTGCCGCTGGACGCGCTCTTCCCCTCGGTCCGCTCGATGATCACCCTGGGCCAGTTCGTGGAGAAGAAGGTCGTCGCGGACGTGATCGCGGAGACCCGCAGCGAGCAGCGGACCGCGTTGACCGCGGCCTGGCTGGTCAGCGTGGCGGCGGTCCTGATCCTCCTCCTCGTGGTGCTGCTGAGCATGACCGTGGCGCGGACGGTGGCCCGGCCGCTGAGCCGGCTCACCCGGTCCGCCGAACGCGTCGCCCGGGTCGCCGAGGCCGAGCTGACCCGGGTCGCCGACGACGAGACCGAGTCGGTGCCACCGGTCCGCCTCGACCCGGTGGACGTCGACGCCCGGGACGAGATCGGCGACCTGGCCCGCGCGTTCGAGCGGGTGCAGCACACCGCCGCCCGGCTGGTCGAGCGGCAGGTGGCCGGCCGGCGCAACGTGGCGCAGATGTTCGGCCACGTCGGCCGGCGTACGCAGAACCTGGTCGGCCGCCAGATCGCGCTCATCGACCGGCTGGAACGGCAGGAGGCCGACCCGGCCCGGCTGGAGCACCTCTACCGGCTGGACCACATCTCCAGCCGGCTGCGCCGCAACGCCGGCAGCCTGGTGGTGCTCTCCGGCGCCACCGGTTCGGACGGGCACGTGGCGCCGGTCCCGCTGGCCGACGTGGTGCGGCTCGCGCTCGGCGAGATCGAGGACTACACCCGGGTCGACGTGCAGGTGCCACCCGGCGTCTCGGCCGCGCCCGCGATCGCCGGCGACCTGGTGCTGGCGCTGGCCGAGCTGATGGAGAACGCCACCTCCTTCTCACCGCCGCACACCCGGGTGGTGGTGGCCGGTGAGCTGACCGACGGCGGCGCCCGCCTCACCGTGGTCGACCACGGCATCGGCCTCACCGCCGAGCGACTCGCCGAGGAGAACGCCCGCTTCACCCGGCGGGAACGGCTCGACCTCGCGCCGACCGAGGTGCTCGGCCTGTTCGTGGTGGGTCGGCTGGCCCGCCGGCACGGTTGGACGGTCCGGTTGGCCGCGACCTCGGGCGGCGGGGTCACCGCCGGCGTGGAGATCCCGGCCGCGTCGCTGGTGGTCCGCCGGCCGGAGCGCCCCTCCGCCACGGCGGCCCGGGCCACCGTCGCACCCGCGGAGCGGCCGCCGGCACCGACCGCCGAGGCGCCGACGCCCGGTCTGCCCCGCGAGGGTGTGCCGGTCGGCCCCCCGCCGGCCGCCGTCGAACCGGCCGGGTTCGACGCCGAGCTGCTCACCCGGGCCACCCGCAGCATCGCCACCGGCGATTCGTGGGACGCGTTCGGCAGTCAGGCCGACACCCCGGACCCGGCCGGTCCGCGGGACGTGCCGGTGGCTGTCGCCCCGGCCGGCGGCGCGCCGGTCGACGATCTCCGCTTCCCCACCGCCGGGCCGCCGCCGGCCTGGCCGCCCGCCGCCGGGCCGGCGACCACGCCACCCGTCGGCCCGGCCACGTACCCCGCCGACCCGACCCCGCCGACACCGGTCGTCGGCCCGGCACCGGCCGCTCCCCCGGCCGCCGGGCCGACGACCGGCCCCGCCCGCGTACCGTCCGACGGCCCGCCGCCCGGTCCCGCCTTCCCGCCGGCCGGCCCACCGCCGGTGGCCCCGGCCGGCCCACCGCCGGTGGCCCCGGCCGGACGGCCGTCCACCGGACCGGCTCCGGTCGGCCCGCCGGCGGGGCGACCCGGACCGGCCGGCACCCGGCCGATCCGCAAGCGGGTGCCCGGGGCGAACCTGCCCACTGGTGCCCCGGCGGGCCCCGCCGGCCCGGCGACCGGGCCGCTGATCGGGATCCCCGCCGACCCGGCCTCGGTCCGGGCGCTGGTCGAGGCGTTCCAGGACGGCGTACGCCGGGCCGAGGACGACGTCACCCCGGCCCCGCCGACGCCCGGACGCCCCCGGCTCAGCCGGCGGGTGCCCGGAGCCAACCTGGCCGTCTCCCCGGTGCCGGCCGCGCCCCCGACCAGCTCCGACCCCGGCGACCCCGTCGAGGTCCGCAACCTCATCACCGAGTTCGAGGCGGGCGTCGCCCGTGCTCTGCGCGAAGTCAGTACCGACCGTCGCTACGAAGAGGATCCATCACGGTGACCAGCCCGTTCCTGCACGACAACGTCGAACAGAGCTCCACCGGCGACCTCAGCCCCGAGGCGCGTACCTTCAACTGGCTGCTCGACTCGTTCACCTCCAGCACGGCCGGGGTGATGGAGGCGATCGCGGTCTCCTCGGACGGGCTGCTGATGGCCATGTCCGCCATCAAGGACCGGTCCAACGCGGAACGCCTCGCCGCCGTCGTCTCCGGCATGACCAGCCTCGCCGGGGGCGCCGCCAGCTGGTACGCGCTGGGCGCGCTCAACCGGGTGATCGTCGACATGGCCGAGGGCTACCTGCTGATCAGCGCGATCAGCAGCGGTTCGGTCCTCGGCGTGGTCGCCGACCGCTCGGCCAACCTGGGCACCGTGGCGTACGAGATGACGCTCTTCGCGGGCCGCGCCGGTGGCGCCCTGAGCCCCCGCCTGATCGCCGAGCTGAAGAACGCCGTCCAGCAATGATCCCGGGGGCCGCCGGCGGGGACCCGGAGCCGGAACCCGGCGTCCGGATCCGTCCCTTCCTGCGCGCGTCCGCCCCGCTCACCGGGTCGGACGCGGGCGACGGGGAGCCGACCGGCCCACGCCCGTTCGTGCTCACCGCCGGACGGGTGGACGGCGACCCGGCGATCGGCCTGGAGACCCAGGTGACCGCCCGCGCGGGCAGCGGCAGCTGGGCGGTGACCGCCCGGCTGGCCCCGGAGCTGGCGGCGATCGTCGCGATCTGCGCCGAGCCGGTGTCGGTCGCCGAGATCTCCGCCCGTACCCGGATGCACTTCGGGGTGACCCGGGTGCTGGTCGGCGACCTGCGCGCCGCCGGTCATCTCGACGTGCACGTCGCGGACGTCGACGACGCCCTCGATCCCGACATCATCCTGCGAGTGATTGATGGACTCCGTGCGATCTCCTGAATGGCCGGCGGCGGCCCTGGGCGGGCCGTCCGCGAACAGCGCCCCCACCCGCTACGGCGGTCCGGCCCCGCTGATCGGCCGGGCCACACCGCCCCCGCCTGCGCCGCCGCCGCTGCCGTACCGGCCCCCCGGCGTGCCCGGCGAACCGGCCCCGATCGTGCGGCGGGCGCCCGCGCCCCGCCCGCCGATCCCGGTGAAGATCCTCATCGCCGGTGGCTTCGGGGTCGGCAAGACCACCACCGTGGGCGCCATCTCCGAGATCGCGCCACTGACCACCGAGGCGGAGATGACCAGCGCCGGCATCGGCGTGGACGACCCGGGTGGGGTGGCCGGCAAGACCACCACCACGGTGGCGATGGACTTCGGCTGCGTGACCATCGACCGCAGCCTGAAGCTCTACCTCTTCGGCACGCCCGGCCAGGCCCGTTTCGGCTTCATGTGGGACGACCTGGCGCGGGGCGCGCTCGGCGCGCTGGTGGTGGTGGACAGCGCCCGGCTCGACGACTGCTATCCCGCGATCGACTTCTTCGAGCGGGCCGGGCTGCCGTTCGCCGTCGGCGTCAACGCCTTCGACGGGAAGCTGGCGCTGGACCTGCCGTCGATCCGCTGGGCGCTGGCGATCGCCGAGCACGTGCCGCTGGTGCAGTTCGACGCCCGGGACCGCCTCTCCGTCCGGGACGCCCTGCTGGTCGTCCTGGACCGGGCGCTGGACCGGGCGACCCGGTCCCGGGAGGGTTGAACCGACGCTCGATCCGGTCCGTTTTCTGGCGAAGGGGGTGGACGCGATGAGGGGTGATCTGGACGAGACACTGGCCCGGCTGGCTCGGCGCGAGGAGGCGCGGCGCCGACGGGAGCCGCTGCCCGGCGAGCCGGCCGAAGCGGCCGAACGGGGTGCCGCGGCCGACGGGCCGGTTCCGGACGGGCCGCCGGACCGGCGGGCCGGGCACGGCGCGTACCGGCTGCGGGGCGGTGAGGCGCCGCACCGGCGGGACCCGGTCGAGGAGGTCGCCGAGGCGGTCCGACGGGTGGTCGCCGAGCATCCCGGGCTCGACGTGACGCTCCGGGTCGAGTTGGGCGGCCAGGCGTACCCGCTGCGGGTCTCCTGGGCGGGCCCGGCGGTGACGGTCGGCCCGGCCGCCGCGCCGGCGCCCCCGCCGGCCTGGCCGATGTCGGTGAAGACGGTGCCCGCGCCCGGGCACGACCCGCTGGACACCGACCCGGCGGCCCGGCTCGCCGAGATGATCCGCCGGGACCCGTCCCTGCTGGAGGACCCCGGCCCGCGCTGACCCGGACGGGGTGTGGTGCCGGCGGCTACTGTCGGCGGGTGGCGGAACCCGACCTGACCCTGACCGCGAGCCTGCGGCCGGCCGCGCTGGACGCCCGCCGGGGCGTCGTACGCCTGCACCCCGAGGTGCTGACCGCGCTGGCCCTGCGCCCCGGCGACCCGGTGCGCCTGACCGGTCGCCGGGTGACCGCCGGCATCGCGGCCGCCGCCGAGCCGGGCACCAGCAGCGCCCTGCTGTACGCCGACGACCTGCTGCTCGGCAACCTCGGCGTGCGGGCCGGCGGGCAGGTCACGGTGAGCCCGCTGCCGGCCGCGCCGGCGCGCCGGGTGACAGTGGCCGGCCCGGCCGCGGTGGTCGCCGCGGTCCCGCCGGAGATGCTGCGGCTCGCGTTGCTGGGCAAGGTGGTCACCGCCGGCGACGACGTCTCGCTGCTGCCGCAGGACGTGCTCCCGGACGCCGCCGTGCGCGGCCTGGTCGAGGCGGCGCGGCGCAGCCTCGCCAGCTCCGTCGGGTACGCCTGGACCAGCACCCTGCTCACCGTGGTCGCGGCCGAGCCGGCGACCGGCGCGCTGGTCACCATGGAGACGGTGGTGGGCTGGGAACACGGCCCGGCCACCCGCGGCTCCGGCCCGGCGGACGTGCCCGACTCCGCGCCCGTCGCGACGGCGGCCGAGGGTCTGCTCGGTCCGGAGGACGCGCCGGACGTGGACGAGCTGCCCGGCCTGCGGGCCCAGGCCGAGGAGCTGACCGAGCTGCTGGACCTGGGCTTCCACCACGGGGAGGTGCTGGGCCGGCTGGGCACCACCGTCTCGCTCGGGGTTCTCGTCGAGGGCCCGGCGGGCTCGGGCAAGGCAGCGCTGGTCCGCGCCGTCGCCGCCCGGGTGGGCGCGCGGATCCGTCCGCTCTGGGCACCGGAGCTGGCCGCGTCGACCGCCGACGCGGCGGCCCGACGGTTGCGCGAGGCGGCCTCGGCGGTACGCGCCGGCGGACCCGCCGTGCTGCTGGTCACCGACGTGGAGGCGATCGCCCCGGCCGACGAGCCGGGCCCGCTGGCCACGGTGTTCCGGCAGGTCGTCGCCGAGACGGTACGGGCCGGCGCGGCGGTGGTCTGCACCAGCGCCCGCCCCGAGGCGGTGGACCCGGCCCTGCGCGGCCCGGACCTGCTGGGTCTGCGGATCACCGTGCCGCTGCCCGACCCGGCGCTGCGCCGGGAGCAGTTGACAGTGCTCACCCGCCAGGTGCCGCTGGCCGGCGACGTCCGGCTGGACGAGGTGGCGGCGCGTACCCCCGGTTTCGTCGCCGCGGACCTCGCGGCGCTGGTCCGGGAGGCCGGGGTGCGGGCGGCGCTGCGGCAGAAGACGGCGGAGACGCCGACCGTGGCGATGGCCGACTTCACCGCCGCGTTGGAGGTGGTCCGGCCGACCACCATGGCGTCCTCCACGCTGGAGCTGGCGTCGGTGACGCTGGACGACGTGGGTGGGCTGCACGAGGTCAAGCAGACGTTGACCGAGTCCGTGCTCTGGCCGCTGACCTATCCGGACACGTTCGCCCGGCTGGGGGTGACGCCGCCGCGCGGGGTGCTGCTCTACGGGCCGCCCGGCTGCGGGAAGACCTACCTGGTCACCGCGCTGGCCGGCTCCGGTCGCGCGAACGTGCTGTCGGTGAAGGGCGCCGAGCTGCTCTCCAAGTGGGTGGGCGACAGCGAACGCGCGGTCCGCGAGCTGTTCCGCCGGGCCCGGGAGGCGGCGCCCACCCTGGTCTTCCTGGACGAGGTGGACGCCCTGGCTCCGGTGCGCGGCCAGGCCACCGACGGGGGTACCACCGACCGGGTGGTCGCCGCGCTGCTCACCGAGCTGGACGGGGTGGAGGCGCTGCGCAACGTGGTGGTGGTCGGCGCGACGAACCGCCCGGAGCTGGTCGACCCGGCGCTGCTGCGTCCCGGCCGGCTGGAGCGCCTGGTCTACGTGCCCCCGCCGGACGGTCCGGCCCGCGCCGAGATCCTCCGGGCGGCGGCGCGGAACGTGCCGCTCGCGCCGGACGTGGACCTGGACGCGCTCGGCGGCGACCTGGACGGCTTCTCCGCGGCCGACTGCGCCGCGCTGGTGCGGGAGGCGGCGCTGGCCGCGATGCGCGAGTCGCTGAGCGCCCGCACGGTCACCGCCGGGCACGTCGAGGCGGCCCGCGCCCGGGTACGCCCGTCCCTCGATCCGGCGCAGCTCGCCCACCTGGAGTCGTACGCCGCCACCCGGCGGTGACGGCTCAGTCGGTGGGCAGCAGCGGCCCGAGCGGGCCCAGGTCGAGGTTGAGGTCCTCGGGCGAGAGTCCGAAGTAGTCGCGGAGCTGGGTCATCTGCTCCTCCAGCGCCATCAGCGTGGCGCCGATGCGCTCGACCTGGTCGTCGTCGAGGTCACCCAGGTCGACCCGGCGCAGCGCCTGCCGTTCCATCAGCTGGCGGAGCAGCTCGACCACGGTGAGCACCAGGCTGGCCAGGCCGCGCTCGACCGAGTTCTCGTCGACCGCGAGCCGCCGGTCCAGCGGCCGGACCCGGGGCGCGGTCCACGTCGACTCGCCCAACGCCGCGGCCAGCTCGGCCGCCTCGTCCCGGGTGGTCACGTCGCCACCGCCGGCTCCGGCGCGACGGGTCCCGGCTCGGGCGGGGCGAGGGCCCCGACGGACGCGATCAGCGCGCGCAGCGAGATCCGGACCAGGTCGACGTCCGCGATGGCCAGGGTGATGTCGCCGGTGACCACCACACCGGCGGCGAGCACCCGGTCGAGCAGGTCGACCAGCGCCACCTGCCCGTAGGCCGACGGGTCGTCGACGCTGCTCGGGGCCAGTGCCGTCACGGCCATGCCGACTCCGCCGCCGGTTCCGTCACGAACGAGTACGCCGGCCACGGGCCGGTCAGCTCCAACCGCAGCTCCGGGTGCCGGTCGGCGAGTGCTCCCGCCAGCGCGCGGAAGCCGTCCAGACCGGCGCGGTCGACCAGGTACGCGCCGTTGAGCACCATCGCGGTGGCCGCGCCGGAGAGCCGGCGGTCCTGCGGCGCGTGCCGCCGGGCGGCGACCGCGTGCCCGGCGAGCGCGGCGTGCACCGCCGTCGCCGCGTCGGCGGCGATCCGCTGCCCCTCCTCGCGGGCGGTGAGCTGGGCCCGACGCCGGCGCAGGTACGCCGCCCCCGCGCCGCCCCCGCCGCCCGGCTCCTCGGTGCGCGGGGTGGCGCCCGGCACCACGTACCCCTTGACGCCCCACTCCTCGCGGCCGGTGAGCCGGGCCAACGTGCCGGACAGCTCGTCGTGCCGCTCGGCCAACACCCGGGCCACCCGGTCGTCGTCGCGGTGGACGGTGGCGAGCCGGGCCGGCACCACGGCCCCGGCGCGGGCGAGCGCGTCGACCACCGCGTGGTGGGCCCGCGCGGCGCGTTCCAACCAGCCCAGGTCCTCCAGGTTGCGGCGCAACGCCTCCTCGCCGTACTCGGCCAGCGGCGCGTCGCCGACCACGGCGACGAGGCCCGCGCCGGTGACCGCGCGCACGGGCGTGCCGGCGATGCCGGGGATCCCGGCCAGGGTCGTCGGGGCGACCTCCGCCACCACGCCGTGCAGCCAGACGCCACTGCCGGTCTCCGGCGCCGCCGGGGCGGGTTCAGCTGTCGTCGTCATCCCACTCCTCCCTCGCGACACGGGCGGCGACGCGCGGCCGGCGGGACGCCTCGACCTCCTCGGGGTCGCGGGGTCCCGGCTCGACCGGTGGACGGGCCCGGGAACTGAGCCACGGGTCGTGCTCCCACCAGTCGATGCCGATCTGCCGCGCGGTGTCGACCGAGGCGATGACCAGCCGCAGCTTCAACGTCAGCAACTCGATGTCGAGCAGGCTGACCCGGATGTCGCCGGCGATGACGATGCCCCGGTCGAGGACCCGTTCGAGGATGTCGCCGAGGTTCGCCGGCTCGTGCCCGGCGCCCATCACCTGGCCGGTGTTCTGCACCACCGGCGGTTGCCGCGCTGTGGTCATCTCAGCCCCCGTCCCCCTTGCCGCGCTGGTAGCGGCGCGTCCGCCGGTAGCCGAGCAGGTCACCGGTCATGTCCAGCTCCACCTCGTAGAGGCCGAGCAGGTCGGTGGACGCGGGGATGCGATGGTCCTCGACCACCTCCACCCCGACCAGCCAGCCGTCGTCGGTGGGCTGGATCGAGGTGATCCCGAGCGGGTCCTTGCCGGTCAGCGCCACGACCTGACGCAGCCCCTCCCGGGCCGCCTCGGCCGTGCTGATCGCCTCCTCGTCGTGCTCGTCGAGGTAGCGTTCCTCGGCCCGGCCGTCCTGCCGCTGGCGGTTGCCGTCGCCGCGGATCCGTGTCGACGTCATGTCCTCCCCCTCGCCCCCCGTTGCTGCTCCCCCCGCCGGCGGGCGGGGCGTCGCCGGGCGGGCGGCGGCGGTCGATCGCCGCCGTTCGCCCGGGACGCGCTACGGCCGGTCTTCGCACCCTGCGGCGTCAGCCGGTCCAGCACGCGCTGCTGGCCGCGGTCGCGCTCCTCCGGCGTGATGTCGCCGGCTTCCGCCGCCCGGTCCAGCTCCTCCAGCTCGCGGCGGATGTTCACCGGGTCGTGCTGCTTCGACTCCGCCTCCCGGGCGACCACCTTGACCATCGCGGTGAGCCCGCGCACCGGCGCGTACGGCAGGGTCAGCAGCGCCCACAGGATGTCCATCTCACTCCGCCAGTTGGTGCGCGCTGACGAAGTCGTACGGGGCGAGCGGGCCGATCAGCCGCGTCCGGATCAGGTCCCGACGCT
Organism: Micromonospora sp. WMMA1996; assembly: GCF_002573675.1. Classification (NCBI taxonomy): domain Bacteria; kingdom Bacillati; phylum Actinomycetota; class Actinomycetes; order Micromonosporales; family Micromonosporaceae; genus Micromonospora; species Micromonospora sp. WMMA1996. The sequence continues at coordinate 136,824 of NZ_PDHU01000005.1, read as the reverse complement.
GCTCGGCGAACTCCTCCACGGCCCGGACGAACTCCTCCTCGTCGTCGTTCGCGACCAGAAAGGCGACGTGCACGGCGTCCAGTTCGTGGCTGGGCGCGCGGGCCGCGTCGGCGACCACGTGTCCGCCGACCGCGTCGATCAGGTCCCGGTTCTCCGCCTCCCGGCGCAGCTCGACCGCCTGGCTGATCATCTCGCCGAGGCGGATCCGCTGCTCCCGGCTCTCCGCCTCCGGCCGACCTCGCACCTGATCGGCGAGGGCGGCGGCGTCGCGGTTGCCGGCGAGCAGCTCGCCGATGAACTCCTGCTCGTCGAAGCGCCCGTGCACCGTGTACTGCACCCGGTCCTCGAACTCGTCCAGCGCGTCGGCGAACCGGTCGTGGTGCGCGTCGAGCAGGTCCTCGACCGCGTCCTCGCCGGTCACCACCGTGCCGAAGCGGACCGGCAGCACGGGCGCGACCTCGGCCGTCCCGTCCAGCAACCGCTCGTACGCGGACAGGTCCGCCGGCCGGCCCAGTGGCTCCTCCAGCCCCACCTCGCTGACCAGCGCGGCCAGCTCGCCGTGCCGGATCGCGGTCACCTCGCCGGGTGGGGAGCCGACCCCCTCGGCGTCGGAGGTCGGCTCCACGTCGGACGGCACGATGCCGTAGATGAACAGCCCGTGTTCCCCGGCCATCTCAGCGCTCCCCGTCCCGCCGGCGCGGCCGGTCGCGCAGCGAGTCCGCCACCGCGCCGCTGATCTCCTGGGCGGCCTTGCCCAGGCCGGAGACCGCCTTGCCCTTCGCGGCCGCCCCGGCGACGCCGTCCACCAGGTCGGGCAACGTCTTCTGCTCCTTCGGCACGATGTTCATCCGGTCGACCGTCTCGGCGAACCGGAGGTAGGTCTCGATGCTGGCGACCACCACCCGGGCATTGATCTCCAGCAGCTGGATCCCGACGACGGCGACCGAGACCTGGGCGTCGATCACCACGCCCTTGTCCAGCACGGTCTCCACGACGTCGGCGAGGTCACTCCCACCGCCGCCGGTGCGCTCCAACGCGCTGCCGGGACTCCCGGCCGTGGCGGCGACGCTCACTCCCCACGCTCCTCACGCCGACGGCGGACCACCGGACGGCGGGGCGCCTCGGGGGCACGACGGGCGCGCTCCTCGCGGGGTTCCCGCTCCGCGCGCTGCGGGCGGCGGGCCCGCTCGGGCTGCCGCCGACGCGGCGGCTCCTCCTCCTCGGGCTCCTCGTCGTACTCGTCGTCCTCGAAGTCCTCGCCGTCGTCGTAGTCCGCGTACTCCTCCTCCGCGGGCGTGGGGCGACGCCGTGCCGGGGGCCGGCGGCGGCCACGCTCGGCGGGCCGGCGCTCCTCCTCCGGCTCCTCCTCGGGCTCGGTCTCCGGCTCCTCGGCGCGGCCCTCCTGCTCCTCGCGGAGCGCGGTCTCGTGGTCCTTGACCACCTGGGAGTCCTCGATCTCGCCGCGCCAGCCCTCGACGGAGTCGGGGTCGAGCACGGTCTCGGTCATCACGTGCCGGACGAAGTGCTTCAGCTCCAGGCGCACGCGGCGACCCTGGGCCCGCCAGAGGTTGCCGGTGTGCTCGAACAGACCCTGCGGGTGGTACTCCAGCACCACCAGGATCTTGGTCAGCTCGGGGCCGACCTCGTGGAAGCTGACCGTCCCGTCGACGGAGCCCTTCTCGCCCTTCGACCGCCAGTGGATGAGCCGGTCCGGGATCTGCCGCACGATGGTCGACTCCCAGGTCCGGTGCGACCAGAGGACCTGCGCCTTCCAGGTCATCTTCTCGTCCTCGTCGTTGTCGGCCTGCTCGACCTTCTTCATGAAGCTCGGGAAGTCGCCGAACGTCGTCCACTGGTTGTAGGCCACCCGGACCGGCACCCCGACCTCGATGGTCTCGACGATGTTGGTGACCTTGAGCTTCTTGCCGCCACCCTTGCCACCCTTGCCGCCGCCGAACGCCGACATCAGCTTCTCCTTACCGCCGGCCAGGCCGGCATGGAACATGGCCTTCAGCGGGGAGTTGCCGTCGGCGAGCTTCTGCGCTCCGGTGGCCGCGGCGACCAGGCCGGGACCGCCGCCCTGCTTCGCGTACTCGCTGAGTCGACCGGTGGCACCGGTGACCCGCTCGGTGACCACCTGCACGGCCCGTTCCCCGATCGCGGAGGCGAGGTTGCGCAGCTCGTCGCCGATCTGTTCACGTGCCCGGTCGGTGAGGCTGGTGGGGGCCATCGTCACCGCCCCCGTCCACGACGGACCGGGGCCGGCCGCTCGGCCCGGTCCCCGTCGTCGCGGTCCTCGTCGTCGGCCATGGGCTGCTCGTCGAGCTCCTGCTCCTCGTCGGGCGCCGAGCGCTCGCCTTCCGGTTGCTCGCCGGAGCGGCGGCGCAACGCGTCGGCGCCGCTGCGCAGCCTGCCGCTGACCGCGTCGATGCCGCTGCCGGCGGCGGCGGTCGCCGCGGCCCGGCCGGCGGTGACCAGCGGCGCGCCGAGCTTGCCGAGGTTGCCCAGTTGCGGGCTCGACCCGAGCAGGCCGGTGGCCATCTGCTTCAGGCCGCCGGGGTTCTGGCTGGCCCGGCCGGCCGCGACGGCGGCGGCCAGGGTGAGTGCGGTCCGCAGCTTCCTGCGGCGGCCGAGGACATATCCGAAACCGACCGCCAGGGCGATCCGAGCTCCGCTCTTCATCAGTTCTCCTTCGCTCCCCGGCGGAAGGGACACCACATGCTGGAGCAGACCCGGAAGACAACTGCCGGGGATCAGCGAAAAAGGGTCAGCGACCGGTGTCCCGCCATCAGCGGACCCGGCGGGCAGTACCCGTCAGCACATGCGCGAAACATTTTCCAGGGGAATGCGAAGGGCGTCGCAGAAAAGGATGAACCTCGCACCAACCCCAAGTGAACAGGGAGAACACGAGGTGATTGCCTTACGGCAAGCGTGCGTTCAGTGGCTCGGAATGGTCGAGTCGAGACACATTCTCGCGTGAATCCTGCCGTTCTCCTCGTGCAATTCCGCGCCACATCGGCGAAGAACGGAAAGAGCGCCGGCATTGTCCGGTGTGGTGTCCGCGACGACCGTGTGCATTCCGGCCGCCGCAGCGGCGTGCAGCAACTCCCGCAGCGCGGCGGCGCCCAGGCCCCGCCCCCGGGCCGACCGGCCCAGCCACATGCCGGTCTCCACCACCCCGGGCTCGTCGCGGCGGGCCATCCGCACCATCCCGACCACCTCGCCGCCGGAGACGACGGCGTACATGGCGGTGCGGGTCGGGCCGGCCAGACCGCCGAAGCTGGCCCGGTGGAACTCGCGGAAGGCGTCCCGACGGGCCAACGACCAGCCGGCCGGAGCGTCCACCGGAGGCATCACGTCCTCCGGCTCGGCCTCGGCCGCCGCTACGGAGAGCAACGGCTCCAGGTTGCGCTCGTCCACCGGCTCCAGCCGTACCGCACCCGTCACGAGCCGCAGTCTGCCGCCCGTTCCGCCGCGCGTCCACCCCTTTGCCGACCTACTGCCGGTACGGCGGAGCGGGTCGGCCGGTCGTACCCCCGGGGTGTTCCGCCTCACGCTGCGTTGTCATCCGACCGGTTCGTTCCGGGCGTGAGCGTGCTCACCCGACGGGTCCGAACTCGCAGAGCGCCACCGAGGCGTCGTCGGTCCGCTTACGCCGGCGCAGCCGGTCCGGGTGGTCCCGCTCGGCCACACGGACCCGGTCGATCAGCCCCTCCGGCCCCTCCACGGCCGCCACCTCCAGCAGGCCGGCCCAGTCGAAGAGGCCGAACTGCTCGACCGCGCAGGAGGCTCCGTCGCTGAGCAGCGCCGCCCGGCGCAGCGCCCCCGGCCCGCGCAACGGAACCGCGCCGGTCACCGCGTGGTAGGCGGCGTCCGGATCAGCGGCCGCCGCCCAGTAGCCGTGGGTGCGGTTCATCCGCGTCCGCTGCACGCTCACCGCGCGCCGGAACCGGACCGTCGGGTCGACCTCGTCACCGGGCAGCGCGGCGGCGGCGCGCCGCAGGTCGGCCAGCGCGGTCTCCAGCCGGTCGTCGGTGACCACCTCGATCTCCCGGTCGGTCTGCAGCACCAGCGGGCTGTCGCAGAGCACCAGGTAGTCGGCCCGGTCGCCGCCCTCGCGCAGCAGGCACACGGTCGACGACGGGGTTCCCGGGTGGTCGAGGTCGCACACCCCGCCGTGGTCCGCCCGTACCGCCAGGATCGCCGCCGCCAGGCTGCTCATCAACGTCGCACCGGGCCGGGCGGCGACCGCCAGGCCGATCCGGGCGGCCAGGTGACGGACGTACCAGGCCGGGCCGTGGACGCATCCGGTGTCGAAGCCCTCCGGCACGGTCGCCCCGTCGAGGACGCCGACCAGCGGACCGAGCCGGAAGACCACGTCCTCGTTCTCCGGCCGGCCGGGCGCCGGGTCGGAGGCGGAGCGCACCCGCATCAGCGGCGCCTGCCCCACCGCTCGGGCCGGGCTGCTGCCGGTCGCGTACCGGCGGTCCGGTGCACCCATCGAGCCGCTCCCTCCGTCGTCGCACGCCGCCTACCCGGACGGCACGCAGCCATGCAGCCGGCCCATCTCGGCAACCGTGCGTCACGACGTCGCAACAGAAGGTAGCGTCATCGACGAATCGGGGCGGACCGAGCGTCAGGGGGATCGCGATGTTGGAGCGGTTGCACGAGTCGGGAATCCGGGCGGAGCACGCCTACGTCGCCGGGTTCGTCAGCATCGGGCTCTCGTTCACCAGCTGGTTCCTCTCCAAGAGCCTGGAGCGTGCCGGGGTGGCGCGGGCGGACCGCTGGGGCATCTTCATCGGCGAGTGGGCGCCGACCTTCTTCGCCATCGGCAACGGGCTGCGCACGTACGAGAAGTGAGGCCGGTCAGCGCCGGCGGTTGCGCGCCCGCGACGAGCGGAGCCGCCGCAGCCGGCCGATCAGCACCGGCTCGGCGGCGAGCGCGGCCGGATGGTCCAGCAACGCGTTGAGCAGCTGGTAGTAGCGGGTCGCGGAGAGACCGAAGGTGTCCCGGATGGCCTGTTCCTTGGCGCCGGCGTGCTTCCACCAGCGGGACTCGAAGGCGAGGATCCGCCGCTCCCGCTCGGTGAGCCCGACGACCGGCTCCTCCCCGACCGGCCCGGCCGCGTCGAGGGACGGCGACTCGTCGGGCAGCGCGGACTCGACCGGCGGCGCCGAGCGGGGCGGTGGGACGGTGGGCGGCGCGTCCGGGGTGGACGGCTCGGCCCGGTCGGCGGCCCGTGGGGTGGCGTCGGCGGACACGGCGCTCCTCTCCGACGGCAGATGACCGGCGCGGGGCACGCGCCGGCCGGGGGACCCCAGCGTAACCAGGGCCGTCCCCGGCCGCATCGCACGCGCGGTCCGCGCCGCCGGCGTCGGCCGGCGGCGCGGACGGCGGTCAGGAGATGTCCCGCCGGCGCATCGTCCAGAACGCCCCGACCAGGGCCACCACGGCCCCGACGCCGAACACCACTGCCGACTGCTGCCAGGTGACCACGTACTTGGCCGGTTCACAGGCGCCCTTGGCGAACTGGCAGGTGTCGTAGTCGAACAGCTCCGCCTGCTTCAGGAACCACGACTGGGCGTACGTGGAGAGCACGTAGCGGTCGCCGAACGGCACCGAGAGCACGCCGACCGCGATCCGGATGCCGATCTCGCTGATCGCGAAGACCGCCACCGCCGCGCCCAGGGCCATGGCGGTGTGCCGACCCAGCGAGGCGAGCGCGAACGCCACCGCGCCGACCACCAGCACCAGGGCCACCGCCCGCAGCCCGTCCAGGCCGATCGAGCGCCAGACGCCGGCGGTCATCTTCGCGGTGGTGCCGCGGGACGTGCCGATCAGCCAGAACGCCGCGGTCCAGAGCGCGCCGAGCACCACTGTCACGCCGAGCACGGTGGTGAGCAGGGCGGCCAGCTTGGTGCCCAGCACGGCGAGCCGTTTCGGTCGCCAGAGCAGCAGGTTCATCATCCCGCCGGTGTTCCACTCGGCCCCCACGAAGGAGGCGCCGACGATGAACGCGAAGAGCGCCACGGCCCCGGCGAAGACGGCGATGAACGTGGGGAACTCGGCCCGGAAGTCGAACTGGTAGGGCAGGTTCCACTTCGGGTCGAACATCTCGGGCTGCGGCTGGTAGTCCTTGCCGCAGTTCGGGCCGAACCGCTCCTCGGTCTGCTCGCCGCGGGCCTGGGCGGCCTCGCAGTCGGCCACGGTGCGCTTCCAGTCCTCCACCGAGCGCTTGTACTGGGCGTCGGACTCGGCCTGGGCGGCGGCGACCACCTCGGGCGAGAGCTTGTGGCTGGAGAAGCTGAACGCGGTGGCGACGGTGGCGAGCCCGACCAGCAGCAGGACGAGCAGCAGCCGGGTGAGCCGGCGCTTGCCGAGCCGGCGCAGCTCGGTGACGAACAGGCTCATGCGCCCCAACCTCCTGCGGTGCCGGTCTGGTCGACCTTGGCGGACTGATCGACCTGACGGTGCTGGCCGGGGACCGGCGCGGTCGCGGTCAGTTCGAGGAAGACGCTCTCCAGGTCGACCGCGACCGGGGTGAGCTCGCTGACGTAGAGGCCCTGCTCGGCGAGGAGCCGGCTGACCTCGGCCGGCTTGTCCACGCCGGACAGCATCAGGTGGTCGGCCTCGCTGGTCGCGACGCGGATGCCGGAGCGGGTCAGCGTCTCGGCGGCCTGGGGCAGGTCGCTGACCGCCTCCAGCCGCACCCGCACGGTGCCCTGCGAGTGCGCCGCGAGCACCTCCTCGACCGGCCCGTACGCGACCCGCCGACCGAGCGAGATGATGGTGACCGAGTCGCAGATGAGCTGGATCTCGCCCAGGATGTGGCTGGAGAGCACCACGGTCATCCCGGACTCGGCCAGCCCGCGCATCAGCCCGCGCATCTCCCGGATGCCGCCCGGGTCGAGGCCGTTGGCCGGCTCGTCGAGGATCAGCAGCTTCGGGTTCTTGAGCAACGCCGACGCGACCGCGAGCCGCTGCTTCATGCCGAGCGAGTAGGTCTTCACCCGCTCGCCGGCCCGGTCGCGCAGCCCGACCAGTTCCAGCACCTCGTCGACCCGCTGCCTGGGCAGCTCGCCGGCCTGGGCGAGCAGGCCCAGGGTGTCCCGCGCGGAAAAGTGCGGGAAGAACTGCGGGCTCTCCACGATGGCGCCGACCTGCCCGGCGACCGCCGGCAGCGCGTGCGGCAGCTCCTGGCCGAGGATCGCCATCCGGCCGCCGTTGGGGCGGATCAGCCCGAGCAGCGTGCGCAGCGTGGTGGTCTTGCCCGAGCCGTTCGGGCCGAGGAAGCCGTGCACCTGGCCGGCCTCGACCCGCATGTCGAAGCCGTCGAGCGCGTGGCGTACCCCGCGTTTCCGGCTCCGGTACGTCTTGCGGAGACCTTCGATCTCCAGGACAGCCGACACAGCTGACCTCCCCCGATGAGTAGGTGACAGCGACACCATACGCGGTATGCACGCGAAGGCAATACCGGGTATGCAGTGTCGGCGTGTCAAGAAGGGGCCCCTCCTATACCGGAGGCGTTAACAGGGGGCCCTTCCTTGCACCTCAGGCGCAGACGACCTGCACGCCCGCGTCCCGGAACGCCTGCACCACCGTCGGGGCCGCACCGGAGTCGGTCACCAGCGTCTCGATCCGGTCCACCGGGCAGATCCGGGCGAACGCGTGCCCGCCCAGCTTGGACGAGTCGGCGATGACCACGACCCGCTTGGCCCGGGCCACCATGAGGCTGTTCATCGCCGCCTCACCCTCATGGTGCGCGGCGGCGCCGAGCTGCGGGTCGATCGCGTCCACGCCGAGCAGCGCGACGTCCAGGGTGACCTCGCGCAGCAGCGCCCCGCCCAGCGGGCCGACCAGCTCGAACGACTTGGGCCGCACCACGCCGCCGGCCACCACCACCTTCATCCGTGAGCGCACCAGCAGCTCGTTGGCGATGTTCAGCGCGTTGGTGACCACGGTGAGCTGGGCGCCCTCGGCGCTGGTGTTGAGATCCGGACGGACCGCCAGGGCGCGGGCCACCTCGGTGCTGGTGGTGCCGCCGTTGAGCCCCACCACGGTGCCCGGGGAGACCAGCGCCGCGGCGGCGGCGCCGATCCGCTGCTTCTCCGCCGAGTGCTTGGCCGTCTTGTAGCGCAGCGGCAGGTCGTAGGAGACGCCGTTGGCGACCGCGCCGCCCCGGGTCCGCGTGATCATCTGCTGCTGGGCGAGCTGGTCGAAGTCCCGCCGGATGGTGGCCTGGGAGACGTCGAGCCGCTCGGCCGCCTCCTCGACGCTGACCCGGCCGCTGTCGGTCAGCATCTCGAGCAGCGCGTTCCAGCGCGCGTAGCGGTCCACCGCGGGGGCCTCCCCTGACTGTGCACGAACGGTGATTGATTGCGTGCACAGTAGTGCGCGAAACTGGGTCTGCGCAAAACCCTGTGCTGCGCGAACCGGGAGACGGTTGCCACAGCCACCCGACTTCGCGCAGAATGACGCGCGAAAGACGGCTGTATCGCGCCCTATTGCGCAAGGTCTCCCCTGGCGAGGAGTTGTCATGGCGTTCGTGCACGCGGAGATCGCGAGCCAGCCCGACTGCTGGCGGGAGGCGGCCCGGCTCGCCCCGACCGTCGCCGGGCAGCTGCCGCGCCCCGGCGAGCGGGTCGCGGTGGTCGGTTGCGGCACGTCGTGGTTCATGGCGGCGGCGTACGCCGGGCTGCGCGAGGGCGCCGGCCAGGGCGAGACCGACGCCTTCCAGGCCAGCGAGTTCCCCACCGGCCGCCACTACGACCGGCTGATCGCGATCACCCGCTCCGGCACCACCACCGAGGTGCTCGACCTGCTCGCCGCGCTGCGCGGCCGGATCCCCACCACGGTCCTGGTCGGCGACCCGGACTCCCCCGCCGTCGCCCTGGCCGACGCCACGGTCGCGCTGCCCTTCGCCGACGAGCGCTCCGTCGTGCAGACCCGCTTCGCCACCACCGCGCTCGCGCTGCTCCGCGCACACCTCGGCGAGGACCTCGGCCGGCTCGCCGCCGACGCCGAGGTCGCCGTCCGGGCCCCGCTGCCGATCGACCCGGCCCGCATCGAGCAGGTCACCTTCCTCGGTCGCGGGTGGACCGTGGGGCTGGCCCAGGAGGCCGCGCTGAAGTGCCGCGAGGCGGCCACGTTCTGGGCCGAGGCGTACCCGGCGATGGACTATCGGCACGGCCCCATCTCGGTCGCCGCCCCGGGCCGGCTGGTCTGGGCGTTCGGCGGCATTCCGGACGGGCTACCGGAGGACGTGGCGGCCACCGGCGCCGCGTTCGTGCACAGCCGCACGCACGGGTGCCGCACGGTGCTGACCAGTTGGGCGGCCGGCCGCAACCCGGTCGACCCGATGGCCGACCTGATCCTGGCCCAGCGTTTCGCCGTCGCGCTGGCCACCAGCCGCGGTCTCGACCCCGACGCGCCGCGCCACCTCACCCGGTCCGTGGTCCTGGCGTGAGGGGGCGCGACGAGGTCGTCGTCGCGCTGGACGTGGGCGGCACCGGGATGAAGTGCGCCCTGGTCCGGCCGGACGGCACGACCGTGCACACCGAACGGCACGCCACCGACGCCCAGCGCGGCCCGGACGCCGTGGTCGACACCGTCCTGGACGTGGCCGACGGGCTGGCGGGCAAGGCGCGCGCCGCCGGCCTCACGCCGGTGGCCTGCGGCATCGCCGTGCCCGGGGTGGTCGACGAGGCCCGCGGGGTGGCGGTCTGGTCGGCCAACGTGGGCTTCCGGGACGTACCGCTGGGCGACCTGGCGGCCACGCGCCTCGACCTGCCCGCGGCGCTCGGCCACGACGTGCGGGTGGGCGGCCTGGCCGAGGCCCGGCTCGGCGCCGGCCGGGACGCCGGGCACGTGCTCTTCGTCGCGATCGGCACCGGCATCGCCGCCGCGCACGTGGTCGACGGGTCGGCCGCCGTCGGCGCGCACGGCGCCGCCGGGGAGATCGGCCACATCCTGGTACGCCCCGGCGGCCCGCCCTGCGGCTGCGGCCGGGCCGGCTGCCTGGAGGCCGTGGCCTCGGCCTCGGCGATCGGCCGTCGCTACACCGAGCTGGCCGGCACACCGGCGACCGCCGCCGAGGTGGCCGACCGGGCGGCGACCGGCGACCGGCTCGCCGAGCGGGTCTGGCGGGAGGCGGTCGAGGCGCTCGCCGACGGTCTGGCCACCGGGCAGGCGCTCTACGATGTGGCGACCGTGGTGCTCGGCGGTGGCCTGGCCCAGGCCGGTCCCCGGCTGTTCGACCCGTTGCGCGACGCGCTGCGGGAGCGGCTGACCTTCCACCGCGAACCGCGCCTGGTCGCGGCCGCCCTCGGCGACGAGGCCGGCTGCCTGGGCGCCGCCCTGCTGGCCCTGGACACCCTGGCGAAGGAGAGTCGATGACCCGGCGCGTGACCGGCAAGGTGGTGACCCCGACCGGCGTCATCCGGCAGGGCTGCGTGGAGATCCGGGACGGCCGGATCAGCGCGGTGGCCGACTACCCGTCGGTGCGCGACGGCCACTGGATCGTGCCGGGCTTCGTCGACATGCACACCCACGGCGGGGGTGGCCACACGTTCACCACCGGCGACCCGGAGTCGGCCCGGCAGGCCGCCGCGTTCCACCTCGGACACGGCACCACCACGCTGCTGGCCAGCCTGGTCAGCTCCCCGTTCGCGCTGATGCGCGACGCCACCGCGGCCTTCCGCCCGCTGGTCGAGGAGGGGGTGCTCGCCGGCATCCACTACGAGGGCCCCTACCTGTCGGCCGACCGCTGCGGCGCGCAGAACCCGGAGTTCCTCCGTGACCCGTCCACGGCCGAACTGACCGAACTGATCGAGCTGGGCGGCGGCGCGGTGCGCATGGTCACCCTCGCCCCCGAGCGGGACGGCGCGACGGCGGCGATCGAGCTGCTGGTCGCCCGCGGTGTGGTCGCGGCGGTCGGACACACCGACGCCTCCTGGGAGCAGACCCGCGCGGCGGTGGCCGCCGGCGCGAGCGTCGGCACCCACCTCTTCAACGGGATGCGCCCGGTGCACCACCGCGAGCCCGGCCCGGTGGTGGCGCTGCTGGAGGCCCCGAACGTGGTCTGCGAGCTGGTCGCCGACGGCGTCCACCTGCACGACGGCATGCTCGGCTTCGCCACCTCGGTCGCCGGCCCGGAGCGGGCCGCGCTGATCACCGACGCGATGGCCGCCGCCGGCATGCCCGACGGCGAGTACGAGCTGGGCGGCCAGGCGGTCACCGTGGCCGACGGCGTGGCCCGGCTCAGCCGGGACGGGGCGATCGCCGGCAGCACGCTGACCATGGACGCCGCCCTGCGGCACGCGGTCGACGCGGGGGTCGCCCTGCCGGACGCCTGCCGCATGGTGTCCACGACCCCGGCCCGCGCGATCGGCCTCGGCGACCGGGTGGGCGCCCTCCAGACCGGCCTGCGCGCCGACCTGGTGGTGCTCGACGACGACCTGAACGTGGTCCGGGTGATGCGCGGCGGCGACTGGGTGGAGTGACCCGGCCGTCAGCCGGTGGGGACCTCGACGCCGAGCACGGCCTGCTCGTCCGGGCGGTGCACCAGCACGTCGGCCAGGTAGGACTGCACGGCCCGGCGCATCCCGACGTCCCGACCGGCCTGCTCGGAGAGCAGCCACTTGTGCTCGATGATCTGCGCGAACAGCTCCTGTGGCTCCAGCTTGCGCCGCAGGTGGGCGGGCACGGCCCGGACCACCGGCTCGAAGACCTCGGTGAGCCAGCGGTGCGCCGCCTGCTGCTCGTCGGTGAGGTCGCTCTCCACCCGGTAGGCGTCCAGGTCGTTGAGCAGCTTGCGGGCCTGGTTCTCCTCGGCGTCCAGGCCGGTGAGCCGCAGCAGCCGTCGGGTGTGGTAGCCGGCGTCGACCACCTTGGGTCGCACCAGGTAGCGGCCGTTGTCGACGGTCGACATGGCCACCTCGGCGACGTCGAAGCCCAGCTCGTTGAGGCGCCGGATGCGGCCCTCGATGTCGTGCCGGGCGGCGCGTTCGACCTGCTGCTCGTAGGTGATCTCGTGCCAGAGCCGCTCGTAGCGCCGCACGACCTCCTCGCACACCAGCTCGGGGTCGATCGACTCGTGCAGCAGGCCGGCGGCCTGCAGGTCGAGCGCCTCGCCGAAGATGTTGACCCGGGCGATCTCCAGGTCCTCGCCGCGCTGGCCGTTGGAGAGCGAGGGGTGCAGCGCGCCGGTCTCGGCGTCCACCAGGTAGGCGGCGAACGCGCCCGCGTCCCGCCGGAACAGCGTGTTCGACAGCGAGCAGTCGCCCCAGAAGAAGCCGGTCAGGTGCATCCGGACGATCAGCGCGGCCAGCGCGTCGAGCAGCCGGTTCATCGTCTCCGGCCGCAGCGTGTTGGAGAACAGCGCGCGGTAGGGCAGGGAGAACTGGAGGTGCCGGGTGATCAGCACCGGGTCGAGCGGCTCGCCGTCGTCGGTCAGCCGGTCGGCCACGATGGCGATCGCCTCGACGGACGGGAAGTCGATCCGCTCCAGCGCCCGCAGCAGGTCGTACTCGCGTTCGGCGACCCGCTCGCCGGTCTCCTTCACCGCGTAGACGTAGCCGCCGAGCCGGACGAACCGCACGATGTGCCGGGAGATGCCCTGGGGCAGCGCCACCAGGTGCTCGGCAGGCCACTGCTCCAGCGGGGTCGACCAGGGGAGGTCGAGCAGCGCCGGGTCGACGAGGGCCGAGGTGATCCGCACGGCAACCAGTGTGACCGGTGACCCCCGCGCCGCGCTTCCCTTCGTGGCTCGGCACACAGCCACCGATCGGGTCGGCGCGGTCGGCCGGTAGCGTGGTCGCGTGCGCCAGAGCTCAGGGGTACGCCGCGACCTGCGGCTGCGACCGGTCCGACCGGCCGGGTGGTGGTTCGACGGGCTGCTGCTCGCGGCCCTGGTGGCGCTGACCGTGGCGCTCGCCACCGACCATCTGTTCGGGCTCGACCGGGCGGTCGCCGACTGGGCCGCCGCGCACCGCCCGACCGCCGCCCGCTGGGTGGCGATGGCGCTCAACCTGCTCGGCCAGGGCACCCCACTGACGCTGCTGGCGGCCGGGCTCGGCGTGCTGCTCGCGCTGCGGCTGCGCTCGGTACGGCCGGTGCTGCCGCCGGTGACCGCGTTCGTGCTGACGTTCTTCACGATCGGCCCGCTGAAGGTGTGGACGGCCCGTCCGGCGCCGAGCGCGTCGGTGAAGGAGCCGTTCCTGCCGGCCGAGCAGACGCTGCCGCTGTTCCAGCACGACCTGCCGGTGCGGTTCGCCCAGTCGTACCCGTCGGGGCACGTGGCCAACGCGATCGTCTGGTACGGCGTGCTCGCCCTGCTGCTGGCCCCGTTGCTGCGTTCGGTCGGCCGGGCCGTCGGACCCCGGCTGGTCACCGTGGTCCGGGTCGTCCCCCCGGCGGTGGTCTTCTGCACCACCGTCTACCTGGGCTGGCACTGGTTCACCGACTCGGTCGCCGGGCTGCTGCTCGGGCTGCTGCTGGACCGGCTGCTGCACCGGGTGCCGTGGGACGACCTGCCGCTGCCCGGGCGGCTCGGCCCGTGGGCCCGGCCGACCGACCAGCTGCGCTGACCTCCTGCCTCTTGTCCCGACGGATCGACGCCGGTATACATTTAGCAACCTTAACAGTTAAGTTTGTTAAATGTAGGAGGTGCACGTGCTGGCGAGACGAATCAGCCGTTGGCTGTCGGCGGGCGCCGCCGGTCTGCTGACCGCGGCCCTGGCGGTCGCCGTCGCCCCGGACGCGCGGTCGGCCGTCGTCGACGAAGAGGCCTGCCGGCCCGACGGGCTCTACCGCACGCCCGGGGTCGCGGTGCCCTACTGCACCGTCTACGACACCGCTGGCCGGGAGAAGATGGGCGCCGACCACCCGCGCCGGATCATCGGCTACTTCACCAGCTGGCGCACCGGCCGCAACGGCGCACCCGCCTACCTGGTGAACCAGATCCCGTGGCAGAAGGTCACCCACATCAACTACGCGTTCGCCCACGTCGACGCGAACAACCGCATCTCCGTGGGCAACCCGGCCGCGCCGGACAACCCGGCCACGAACATGACCTGGCCCGGCGTGGCCGGCGCCGAGATGGACCCGAGCCTGCCCTACACCGGGCACTTCAACCTGCTCAACAAGTACAAGAAGCAGCACCCGAACGTCCGCACCCTGATCAGCGTCGGCGGCTGGGCCGAGACCGGCGGCTTCATCGACGACAACGGCAACCGGGTGGACTCCGGCGGCTTCTACCGGATGACCACCACCGGCACCAACACGGTCAACACCGCCGGCATCAACACGTTCGCCGACTCGGTGGTCACGTTCCTGCGCACCTACGGGATCGACGGCGTGGACATCGACTACGAGTACCCGACCTCCAACAACAAGGCCGGCAACCCGCTCGACTTCGCCCAGGCCGACGCCAAGCGGGCCGGGCTCAACGCCTCCTACCAGGTGCTGATGCGCACGCTGCGGGAGAAGCTCGACCGGGCCGCCGCCGCCGACGGCAAGCACTACCTGCTCACCGTGGCCGCGCCCGCGTCCGGGTGGCTGCTGCGCGGCATGGAGTCCTACCAGGCGTTGCAGTACCTCGACTACGTCAACGTCATGTCCTACGACCTGCACGGCGCGTGGAACCACTTCGTCGGGCCGAACGCGGCGCTCTACGACAACGGCGACGACGCCGAGCTGGCCTCCGGCGGGGTCTACGGTGCCTACTCCGGGATCGGCTACCTCAACACCGACTGGGCCTACCACTACTTCCGGGGCGCGCTGCCCAGCGGCCGGGTCAACATCGGCGTGCCCTACTACACCCGGGGCTGGCAGGGCGTCACCGGCGGCACCAACGGCCTGTGGGGGCGGGCGGCGCTGCCCGACCAGACGAAGTGCCCGGCCGGCACCGGCGGCTCGATCGGCTCCACCATCCCCTGCGGCAACGGCGCGGTCGGCATCGACAACCTCTGGCACGACCTCGACGCCGCCGGCGACGAGGTGCCCGCCGGCGCCAACCCGATGTGGCACGCGAAGAACCTCCAGCAGGGCATCACCGGCGACTACCTGACCGCGTACGGGCTCACCCCCGCCACCGACCCGGCCGACCGGATCAGCGGCAGCTACGCCCGGAACTACTCCTCCGCGCTGGTCGCGCCCTGGCTGTGGAACGCCGAGAAGAAGGTCTTCCTCTCCACCGAGGACGACCAGTCGCTCGCCGCCAAGGCCGACTGGGTCACGGCCAAGGGCGTCGGCGGCGTGATGATCTGGGAACTCGCCGGCGACTACGCCTACGACCCGGCCAAGGGCCAGTACGGCATGGGCGACACGCTCACCACGCTGCTCTACGACCGGTTCAGGACCGCGCCCGCGTACGGGGCCCGCAAGGCCGGCACCACCATGCCCACGAGGACGCTCGACGTGGCGGTCGGCATGGGCGGCTTCGCGCTCGGCGACAACAACTACCCGATCAACCCGGAGCTGCGGCTGACCAACAACACCGGCGCGCCGATCCCGGCCGGGGCGCAGCTGGAGTTCGACTACCCCACCACCACCCCGGCCACGCTCAGCCAGCAGTCCGGCTGGGCGCTCACCACGGTCTCCACCGGCCACACCGGCAGCAACGTGGGCGGCCTCAAGGGCGACCACAACCGGGTACGCCTCACCGTGCCGGCCGCCATCGCGCCCGGCGCGTACGCCGAGGTGACGTTGAACTACCAACTCCCGATCTCCGGCCCGGCCAACCTCACGCTCGCCTTCGGCGGCCAGACGTACGCGCTGACCGGCGACTGGGCGCGCGGTGGCGCGGTCGTCACCCCGTCGCCGAGCCCGAGCGGCTCCACCCCGCCCGGCGGCGGCACCTGCACCGCCCCGGCGTGGTCGGCGGCCACCGCGTACTCCGGCGGCGCGACCGTCTCGTACGGCGGGCACACCTGGAGCGCGAAGTGGTGGACCCAGGGCGAGACGCCGGGCAGCGCGGCGGTCTGGGCCGACCAGGGCGCCTGCGCCGGCTCCCCGACGCCCACCGCCTCCCCGACCTCGACACCCACCGCCTCCCCGACGTCCACGGGTGGGGCGTGCACGGCCCCGGCCTGGGCCGCCGGCACCGCGTACTCCGGTGGTGCGGTGGTCTCCCACGGCGGGCACCGGTGGACCGCGCGGTGGTGGACCCAGGGTGACGTCCCGGGGGCCAACAGCCAGGGCGTCTGGACCGACAACGGGCCCTGCTGAACCGGGACCGGTGCCGTCGGCGGATCAAGCCGGCGGCACCGGCCGTTCACGTCCCACCCCTAGGCTGCGGGTGTGGAACGGCTGGCACGACGACTCGGCGTACCCGACGCGGTCGTCATCGGGTTGGGGTCGATGCTCGGCGCGGGCGTCTTCGTGGTCTTCGCGCCCGCCGCGTCGGCGGCCGGCGGCGCCGGGCTGCTGGTGGCGCTCGCGCTGGCCGGCTTCATCGCGTTCTGCAACGCCACCAGCTCGGCCCGGCTCGCCGCCCGCTACCCGGAGTCCGGCGGCACCTACGTCTACGGCCGGGAACGACTGCACCCGTTCGCCGGATTCGTCGCCGGGTGGGGATTCGTGGTCGGCAAGACGGCGAGCTGCGCGGCGATGGCGCTGACCGTCGGGGCGTACCTGTGGCCGGGGCGGGCCCGGCTCGTCGCGGTCCTCGCGGTGGTGGCGGTGACCGCGGTGAACCTACGCGGCGTCGGCAAGACCGCGACCGCCACCCGGGTCCTGGTCGGCGTGGTGCTCACCGTGCTCGCCGTGGTGGCGGTGACCGGCGCGCCGCAGGTCGCCGTCGACCGGCTCACCGACGGCGGCGACATCGGGGCACGCGGCGTGCTCACCGCCGCCGGCCTGCTCTTCTTCGCCTTCGCCGGCTACGCGCGGATCGCCACGCTGGGCGAGGAGGTACGCGACCCGGAGCGCACGATCCCGCGCGCCGTGCCGCTCGCGCTCGGCGCGGTGCTGGCCGTCTACCTGACGCTGGCCGTGGTCGCGCTCGGCGTGCTGGGCACCGAGCGGCTGGCCGCCGCCTCCGCGCCGCTGGTCGAGGTGGTGTCGGCAGCGGGCCACCCCGGGCTGGCCTGGCTGGTCCGGGCGGGGGCGGCCGTCGCGGTCACCGGGGTGCTGCTCTCCCTGCTGGCCGGCGTCGGCCGCACCACGCTGGCGATGGCCCGCCGCCACGACCTGCCGGCGACCCTGGCGGCGGTGCACCCGCGCCACCGGGTGCCGCACCGCGCCGAACTGGCCGTGGCCGCCGTGGTGATCGTCGTGGTGGCGCTCGGCGACGTACGGGGCGCGATCGGCTTCTCCAGCTGCACCGTGCTGGTCTACTACGCGATCACCAACGCGGCGGCGCTGACGCTGGGGCGGGACCCGGCGCGGAAGCTGCCGGTGCGGACGCTCGCGGCCCTGGGACTGGTGGGCTGCCTGCTGCTCGCGGTCAACCTGCCGCTGCCCAGCGTGCTCGCCGGCTTCGGCGTGCTCGCCCTCGGCGCCGCCTGGTACGCCCTCCGCCACCGCTGAGCAGGCTCACTCCGCCGCCTCGCGGGGCGCTGGTGGCCCGGTCGGCGCGGGCGGTGGCGCGGGTGTGGTCTCCCGGAGCAGGGCGGTCAGCCCGGCCCGCCGGGCCACCACGGTCAACCGGTCGCCGGCCTGCAGCACCATGCGCGGGTCGACCGACCAGTCGGCCTTCTGGCCGACGCGGGTGTGCGCCAGCAGGCGCACCTCGCCCGGTCGGGCCACCGTGCCGAGCGGTCGCCCGTCCAGCGGGGAACCCGCCACCACCGGCACCTCGGTGACCAGCAGCGCGTGCCGGTCGACCGGGATCGTGGCAATCACCGCGCGGTCCAGCAGGGCCGCCGCGAACGACGGCGCGGCCAGGTAGGACACGCTGCGCGAGATGCCGATGCCGAACGCCTGCTGGATCCGCTCGGCGAAGTCGCCGTCGAACAGCCGCAGCACCACCCGCAGGTCAGGATCGAGCGAACGGGCGATCAACGCGGCACGCAGGTTCGTCCCGTCGTCGGTCGAGACCACCACCAGCGCCTGGCAGGTGTCCACCGAGGCGGAGCGCAACGTCTCCTCCCGGCCGGCGTCGCCGACGATCAACGGCACCCCCAGCCGGTGCGCGAGGGCGGCGCCGCGCGCCTCCGCGTTCCGGTCGATGGCCACCACCTCGACCCCGAAGTCGTGCAGCTGCGCCATCACCCGGGTGCCGATGTTGCCCAACCCGACCACGACCACGTGGCCGGACCGGTCCGGTTGGATCCGGCCGGCGTGCAGGGCCAACCGGGCGTTCACGATGCCGTCGACCACGGCGGCCGTGATCAGCGGGATCAGCGCCAGCCCGGCCAGGTTGAGCACCACCTGCATGATCTGGGCGGCGACCGGCTTGTTGACGTCCGGGTCCTGGCCGCTGAGCGTGGTGACCAGGGTGAGATAGAGCGCCTCACTCCAGTTGACCTCGGCGGCCCGGGCGTTGAGCCAGCCGAGCACCGCGATCACCCCGAGCAGCACCAGCACCGCGATGCCGATCTTGCGGGTGGCGAAGCTGCGGACCGCGCGGAGCAGCACCTCGACCGGCTGCCGGCGCCGCCGGGCCCGGACCAGCCGCCGCGCGGCCAACTCGGTGCCGGGCGGCTGGCCGGTCGCCTCGGCGAGCACCACGTCGGCCGCCGCCTCGTCGGCGGGAAGCACCCGGACCAGCTCGGGATCACCGGTGACGGCCAGGCCGCAGACCACGTCCTGCGGGCGTACGTCGGCGCGGCGGGCCACGTAGAGCGTGCGGCCGGCGTGCCGGAAGTGGGTCGGGGCCAGCTCGCCCAGCGCGGCGGCGACGAACGCGGGGGCGGCCATCGAGGCGTCGGAGAGCACCGCCGAGTCGGGGAAGAGCTGCCGCAGCCCGTCGGCCAGGTTGGTGTTGAACATCCGGACCACCAGGCGCAGCCGGGGCTCGACCTCCTGGGCGCAGAGCGCGGCGTGCATGTTGCCCACGTCGTCCTGGTGCAGCAGGGCCAGCCCGGCCGCGTCGGCCAGCCCGGCCCGGCGGAACGTGGCCTCGTCGAGCCGGTCGGCCCGCACCACCCGGACCCCGGGCACGTCCCGCCCGTCCGGGCCCTCCGAGCGGCGGCGCTCCGGCACCACCAGCGTGACCCGCACCTGGCCGTGGGCACCGTCGGTGGCGAGCAGCGCGCGGACCACCCAGTAGGCCAGCGGGTCGGAACCGCAGACCACGAAGTGGGGTCGTTCGTCACCGTTCATCCGGAGCCGCCAGCCGGTCGCGCGGCGCGCGCGGTCGCGCAGGGGCTCGGCCATGCCCGGATCGTAGTCAGCCGCTCGCGGTGGGCGCAGCCCCCTCGATCATGAACGCATGGCGTCGCCGGGTACGGGTAGAGCACCGGCATGCAGACGTTCCTGCCGTATCCGGACTTCCTGGCCAGCGCCCGGACCTTGGACCAGAAGCGGCTGGGCAAGCAGCGCGTGGAGACCATCCAGGTGCTGCGCGGCCTGACCCGCCCGGACTACGGCTGGCGCAACCATCCCGCGGTGAAGATGTGGGCCGGCTACGAGGAGGCCCTGACCCGCTACGGGCTGGACATGTGCGCGGTGTGGTGCGAGCCGGGCCGGGCGGACACCTGCGCCGCCACGCTCGCCACCGACCTCGCCACCGCCTGTGGCATCGCGGTGATCCGGACCCAGGCCGAGCTGGCCTCGACCGGCGAGCTGCCGCCCTGGCTGGGCCGGGACGACCTGCACCGCAGCCACCGCTCGTCGCTGCTGCGCAAGGACCCCGCCCACTACGCCCCGCTGTTCACCGACGTCTCCCCCGACCTGGAGTACGTCTGGCCCCCCTCCGACCGCCCCCGCCGCTGCCTGCCGTGAAAGGAAGGGCCCCTTATTAACGCCTCCGGTAGAGGAAGGGCCCCTTGTTAACACCTGCCCCGCGCCCGCGCGGCGCGCGCGGGGCGCGGCGCGCGGCGCGCGGGGCGCGCGCGGGGCGCGGGGCGTTAAAAGGGGGCCCCGCACATCCGTATGCGTTAAAAGGGGCCCCTTCCTTTCACCTCAGGCAGACTGGGGGGACCGCCGACTGGAGGATGCCCCGTGGGTCTGTCGCAAGTGGTAGGTCGCCTCATCGGCGTACGGGAGCACGTGGTGGACCCGGGCGGCGGTGGCGCCCCGCGCGTGCCGCGACCGGTGACGGCGCTGGTGGTGGGCGGCGGCATCGCCGGCATGTCGGCGGCGGTGGTGCTGGCCGAGCGCGGGGTGGAGGTGACCGTGCTGGAGGCCGCGCCGCACCTCGGCGGCCGGCTCGGCGCCTGGCCGGAGGAGCTGCCGGACGGCGTCCAGCGCAACGAGCACGGCTTCCACGCCTTCTTCCGGCAGTACTGGAACTGGCGCTCGATCCTGCGCCGGGTCGACCCGGCGCTGGGTTTCCTCAAGCCGATTCCGGGCTATCCGATCCTGTCCGCCCAGTGGCCGACCGAGGAGTTCGGCAAGCTGCCGCCGGCCCCGCCGGCCAACCTGCTGGCGCTGCTGCTGCGCAGCCCGAGCCTGCGCCTGGCGGACCTGCGGTCGATGGACCGCGACGCCGCGCTGCCGCTGCTCACCTACGACGCGGTGCGCACCTACGCCGAGTTCGACGAGCGGACCGCCGACGAGCTGCTCAGCTCGCTGCGGCTGCCGGACCGGGCCCGGGCGATGCTCTTCGAGGTCTTCTCGCACTCGTTCTTCAACCACGAGGCGGAGATGTCCGCCGCCGAGATGATCGCCCAGTTCCACTTCTACCTGCTCGGCAACCCGGAGGGGTTGGCCTTCGACTGCCCGGATGAGGACTACGCGACGGCGATCTGGGAGCCGCTGACCCGGCACGTGGAGAAGCACGGCGGCCGGGTGCTCACCGGCGCTGCGGCCGCCCGGCTGGACCGTACGCCGGAGGGTTGGCGGGTGGCCGGCGCCGACGGCGACGTGTGGGAGGCCGCGCACGTGGTGCTGGCGGTCGACCCGCCCGCCCTGGCCGCGCTGGTCGATGCCTCCCCCGGCCTGGCCGTGGCGGCGCCCGAGCTGGTGGCGCGGATGCCCGCGTTCGGTCGGCCCGGTCCCCCGTACGCGGTGGCGCGCTACTGGATGGACGGCGACGTGCGCCCGGAGCGGGCGGTGTTCAGCGGGGTCTCCCGGCAGCCCACCCTGGACTCGGTGACGCTCTACCACCGCCTGGAGTCCGAGCCGCGCCGCTGGGCGGAACGCACCGGCGGCTCGGTGCTGGAGCTGCACGCGTACGCCTGCGAGCCGGACGTACCGGCCGACGAGCTGGCCGCGCGGATGTTGCGGGAGCTGACCACGCTCTGGCCGGAGGTGGCCGACCTGCGGGTACGCGAGCTGCGCGCCCGGGTCGAGGCGCAGGCCCCGGCGTTCACCCCGGGCAGCCACGCCGGGCGGCCCGGCGTACGCACCGACGCGCCGGGTCTCTACCTGGCCGGCGACGGGATCCGCACCGAGTTCCCGAGCGCGCTGATGGAGCGCTCGGCGGCGACCGGGATCATCGCCGCCAACCACATCCTGCGCGCCGAGGGGGCGGCGGCCGAGCCGGTCCGTTCGATCCGCCCGCGTGGTCTGCTGGCCCGTCGCTGAGGCACGGGTGAGATCGAAATGCGTTGCCCGCCTCTCCGGTGTGGACCTACCGTGAACGCGCAAGGTCAACCGCCGCTCCAGGAGCCGTCGATGTCGCTACGACCCGCCACCACGATGGCGTCGTGGCTGCTCAGCGACGGCTGCCGGGCGGAAGGCCCACGGCCCGGAAGGTCCGACTGACGCGCGCCGCGCGTTCGTGTCGTCGCCGCCCGGTCCCCGTGGACCGGGCGGCTTTTTCGTCGCCGTACCACCGATCGTGAAGGGAGAGCCCGGTGGACGCCGTCCTCGTCATCAACGCCGACCTCGGCCCGCTGCACCGGGTCACCGTCAAGCACGCGATCCGGATGCTCTGCCGCCGGGTCGCCGAGATCCACGAGTCCGAGCCGGACCGGGTGATCGGCGTCTTCCCGCTGCCGCGGGTGGTCCGCCTCGTCCGGTACGTGGTGACCCGCTGGCGGTTCACCACCGGTCCGGCCTGGTCCCGGGCCGGGGTGCTGTGCCGCGACGGCCGGCGGTGCGCCTACTGCGACGGCCCGGCCAGCACGATCGACCACATCCTGCCCCGCTCGCGCGGTGGCCGGAACACCTGGGGGAACACCACCGCCGCCTGCTACGGCTGCAACCAGCGCAAGGGTGACCGGACCCCGGCCGAGGCGGGCATGCCGCTGCGGCGGGAGCCGGTGACGCCGAGCTGGGCCGCGCTGGCGCGGTGACGGACGGCCGGCGGGCACAGGGGGCGGTGTCGGGGAGCTTCCCCGGCGCGGCGCCCGCCGGCCCCACCGTCCCCGGCCCTACCGTCCCCGGCCCTACCGTCCCCGGCCGCCGGACGCGGGCGGTGGCGGTGGTCAGCCGTCGAGCTGCCGGGCGAGTCCGTCGAGCAGCAGGTCGAGTCCGCCGCCGAACTCGTCGTCCGGGCCGACCGCACCGGCCGCGCGTGCGGTCTCGGCCAGCAGCGGGAACTCGTCGCGAGGCAGCGCGGCGATGACCGCCGTGCCGGGGCCGCCCAGCGCGCCGAGGTGCTCCATCTGGATCGCCCCGACCACGTACGCGAGCAGGGCGCGGAACGCGACCACCCGCCGGGTGCCGGCGAAGCCGCCCCGGGTCAGTACGGCGAGCGCCGCCTCGCCCCAGCGCAGGATGCCGGGCGAGCGGTGCCGGTGCGCGGGGAGCAGCGGTACCACGGCCGGGTGGGCGCCGACCCCGGCGCGCACCCGGTCGACCAGTTCCCGGATGCCGTCCGGCCACGGCACGTCGAGCGGCGGGCGCATGTCCACCCCGTCGAGGACCCGTTCGACGACGAGCGCCTCCAGCTCGTCACGGTCGGCGACGTAACGGTAGAGGGCCATCGTGCTGGTGCCGAGCCGCGCGCCGACCGCACGCATGGTGAGGCCGGGGAGGCCGTCCCGGTCGAGCACCGCGAGCGCCGCGTCGGCGAGCTGGGCGGGGGTCAGGGAACGGGGACGGGGCATGGCCTTGACAGCGTACAAGATACGCCTACGGTTGTAGGAGTACGTTGTACGCCTACAACGGGAGCACGCATGGATGTCGTCACCCCCCGCCACCTGACCAGCGTCACCGGCGCCGAGGTCGCCCTGCCGGATCCGGACCGCCTGGTCCACCTCCAGTTCCGGCGGTTCGCCGGCTGCCCGGTCTGCAATCTCCACCTGCGCTCGATCGTCCGCCGGCATGCCGAGATCGAGGCGGCCGGCATCCGTGAGGTGGTGCTCTTCCACTCCCCCGCCGACGAACTGCGGGAACACGTCGCCGACCTGCCGTTCGCCGTGGTGGCCGATCCCGACCGGCGGCTCTACCGGGAGTTCGGCGTGGAGTCCGCGCGGCGGGCGCTGCTCGACCCGCGCGCCTGGCTGCCGATCCTGCGCGCCGTGGCGAGCGGCACCTGGCACGTCCTGCGCGGCCGGGAGCGGCTGCCGTCCCGCACCCCGCACGGCGGTCGGCTGGGGCTGCCGGCCGACTTCCTGATCGCCCCCGACGGCCGGGTGCTCGCGGCGAAGCACGGCGAGCACGCCTCCGACCAGTGGTCGGTGGACGAGCTGCTGGCCCGGGTCAGCGGGAGCCGGTCGACTCGGTGACCGCCGGATCGCCGGGGTGTTCCCGCAGGAACGCCTCGGCCCGGGGCGCGTCCCGGAGGATCTGCCAGCTGGCGAACGCGAACATCACCGAGGTGACGCCGAACAGGAGGAACCACATCGGGGCGAGGCTGAGCAACAGTTGGCCGAGGTTCAGCGTCACCAGACCGCCGATGATGGGGATCTGCCTCCGTAGCCGGACCATCTGCGCGGCGGCGGTCCGCAGGAAGGGCAAGTCGTCCGGGGAGTCCACCACACCGCGCCGGACGGCCCGGGCCAGTTCCCGGCGGCGGCGGAAGCTCACCGCCCACAGCCGGGACTCCCGGTCGGCCCGGTAGCTGCCGCTGCGAACCAGGCCGACCAGCCCGACGATCTCGAGCACCAGGCCGAGCACCGCCAGGACCCCGCCGGTCACCGCCACCCCGGTCGGCGGGTCACCGCGTTCCACCCAGCTGCCCGGGAACGCGCCGCCCGCCATCAGCCCGACCAGCAGCGACACCAGCGCGAACGCCAGCACCGTGCCGACCAGCAGCAGGCGGAACCGACGCCGCTTCCGCTGGATCTCCCGACGCTCCGGATCACTGTCCATGATGGTCCCCCGTTCGACGGTCGGGACGTACCCGTCGGGGCGTGCCGGTCAAACGGCGGTCAGCGGGCGGCCGGCGGGGTCCAGCCGAAGCGCGGGGGCCGCCGCTCGTTGACCGCCGACACCCCCTCGCGGGCCTCGCCGCTGTCCCGCACCTCGGCGTGCCACCAGGCCAGCCGGTCGGCGTCGGCGCGCCCGTCGACGATCTCCTTGGCGGCGGTCACGGTCAGCCGGGAGCGCTCGGCGATCGTGGTGGTCAGCGCCGCGACCCGATCGGCCAGCGCGTCGGCCGGCAGCACCTCGTCGACCAGGCCGATCCGCAGCGCCCGCTCGGCGTCGACCAGCTCGCCGGTGAAGAGCAGGTGCTTGGCCGCTGACGGCCCGACCAGCCCGGCCAGCCGGCGGGTGGTCGGCGCCGGGTAGACCAGGCCGAGCCGCGCCGGCGGTACGCCGAACCGGGCGTCCGCCGCGGCCAGGCGCAGGTCGCAGGCGACGGCGAGCTGACACCCGCCACCGACGCAGGCGCCCTCGATCGCGGCCACCGTGGGGCGGCCGAACGCGGCGAGCCGTTCCTCGGCCGCCACCGCGATGCTGCCGTCACCGGCGGCCAGCAGCTCGTCCAGGTCGCCGAGGTCGGCGCCGGCGCAGAACGTGCCACCCGCTCCGGTGAGCACCAGCACCCGGACCGCCGGGTCGGCCTCCAGGCCGTCGAGCAGCACCGGGAGCTGTCGCCACATGGCCGGGGTCATGGCGTTGCGGCGGGCCGGGTTGCGTATCACCACGGTCGCCACCGGGCCGTCCACCGTGACGGTCAGTTCCGCGTCGGACATGGCTCCGACCGTAACGGGAGGGGCCCGGTGACCACCCGCGTGGGGTGGCCGCCGGGCCCCGGGGTCGGGCGGTCAGGTCAGGAGACGTTGACCGCGGTGTCGTCCACGACGAACGAGGTCTGCAGGGAGCTGTCCTCGGTGCCGGTGAACTTCAGGGTGACCGTCTGCCCGGCGTACGAGGCCAGGGAGAACGACTTCTGGCTGTAGCCGCTGGCCTTGTTCAGGTTCGAGTAGGTCGCCAGCGTCGCCAGCACGGAGCCGGAGGAGCTGAGCACCTGCACGGTCAGCTTGTCGTACTGCACGCTCGAGGTGGTCTCCGCCGAGTCGATGTGCAGCCAGAAGCTGAAGTTGTACGTCGAGCAGCCCGACGGCAGGCTCACCGACTGCGAGAGCGTGTCGGTGTGGGTGCTGCCGTAGCCGTCCATCCAGGCGTTCCAGGTCCCGCCGTGGGTGGGCTGGCCCTGGGAGCCGTACTGCCCGATCACGCCGGAGCTGGCGGACCAGACCGTGTTGCCGGACTCGAAGCCCGGGTTGCCGAGCTTCTGACCCGCGCCGGTGCAGCCGCCGCCGGTGCCGGTGACGGTCAGCGAGTAGGTCGCGGTCTTCGTGCCCGAAGCGGCGCTGCCGGTGACCGTCACCGAGTAGGTGCCGGTCGGGGTGCTCGCGCTGGTGGCGATGGTGAGGGTGGACGAGCCGCCCGAGGTCACCGAGGCGGGGCTGAACGACGCGGTGGCGCCGGTCGGCAGGCCGGACGCGGAGAACGTCACGGTCTGCGCGGCCCCGTTGGTGGTGGCGGTGGCGACGGTGGCGGTGGCGGACCCGCCCTGGGTCACCGAGCCGGCGGTCGGGGAGAGCGAGACGGAGAAGTCGTTGCCGGTGGAGCTGCACGGGGCGTCGTTGCCGGCCACGTTCACCGCGGTCCACGCCGCCTGGACGGCCTTGTACTCGGTCGAGCAGTTGCCGTACAGGTCGGTCGCCGCCTTGAGGGTGTACGCCCGGGCGGTGTTCGACGGGGTGGTGTTGTTGACGTACGAGGTGTTCGAGGTGAAGTACACGTCGAGCGCCCGGTACCAGATCTTCTCCGCCTTGGCGCGACCGATGCCGGTCACCGCCGGAGCCGAGCCGCAGACCGGCGAGGTGCCGTACGCGGTGGAGCCGGTGCCCTCGGCGAGGTTGAAGAAGAAGTGGTTGCCGACGCCGGAGGAGTAGTGCACATCCTTGTTCTTCGTGCTGGTGGACCAGCAGGAGTCGGACGAGCCGTCCAGCGACGGGTTGTACATGTAGCGCAGCGGCGTACCGTTGCCGTTGATGTTGATCTTCTCGCCGACCTGGTAGTCGCCCGGGTCGCTCGGCGCGGCGGCGTAGAACTCCACCATGTTGCCGAAGATGTCGCTGGTGGCCTCGTTCAGGCCACCGGACTCACCGGAGTAGACCAGCCCGGCCAGCGCCTCGGTGACGCCGTGGCTCATCTCGTGCCCGGCGACGTCCAGCGAGACCAGCGGGCGGGAGTTGCCCGAGCCGTCGCCGTAGGTCATCTGGGACCCGTCCCAGAAGGCGTTGACGTAGTTGTTGCCGTAGTGCACCCGGCTCGGCACGCCCTGCCCGTTGCCGAAGATGCCGTTGCGGCCGTGCACGTTCTTGAAGTAGTCGAACGTCTTGGCGGCGCCGAAGTGGGCGTCCACGCCGGCGGACTGCCGGTTGGAGGTGGCGCCGTTGCCCCACACGTTGTCCGCGTCGGTGAACGTGGTGCAGGTCGACGTGCCGTTGTTCATGTCGCAGGTTCGGCCGTTGCCGTGCGACGGGTCGATCATCTGGTAGGTGCTGCCGGAGAGCGTCGTGTCGATGCTGACCGTGCCGGTGTAGATGCCCTGGCCGCTGCCGACCACCGACTCGATCTCGTCGTACGAGCCGATCACCTTGCCGGTGCTGGCGTCGGTGACCACGTGCAGCTTCGACGGCGTCTGCTTGTCCGCCTTCCACCCGGTGGCGACCGTCTCCCAGGCCAGCCGGCCCTTGCCGCTGCTGGCGTCGACGAAAAGCTCCGGCGCGCCGATCGAGGTGAGGGTGCCGGAGAACGCCTTGCGCGCGCTGGCCTTGGCCGCGGACGCGCCCACCTTGGCGGTGGTGCCCAGGGTGAGCGGGGCGGACAGGCCGACCGAGGTGCCGGTCATGGTGCCGTTCGGGGCGGTGTGGACGACGAAGTCACCGCCGTAGACCCGCAGGCCCCGGTAGGTCCGGCTGTAGCGGGTGTGCGCCGCCCCCGAGGGGTCGACCTTGGTGCGGACGGCCTGGTAGGCCTCCCCGCTGGCGCCCTGGACGGCGCCGGGGTTGGCACGGACGAGGCTGTCGGCCCGGGCCGCGGCGGCGGGCTCGGGGCTGGGGGCGCTGGGCGCTGCCGCGTGCGCCGTGGTGGTGACGCAGGTCAGCACGCCGCTGGTGAGCAGCGCTGCGCTGACGGCGGCGACGGATCTTTTCACGGGCCCTCCTCCGAAGGCGAAGTTGTGACGGGGGTAGTCACTGATGTACATATAGCGATACATCGAAGAACGTGAAAGAGGTCGACGACTTCCCGTCCGAGACACTGACCGAACGGATGAGGAGGACGCGGTGCTCCGGAACCGGGTGGCCCCGCCGTGCGTCCGATCCGGCATGAGAGCAGCCCCCGCCGTGGCGGCCGCCGTCGCCGCCCTCCTCGTCCCGCTCGCCGGCTGCGCCCGGACCGACGCACCGACGTCGACGCTGCCGCAGGCCACCCCGCTGCCCGGCGTCGAGGTGGTGCTCGTCAAGTCGGGCGGCATCGCCGGGCTCACCGACACCATCACCGTGCACGCGGACGGCACCTGGACGACCACCGACCGGGCCGGCGCCGAACGCGAGGGCCGGCTCGCCGACGCGGACCTCGACCGGTTGCGCCAGCTCGCCGCCGACCCCCGGCTCACCGCCGAGGCCGCCGTCACCGTGCCGGCGACCATGTGCGCCGACGCGTTCAGCTACCGGCTCACCATCGGGCCGACCACCAGCTCGTACGTGGACTGCCCGCCGCAGGCCACCCCGCCGGCCGCCACCGCCGAGGTGGTCGACCTGCTCACCCGCGCCACCGGCTGACCCGCCCGCTCACCAGCCGGGCGCCGCCGCGAGCAACGCCCGGCGCACGGCCTGGACCTCGCGCCGGCCGGCCACCGCCGGCCGCGCCGCGAGGAAGAGCGTGTTGAGCGGGGGCACCGCCGGCGTGAGCAACGCCCGCACCGCGCCGGAGGCCAACTCACCCCGGCAGAGGTACGCGGGCAGCACGCTCGCCCCCGCACCGGCCACCACCGCCGCCCGGACCGCCCGCAGGTCCGCCACGACCAGGCTCGGCGTCCGGGTGAGCCGGGTGTCGAAGACGGTCCGCCAGTACCGCCGCAGGATCGGCGCCTCCTCCCCGTAGGCGACCAGCGGCACGTCCCGCAGCGCCGCCGGGGTCACCGGATCGGGCAGCCGGTCGGCCCAGGCCGGCGCCGCCACCAGCACGAACTCCTCGTCGTAGAGCGGCTCCACCACCACCCCCCGCCGACGCGGCCGCACGCTGGTCACCGCCAGGTCGAGCCGGCCGGCCACCAGGTCGTCCAGCAGCCGTTCCGGCAACCCGGCCGCAACCCGCAGCTCCATGCCTTCGGCCACCAGCCCGCCCAGCGCCGGCAGCACCCGCTCCGCGAGCAGCTCGGCCGGCCCGCCGAGGAAGACCGTCCGGGCGTACGCGGCACCCGGCTCGTCGGTCAGCACGGCCGCCAGCCGGTCCAGCGGCTCGGCCACCCGGCGGGCCAGCTCGTCCCCGGCCGCGGTCGGGGTGACACCGCGCGGCAGTCGGTCGAAGAGCGGCCGACCGACCGCCTCCTCCAGCGCGCGCAGTTGCGCGGTCACCGTGGGCTGCGCCACACCCAACAGCTCGGCCGCGCCGGTGACCGACCCGGACCGGTGCACGGCGAGGAAGCTGCGGAGCAGGTCCAGGGACACCTTCACATCAGCAAACCTATCGCCGACGTGACTCTTGCCTATTGGTCAGCTATGGATCGGCGCGCCAGCATGGTGACATGACTCGTGCACTCATCGCCCTGACCAGCCACTCCGACCTCGGTGCCACCGGCCGCAAGACCGGCTACTACGTCGGCGAGGCCGCCGAGCCGTGGGAGGTCTTCCGGGCCGCCGGGTACGACGTCGACCTGGTGTCCGTGGCCGGCGGCGAGCCGCCGGTCGACGGCCGGGACACCGACGACCGGACCCAGAACGACTTCCTCGCCACCGCCGGCGTGACCGATACCCCGAAGGCCGCGGACGTCGACCCGGCCGGCTACGACGTGATCGTCTTCGCCGGCGGTCACGGCACGATGTGGGACTTCCCCGACGACCCGGACCTGGCCCGGATCGCCCGCGCGGTCTACGAGCGCGGCGGCGTGGTGGCCGCCGTCTGCCACGGGCCGTCGGCGCTGGTGAACCTCACCCTCTCCGACGGCTCGCGGCTGATCGCCGGCAAGCGGGTGGCCGGCTTCACCAACGACGAGGAGGCGGCCGTCGGCCTCACCGACGAGGTGCCGTTCCTGCTCGCCGACAAGCTCACCGAGGCCGGTGCGCAGCACGTCCCGGCGCCGAACTTCACCGAGCACGTGGTGGTCGACGGCCGCCTGGTCACCGGCCAGAACCCGCAGTCGGCCCGCGCGCTCGCCGAAGCCGTGGTCAAGCTCCGCGGCTGACCCGTCGGGCGCGCCGCCCGCCCTCGCGCGTCGTTCCGCGAGGCGGGCGTGGTTCGGGTGTCAGAACCGGTAGTCGTCGGGGAAGCCGGTGGCCCGCAGGTCGGGCGGCAGGTGGGCGGCGTCGTTCAGCGCGACCACCGTCGGCGGGCCGGCGTCGCTGTAGCGGATCACGGTCAGCGCGCAGTTGGCGTGGTTGAGCCCGATCCAGCGGCGCTCCGGCGCCTCCAGCGCGTGCCGCACCAGCCAGGCGACCAGGAAGTTGTGCGTGATCACCAGCTCCCGGACGTCGCCCTCGGCGGGGGCGGTGGCGAACCGGGCCACCGCCTCCGCCGTCACGCGCGGCCCGTCCCGCCGTTCCGCCTCGGTGAACTCGGCGAGGAACTCGGCATACCGCGCCGGCAGGCCGGTCGGGTCGGTGTCGTGCGGCATGTGGTCGCCGGCCCGCTCGTCCTCGTGGACCGGAACACCCGGCAGCTCCTTCGCGACCAGCCCGGCCGTCTCCGCGGCCCGGGCAAGCGGCCCGTGGTGCACGGCGTCGATCCGCGCGCCGCGCAGCCGCTCGCCGAGCAGCGTCGCCTGCCGGCGCCCCCGCGCGGAGAGGCCGACCTCCGGGGCCTCCGTCCCGGTGTCCTCCTGCTCGCCGTGCCGGGCCAGGAACAACAGTCGGCTCGCCATCGACACCCCTTCAGGATCGGGAGTGGCCGACCCTAGTCGGTCGCTCCCCGACCCCGCAGCCCCGTGGTCAGCCGTTCGCCCACTGCTCCCGCGGGTGCATCTGGCCGATCCGGATCCGGTTGCCGAACGGGTCCCGGATTCCGAAGTCGATCCCGTACGGCCGGTCGGTCGGCTCGTCGGTCACCTCGACCCCCTTGGCCACCAGATCCGCGTACGTCTTGTGCGCGTCGTCAGTGGTCAGGAACAGGAAGCCACCGGCGGCGCCCTTGGTGAGCAGCTCGCGGACCTGCTCGGCGGTCTTCGGGTCCAACGCCGGCGGGCCGGGCTTCTCCAGCAGGATCTCCCGCTCGGCGTCGCCCGGCACGTTCACGGTCAGCCAGCGCATGAAGCCGAGATCCTGGTCGGTGTTCACCTCCATGCCCAGCTTGCCGACGTAGAAGTCGAGCGCCTCGTCCTGGTCGAGCACGTAGATCTGCGAGCGGGAAATCGAAGTCATCGTCATGCCGTCGACGCTAGAGCACCGCCCTGACCTGCTGCTTATCCAAAACTGCTGGGCCTGGTCCAGGATTTGGCGAAGCAGCTCGGCACGTTCGCGGCGGCGGACCGACGCCGCCGGAAATCGCGGGGCGACTCGCCGACGATGTCGCGGAACGTCCGGCTGAACGTGCCGAGGCTGGTGAAGCCGACCGCGAGGCAGATGTCGGTGACGTCCCGGTCGGTCTCCAACAGCAGGGACATGGCCCGCTCGACCCGACGCCGTTGCAGGTAGCGGTGCGGCGTCTCGCCGAAGGTGGCCCGGAACGTCCGGATGAAGTGCGACTCGGAGACGTGCGCGATCCGGGCCAGCGCGGGGATGTCCAGCGGCTGCGCGTACGCCCGGTCCATCGCGTCCCGGGCCCGCAGCATGGCCCGGTTGGACTCCTCGGTCGCCCGGCTCATCCGCCGACCACCAGGGCGAGGTCGGCGAGGTGGTCCGGGTCGGCCACCACCTCGATGCCGATGATCCGGTCGGTGACGGCGAAGCTGAGCGCGAGTCGGATCCGGCCGTCGTCCGCCTCGGCGGCCGAGCCGAGCATCCGGTGGGCCACCGCCCGCAGGCGGGGCCGCTGCTCCTCGAAGCGCCGGGCCACCAGGTCCGCGTCGGTCACGACCCCCCGCCCTCCACCGCCGCGTGATCGCCGTCACATCCGTCACACCACCGGCCCGGATGTCGACAGACGGGGGAGGGCGGCGAACGGACGCCGCCCAGCCTACAAGGACAGGACGGACGACCATGAGCCTCGAAGCCCGCATGCAGAACCCGGCCGCGCTGCTCCCGGACACCGTCAAGGCGGTCAACCTGCTCTACCGGGCCGCGCACTCGGCCGGCGTGCCCGGCGGCACGTTGGAGCTGGTCCACCTGCGGGCCAGCCAGATCAACGGATGCAGCGCGTGCGTCGACTCGGGGGCGCGCGGCGCCCGCAAGAACGGCGAGACCGAGGAGCGGCTGTTCGCGGTGGCGGCGTGGCGGGAGACGCCGTACTTCACCGACGCCGAGCGGGCCGCGCTCGACCTAGCCGAGCACGCCACCCGTCTCGCCGACCGCGGCGACGCGGTGCCGGACCCGGTGTGGGACGAGGCGGCCCGGCACTTCGGGGAGAAGGAACTGGCGGCGTTGGTGCTCTGGATCGCCACCACCAACTTCTTCAACCGGATCAACGCGACCACGCGGCAACCGGCCCCCCAGAACTGGGGCTGATCCGCAGGTGTGGCGCGGGGCGCTGAGCATCCCGCGCCACGCAGCGTTGTCTATCAGTGACACAGCGTCTATAAAATCGACGCTTTTCGCTCTAAGATCGGGCTATGCCCCCACACCTCAGGGGTCGGGTCGCCCGCGCCAGGATTGTCCCTCCCGGCCAGCTCAACCTCTTCCGAACTCCCGCGAATCAGGTGCTGGACGCACTCCAGCCTGGCTTACGGGAGGAGCGCTACGGTCGGCTCTGGCGCGTGGGCCGGACGAGCGTCCGGGACGGGATCGTCTACGGGCGCCTCGGTTTCGAGAAGCAGGTGGACGTGGACCTGTGGGACGACCGCAGCCAGGACTTCACGCCCAGTGCCGTGGCCGAGGGGATGGCCGCTCCGTTCGCTCTTCGCCTCGCTGATCTCATGGTGGTCTTCCAGATCCGCCGGGACATCAGGGTCATGTCGTTCACCGGGGCGTTGCGTTCCATCCTCCGCAACGCGACCACGGACGAATGGGACGTCCGTTCGCTGACCGGCGAGACACGCTTCTCCGACTGGCGGCAGACCGTCGACGTGGTCACCCGAGTGCGGTTCCGCTTCGAGGACGGACCGACGGTGCCGCCGAGGGTGGACGGCCTGCTCCATCTGCTCCGGCAGGCCAACGGCGACCTGGCGACCTTGGACCTGCGGGGCCGGGTCGGCATCGACAGC
This sequence comes from Micromonospora sp. WMMA1996, assembly GCF_002573675.1. Classification (NCBI taxonomy): domain Bacteria; kingdom Bacillati; phylum Actinomycetota; class Actinomycetes; order Micromonosporales; family Micromonosporaceae; genus Micromonospora; species Micromonospora sp. WMMA1996. The sequence continues at coordinate 103,849 of NZ_PDHU01000005.1, read as the reverse complement.
GACTGCCCCCTGGTCAAGGAACTGCTCGCCCACGCCGAGAAGGGCCGGGGCGAATTGACCGCCAGGGGCCGACGGGCCGACGACGGCGATGCCGAGCGCGTCTGGGCCAGCACCCTCGGCGGCGAGACCGTCCTGAACGACGTGCCGGTGGACACCGTCACCGGTGAGGCCGACCACCACGCCCTGCTGGACCAGATCCGTCTGGTGGCGGTGGCCCACTCGACGTCCCCGCCGTCCGACCCCGCAACCGCCGGGTGATACTGCGGTGCCCGCCGATCATCCCGCCGAGGAGCAGCCACGTGGACTCGCCGTCCGCCCCGGTCGAGGACGCCGTCGCGCGCGCCCGTGCCTTGGTCCTCGCCAGGGAGTTCAAGCCCGCGGTCACGCTGCTGCGCGCGCACCTGCGGACCCACCCCGACGACAGCCTCGCGTGGCGTCGACTGGCCGGTGCGCTCATCGGGCTGGGTGACCAGCACGCCGCGATCGACGCGGCCGGTCGCGCGATCGACATCGACCCCGGCGACACGGTGGCCTGGCGGTACCGAGGGCTGGCCCGGCAACTGCTCGGCCGGCACCGGGAGTCCTACGCCGACGCGCGACGTGCGGTCGAACTCGCCCCGGACGATCCCGAGGGGCTGAACCTGCTCGCCGTCAACGTGCTCACCGTCGACCGCGACGTGGCCCGGTTCCGCGACCTCTACCGGCGGGCGCTCACCGTCGACCCGAGCAACGCGCCGGCGCGGCACAGCGCCGGAGTGGACCGGCGGATCCGCCGCCGGGGCCCGGCGACCCTGGTGCTCCTCGCGGTGTACCCGCCCTGGTGCGTGCTGTTCCTGCGCTGGCTCGCCGTCGACGACGGCTCCACCGACGCCGGCTGGACGATGTGGCCCACCGTCGCCGGGGTGGCCGTCCTGATCGTCGCCGCCGCGGCCGGTCGGACGGTGGGCGTCGTGCCACTGGCACTGACCTGGCGCGGGATCGTCGGGGCCGCGGGTGTCGCCGGGGCCGGCGCCGCCGGGGCGGTCTGGGGCGGTACCCGCACGGCGACCATGGCCGCCGCGTTCGGCCTCACGGCTGTGGCGGTGTCGCTGCTCTTCGCGCTCACGTTCCGGATCCGGCACCGGCGTGCGCGACGCCTGCCGGAGGAGGACGCCACCGGCGGCCCGGCGCGCGTGACGGCCCGGGTCGCCTGATGGAACTGGAGCCACCGGCCGGGATCGAACCGGCGACATCTCGCTTACAACCCTGTGCGCCGCACCGCAACGGCTGCATACTCGGACCTTCGTCTGTGTCAGCGTCTGTCAGAGTGCTGCCGTCCGACGGCGTTGCTGTCGACAGTCGTCGGAGTGGAGCACGCCGAAGGCCTCGCCTACCGCCTCGAGATGCTGGCGTCAGCCGATGGGATCTTTACGTGGTCGCCCGGGAGGCCGGTCGGGCGGAAGGGCTGGCGGGCTTACTCCGCGCGGAGACCGGCGACGGCGTGCCGCTCATGCAGCTGCTCATGAACAGCCTCTCGCCCTCTTTCAGGAAGGCGACTTCTTCGTCGTGGTTCCCGACGTCAGGCGCGTCGTTCCCGTTGGGTCCGTTGTAGAGTCTGTAGGCGGATTCGCACTTGTCCGGGTCGCCGGAGTCTCCCTGACTCTTGTACGCAGCATGTGCCTCGGCTCCGCGCTGAGCCATCTTGTGCAGATACTCCATCTGCTCGTCATGCGACGCACTGCTGGTGCAGGCGGTGAGAAGTGTCGTAAGGGACAAGGACAGGATGGCTGCTGCGTTGCGCTCCCCCATGGGCGCGGAGTGTATCAACCACCCTTGATGTCCCAGCAGGATATGCGCCCGCCAGGATTCGAATCTGCGGCCTTGGAATCAGAAGAAGGTCGTTGAGGGCTGGTCGGATGGTTGCGCACCCCGTCAGCCCGTCCGTCGTTTTCGGCTGGCGTCGGCGTCGGCCGCACCAGACCCGCCACCCGCCGCGATCCTCGCTCAGCTCCCACCGCTGGAGCACCAGGAGCGCCAGCAGTCGGAGCGGGATGCCCTCCCGAGGTCTGGGCGGATCACGGGCTCGTCTCCCCTCCGAGCGTGGTACGCCGATGGAGCCGACCAACTCAGCCGCTCCTTCGCCCGCCTCCGGGAAGCCGCCGGCCTGCCCGGAGGCGGGCTGCACGACCTGCGGCACAGGGTCGTCTCACTGCTGATGGAGTTGGGCGTCCCGCCGCACGTCGTCCAGGCCATCGCCCGGCACGCCGACGTCAAGGTCACACTGAAGGTCTACGCTCACGCCAACCTCGACGCGATGCGCCAGGCGCTCGGCAAGCTCGACGGGCGGCTGTCGTGACCGTCGTTGCTGTCATCCGGCCAGATCGCAGCGGCTGCCGCTGCGACATGCCTGATGGAATTGGAGCCCCCGGCCGGGATCGAACCGGCGACATATCGCTTACAAGCTCTGTGCCGCTCGTCCGCACACGTCCAGGACCGGCTGGATGTTCGAAGCTTCGTCCGTGCCAGTGCTCGTCGGACTGTTGTCGTGTGGCGCCGTTGCTGTCGAGCCGCCAAGCGACGCGGCGAACTTCCTTTGCCTGGTCTACGCAGCCGGGGGTTTAGCGCTGTCTCCGTCTCGCCTGTTGTCAGTCTTTGGCGGGCCTGGCACGTTCGGGGGTTTGCCGTTCCCGTCTCGATTGCCTCGGCCAGTGGCTGTTGATCATCGGCGGGGTAGGTTCGCAGCTTCGTCCGGGACGAGGCAGGTACGGCCTGGACAGCGGATCGTGCCAGGATAGGTCACCCAGCCTCGGGTTGGGATTCCTATGGTCGCCAAGGGAGCCGTCCGTGCCTGAGCTTGAGCCCCCTTTCGCGCGCCGGCCTTGGCCAGGGTGGCTTCCGGCCATTGCGGTGATCGTCAGCTTGGCGGTGGTCCTGGTTGTCGGGGTCTTCGTTGTCGATGATGGGGACGAGCCCGGCGACGTTCCGACTGCCAGCGTGATTGGCGAGGTTCGCTGGCAGCAAGCAGTGATCGACCTACCGACGCACTCCGACATGCCCTGCCCCACGGGCAGGCAGCACATGCAGCCGGTGGGAAGCGATGAGGCCCTGGCAAACTTCGCATGGGCTCCAGCCGAAGATCGCGGCCAAAGACTGATCCTGAATTCCCGTGACATCGCCTATGGCGACCTGACCGGCGACGGTAAGCCGGAGGCCGTCCTCAACATCTTGTGTAGTGACCTACCCGCAACGGCTCTGCGGAACGGCCTTCGGGGCGGGCAACTTCTCGTGGTCACCATGCGAGCCGACCATTCGTTAGCCGGTCTACGCTATGCCGGGCAGCCTTACGCCGAGTACCCGTCTTTCAAGGTGGAGAACCAGAAACTCATGGCGCAGGTCCAGTACGGATGGATCGGCTCTGGCGCCAGGGCCAATGCGGTGTACGCACCGGCCCACTCCCGCACCTACCAATGGAACGGCACCGAATTCACACAGGTGGCTGGCCGAACGTCCCCCCTGCTTTTGATGTCATTGGAGCAATCGGTTGGATCACCCGTGGAGCTGGCAACGATCCTGCGGGACGGTGCGCCCGTCTGCCCGGGTCGAACCGCACGATTCGACGTACATGGGCTGCAAATTGACGGCGCGATGTACAGGGTGACCAGCCAAATCAGGCCTACCGACTTCGACCACGACGGCAACCAAGAGCTTCTAGCTCAGGTGCAATGCACAGATACAACGGGATCTTTCGACTCTCTCTACTTGTTCGGCCAGGGCGCAGACAAGTTCGTTGTACTTGACGTGCCTATCGCGAACGCCGGGCAATACGTAATCCCAGGCGGCTGGAAGGTAGAGGGGGACACCCTTACGGTCGAGGTGATGCATCGCTCTACAGGCGAAACCCACACCCACACCTTGCCCTGGAACGGCACGCGATTCGATGACGCACTCGGCACCTACCGCAAGGAGCAAGGTCAAAGATGACGGCCGCTGCTTGACAGACCCTAGTTGCCGACACCACATCTACAACGGTCTGCTTTCATGCTGCACCACCTGCCAATAAGACGTTCAGCTCAGAACGTGCTTCTTGCTCAAGAAGATGGAGCACGTCAGCCTGGGCGCGTGTCCTTCGCTGCGCTGGCGCTCCAACTCCGGCCACGCAACACGCCCGGCGGCTGGCGCGAACAGCGGGAAGCCCGGTGGGCCGCCGCATGACGGCAGGTCGTTGACCGGTGAGGTGATGGGCCGGCAGCCGGTCGGGCCGCCCGGCCAAGAGCACGCGGCGTAGGAAAGCGCACGCTGGCCGCGCCGGCGAGCTAGCCGGCTGGTCGAACACATGTTTGACCAGGCTGCTGCGGGTGGAGGTACGAGGTCGGTCGTGGAACGGTGCGTGGGGCCGCATGGCCCGGCGCGACATCTGGCTGCTCTCGGACAGCCGGCTCTGGCGCGTCCGTGGCCGCCTCGGTGGTGACGGCGGGCAGGAGGTGTCTTACGACTTCACCGACGAAGCCTCCGCCCGCCAGATAGTTCGAGCGAATGATGAAGACCTCGGCCGGCACCTGGCGGGATCTCACCGAGGCGGTTCGGCAGGAGTCCAACCGCCGGCGGTCCCGGTAGCCAGCGGGCACTTCGGGATGGCATGCCGACGTCTTCGACATCGGCGCCGAACTGCGCGAGGACGCGTGATGGAGCTTGATCCGGCACCTGCCGAACGGGCATGAGGCGGACGGGGTGGCGGGGGACGTTCCGCCCCGGGATGATCCACCGATGCGCCGTCCCCTCCTGCTGACCAACCTCGCCGCGATCGCGCTAGTCGCACTCATGGTCACCGCCACCGTGCTCCACACTCGCCGCGAAAAGGAATGGGCCCACGGCGGCGATGCGGTCACGGTCAACGTGGACTACCGGTCTGCCGGAAAGAACGACGTAACGGAAGCCGCCCGCGCGCTTGGCTGGCCAGTCGAAGGAGAGAGGGGGGTGCTCGGGGACCAAGCTCTCGTCGTTCGCGTCGCGTGGACCGGCGCATCACGCGACGGCAGGTTCGAACTGATCGCCCTCGACCGCCGGTCGGCCCCGCCCCGTGTGCTGAACCCGACCTATGGCCGGGACGCCAGTGGCGACATCGGCAGCGAGTGGGGCAGCAATCTGAACATCCTGGCCGAGCGGTACGCCTGGCTCGCCGGCGTCACACCCCCGGTCGACAACGCCTACGGCGAGCCCTCGATCTGGGAGGGCCCCATGGCAGTCGGCACCCCCGCTGCCGCCACCGGCACCGTCATGGCCGTGTTCGACCTAGGCCGGAAGCAGCAGCCGTCATGGGATCCCGCCCGGGATCTGATGCTCGCGCTCGTGTACTGGAACGACGGCGTGCGCTGGGCCAAGCAGGTGCCCTTGGTATCGGCCGGGACAGAGCCATTGATGCCAGAATGATGGCCGCGGGAACTGGCCCGGACACAACCGCGGAGTGGTGGACGACCTCCGACGTAGCTGCGTACCTCGGCGTCAAGGTGGCGACCGTGACGAACTACCGGCAGCGGGGCCAGATGCCGGAGCCTGACGCGACGGGTCGGGCGTACCCACGATGTGGCGCCCGAGCCGGGTCGTGTCCTGGCACGAGAGCCCGTCAGGCGCTCGACAAGCTCGACGGGTGACTGTCGTGAACCCCGTTGCTGTCAGCGTGGCTGTCAACCGGGGAGATCACGACGGCCACCGGCCGGCATCGCCTTGTGGAATTGGAGCCCCCGGCCGGGATCGAACCGGCGACATCTCGCTTACAAGGCGAGTGCTCTGGCCAGCTGAGCTACAGGGGCGCGTGTGACGGGCTCAGCATAGCGAGTGGCCTCCGGAAATCCCGCCTGGCAGGGCTCCCGAGCACGGAAAACGTCAATTTCCCGACCGGCGGCGCCGACGGATCGTCGGTCTGACGCGCTCCGGACGGGGAGATTGATGCCTCGCCGTGCCCGGGTGACCGAAATGTGTATGCCGTCCGTCCCACCCGCTGTTCCTCGTCTTGGCACGGCCGCGAAAGCCGTTTACGGTGCAGTGACACGGACGACACTCCGGTCGGCCTCGGCTGCCCGGGCGACGACCCCGTTGGCCGGTGCCTTGGGCGCCGGTCGCTCCTTCACTCGGATCGTCCGGCACGTTCCTGCCGGTGAAAGGAAGCGCTCCATCATGGCTACGGTCACCTACGCGAAGGCGTCCCGGATCTATCCGGGCACCGAGCGCCCCGCCGTCAACCAGCTCGACCTCCAGATCGGTGACGGGGAGTTCCTCGTCCTGGTCGGCCCGTCCGGCTGCGGCAAGTCCACCAGCCTGCGGATGCTCGCCGGCCTGGAGGACGTCGACGACGGCGCGATCTACATCGACGACCGGGACGTCACCCACCTCCCGCCGAAGGCCCGCGACATCGCCATGGTCTTCCAGAACTACGCCCTCTACCCGCACATGACGGTGTACGAGAACATGGCGTTCGCCCTCAAGCTGCGCAAGACCTCGAAGTCGGAGATCGACCGCCGGGTCAAGGAGGCGGCCGGGCTGCTCCAGCTGGAGGAGTTCCTCAGCCGCAAGCCGAAGGCGCTCTCCGGCGGTCAGCGCCAGCGTGTCGCCATGGGCCGCGCGATCGTCCGCGAGCCGCAGGTCTTCCTCATGGACGAGCCGCTGTCGAACCTCGACGCCAAGCTGCGCGTCCAGACCCGTACGCAGATCGCCTCGCTCCAGGCGAAGCTCGGCGTCACCACGGTCTACGTCACCCACGACCAGGTCGAGGCCATGACCATGGGTCACCGGGTGGCGGTCATGCTGGACGGCGTGCTCCAGCAGGTGGACACCCCGCGGGCGCTCTACGACACCCCGTCCAACGTCTTCGTCGCCGGCTTCATGGGCTCCCCCGCCATGAACATCAAGACGGTGAAGCTGACCGACCAGGGCGGCGCGTTCGCCGAGATGATCGTCCCGCTGACCCGTGAGCAGGTCGAGGCGGCCCGTTCCGAGGGTGGCGACGGCAAGGTGACCGTCGGCTTCCGTCCGGAGGACTGCGACCTGGTCAGCCCGTCCGAGGGCGGCATGCCGGTCGTGGTCGAGCTGGTCGAGGACCTGGGCTCCGACGCCAACGTCTACGGCCACGCCGCGCTGGAGGGCCACAACGAGCGGTTCGTGGTCCGCACCGACCGGCGCAGCATGCCGAACATGGGCGACACCGTGTTCGTCAAGCCGCGCACCGGCCGTAGCCACGTCTTCCACGCCGCCACCGGCCAGCGGATCTGACGTCAGCGACAGAGAAGGGGCGGTCCGCCGTGGCGGGCCGCCCCTTCGTCGTACGTGCGGTCAGGCCTCGACGGACCGACGGCGGGCGACCTCGGCGAGCGTGACCGCGGCGGCGACGCTGGCGTTGAGCGATTCCACGTCCGAGACCATCGGGATGCTGACGGTGAGGTCGCAGGTCTCGCCGACCAGGCGGGACAGCCCGCGTCCCTCCGAGCCGACCACCACGACCAGCGGGCCGACCGCGGCCTCCAGGTCGTACAGGTCGGTCTGCCCGTCGGCGTCCAGGCCGACCACGACGAAGCCGGCGTCCTTGCACGCCTTGAGCGACCGGGTCAGGTTGGTGACCTGGGCGACCGGCACGCGCGCGGCCGCGCCGGCGCTGGTCCGCCAGGCGGTCGCGGTGATCCCGGCGGCACGCCGCTCGGGTACGAACACACCCTGCGCGCCGAACGCGGCGGCCGACCGGATGACGGCGCCGAGGTTACGCGGGTCGGTGACCCCGTCCAGCGCGACGAGCAGCGGGGCTGCCTGCTCCAGCGCGGCGGCGACCAGGTCGTCGAAGGGCTCGTAGGCGAACGGCGGCACCTGGAGGCCGACGCCCTGGTGCAGCACGCCGCCGGTCATCCGGTCCAGCTCGGCGCGGCTGACCTCCAGGATCGCGATGCCCCGGTCGGCGGCGGTGCGGACGATCTCCTTGACCCGGTCGTCCACGTCGATGCCCTGCGCGGTGTAGAGCGCGGTCGCCGGCACCTGGGTGCGCAGCGACTCCAGCACCGGGTTCCGCCCGACCAGCAGCTCGGGGCTGTCCTTCGCCGGGTTGGCCTTGCGCCCCGGCGCCACCCGGGGGCCGCCGCGGCCGCCGGGCTTGCCCTTGCCGCCCTTCAGCGGCACGCCGGCCCGGGTGCCCTTGCCCCAGGTGGTGTCCTTGGTGCCCGGGTTGCCGATCTTCGGCGCGCGCCCCTCCTCGGCGGCGGCGCGGCGCTCCTTGTCCTGCTTCCAGGCGGTGCGCTGGGGCAGCTTCTCGGTGCCCGAGTACGCCTTGTGCCACGGCCGCTCGTCCGCCGGCAGGGTGCGGCCCCGCCCGGCGAGGGAGTCCTTGTTCTTGCCACCGGTGCCCTTGGGGGCGCCCGACTTCGACGTCAGTCGCCGGCCACGGCGCTGCGAGTTGCCGGCCATCAGTCCTGCTCTCCAATAGTCCAACGCGGGCCCTGGGGGGTGTCCTCGACGACCACGCCGGCCTGCTTGAGCTGGTCGCGGACCGCGTCGGCGGCGGTCCAGTCCTTGCGGCTGCGGGCCTGGGCGCGCTGCTCCAGGGCGAGCGCGATCAGCGAGTCCACCACACCACGCAGGTCGTCCGTGCGCCCACCGCCGGTCCATGCCGGGTCCAGGGGGTCGACGCCGAGGATATCCAGCATCGCCCGCACGGCGGCGAGCGTCGTGCGGACGGTCACATCGTCGCCGGCGGTCAACGCCGTGTTGCCGTCCCGGACCACCTCGTGCAGCACCGCCAGCGCCGCCGAGGTGTTCAGGTCGTCGTCCATCGCCGCCGCGAAACCGGCCGGCAGGTCGCCGGGCCGGGCGGCGCCGACCCGCTCGACCGCCCGCTGCACGAAGCCCTCGACCCTCCGGTACGCGACCGCGGCCTCGCGCAGCGCGTCCTCGGAGTAGTCGATGTGGGACCGGTAGTGCGCGGCGACGTAGTAGTAGCGCAGCTCCACCGGGCGGACCCCGAGCGAGGCCACGTAGTCGAGGTCGAGCGTGTTGCCCAACGACTTGCCCATCTTGGTGCCGCCGATGCCGAGCAGGCCGTGGTGCACCCAGTAGCGGGCGAACGGCAGGTCGGCGGCCTGGGACTGGGCGATCTCGTTCTCGTGGTGCGGGAACGTCAGGTCGAGCCCGCCGCCGTGGATGTCGAACTCGGCGCCCAGGTAGCGCCAGCACATGGCCGAGCACTCGATGTGCCAGCCGGGCCGGCCGCGACCCCACGGCGAGGACCAGTAGGCGTCGGCCGGCTCGTCCGGCTTGGCGCCCTTCCAGAGCGCGAAGTCACGCGGATCCCGTTTGCCCCGGTCGGGGGCGTCCCCGGCGGACTGCATGTCGGCCGGCGACTGGCCGGACAGTGACCCGTAGGCCGGCCAGGAGGCCACGTCGAAGTAGACGTCGCCGGAGCCGTCAGTGGCCGGGTAGGCGTGCCCGGTCTCGATCAACCGGGCGATCAGCTCCTGCATCTCCGGCACGTGACCGGTGGCCCGCGGCTCGTAGGTCGGCGGGAGCACGTTCAGCGCCCGGTAGGAGGCGGTGAGGAGCTGCTCGTTCGCGTAGGCGATCGACCAGAACGGTCGCCCCTGCTCCATCGCCTTGGCCAGGACCTTGTCGTCGATGTCGGTGAGGTTGCGGATGAACGTGACCTCGAAGCCCTTGCTCAGCAGCCAGCGGCGCAGCACGTCGTAGTTGACGCCGGAGCGAAGGTGACCGATGTGCGGCGGGGCCTGGAGCGTGAGACCACACAGGTAGACCCCCACCTTGCCGGCTTCCCGCGGGACGAAGTCCCGCACCGATCGGGTGGCGGTGTCATACAGGCGTAGCGTCACCTCACAAGCGTAGCCGTCCGCACATTTCCAGGTTGGGCGGAGCCGGGCCGTACGCTGCGTGCGTGGACACGGCGGCACGCCCGGGTGAGACGGCGCAGACCCTGGACCGCGGGCTGCGCCTGCTGCACCTCGTGGCGGACGCCCCGGGCGGGCTGACCGTCACCGAGGCGGCGCAGCGGCTCGGCATCGGGCGCGCGGCGGTCTACCGGTTGGTCGGCGCGCTGACCGGGCACGGCATGCTCCGGCGCGACGGCGAGGGCCGGCTCCGGATCGGCATGGGTGTGCTGCACCTGGCCCGCCGGGCCCAGCCCCTGCTCGCCGAGGGGGCGCTGCCCGCGCTGCGCCGGCTCGCCGAGCGGACCGGGGCGACCGCCCACCTGACCGTCGTCGAGGGTGGCGAGGGGGTGGCGCTGGCCGTGGTCGAGCCGAGCTGGACCGCCTTCCACGTGGCCTATCGCACCGGCTCCCGGCATCCGCTGGAGCGGGGCGCGGCCGGGCGGGCGGTGCTGGCCGGGCGGGCCGGCGAGTTCGGGCCGGTCAGCACCAGCGGCGAGTTGCAGTCCGGCGCGTACGGGGTGGCGGCGCCGGTGCTCGGGGTGCCCGGGCTGGAGGGGAGCGTGGGGGTGGTCTCGCTGACCCCGCTCGACGTGACCGAGGTCGGCGCCCAGGTCACCGCCGCCGCCGAGGCGGTCGCCGCCGCTCTCTCCTGATCCGCCTCACCCGCCGACACGAGGCCTGGCCGGGCGGCCCACGCCAGTCCGCCGACGTGGCGGCATCACCACAGCCCGGACGCCACCACCTCGCCGAACCGCAGACGATCAACGACAGAACCGCAGTCGATCACCCTGCGGCCCGAGCGCGAGGCGTTACCACACCGGCGGCTGGGTAAGGCGGTTGTCCACAGGTCGCGGTGGATGGCTCGGCCGCGGCTGTCCACAGGGGTGTCGAGTGCCGCCCCGACCACGCCAGGCTGGTCGCATGCCACCTCATCCTCATCGACCAGCGGAGTTGGCCTGGCAGGTCTTCCGGGGCTCGGCCGCGATCCGGCGCGGCCTGCTGTCCCGACACCACCTCCGGGGGGCGTCCTGGATCCGGCTCCGGCAGGACGTCTACGCCGACGCGCGGCTCGACCGTGATCACGCGCTGACCTGCCGCGCGGCTCTGCTGCGCATGCCACCCGGCACTCTGGTCGCCGGCCCCTCTGCGGCCTACCTGCACGGTGTCGAGCACGCTGCCGGCTTCACGGACGACGTGCACGTCCTGCTGCCGGCCACGGTCAGGGCCGACTCGCAACCGGGTGTGCGGGTGCACCATGCCCCGATGTCGACCACCCGCTGCGGCCTCCTGGTCCCGGCCGGCACAGCCACAACCCCCGGCACCACCAGGGCCGCCGTCACCGGCGCGGCCGCGGGCACCACGCCGACCAGGCGCACCGGTCCGCCCGCTCGCACGACCTCGTCGCCTGCGGCGGACCGATCATCGGGCCTGCCCCTGGTCATGACCGAGCCACCGCCCCGCACCGATCCGGTGACCTGTGCCTGGGAGACCGCGGTCTGGGCCGAGCCGGTGAAGGCGGTCGGCATCATCGACGGCCTGCTGCGCACCGGCTCGGTGGGCCGCGCGGAGTTGGCCAGCGAGGCGGCCCGGAACGTCGGTCGCCCCGGAGGCCGACGGGCGGCGTGGGTGTTCGGCCTGACCGACGGGCTGGCTCAGTCTCCGCCCGAGTCCCACCTGCGGGTGCGGCTGATGTTCGCCGGCCTGCCTCGTCCGGTGGCCCAGCATCCGGTGCGCGTGTCGACCGGCCTGATCCTGCATCCCGATCTCGCGTGGCCGGAGTTCCGGGTCGCGGTCGAGTACGACGGCCAGTGGCACTCCGACGCCGACCGGATGCACCTGGACCGGCGGCGCCTCAACCAGCTCGTCGAGGCCGGCTGGCTGGTGCTGCACGTGACCGGCCGTCGCCTGCGCAAGGAGTTCCCCGCGCTGGTCCGGGAGATCCGCACTGCCCTGGTGGCCCGGGGCTGGCGGCCGTGACGAGCGCGAGAAAGCCGACGTGGCGGCGCCCGGGAGTACCGGACACCGCCACGACGGTCGAACGGGTGTTACGGGCGAGCGTTGGGCTTCAGCGGGGTCTTCACCGCGGCGTAGGCGTCGACGATGCCGTAGCCGTAGAAGCCGTTGAAGTTCAGCGAGCCCGCGCAGTACGCGTTGAACTCGGCGTCCCGACCCTCGTTGGTGTAGGTCTGCAGCCGCGGCTCCGGGCAGGCGTGCTCGGCCGCCGTCCGGTAGAGGTGCTGCTCGACCAGGTCCGGCGACATGCCGAAGCCGTTGCGGCCCTGCTGCTTGCCGTAGCGGCTGACGATCAGCGCCGCCACGCCCGCGGCGTGCGGGGACGCCATCGAGGTGCCCTGGAGGTAGGTGTAGTAGCCACACTCACCCTTGGCGGTGCACTGCTTGAACACCGAGTTCTCGAAGCCGGCGACGATGTTGCCGGCCTCGTCGACCGAGCCCTCCTCCTGCAGCACCTTCTTCGGGTACGTGGAGAGGATCATGTTGGCGTCGGCGCGGTAGGTGTCGGTGCCGAAGCCGTCCCGGAACCAACCGCCCGGGGCCGCCACCGAGATCTGCTCGGTGCCGTAGTTCGAGAAGTCGGCCTTCTTGCCGGACGGGCCGACGGCCGACACGCCGATCACGTGCGGGCCCTCGGTGGGCAGGTCCCAGCAGCTCGCGTTGTCGATCGGCCGCGGGTACGGGTCGGAGCCGTAGTCCGGGCTGCTCACGTCGGTGCGCGGGTTGCCGAGGTCCTCGTGGTTGTTGCCCAGCGCGCCGACCAGCGTGACGCCCTTGCGGTGCGCGAAGGTGAGCGCCCGCTTCATGGCCTCGATGATGGTCCGCTGCTCGGCCTGCGCCTCCGGCGAGTCGGCCGGGTTGGCGGTGCAGTTGTAGAGCCACGGGTCGACGTAGAAGGACATGTTGACCACGTCCAGGCCGGAACGGCCCGCGTAGACCAGGGCGTTGACCACCGGGTTGAGGAAGAAGTAGCCGCTGTCCTGGCCACCCTTCAGCTCGACCAGGGAGACCTTCGGCGCCACGCCGGAGAGGCCGAAGCCGTTGGCGGCGGCGCCGATGGTGCCGGCCACGTGCGTGCCGTGCCCGCCGTCGTCGGTGCCGACCGGGTCGAGGCAGCTCGCCACCTCGCACGGGCCGTCGACGTCGACGAGGTCCGGCGCGAAGTTGCGCGACAGCGCCCAGTTGAAGTTGGGGGCCAGGTCCGGCTGGCTGGCGTCGACGCCGGTGTCCAGCACGCCGACGGTCACCCGACGGTCACCCGGCTCGATGGTGCGGGCCTTGTCGGCCCGGATCATGTCCAGACCCCAGAGCTTGTCGTCCAGGGGGTCCATCTTCTTGGCGTTGCCCTTGGCGGCCTTGCCCTTGCTCGCGACGGCGGCCAGCAGGTGCTCCTGCTCGACCCGGTCCAGCTTCGGCTTGCTGCCGATCGCCTTCTCCTCGGCCGCACCGAGCAGCGCGCCGGCGGCGTTGGCCCGGCTGGCGAAGTCCGCCCGGTCGCTGGTCACCTGGAAGAGGCCGACGTCGTCGGTACGGGAGACGACCTTGCCACCGGCCGCGGTGATCGCGGCGATGGCGGCGTCGTTGGAGACGCCGCTCTCGGCCAGCACGGTGAAGGTACGGGTGCTGGACGGCGCGGCGGCCGCCGGAACGCCCAGGCCGGTCACCGTGAGTGCCAGCGAGGCCGCAGCCGCGACCGCGCCGGCGGTGAAGCGCTTGCTCACCACATCAGATCCTCTCGTTGAGGGACGTGGTGTCATCCCACATCACGGGAGCGAGTTCCGCCAGATCCACGTCCGGTATAGACCCCAATCAGGCATTCGCACTTGTCAACGCCGCGATGACCTCGGGCAATTCGGCCAGCGTGGACACCTCCGCGTCGGGGTCGAGCCCGTGCGGGCGGGGCAGTCCGCCCCGGTTGAGCCAGACCGCGCGCAGCCCGGCCCGTTGGGCGGCGACCACGTCGTGCTCCGGCGAGTCGCCGACGTGGACGATGCGCGCGGCCGGCAGCCCGGCGGCCGCGACCACGGCCGCGAAGAACGCCGGCGCCGGCTTCTTCGGCAGGCCGCCCTCGTGCGCGTACAGCTCGAAGGCGAACTGGCCGGGCAGGCCGCAGCGTTCGGCGCGGCTGTTGCCGTTGGTGGCGAAGCCCAGCAGGTGGTGCGGGCGCAGCGCGGCCAGCGCCGGCAGCGCGTCGGGGAACGGCCTGCTCAGCGCGTACCGGCGGGCGAAGAACAGCGTCGCGAACTCGTCCAGGTGCGCGTCCAGCCCGGCCCGGGCCAGCGACCGGGCCAGCGCGGCCCGTCGGATCTCCTGCACCGGTGCGGCGCTGAGCGCGCCGAAGACCGCACCCCAGTCCCCCTCCAGGTCCGCGAGGGACACGTCGGCCGCCGCCGGGGTCCGCCGCCGCATCTCCTCGAGTACGGCGACCAGCCCGCCGGTGACCGCCGGGCGCAGGTCGATCAGGGTTTCGTCGGCGTCGAAGACGACCGCGGCGCGGGGCGTGCTCATCGCTCGCCGGCCAGTGCCGGCGCGGGCGGAGCGGGTGCCGCCGGCCCGGGTCCGGCCCGCAACTCGTCCATCCGGACCAGCGCGACGCCGCCGACGATGAAGACGCCGCCGACCAGTTGGATCCCGCTGGGCAACTCGTTCAGCACCAGCCAGGCGATCAGCACCGCGAACATCACCTCGGTCAGCCCGATGAAGGAGGAGAGCCGCGCACCGAGCAGCCGGGCCCCGGCGACGCCGGCCAGGTAGGCGACGACGGCGGCGATCAGCGACAGCCCGACGATCGGCACCAGCCAGCTCATCCGGTGCCCGGCGAAGCTGACGTCCCCGGTGCCGGCGGCCAGCGGCAACGCCCCGACCGCGCCGAGCAGCAGCAGCACCAGCGCCCCGACGGCCATGCCGCCGCTGGCCATCACCACCGACGGCAGTTCGGCGTCGACGCGGCCGGCGATGACGTAGTAACCGGCCAGCCCGACGCCGGCGCCCAGGCCCCAGAGCACGCCCACCGGGTCGATGCCGCCGGCGCCGGTGAGGTCGAGGACGAGCGCCAACCCGCACAGGGCGGCCAGCGAGCCGGCCACGGTCAGCAGCCGTGGACGTTGCCCGTGAACCAGCCACATCCATCCGACCACCATCACGATGCCGAGGTACTCCAGCATGAGCGCCACCCCGACCGGCAGGTACTGGACGGCGTTGTAGAAGCAGGCCTGGGCCAGCGCCACGCCGAGCAGACCGAACAGCACCACCGCGACCCCGTTGCGGCGCAGCACCGGCCATCGGCCGCGCAGCGCGAGCAGCGCGGGCACGCCCAGCACCAGCGCGGCGACACCGACCCGGGCGATCACCACCGCGGCGGCCGACCACTCACCGGCGAGCAGGGGGCGGGCGAACGTGCCCGAGGTGGCGAACGCGAGCGCGGAGAGCAGGGCCAGACCGAGCCCGGCGCGGGGCCGTTCACGCATGGGCAACTCCTGGTCATGAGTAAAAAAGCGTTATGCTGATGACGCTAGGCGGAACTCCCGACAGGAGTCAAGGTGCTCTTTGCTCATGACACGGAGTGCGCGCTGGTTGCCGCCGCCGCACTGGTGAACACGGCGGGTCCGGGCCGGGACGAGCTGTCCGACGTGGGGGCCCTCGACGACTTCGTCAGCGTCCACGGCTTCAGCGGCCGGCACGAGCACACCGACGTCGAGCTGCGCCAGGTCCGCGCCCTGCGGCCCCGGTTGCACCGCGTCTGGCACGCCGACGCGGACGAGGTGGTGGAGATCGTCAACGGCCTGCTCCGCGAGTCGCACGCGCTGCCGCAGCTCATCCGGCACGACGACGAGCCCTACCATCTGCACGCCGTGCCGCGGGACGCGCCGCTGGCGACCCGGATGGCCGTCGAGGCCGCGATGGCCCTGGCCGACCTGATCCGCATGGGTGAACTGCGCCGGCTGCGGCACTGCGACCACCCGGACTGCGCCAACGTGCTGGTCGACCTGTCGAAGAACCGGTCCCGCCGGTTCTGCGACGCCGGCTGCGGCAACCGGGCCGCGGTGAGCGCCTACCGCGCCCGCAGGGCGGCGTCCCACTCCTGACGCGCCGCGGGCCACTCCTCGCGGCGCAGCTCGTACTCCACCTCACCGTGCTCCGTACCCGGGATCGGGTCGTCGAACGTCAGGTGGAACGTGCGCACGTAGCGCAACCCCGCGCGGGCCATCACCGCGCGCGAGCGGTCGTTGACCGCCATGGTCTCGGCCCACACCCGCCGCACGCCGACCGTCTCGAACGCGTGCCGCACCAGCGCCCGCGCCCCCTCGGTGGCCAGGCCGTGCCCCCACGCGGCGCGGCGCAGCCGGTAGCCCAGCTCCCCCTCGGCACCGTCGTCGGACGGGTCGAGCGCGAGCCAGCCCAGGAACTCGCCGGTGAACCGGTCGAGCGCCGCCCAGCGGCCGAGCCCGGGGTGACGGCCGTACTGCCCCAGCAGCCGGGGCACCACCTCGTGCCGGATCGTCCCGGCGGGCGTCGGCTCACCGTTGGTGAGGAACCGCATGACCTCCCGGTCGGCGTCCAGCTCGACCAGCCGGTCCACGTCGTCCATGGTGAACCGGCGCAGCGTCAGCCGCGCGGTCTCCAGCAACACCCCGTCGTCAGGCACGGTCGGATCATCCCGCGCACCTGGTGACGGGGCGAGGCAATTACCGGCGTCGCGGCGTCCCGCTCAGGGGTGGGTCATCCGGAGCAGGTCCAGCGCCTCGTCGAGCTGGGTCTCGGTGAGCGTGCCCGAGTCGACGTGCCCCCGGGAGATCACCACCTCCCGGATGGAGACCTGCTTGGCCAGCGCCTCCTTGGCGATCGAGGCGGCCTCGTCGTAGCCCAGGTGGCGGTTGAGCGGGGTGACGATCGACGGCGACCCCTCCGCGTACGCCAGGCAGACCTCGGCGTCCGCGACCAGGCCGGCCACCAGGCGCTCGGCGAACAGCCGGCTCGACGCGGCGATCAGCTTGATCGACTCCAGCAGGTTGCGGCCCATGACCGGGAGCATCACGTTCAACTCGAAGTCGCCCTGCGAGCCCGCGAACGCCACCGCCGCGTCGTTGCCGATCACCTGGGCGCAGACCTGACGCATCGCCTCGGCCACCACCGGGTTCACCTTGCCCGGCATGATGGACGAGCCGGGCTGGAGGTCGGGAATGCGCAGCTCGCGCAGGCCGGCGCGCGGCCCGGAGCCCATCCAGCGTACGTCGTTGGCGATCTTGTAGAGGCCGACCGCGATGGTGCGGAGCTGGCCGGACGTCTCCACGAGCGCGTCCCGGGCGCCCTGCGCCTCGAAGTGGTTGCGCGCCTCGCTGAGCGGCAGGCCGGTGGAGTCCCGCAGCCGGCCGATCACCTTGCCGGCGAAGCCGAGCGGGGTGTTGATGCCGGTGCCCACCGCGGTGCCGCCCAGCGGCAGCTCGGCCAGCCGGGGCAGCACCGACTCCAGTCGCTCCACGCCGTAGCGGACCTGGGCGGCGTAGCCGCCGAACTCCTGCCCGAGCGTGACCGGCGTGGCGTCCATCAGGTGGGTGCGGCCCGCCTTGACCACCGTCTCGAACTCGGCCGCCTTCTCCTCCAGCGCGCCCGCGAGCTGCTTCAGCGAGGGGATCAGGTCCTCCACCACGAACTGCGTGGCGGCCAGGTGGATCGAGGTCGGGAAGACGTCGTTGCTGGACTGCGAGGCGTTCACGTGGTCGTTCGGGTGGACGTCGCGGCCCAGCTCCCGGCCGGCCAGCGTGGCGATGACCTCGTTGGTGTTCATGTTGGACGAGGTGCCGGAGCCGGTCTGGAAGACGTCCACCGGGAACTGGTCGTCGTAGCCGCCGTCGGCGACGTGCGCGGCGGCGGTGGCGATCGCCTCCGCCACGTCCGCGTCGATCACCCCCAGCTCACCGTTGACCTGGGCCGCCGCACCCTTGATCTGCGCCAGCGCCTTGATCTGGGCCGGTTCGAGCCCGCGTCCGGAGATCGGGAAGTTCTGCACCGCGCGCTGGGTCTGCGCCCGCCACAGTGCCTCGGCGGGCACCTCCACCTCGCCCATCGAGTCGCGTTCGATCCGGTAACCGGTCGCCTCTGGAGTCGTCACGCATACCATCCTGCCGCGCCGGCCGCCGGCGTGCAGGGAAAGCGGGGGGCGCTCAACCCAGCTCGGCCAGCAACTCCTCGGTGGCCCACCGGTCCGGCGACTCGATCTGACGGAACAGCGCCACCGCCCGGTTGGCGTACCGCCGCGCCTGGTCGGAGTCGGTGTACCGCAGGCACCGGGCCATGCCGTCCAGCGCCCGGGCCTGCTCGTAGCGCGCGCCGAGCCGGGTGGCGTCGGTGAGCACCCGGCGGTGCAGGTCCAACGCGCTGCTGACGTCGCCCTGGTCTCCGATCGCCCGGGCGAGCAGGTTCCGGGAGGCGCACTGCCCGATCACGTCGCCGGCGTCGGTCATCGCGGCGAGCGCGGTCCGGTGCCGGGCGGCCGCCCGGTCCGGGAAGCCGGCCTCGCGTTCCAGCACGCCGATCTCGTTGAGCACCTCGCCCTCGCCGTAGCGGTTGGCGGCCCGGCGCTTGAGGCGCAACGCGACGTGGAGCAGCCGCCGGGCCGGGCCCAGGTGACCCAGCCGGTGCCGGGCCATCGCGACGTGCCCCACGGCCTGACTGAGCTGCCGGAAGTCACCGGTCTCCCGGGCCAGCACGAGATGCCGGCGGGACACCTCCAGCGCCTCGTCGTACCGCCCCCACAACAGCAACGACAGCGCCGTGTTGTTGAGCACGTTCGCCAGCGCCGCGGCCTCGTCCAGCTCCCGCGCGAGCTGCGTGGCGGCCGCGTACGTCTCGATCGCCCGCCGGTGGTCGCCGTTGTGGGAGTAGGCGGTGCCCAGGTTGTTCAGTGAGTTGCGGAGCGCGTGGCGCCGGCCGAGCCGCCGGTAGACCTCGACCGACGCCTCGGTGAGCCGTACGGCCTCGGCGAAGCGGGCCCGACGGAAGTGCGCCGAGGCGAGGTAGTTGAGCGTCATCGCCACGGCCTCGTCGTCCTGGAGGGCCCGGGCGGCGCGCAGGCCGATGGTGTGCGCCTCGACCAGCTCGTCGAGGTGGCCCCCGTCGAAGTGCGCCTTCCAGCAGGCGCGGGCGAGCTGCCAGCAGTACCGCGGAAGTCCTTCGACCTCCGCCAGCCGGATCAGGGCGAGCAGGGCGGCCCCGTTCTCGTCGAACCAGGGCCGGCCGAGGGGGGCGACGGCGGCCACGAGGTCCGGCCGGGCCGGCTCGGGCAGGTCGATCAGGTGACCGTTGCCGGGCAGCTCCATCACGCGCGCGATGGCGAGAGCGACCTGAACGTGGTATTCGAGGAGCCGTTCCAGCGCCGCCCGCCGCTCCGCCGCGGTCTCCCGGTCCGCGCCGAGCGTGCGCCCGTACTCCCGGATCAGGTCGTGCAGCCCGTAGCGGCCCGGTTCCACCTCCTCGACGAGGTGCGCGTCGACCAGGTCGTCGAGCGCGTCCTGCGCCTCCGGCAGCGACAGGTCGGCGAGCGCCGCCGCCACCCGGTTGTCCACCCGGGTGCCGGGGTGCAGCCCGATCAGGCGGAAGACGCGCTGCGCGGCCGGCGCCACCTGCTCGTACGACAGGGCGAAGGCCCGGGCCACCGAACGCTCCCCGGCGGTCAGCTCGGCCAGCGGATCCGCCGCGGTCGCCAGCCGCTCGGCCAGGTCGGCCACCCGCCACCGCGGCCGGTGCGCGAGCCGGGCGCCGGCCAGTCGCAGGGCGAGCGGAAGGTGGCCGCAGCGGCGGGCCACCTCCGCGGCGGCGTCGGGCTCCGCCCAGACCCGCTCCGCGCCGGCCACCCGGGCGAGCAGTTCGACCGCCTCGTCGGCGTCGAGCACCGGCAACGAGGACGGCCGACCGCCGTCCAGGCCGATCAGCCGCCGACGGCTGGTGATCAGCACCAGGCAGTCCGGGCCGTTGGGCAGCAAGGGTGCGACCTGGGCGGCGTCCGCCGCGTTGTCGAGCACCACGACGGCCCGCCGTCCGGCCAGCTCGGAGCGCCACATGGCCAGCCGGTCCGCCAGGTCCACCGGTACGCGTTCCGCCGGCACACCGAGCTGCCGGAGCAGGGTGGCCACCGCGGCGGCCGTGCTCAACGGGCTGCGTTCGCTGTGCCCGTGCAGGTCGACGAAGAGCTGCGCGTCCGGGAAGCGCTCGCCCAGCGCGGTCGCCACCTGGACGGCGAGCGTGGTCTTGCCGCTGCCCGCCATGCCGTCGACCAGGTGGACCCGGACCCCGTCCTGGTCGATCTCCTTGACCAGCCGGGCCACGGTCTGCTGCCGGCCGGTGAAGTCGCTGATGGCCCGGGGCAGCGCCCGCACCGGCGTGGCGGCGCGCGTCTCCGACCCGCCCAGCGCCAGGTCGCCGGCGAGCACCCGCTGGTGCAGTTCCTGCAACGCCGCACCGGGTTCGATGCCCAGCTCGTCGGCGTAGATCCGCCGGCCCTCCCGGTAGACGGCGAGCGCGTCCGCCTGGCGTCCGAGCGCGGACAGGGCCAGCATCAGCTGCCCGCGCAGCCGCTCGCGCAACGGGTGGCGTTCGACGTTCTCGGCCAGCTCGTCGACCAGGTCGGCCGCCCGCCGCAGCCGCAGCTCCACGTCGACGCACTCCTCCAGCACCGCGAGCCGCTGCTCGTCGAGCGTCTGGGCCCGCCGCCGGACGCTCCGGGCCGGGACGCCCGCCAGCGCCGGGCCCCGCCAGAGCGCCAGGGCCGCCCGGTAGCGCCGCCGCGCGTCCGCCATCCGGCCGCCGGCCGCCGCCGCGCGGGCCGTCTCCACCCCGCGGGCGAAGACTTCGGCGTCGAGGTCGTCCGGCTCGACCCGGATGCCGTAGCCGGCCGGGTCGGTGACGATGGTCTCGGCGGGCAGCCCGAGCAGGGCGAACCGCTGCCGCAGTCGGGACACGCAGATCTGGAGTTGAGCCCGCGCGGTGGCCGGCGGGCGCTCCTCCCAGACCGCGTCGACCAGTTCCTCGGTCGACACCACCCGCCCGGCGCGCAGCAGCAGCATGGCGAGCACGATCCGGTCCCGACCCGCGGTGACGGTGGCTTCACCACCGCCGACCCGCAGGGGTCCCAGGATCCCGAAGCGCATCTGTGCCACCACCCGCCCCCGTGAGTGCAACTTCCAGCAGCGTAGCCCGACGGTCACGGAACGCCCTGTCGAGGCGATAGCGATGTGATAGCGGATCGACAGCGACGACGACCAGACTCGACCCGGGTTGTCGGTGACGGCATCCGACGGGGGCGGTGCGCCCGTCCGGCCGTCCAGCCGGGCGGGCGCACCGATGTCGGTGCACAGCGGACACGCGGAGGGGCGCCCGGGAGGACTCCCGGGCGCCCCTCGCGCCGTCAGCGGGTCAGCGCCGGCCGACCGTGAGCACCGGCTTGGTGACCTCGGCGAAGAAGTCGTTGCCCTTGTCGTCGACGACGATGAAGGCGGGGAAGTCCTCCACCTCGATCTTCCAGACCGCCTCCATGCCCAGCTCGGGATATTCGAGCACCTCGACGTGCTTGATGCAGTCCTGGGCGAGGCGGGCCGCCGGTCCGCCGATCGAGCCGAGGTAGAAGCCGCCGTGGGCCGCGCAGGAGCGGGTGACCTGGCCGGACCGGTTGCCCTTGGCCAGCATCACCATCGAACCGCCGGCGGCCTGGAACTTCTCCACGTAGGCGTCCATCCGGCCGGCCGTGGTCGGGCCGAACGAGCCGGACGCGTAGCCCTCGGGCGTCTTGGCCGGGCCGGCGTAGTAGACCGCGTGGTCGCGCAGATATTGCGGCATCGGCTCACCGGCGTCCAACCGCTCGGCGATCTTGGCGTGGGCGATGTCCCGGGCGACCACCAGCGGGCCGGTCAGCGACAGGCGGGTCTTCACCGGGTATTTCGACA
Source organism: Micromonospora sp. WMMA1996 (assembly GCF_002573675.1). Lineage (NCBI taxonomy): Bacteria > Bacillati > Actinomycetota > Actinomycetes > Micromonosporales > Micromonosporaceae > Micromonospora > Micromonospora sp. WMMA1996. The sequence continues at coordinate 82,011 of NZ_PDHU01000005.1, read as the reverse complement.
GCTCGGCGCGGATGGAGTCCATCGGCCGGTTCAGGTCGACGCGGACGACCTCCTCGGTCTCCAGCGTCTCGTCGGTGACGTCGGGGAGGAACCGCGCCGGGTCGGTCTCCAGCCGCTCCAGCCAGACGCCGGACGGGGTGATCTTGGCGACCGCCTGTCGGTCGGCCGAGCAGGAGACCGCGATCGCCACCGGGCAGGAGGCGCCGTGCCGGGGCAGCCGGACCACCCGCACGTCGTGGCAGAAGTAGCGCCCGCCGAACTGCGCGCCGATCCCGAAGTTGCGGGTCAGCTCCAGCACCTCGGCCTCCAACTCCAGGTCGCGGAAGCCGTGGGCGCTCATCGAGCCCTGCGTCGGCAGCGCGTCCAGGTATTTCGCGGAGGCGTACTTGGCGGTCTTCAAGGCGTACTCGGCGGAGGTGCCGCCGATGACGATCGCCAGGTGGTAGGGCGGGCAGGCGGCGGTGCCGATCAGCCGCAGCTTCTCCTCCAGGAACTGCATCATCCGCGTCGGGTTCAGCAGCGCCTTCGTCTCCTGGTAGAGGTAGGACTTGTTGGCCGAACCCCCGCCCTTGGCCATGAACAGGAACTTGTAGGCGTCCGGGTGGCCGTCCGGGTCCTCGGCGTAGAGCTCCACCTGGGCGGGCAGGTTGCTGCCGGTGTTCCGCTCGTCCCACATGGTCAGCGGCGCGAGCTGGGAGTAGCGCAGGTTGAGCCGGGTGTAGGCCTGGTAGACGCCGCGCGAGATCGCCTCCGCGTCGGCGCCGTCGGTGAGCACGTGCCGGCCACGCTTGCCCATCACGATCGCGGTGCCGGTGTCCTGGCACATCGGCAGCACGCCGCCGGCGGCGATGTTGGCGTTGCGCAGCAGGTCCAGCGCGACGAACCGGTCGTTCGGCGAGGCCGCCGGGTCGTCGATGATCGACCGGAGCTGGGCCAGGTGCGCCGGGCGCAGGAAGTGGGCGATGTCGTGCATCGCCTCGGCGGTCAGCGCGGTCAGCGCGGCCGGCTCCACGGTGAGGAACCGGCGGCCACCCGGGCCGTTGACGACGTCCACGCCCTCGTCGGTGACCAGGCGATACTCCGTCTGGTCGGGACCGGTCGGCAGCAGGGGTGCGTACGAGAAGGCGGCGGCACTGCTCATGACCGAAAAGCCTAGGGCAGAGCCGTCGATCGGTGACACCCGCAGGTCGGTCGTGGGACGGCGCTCTCACCCGGCGTCACTTGCCGTCGGCGCAGAGTTCCCGCTTCGGACCGCAGCTGCCCTGGTCAGTCGGCGGACGCCAGGTGTCACCCGGGTCGGGCGCGGGCACGGCGTCCTCGTTCGGCGGCGGCGCTCCGGCGGCCCCGGCACCCCAGCGCACGTACCCGATCTCCCGTCCCTCGCCGATGATCATGCCGTTCGGGCCGACCGCCAACGCGTTCGCCGACGTACGCAGCTCGACCAGCACCCGACCCCCACGCGGCTCGACCGCGACCAGCCGGGACGGCTTCTCCTCGCTGATCACTGCCGCATACGGGGTGAGCGCCGCGCCGCTCTTGCCGCCGGCCGGCCGGGTCCACCGGGTCCGGTCGGCGGACAGTTCCCGGCCGAGCAGCGAGTCCTTGTCGGCGCTGCGCACCACCGCGTACCGGTCGTCGACCGCGAGCAGCTTCTCGCCCTCCGCGCCGAGGAGGAGCAGCCGGCCGTCGTAGCCGTCGAGGACCGCCTCCCGCCCGTCCGGGGCGACGCCGATGAGCACGTTGCGGGCGCCCTGCGGATCCTCCCGCTGCACGCAGCCGGCGTAGTCGGCGGTGCGCAGGTTGATCCCGGCCCGCCGCCACACCTGCTGCCCGGTGGCCGGGTCGACGGCGGTGACGACGAAGTAGCAGCTCCCGTCCCGGGAGGTCGCCGCGATCCGGAGCAGCCGCCCGCCGACCACCGCCAGGCGCTCCTCCCGCCCGGGCTGGACGTTCTGCAGCACCCGGCCAGTGGCGGTGTCGACCACGTGCACCCGACCGTCGACCGGAAAGCCCAGCAGCGGCGGGACCGACTCCGGCCCGGCCACCCCGCCGTCGATCCGGGTCGCGCCCAGTCGCCGGGTGCCGAGCAGTTCGGGGTTGTCGGCGAGCACGCCGCTGTGCACGCCGGGCAGGAACGCGCTCCACAGCGGAGTCGTCCCGCGCGGCTCCCAGGCCCGCAGCGTGCAGTCGGTGGCCTGCACGCAGTACGCGTCCAGCAGCAGGTTCCGGTAGGTCCAGACGGCGATGGCCCGCTCGTCCCGGCGGCGGGTCACGCCGGTCACCGGGTCGAGCACCTCGTACCCCTTGTCCAGCAGCTTGCCCACCGCGACGACGGACTCCCGGCCGCTGCCCGCCACCGCCGACCAGTCGGCCTTGCGTTCCCAGAGCTGGCTGCCGTCGGCGAGCGTGCGCGCCTCGATCCGGGTGCGCTGCTCCACGATCACGGTGTCGCCGGCGATGGTGACGCTGCGCGGGGTGCCGCCGACGCGCTGCTGCCAGACCACGTCCGGCTCGGAGATCGGCTTGCTCCGGTCGACCCAGTCCCAGAGGCCGGGGAACGGGTTCCAGACCCCGGTGGCGGCGAGCACGACCACGGTGACGAGCCCGAGCAGCAACCAGCCGCGTACGCCTAGGCCCTTCACACCGCACACGGTAGCGACGATCACCGCTCCCCCGGGCCGCCCGCGGGGCGTGTCGCGCCGCTTCTTGCCCGGGTTCGGATGTTAAGAGGGGGCCCTTCCTCTACCGGATGCGTTAAGAGGGGGCCCTTCCTTCCCCCCGGGCGGCGGAGCGGACGAGGGGGAGCGTGCGGTAGGGGATCTGCTCGGCCAGCGCGATGATGGTGGAGGCGCGCCGGATCCCCTCCGAGGCGACGATCTGGTCGATGACCCGCTGGAGGTCGGTGTTCGACCGGGCCACGATCCGGCAGAGCAGGTCGCTGGAGCCGGTGATGGTGTGCGCCTCCAGCACCTCCGGGATGGCGGCCAGGTGCGCGGTGACCTGGTCGTGGCCGTGCCGCTGGCTGATCTCCAGGGTGACGAAGCTGGTCACCCCGAAGCCGATCGCGGCCGGGGAGATGTCCGGCCCGAACCCGCCCACCACCCCGCGACCGACGAGCTTGTCGAGCCGCGCCTGGACCGTGCCCCGGGCCACGCCGAGCCGCCGCGAGCACTCCAGCACCCCGATCCGGGGCTCCTCGGCGAGCAGTTCGATCAAGCGGGCGTCCAGCTCGTCGAGCTGTGCATCCTGACCAGTGTTCATGGCGACCAACCGTACCGAATGCGCAACCTGACCAGGAATATCGCCAACTATTGCCCACCTTACGGTCGGCCGTAGATCCTCGCCGGAAGAGCACATCCACGGCGGCCCACGAGGCCGGCCGGTACGCGAGGGAGGCCACCATGACCCAGGCGATCGACCGACCCCAGTCGACCGAGGACGTCGACGCCGACGTTCTCGTCGGCGCCGTCGACCACGACATCAGCCGGGACCCGTTCCCGGTGAAGGGCCTCGACCACCTGCACTTCCTGGTCGGCAACGCCAAGCAGGCGGCGCACTACTACTCCACCGCCTACGGCATGACCTGTGTCGCCTACCGCGGCCCGGAGCAGGGCTACCGGGACCACGCCCAGTACGTGCTGACCAGCGGCTCGGCCCGGTTCGTGTTGACCGGCGTGGTCCGCCCGGGCGCCGACGGCGAGGCGCACGTGGCGAAGCACAGCGACGGCATCTCCGACATCGCGCTGGAGGTGCCGGACGTGGACGCCGCGTACGCGCACGCCACCGCGCAGGGCGCGACCGGTCTGGTCGAGCCGCACGACGTCAGCGACGAGCACGGCACCGTCCGGATGGCGTCCATCGGCGCGTACGGGGACACCCGGCACACGCTGGTCGACCGGTCCCGCTACACCGGGGTGTTCCTGCCCGGCTTCGTCGCCCGCGGCCCGATCGTGGACCGGCAGCCGATGATCGACGCCGGCCTCCAGCCGAAGCGCTTCTTCCAGGCCGTCGACCACGTGGTCGGCAACGTGGAGCTGGGCCGGATGGACGAGTGGGTCGAGTTCTACAAGCGCGTCATGGGCTTCACCAACATGGCCGAGTTCGTCGGCGACGACATCGCCACCGACTACTCGGCGCTGATGAGCAAGGTGGTGGCGAGCGGCACCCGCAAGGTGAAGTTCCCGCTCAACGAGCCGGCCGTGGCCCGCAAGAAGTCGCAGATCGACGAGTACCTGGAGTTCTACCAGGGCCCGGGCGCCCAGCACGTCGCCGTGGCCACCAACGACATCCTGGCCAGCGTGGACGCCATGCGGGCGGCCGGCGTCGAGTTCCTGGACACCCCGGACTCCTACTACGAGGACCCGGAGCTGCGTGCCCGCATCGGCAACGTCCGGGTGCCGATCGAGGAACTTCAGTCCCGCAAGATCCTGGTGGACCGGGACGAGGACGGCTACCTGCTCCAGATCTTCACCAAGCCGGTGCAGGACCGCCCCACCGTCTTCTTCGAGCTGATCGAGCGGCACGGCTCCCTCGGCTTCGGCAAGGGCAACTTCAAGGCCCTGTTCGAGGCGATCGAGCGGGAGCAGGAGAAGCGCGGCAACCTGTAACACTGTCGGCGTGATCGAGCCTCCCCCGAACAGCACGCCGCCGCCCGCCGGGCCCCCGCCCGCGGGCGGCGGCTTCGCGCCGCCCACCGCCCCCGCGGTGCCCGCGCAGCACACCCCGCCGACGTACGCCCACCTGCCCGGCTATCCGCCCCCGCCCCCGGGGTACGCGCCGCACGCCGGGTTCGTGCCGCCGGCCCTTGCCCCGAACGGTCAACCGCTGGCCGGCTTCGGGGAACGGCTGGTGGCCTGGCTGATCGACACGGCTCTCGCGTCGGCGGTGCTGATGGTGCTCTTCGCGCCGGTCTTCGTCTGGCTCGTCCTCCGGATGATGGACCGGATGCCAGCGGCCGGACCGGACGGCACCGTGGCCGAGCCCGACCCGTCGGTGATCTTCAGCGACGTCTTCCTGCCGCTGCTCCTGGCCGAACTGGTGCTGTTCCTGCTCCTGCTGGTCTTCTACTGGCTCTACCACGTCGAGTACGCCCGCCGGACCGGCCAGACGCTCGGCAAGAAGGTGATGAAACTGCGGATCGTGCCGCTCCAGCCGGACGCGCCGCTGACCCGGGGCGCCCTGGGCAAGCGGTACCTGGTCGAGTTCGTCGCCGGCTCGTTCGTGCCGTTCCTCAACTACCTGGACGGCTTCTGGCAGCTCTGGGACAAGCCCTGGCAGCAGTGCCTGCACGACAAGGCGGCCGGCACGGTCGTCGTTAAGGTTGCACCGTGAGCGCGAGGAGTGAGCCGGGCCTGCGAGCCCCGCAGTCGGGAACCAAGGCGAGCGCCGTGAGCGCGCACCCGAAGGCACAGCTGTGAGTGTGGAACCTGGCTGGCACGTCGACCCGGCCGATCCGGAGACCCGCCGGTGGTGGGACGGTGAGGGCTGGATCGGCGCGCCGATCCCGGTCGACGTCACCCCGCCCGACGGCCCCCCACCCGCCGAGCCCGAGCCGACCCCGGTGGCGGCGGGCGCCGACCCCACCGCCGCCCGGCCGACCTCGGGCGCGACCGGTGGCGCGGCCGTCCCGCCGGTCTCCGGGCCGGGCGCGGGCCAGCCGCCGGCCGGGCCGTACCCGCTCCCGCCGACCGCCGCTCCCGGGCAGCCGGGCCCGAACGGGGGATGGCCGGGGCAGCCCGGGCAACCCGGACAGGCCGGGCCGTGGCCAGGGCCGCAGGGGCCGCCGCCGGGCTGGCCGTACCCGCACTGGCCGGGCCGTCCGCCGGCGCCGCGTCCGCACGGGTTGCCGCTCGCCTCGTACGGCTCGCGACTGGTCGCCCGCCTGATCGACCTCGGCGTGGTGTTCCTGCTCAACGCCGTGGTCAACGGCTGGTTCGTCTGGCGCTACTTCGAGGCGGTCTCGCCCTACCTGCGCGAGTCGATGCGCCGGGCCCTGAACGGGGACACCTCCACCGAGGGGCTGCCGCAGATCGACGAGCAGGCCGGCGGGTTGCAGATCGCCATCCTGCTGATCGCCACCGCGCTCTGGTACGCGTACGAGGTGCCGTCGATGGCGGCGCGCGGGCAGACCTTCGGCAAGCGGCTGATGGGCGTACGCGCGGTGCCGATCGAGGCGGACCAGCCGCTCGGCTTCGGCCGGGCCACCCGGCGCTGGAGCACGATGGGCCTGCCCACGCTGCTCTGGTACTGCTGCGGGCTGGGCCTGCTGCTCCAGTTCGTCGACGCGGTCTCGCCGCTGTTCGACCAGCCGCTGCGTCAGGCTCTGCACGACAAGCGGGCGCAGACCGTGGTGGTCCAGCTCCCCCGCGACCGGACCGACCCCCGTACCGCCCCGCGCGACCGCGCCGACCCCCCGGGAGACACCCCATGACCGACACCGGACGTCACCAGCCTCCGCTGCGGCTCACCCGCGCCGACCTGGACGCGCTGCCCAACTACGTGCCCGGCCGCAGCCCGGCCGACCTGGCCCGGGAGCTGGGCCTGCCCGAGGCGATCAAGCTGGCCAGCAACGAGGTCCCGTACGGCCCGCTGCCCGGTGTGGTGGAGGCGGTCGCCGAGGCGGTCGCCGGTTCGCACCGCTACCCGGACATGGGCGTGGTGGCGCTGCGCCAGGCGCTGGCCGAGCGGTACGGCGTGGACGCCGACCGGATCGCCACCGGCTGCGGGTCGGTGGCGCTGGCCGAGCACCTGGTGCGGGCGACCTGCCTGCCCGGTGACGAGCTGCTCTACTCGTGGCGCTCGTTCGAGGCGTACCCGATCATCGCGGCGACCAGCGGCGCGACCAGCGTGCGGGTGCCGAACGACGCCGGCCACGGGCACGACCTGGACGCGATGGCGGCGGCGGTGACCGACCGGACCCGGATGGTCCTGGTCTGCAACCCGAACAACCCCACCGGTACGGCGGTGCGCCGGGCCGAGTTGGACCGCTTCCTCGACGCGGTGCCGGACGACGTGCTCGTGGTGATCGACGAGGCGTACCGGGAGTTCGTCACCGATCCGGAGGTGCCGGACGGCCTGAGCTACCTGGACCGGCCGAACGTGGCGGTGCTGCGCACGCTGTCCAAGGCGTGGGGTCTGGCCGGGCTGCGGATCGGCTGGCTGGTGGCCGCGCCGGCCGTGGCCGCCGCCGTGCGCAAGGTGGTGACGCCGTTCTCCACCAGCATGGCCGCCCAGGCCGGCGCGCTGGCCGCGCTGGCGCAGGCCGACGAGGTCGAGCGGCGCTGCGCGCTGGTGGTGGCCGAGCGGGACCGGGTCACCGAGGCGCTGCGCAAGTTCGTGCCGGACGTGCCGGAGAGCCAGGCCAACTTCGTCTGGTTGCCGCTGGGCGAGCGCGCGGTGGCGTTCGGCAAGGCGTGCGAGGCGCGCGGCGTGATCGTCCGGCCGTTCCCGGGCGACGGGGTGCGGGTCACCATCGGCACCCCGGCCGAGAACGACGCGTTCCTGGCCGCCGCCGAGGCCGCGCTGGCCTGACCGGAGCGCGTCCGGGGCCGGTCCGTCAACCCCCTACGGACCGGCCTCGGACGTCTCGTCCGACGACCATCGGATGAGAGCACTGTAGTGGCTTTTGTCCGTTTTGTTGGCAGATCCGGTCACGTGGCGGCGAGCAGCACCGGCTCCGCCATCAGGAAGTACCCCTGGTCGTCGTCCTCCGGGCGGGCCCGCTCCCGCAGCCGCTCCACCGCGACGTAACCGTCCACCGCGTACGCCCGGCCCGGTCGCCAGGCGATCCCGTCCCGCCCGAGGTCCAGCACGGACGTCGACCGCGTCGCGCCGGTGATCGGATCCACGGTGACCAGCTCCCGCCGGTCGGTCAGCAGGTGCACCCGCCCCGGCTCGACCGCCAGCACCCGGGCCGGGTGGATGTCCGCCCGACGCCACAGCTCCTCGCCGGTGCGGGGCGACCGCCCGACCACCACCGGGCCGGACGTGTCCACCACCCGCTCGCCGTCCAGCGCCGTGTCCGCACCGTCCAGGCCCGGCGCGGCGGTCGGCTCACCCGGGTCCGCCACCAGCCAGCCCCGGCTGTTCTCGCCGCCCGGCCCGGCGGTCCGCAGTCCCCGGCAGCCGGAGTGCCCGTCGCGGCAACCCACCGGGCTGACCACCAGCTGGTCCGGCGCGTCCGGCGGCCGCCAACGGGTCCGTACCGCGCCGGTCGCCGCGTCCCGCAGCTCGACCGCGGCCGGCCCGGCGCAGCGGTCCACCCCGACCAGCTCGCCGCTGGCCGTGGTGCCCACGTCGGTCCGGCAGCCGCGCCCGATGTCGACGTGCCAGAGCCGGCGGCCGTCGCCGAGGTCGTACCCGCCGAGCGCACCCGGACCGGCGGCGAGCAGCACGGTCCGGCCGGCCGCCGTCCGGGCCACGTGCAGGCCGGCCGGGTCCCAGACCGTGCCGGCGTAGGTGCGGCGCGGCTCCGGCACCGACCCCGGCTCCGGGCCGTCCGCGCGCCAGGCCACCCGGCCGGTCCGCGCGTCCAGTGCCACCAGCGTCCCGTCGGACCAGCGGCTGACCACCGTGGTGCCCTCGGCGAGCACCCCGACGAGCGTCGCCGGCCAGCGGCGGTAGGACCAGAACGGGGTGACCCGGTGCCGCCCGGTGACCGGCTGGTCCGCGTACACCTGGCGGGTGCCGGCGTAGACCCGGAGCCGGCCGTCCACGACCAGCGGCGCCACCGGCAGCCGCGCGATCACCCCGGCGGTCGGCGCGGGCGCGGCCGGGTACGGGTCCCGGGCGACGGTCTCGACCTCGGCGGGCGCCAACACCCGGACGACCACGGCGACCGACGCCGCGACGGCCAGCACCGCCAGCAGCGTCGTCAGGATCCGCCGCCTCGCGGCCTTCGCCATCCGCCACCTCCGCCCCGGCACCCTACCGGCCGGGTCCGGGCCGGGGTGCGGGGAGCGGTCGGGTCGGCTCAGGCCGCTTCGGCGGAACGGGCGGGGCCGGCGGCCAGCGCCAGGTCGGCCAGGTCACGCCGGAGCGCGCCCTCCACCGCGCGGGCGGCCAGGCCGCCGAGGATCAGGGCCAGCACCCGCCCGTACGGCCGGGTCGGCACCGCCTCCTGCTCGACGGTGACCTCGGTGCACCCGCGCCGCCGCCGCTCGACCGTGCGCAGCGTCCAGGTGATCCGGTAGTCGACGCCCGCGCCGCGCGAGTCGAGCACCAGACGGGCCGGCGCCACCGCCTCGACCACCTCGTACTCCTCCGGCTCGGTGCCGCCGTCGGGCCGCAGGCGGGTCTCCCGCCAGACCGTGCCGGGCGCGAAGCCGCCGGCGCCGAGGACCTCGACCGCGCCCACCGCCGAGAGCCAGTCGGCGCGGGCCGGGAGGTCGGTGAGCAGGCGCCACAGGTCGTCGTCCTGCGCTTCGATGAATGCGGAAACCGTCACCGTCGACATGGCACCTCCCGTGTCGTCCACGGTACGGGCCGTCACCGGAAACCGGGAGCCTTGCGGTGACATTTCCACCACCGGTGCCCCGAGCGGGGCACCGGGGCATCCGACGAGCGGTCAGCCGCGGAGCGTTCCGCCCCGCAGCGCGGTGACGAACGCCGTCCAGCCCGGCGGGCTGACCGCGAGCGCCGGACCGTCCGGGTCCTTCGAGTCGCGTACGCCCACCACGCCGTGCGCGGTGACCACGTTGGTCGCCACCTCGACACAGAGGCCCTGATCGTTGGAGCGGCTGCTGGTGCGCCAGACGGCTCCGGTCAGCTCGGTCATGCTCGGTCCTTCCTGTTCGGCTTCTTCCGACTCGGGCGCGCCCCGGAGTGGCCGCCCGGGGCGTACGCGATCCGAGTCGATCAACGCGGAAGGAAACGGCCTCGATCGCACCCGATGTGCGATCGAGGCCGTCCGGCCGGCAGGTGGTTCAGCGGGCGGGCAGGACCGTCCCGGTGACCTCGCCCAGGGCGATGGTGGTGCCGTCCCGGCCGGGCGCGGTGGCGGTGATCGTCACCGTGTCGCCGTCCTCCAGGAACGTCCGCTCGCTGCCGTCGGCGAGCTTGACCGGCTCGGACCCGCCCCAGGTCAGCTCCAGGAACGAGCCGACCTGAGCGCGCTCGGGGCCGGAGACGGTTCCGGAGGCGTAGAGGTCGCCGGTGCGCAGCGAGGCACCGTTCACGGTGAGGTGGGCGAGCTGCTGGGGCGGGGTCCAGTACATGGTGGCGAACGGCGGCTCGGCTACCCGCTCGCCGTTCCACTCCACCGACAGGGTCAGGTCCAGCCCGAGGTGCGGGGTGTCCCGCAGGTAGTCCTGCACCGGCGGGTCCTGGTCGGGCGCGGGCACGAACGCGTCGGCGAGCGCCTCCAGCGGGGTGACCCAGCCGGAGACCGAGGTGGCGAACGACTTGCCCAGGAACGGGCCGAGCGGCTGGTACTCCCAGGCCTGGATGTCCCGTGCGGACCAGTCGTTGACCAGCACCACGCCGAACACGTGGTCGGCGAAGTCGGCCGTCGGCACCCGCTCGCCGAGCCGGCTCGGCACGCCGACCACGAAACCCACCTCGGCCTCGATGTCCAGACGTACGGACGCGCCCGTGGTGGGGCCCTGCGCGCTGGCCCGCTGCCCGGAGGGGCGGACCACCGGGGTGCCGGAGACGACCACCGTGCCGGCTCGGCCGTGGTAGCCGATCGGCACGTGCTTCCAGTTCGGCAGCAGCGGCGGCTGGCCGGGCCGGAAGATCTGCCCGACGTTCCCGGCGTGGTGCTCCGAGGAGTAGAAGTCGACGTAGTCCGCGACCTCGAACGGCAGCAGCAGCTCGACCTCGCGCAGCGGCACCAGCAGCGGCTCCACCGCCGGGCGGTGCGCCGGGTCGGTGAGCAGCTCGACGACCCGCTGCCGGACGGCGGTCCACTGCGGGCGGCCGAGCGCCAGGAAGGCGTTCAGCGTGGGTCGGCCGAGCGCCCCGCCGGCCAGCACCAGCCCGACCGTCTCCGCGCCGGCCAGGTCGAGCACGAAGTCGCCGATGCGGACGCCGATCCGCGGCTCGCGGTCGCCGTGCCGGAACACCCCGTACGGCAGGTTGGTCACCCCGTACGGCGAGCCCGCCGCACCCGAAACCCAACTCACGTCGTGCTGGCCGGGCATGGCCTCACGGCCCTCGCTCCGCTCGGTGCGTTCGCTCATGCCTCGTATCCCCCGTTCACCAGCCCCAGCCGGATCAGATCGGTCAATGGTTCGGAGATGCTGCACGAGCCGTAGCCGACCCAGAGCGGTCGCGCGGACTCGCGGCGGGCCCGGGCCGACTCGACCACGCGCAGCGGGTCGGTCGCGGCCAACAGCTCGGCGACGGCGTCCACCTGGGCGCCCTCGACCGCGGCCAGCGTGGCGGCCAGCACGTTGACGAAGCCGTGGTGGGTGAAGCCGGTCTCCGGGTCACGGTGCCGGATCGCGTGGTGCAGCCCGGCGGTGAGCTTGAACGGCAGCTCGCGGTCGCGGCAGGCGCAGATCACCGCGGCCAGCTCGACCGGCGTCGGGAACAACTCGGCGGCCAGCCCGCCGGTGCGGAACTTGGCCGCCACCGGGAGCCCGCCGGCCCGGGCCCGGGCGAGCGCGTCCAGCGCGTCCATCAGGCCGAGCGTCAGCGGGATCTCCGCGTACACGGAGGCGCCGTCGAGCCGGCCGGCGAGCGCGACCAGCTCGGCCACACCGGGGGCGGGGTCCTCGCCGCGCTTGGCCACCGGCGCCTCGACCTGCCGGGCGGTCACGCCGTCCGGCGCCAGGGCCGACAGCGCGGCGGGCAGCCCGTCGAGGCCGGTGTCGCCGATCAGGCCGATGACGAGGCCCTCGGCCGGGTCGACCAGGCCGGTCAACGCACCGGCCTGGAGGTCGGAGGCGGGCAGCAGCAGCGGGCCGACCAGGTCGGCGTACCAGGCCGCGCGGTGCCGGCGGTGCGCGGTGACCGCGTCGGGCAGCGCGGCGTTGCCGGGCGGGAAGACCGCGGCGTCGTCGACCAGGCCGGCGAGGAGGCGGGGCACCTGCGTTGACACGAGACAAGAATGTACGGGACGCTACGAGGAACGGACAACCGCGTCCGATTATCGGACGCCACCGGCCGGAGAACGGGACATAACGGGAGGCGAGATGCCGTACTACCGCAGCGTCGGCGAGGTGCCCCGCAAGCGCCACACCCAGTTCCGGCAGCCCGACGGCACGCTCTACGCGGAGGAGCTGGTCGGCCAGGAGGGCTTCTCCTCCGACTCCTCGCTGCTCTACCACCGGCACGCGCCGACCGCGATCCTCGCCGCCGAGGAGTTCGCCCCGCCCGCCGTCACCCGGGTGCCGAACCTGCCGCTCAAACCGCGCCACCTGCGCACGCACAAACTCGACGGCGCCGGCGCGGACCCGGTGCTCGGCCGGCAGTACCTGCTCGCCAACGACGACGTCCGGATCGCGTACGTGCTGGCCGACCGGCCCTCACCGCTGTTCCGCGACGCCACCGGCGACCACTGCCTCTACCTGGAGTCCGGCTCGCTGCGGGTGGAGTCGCCGTTCGGCGTGCTCGACGCGGTGGCCGGCGACTACGTCGTCATCCCCACCTCGACCATCCACCGCCTGGTGCCCACCGGCGACGAGCCGACCCGGCTGCTCGCGGTGGAGGCGTCCGGCCACATCGGCCCGCCCAAGCGCTACCTCTCCGTACGCGGGCAGTTCCTGGAGCACTCGCCCTACTGCGAGCGTGACGTCCGGGGACCGGACACCCCGCTGCTGGTCGACGGCGAGGAGGTGGAGGTGCTGGTCAAGCACCGTCGTGGGTGGACGAGGTACGTCTACGCTAACCACCCGTTCGACGTGGTCGGCTGGGACGGGCACATGTACCCGTGGGCGTTCTCCATCCACGACTTCGAGCCGATCACCGGGCGGATCCACCAGCCGCCGCCGGTGCACCAGACGTTCCAGGGCCCGAACTTCGTGATCTGCTCGTTCGTGCCGCGCAAGGTGGACTACCACCCGGCCGCCATCCCGGTGCCGTACAACCACCACAACGTCGACTCCGACGAGATGCTCTTCTACACCGGCGGCAACTACGAGGCCCGGCGCGGCTCCGGGATCGAGCAGGGCTCGATCTCGCTGCACCCGTCCGGCTTCACCCACGGCCCCCAGCCGGGCGCCGCCGAGCGGTCGATCGGGGCGGACTTCTTCGACGAGCTGGCGGTCATGGTGGACACGTTCCGCCCGCTGGACCTCTGCGACGCGGCGACCGCCTGCGAGGACGACGGCTACGCCTGGACCTGGGCGCGCAAGCCCTGACGTACGCCGAAGGGGCCGCGCCCGGCACGGACGCGGCCCCCTCGCACGGAGTCGTCAGAACGTCGAGGCGTCGATGACGAAGCGGTAGCGCACGTCGGACGCGAGCACCCGCTCGTACGCCTCGTTGATCTTCTCGGCCGGGATGACCTCGATCTCGGCGCCCAACCCGTGCTCGGCGCAGAAGTCGAGCATCTCCTGGGTCTCGGCGATGCCGCCGATCATCGAGCCGGCGAACGACCGCCGCGCCGGGATCAGCGAGAACGCGCGCACCGACAGCGGGTCCTCCGGCGCGCCCACGTTGACCAGCGTGCCGTCCACGGCCAGCAGGCCCAGGTACGCGTCCAGGTCGATGGCCGCGCTGACCGTGTTGACGATCAGGTCGAACGAGCCGGCCAGGTCGGTGAACGTCGCCTCGTCCGAGGTGGCGTGGTAGTGGTCGGCGCCGAGCCGCAGCCCGTCCTCCCGCTTCTTCAGCGACTGGGACAGCACGGTCACCTCGGCACCCATGGCGTGGGCCAGCTTGACGGCCATGTGGCCCAGACCGCCCAGGCCGATCACGGCCACCCGGCGGCCCGGGCCCGCGTTCCAGTGCCGCAGCGGCGAGTAGGTGGTGATGCCGGCGCAGAGCAGCGGCGCGGCCGCGTCCAGCTCGATGCCGTCCGGGATGCGCAGCACGAAGTCCTCGGTGACCACGATGGCCTGCGCGTAGCCGCCCTGGGTCGGCTCGCCGTCCCGGCCCACCCCGCCGTACGTGCCGATGTTGCCCTTGAGGCAGTACTGCTCCAGGCCCTTACGGCAGTTGTCGCACTCCCGGCAGGAGTCGACCATGCAGCCGACGCCGACCCGGTCACCGACGGCGAACTTCGTCACCGCGGAGCCGACCTCCCGGACCACGCCGGCGATCTCGTGACCGACCACGATCGGATAGGTGGTCGGGCCCCACTCGCTGCGCGCGGTGTGGATGTCGGAGTGGCAGATGCCGGAGAACTTGATGTCGATCGCGACGTCGTCCGGTCCGAGGTCCCGCCGCTCGATGGTGGTCGGGGCGAGCGGTTCGGTCGCGGACGTCGCCGCGTAGGCATTGACGGTGAACACGGATTCCCGCTTCCTGCAGCCGGTGGTTTCCTTCCGCGCCGGGACACGCCCGGCCCGCGACACAGCCTGTCGCTCCGGGTTTCCTACCCCCGGGCCACCCCGGTCGACACGTTCGCTTCCTCACCCCGGGGACGGGAATAGCGGCCCGGCTCAGCGGCGGGCGAGCACCGTGAAACCCGCGACGACGGTGGCGGTGACCGCCCCCACCAGCGGCCACGGGCCGCCGACCAGCGCGTACACCGCCAGCAGCAGCGGTGCGGCGGCCGCCGCGTAGATCGCCGGGGCCAGGCCGCGCGCCATCGCGTCGCGCAGCCCGGGCAGCCGGGACGCGGGCCGCCAGAACAGCAACCCGGCACCGACCGCGGCCAGCACGGCGAGCAGGCGGGACGCGCCCGGGGCGGCCGGGGCCAGCACCGCCACCAGCACGGCGGCGCCCAACGACCAGCCGGCGGCGGACAGCACCAGCCGGCGCAGCCCGGCGTCCGCGGTGCGGGCCGGATCGACCCGCGCCGGGGTCAGGTCGACCACCTCGGTCAGGTCCTCCAGCGTCTCGGCGTAGCGGCGCCGCTCCAGCCGGGCCACGCCGGTGTCCTGCCGCGCCCCGGCCAGTTCCGGGTCCAACCGCAACGCCTCCCGGTAGGCCCGCTCGGCCAGGTCGAACAGTTCGAGGCGCACCGCGACCAGGCCGAGCACCAGGTGCGCCTCCGGCTCGTCCGGCGCCAGTTCGACACCCCGCCAGGCCGCGTCGAGCGCCGCCTGCCCGTTCCGCGAGGCGGACAGGATCGCGGCGGCGCCGCGCTGCGCGTACGCGTCGGTCGGCCCGAGCGCGAGGATCTCGTCCGCGGTGGCCGCGGCGGCCTTCCAGCGCTCCAGGTCGAGCAGCGCGAGACCGCGTACCACCAGCGCCGGCACGGTGCCCGGTGCGGTCGCCGACGCCGCCTCGGACGCGGCGAGCGCCTCCGCGGGACGGGCGGCGGCGAGCTGCATCCGGGCGAGCATGGTCAGCGCCTCCAGATGCGCGGGTTGCGCCGCGATCAGGGCGGTGAGCTCGTCGATCCCCTCGTCGTAGCGGCCCAGCTCGGCGAGGAGGTGGGCACGCTGCAGGTAGCCGTCGGCGGCGGACTGGTCGGGGGCGGCGTCACTCGGCATCCCGGCGAGCGTAACCGCCGTCACCCCGCCGCGCGGAGCGGGTCAGTCCGCCGGAGCCTCGTAGACCAGGGCCACCGCGATGCCGGTCAGGCCCTCACCGCGGCCGGTGAAGCCGAGGCCGTCCGTGGTCGCCGCGGACACCGTCACCGGCGCGCCGACCGCCTCGGAGAGAACCCGCTGCGCCTCGTCCCGGCGCGGGCCGATCTTGGGCCGGTTGCCGATCACCTGGACCGAGACGTTGCCGATCCGGAAGCCCGCGGCACGCACCCGGCGGGCGCTCTCGGCCAGCAACGCCACCCCGGACGCGCCGGCCCACTCCGGCTGGTCCACCCCGAAGTTCGCGCCCAGGTCGCCGAGGCCGGCCGCGGAGAGCAACGCGTTGCAGGCGGCGTGCGCCGCCACGTCGGCGTCCGAGTGACCGGCCAGGCCGTCCTGGTCCGGCCAGTGCAGGCCCGCCACCCAGCAGGGCCGCCCGGCCTCGAACGCGTGCACGTCGGTGCCGACGGCCACCCGAGGAACGATCATGACCAGAGGGTACGCGCCGCGCCTTGGCTGCGGCCCGGACTGTGGTCAGCACTGGTTCTCGTACGCCCCAGCGCGCCGATCAACCATCGACCGAAATGGGATCCACGTTCCAGATCCCAGGATCCGGGTAGATCTTGGCACGAAAGGGCCCCCATAGAGGTCGATTCGTACCAAGATCTCGAAGCCACGCGCCGGGGGCGGCGCGGGTCAGGCGCCTGTGGTCAGCAGGTGTTCGGCCAGGGCCAGGTCGAAGGGGCGGGTGATCTTCAGGGCCAGCTCGGAACCGCGTACGCAGACCACCGCGACGCCCTGCTTCTCCACCAGACCGGCGTCGTCGGTGAGCGAATCGCCGGCCGCCTCGTGCGCGGCGGTCAGCACCGACCGGCGGAAGCCCTGGGGCGTCTGCACCGCCCGCAACGCGGACCGGTCGACCGTGCCGAGCACCCGTTCGGCGACGTCGACCTCCTTGATCGTGTCGACCACCGGCAGCACCGGGATCACCGCGTCGTGCCCCTCGCGGACCGCCGCGGCCACCGACTCGACCAGGTCGGGCGGGGTCAGCGCGCGGGCCGCGTCGTGCACCAGGACGATCCCCGGCCCGGTGGGGACGGCGGCGAGCGCGGCCGCCACGGACGCCTGGCGCTCGGCGCCTCCCGGCACCACGGTCACCGGCGCCACCGCGCCGAGCATCGCCCGCACCGACTCGACGTCGGCGGCCGGCGCGGCCACCACGATCGTGTGGACCGAGGGCGCGGCGGCGATCCGGCGTACGGCGTGCACCAGCAGTGGTTCGCCGGCGAGCAGCCGAAGCGCCTTCGGGGCACCGGGACCGAGGCGTACCCCGGCACCGGCCGCAGGAACGAGGACCGCGACGTCACCGCGCGGATTGAGCTGCGCGGTCACGTCGCGGTCCTCGGATTCGTTCGCTGCGGGACGGGTAGAGGCAGAGGTGTGGATCAGGCCTCGGTCAGCACCTTGTCGAGCAGAGTCTCAGCCTCGTCCTTGGTGCTCTTCTCGGCCAGCGCGACCTCGCCCACGAGGATGTCACGGGCCTTGGCGAGCATGCGCTTCTCGCCCGCCGACAGGCCCCGCTCCCGCTCCCGGCGCCACAGGTCGCGGACGACCTCGGCCACCTTCAGCGGGTTGCCGGAGGCCAGCTTCTCCAGATTCGCCTTGTAACGCCGCGACCAGTTGGTCGGCTCCTCGGTGTGCGGTGCACGGAGCACGTCGAAGACCTTGCCCAGGCCCTCTTCGCCGACCACCTCGCGCACACCCACGATCTCGGCGTTCTCGGCGGGCACCCGGACCGTCAGGTCACCCTGCGCGACCCTCAGGACGAGGTATTCCCTTGGCTCGCCCTTGATGACCCGAGTCTCGATTGCCTCGATGAGTGCGGCCCCGTGGTGGGGGTAAACAACGGTCTCGCCGACACTGAAAACCATAGGTTCGAAACCCCTTTCGCTGTGTCTAGGGTAACACGCTCAGGCACCGATGTCTCACCGCTGTCCTGACCGTTGGCGCAGCTCAGGGGCCCTGTGAGAGGTATTTCTTCGGCTTGACAGGCGGTCAAGCCGATGGTTTCAACACACTCCGTGACGAACGAATGACAACCTGGCACGGGTGACGGGAGCGTCCAGATCTAGGGCAATGCGCTTCTTCCATGGTAGCTCCGTAACTCCACTCGCGCCCAGGTGTGGCGGTACGGCCCTCGGTGCGGGACGCTGGTGGAGGACGCGACGTCCGCTCACCGAGACGTTCCTGGGGGTCCGATGGGCGTGCCTGACGCAGACGGCCAGGGGCCGCCGGACGGACTGCCCGGGCTCCCGCCCGAATGGGGCCGGGTGGTCGTCCCCGACGACGCCTCCGCGCTGGCCGACGAGGCCCGGCAGGTTCGCCGGGAGCTACGCCGCGACCCCCGGCCGGCGCCCCGGCCCGGCCCGGTCCGGATCGGGCTTCCGGCACTCGCGCTGCTGGTCTCGGTGCTGGTCACGCTCGCCGGCCTGGCGGCCGTCACCTGGCCCCGGTCCAACCGCTCCGGCGCCCCGACCGTGCTGCCCCGGACCACGGCCACGCCGCTGGCGGTCGGCCCGCTCCCCGCGCTCGACCTGGTCGGCGGCGACGACACGCCGGTGCCGCTGCGCAGCCTGCTACCCGCCATGATCATCCTGGTGGACGCCTGCACCTGCGCCGACCAGGTCGGCACGGCGGCCGCGGCCGCACCTGCCGGGGTCACCGTGGTGACCGTGACCGAGGGCCGCAGCGCCGGCCCCGCCACCGTCCCCGGCGTGCGGCCCCTCGGCGACCCGGCCGGCGGACTGCGGTCCTACCTGCACCTCGTCGCCCACCCCGGCACCGCCGCCGCGCTGCTGGTGGACCGGCAGGGCACGCTGGTCCGGCTGGTGCCAGAGCTGGGCCCGGCGACCGACTACCGCGACGACCTGGTCCGGCTCGGCGGCTGAGCCGGGCTCAGTAGAGCGCCTCCAGCCGGGCGTCGAGCGTGGCCTGACCCCGCAGGACGGCGAACCGCACCATCATCGGTGTGCCGTTGCCGTCCAACAACGGGATGTCCAGCCGCCCCCCGCAGCGCAGCACCCGCTCGACATCGTCGGATCCCGCACCGGACAAGCCCACCGTGACCACCCCGTCGCCCGAGCAGCCCACCGACAGCCGGTACTTGTCGCCCTGCGACGGGTTCGCCTGCCGGACGAGTGGCGACCCGCCGGGCGTCAGCCGGGACGTCTCCCGCCACACCACGTGCGAAACCTGGAGCGGACGCGCCGCCCCGTCGGGTTCCACCTGGATGATCAGCGAGCGGTCCGGATCGGAGCCCAGCTCGCCGGAGGAGGGATCGACCGCGACCACCGTCGCGTCCGATCCGCTCGATGGTCCCGGCCAGTCCCTCCCGGTCGCGGCATCGACGCGGGACCGGACGAGGTCGTCGGCGGAACCGCCCGGGGTCGCGCCGACCCGGGGCGCCGTCGACCGCCACCACCACCCGCCGAGCACCAACGCCAGCGCGGTCAGGCCGGCCAGCAGCGCCAACCGGGTCCGCTCCTCGGAGGCCATGCCCGCCAGGCTATCGACGCGACGGCGGTCCGTCAGCCCGCCCGTTCCAGCAGTGCCGCGTAGAGCGTCAGCCCGGGGCCGAACGCCAGCATCACCACCCGCCGGGGCGGGCGCTGCGCACGGCACAGCCGGTCCAGGATCAGCAGCACCGTCGGCGACGAGCAGTTGCCGTGCTCGGCCAGCGTCTCCCGGGACGCGGCCAGCGCCGTGGGCGGCAGGTCCAGCTCACGTTCCACCACGTTGAGGATCCGCGGGCCGCCCGGGTGCACCGCCCAGCCGTCCACCTCGGAACGGTCGTACCCGTGCCGGGCTAGCAGGTCGTCCACCAGGTCCCGGACGTAGCGGGACAGCACCTGCGGCACCTTCGGCGACAGGCCCATCCGGAAGCCGGTGTCGGTGACGTCCCAGGTCATGTGGTCGGCGGTGGAGGTGTCGGTGACCGAGGTGACCTCGCGCAGCGCGTACCCCCGGCCGCCGGGCACGACCACGGCGGCGACCGCGGCGTCGGAGAAGAGCGCGTGCGAGACGATCTGCTGGGTGTCCACCCGGGCGCCCGGCGGCTGGATGTGCAGGCTGGTCAGCTCCGCGCAGAGCAGCAGCGCGGGCCGACCCCGGGCGGTGACGAAGTCGCTCGCCGCGCCGAGCCCGGGCAGGGCCGCGTAGCAGCCCATGTGCCCGACGAACATGCGCTGCGTGCCCGGGGCCATGCCGAGGTCCCGGGCGAGCAGGATGTCCAGCCCCGGGGTCGCGTACCCGGTGCAGGAGCAGACCACGAACAGGCCGACGTCACCGGCGTCGAGGCCGGCCGCGGTGAGCGCGCGCCCCACCGCCTCCTTGCCCAGCGGCAGCGCCTCGACCTGGTAGCGGCGCATCCGCCGTTCGGTCGGCCACTCCGAGACGTCCTCCAGCAACGGGTTCACCGCCGCCTGCCGGCGGGTCACGCCGGAGTTGGCGAAGATCCGTTCGGCCAGCGCCCGGGTGGTCCCGGAGAAGTGCCGCGCGAAGAAGCCCGTCCACAGCTCGTCCTGCGCGGCGGCCGGCGGCTGCGCCGTACCCATACCCGCGATCACCGGTACGTCCACGTCCCCCACCTCTCGGATCCCTCAGCCCTCGCGCTCACCGGGCCGTCCTTCGTTCGCGACTGCGGGGCTCGCAACCCCGGCTCACTCCTCGCGCTCACCGGGCCGTCCTTCGTTCGCGACTGCGGGGCTCGCAACCCCGGCTCACTCCTCGCGCTCACCAGCGAGGGGTCGAGCCGTCACGGTCCGGGTCGCCGCCGAGCGCCGCGATGCCGAGCCAGTCGGCGCAGACGTCGGACGTGGCCGGGTGCAGCGAGCCGCAGCGGGCGTCCCGGTAGAGCCGCTCCAGCGGGTGGCCCCGGCGGGTCGCCGAGGTGCCCGCGGCCTCCAGCATGGACGCCGCCACCTCCGCCGCCGTGGTGCCGGCCAGCAGCTTGGCCCGCCACACCCAGCGGTTCGTCTCCGCGTCGCCGGGGGCCTCGTCGACCCGGCGGGCCGCCTCGGCGACCACCAGCTCGGCGGCGGCGGCGGCCGCGTCCGCCCGGCCCAGGCGGGCCCGGACCGCCGGCAGACCGGCCAGGTTGCGGGCGTTCAGGTGCTCGGCGGCGGCGTCGATGGCGGCCCGCGCCACCCCCACGTAGACGGCCGCGTAGCTGGCGACCAGCCAGTGCGGCATGAGCTGGGCGACCACCAGGGCCAGCCCTTCGACCCCGCCGAGCAGCCGGTCGGCCGGGACCGTCACGTCCAGGTGCAGGTCGTGCGAGGAGGTGGCCCGCATGCCCAGCGAGTCCCAGGTGGGCTCGACCGTGATGCCCTCGCCGGCCGGGACCAGGAACTGGGAGACCACCGACTGGTCGGCGGCGCTGCGGGCGGCCACCAGATAGCCGTCCGGGTGGCCGGCGCCGGAGCAGAAGGTCTTGCTGCCCTTGATGTGCCAGCCGCCGTCGACCGGCTCGTAGACCGTGCTGAGCTGGGACAGTCGCGCGCCGGCGCCGCGTTCGCTCATCGCCACCGCGTACCAGGAGCCGTCGGCCGCCGCGCGCAGCAGCCGGTCGCGGGCGGCCAGCGCCTCGTCCGGTACGCCGAGCGCCTCGGCCAGTTCCTCGGTGACCGCGCCCAGCGCCCCGGTGACCGAGGCGTGCATGTTGAACACCAGCGCGGTCGCGCCGTTGCCCCGGGCCAACTCGGTGGCGACCGCCGCGTACTCGGCGAAGCTGGCGCCCCGGCCGCCCAGCGCCTGCGGCACCATCAGCCCGAACAGGCCGGCCGCCCGGAGGTCGGCGAAGTCGTCCACCGGGAACGAGCCGTCCCGGTCGTGCTCGGCCGCGCGGGCGGCCAGTCGCGGCGCCAACCGGCGGGCCGCCTCCAGCGCGTGCACACTCATGTCGCCCCCTTCTCGGCGTCCCTTTACCCCGGGCCGTCCCGGCTACCCGCTCCGGCGCCCCCTGCCCTGATAGAGCACGGCGGTGGACCGGGTCGGCACGATGCGCGGCTCCGTCCGGGCCGGACGGTCACCGCCGCGCCACCGGCGCAGCAGCCAGGCCAGCGTGCCGCCCAGCTCCGGCCGGACCCCGCGCAGCCGCAGCGACACGCCGTGCCGGGCGCACTCGGCGACCAGCGCGCGGGCGTCCACGAACAACCGTGGGTCGTGGATTCCGCGCGGCACGGTGGGCAGCCGCTCGCCCACCTCCACCGCGACCAGCCGGGCCAGCAGCGTGTCGTTGAGCGTGTCGAGCACCAGCAGGCCGCCGGGGCGCAGCAGGCGGCACGCCTCGGCCACCGCCCGCCGCCAGTCCGGCACGTGCTCCAGCAGCTCGCCGGCGGAGACCACGGCGGCGCAGCCGTCGGCCAGGGGCACGGCGGTGGCGTCGCCCTGGAGCACCGTCACACCGTGCGCGGCGGCCTGGTCGAGCGCGGAGCGGGTCAGGTCCACCCCGACGTGCCGGTAGCCCTTCCCGACCAGGTGCGGCGCCAGCAGCCCGGCTCCGCAGCCGAGGTCGACCAGCAGGTCGTCCGGGGTGGACGCGGGCGGCACCAGGGCCGCGCGGGCGCGGGCCAGCCAGTGCAGCATCGCGAACGCGCCGTCCGGCCGCCACCACTCCCCGGCCAGGTCGTCGTACTGCCGGGGGTCGTTCGGCGGCAGCACCCGGTGCGGTGTGGACACCGGGGACGCTTCTGGCATGGTCCGAGCGTGGCACGACTCCCCGGTAACGACCAGACTTCCCTTATGTCGACGCGGGTGTTAGGGCTGGTCAGGGCGAGCCATCCGGAGCCGGCGGCGGCGGTCGTCGTGGTCGCCGCGCTGCTCGCGGCCGGCGTCGGGCACTCCGCCGTCGGCGTCGCCGTGGTGGCGTCGACGGTGCTGGCCAGCCAACTCGCGGTGGGCTGGAGCAACGACCTGATCGACGCCGAGCGGGACGCCGCGGTGGGGCGTACCGACAAGCCGGTGACCACCGGCGCGGTCGCCCGGCCGACGCTGGTCCGCGCCACCGCGGTGGCCGCGGTCGCCACCCCGCTGCTGGCGCTGGCCGGCGGACCGGCCGCGGCCGCGTGCGCCACCCTGGGACTGGTCTCCGCGCTGCTCTACAACCGGCCGCTGAAGTCGACGCCGGTGTCGGTGCTGCCCTACGCGGTCTCGTTCGGCGCGCTGCCCGCCTTCGTGGTGCTGGCCCTGCCCGGCTCGCCCGCGCCACCGGCCTGGCTGGTGGCCGCCGCCGCGCTGCTGGGCGCCGGGGCGCACTTCGCGAACGTCCTGCCGGACCTGGCCGACGACGCCCGGACCGGCGTGCGCGGACTGCCGCACCGGCTGGGGTCCGGGGGCAGCCGGCTGGCCGCCGCCGGGCTGCTCCTCGCGGCCACCGTCGCGCTGGTGTTCGGACCACCCGGGCCGCCGTCGTGGACCGGCCTGTCGGCGGTCGCCGCCGCCGTCGCGGTGCCGGCCCTCGGTTGGTACGCGGGACGCGCCGCCGCCCGGGCCGGCGACCGGCCGGTGACCGCCTTCCGGGCGGTGCTGGTGGTGGCGTTGATCGATGTGGTGCTGCTGGTGGCGAACGGCCGGGTGGTCTGAGAAGTCCCCTGCGCGGGGGGCATTGCCGGGTCCGCGTGCGGGCCTCGATCAGCTCCAACTACCCTGGAGCGCGGTCTGCGCGGGTATGGCCACCCCGTGCCCGGGGGTCGACCGGGCGGGGATCGTGACGAGGAGGACCGACGTGACGCGCTCGATCAGGGGTTCCCGGGGGCCGGCCCTGCTGCTGGCCGGCACGGCGGCGGCGGCGAGCCTGCTGCTGTCCGGGTGCGGCGCCGGGCAGATCGCCGAGACCGCCAACAAGATCCCGTCGGTACAGGGCGTCAACGTCCAGACCTCCGACAACCTCTACAAGGTGCGCGGGCTCTACGTGCAGTTCCCGGGACCGAAGGGCTACGAGGCGGGCGCGACCGCGCCGCTCAACGTCGTGATCTACAACGACAGCCAGGCCCCGGTGACCGTGACCGTCACCACCGACAGCGCCCGCGAGATCCTGCTCACCGGCGGTGCCGGGTCCAGCGGCGCGGCCACCCCGACCGGTTCGCCGACCGAGCCGGCCTCGGCCTCGCCGACCGCCGCCGACCCGAGCGCCTCGCCCAGCCAGTCGCTCGACGTCACCGGCTCGCCGTCGGCGGGCGAGTCCGCCTCGGCCAGCCCGTCGCCGTCGGAGAGCGAGTCGGCGCCCGCCGGCCAGCCGGCCCGGATCGAGATCCCGGCCCTCTCCTACGCCCAGCTGAACAGCGGCAACCCGCAGTTCCTCCAGCTGGTCGGCCTGAACCAGAAGCTGCTCGTCGGCCAGCAGGTCAACCTGACCTTCGACTTCGGCGGCGGCAAGGTGATCAAGACCCCGGCCCCGATCGGCGTCCCGCTGACCCCCGAGGCCGAGCCGTCCGCGGTGGTCAACCCGCGCGAGCACGCCGGCGAAGAGGGTGGCGTCGAGGGCGGCAGCCACGGCTGACGCCGTTCTCCGTTCCGCCGACACCGCCGCTCGTGGCCAGCGCCACGCCGGCGGTGTCGTCGTCTGGAGGTGGGCGTTCGTCGTACCGTCCGGTTAGCGTCCTGTGGTGACCTCGCCCCGATCGACCTCCTCCCGTGCCGGCGCCGGCCGCGGTCGCGCCGCCGCCCGCGAACCCCGCCCGGCCTACGAGTGCGACGCGTGCGGTCACCAGCCGCCGAAGTGGGTGGGCCGGTGCCCCGAGTGCGGCGAGTGGGGCTCGGTGGTCGAGTGCACCGTCACCGGCCCGGTGGTCTCCGGCCGGGTGGTCAGCTCCCGGATGCCGGCCGAGCCGGCCCGGCCGATCGCCACCATCAGCGCCGCTCCGGCCCGTGCCCGGCCCACCGGGGTCAGCGAGCTCGACCGGGTGCTCGGCGGCGGCCTGGTCCCCGGCGCGGTGGTGCTGCTGGCCGGCGAGCCCGGCGTCGGCAAGTCCACCCTGCTGCTCGACGTGGCCCAGCAGTGGGCCGCCGGCGCGGGCAGCCCGTCGCTCGTGGTCAGCGGCGAGGAGTCGGTCAGCCAGGTGCGGCTGCGCGCCGAGCGGATGGGCACCCTGCACGACCAGCTCTACCTGGCCGCCGAGAGTGACCTGTCGGCGGTGCTCGGCCACCTCGACGCGGTCAAGCCGGGGCTGCTGGTGCTCGACTCGGTGCAGACCATCTCCACCACCGGCACCGAGGGCGTGCCCGGCGGGGTCACCCAGGTGCGCGCGGTCACCGCGGCGCTGGTCGCGGTGGCCAAGGAGCGGGGCATCGCCACCGTGCTGGTCGGGCACGTCACCAAGGACGGCCAGGTGGCCGGCCCGCGGGTGCTGGAGCACCTGGTCGACGTGGTGCTGCACTTCGAGGGCGACAAGCACTCCTCGCTGCGGATGGTGCGCGGCGTGAAGAACCGGTTCGGCGCGGCCGACGAGGTGGGCTGCTTCGAGATGCACGAGGGCGGCATCAGCAGCCTCGCCGACCCGTCCGGCCTTTTCCTGACCCGCTATTCCGAGCCGGTGCCGGGCACCTGCGTGACGGTGGCGATGGAGGGGCGGCGGGCGCTGGTCACCGAGGTGCAGGCGCTGATCGGGGCCACCGTCGCCGGTTCGCCCCGGCGCACCGTCTCGGGTCTCGACGGCGCCCGGCTGGCCATGGTCCTCGCGGTGCTCCAGCGGCGCACCGAGCGGCTGACGCTGCACGACCGGGAGGTCTTCGCCGCCACGGTCGGCGGCATCCGGGTGGTCGAGCCGGCGGCCGACCTGGCCGTGGCGCTCGCCGTCGCGTCCGGCGGGCTCAACCTCGCGCTCAACGCGCACCTGGTCGCCATCGGTGAGGTCGGGCTGACCGGCGAGGTGCGCCGGGTCGGCGCGGTCCCCCGACGGTTGGCCGAGGCTGCCCGGCTGGGCTTCCGGCTGGCCCTGGTGCCGCCCGGCTGCGGCCCGGGCAGCAGCGGCGTCGCCCCGGAGAACATGCGCGTGATCGAGGTCACTGACGTGCGCACCGCGCTCCAGGCTGCCGCCCGGGCGTCGGCGGAGTGACGGTGGGTAGCGCTGGGGCGGGAGCGGTCGGGCGAATCGGACAGGTCGCGCAAGCGGGCGGCGAGCCCCGGAGCCGGGCATCGTGACACATCACAGTAACCACGAGAGCACCCACCGCACCGCAGTCCGTAGACTGTGCCCGTGCCGATCGACCGCGATGCCACCAAGCCCGCAACGGCGACGCCGCACGCCCGCACCGGCGCCGTGAGCGGGAACCCCGCCCGTGCCGCCATCAGCGTGACCGTCACCGGGAGCGTCGGTGGAGCCGGTGGCGATCCGCTGCGGGCCAATCTCGCCCTGATGGCACCGGGCACCGCGCTCCGGGACGGCCTGGAGCGGATCCTGCGCGGCCGCACGGGCGCGCTCATCGTGCTCGGCTACGACAAGGTGGTCGAGCAGATCTGCACCGGCGGCTTCCCGATGGACGTCGAGTTCTCCGCCACCCGGGTCCGCGAGCTGTGCAAGATGGACGGCGCCGTGGTCCTCTCCAGCGACGGCACCCGGATCGTCCAGGCCGGCGTGCACCTGATGCCCGACCCGTCCATCCCCACCGAGGAGTCCGGCACCCGGCACCGCACCGCCGAACGGGTGGCCCGGCAGACCGGCTACCCGGTCATCTCGGTCAGCCAGTCGATGCGGATCATCAGCCTCTACGTCAACGGCCAGCGGCACGTGCTCGACGACTCGGCGGCGATCCTGTCCCGGGCCAACCAGGCCCTGGCCACGCTGGAACGCTACAAGCTGCGGCTGGACGAGGTCTCCGGCACCCTCTCCGCGCTGGAGATCGAGGACCTGGTCACCGTCCGCGACGCGGTGGCCGTGGTGCAGCGGTTGGAGATGGTCCGGCGGATCGCCGACGAGATCGCCGGCTACGTGGTCGAGCTGGGCACCGACGGCCGACTGCTGGCGCTCCAGCTCGACGAGCTGATGGCCGGCGTGGACGCCGACCGCACCCTGGTCATCCGCGACTACCTGCCCGTCGGCCGCAAGTCGCGCACCCTCGACGAGGCGCTCGTCGAACTCGACCTGCTCACCGCCACCGAGCTGATCGACCTGGTGGCGGTGGCGAAGGCGATCGGCTACCCGTCCGCCTCCGACGCGCTCGACGCGGCGGTCAGCCCGCGCGGGTTCCGCCTGCTGGCCAAGGTGCCCCGGCTCCCGGCGGCCGTGGTCGACCGACTGGTCGTGCACTTCGGCAGCCTCCAGCGGCTCCTCGGTGCGACCGTGGAGGACCTCCAGGCGGTCGAGGGCGTGGGCGACGCCCGCGCCCGGGGCGTCCGCGAGGGGCTGTCCCGGCTCGCCGAGGCGTCCATCCTGGAGCGGTACGTCTGACCCGGCTCAGCCGGTGACGGTCAACTTCACCGGCTCGCTGATCTTGGTGCCCACCCGGGCGAAGACCTGGTACGTGCCGATCGGGGCGTACTCGCCGTTGGCCAGCCCGCCGGCGCACCGGTTGTCCAGCCGGCCGTTCCATCCCAGCTCGTAGGCGCGCTCGAAGTTCGGTGTGAACGACTGCACGTCGTTGCCCTTGCCGGTGCCGCAGGTGTCCGACGACCAGACCTTCTCCGCGCCGGCCTTCACGTACAGCTCCTGCAGGTCGGCGCCGACGTTCCGGCTGCACGTGCGGTCCGAGACGTTCTTGACCTTCAGGCGCAGGGTGACCACGGTGCCCCGCTGGGCGCTGGCCGGCACCGCCACCGGCGTCACCAGCAGTTCCGAGTCGGCGCAGGTGCCGTCGTCGGAGACCGGTTGCCCGGACGCCCCGCCGTCGCCCGTGCCCGAGCCACCCCCGTCGCTCGTGCCGCCGCCGCTGCTCGTGCCTCCGCCGTCCGAGCCGGTGTCGCCCGAGGCGCCCGGTGTCGGCGACGGGCTGCCCGACTGCGGGCTCAGCACCGAGCCCGACGGGCCCGGGGCCGCCCCCGCGGTGCCGCTCGGCGACGGGTTGCCGGACGGCGTCCCGGCGTTGCGATCCGTGCCGGTGCAGGAATAGAGCAGGACAATCAGGAAGAGCAGCCCCGCACCGAGCACGACGGCACGACGCCGCCAGTACACGGCGGGGGGCAGGGGGCCGACCGTCAGACGCATGATGCGCCTACCGTATCCGCGCGGTGCGCGACGCGCGGGTCCGACGCGCCGGTAACACCGCGCCGCCCGGCCTGAAGCATCCACTGTGGAGGCCGACGTTCACCGAGCGCCGTCGCCGGACCACTCCCGGTCAGAGATAGACCTGGCGCTGGTAGACGGCGTGCGCCCCGGCCACCCGGTCGAGGAAGAGCAGCCCGGCGCAGTGGTCGATCTCGTGCTGCAGCGCGCGGGCCTCGAAGCCGTCGGTGACCAGTCGCACCGGCTCCCCGCTGCCCGGCAGCGCCCCCTCCACCACGAGGCGACTCGCCCGCTTCACGTCCCCGGTCAGATCCGGCACCGACATGCAGCCCTCGCGACCGGCCTTCCAGCGGGTCGCCTCCACCACCCGGGCGTTGCACAGCACGAACGTGCCGTGCACGGTGACCGCCTTCGGATGGCCGGTAACGTCCACCGCGAACACCTGGGCGCTCACCCCGACCTGCGGTGCCGCCAGGCCCACACAGCCCGGTGAGACCCGCATCGTGGCCACCAGGTCGGCGGCGAGTCGCACCACCTCGGGCGAGGTCGGGTCGACCGTCGGGCCCGGCCGGCTCAGCACCGGCTCCGGGGCGGCCACCACGGGACGTACCTCGCCGGGGACGCCCAGCTTCTCCGGCGTCCAGCCGCCCAACCCGGCGTACTCCTCGGCGGTCACAGCAGGTCCGTGTCCGCCGGGCGCAGGCTGACCCCGACGCCCAGCTCCGCGGCGGCGCGGGTGAGCCGGCCGGCCACCTCGTCCGCGCTGCCCGGCGGCAGCTCGACCTCGGCGACCACCACGTAGAGCGATCCGGTGAGCCGGGTGCTCAGATCGGTCACGTTGCCGCCCGCGTCGGCCAGCACCCGGGTCATCGCCGCGACGATGCCCATCCGGTCCGCGCCGTGCACCGCGAGCACGTACGGCTCGCCGGCGGCCGTGCTGCCGCCGTCCGGGGTCACCGCGCGTACGGTGGCCAGCAGGTGCCCGTCGGCGGCGAGCGGGGCCAGCGCGGCCTCCACGTCGGCGGCGGCCGGGCCGACACAGATCAGGGTCATCGCGAAGTGTCCCCGCAACCGGGTCATCGTCGAGTCGGTGAGGTTCGCACCCAGCCGGGCGAGGACCTCCGCGACGTCGGCGACGATGCCCGGCCGGTCCCGGCCGATGACGGTGATCGCGAGCTCGTTCATTCGGACATTCTGCCCCGCCGCCCATGATCGGCCGCGCCGGCCCACCCGGGTCGCCCAACCAGCGGGATCTCCGCCCGTGACATCATCGTCAGCGCCATGACTGAGCCCACCTTCGCCGCCCAGGTCAGCCGCTGGTACGAGCGCAACGCCCGCGACCTGCCGTGGCGCCGGCCCGGCATCGGCGCCTGGGCGATCCTGGTCAGCGAGGTCATGCTCCAGCAGACCCCGGTGGTCCGGGTGGTGCCCGCGTGGGAGGCGTGGCTGGCCCGGTGGCCGGAGCCGCGCGCGCTGGCGGAGGACACCCCGGCCGAGGCGATCCGGATGTGGGGCCGGCTCGGCTACCCCCGTCGGGCGGTGCGCCTGCGCGAGTGCGCGGTGGCCGTCGTGGAGCGGCACGGCGGCGTGGTGCCCGACCGACTGGACCAGCTGCTGGCGTTGCCCGGCGTGGGCACGTACACGGCCCGGGCGGTGGCGGCGTTCGCCTACGGGCAGCGCCACCCGGTGGTGGACACGAACGTCCGGCGGGTGGTGTGCCGGGCGATCGCCGGCGAAGCCGACGCCGGACCGACCACCCGCCCCGCCGACCTGGTCGCCACCGAGGAGCTGCTGCCGGTCGAGCCGACCGCCGCCGCCCTGGCCAGCGCGGCCTTCATGGAACTCGGCGCGGTGGTCTGCACCGCCCGCGCGCCCCGGTGCGCGGTCTGCCCGGTCGAGTCGAGCTGTGCCTGGCGGGCGTCCGGCCAGGCGGCGCCGGCCGGCCCGACCCGCCGCCCGCAGCGCTACGCGGGCACCGACCGGCAGGTACGCGGGCTGCTCCTCGCGGTGCTCCGGGACGCCACCGGTCCGGTGCCGCACCAGCGGCTGGACCAGGTCTGGCAGGACGACGTGCAGCGGGCCCGCGCCCTGGCCGGCCTGGTGACCGACGGCCTGGTGGAACCGGTGGGCGAGGAGTCCTTCCGCCTGGCCGGCGACGGCCCCCCGGTCCCCCTCCCCTAACCACCCTCCCCCACCCAGGACCCGCCCCGTCGATCATGAAGTTGGCGGCGACAAATCGGACGCCACGTGCGGTCAACTTCATGATCGACGGGGCGAGGGCGGGAGGGCGGGGCGGGGCGGGGCGGGAGGGCGGGCGGTATCGGGAGCGAGGTGCGGTGGGCATGGGAAAGGCGGCGGCCCCGGTGGCTTTCGCCAGCCGGGGCCGCCGCCCTTGGTGTTCCAGTTACGCGGCGTCGTCCGCGCCGGTGGCGGCGGTGCCGCCGAGGTCCGCCGGGACCGCGTCCGGCACGGCGTCCGGCCGGTCCGCGCCCCGGAAGACGAGCTTGGACTTGTCGATGTTCTCGGGGTCGCCCTCGCAGTCGACCACCACGATCTGACCCGGGGTCAGCTCGTTGAACAGGATCCGCTCGGAGAGGTTGTCCTCGATGTCGCGCTGGATCGTGCGACGCAGCGGCCGCGCGCCCAGCACCGGGTCGAAGCCCTTCTTCGCCAGGTACTTCTTGGCGTTGTCGGTCAGCTCCAGACCCATGTCCTTGTTGCGCAGCTGGCCCTCGATGCGCTGGATCATGATGTCGACGATCGAGAGGATCTCGTTCTCGCGCAGCTGGTGGAAGACGATGGTGTCGTCGATCCGGTTCAGGAACTCGGGCCGGAAGTGCTGCTTGAGCTCGTCGTTGACCTTCTGCTTCATCCGGTCGTAGTTCGACTCGGAGTCCTCAGAGGCCTGGAAGCCCAGCGAGACGGCCTTGGCGACGTCACGGGTGCCGAGGTTGGTGGTCAGGATGATGACCGTGTTCTTGAAGTCCACGATCCGGCCCTGGCCGTCGGTGAGGCGCCCGTCCTCGAGGATCTGCAGGAGCGTGTTGAACACGTCCGGGTGGGCCTTCTCGATCTCGTCGAACAGCACCACCGAGAACGGCCGGCGACGCACCTTCTCGGTCAGCTGCCCGCCCTCGTCGTAGCCGACGTAGCCGGGAGGGGCACCCACCAGCCGCGACACCGTGTACCGGTCGTGGAACTCGGACATGTCCAGCTGGATCAGCGCGTCCTCGGAACCGAAGAGGAACTCGGCCAGCGCCTTGGACAGCTCGGTCTTACCGACACCGGACGGGCCGGCGAAGATGAACGAGCCGGACGGGCGCTTCGGGTCCTTCAGGCCGGCCCGGGTCCGCCGGATCGCCTTCGAGACCGCCTTGACCGCGTCCTCCTGGCCGATGACGCGCTTGTGCAGCTCGTCCTCCATGCGCAGCAGGCGCGAGGTCTCCTCCTCGGTCAGCTTGTAGACCGGGATGCCGGTCCAGTTGCCGAGCACCTCGGCGATCTGCTCGTCGTCGACCTCGCTGACGACGTCCAGGTCACCGGCCTTCCACTCCTTCTCCCGCTGCGCCTTCTGGCCGAGGAGCTGCTTCTCCTTGTCGCGCAGCTGCGCGGCCCGCTCGAAGTCCTGCGCGTCGATCGCGGACTCCTTGTCGCGGCGCACCTGGGCGATGCGCTCGTCGAAGTCACGCAGGTCCGGCGGCGCGGTCATCCGGCGGATCCGCATCCGCGCGCCGGCCTCGTCGATCAGGTCGATCGCCTTGTCCGGCAGGAAGCGGTCGGAGATGTAGCGGTCGGCCAGGGTGGCCGCCGCGACGAGGGCCGCGTCGGTGATGCTCACCCGGTGGTGCGCCTCGTAGCGGTCCCGCAGGCCCTTGAGGATCTCGATGGTGTGCGCCAGCGAGGGCTCACCCACCTGGATCGGCTGGAAGCGGCGCTCGAGGGCGGCGTCCTTCTCCAGGTGCTTGCGGTATTCGTCGAGGGTGGTGGCGCCGATGGTCTGCAGCTCGCCACGGGCCAGCATCGGCTTGAGGATGCTGGCGGCGTCGATCGCGCCCTCGGCCGCACCCGCACCCACCAGGGTGTGGATCTCGTCGATGAACAGGATGATGTCACCGCGGGTGCGGATCTCCTTGAGCACCTTCTTGAGGCGCTCCTCGAAGTCACCGCGGTAGCGGGAGCCGGCCACCAGGGCGCCCAGGTCGAGCGTGTAGAGCTGCTTGTCCTTGAGCGTCTCGGGCACCTCGCCCTTGATGATCTTCTGGGACAGCCCCTCGACCACGGCGGTCTTGCCGACGCCCGGCTCGCCGATCAGCACCGGGTTGTTCTTGGTGCGGCGGGACAGCACCTGCATGACCCGCTCGATCTCCTTCTCGCGCCCGATGACCGGGTCGAGCTTGCCCTCGCGGGCGGCCTGGGTCAGGTTGCGGCCGAACTGGTCCAGCACGAGGCTGGTCGACGGCGCGGCCTCGCCCGGCGCGGCGCCGGCCGCGGCGGGCTCCTTGCCCTGGTAGCCCGAGAGCAGCTGGATCACCTGCTGGCGGACCCGGTTCAGGTCGGCGCCGAGCTTGACCAGCACCTGGGCGGCGACGCCCTCACCCTCGCGGATCAGGCCGAGCAGGATGTGCTCGGTGCCGATGTAGTTGTGGCCGAGCTGCAGCGCCTCGCGCAGCGACAGCTCCAGCACCTTCTTGGCCCGCGGCGTGAACGGGATGTGCCCGCTCGGCGCCTGCTGGCCCTGGCCGATGATCTCCTCGACCTGCTGGCGCACGCCCTCCAGGGAGATGCCCAGGCTCTCCAGAGCCTTGGCGGCGACGCCCTCACCCTCGTGGATGAGGCCCAGCAGGATGTGCTCCGTACCGATGTAGTTGTGGTTGAGCATCCGGGCCTCTTCTTGGGCCAGGACGACAACCCGTCGCGCTCGGTCGGTGAACCGCTCGAACATGCCCTCGTGCTCCTCACGTGCCGTGCGCCTTGATGGTCAGATCTCGGCGGGGCCGGTGCGCGGACGTCCGGGACGGCGTCCGTGCCTCCTTACTCTATCGCCGCGGACCGTCTCCGCTGAGGTCGTGTGTCCCCGCGAATGACCGTTCCGACGTCGTTTCTGACAACCGTCCACGCTCAGGAGGTGTTCCGGGACCCCTACCTGTACGCGCAGAGCGAAATTCGACCGGCGGTGGAAAGTCCCGGTCGGGGGGTTCGGGCGGGGTGTACGCGCCCGCCACGGTCGTCCACAGCCTGTGGACGGAATCTCCACCGCCTGTGGACAACCGGTCCGCACGGGGTTTTCTTCCCGCCGGCGCGGGGTCGGCCCGGAACCGGACACGCGGCACCGCGGGGCGGAAACGGCGACGCCGGCCCGGAGTCGCACTCCGGTCCGGCGTCGGGTCGCCCGTCTCGCGAGGGTCGGGGTCAGTGCCCCGCCTTCGCGTGGTACTCGTCCACGATCTCCTGCGGGATCCGGCCCCGGTCGGAGATGTCCTTGCCGGCCTTCTTGGCCCACTCGCGGATGGCACGGTTCTGCTCACGGTCGGCGGTGGCGCCACCCCGACCCCGCGCGGCCCGGCCGCCCACGACCACACCCCCACGACCCACCCGCGTGCCGTGCGCGATGTACGGCGCGAATACGTCGCGCAATTTTTCAGCGTTGGAGGCGGAGAGGTCGATCTCGTACTGCACGCCGTCGAGCGCGAACTTGACAGTCTCGTCAGCGTCCCCGCCGTCCAGGTCATCGACCAGCTTGTGAATGATCTGCTTGGCCACGTCCCACATTCCTTTCGAGCAGGGTCACGCTCCTGCGAATACTCGCAAGCACGATAACCCGCCCGATGCTTGCTCCGTCAATAGGACCGGGTAACGAGCCGGAGAAGGTTTGCGCGCCTACTCGGGCCGGACCAACGGGAACAGGATGGTTTCCCGAATTCCCAGGCCGGTCAAGGCCATCAGGAGCCGGTCGATTCCCATTCCCATACCACCGGCCGGCGGCATTCCGTACTCCATGGCCCGGAGAAAGTCCTCGTCGAGTCGCATCGCCTCGTCGTCGCCGCGCGCCGCGAGCTGCGCCTGGGCCACCAGCCGCTCCCGCTGCACGACCGGGTCGACCAGCTCCGAGTACGCGGTGCCCAGCTCGAAACCGAGCACGTAGAGGTCCCACTTCTCGGCCAGGCCCGGCTCGCTGCGGTGGGCCCGGGTCAGCGGGCTGGTCTCCTCCGGGTAGTCGCGCACGAACGTGGGCGCCTGCAGGGACGGCACCACCAGTTCCTCGAACAACTCCTCCGCGAGCTTGCCCGGCCCCCACTTCGGGTCGACGGAGAGACCGACCTTGTCCGCGTACTCGACCAGGCGTGACCTTTCCGTGCGGACGGTGACCTCCTCACCGAGCGCTTCGGAAAGAACACCGAACAGCGTCACCGACCGCCACTCGCCGCCCAGATCGAACTCCCGGCCGTCGGCGTGCGTCACCACCGTGGAGCCGGCGACCGCGACGGCGGCCTGCTGCACGAGATTTCTCGTCAGCTCCGCCATCGTGTCGTAGTCGCCGTACGCCTGGTAGGTCTCCAGCATCGCGAACTCCGGTGAGTGCGAGGAGTCGATGCCCTCATTACGGAAGTTGCGGTTGATCTCGAAGACGCGGTCCACGCCACCGACCACCGCGCGCTTGAGAAACAGTTCCGGCGCGATTCGCAGATACAGATCGGTGTCGAGCGCATTGCTGTGGGTCACGAATGGGCGGGCCGCCGCGCCACCGTGCAGCAACTGCAGCATCGGCGTCTCCACCTCGATGAAGTCCTGCCCGTGCAGCGTGTCGCGCAGGCTGCGCACCGCGGTGGCCCGGGTGCGCACCATCTGCCGGGCCTGCGGGCGCACCACCAGGTCCACGTACCGCTGGCGGACCCGGGACTCCTCGCTGAGCGGCTTGTGCGCCACCGGCAGCGGGCGCAGCGCCTTCGCGGTGACCGCCCACTCGTCGGCCAGCACCGACAGCTCGCCGCGCCGGCTCGTGATCACCTCGCCGGTCACGCCGACGTGGTCACCGAGGTCGACCAGGCGCTTCCAGTCGGCCAACCGCTCCGCGCCGACCCGGTCCAGCGAGAGCATCGCCTGAAGCTCGGTGCCGTCGCCGTCGCGCAGGGTGGCGAAGCAGAGCTTGCCGGTGTTGCGGATGAAGATCACCCGACCGGTGACCGAGACCCGGTCCCCGGTGGCCGTGTCGGTGGGCAGCTCGGCGTAGCGCTCACGCAGCCGCGCGAGCGTGGTGGTCCGCGGGAAACCGACCGGGTACGGCTCGACCCCCTCGGCGAGCATCCGGTCCCGCTTCTCCCGGCGGACCTTCATCTGCTCGGGAAGGTCGTCGGCGGGGTCGGTGGGCAGGGCGTTCTGCTCGGTCACGGCACGCTTCCTCAGGCCTTGGGGAACAACGGCGGGGTCAGCCCATGAGCGTACTCAAGCGGCGTGGCGACCGTTACGGGATAACCTGCCCGCCATGACCGACCCCACTCCGGCGCTCTCGTTCGGCGCCGCCGCCGCCGCGTACGACCGGTTCCGGCCCCGCTATCCCGAGGCGGCCCTGCGCTGGGCGCTGGACGGGCTGGACGCCCCGGCCCGGGTGGTGGACCTCGGCGCCGGTACCGGCATCCTCACCCGGGGCCTGCTGGCGCTCGGGCAGCACGTCGTACCGGTGGAGCCGGATCCGGGGATGCGGGCGCAACTCGCGGCCGCCACGCCGGGCACGACGGCGCTGGCGGGCGGCGCGGAGGCGGTGCCGCTGCCGGACGCGTCGGCGGACGCCGTGCTGGCGGGGCAGGCCTACCACTGGTTCGACCGGGAGCGGGCGCACGTCGAGATCGCCCGCGTGCTGCGCGCGGGCGGCACGTTCGCGCCGGTGTGGAACGTCCGGGACGAGCGGGTCGCCTGGGTGGCCGAGCTGACCCGGATCGCCCACCTCGGCGACACCGCCGGTGACGTGACCGGCCGGTACGCCGACTTCGGTCCCG
Organism: Micromonospora sp. WMMA1996; assembly: GCF_002573675.1. Taxonomy (NCBI): domain Bacteria; kingdom Bacillati; phylum Actinomycetota; class Actinomycetes; order Micromonosporales; family Micromonosporaceae; genus Micromonospora; species Micromonospora sp. WMMA1996. Next base: position 46,221 of record NZ_PDHU01000005.1, on the reverse strand, counting down.
CCTTCACGCCGGTCGAGGTGGGCGAGTTCGCGCACGCGACCACGCTCACGCCGGACCAGGTGGTGGGCATGCTGCACACCCGGTCGTACTGGCTGACCGCCACCCCGGCCGAGCGGGCCCGGGTCGACGACGGGCTGGCTGAACTGTTCGCCGGCCACCCCGACCTGGTCGGCCGGGACACCGTCGAGCTGCCGTACCGGACGCTCGTGCTCCGGGCCCGCCGGCGTTAACAGGGGGCCCTTCCTCTACCGGAGGCGTTAATAGGGGGCCCTTCCTTGCACCTCAGGTGTTGCGCTCGTAGACCATCCGCAGGCCGATCAAGGTGATCATCGGCTCGTGGTGGGTGATGGTGCGGCACTCGCCGAGCACCAGCGAGGCCAGGCCGCCGGTGGCGATCACCGCCTTGACGTCGCCCAACTCCTCGGACATCCGCTCGACGATCCGGTCGACCTGGCCGGCGAAGCCGAAGTAGAGGCCGGCCTGGAGGCACTCGACGGTGTTCTTGCCGATCACCGAGCGGGGACGGGTGGCCTCCACCTTGCGCAACTGGGCGGCGCGGGCGGCCAACGCGTCGAAGGAGATCTCGATGCCGGGCGCGAACGCCCCGCCGAGGAACTCGCCCCGGTCGCTGATCACGTCGAAGTTGGTGGTGGTGCCGAAGTCCACCACGATCGACGGCCCGCCGTAGAGCGTGTACGCGGCCAGCGTGTTCACCACCCGGTCCGCGCCCACCTCCTTCGGGTTGTCGATGGCGAGCTGCACGCCGGTACGGACGCCGGGCTCGACGATCACGCTGGGCAGGTCCGCGTAGTAGCGGCCGAGCATGGTGCGCAGTGAGCGCAGCGCCGCCGGCACGGTCGAGCAGGCGGCCACCCCGGTGATCTCCACGGCGTCACCGGCCAGCAGCCCGCGGAACATCAGGCCCAGCTCGTCCGCGGTGGAACGGGCGTCGGTCTTGATCCGCCAGGAGTGCACCAGCTTGTCGCCGTCGAAGGTCGCCAGCACGGTGTTGGTGTTTCCGATGTCGATGCAGAGCAGCACAGCGGCAGCCTAGACGGCGCTCGCGCCGCGGTCGAAGCGCGCGGAGTGAGCCGGGGTGGCGAGCCGCACGTCATTCCTCGCGCAGGTCGAGGGCGATGTCGAGGATCGGCGACGAGTGGGTGAGCGCGCCGACGGAGAGGTAGTCGACGCCGGTGGCCCCGTACTCGGCCGCCACCGGCAGGGTCAACCCGCCGGTCGCCTCCAGCTCCGCCCGGTCGCCGACCGCGGCCACCACCTCGCGCAGCTGCGCCGGGGTCATGTTGTCCAGCAGCAGGAACCCGGCCCCCGCCTCGACCGCCTCCACCGCCTCGGCCAGGGTGTCCACCTCCACCTGCACCGGGACCTCCGGGAACGCCGCCCGGACCCGGCGGAACGCCGCCCCGATCCCGCCCGCGGCCACCTTGTGGTTGTCCTTGATCATGGCGACGTCGTAGAGGCCCATGCGCTTGTTGGTGCCACCGCCGGCCCGGACCGCGTACTTCTCCAGCGCGCGCAGCCCCGGCGTGGTCTTGCGGGTGTCGAGCACCATGGCCTTCGTGCCGGCGAGCGCGTCGGCCCAGGCCCGGGTGTGGGTCGCCACCCCGGACATCCGGGAGAGCAGGTTGAGCGCCGTCCGCTCGGCGGTGAGCAGCAGCCGGGTCGGCCCGGTCACGGTGGCCAGCACATCGCCGCGCGCCACCCGCTGCCCGTCGTGGGCCACCAACGACACCTCGACCGTACGGTCGGCGCCGGTCACCTCGCCCACCAGCTCGAACACCGCGGCCGCCACCGGCAGCCCGGCCACCACGCCGTCCGCGCGCGCCACCAGGTCGGCCGTGTCCTGCTGTTCGGCCGGAATGGTGGCGACGCTGGTGACGTCGAGGAAGTCCGGGCCGAGATCCTCGGCCAGGGTGTCGACGACGATCCGCCGGATCGACTCCGGGTCCAGGCCGCCGTCCCGCAGCGCCCGCCGCGTCGACTCGATCACGAAACATCCTCCCAGTTCTCGGTCAGCCGCCCGTCCGGACCCACCTCGGCCACCAGGTGGCCCCGCCACCTGTCGTCCGCCGACGGGAAGTCCTCCCGCCAGTGGCAGCCCCGGGTCTCCCGCCGGGCGTACGCGGCGGCGACCAGCGTCGACGCCACCGTGATCAGGTTCGTCGCCTCCCAGTCGGCGGTACGCGGCACACCCCGACCCGCGCCCAGCGCGGTGAGCGCGGCGGCGGTGCCGGCCAGCGTGTCCGCCGAGCGGAGCACGCCCGCGCCCCGGGTCATCGCCCGTTGCAGGTCCGGCGTGCCCCCGGCCGGCACCAGCCAGCCCTGCCCGCCGACCCAGGCGCCGGTCTCCGCCGGGCGGGCCTGCTCGGGCAGACCGGCGGCGATGTCCTCGGCGATCCGGCGGGAGAAGACCAGCCCCTCCAGAAGCGAGTTGCTGGCCAGCCGGTTGGCGCCGTGCACCCCGGTGCAGGCCACCTCGCCGCAGGCGTACAGGCCGGGGATCGAGGTGCGGCCGCGCAGGTCGGTCCGGACGCCGCCCGACGCGTAGTGGGCGGCCGGGGCCACCGGGATCAGGTCGGTCGCCGGGTCCACGCCGATGGCCAGGCAGGACGCCACGATGGTGGGGAACCGCCGGGCCAGGAAGTCGCCGCCGAGGTGCCGGGCGTCCAGGTGGACGTGGTCCGCGCCGGTGGCGAGCAGGACCCGGTGGATGCCCTTGGCCACCACGTCGCGGGGGGCCAGCTCGGCCAGCTCGTGCTGGCCGACCATGAACCGCTTGCCGTCGCCGTCGACCAGGTGGGCACCCTCGCCCCGCAGCGCCTCGGAGACCAGCGGCTGCTGGGCCAGGCCGGCGCCCGGCCCGCCGGCCGGCACGATCAGCGCGGTCGGGTGGAACTGGACGAACTCCAGGTCGGTGACGGCCGCGCCGGCGCGCAGCGCGAGCGCCACCCCGTCGCCGGTGGAGACCGCCGGGTTGGTGGTGGCGGCGAAGATCTGCCCCATCCCGCCGGTGGCCAGCACCACCGCGCGGCCGAGGACGGCGCCGACGCCGTCCTCGCTGCCCTCACCGAGCACGTGCAGGGTGATCCCGCAGGCCGGACCGAGGCCGCCCGGCCCGTCGCCGGGCGCGCGCAGCAGGTCCAGCACCAGCGCGTGCTCGACCAGCCGGATCCAGGGGTCGCGGCGTACCGCCGCGTGCAGCGCCCGCTGCACCTCGGCGCCGGTGGCGTCGCCGCCAGCGTGCACGATCCGGTCGGCCCGGTGCCCGCCCTCCCGGGTGAGCATCAGCGAGCCGTCCGGGTTGCGGTCGAACTCCGCCCCGATCCGCATCAGCTCGCGGAGCCGGGTCGGGCCCTCCTCCACCAGCGCCCGCACCGCGGCCGGGTCGCAGAGGCCGACGCCGGCCACCTCCGTGTCGTACGCGTGCGCGCCCGGGCTGTCCGTCGGGTCCAGCACCGCGGCGATGCCGCCCTGCGCCCAGCGGGTGGAGCCCTCGTCCATGTCGACCTTGGTGACGACGGTGACGTGCAGGCCGGCCTCGCGCAGGTGCAGCGCGGCGGTCAGCCCGGCGACCCCGGAGCCGACCACGATGACGTCGGTCGTCTCCACCCAACCGGGCGCGGGCGCCGCGAGCAGCCGGGGCAGCGCCGGCAGGTCGACGGTGGATAGGTCCATGCGGACAGTCAACCCGAAGCGTCCTCGCTCCGGGCCACGGGGGCGGGACGAGTGGTTTCGGCTACCTCGTCCGGAGCGGCAGCCCGGCCGGGCCGGCGCCCTTCAACGAGGCGGTCACGGTGCGGTCGCTGAGCCACAGGTAGCACCGGACGCCCCGGTCGCCCACCGCCCAGCGGGCCGCGCCGGGCGGGCGCACCACCACGCCGCTGCGGTAGCGCAGGACCGGGTCGGCGGGCACGCCGGTCCAGCGCGCGACGGCGCCGTAGCAGCCGTCGTAGAGCGGCGCCCAGTCCGCCGGCCTGCTCGGGTACGGGCGGGCCGGCGCGAGCCAGACGCCGACGAACTCGGCGTCGTGCGCCACCGCGCAGTCGACCGGGGTGAGCGTCTGCACCCGCCGCCGGTCCTGCCCGGTGCGCTGGCAGCCCAGACGCAGCGGGGACGGCGGCTTGAGCGCGTCTCGGAGGCTGCCGGTGCGGGTCACCACGGTGGCCGCCGCCTCGACCGTGTTCAGCTCGGTCAGGTCGCACCGGAACCAGCGGGAGCCGGCCGTCCAGCCGGCGCCGGTGGGCACCGCCACGGCCAGCCGGAGCCGCCCGGCCCGCCAGTCGTCGCCGACGAAGCCGCTGGCCCGGGTGTCGCACTCGGCGAAGGCGGTGCGCAGCTCGGGTGAGTCGAGCGGGGGCGGCGTGGCCCGGCCGACGGTGAACGCCCCGACGTGCACGGTCTCCACCCGGTGCGGCAGGTCGCAGCCGACCGGGGCGTACGCGGCCAGGCCGACCGTCGGGGTGAAGTCGGCGACCTGGCACACCCCGGCCGCCGGGGTGAACGGACCGGGCCGACCCATCGACGCCCAGTCGTCGGTGAGGTCCCCGTCCAGCCCGCCCGAGGAGGCGCACCCGACCAGCGCCGCTGTCGCGACCACGGCGGCGACGAGGCTCCCCAGCGTACGGCCCATCGCGCCTCCCCCAGCCCGACGACCGTCGATTCCGACGGTCCGCTCAGGGTAGCCGAAAATGACCTTCCGGTAACAGACCGCGCCGGCCCCCACCTCCGACCCCGTGGATCTTGCAGTTGCGGCCCGGATGAAAGGTGCAGACCGGGCGAACGAGGGGCCGAAAGTGCAAGATCGACGGGGGAGGGCGGGGGCGGGGGCGGGGGACGAGGGGGTCAGTTCAGGGCGGCGGCGAGGGGGTTGGGGACGGGGTCGCCGGCGGTGCCGGGGGCGGCGGTGGTGGGGTCGGCGGTCAGGTCGACGACCTTGTTGTCCGCGTCGACGTGCACCACGCGGGGCTGCCAGGCGCGCGCCTCGGCGTCGTCCATCTGGCCGTACGAGATGAGGATGACCAGGTCACCGGGGTGCACCAGGTGCGCGGCGGCGCCGTTGATGCCGATCACGCCGCTGCCCCGCCGGCCCGGGATCACGTACGTCTCCAGCCGGGCGCCGTTGGTGATGTCCACGATCGCGACCTGCTCGCCGGGGATCAGGTCCGCCGCGTCGAGCAGGTCCTCGTCCACCGTCACCGAACCGACGTAGTGCAGGTCGGCCTGGGTCACCGTGGCCCGGTGGATCTTCGACTTGAGCATGGTCCGGAGCATCGGGGTGCCTTTCCGCATTCGTGGTGGGGTCAGGGACGCGGCGCGAGGTGGAGCGCCGTGTTGTCGATCAGTCGGGTGGCGCCGACCCAGGCGGCGATCAACAGCCGGGCCGGGCCGGAGACCGGACCGGGCTCCAGGTCGGTGTCGGTGAGCACCAGGTAGTCGAGGCGGGCGTCCGGCGTACCCGGGTCGAAGGCCCGGTGCGCGGCGGCCAGCACCGCCCCGGCGTCGTCGCCCCGCTCGGCCGCCGCGACACCCGCGCGCAGCGCGGCGGACAGGCTCAGCGCGGCCCGCCGCTCGTCGGCCGACAGGTAGCGGTTGCGGCTGGACAGCGCCAGGCCGTCCGGCTCCCGCACGGTCGGCACCCCGACGATCTCGGTCGGCACGTCGAGGTCACGGACCATCCGGCGCACCAGGGTGAGCTGCTGGTAGTCCTTCTCGCCGAAGAAGGCCAGGTCGGGGCGGGTGAGCTGGAGCAGCTTCAGGACCACGGTGAGCACGCCGTGGAAGAAGCCGGGCCGGCTCAGTCCCTCCAGGTCCTCGCCGAGCGGGCCCGGGTTCAGGCGCACCGTCGGCTGGCCCTCCGGGTACATCTCGGCCACCGACGGCGCGAACACCAGGTCCGCCCCGGCCCGCCGGCAGATCTCCAGGTCGGAGTCGAGCGTGCGCGGGTAGCGGTCGAAGTCCTCGTTCGGGCCGAACTGCAGCGGGTTCACGAAGATCGTCACCAGCACGTGGTCGGCCCGCTCGCGGGCGGCCCGCAGCAGCGTCTCGTGCCCGGTGTGCAGCGCGCCCATGGTCATCACCACGCCGACGGTGCCGGTCAGCCCCTCCCGGGCCGCCGCCAACTCCTTGCGCGTGTGCAGCACGTCCACCATCAGGGCCTCCCGGTTCGCGACTGCGGGGCTCGCAGACCCGGCTCACTCCTCGCGCTCACGCCACAACCTCCATCCCGTCCAGCACGTCCCGCAGCGACGCGGCGTCCGCCGGGCGCAGCCGGCCCGCCGCGACGGCGCGGTCCGCCGTCCGTCGGGCCAACGCCAGGTAGGCCGGTACGGATTCCGGCGCGGTCCGCGCCAGCCGGTCCAGGTGCCGACGTACGGTGCCCGCGTCGCCCCGGGACACCGGGCCGGTGAGCGCGTCGTCGCCGAGCCGCAGCGCGTTCTCCAGGGCCGCCCGCAGCAGCGGGGCGAGCACCTTCTCCGGCCGGTCCACCCCGGCGTCGCGCAGCCGGTCGGCCGCCTCGTTGACCAGGGTGACCAGGTGGTTCGCGCCGTGCGCCAACGCCGCGTGGTAGAGCGGCCGGTCGGCCTCCCCCACCCACTCCGGCACGCCGCCCAGGTCGGCCACCAACCGGGCCGCGAACGGGCGCAGCTCGGCCGGCGCGGTCACGCCGTAGGAGCTGCCGGCGAGGCGGGACAGGTCGTCCGGCGTACCGGTGAAGGTCATCGCGGGGTGCAGCGCGAGCGGCCGGGCGCCGGCCGCGGCGGCCGGGGCCAGGACGGCCAGCCCGTGCGCGCCGGACGTGTGCGCGACCACCGGGCCGGGGTGCAGCGCGCCGCTCGCGGCCAGGTCGGCGACCACGTCGGCCAGGGCGTCGTCGGGTACGGCCACGATCAGCAGGTCGGTGGCGGCCCGGGCCACGGCGGCGGCGGAGCGGTGCGGGGTCTGCGGCAGGAGCAGCGCCACCCGGGCCCGGCTGGCGCCGGAACCGCCCGAGGCGGCCACCACGCGGTGACCGGCGGCGGCCAGGGCCGCGCCGAGCACGGAACCGACCCGGCCGGCGCCGAGCACGCCGACGGTGAGGGTGCGGGGGAAGACGAGCGGGGCGCGAGTGGCCCGCGGGCGCAGCGGTGCGCTCATGGCAGCGATCCAGTCCTCGAAGGGGGTACCGGTCGATGGCAAGTATGCGCCCGGGTGACAGACCGGAAACAAGAAGGTGTGAAAACCTTCACCGACCGCCCGGAGCGCCCGCTCCGGTGGCGGAGGAACCCCCCGTACGGGTACGTCCGCGCCGCTCCACGCCGGGCCGGCGGGTCGCCGGACGGCACCGGCCAGGGCGGGCCGTAGGGTCGGCCCGGTGACGTCCGGGTACCCCGCGCTGCGCTGGCGCGACGCGATGGAACAGGCCCTCTACGGGCCGGACGGCTTCTTCGTGGCCGGCCCCGGCCCCGCCGCCCACTTCCGCACCAGCGTGCACGCCTCACCGGTCTTCGCCGCCTGCCTGCTGCGGCAGCTCACCGCCGTCGACGAGGCGCTGGGGCGGCCGGCCCGGCTGGACGTGGTCGACGTGGGCGCCGGCCGGGGCGAGCTGCTCCGCGCGCTGCTGACGCGGGCCGACCCGGACCTGGCCGACCGGATCCACCCGGTCGCGGTGGAACGCGCCGAACGCCCCGCCGACCTGCCACCCGGCATCGACTGGCGGCACGAGATCCCCGAGGGGATCACCGGCCTGCTGCTGGCCACCGAGTGGCTGGACAACGTCCCCCTGGACGTCGCCACCCCCACCCCGGACGGCTGGCGCCACCTGCTGGTCGACCCCACCACCGGCCACGAGACCCCCGGCCCCGCCGTCTCCCCCACCGACACCACCTGGCTGACCCACTGGTGGCCCCCCACCCCGACGCGGGCGGAGATGGGGAGGACTCGGGACGAGGCGTGGGCGGAGGCGGTGGGGCGGGTCGAGCGAGGGCTGGCGCTGGCGGTGGACTACGGGCACCTGCGGGACGCCCGGCCCCTGGACGGGACGCTGACCGGGTACCGGGACGGGCGGCAGGTGCCGCCGGTGCCGGACGGGTCGTGCGACGTGACCGCGCACGTCGCCATGGACTCGGTGGCCGCCGCCGGCGCGCGGGTCGCGGGGTGTGCGTACACCCTGGTGTCGCAGCGGGAGGCGCTGCGGGCGCTCGGAGCCGACGGCGGCCGACCACCGCTGGCCCTGGCCTCCCGGGACCCGGCCGGCTACCTGCGCGCGCTGGCCGGCGCGTCGGCGGCGGCCGAGCTGACCGACCCGGCCGGCCTCGGCGGGCACTGGTGGCTGCGGCAGCCGGTCGGCGTCGCGCCCGAGGCGACCATGGCACGATGACGGGCATGACCACGGACGCCGGCGACCTCCGCGAGCTGACCGTCGGGACCGGCGCCGGCGGTGAGCAGCTCGGCACCGACATGGTGCTCAACATCGGGCCGCAGCACCCCTCGACGCACGGCGTGCTGCGGCTGAAGCTGGTGCTCGACGGGGAGCGGGTGATCGCCGCCGAGCCGATCGTCGGCTACATGCACCGAGGGGCGGAGAAGCTCTTCGAGGTTCGCGACTACCGGCAGATCATCGTGCTGGCGAACCGGCACGACTGGCTGTCGGCGTTCTCCAACGAGCTGGGCGTGGTGCTCGCGGTCGAGCGGCTGATGGGCATGGAGGTGCCGGAGCGCGCCACCTGGCTGCGGATGGCGCTGGCCGAGCTGAACCGGGTGCTCAACCACCTGATGTTCCTCGGCTCCTACCCGCTGGAGATCGGCGCGATCACGCCGATGTTCTACGCGTTCCGGGAACGGGAGACCATCCAGGCGGTGATGGAGGAGGTCTCCGGCGGCCGGATCCACTACATGTTCAACCGGGTCGGCGGCCTGAAGGAGGAGGTGCCCGCCGGCTGGACCGGGCGGGCCCGCGCCGCCATCGCCGAGGTACGCCGCCGGATGCCCGACCTCGACCACCTGATCCGGCGCAACGAGATCTTCCTGGCCCGCACCGTCGGGGTCGGCGTGCTCTCCGCGGCCGACGCCGCCGCGTTCGGCGCGTCCGGGCCGGTCGCCCGGGCCTCCGGGCTCGACCTGGACCTGCGCCGGGACGAGCCCTACCTGGCCTACGACCAGCTCGACGTGCCGGTGGTGACCAAGACCGCCGGGGACTGCCACGCCCGGTTCGAGGTGCTGCTCGACCAGGTGTACGCCTCGCTCGACCTCGCCGAACAGTGCCTGGACCGGGTGGACCGGATCTCCGGGCCGGTGAACACCCGGCTGCCCAAGGTGGTCAAGGCGCCCGAGGGACACACCTACGCCTGGACCGAGAACCCGCTCGGCATCAACGGCTACTACCTGGTCTCCCGGGGCGAGAAGACGCCGTGGCGGCTCAAGCTGCGCACCGCCTCGTACGCGAACGTGCAGGCGCTGTCGACGCTGCTGCCCGGGTGCCTGGTCCCCGACCTGATCGCCATCCTCGGCTCGATGTTCTTCGTGGTCGGCGACATCGACAAGTGAGTCCGGGGCGCGGTCAGCGCCAGCGGTCGTCGGCGTCGCGGGGCGGGTGACCGTAGCCGCCGGGCTCCGGCCGGCGCCACTCCGGCTCGGGCTGCCGCCACTCCGGCTCGACCTCGCGCCACTCCGGCTGGCCGCTGCGCTGCGTCGGCGGTCGCCACTCCTGCGGCACCGGGACCCCACCGGCCGGCAGCGCCGGGTGGCTCTCCGGCGACCAGCCGCCGGCCGGTTCGCCACGGACGGAGGCCCACCGGTCCTCGACCCGGTACTCGGTGCCCCCGCCGTCCTCGTGCACCGCGGCCCGCCGCTCCCCGACCCGGATCTCCCGCCCCCGGTCGTCGTCGCGGACCGCCGCCCAGCGGTTGCCGGCGGCCCGCACCTGCGACCAGTGCGCGCCGTCCGGCTCGGCCACCTGCGCCCGCCCGGCCTGCTCCACCGGCGGCCAGGAGCGGTCGCCTCGCGCCCCGCCCGCCACCGGACCGGTCCGGTCGTCACCCGGGCCGGACCAGTCGCGCTGCTCGTCCGCCGGCCGGTCCGATCCCGGGCCCCGCGACCAGCCGTCGTCCGCCGGCCAGCCCCGCTGGCCGCCCGCGGCCCGGCCGACACCCGCCCAGGGGTGCTCGCGCCCGTCACCGGTCCGCGCGTATCCGTCGCCGGACGGGCTCGGTCGGTAGCCGTCGTCCGGGGGTGCGGCCCGGTAGCCGTCACCGGACGGGCCGGTGCGGTAGGCGTCCTCCGCCGGGGCGGCCCGGTAGGCGTCACCGGGCGCGCCGGCCCGGTAGCCGTCGTCGCGGGCGCCGTCGTCGCGGGGCCAGGTCCGTTCCGCGCCCGGACCGGACCGCAGGCCGCCCAGCCAGCCGTCCTCCTCCGAGCCGGACCAGCCGGATCGGGCCGGCTCGTCCCGGCCCGACTCGCGGTGCCCGACGCCCCGGTGGTCGGCCGCCTCCGCACCCCGCGGCCGGTCCTCCGCTCCCGGTGACCAGCGGCCGGCGAACCCGCCGTACCGGCCACCCGCCGGTTCGCCACCGTCCACGATGGTGTGCCGGGTGGTGACGTGCACCGTCTCGGTGTGGTGAACCACGCCGACGGGGCGGGGCTGCTCCGGCCGGGCCGGCTCGGCCACCCGCGCCGCGCCGTAGACACCGGCCGACGGTCGGTCCTGGCCGTATCCGCCGGTCGACGACCGGTCCTGGCCGTATCCGGCGGCCGACGGCCGGTCCGCGCCCGGCGTGCCGGCGGACGGCCACTCCGTGCCGCGCGGGTCGGACCGGGCCGGGTCGGCGCCGTAGCCGGCGAAACCCGGGCGGTCCGCGCCGGAGCGGTCCGGGTCGGCCCGGTAGCCGCCCGGCTCCGCGCGCTCCCCGGCGTACGGGCCCGACGGGTCGGCGTCGTACGGCTCGGGCCGGCCCCAGCCCGTACCGGCGTGAGCGTCGGGGCGGTCGACGTCGGGCCGGGACGCGTCGTCGGCGCCGTAGCGCGTGCCCGACGACCGGCCCGGGGCGTCCTCGTCGCGGCCGGCCGGGTGCGCCCGTCCCGCGTCGTACGCGCCGGCCACCGGCACCCGGGCCCGTCCGCCCGGGCGCTCCTCGGCGGGCGCGGCGGCCAGCCCCGCGGCTGCCGCGTCGAGCCGCTGACGCACCGCGCCGGCCGTCTCCTCCGCCCGCCGGGCCTGGTCGAGCGCCTGATTGCCACGTTGGGCGGCGGCCACGATCTCGGAGCGCAACTCGCGCCGGAGCTGCTCCAGCTCCTCGCGAAGCTCCTCGGCCCCGGCGTCACCGGAGCCGTTCTCGGCCCGCAGCGCGATGGAGAGGCCGATCAGCACCACGGCGAGGATCGCCAGCACGGCGCCGAAGCGCAGCGTGCCGTTGCCATCGGCGACCAGCAGGATGAGCGCCGCCAGGGGCGCCAACCCCACGCCGATCCAGAACAGGACGGTCAGTGGCGTCGGGGTGCGCTTGTCGGCGGGGGCGACCGAGGCGGGCATGGCTGAGCAGATTACCGAGAGTTCCACCGGAGGGGAACGGGTCGGCGCGATCGGATGCACGGTCGCTGACCAGCGACCCCGCCCGGGATCGCCGCCGGCCGGCCGGTTCGACCGGCCGGCGGCGACGGATCAGCTCGTGGCGAGCGCCGCGTCCGAGGAGAAGACGAGCCCGACGCTGGCGGCGCCGGTCTTCAGCGCGTTCTTGGTCTGCGGGCCACCCGCGTCCAGCGAACTGAACGAGCCGGCCTTGAAGTCGTAGACCTCGACCAGCCCGGCCTGGCACTTCGGCCGCTGCGGGCACTCCGGCGGACCGGCGAGCACGGTGGCCTGCCCGGAGCACTTCGCGGCCAGGTCGGAGAGCGTCGACAGGCCGTACTTCTCGGCGAAGGCCTTGGTCACCGCGAACGCGTTCTGGTCCTGCGCCTGGGAGGGCTGGCCGAACACCAGGCCCGCCTTGTCGCCCTCGGTCTTGAGCGCGGCGACGGTCTTCTCCAGCTCGGGGGACGAGACCGGCTGGGCGTCCTTGCCGTTGGCCTTGGTGTTGAGGAACTCGGCCATGGTGGCGGCGTATTCCGGGACGACCTGGACCTGGCCCTTCTCCAGGGCCGGCTCGTAGAGCTCCCGGTTGCCGATGGTCTGCACCTTGACCTGGTAGCCGGCCGCGGTGAGCGCGATCTTGTAGAGCTCGGCGACGGTCTGGCTCTCGCTGAAGTTGCCCGCGCCCACCGTCACCTGGCCGCCCGGACCCTTCTCGATCCCGTCGGTCACACCGTTGGCGGCGGCGAACTCCTGCGCCGCCACCTGGGGCGTCTTCCGGTCGACGTCGACCGCCCGGTTGAGCTGGATCAGCTTGGGGGTGTCGAGCTTCGCCGAGACCTTGTCCAGCGCGGCGACCAGCTGCGGCGTCGCCGCCTTCTTGTTGATCGCGGGGAGGACGTTGTCGGTGTTCTGCAGCTTCTTGTCGTCGGTGAGGACGACCAGCTGGTCACCCGCCACCGGGGCGCAGCCGGCACCCGAGGCGCCCGCCTCGGGAGCGTCGGTGCCGGAGGAGCCGGCGTCACCGCAGCCCGTGAGGAGAGTTGCCGCGGCGAGGGCGCCGAAGGCCCCCGCGGCCAGCCGTGCACGTGCGCGCATCAGTGCCCGCCTTCCGTGTCCCGGCGCGGCCCCCGATGGGGCCGGCCGCGTGTCCGACGGGCGATCCGGACGGCCGCCCGTGACTTCACCCAACATCCTCCGGACCCGACCGACAAACTTGGAGCGGTTTTCGTCATCCGATCGTCACCAGCGGGTCGGATGCGCTGTGATGCCCGACTCACCGACGGGCCGGCGAGGAGCCGCCGGAAGATCAGTTGCCGGCCGTGGCCGCCGCCGCACGGCGGTTCGCCCGCCGGCTGACCCGTCGCAGCGGGCGCGGCGTGACCACCCGCTCCAGCACCGCGAGGATCCCCTCGACCAGCAGCGCCAGGCCCGCCACGAGCACACCGCCGGCGATGATCTGGCCGCCGCCGGCCGCGATGTCCAGCCCGAAGCCGGCCCGGATGATCTGACCCAACCCACCGCCGTTGACGAACGAGGCCAACGCCGCGGTCGCCACCACCTGCACGGCCGCGGTGCGGAACCCCGCCGCCAGGTAGGGCACCGCGAGCGGCAACTCCACCCGGCGCAGCACCTGCCCGCCGGAGAGCCCCATGCCGCGCGCCGCGTCCCGGGCCTCCGGGTCGGCCTGCCGCACCCCGGTGTACGCGTTCGCCAGCAGCGGCGGCACCGCGAAGACCGCGAGCGCCACCACCACGGCCGACCGGCCGAACCCGAGGAAGGTCAGCGGCAGGATGGTCAGCAGGGCCAGGGTCGGGATCGCCAACGTGACGTTGGAGACCAGCAGCACCAGCCCGCCGCCCCGGCCGCTGTGGCCGAGCCAGAGACCGATCGGCCATGCCACCAGGCACCCCAGCAGCACCGCCAGGGCGGACATGCTCAGGTGCTCGCCGAGGCGGTCCAGCACGCCGCCGGGGTTGGTCCAGTTCAGCGGGTCGTTCAGCCAGAGCACCGCCTGCTGCACCGGATTCATGAGACCCGTCCGCGCAGCCACGGGGTGAGCAGCCGGCCCACCCCCGCCAGGACCAGGTCGAGCACCAGCGCCAGCAGCACGCAGAGCACCGTGCCGGTCATGATCTGCGCCTTGTAGAAGTTGTTCTGGAAGCCGGCGAAGATGAGCTGGCCCAGCCCGCCCCGGCCCACCACCACGCCCACGGTGACCAGCGCGACCGTGGAGACGGTCGCCAGCCGTACGCCGGTGAGGATGCCGGGCAGCGCCAGCGGCAGCTCGATCCGGACCAGCCGGCCCCAGCGGCCGTAGCCCATGCCCTCGGCGGCCTCCCGCACCTCCGGTGGCACCTGGTTCAGGCCGGCCAGCGTGTTGCGCACGATGACCAGCAGCGCGTAGAGCGCCACCACGGTGAGCACGGTGATCGCCCCGATGCCGAGGTAGGGCGCGAGGAAGGCGAACAGCGCCAGCGACGGGATCGTGTAGAGCACCCCGGTCAGCGCCAGGATCGACGCGGCCAGCGAGCGGAACCAGTACGCTGCCACCGCGAGCGGCAGCGCCACCAGCGCGGCGATCACCACGGCCCGGGCGGTCAACCAGGTGTGCTCGCGCAGCGCGGCGAGGATGGTGTCAGAGTTGTCCCGCACGTACTGCCAGGAGAACCACGGATTGCCCGGGGCGGCCCGGTAGCTCAGGTGGAGGAACACACGTGGACGTTACCCCGGGCACCACCGCCGGTCACGGCGCCGCCTCGATCACGCTGGAGCGCATCCGCAAGCGCTACCCGGACGGCACCGAGGCGGTCCGCGAGCTGAGCCTGGAGGTCAAGGCGGGCGAGCTGGTGGTGCTGATCGGCCCGTCCGGCTGCGGCAAGTCGACGGTGCTGCGGATGATCAACAGGCTGATCGAACCGACCGACGGCCGGATCCTGCTCGGCGACGACGACGTCACCCGCGTCGACCCGGTGACCCTGCGCCGCCGCATCGGATACGTGATCCAGAACGTCGGCCTGTTCCCGCACCAGACCGTCGCCGCCAACGTGGCGACCGTGCCGGGGCTGCTCGGTTGGCCGCGCGAACGCACCCGCGCCCGGGTCGGTGAGCTGCTGGAACTGGTCGGCCTCGACCCGGCGCAGTTCGGCCGGCGCTACCCGCACGAGCTCTCCGGCGGGCAGCGGCAGCGGGTGGGCGTCGCCCGCGCCCTCGCCGCCGACCCGGTGGTGCTGCTGATGGACGAGCCGTTCTCGGCCGTCGACCCGATCGTGCGGACCCGGCTCCAGGAGGAGTTCCTGCGGCTCCAGGCCGAGGTGCGCAAGACCATCGTGCTGGTCACCCACGACCTCGACGAGGCGGTCCGGCTGGGCGACCGGATCGCGGTGCTCTCCGAGGGTGGCGTGCTGGAGCAGTACGACAGCCCGGCCGCGCTGCTCGGCTCGCCCGCGTCGGCGTTCGTCCGCGAGTTCGTCGGCGCCGACCGGGGCATCCGGCGGCTGGCGGTCACCCCGCTGACCCGCGCGGTGCTCGACCCGCTCCCGGCCGACGGCGGGACCGGGCTGCCCACGGTGCCGCTCGGCGACTCGGCCTACGACGCGCTGGGCGCGCTGCTCACCTCCGGCGCCGACCACGCGCTGGTCACCGAGGACGGCAGCCCGGTGGGGCTGATCGCGCGCAGCCGGGTGCTGAGCCTGGGCGCGGTGGACGGCGCCTGACCGGCCCGCGCGGCCGGCCGGACCGGTCACCGGAGGATCGGGCCCGGCCCGCCGTACGACGAGTCAGGCCCGGCCGCCCAGGCTGGCCAGACCGACGATCCAGCCGGCGAAGAAGCCGTACGTGACGCCGCCGCTCGCGGCCTGGAAGGCGGCGAAGAGCGTGCCGTGCGGTCCGAGGAGCGTGGCGAGCAGGGCGGTGATCCCGCCGGCCAGGGCGTACGCGCCCCAACCGGAGAGGAACTGGCTGCCCGAGGCGGCCACCCGGTCCACCTGCGGGCCGGGCAGCAGGTAGAGCAGCGCCGCGGCGACCACGAGCAGCAGGATCGCCCGCAGGTTGGTGGTGAGCAACCCCTCGTCGGCGTGCCACCGCCAGGCCGGCCAGTAGAGCAGCCGCAGGAACCAGCCACCGGCTCCGGTCGGATCGGTGCTGCCCTGCGCCCAGTCCCCGTACATCGGGCTGCCGCCGACCGCGACGAGCAGGAACGCGGCGAGCGTGCCGGTGCCGGCGGCCGTGCCGTACCGGGGGACGGTGCGGGGGCGGTTGGTGAGGGCCATGGAGCGGTCAGTTCCCGGGCCGCCGCGCCGGGCAAACCTGCGCGTCCGCGCGACCGCCGTCGGCCGGCGGGCGGCCACGGGTCAGTGCTTCATCAGGTAGTCGATGAAGGCGGCGCGCAGCAGCGGCGCGGACTCGTCGTAGCCGTGCCCGGTCAGCTCCCGCCACAGCGCGTTGGCCTCGTCGATGGTCGGCCCGACCGAGTTCGGCGCGCCGTCCAGGGCGGCAGCCTCGTCGGCGTTCGGCAGGTGCCGCAGCACCGACCAGAAGAACCCCACGTCGCGACGCTCCCGGGCCAGGTGGAACGCCTGCTCGCGCAGCTCCTCGGTGGAGAGCTTGTCGAGCTCGTCGAAGGTACGGCCGCCGGGGGCAGGAGTCTCGCTCATGCCGCCGAGCCTAACCGGCGAGATCAGCTTCGGCCCGCCGGACGCTACCCCCGCCGGAGCCGACCCTCGTCGACGTCAGCGGTCGGCGTCCCAGCGCCGCGGCTCGCTCTCCCAGCGGGGCGCCTCCCAGGCGTCGACCGGGGTGTCGGTCTCGCGTACGGGCAGCACCGACGGCCAGGTGTCGGTCGGCTCGGGCGTCGGGGTCGTCGTCCAGCCGGTGCTGATCCGGCCGTCCCCGACCGGGCGCGGCGGGCCGGGCACGGCCGTCAGTTGCCGGGCCGGGCGGGGCCGGCCGAACGTCTCGACCAGCCGGGTGACCAGCAGCCCGGCGCCGAGCACCGCCCCGCCCAGGGCCCACCGGCCGATCGACCAGTCGTGCGCCACGGTCCAGGCCAGGAACACCACCACCAGGCTGACCGCGATCAGCGTGCCGAAGACACCGCCGCGCCGGCCGTACGCGCTGGTGCCGCCGAGCAGGACCGTGCCGACCGCCAGCACCGTCCAGTCCAGCCCGGTGCCGGGGGCCACCGGACCGTCCCCGTTCGCGGCGATCAGGACCCCGCCGAGCATCGCCAGCACCGTGGAGCCGACGAGCGCCAGCGCGGTCACGACGGCGGCGACCGCCCCGCGCCGCCGGGCCGGGTCGGCGACCGGACGGAACCGGCCGATCAGCCGGCGCACCGGTTTGATCGCACCGAAGAGGCCACCGAGGACGGCCACCGCGGCGAAGCCGACGAACAGGTAGAGCGCGGTGCGCCGGGGGTCGTAGTCCCCCTGGACCGCGACCGGGGCGGTCCGCCGCTCCAGGTAGACGATCACGCCGGCCGCGCCGGCCAGGCTCGCCGCCCAGCCCGGCACGTGCAGCACCACCACGACCAGGGCGAGCGCCAGCCCGCCGACCGCGGCCACCGCGAGCGCCGGGAGCAGCGCCTCCCGGGCACCCCGGTCGCCCTGCTCGGCGAAGTGCATCGCGGCGGCCAGCGCGACCGGACCGACCGCCAGGTTCACCGCGGCGGCCCGCAGGCTCAGTCCGGCGGCCAGGGTGAGCAGGCCGAGCCCGGCCACGTCGACGAGCAGCGTCTTGAGCGCGCCGCCGCGCAGCGCGTCCGCGTCCTCCCGCCAGAGCAGCCAGGTCACCGCGGCCAGCCCGGCCAGCAGCAGGAACTCCCAGACCACGTGCACCGCGATCCGGTCCCGGCCGGGTTCGCCGTGCGACGGGTCGTCGAAGACGTTCTCCAGCACGGCGGCCGGTACGCCGGAGGAGGTCTCCGGTGACGCGGTCCGGTCCGCCTCGTCGTACCCCATTGGCCGCGCCTCCCAGGTGGCCGCGTCCGGCCCACGGGCGGGCGGACCGGTGGCGGCCGTCGCTCTCCGGTCGCCAGGGACGGTACCTGCGGGCCGGGGTGTGGGGAACCCCCTGATCAGAGGCGCCCGCGCGGGGTCTCCCGGTCGCCCGGCTCGCGGTCGGAGTCGTCCTCCTGCTCAGGCACCCGGCACGACCGTTCCAGCCAGAGCGCCGCCGCGACCAGGGCCAGCGAGGCGACCAGCCCGGCCACCGCGGCGGGGCGGTCGCCGACGGCGGCGTTGGTCGGCTCGACGAAGAGCCAGCCGGCCAGCCCGGCGTAGAAGCCGGCGAAGATCGCTCCGGCCAGCGCGGACGCCTTGGCGAGCACCACGAAGCGGGCGACCAGCAGCGGGTTCACCGGCTCCCGTCCGGGTCGCCGTTCGATCCGGCCCCGGGTGTTGACCGCCGCGTAGCCCTCCAGCACGGCCAGCCCGGCCAGCGTGATCACCGGCAGCCAGGGCAGGTCGGCGGCGAAGTCGCCGTAGAAGTTGCTGATCAGCAGCCAGGCCACGGCGGCGGCGGCCAGACCGGCCACCACCAGCGTGGAGACCCGGGTCGGACCCATCCGGAAGCGGTCGGGATCCTGTGGGGACCGGGTCGTACTCATGTGTCCGACTCTAGCGTCAGATCCGGTCGCGGGCTCAGTTCCAGGGCGTCGGCGGCCAACGGCTCGGCGTTGAGCAGGTCGGTCAGCCAGCCGTGCCCGGGCAGCCGGCCGTGCGGCTCGATGTCGATCCACGGCCGCAGCACGAAGGCGCGCAGGTGGGCGCGGGGGTGCGGCAGGGTCAGCTCGGGGTCGTCGCTGAGCACCGGCCGCCCGGCGTCGTCCCAGACCGCGATCACGTCCACGTCGAGCGTGCGCGGCCCGTACCGCCGGTCCGCGTCGCGGGTGCGCCCGGCCGCCGTCTCGGCGGCCCGGGCCCGCGCCAGCCAGTCGCCCGGCGTCGCCGCCGGGTCCGCGACCATCACCGCCGCGTTCAGGTACGCGGGCTGGTCCGCGTCCCCCCACGGTGGAGTCTCGTAGACGCCGGAGACCAGCAGGACGCCGTCGCCGAGCGCGGCCACCGCGCCGCGCAGGTGGTCGAGGCGGTCGCCGAGGTTGCTGCCGATCGACAGCACGGCCCGGGTCACCGGGTACGCCGCATGGTGACCGCCACGTCCCGGAAGGCGTGCGGGATCGGGGCCTCCGGCTTGTGCACGGTCACCGTCGCGGCGGCGACCAGCGGCTCGGCCAGGCAGACCGCGAGCAGCCGGTCGGCGAGCGTCTCGATCAGGTTCACCGGGTCGCCGGTGATCACCGCGACCAGCCGCTCGGCCAGCTCGCCGTAGTGCACGGTGTCGGTCACCTCGTCGGAACGGGCGGCCGGACCCAGGTCGAGTTCGAGCACGGCGTCGACGACGAACTCCTGGCCCTGGGCGCGCTCGAAGTCGTAGACCCCGTGCCGGCCGTGCGCGCGCAGGCCGGTCAGCTCGATGCGGTCGGTCATCGGTCCCCTCCCCCGGTCGCGCCGGCGCCCGCGGTGGCCAACCGGGGGCGGCCGGTGGCACGCCAGACGGCGAGCGCGTCGGCGGTGCCCCGGACGTCGTGCACGCGTACCCCCCAGGCGCCGGCGGCCACGGCGAGCACACTGGTCGCGATCGTCGCGGCCTCCCGGCCGGCGGTGGGGCGGGGCGCGCCGGTCGGGTCGGTGAGCAGCCGGCCCAGGTAGGACTTGCGGCTGGCCCCGAACAGGACCGGGAAGCCGAGATCGACCAGCTCGGGCAGGCGGGCGCTGAGTTCCCAGTTGTGCGCGGCGGTCTTGGCGAAGCCGAGCCCGGGGTCGACGATGATCCGGTCGGCGGCCACGCCGGCGGCGAGCGCCGCGTCGACCCGCGCGCCCAGCTCGGCCCGGACGTCGGCCACCACGTCGGTGTAGTGGGCCAGGTCGCGCATCTCGCGGGAGTGACCGCGCCAGTGCATGAGCACCCACGGGCACCCGGCGTCGCGGACCACGCGGGCCATGTCCGGGTCGGCGAGCCCGCCGGACACGTCGTTCACCACGGCCGCGCCGGCGGCGAGGACGGCCTCGGCGACCCGGGCCCGGCTGGTGTCGATGCTGACCGGGATGCCGGCGGCGGTCAGCTCCCGCACCACCGGCAGCACCCGGGCGGTCTCGGTCTCCGAGTCCACCCGGTCGGCGCCGGGCCGGGTGGACTCGCCCCCCACGTCGACCAGGTCCGCCCCGTCGGCGCGCAGTCGCACGCCGTGTGCGACGGCGGCGTCCAGATCGGCGTATCTGCCGCCGTCCGAGAAGGAGTCGGGCGTGACGTTGAGGACGCCCATCACCACCGGGGTCTCCGCCCGTACCAGATCGGTCACGGACCCGACAGTACCGTTCGCCAGCAGGCCTTCCGGCGGCCGGGCGAGCACCGGAGCGCGCGCCCTGACGTGCGCATTGGAACAGGTGTACGATCGGTCGTCCGGGTCGTTCGGGGTCCACTCTTCGCGGCTTGTCGCAAAGGTGGCCGGCCCGTACGCTTTGGAATTGCCCAGCATCGAGATGGCGAAGCCTGGAGGGAGGGCCGAAGCGGGAAGAATCCCCCCAAAACTCGCCACGCTCCGTGGTGAGTGACGGACCCAGCGTCGACGGCGCTGTCTCTGACGAGCATCATCCCGCCAGGCTTGCCTACTTGCACCAACGCGGCGCCGCCGGCCGCGACCTTGGGGAGGTTTCCAGTGATCGCCATCGAGCTCATGGCAACGGCGTCCACCGCCGTCGACCACGCGCTCCACACCCTGGCGTCGACTCCACTCGCCGAGCCGGCGCCCAAGGGCATCGACACGGACAACGTCGTCACCTTCTTCGCCAGCAAGATCGCGCCGATCCTGCTCGCCGTGCTCGGGGTGATCTTCATCGGCCGGGCCAGCCGGGGTGAGATCTCCAAGGTGCTGACCAGCTCGGCCATCGCCATCATCGGGCTGGCCTTCATCGCCGGCGCGGCCACACTCTTCTTCGTCGGTGACTACCTGATCAAGCTGATCTTCGAATAGGGCGCTGGGCGACGATGCGGCTGCGCACCGACGACGACATCTACCGGGCTCGCCTCGTCTACCTGGGGCCGCCCGGCTACACCCTTCCCGTCCACCTGCCGTACGCCCAGTACGGCCTGTTCATGCTGCTCGTACCCCTCTACATGTTCATCCACTGGTTGTTCACGCTCCAGGTCGAGCTGTTCCCCGCCTGGGAGATCTCGCTCGCCATCGTGACGACCTCGTTCATCTTCCGGTACGTCGACCCGGACCGGCCGGCGCGCATGGTCATCCGGACCGCGCTGACCGACTGGCGACGCACCCGGGAGCCGGCCGCCGAGCTGCGGGACCCGCGCCTCGTCGCGAGCCGGATCAGGATCCGGGAGGAACTGGCATGACCGGGCGTACGCCGACGGCGCAGACGAACGACGCGGGTGAGGCGGTCGCATGAGTCGCTCTTCCACGCCGGGTTCCCCGGCCGGGCACCCGGGCGGATCGCCCGGTAACCGTGCGCGATCGTTCGACTACCCACCGGACGAGGACCTCGACGAGATCGTCCTCGACCCGGCGCTCGTCACCACTCCCGGCCACGGGCGGGTCGGCGTATTCCAGCCCCCGCGTCCGCTCAGCCCTCGGGGCGCCGAACCCCGCGAGCCGATCCGCCCCGAGGGCGACATCGACTCGCCCTTCCTCGACCTGTTCGGCGGCGCGCAGCCCCGGGTCCGCCGGCCGGCCGGCCCGCCCGCCGGGACGACTCCGCCCGCCGCGCCGGTCGAACCGGTGGTCGCACCGCCCCGCCGCGGTGTCGGCCGCGAGGCCCTGCCGATCCCGCACCAGCACGCCGCGCCGGTCGAACCGCACCGACCCGAACCCGCGCCGCCGGCCCGGGAGCAGAGCTCCGGCGTACGCGCCGTCGGCCGTCCCCGGCCGGAGCCGGCACACGCCCTGCCCGAGCCCGTTCAGCCCCCCGCGCTCGACCCGCCGCCCCCGCCGCGCACGCGGGTGCCGCAGCAGGCCGGTGACCGCCTCCCCGCGCTCCGGCCCCCGGCCGAGCCGGAGCCGCTCCACGAGGCGGCCGTGGCCCCGGCGCCGGTCGAGACGCCGGCCCCCGCGCGCCGCGTCGACCGGCGCGAGCCGGACCACGACCTGCCGGACCCGTACGCGGCGGCGCCGGCGCCGACCCGCGAGGTCGGGCGGCCGGCGCACCGCGAGGTGGCGCCGCCCCGGCAGCGGTCCGCCGCCCGCCGGGACAAGCCGACCAAGCCGGTCCGGGTACGCGCCCCGAAAATCAAGTTCGGCGACCGCGACCCCGCCGTCGAGCTGGCCATCACCGAGATCGCCGGGCACCTCACGTTCACCCCCAACACGGTCACCGCCTGGTACTGGCTGCCCGAGGTCCGTTGGGCGTTCCGGCCCGACGCCGAACGCGAGGCGCTGCTCTCGGCGATCTCCGAGCAGTACGCGGGCCTGGCCGGGTTCCGGCTGCACCTGCGCCGCACCACCCGGCCGTTCCCGGCCGACGAGTGGGCGCGCACCATCGACACGCACACCGCCGCCCCGCTGCCGGACGTGCCCGGCACCACCGGCTGGGCCGACCACCTGGTCGCCGCCCAGCGGCACCTGATGGCGGTCAACCACGCCGAGGGCCAGACCTACCTGGGCGTCACCTTCGCCCGCCGGTCACTCGGCGACTCGCTCACCGAGCGCCTGCTGCGCACGTTCGGCCGGGGCACCGCCGACGGCGAGCGCCGCCGGCTGGGCCGTACGGTCGAGCAGTTCGACGAGGTGCTCGGCGCGTTCGGGATGCGCGGGCGCCGGGTCACCGCGCCGGAGCTGGAGTGGCTGCTCTACCGCTCGGTGGCGCTCTGCATGGCGCCGCCCGGCGTGCTCTCCCCGATCACCAACGGCCGCTGGGAACGCGGCGACCTGCTGGCCCTGACCGAACAGGTCGAGCGCTACCGCACGCCCTACGGCTCGACGGTCAAGCTGGTCAACCGGATGACCGGCGAGGAGCGGCACGTGGCCGTGCTCGCGGTCGGCCGGATGGAACCGCTGGAGATCCCCGAGCGACACGAGCCGTGGCTGCACTTCCACGAGCGGTTGCCCTGGCCGATGGAACTCTCCACCCGGGTTGACATCCTCGGCCCCAACGACTCCTTCCGGAACCTCGAACACCGGCTCCGGATGATCCGCTCCCAGCAGCTCGACTACGCCGAGCACGGCATCGACGCCCCGCCGGAGCTGGAACGCCTGGCCAAGCGCGCCCTGGTGATCGGCGACGAGATGACCACCGGGCTGCCGGTCGACTCGGCCCGCGCGCACGGGTGGCACCGGATCGCGGTCGGCGGCCGGACCCGGGAGGAGTGCCTGGAACGGGCCCGCCGCCTCATCCAGCTCTACTCCCGTGAGCTGCGCATCTCGCTCCAGCACCCGAAGAACCAGGACTGGCTGGCCCGCGAGTTCATCCCCGGCGAGCCGATCGCCAACACCGGCTACGTCCGGCGGATGCCGGTCAACCTGCTGGCCGCCGCGCTGCCCCAGGCCGCGTCCACCGTCGGCGACCGGCGCGGCGACCTGATCGGCCGCACCGCCGGCACCTGCCGTCGCCCGGTCTTCCTCGACATGCACTTCCCGATGGAGGTACGCGAGCGCTCCGGCCTCGCCGTCTTCGTCGCCGAACCCGGCGGCGGCAAGTCCACGCTGCTCGGCGCGCTCGGCTACCTGGCCGCCCGGCGCGGCGTGCAGGTGACCCTGCTCGACCCGTCCGGCCCGTTGGCCCGGCTCTGCGCCATGCCCGAGCTGGCGCCCTACTCGCGGGTGCTCAACCTGACCGGCTCGGAGCAGGGCACCCTGGCGCCGTACGCGCTGATCCCCACGCCCCTGCGCAGCGAGTTCGCCGCCGGGGCGGCCGGCGACCGGGAGTTCGAGATCGCGGTCTCCAACGCCCGCGCCGAGCGCCGGATGCTGGTGCAGGACATCTGCATGATGCTGGTGCCGCCACAGGTGGCCCGGGAGGCGTCCACGGCCACCCTGTTCCGGCACGCCGTACGCCAGGTGCCGGCCGAGGAGACCTCCACGCTCGACGATGTGGTCACCTGCCTCCAGGGGCTCGACGACGACGCCGGACGCGAACTGGCCCACCTGCTGCTCGACACCGCCGAGATGCCGCTGGCCATGCTCTTCTTCGGCCGGCCGCCGGAGGGGCTGCTCGGCGCCGACGCCGCGCTCACCGTCATCACCATGGCCGGGCTCCGGCTCCCCGACCTGAAGATCGAGCGGGAATACTGGTCCGCCGAGGAGGCCCTCGCGCTGCCGATGCTGCACACCGCGCACCGGCTGGCGGTCCGCCGCTGCTACGGCGGCTCGATGTCCTCCCGCAAGCTGGTCGGCCTCGACGAGGCGCACTTCATGGAGGGCTGGCGGTCCGGGCGCTCGTTCCTGGTCCGCCTCGCCCGCGACTCCCGCAAGTGGAACCTGGCCGCGCTGGTCGCCTCGCAGAACCCGAAGGACATCCTCGGTCTCGACGTCCAGAACCTCGTCTCCACCGTCTTCGTCGGCCGGATCGCCGAGGACAGCGAGATCGCCTCCGAGGCGCTGCGGCTGCTGCGGGTGCCGGTGGACGACGGCTACGAGGCCACTCTCGCCTCGCTCAGCCAGGCCGACAGCGGCTCGGCGTCCCGCCTCGGCTTCCGCGAGTTCGTCATGCGCGACGTCGACGGCCGCGTGCAGAAGGTCCGGGTCGACGTGTCGTACGTCAACGGGCTGCTGGAACACCTGGACACCACCCCCGGCACGGTCGCCCCGGCCGCCGGGCAACTGCCGACCGTCCTGGCTGATCTGGAGGCGTGACATGGCGAGGGCCCGGGCACGGATCGCGGCGCTCCTCCTCGCGCTCGGCGTACTCGCCGGGGCCACGATCTCCTGGCCGGTGATCGGAGGCGCCACACCGGCGTACGCCGCCGGCCCGACCACGCAGGCCCGGGCCGAGCTGTGCAGCACCAAGGAGTGGCAGGCCGACTTCCGCGCCTGCGTGAACCGGCTCCAGGCGGTCAGCGAGGACCAGATCGAGTGCCGCAAGCCGCCGGTGCCGGCAGCGCCGGACTCCGGCCTGGCCGGCTGGTTCGCGTCCCGCCCCGACTCGGCCAAGGAGCCCGGCCCGAAGGGTCTCTACAGCGACTACGGGTACGCCGGCTACAGCTACGTCACGTACGACGTGGACGGCGGCTGCGCCTCGTCCGTGCTCCACCCCGACTACCGCTTCACCACCATGGTGGCGAACGGCGAGTTCATGTTCGCCAACGCGGTCATCGGCGCGTCGAACGCGCTGCGCGAACGGGCCTGGGACCCCCGGACCATGTGGCGCTGGGCGGACCCGCTGGTCGAGCAGGCCACCAAGGCCGTCTACCAGAAGGTGTTCAGCGTCTTCGGCATCATCACCATCTGCGTCGTCGGCCTCTACCTGCTGTGGCGCTCCCGCCAGTCGGACATGAGCAACGCGATGACCACGGCCGGTTGGGCGCTGCTCGTGATGGTGGCGGTGACCGCGCTGGCCGCGTGGCCGGTCAAGTCCGCGAACATGGCCGACAGCACGCTGATCACGACGCTCGGCGTGGTGCACGACGCGGTCGGCCCGTCGTCGAAGGACACTCCTCCCGGTCAGTGCGACGACCCGAATCCCGAGGCGTGTAAAGACCATCGCCCGCCGGCGGTACGGGCCAGCGACACCGCCACCGAGACCATGCTCTACCGGAACTGGTTGCGCGGCGTGCTCGGCTCGGCCGACAGCGAGACGGCCAAGAAGTACGGCCCGGCCCTCTACGACGCCAAGTCACTGACCTGGGAGGAGTCGGAGAAGCTCCGCCAGAACCCGGCGACCCGTGAGGGCACGATCAAGGCCAAGCAGCAGCAGTGGGCCCGGGTCGCCCAGCAGATCAAGACGGAGGACCCGGAGGCATACGAGTACCTGCAGGGCACCCGGGACATGGACCGGATCGGCGCCGGCTTCATCGCGGTGCTGGCCTCGCTGCTCTTCGCCATGTTCGACCTCACCGCGTCGCTGCTCGTGCTGCTCGGATTCCTGATCTTCCGGTGGGCGGTGATCGCCGCGCCCATTCTGGGCACCGTCGGCCTGATGCGCCCGGCCAGCGCCGGCCTGCGTCGGCTGGCGAACGCGGTGGTGGCTGCCGTGTTCAACATCGCCATCTTCGGCACCGGTGCGGCCATCTACCTCTTCGCGGTCGACCTGATCATGAACACCGCCACGCTGCCCGGCTGGCTCCAGGTGGTCCTGGTCTGGCTCTGCGGCGTGGTGGGCTGGCTGCTGCTGCGGCCGTACCGACGGATCACCCAGCTCGGCGGCAAGGACAGCAGCGAGGCGGTCAGTTCGGCCGGCTCGTGGCACCGCCGCTTCTTCCGGGACATGCGGATCGCCGCCCGGCTGGACGTGGCCGAGCCCGGCGGCACCAACGAGCCGGCGTTCGGCCGGCGCCGTACCGTCACGGCCGACCAGCGCAGCCTCCGGCCGGAGGCCCGGCACGAGGACCCGGCGCACGCCGACACCTCGGTCGAGCGGGAGCGGCCGGACGGGCGGGAACGGCCCGAGGAGGCGCCCGTGGTCGAGCGCCGGGGCGACCGGCCCGCCGCCGCGCCCCGGCCCCGTCGCGCCCCCTCCACCTGGACCGAGCCGGACGTGCCCGAGGAGGCGCCCTCCTACGCGGTCTACCGGCCGGACTCGGCGGACCGCGCCGCGCCGCCCGCCCGCCCGGCGCCGCGGATCCGTTCCGAGGCCCGGTGAGACCGGTGCGACGGGCACTCGAATTCCTCGTCACCCGGGTCCTCCGGTCCCGGCTCGGCATCGCGCTGGTGATCGCGGTGCTGGTCTTCGGCGTGATCGGCGCGGCCCGACTGGTCTCCGGGCCGGTCGACTCCGGTCTCGGGCTGACCACCCGCCCCACCCAGCCGATCAGCACCGTGGATCCCGGGGCCGGTGACGACGGCGTGCTGTCCAGTCCGCCGGCGACGGTCGCCCCGCGGACCCGGCCGGGCGAGGACACCCCCGAGCAGGTCGCCGGCCGGTTCACCACGGCCTGGTTGACCGGGCCCGGCACCACCGGCGACGCCTGGCAGGCGAAGTTGCGTCCGCTCTCCACGCCCGCGCTGGTGGAGAAGATGACCGGCGCCGATCCGGAGACCGTGCCCGCCCGGCGGACCACCGGCCCGCCGACGCTGCGATCGCGCACCGAGTCCTTCGTGGAGGCACTGGTCCCGCTGGACAACGGCACGCTCCGGCTCGAACTGGTGGCTGAGGACGGTCCGTGGCTGGTGGACGCGGTCGACTGGGAGCGGTCGTGAGCGGCGAGCCGGCCGTCGCCGCGCAGGTCCGCCGCAAGCTGCGCGTCGGCGTCCTCGCGACCGCGGTCACCGTCGCACTCGCCCTGCTCTGTTGCGTCGGCGGCGCCGGCGCGTTCTTCCTCACGGAGCTGGGCGGCGACCAGGAGGATCCGAAGCTCGCGGCCCTCGACTGCGACCCCGCCTACCGGGTGAACCTGACCGGGGACATGCCGCGCTTCGCCGAGTACGGCGAGGCTCAGCTGCGCAACGCGGCCGTCATCATCAAGGTCGGCCAGGACATGAAGGTCCCGGCCCGTGGCTGGGTCATCGCGCTGGCCACCGCGATGCAGGAGTCGGCGCTGCGCAACCTGGCCAACACCACGGTCCCGGCGTCGCTGGCCCTGCCGCACGAGGGCGTCGGCGCCGACCACGACTCGCTGGGCCTGTTCCAGCAGCGTCCCGGCTGGGGCAGCGTCGAGCAGCGGATGACGCCCTCGTACACGGCGCGCAAGTTCTACCAGAAGATGGTCAAGGTCCCGAACTGGCAGCAGCGGCCGCTCACCGTGGTGGCCCAGCGGGTCCAGGTCAGCGCGTTCCCGGATGCCTACGCGAAGCACGAGGAGCTGGCCGGGCGGATCGTCGACGCGCTGGCCGGCGGCGCGGCCCGGACCGTGGAGATCGCCGGCAGGGCCGTCTGCGACGCTGCCGCCGGGGCCCGGATCGCGGCCTCCGGATGGACCGCCCCGCTGCCCGGCGGGGTGGTGTCCGGCTTCCGCACCGCCGCCCGCCCGAGCCACAACGGGGTGGACCTGGCCGCGGGGAAACGCACCCCCATCCACGCCGCGTCGGCGGGGCGGGTGCTGGTCGCGCGCTGCGATCCGGACCGCTCGGGGCGCCGGGACTGCGACCGGGACGGCTGGCCGGACAAGGGTGGCTGCGGATGGTTCGTGGACATCCTGCACGCCGGCGGGTTCATCACCCGCTACTGCCACATGATCGAACGGCCTCGGGTCACGCCGGGTCAGGCGGTCGAGGCCGGCGAGGTGATCGGGCTCTCCGGCAGCAGCGGCAACTCCTCCGGCCCGCACCTGCACTTTGAGGTGCACAACAGCGGCGACCGGTCCAGTCGCGGCGCCGAGGATCCGCTGCCGTTCATGCGCAAAAGGGGCGCGCCCCTCGGCAAGTCCGAGTGAGGCGCCCCGCATGAGCAACCCGCTGCCCGACCCCTTCGCCGACCGTCCCGACTGGGCACCGCTGCCACCCCGGCCGGTCGAGATCGTGCCGGCCACCGGCGGGACCGACCTGCGCGGCCGCCGCGTGCTGGTCGGTCTGCCCGGTCTCGGCTGGCGTGGCGACCTGCGGGCCGACGAGCGGGTGGTGCAGGGCAGCCGCACCTACGTGCCGGTCATCCCGGAGCACGAGTGGTACCGGGCCGAGTCCGAGCAGGTGGAGGTGTTCGCGCCGCTGGTGCCCGTGGAGCGGGTCTGGGTGGAGACGATCGGTGACCGGCCGCCACCGGCCGCCGCGTCCGGGGCGGGCATCAGGCTGGTCTCGCTCGACGCGCCCACCCGCCGGCCGCCCACCCCGGCGTTCGAGGCCGACGCGGTGACCGGACGGCGCGTGGTGCACGTGGACGGCGGTGTGGAACGACGCGACCTCCGCGCGGTCACCGAGACCTACTCCGGCGCGGACGGCGACATCTGCGTCCGGGTGACGTCGGAGTTGGAGTGGTACCGGTGGGCCTGGCGCGGCCAGGCACCGACCACCCTGGAAGTTCCGGTTCACCTGCTCTGGCTGGAGTAACTTTCGTTTAGCCGACCTTCTCTGCCCCGCAGACACGCCAGCCATTCCGGTCGACCACACGGAACCGCCAGTCCTCACGCCGGCTACTCCGACTCTGTCCGTTGGCCGAGCTGGAGATGGTCAACGTCGTGGACACGTCCTCATCAACGCCCCTCTTGACTGTGCTCAACGGTCCCCAGCTAACTCTCACGACAACATCGAAGTTGGCCTCGCGTTGCTCTACCTCCGCACGCAGCGCGCGAACTGCGTCCAGGTCAGCCTCAGATGCACAGGCAAACTCCTGTGCCCTCGTGTCGTTGCGGTCAACCAAGAAAGCTCGAAGGTAGTTGTCGACCACCACGTCGGGGGCGCTGCGGTCCGGGGCTGTCGCGCGGTCGTAGAGGACGAACCCGACCACCGCTCCCCCCGTGCAGAGCAACGCGAGCACCCCCGCGACGACCATCAGCACGGTGCGCAGCGGGCGCTTGGGGCGTACCGGAAGCGGAGCCGGCGCGGGGGGCGCCATCTGCTCCGGCGGGGTCCGCTGCGCCGGTACGCGGGAGACCTGGGAACCGGCGGGGGGCTGCACTGATTCCACCTCCTGAGGCTATCGGCTGCGCGCCGCGTACCCAATGCCTCAGAACTGGCGGATCGTGGCGAACCGCCGGACGGACGCCGCCCGGCGGGCGGGCCGGCGCGGGGTGAGGCTGCTCACCGCCGCGCAGCTCACCGCGCCGACCGACATCCCGGTGGACGGCCCGCGCCTGGGTTACCGTCACTGCTCGGGAGGAGATGTCGGCCTCGGGAAGAGAGGTGGACGCGGTGGCGACTCCGAAGGCGCGCGCCGGTCGGGCCGCCGCGCTGCACCGCCGGGCCGAGGCCGCCGCGACTGCGGCGGCGGGCATCCTCGACGAGATCCGGCCCGCCCCCGCCGACCACCACCGACAGTACGAGCTGGCCGAACGCCTGCGGGCGGCGGCCGAGCGGGCGGCGCCCGGGTGGGCCGGCGCGGCGGTGGAGGCCCTCACGCCGGCGACGCCGCCGGGCGACGGTCCGCCGGCCCGGGTCCGGGTGGGCGCCGCCGCGCCGCTGGACGACGCCCGCTTCCCCGCGCTGGTCCCGCTGTTCGGCAGCGGTCACCTGAGCGTCGACGCCGACGCCGCCGACCCTCGGGTGGCCGGGCTGCTCCGAGCCCTGCTGCTGCGCCTGTTCGCGGCCACGCCGGCGGGCGCGCTGCTGGCCCGGGCGGTCGACGGCGGTCCGGGCGACACCTTCGCCGGATTCGCGGCGCTCGCCGACGCGGGCCTGCTGCCCCCGCCCACCGCCGACCTGACCGGCCTCCGGGCGGTGCTGGCCGAGGCGGAGCAGTGGGTGGCCGCCGGGACCTCGCGGCAGCGCGGGCACGACCGTACGCTGCTGCTCGTGGTGGCCGCCCTGCCCGAGGGCGCGACCACCGCCGACCTGGACCGGCTCGCCGACCTGGCCGACCGGGGGCCGCGCGCCGGGCTGCACCTGGTGGTCGCCGGATGGCCCGACGGCGACCCGCTGCCCCGGGCCACGCCGCTCACGGTGCGCACGGCGTACGCGCTGGTCGGTGACCCGCCGCTCACCGGGTTCAGCAGCCCGGGCGCCGAACCGCCGGGTGGTCTCCACTCGCCGGTGTTCCTGGACGAGGATCCACCCACGGATCTGGTCACCGAGGTGTGCCGCCGGCTGGCCCGGCAGATCGAGGACGGTTCCCGGCTCGCCCTGGCCGACCTGCTGCCCGCCGACGGGCTGTGGACGGCGGACTCGGTCGACGGGCTGAGCACCACGGTCGGTGACGCCGCCGGGCGTCCGGTCAGCCTCGGTTTCACCGAGCTGACCCCGCACTGGCTGGTCAGTGGCCGGTCGCAGGCCGGCCGCTCGGCGTTCCTCACCGACGCGCTGTTCGGCCTGGCCACCCGGTACGGGCCGGAGGAGCTGACGCTCTACCTGGCCGACCTGGGCGACGGCGAGTCCTTCGTGGAGTTCCTGCAGACCGAGCGGGACCGGTGCTGGGTGCCGCAGGTGCGGGCCGCCGGGATGGCCGCCGACCGGGAGTACGTCGCCGACCTGTTCGGCGAGCTGGAGGCGGAGGTGCGCCGCCGTGAGGAGGCGTCCCGGCGGGCCGGCGGACAGCGCTACGCCGAGTTGCGCCAGCACCAGCCGCTGCCCCGGATCGTCTGCGTGATCGACAACTTCCCGCTGCTGCTGCGCGACCGGGACCGGCTCGCCGCCGACGTGCTGGCCCGGCTGGACGCGCTGGCCCGTACCGCCCGGTCGTACGGGGTCCACCTGGTGCTGGCCGGCGAGGGCGACCTGGGCATCGGTGGTCCGCGTGACCCGCTGCTGGGTCAGTTTCCGGTGCGGGTGGCGTTGCCGGGCGGCTCGGCGGTGTTGGAGCCGGCCAACGACTCGGCGGCCGGCCTGCCGGTGGGCAGCGCGGTGGTGAACACGGCCGGCGGGCTGGGCGGTCCGCGCGGCGCGACCCGGGGGCACGAGCGGATGATCCGCTTCCCCGACCCGTACGAGGATCCGCAGGTGCTGGCGGACCTGCGGCGGCGACTCTGGTCGGACCGGACCGAGGAGGCCGTCCCCCCGGTGGTCTTCGCCGGCTACGCCCGCCCGCTGCTCGCCAACGACCCCCGGCACCGGGCCGCCCTGGCCGGTCGGGCGCACGGGCCGGCCGCGCTGCTCGGCCGGGCGGTGGACGTCCGGCGCAGCACCGTGGCCGTCCCGCTCGGGCCGGCCGCCGGCCGGAACCTGGCCGTGCTGGGTCGCGACGAGGAGGCCGAGCGCTTGTTGGTCACCGCGGTGCGCAGCGCGGCGGCGGCCCATGCGGGCGCGGCGCGGTTCGTGTTGGCGCCCCTGGCGAACGGGTCGGCCGAGCCGGCCGGCGTGCTCGCCGCCGAGCTGGCCGGGCGGCACCGGGTGGAGACGGTCGACGCGGCCGGGCTGCGGTCGGCCATGGAGTCGGACGAGCCCGGCTACCTGGTGGTGTTCGGGCTGGACGTGCCGGACGCCGCCGAGCTGCCGCCGGAGCTGCTGCGGTCGCTGCTGCTGGAGGGCCCGGCGGCCGGCCGGCACCTGCTCGGCTGGTGGCGGACGCCGGCGCCGCTGGCCGGGCTGCTCGGTCCCGAGGGCGAGGTGGACAAGCTCACCGCCGTGGCGGTCACCGACGTGCCGGGCGGGCGCCTGGAGCAGCTCTTCGACCGGCCGGTGTGGTGGCGGCCGCGGCCGGGCCGCGCGGTGCTCTGGGACGGCCCGGACGAGCAGGGCACGGTCTTCGTGCCCTTCGGTACCGGGGAGATGACCGGGTGAGCGCGAGGAGTGAGCCGGGGTTGCGAGCCCCGCAGTCGCGAACGGAAGTAGCCACGTGAGCGAGACCGGCACGACGGTGCCCGGGCCCCGGGCCGGTGGCGCGACCGTGGCCGTGGACCCGGCCGAGTCGGCCTGGGCGGACTACGTGGCGGCCGCGCGGCAGCTCGACGGCGTACGACGGGCGGCGGCCACCGCCGCCGGGGAGCAGGCCCGGTCGGTGGCGGCGGCCCGCGAGGAGTTGACCGCGGTACGCGAACGGCTGGCGCCGCAGCAGGCCCGGCTGCGTGAGCTGGGCGTACCGGCGATCTCCCTGGTGCCGACGCCGCCGGAGGTGAGCGAGGCGGCCCGGTCGATGGCCGGCGGCCCGGCCGCGGTGCTGGCGGCGTTGCGTGCCGCCGGAGGGTGGGCGGACGCGGCGGACGACACGCTGAGCGCTCGGGGTCTGCCCCGGCTGGCCCGCTGGCCGGCCCGCCCGCGCAACCTGCTGGTGTACGGGCCGCTGGCGCTGGTGGTGCCGCTGCTCCAGCTCACCCTGTACGCGCTGGCCGGCGCGGGGCCGGTGACCGCGTTGGCGCTGCTGGTGGGGCTGCCGCTGCCGGCGGTCGCGTTCATGCTGGGCTGGCTTGCGGTGGGGCGGCTCTTCCGCCCCCGCCCGACCGACCGGGTGGACCGGACTCCTCGCTTCGGTGCCCTGGTCTGCCTGATCCCGGCGGTGCTCACCGCCGCCGGGCTGCTGCTGGCCATGCTGCCCGGCTGACGTCCCGGGACGGCGACGGCCGCGCCTCCCGGGTGGGAGCACGCGGCCGTCGAGGTTGCCGGGTCAGCGGTGCATGATCAGCGCCATGGCCTCGGCCCGCGACTTGGCGTCGTTCTGCAGGCCGCCCCGGACCGCCGAGGTGATGGTCTTGGCGCCGGACTTCTGGATGCCGCGCATCGCCATGCACATGTGCTCGCACTCGAGCACCACGATGACGCCGCGCGGCGCGAGGCTGGACATCAGCAGGTCGGCGATCTGCGAGGTGAGCCGCTCCTGCACCTGCGGCCGGCGGGCGAACACCTCGACCAGCCGGGCCAGCTTGGACAGGCCGGTGATCCGGCCGTCCGGGCCGGGGATGTAGCCGATGTGGGCGCTGCCCCGGAACGGCAGCAGGTGGTGCTCGCACAGGCTCATCACGTCGATGTCCCGGACCAGCACGAGTTCCTCGTGGTTGGCCTCGAAGGTGGTGCGGAGGACCTGCGCCGGGTCGACCCGCAGGCCGGCGAAGAGCTCGGCGTACGCGCGGGCGACCCGGGCCGGTGTCTGTTGCAGGCCGTCCCGGTCGGGGTCCTCCCCGACGGCGATGAGGATCTCCCGGACGGCCTTCTCGATCCGGGCGAGGTCGACGCTCTGCTCCACCGGGCCACCGGTCAGCTTGCCGCTGATCAGGCGCGCGGCCACGTAGTCGAGGGCGTCGTCGCCGTCGGGTTCGGTCGCGGAAACGGCCGGCTCCCGGTCAGGGGAGCCGGCCGTCGGGTCGGTGCTCAGTGCGTACCGTCCGAGTTGTTGCTGGAACCACCGACCGAGATGCCGTCGGCCGTGGCCTGCTTCTGCAGCGCGTCCTTCTCGGCCGGGGTGAGCACGGGCGGCTCGGTCGAGGGCTGGCGCTTGCCGAAGCCGTGGTAGGGGGCCATCGGCGGGCGCTTGACCACCCGGGCGCAGATGCGGGCCATGTCGGCGGTGGAGAGGGTTTCCTTCTCCATCAGCTCCAGGACCATGTTGTCCAGGACGTCCCGGTATTCCACCAGGATCTCCCAGGCCTCGTCGTGCGCCAGCTCGATCAGCGCACGCATCTCGCCGTCGATCTCGGCCGCGACCGAGTCGGAGTAGTCCCGCTCGTGGCCCATGTTGCGGCCGAGGAACGGCTCGTCGCCGCTGGTGCCGTACTTGATCGCACCGAGCTTGGAGCTCATGCCGTACTGGGTGATCATCGCGCGGGCCAGCTGGGTGGCCTTCTCGATGTCGTTGCCGGCGCCGGTGGTCGGCTCGTGGAACACCAGTTCCTCGGCCGCCCGGCCGCCCAGCGCGTACGCCAGGGTGTCGATCATCTCGGCGCGGGTCTGGGTGTACTTGTCCTCCGTGGGGAGGACCAGCGTGTGGCCCAGCGACCGGCCCCGGGACAGGATGGTCACCTTGTGCACCGGCGCGGCGTGCGGCAGCGCCCAGGCGACCAGCGCGTGCCCACCCTCGTGGTACGCGGTGATCTTCTTCTCCTGGTCGCTCATCACCCGGGTCCGGCGCTGCGGACCGGCGATCACGCGGTCGATCGACTCTTCCAGCGAGTCGTTGGTGATCGCCCGCTGTTCCTTGCGGGCGGTGAGCAGCGCGGACTCGTTGATCACGTTGGCCAGGTCGGCCCCGGAGAAGCCCGGGGTACGCCGGGCGACCGCGTCGAGGTCGACGTCGGGCGTGAACGGCTTGCCCTTGGCGTGCACCCGCAGGATGGCCTTGCGGCCCTCCATGTCGGGGGCGTCGACCGGGATCTGCCGGTCGAAGCGGCCCGGGCGCAGCAGCGCCGGGTCGAGGATGTCCGGCCGGTTGGTGGCGGCGATCAGGATGACCCCGCCCTTGGTGTCGAAGCCGTCCATCTCGACCAGCAGCTGGTTGAGGGTCTGCTCCCGCTCGTCGTGGCCGCCGCCCATGCCGGCGCCACGGTGCCGGCCGACCGCGTCGATCTCGTCGACGAAGACGATCGCCGGCGCGTTCGACTTGGCCTGCTCGAAGAGGTCGCGGACCCGGCTGGCGCCGACGCCGACGAACATCTCCACGAAGTCGGAACCCGAGATGGAGTAGAAGGGCACGCCGGCCTCGCCGGCCACCGCGCGGGCGAGCAGCGTCTTACCCGTGCCGGGCGGGCCGAAGAGCAGCACGCCCTTCGGGATCTTGGCGCCCAGGGCCTGGTATTTCGCCGGGTTCTGCAGGAAGTCCTTGATCTCGTGCAGTTCCTCGACGGCCTCGTCCGCACCGGCCACGTCCGCGAAGGTGGTCTTCGGCGTGTCCTTGGTGATCATCTTCGCCTTGGACTTGCCGAAGTTGAGCACCCGCGAGCCGCCGCCCTGCATCTGCGACATGAAGAACAGCAGCAGGAGCACGAGCAGCGCGATGGGGAGGAGATTGACCAGCAGGCTGACCCAGATGCTGTCCGACGACACCTTGGTGTCGACCGGGCCGGTGATCCGGTCCGCCGCCTCGGCCTCGCGCACCTGGTTCCAGACCTGGCCGCCGACCTCGTACGGGAACTGCGCCTCGATCTTGTCGGTGTTGGTGTCGCCGAACTTGGCCTTGTCCTTCAGGTCGAGCTGGAGCGTCTGCTCCTTGTCCTGGAAGACGACCTTCTCGATACCGCCCTTGTTGAGCTGGTCGAGCGCGACGGACGTGTCCACGCGGTGGTAGCTGGGACCAGCGGTGAACAGTTGACTGAGCACAACGGCGCCGAGGATGACCAGGATGATCCAGACCACCGGTCGGCGGAAGAAACGCGTACGTTCCATGCTGTCGTCGGGCGCCGAGACGCCCGCATCCTCCTGATCGACGTCCTGACCGTCTGAATGGTGTCGCCGCCTCGGGCGGCGGCCGTGGCCGCCGTGCGGGCCGGCCCGACCCCCGGGGCACGCGAACTGCCGCACCACGGTCATTCGACGGTACACCGTACGAGCGAGATGTGAGCTTGTGAGCCCGGCACTTACGCGTAGGGCGAACCAGGGTTTGAGCCGGCGTGGCGGGGAGCTCCGCACCCGACCCGCCCACACCGCCCGGTCACGCGGCTCGAGGGGTCGGGCGTGGAGGGTGCCTCCACGTCACCGGTCTCTACCGTAGACCGAAAGGCTGAAAGCCCGCTGAACGTCCGCTGACGAGCGGCCCGACGGCGCTCAGGCGCGGGCGTAGACCTCGGGCTTGAGCACGCCGACGTAGGGCAGCTCGCGGTAGCGCTCGCCGAAGTCGAGGCCGTAACCGACGACGAACTCGGTGGGGATGTCGAAGCCGACGTACTTCACCGGCACCTCGACCTTGACCGCGTCCGGCTTGCGGAACAGCGCGACCACCTCGACGCTGGCCGCCGAGCGCGACTCCAGGTAGCGCAGCAGCCAGGAGAGCGTCAGGCCGGAGTCGACGATGTCCTCGACGACGACCACGTGCCGGCCGGCGATGTCGCGGTCCAGGTCCTTGAGGATGCGGACCACGCCGGACGAGGTGGTGCCCTGGCCGTACGAGGAGACGGCCATGAACTCCAGCTCGGCGGGCGGGCCCTGGCGGCCCAGCGCGCGGGCGAAGTCGGCCATGAACATGACCGCGCCCTTGAGCACGCAGACGAGCAGGAGACCGTCCTCGACGTGTGCGTAGTCCGCCGAGACCTGCTTGGCCAGTTCCGCGGTCTTCTCGCGGATCTGCGCCTCGGAGATGATCACGTGGTCGATGTCGGCGTCGTACCAGGAGCCGTCAGCCATGCTCCTAGCCTGCCGTACGCCGGATGGCCTCCGTCGGCGGGGCCGCCCCTTTTGGCGCGGTCCCGCCGGGGATTTTCGGCGCGAACGAGGCAAATCACCTCAGCAGGTGCGGGAGCGCCAGCGCCGCCCGTCGTCGGTCGGCTTCCAGTCGGCCGAGTCGCGGGTGTCGGCGGTGAGCCCGAGGGCGCTGGCGCCGACGAGGAGGAGCAGGAAGAGCAGAAGCAGAAGAACGGTCATGGCGGCGCTCGCTTTCGCGTGGTTCGGATGGTTTTCGCCGCCGGTGCGCACCGGACACCACCTAGTTTCCGGCCCGCCGTCCGGTCCGGACAGTGGCAGGAATGCCAGCGGGCCTCGATTTCCTGCCACCTCTCGGGTTACCCTCGTCACATGCTCCGCTCCGTCGCCGTCATCGCCCTCGACGAGGTCGCCGCGTTCGAACTCGGCGTCGTCGCCGAGGTGTTCGGCACCGACCGCACGGTCGACGGCTTCCCCGGCTACCGGTTCGACGTCTGCACCGCCGACGGCGCGCCGGTCCGCAGCCGCTCCGGCTTCCTGCTCACCCCCACCGCCGACCTCGCGCCCGTGGACGAGGCCGACCTGGTGGCGGTGCCGGCGCACGCCGAGGGGACGCCGGTGCCCGAGCCGGTGCTCGCCGCGCTGCGCCGCGCCGCCGACCGGGGCGCCTGGCTGCTCAGCGTCTGCGCCGGCGCGTTCGTGCTGGGCGAGGCGGGCCTGCTCGACGGACGCGACTGCACCACCCACTGGCGGCACGTCGACGAGCTCCAGCAGCGCTTCCCGGCGGCCCGGGTCCGGTGCAACTCGCTCTACGTGCAGGACGGCCGGCTGCTCACCAGCGCCGGCACCGCCGCCGGGATCGATGCCTGTCTGCACCTGGTCCGCCAGGCGCACGGCTCGGCCGTGGCCACCCGGCTGGCCCGGCGGATGGTCGTCCCGCCGCACCGCGACGGCGGGCAGGCCCAGTACGTCGAGGCGCCGATCCCCCGCGCGCCGGAGGCCCCCACGCTCGAACCGGTGCTGGAGTGGCTGATGGGCCACCTCGACCGCACCGTGACCGTGGACGAGCTGGCCGCCCGGGCCGACATGGCACCGCGGACCTTCGCCCGCCGGTTCCGGGCCGAGACCGGCACCACCCCGCACGACTGGCTGACCAACCAACGGGTGCTGCTGGCCCGACGACTGCTGGAGGACACCCGGCTCAGCGTGGAGAGCGTCGCCGACCAGGCCGGCTTCGGCGACGCGGCAGCGCTGCGGCACCACTTCACCCGCCGGGTCGGCACCACCCCGCACGCCTACCGGACCACGTTCCGCGAGCGCGCCGACGCCTGACCGCCGCCCCGCCGCGACGGTCAGCCGAGCAGGCGGCCGGCGTGACGGCGGACCGGACGACCGCCGGGCAGGTGCACCGGCCCCTGCCCCCGCCAGCCGGTGACCAGGGCGTCCAACGCCGCCACGTGCCGCTGCGACAGGGCAGCCGGGGCGGCCCCCAGCTCCCGGGCCCAGGCGTGCAGCACCCGGGTGCGCACCGCCGCGGGCAGCGCGGCCAGCCCGTCGACCGACAACCCCTCATCGCCGGCCCGGACGTCGGCCAAGGCGGCGTCGGCCAACGCGTCCAGGGCGGCGGTGTCCGCCGCGAGCAGCCGGGCGGTCCGGGCCAGGTTCGCCACCACGCCCGGGCCGAGCGCGGCGACGAGCGCCGGCAGCGCGTCGGCCCGCACCCGGGCCCGGGCGTACGCGGGATCGGTGTTGTGCGGATCGCTCCACGGGTCGAGCCCGAGCGCGGCGCAGGCCGACCGGGTGTCGTCGCGCGCGACGTCGAGCAGCGGGCGCAGCAGCGGCACCCCGTCGAGGTCGCGCCGTTCCGGCATGCCGGACAGTCCGCGCGGGCCGGCGCCCCGGGCCAGCGCCAGCAGCACCGTCTCGGCCTGGTCGTCGCGGGTGTGCCCGAGCAGGACCCCGGCCGCGCCGTGCCGGCGGGCGACCTCGACCAACGCCTCGTAGCGGGCCTCGCGAGCGGCCGCCTCGGGACCGCCGGGCCGCCCGTCCACGCGCACCCGGAGCACCTCGACCGGGTCGAGCCCGGCCGTGCGGGCCCAGGCGGCGACCGCGTCGGCCCGCTCGGCGGAGCCGGGCTGGAGGCCGTGGTCGACCGTGACCAGTCCGGCCGGGCGGCCGAGCCGGGGAGCCACGAACGCGGTGGCGGCGGCGAGCGCCAGCGAGTCGGGCCCGCCGGAGCAGGCCACCAGGACCGGTCCGGCGGCGGGCAGGTCGGTCAGCAGGCGCCGCACGGCGAGCCGCACGGCGGCCACGGACGGCGCGGGCGCCGGGCCGACCGGCGGCCGGAGGGCCGGAGCGGCCGGGTCAGCCGGCGGCCGGGGTGGCACCGGCCGGCCCGTGCACCCGGTTCACCCAGGCGTCCGGATCGCCCAGCTCGTCGAGCCGGGGCAGGGTGAGCGGGGAGGAGAAGATCTTGTTGAAGCCGGCCATGCCGACCCGGTCGACCACGCCGTGCACGAACTTGCGGCCCTCGGCGTACTGGCGCATCTTGACCTCGATGCCGAGCAGCCGGCGGATCGCCTTCTCCAGCGGGTTGCCGGACTCCCGGCGGCGGTTGAACGCGCCCCGGATCGCGCCGACGCTGGGGATGACCTCGGGGCCGACGCCGTCCATCACGAACTCGGCGTGCCCCTCCAGCAGCGTCATCAACGCGGTCAGCCGGTCCAGCACGGCGCGCTGCGCCGGGGTCTGCACGATGTCGAGCACGCTGGCCCGGCTCTCCGGGTCCTTCACCGCGTCGGAGAGTGTCGCCACGCCGCGGCGCAGCCGCTCCAGCAGGTGCTCACCGCCCTGCGAGGCGTCCACGAACGCCTGCACCTCGCCGAGGAAGTAGGCGCGCATCCACGGCACGGCGGTGAACTGGGTCCGGTGGGTCACCTCGTGCAGGCACACCCAGAGGCGGAAGTCGCGCGGGTCCGCGCCGAGCTTCCGCTCCACCTCGACGATGTTCGGGGCCACCAGCAGCAGTTGGCCCGGGTCGCCGGCGAAGACCTCGTACTGGCCGAGGACCCGGCCGGAGAGGTAGGCCAGCACGGTGCCGGCCTGCACGCCGGTGAGCCGGGAGCCGATCGCCTCGGTGAGCGCGCCGGGCCGCTTGTCCCCGGAGAGCCGCTCGACCAGTGGCGTGACCACCTCGCGCAGCCCGGCGATGTTGGCCGCCGCCCAGTCCCGGCGGTCGACCACGCGCACCGGCGGGTGGGCCACCTGGGCGCGCAGCCCGGTGTAGTCGGCCACGTGACCGGCGGCCTCCTCGGTCAGCCGGCGCAGGTCGCCCACCACGTCGGTGGCCTCCGCGTATGACACGCGGGGGCCCGACTTGCCCAGCGCCCCCGCGGTCGCGGCGGCCAGATCCCAGTCCACGAACTGCGCCATGAACCCACCGTACCCGCGCCGCGACACCCCCACCCGGGCTCGCGTCGGCCGATCGACGTCGGTCGGTCAGCGGCAGCCGCAGCCGGCCAGCGCGGAGGTGATCCGGTCGAGCGCCTGCCGGGTCTCGTCCAGCGAGCCCTGCGTCCGGTCGGTGAGCACGGCGAAGGTGAGCAGCCGCCCGTCGGCGGTGAGGACTGTCCCGGCGATGGCGTTCACCCCGGTCAGCGTGCCCGTCTTGGCCCGCACCACACCGGCCCCGGCGGCGGTGGCGGCCGCCCGGTAGCGCTCGTCGAGCGTGCCGGACCAGCCGCCGACCGGCAGCCCACCGAAGATCGCCGCCAGCTCCGGGTGGCTGCCGTTCCCGGCGAGCGTGATCAGCTCGGTGAGCAGGGACGGGCTGATGCGATTGGTGCGCGACAGCCCGCTGCCGTCGGCGAGGCTGATCTCGCCGGCCGGCAGTCCCAGCTCGCCGAGCACCTGGTCGGTGGCGGCGGCACCCCCGGTGAACGAGCCGGGCTTGCCCTTGGCCAGCGCCACCTGGCGGGCCATCGCCTCGGCGATCACGTTGTCGCTGTCGCTGATCATGATGTCGACCAGCCGGATCACCGGCAGGGACTCGACCTTGCCCAGCTCGGTGCCGGGCGCCGGGCCGGCCGACCCGGAACCCCCGGCGGTCGGCGCCGCGCCCCGGGTCACCTGGGCGGCGCCACCGGTGAGCCCGAGCAGCTTGGCGAACTGCCGGCCGGCGGTCAGGTCCGGCTGGGGCACCCGCTCGGCGGCGTGGTTGGTCTCCTCGGCGGTGCGCCGCGCCAGCGCCGGGTCCTTGCGGGCGCCGTCG
The DNA here is from genome assembly GCF_002573675.1 of Micromonospora sp. WMMA1996. NCBI lineage: Bacteria > Bacillati > Actinomycetota > Actinomycetes > Micromonosporales > Micromonosporaceae > Micromonospora > Micromonospora sp. WMMA1996. The sequence goes on along the minus strand of NZ_PDHU01000005.1, from coordinate 5,433 downwards.
GTCATCAGCGCGGTGATCGCCGCGCCGAAGCCGCCGGTGGGGATGTCGGCGTCCCAGCCGGGCTCGAAGACCGGACCGCTGAACAGCGACGAGTCGACGATCACCTTGGTCGGTGCGGTGCCGCCGAGCGCGTCGCGCACCTGGGCGGCCAGGTCGTCCAGCCGGGCCGCGCCCGGGTAGAAGCCGTTCTTGTCCACCGCGAGCGTGGGGTCGCCGCCACCGACCAGCACCACCTCGCCGGGGTTCGGGCCGGCCACCGCGCGGGTGGGGATCCGGTAAGCCGGGCCACGCGCCGCGAGCACCGCGACACCGGTGGCGAGCTTGGTCACCGAGGCGGGCACGGTCGGCGCGTCCGGTCCCTTGCCGTAGAGCGTCTCGCCGGTGGCCACGTCCGCCACCGAGACGTTCACCCGGTCGCCGAGCGCGGCGGCGCCCACCAGCGGTTCCAACGCGGCTCGGATCCCGGCCTCGGTGGGCAGCGGCGCGTTGCCGTCGGGGCCGGCGAGCACGGCCGGCGGGTCCGGCTCGGGCGGCGCGGCGGTGGCACCGGACGGGGTGGCCTCGCCGCCCAGCAGACGGGCGACCGGACCCGGGCGGAGCACCGCCAGCCCGGCCACCGCGAGGACCAGCACCAGCACGCCCGCCAGCGCCGCGACCAGGCGGCCACGACGGCGGCGCGGCGGAACGGCGGGCGGGGGCGGCGGCGGGGCGGCGCCGACCGGCGGGACCGGCGGGCTCACCGGGATCGGACCCGGCGCGCCGGGCCAGCTCACCGGGGCCGCCGCCGGGTCGCCGGTCGGGGTGACCCGGGCCGATCCGCTGGCCGGGGCCGGACGATGGGGAACGTTGGCGCCGGGGACGGACACCCGCCCGGTGGCTCCACCGGAACCGGATCCGACGGACCGTCGCCCGTCAACCCCCTCGGGGCGGTAGTGTGAATCTTCCCTCCCCACGGCCCCCTCCTCCCCGCTCGAAATCACCTTGGGTGACACTACTTCGGTCCGAACACTATGCGGCGGCCGGAGCCGGCGGGGGGCGTTCACCCGTGCGGGCGGCGAGCCGCTGGTTTCCGTTAGCCAGCGTGGGCAAACGAGGGAGCGTGGGAAATGGATTTCGACGTCACGGTTGAGATCCCCAAGGGTCACCGCAACAAGTACGAGGTGGACCACGCGACCGGCCGGATCCGGCTGGACCGCACCCTCTTCACCTCCACGCAGTACCCGGCCGACTACGGCTTCATCGAGGGCACCCTGGGCGAGGACGGCGACCCGCTGGACGCGCTGGTGCTGGTGCCCGAGCCGACCTTCCCCGGCTGCCTGATCCGCTGCCGCACCATCGGCATGTTCCGGATGACCGACGAGAAGGGCGGCGACGACAAGGTCCTCTGCGTCCCCTACGAGGACCCGCGCCAGGAGCACCTGCGGGACATCCACCACCTGGGCGAGTTCGACCGCCTGGAGATCCAGCACTTCTTCGAGGTCTACAAGGACCTGGAGCCGGGCAAGTCGGTCGAGGGCGCGACCTGGGTCGGCCGGGTCGAGGCCGAGGCCGAGATCGCCGCGTCCTACCGGCGCGCCAAGGAGGCCGAGGAGCGCGGCGAGACGCTGCACTGACGGTCAGGTTTCTCGAACGGCCCGGGTCGCACGTCGCGATCCGGGCCGTCGCGTACTCAGGCGAGCAGGCCGCGGGCCCGGTCGTAGAGATCGAGCACCGCGCAGGCCACCGGGACCACCGCGACCACCAGGGCGGTGTCGGTCAGGTCGGCCAGCCGGCCGAGGTACGGGGACACCGGTCGCCGGGCGTACGTGGCGCCGGCGGTCACCGCCACCAGGGCCAGGGCCAGCCCGCCGACGGTCAGCGCGAGTCGCCCGCCCGGACCGGCCCGTTCCGCCAGCACCGCGCCGAGCAGGGCGTACCCGGCGAGCCCGGCGACGACGGCCGGCAGCCGGTGCCGCACCGCCACGAAGAGCCGGGAGCGCAGCAGCAGCACCCCGCTGCCGACGGCGACCAGCAGCCATGCGGCGGTCCCGCCGACCGCGACGAGCACCCCGATCGCGCCGACGGCCAGCGCGGCGTGCCCGAGCAGCATCCCGGTCAGCACCTCCTCGGCGCGGGCCACGGCGGCGTGCACCCGTCCCCGGTCGGGCAGGTCACGGGTGCCGGCGGGAGCGGGCAGGGTGAGCGGCGGCAGCGGCAGCTTGCCGACCCGGATGGCCAGCAGCGGCAGCCCGCCGAGCGCGAAGACCAGGACGGCGAGCAGCACGGCCGCGGTGCCGGCCGGCGTCAGCAGCAGCCCACCGAGCGCGGCCACCGCCCCGGCCGCGCCCACTGTCACGCCGGCCACGAAGACCCGGGACCGGCTGGCCACCCCGAGCAGGCCGAGCACCGCCACCAGCAGCAGCGCCACCGAGCCGACGAGCAGTTCGGGGGCGCCGATCCAGCGAAGCCCGGGGATCGGACCGACCGGGTCGCCCGAGCCGACCGCCAGCGCGCCGGCCGTCGCCGCCCAGGGCAGCGCATACCCGCCGAGGGTGGCGCCGACCGGGCCGTCCCCGTACGCCCGGGACGCGGCGGTGGCGGCGAGCACCAGGATCAGGGCGACCGCGGCGGCGACCGGCCAGTCCCGGCCCCCGGCGCCGGCGCCGGCGGTCAGCACGGCAACCAGCCCGACGGCCAGCGGCACGCCGGCCCCGGCCAGCGCGGCGGCCCGGGTGGCCGGGGCGGACCAGGCGGCGCCCCGGCGTCGGGCCCCGTCGACGATCGCCTCGACCACGTCGTCGTACTCCAGTTCGGGCCACTCGGCGCGGGCCGGCACGAGGTGCAGCACCTCGCCGTCCCGGACGCCCTGCGGCAGCAGCGCCTGGGCGGTGGCGAGCACCGCGCCGTCGGTGCGGCGCAGCAGCCAGCCGCCGTGCCGTTCCCCGTCGTCGGCCAGCCCTTCGCCGGCGTGCCGCAGCACCTCGGGCAGCAACTCGGCCAGGGGGACCTGCTCCGGCAGGGCCACGTCGACGCGGCGCCGGGGCGCGCTGATGGTGACCCGGGCAAGGCCGCTTGTCATCGACGTATCTCCATCCCGGACCGGATCGGTGGCTGACGGACGACAGGACTTTACCTACTATGAGCCAGGCTCGGGTTACCGAGAGCCATGGGAGGATCGTTGTCCACTGTCGTCATCAAGCGGCCGCCGCGCCGCCCGGCCCCGGAGATCCCGGTCGGCGAGCTGCCCGTCGAGGCGCCGCCGGAGATCCCGGTGGCGACCGGGGGGCGCTGGCAGCAGGCGTTGATGGTGCTGCCGATGCTCGGCGGGACGGTGGCCATGGCGATGATGTTCGGCCGGGGCGGCGGGGCCTACTCGTACGCGGTGGGCGGCATGTTCGGGCTCTCCTCGCTGGCCATGCTGGTGACCACCTGGGGCAGCGCCGGCCCGAAGAAGTCCGAGCTGATGGCCGCCCGCCGGGAATACCTGCGCCACCTGGCCACGCTGCGCCGCCGGGTCCGGGAGACCGCCGGCGCCCAGCGGGCCGGGCTCTCCTACCGCCACCCCGAGCCGGGCCGGCTCTGGTCCACGGTGGACAGCCACCGGGTCTGGGAGCGCCGGCCGGCCGACCCCGACTTCGCCGTGGTCCGGGTCGGTGTCGGGCCGCAGACGCTGGCCACGCCACTGGTTCCGCCGGTCACCCGGCCGCTGGAGGAGCTGGAGCCGATGACGGCCGGGGCGCTGCGGCGCTTCCTGGACGCGTACTCGGTGGTGCCGGACCTGCCGGTGGCGCTGTCGCTGCGCAGCTTCGCCCGGGTCTTCGTGCGCGGTCCGGCGGGCCCGGTGCGCGGGGCCGGCTCGCCCGCCGCGCAGGCCCTGGCCCGGGCGGTGCTCACCCAGCTCGCGGTCTTCCACGCCCCGGACGAGCTGCTGGTCGCGGTCTGCGCCGGGCCGGAGCGCCGGGACCGGTGGGAGTGGGTGAAGTGGCTGCCGCACGCCCACCATCCGACGCGCACCGACGCCCTGGGCGCGGTGCGCCTGGTCACCAGCTCCGCCGCCGACCTGGAACGGCTCCTCGCCGACGTGCTCGGCAGCCGGTCCCGGTTCAGCCCGCACGGCCCGGCCACGGACGGGCCGCACGTGGTCGTGGTGCTCGACGGCGGCGACCTGACCGGCGCCGCCGACCTGGCCGGCGACGGCGGCATCGACGCGGTCACCGTGCTCGACCTGGACACCCCGCCCCCACGGCTGCTCGACCGCTACGCGCTGCTGCTCGACCTGATCGACGGCCGGCTGCACTCGCACTCCGTGGAGGGGCACGCCGAGGTCGGCGCCGCCGACGCGCTGCCGGCGGCCGACGCCGAGGCGGTGGCCCGGCGACTCGCGCCGCTGCGGCTGGCCGGCACGGTACGCGGGCCGGACGCGCCGCCCGGCGCCGAGCCGGGCCTGCCCGAGCTGCTCGGCCTCGGCGACCCGGAGGGCTTCACCGCCGAGCAGGGGTGGGCGGCCCGGGCCGCGCGGGACCGGCTGCGGGTGCCGATCGGGGTGGGCGCCGACGGCGGGGCGATCGACCTCGACCTGAAGGAGTCGGCGTGAGACCGTCCGTGCCGTCTGGACCGAGGCGTCGGACGACCTTTCTCTCACCTCCTCGAAGGGATGATCGTGTACCGCAGAATCGGAATCGTCGGGCTTGGCTACGTCGGTGTGACGCTCGCCGCCGCGTTGGCGGACAAGGGTTACCGGTGCACGGGGTGGACGCCCAGCCCCGGGTCCGGCAGGCGTTGCGCGCGGGGCGTCCGCATCTGTACGAGCCCGGCGTGGAGGAGGTGTTCGCCCGGCACGTGGGGCGGACCCTGCTGGTGGACGAGCACCTCCCGGCCGAGGTGGACGCCGTCGTGCTCTGTGTCTCCACCCCGGTCGACGAGGACACCCACGAGCCCCGGTTGGAGAACCTGGCCGAGGCGGCGGCGTACGTCGCACGGACCTGCCGGCCCGGCACCCTGGTCGTGGTGCGGAGCACGTGCCGGTGGGCACCACCAGGCGGGTCGTGCTGCCCGTGCTGACCGAGGCGTGGGGTGCCGACGTCCGGCTGGTCATGGCGCCGGAGCGGACCATCCAGGGTCAGGCGTTGCGGGAACTGGTCGAGCTGCCGCAGGTGGTCGGTGGGCTGGACGACGCCAGCGTCGAGGCGGGACAGGCGTTCCTCGGCGGGCTCGTCCGCCAGCTCGTGCCGGTGTCCAGCCTCGAGGCGGCGGAGCTGGTGAAGCTCGCCAACAACTGCCACACGGATCTGATCTACTCGTTCGGCAACGAACTGGCGCTGATCGCCGGACGACACGGCCTCGATCCGCTGGAGGTGATCGCCGCCGCCAACGCGACTACCCCGACCCGACCTGGCCCGGCCGGGTTACGTCGGCGGCGGATGCCTGTCCAAGGACCCGTACCTGATGATCGCG
>NZ_PDHU01000004.1:0-268662 GCF_002573675.1 Micromonospora sp. WMMA1996 | reverse complement strand
GACCGGCCTGAAGCTCACCATCGACGAACACGCCCAGCACAAGGACGTCTACGAGCACACGCTCACCGTGGTCAGCAACGCCATGTCGCTGGAGGAGGACGGCTGCGACTTCGTGCTGCGGATGGCCGCGCTGATGCACGACGTCGGCAAGCCGGCCACCAAGGCGGTCGGCTCGGACGGCCGGGTCAGCTTCCACACCACGAGGTGGTCGGCCCCGGCTGACCAAGGCCCGGATGAAAGCGATGCGCTACTCCAAGGAGATCACCTCCCAGGTGGTCAAGCTGGTCGGGCTGCACCTGCGCTTCTACGGCTACGGCCGGGGCGAGTGGACCGACTCGGCGGTGCGCCGTTACGTCACCGACGCCGGTGACCTGCTGTCCCGCTGCACAAGCTCACCCGGTCCGACTGCACCACCCGAAACCGGCGCAAGGCGGCCCAGCTCGCGCCGACTACGACGCGCTGGAGGAGCGCATCGCCCGGATCGCCGCCGAGGAGGACCTGGCCCGGGTCCGGCCCGACCTGGACGGCAACGCGATCATGGAGCTGCTCGGCGTGCCGCCCGGGCCGGTGGTCGGCCGGGCCTGGCAGCACCTGAAGGAGCTGCGCCTGGAGCGCGGGCCGCTGGACCGTGACGAGGCGGAGGCGGAGCTGCTGCGGTGGGCACGCGCCGAGGGCATCGTCGGCTGACCCTCCGGCGGAGAAACGACGACGATACGCCGGCGTGTCGACCGAACGGTTGACGCGTTCCGGTCGATGTCTCCCGCATGATGTTGGTCATCACCAGCCCCCCGGATCGACGGGCGCGGCTGTCCTGATCACATCCGCCCGTCCGATCCGGACGGTCGCTGGACACGGGGAGACAATTCGGTGTCACGTTCCGGCGCGCTGCGCCGCTCCGCGCTGGTGGGGCTCGCCCTCACCTCCGCCACCTCGATCATCTGCGCCGCCACCGGCGGCACCGCCTCGGCCGACCCGGCCGACGCGAAGCGGGCCCCGGTCCGGGGCGCCGACACGCCCGGCGCCGTGCCCGGCCGCTACATCGTCGTCCTGAAGGACGGCAAGGCCACGCCGGCCAAGGTGAAGTCCGCCGCGTCGGCGCTCGCCGGGGAGCACGGCGGCTCCGTCCGCCGGGTCTTCGGCAAGGCGCTGCACGGCTACTCGGCCGCCATGGACCGCCGGCAGGCCGAGCGCCTCGCCGCCGACCCGGACGTCGCGTACGTGCAGCAGGTCCAGCGCTACACGGCCACCGACACCCAGACCACCCCGCCGTGGGGCCTGGACCGCCTCGACCAGCTCAAGGCCAAGACCGACGGCAAGTACACCTACTCGTCGACCGGCGCCGGGGTGACCGCGTACGTCATCGACACCGGCATCGACATCGACCACCAGGACTTCGGCGGGCGGGCCAGCAACGGCTACGACGCCGTGGACCAGGACGACGTCGCGCAGGACTGCGACGGGCACGGCACGCACGTGGCCGGCACCATCGGCGGCACCACCTACGGCGTGGCCAAGAAGGTCAAGCTCGTCGCCGTCCGGGTGCTCGACTGTGAGGGCAACGGCACCACCGAGGGCGTGATCGCCGGCATCGACTGGGTCACCGGTCACGCCAGCGGCCCGTCCGTGGCGAACATGAGCCTCGGTGGTGACAACGACCCGGCGCTCGACGACGCGGTGGCCCGCTCCATCGCCTCCGGCATCACCTACGCGGTGGCGGCCGGCAACAGCTGGACCGACGCCTGCGGCTCCTCGCCGGCGAACGTGCCGGCCGCCATCACGGTCGGCGCCACCGACCGGCTGGACATGCGCGCCTGGTTCTCCAACTACGGCCCCTGCCTGGACACGTTCGCGCCGGGCGCGGGCATCGTCTCGGCGAAGGCCGGCACCACCTCCGGCTCGACGTCCATGAGCGGCACCTCGATGGCGTCCCCGCACGTGGCGGGCGCCGCCGCGCTGCTGCTGGAGGACCACCCCACCTGGACGCCGAAGCAGGTGCGCGACTCCGTCGTCACCACCGGCATCGGCGGCGCGGTGCACGACACCATGGGCTCGCTCGACCGGCTGCTGCACCTCGGCACGGTCCCCACGGCCCGCGGCTCGTACGCCCTCAAGGCCCGGGTCAACGGCCGCTACGTGGTCGCCGAGAGCGCCGGGGCGAAGCCGCTGATCGCCCGCGGGACCGCCATCGGCGCCTGGGAGAAGTTCGACGTGGTCGACGCGGGTGGAGGCCTGTTCGGCCTGCGGGCCCGGGTCACCAACAAGTTCGTGACGGCGGAGAGCGCCGGCGCGAAGCCGCTGATCGCCCGCTCGGCCACCATCGGCGCCTGGGAGAAGTTCCAGATCGTCGACAACATCGACGGCACGATCAGCCTCAAGGCCTCGGTCAACGGCCGGTACGTCACCGCGCCGAGCACCACCTCCCCGCTGATCGCCAGCAAGACCACCATCGGCACCGCCGAGAAGTTCGACTTCGACGCCCCGGCCCCGATCGTCGGTGTCAAGGCGGTCGTCAACGGCAAGTTCGTGACGGCGGAGAGCGCCGGCGCGAAGCCGCTGATCGCCCGCTCGGCCACCGTGGGCGACTGGGAGAAGTACGAGGTGGTCAGCGTCGGTGACGGCTTCTTCGGCCTGAAGGCGCTGATCAACGGCAAGTTCGTGGCGGCGGAGAGCGCCGGCGCGAAGCCGCTGATCGCCCGCTCCACCTCGATCGGGCCGTGGGAGGCGTTCGACTTCCTCGACTACAACGCCGACGGCTCGGTCTACCTGCGGGCCAACGCCAACGGCAAGGCGGTCACCGCGGGCAGCACCGGCACCAGCCAGCTCATCGCCGGCCGCGTCATCGACTGGGAGAGCGAGACCCTCGGTCTGGGCGCCGGCGAGAAGTTCGTCGTCAGCGTGCTCTGACCCGTACCACCACACGGCGCCCGCCGGCTCCCTTCGGGGAACCGGCGGGCGCCGTCGTCGTCACGGGGTGACGGTGCTGCCGTCCACGGTGTTCTTGCCGTTGGTGTGTGCGCTGCCCAGCCGCGCCAGCAGCCCGGCCAGGTCGATGCCGGTCAGGTCGCTGCCGAGCTGGAGGCCCTGGGCGACGTTGCCGGCCACCGACTTGGTCAGCGACGACGCGCCGTCGGTGGAGATGACGGTCATCTTGTCGATCGCGCCGATCGGGGCGCTCGCCGCGCCGACCACCTCGGGCAGCACCTTGACCAGCAGGTCCAGGACCGCGGCCTCGCCGTACGCGGCGAACGCCTCGGCCTTGCGGGCCATCGCGTCGGCCTCCGCCTGGCCCCGGGCGAGGATGGCCGCGGCCTCGGCCTGGCCCTCCCGCTCGACCGCCTCGGCGATCGCGGACCGGCGGCGCTGCTCCGCCTCACCTTCCTTGGCGCCCTCGATCGCGTTCGCCTCGGCGAGCGCGGCGCGCCGGGCCCGCTCACCCTCACCGGTCAGCCGGGACTGCTCGGCGACGGCCTGGGCGGCGGCGATGGTGGCCTGCCGCTCGGCGTCGGCGCGCAGCACCGCCGCGTTGCGGGCCGCCTCGGCCTCCTGCTCCACCTTGTACCGCTGGGCGTCGGCCGGCTTGCGCACCTCGGTGTCGAGCTGGCGCTGCTTGAGTTCGGCGTTGCGCTCGGCCACCTTCTGCTGCTCGGAGAGGATCGCCTGGTCCCGCTCGGCCTGGGCGAGCGGCCCGGCCGCGGCCGACCGTGCCTTCGCCGCGTCGATCTCGGCCTGGATGCCGGCCTGCTTGAGCGACAGGTTCCGGTTCGCCTCGGCGATCGCCTCCTCGGCGAGCAGCCGCTCCTGCTCGGCGGCCTGGCGGGCCCGGGCCTCGGCGATGGCGGCGTCCTTGAGCACCCGGGCGGCCTCCGGCCGGCCCAGGTCGGCCAGGTAGGAGCCCTCGGCCAGGATGTCCTGGAGCTGGAACGTGTCCAGCACCAGGCCCTGGTTGGTCATCGAGTGCTCGGCCTCCTCGGCGACCGCGCTGGCGAACGCGGCCCGGTCCCGGATGACCTCCTCGACGGTGAGCCGACCGACGATCGAGCGCAGCGCGCCGGCCAGCACCTCGCGGGTGAAGTTGTCGATCTCGTCCTGCTGGTGCAGGAACCGCTGCGCGGCGGCCCGGATCGCGTCCTCGGTGCCGCCGACCTTGACGATCGCGACGCCGTGCAGGTCGGCGCGGATGCCCTGCTTGCTCACCGCGCCCCGGATGCCGACGTCGATCCGCCGGCTGGACAGGTCGAGGGACTGCAGCTTCTGCACCACCGGCAGGACGAAGACCGAGGCGCCGAGCACGACCTTCTGCCCGGACATGTCGGTGGAGCGCTGGCCGTCGGCGGTCTGGGTGGTCCGGCCCTTGCGACCGGTGACGATGAAGGCCTCGTTCGGCCCGGCCACCTTGATCCGGGAGAGCACGAAGAGGACGAGCAGGACGGCGAGGAGGACCGCGCCGCCGATGGCGACGAGCAGGGGCATGGGGGTTCCCGTCTGTGCTGAGGGATCAGTAGGTCTCGACGTGCACGCTGGTCTCGCTGAGCGCTTCGACCACGAAGATGCGGGCGCCGATCGGGATCGGTCGGTCGGCCCGGGCGTTGAGCTTCACCGGCTGCCCGGCGAGGCGTACCCGGACCTCGCCGTAACCGCCGGTCGGGATCGGCGTGACCACCAGGCCGATCGCGCCGGCCAGGTGGTCGCGGGTGGGGGTGGGGTCCGTGCGCATGGTGCGGGCCGCGCGGCTCAACCGGGCCGCCAGCCAGGCGGTGGGCACGGCGGCGAGCGCGCCGCCGGCCGCCGCCACCGCGATCATCCCGGAGGTACGCCCTCCGAGCAGCTCGTTGACGATCGCGGCGCCGAACCCGAACGCCCCGGTGAACCCGGCGACCGCCTCCAGCGACACCGGGCCGTCGACGTCCGGGTGGCCCAGGTGCAGCACTCCCGAGCCGAGCAGGGCCAGCGTCAGCACGCCGACCCCGGCTCCGCCGATGATCAGGAAGATGAGCGTCCCCGTGGCCACGACCTGCACGGTATCGACGTCGCGCAACATCGACTACGTGCAGCGAACGTCCAGCTTCCGTCGATCGACCGCTCAGCGCGGTGCGATCGTCACCTCCAGACCGACCAGTTGCTTCGGCAGCGGCTGGCGAACCAGTTCCCGGCCGGTGGTGTCGGCGAGCACGAAGTCGCCCGCGCCGAGCGGCCGACGGTAGAGCAACCGGTCGTCGGTCACCCAGGCGACGTCGGCGGTGGGCAGCGGGTTCACCACCCGGCCGGTCGCCGTCTCCACCAGCAGCGGCTCCTGCCGGCCCTGGACCACCACCAGCTTCCCGTCCGGTGACCAGGCGTCCGGACCGACCGGACCGCCCGGCATGTCGATCAGGCGGGTGGGTCGGCCGTCGTCGACCGACAGGAGCTGCACACCCTTGGCGAGGTCCCGGGGCCACGCCTCCGACTTCTGCCTGCTCAGCGTCAGGGCGACCTCCCGACCGTCGCGCGTCCAGGAGAACTCGCACCGGTCGGCGCACGGCCAGCCGAGCAGGCCCACCGGATGCGTCCTCTTCGTGCCGTCCAGGTCGAGCACGACGAAACCGAAGTGGTCGACCTGCTGACTGGTGAACAGCAGCCGCCGTCCGTCCGGGGACCAGCGTGGGGCGGTCAGCGCGCGGCCGACCTCGTACCAGCGGGTCTGTCCGGTGGCCAGGTCGAACAGGCCGATCTCCCGGGGGCGGTCGTCGTCCCGGACCGCGACGAGGGAACCGGTCGGCGCCGGGAAGATGCCGTCGTAGCGGTCGGTGGCGAAGTATCGGCCGCGTCCGCGGTCGAGCAGGAGTCCGCTACCGGAGCCGCCCGCCACCTGGGCTCGGGTGACCACCCAGTCGCCGGGCAGCACCAGCGGCCGCTGCGCCCAGTCCGCGCCGGGCACGGCTCGGAGCGCGGGCGAGGGGGTGACGGTGACCTGCGGCGTCGTGGGCGTGGTCGGCGGTGGGCCGGTGCGGGGGCGCAGCAGCACGAACGGCAGGGTCACCGCCACCACGGCGACCAGCGCGGCGGCGGCCGCCGCGACGCGCCGGCGCCGGCGCAGCCGGCGGCCCCGACCGAGCGCCCGCGACGCCAGGTCCGGCGCGGGCGCGGCGCCGTCGGCGAGGTCGCGTACGGCGCTGCGGAGCATCTCGTCCAGCGGCGAGTTCATCGGGTCACCTCCGAGCGGTCGGCCAGCTCGTCGAGCGCCGGCACGAGGTGCCGGAGCCGGGCCAGCGCCTTGGCGCTCTGGCTGGCCACGGTGCCGGGCCGGCAGCCGAGCAGCGCGGCGGTCCGCTCGACACTCAGGTCCTCCAGGTAGCGCAGCGTCAGCACGGCGCGCTGGCGTGGCGGCAGCGCGCGCAGCGCGTCGCGCAGCAGCAGTCGCAGGTCGCTGTCGTCGCCGGCCGCCGGCCGCTCCGGCAGCTCCGGCACCGGCACCTCCGCCCGTCGCGCCCGCCGTCGCCAGCCGGAGACCTGGTCGTGGTACAGGATCCGCTTCACGTACGGCTCCGCGTCGCCGCGGATCCGGGGCCACCGGGCGTACGCCTTGGCCAGCGCGTTCTGGAGCAGGTCCTCCGCCGCGTGCTGGTTTCCGGCGAGCGCGTACGCGACCCGCAGCAGGACCGCTCCGCGCTCGCTGACGAACGCGGTGAACTCCCGGTCGACCTCCGCCACCGTCCACCTCCGTCTCTCCGACGCCCGGGGTGGGGAAAACTTTGCCCGCCACGCGACAATGGGTGGCATGCGCTGGACCGTGCTCGACTCGCCGATCGGGGAGTTCTCCGTGGGGACCGACGACGACGCCGTGCGCGGCGCGCACTTCGGCCGGGTGGTGTCGGCGGCCGACGAGCCCGGCGACGACCTGGCCCGGCTGGCCGTGGCCGAGTTGCGGGCCTACTTCGCCGGTGAGCTGACCGAGTTCAGCGTGTCGGTGTCGGCGCCCCGGGGCTCGGAGTTCGAGCGCGCGGTCTGGCGGGAGATGACCCGCATCCCCTACGGCGAGACGACCACCTACGGCGAGGTGGCCCGGGCGCTCGGCGACCCGGGCGCGTCGCGGGCGGTCGGGGTGGCGTGCAACCGCAACCCGGTGCCGGTGATCGTGCCCTGTCACCGGATCGTCGGCGCGGGCGGCAAGCTGGTCGGCTTCGGCGGCGGGCTGCCGCGCAAGGTGACGCTGCTGGAGTTGGAGGCGGCCTCGGCGCTGCGGCGCGCCTGGTCCTGACGTACCGAAGAGGGAAGGCCGGGTCCGTGCGGACCCGGCCTTCCCTCGGTGTCGTTCAGCGCGTCAGCGCTCGACCTCGCCGGCGATGAACGCCTCGACGGCGGCGTGCGCGTCGTGGTCGGCGTACTGCTCCGGCGGGGACTTCATGAAGTAGGACGAGGCGGAGAGGATCGGGCCACCGATCTTCCGGTCCAGCGCGATCTTCGCGGCCCGGACGGCGTCGATGATGACACCGGCCGAGTTCGGCGAGTCCCACACCTCGAGCTTCAGCTCCGCGTTGAGCGGGGTGTCACCGAAGGAACGACCCTCCAGGCGGATGTACGCCCACTTGCGGTCGTCCAGCCACGGCACGTGGTCGGACGGGCCGATGTGCACGTCGCTCTTGCTCATCTCGTGCGGGATCTGGGAGGTGACCGACTGGGTCTTCGAGATCTTCTTCGAGACCAGGCGGTTGCGCTCCAGCATGTTCATGAAGTCCATGTTGCCGCCGAAGTTGAGCTGGTACGTGCGCAGCAGCTCGACCCCGCGGTCCTCGAAGAGCTTCGCCAGGGCGCGGTGCACGATGGTGGCGCCGACCTGGCTCTTGATGTCGTCACCCACGATCGGCAGGCCGGCGTCGGTGAACTTCTGCGCCCACTCCGGGTCGGAGGCGATGAAGACCGGCAGGGCGTTCACGAACGCGCAGCCGGCGTCGATCGCGGCCTGGGCGTAGAACTTGTCGGCCTGCTCGGAGCCCACCGGCAGGTAGGAGACGACCACGTCGACCTGCGCGTCGCGCAGCGCCTGCGCCACGTCGACCGGCTGGGCGTCCGACTCCTCGACGATCTCCCGGTAGTACTGGCCGAGACCGTCGAAGGTCGGCCCGCGCTGCACGGTCACGCCGGTCGGCGGGACGTCGCAGAGCTTGATCGTGTTGTTCTCGCTGGCGACGATCGCCTCCGCGAGGTCCATGCCCACCTTCTTGGCGTCCACGTCGAACGCCGCGACGAACTTCACGTCGGAGACGTGGTAGTCGCCGAAGGTGACGTGCATGAGACCCGGGACGCGGTCGTTCGGGTCGGCGTTCCGGTAGTACTCCACGCCCTGTACGAGGGACGAGGCGCAGTTACCCACACCGACGATGGCGACGCGGACGGAGCCCATAGCGTCTGCCTCCTTCTTCTTCATCACGGCCGCTCTGACCTGGACGTGCCAGGCGTGGGCGGGCTGTCGTTGTCTCCTCGGCCACCGGTCGTCCCGGGTCGCGGGGCGGTCGGGGCCCGGCCGGAGCGCTCGTTGGCGATGAGCTCCTCCAGCCAGCGGACCTCACGCTCACAGGCGTCGAGCCCGTGGCGTTGCAGTTCCAGGGTGTACGCGTCGAGACGCTCGGCTGCCCGGCCGAGCACGTCGCGAAGACCTTCGCGGCGTTCCTCGATCTTTCGACGACGACCTTCCAGGATCCGGAGCCGGGTGGCCTGGTCGGTCCGGGCGAAGAACGCGAAGTGCACGCCGAAGCCCGTGTCGTCGTACGTCTCGGGTCCAGCCTGCGCTATGAGCTGGGCGAAGCGTTCCTTGCCCTCCGCGGTAATGGTGTAGACCACCCGACCGCGTCGGCTGGTCAGCGCGGGAACCTCCTCGGCGGTCGCGGGTGTCTCGGCGGCTTCGGTGATCCATCCCGCCGCCTGCAGCCGGCGCAGGGTCGGGTATAGCGTGCCGTAGCTGATCGCCGCCCGGATGGCGCCGAGTTTGGCGGTCAACTCCTTGCGCAGCTCGTAGCCGTGCATCGGAGCCTCCTGGAGGAGGCCCAGGATGGCGAATTCGAGCACGGGCCATCCCTTCTTTCCCCCTGCGCGGAGCGCTAACCACCGCGATGTATCGGACCGATACATCGCACGGTAGCGGAGAGGGGTGGGCAGGGCAAACCCCGGGTTACGCGACATCGCCGTCACCGATGGTGACCATGGTCGCCTCGGTTAGCCGGAGCGCGTACCCTTTGCCGCATGCGTACGCAGCGCCAGGTCGTCGACTACTCGCTCCAGAAGCGGGCGGTGCTGCGTGAGCTCCTCGCCGGGCGGATCGGCACGTACGACGTCTGCGACGCCTCGCCGTACCTGAAGAACGCCGCCCGCTTCCACGGTGAGCCGACCGACCACCGCTGCCCGATCTGCCGCAGCGAGAACCTGATCCACGTCCACTACATTTACGGTGACGAACTCAAGCAGTCGGCCGGCCAGGCGCGTACCCGGGCTGAGTTGCCCGTCCTGGCCATGACGCTGCGTGAGTTCCAGGTGTTCGTGGTGGAGGTGTGCCCCGGCTGCGACTGGAACCATCTCGTCGAGCAGTTCCTGCTCGGCCGGGACGGTCTCGCGGGCGAGGCGGAGGACGCGGGCGAGTCGGTCGCGGCCAACGGCTCCACCCCTCGGCGAAGGCGAGAGGCGCAACGGTGAACGCGGCTGTCCCGACCGCTGCCGGCCCGGTGACCGGGCGGCACGAGCGACAGCCATTAAGCGTAATTGGTCCGATTAGGTCGGATTTGACGGGCGTACGCTGGCACGGCCGGCAGGTAACGTCCCGTGTTCCAGCTCACGGCAACCCGGTGGTGGCGCCCCCGCGCCCCACCGCGACCGGCAGGGTGTGAGGAATGAACTACGGCGATCCCAGTTCTTCGCGTGGGCGGGCCCAGATCCCGGGCCCGAACGGCGACCCCGGTTCCGAGCGGAGTCCGCGCGGGAACGGTTGGTCCGGCGCACCGGAGGGTGGCGCCTCGGCGCGCGCCTCGGTGACACCGCGCGGCACCGGCGGCCGGGCCTCGGTCGGTGGTGCCGCGCCGGCACCGCGTGGTGCCTCGGGCTCGGCCTCGGTGGGCCGGGCCGGCGCGGGCCGGGCCTCGGTGCCGGTCTCGCCGGCTCCCGGCGCGCCCGGGCGCGCGGGCCGGGCGTCCGTGCCGATCTCCCCGGCCGGTCCGGCCGGCCGCGCCTCGGTGGGCGCGGCGAGCGTCGGCGGCGCCGGGCGGGCGAGTGTCGGGGCGGCGTCGATCGGCGGCCGGGCCCCGGTGTCCGGCTTCTCCGGCGGTGGCCCGGTCGGGCCCGGTGGCCCGGGTGGACCGAACGGCCCCGGCCGCTCCGGCCGGGGCGGCCGCGGTGGTGACCCGGCGCAGGCGAAGAAGCGGCGGCGGATCAACATCCTGATCGCCGGCTTCGCGGTGTTCATCATGCTCGCCGGCATCGGCGTGGTCAGCTTCACCTGGTACTCGCAGGGAGTGCCGCTCCCGCAGGACACCATCCCGCCGCTGTCGACCACCATCTACGACTCGAGCGGCAAGTCGCCCATCGCCCGGATCGGCGACCAGAACCGCCAGCTGGTCACCATCGACCAGATCCCGGAGCACGTCCAGCACGCGGTCGCCGCGGCCGAGGACCGGAACTTCTACCGGCACTCCGGCGTGGACTACAAGGGCATCACCCGGGCCGCCTGGAACAACCTCACCGGCGGCGACAAGCAGGGCGCCTCGACGATCACCCAGCAGTACGCGCGCAACGCGTTCGACAACCTGAACCAGGACACGTACGGCCGGAAGGTCAAGGAGGCGATCCTCGCCTCCAAGCTGAACGACCGCTACGACAAGCCGACGATCATGCAGCACTACCTGAACGTCATCTACTTCGGCCGCGGCGCCTACGGCATCCAGTCGGCGGCCCGGACGTACTTCGGCAAGGACGTCAAGAGCCTGACGGTGGCCGAGGGCGCGGTGCTGGCGGCGCTGATCAAGCAGCCCGAGCCGAGCGCCTCGCACCAGGGTTACGACCCGGCGATCAACCCGCAGGCCGCGCTGGACCGGTGGAACTACGTCATCAACGGCATGATCAGTGAGAAGTGGCTGGACGCGCCGAACATGCCGGAGCACCCCACCGAGTATCCGACCAAGTCGCTGCAGAAGCCGACCAAGAACAGCGCCGGTGGCTTCGGCATCGACACGCCGTACGGCAACGTCGTCAACTACGTCTCGCAGGAGCTGCGCGAGATGAACCTGTGCACCGACAACGAGGCCGAGGCGACCGACGCCAAGCCGCTCTGCTCCAAGGCGCTCAGCCGTGGCGGTTACAAGATCACCACCACGATCGACCGGAAGATGCAGGAGGCGGCGCTCGACGCGGCCCAGCGGGCCCGGAAGGGATCCGAACTCTCCGGGCAACGAGAGAACCTGATGGCGGCCGTGGTGTCGATCGACCCGAAGACCGGTCGGGTGCTCGCCTACTACGGCGGCGACAACGGCACCGGCACCGACTACGCCGGCAAGAACGTCGAGAACGGTGTGGTCAGCGGCGGCCACTCGCCGGGTTCGAGCTTCAAGATCTACACGCTGGCGGCGGCGCTGAAGGCCGGCATCTCGATCAAGTCGCGGTGGAAGGGCTCGGCGTTCACCCCGAAGGACACCAAGTTCAAGGTGAGTAACGCCGGCGCGGACAAGGTGTCCTGCGGCGACTCCTGCACCCTCGAACTGTCCACGCTCAAGTCGCTGAACGTGCCGTTCTACTACATCACCGAGAAGATCGGTCCGGACAAGGTGCTCGACATGGCCAAGCAGGCCGGCGTCACCACCATGTGGCAGACCGACACCAACCCGGCCAAGGCCCACGACCTGACCGAGGCCGACCCGAAGGACCTGGCCCCGAACCCGTTCTTCCACGTGATCGGCTACGGCCAGTACCCGATCACCGTGCTCGACCACGCCAACGGCGTCGCCACGTTCGCCAACCAGGGCATCTACAACAAGGCGCACTTCATCCGGAAGGTCGAGAAGCAGAATCCGGTGACCGGCAAGTGGGACCTGGTCGGCGCCGAGAAGCTGAAGGGGCAGCGGCGGATCGACAAGGACATCGTCGCCGACGTGACCTCCGTGCTGGAGCAGTACCCGGCGCAGGTGAACCACCGGCTCGACGACGGACGCAAGGCCGCCGAGAAGACCGGCACCTGGGAACTCGGCGACGGCAGCACCGACAACGGCGACGCCTGGATGATCGGCTACACGCCGCAACTCGCCACCGCCGTCTGGGTCGGCAACAAGGGCGCCCGTAAGGCGATCAAGTACAAGAACGGTACGAGCATCAGCGGCGCCAAGATGCCCGGTGACATCTTCGAGCGCTTCATGAACGCCGCGCTCAAGGGGGAGAAGAAGGAAGACTTCCCGCCCGCGGCGAACGTCGGCAAGGACGACACCGGCAACGGCGAGGCGCCCCCGCCGCCGCCCACCCAGCCGGGTCAGCCCGGCGGCCCGGGCTGCGACCCGCTGGGCCTGTTCTGCCCCGGTGGCACCCCCGGTGGGGGCACCCCCGGCGGCGGCAACCCGGGCGGTGGCGGCGACCAGGGCGGCGGTGGCAACCCCGGTGGGGGTGGCTTCCCCGGTGGCGGCGGTGGTGGCGGGTTGCTCCCGAGCACACCACCGACGCGACAGACCAACTGACGCGTACGACCTGACGGCGGCGGCCGGACCCCAGCGGTCCGGCCGCCGCCGTTTCGCGGACCGGAATTTCTCCGCGCGCGACGGGACGGCGACCCCCGGCGTACGGCAGGATGCCTCTCCATGAGCACCCAGTCGCCCGCAGGCATCGACGAGCCCGGCGAGTCCGGGGCCGTGCCACGACCCGCAACGGCCGTGGACCACCCGTCCCGGTCGGACTGGTTCGTCCGGGGCACGTCCGGTCTGATCGGTGGGCCGCTGGGTGACCACGCCGCCGTGCTGGACCGGCCCGCCGGCCGGGAGGGTCGGTTCTGGACCGCCGCGCGGATCGTGCTGGCGCTGGTCTGCCTGACGCTCGCCCTGCACTGGGTGCAGAAGTCGCCGTGCCAGGACGGCGCCTGGCAGAACAACGTCCAGTACACCCGGATGTGCTACACCGACGTGCTGGCGCTCTACTACGCCGAGGGGCTCAACGAGGGCAAGGTGCCCTACGCCGACCACCCGGTGGAATATCCGGTGCTGACCGGCTACTTCATGGGGGCGATCGGCCTGCCGGTGCACGCCGTCGGCGTCGACAACCCGGGCATGAACCAGGGGCAGTGGTTCTACAACCTGACCGCGCTGGTGCTCGGCGCGCTCGCCGTCGCCACCGTCGCGGTCATCCTCAACCTGCGTCGGCGACGACCCTGGGACGCGGCGCTGTTCGCGCTCTCCCCGGCCCTGGTGCTCACCGCCACCGTCAACTGGGACCTGCTCGCCGTCGGCCTGGCCGCGTTCGGGCTGCTGGCCTGGGCGCGCACCCGACCCGACCGGTACGGCATGCTGCTGCCCGGGGTGGCCGGGGTGCTGATGGGGCTCGGCGGCGCGGCGAAGATGTGGCCGCTGTTCCTCCTCGGGCCGATCCTCGTCCTCTGCGCGCGGGCCGGCCGGCTGCTGGCCGGGCTCGTCGCGACCGGCTCCGCGCTGGTCGCGCTGGTCGCGGTGAACCTGCCGGTGGCCATCCCCTACCGGGAGAATTGGGAACGCTTCTTCGACCTCAACACCACCCGCCCCATCGACTGGGGCACGCTCTGGTACATCGGCCGCTACCTCGACGGCCGGATCAGCCCCTCCGCGCCCGGCGAACTCGGGCCGTTCGAGTGGCTCAACGCGAACATCTCCACCCTCAACTGGGTGTCGTACCTGCTGTTCGGGGCGGCCTGCCTCGGCGTCGCCGCGCTGGCGCTGCTCGCCCCGCGCCGGCCCCGGCTGGCGCAGCTCGCCTTCCTGGTGGTCGCCGTGTTCCTCATCTTCAGCAAGGTCTGGTCGCAGCAGTTCGTGCTCTGGCTGCTGCCGCTCGCGGTGCTCGCCCGGCCCCGCTGGGGCGCGTTCCTGGCCTGGCAGTTCGCCGAGGTCTGCTACTTCGCCGCGTTCTACGGCGAACTGCTCGGCACCGCCACGTCCCGGCCGGTCTTCCCCGAGGGCGTCTTCGTGCTGGCGTCCAGCCTGCGCCTGATCACCGTGGCGGTGCTCTGCGGCTTCGTGATCCGGGACATCCTGCGGCCCGAGCGGGACGCGGTCCGCCAGACCTACGCCGACGACCCGGACGGCGGGCTGCTCGACGGCGCGCCCGACGCGCCCTGGCACCAACGCTGGCGCTCGGGCGCGGTCGACCGCCCCGTCGAACCCGTCCCCGTCTGAGCGGAGCCGGCCGGCGCTACAGCCGGTAGACCACCGCCCCGGCGACCTGCTCCCGACTCACGCCCAGCCCCTCGACCGGCCGGTCGAGCATCCCCTCCCACGGGGTGCCGCCGAGCCGCTCGGGGAGCACCACCACGGTCTTCACCCCGACCCGCCGCAGGTAGTCGATGCTGGCGAAGTCGGGGAAGCTGACCGTGGCCTCGCGGATCTGGGTCTGCGAGTTCGGGGTGAAACCACTGCCGCCGTTGACCATCGGTTGGAACCGGTCGGTCGACCAGAGCATCACCGGCTGGTCCAGGTTCTGGCTGCTCGGCAGCACCAGCATCGGGCCGTCGACGACCCGCATCACCGCCGGCTGCTGCGGCACCACCGGGTGCGGGGTGACGTTCAGCCCCTCCGCCAGCACCAGCAGCAGCGGCACCAGCGTGGCCAGCCGCAGCCACGGGCCGGGCCACGGCGGGACCCGCTCGGCGGCCAACTCGCGCACCCGCATGCAGAACGCGGTGACCGCGCCGGCCGCGAGCAGACCGAGGAGCAGGGTGGTCCACAGCATCATCCGGCCCGGCGTGCGCAGCCCGTTCCACCCCGGCAGGTAGTCGAAGAGCGGCACGTAGGTGAACCGGCCGCCGAGGAACCGGGTGCCCATGCCCAGCGCCATCGTCACCAGCACCCCGGCGAGCAGGAACAGCCGGTGCCGGACCCGCCAGACCGAGAAGAACAGCCCACCGGCGGCCAGCGCGTAGAGCACGAAGCCGGGCAGCAGCGTCATCTCCGGGCTCCAGGGCAGCACGGCCCGGGCCCCCTCGTGCAGCTCGCCCCAGACCCGGGACTCGGCCGGCGCGGTGAAGAACCCGCTGGCCGGCGGCGAGTAGAGCTGGATCTCGGCGAGCGTGCGCGCCGCGTTCGGGTGCAGCTCGGCGACCTTGAAGAACGGGATCGCCAGCAACCCGCCCACCACCGCGAAGACCAGCCCGCCGAACAGGTCGGCCAGGAACAGCCGCCGACCGAACGGACGCTTCACCCGGCGCCGCCGGACGAACCACAGCACCGCCGCGACCAGCACGACACCGGCCAGCAGGTAGGCGAACGGCAACCCGATGCCGAAGCCCAGGCTGAGCTGCCAGGCGGCCACCAGCCAGCCGGCGAACGCCCACCCCGCGTGCCGGCGACGCGGCCGGTAGCCGTACCGCAGCGACCAGCCGTGCCCCCGGGCCAACATGGCCAGCGCCAGCGGGATGCCGCCGTTGGAGATGATGTGCAGGTGGCCCGCCTGGGCCAGCAGCCACGGCGCGTACGCGAAGCCCGCCCCGGCCACCGCGCCGCCGATCCGGCCCGCGCCGAGCTGCCGCGCCAACGCGTACGCCCCGAACGCGGCGAGCGCGTGCGCCAGCACGAACATGATGTTGTAGCGGAGCACGGCGTGCTCCGGGCCGACCCCGATCAGGCCCGCCGGGGCGTAGCCGAGCAGGGTGTCGGAGAACGCGAAGCTCCAGTTCTCCGGGAAGAACGCGTTGGAGTGCCACAGCATCGCCGGGTCGGTGCGCAGAATGTGCCCGGACCACGCCATCTGCCACGCCTGCAGGCTCGGGTCCCAGTAGTCCTGCGGCAGCGTGTAGCGCGGGTAGCGCAGCGTGGGCCAGGTCATCGCCACGGCCAACGCCAGCGCGGCGACGGCGGCGAGCGTCCACTCGTGCACCAGGAACCGACCCACCGCGCGGGTGGCGCGGCGCACCCGGCCGAACACCGGCTCGGGCGCCGGCCCGAACGCCGAGAAGGGATCGGCCGGCTTGTCGTCACGGTCCCCGTCCTCGGCGTCGTCGGTGCCCGGGGCGTGGTCGCCGGTGCCGTCGGCCTTGGCGGTGGCGTCGTCGGTGGCACCGGCCTCGTGCGGCGCGTCGGCGGTCGCAGGCGGCTTCTCCGCCTCGGTCTCCTCCGGCGCCGGTCGCGGGTCGGCGTCGGACCGGCCGGTGGCGCCGGACTGCTCGGTGGTCATGCCGTGGCACCCAGCTGGCCGCGCAGGAACGCGATGTCGGCCGCCTGCCCGTCGACACCGCCGGGCGTCTCCACGATGACCGGTGCGCCGGCGGCCCGGATCACCGCCACCAGCAGCTCCGGGTCGATGGTGCCGCCGGTCAGGTTGTCGTGCCGGTCCTGGCCCGAGTTGAAGGCGCCCTTGGAGTTGTTGGCGTGGATCAGGTCGATCCGGCCGGTGATCGCCTTGACCCGGTCGACCAGGCCCAGCAGCTCCTCGCCGCCGGCGTACGCGTGGCAGGTGTCGAGGCAGAAACCGACCTCGTGGTCGCCGAGCGCGTCCCAGAGGCGGGCCAGCGCGTCCAGGTGCCGGGCGCAGGCGTTGTCCCCGCCGGCGGTGTTCTCGATCAGCACCGGGAGCGGGAAGCCGCCGGAGTCCGCCGCGTACGCGAAGGTCTTGCGCCAGTTGTCGAAGCCGACCGCCAGGTCGTCACCGGCGTTGACGTGGCCGCCGTGCACGATCAGCCCTCTGGCCCCGACCGCCGCCGCGGCGGTGGCGTGACCGAGGAGCAGCTTGCGGCTCGGGATGCGGATCCGGTTGTTGAGCGTGGCCACGTTGATCACATACGGCGCGTGGACGTAGAGGTCGACGTCGGCGGAGCGGAGGCGTTCGGCGTCCTCCCGGGGCTTCGGGGCCTTCCAGCCCTGCGGGTCGGCGAGGAAGAACTGCACCGCCTCGGCGTCCCGGGCGGCCGCCTCGGCCAGCGGGTCGGTCGGATCGACGTGGGCTCCGATTCGCATGCAGGGCAGCCTACGTCTCGCCTGCGACGCGCGGTACGCACGCGCGCGGGGGGTTCCGGCGGGCCGACGCGTCACCACCCGCCCCGGCGGTCGTTGTCCGAGGTGGGATCGATGGTCGACGCTCCGCCGGACGTGGTCCACAGCACGGACGGACGAGCGGAGACCCCCGGTAACGGGACGCCCCGCCGTGCGGCCCGGCACGACGGGGCGGGATCCGCCGGTACGCCGGCACCACCCGGAGCCAGATGGACGAATTCCTCCATTTACCCCAAGTGGTGACGAGAGCCGCTGTATGGTCAGACCAGGTGACAACACGATAAAGCTCCGCGGGGCGTCCTCGATCCAACCTCATCGGTGTGGTCGTTCCTCCCCAGGTCCCACCCAAGGAATGCGGACGGGACGCCCCGCGGCCCCGTGGACAGGGGTCCACCGCACGGCGCGCGACGCCGACGGTGGGCCCCTGTCACCGCGTCCGGGCCACCGGCCCGGGCATGATCGTCCGGACCGGCTATCCTGGTCCGGTTGTCCGCGTCCGGCCGGGTTCCCCCGGCACCGGGCGGGCAGCGACGCACGACCTCCTGCCACGGAAGGACCGTGGCCGCTTAGCCCACAGGAGGTGAGCACGTCTTGCGTCATTACGAAGTCATGGTGATCCTCGACCCCAGCCTCGAGGAGCGCACCGTCGCCCCGTCGCTCGACACGTACCTGAACGTGATCCGGACCGCGGGTGGCTCGGTGGAGAAGACCGACGTGTGGGGCCGCCGGCGCCTCGCGTACGAGATCAACAAGAAGGCCGAGGGCATCTACGCCGTCATCGACCTCCAGGCGTCGCCGGAGGCCGTGGCCGAGCTGGACCGTCAGCTCCGACTCAACGAGTCGGTGCTGCGCACCAAGGTCATCCGCCCGGAGATGCGCTGAGCATCTAGACCCGGCACGTCCGGATCAAGCCTCATCCGCGATGTCGGAGGGCTCTGAGAGCCTGTACGGCACAACGATGAGTGCGCGAGGAGATGGTCATGGCAGGAGACACCACCATCACGGTCATCGGCAACCTGACCGATGACCCCGAGTTGCGGTTCACCCCCTCCGGCGCGGCGGTCGCCAAGTTCCGGGTCGCTTCGACGCCCCGGTTCATGGACAAGGCGTCCGGCGAGTGGAAGGACGGCGAGCCGCTGTTCCTCTCGTGCACGGTCTGGCGCCAGGCCGCCGAGAACGTCGCCGAGTCGCTGCAGCGCGGCGCCCGGGTGATCGTGTCCGGCCGGCTTCGTCAGCGGTCGTACGAGACCCGCGAGGGTGAGAAGCGCACCGTCATCGAGCTGGAGGTCGACGAGATCGGCCCGTCCCTGCGCTACGCCACGGCGAAGGTGCAGAAGATGTCCCGCTCGGGTGGCGGTGGCGGCGGCTTCGGTGGTGGTGGCGGCCAGGGTGGCGGCGGAGGCAACTTCGACGACCCCTGGGCCTCGGCTGCCCCGGCCCCCTCCCGCGGTGGTTCGGGCGGCGGAAACTTCGACGAGGAGCCCCCGTTCTGATGGCGCCGAGCGCCCGCGATCGCAAACCAGGAGCAAGAGCAATGGCGAAGGCTGCGGCACTGCGCAAGCCGAAGAAGAAGGTGAACCCGCTCGACAAGGACGGGATCACCTACATCGATTACAAGGACACCGCGCTGCTGCGCAAGTTCATCTCCGACCGCGGCAAGATCCGCGCTCGACGGGTGACCGGCGTGACCTCGCAGCAGCAGCGGCAGATCGCCCGTGCGGTCAAGAACGCCCGCGAGATGGCGCTCCTGCCGTACACGGCCACGACCCGCTGAGAGGAGGCACGGACATGAAGATCATCCTGACTCAGGAGGTGTCCGGCCTCGGCTCTCCGGGCGACATCGTCGAGGTGAAGGACGGCTACGGCCGTAACTACCTGCTGCCGCAGGGCTTCGCGATCGCCTGGACCAAGGGTGCCGAGAAGCAGGTCACGGTCATCAAGCGGGCCCGCTCGGCCCGCGAGGTCCGCGACCTCGGCCACGCCAACGAGATCAAGGGCCAGCTCGAGGGCCTGAAGGTCAACCTCAAGGCCCGCGCCGGCGACGGCGGGCGGCTCTTCGGCTCGGTCACCCCGGCCGAGATCGTCGAGGCCGTCAAGGCCGCCGGCGGTCCGACCCTGGACCGTCGCCGGCTGGAGACGCCCGGCCACATCAAGTCGCTCGGCGCCTACCCGGTCAGCATCCGGCTGCACCCCGAGGTGACCGCCAAGTTCGACCTGAACGTGGTCAAGGGCTGACGCCACCAGCACGACGCGAGGGCCCGCACCGGACACCGGTGCGGGCCCTTCCGCATCCCACCGCGCCCCGCGCCGACGTCAACCGATCGGCTGGCCGGTCACCGCGCTGATCACCACCGTGGACAGCCCGCCACCCACCACAGCAGCCGCCAACGCCACCGTCGCCGACCGCCAGGTCGTGCCGACCTGTCGCAACAGCACCGCCACCACGAGGCTGCTCACCATCGCCAGCCCGAACCGCGGCGCCGCCGCCAACAACGACGCGAGCGCATGCGCCCGCGGCGAGTCGCAACCCCCGCCGGTGAGGTCGGTGACACAACCCGCCGGAGCCTGCCCGTTCAGGAACACCAGACCCAGGAAGAGCAGCACCGCCGGCACCAGATAGCAGGCGGCCGTGTAGACCAGCGGCCGCAACGGGCCACCCGGATCCGGGTCCAGCAGGTCGTCCTCCAGCCGCCGGCTCCACGAGCCGCCGCCGATCGTCTCCACCCGCTGCCGCAGCGCCGACCCGCCCGACCGCACCGGCTCCACCGGCCGCCGGCGCGGCGCGGCACGCGGACGCGGAGCCGTGTACGCCACCATCGGCGACCGTGGCGCCGACGGAGGTGTCTCCATCCAGCGCGGATCGTCACCCGCCAGCCGGGTACCCGACCAGAACTCCTCGGCCCGCTGCGGAGACGCCCAGCCCTCCCGGACCGGCGGCGCCGTCCGATCCCAGGGATCGACGTCCGCATAGCGGTCGCCGCCGTCGCGTACCCGCTCCAGATAGCCCGTGTCGGTGAACCGGTCCCACTCACCCGTGTGCTCCGTGCGGTCCCACCGGCTCTCCGACTGGTCCCACCTGCTCCCGGTGGCCGCCCGACCCCACGCGTGCACACCCGACGCGTCCCACGGATCCACCGCCGGCGGTTCCGCCGGACCCGGCTCCACCGCCCGGCCCCGCTCCCACGGGTCGACCGCGGGCCGCTGCCACGACGGCTCCGCCGCCGCGGGCCGAGACCACGACGGCTCCGCCGCCGCCGGCGGTGACCAGGACGAGTCGCTGCTTGCCCGCCGGCTCCGCCGGGTCGGCCGTTCCGCCTCCCACCCACCGGAGTCACCGACCGGGCCGGCCTCATCCGCCAGCCCCGACCAGGTCACCTCCGGCTTGCGGCTCGCCGCACGACGGGGACGCGCCCGCGGCGCCACCCCCGACACCGGCCCGTCCTCGGCCCCCTCGGCGCGCCGGCTCCCGACGTACCCCTGCTCCTGCGGGGCGTCCATCGTCCACTCGGCGGTGTGGTCCGACACCGGGCCCGCGCCGATCGCCCGCAGCTCACGCCGGCCGTCGTCCCGACGCCGGCCGGCCTCCGGCCGCCGGTCACCGACGGAGTAGGGCTCGACCTCGTCGTCGTCCGGCGCGGCATGCCGCCCGCCACCGTCCGCACGACTGATCCCCGACTCCACCGCCCACCGCGGGAGGTAGGCGTCCACCGGCTCGTCCTGGCCACGCTCGATCGCCCGCCGCCGGCTCTGGGTACGGGAACGTTCCGACGCGTACGGCTCGACACCGCGCGGACCGGCGGGATCGTCCCAGGAACCGCTCGGCCGGCGCTCGCGCGGGCTGTCCTCCCCGCTTCCCCAGTCCCGGTGTCTCACGGCCGGAGCGTGACCCTTCTCAACCCGAAAGTGCAACCCGCTGTCCAGGTGTAGCCGTTCGCAGCGATAGTACGGGACGATCGGCGGCAAGGCTCGACCCGAAATCTTCCGTCCACAGGGTGGGGATGGGAAAAGCCCAGGTCAGGAGCGATAGGCCCGGAATTCCCCGTCACTTTTCCACACCCCTGTGCACACCCTGCGCACATGTCGCCCCCCGTGCGTCCACAGGTTGTCCCGAGGCTCGTCCACCGGCCCTGTTGGTGGCTGACCTCGGGTTCCGTATCGTGGCCACCGACCGCCGGACGATGCCCCCCGATCGACCGGAGGGTCGGCGGAAGTTGTCGTACCCAGGCGATAGAGCTGGACTCGACCCGACGCAACAAGGGGGGACCCGTGTCGGTCACCGACGAGACACGGGCGGAACGGGCCGGGGGGCCACCGTCCGAACAACCGCCACGCGAGGCGCCGTTCGAGAAGACGCCGCCCCAGGACGTGGCCGCGGAGCAGTGCGTCCTCGGCGGCATGCTGCTCTCCAAGGACGCCATCGCGGACGTCGTCGAGATCCTCAAGACCAACGACTTCTACCGCCCGGTGCACGCCACCATCTTCGACGCCATCCTCGACATCTACGGTCGGGGCGAACCCGCCGACCCGATCACGGTGGCGGCGGCGCTCGCCGACTCCGGCGACCTCGCCCGCATCGGCGGCGCGCCCTACCTGCACACGCTGATCGCCAGCGTGCCCACCGCCGCGAACGCCGCCTACTACGCCCGCATCGTCGGCGAGCGGGCCGTGCTCCGCCGCCTGGTCGAGGCCGGCACCCGGATCGTGCAGCTCGGCTACGGCACCGGCCAGGGCGGCAGCCGGGACGTGGACGACGTCGTCGACCTCGCCCAGCAGGCCGTCTACGAGGTCACCGAGAAGCGGGTCAGCGAGGACTTCGCGGTCCTGGCCGACATGCTCCAGCCGACCCTGGACGAGATCGAGGCGGTCGGCGCCCAGGGCGGGGTGATGACCGGCGTGCCGACCGGCTTCACCGACCTCGACCGTCTGCTCAACGGCCTGCACGCCGGTCAATTGATCATCGTGGCAGGCCGACCTGGTCTCGGAAAGGCTCTCGCACTCGACACTCCTCTCCCCACGCCGCAGGGGTGGACGACCATGGGTGAAGTGCGTGTCGGCGACCAACTCCTCGCGGCCGACGGCACCCCGACGACCGTCACCAACGCCTTCGACGTGATGCACGACCGACCGTGTTACGAGGTCGAGTTCTCCGACGGCTCCGTCATCGTGGCTGACGCCGAGCACCTTTGGAAGACGACGACCCGGGCCAGCCGACGCCAACCTGAGTCGCGTCAGCGGCGCTACTGGTCCGAGACGGCCTTGGCGAAGCTGCGGGCCGTCGAGAGGACTGTGTCCGTCGAACCCCAGCGCCTGGTCACCCTCGCGGAAACCCTTGAACACGTCGGTCCCGAATTCCGGAACGTGCTGCACACAGTGGCGCAGCAGGTCGGCGCGAACGGCCGGATCTCCCGACCGGTCACCCGCGCCGGTAAGGCACGCAACTGGACGGCACCCGGCTATCCGGCCGGAGCGTTGGTCACAGGGCTTCGCGAACGGGCCGAACGACAGGTCAACGCCGGGTCCCGCACCGTGCACGACGGGGTGGTGACGACCGCGCAGATCGCCGCAACGCTGCGCACCGACACGGCGGACCGTCGCCTCAACCACGCCGTGGACAACTGCGCGCCGCTCCAGCTTCCGGAGCGTGAGCTGCCGGTTCCGCCGTACACCCTCGGGGTGTGGCTCGGTGACGGCAGCACCGGGGCAAGCCGCTTCACCACGGCGGACGCCGAGATGGTCGACCTCGTCGCCCGGGACGGCTTCGTGGTGCGACCCAGCGGGCCGCTGGTCTTCACCGTCCTCCTGCCCACGCGGCCGAGGGCGCTGGACCGCACCTGCGTCGACTGCGGCGGCTCCAGCCGAGCGTTGCGGGAGAACCCGGAAGTACGCCGCTGCGCCGAGTGTCATGAGCTTGGTGGCTCGTTCGTCGCCCTTCTCCGCCGGGCCGGGGTGGCCCACAGCAAGCACATCCCGCAGGAATATCTCCGCGCCTCCGAGGCCCAACGGCGGGCGCTCCTCGCGGGACTGATGGACACCGACGGCACGGTGGCCCCCACCGGGAACCTCCAGTACACGTCCACCTCGAAGCGGCTGATCGCCGGTGTCCGGGAACTCGTGGTAAGCCTGGGTTACCGCTGCACGATGACCGAGCGGAAGGTGCGTGGGCGCACGGAGGACTCGTCCATCGCGTACACGCTGAACTTCTCCACCCCGGAACCGGTCTTCCGCCTGGAGAGGAAACGGGAGGCCCATCAGGCCCGGCGGCGGACGTCGTCGGACGTACGCTCGGGCTCCCGTTTCATCGTGGATGTCCGACCGGTGGCCAGCGTCCCGGTGCGTTGCGTGACCGTCGACAACGACGATCACCTCTACCTGGCGGGCCGGTCGATGATCCCGACCCACAACAGCACCGCGAGCATGGACTTCGCGCGGAACGCCGCCATTCGTGCCAACCAGGCGTCGGCGATCTTCTCGCTGGAGATGAGCAAGGTCGAGATCGTCATGCGACTCCTCTCGGCCGAGGCGCGCGTACCGCTGCACGTGCTGCGCAGCGGGCAGCTCTCCGACGACGACTGGACCAAGCTGGCACGCTGCATGGGCGAGATCAGCGAGGCGCCGCTCTTCGTCGACGACACCCCGAGCATGAACCTGATGGAGATCCGGGCGAAGGCGCGGCGGCTCAAGCAGCGGCACGACCTCAAGCTGATCGTGGTCGACTATCTCCAGCTGATGACGTCACCGAAGCGCACCGAGAGCCGGCAGCAGGAGGTCGCGGACCTGTCCCGTGGCCTGAAGCTGCTGGCCAAGGAGGTCGAGTGCCCGGTGATCGCGGTGAGCCAGCTGAACCGTGGCCCGGAGCAGCGTACGGACAAGCGACCGCAACTGTCTGATTTGCGCGAATCCGGCTCTATTGAGCAGGATGCTGACGTTGTAATCCTTTTGCACCGTGATGACTATTATGACAAGGAGTCACCCCGCGCTGGGGAGGCGGACTTCATCATCGCCAAGCACAGAAATGGGCCGACGGACACCGTCACCGTCGCGGCGCAGCTGCACCTGTCGCGGTTCGTGGACATGGCCATCGTCTGACGGCGTCAGCCCATCAGCGGGAACCACCCCGCGGCCTCGCCCAGCTCCACCCGGTCCCGGTCGGTCAGCGGCAACCGCCCGGTGGCCTTCAGCAGATACTCGTGGTCGTCCCACCCGGCCGGCCGCACCGCCTCGTCACTGAGCAGGCCGTCCATCGTGGTCACCGCGACCCGGGTCGGGTCCGCCGCCGGCAGCGGCGCGTCGGGCAGGTCCACCACCAGGTCCAGGTGGTGGACGACCGCCTCGGTGGTCAGGGTCGCGAGCAGATCGGGTACGCGCAGCACGTGGCCCTGCGTGCTCACGTACCCGTCGGGGTCGGCGGTCGCGGCCGCGCGGACGGCCGCGGGGGCGGTGTCGGTCCAGATCCGCACGATGCCGGTGGGCCGGTCGAAGGCGGCGGCCGAGCGCCGGGCCCACCAGGCGTGTGCCGCGCCCGCCCCGTCGTCGTCGGGGGTGAACGCCCGCCAGTAGCTGACGTCGTCCACGTCGGCCGGGCCGGACGCCGGGCTGGCCAGGGCGACGAGTGCGCGCTGGGCGTCGCAGAGCACGTGGAAGAGCAGGTCGGCGACGAGCCAGCCACGGCACCGGGTGGGCCGTTGCAGGCCGGCGTCGTCAAGTGGGGCGACGACCGCGGTGATGCCGTCGTAGGCCTGGGCCAGCGTCTCGTGCGGCCGGATCGGGCTCATGCCGAGCAGCCTGCCACGGCGCGGGACGGTCGGCACGGCGGCGAGGCGTCGGGCGGGGGCTCTCCAGGCCGTGGAGACGACCGGAAGGACCCCCGCCGACAGGAACGGCGAGCGGTCAGTCGAACAGTTCGCCGAGGAAGCCGTGCTTCTTCTTGCGCCGGTAGTGACCGTGGTAGCCGTAGTGCTGCTGCTGACCGTGGCCGTACGCGGGCTGCGGGTACCCGTGGCCGGGCGGGGGCGGCGGCGGGGGCGGGGGGACGGCGCCGTAGCCGGGCTGGTGCGGCGCGGCGGCCGGCGGGGGTGGCGGCGGGTAGCCGGCGCCGGCGGGTGCGGCCTGCGGGGCGCCGCCCTGCTGACGGTTCCAGTTGGCCTCGGCCTCGAACAGCTTCTCGAGCTCGCCGCGGTCGAGGAAGATTCCGCGGCATTCGCCGCACTGGTCGATGACTACTCCGCTGCGCTCGTACTGGCGCATCTCTCCGTGGCATTTGGGACAAGTGAGCTGCATGACATCGACGGTACCGGGTGATTTCACGCGGTGGCGGTCAGCGCCTGCGTCACCTCGTCGTCGGAGACCTCGTGGAAGTCGTCGTAGTAGGCGCCGACGGCGGCGAAGTCCGGCGGGAGTTGGCAGCTCACGACCGTGTCGGCGGTGTCGGTGAGCATCTCGTACGCCTGCTCGGAGCCGACCGGGACGGCGACGAGCACGCGGGTGGCGCCGAGGTGGCGGGCGACCTGGACGGCGGCGCGGGCGGTGGCGCCGGTGGCGAGCCCGTCGTCGACGACGACCGCGGTGCGTCCGGTCAGGTCCAGGGGTGGGCGGCCGGCGCGGTAGCGCTGCTCGCGGCGCTCCAGTTCGGCCTGTTCGCGGCGGCGGACCTGGGCCCGGTCGTTCTCGCTGATCCGGCCGGCGACCATGTCGTTGAGGACCTGCACGCCGCCGGGGCCGAGTGCGCCGTACGCGACCTCGGGTGCCCAGGGCACGCCGAGCTTGCGGACGACCAGCACGTCGAGGGGGGCGCCCAGTCGGTCGGCGATCACCCGGGCGACGGGTACGCCGCCGCGTACCAGGCCGAGGACGATGACGTCGGGTCGGCCGGCGAGGTCGGTGAGTCGTTCGGCGAGGTCGCGTCCCGCCTCGGCCCGGTCGCGGTAGGTGGTCATCCCTCAGGTGTACGCCCTCCGGCCGCGTCGCGGCGGGCGGTTGCCGGGAATGGCGGGGCGCCGACGTCCCGGTTCGGGCGTTCGGTGAGCGTCAGCGCCGGGGCGAGGACGAGCAGGGCGACCGGGTAGAGCAGGTAGCCGAAGCGGGTGGAGGGCATCAGGAGGATCGCGGCGAGCAGCCCGTACCCGCAGATGGCGGCGGTGGCGGCGGCGGTGCGCGGCGGTCGGCGCAGCAGCCGGACGGCGATCGCCAGGCCGACCGCGACGAGCAGTGCGGCGGCGACGGCGCGGCCGGCGGGCAGCGTCTCGGCGATCAGGTGGCCGGGGAACGGGGACTGGGCGGGGCTGGTCACCAGGCCGTGGCCGAGGGGGAAGCGCAGCACGTTCTCGACCAGGGCGTCGCGGTCGACGAGGAGGACCGGCACCAGGGCGAGGACGGGGAGGCCGAGGGCGCCGAGGGCGGTGCGGCCGGCGGCGCGGCGGGTGGCGGCCCAGCAGACCAGCACGATCGCCACCGGCCAGGCGAAGAGTTTCAGGGCGCCGGCGGCGCCGACCGCGAGGCCGGCGCGGCCGGGTCGGTCGGCGGCGGCGAGGGCGAGGGCGAGCAGGCAGAGCGCGAGTACGGGGAGGTCGTCGCCGCCGGTGGCGAGGGTGAGCGCGCAGACGGGCAGCACGGTGGTGGCCTGGACGGCGCGCAGCACGGCGGCGGTGCGGCGGGAGGTGGTCGGGCCGCCGGTGGTGCGCAGCGTGGTGACCAGGGCGGCGAGGACGAGCGCGGTGACCACGGCGAACCAGACGCGGGCGTCGGTCCACCAGGCGTCGACGGCGGCGCGGGGCAGCCCGAACAGCGCCATGCCGGGCTGGTAGGGGGTGTAGCCGAGGAGCTGTTCGCCCGGCGGCAGGGCGGCGATCGCGTCGGGTCCGAGGTAGGGGGTGCCGTGCTCGGCGAGGCGCGTCCCGGCGTGTTCGACCACGATCACCTCCTCCTGGGCCCGGTCGGTGCGTCCGCCGGCCCGTTGGACGCTCTGCACGACGACGGGCAGCAGGGCGGTGGTGGCCCAGGTGAGTCCGGTGACCGTCCAGCGGGCGGGCAGCCCGGCCAGGATGGTGTCGGGGGCGCGGCGGCGGGCGAGGAGTTGGGTGGTGGCGGCGAGCGTGGCGAGGGCGTACCCGGCGGTGGCGATCGCGCCCCAGGCGCGGTGCGGCGGCAGGGTGGAGGTGGCGGCGGTGATCGCGGCGAAGATCGTGGCGGCGGCGTAGAGCCCCAGGTCGAGGGCGAGGCCGCCGGCGGCGGTGTCGAGTGCCGACCAGCGGCGGGAGGCGGGGCCGGGCGGGTCGGCGTGGGCGGTCACGCGGGCCAGTCTGGCAGACCGGCGGTGCGGCCCGGCCGGGTCAGGGCTGCCGGGAGTCGGCGGCGGGTGCGGCGGGGCGGGTGCGCGGGCCGCCGGTGCGGCGGCCGGGCAGGCGGATGACGGCGCCGGTGTCGTGCAGGGGCGGCGCGAGCGCGCCGGGTCGGCCGCCGGCGCCACGCTGGAGGGCGGCGAGGAGCGCGCCGGCGGGTAGCGGTCGGGCGAACAGGTGGCCCTGCCCGGCCGCGCAGCCCAACTCCCAGAGCGCGCGGCGTTGCGGTTCGCTCTCCACGCCCTCGGCGACCACGGTGAGGTCGAGGCTGCGCCCCAGGTCGAGGGTGGAGCGGATCACGGCGGCGGCCTCGGGTGCGGTCTCCATGGCGGTGACGAAGCTGCGGTCGATCTTGAGTTCGTGGACCGGGATGCGGGAGAGCAGGGAGAGGGACGAGTAGCCGGTGCCGAAGTCGTCGAGGGCGAGCCGGACGCCGGAGTCGCGGAGCCGGCTGAGCACCCGGTCGACCACGTCGAGCTGGCTGAGGGTGAGGGTCTCGGTGAGTTCCAGCACGAGTCGGTCCGGTGGCAGGTCGTGGGCGCGCAGCCGGGCCAGGACGGCGCCGGGGAAGCGGGCGTCGAGCAGGCTGCGGGGTGAGACGTTGACCGAGACGGGCAGGTCGAAGCCGGCGTCGCGCCAGGTGCCGGCCGCGATCAGCGCCTGGTCGAGGATCGCCTCGGCGAACGCGGGCAGCAGCCCGGAGCGTTCCACCGCTTCGAGGAAGCGCAGCGGGTCGATCAGCCCGTGGGTGGGGTGGTGCCAGCGGGCCAGCGCCTCCGCGCCGGTGACCTCGCCGCTGGCCAGGTCGACGATGGGCTGGAAGTTGACGGTGAACTCGTGGTCGGCGACGGCCCGGGGCAGTTCCCCGCCGAGGGTGAGCCGGCCCAGGTCGGCGGTGTCGCGGGCGGGTGCGTAGGTGGCGATCCGCTGGCCGGCCCGTTTGGCCTGGTACATGGCCACGTCGGCGCGGCGCAGCAGCTCGGCCATCCCGCCGGTGGCGGGGGCGACGGCGATGCCGCCGCTGGCCTCCACGCTGATCCGCATGCCGTCCAGATCGAGCGGGTCGTGCAGGGCGGAGAGCAGGGCCTCGGCCCGGTGGGCGGCGACGGCCGGGGCGGGCAGGGCGCGCAGCAGCACCGCGAACTCGTCGCCGCCGAGCCGGGCGACCAGGTCGTCGGGTCGGGCCGCGCCGCGCAGCCGTTCGGCGACCTGGATCAGCACCCGGTCGCCGGCGCCGTGCCCGAGGGTGTCGTTGACCTCCTTGAAGTGGTTGAGGTCGATCAGCACCAGGGCGGTGATGCCGTCGGCGTGCCGGGCGGTGAGGTGGGTGGTGCCCTCGTCCAGCAGGTGGCGGCGGTTGGACAGGCCGGTGAGGGCGTCGTGGGTGGCGGCGTGGGCGTGGGCGTCGGCGATGCGGGCGAGTTCGGCGTACGCCTGGGCGTTGCGCACCGCGGTGCAGAGGGCGGAGGCGAAGGTGCGCAGGGTGTACTGCTCGCGTTCGGAGAGTTCCACCGGCCCGGCGAACCGGAGCCGCAGCACGCCGATGTCCACGGTCTGGTCGTGGCCCTCGAGCCTGCTGGCGAGCACCGACCCCTCGACCGCGCTCGGTTCGCCGGCCGGGCCCCGGTACGTGATGGCTCCGCCCACGCCGCGTACCACCCGGCCTTCCTCACGCAGCTCGATCTCGACCTCGTCGGCGGAGAAGAGTTCGGTGGCCTGCGTGACCGCGGTGGTGAGCACCTGGTCGAGGTCGACCACGTTCAACGCGTCGGTCGTGCGGGCCAACCGCTGCCAGGCTTGCCGCTCGGCACGACTGCGCAGGCGGCTGGAGTAGGCGAGGTGCAGGCTCAGGACCAGTGGTGGGACGACGACCAGGAAGGTCGGGTTGATCCGCAGGATGAGCAGGGTGCACAGGACCACCGAGAAGCGGGCGAGAACGCTCGCCAGGCGGAGGTCCACCTGCTCGCGGAAGCGTTTGCGGATCGGGGTTCCGGTCGCGAAGGCGAGAACGGGGAAGGTCAGCAGTTCGTCGAGGACGACGACGGTCAGATAAGCCAGCACCAGGGCGGGCAGTGAGCGGCCGATCGAGCCCGACCAGGGCCATGACCAGCCGGCGAGCACGAGGACCAGCCCTCCGGCGGCGGCCAGCGTCATCTCCTTGGCGACGCCGAAGGCCAGCTTGATCGGGGTCAGCCGACCGATCAGACGGGCGATGGCGACGCCTACGCCGGTGGCGACCACCACCCACGGCACCGGTGCGACCGCGAGCCCGATCACGGAAGCCGCGTCGGTCCACGAAACACCGTGGGTGGTGGCTCGAATGCGGATTCGCACATTCACGGTCGCCGCGACGGCGACGAGGAAGGCGATCGTGATGGCGCGGGTGAGGTTCTTCTGCGTCGCCAGGTCGCCGGTGTCGATTAGCCGGATACTCACCAGGGTGGCGATGCTGGCGGAAAACACGACGAGACCGACAAGCAGCAACAGCCGCCGATCGGTCCCATTGTCGCGTGCATGGACGCGAGTCACGTGTCCGCCTCCACCGTGCTCGTCCGTAGCGGTGCGTGTACCCGTACTGTACGGCCCGCTCAGACGCCCGGGAAGTTCGCTTCACAGCCAGTCGTTGCCGCGCATCTGCGTTGCCCTTCGTCCGATCTGCGGAGCCAGGAGATCTGGCCCGTCCGACGCACGACATCTTATGGCCTTTTAGGCAGGGTTAGTTCTATTAGATGTCCATATGCGCATATTGCGCCAATGTCGCCGCTTCTCGTTACGCAGTGTCTTTGCGTCGAGACTGAACGCGTATTTGGCCGCACTGTTCCAGTGGGATTATCGAGCCCTCCAACACCGATGTCTGTAGCCCTTCGGTTCCGCCTTCCGTAACATGCGGCACGTCAACTGACAGAAAAAGCGTCGTCGCTCTCTGATATGTTTCGAACGGGTGCGACGGATCGGGCGGTATATTCCATAAGTACGCATTGCGCATATCCCACACGGAATGCGATGCCATTCAATTCCTGACGCCGGGCGGGGGGAGCATTGGCGGAAATCCGGCTGCTGGGCGCGCCGGAGGCGCGGCAGGGGTCGACCCGGCTGCCGCTGGGGACGCCGAAGCAGCAGGTGGCATTCGCCCTGCTGGCACTGCAGAGCGGCCGCCTGGTCACCACGGACATGCTCGTGGACGAGCTGTGGCCGGATGATCCGCCCCGTTCCGCCCTGGCGAATGTCCGTAGCTACGCGGGGAACCTGCGGCGGGCGTTCGAACGGCTCGGTGGGCCGAAGCTCGTCCGGCTCCCCGGCGGGTACCGGCTCGATCTGAGCGACGAGCAGGTCGACGTGCACCGGTTCGAGCGCCTGACCGATGCCGCCAGATCCGCCCGGTCCGTCGGAGAGGTCGCCCGCGCCGACCTTCTGCTCCGACAGGGCGAGCGTCTCTGGCGGGGCTCGCTGATCGCCGGCCTGCCGGTGGGACCGGTGCTGTGGGCACGCAGGGCGGCGCTGGAGGAACAGCGGCTGAGCGCGATCGAACTCCGGGCCGGCCTGGACATCGAGCTTGGTCGCACCAGGGCCGCGATCGCCCTCCTCACCGACCATGCGGAACGGCATCCGTACCGAGAGCAGGCGCAGGCGCTGCTCGCCGGTGCGCTGTCGGCGGACGGGGATCCTGCCGGGGCGCTCGCCGTCCTCGACCGGGCCGAGGCCGTGCTCAGTGAACAACTCGGCGTGGAGCCCGGGTCGGAGCTGCGCGACTTACGGACATCCTTGCTGGGTCGCGTTCCCCCGGCAAGGTCGCGCGAGGACCACGGGCAACGCCTCGGCAGCGGACGCCCGGCCGATCCGACCGGCAGGTCCCGGGCGAAGCACGATCACCTCCCGCGGTCCGTCGTCGAGTTCGTGGGACGTCGGGAGCTCGTCGAGCGGACGGTGACCGAGATCGAGTCGGCCGGCGACCGGAGTTCGACTGTCCGGGTGATCGACGGCATGGCCGGCAGCGGCAAGACCGCCTTCGCGCTTCACCTGGCACGCCTGCTCGCCCACCGGTACCCCGACGGGCAGCTCTTCATCGACCTGCGCGGGCACAACGAGAAGGCGCCGGTCGACCCGGCCGACGCGTTGACGGTGCTGCTGCGGCAGATGGAGGTGCCGGCCGGCCGGATTCCGAGCGATCGGGACGAGCGCGTCGAGTTGTGGCAACGCGAGCTGCGGGGCCGCCGCGTCGTCCTGGTCCTTGACAACGCGGCCGGCGGGCACCAGGTCCGACCGCTCCTACCCTCCGCCGGAGGCTCCGTCGTCCTCGTGACCAGCCGCCGCCGACTGTCCGCCGGTGACGTCGGGCCACCCGTCTCCCTCCCCGTGCTGACCTCGGACGAGGCGGTGCGGCTTCTGGCGCGTACCGCCGGCGAGGCGCGGGTCAGCAGCGAGCCGGATGCGGCGGCGGCGGTCGCACGACGGTGCGGGCACCTGCCCCTGGCCGTTCGGCTGGCGGGTGGTTGGCTGGCGCACCGACCGGCGTGGCGAGTCGCGGATCTCGCACGGCGGCTGGATGCCGGTAGCACCGTGCTGCGGCAGCTCGCGGTGGAGCAGCAGACCGTGGCCGACGCCTTCTCCGCTTCCTACGAACAGCTGGCCGAGCCGGTCAGGAGGCTGTTCCGGCTGGTCAGCCTCCACCCCGGGGATCCGTTCGACGCCCGGATGGCCGCTGCCCTGGCGGAACTGCCGCTGGATCACACCGAACGGATGTTGGACGACCTCCTCGACCAGCACCTGATCGAGGAGCCGGCTCCGGGGCGGTACCGGTTGCACGATCTCATGCGTCAGTACTCGGCCGAACTGTTCCGGGAGGCGGCGGAACCGGCGGAACGCCACGAGGCGGTGGCGCGCCTGCTCGATCACGTGCTCCACCAGGTGGCGGCCCGGGCCAACACCCTGGACCAGCAGGTGCTTCGCGCTCATCTCCGGCTCGACCCGCCGGCCCGGGCGGACCTGATCGACGCGAGCGACGCCTCGGACGTCGAGTGGCTGGAACGAGAGCGGCCGAACCTCGTCTCCCTCATCCGGCTCGCCGAACGGGAAGGGCACCTCGGACACGCGTGGCGCCTGGCGCGGGCCATGTGGCGGTTCTGCTACATGCGCGGCTACTTCGACGACATCGTCGCCACCCATCGGGTCGGCCTGAGCGCGGCGGAGCGCAGTGGCGACCGGTCCGCGCAGGCGATCATGCACAACTATCTGGCCTCCGCCTACACCCGCACCGGCAGCTACCTGGACTCGCTCCGGCACCTGGAAACCGCCGTGTCCATCTCGCGTGACCTGCACGACCGGGGCAACGAACACCGCTACCGGGCGAACCTCGTGGTGGTGCACTGGTTGACCGGCGATCCCGAACGGTCGGTCACCCTCGGGCGGCAGTTGCTCCGGGAGGATCCACGGGGCGGCGTCGAGCCACTGCCGTCCCTGCCGAATCTCGGCTACGCCCTGACCGCGGTCGGACGGTACGCCGAGGCGCTCGAAGCCCACCGCCAGCACCTCTTCCTCGCCCGCTGCCAGGGCAGCCAGTACCACATGTCGAACGCCCTCGGTCACATCGCGTCGGTGGAGAACCGACTCGGCCACCATGCCAAGGCGGTTCGACTGCTCACCGCCTCGATCCGGTTGCGCGACCGGACCGGGCACCGGTTCGGCGAGGCGGAGGCACGCAACGACCTCGGCATCGCGTACCGGCACCTGGGCCGGTTCGACGACGCGCGCGTTCAGCACGAAATGGCCCTCGACCAGGCGAAGGACTCCGGTGAGCGACACGTCCAGGCGGCGGCGTTGAATGATCTCGGCCTGACGCTGGCCGCTGCCGGGCGGGTCGCGGCGGCGGTGACGGCGCACGGTCAGGCTCTCGCCCTGGCCACCCGGATCGCGCACCCGTACGAGCAGGGTCGGGCGTTGTGCGGCCTCGCCGAGCACCTGGAGGACGACCGGCCGGCCGAGGCGCGCCGGTACCGGCAGCGGGCGTTGGCCATCTTCGACCGGATGGGCGTGCCCGAGCGCCACGAACTCCGCCGACGTCTCGCCGAACCGCCGTCGACAGTCGCCTGAACCGGTTTATCGATTTCTTATCGCGGTGCCGTCTAGCGTCCCCCCATCGGCCAACGGGGAGGGTCCCCGCCTGTGCGGGACCCGGCCGACGAGGCCCCCACCGTCCGTCCACCCCAGCGGATCGACGGTGGGTAGGTGAGGGAGGGGCGTCGCCCGGTACATCGGCACCCGCCGCGACGTCCCTCCCCGCCGACGGCCCCGAGCGACGCCCGTCGTCGTACCCGGCGGATAGGGTCGAGCGGTGACCGAACCCGCGCAGCTCACCCACGTCGATCCGGCCGGCGCGGCCCGGATGGTCGACGTCTCCGCCAAGCCGGTCTCCGGCCGGCTCGCGGTCGCCGCCGGCCGGCTCCGCACCACCGCCGAGGTGGTGGAGCTGTTGCGCCGCGACGGCCTGCCCAAGGGCGACGCGCTCGCGGTCGGCCGGCTCGCCGGGATCATGGGGGCCAAGCGCACGCCCGACCTGATCCCGCTCTGCCACCCGATCGCGCTGCACGGCGTCACCGTCGACCTGCGCCTCACCGCCGACACCGTCGAGATCACCGCCACCGCGCGGACGGCCGACCGCACCGGGGTGGAGATGGAGGCGCTCACCGCCGTGGCCGTGGCCGGGCTGGCCCTGGTCGACATGGTCAAGGCCGTCGACCCGGCCGCCTCGGTCGACGCCGTCCGGGTGCTCCGCAAGTCCGGCGGCAAGACCGGCGAGTGGGTGCGCCCGGAGGACCGGCCGTGATCCGGGCCCGGGTGGTGGTGGCCTCCAACCGGGCCGCCGCCGGGGTCTACGAGGACACCAGCGGTCCGCTGCTCGTCGCCGGCCTGCGCGAGCTGGGCTGCACGGTCGACGCGCCGGTGGTGGTGCCGGACGGGGAGCCGGTCGGCGACGCGCTGCGGGCGGCCCGCGACGAGGGCGTCGACGTGGTGGTGACCAGCGGCGGCACCGGCATCACCCCGACCGACCGCACCCCCGACGTGACCCGTTCACTGCTCGACTACGAGATCCCGGGCATCGCCGAGGCGATCCGGGCGCACAGCCGCGACACGGTGCCGACCGCCGCGCTGTCCCGGGGCCTGGCCGGGGTGGCCGGCCGGATGCTGGTGGTCAACCTGCCCGGCTCCCGCGGCGGGGCCCGCGACGGGCTGGCCGTGCTCGGCCCGATCCTGCGGCACGCGGTCGACCAGCTCCGCGGGGGCGACCACTGAACCCGCGGCGCGCGTGCCCCGGCGCTAGGCTCGCCGGATGAGCACCGAAACCGAGACCACCGGGGCCGAGGTGGGCACGCCGCCACCGGCCGGGTGGGAGGAGGCCCGCTCCCGGGTGTACGCGGTCGGTCTCTCCGCCGCGCTGCCCGCGGTCGCCCGGCCGCTGGCTGACACCGACGGGCACACCCTGGCCGAGCCGCTGACCACGCGTACCGACCTGCCGGCGTTCCCTACCTCCAGCGTGGACG
Source organism: Micromonospora sp. WMMA1996 (assembly GCF_002573675.1). Taxonomy (NCBI): domain Bacteria; kingdom Bacillati; phylum Actinomycetota; class Actinomycetes; order Micromonosporales; family Micromonosporaceae; genus Micromonospora; species Micromonospora sp. WMMA1996. Next base: position 233,634 of record NZ_PDHU01000004.1, on the reverse strand, counting down.
GGTGGGCGGTGCGCGGGGCGGGGCCGTGGCGGGTGGCCGGTCGGGTGCTCGCCGGGCAGACCGCGTCCCCGCTGGACGAGGACGGCAGCACGGTGGAGATCGCCACCGGCGCGATGGTCCCGGCGGGCACGACCGCGATCCTGCGGATCGAGGAGTCGACCCGCACGGCGGACGGTCGGGTCGCCGGCACACCCCGCTCCCAGCCGGAGTGGCGGGAGCCGGGCGAGGAGGCACACCTCGGCGAGGAGCTGGTACCGGCCGGCACGCCGGTGGATCCGGCGGTGATCGGCCTGGCCGCCTCCTGCGGGCACGACACGCTGCGGGTCCGCCGCCCACCCCGGGCGGCGCTGCTGGTCTTCGGCGACGAGCTGCTCACCTCGGGCCCGCCGGGCGCCGGCCGGGTCCGCGACGCGCTCGGCCCCTCGGTGCCGGGCTGGCTGCGCCGCTACGGCTGCCAGGTGCGCGGCGGCGACGTGGTCGGCCCGGTCGCCGACACGCTGCCGGCGCACGTGGCGGCGCTGCGCGGCGCGCTGGCCAACGCCGACCTGGTCTGCACCACCGGCGGCACCATGCACGGCCCGGTCGACCACCTGCACCCGACGCTGGAGGCGCTCGGCGCCGACTACGTCGTCAACACCGTGGCGGTGCGCCCCGGCTTCCCGATGCTGCTCGCCCGGTTGGTGGACGGCGACGGCCGGGTGCGTTTCGTGGCCGGCCTGCCCGGCAACCCGCAGTCGGCGGTGGTGGCTCTCGTCTCGCTCGTCGCCCCCCTGCTCGCCGGCCTCACCGGCCGGCCGATGCCGGTGCTTCCGCAGGTCACCCTGGCCGAGCCGGTGCCCGGCCGGGGCGACCACACCCACCTGGCGCTGGCTCGCTGGGACCGGGTCGCCGGCACCGCGCACCCGGTGCGGCACGTCGGCTCGGCGATGCTGCGGGGCCTGGCCGGTGCGGACGGCTTCGCGGTGATCCGGCCCGGCACGAGCGGCGCGGCCGGCGACCGGGTGCCGCTCGTGCCGCTGCCGCTGATGCCCGGGGAGCGGTCGTGATCGATCCGGTGGGGATGGTGCTCGGGGCGGTCACCGACCGGCCGCTCGACCTGGCCGCGCACGAGGCGGCGGTCGGCGACCGCCGGGCCGGTGCGGTGGTGTCCTTCCAGGGCGTGGTCCGCGACCACGACCACGGGCGTGCGGTCACCCGGCTGGAATACGAGGGTCACCCCAGCGCCGAGGCGGTGCTGCGCGAGGTCGCGGCGGAGATCGCCGCCGACCCGGCGGTCTACGCGGTGGCTGTCTCGCACCGGATCGGGCCCCTGGAGATCGGCGACGTCGCCCTGGTGGCGGCGGTCAGCACGGCGCACCGGGCGGCGGCGTTCGACGCCTGCGCCCGCCTGGTCGACGAGGTCAAGGCACGGCTGCCCATCTGGAAGCGGCAGGTCTTCGACGACGGCACCGAGGAGTGGGTGAACTGCCCCTGAGCGGGGTGGCTCAGCGCCGGGCGGCGAGCGGGGCGGTGCGGGCCAGCCGGTCGGGATAGAACGCCGGCTCCGCGCCGGGGCGCCACGGCAGCGCCGCGACCAGCACGATCAGCGCGATGGCCAGGGAGTTCTCCATCAGCGCGCCGAACAGGCCGTCCTGGTAGTGGGACACCTCGGGGAGCTGGTGCTCGTACGGCCAGATCGGCGAGATCAGGAAGAGCAGATAGAGCCCGAGCGCGCCGACGCCGTGCCGGAGCCCGGTCAATGTCGGGTACCAGATCGGCGGGCGCAGCGTGGGCACGCCGTTGGCCGAGAGCATGCCGTTGCCGCGCGGCGGCAGGCGGCGGCTGGCGTCACGGCGGCGTACCGCGGCGTCGGCCAGCACGATGATCGCCGGGATGACCCAGACCAGGTGGTGCGACCAGGAGATCGGGCTGATCACGTTGGCGGTGAGCCCGACCAGCGTGAACGCGGTCAGTTCGTCGCCGTCGGCGCGCGCGCTGAGCGCCCGGGACAGGCCCAGCGCCAGCACCAGTACCGAGAAGGCGAGCCAGAGCAGCCCGGGCGTCTCGATCGAGTCGTAGAGGCGCGCCAGCAGGCCGGCGAGGGACTGGTTGGCGGTCATGTCCGCCGCGCCGACCCGTTCGGTCTGCCACAGCACGCTGGTGAAGTAGGCGCGGGACTCCGCGCCGAGCACGCCGAACGTCCCGAGCGTCACCCCGACGGCGGTGCCGGTCGCGATCATCGCGGCCCGCCACTGCCGGGTGAGCATCAGGTAGAACACGAACAGCGCCGGGGTGAGCTTCACGGCGGTGGCGAGCCCGATGCCGACCCCGGCCCAGGCGCCGCTGTAGACGAACCGGGCCAGCGGCGAGTCGGCGGTCTCGTGGTGGGTGCCCCGCTTGGCCCGCCACCGCAGCCCGACCAGGTCCGCCATGATCAGCGCGAAGAGCAGCAGGTTGACCTGGCCGTAGCCGAGGGTCTCCCGGGACGGCTCGATGGCCAGCGCCACCGGGGTGGCGACGGCGACGGTGAACCACAGCGGCCAGCCGAGCCGGTCCACGATGGGACGCAGCAACGCGGCCAGCACCACGGCGAGCGCGGCGATGCTGGCCAGGGCGTTGACGAACCCGGCCCCGTCGACCGGCAGCCAGGACATCGGCAACATGACCAGGGCGGCGAAGGGCGGGTAGGTGAAGCCGAGGGTGGTCGAGGGAGCGACGAAGTCGTACAGCTCGTTGCCGCCCGCCCACCACAGCACCGCACCGTGGTAGATCTTCATGTCGAAGAAGTTGTAGGGGCGGCCGAACGCGCCGACGGCGAGCCACGCGGCGTACGACACGGCGGCCACGACGCCGACGCGGACGACGATCCGACGGTCGACACCGCGCGGGACACGGGAGGCCGGGGCGAGGCGGTCCGTCCGTCTACCGACTGTCGTCGGCATGGCGTGGCCACCCCCGTACCAAGGTCGTCGTGCCCGTCCAGGTCCAGAACGGAGCCTAGAACGGTGCCTCACGTCGCTGCCTCCCGCGTTACACGACCGTGTCCGATCCCACACGTCTTCGCGACATTTCCACCGCGTTAACGGGTGTCGGACGGTTCAGGTGATTGGTGGCGTTGCGGGGGGTGGTGGCGGTACGGGGTGCAGGTCAGCCGGGCATTCGGCGGGCGGTCGCCGCGGAGCGTACGGCGATCTTCGCCTCCCGGCGGGCGGTGCGGACCGCGCGCTTGACCGACCGGCGCGAGTGGTCGATCCGGTGGCCGGCGCGCCAGCGCAGCCCCGGCCTGCCCTCGGTGTCCGCGGCGGCGAGGAGGAGCCCACCGAGCAGGCCGAGGTTCTTCAGGAAGTGGATCTGGTTGTTGTTGCGCGCGGCGGGGTCGTCGTTGTTCCAGAAGGGATGACCGGCGGCGGTGGTCGGCACCAGCGTGGCGGCGAGGACCAGCGCGGCCGGGCGGCTGAACCGGCCGGTGGCCAGCATCAGGCCGCCGACGAGCTGGGTGGCGGCGTTGGCCCGGATGAGCGTCGCGGTGTCGGTCGGGATGCGCGGGTGCAGGTTCTGGATCAGCGGGGCGATCTTGTCGGTGACCGGTTCGGAGGCGGGGACCAACCGTTCCGGGTTGCGCAGGTTTCGGGCGCCGCTGACCACGAAGATGCCGCTCAACATGACTCGGGCGAGGGAGCGCACGGGCTTCATGGCTCAGTCATACCCCGTCGCGGGCGTCGTCACCCCCGCAACACACGAAAGGGATCGGCCGACGTGGACGTCCGGGCCACGCCGATTTCAGCGACCGTCGCGGATGGACCGGCCGTGTTCGGTAAGGTCGCGCGGGTGACGACGCTGCGACTGCGCCCGGAGGACCCGGCGGACGAGGCGCCGGTGGCCCGGGTGCTCGCCGCCGCCTTCGCCCGGCCGGATGTGGCCACCCCGCCCGAGGTCGGCCTGGTTGAGGAACTGCGGCACGGCCCGGCGTGGATCCCGGAGCTGGCCATGGTCGCCGAGTACGGCGGCGAGGTGGTGGGCTTCGCGCTGCTCACCCGCGTCGGCGTACGCACCGACGGCGGCACCTGGCCGGCGTTGGCGCTCGGACCGGTGGCGGTGGCCCCGCACCGGCAACGCGTCGGGCACGGCACGGCGGTGGTGCAGGCCGCGCTCGAGGCCGCCACCGAGCTGGGCGAGCGGCTCGTGGTGGTGCTGGGCGACCCGGCGTACTACCGGCGGTTCGGGTTCGGCCCGGCGGACCGGTTGGGCCTGACCAGCCCGTGGTCCGGGCTGGGGGAGCCGTGGCAGGCGCTGGTACTGCCGCCGTCCACCGGCGAGGAGCCGCCGCCCCCGGCGGGCGAGGTGGTCTTCCCGCCGCCCTGGTCGCGGGTGTGAGCGTCGCTCAGGCCGGCTGGGTGCGCAGGTAGCGGCCGAAGTGCGGGACGGTGAACGCGACCGTGCCCCGCTCGCCGGAGTAGATCAGGCCCTTCTTGATCAGCGCGTCCCGGGCCGGGGAGAGACTGGCCGGCTTGCGGCCGAGCGCCCGGGCGATGTCCGCGGTGGGCACCGCGGCGTCCATGTCGTCCCGGCCGCCCTCCTCGCCGTCCACCAGCGCCAGCGTGGCCATCGCCCGCATGTACTCGCGTTCGGCCGGCGTGGCCCGCTCGAACCGGGAGCCGAAGAACCCCACCGCCAGCTCCGCCTCCGCCTCGGGCGCGGCGACCCGCACGTCCGCCGCGGTGATCGGTGAGCGCGGCGCGTGGTCCCAGGTGGCCTTGCCGTACGCCTGGACGAAGTAGGGATAGCCGCCGGACTTCTCGTAGAGCAGGTCGAGCGCCTTCTGCTCGTACTCGACCTCCTCCCGCTCGGCCGGCGCGCAGAGCGCCTGGTCGGCGGCGATCCGGTCGAGCCGGTCGATCCGCTGGTAGCGGTAGAGCCGTTCGGAGTACGACTTGGCGGCGCTGAGCACGGCGGGCAGGTGCGGCAGCCCGGCACCCACCACGATCAGCGGCGCGCCGAGCTGGGACAGCTCGTGGCAGGCGGCGCAGAGCGCCGAGACGTCCTCGGCGCCGACGTCCTGCATCTCGTCGATGAACACGGCGATGCCGGTGCCCACGTCGGTGGCGACCGCCGCCGCGTCGCTGAGCAGCTCGACCAGGTCGATCTCGATGTCGCCGGAGTCGGCCCGGCCGCTGCTGGCCGGCACGTCGATGCCGGGCTGCCAGCGGTCGCGCAGCTTCGGCGCCGCGCCACCCCGCCCGCTCGGCGGCGTCGACCGTTGCGCGAACGCCTTGAGCACGCCCAGGAAGGCGTCGATCCGGTCGGGCGCCCGGTGCCGGGGGGCCAGCTCGCGGACCGCCATGTGCAGTGCGGCGGCGATCGGCCGGCGCAGCGACTGGTCCGGTCGGGCCTCGATCTTGCCGGTGCCCCAGAGGTGGTTGATCGCCTCCGAGCGCAGCGTGTTGAGCAGGACCGTCTTGCCGACTCCGCGCAGCCCGGTGAGCATCAGGCTGCGTTCCGGCCGGCCGCGGGCGATCCGTTCCAGGACCACGTCGAAGACGTCCAGCTCCCGCCCCCGCCCGGCGAGTTCGGGCGGGCGCTGGCCGGCGCCCGGCGCGTACGGGTTGCGGACCGGATCCACGAATCGCACAGTATCGGGTCGTCTAGCGGCCAGGCTAGACGTGCGTAGAGGTGGCTACCGCGTGTCGGCCTCGACATAAAACTAGGGCTGTCTAGCGTGGACGCTAGACAGCCCTAGTTTTGCCTACCGGCTCACCGCCGCTTCAGGCAGAGGACGAAGTCGAGCGTGTCCAGCTCGCTGTCGAAGAAGTACCAGTCGGTGTAGCCGGTCACCTTGCCGCACTTCGCCTCGGCGTCCTTCTTGCCGCTGGTCGCGCCGTCGATCCGGCGCAGCACCTGGTAGGTCTTCGGCGCACAGTCGGCGATCACCAGCTTGGGCTGGCCGCCCCCGCCCTCGTTGGCGACGCACTGGCCCGCCTTGACGAAGCGCGGGTCGGTCGACGAGGCCGGAGCCGGCGCGGTCGGCGTCGCCTCCGCCGGATCGCTCGGCGCCGCCGCCGTCGGGTCCGCGGCCGGCGCGGTGGCCGCCGTCGTCCCGGCCGTCGGGCTCTTCTCGTTCCGGCCGAGCAGCCAGTAGGCCCCGGCGCCACCCAGCAGCAGCACCGCCAGCACGACCAGCACCACCAGCAGCGGACCCTTGCCCCGCTTCGGGGGCGTGGGCTCGGCGTAGGGCGGCTCGCCGCCGGCGTACGGGGGCTGCCCGCCGGCGTAGGGCGGCTGCCCCCCGTAGCCGGGGTCGGCGGGGTATCCCTGGTACTGCGGCGGACCGGGCGCCCACCCCGGCGCGGCCGGCTCGTACTGCTGGGTGGGGGGCCCGTACTGCTGGGGCGGGACGCCGTACTGCTCGGTGGGAGGGCCGTACTGCTGCGGCGGCCCGTACTGCGGACCGCCGGGCGCCGGGCCGTAGTGCGGGTCGGCCGGCTGCGGGGCGTACCCGTCGTCGGGCCGCCGTCCACCCCACGGCTCGGGTGAGCCGCCGCCCGGTGGTCCGAAGTTCGACATGAACGCCTCCTGCGTACGCCAGTGCTGAGAGGCCGGCCACCAACACGGGACGCCGACGCCGTGGTCACCGTAGCGTGGTCCACCGATGAGCTCACGCCCCGAGAGTGCGACGACCGCCGCCGACAGCCCGGCGCGGTCGGCCCGCCCCGCCCTGATCTGGACCGCCCTCGCCCTGGTCTACCTGCTCTGGGGTTCGACCTACCTGGGCATCCGGGTCGCGGTCGAGTCCCTGCCGCCGCTCACCTCGGCGGCGATGCGGTTCGCCGCGGCCGCCGTGGTGCTCGCGCTGGTGCTGCGCCTGCGCCGCGGGCCCGGTGCGCTCCGCGTGCCGGCCCGACGCCTCGGCTCGGCCGCGCTGGTCGGCGTGCTGCTGCTGGCCGGCGGCAACGGGCTGGTGGTGCTCGCCGAGTCCGGCCCGGCGGGCAGCGCCGTGCCCTCCGGTGTCGCCGCGCTGCTGGTGGCCACCGTCCCGCTCCTGGTGGTGGTGCTGCGTACGGCTGGCGGGGACCGGCCCCGGGCCTGGACGTTCGCCGGCGTGGCGCTCGGCTTCGTCGGGCTGGTCCTGCTGGTCCTGCCCCGCGACGGCGTGGACGGGGTGCCGCTGGTCGGCGCGCTGATCGTGGTGGCCGGAGCGGTCAGCTGGTCCGTCGGATCGTTCCTGTCCGGACGGATCCGGATGCCCGCCGACCCGTTCGTGGCCACCGTCTACGAGATGGTGGCCGGCGCGGTGGCGCTCGCGGTGGTCGCGGCCGCACGCGGGGAACTGGCCGACTTCTCCCCCGCCGAGGTGACCACGCGGTCCTGGGTGGCGCTGGTCTATCTGATGGTGGCCGGCTCGCTGGTCGCCTTCACCGCGTACGTCTGGCTGCTCGCGCACGCGCCGCTCTCCCTGGTGTCCACGTACGCCTACGTGAACCCGGCGGTCGCGGTGGCGCTCGGCGCGCTGCTCGTCGCCGAGCCGGTCACCGCGCAGGTGCTGCTCGGCGGCGCGGTCATCGTGGCCGGCGTGGCGGTGGTGGTGAGCACCGAGCGTCCGCGCCGGACCGCGCCGGCTGCCGTGGACGGGACGGCCCGGGAGACGGCGGAGCGGTAGCGTCCCGGCCCGTGTCGGCGGCGCTGGTGACCGGGGTGGCGCTGCTCGGCGCGCTCGCCGGGCTGGTGGCCGTACCGGTGGGTCGGTCCCTGGTGGGCGGCGGCCCCGCTCCGCGCCGGGCGGTCCTGACCGCGACCGGTGCGGTGGTGTTCGGCGGGCTGGCCGCCGCCCACGGGGCCGGGCCCGCGCTGCCGGCCCTGCTGCTGGTCGCCGGCGTCGGACTGCTCCTCGTGGTCACCGACCTGACCGTCCTGCGGCTGCCCGACCCGCTGGTCGGCGCGCTGGCGCTCGGCGGCGGGCTCGGCCTCGCCGGCGCCACGCTGGCCACCGGCGAGCCGGGTCGACTGACCACCGCCGCCGCCGGCGCCGCGCTCTCCCTCGCCGGCCACCTGCTGCTCGCGCTGCTGCCGGGCGCCCGGCTCGGCTTCGGTGACGTGAAGCTCGCCGCCGCGCTCGGGCTCCCGCTGGGCTGGCTCGGCTGGCCGACGCTCCGGCTCGGGCTGCTCCTCCCGCACGTGCTCGCCGGGGTGACGGTGCTGGTCCTGCTGGCCGCCGGCCGGGTACGCCGGGACACGCCGCTGCCGTTCGGCCCGGCGCTCCTCGCCGGCGCCTGGCTCGCCGTCCTGCTCACCTGAGGCCGCCGCGCGTGTCGGCGGGCGGCCCGCCGGTCAGATCAGCCGGAGCTGGTGATCCCGGGGCCGGCGTGGCTCCGCCGTGCCGAGCCGGTCGAACAACGCCGGGTCGATCACGTCGAGGAACGGCGACGGCCGGGTCTCGCGTTCCGCGCCGTGCCGGGCCCGCCGGGCGGCGTGGCTGACGTAGAGCCGGTCCTGCGCCCGGGTCAGGCCGACGAAGAAGAGTCGGCGCTCCTCGGCCACCGCGTCCTCGTCCGGCTCGCTGCCGGGCCAGCGCAGCGGCAGCAGGCCGTCCTCGGCGCCGACCAGGAACACCACCGGGAACTCCAGCCCCTTCGCCGCGTGCAGCGTGAGCAGCGTGACCGCCTCGGCGCGCGGATCCAGGGCGTCCACCTCCGCGCCGGTCGCGAGCTGGTTGAGGAACAGCCCGAGGTCGTCACCGCAGCGCCGGGCCAGTGGCGTGAGCAGGTCCACGGCGGTGCGGACGTCCTCGGGGCGTACCGCGCCGGCGCCGTCGAGCGTGGGCACGGCGAAGCGCTCCGCCAGGAGCTGACCGGCCTGGCGTACCCGGGCGGCCAGCGACCCGTCGAGGCCGGCCTGGCGCAGCTCGCGGGCGACGGCGGTGACGCCGGGCCGGTCGCGCAGCCGGTCGTGCGAGCGCTTCTGCACCGGGATGTTGGCCCGGGCCAGCGCGTCCACGACCGGCGCGGCCTGGGAGTCGGTGCGGTAGAGCACCGCGATGTCGGAGAAGGAGAGCGACGTCGTCCGCCCGTCGATGCGGCCCGAGTCCAGCGAGCGGTGGGACAGGCCGCCGACCAGCTCGTCGACGGTGCGGACCACGAAGTCGGCCTCGTCGGCCACCGAGGTCGCGGCGTACCGGCCGACCAGCGGCGCCTCCGGGTCGAGCCGGGCCGGGTCGAGGCGGCGACCGCGCACCAGCGACGACGGCGCGATGGCCTGCACCGCGGCGGCCAGGATCGGCGCGGACGAGCGGTAGTTGCGGTTCAGCCGCACCAGCCGGGCGTCGGTGAAGTCCTGCGAGAAACGCAGGAAGTAGCCGACGTCGGCGCCCCGGAACGAGTAGATCGCCTGGTCCGGGTCGCCGATTGCGCACAGGTTGCCGTCGGCGGGGCTGAGTAGCCGCAGCAGGTCGTACTGCACCGCGTCGACGTCCTGGTACTCGTCAACGAAGATCCACTTCCACCGTTCGCGGTACTCCCGGACCAGCTTCCGGTCCCCCTTGAGCAGCGCCACCGGCAGGGTGAGCAGCTCGTCCAGGTCGACCAGGTCCTTCTTGCGCAGCAGCGCGACGTACCGCTCGTCGTCCTCGCCGGCCTCGGCGCGGGCCGCCGCCCGGTCCGTCTCGTCGGCGATCCGGAAGTCCGCCGGCAGCCCGGCGGCCGCCGCGTTCTCCCGCAGCACGGTCAGGCCGAGCGAGTGGAACGTGCCCACGGTGACGTCCTCGGCGACCGGGCCGAGCAGCCCGTCCAGCCGGTGCCGCAGCTCCTCGGCCGCCCGGCGGGTGAACGTGATCGCCAGGCACTGGTCGGGGAAGACGTTCAACTCCGCGCAGAGATACGCGATCCGGTGGGTCAACGTCCGGGTCTTGCCGGTGCCGGGCCCGGCCACGATGAGCAGCGGACCGCCCGGCGCGGACGCGGCCACCCGCTGCATCGCGTCCAGGCGGTCCAGCAGGCCGGTGCCGACCTCCTCCATGCCGGCGAGCATCGGCTCGAACGGCTCGTGCGGGGAGGGCGGCGGCGCGATCGGGCGAGCCGGCGGCGGCGTGCGCTTCGGCTCGGGCCGGGCCGCCGCCGGGCGCTTGGCCCTCGGTTTCGGCGCCGGCTCCGCGGGCCGTCGCTGCGCGGGCACGGGTACGTCGAAGAGCGCGTCCTGCCCCGACCCGCCGGCCGTGGCGCCCAGTTCCGCCGGATCGAACAGTGTGATCACCCCGTACTCGCCGTCGTAGCCCGGCACCCGGCGGACCTCGCCGCGGCGCAGCCGGCCGATGCCCTCGGCGAGCAGCTCGCCACCGACCCGGCCGATCTCCTCGACCGGGGTACGGGTCAGGATCTCCAACTCCGGGCCGAGCGCGGCGACCAGCTCGTGGAGCTTGCCCTCCACCTTCTTCGACCGCGCGCCCACCCGGTTGATCTCGCCGAGGATCTCGGCCAGCGGCACCAGGTGCGCCACCGCGCGGGCGTGCGCCGGACGGTGCCCCACCGGACGGTCGGCCAGCTCCTCGACCCGGCTCAGTACGCCGACGGTGAGCGGCTTGCCGCACTCCGGGCAGCGCCCACCCGCCTCGCGGGTGCGCTCGGGCGACCAGTTCACCCCGCAGAGCCGGTGCCCGTCGGCGTGGTACTTGCCCTCCTCCGGGAAGAACTCGACAGTGCCGGCGAGCCCGTCCCCGGTGCGCAGCGCCTCCCGGATCGCGAAGTAGTCGCGGGCCGCCGTGAGGACCGTGGCCTCCCGGGCCAGCGCCGGCGGCGAGTGGGCGTCCGAGTTCGACACCAGCTGGTAGCGGTCCAGGCTGCCGACCCGCCAGTTCATCTCCGGGTCGGAGGAGAGGCCGGTCTCCACCGCGAAGATGTGCTCGGCCAGGTCGGCGTAACAGTCGGCGATCGCGTCGAAGCCGGACTTCGAGCCGAGCGCGGAGAACCAGGGCGTCCAGATGTGCGCCGGCACCAGGTAGCCGTCTCCGCTGGCCTCCAGCGTGATCTCCAGCAGGTCGCGGGAGTCCAGCCCGAGGATCGGCCGGCCGTCGGAGCCGAGGTTGCCGATCCGGCCCAGCGCGGCGTTGAACCGGCCCACCGCGTCCAGGTCCGGCAGGTAGATCAGGTGGTGCACCTTCCGGGTCCGGTCGTCCCGCTTGTAGATGGTGGAGATCTCCACGCTCAGCATGAACCGGACCGGGTCCGCCTCCGCCGCGCTCGCCAGCCGGGGCGGCAGCCGCCGGGCGATGTCCCGCTCCGCCTCCGGCGACAGCCGGTAGAGGCCGGGCTCGGCCGGGTGCAGCGTCTCGCGCAGGTGGTCGTACCAGGCGGGGTGGGTGAAGTCTCCGGTGCCGAGCACCCCGATGCCCTTGCGTCGGGCCCACCAGCCGAGGTTCTGCAGGGTCAGGTCGCGGCTGCACGCGCGGGAGTATTTCGAGTGGATGTGCAGATCCGCGACGTAGGGCGGGAGGCCACCGGGGGGTGCGGCGCTGAACGGAGGCACGCCGCATCCTGTCACGTCCGGTTGCCCGCCCGCCCGCCGCCACGCGTACGCGTGACCTGAGCAATGCGGTGCTGGACGCGGCGCCCCCGGCGCGCTATGGGGCGCGCAGCTCGACCAGCGTCACCTGCGGCGGGGCGCCGACACGCACCGGCGGACCCCAGAAGCCGGCGCCGTTGGTGACGTACACCTTGGTGCCGTCCACCTCGCCCAGACCGGAGACCACCGGCTGCTGGAGCTTCACCGCCAGGTTGAACGGCACCATCTGGCCGCCGTGGGTGTGCCCGGAGAGTTGCAGGTCGACGCCGAACTTCGCCGCCTCGTGCGCGGCCACCGGCTGGTGGGCCAGCAGCACCACCGGGCGGCTCGGGTCACGGTCGCCGAGGGCGGCGGCGTAGTCGGCCGGCGCGGCCAGACCGGTGCCGGCGGCGGTCACGTCGTTGACCCCGGCCAGGTCCAGCACCCCGCCGCGGGCCTGGATCTCCTGCCGCTCGTTCTGCAGCACCCGCAGGCCGAGCCGGTCCACCTCGCGGACCCACTCCTCCACGCCGGAGTAGTACTCGTGGTTGCCGGTGACGAAGAAGCTGCCGTAGCGGGAGCGCAGGTCGCGCAGCGGCTCCGCGGCCGAGCCCAGCTCGGCCACCGTCCCGTCGACCAGGTCGCCGACCACCGCCACCAGATCGGCGTCCAGTTGGTTGATCATGGCGACGATCCGCTCGGTGTGCGCCCGTCCGCGCAGCGGCCCGAGGTGGATGTCGGAGACGGTGGCGATCCGCAGGCCGTCCATGCTCCGGGGCAGCTTGGCCAGCGGGATCCGGACCCGGTCCAGTCGAGGCGGCCCCATCGCGGTGCGGACGCCGTACCCGGTGACGCCGGCGGCGGTGAGCCCGGCGAAGATCGCCGCGCCGCGCGCGAGCAGCAACCGGCGGGACGGATCGTGGTCGGCGGGCACGGTGTCCGCCGGCGGGACGTCGCCACCGTCGGCGGTCCCGCCGGCCGGAATGCCGACGGCGTCGCCGGTCGGCCCGGGCGGGACGGCCCCGGCCCCGGCGCCGATCAGCGCCGGCTCGGGCTCGGGGCCCGTGGCGGCGGCGCGGGCGCGGCGGCGCAGGACGAGCCGGACCACCGCGGTCGGCACCTCCAGCACCAGCAGCAGCACCAGCAGGTAGAACATCAGCGCCAGCCAGAGGTAGCCCGGCCAGGCCAGCCAGAACCAGCCGTTCCTCGTGCCGGCCATGGTCGCCGGCACGAGCAGGGCGAGCAGGGCGACCACGGCCGCGCCGAGCCGGCGCCACCGACCCGGTCGGGTGGTGTCCCGGACCAGCCGCTTCCACAGGTAGAAGTGGATCAGGCCGATGACGAGCACGACGAAGATCAGGAATGTCGCCATCGCCAGCACGTCGGCCTCCTCAGCCGCCCGCGAAGGGCGGCAGCACGTCCACCGTCACCCCGGCCGGCAACAGTGCCTGACGATCATGACAGGCCACGCCGTCGACCAGGAAACTCGCCGCCTTCAGCACCACTGACAGTCGTTCGCCGTGCCGGGCGGCCAGGTCGTCCAGGAGTTCGTCCAGCGACCGGCCGGCGGATGCGGTCTCCTCGGCGCGGCCGGCCGCGGCCCGCGCCCCGGCGAAGTAGCGGACGGTCAGTTCCACGCTCACCCTCCGATCGCGGACATCGGCCGGGCCGGCTGGAGAAAGGTCGGATCGTCGATGCCGTGGCCCGCCCGCTTGCCCCACATCGCGGCGCGCCAGCGCCGGGCCAACTCGTCGTCGTCGGCACCGCCGCGCAGCGCCGCCCGCAGGTCGGACTCCTCGGTGGCGAAGAGGCAGTTGCGCACCTGGCCGTCGGCGGTGAGCCGGGTGCGGTCGCAGTCGCCGCAGAACGGCCGGGTCACGCTGGCGATCACCCCGACCCGGGCCGGCCCGTCGTCCACCAGCCAGGTTTCGGCCGGTGCGGCACCCCGCTCGGCGGGATCGGGGCGCAACGCGAACTCGCTGCGCAGGGCGGCGAGGATCTCGTCGGCGGTGACCATGGTCGAGCGGTCCCAGCCGTGCTGGGCGTCCAGCGGCATCTGCTCGATGAAGCGCAGCTCGTAGCCGTGCGCCAGGGCGAACCGGAGGAGGGTCGGGGCCTCGTCGTCGTTGACACCGCGCATCAGCACCGCGTTGATCTTCACCGGGGTCAGCCCCGCCTCCGCCGCGCCGGCCAACCCGGCGAGCACGTCGGCGTGCCGGTCCCGCCGGGTCAACGTGGCGAACCGGGCCGGGTCGAGCGTGTCCAGCGAGACGTTGACCCGGTCGAGACCGGCGGCGCGCAGCGCCGGCGCGAGACGGGCCAGCCCGATCCCGTTGGTGGTCACCGAGATGCGCGGCCGGGGCGTCAGCGCGGCGACCGCCGACACGATCCCGGGCAGGCCGGGCCGGATGAGCGGCTCACCGCCGGTGAAGCGCACCTCGGTGACGCCGAGGCGGCCCACCGCGACGCCGACCAGCCGGACGATCTCGTCGTCGGTCAGCAGTTGCGGGCCGGCCAGCCAGGGCAGGCCCTCGGCCGGCATGCAGTAGGTGCACCGCAGGTTGCACTTGTCGGTCAGCGAGACCCGCAGGTCCCGGGCGACGCGACCGTACCGGTCGGCGAGGACCCCGTCGGCCGGCGTCCGGGGGGCGGTCATCCGTCGACCGTAGCGCGTCGGACGCCCCGCAGGGCGCCTCGGGCGGCGGAGACCACCGCGTCCGCGTACGCCGTGCCGAAGAGCGCGGTGTGCACCAGCAACAGGTGCAGTTGGTGCAGCGGCACCCGCTCCCGCCACCCGTCGGCCGGCGGCCGGGCCTCACGGTAGGCGGCCAGGATCCGCTCCAGGTGCGGCGGGCCACCGAAGAGGGCCAACTGGGCCAGGTCGGTCTCGCGGTGGCCGCCGTGCGCGGCCGGGTCGACCAGCCAGACCCGGCCGTCGGCGCCCCAGAGCAGGTTGCCGGGCCAGAGGTCACCGTGCACCCGGGCCGGCGGCTCGTCGCCGCCGAACTCGCCGATCCGGTCGACGACCTGCTCGACCAGGGCGGCCCCGGCGCCGTCGAGCGCCCCTCGGTCGACCGACATCCGCAGGTAGGGCAGCAGTCGACGGCGGGCGAACCAGTCCGGCCACGGGCCGGGATCGGGCGTGTTGTCCTGGGGCAGCGCGCCGATGAACCCGGTCCACTCCGCGCCGAACGCGGTCGCGCCGGACGCGTGCAGCCGGGCCAGGCTGCGCCCGAACGCCTCCGCGGCCTCCGGGGTCGGCTCGCCCGGCTCCACCCAGTCGAGCGCGAGCAGGTCGGGCAGCGCGACCAGCACCTCCGGCACCGGCACGGCGTCGGCCTCGCGCAGCCACCCCAGGCCGGCCGCCTCGGTGGTGAAGAAGCCCTCCGGAACCGGCCGCGCCGACCGCTCCGGCCAGCTCTTGGTGAAGACGGAGTGCCCGTCGTCCAGGGTGAGCCGGGACGCGGTGCAGATGTCGCCACCGGAGACCGGCGTCTCCCGGATCCGCTGGTGGGTCAGGAAGGTCGGCAGGTGCTCCGGGTGTGCCCGCAGGTATGCCAGGTCCATGAGCGCAAGGTAGCCGGTACCTGGGACAGCCGGGGACCGTGGCGAAACCGCGGCGGCCGTCGATCGCCGGCCACCTGCGCCGATACGCTCCGTATCTGGGGACGGACCGCGTGTCGTCCACAGGGTCGGACGTAGGCCCCGACGACCACGGACGCTCCCGGCATGAACTCCACCGAGCGCCCACGCCTGTCCGTCCGCTCGCCCGGCGACCTCGTCGCGGCCGTGCCCTATCTGCTCGGCTTCCACCCGGCCGACAGCATCGTGGTGGTCGCGGTACGCGGCCGGCGAGTGGTCTTCGCCGCGCGGGGCGACCTGCCCGGGGCCGGCGTCGACCCCGCCCCGGCGGCCCGGCACCTGGCCGAGGTGGTGGCCCGCCAGGAGGTCGACGCCGCCACGGTCGTCGGTTACGGGCCGGCCGCCCGGGTGACCGGCACCGTGGACGCGGTCGGCGACGCGCTGGACGCGGCGGGGCTGACCGTCCTGGACGCCCTGCGGGTCACCGACGGCCGGTGGTGGTCCTACCTCTGCGCGGAGCCGGCCTGCTGTCCCGCCGACGGCACCCCGTACGACCCGGTCGCCAGCCAGGTCGGCGCGGCGGCGGTGTTCGCCGGTCAGGTCGCCCTGCCCGACCGGGCCGCGCTGGCCGCCCAGGTGTCCGCGCTCGACGGCCCGGTCCGGCTCGCCATGCGCCGGGCCACCGCACGGGCCCGCCGCCGGCTGGCCGTGCTCGCCGGCGCATCCGTCGACGGCGCCCCGCCCGAGGACGTCACGGTCGGTGTCCCCGCCGATGTCCCGCCCACCGGGGAGACCTCGGCGGAGGGGCCACCGGCCGAGGGCGACCCCATGGTGGTCGTCGGCTCCGGCGGTGCGGCGCGGGCCGTGCGCGCGGCCGGCGTGGCGGCGGTGCGGGCGGCGTTCCGGCGGCAACGGCGCGGTGAGCGGCTGGACGACGACGAGGTGGCCTGGCTGACCGTGCTGCTCACCCACATCCCGGTTCGCGACCACGCCTGGTCCCGCACCGACGGCCGGGACACCGACATCAGCCTCTGGACCGACGTCCTGCGCCGGGCCGAGCCGGACCTGATCGGGGCGCCGGGCAGCCTGCTCGCGTTCGCCGCCTGGCGGGCCGGGCACGGCGCGCTGGCGGCGGTCGCCCTGGAACGGGTGCTCACGGCCCACCCCGACCACTCGCTCGCGGTGATCCTCGACGACGCGCTCCGCCGTGGGCTGGCCCCGTCCGAGCTGGACGGCTGGCCCGTCGTCACCGGTTCGTCGGTGCTGCGCCGCCGTCGTCGCGGTCCGCGCCGGTGAGCCGGCGCCGTTCACCCGGTTACGCGCTGCGCCCCGGCGTAGACGTTCATGGTCGGCCCGCGCAGGAAACCGACGAGCGTCATCCCGGCCTCCTCGGCCAGTTCGACGGCGAGCGTGCTGGGCGCGGAGACCGCCGCGAGCAGCGGCACCCCGGCCATCCACGCCTTCTGGGTCAGCTCGAAGCTGGCCCGGCCGGAGACCAGCAGCACGTGCCCGGCCAGCGGCAACAGGTCCTCCCGCACGGCCCAGCCGATCACCTTGTCCACGGCGTTGTGCCGGCCCACGTCCTCCCGCAGCACCACCAGCTCGCCGTCGGCGGTGAAGAGACCGGCCGCGTGCAGGCCGCCGGTGCGGTCGAACGCGCGCTGGGCGGCGCGTAGCCGGTCCGGCAGCGCGGCCAGCAGCTCGGCGCCGACCGCGAGCGGGTCCTCCCGCACCGCGAACCGGGACCGGGTACGGACCGACTCGATGCTCGCCTTGCCGCACACGCCGCAGGAGCTGGTCGTGTAGAAGTTGCGCGCCGGGTCGGTGGTCGGCTCCGGCACGCCCGGAGACAGCACCACGTCGACCACGTTGTAGGTGTTCGGGGTCTCCGCCCCGGCGCAGAGCTGCGCCGTGTGCACGTCCTCCGCCGACCGGATCAGCCCCTCCGTGAGCAGGAAGCCGATCGCCAGGTCGAGGTCGTCGCCGGGCGTACGCATGGTGACCGCGAGCGGCCGGCGTCGCCCCGGGCCGCCCGGCCCGACCCGGATCTCCAGCGGCTCCTCCACGGACAGGGTGTCCTGCCGGCGGATCCGGGCCCGGCCGTCGGCCACCGCCCCGAGGTCGATCCGCAGCACGCTCCGCCGGTCCGTCGCCCGTCCCATGCCGCCATCCTCCCCCGCGCGCCGACCGGCCCGCACCTTCGCGGCGTCCGCACCCCCGACGGCTCTGGTCCGGTCCCGCTCCCGCCGGCCCGCCCCCGCACCCGTCCCGCCGGCGCGGGACCGGGTCGGGGCAGCGCCCGTGGGTAGGGTGAGGCGGTGACGGGGTACGCGGCGGTGCTGCTCGCCGGCGGCGCGGCCCGACGGATGCGCGGCGTGGACAAGCCCGCCCGTCCCGTCGGTGGGCGACCGATGCTGCACCGGGTGCTGGAGGCGGTGGCCGGCGCGGACGAGCGGATCGTGGTCGGCCCGGCCGGTCCGGTGCCCGAAGGGGTGCGGGTGACCCGTGAGGAGCCCCCCGGCGGTGGACCCGTGGCCGCCACCGCGGCCGGGCTGGCCCTGCTGGGGCCCGGTACGACCACCGTCGCCCTGCTCGCCGCGGACCTGCCGTTGCTCACCGCCGCGGCGGTGGACGGGCTGCGGCGCGCGCTCGACGGGTCGCGGGCCGGTCTGGCCTGTTACGTCGACGGTGACGGGCGTCGGCAGCAGCTCTGCGGCGTGTGGCGGGCCACGGCGTTGCGGGCGGCCCTCGACCGCCTGGCGGCGGAGCGGGGCGGCACTGTCGACGGCGCGCCGGTACGCGGGTTGCTGGCCGGTGTCGCGGTCCGTGAGGTGGCGTGGACCGGCTCGGGACCGCCGCCCTGGTTCGACTGCGACACTGACGAGGACGTACGCCGGGCCGAGGAGTGGACGAGATGACGGTGTTGGACGACTGGGTCACCGCGGCCTGCGCCGAGCTGGATCTGGATCCGGCCGAGGTGCCGGTGTCGAGCGTGCTCGACGTCGCCCGGGACGTGGCGCACCAGGTGCTCCGGCCGGGGGCGCCGGTCACCGCGTACCTGCTGGGGGTGGCCGTGGGACGCGGCGCGGACCCGGCCGCGGCGGCCGCGCGGCTCAGCGCGCTGGCCGGTTCCTGGCCGGTGGAACTGGACGGGACCGTACCGGCGGAGTAGCCGTGCTCGGGCGCGGTTCGACGCCCACCGCCCATGGGTAGGGTGGCGGGAACGGACGGAGGCGATCATGACGGCAGACCACCCCTCGGCGCCGGTCGACCAGCCTTCCGGCGGTACGCCGGAGCAGCACGAGTCGATCCTGCTCGACGAGCCGACCACGGCCGATCTGCGGGCCAAGGTGACCGAGGCCTGGCGGGAGTTCGCCCGGGCGCTGGCCGACCGGCTGCGCGGGCTGCCCGCCGGCGGGCACCTGGAGGTCACGCTCGACCCGACCGCCTCCGGCACCGGCGACGCCGTCTACTCGGTCAGCGCGGACGTCGGCGAGGAGGGTCGCCTGTCCGCCCGGGCGGTCGGCAACGCCACCCTGCCGCAGGGCTACCGGCTGGACCGGGCCGCGGTGGCCGACATGGTCGCGCTGGGTTGGTCGCCGCCCGGGGTGGTGCCCGGTTCCGGCGAGCAGTTCGGCCTGGACTGCGGCGTCGACGAGGCGACCCGGCTGTCCGCCGTGCTCTCCCGCACGCTGCGCGACGTCTACGGCGCCCCGCACCCCGCCTTCCTGGTCTACCTGGTGCACGACGCCGAGGGCGAGCCGCTGCCGGTGGAGCCGCTGGGCACGGCCCGCAGCGAGTTCGGCCCGGACCGGGACGTCGAGGCGGACCTGGACGAGGCGCTGGCGGCCGCGGCGGCGGCCCAGGCCGGCGAGAACGACGTGCTGGCGCTGGAGGAGCGGGTCCGGACCGTCGTGTCGACGATGCTGAAGTCGAACTCCGACCAGGTCCAGGTCGACTCCGACGGGGACATCAACATCCGGGCCGGCTCGGCGATGGTCTTCGTGCGGGTACGCGACAACCCGCCGCTGGTCGACGTCTTCTCCCCGGTGCTGACCGAGGTGGAGCCGACCGAGCGGCTCTACGTGAAGCTCTCCGAGCTGACCAACCGGATGCCGATCGGCCGGCTCTACTGCGCCGACGACACGGTCTGGGCGTCGATCCCGGTCTTCGGCCGCAACTTCCAGGCCACCCACCTGATGCTGGCGGTGCAGGTGATGACCGGTCTGGCGGACGAGTTGGACGACCGGCTGCACGGCGAGTTCGGCGGCAAGCGTTTCTTCGGCGAGGGCGACAAGCCGGCGCGGGCGGAGGAGCACCGCACCGGCATGTACCTCTGAGCGCGGTCAGCGCACGTCGAGCAGCGTCTTGCCCACTGTTTCCCGGGCCTCGATCGCGGCGTGCGCGGCGGCGGCCCGGGCCAGCGGGAAGCGCTGCCCGATCAGCGGCCGCAGCCGCCCGGCCGCGCCCTCGGCGAGCGCCGCCTCGGTGAGGGCGCGCAGCTCGTCCGGGCCGGGCCGGGGGCTCAGCAGCGTCACCCCGCGTGCGGCGGCGGACTCGGCCGGGATGTCCGCCCAGGCGCCGCCGGCCAGTCCGAAGCTGAGCATCCGCCCGCCGCGGTCCAGCAGGTCGAACGCCTGCCGGGCGAGCGGCCCGCCCACGCCGTCGAACACCACGTCGACGGCGCCCACGGCGTCCCGGACCCGGTCGGTCCAGCCGGCCTGCCGGTAGTCGACGACCACGTCGAGGCCGGCGGCGCGGAGCACGTCCACCTTGCGGGCGCCGCCGGCGGCGGCCACCACCGTGGCGCCGGCGGTCGCCGCCAGCTGAGTGAGCAGCGATCCGACGCCCCCGGCCGCCGCCTCGACCAGGACCCGGTCGCCCCGCCGCAGCCCGGCCGCCCCGGCCAGCATCAGGGCGGTCCGGCCGTCGGCCATCAGCGCCACCGCCACGTCGAGCGCCAACCCCGGGGGTACGGGGACCGGCGCGCTCCGGTCGACCACGACGCGTTCGGCGTACCCGCCGGTGCCGCCGGTGGCGGTGACCACGACGCGGCCGGCGAGCGCCGGGTCGACGCCCGCTCCCAGCGCGGTGATCGTGCCGCCGACCCCGTTGCCGGGGATCACCGGCAGTTCGGCGCCGAACGGCCCGAAGCCGCTGGCCCGGAACATCGTCTCGACGAACGTGATGTTGGCGTGTGCCACGTCGACGAGCACCTGCCCCGGTCCGGGTGCCGGGTCGGGTGCCGTCCCGGGCACGAGCACCTCGGGTCCGCCGAACTCCCGCAGCCACACCGCACGCATACCGCCCCCTCGCTTCGAGCCGGTCACCAGTGCACGACATGAAGCGAGGTTGAGGTCAAGGCGTGGAGGGTCCGACGCCGGGGGACTCGACCAGCCGGGACAGCACGATGGTGCTGCGGGACGAGGTGACGAACGACTCGGCCCGCAGTCGTTCCAGGGCCTCCTCCAGGTGGGAGATGTCGGCGGCGCGCAGGTGCACCAGCGCGTCCGCCTCGCCGGAGACGGTGTAGGCGCCGACCACCTCGGGGTGCCGGCGGGCGGCGGCGCCGATCTGCGCCGGGGTGGTCCGGCCGGCGCAGAACAGCTCGACGAACGCCTCGGTGGTCCACCCGACGGCGGCCGGGTCGACGACGGCGGTGAATCCGCGGATGACCCCGGTCGCGCGGAGCCGGTCGACGCGTCGCTTGACGGCGGGGGCGGAGAGTGACACCCGGGTGCCGATGTCCGCGTACGAGGCGCGGGCGTCCGCCACGAGCAACGCAATGATTCGCTGGTCAACCGCGTCTATCTGCAACGTTCCGCCTCTGGGAAGCAATGGTTGTGGCTGTTACCAAAGTTCTACCGTACCTACTCTTGGTGACCGTGAACCAGCAGCGAGTCTCGCGAAAGCGGACATATCTCATGTGCTCGCCCGAGCACTTCGCGGTCGAGTACGCGATCAACCCGTGGATGGACGTGACCACGGCGGTCGACGCCGACCTGGCGGTCAAGCAGTGGGACCGGCTGCGCGAGACGCTGGTCGGGCTCGGTCACGAGGTGCACCTGCTGACGCCGGAGGCCGGCCTGCCGGACATGGTCTTCGCGGCCAACGGGGCGTTCGTGGTCGACGGCACGGTCTACGGCGCCCAGTTCAAGCACGAGCAGCGGGCCGCCGAGGCCGCCGCGCACCGGGCGTTCTACGAGGAGCGGGGCTGGCGGTTCATCGCGCCGAGCGAGACCAACGAGGGCGAGGGCGACTTCGCGTACCTGCCGGAGGCGCACGGCGGGCTGGTCCTGGCCGGCCACGGCTTCCGGACCGAGCCGGCCGCGCACGCCGAGGCGCAGGAGGCGCTCGGCCGCCCGGTGGTCTCGCTGCGCCTGGTCGACCCGCGCTTCTACCACCTGGACGTGGCGCTCGCCTCGATCGACGACGAGAACATCGTCTACTACCCGGGCGCCTTCTCCGCGGCCAGCCAGCGGGTGCTGACCCAGCTGTTCCCCGACGCGGTCGTGGCGGACGACGAGGACGCCCTGGCCTTCGGCCTGAACCTGGTCAGCGACGGGCTCAACGTGGTGCTGAACAACGAGGCGACCCGGCTGGCCGGCAAGCTGAAGGCGGCCGGCTACCACCCGGTGCCGGTGGAGCTGGCCGAGCTGAAGAAGGGTGGCGGCAGCGTGAAGTGCTGCATCGCCGAGCTGCGGCACTGACCCCCGCACGCACGAAGGGCGGCCTCCCCCCGGGGAGGCCGCCCTTTCTCGCGTGTCAGCCGAGCGTCGCCAGCTCGTTGATCACCACGTTGGAGAGCATCCGGCCGTCGAGCTGGACCTTGCGCAGGTACCACTTCTGCTGCGGGGTACGCGGCTGGTTGAACTGCCAGGAGCCGCGCGGGCTGTCGACCTGGCCGATCTTGCCGAGCGCCAGGTTGACCTGCTGCGGGGACGGGTCCCGGCCGACCAGCCGGATCGCCTTGTCGAGGACCAGCGCGGCGTCGTACGAGGCCATCGCGTAGGTGGTCGGGGAGGCGTTGAACGTCTTGCGGTACGCGGAGGCGAACACCCGGTTCGCGGTGTTGTTCAGGTCGGCCGAGTAGTTCAGCGCGGTCTCGATGCCGAACTTCTCGATCAGCTGCCGGTCGCGGCCCTTCTCGCCGTCGTCGAGCTGGTCCAGGACGGTGCCCTCGGTCAGGAACCCGGGCGCGTAGACCGGCCCCCGGTAGCCCTCGTCGTAGAGCTGCTTGACGAACTGCACCGCCTGCGGGCCGGAGTAGTGGCAGAAGACCGCGTCCGGCTTGCGCCCCAGCGCCTTGCGGATCGGGCCGGCGTAGGCCCGCTTGCTCGGGGTGGCGTAGTCGGGCGTGTAGATCGGGTCCTCGGTGAGGCGGCGGCCCTGCTCGTAGCCGCGCCGGAAGCCGGCGACGACGTCCTGGCTGCCGGGGCCCTGGGTGCCGAAGATGGCGATCCGGCTGGACGCGTCCAGGTTCTGCCGCAGGTACTGCCCGAGCGCCACGCCCGGCTCGTCGAGCACGTAGGAGGTGCGCCAGATGTAGACGACGCCCTGCAACGTGGCGGGGGAGGCGTTGGAGCCGATGAGCGGCACCCGGGCCTGCTCGACGGTGTCCCTGATGCCGGTCATGACGACCGGGTCGACCACGCCGGTGAGCGCGAGCACGCCCTCCTTGAGCAGCCGGTCGACGGCGGCCTTGCCGGTCGCGGCGCTGTTGCCCTCCTCGGCCGGCACCAGCGTGACCGGGTGGCCGCCGAGCTGCTGGGAGTGCAGGCTGAGGAAGAGCTGGAAGCCGTTGGTGATCTCTTCGCCGATGACCTTGTTCGGGCCGCCGCCGGGCACGATCAGACCGATCTTGATCGGGCTGCCGGCCGGGGCCTGCTCCGTGGTGTCGTCACCGGAACCGCAGCCCGCCGCGAGCCCGGTGGTGCCCAGTGCGGCCAGCAGTTGCAGCGCCCGCCTGCGGTTCATCTGTGCCACCGAAATTCCTTCCCGACGGGGTGGCCATGATGCACACCCCTCCGGCGTTCTACCTGGTCGGCAACGCTGCGTCAATGCCCGGATGATCATTGTGAAGGGACCGCAACGCCGTGACCACCTGCGGCCACGCCGCGGAGTCCGGCGCGATCAACCCGAAATGTTCGCATTCCGGCAGCTCAACCAGCGCGGCGTCGCCTCCGGCGGCCCGGTCCGAGGCCACCCAGGCGCGGCTGATCGCGACCGAGACCTGACGGTCGAGAAGACCATGCATGACTACGGTGCGTGTCCGGACCGGCACCAACGCCGATGGATCCGCCTCGGCGTACCGATCCGGCACGTCCGCCGGGCCGCCGCCCAGCAGCGCGGCCACCGCGCCATCGTCCAGGTCCAGCCGGTACGCCTCGGCGAGGTCCGCGACCGGCGCCAGCGCGAGCACGCCGCCGACCGTCTCCGGGGCGCGTCCGGCCACGTACAGCGCCAGGTGCCCACCGGCCGAGTGACCGACCAGGATCGGCGGGCCGGGCGCCACCCGGCCGGGCAGCGCGGCGGCGGCCAGCGCCGGCAGGGCGGCGACCCCGGTGCGCACGTCGGTGAGCGTGTGCGGCCATCCGCCGTCCGGCTGGCCGGTCCGGCGGTATTCGATCTGGGCGACCGGATGGCCGAGCGCGGCCAGCGCCGCCGCCATCGGGCCGGTGTGGGCGCGGTCGTACCCGGCCCGCCAGAAGCCGCCGTGCACCACGACCACCAGCGGACGGGCGGGCCCGTCGCCGGCCGGTCGGCGCAGGTCGGCGCACTGGTCCGGGTGGTCGCCGTAGGCGACGGTCGCGTCCGGCGGGGGAGCCGGCCGGGTCAGCACGTCGCGCGGGTCGCTGGACATGCGGCGACGGTAGCCTGCCCCCGGTCCGGGCGCGTGCGCGTGGTCGGGGTGGGTAAAGATGGGTGCCATGACCGAAGCGCACTCCGCCGGACACGACGACGAACAGGGCAACGATGGCATCCCCGGCACCGTGGTGGTGGTCGGGCCGGACGGCCGCCCGGTCGGCACGGTGCAGACCGACGAGGGCAAGGGCGAGGACCCGACCCGTCTGGTCGAGCAGCCGGCCAAGGTGATGCGGATCGGCAGCATGATCAAGCAGCTGTTGGAGGAGGTGAAGGCCGCCCCGCTGGACGACGCCAGCCGGCACCGCATGCGGGAGATCCACGAGCGCTCGATCGTCGAGCTGAAGGAGGGCCTGGCCCCCGAGCTGCGCGAGGAGCTGGAGCGGATCTCGCTGCCGTTCACCGAGCAGCAGGCGCCCAGCGAGAGCGAGCTGCGCATCGCCCACGCCCAGCTGGTGGGCTGGCTCGAGGGGCTGTTCCACGGCATCCAGGCCGCGCTGGTGGCCCAGCAGATGGCCGCCCGGGTGCAGCTCGAGCAGATGCGGTCCGGCCGGCAGGCGCTGCCCAGCGGCCCCGGCGGGATGATCCCCGGCATGCCGGGGATGCCCGGCACCAACGAGGGCCACGCGCCCGGCCAGTACCTGTGACCCGTCGGCCGGGGCGCGTCACGCGCCCCGGCCGGTCAGTCCACCCCGAAGACCTCCTCCAGGTACGCGGCGACCCCGTCGTCGGTGTTCGCCCCGGTCACCTCGTGCGCGATCTCCAGCACGGCCGGGTGGGCGTTGGCCACGGCCACCGCCCGGCCGGCCCAGGTCAGCATGGGCACGTCGTTGGGCATGTCGCCGAAGGCGAGCACGTCCCGCTCGTCGATGCCCAGGCGGGCCGCGTACCAGGCCAGACCGGCCGCCTTGGTCACGCCGGCGGCGGAGATCTCGATCAGCCCGCTGTAGGACGAGTGGGTCGCCTCGGCCAGCCCCTCCAGCGCCCCGGCCACCACCCGGACGAACAGGTCCGGGTCCTGCTCACCGGCGCGGACCAGCAGCTTCACCGCCGGCGCGGCGAGCAGTTCCTCGGGCGACTCGACCGCCCGGATCGCCTCCGCGTCGGCGTCCCAGCGCAGCGGGTAGTGCGCCTCGTGCCGCATCTGCCGGCTGTCCACGATCTCCACCGCGAAGCTCACCCCGGGCACCTCGGCCCGTAGCCGCCGGGCCACCTCGGCCAGCAGCTCCGGGGCGAGCGGGTCGGCCCGCAGCACCTCGTCGGCGACCGGGTCGTAGACCACCGCGCCGTTGGCGCAGATCGCCGGCAGCGGCGCGGCGAGCTGGTCGTACACGAGTTGGAGCCAGCGGATCGGGCGGCCGGTGACCAGCACGACCGGCGTGCCCGCGGCGACAAGCCGGGCCAGCACCGCCGACGTGCGCGGGCTGAGCGTCCGGTCGTCGCGCAGCAGCGTGCCGTCGATGTCGGTCGCGACGAGTCGGGGTGGATCTCCCATCACCGGGACAGTAGTCGGTCCAGGTAGACCGCGACGCCGTCGTCGTCGTTGCGCAGGGTGATCTCGTCGGCCGCGGCGCGCACGTCGGGGTGTGCGTTCGCCACCGCCACCCGGGCCCAGCCTGCCCAGCCGAACATCGGCAGGTCGTTGGGCTGGTCGCCGAAGACCAGCACGTCGGCGGGGTCCACCCCGAGCTGGTCGGCGATCACGCTCAGCCCGGTGGCCTTGTCCACGCCCGGTGGGCAGATCTCGACGAAACCCAGCCCGGCCTGGGTGAGCGTGGCCACCTCCGGCGGGACGATCCGGCGGGCCGCCGCCAGCAGGTCGTCGACGTGGTGGTCGGCGGTCCGGGCGAACGCCTTGATCACGTCGCAGGAGAGGCACTCGGCGCGGCTGCGCGCCTCGAACCGGTCCGGGTAGGGCCAGCTCGGGTGGTAGTCGCCCCAGAGCGGCGCGTCGTGCTCGTCGGACGCCTCGACCATCACGGTCAGCGGCCCCACGGCGGCCTCCAGGTCGGTCAGGAGTTGGGCCAGCACCTCACCGCGCAGGCGCTCGTCCCGCAGCACCAGCGGCCCGGCCGGGTCGCTCTGGTCGACCACCCGGCCACCGCCGGCCATCACCAGGAAGTCGGCGGCGCGGATGTCGTTGCGGGTGAGCTCGGTCAGACGCGGTCCGCGTCCGGTCGCGCCGACCACCGGGATCCCGGCGGCGCGCACCCGGTCCAGCACCCCGTGGGTGTACGCGGAGACGGTGTCGTCGCTGCGGACGAGCGTGCCGTCGAGGTCGGTGGCGATCAGCTTGGGCAGGCCCGGGCGGGTCATGGTTCCTCCTTCGCCCGCCGCCGTCACGTCGGCCGCCAGGTCCTCGGTGCCGCGACCCTCGAACGGCGGGCAGCAACCGTAACTCGCGAAAGGGGCGGCAACCACGGCTTTCCGGCGAATCGGCCGCGAATCCCCGGCGACCGGTAGGTGGCTGCCCGACGGGAGCCCGGAGCGGTCAGCGGGAGCGTTCGGGGCCGGCGAACGGCACCGTCGGTTCCACCGTCAGGTCGGCCGGCGCCGGGGGCGCCTCGTCGTCGGCGGACCGGCGCCGCCGGCGGGCCGGTGTTCCCGGCGGCTCGTCGGACGGCTCCGCTCCGACCTCCACCGGATCGGTCCCCCGGTCGCCGGTCCGGCCGGTCAGGTGCAGCGCGACCGCCAGCAGTGCGACGGCGAGGAACGCGGTGACCAGGCCACGCCCGTGCTGCACCTGGAGGCTCTGCTCGGTCGAAAAGAAGACGATGCGCCGGGCGAGCTGCTGGAGGGAGGCGGCGGCCGCGACCAGCACGCCGAGCAGGGGCGCCGCCAGACCCAGCCCGGCGATCCGGGCGTGCCGCCGCACCGCCGGGGCGCCGCGCAGCGCCAGCGCCACCGCGACCGACAGCCCGAGCAGACCCACCAGGTACGCCACCCCGAAGCCGCCGATCTCGGCGACCCCGCTGGGCAGGCGGAGGGTGTCGTCCCCGTCCTGGTCGTCGTTCGGCAGCGTGATGACCAGCCACTCGCCGATCAGCGAGGCGAGCGCGGCGACCGCGCCGAGCCCGACGAGCACCGGCGGCAGGCGGTGGTCGCGGCCCAGGCCGGCCAACGACCGGCCGACCCGGCCGGGCGGTGCCTCGTCGGCGTCACCCCACTCCACGACGGTGGTGCCGTCGTGCCGGTCGTCCTGCCTGGGGATGGGGAGATCCTGCGACATCGGCCACCCTTCCCGTACGCGGGCCTGCGTCGAATCATGGCACAGCTGACACCCGGGCACCCGGACCGCGAGCCGCCGGACCGGTGCGGGGCGGCCCGCTTTCGGTTAGCGTCGGTGCCATGCCTATCCGTACCGCTTCCGCTCGTTGGCAGGGCAACCTGACCGAGGGGTCGGGCACCGTCCGCACCGGCAAGGGCGGCCTGTCCGGCAACTACTCCTTCAAGTCCCGCTTCGAGGAGGGCGAGGGCACCAACCCCGAGGAGCTGATCGGCGCCGCGCACGCCGGCTGCTTCTCGATGGCCCTCTCCAAGCAGCTCGCCGACGCGGGCGCCACCGACACGTCGGTGGAGACGACCGCCAAGGTGCACTTCGACAAGACCGACGCGGGCATGACCGTGACCCGCATCGACCTGGAGACCGTCGGCCAGGTCCCCGGCCTCGACGAGGCGGAGTTCACCAAGCTGGCCGAGGCGGCCAAGGAGAACTGCCCGATCTCCCGGCTGCTCTCCCCGGGCGCGCAGATCACGCTGAACGCCCGTCTGGCCTGACACCACGTACGGGACGGCGGGGGTGTCCTCCGGGGCGCCCCCGTCGCACCGCGTGCCGACCGCGAGGGAGTGACCGGGCCGCGTGGCCGTGGAGATGAGCCGGGACCGGTTCGAGGAACTGGTCGGCGAGGCGCTCGACGAGGTGCCCGAGGAGCTGCTCGGGCTGATGAGCAACGTGGTCATCCTGGTCGAGGACGATCCACCCCCGGGCGAGGACCTGCTCGGTCTCTACGAGGGGCACGCGCTCACCGAGCGCGGCTGGGACTACTCCGGCGTGCTGCCCGACCGCATCCTGATCTACCGCAACCCGATCCTGGCGATCTGCGACACCGACGAGGACGTGGTCGACGAGGTCGCGGTGACGGTGGTGCACGAGATCGCCCACCACTTCGGCATCGACGACGAGCGCCTGCACGCCCTCGGCTGGGGCTGACCGGTCCCCGGCGCGTCCCCGCTCGGCTGATCCCGTCGGTTGCGCCGGTCCCCTAACCTCCGGATCAGGCACATCCCGATGCAGGAGGAAACCCCATGCGCAGCGCGCTGTTCTCCGCGGAGAACCTCGAGAAGGAGTCCCAGCAGCCGGGCATGCGGCTGCAGAACTCCAAGATGCTGAAGATCGAGCTGAACGGCGAGGCGATGGCCCGCGTCGGGTCGATGGTCGCGTACCAGGGCCAGGTGCAGTTCCAGGCGCTCGGCTCGGGCGGCATCGGCAAGTTCATCAAGCAGCGGCTGACCGGTGAGGGCGTCCCGCTGATGAAGCTCACCGGGCGCGGCGACGTGTTCCTGGCCGAGCTGGCCAAGGACGTGCACATCATCGACCTGGAGCCCGGCGACGCGCTGTCCATCAACGGCTCCAGCGTGCTCGCCTTCGACTCCAGCCTCCAGTACGACATCAAGATGGTCGGCGGCGCCGGGATGGCGTCCTCGTCGGGCCTGTTCAACTGCGTCTTCACCGGGCACGGCCGGATCGCGATCACCACCAAGGGCACCCCGGTGGTGCTCAACGTGGACGCTCCGACGTACGTCGACCCGCAGGCGGCGGTCTGCTGGTCGGCCAACCTCCAGACCGGCTACCACCGGGCCGAGCAGCTCGGCCTCGGCACGCTGCTCGGGCGCAGCACCGGCGAGGCGTTCACGATGAGCTTCGCCGGGCAGGGCTTCGTGGTGGTGCAGCCGTCGGAGGAGCCGCCGGTGGCCGGCAGCGGCGCCCAGCAGCAGCAGGGTGGCCTGCTCGGCGGCCTGCTCCAGTGACCGGCCGCGCCGGGTGCGCCCTGGGGGAGCACCCGGCGCGGTCTCAGTTCAGCTCGCCGGCGCGCAGCCGGGCCAGCCAGGCCGCCGCGTCGGCGTAGTCGGCGTCGGAGAGGCCGGCCGGCGCGGGCGTCGGCCGGTCGGCCGCCGCCGTGCCCCAGCGGTGCCGGGGGTACGACCCGAGGAAGCGCACGTCGGCGCAGACCCGGCGGAGCCCGCGGAGCGCCTCGCCGAGGCGTACGTCGGCGACGTGCCCGGCGCAGTCGAGGAAGAACACGTAGCGGCCGAGCGCCTCGCCCGTCGGGCGGGACTCGATCCGGGTCAGGTTGACCCCGCGCACGGCCAGCTCCATGAGCACCCCGAGCAGCGCGCCCACCCGGTCGTGCGCGATGTAGACCGCCAGCGAGGTGAGGTCATCGCCGGTGGGCGGCGGGGGCGGCCCGGGGCGGGAGACCAGCGCGAACCGGGTCACCGCGTCCGGATGGTCGGCGATCTTGTCGGCGAGGACGGTGAGCCGGTGCCGGGCGGCGCCGATGGGGGCGCAGATCGCGGCGTCGTACTCGCCGCTCGCCGCGCCGGCCGCGGCGGCGCCGTTGGAGAGCACGTCGACCACGGTGGCGTCGGGCAGGTGGTCGCGGAGCCAGCCCCGGCACTGGGTGGACGCCTGCGGGTGGGCCGCCACGCTGCGCACGTCGGCCGGCGTGACGCCGGGTCGGCCGGCGAGGACGAACTCCACCGGCAGGACCACCTCGCGGGTGATCACCAGCGGGTCCCCCTCGGCCAGCTCGTCGAGCGTGACGCCGACCGCGCCGCCGATCGAGTTCTCCAGCGGCACGAGGGCGGCGTCCGCCTCCCCGGCCCGTACGGCGTCCAGCGCCTCGCCGACGCTGCGGGCCGGCGTCCGGTCCCCCCGCTCGGCGGCGGGCACGGTGCGCAACGCCTGCTCGGCGAAGGTGCCCTCGGGGCCCAGGTAGACGAAGCGGGTCGGCGGTGTTCCCGGCATGGCGACCAGCCTACGCACCCGGGGCGCCGTCGCAGGCCAGGGTGCGGATGCCGGGGGGACCGGCGGCGCGCACCTCGACGCCGCACACGTCGGTCCCGGCGGTGACCAGGGTGGGTGCGCCGGCCGGGCCGCGCGTGACCACCTGGAGTTCCTCGTGCCCGGTGACCGCCAGGACGGTGTAGTGCCAGCCCTCGGCGCAGAGCGGTCCGGTGCGGACGGTGACCTTCACGTCCCGGGGCAGCACCCCGGCGGAACCGCGCAGCAGCGCCACGATCCGGTCGCCGGACGGCTTGCCCCGGCAGGGTGTGGCAGCCGGATCGGGGGTCCGGGTGGTGGGCGGCGGCGCGGCCGGGGTGACCGGTGGGGTCGGCGGCGCGCTCGGGGTGGGCGTGGCGGACGCCGAGGCGCGGGGGCCGGTGGTGGCGGCGGGCTCACGCAGCTCGGGCGGGGTGCCGCACGCGGTGAGCGCGAGCAGGGCGAGCAGTGTCACCGGGGCGGACCGGCGGCGGG
The DNA here is from genome assembly GCF_002573675.1 of Micromonospora sp. WMMA1996. Taxonomy (NCBI): domain Bacteria; kingdom Bacillati; phylum Actinomycetota; class Actinomycetes; order Micromonosporales; family Micromonosporaceae; genus Micromonospora; species Micromonospora sp. WMMA1996. Next base: position 203,147 of record NZ_PDHU01000004.1, on the reverse strand, counting down.
GTGCGGTGCGGTGCACTGTGCAGTCCTCGACATCGAGGGGCGTCGACGCGGCCCGAGGGCCGAGCCCATCGTAGGAGGATCATCCGCCGGGGTGAAGCCCGGTGGTCAGACCACCGAGAAGAACGTGAGTGAGCCGGCCACCGAGGCGCCGGTCAGCACCGGTGTGGAGATCGCGTCGACCGTGGTGCCGGCGTCGGAGCCGGGCCTGCGGACCCGGAGCAGCCCGCGGGCGAGGCGGCCGGAGTGCAGCGCGAGCAGCGGCGGGATCTTGTCGGTCTCCTGCTCGGTGAGCTCGCTCGGGCTGGCGGTGAAGTCGACCAGGCGCAGGCCGCCCTCCAGCAGCGGCAGGCCGATCACGTCCTCCGGGGCGCCCAGGCAGAGCAGGTCGCAGCCGGACGAGGAGATCGCCACCACGCAGGTGTCGGCGTCGATCAGCAGGCACGGCTCGGCGGCCCGGGAGACGGTGCCGGACCACTGCCCGACGTTGTCGGACTCCTGCTCGGCCGGTGCCTCCCCGAACACTTCCGAGAGTGAGAGCTCGACGTGGGCCACCGCGCCTCCTATGTACACCGACGGTCTGTCCACGCTAGCCGGTCGGCACGGCGGCCTTCCGGCCGCGCTGCGCTTCCGGTCGCCGGTGCCACCCGTGGGTCGGACGGCTCGGGGACCGGGGGACAGGCGTCGGTGCGACGGGAACCCCGGGGCCGGGCGGCCGGCGACGACGCGGACCGACGGAACCGGTCGGGGCGGAGCCGTGGACCGCGTGGCGTCGTCGGAGACGTTACCGGCGGGCGGCCCGCTTGTCAGCGGCCGTTCGGCCCTCGTCATACCACCGGTAGTCGGCCGATGGACGGTACGTGCCGTTGAGCCACGTCGACGGCGCCTGGGCGACCCGGGACAGCTTCTCGGCGGTGGCCGGGCTGATCCGGTTGCCGGCGGCCACGAGCAGCCGGTCCAGCTCCCGGTGGGTGGCCATGAGGCAGTCCTTCGGCAGGCCGTAGACGCTGATCACCCCGGAGCCGACGAACGTCAGCACCGGGGTGACCGGGATCGGCAGGCCGACCGCGTCGGAGAGCGCCTTGCTGGCCCGCTTGGCGTCGCGGCGCGCCTCCGCCACATAGGGCGGACGCTTGCCGTTGATCTGCACCACGTCGCCGGCGACGAGGACGCGGGCCCGGCCGTGGTCGGCGATGGTGACCGCGAAGAGCCCGCTCGGCCCGATCGCGAGGAACCCGGCCCGGTCGTCGTGGCCGTGGTCGAAGAGGGCGTCGGCGGGATCCGTCCGGGGCCACTCGATCACGTGCCACGCGGGGCCGAGGTGGTCGAGCTGCCCCAGGGCGCGGGCCCCGGCCGCTTCCAACCGGCGGGCACCTCGCTCGGCCAGACGGCGGCGCGCCCACTCCAGGGGTGTGGGTCGGGCCGGCTCGAGCACCGACGTGGCCTCGACCCGGGGATGCGGCACCGAGCGGGGCGGCAGTGCCCGGCTCGGTACGGCTCGACGAGCGGGAAAGACAGTCATCGCGACCTCCGGCAAAAGGTCTCTCGAAGTTATGTCTCCACTACCCTACGTTGCACCCCGGGGGGCTCGGCAAGTTGGAGCGCCGGAGTGAGTGCGGATGAATGCCATATTCATTCACACTTCTTTTCCGGATGGTGCGGAAGCCTGCCCTACGCTGCGAGGGTGACCCACTACGTGGACAGCGAAGTGGCCCGACTCGGCACGGTGCTGCTGCACCGCCCGGGACCGGAACTCGCCCGCCTCACCCCACGCAACAACGACAGTCTTCTGTTCGACGCTATCCCATGGGTGGGACGGGCGCAGGAGGAGCACGACGCCTTCGCGGCCGCCCTGCGCTCGCGCGGGGTGGAGGTGCTCTACCTGGCCGACCTGCTCGCTGAGACGCTCGCCGTGCCGGACGCCCGGGCCGAGCTGACCGAGCAGGTGCTGCGGTCCCGCCGGCTCGGCGACACCCTCCGCCGCCGGGTCGCCGACCACCTGGCCTACCTCGATCCGGCCGCCCTGGCCGACGTCTTCGTCGCCGGGCTCGCCCACGAGGAGCTGCGCGTCGGCGCCGACCGGCCCGGCGGTCTGGTCTGGACGCTGATGGACCGGCACGACTTCGTCATCGACCCGCTGCCGAACCTGTTGTTCACCCGCGACTCCTCGGTGTGGATCGGCGACCGGGTCGGGGTCACCAGCCTGGCCATGCCGGCGCGCCGGCGGGAGACCACGCTGACCGACGCGATCTACCGCCACCACCCGCGCTTCGTCGGCACCGAGTTCGTCTACCACCCGCGCCTGGAGCACCTGGAAGGCGGCGACGTGCTGCTGCTCGCTCCGGGCGTGCTCGCCGTCGGCGTCGGCGAGCGCACCACCCCGGCCGGCGCGGAGCGGCTGGCCCGGCAGGTGTTCGCCGCCGGGCTGGCGCACACCATCCTGGTGGTGCCGATCGCCCAGGAACGCGCCACCATGCACCTGGACACGGTCTGCACGATGGTCGACGTCGACGCGGTGCTGATGTATCCGAACATCGCCAGCGAGCTGTCCGCGTACACGGTCATCGCCGGCGCGGACGGCGACGAGCCGCGGGTCGACGGGCCGGCGCCGTTCCTGCGGGCCGCCGCCGACGCGATGGACCTGGACCAGCTCCGGGTGATCGACACCGGCCTGGACCCGGTCACCGCCGAGCGCGAGCAGTGGGACGACGGCAACAACACGCTCGCGCTCGCGCCGCGGCTCTGCGTCGGCTACGAACGCAACGTGGAGACGAACGCGCAGCTGGAACGGGCCGGCATCGAGGTGATCGCGATCGCCGGCTCGGAGCTGGGCTCCGGCCGGGGCGGCCCCCGCTGCATGTCCTGCCCACTGGTACGCGAGCCGCTGCGCGGGTGAGGCCGGCCCGGCCGGAGCCGCTCAGCGCAGCGTCAGCTGGCGACCGAGCAGGCCCTGCCGGGCGCGGCGGCCGGCCGCGTCCAGCGGCTCCCGCTCCGCCACCGCCTCGGCGTAGCGCTTGGCGAACTCGGCGACCGGCGCCTCCCACTCGGCGGCCGGCGTGTCCTCCGGCAGGTCCCAGACCGGCACCAGGCGGCCGTGCGCCCGGAACATGCCGGCGAACCGGGTGTCGTCGCCCAGCGGCAGCGAACCGGCCGCGGCCAGCCGGGACAGCGCGTCCAGCGCCGCGTCCTCGTCCTCCGGCAGCACCCAGCGCACGTGTGCCTTCTCGGTGACCTGGCACCAGTACGCGGCCCGGGCCGCCGCCAGCTTGACCGTCGGGTAGATCGCCGCGTTGGCCCGCTCCAGGGACGCCTGCACGTTCGGGTCGTCGGCGGCGCCCGGGTCCAGCCAGAACTCGAACCCGTCGTGCATGCTGATCTCCAGCGGGCCGTCCACCAGGACGTCCTGGAGGCGGGGGCCCGGCCCGGGCAGCGGCGGCACGCTCACCTGGCCGCCCGGCTCGGTGCGCAGCGCGCTGAGCAGCGCGTCGGCCAGGTCCCGGGAGACGTCGCCGGACTGCTGGTGCCGCTGCAGGCCGATGAAGACCCGCCCGTCCGGCTTGGTCATCGCCGGCGCGGCCATCGGCAGGACGGTGGCCAGGGTGACCGGGCGGTCGCCGTACTCCTCGACCAGCTCGGGGGTCAGCCGCAGCGGCGCGGACGCGGCCGGCACCAGCTCGCGGAGGGCGATCCACTCCGGCTCGTCGGCCAGACCCTCGAACGGTCGGGGCACGAAGACGTCGCGCACCTTCTCCCGCTTCGGGGTGGCATCTGCGGCCCGTTGGCTCTTTCGACGCTTGCTCACGGCCCCACAGCCTAGATGCCGACCCGGACCCGCCGGGGGCGGACCCGCGGGCCCGGCCGGCTCAGCCGGCGGCGACCAGGTCCGGTCGGTGCGATCCGGCCGGGTCGAACTCCGCCCAGACGCTCTGACCGAGGCCGTCCCGGTCGACGCCCCACCGGCTGGAGAGCCCGGAGACGATGTGCAGACCCCGCCCGTCGACCGCGTCCGGGGACGCGACCCGGATCCGGGGACCGGCGCCGGAGTCGCCGTCGGTCACCCGGAGCTGGACGCTCGGCCCCCGCTCGGTCGTCCGCAGCCGCCAGGCCACCCGCACCACCCCGCCGGGCAGCGGGTCGGCGTGCCGGACCGCGTTGCCGACCAGCTCGGCGAGGACCGCCACCAGGTCGGCCAGCAGGGCCGCAGGGACGAGGCCGGTCAGCTCGTCGGCGAGCCGGTGCCGGGCCAGGCGCGCACCGGTCGCGTGGTGGGGCACCACCACGCACCACGATCGTTCGGCCGAACCCGTCGACACGTCGTTCCTTCCACCCCCGTGGGCGCCCGGGTCAACCCCGGGGCAGCCGCACCTCCGCGACCGTACCTCCACCGGCCCTTGGTCGGAGGGATACCCATCCATTCTGCTGTTCAACGATCTGGCGGACGAGATAGAGCCCCAACCCGGCCCCCGGATAGCGCCGACGGTCGCCGGACTCCCCCTGCCAGAACCGGTCGAAGGCGCGTTCCACGTGCTCCGGCCGGATGCCGATGCCCCGGTCGGCGACCCGGAACGACACGGTCCGCTCGTTCGCCTCGGCCCGGATCTCGATCGGGGTGTCCGGCAGCGAGTACTTGCCCGCGTTGGTGCCCAGCTCGGTCAGCACGGTGCTCAGGCTGTGCCGGTCGCCGAGGGCCTTCGGCAGGTCGGCCGGCAGGTCGAGCACGACCCGGTGCCGGATGTCCGCCGGCAGGTCGGCGACCGCCGCCCGCAGCGCGTCGACCAGGTCGAACGGGGCGGTCGGCTCACCGCCGGAGCGGTGCTCGGTGGCGGCGGTCAGCAGTCGGTCGACCAGCCGGGCCAGCTCGTTGGCGCGCTGCCCGATGATCCGGGCGGCCTGCCGCCGGTCGTCGTCGCTGAGCGACTCCCAGTGGTCGGTGAGCGTGTCCGCGTACCCCTTGATCACGGTGACCGGGGTACGCAGCTCGTGGCTGGTCACCGCGACGAACAGGTCGCGGTCGTGGTCGCGCCGCTGCTGGTCGGTGATGTCCCGGAAGGTGACCACCCGCAGCGCGGTCGGGCCGGGCAGCTCGCCCGAGGTGATCCGCAGCCAGCGCCCGTCCGCCATCCGGTGGTCCAGCACCTGCCCGGGCGGGGGCAGCGGGAACGGCAGCGGCCGGCTCAGCGCCTCGTCCGCCGGCCGGCCGGTCACCTGTGCCGCCGCCGGGTTCCAGAGCCGGACGCGGTGGTCGCGGTCGACCACCGCCAGGCCGTCCGCGAGCGCCGCCACGACCGGACCGTCGCCGTGCACCGGCAGGCCGGTCTGGTCGCCGTACATGTGCGCGATGCAGGCGGCGACGTAGCCGACGACGGCGCGCTGCGAGGCGTCCAGCGGCGCGCCCGCCGGGTAGAGGGCGTGCAGGCTGCCGACGGTCAGCCCGCCGATCTCCGCGCGCGCCACGATCATCCGGCTCAGACCCCGGCCGGCCACCTCGTCGGCGAGCGCGCCGGGGATCGCGTCCACCCGGACCTCCCGCACCGGTGGGCCGGCCAGGAGGCAGACGGTGGCCGGGTCGGTGGCCGGCAGCGGGCGGCCGATCACGAACTCGGCGCTGCCGGTCGCGGCGATCACCCGACCGCCGGCCGGGGTGAACTCCACGAAGACCAGGCCCGCCGCGCCGACCGCGGGTTCGACCTCACGGAGCAGGCTGGTGAGCACGGCGAGGCCGGACTCGCCCGAGTTGATCATCTTGATCACGGACGTGTGACCGGCGATGAGGGCGGGGTAGTCGGTTCGCTCCGGCATGTCCCGAGTGTGCCGCGCCGTCCGCGCCGTGGACACCCCCGCCCGGGCGAGCGTCCGCCGGACGGATCGACGAGGTTCACCGGCCCAACCGGGCCAGGGTACGGGCGGGCCGGTCGGTGATCACCCCGTCCACGCCGGCGGCGAGCACGAGTTCCAGGTCCTCCGGCTCGTTCACGGTCCAGACGTAGACCGAGTTCCCGGCCGCCCGCAGCGCCGGGACCAGCTGCGGGCGGGCCCGCACCAGTTCCACCCCCGGCCCGGCGATCCGGCTGCCGAAGGGCAGCCGGCCCAGCCGCAGCCAGCGTGGCAGCACCTCCAGCAGCAGCACCGTGGGCAGCGCCGGGGCGAGTTCCCGGATCCGCCGCACGGCCAGCGGGGAGAACGACATCACGGTCACCTGGACCGGGTCGTCCGGGCCGGGCTCGGTGAGGCCGTGCCGGCGCAGCAGGGCGACCAGGCGACGCTCGACGTCGCCCCGGTGACGCGACGGGTGCTTGGTCTCGATCAGCATCCGGACCGGTCGCCCGGCGGACCGCACCGCGTCGAGCAGCCGTTCCAGCGTGAGCAGCCGGGTGTGCGACTCGTCGAGCGGCGCGGCGCCCTTGGCCACCGCCGCAGCGGGGTGCCAGGAGCCGAAGTCCAGCGCCTCCAGCTCGGCGAGCGTACGCGCGCTGACCAGCCCACGGCCGTTGCTGGTCCGGTCCAGCCGGCGGTCGTGCACGCAGACCAGGTGACCGTCGCGGGTCAGCCGGACGTCGCACTCCAGCCCGTCCGCACCCTCGTCGAGCGCCCGCAGGTAGGCGGCGAGGGTGTGTTCCGGCAGGTCGTACGAGGAGCCGCGATGGGCGAAGACCAGGGGGGCGGTCATGGCCGGGAGGTGCCTCAGGCGACCCGGCCCGGCTGTCCGTCGTCGGTGACCACCGGGCGGCCGGCGGCGGCCCAGTCACCCATCCCGCCCTCGACGTTGCGCACCTGGTCCCAACCGTTGCGGAGCAGGTAGCCGACGACCTGGCCGGAGCGCCCGCCGGAGCGGCAGATCACCGCCACCTCACGGTCGTCGGGGATCTCGGCGAGCCGGGCCGGCAGCTCGGTCATCGGCAGGTGATGGGCGGCCGGCGCGTGGCCGGCGGCCCACTCGTCGTCCTCACGGACGTCGAGCAGGTAGACGTCGTCGGGCACGGCCGACGCGGGGACGCTGGGAAGCTGGGCTCCGAACACGATTGCCAAGCCTAGCCGCCCGGACCGGTCAGAGTCGGGTGACCCAGCGGGAGTTGGCGCCGGCCCACTCCGGCACCCGCCGGTCGCGCAGCGCGGTGAAGAGCCCGCCGCCGCCGTTGTCCAGCACCACGTACGACACCTGGTCGATGGTCTGCGGGTAGGAGGGGACCCGGACGCCGCGCAGGGCGTCCGCGGGCAGGCCGCGGAGCGCGAACAGCAGCTCGTCCAGGGGTACGCCGTTGGTGTCCACGGTCAGCGCCCCGCCGACGGCGCGCAGCACCCGGTCCAGTTTCACCGGGTCGGTGCGCAGGTGCGTCTCGCCGGCCCGGTCGAGCACGGCCCGCAGCATCTGCTGCTGGTGCCGTTGCCGGTCGAAGTCGCCCCCGGGCAGGTCGTAGCGCTGCCGGACGTAGTCCAGCGTCCGGGCCCCGTCCATCTGCTGGCAGCCGACGTCGAACCGGGTCTTCGTGTGGATCGAGCGGACCGGCGTGTCCACGCACATGGTGATGCCGCCGAGCTGGTCGATCACCTGCTTGAAGCCGGAGAAGTCGATCAGCGCGGCGCCGTCGAAGCGGATCCCGGTGAGCCGGGTGAGGGTGGCGCTGAGCAGCCGGGCCCCGCCCTCGCCCCCGCCGCCGTGCTCGTACGCCGCGTTGACCTTGTCCTGGCCGCCCGGGAAGCCGGGCGCGGCCGGAACCGCGACCAGCAGGTCGCGCGGGACGGAGATCAGGTACGCCTGCCGCATCCCGGCCGGCACGTGCACGATCAGGATGCTGTCCGAGCGCTGGTCCTCCGGGTTCGCGCCGGGGCGGTGGTCGGAGCCGATCAGCAGGTAGTTGAGCGCCCCGTCCAGGTTCGTCCGCTTCTTGCGGGCGGTCGGGTCGAGCAGTTGCTCCTTGGCCACCGTGCGGTCGTACCGGTGGGTGAGCCAGTTCAGCCCGGCCACGCCGAGCGCGGCGAGCAGGACCAGGGCGAGCCCGGCGCCGAGCAGGAACCGGGGCCAGCGGGCCGGTCGGGCCGGCCCGCGTCGGTTCCGTGCTGGCCTGGACGTGACGATCCCCCCGTGGTCGCGACATGAGACCCGCTCACGTCAGGCTACGGGGGGATCGGCCGGCGGATGCCGGCTTCCGTCATTTACGGGTGGAGAGGACTGTCGGGTTGGCCACGATGAAGTCGGCCAGTTTGTCGTTCTTGACCGCCTGGAACATCTCCATGGTCGTCTCGTTGAACGTCTCCCGGCCGTTGCCGTTGCCGGCGAACGTCCCGCCGTTGGTGCGCAGGGTGACCAGGTCGTTGCCGCTCAGGTTCTTGAGCGTGAAGATGAAGTCGGCGATCGGCACGCCGCCGGTGTCCAGGACGAACGCCTTGCCGGCGGCCTTCATCAGCGAGTTCAGCTTGATCGGGTTGGTCAGCATGCCGCCCTCGGTGGCCTTCTTGGCCATCGCCTTGATCAGCTGCTGCTGGTTCTGCTGCCGGTCGTAGTCGCTGTTCGGCAGGCCGTAACGCTGGCGGGAGTAGTCGAGCGCCTCCCAGCCCTCCATCTCCCGGCAGCCCTTCTTGTGCACCACGGGCTTGTAGGGCTTGCCGGTCTTCTTCGCGTCCGCGTTCCACATCGGCTTGCCCTCGACCATCGACATGTGGTGGGAGGGAACCTCGTGGCTGACGCAGATCCGCACGGTGCCGAGCGCGTCGATGACGTTCTTGAACCCGCCGAAGTTGATGATCGCGGCGCCGTCGAAGCTGATCCCGGTCATGCCCTTGATGGTCTTGGCCATCAGCTGGGCGCCGCCCTCCCAGCCGCCGCCGTTCTGCGCGCCGTGGAAGAAGGCGGCGTTGATCTTGTCGGTGCCGCCCTTGTAGCCGCTGTCCTTGAACGCCGGAATGCGCGCCTCGGTGTCCCGCGGGATCGAGATCAGGTACGCCTGGTCGTGGCTGGCCGGGATGTGCAGGATGATGATCGTGTCCGACCGCACGTCGTCGGCCGCCCAGCGCGCCCGGGCGTCGACGCCGAGCAGCAGCATGTCGATCGGGCCCTCCAGGCTGGCGCCGCCCTCGGCCTCGCTCTTGCCCGCCTCGCCGAGCAGGTTGCGCTGGGCGATGTTGTTGGTCGCCTGGCCGATCACGGCCTTGCTGCCGACGATCGCGACCCCGCTGGTCACCATCAGAACGGCGCCGAGCACCAGGGTGAGCTTGGCCCAGAGCGGGTCCTTGCGCTTGGTGCGCTTCTTCTTCCCGCCACCGGGTCCGCGGCCACCCGGGCCGGGCTGGGTGGGGATGATCGGGGGGACCCGCCCGGATGATCCGGGCTCCAGTGAGTGCGGGCGGCGGCTGGTCTGGACCGACATGCGTGCTCCAGCTCGATGATCGGGGGCGGGACCACTGTACGTATCTGTTCCCGTTCTCGCGACCTCCTGAGGCGGCTATTCCCGTCAATACCGGCCGATCTCCCCGAGTTGTGGCCGAACGGGCGAGGGAGAGCGACCGGACGACGGTTGGCCGCTGTGGCGCCCACGGTGGGGTCAGTCGCCCGCGCTCTTCTGGTTGGCCCGCATCCACTCGGCCATCTTGTCCCCGACGATCGCCTGGTACATCGCCAGCGCCTTCTCCCGGTCGGAGACCACCACCGACTGGCCGTCAATGGTCTGGCCGCCCAGGTTGGGGCTGGTGACGAACGTCAGGTTCTCGCCGCGCAGGCTGCGGAACTGCACCGCCATGTCGGTCAACGAGAACCCCTGGTCGACCGTGACGGCGGCGGTGACCGCCTGGAGGAAGTCGTTCAGCTTCTTCGGGTTGCTCAGCGTCCCGGTGCTCGCCGCCTTGTCCATCAGCGCCTTGAGGAACTCCTGCTGGTGGCGCATCCGGGCGAAGTCGCCGTCGGGGAACTGCTTGCGCTGCCGGACCCAGTCCAGCGCCTCGGCGCCGTTCATGTGGTTCACGCCCTTGGTGAACGTCCGGTACGGCTTGTGGATCGAGGTGATCGTCCGCTCCACCTTGAGGTCGACCCCGCCCAGGGCGTCCGTGACGTCCTTGAAGCCGGCGAAGTCGATCGCCATGACGTGGTCGATCCGTACGTCGGTGAAGCACTCCACGGTCTTGACCGCGAGTGGGAGGCCGCCGAACGCGAACGCCGCGTTGATCTTGTTGCGCGATCCGGAGTCGCAGGTCGCGCCCGCGTTCTCCGGGATCGGCACGTACAGGTCGCGCGGAATGGAGACCAGGTAGGCGCTCTTGTGGTCGGCCGGGATGTGCATGACGATCACGGTGTCCGCGCGCCACTTGCCGGCGCCGTCGACCGGGGCGTCCGGGTCCCGGGAGTCGCTGCCCACGAGCAGGATGTTCAGCGCGCCGTCGACCTGCTTCGCCGGCCGCCCGCCGGTGATCTCGGAGAACGGGTCGGTGCGGGCCAGGTCGCCGTCGAGGTTGCGGGCGTAGAGCCAGGCGCCGACGCCGCCGAGCAGCGCCAGCACGAGCACCGCGATGCCGGCGACCAGGCCGATCCGGCCCCAACGCGGGCGGGGGCCGCGCCGACCCGGTCCGCCCGGTCCGCCACCGGATCCGCCAGGCCCGGTCGGTCCCACCGGGCCGCCGGGGCCGCCCGAGCGGGGCGCCTCGTCGGCTGAGGGGTACCAGCGGGCATCCGTGGCGCGGGCACGCGCGGTGGTGCCGCGGCCGGGGCCGGGAACCTGGGCGCGGCCCGCACCCCGGTTCAGGGGACGCGGGAGCGGGGCGCCGGCAGACGAGGTCGCTGACATGTAACCGAGGGTAGGTCGGCCCGGCCACCGTCGCCCTCAGGCGCGCACCGGTGTCAGCCGGCGGCCAGTCGGGTTCAGTACCCTAGCCGCCCGCGGAAGTACTCGATCGTGCGTCGGAGGCCGTCTTCGGGCGTCACGGTCGGCTCGTATCCCAGCAGCTCGCGGGCGAGAGTCAGATCGGGGCGGCGCATCTCCGGGTCGTCCGAGGCGCGAGTGATGTAGCTCACTTCCGACGTGCTTCCGGTGAGTGACACGATCGTCTCGGCGAGTTGCCGCATCGACATCTCGTGCTCGGTGCCGCAGTTGATCGGGCCGGTCTGCGTCGAGTCGAGCAGCAGCAGGATGCCGCGCACCAGATCATCGACGTAACAGATCGAGCGCGTCTGGTCACCGGTGCCGTGCACGGTGATCGGCTCGCCGCGCAGCGCCTGGGAGATGAAGGTCGGGATGGCGCGGCCGTCGTCCGGGCGCATCCGCGGGCCGTACGTGTTGAAGATCCGCACGATCGCGGTGTCGGTGCCCCGGCTGCGGTGGTAGGCCATGGTGGCCGCCTCGGAGAAGCGCTTCGCCTCGTCGTAGACGCTCCGGATGCCGATCGGGTTGACGTTGCCCCAGTACGTCTCGCGCTGCGGGTGCTCCTTCGGGTCCCCGTACGCCTCGGAGGTGGAGGCCATCAGGAACCGGGCGCCGTCGGCGGTGGCCCGCTCCAGCAGTGCCAGGGTGGCCACCGAGCCGACCCGGAGGATCTCCACCGGCAGCTTCTCGAAGTCGGTGGGGCTGGCCGGCGACGCCATGTGCAGGATCGCGTCGAACCGCTCGGCCACCGCCGGGTGGTCGGTCGGCAGGCCGTCCGAGATGTCCGCCTCGACCAGCGTGAAGGTCGGCTCCTCCAGCAGGTGGACCAGGTTGTCCTTGGAGCCGGTGACGAAGTTGTCCAGCACCACCACCGTGCAGCCGCGCTCGACGAGCCGGTCGACCAGGTGGGACGGGACGAAACCGGCGCCGCCGGTGACGAGGATGCGGTGTCCGGCACCGAAGCGGGGAGCGACCTTCATGCCGGCCAGCCTATACAGGTGAGGAGGGGCCCCCGCCCATGACGGGGGCCCCTCCTGTCCACCGTGTCGATCAGTGCGCGCCGGCACCGGTCAGCGAGCGCACCTCCAGTTCGGCGTACTTGTCGTCGTCGCTCTCCTTGGACAGGATCGTGCCGAGCCAGCCGCACAGGAAGCCGATCGGGATCGAGATGATGCCCGGGTTCGACAGCGGGAACCAGTGCCAGTCGTGGTCCGGGAACATCGCCGTCGGCGCCCCGGAGACGACCGGGGAGAAGAACACCAGCAGCACCGCGGAGACGAGGCCGCCGTAGATCGCCCAGACCGCGCCCGAGGTGTTGAACCGCTTCCAGAACAGGCTGTAGAGGATCGCCGGCAGGTTGCCGGAGGCGGCGACCGCGAACGCGAGCGCGACCAGGAACGCCACGTTCAGGCTCTGCGCGAAGATCGACAGGACGATCGAGACCGCGCCGATCACCAGCGCGGAAACCCGGGCGACGGTCACCTCCTGCCGCTCCGACGCCTGCCCGTTCTTGATGACGTTGGCGTAGAAGTCGTGCGCCAGGCTGGACGACGACGCCAGGGTCAGTCCGGCGACCACGGCGAGGATCGTGGCGAACGCGACCGCTGCGATGATCGCCAGCAGTGTCGCGCCGCCCAGGCTCCCGCCGAGGAAGTCCACGCCCAGCGCCTCGGCGAGCTGCGGCGCGGCCGTGTTGCCGGCCTTGTCCTGCGCGGTGATCGCCTGGCCGCCGACGATGGCCGCCGCGCCGAAGCCGAGGGCCAGCGTGAGCAGGTAGAAGCTGCCGATGATGCCGATCGCCCAGAGCACGCTCTTGCGGGCCGCCCGCGCCGTCGGCACGGTGTAGAAGCGGATCAGGATGTGCGGCAGGCCGGCCGTGCCGAGCACCAGCGCGATGCCCAGCGAGAGCAGGTCCATCTTGCTGTAGAACGTCTTCAGCGCGTCGCCCGGTGTCTCCACGCCGTAGCGCAACCCGGGTTCGAGGAAGGCCGCTCCCTTCCCCGAGGCGTCGGCCGCGTCGCCGAGCAGCGAGGACAGGTTGAACTTGTACTTGGCGAGCACCAGCAGGGTCATCACCAGCGCGCCGCTCATCAGCAGGAACGCCTTGACGATCTGCACGTAGGTGGTGCCCTTCATGCCGCCCACCGTGACGTAGATGATCATCAGGGCGCCGACCAGGATGATGGTGGCGACCTTCGCGGTGTCCGCGTCCATGCCGAGGAACGTGGTGCCGGGCTTGATGCCGAGCAGCAGGGCCACCAGCGCGCCGGCGCCGACCATCTGGGCCAGCAGGTAGAAGATCGACACGGTGATGGTGGAGACCGCCGCCGCCGTCCGGACCGGCCGTTGCCGCATCCGGAACGCCAGGACGTCGGCCATCGTGTACCGGCCGGAGTTGCGCAGCAGCTCGGCCACGAGCAGCAGCGCCACCAGCCAGGCGACCAGGAAGCCGATCGAGTAGAGGAAGCCGTCGTACCCGTAGAGGGCGATGATGCCGGCGATGCCCAGGAAGGACGCCGCGGACATGTAGTCGCCGCCGATCGCCATGCCGTTCTGGAAACCGGAGAAGGACCGGCCGCCGGCGTAGAAGTCGGTGGCGGTCTTGGTCTGCCGGCTGGCCCAGACGGTGATCGCGAGCGTGATCGCCACGAACACCAGGAACAGCGTGATGGTGAGGTTCCGGGCGGTGGTGCTGCCCGCCTCAGCCGCGAGGACCGTGTTCATGGGTCACCTCCCCCATCTCGGCCCGGATCCGGTCGGCGACCGGGTCGATCCGCCGGTTGGCGAACCGCGAGTAGAGCCAGGCGATGACGAACGTCGAGACGAACTGGAGCAGGCCGAAGATGAGGGCGACGTTGATGTTGCCGATCACCTTCGTCCCCATGAATCCCCGCGCGTACGCGGAGAGGATGACGTAGAGCGCGTACCACAGGAAGAACGCGACGGTCATCGGGAAGATGAAGCCGCGCAGCGCGCGCCGCAACCCGGCGAACTCGTCCGACCGTTGGACGGCGAGGTACCGGTCCGCCGTCGACTCGGAGGGTGCGGACGCGGGTGTGTCCGTGGACATCTGTGGATCACCACCTTCGCAGGCGTGGGGAATTTCCGCGCACGCTAGAGAGCGCGCTCCCCACCCCGGAAGGCCCGGCCGACCCCCGGCAGACGCCTGCGCCGAACGGCACCCCCGCTGCGCCGAGTGACCCACATCACTCCGCTAACCGGTCCGCCCCTTCCGCGTCGATCATGAAGTTGACGGCAGCGGACGCCCGATTTGTCACCGCCAACTTCATGATCGACGGGGTCAGTCGGTCAGCTCGCGGTAGCGGCCCCGGTAGTGCAGCAGTGGAGGGGTGTCGCGGGGGAGGTCCACCGCTTCTATGGTGGCCTCGACCAGGAGGGCCCAGCCGTACTCCCGGGCGGTGTCGAGCCGGCAGCCGACCCAGCCGCCGGCGTCCGTCGGCACCGGCCCGTACGGCGTCTCGGTCCACGCGTCGAGTGCGAACAGCCCGCCGGGCGACGGGAACAGGCCGGCGAACCGGTCGGCGAGCTGCCGGTGGTGCGGGCCCAGCGGCGTGACCGCGAACCGTCCGGTCTCCTCGACCGTCGCCCACAGGTCCGACTCCGGGTCGACCAGGCCGAGCAGCCGGTCCGGCTCCCCCTCGGCCACCAGCGTGGACGAGACGGTCAGCCCGGCCGGGCCGGGCGCGGTCCAGAGCGTCACCGGGGCGGCCAGCCGGCCGCGCAGCCGGCGTACCGGCGAGCGCTGCCCGGCCGGCACCGCGAACGGATCGGTGTGGTGGATCTCGGCACCCGGCTCATGATTCACGTGAAACATTGTGCCGCCCCGGACCCGGGCCCAGCCCAGGAAGCGCCGGTGCAGGTCGGTGGCATCGGTGAGCTGCGCGTTCGCCTCGGCCAGCAACCCGCCCAGGTGGAACAGCAACGCCGTCCGGTCGCCCCGGAACTCGACCAGCAGCCCGAGCCGCGCCGGCTGGCAGGGCCAGGGCGCCCCGCACGCCCGGCACCGCCACGCCGGCCGCATCGGCAGGTGCCTCCGACTCCGCACGGGGCTGGAGCCGTACCTCGTTCGTCCGCGCTCGTTCCGCATCGGCGTCCTCCCGGAAGGGGTCGCCCCGGCCGGGAGTGGTCGGGGCGACCCGGCGCAGGACCGGCCGCCGGGTCGTCGCCTCCACCGGCCGGGCCGCGTGCCTCCACCCTGGACTCGGCCGTGTCGGCGAGGGAGGATTCCAGGGCTTACTACGCAGCGCGGTCACGTACTTACCGGAGAGGTAAGGATGAACATCGAGGTGTGGATCCGGGCGTTGAAGGCCGCCCGGGCCGGGGCCGACGTCTCCCAGGAGGCGCTGGCGGCCACCATTCGCTGGAGCCCGTCGACGGTCGCCGCGATCGAGACCGGCCGCCGCCGGCCGACCATGGAGTTCGCGGTCGCCGCCGACCAGGCCCTCACCACCGGCGGCCTCCTCGCGCAACTGCTCAAGGCCGCCGATCAGGAGCGCGGTCCGTCATGGTTCGTGCCGTGGCGGGGATACGAGCAGCAGGCGGTCAGGTTGCGCGCGTTCGAGGCGTGCCTGGTTCCGGGTCTGCTCCAGACCGAGGAGTACGCCCGCGCCGTCGTCTCCACCGGCGGTCTGCACCCACCGGCCGTGATCGAGGAGTTGGTGGCCCTGCGGATGGAACGGCAGCGACTGCTGCACCGGGAAGCACCGCCGCACTGTGTCTTTCTCCTGGACGAGACTGCGGTCCGGAGGCCGGTCGGTGGACCGGCGGTACTCGACCGACAGCTCGCCCGGTTGCTGGAACTCGCCGAGCTTCCGGCTGTGCGACTCCACGTCGTGCCGTTGGCGGTCGGGGAGCACGCCGGCCTCGGCGGTGGTTTCGTGCTGGCCGAGTTGGCGGACTCCGAGCGGGTGCTCTACCTGGAGAATGCCGCGCGGGGACACGTGGTCGACGACCCGGAGACAATCGGCTTGATCGAGCGGAAGTGGGATAGCCTCCTCGGCGAATCGCTGTCCACAGGAGCATCCCTGGATCTGGTCCGGAAGTTGAAGGTGACGCCATGACCTCCGACGAGCCCTGCTGGCGCACGTCGTCCCGATCGACCGACTCGGGCGGCAACTGTGTCGAGGTGGCGGACAACGTTCCCGGGGTGGTGCTGGTCCGGGACAGCAAGGACCGATCCGGCCCGACCCTCACCCTCACCGCCGACACCTGGCGGTCCCTGGTCGCGCACCTGCGGCGGGCGAAGCTGGACTGATCGGCCTACCCTGCCGGCATGGCTCTCGTCCCACCGCAGAAGCTCGCCCAGGACCGGGTGGTCACCGCCGAGGCTGTCCTCGGCGGGCAGGTCGACCTGCGCGCCTACCCGTACAAGCACCTGATGGTCATCGCCCGGCACAAGTGGGGCAGCAGCGGGTTCCCGCCGCTCATGGAGGCGGTCGAGCACCTGTCGAACTACGGCTGGGAGCTGGTCAACGTGCTCAGCGTCGGCGACGGCCACCACGTCTACGCGGCCGTGCGCCGCACCACCTGAGCCCGGGAGGCTCCGTGGCACTGCTGGAGATCGCCGTGACCACCATCGGTGGCGCGCTCTCGGCAACCGTCGGCGTGCTCGCCGGCGGGATGCTCACCCGCCGCGCCCAGGACCGGCACTGGCTACGGGACCGGCAGCTCGTGGCCTACCAGGACCTGCTGCGGGAGTACGCCACGTTCACGATGATCCTGCGTCGCGCCCACCTGGGGCGTACGGGTTGGGACTACGACTGGGGGGCGTGGAGCGCCGCGCTGATGTCGGCCAGCCTCGTCGCACCGCCAGCGGTGGCCGCCGAGATCGACAGGTTCGGTCGGGCGGTGCACGGGCTCCTGGACGCCACCGCCGGCGTCGACACGACCACGGCGCCGCTGTCCCAGGAGCAGTTCGAGCGGGCGATGGCGGCGCCGGCCCGGGCGCAACTGGACCTGGTCAACGCGATGCGTCGGTCGATGGGTCGGCAGCAGGGACCACTGTCGGTGTGGCTGGGCGGAGCGGGTGGCCGCGCCCCCCACTGGCAGGACGGAGTCGTCAGTCCTCGCCGGCCCTGACCGGCCCCGGGCCCGGTTCGGCGAGCGCGCGGCGGGCGGCGGCCAGCACCTCCGGGTCGGCGCAGCCGGCCGCGTAGCCGGCGATCCGGCGGCGGATGTCCCGGCCGAGCAGCCAGACGCCGATCCGGTCGGCCACCGGGCGGAGGAACGCCGGGCGGCAGCGGAAGTTGTACCGCCAGGTGGCGACCGTGGTGCCGGGGTCCGGCCCGGGCGCGAAGCGCCACCCGCCGCCGAACCGTTCGAAGAACCACGGCCCCCGCACCATCTTCATCCCGACGTTCGTCGGCGGAGCCCAGGAGACGTACTCGCTGACCATGACCAGGCCGTGCCGGGAGCGGGTGTACGTCCGCACGCCCCGGCCCGGCCGGGTCGCCCCGTCGACGAAGTGCTGCTCGCGGACGAACGGGTCCCAGCGGTAGCGGACCGGGGCCACGGTCTGCGAGACGGCGAACGCCAGGTCCGGCGGGACCGGAACCGTGGTGACCGCCTCGACGACCGGCATCAGCGCCTCGGCGTGACCGCGGCCAGCAGCTCCGGCTGCCGGCGGTCGAGCGCGTCCCCGGCCAGGTACGCGCCGAGCAGCGCGGCCCCCGCCCCGTACGCCAGGCCGAGCGGCAGCGCCAGCCAGAGCCAGACGTCGCCGAGCAGCGCGGCGGCCACCACGAACGGCACCGCCGCCACCGTCGAGGCGACCATGGAGAGCAGCGTGAACATGCTCTTCGCGATCCCCGCGCCGGTGTTCATGGCGAACGGGTTGCTCGTCTCCGGCAGCGAGTAGGCGCCCAGCACCGAGATGAACCCGTTGATCGCCAACCCGCACCCGTACGCGGCGAACAGCCCGCCGGCCATCACGCCGAGCCACTGCGGGCGACCCAGCACCAGGGCCAGCACGACCGCGACCACGACCAGGATCGGCACCACGTAGAGCGAGAACGCGACCATCCGGGCGCGCAGCTCCACCCGCCCCGGCACACCGGCCACCACGTTCGCCGCGTAGCCGCTGCCGTCGAAGCCGAACTGGTTGGCCAGCGTCACCGACGCGAGCACCCCGACGAAGACCATGGAGAGGCTGACCACCACGGGGCTCGCGTCGGCGGTGGCCTCGCCGAACGCCGCGCCGCCCTCGACCACGAAGCTGGCCCCGCCGAGGTTGACCATCACCGGCACGAACACGCCGACCACCGCGACCGTGATCAGGTTGGCCCGCCGCCGGGCGTCCCGCCACCAGTAGCGGCACTCCCGGGCGACCAGCGCGCCGAACCGGTCCCGCCGGGTCCAGCCGACCGCGCGGGGAAAGAGCTGCGCGACCGCGCCGCCGACCGCGCCCCGCGGCGCGCGGGCCGGCCCCGCGCTCGCCGCGCCCACCATCGCCGACTCCAGCGACCGCGACCACCAGAGCAGGAGTACGCCGAGCGTCGCGGCCGTGATCAGCAGCTTCGCCACCGCCGCGCCGGCCCGGCCCTCGGCCACGTCGACGCCGGCGGTCCAGGGCGCGCCGAACGGCGTCCAGCCGACCACCCGGGCCACCCCGGTCAACCGGTCCCAGTCGGCCTGCTGCACGGCGGCGACCACGAACAGCTGCAACGGCCCGAGCAACGCGGCCAGCACCGCGAGCAGCACCGCGGCCAGGTCCCGCACCCGGCGGGAGCGCAGCATGGTGGCGAACGCACTGGTCACCGCGCGCGCCCCGGCCACGCAGACCAGCAGCCCGCCGAGCGCCCCGAGCGTGCCGACCAGCGCGGCCGACCATCCGCCCAGCGCGCCGGCGGTGACCACCAGCCCGGCCACCGTGACCACGGTGGCCAGTGCCGGCACGCTCACCAGCGCGGCGGCGAGCAGGCCGGTGACCAGGGTGCGGCGGGAGAGCGGGAGCAGCGCGAACCGGGCCGGGTCCAGCGTCTCGTCCACGCCGAAGAAGACGAGGGGCAGGAGCAGCCAGCCGAGCGTCAGCACGCCGCCGCCGAACGCGGCGGCCATCAGCGCGTACCGGGACTCGCCGGCCAGGCCCGGCGCGGCCAGCAGGAAGAACCCGACCCCGGCGAACCAGAGCCCGAACAGGACGCCCAGCACGAACAGCGCGATCCGCCACGCCTGGCCGCGGAAGTTGTTGCCCAGCACCCGCAGCTTGAGCCGGACGAAGTGCCGGGGCGAGACGGCCCGGGCCGGCGGTTCGACGGCGGTCACCGGGACAGCCACGACAACTCCTCACCGGTCGCGGTCCGGCCGCCGACCACCTCGACGAAGACCTCCTCCAGCGACCGGTCGCCGCGCACCTCGCCCAGCGTGCCCACCCGCTTGATCCGGCCGTCGGCCAGGATGGCCACGTGGGAGCAGAGCCGCTCGACCACCTCCATCACGTGGCTGGAGAAGATCACCGTGCCGCCACCGGTCACGTAGCGGTGCAGGATGTCCCGGATCAGCGCCGCCGACACCGGGTCGACGGCCTCGAACGGCTCGTCGAGCACCAGCAGGCGCGGGCCGTGCAGCAGCGCGCAGGCCAGGCCGATCTTCTTCTTCATGCCGGCCGAGTAGTCGACCACCAGCGTGCGGCCGGCGTCGGAGAGCGCCAGCACGTCGAGCAGCTCCGCCGCCCGCTGGTCGACCACCTTCGGGTCCATGCCCCGCAGCAGACCGTGGTACGCCAGCAGCTCCGCCCCGCTGAGCCGGTCGAAGAGGCGGACCCCGTCCGGCATCACGCCGAGCAGGCTCTTGGCGCGTACCGGATCGGCCCAGACGTCGTACCCGAGCACCCGCGCCTCGCCGGCGTCGGGCCGCAGCAGGCCGACGGCCATGGAGAGGGTCGTGGTCTTGCCGGCCCCGTTCGGGCCGAGCAGGCCGTAGAACGAGCCGGTCGGCACGGCCAGGTCGACGCCCGCCACCGCGACCTTGGTGTCGAACCGCTTGGCCAGGCCACGCAGGGAGAGCGCCGGGTGCTGATCGGTCATGGTCCGACCGTAGCCCGCGCCGGCCACCGCGCAGTCCGGCCCGAGGACGATCTTCCCGTCATACCTGAGAGGGACCGCGCTACAGGCGCAGCGACTCCGGGGTGTGCAGGCGGAGCATGGTGGCGCCCACGTCCCGGGGCAGTCGTCGCCGGCTGGCCATGGAGACCACCACCATCACGGTGAACGCCAGCGGCACCGTCCACGCGGCCGGTTGGGTGGTCAGCGTCGCGGGCCAGCCGCTCAGCGGCGGGCCGAGCACGGTGAGCAGCACCGCGCCGATCGCCGCGCCGCCGCCGACCAGCACCCCGGCGGCGGCGCCCAGGTCGGTCAGGCCACGCCACCAGATGCCCAGCACCAGCAGCGGGCAGAAGCTCGACGCGGCCACCGCGAACGCCAACCCGACCACCTGGGAGACGTCCAGCCCGGATACGTTCAACGCGAGCACCGCCGGCACCCCGCCGGCGATCACCGTGGCGATCCGGAAGCCGCGTACCGAGCCCCGGCCCAGGACGTCCGTGGAGATCACCCCCGCCACGCTGGTGAGCAGGCCGGACGAGGTGGACAGGAAGGCCGCGAACGCGCCGGCGGCGACCAGCGCGGCGAGCAGCCGGCCGGTGGTGCCGTCGCCCAGCGCCGCGCCGGGCAGCAGCACCACCACCGCGTCGGTCTGCCCGGTGACCAGCAGCTGCGGGGTGTAGATCCGGCCCAGCACGCCGTAGATGGTGGGTAACAGGTAGAAGACGCCGACCAGGGCCAGCACCACCAACGTGGTGCGGCGCGCGGCGGCGCCGTCCGGGTTGGTGTAGAAGCGCACCAGCACGTGCGGCAACCCCATGGTGCCGAGAAACGTGGCCAGGATCAGCGAGTACGTGGCGAACAGGCTCCGGTCGTCGTCGCCGGCGGTGTCCGGCAGCAGCCAGTCGACGGCGGCGGTCGCCGCGCCGGACACCTCGGGCACCGGGTCACCGGCGGCGAAGTCGAGGCGGTCGCCGGGGCGTACCTCCCGGACGTCGCCGTCGGGCAGGGTGAGCGTGGCGCGGTGCTCGACCACCACGGTGGTCGCGGTCCGGAACGTCGGCCCGTCGGGCGGGGCCACCGCCGGACGGGCGTCGGCCTGCCACTGCAAGGCCAGGAAGATCGCGGGTACGGCGAGCGCGGTGAGCTTCAACCAGTACTGGAAGGCCTGCACGAAGGTGATCGCCCGCATCCCGCCCAGCGCCACGTTCGCGGTGACCACCACGGCGACCAGGAGCGCGCCGACGGCGTAGGGCGCGCCGGTCAGCGTGGCCAGGGTCAGTCCGGCGCCCTGCAACTGCGGCACCAGGTAGAGCCACCCGATGAAGATCACGAAGACGGTGGCCAGGGTGCGCAGCCGGCGCGAGCCGAGCCGCACCTCGCAGAAGTCGGGCAGGGTGAACGCGCCGGACCGGCGCAGCGGCGCGGCCACGAACAGCAGCAGCGCCAGATAGCCGGCGGCGAAACCGACCGGGTACCAGAGCACGTCCACGCCGTACTTGAGGATCAGCCCGGCGACGCCCAGGAAGCTGGCCGCGGACAGGTACTCGCCGCCGATCGCGGCGGCGTTCCAGGTGGGGCTGACCGCCCGGGAGGCGACCAGGAAGTCGGAGGTGGTGCGGGCCAGCCGCAGCCCGTAGAAGCCGATGCCGAGGGTCACCAGGGTGACCGCCACGATCGCCGGGACCACGTAGCCGTTGGACATCAGCGCTCCGGCCGGTGGACCAGGTCGACGAAGTCCTGCTCGTTGCGCTCGGCCAGCCGCACGTACGCCCACCCGACCACGATCAGGAACGGGAAGGCGGCCACGCCGAGCAGCAGCCACGGCAGGTTGACCCCGAGCACGGTGACCCGGCCGACCGACGGCGCGATGGCGAACAGCCAGGGCAGCCCGCCCAGCCCGATCAGCACCAGCAGGCTGAGCCGCAACGCGAGCGAGAGTTGGGCCCGCACGAGCCCCTGCACCAGCGTCTCGCCGACCCGGGTCTGCTGGGTCAGCTCGGAGCGGGTGCGGTCGGCCCGGCTGCCGGACCGGGACACCTCGGCCAGCACGATCCGGGTCCGCCGCGGCGGGTCGGCCGGTCGCGGCGGGCGCGGGCCGGGCACCGGGGTCGCCTCGACGGGCCGCCCCGGCCGACGCTCTTCCTCGGCTCCGGTCACCCCCGGCAGTCTCGCCTGCTCAGCCCGAATGTCAAGAGCACGTCGACCACCCCTGTGCACAACCTGTGGATAACGCTCCACACCTGTGGACAAGCCGGTGGATGAGCGGGGAGTCGTTGTGGACAACCGAGCGGGATGTCAGGGTGACCCGATAGGGAGGAGGTGTGACAGTGACCAGCCCGGCACGGCCCAGCAGCGGTGACTTCTGGACGGTGGACGACCTCCAGGACCTCCCCCAGGACGGCCAGGACTACGAGATCTTCGACGGGAGCCTGCTCGTGTCCCCACACGCGGACGTCCGCCACGGGGCGATCGCCAACCGCCTCCGCAGGCTCCTCGATCGGCAGGCCCCGGCCGGTCTGCTGGTGGGGCAGGACGTCGGGGTCAGCGCGAAGCGCTCGTCCTACTTCGTGCCGGACGTCTTCGTCGCCTACGAGGAGGCGCTGGAACGGGGTGGCGCGGCGCTCGCTCCGGCGGACGTGCACCGCACCGATCGGCCGTTCCCGCTCGTCCTGCCGATCGCCGACATCTTCTGAGCGTCGCCCGGAACCTTCCTCCCACCCCGTGAGTGGGCAGGTGGGGCGCACCGGGGACCGGTTCCTGCTGGCGTCCCCCTGAGCCGCCGCGAGGGCCGGTCCCACCGGACCGGCCCTCGCGGAGGTCGTCCGGATCAGCTGGTCGGGACCACCAGGTCCGCGGTGAGCGTGCCGGTGGCCGGCACGACGAACAGCCCCAGCTTGCGGGTGCCGTCCGCGCCGGTCACCAGGTAGCGGCCGGAGTAGTCCTGGTCGGCGAGCCTGACGTCGTAGGTGAAGTAGACGCGCTGCTTGCCGGTGACCCGCATGGTGAACCGCCCGTCGGACATCCAGCCGGCGCCGGCGATGTCGCCGGTGTCGGCGCTGCGGGCGATGACCCAGCCGCTGGTGAACGGTGCGCCGTCCGGGTCGGTGAACGTGCCGGTCACCGTGGTGCCCGCCTGCATGGTGGTGTCGTGGGTCGCCGTGCCGCCGGCGGTCACCGTCACCGGCGTGGCGGTGTAGCGGCTGACCGCGTCACCGGACCAGTGGGGGGCGTACGGGTGGGCGCCGAACACCACCGGCCAGTCGTACGGGCCGAGCCGGTCGAGCGTGTACCGGCCCTGCTCGTCGGTGGTGGCATCGTTGACACCCACACCGGGGTGACCGGTCAGCACCGAGACGTCGACCGAGTTCGCCGGCTTGCCCGTGGCCGCGTCCGTGACCGTGCCGGTGATCCGGCCGGCCGGATCGAGCCGGACCTGCGGCCCGGCCGTCACCGTGCCGACGGTCGCGGCGACGGTGGCGGCCTGCCGCTCGTCACCGGTGCCGCCCTCGGCGCCCACCCACTGCCGGCCGTAGGAGGTCTGGCCCGGGTCGGCGAAGAGCCGGTAGGTGCCGGCGGCCAGCGGACCCACCCGGATCCGACCGGCCTGGTCGCTGCAGTTGCCGTGCCCGTCCACCAGCCTGGCCTGCTTGGGCAGGAAGGCGTCGAGGCAGACGTCGGCCACCGGCCGCCCGGTGGCCCGGTCGACGATGGTGGTGCTGATGGCCGCGCCCGGCCGCAGCTTCGGAGCGACCTCGGTGGTCTGGCCGGCCACCACCTTCACGCCGGTGAGCTGGCGGGCGAAGTGCAGGCCGTCGGGTGAGTGGAGGTAGAGGTCGTGCCGGCCCTGCGGCAGGCCGGTGAGGGTGACGACGCCGGTGCCTCCGCTGCACGTCTCGTCCGAGTTGACGCAGAAGTCGGCCACCGGGGCGCCGCTGACCGAGTCGACGGCGCGGATCCGCACGGATCCGGTACCGACCAGCGCGTCGGTGATCCGGGTCCGCTGGCCGCCCCGCACCACCACCAGGTTCGCGTCGGTGTAGTCGAGCTTGCCGCGGTAGTACTGCGTCCGGTCGCCGGCCTCGAAGCGCACCTTGTAGGAGCCGGCCAGCAGCGCCGGGACGGTGAAGGTGCCGTCGGCCCCGGTCTGGGTGTCCACCCCGCCGTACATGTTGGCGGTGTTCACCGCGACCTGGGCGGAGGCGAGCGGCTCGCCGGCCGCGGTGGTGAAACGGCCGGTGAGGCTGCCGGTGGGCAGCACCGTCTCGTCGACGACGGTCTCCTCGTCGGCGGTCACCCGGTAACGGCCGGCGTCGACCTCGTCGAGCTTCCCGGGGACGTACTGGGTCTGGTAGGAGCCCTCGATCGGCCGGAAGGAGAGGGTGTAGCTGCCGGGGACGGCGGCGATCCGGAAGCGGCCGTCCTCGTCGGTCGACCCGTAGGCGTGCTCCGAGTTCTCGGACTCGTCGGCGAAGACGCTCAGCCAGGCGACGGGTGCGCCGGCGGCGTCGGTGATCCGCCCGGTGAGCAGCCCGGTGGCGCGGAGCTGGTCGTCGGCGGTGACGCTCTCGCCGCTGCCGACCGTCACCGGGTCGGCGTCCCAGATCATGGCCTTCTGCCGGTAGTACTGGTCGGGGCGGTCGACCGGGTGGAAGCCGACGATGTAGCGACCGGCGTCCAGACCACCGACCGACCAGCGGCCGTCGTCGTCGGTGGTGGTCCAGCCCGCCGTGGCGTAGCTGTCGGCGTCGAACACCTCGACCTGGGCATCGGCCGCACCGGCGCCGGCGCTTGTGGTCAGTCGTCCGCTGACCGTGCTGGTCTCCGCGGCCTGCGCCGGGGTGACCCCGGGCAGGACCAGGAGGCCGGTGACGACGGCCGCCGCGGCGGCACGACGTGCGAGGGCAAAACGCATCTGCGTCCCAACGTGAGAGTGGTCGGGGCGACCCCACGCAGGCTCCGCCCACGCCGCCCCCCGCGCCCCGTCCGGGATCGGCTCGGAAAGGATAGCGACAAGGTGTGACAGGCATCGATCAGCCGTACCGGCGGAATCGACTGTGGACTCACTCCAGGCCGACCCGGACCGGGTGGGCGGTGGCGGAGCCGAGCCAGGTGTGCGGGTTGCCGAACCAGCACCAGCCGAGCTTCGGCGCGCCCTGGCTGATCCAGAGCGCCGGCACCCGCTTGTCGCCGCAGCGCGAACCGACCAGCGAGAAGCACCGGTTGCTGGCCAGCGCCTGCGGGCGCAGGGTGACGAGGGCCAGTCCCTCGTCGATGGTGATCGGCAGCCGGCCCTTCGCGGTCATGTCCTCCAGCGCGGCCGACGGTGTCCGGTTCCGGTACTCCTCGCCGCGGTCCACGTCGAAGAGCAGGTACGCCGGCCCGGGCGGCACCTCCAGCTCCTTGATCGGGTGGAACGTGGGCAGGTCGTCGGCGGGAAAGTTCCGGTCCAGCACGCCGGGCTTGCGTCGGCCGGCGAGCGTGGTGAGCGCGATCCGCTCCGGGACCGGCGTCAGCTCCCGCGTGGTCACCAGCAGGAACGGCGCTCGCGCGTCGGTGGGGGCGGCCAACCCGACGGCGCCGGCGACCGCCGCGTCGCGCAGCGGGCTGAGCAGGGTGCGGAACGCCTCCTCGGTGCCCCCGGCGAGGGCCGGGTAACCGAGCCGGACCAGGTGGTCGAGCTGGCGGTCGAATTCGGCGCCCGGGTCGAAGCGGTCGTCGGTCATGCCCTCTCCGCTCTCTCGTACCGTCTGCCGTACATTGTACGTCAGGGCGTCAGCGGCTCCAGTCCTGCTTGGCGGCGCGGACCAACTTGTCCTTCAACTCGCGAGTGTGCCGGCGGCTCACCGGCAGCTCGCTCCCGTCGATCACCACCACGTAGCCGGAGTTGACCAACCGCAGCTCGGCGATGAGCCGCAGCTGCACCAGGTAGGAGCGGTGGATCCGGACGAACCCCGCATCCGCCCAGCGCTCGGCGAGCGTGGCCAGCGAGACCCGGACCAGATGCGACCCCTCCGCGGTGTGCAGCCGGGCGTAGTCGCCCTGCGCCTCCACCCAGCGCACCGCCGACCGGGGCAGCATCCGGGTGGTCCCGGCCAGCTCCACCGGGATGGTCGGATCCTCCTCCGCCCGGGCCAGCGCCGCCGGGTGCGACGGAACCACCCGCGAGCCGATCACCCGGCGCAGCGACTCGGCCAACCGCTCGGCGCGGACCGGCTTGCGCACGTAGTCGGTGGCGCCCAGGTCGAACGCGTCCACCGCGCCGTCGTCGTACGCGGTGACGAAGACGATCGCCGGCGGCCGGGCGAACCGGCGCAGCACCCGGGCCAACTCCATGCCGTCCAGCCCGGGCATCCGGATGTCGAGGAACACCACGTCCACGTCGTCGTCGCGGAGCACCCGCAGCGCCTCGGTGGCGTCCCCGGCGGTGTGCAGCCGGGCCACCCGGGGATCGGCGCGCAGGTGGTAGGCCAGCTCGTCGAGCGCCGGCGGCTCGTCGTCGACCGCCAGCACCCGCAGGAATCCGGAGGCGCTCACCACGCCGACCCGGTTCGCTCGCTCCGCTCGCTCACGACGACACCCGGACGCCCGGGTGGAACTTCGGCACCCGCATGCTGACCTTCGTACCCGAGCCCAGGCCGGTCTCGACGACCAGGCCGAACCGGTCCCCGAAGGCCGAGCGGAGTCGCTCGTCGACGTTGGAGAGGCCGACGTGCTGCCCCGGGTCGTCGGCCGGGTCGCTGCCCGCGCCGGACACCTCGGCGATGCCGGCGGTCAGCGTCGTCGGATCCATCCCCACTCCGTCGTCCTCCACCGTGATGTGACACTCGGCGCCCGCGTCCCGGGCCTCGATGCTCACCATGCCGGTGCCCGGCTTGCGGGACAACCCGTGCCGGACCGCGTTCTCCACCAACGGCTGGAGACAGAGGAACGGCAACGTCACCGGCAGCACCTCGGGGGCGATCTGCAGGCGCACCTGGAGCCGCTCGCCGAAGCGGGCCCGCTCGATGGTCAGGTAGCGGTCGATCGAGCGCAGCTCCTCGGCGAGCGTGGTGAACTCCCCGTGCGCCCGGAACGAGTAGCGGGTGAACTCGGCGAACTCCAGGATCAGCTCCCGGGCCCGCTCCGGGTCGGTGCGCACGAACGAGCCGATCGCGGTCAGCGCGTTGTAGATGAAGTGCGGGCTGATCTGCGCGCGCAACGCACGGACCTCGGCCCGGGCCAGCCGCTCCCGCGACGAGTCCAACTCGGCCAGGGCGAGCTGGTCCCCCGCCCAGTGCGCGGTCTCCAGCGTGGCCTGCACCAGGCCCGGCGCCGGTCGCTCGTCGGCCACCGCCACCAGCGCCCCGACCACCCGCCCGTCCGCGCTCAGCGGCGCCACCACCGCGCCGCGCACCGGACAGTCGACCAGGTCGCAGTGCAACTCCGACTCGTGCAGCACGGTCGAGCGCCCGCTGCCGACCGCCCGCCGGGCCGCCGCGACCAGCTGGTCGGTGTGGTGCGCGCCGCGCCCGTCGATGGCCAGCAGTGCGTCCCGGTCGGTCAGCGCCAGGCCCGCCGCGCCCACCAGGGCGCGCAGATGGCGTACGGCCTTCGCCGCGTCCGCGGTGCTCAGGCCCGCGCGCAGCGGCTCCGCGGCGAGGCCCGCCGTGTGCAGCACCTCGTACGTGGCCCGCTGGGTGGCCGTGGCGATGCCCCGCCGGGCACGCAGGCGCAGCACCGCCCAGAGCGCCGCGGCCAACGCGGTGACCAGCGAGACGACGGCGAAGACGGCCGAGAGGTTGCCACCCACGCAGCGAAGGCTAGTACGCGCCCTTGCGCGCCAGCACCACCCCGACGGTCCGCCACAGGATGCTCAGGTCGTAGGCCAGCGACCAGTTGTCGACGTAGTAGAGGTCGAGCCGGACCGCCTCGTCCCAGGAGAGGTCGGAGCGGCCGGAGACCTGCCACAGCCCGGTCATGCCCGGGCGCACCAGCAGCCGGCGCCGGACATCGCCCAGGAAGTCGCCGTCGTCGGCGGGGAGCGGACGCGGGCCGACCAGCGACATCTCGCCCCAGAGCACGTTGATCAGCTGGGGCAGCTCGTCCAGCGACGAGGCCCGCAGGAAACGGCCCACCGGGAAGACCCGGGGATCCTGCTTCATCTTGAACAGCATGCCGTCGGTCTCGTTCTGGTCGACCAGGCCGGCCAGCCGCTCCTCGGCGTCCACGTACATGGTGCGGAACTTCCAGACCCGGAAGGTACGCCCCTCGTGCCCGACCCGGGGCTGCCGGAAGAAGACCGGACCGGGGTCGGAGATCCGGATGGCCAGCGCGATCGCGGCGAACAGCGGGGTCAGCAGCAGCAGGCCCAGGCCGGCGGCGACCCGGTCCATCAGGTTCTTGACCAGCAGCGCCGGCCCGGAGAGCGTCGGCTCCTCGACGTGCAGCAGCGGCAGGCCCTCGATGGGGCGGATGTGCACCCGGGGACCGGCGATGTCGGTGAGCTGGGGCGCGACCACCAGGTCCACGCCGGAGCCCTCCAGCTGCCAGGCCAGCCGGCGCAGCTCGCCCGGCTCGGCGCTGGCCGAACCGCAGACCGCGATGGTGTCGCCGCCGACCTCCCGGACCAGGGCCAGCACGTCGCGGCCGGCGTACACCGGCACCGGCGTCTCCATGCCCCGCGCGGCGGCGTACCCGTCGGTGAGGTGGATGGCCACCGGCACGAGACCGACGTTGGGGTTGCGGGTGACCGTGGTGAAGACCTCCAGGCACTCCGGCAGCGTGCCGACCAGCACCATCCGGTGCCCGGCCTGACCGATGCGGCGGCGCAGCGCGTGCAGGCAGGCACGGGCGATCATCCGGCCGAACAGGATGAGCAGCATGGCGCCGAGCAGCGCGAACCCGACGGTCCACCGGGACAGCGTCGTCTTGGTGGCGAAGGCCAGGAACGAGACGGTGGCGGCGACCGCCACGCCGGAGCGGATCACCCGCTTGTACTCGTCCGGCCCGAGCCCCAGGTAGCGCCGGTCGTACGTCCGGTTGCCCCAGAGGATGAGCACCCAGCCGAGCGGCAGCAGCAGGAACGCCACGGTGTAGAACCAGGCGGCGGGCGCGTCCCGGAAGCCGGAGTCGGCCTGCTCGAAGATCTGCACCGCCAGGAAGCTGGCGAGAGCCGCCGCGCCGAAGTCGAGCAGCAGCAGAGCGGCGATGTAGGGGCGGTGCCAACGGGAGACCCGACGCCGGGCGCGGGCCCACGCCGACCGGGGTACGCCGTTGTGCGACGGCGGAGTCGGCGGCTGGATCTCAAAGCTGTCGACGTGCCGCACGCTCTTGCTCCGGCCTGTGTCGGTTACCGGGCGCTGGAGGCTTGTCGTCACCTCAACCCATGTCCTCCCGCATGACCCGCGTCCTCACTCGCCGTGAGGACCCGGGTCGCTCACCGTCCCAGTCTCCCACGTTGCCCGTGGGGATCTGGCCGGCTCCGAGTCAGTTGTGAAGCCGGGGACCGAGCCACTATACCGATGGATGGCGGCTCGGGTAGAGCCGGCGACCGGGACCTTCGGCGATCGCCGGACGATTCCGCTCAGTAGTCGGCGGGTGCGGTTACTCACCGTACGAGACGGGACAACCTTCGGTCAGCCAGCGGTTTGCCGCCGGTCTGACAGGTGGGGCAGTACTGGAGGCTCGAGTCGGCGAACGAGACCTCCCGCACCGTGTCGCCACAGACCGGACAGGGCAGGCCCTTCCGGGCGTGCACCTTGAGGCCCGAGCGCTTCTCACCCTTCAGCTCCGCGGCCCGCTGCCCCATCGACCGCCGCACCGCGTCGCCGAGCACCGTCCGGGTCGCCGCGTGCAGGGTGGCGAGCTGGTCGTCGGTCAGCCGGTCGGTGATCGCGAACGGGGAGAGCCGCGCCGCGTGCAGGATCTCGTCCGAGTACGCGTTGCCGACGCCGGCGAGCACCGCCTGGTCGGTCAACACGCCCTTGACCTGCCCCCGGCGGCTGCGCAGCCGCTCGGCGAACATGGGCAGGTCCGCCTCCAGCGCGTCCGGACCCAGCTTCGCCACGCCCGGCACCTGGGCCGGGTCGGTGACCAGGTAGGCGGCCAGCTTCTTCTGCGTGCCGGCCTCGGTCAGGTCGAAGCCGGACCCGTCGTCGAGGCGGACCCGCACCGCGATCGGTCCCTTGCCGGGCCGCAGCGGCGTCGTGGACGCGAACGCCTCCCGGTAGTGCAGCCAGCCCGCCCGGGCCAGATGGACCACCAGGTGCAGGCCCTCGTCGAAGCGGACGTCGAGGAACTTGCCGTACCGGCCGGCTCCGGTGACCGTCCGCCCGGCGACCGTGCTCGGCGGCGGGTCGTACGTCTTCAGCGCGTTGATCGAGGCGACCTCGAAGCGGTCGACCCGCCGCCCCACCGCCCGCTCGCGCAGGTAACCGGCGAGCGCTTCCACCTCCGGTAGTTCAGGCACGGGACAACGGTAGCCTTCTTTTCCGTGAGCGCGAGGAATGAGCTTGCGAGTCCCATGCGCGAGCGCGAGGAGTGAGCTTGCGAGCCTCGCAGTCGCGAGCAGAGATCGGCACAGTCGCGAACGAAGGGCAAGCTCCGTGAGAATCGTGGTGGCGCACAACCGGTACCGGGAAGCTCAGCCCTCCGGCGAGAACACCATCGTCGACGCGGAGATCGCCGAGCTCACCGCCGCCGGCGTGGAGGTGCTGCCGTTCCTGCGCAGCTCCGACGAGATCCCGTCGATGTCCAGGGCCGCCAAGGCGCTGCTGCCGATCTCGCCGATCTGGGCCCCGAAGGCCCAGCACGACCTCGACCGCCTGCTCACCGAGCACCGGCCGGACGTGCTGCACCTGCACAACCCGTACCCGTTGCTCTCGCCCTGGGTGGTGCGGACCGCGCACCGGCACGACGTGCCGGTGGTGCAGACGGTGCACAACTACCGGCAGGTGTGCTCCTCCGGCCTCTACTTCCGCGACGGCGTGATCTGCCAGGACTGCCGCGGCCGGGCGTTGGGCGTGCCGGCGGTCGTGCACCGCTGCTACCGCAACTCCCGGGCGCAGAGCGCGCTGATGGCGACCACGCTCGCCGTGCACCGGCCCACCTGGAAGTCGGTGGACCGCTTCATCGCGCTGACCACGGCGGTCGCCGACCATCTGCGGGACTACGGCATCCCGGACGAGCGGATCGTGGTGAAACCCAACGCCGTGCCCGACCCGGGCACCCCGGCGCCGGTCGGGAACGGCTTCCTCTTCATGGGCCGGCTCAGCCCGGAGAAGGGGCTGGACCTGCTGCTGGCGGCGTGGCGGCGGCACCCGGTGGGCACGCTCGGCCCGCTGCGCATCGCGGGTGACGGCGAGCTGCGCCCGCTGGCCGAGGAGGCCGCCGCCGAGCGGCCCGACATCCACTACCTGGGCCAGCTCGACCGGGCCGGGGTGCGCGCCGCGCTGGCCGACAGCTCCGTGGTGCTGGCCACCTCGACGTGGCACGACGTGCTGCCCACCGTGATCATCGAGGCGCTGGCCGCCGGCCGGCCGGTGCTCGGTACCGCGCTCGGCGGCATCCCGTACCTGGTGGGCGCGGACACCCCGCGCGAGCCCGCCGGCACCGGTCCGGCCGAGGTGGCCACGGCGGCCCCGGGCGACGGCCGGGTCGCGTTGCCGTCGGGGGTGCAGCGCGGCGAGGCCGGCTGGGTGGTGGCGCCGGAGGTCGAGGCGTTGGCCGCCGCCCTGCCGCTGGCCACGGCCGAGGCGCCGGTGCGGGCGGGCGCGGCGCGGAGCCGCTACGAGCGGACCTTCCACCCCGACGTGATCACCAAGCGCCTGATCGACATCTACGCCGGCCTGGCCGGCCGGCGGCTCTCGAGCTGACCGCTGTGAAAAAGGGGCCCTTCTTATGCACGAGGCGTTAAGAAGGGGCCCCTCCTTACACCTCAGCGCAGGGAGGCGCGGGCGGAGAACGCGATGCTGGCCAGCAGGAAGCCGCCGTTGACCACCGTGAACGCCACCACCACCCAGAACGCGAGCGCGGGCGCGAACACCAGCACCAGCCCGGCCAGGAAGATCACCGCGCCGTAGTCGCGGACTAGCTTCACCACGCGCACCGGGAACGAGGTCGAGGTGACCATGCTGGCCGCGTTCGGGCCGGCCTGCATCACCGAGGTGACCAGGTTGACCATCCAGGTGCCGGCGAAGACCGCGACCAGCCAGACCGGGGTGGACGGGCGCTGCGCCACGGCCGTGGCGGACAGCGCGGCCACCAGCGCGATCTGGGCGGCCACGTCGCAGAGCACGTCGACCCGGGCGCCGGCCGCGCTGCCCTGACCGGTGACCCGGGCGAGCTGCCCGTCGGCGCAGTCCAGCGCGTACGCGACCTGCCAGCCGACCAGGGCGACCAGCCCGACCAGCCAGGCCGGGACAGAGCCGGCGGCCACATCGTCGGCGAGCGCGACCACTGCCACCGAGGCCCCCAGCCCCAACACCAGGTTGGTCAGCGTCAGCGCCGTCGGGCGCAGCCCCAGGCGCTGGGCGACCAGCGCGAAGGCCGCCCCGATCCACTGGCTGATCGACTCGCTGAACAGGCCGCCGCCCCGGTTGACCCGGTGGAAGTCGGCGACGGTGGGACGGGGCTCAGCCAAGGTGGTCGCGGAGGGCACCGGCGTAGTCTGCCAGCCGCTCCCGGGTCTCGGTAGACGACATCGCGAGGTGTTCGAGGATGGTGTAGCGGTCCGGTCGGGTGGCCGGCGCGAACTGCACCGCCTCGACGAACTGGTGGTCGGTCAACCCCACCTCGGCCGGCAGCCGGGGCAGCCCGTGCCGGGCCAGGCAGGCCGACATCTCGGTGAACCGGCGCTCGTCGCCACGAAGGAACGTGCAGAACAGCGCGCCGAGCCCGGCCAGCTCGCCGTGCGAGGCGGTGCCGGGGAAGAGCGCGTCGACCGCGTGCATGATCTCGTGGCAGCCGCCGCTGCACGGGCGGCTGGTGCCCTCGATGGCCATCGCCAGACCGCTGGAGATCAGCGCGTCCGCGAGGACCGTGACGAATCCGTCGTCGGTCATGTCGCCCGGATGGTTCAGCACCGCCTCCGCGCCGGCCCGCGACAGCGAGGCGGCCAGCCCGTCGAACGGCTCGCCGCGGACCGTACGGGCCAGCTCCCAGTCGGCCAGGGCGCTGATGTTGCTCACCACGTCGCCCACGCCGGCGCGGTTGTGCCGCTCCGGGCCGGCCTCCACGAAGTCCAGGTCGACGATCACCGCGATCGGGATGTGCACGCCGTAGGAGCCCTTCAGGCCCTCGGTGATCAGGCTCGCCACCGGGGAGGCGATGCCGTCGTTGGCCAGGCTCGTCGCCACCGAGACCATCGGCAGCCCGCGCCGGGTTGCCGCGTACTTGGCCACGTCGATGGTCTTGCCGCCACCGATGCCGACCACCGCGTCGTAGGAGCGGGCGCGCAGCTTGCCGCCCAACTCGTCGGCGGCGTCCAGGGTGCCCCCGGCCACCGTGAACACGTCCGCCGAACGCAGCGACGGCCGGAGCAGTTCGGCGATCTTCTCGCCCTGCCCCGGACCGACCACCACGGCGACGTCGCCGCCGGCCGAGATCCGGCCGTCGGAGAGGATCGCCGCCAGGTCCGCCACCGCACCCCGCCGCACGTCGATGTGCAGCGGGGTGAGGACGCTACGGGCTAGTAGCGGCACGCGATCTCCCGCGCCCGGGCCAGGTCCTCGTGGTTGTCGACCTCGACCCAGGAGACGTCACCGATCGGCGCCGCCCGCACCTCGCCGCCCCGGTCGGCGAACTCCTGGTAGCCGTCCTCGTAGTAGAGGTTCGGGTCGCGTCGCCAGGTCGCCTCCAGCGCGTCCGCGAGCGCGTCGGCCACCTGCGGCTCGATCAGCGTCGCGCCGATGTACTCGCCGTACGCCTCGCCCGGGTCCATCAGCTTGGTGATCCGGGTGAGCTGGCCGGCGGCGTCGAAGGTGGTCTTCATCTCCTCCTCGGCCAGCGCCTTGAGCGTGTCGACGGCCAGCAGGATGCCGGGGCCACGCTCGGCCAGCAGCGTCTTCTCCACGCTCACCGGGTGCACCGTGTCGCCGTTGACCAGCAGCACGCCGCGGGCGAAGTGCTCCCGGGCCAGCCAGAGCGAGTACGCGTTGTTCCACTCCTCGGCCTTGTCGTTGTGCACCAGCGTGAGCGTCACGCCGTACTTCTGCTCCAGGTCGGCCTGCCGCTGCCGGACCGCGTCCGCCGCGTAGCCGACCACGATCACCACCTCGGTCAGCCCCACCTCGGCGAGGTTGCGCAGCGCGATGTCGAGGATGGTGGTCTCCCCGCCGACCGGCACCAGGGCCTTGGGCAGGGTGTCGGTGTACGGCCGCAGCCGGCGCCCCGCACCGGCGGCGAGCACCATCCCGATCATGCCGACACGCTCCTCTTCTCGACCGGATTCCACGTGGCGAGGATATCGTCGGCGGCCGGACGGCCGTGGTGCAGCCCGTGATCGCCCTACAGCCCGATGGAACGGAGGGCGGCGAAGCCGTCCTCGGCGATCCGGCGGATCAAGCCGTCGTTGACGTCCCGGTGCTCGTCGAGCAGGGCGACGTCCGACTCGGCCAGCCAGCGGAACTCGGTGTGCTTGCCGGCCTCCAGCCGGGGCCGGCTGAGGTCGCCGTCCACCCGGACCAGGAAGTCGGTCTCGACCCGGGCCAGCCCGTCGTCGGCGGTGTACCGGTATTCGCCGACCAGGCCGAGCACGTGCGACACCGCCCAGCCGGTCTCCTCGGCGACCTCACGACGCAACGCGTCGTCGATCTCCTCGCCGGGTTCGAGGTGGCCGCCGACGATGTCCCAGCAGTTGGGGAAGATGCGCCGCTCGGGGGACCGGCGCTGGATGAAGATGCGGCCGTCGTCGTCGACGATCAGCGCGCCGGCACAGCGGAGGGGCTCGGTGGGCACCCTCCGACAGTAGCCATCCGCACCGATTCCGGCGATGCCCGTTCTTGTCCCGGTACGCATCGATGGCCCACCATGTCCGTACCCAGTCGCCGTCCCACAGGAGTGATGTGTGATGCAGGTTCGGGAAGCGATGTCCAGTGAGGTTCTCGTGGTCGGCCCGGAGCACACGCTCCGCCAGGCGGCCCGGATGATGTCGGCCCGCGGTGTCGGGTCGGCGGTCGTGATCGACCCGGACTCCGAGGGGATCGGGATCATGACCGAGCGCGATGTGCTGAAGGCGATCGGCGCCGGGCTCGACCCGGACGTCGAGCGTACCGGTGCCCACCTGACCTGGGACGTGGTCTACGCCGGCCCGGACTGGACGGTGGAGGAGGCGGCCGCGGCGATGGCCCGGGGTGGATTCCGCCACCTGGTGGTGCTCGACGGCCGGGAGGTCGCCGGGGTGATCTCGGTGCGGGACCTGATGCGGGTGTGGGCGCGGGAGCACGCGCCGACCGGGATCTGACCCGGCCCGAAACGGGCGATGGCCCGGCCGATACCGGCCGGGCCATCGTCGCTTGCGGTGCTGTCAGGTCGTGTCCGCCCCGGTCAGGGGCCGACGAAGACCGCGGTGCCGCGCCAGTCCACGTCGTCCACGCCGGGACCGCTGCGGACCGTGGCGGAGCCGGTCGGCACGCCGTCCGACCACGCCATCGAGGACAGGTTGCCGGTGGTCCGGGAGACGACGTAGAGGTTGTCGCCGTCCAGGAACAGACCGCCCGCGTCGGCGAACGCCGTGGTGCCGGCGACCGTGGCCCGCTCCGCGCCGACCGTGCCGGTGTCCGGCGTGAAATAGCGCCAGAACAGGGTGCTCTGACCGGCCAGCGAGTAGTAGAGCCGGCCGCTCTTGTAGAACATCGCGGTCACGTTCGGCAGCTCGGCGGCGAAGTTGACCGTCATGCCGGCGTACGTCTGGCCCTCCGGCGCGGAGCCGGTGATGACCGTGTCCCACTTCGCGTCGTGGTAGGGGTCCAGCTTCTTCGGGCTGCCGAACTCGGCACCGTCGAAGGAGCGCTTGTAGAGGTCGCCACCGACGCCGTAGAACAGGTCACCGCCGACCCAGAACGCGCCCTTGACGGTGGACCAGCGGGTGTTGTCCGGGTTCGCCACCGACATCGCGTTGCCGACCGTCGTCGCGCCGTCGTACGACCGCTTGGTGATGCTGTCCACCGTGGTGGCCGGCGGCACCGGCGGGAGCTTCACGATCTCGATGCCCTGCACCAGCGGGTTCTCCAGGACCCGACCGAAGTCGATGTCGATGTTGCCGTCGCTGGTGATCGGGAACGCCCGCATGGTGCCCTTGTTGGTGGCGCCGATCGCGGCGATCGGGTCGAAGCTGTTCAGCTTGAGCACACCGTCGATGCTCACGTTGAACTTGCGCTTGCCCGCGGTGGCGGTGCCGGCGTACCGGTTGGCCAGGTAGAGGCGCACCTGCACCGGCGTGCCGGCCGGGACCGGGAAGTCCCACTGCATGTCCGGCGTGGTCGTCTGGTCCCACCGCTCGCTGTTGAACAGCTCGACCGGGGTGCCGGCCGGGACGGTGGCGTCGACCGAGGCGTTCGTGGTGTACGTCGTGACCGTGCTGCCGTCGTTGTGGTAGGTGCTCGGCGCGGCCAGCGAGTCCCCGGCCCAGGCCGGGCCGTTCGCGCCGGCCAGCTGGTCGCCGCCCGCGTTCACCCGGTAGAGCACGTCCGAGGCGTCCGGCGTCGGGGCGGTCTTGACCACCTCGATGCCCTGGATGAGCGGGTTCTCCAGCACCCGGCCGAAGTCGATGTCGACCACGCCGTCGCTCACCAGCGAGAAGGACCGCATGGTGCCACGGTCGGTGCCACCGGCTTCGGCGACCGGGTCGAAGTCGTTCAGCTTGAGCACGCCGTCGATGGTGACGTCGAGCTTGCGCTTGCCCACCGTGGCGGTGCCGCTGTAGCGGTTGGCCAGGTAGAGGCGGACGTCGACCCGGGTGCCGGCCGCGACCGGGATGTCCCACTGCATGTCCGGCGCGGTCGACTGGTCCCACCGCTCGGTGTTGAACAGCGTCGCCGGGGTGCTCGCCGGCACGGTGCTGTCGAACGTGGCGTTGGTGGTGTAGGCCTTCGCGCTGTTGCCGCCGTTGTGGTTCGGGCTCGGCGCGGCGTCGGTGTCGGCCGCCCAGTCCGGGCCGCCGTCGGTCGCCGGGATGGCCGGGCCACCCGCGTTCACCCGGTAGAGGACCTCGGTCTGCGCCGCCCGGCCGGCCTGGTAGACGTCGCCGGGCAGGCCCTTGGTGCTGGTCGAGTGGGGTGCGTCGCCGCCGTCCAGCGGGAAGAACGCGATCTTCTTGCGCAGGTGCTCGCCGGCGCCGATGTAGTCCTGGTCGCTGCCGAGCCAGAGACCCTGCGGGGTGACCATCATCTCGGTCACGCCGTAGCCGCGCGGGTGGCGCCCCGGGTTCCAGGACAGCGGCAGGCCGCTGGCCGGGTCGAGGGCCGCGATGCTGGCCCGCGGCACCGCGCCCGGTCCGGCCTTGTCGCGGGCGATCGGGTTGTTCGACCAGCGGAAGTGACCACCGACGTAGATGGCCTTCTCACTGATGCCGACGGAGAGGAACGTGTCACCGCCGCTGAAGTTGGTCCAGGTCGGCTGCTGGCCGCCACCGGTGGCGTCGGCCTCCCAGCGGGCGGCCGAGTCGCAGAGCGTGCCCGGGTAGGACGCGCCGGTGGTGACCACCACGAAGTACTTGCCGTCCGGGGAGAACTGGACGTCGCGGACCCACGAGTCGAACGCGGCGTACTTGCAGGCGCCGGAGTAGCCGTCCGTGTTCCAGTCGGCGACGGTGGCTCCGCTGTCGCCCAGGTTGATCCGGACGATCTGGTCGTGCACGACGCCGTCGGCCTTCTTGAAGTTGCCGATGACGACCATCTGCTTGCGGTCGGGCGAGACGGCGAGCTTCTCCGGACCCACGCCCGCCTTGGCGGTGCCGGTGCTGCCCTCGGTCCAGTTGTGGTTCTCGGTCAGGTTGGTGGTCAGGTAGTCGTCCACCGCGCCGGTGCTGGCGTCGATGGAGGCCAGGCCGCCGCGGTTCACGCCGGTGCCCGCGGTGGTGAAGATGCCACCCACCAGCAGGCGGTCGCCGACCTTGACGATGTCGTTGACCAGACCGTTGAAGGCCGGTCCCTTGAACGTGGTGACCAGCGAGCCGTCGGCGATGTTGAGCAGCGCCAGCTTCCGGCGGTTGACGCCGTTGACGGTGTTGAACGAACCCGCGATGTAGACCGTGCCGGCGGTGGGCCCGGCGACGACGGCCGAGACGTCACCGTCGATGACGGGCGCGAACGCGGGGTCGACGATGCCGGTGGCCTTGTCGAAGGAGAGCAGCTTGGTGCGCGGGATGTCCTGGGACTTGTCGCGGTTGCGCACCTCGGTGAAGGACCCGCCCGCGATCACCTTGCTGCCGGCGTCGTAGATGGCGTAGACCGCGCCGTCCTTGATGTTCGGCGTGGTGGTGGCGGGGGCGCTGCTGACCATGGTGCTGTGGTCCGGTGCGGCCAGCGCGGGGCTGGCCGACAGCACACCACCGACACCGAGGAAGGCGGCGGTGACCAGCGCGAATGATCGGCGCGTGGTCGCGGGAAGATTTAGCACGGGCAGCTCCGGAGGAGTGACGGAGAACGAGGTGGCCGGCCCGGCCGATCGGACGAGGGGTGCAGGGGTCGCCGATCGGGGGCGCACGGCCGGTTGACGCGTGATGGGCACACAATTCCGCATTTCAGCTATGGCGTCCACCCCGGATGACCTTTATACCCGTCCACACGACCTGACGGATACCGGGAGAGGTGAACCGGCCACACGAACGGTGGAGGTCAGTTCACCGGGCCCCCCGGCGTGGCCGTCGGCGCGGGCGCCGAGAAGTACGGGTCGCCGGCCAACTCGCGGTACGCGGCCAGACCCTCCGGGTCGTCGTCGAAGGTGCTGTCGTACGTGGTGCCCTTGGTCTGCTTGGCCGAGAAGTAGACCACCGCCTTGATCTGCGGGTGCTGCTTGATGTAGGTGCGCGCCTCCCGCAGCCACGCCGCCCGCTGGCCCGGCCCGCCGTCGTGGGTGACGCCGAACTCGCCGATCAGCACCGGTCGCGGCCGCTGCCGGGCGAAGGCCATGAAGGTGTCCATCTGCTCGGCGAAGCCGTCGTAGTTCTTGCCCGGGTAGACGTCCGTGCACAGCCAGTCGACCTGGTCGTCACCCGGGTAGTAGGCGGCGGCGTCGCGGCTTGAGTCCACGAAGCCGAGCACGTGCGGGCACCACACCCAGCCGGCGTTCGTGGCCCCCTCCTCGGTGAAGATGGCCCGGATGTGCTTCCACGCGGCCACGTAGTCCTCGGGCGACCGGACGCTCTGGCGCAGGTTGGGCCGGTCCATCTCCCACCGCCACCGCAGCAGCACCGGGACCCCGAAGTCCTTGATCTTCTTGGCCCGCTGCCGGATCAGCTGGTCGTACACGCCGTCGCTGATCGACCGGGTGTCCGCGCCGGACCAGGAGATCATCTGCAGCATCTGGGCGGCCTGGAACGCGTTCTCGGTCGGGCCGGGGAAGTCGTCCTCCCACTCGT
This sequence comes from Micromonospora sp. WMMA1996, assembly GCF_002573675.1. NCBI lineage: Bacteria > Bacillati > Actinomycetota > Actinomycetes > Micromonosporales > Micromonosporaceae > Micromonospora > Micromonospora sp. WMMA1996. The sequence continues at coordinate 163,689 of NZ_PDHU01000004.1, read as the reverse complement.
GGAACATGTGCGCCAACGTCACCTTGCCGCCGGTCTGCTCGCCGAAGGCGGTGAGGGCGCTGACCCGACCGTCGGGCGTCTGCCAGGTCGGCTTCACCCACGCGCCGAGCCAGGCACCCTGCGCCGGCATCTCCGGGCCCCGTCCGGTGGTCTCCAGGCCGCCCACCGGCCGGGGCTTCACCGGCGCGGTCTGACCGCCGGTCGACGGGGCCGGGGTGAGGGGCGCGGGCGCCTCCCGCTGACAGGCGGTCAGGGCGAGTGTCGCTCCGATCAGGAGCGCCGCCGAACTGCGGACCCACTTCATGATTGCCGTGCCTCCCCGTGTTGGTGCCACCGGCCGGGCCGGTGGTCGATGTCGTGTGGAGTCGCCGGTCATCGCCCCCGGTTGCGCCGCAGCGCCCGCAGGGCGTCGAGCTGGAGCACGCCACGGAGCCGCCAGACCGCCACGGCGTAGCCGGCGCCGCCCAGTGCGGCGACCACCAGCAGGGACGCCATACCCGGATCGGTGACCGCGTGCAGCGCCAACGACGGCGCACCGAAGCAGGCCAGCGCCAGCCCGGCGGCGGTGAGCGTGCCCCGACCGAACGGATGCAGCCGGAACGCGCGGTGCAGCTGGACCAGCGGCACCAGATTGGTGATCAGGATGGACGCGGACCAGGCGATCGCCGCACCCATGACGCCGTAGCGCGGGATGAGCAGCACGTTGGCGACCACGTTGACCACCGTGCCGGAGAGCGCGTTGTAGAACGTCCAGGCCGTCTTCCCGGCCATGTTCAGCACGGTGTCGACCATGCCGCAGCCGGTGGCGACCAGCATCGTCAGGGCCAGGTAGACGGTGACCGTCCGCCCGGCGTCGTAACCGGAGCCGAACAGGGACAGCATGGGCTCGGCGAACGAGGCGAACAGCAGGTAGGCGGGCCAGGCCAGCAGCACCAGCCACGCGGTCGCGGCCTGGTACAGCCGTCCGGCCGCGGCCCGGTCGTCCCGGGCCAGATGCTCCGCCAGCCGGTGCTGGACGGCGGTCGACAGGGCCTGACCGGAGAGCTGACCGAGGGTCAGGAACCGGGTGGCCGCCGTGTAGAGCGCCGCCTCGGACAGCCCGCGCAGCGCGCCCAGCAGGACGATGTCGAGCCGTTGCACCACCATCTGGGCGAGCCCGCTCAACGCGCGCGGCCCGCTGTACCGCCAGTACGGGACGAACTCCTGCCGCCAGCTCACCGGCGGCGGCGCGTCCGGGCCGGCCGAGCGTTCCGCCCGCCGGACCATGCGGGCCAGCCAGAACACGGCGGCGAGCGCGGCCGGCACGTACGGCAGAGCCCACGCCAGCGGCAGCGCCGTGGTGGCGGAGAGGCCGAGCACGGCGACCACCAGCACGGCGAGGAACTGGAGCAGGGTGCGGCCGAGCCGCTCGATGAGCAGCAGCGGACGCATCTTGCCGAAGCCCCGGCAGGCGGACAGCGTGAAGTCGCAGAGCGCGGCCACCGGTACGAAGAGCAGCAGCGCACGCAGCGCGGGCACCGCGCCCGGGACCGGCTCGGCGAAGGTCAGCTCGACGATCCGCGGGGTGAACAGCCAGCCGACCGTCGTGAGCAGAACGCCCATGACCAGCAGCGGAAGCAGTCCGGCCAGCACCGAGGCCCGGATCCGCTCCGGCTGCCCCAGCGTCCGGTAGCGGCTGATGAAGTAGACCGAGCCGATGCCCGTGCCGAGGCGGGCGGCCGCGTACGCGATCATGAACGCGCTGGTGGCGGCGAAGAACAGACCCGCGTCCGCCATCGACCAGCCACGGGTGACCACGATGTTCAGCCCGAAGCCGGCGACCGCCGCCACCGCCACGCCGAGCAGGTTCAGCACCCCGTGCCGGGCGGCCCCGCCCAGCTCGGCGCCCGCCGCCGGTCGGGTGGGAGTTACCGTCGCCACGACGGTACGCGTCCCCACCAGGCGGCGAGCCGTTCGTCGTACGGCGTGAAGTGCGCCTCCAGCCGGGCACGCAGCTCCGGGTCCATCGCCGAGCGGGACCGCGAGTTGTGCTTGCCGAACGAGATGTCCGCCCAGTGCGGCAGGCCGAGGAAGTCGCAGACCCCGTCGAAGGCCGGCCGCGGGTCGGCGAAGAAGTCGTCGGCGTCGATCACGTGCAGCCGGTCCCGCCCGAAGATCGACTCCAGTCGCTCCAGCTGCTCGACGTACTGCCCCCGGGTCAGGTAGGCGTTGTGCTGGTAGTGGTGGCTGTGCGCGGTCGGGTCGGCGAGCAGGCGCTCCCGCTCGCCGGCGATCCGGCTCTGCTCCAGTTCGAGCGCCCGCTCGAACGTCTCCGACTCGAAGCCCCGGGCCGACTCGTGCGCGTGCGCCGAGTACGCCCGCTCCACCGGGTCGCGCAGCAGCACCAGCAGCCGGACCTCGGGCAGGTCGGCGGCGATCCGCTCGCCGGCCAGCGGGTGGAACATGTAGTACGGGCTCGACTCGCCGGTCACCCCGCGCACACCGAGCTGCGCGCGTACCGCCTCGGCCCGGCGGTTCGTCGGGAAGTGCCCGAGGTACCAGTCCATGCCCCGGTCGTAGCCGGTGTCGAAGTAGTGGACGCCCTTGTGGTAGACCGCCGGCAGCACGCCCGGGTGCTGGGAGAGCGTCTTGAACAGCGACGTCGTGCCGCACCGCTGGGCGCCCACGATCAGGAAGTCGGGGGTCATCCGCGAGTTCGCCGTCCACCGACCGACCGTCCGCGTCACCGACCGCACGGCCCGTCGGGCCTTGGCCTTGGCCAGCGTCATCTCAGCACTCCTCCCGCACCCGGCCGGGTCGCCAGGTGATCCTCCACCGCCGGCAACAGCCAGGCGGCCACGTGTCCCAGCCGGGCGCCGGCCTCGGCCTGCCGGTCGCGCAGGTAGCGCGCGGCCAGCTCGACCAGGTAGAGCACCGCCACCAGGTCCTCGGTGCGGGCCGGCGGCGCGAACGGGGCGAGCGTGCCCGCCGCCCCGCCCAGCAGCTCGCGGGCCGCCGTCGTCGGCTCCACCCCGGCCTTGGTGATCGCCGTCTGGAGCCGTCGGTGCAGCGCGTCGTAGCCGACCGGCACGCCCGCCGCGAACCGCTCCCAGTCCCAGACGAGCATCCGCCCGTCGGCCAGCGCCGCGCTGTTGCCGCCGTTCCAGTCGCCGTGCCAGGCGCCGAGGTCGAGCGTCGGGTCGAGGTCGACGACGGTGGCCAGCACCGCGCGCAGCCGCGCGGTCTCCGGCCGGTCACCCAGCGCCTCGACCTCGGCGGCGAGACGGTCGGCGTAGCCGCTGCCCGCGAGGGGTCGGCGGTCGACGCCCAGGCAGCGGCTGACCGCCACCATCGCCTCGCGTTCCCGCTCGGCGGCCGCCGCCGGCGTCGCCCGGGGCAGCCCCACGGGAAGTGCGCTCTGCACGAGCAGGGCGTGCGGGCCCCAGGCGCCGTGGTGCAACACGTCGGCCACCACGATCCCGGGCAGGTCGACGGTGGCCAGCCGGCGCAGGACCTCGGCCTCGGCGTCGACCAGGCCACGGGTGAGCGGGTCCACGCCCAGTTTGGCGTACCCCAACGGTCGGCCGTGGTCGTCGAGCAGCTGGATCACCGGCTTGCGGTTGGCGCGGGCCGGACCGATGTGCACGCTCAGCAACGCCGGGCGGCCGAGCACCTCGGTCAGGTGCTCCTCCAGCGTTCCGCCGGTCGCCCCGACCTGGAGACGGTCCCGGAAGGCGAGCCGGCCGAGACCGGTGCGGAAGGCGGTGGCCAGCAGCGACCGGCGCAGCCGGGCCCTCGTACCCACCGCCTCCGTCGAGTGCCGGACCGCGCTGGCCGCGGCCCGCCGCGAGCCGGCGGGCACCAGCAGCCGGGGTCGCGCGGCCGAGGGCACCACGGCGTAGCCGGCGCCGCCGCGGCGCAGCGTCGGGCCGGCCGGTTCCGGCCAGACCACGGCCGCCAGCTCGGGCAGGTACGCCGCGCGCGCGTCATCGACTCGTGGGGTTGCGGTCATCAGCGGGTCCGTTCCCGTCGGTTGGTCGGCACGGCGGACGCCACCGCGGCGAGCGCCTCCCGGCGCAGCGTCCGCAGGTACTGGTCGTTGCGGGCCAGCACCGCCACGCTGATCAGGCCGTACGCCAGCGTGGTGTTCAGGGCGCCGTAGAGGAACTGGAAGAACAGCATCAGGATCAGCACCGCGCTGCCGGCGATGCCGATGGCGGTATGGTCGCGTCGGAACCGCCACAGGCACCAGAGGAAGAACGCGCTGTAGCAGAACGCGCCGACCCAGCCCTGGCCCACGAGCAGGTTCCAGACCTGCCCGTTGCTGCCCAGCTCCCGGTTGCCGCACTGCTGGCAGTCGGCCGACTTGCCGATCGCGATCGACCGGTTGCTGCCGATCAGCGCCCGGTTGGCGCCGTAACCCAGCACCGGCGAGTGGTTGGCCGCCTCGACCGCCCCGTTGGACAGGGTGGCCCGGATCTCGTCACTGTGCCCGTTCTGCATCCGCTCGTCGAGCAGCCCGCCCAGCGGTGAGGCCAGCACCAGCACCCCGGCCAGCGCGGTAGCCAGCGCCATGCCGGCGAGGACCGCGATCCGGCCGCGCAGCGCCAGCCGCAGGGCGACGTAGACGGCGGCGATCACCAGCCCGATCCAGAGACCGCGGTTGAGGGAGAACACGATCGGGAAGATCGCGGCGGCCACCAGGAGGTATCCGCCGAGCCGGCGCAGCCCTCGGCCGTACACCACCCAGCCGACGAGGAACCAGATGAGCAGGATGCCCATGTTCTCGCCCCAGGTGTTCGTGTACTCGAACGGGGCGGCCGGACGCGGGGAACTGGCCTCGCCCTCCAGCACCTCCTGCACCTGGGCCACCTCGACGTGCATGAGCCGGTTGACGAACGGCTCCTTGGCGATGACGTCGGGCAGGATGTAGTTGAGCGGGGCGGTGAACTTCAGGTCGGGCAGCAGCGCGCCGACGTAGCCGCCGATCACGGTGACCACGGCCAGGAACCCGAAGAGCCGCAGCATCCGGATCCGCGGCAGCTCCTTCTCGCTCAGGTTGAGCACGTAGAGCATCGTGATGGTCAGCGCCGTGTAGTTCATCACCCGGATGCCCCAGCCGATGTACCGGCCGAAACCGTCCGGGGTCAGCGTGTTCGGCGCGGTGACGTCCAGCATCAGCCCGGAGAGCACCACCCAGGCGAGCAGGATCAGCCAGAACCCGAAGCCGGGGGGCACCCGGATGCGGTCGCGCCGGCGCAGTTGGAACGCCATCGGCACGGCGAGGATGGCGAAGATGAACGACGGCAGGCCGAGCGCCCACCACACCGGGTAGAGCACGAAGAGCGCGATCAGCGGCCACGCGGTGGGCAGACCTCGACGTCCGGCGGCGCGTACGCCGGCCGGCGCCCCCGTCGGCACCGGATCACTCGGCACCGGCTCCGGCCGCGAGGGCTGGAGCGGGACGAGCGTCTTCATGTGACCGCTACCCGGGCCGTCGTCGGCGCGTAGACGATCCAGGTGGTGCCCGGCTGCGGGCGGACCTGGAATCCGGCCAGGTCGGTGACGTTGCAGACGAGCTTCTGCCCGGGCTTGCTCCACTGCGCCTTGGCGCTCGACGGCCCGGACACGACCAGGGCCGCGCCCTTGCCGTAGACGTTGGCGCTCGGCAGGGAGCGCGGGCTGGGCTTGCGGACGTTCAGCGTCCGGTATTCCATCGTGAGCACGACCACCGAGGCGGCGGTCACGGTGGTCTTGCCGACCCGTCCCGACCACTGCTGCTTCGCCTGGTCGTACGTCCAGGTCTGGGTGCGGTGACCGGACGCCGAGACGGTGAGTTTGCTGGCGGGCGCGACGTCCCGGGTGGCCAGCGCCGTGCCCGTGGTGGCGTAGTCGAACAGCGGCGCCGGTGCGGCGCCGCCCTTCGGCGCGGTGGCCCGCAGTGCCGTCGTGGAGGTGTTTCCGCCCGGGAACGCGGAGCTGCGCTGCGCCGGCGTCACGCCGCTCAGGTCGGCGGCCTTGAGCTGGCTGACGAAACCGGTGGGACCACCGTCGTAGCCGAGCCAGGGGCGGAGCACGCCGACGCTGCGGATGTCGACCGGGCGGATCTCGGCCACCGGGCCGATCTTCGCGGCGTCGCGGGACTGGTAGACCGCGCTCAGGTGCAGGCGGCCCGACTCGGCGAACTCCTGGTAGACCAGGTCCGCCGCGTCGAGGCCGGTCGCGGTGCCGGACTCGCTCACCCGGATCGGCACCGCCAGCGCCTGCCGCGCCTCCACTCCCGGCTGGGTCAGCGGCTGCCCGGAGAGCGGCCCCGCCGGCAGGCTGGGCGTCGGGCTGGGCTTCGGCGCCGGGGTGCCCGGGTCGACCAGGTCGGTCGCACCCGGGGGCGGCGGGTCGCTGCACGCGGCGCCCAGCGCGACGATCAGCACCCCGACGGCCGACGCCACGACAGACCGTCGGAGCCTCACTCCTGGTCCTCCACCGGGTCGAAGGCCATCGAGAGCCGGCCCTGGCCGTCGACGCCGTCGATGTCACGCTTCGACCGGTAGACGGTGGACGGCGGCTGCCGGACCGCGCCGCCGGCCTGGACCGGCGCGGGCGGGCCGGGCTTGGCGGCGGGCACGGCGCTCGGGGCCGGGTTCGGGGTCGGGGTCGGGGTCGGCTTGCGGGGGCCCGGGGCCGGCTTGCGCGGGGCGGAACCACCGGTCGACGAGCCGACCGGCCGGGGCAGGATCATCGTGCTGTCACTCGTCGGCTGGCCACCACCCGGGCGGAAGACGGGCTCCGGGCGCGGGCGGGGTGACGGCCGGCGCTCGTCCCGCTGGTTCTCGGCGGCGGGGGTACCGCCGGCGGCCGGGCTGCCGGCCTGCTCCGGCAGGCGGGGCGCCATCACGCTGCCCAGCACCGGCGCGTCCACCTGCTCGAACTGCTGGAGGGCGGCGGTGATCTCGCTGGTCCGGGTCCGCCCGCTCTCGATCACGAGGATCACTCCGTCGACGTGCCGGGCCAGGGCCTGCGCCTCGACGGCCTGGGTGGGTCGGGCGGTCTCGATCAGCACGTGGTCGAAGCGGTCGGCGAGCTCGTCGAGGATCCCCAGCATGGTGGCGACCGGCAGTTCCACGTCGGTGTCGAGCTCGCCGGGCAGCAGGGCGCGCAGCGTGTTGAGCCCGGGTGCGGGGGTGAGCGCGGCGAGCGCGCCGACGTCGTGCCGCAGCACGTCGGCGAGGGTGTGCCGGGGCTTCGCCCCGCCGAACATGGCGGTCAGCGGCGAGTCGGGCCGGGTGGTGACGATCGCGACCTGGGCGCCGGTGCGGGCGTACGCGGCGGCCAGGTTGCCGGCGACGAAACCGGCCACCGGGCCGGGCGAGGTGTCGGTGAGCAGCAGTTGGCGGCCGCGCCCCGGCCGGGGCTCCGACATGATCGAGAGCAGCACGTTGCGCAGCCGGCCCAGCTCACGCGAGACCCGGTGGGTGGGCGGCAGGATGCTGAGCGCCGGAGCGCGCGGCGGCAGCTCCAGCAGCGTCGCCAGGCCGGTGCGGGCGGTCACGTCGCGGCCGCGCCGGACGCGGGTGTCGAGCCGGTCCAGGACCAGGGCGAGCACGATGCCGAAGAGCAGCCCGGCGCCCATCCCGCTGGCCAGGTTGAGCGTGCGGTTCGGCGAACTGGGCTTCCGGGGCAGGGCCGCGTCGGAGATGATCTGGCCGGCGTCGGGCGCGTTGTCCTGCAGCGGGCTGAGCCGCTCGTTGAGTCGGGTCAGCTGGTTGGTGTAGACCTGCTTGCTGGCCTCGGCCTGGGCCCGGGCGGCGGAGTTGGCCGGCGCCGCGGCGATCTTGCCGGCGGTCGCGGTCAGCTGCTTGTTGACCTCGGCGATCTGCTGGGTGATCGAGGTGATCTCGTTCTCCACCGCCTTGGCCGCCGTGGCGAGCCGCAGGTCGAGGTACGCCTGCGCGAACGAGTGCGAGCCGTTCTGCGCCGCCTGCGGCGTGGTGCCCTCGTACGAGATCTGGAGCACCTGGCTGTTCGGCGGCACGGTGACCGACAGCGACCGCACCAGGTCCTCGTTGCTGGTGCTGGTCTTCAGCAGGGCGCGGGCCCGCTCGGCCACCACCAGGGAGCGGACCACCTGCGCCTCGGTGTCGAGGTTGACCTTGGTGCCCGGCACCGCGTCGGGGCCGACCTGGCGCACCAGCACCGACGTGGTGGAGGTGTAGGTGGGCGTCTGCAGCTTGGTGACGAGCAGACCCGATCCGATGCCGAGCAGGGCCGCGAGCGCGAGGATCCACCATCGGCGGCGGAGCCACTCGAGGTAGGACATCAGCGTGGGCCCGTCCGCGTCGTGCTGCACATCGGGGCGGTGAGGTGAGGGCATCGGAGTGTGTCGCTCCCTTTCGACCGGACCGGCCAGTCAGCCGTGGGACGTCCGCGCCACGGTGAATTCTGAGTCTCCCTGATCGGAGCGGAGAGTGGAAGTCGCCGAGGGTCCGCCACTTCTGCCCGGAGGGTGCCGGGACGATAATGCACTGGTGCGCTTCTGCTATCACATCCAGAGTCACCGTTCGCCCGACCAGCTGACCAGGCTGGTCCACGCGGTGAAGCGGTACAGTCCGGACAGTATCGTGCACATCAGCCATGACGTGAACGGGGCTCCGCTCGACCTCTCCGAGCTGCGCACACTACGCGACGTGACGGTTCAGTACCACGAGGGTGGTTACGGCGACTTCAGTCACGTCGATCGCTACATGGCGGCCGTGGACTGGCTGAACGGTGAGGGTGTGCAGGTCGACTGGTTGGTGAACATCACCGGTCAGGACTACCCGATCCGTCCGCTCGACCAGGCGGAGGCCGAGCTGATCGGCTCCGGCGCCGACGGGTTCATGGAGTACTGGGACGCGTTCGGTCCGGAGAGCCACTGGCCGCAACGTCGGGTCCGCTCCCGCTACCACTTCCAGCACCGTCGGCTGCGCGGGCTCAGCCCGCGGGCCAAGAAGCTGCTCCGGCCGGTGCAGGCGGTCAACCGGATCCAGCCGCTGATGCGGGTGCACGTGTCGTACGGGCTGGTGGTGGGTCGGCGGGCCCGCACCCCGTTCGGGCCCGACCTGCGGCTGCACGGCGGGTCGGCGTTCTCGTCGTTGACCTGGCCGGTGGTGGCCTACCTGCGGGAATACTTCGACCGGCGGCCGGACGTGGTCGACTACTTCCGGCACTGCCTCTCCCCGGTGGAGGCGGTCTTCCAGACCATCGTGTGCAGCGCGGACCGGTTCAACCTGGTGCCCGACTGCAAGCGCTACTTCGACTTCCGGAACAGCACGTTCAACCACCCGAAGTCGCTCACCGCCGACGACCTGCCCCGGGCGTTGGCCAGCGGCGCCCACTTCGCCCGCAAGTTCGACTACGAGCGCAACCCGGAGCTGCTCGACGTCCTCGACGCCCACCTGGCCGCGGCGGCGACCCCGAGGGCCTGACCGGTTCCGGCGGGCCGGTGACCGGCCCGCCGGACCGGCCGCTCAGCGGTAGTCGTACCGCCGACGCAGCGGCCAGGTCATCGCACCGACCATCCGGCGGCGGCCGGGCGCGTACTCACGACGCCACTTCTCGTCGAGGCTGAGCGCGATCGGCCCGGTGCGCATCCGGATCCGTCCGCCGGCCACCGCGTGCGACCCGGCCTGCTCGAACTCGGTGCCGTGCAGGAACGACAGCGGGTCGACCTGGCCGGTCACGTCGGCCGTCAGGGCGGCGATCCGGCCCAGCTCCGTCCGCGGGTCGCGGACCAGGTCCTCGTACCGGACGACCACCCGCGGGACGCCGGACCGGGCGAGCGACGAGATCATCGCGTTGACGGTGACCCAGCGCCGCGCGGTCAGCCGGGCCGAGCGCTGGTTCATCCGGCCCTTGGTGGAGGTGCCCTCGGGCAGCTCGACGAGCTGGCTCCAGGAGTAGGCCACCCCGCGCGGGTCGCGGAGGATGTGCACCAGCCGCAGGTCGATCTCCGGCGCGCGGGCCAGGATGTACGCCAGCGAGGGGCGCTTGGTCGAGTCGACCACCACCTTGGCGCCGGACACCTCGGCGATCGCCCGGTAGAGCTTCGTGATCAGCGTCGTGTAGCGCTCCAGGTCCTGCCGGAAGCCCGGCACGACCCGGGCCCCCTTGATCATCGGCACCTTGCCGGTGGCGTCGACCCGGCGTTGCAGGGCGCGTACCTCCTGCACGTCGATGTTCGCCCAGCCGCCGTACGCGCGCCGGCCGACCTCACCCCAGAACGGGCACTCGTCGAAGTGCTCCCCGCAGGCGCAGCGGAAGTTCCGTTCGACCCCGGACTGCCACAGGTAGAACAGCTCGCCGACGTCGCAGTGGTCGACGAACTGGCCGAGCATCAGGTCGAGCAGGGTGGAACCGCTGCGCGGCATCCCGCAGACGTAGAGCACCGTCACCCGGTCGGTGCCGGACGGAGCGCCCGCCCCGGAACCGTCCGCTGCCGCAGGCTGCTGGGCCGTCATCGATCGCTTCTCCTCGTCCCCGGTGGATGTCAAGCGGCAGTGTAGGCGCGATCGGAGGAGCCGGGGACTGGCGGAATGCGTGAAGGAATCCGGCCGGCAGGACGTGAATCGTGACTCCCACTTCTGTTCCGCGTGCGGTGCCGTTAGATTGTTCCGGCGCTCAGCTGACCGTCCCACGGAAGTGGCACGGGTGTGCGGTGGGGGAGGCGGTTGGAGACGTGGAGCCCGGTGAAGTCATGCTCGTGGGTTCCAGTGGCGGGCACCTTGCCCAGCTGCTGGCGCTCGCACCCTGGTATCGCAACCGCGCTCGTTCCTGGGTGACCTTCGACACCCCGGACGCGCGCTCGCTGCTCGACGGGGAGCAGGTCGTGTGGGCGCACCACCCCACCACCCGCAACGTGAAGAACCTGGCCCGGAACATGCTGCTCGCGGTCCGGACGCTCAAGCGCCGCAACGTCGACGCGGTGGTCACCACCGGCGCCGGTGTCGCGTTGCCGTTCGTCGTGGTGGCGCGGCTGCGCGGGATCCCCACCGTCTACATCGAGGTGTACGACCGGATCGACAGCCCCACGCTCACCGCCCGGCTCTGCCGTCCGTTCCTCTCGGCGATGCTGGTGCAGTGGGAGGAGCAGCGCCGCTTCTATCCCGACGGCACCGTGGTGGGGAATCTCCTGTGACCTCGTTCATCCCCCGGCAGCGGCAGACCGAACCGGAGCCGGACACCGTGCTGGCCATGGTCGGCACCGACGTGCACAGGTTCGACCGGCTGGTCGGCTGGCTGGAACGCTGGTGGACCGCCCGGGCCGACGGTCCGCGGCAGGTCCGGCTGGTCCTCCAGTACGGCAGCAGCACCCCGCCGAACCTGCCGGACGCGGTGCCGTTCCTGGCCCACGACGAGTTGCAGCGGGCGATCGCCGAGGCGAACGTCGTGGTCTGCCACGGCGGGCCGGCCACCATCACCGAGGCCCGACGCAACGGCCACCTGCCGATCGTGGTCCCGCGCGACCCCGCCCACCACGAGCACGTCGACAACCACCAGCAGCTCTTCTCCCGCCGGCTCGGCTCCGCCGGCATGGTGCGGCTGGTCGAGACCGAGGCCGACCTGGTCGAGGCGCTCGACAAGGCGCTCGTCGACCCGGCGACCTTCCGGCTGGACGCCGACCCGGACCGCCCCGACCCCCGCGCCGCCGCGGCGGCGCGGGTCGGCCAGATCGTCGAGGACCTGGTACGCCAGCGTGCGTCGGGACGACGCCGGTGGTGGCGGTGACCGCGCCGGTCCGCGTGCTTTTCGTCGGCGGCCTCGGACGCAGCGGCTCCACCCTGCTGGAGCTGATCCTCGCCCAGCACCCCGACGTCTGCGCCGTGGGTGAGGTGGTGCACCTCTGGGAGCGGGCCCTCGGTGGCGACGAACGCTGCGGCTGCGGCGAGCGCTTCACGGTCTGCGGCTTCTGGCAGCAGGTCGGCGACCACGCGTTCGGCGGTTGGGCGGCGGTCGACCGGGACGAGGTGCTGGCGCTCAAGGCCGAGGTCGACCGGACCCGGCACATCCCCCAGCTGGCCCGGGGCGACCTGCCGGCCGAGCAGTTGGCCGCCGTGCGCCGCTACGCCGACCTCTACACCCGCATCTACCGGGCGGCGACCGAGGTGACCGGCGCCGAGGTGGTGGTGGACTCCAGCAAGCACGCCTCGACGGCGTTCGCCCTGCGCTGGGCGCCCGATCTCGACCTGCGGGTCGTCCACCTGGTCCGGGACAGCCGGGCGGTCGCCTACTCCTGGGCCAAGCAGGTCCGCCGCCCCGAGGTGGTGGACGGCGAGGCCTACATGCCGACCTTCTCCCCGTTCACGGTGAGCAGCCTCTGGACCGCGCAGAACGCGGCGTTCCACCTGCTCGCCCAGCGGGCGCCGGTGGTCCGGCTGCGCTACGAGGACTTCACCGCCGACCCGCGCGGCACCGTCACCCGGGTGCGCCGGTTCGCCGGCCTCACCGACACCCCGGACGCGCTGCGGGTCCTCGACGAGCCGCCGGTGCCGCTGGTCCGGGCGCACAGCATCGCCGGCAACCCGCTGCGGTTCAGCGCGGGTCCGCTGAAGGTGCGCCAGGACAACGCCTGGCGGGAGAACCTGCCGACGCGCAGCCGGGCCGTGGTCAGCGCCGCGACGCTGCCGCTGCGCCTGCGCTACGGATACCTCGGCGGTGGCCGAACCAACAGCACGGAGGCGTCGTGACCGGGAGCAATCCACCGCAGGTGACCGCCGTGGTCCCGACCCGGGACCGGCCGGTGCTGCTGCGCGCCGCCCTCGACGCGATCCTGGGTCAGGACTACCCGGGCGGGATCGACGTGGTGGTCGTCTACGACCAGTCCGAGCCCGACCACACCCTCGCCGACGACCCGCGGATCCGGGTGATCACCAACAGCCGTACCCCCGGCCTCGCGGGTGCCCGCAACACCGGCATCCTCGCCGCCGAGGGTGAGCTGGTCGCGTTCTGCGACGACGACGACGAGTGGCTGCCCGGCAAGCTGGCCGCCCAGGTCGCCGCGCTGGAGGCGACGACGGACGGCGCGTTCGTCAGCTGCGGCATCCGGGTCGACTACGACGGCCGCCAGGTCGACCGCTCGTTGTCGATGGACCGGGTGCCGCTGGCGTCGCTGCTGCGCGACCGGCACACCGAACTGCACCCGTCCACGTTCCTGATCCGACGGGACGCGCTGGTCGACGCGATCGGGCTGGTCGACGAGGAGATCCCGGGCAGCTACGCGGAGGACTACGAGTTCCTGCTCCGGGCCGCCCGGCACGCGCCGCTGGTCAACCTGACCGAGCCGTACGTGACGGTGCGCTGGCACAAGCGGTCATACTTCGCCCAGCGCTGGGAGACCATCTCCACCGCGTTGCAGTGGCTGCTGGAGCGCTACCCCGAGTTCGCCACGGTGCCGGCGGGGGAGGCCCGGGTCGCCGGGCAGATCGCCTTCGCCCAGGCCGCGATGGGCAACCGTCGGGAGGCCGTCCGCTGGGCCCGCCGCACGCTGGCCGGCAACCCGAAGGAGGCCCGCGCCTACCTGGCGCTCGCCGTGGCCAGCAAGGCCGTGGACCCCGACCGCGTCCTGCGTACGCTGCACAAGCGCGGTCGGGGCATCTGAGCCGGAGCGGTCAGGCGGACGCCGAGCACCAGGCGCGCCAGGCGTCCCTGCTGGGTTGGTCGGTGAGCCGGAAGTCTCCGCCGGACACCTGGTAGTCGTAGTACGCCACCCAGAGCGGGCGCTGCCCGTTCAGGTAGCTGCTCATCGATCGGATCCAGGCGGCGCGGCCGGTGCCGCTGTCCCCGGCGATCCGCACGCTGCCGGTCTCGGCGAGGCCCCAGGGCTTGCCGAGCTCCTTCGACTTGCTGATCATCGGTCCGAAGACCTTGGCCGGCTCGGTGTAGCGGTTGTACTTGCCGCCGCTGTTGTAGCAGTCCCAGCCGAGCACGTCGACGACGTCGCCGCCGGGGTAGTAGTCGGTGAAGCTGCGCCGGGAGTTCGGGTTCAGCGTCCAGCACATGAGGATCAGCGTCGCCCGCAGCCGCGGGTTCTGGGCCCGGTCGGCGAGGCCGGCCACCCGGCGCCAGGCGGCCCGGAACTGGGCGGTGGTGTAGTTGCCGCTCTCCACGTCGTTCTCCGGCTCGTGGAAGTACGACCAGTAGACGTCGTGGTCGCGCGGGATCGAGGCGAACCACTGCGTCAGCCGGGCGTCGTGCTTACCGGCGGCGACCTCCGCCGGCGGCGCCTTGAAGGACACCACCACGGTCCGGTTGACCACGTCGGCGCGGCTGCCCGACCAGGCGGGCGGCAGTCCCGGGTAGAACACCCGGACCATCCGCAACGGGCCGTAGGTGCGGTCGGAACGGGCCACGCCGGCGCTGAAGCTCTCGCCGCCGACCAGGTGGATGCTCGCCCCGGGCAGGGTGGCCCGCGGCGCCGGGAACGGCTGGAAGCCGGGCCTGGCCGACGGGGACTGGCCGGGCGAGAGGCTCGGGTTGGCGCCGAGCCCGGCGACCCCACCGGTCGGACGGGCGGACAGGGACGCGGCCCCGCCGGGCGTGGCCGCGACGCTTCCCGGCCCGTTCGCCTCCGGGGCCGGCTGCCGTGCGGGCTCCCGCTCCTGCGTGACCGCGACGGCGACCGTCGTGCTGAGCAGGACGACGGTCGCGGTGACGGCGACGAGCCAGCCGCGCCGGTAGAGGCGGCGTGGCCGCCGGCCCGGGGGTGGGGTCGGGGCCGGGTGGGCATCGCGAACGGGGGCGATTGACGGGCCGGGTCCCATGATCCTCCTCCGGATCGGCGTGTCAGCTGTCTCCCGGCTCAGCACCGGCGTCACCGCATAGTGCAACGAGCGAGGCGGCAGGTCGGTGCGGTGCCGTCACAGCAACCGGTCGATGGCCTTCAGCAGCTGCTCGGCCTGCTCGGGCCGGCAGACGAGCAGGTCGGGCAGGCGGGGGTTGGCGGCGTTGTAGCGCAGCGGTGACCCGTCGATCCGGGACGCGTGCATCCCCGCCCCGAGCGCGACCGCCACCGGGGCGGCGGAGTCCCACTCGTACTGCCCGCCGGCGTGCACGTACGCGTCGGCCTGGCCGGTCACCACCGCGCAGACCTTGACACCGGCGGAGCCCATCGGCACCGCCTGCGCGCCGAGGTCCTCGATGAGCTGGGGGACGAACGCGGGCGGCCGGCTGCGGCTGACCGCGATCCGCAGCGGACCGTCGACCGCGGCGGGTGTCGGCTCGCCCGTGCCCAGGATCAGCGGGGTGCCGTCCGCGCCGGTCCGCGCCGGCATGCCGACGGCGCCGGCGGTCAGACCGCCGTCCGGGCCGGCCGAGCGCTCCCAGAGGGCCACGTGGACGGCCCAGTCGGTGCGCCCCTCCTCCGAGAACTCCCGGGTGCCGTCCAGCGGGTCGATGATCCACACCCGGTCGGCGTCGAGGCGGGCCGCCCGGTCGCCGGTGGAGAAGTCCTGTCGGGAGTCCGCCTGCTCCTCGGAGAGCACCGCGTCGGTCGGCCGGTAGCGGGCCAGCGCGGCCAGCATCAGCTCGTGCGAGGCCTGGTCGCCGGCGTCCTTGAGCGCCCGCGGGTCGGCGAAGCCCTGGCCGGCGCGCAGCGCGGTCAGCGCCTCGCCGGCGCGTCCGGCCAGCCAGCGCGCGAAGGCCTGATCGTCGAGCCGGTCGATGTCGTCGGACACCTTGCCATCCACCACCTTGTCTGATGTCGACGGGCGGCCGGCGGGTGCCCGCCGCCCGGACCGCACCATCTTGGCCGGTGGGGCGAGTGGACAACAAGTACGGGGGCCGAAACGGTACGCCCGGCCCACCGAGTTCTGCCCGCATGTTGAACTTCGCGTGTATGCCGGTCGGACCGCCGGATGCAGGCCCTAGGCTCTGCGCATGACCGCCGAGCAGCTGATCTCCTTCGCCCGTGGGGCTCCTTCGCTGGACATCGTCGATGTCGAGGGGCTCAAGGCCGCCGCCGTCCGCGCCTTCGACGCCGACCCCGCCGGGGTCACGGCGTACGGCACCTCCGTCGGTTACCCGCCCCTCCGCCGCTGGATCGCCGAGAAGCACGGTGTCGAGGCGGATCAGGTGCTGGTCACGAACGGCTCGCTGCAGGCCGACGCGTTCCTCTTCGACCACCTGGTCCGGCGCGGCGACGCGGTGGTCGTCGAGCGCCCCACGTACGACCGCACGCTGCTCAACCTCCAGCAGATGGGCGGCGAGGTGCACGGCGTGACCATCCAGCCGGACGGCCTCGACACCGCCGAGCTGCGCAAGCTGCTGGAGTCCGGGGTCCGGCCGAAGCTGGCCCACGTGATCCCGAACTACCAGAACCCGGCCGGCGTGACGCTCTCCCTGGAGAAGCGCCGTGAGCTGCTCGATCTCGCCGCCGAGTACGAGTTCACCATCTTCGAGGACGACCCGTACGCGGACATCCGCTTCCGGGGCGAGCCGCTGCCGTCGATGCTGTCGATGGACAGCCGCGGCGTGGTGGTGCACGCCTCGAGCTTCACCAAGACGGTCTGCCCGGGCGTGCGGGTCGGCTATCTGGTCGGCCCGGCGGAGCTGATCGCGGCGATCGCCAAGCGGGCCACCAACCTCTATATCTCGCCGGGCATGGTGGCCCAGGCGATCGTGCACCAGTTCTGCGTCTCCGGGTCGATCGAGCAGTCCATCCGGACGGTCCGCACGGCGCTCGGCGAGCGGGCCGCGGTGCTGGCCGAGTCGCTGCGCCGGCACATCCCGGAGGCCCGGTTCGTCGAGCCGGACGGTGGCTACTTCCTCTGGGTCGAGCTGCCGGAGGACGTCGAGGTCGACCGGCTGGCGCCGGCCGCCGCCGAGCGCGGCGTCGCGGTGGTGAAGGGCAGCGACTTCATGGTCGACGGCGGCCGGCACGCGCTGCGGTTGGCCTACTCCGCCGTGACGGCGGACCGGATCGACGAGGGTGTCCGGCGGCTCGCCGAGGCGATGGCGGCGGTTCGCGGCTAGTTTTCTGTCGGGTTTTTGACAGAACGGCCCTGCTGGCCGGCTCGGCTCTCCCGCTGGGCCGGCCGGCGGCCCACAATGCTGCGAGCGCCGCTCACCTTTTCCCGGTGACCGGCCCGCACGTCCCGGGCGGCAGTTCTTCGCCCCGGGCCGGGCCGGGGGCGCGCCCAGGCATCACTCCCGCCCCCAAGGGGTGCCGGGTGGGCCGTGTCGCCCCTCACCCCCCTGACGCGGCCCGGCCCGCCCGGCGCCACACCGCGTGACGCCCGTCGCAGCCGCCCGTCCGGGCCCGCGTCCGCCCGTGCCGCGCCCGCTCCCGATCGGCGTAACCTGCAAGCCGCAGCTTCGCGGAGAGGGGGCGAGAGATGACGGACCGGGTGGCACGCGACCGCACCGCCGGGGAGAACGGCGGCCGGGCACTCCGGCCACGCGCCTGGGCCGCCCCGGTACGCGCGATGTCCCGCATCCTCAACGCCGACGGCTCCCCGCGTACGCCCCAGCCGGCCGGCCCCGGCCGCAGCGGCATCGTCGACTGCGGGCTCTACGTCGACGGCGAGCGTCAGCCCGGCCGCCCGCAGTACGCCGAGGCCCTGGCCGCCGCCCGCCGGGAGCGGGACGGCTTCGTCTGGCTCGGCCTGCACGAGCCGGACCTGGCCGAGATGACCGAGATCGCCGCCACGTTCGGCCTGCACGAACTGGCGGTGGAGGACGCGGTCAAGGCCGAGCAGCGCCCGAAGCTGGAGCACTTCGGGGAGATCGTCTTCCTGGTGCTGCGCACCGCCCGCTACTGCGAGCACACCGAGCTGACCGAGAACTCCGAGGTGGTGGAGACCGGCCAGGTGATGCTCTTCATCGGGCCGAACTTCGTGATCAGCGTCCGGCACGGGGACGCCTGCCGGCTGTCGCCGGTCCGGGCCGACCTGGAGGCGAAGCGGGACCTGCTCCGGCAGGGGCCGTGGGCGGTCGCGTACGCGATCACCGACCGGGTGGTCGACCTCTACCTGGAGGTCGCCGACCGGCTGGAGGACGACCTCGACGTGCTGGAGGCGGACGTCTTCGACCGCCAGAGCAGCGGCCGGATCCAGCGGATCTACCAGATGAAGCGGGAGCTGGTCGAGTTCAAGCGCGCGGTGGTGCCGTTGCAGCGCCCGCTGATGACGCTCACCTCCCAGGTCAACCGCGCGGTGCCGCAGGAGGTGCGCCGCTACTTCCGGGACGTGCAGGACCACCTCAGCCGCACGGTCGAGCAGGTGAACTCCTACGACGACCTGCTCAACTCGATCCTCCAGGCCCGGCTGGCCCAGGTCACCGTCGACCAGAACAACGACATGCGCAAGATCGCCGCCTGGGCCGCGATCGGTGCGGTGTGGACGGCGATCGCCGGCATCTACGGCATGAACTTCGACAACATGCCCGAGCTGAGGTGGACGTACGGCTATCCGGGCGTGTGGGCGCTGATGCTGGCGGCGTCCTTCACGCTCTACCGCCTGTTCCGCCGCAACGGCTGGCTGTAGGCACGCCGCCCGCAACGGGAAGCGCCGGCCACGCGGGACGTACCCGCGCGCCGGCGCTGCTCCGAGAACCGGGGGTCAGCGGCGACCGCTGGCCTTCGCGGCGCTCTTGCCGTTCTGCGTGGCCTTGGTGATGTCGTCGGCCGGACGGCCGCTGACGTCCCGGGCGCCCTCGGCGACCGAGGGGACCTTGCTGTTCGGGTGGATCACCGGGTCACCGGCGGGGGCGGTGGTCGACGAGCTGCTGCCGTTGGCGACGGCGGAGCTGCCGGCGCCGGTCGGGCCGGCCTGGGTCACCTTCGCGCTCGCGTCGGGGGTGTCCACCACGATCGTGTCCACGTCCTCCCGCATCGGCTCCAGCTTGTCCTGGCCGGTCGGGCCGAGCGTGCCGGTCGGGTCGTACTCGGCCCACTCCTGCTGCTCGCGGCGGCGGCGCATGGCCATCGCCCCGGCCAGGCCGGCCACGGTGCCGGCGATCAGCAGGCCGGTGGTCATGCCACGCGACCTGCGCTGCTTCTTCTTGCCCACCTTCATGTTCTTCGCCTTCTTCGTCATCGCGGACTGCTTCGCCGCCACGGCCCGGCGACCGGTCGACGCCTTGCCGGCGGCCTCGGTCCGCGCGTTGCGCACGGCGAGGACCACCGGGGCGAGAGCGGCGACGCTCGACGCGACGCCGCTGGACGCCCGATCCCGGACCAGGACGGCGGTGGGTGCGACGGCGACCCGGGCTGCCTGGACCCGCGGACCGACAGTGGCCCCGGCGCCCTTCGCCGCGTGCGTGGCGGCCTGCCGCAGGTGACCGATGCCCTGGTTCAGCTCGGCCTTCGCGAGCTGGCCCTGGGTCTTTCGCCGCCCGATTCCAAACACGGTCCCACCTCCTGGGAGTTGTTCCTTCGTCATCCTCCACCTTCGGATGCCTCCGCATGGCCAGATCGGGCACATGGGAGGATCCGCAAGGAACTGACCAACGAGTGAGGAGTACCCGTGGCCGAGGCTGTCTACGCCACCTTGCACACCAACGCCGGCCCGATCCGGCTGGAGCTCTTCCCGAACCACGCGCCGAAGACCGTCCGCAACTTCGTGGAGCTGGCCGAGGGCACCCGGGAGTACACCGACCCGCGGACCGGCCAGCCGGGCAGCGGGCCCTACTACGACGGCACCATCTCGCACCGCGTGATCAGCGGCTTCATGGTCCAGATGGGCGACCCGACCGGCACCGGGCGCGGCGGCCCGGGCTACAAGTTCGCCGACGAGTTCCACCCGGAGCTGCGCTTCGACCGGCCGTACCTGCTGGCGATGGCGAACGCCGGGCCGGGCACCAACGGCTCGCAGTTCTTCATCACCGTGGGGCCGACCCCGCACCTGAACAACCGGCACACCATCTTCGGCCAGGTGGCCGACGAGCAGTCCGCGAAGGTGGTCGACTCGATCGCCAACACCCCGACCGGGCCGAGCGACCGGCCGCTGCAGGACGTGGTGATCGAGCGGGTCGAGATCGAGCGGCAGCCGTCCTGAGCGTCACGCGGGTACCTTTGCTCGCATGACTGAGCGCTCCGGGCAGGCAGGTGACGCCACCGAGGGGCCGGTGCCGACCACTCCGGTCTGCTACCGGCACCCCGATCGGGAGACGTACATCCGGTGCACCCGCTGTGACCGGCCGATCTGCCCCGAGTGCATGCGGGACGCCTCCGTCGGCCACCAGTGCCCGGAGTGCGTCGCCGAGGGACGCCGCAGCGTGCGGCCGGCGCGTACCGCCTTCGGTGGCGGTGCCGCCGGCCGCCAGGGCTATGTGACCAAGGTCCTGATCGCGCTGAACGTGCTGGTCATGCTGCTCTCCATCGCCTCCGACAGGGGAGGCGACGCGGCCGCCGGCGGCTCCGGCTTCGGCGGCCTGATGGGCGGCTCGACGCCGCTGACCAACTGGGGTGCGGTGCTCGGCCAGGCGATGTTCCCCGACGGCACGGTCGGCGGGGTGGCCGAGGGCCAGTGGTACCGGCTGGTCACCGCGATGTTCCTGCACTACGGCCTGGTGCACCTGCTGCTCAACATGTGGGCGCTCTGGGTGCTCGGCCGGACGCTGGAGGCGGTGCTCGGGCCGCTGCGCTTCCTGGCGCTCTACCTGATCGCCGGGCTCGGCGGCAACGTCGCGGTCTATCTCTTCAGCGCCCCGAACCAGCCCGCGGTCGGCGCGTCGACGGCCATCTTCGGCCTGTTCGCCGCCATCTTCGTGATCATGCGTCGGCTCGGCCGGGACATCTCGGCGATCGTGCCGATCCTGGTGATCAACCTGATCTTCACGTTCACCGTGCCGGGCATCTCCGTGGCCGGGCACCTCGGTGGGCTGGTGGTCGGCGCGATGATGGCCCTGGTCCTGGCGTACGCCCCGCGGATGCGGCGGACCGTCTTCCAGGCGGCGGGCGGCGCGATCCTGCTGGTGGCGCTGATCGGCCTGGCCGTCGTCCGCACCGCGGCGCTGCTCGGCTGACCCGCTGCCGCTGCCGCGGCTGACGACGCCGGTTTCGCGCGAGCAGGTCCGGCGGTCGAGGTCTGACACTGCGCGGGCAGGGCCGTGCAGTGGGGCACCGCTCGGCCACGTTGCCGTCGGCCAGGTTGCCTTGGGGGCTTTCTCTTCGGCGGTTCCCTTGGGACGCGTCCCCCTCGGGTTTGTTCCTCTGGGCGGGTCCCCCTCGGGTTTGTTCCTCTGGGCGGGTCCCCCTCGGGTTTGTTCCTCTGGGCGGGTCCCCCTCGGGCTTGTTCCTCTGGGCGCGTCCACCTCGGGCGTGGCCCTTGAGACGTCGCGTCTCGGGCGTGTTCCCTCGAGGCGTGTCGCGTCTCGGCGGCAGTGTGCCCGAGAGCGATATACCGCTCAGTCATAATTATGACTGAGCGGTATATCGCTCATCAGTGATGAGTTGTCCCGGTGGCTCCCGCTCCTGCGGCTTCCACCGCCATTCCCGGTCCGGCTCCGCCCTTCCCGGGCCGGCCCTTATCGGCCCGGCACTTCCCGGCTCGGCCCGCTTCGGCCCAGGCCCGCCCGGCCCGCCCGGCCCGCCCGGGCCCGCCCGGGCCCGCCCGGCCCGCCCGGGCCCGCCCGGGCCCGCCCGGCCCGCCCGGTACGGCCCGCTCGGCTCGGCCCGTCTCGGTCCCGTCCGAGCCGCGACGCCCGGCTCTGGCGACCGGCTCGGTCCGCCGGGCCCGCGCCTGAAGGCGCGCGATCACCCGAGCCTGACGGCGGCGGGCGGCGCGCGTGAACGGTCGGTGTGTGGGTCAGCGTGCGGCAGCGCGGGCGGCGGTGAGTGCGGCGGCCACCTCGTCCAGTGGCGCGTCCAGGTCGCGCCGGCCGTACAGGTGCAGCGACTCCCCCGCGTCGATCTCGAGGGTCTCGGCGGTGAGTCCGCGGCGGCTGCGCCGGTCCAGCCGGATCGCCTCCACGGTCGCCCAGGGCAGCCGGCGGCGCCCGGCGAACCCGCGGAGCACGGTGATCCCCTCCGGGTCCACGGCGAGTCGGACCGGCGCGACGACGTCGCGCAGCGCCCAGACGAGCAGCCCGGCGGCGGCCAGGCCGGCGAGCGCCGGGCGGACCGGGTCGCCGGCGGCGAGCAGCAGGCCCAGGGCCAGCAGGAGCAGCGCGCCGAGCGCCTTGACCACCGGCGACGTGCGCGGCACCCGCCACTGTCGGGCCGGTGACGACTGTGGATCCATCCGACCAGCATGCCAGCCGCCGGTGTCCGCAGGGCGGGGGAGGACGACCGGTCGGGTCAGCACGTAGGATCGGGGCAAGCGAGGTTACCGGGGAGTAGACATGAGTGACGCGGTCATCGTCGGCGCGGTGCGGACCCCGGTCGGGCGACGCAAGGGCAGTCTCGCCGGCGTGCATCCGGTCGACCTGTCGGCGCACGTGCTGCGCGCGCTCGCCGAGCGCACCGGCATCGACCCGGGCCAGGTCGACGACGTGATGTGGGGCTGCGTGTCGCAGGTCGGCGAGCAGTCCTGGAACGTGGCGCGCAACGCGGTGCTGGCCGCCGGCTGGCCGGAGTCGGTCCCCGGCACCACGCTCGACCGGCAGTGCGGGTCCAGCCAGCAGGCGCTGCACTTCGCCGCCGCCACCGTCCTCTCCGGCCAGGCCGACCTGGTCGTCGCCGGCGGCGTCGAGTCGATGACCCGGGTGCCGATGGGCTCCAGCGTGGCCGGCGGGTTGCCGTTCAGCCCGGCGATCCTGGAGCGCTACCGCGGCGTCGAGGGCGTCGCCGAGGACTCGCCGCTGCCGTTCAACCAGGGCGTCGGCGCCGAGCTGATCGCGCAGCGGTGGCGGTTCTCGCGTACCCAGCTGGACGAGTTCGCGCTGGCCAGCCACGAGAAGGCGGCCGCCGCGCAGGACGCCGGCGCGTTCGACCCGGAGCTGGCGCCGGTGGCGCTCGCCGACGGCGGCAAGTTCGCCGCCGACGAGGGCATCCGTCGCGACACCTCGCTGGCCAAGCTCGGCGAGCTGGCCACCCCGTTCCGCCCCGACGGCGTGGTCACCGCCGGGTCCGCGTCGCAGATCTCCGACGGCGCCGCCGCGCTCGCGGTGACCACGAGCGAGTGGGCCAGCCGGCACGGCCTGCGTCCGCTCGCCCGGGTGCACACCGCCGTGGTCGCCGCCGACGACCCGGTCGCCATGCTCACCGCGCCCATCCCGGCCACCGCGAAGGCGCTGCGCCGCGCGGGGCTGGGCATCGAGGAGATCGGGGTGTACGAGGTGAACGAGGCGTTCGCGCCGGTGCCGCTGGCCTGGCTGGCCGAGACCGAGGCCGACCCGGAGCGGCTCAACCCCCGGGGCGGCGCGATCGCGCTCGGCCATCCGCTCGGCGGGTCCGGCGCGCGGATCATGACGACGATGCTCCAGCACATGCGGGACAACGGCATCCGCTACGGCCTCCAGACGATGTGCGAGGGCGGCGGGATGGCCAACGCCACCATCGTCGAGCTGCTCTGAGCCGGAGTCGGCGGAGTCGCACCGCGGGTGCGATTTGCACGGGTGGAAGTTCCAAAAATCGGGCGTGACCCATATCACCCCTGGTCAGCCGCTCGTTGCACCGGGCATGGACGTGTTCTCGCGAACGTTCCTCCCGGCCGCCGCCGAGACCGGCCTGGCCACCCAGACCGTCACCCGACACATGCCGGTGTTCCGCCGGTGCGTCGGCTCCGGCGATGCCACCATCCTGGTCACCCGGTGCAGCCGCCCGGACCACCCGGTCGGCGGCGAGTACCTGATGCTCCTCACCCACCGCCGGCTGGTGGTCACCCGGCAGACCCGGGTGTTGCACCGGCTCCGTCTGCACCTCAACACCGAGCTGCGGGAGCTGAGCAACGTCACCTGGAGCCCCGACCCGCGGGCGCACAGCCTGGAGCTGGCGGCCACCGCGATCGACGGGGTCCGTGAGCGGTTCCTCATCCGTACCCACCACCCGAAGCAGGTGTGGCAGCTCGACGCCCTGCTGAACCACGCCTTCCGCACCCGGCTGCGGACGCCGGCGGAACGGCTCGTCGCCACCATCGGCGACTCCCCGACCGCCGCCCGACCCGCCGTGCTCCACCCGGCGCGGGCGCGCTGACGTTCTTCTTACCTGACCCGAACGTTCCCCAGACCTTCCCGGGCACCACCGAGCGGTCATCATGGGCCGGTGACCGCCGACGCCGCACAGCGCGGGCTCGTCCTCGTGGTGGAGGACGAGCCGGCCATCGCCGACCTGGTCCGGCTCTACCTGACCCGGGACGGGTTCGGCGTACACCTGGAACGGGACGGCGACGCCGGCCTGGCCGCCGCGCGGCGCCTGCGCCCGGTGGCCTGCGTGCTCGACATCGCGCTGCCCGGCCTGGCCGGCACCGAGATCTGCCGGCGGCTGCGCACGTCGGGCGACTGGACGCCGGTCATCTTCCTCACCGCCCGCGACGACGAGGTGGACCGGGTGGTCGGGCTGGAGCTGGGCGCGGACGACTACGTCACCAAGCCGTTCAGCCCGCGCGAGCTGGTCGCCCGGGTCCGCGCGGTGCTGCGCCGCACCTCGGGCACACCGGCGACCGCCGAGCGACCACGGGTGCTCGGCGCGGTCACCCTCGACCCGGGCCGCCGCACGGTCACCGCCGGCGGCGTTCCGGTGCAGCTCACCTCCACCGAGTTCGACCTGCTCGCCCACCTGATGGCCCGGCCCGGCCGGGTGTTCACCCGGGAGGAGCTGCTGGCCGGCGTCTGGGGGTACGCGGCGCACGCCGGCACCCGGACCGTCGACGTGCACGTGGCGCAGGTCCGGGCGAAGCTCGGCCCGGCCAGCGTGATCCGCACCCACCGCGGCGTCGGGTACGCGGCCGATGCCTGACCACCCCACCGTCGCGCTGCCGGTCGTCGGCCCGCCTGCGCCGCCCGCCCGCCGCCGGAGCGCGCACACGCTGACCGCCCGCGCGGTGCTCGTCACCTGCGCCGTCGCGCTGGTCTCGGTGCTGGTCACCGCGCTGGTCGCGGTTCCCCTGGCGGTGCGCGGCGCCGAACGGCGGGACCAGGAGGCGCTGGCCGCCCAGGCCCGACTCGCCGCCGAGGTGCTCCGCGTCCGGGCGGTACGCCAGCGGGACAGCGCCGGGGACCGGCTCATCCGCCAGCTCCGCCAGCAGCAGATCGAGGTGTACGTGATCCGAGGTGGCCGGGTCGACCGCCCCGGCCTGCCCGCACCGCTGGTCACCCGGGTCACCGCCGGCAAGAACGTCTCCGGTCGACGGCTGGTCGACGGGGAACGCCGGCTGGTCGAGGCGCGGGCGCTGCCGGGCGGTGACGGCGTGGTGCTCACCCGGGCCGTCACCACCGGCCCGTGGCGGCAGGTGCTGCGCGGTCTCTGGCTGCCGCTGCTCGCCGGCCTCGCCGCCGGCGCGGCCGCCGGGCTGCTGCTCGCCCGTCGGCTGGCCCGACCGATCCGCGTCGCGGCCACCGCCGCCGCCCGGCTCCGGGCCGGTGACCGGGCGGTCCGGGTGCCGGTCGAGCCGCCCGACGAGGTGGCCGACCTGGCGTACGCGCTGAACGGGCTGGCCGCCGCGCTGGCCACCAGCGAGGGTCGGCAGCGCGAGTTCCTCCTCTCCGTCTCGCACGAGCTGCGCACCCCGCTCACCGCCATCCGGGGCTATGCCGAGGCGCTGGCCGACGGCGTGATCGACGCCGACGCGGTGCCGGCGACCGGCCGGACCGTGCTCGCCGAGGCGGAGCACCTGGACCGGCTGGTCAGCGACCTGCTCGCACTGGCCCGGTTGGAGGCCGCCGACTTCCCGCTGGATCCCGGGCCGGTGGACCTGACCCGGCTCGCCGCCGACGCGGAGCGGACCTGGTCGGACCGGTGCGCGGCGGTCGGGGTGCCGTTCCGGGTCGAGTCGCCGGGCGCGCCGGTGCCCGCGTACACCGATCCGGGTCGGATCCGGCAGGTGGTGGACGGGTTGCTGGAGAACGCGCTGCGGGTCGTACCCCCGGGGGCGCCGGTGGTGCTCGCGGTCCGGGCCGCCGGCGCGGACCCGGCGGCCGGCGGCGTGCTGGAGGTCCGGGACGGCGGCCCCGGCTTCACCGACGACGACCTGGCGGTGGCGTTCGAACGGGGCGCGTTGCACCAGCGGTACCGGGGGGTGCGCAAGGTGGGCAGCGGCCTCGGGCTGGCGCTCGCCGCCGGGCTGGTACGCCGGCTCGGCGGCGACATCACCGCCGCGCACGCCCCGGAGGGCGGGGCGGCGTTCACCGTCCGGCTGCCCGGAGATCCTTACCTGGCTCGAACATCGGCCTGACGCTCCGCTCGTGGGGGTGGGGAACGCTGACGTCACCACCGACGAGAGGAACACAGATGGCACGCCAGCGAATCGTCACCGGCGCCACCGCGCTGCTCACCGCCGCGGCGCTCGGCCTGTCCGGGTGCGGCGCGGGCCGGGTCGGCGCCGAGCCGGTCCGGGAGACCGCGGTCGAGGTGGCCGCCGCGATGGGCGCGGACGGTCAGGCGCTCGCCGCGCTCGGGGTGGACGCCGCCGACCTGGACGTCGACCCGGTCGCCGCGCCCGCGCCGTCCGCCTCCGGCACCCCGGACGAGCAGGCCCGACCGGACCGCAAGGCCGGTGCGCAGGAGTGGCGCAAGCGACACCGCGCCCGGGTGCTGCTGCGCAAGAACACCCTGCACGGCGAGGTCGTGGTGCAGACCAAGGAGGGCACGAAGACCGTCGCGGTGCAGCGGGGTCAGGTCACCGCCATCGATGACCGTTCGATGACCGTGAAGTCCACCGACGGCTTCACGAAGACCTGGACGTTCGACGAGAAGCTGCGGGTGGTGGAGCGCCGATCCACCGTTCGGTCGAGTGACATCAAGGTCGGCACCACGGTGGGAGTGGCCGGGGCTACCCAGGGTGACGGTGGGGTCGCGCGCCTGGTCGTGGTGCCGCTCAAGCAGGGCTGACGAGGACGGCTGTGGGTGACCTCAGGGATCTGCCAGGCTAGGCTATGCCCCGACCTGCCGCCGCCTTTGTGGAGAACCCGTGAAGCTCTCGATCCTCATGCCGGTCTACAACGAGGAAGAACGCATCGCGGACGCCCTCAAGCAGGCGTTGGCGGTGGACTACCCCTGCGAGATCGAGCTGGTCGTCGTGGACGACGGCAGCCGGGACGGCACCGGCGAGGTGCTCGGCCGGGTGGACGACGCCCGCCTGCGGGTGATCACCCACCCGCGTAACGCCGGCAAGGGCGCGGCCATCAAGACCGCCGTGGACAACGCCGAGGGTGAGTACATGGTCATCCTCGACGCCGACCTGGAGTACGACCCGCAGGACATCCCGCGCCTGCTGGAGCCGGTGCTCGACGGCCGGGCCACCGTGGTCTACGGCAATCGCACCTTCGGCAGCCACAGCTCCTACAGCTTCTGGTACGTGATGGGCAACAAGGGCGTCACGCTGGCGGCCAACGTGCTCTACAACTCGTACATCGGCGACCTGGAGACCTGCTTCAAGCTGATGCCGCTGGCGCTCTACCGCTCGCTTCAGGTGCGCTCGCGCGGCTTCGGCATGGAGGCCGAGGTCACCGGCAAGCTGCTCCGCCAGCGGATCCGCCCCTACGAGGTGCCGATCAGCTACCGGGCCCGGGGCCGCGAGGAGGGCAAGAAGATCACCTGGAAGGACGGCGTCGAGGCGATCTGGATCCTGGCCCGCGAGCGCGCCCGGCGCCGCCCGGTCGGCCCCGCCGCCGCGCGCTGACCCGAACGACACGAGGACCCCGCATCCCGGCGCCGGCCGGGGTCGCGGGGTCCTGTCGTATCCGGGTTCAGGCGGTGGGTCCGAGGAACGCGTCGACCGAGCGGCGCAGCCCGGCGGCGTCCAGTCCGTGCCAGCGGTCGTGGTCCTCCGGCCCGCCGTAGCGGCGCAGGTCCGCCCGGCCGACGCCGAGGGCGAGCAGCCGGTGCGGCCGGTCGGCCAGCGCCTCGCTCACCACCCGGGTCGAGGTGCCGGCCAGGTACGGCTCGACGAGGATCACCTCGGCGCCGGCCAGCGCCCGCAGCCCGGCGGTGTCGAACGGCCGGGGCCGGTGGGTGTAGGCCACCGTGACCGGCCGGTCGGCCACCGCCTCCAGCGCCGCGTCCAGCGTCGGCCCGACCGCCACCAGCAGCGGCGCGCCCGCTCCGGCGTCCCGGACGACCCGCAGCTCACCCGCCTCCGGGTACGCGGTCGCGTTGCTCCGGGTGGACAACCGCAGGTACGCCGAGCCCGCCCCGCACACCGCCGCGCGCAGCAGCGGTCGCACCTCGTCCGGGTGACCCGGCACGTGCACGGTCCAACCGTCGAGCGTGTCGACCAGGGCCACGTCGGCCGGCCCGAGGTGGGTGCGCCCGGACGCCGCCCGGTCGTAGGAGGCGCCGATGCCCACCAGCACCGCCCCCACCCCCTGGTGGCCGAGGTCGAGCTTGATCTGCTCGTAGGCGCGCTCGACGAGGAACGGGGCGTAGCTGTGCACGATCGGCCGCTGCCCGGTCAACGCCAGTCCGCCGGCCACGCCGATCATGAGCTGTTCCCGGATGCCGACGTTGACCACCCGGTCCGGGTGGCGGGCGGCGGCCGGCTCGAAGGCGGCGGCGGAGATGTCGGCGAGCACGATCACGCTCCGGGGGTCGGCGAGCACCTCCTCGGCCGTGCGGACGAACTCCTCGCGCATGGTCGTGGTCATGGTCACTCCCCGTTGTCGACGACCGCGACGACGACGTGCGGCCGGTGGTGGTCGTGTCCGGTGAGGGCACGGTGCAGGGCGTCGTGGTCGCGCCCGTCGACGGTGGCGGCGCTCCACCCGTGCACGGTGAACCGGCTCGCCACGCCGCCCGGCCAGCCGTGCGTGGCCGAGTGGTTGTCCACCACGATCGCGGTCAGGTCGGCCAGGCCCGTCGCTCCGGCGTACGCGATCGCCTCGTGGTTGGATCCCTCGTCCAGTTCGGCGTCGCCGAGCAGCACGTACACCCGGGGGCCGGTCCGTCCCTGGGCCCGCAGGCCGAGCGCGGTGCCGACGCCCAACCCGAGGCCGTGACCGAGCGAGCCGGATCCGATCTCGACCCCCGGCACGAGGGTGCGGTCCGGATGGTCGCCGAGCCGGCTCGCCGGGCCGCCCTGGTCGTCGAGCCACTCGACCGGTACGAAGCCGCGGGCGGCGAGCAGCGCGTAGTAGCCGGCGACCGCGTGCCCCTTGGAGAGCAGGAACCGGTCCCGGTCGGGGTCGTCCACGGTGGCCGGGGTGATCCGGAGCACCCGGTCGTAGAGCACCTGGAGCACGTCCAGCGTCGAGTACACGTTCGGGCCGAACTCGCGGCCGGCGCGGACCCGGTCCAGCAGCGCGGCCAGCTCGGTGGCGGTGGTCGTCGTCATACGGATAGCCTCGGACCTGAAGCGAACTTCAACTCAAGGCCCTGTGATGCATGAGGCAACCCTGACCATCGGCCAGCTCGCCGAGCGGAGCGGCGTGGCGCCCTCCGCGCTGCGCTACTACGAACGGCTGGGCCTGATCCGCGCCGCCCGTACCGGCGGCAACCAGCGTCGCTACGCCCGCACCGAGCTGCGCCGGGTGGCCTTCGTCCGGATCTCCCAGCAGGTCGGCGTGTCGTTGGACGAGATCCGGGAGGCGCTGGACTCGCTGCCCGCCGGGCGTACGCCGACCCCCGACGACTGGGCCGCGCTCTCCCGGGCCTGGCGGGACCGGCTGGACGAACGGATCCGGCTGCTCGGCAAGCTCCGCGACGACCTGGACGGCTGCATCGGCTGCGGCTGCCTGTCGTTGCAGCGCTGCACGCTCTACAACCCCGGCGACTCACTCGCCGCCGAGGGCCCGGGCGCCCGCCTGGTGCTCCCCCGGGATTGAGGCGTCACCGCACCAGCAGCACCTTGCCCAGGTGGTCGTTGGTCTCCACCAGCCGGTGCGCGTCGGCGGCGTCCGCCATCCGCACCCGGGCGTGCACCACCGGGCGCACCCGACCGGCCTCCACCAGCGGCCACACCTGCTCGCGGACGCCGCGCGTGATCGCCGCCTTCTCCGCCACCGGACGGGACCGCAGCGCGGTGGCGTGCACCGAGCCGCGCTTGGCCAGCAGCATCCCCAGGTCGAGTTCGCCCTTGCGGCCACCCTGCATGCCGATCACCACGAGCCGCCCGCCGGTCGCCAGCGCCGCCACGTTCCGGGGCAGGTAGGACGCGCCCATGATGTCGAGGACCACGTCCGCGCCGCGCCCGTCGGTGACCCGGCGTACCTCCTCGACGAAGTCCTGCTCCCGGTAGTCGATCGTGTGCGCGGCCCCCAGCTCGCGCAGCCGGTCGTGCTTGGCCGACCGGGCGGTCACCACCACCGTCGCGCCCAGCGCCACCCCGAGCTGGATCGCGAACGTGCCGATCCCGCTGCCGCCGCCGTGCACCAGCAGCGTGTCGCCCTCGGCCAGCCGGGCCAGGTCGACCACGTTCGACCAGACCGTGCAGGCCACCTCCGGCAGGGCGGCGGTGTCGACCAGGTCCACCCCGGCCGGCACCGGCAACAGCTGCCCGGCCGGCACGGCGACCTGCTCGGCGTATCCGCCGCCGGCCAGCAGCGCGCAGACCTCCTGGCCCACCGACCAGCCGGTCACGTCGGGACCGAGCGCGCGGACCGTCCCCGAGCACTCCAACCCGGGGTACGCGGGCGCACCCGGCGGCGGCGGGTAGTGGCCCTGCCGCTGGAGCAGGTCGGCCCGGTTGACCGCGCTGGCCCGCACCTCGACGACGACCTCGCCGGGGCCGGGCTCGGGGTCGGGCACCTCCGTCCAGACGAGGGCCTCGGGTCCGCCGGGTTCGGTGATCGTGATCGCGCGCATGGCTCAGTCTTACCCGATCCCGGGTTCGTGGCAGACTATGCGCGGTTGGGTTCCCCTCGGGGAGCACGTCGGGAGGGTTCGCCTAGTGGCCGATGGCGCTGGTCTTGAAAACCGGTAAGGCAGCGATGTCTTCGTGGGTTCGAATCCCACACCCTCCGCCCGCAACGCCCTGGAGGCCGAGGTGACGGACGCGGCGTTGGCCGAGGTGATGGCCGAGTTGGTCGCGCTGGAGGACCCGAAGGTCCGCGCGGTCAACGAACGGCACGGCGACGACCACGGGGTCAACCTGAGCCGGCTGCGGGCGGTCGCGAAGCGGCTGAGGACGCAGCAGGAGCTGGCCCGCGAGCTGTGGGCGACCGGTGACAGCGCGGCCCGGCTGTTGGCGCTGCTGGTCTGCCGGCCGAAGGCGTTCGGGGCGGACGAGCTGGACGCCATGCTGCGCGAGGCGCGCACGCCCAAGGTGCACGACTGGCTCGTGACCTACGTGGTGAAGAAGAGCCCGCACGCCGAGCGGCTGCGGCTGGCCTGGCTCGCCGACCCGGATCCGGTGGTGGCGAGCGCCGGGTGGGCGTTGACCACCGAGCGGGTGGCGCGCAAGCCCGACGGGCTCGACCTGGCCGGCCTGCTGGACGTGATCGAGGCGGAGATGCGGGACGCCCCGGACCGCCTCCAGTGGGCGATGAACCACTGCCTGGCCCAGATCGGGATCGACCACGCGGGGCACCGTGACCGGGCGATCGCCGTCGGCGAGCGGCTGGCGGTGCTGAAGGACTATCCGACGCCGCCGGGCTGCACGTCGCCGTACGCGCCGATCTGGATCACCGAGATGGTGCGCCGGCAGCACGAGAGCGGGGTATGAAGGGGCGCAGAACATTTCGCGCACCCGGAAGGACCGTTTCGATGACCCTGGAACGACCGATCGCCCCGGACCCGTACGAGCTGCTGCCGACGGTGTCGGCGTTCGACCTGACCAGCGACGACGTGCACAACGGCGAGCCGATGGACGCGCGGTACGCGCACGGCAGCGCCGGCGGCGAGAACGTGTCGCCGCACCTGTCCTGGTCCGGCTTCCCGGCGGAGACGAAGAGCTTCGTGGTCACCTGCTTCGACCCGGACGCCCCGACCGGCAGCGGGTTCTGGCACTGGGTGCTGGTGGACGTGCCCGCGTCCGTCACCGAGCTGCCCACCGGGGCGGCGGAGGCCGACCTCGGGGGCGCGTTCAGCATCCGCAACGACTACGGCGACACCGGTTACGGCGGCGCGGCGCCGCCCCCGGGGGACCGACCGCACCGGTACGTCTTCGCGGTGCACGCGGTCGACGTCGAGCGCCTGGACGTGGGCAAGGACGCCAGCCCGGCCTTCGTCGGCTTCAACCTGGCGTTCCACACCCTGGCCCGCGCGGTGATCCGCCCGACCTACCAGGTCAAGGACTGACCAGAGGTAAGCAGGGGCCCCTTCTTGACACGTGGGTGTGAGAGGGGGCCCCATCTATACCGGAGGCGTTAAGAGGGGGCCCCTCCTTTCGCCTCAGGCGGGGACGCGAGCGACCGCGAAGACGGACTGGCCGAACGGCGGCCGGACCCGCTGCTCCGCCGCCTTGGTCGCGGGCAGCACCAGCGTGTCGTAGACCTTCACCATCGGGCCCTCCTTCGGCATCAGCCGGAAGACCTTGGTGGCCATGAAGTAGCCGATCAGGCCGAGCGCGTTCGCGTAGTGGATCTTCTCCACGGTGAGCCCGGCCTCGGTCATCGCCGCGCCGAGCGTCTTCTTCGTGTAGCGCCGCACGTGGCCGGTGGCGATGTCCGCCGGGCTCATCGCGAACTGGAACGCCGGCACGATGATGACCACCGCGCCGCCGGGCCGGACCAGGTCGCGCATGCTGCGCAGCGCGCCCACGTGGTCGTCGATGTGCTCCAGCACGTTGTAGGAGACGGCGGCGCTGTAGTCGCCCCGCTCGGTGTGCGGCAGCAGCATCTGCCGGACCTCGACGCCCGGGTGGTCGGCCAGCCGTTCCTTGAGCTTGATCAGCCGCTCCGGGTCTGCCTCGGTGGCGGTGATCCGGGGGAGGTGCTCGGCCCACTCCAACGCGTAGTCGCCGAGGCCGCTACCGATCTCGATGGGGTTGTCACCGAGGTAGGGCACGGCCAGCTCGACGAACCACCGTCGGTGGTTGACCGCCGTCGCCAGGCCTTCGAGCACCTCCGACTGGACGCGCTGATCCCCAGTGATTTCTGCCATGCGTCGATTCCTCACGATATGACTGACCCGCGCCTGGACCGTCAGAGTCAACCATCTGGATGGCTGGTGGGGAAATCGGGGCACCGGGGTGGCCGAATTGCGGTCGGGTGGGGCACGTGATCGGCGGTCGGCGAACTCGGCACATAGTACGTGAGTCCCGGAAACATGTCACGGGCCCGTCATACCCTGACTACGCTCTGAAATGTCATGACTACTCCGGAATCGGACGTCGGCCCACGGGGCCGGCGGTTCGACGCCCTCGCCGTGCTCAGCTTCGTGCTGCTCGCGTTCTGGGTCACCGCTCGCCTGTGGGTGGATCCGGCGAACGGGGTCCGGGACAATCGCACCGATCAGGCGCAATTCGAATGGATGATGGCGCACGGTGCGCGCGTCGTCACGGATTTCGCCTATCCGTTCACCTCGGACCGGATGAATGTGCCGGACGTGGTCAATCTCATGGCCAATACGTCCGTATTATCCATTTCGGTACCGCTGTCGCCGATAACGCTGTGGTGCGGGCCGCGGTGGTCCTTTCTCATTTTCCTCACCCTCGGCCTCGCCGCCACCGGAGCGGCCTGGTATTTCCTGCTCTCCCGCGTGGTGATCGGCGCGCGCGGGCCGGCCTGGCTGGGCGCCGGCTTCTGCGCGTTCGCGCCCGCGATGGTGTCGCACGCCAACGCCCATCCGAACATCGTCAGCCAGTTCGTGGTGCCGCTGATCGTCTGGCGGACGCTGCGGCTGGCGCAGCCCGGCCGCTGGCTGCGCAACGGCGTGCTGCTCGGCCTGGTGATCGTCTGGCAGGCGTTCCTCAACCTGGAGATCCTGCTGATGGCCGCCATCGGCCTGGGCGTGGTGGTGCTCGCGCTGGCGCTCGGGCGGCCCGCGCTGCGGTCGGCGGCACGCCCGTTCGCCGCCGGGCTCGGGGTGGCCGCCGTGGTCGCCGGGGCGCTGCTCGCGTACCCGCTCTGGGTGCAGTTCTTCGGCCCCGGCGCCTACAGCGGGCTCTCCACCCTGATCCGGGGCTACTCCACCGACCTCGCCGCGTACGTCGCGTGGTCCCGGGAGTCGGTGGCCGGCGACGCCCGGGGCAGCGAACCGCTGGTGAAGAACGCGACCGAGGAGAACGCGTTCTTCGGGTGGCCGCTCGTGGTGCTGGTGGCCGCGCTGGTCTGGTGGCTGCGCCGGGACGCGGTGGTGCTCGGGCTGGCCGCGGTGGGGCTGGTGTTCGCGCTCTTCTCGCTCGGCCGGGAGGTCCGGTTCGACGGGCGGGACACCGGCGTCCCGGGCCCGTGGGCCGCGCTGGAGAACCTGCCGGTCCTGCACTCGGTGGTGCCCACCCGCTGGTCGCTCGCGCTCACCCCGATCGTCGGTGTGCTGCTCGCGCTCGGGGCCGACCGGGCCCGACGTCTCGCCGCGCGTCACCCGGCGGCGCGCGGGCAGATCCGGTTCGCCACCGGCACCGTGCTGGCCATGGCGCTGCTGCCGATCCTGCCCACCCCGCTGCCGGCCAAGCGACTCGACCCGACACCGGTGTTCGTCACCTCCGGGGCCTGGCGTCCCTACGTCGCCGACGGGCGGAGCGTCGTCACGCTCCCCCTGCCCGACACCACGTACGCGGTCCCGCTGCGCTGGTCCGCCGAGACCGGGCTGGACATGCCGCTGGCCCGCGGCTACTTCCTCTATCCGGACACCCGCCCGGGCGGCGACCGGATCGCCCTCTTCACCGCGCCACCGCGTCCCACCAGCACGTTCTTCGACACGGTGCGGCGCACCGACGCGGTGCCCCCGATCACTCCGCAGGACCGGGTGGCCGCCGTCGACGACCTGCGGTACTGGCGGGCCGGCGTGGTGATCCTCGACCCCCGGCTGCGGCAGGCCGAGGCGCTGCGCCGGGCGATGACCGAGTTGACCGGGATCACGCCCACCCGCTCCGGCGGGGTGTGGCTGTGGGACGTCCGGCCACTTGCCGACTGAACGCGCCCGGGGGGTCAGGTCTGGCGGACGCAGCAGCCCTGGCAGACCTTGGGCCGGGGCAGCGTGAACGCGAGGCAGCAGGTGCGTCGCTGCACGGTCGGTTCGCCGGTCGGGCCGGGCACCAGCTCGACCAGGTCGCCCAGGTCGAGCGCGTCCAGCAGCGTGGTCACGGTCGCGGCCGACGGGCCGGGCAGCGCGTCCGCCGCGCGCAGGATGCCGTGCGCGATGCCGGACGCCACCGAGCCGAGCAGCGTACGGGTGCCGATCCGGACCTCGCCCTGGATGGCGGTGATCAGCGGGGCGAAGTGCGCGTCGAGCAGCGACGCGCGCAGCTCGCCGAGCAGTGCCGTCTCGTCGGCGACCACCCGGATCCCCGGCGCGCCGCTGAGGGCGAGCGGGTCACCCGGCAGCACCGCCACCGGGGTCGAGGCGCGCAGCCCCAGGGTGAGCAACTGGTGGTGGTCCTCGAAGTGCACCAGCACGTGGGCCGGGTCGAGCAGCGGCACCCGGCGGGCCGAGGCCCAGCCGAGCACGGCCGGCAGCGCGGTCCAGTAGCTGTAGGACTTCCAGGCCAGCGCGGCGCAGGCGTGCGGGGTGCCGCCCCAGCGCCGGCCCGCGGCGGTGAGGAACTCGGGCAGCAGCGTGCCGTCGACCAGGCGGGCGGCCGGGGTCCAGCGGTCCAGCTCGTCGCGGACCAGCAGGCCGGGCGCGAGCCCGGGCAGGTCGTCGGTGCCGAACATGACGCGCAGGGTCGCGGTCACCGGGGCGAACGGGGTGGCGACGTCGCGCCCCGGCATCACCGCAGTCACCTGGCCGTCCCCTGTCTGGTCGCCCTGCCGGCCGGCGCGTGCCGTCGACCGAAGCTAAGGCTAGCCTAACCACATTCCCCGGCGGAGGGAAAGTGGTGCCACGGGCTTCAGGGGGAGGTCCCGGTCACTCCGTCGCCGTCGCGTACTACCCGGCGGGGTGGGCGGAAAACGCCGCCGGGCGAGCCGGGCGGGTCGCGCAAGCATCGACGCGCGCCATTGAATTGTCAAGGCGAGTGTCGAATACGAGGCAGTTTCCGTACACGTCCGGCCACCCAACGTGAAAATGGTCGTCCCGGCTACGAGGAAGCTGATGACGACCTCACCGATCGAGCGTGCCGCCGACTCGTTCGCGGCCGAACTCGCCCGGCACCGGACCGGCCGAGGGCTGTCCAAGAAACAGTTGGCGACGCTGATGGGCTTCGACCCGTCCTACGTCAGCCACGTCGAAGGGCGCCGCCACCGGCCCACCGAGGACTTCGCCCGCCGGGCCGAGGCCGTCCTGGAGGCCAGCGGCGCGATCTGGCAGCGCTTCCGGGAGTACGACGAGCTGCGGCACGGCCGGGCCGCCGGCGCGCACCGGGATCCGCCGGTACCCGGCCAGTGGCTGCCGCCCGGCACCGGCCTGGTGGTCGAGCGCGAGGTCGCCACGCTCACCCACACCGGCGACGGCTACCACTGCGCCATCCGCCGGGAGCTCTACAACGCCGGCACCGAGCCGGTCACCCGCTACCTGGTCCGGGTCGCGGTCGACCGCTACCCGAACGATCCGGGGCGCTCCAACCGGCACCACCGGGAGCATCCGCTCACCTTCGCCGAGCTGCAACTCACCGCGTACCGGGACGACGGCAGCGGGCGGGAGCCGATGCACTGGCGGGCCAAACACGACCGGGACGCGTTCAAGGAGATCTGGCTGCTCTTCGAGAACGACGAGGGCCGCTTCCCGCTCTACCCGGGCGACCGGGTCACCATCGAGTACGCGTACCAGGTCGGCCGGGACAAGTGGGGCCCCTGGTTCCAGCGCGCCGTACGCCTGCCCACCCGGCACCTGGCGGTGCGCCTCGACCTGCCCGCGGACCTCGACCCGAAGGTGTGGGGCGCGGAGACCTCGCTGTCGGCGGAGGAGGGACCGCTGCGGACGCCGATCCAGCGCACCACTGCCGACGACCGGCTGATCTTCGACTGGGGGACCGACGACCCGCCGCTGAACGCCCGCTACCGGTTGCAGTGGCGGTTCCGCAGTCCGGCGCCGGCGGCCGAGCCGGACGGCCCGCCGGCCGGCGGCCGGGTGCGGGCCAGCGACCGGATGCGCGCGGTGGGCATCGTGCAACGCGGCGACGACCTGCTCCGGCAACCGGCCCGCCCGTTCGACCTGCCGGCCGAGGAGCCGCACGCCCGGAAGGTGGTCGACCGGCTCGCCGGCATGCTGGTCCGCCTGGACGAGCTGCACCCGTTCAGCAAGGGCGTCGGCCTCGCCGCCCCCCAGCTCGGCCTCGGCTGGTCCGCCGCCCTGGTCCGCCCCGCCGACCGGGCGGCCGAACCGGTGGTGCTGCTCAACCCCCGCGTGGTGGACGCCGCCGCCGAGACCGACGAGCAGTACGAGGGCTGCCTCTCCTACTTCGACCACCGCGGCCTGGTGCCCCGGCCGCTGCGGATCGACGTGGAACACGCCCTCTGGGACGGCAGTCGGGTGATCACGTCCTTCGAGTACGCGATGGCCCGGCTGGTCGCGCACGAGATCGACCACCTGGAGGGGCGCCTGTACGTCGACCGGATGGCCCCCGGCGTACCGCTGGTGCCGGTGGAGGAATACCGCGAGACCGGTACCCCCTGGCGCTACTGACACGGGGGGCCGGGTCGCGTGCCCCAGGGGGCGGGGGCACGCGACCCGGCTCGGGGGGAGAAAGGTTCAGAGGTTGCCGAACGTGTCGTAGCGGATGTTGTCCGGCGGGACGTCGTCGGCGGCGAGCGCCCGCAGCGTCGCCCGGACCATGGCCGCCGAACCGGAGACGTAACAGTCGTGCGTGGTCCACGGGCCGTACCGGGTGACCACCTCGGAGACGTCACCCTGCTCACCGGCGTAGTCCGCGTCCTCGCTGCACGCCGGCGTCACCGACAGCCAGGGGTGGGTCGCCACCAGCTCCTCCAGACCGGCCAGCCCGTACAGCTCCTCGGGGCGGCGGGCGCCGTAGAAGACGTGCACCCAGCGGGTTCGGTTGACCCGGGCCAGCTCCTCCACCAGCGCCTTGATCGGGGCCAGCCCGACGCCGCCGGCCACGCAGAGGATGTCCCGGGTGGAGTCCGGGTCCAGCGTCATCGAGCCCATCGGCGCGGCCACCCGCAGCAGGTCACCCGGCTTGGTCCGGCGGACCAGCGCGCCGGAGACCCAGCCCGCCGCCCCGGGCGGTGTCCGGACGTGGAACTCCAGCACGTTCTCCTCGTTCGGGGCGTTCGCCACCGAGTACGTCCGCCACACCCGGGGGTGGTAGCGGGGCACCTCCACGCTCACGTACTGACCGGCCTTCCAGGGGAGCGGATCCTGGAGGGCGCGGACGGTCAGCACCGCCGTGTCCGGGCCGTGCCGCTCGTGGGTGAGCACCTCGGCGTGCCAGAACGGCGGGTTCCCGTCCGCCTCCGCGCCGGCGAGCATCCGCTCGCTGATGCTCGCGTACGCCTCCCGCCACGCCTGGTCGTACTCCAGGTTCCAGCCGTCGCCGGCGGTGCTGCGCAGCGCGTCGAGCAGGGCGACGCCCATGGTCTCGTAGTGGGCGGACGACACGTGGAACTTCCGGTGGTCCCGACCCAGCGCGCGCAGGTACTCGTCGAAGCTCTCCGGGTCGTCCACCGTCTGGGTGGCCGTGACGATGGCCTCCAGGATCCGGTCGCCCTGCCCGTTCATCTGCACCGGGAAGAGCGCGCGCAGCTCCGGGTCGAGGAGGAACAGCCGGGCGTAGAAGTGGCCGCTGAGCCGCTCCCGGTGCTCCTCCACCAGGGCCCAGCTCTCCTTCAGCAGCCGCGCGAAGTTCTCCACAGGGGCACGCTCCTTCTCCGTACGGGCGGATCGGCCTCCATAGAATGTCCACGCAGCGTGTCCGTCGGTCGCACACGATGTGCGACCGGCCCCCCTCGTCGCCGAGGTGGTTTCATGGTCCGGTGACGGTTGACGAGCTGGCCCGGCCGGTCTCCCGCCGGGTGCTGGGCACCGAGACGCTGCTCGTGCTCGGTCTCTCCCTCGGCCAGTCGGCCGTGTACGCGCTGGTCTCGCTGGTCGCCAAGCTCACCGCGTCGGGCGGGCTGTCGAAGCAGACCGCCGCGCTGAACACCTCCGCGTCCGCCCGGCCCTACCTCGACCTCACCTACCAGCTGCTCGGGATCGTCTTCGCGCTGCTGCCGGTGCTGCTCGCCGTACACCTGCTGGCGCGCGACCCCGGCGACCCGGCGCGGACGCTCGGCGTCGACCTCCGCCGGCCCGGCTCCGACCTGGTCCGCGGCGCGGGCCTGGCCGCGCTCATCGGCCTGCCCGGCCTGGCGCTGTTCTGGGTGGCGGCGCAGCTCGGCATCAACGCCACCCTCGTTCCGGCCGCCCTGCCGGACCTCTGGTGGGCGGTGCCGGTGCTGATCCTCGCCGCCGTGCAGAACGCCGTGCTGGAGGAGGTGATCGTGGTCGGCTATCTGGTCACTCGGCTGCGCCAGCTCAACTGGCGGCTCGGCGCGGTGCTCGCGACCAGCGCGGTGCTGCGCGGCTCGTACCACCTCTACCAGGGCTTCGGCGCGTTCGTCGGCAACGCCGTGATGGGGCTGATCTTCGGGTGGTTCTACCTGCGCACGCGTCGGGTGGCCCCGCTGATCGTCGCGCACACCCTGCTCGACGTGGTCGCCTTCGTCGGCTACGCGCTGCTGCCGAGGTCCTGGTTCGGCTGGCTCTGAGCGTTGCGCCAGGTCGGCGAGGTGGCGGGTGATGCCACCACCTCGCCGTACCGGTGTCGATCAGGCGCGGGTGGGCCGGTAGCGGGCGACCGCCCGGGCGGCGAGCCGCTCGGCGGCGGCCGTACCACCGGTCGCGGCCGCCAGCGCCGCCGCGCCCGGCAGCAACCGGGCGGCCAGCCGCAACCCGAGCCACCCACCCGCCTGCGCGGCCACCGGCGTGGCCAGCCGCCAGGCCGCCTCGGCCACCCGCCCCCACGGCCCGTCCGCCGGCTCGTCGGCCGCCCGGGCCGCCGCCAGCGCCGCCCGGGCCGTGCCGTCGTCCGGATGTACCGACGTCAGCACCAGCAACTCGGCCGCCCGGTCCGGATGCGCCGGCTCCCGCCCGTAGGCGGCGGCCAGGTGCAGCACCAGGTTCGCCTGGGTCCAGAGCACGGCGGTCAGCTCCGCGACCGGCGCGAACAGCCCGGTGCCCGCCGCCAACGCGCCGCCCGTGCCGGCCATCCGGACGAACCGCCGGGTCGCCAGCCGGGCCACCCCGTCCGCGTCCGCCTGCGGGTAGGCCCGGCGGACCTGCTCCACCCAGTCCCGGGCACGCGGACCGAGGGCGTCCACCGCGGCCAGGGCCAGCAACTCCGGCGCGAACCCGGGGTGGTCGCGCAACCTCGGCCCCACCGCCCGCCAGCCCTCCACCGGGGTACGCGCCACCGCCGCCGACCCGTCGGCCGGCCCGGTGCTCCGCTCACCCGTGCCCGCCGGGGTCGGCTGCGCGACGTCTCCACCGACGCGCTCCGGCCCGGCGGTCTCCGCGCCCGGCCCGGCGGTCTCCGCGCCCGGCCCGGCGTCCGGAGCGACGTCCGCGGCGGCCTGCTCGGCGGTGCGCTTCGCCGGGCTGGTCCGCGCCGCCGGGGCGGCCTTGGTGGTCCGGCGGGCGCGCGCGGGGCGGGACGTTGCCCCCGATTCCTCGGCCGTGACCGGCAGGGCGTCGTCGGGCCGCGGCCCGGCCGTGGACGGTTCGGTCCCGGCCGGGGCGGTGAACTCGGGCGCGCCGGAGGTCTTCCGGGTCGCGCCGGCCGCCTTCCGGGCGGCGAGCGCCGCCTTCTTGGCGGCCGGGGCGGTCCTCTTGCCGGCCGGGGTGACCTCCACAGCGGCAGCGGTCCCGTCCTCGGTGGCGGCCGTCCCGGTGGAGGCGCGTCGCGCCCGCTTCGGCGTCCCCTTCGCGACCGGGGCCGGCCCGGTCGCCGTCGCCCCGACCGGGGACCCCCCGGACGTCGTACTCCCGGCGGAAACCTCGCCCGGCATGGGATTGCCGGCCGCCGGTGGTGGGGCGGGCACCGCCGGCTCGCCGGGGAGCACGGCCGGCGGCGCACCGGGATCGGTGTCGTCCGGCTCGGTGGCGGCCCCGCCGGGCCGCGTGCCCGGACCGGTGTCGACCGCCTCGGCGGCGGCCGTGCCGGCGCGCGAGGCCGGATCGGGCCCGGACAGGGCGCCGCCGGCGCGTGGACGAGGGGCCGGCGCCGTCTCGGTGACCGGGGTCGGCGGCTGGAAGACGACGGTCGGCGGGGTCCGACGCGACCGCCCGCGCGGTGGGGTGTCCTCCGTCGCCTCCACCGGAGCGGGCTCCGGCGCGGGTGGCGGACTGAAGGTCGGTCGGGGGGAGCGGCTCCGCCGGGCCTTGGCGGCGGGCTCGCGACGGGGCGGATCGCTCGGCGGATGCTCCTGCATATCGATGAAGCGTAGCCGTGGAGGTGATCTGGCACACGGTGGAAACACGGTGGCCGGGTCGGGTACCGGTAGTCGCTTTGCTCCGGGCGGGTGCGGACCTGTATTCTCGGGCGCGGTGACCTCCGGGCCACCAGGGAGACTTCGCCTAGTCTGGTCTATGGCGCCGCACTGCTAATGCGGTTGGGGTCTTAAAGCCCCTCCCGGGTTCGAATCCCGGAGTCTCCGCGCGAAAGCCGGTTGTGTAGACTGGCCGAGCACCGGGCGCCCGTAGCTCAATGGATAGAGCATCTGACTACGGATCAGAAGGTTAGGGGTTCGAGTCCCTTCGGGCGCACAGGATTGATAAGGGCCCGAACTGCGGAAACGCGGTTCGGGCCCTTATTGCTGTCCGGCCTGTGCGGACGGACAGCGGATGCGACGTGGTGCGGCTCCTCCGCGGCCTGCGCAGTCGAGGGCCAGCCGGCCGGGACGGGCGCGATCGGTCCGGCCGCGGTGCCCACTCCGTGATCGGCCACCCGGGCGCGCCCCGACAGCAGCAGTGTCAGCGCGACGGCTACCGCGACGATCGACACCCCGTTGATCCCGGCCCAGAACATCGCCAGTTCCCGCAGTGTCGGGCGCTGCGGCCTTCATGGGGCGATTCGTCCGCTCACGGCGGGGTAATCACCCCCATGGCCGATCATGACCGTGATGTCGCCCGTTCCCCGCTCGACCGGGTCGTCGAGCGGGGCGGCCACCTGCTCTCCACCGCGCGGGAGGAAGGCGGGGCGTTCGGGCGCGCCCGCCGGCGTCAACTGGAGATCATCCTGATGATCGCCGTGCAGGCCGGGCTGGCGGCCGGCTTGGCCGCGTTGCTGGCGGCCCGGCTCGGGCCCGGGGCCCACGTCTTCGCGCCGGCCGCGGCGGTCGGCACCATCGCCACCGCGATCGGTCAGCGTGTCCGGCGCACCCTGGAACTGCTCGCCGGCGTCGGCGTCGGCATCGTGGTCAGCGATGTGCTGCGCTACTTCCTCGGTTCCGGCGTCGTGCAGACCGGCCTCGTGGTCACCGTGGCCATCGCCACCGCGTTGCTGGTGGCCGGGCGCGGTGGTGCCCTGGTCGGCCAGGCGGGCGGCACCGCCGTGCTGATCACCACCCTGGCCCCCGCCGACCACAACCTGGAGGTGCCCCGAATTGTCGACGCTCTGATCGGCGGGCTGGCGGGACTCTTCGTGGTGGCGGTGCTGCTTCCGGTGAACCCGCTACGAATACTCGACAATTCGGCCCAGCCCGTCATCTCGGGACTGACTCGGCAGCTCGACGCCATCGCCGAGGCGCAGACGAACCGGGACGCGGAGGCGGCCATGCGTGCCCTGGAGGCCCTGCGCAATCTCGGCCCCGACGTCGGCCGGCTCACCGACGCGCTCAGCGGGGCCCAGGAGGTGGTCACCATCGCGCCGGCCCGCTGGCGCCGCCGGCAACACTTCCACCGGTACGCCGCCGCCCTGCGTCACCTCGAACAGGTGATCCTCTACACCCGGTCCGTGGCGCGCCGTACCGTCACCGCCCTGCAACACGACGAGCCCGTACCGCCCGCACTGCCCATGGCCCTGTCTCGACTCGCCGATGCCCTGCGGGAGCTGCACCAGGCATGTCGTGACGAGCGCGAGTTCACTCGGGTTGACCAACTCGTCCT
Source organism: Micromonospora sp. WMMA1996 (assembly GCF_002573675.1). Classification (NCBI taxonomy): domain Bacteria; kingdom Bacillati; phylum Actinomycetota; class Actinomycetes; order Micromonosporales; family Micromonosporaceae; genus Micromonospora; species Micromonospora sp. WMMA1996. The sequence continues at coordinate 120,500 of NZ_PDHU01000004.1, read as the reverse complement.
GGAGAGCGCCCAGTGTGTCGGCCGTGCCTGGGGGCAGGGGGTGCGTTCGGACGGTGAGGCGATGATCAACGATATTCGTACGGCCGGCAGCGAGGTGCTGCGCGCCGCGGGTTGCCCGACGGAGGAATCCAACGAGCTGGTGCGACGGGCGACAACGGCCGGTGAGGTCGAGACGCGTCCACCGGCGCGGGCACATCTGTACCGGCCGATACCCGACCGGGGACATCGGCCGGTCCGATCCCGGTCACGCGCCGACCGAGCCGCCCCCGCCCGCCGCGCACGGAAGCGACGGACCCCGCCGGCGGACGGACGATGACAGCGACGCTCGCCCGGCGGCGGGTGCGACCGCTCTCCCGGGCCCGTGTCTCAGGTCACCCGGCACGGTGTCAGGTCCGTGGCAGCCGTTCTGTCACCTGGTCATGACAGACATCAGGAACGTTCTGTTGGCAGGGGCGAGCGGCGTCTTCGGACGGCACGTCGCCGCGGAGCTGACCGCCGCGGGCTACCGCGTGCTGGGGCTGGGCCGGGGGCCGGGCAACAGCGTCGTGGCGGACCTGCTGGACCGGTCGGCGCTGGTGCGGACCGTGGACGGTATGGCGATCGACACGATCGTGCACGGCGCGACCGCACTACGGCGCGCGCCGATGCGGCACGCCGACATGGCCGCGACCGACGCCCTTCGAACCATCGGAACCGCCAACCTGGTCGAGGCGGCACGGATCACCGGCGCCCGGCGGATGATCGCCGAGTCGATGGTGTTCGGATACGGATATCAGGACATGGGCGACCGGGTCCTCACCGAGTGCGACGAGTTCGGTCCGGCGGGCCAGGACCGGCGGTCGCAGGCACACGTCGACGCGATGCGCGTCAAGGAACAGTTGGTGACCGGCGCTGACGGCATCGAGGGCATCGTGCTGCGCTTCGGTCTGTTCTACGGGCCCGGTGGCACCGAGGCGATGGTGGACCTGCTGAACAAACGCAGGCTGCCGGCCGTGGCCGACCGTGGCCGGGTGCTGCCGTGGGTCGAGCTGGGCGACGCCGCCCGGGCGGAGCTGGGCTGGACGCCGCGTCACCGCGACTGTGCCGCGGGCCTGGCCGCCATGTGTGCCTGACATGCCATCGGCACGTCGTCGCAGCGCACCGCCACCCGGCCCCTGCATGACTCCGTCGAGGCTGACGAAGGTGTGAACGCTGAGTCTCATGTGTCGTCTCTCCCATGGTCGTGCGGCATGCCGCCGCCACCGGCGAGAGACGGATCGGTGTCCCTCGCCCATGACCTGTAGACAGGGATGACCGACCGGACGTGACACCAGCGGCGGTGTTCCGCACCACCGCCGGCCGTGGTTCGCCACTAACCGTCGAAAGTGATCGACCCGTCCCGTCGTCCGTGCTCGGCCAGCCGGCGGAACGTCAACACCGCGACGGTGAGCCAGCCGGCCGCCACCAGCAGTTCCAACCCGGCCTGGCGCAGCACCTCCGATCCCGGCCGGTGGTCCAGCGTGGCGCGGACGGCGGCCGTGCCGTGCCGGGCGGGACTGACGAAGCCGACCGCCCGCAACCAGTCCGGCAGCGCCTGAACCGGCACCTGGGCGCCGGCCACCAGGGAGATGCACAACCAGCCGATGTTGCCGACGACGTTGCGCAGCATCATGGCCCGCAGCACGAGGCCGGCGAGCACCAGGGCGAAGCAGTAGGCGCTGACCGACACCAGGCCGATCAACGGCACGACCAGCAGCGCCCGGGGCATCGGCAGTTCCACGCCGAACACCGGTGCCATGACGAAGAGGGCGATCGTCGCGCTCACCGTGCCGCTGGCCAACCACTGCGCGCTGCGACCGCAGAACACCAGCACCGGGTCGGTGGGTGCGGCGACCAGCAGGGGAAGGACGCCGGTGCGTCGTTCCCAGGTGGTGGAGGCGACCACGAACATCGACTCCATGACCGCGATCAGCACCGCGTTGCCGACCAGCAGGTAGCGGGTGCTGTCGGCGGAGTCGAGCAACCGGCCGATCAGCGCGAAGAAGGCGACCTGGCACAACACCCGTCCCAACCAGCCGAAGAGCCAGGTGCGCCAGGTGTGGATGGCGGCGAAGTCGGCGAAGCCGGCGGCGGCGGCGAGCCGTAGGGCCTCCGCCGTCTGCATCAGGGCGCGCGCCGGCGCGCGCCGCTGCGGCCGGACGGAGGGCGGCGCGGCCGGGTCGGTCATGCCCACCCCGCGCTGCCCGTCCGGCGGAGCCGTTCGGCGACCCGCCGGACCAGCAGGTGGCCGACGGCGTACCCGGTGACGCCGAGCGTCAGCACGACCGCGAGCCGGGCCGGGGCCGTCCGGACCGGATCGGGGTCGAGGGAGTCCCGGAGCAGGTCGGTCGCCCAGGCCAGGAAGTTGGGTAGCGCCAGCGGCCGCAACCAACCGGGCAGCAGCGCCACGGGCACGAGCGCGCCGCCGAGCAGGTACAGCGGATAGGTCAGTGAGTTCTGGTACGCGCGGGCGGAGCGGCTGAGCACGAACAGCGCGGCCATGACGGCGGCGGTGCCCGACATCGCCATCGCCGTGACGGACAGGGTGGCGAGGAAGATCAGCGGGTGGGCGATCGGAACCTTCGTCCCCAATGCCAGGGCCACCAGCCAGCTCTCACCGACCGCGAGCAGGCTGACCGCCGTCACGGTGGTGACCCGCGCGGAGACCACCATGGCGAGGGCGGTGGGGCTGGCCAGGAGGAGTTCGAGGACGCCGCTGCGTCGGTCGATCTCGATGATCTCGCCGGACGTGGTGATCGCCGTGGCGAGGATCGCCATGACAGCCGGCGCCAGCACCGCGTATCCGGCGAGGTCACCCCGGCCGGCGTGGCGGGTGATGGCCAGGAAGATCGCGGTGAGCAGCGGCACGGTCGTCAGGGCCAGCAGGTCTCCCGGCGAGGTGCGCAACACGGCCAGTTGCAGCCGTACGGCCGTGGCGGCGGCCCTCATACCCGCAGCTTCTTCTGGCCGAAGAGGTGCAGGTACACCTCTTCCAACGACGGTCGGCTGGTCGCCATGGACGTCACGCCGGCCTCCAGCAGCAGGTGCAGCACCTGGCGCGTGGCGGAGGTCGAGCTGACGTGCACGCGGAGCGTCTCCGCGTTCGTGCGCTCGACCTCCGTCACCCCGTGGACACCGGCGAGGGTGGCCGCGACCTGCGGGGGCACCCCGGTCGCGTCGATCCGCTCGTACGCCGACAGCCAGCCGCCGAGGGTGCGCGGCGACTCGGTGCGCAGCAGCCGGCCGCCGTCGAGGAGCGAGACCCGGTCGCAGAGTGCCTCGGCCTCGGCCATGTCGTGGGTGGTCAGGAGCACCGTCCGGCCCTCGTCACGAAGTTCGTGGACCAGGGCGCGGACCTCGCGGGTGGCCACCGGGTCGAGGCCGTTGGTCGGTTCGTCGAGGATCACCACCCGCGGGTCGCCGACCAGGCTCCGGGCCACGTGCAGACGTTGCTTCATGCCCAACGAGTAGGTCTCCACCCGGTCGTCCGCCCGCTCGGTGAGGCCGACCCGCTCGAGGAGTTCGTCCACCCGGCGTTTCGCCTCGGTGCGGGGCACCCGGTAGAGGCCCGCCCAGAAACGCAGGTTGCGCCGGCCCGACAGGCGGGTGTAGAGCCCGCGCTCGCCGCCGAACGCCAGCCCGACCATCGGGCGTACCCGGTCGGGGTGCCGCGCCACGTCCACGCCGTGCACCAGGGCGACGCCGGAGGTGGGCAGCAGCACGGTGGAGAGGATCCGGCACAGCGTCGTCTTGCCCGCGCCGTTCGGGCCGAGCAGCCCGTGCACCTCGCCGACGGGCACCGTCAGGTCCACCGCGTCGAGCGCGGTCCGGGCCGTCGACGTGCGGCGGGACGGAGGGTACGTCCGGACGAGACCTCGGACCTCCGCCGCCGGGACCGTCACCGCGCTCCGTCCAACGTGGCCAGGGCCCGCTGCGCCCGGTCGTACAGGTGCGAATCGACGAGCTGACCGGTCACCATCAGCGCGTCGGCCACGGGCGTGCGCAGCAGCGTCAGGTCGGGTTCCGGGGTGTGCAGCCGGCTGAGCGTCAGCTCGGGCCTGGTGGCCCTGCGCAGCACCATCCCGTAGACCGGCTGCCCGGCGCGGAGGCGTTCTTCCGGGGTCGCCGCGACCGCCGAGGGGTCGGCCGGGTCCGGCTGCGCCGCCCGCCTGGCCCGCTCCTCGGCGACGGCACACGCGAGTGCCGCGTCGAGACCGTCCCGGCGGTCCGCCGGCAGCACCGGTGAGCAGCGGGCGAGCAGCTGGGCCAGCTCCGGCGCCAGGTGGTTGTCCCGTGCCACGGCGACGATCGCCGCGTCGTCCGGGACCGGGTGTGCCGCGTCGATCAGGACGAGCACGTCCACGACGTCCTTCGGGGTGAACCGCCGCTGGAGACCCTCCTCGGCGAGGGTGAGCAGGTCGGCGAGCCAGGGATCGTCGGGGAGGCGGCGGCGTGCCGGGACGTCGCGGCCGTTGCCCGGAAGGGCCGTGGTGGAGAGTTCGACCTTGACGTCACGGTCGAGCAGGGGGTCGTCGGCGGGCCAGCTCAGCCCCACCATGACGTGCTGCCGGACGTCGTCGCGCAGCAGGGTGAGGTCGAGGTGCTCCACGGGGTACGCGTCCAGCACCGCGTGGGCCACCCGCCACAACCCCGCCTCGTCGGCAACGACGAGGTCCAGGTCGCCGACCGGACGGAGTACGCCCGCCGGGTAGCGGGCGGCCAGCGAGGGCCCCTTGAGCACCCGGACGTCGGCCAGCTCGCGCGCCCGGGTCAGGATGTCCCGGTACCGCGCGGCCCGCTGCCGGGCCCGGCGCAACTCGTCCGAGGATCCGCTGCCCAGCGTCGTCCCCTCACGTTCGAGCAGCGAGAGCACGAGATGAGGCAGCGTCACCGAGGAGTCCCGGGCGGCGCGGAGCAACGCCCGGTCGCTGCGGTGCTCCTCGACGTCGAGGAGTCGGCGGAGCAGGCCGGGCGAGAGGCGGTCAGCGGCCATCGGTGGCACGCTCCAGCGCGACGGTGTGGAAACGGTGGTCGGTGACCCAGCCCTTGCCGATCAGCGAGCACACGACGCGGTCCCCGTGGGCCTGGTCCGGCCCGTGCACGACGTGGCCGAGGAGGGGACGGCCCAGGGCGGCCGCCTCGGTCGCCGAGGCCGCCACGAGCGCGTCGGTCACCGCGCGGCCGGCGAAGCGGGGCTCGACGAGGATGTCGAGCAGCTCCACGAACGGGCGGCCGGTGACGTCGTCGAGCGCGTCCAGCAGCAGCGTCACGTGACCGACGGGCCGGTCGTCGGCGAGTGTCACGTACGACCGCCGGTCGGGGGCGGCCAGGATGCCTGCGGCGACCTCGACGGGGCGTGCCGGGTCCACGGACCGCGGTGCGGCCGCGATCAGGGCCCGGGCCAGCCAGTCCTCGATCAAGTGGTCGTCGGCCGGTTCGGCTGCCCGCACCTCGACGGTCGCGCCCTCGTCGGCGCCGACGCCCCGGTGGCGTACATAGGTGAGGTGTGGCGCCCAGGGTGGGGGCAGATCGGTGCCGGCGGATGCCCGGACCACCGCGCGGGCGGCGTCGGGGAACTCGACGGCGAGATGCCGGAGGAGTTCCTGCCGCCGCCGGGGCTCGACGAGCAGACGGTCGTCACAGTATTCGACGAGGCAGTAGCTCTCACCCGTGACCGGTTCGACGACGGCGCCGGCCACCACGGGTGATCCGTCCAGCATCCGGAGTGCGCCGACCTCGGCCATCCGGGACAGGTATCCGGCGTCGACTTCGATGGTCATGCCGTGTGTGCCGCCGTTCGTTCGTCGCTCCATGGTCGCCGCCGAGGGGTTGCCGTCACCAGAGGACGACAGGTGGCGGCAACCCCTCTTAGGAGAGGGCGTGACAATGGAATGTCACTTTGCCTTTTCCGTGTCCTTCGGCTTGGCCGAAGCGCCGATCTTGTCCAGTCGGGGCCGGAGCTGCATCAACATTTCATAACCCCCTTCCTATCCTCTTTTGCGGCGACTGCCGCTCATTGATGGGAAGGTGAACTCCGGTCAATGGGAATTCACCAGGCAGACCCTAGCAGGGGCGTTGCCCCTGTCGACACCCCAGATTCTTGGGTGCGCGCAGATTAGGGGTTGCGTCGGCGGGTTCCCCCTGTTCGAGCTGCCGGTGGTGGCAGGAGGGAGCGATGTGTTGTATCGGTGGACATGAAAGGACGCTCTTTGTCGCATACGGTGATCGTGGCGTTTCGAAGGGTGGTTGCGCATTGTTGGCGGCGGGGTTCCGGCATCGTCCGACGGCCTCTTTTCGAGACTTGTGGGCAGTCTTGACGGGGCATTGAGGTCCTGATTAGGCTCCCGACCTCAAGTCGCGGGAATTGTAGAGGTCGTGGTCCGTTTCTGTCCGGCTGTTCCGACGGTTGATGGGGGGCTTGCGTGCGCGATCGAGCAGAGCAGTCCCGATTCCGTATCCTCCTGACCACGCCGGCGCCGGTGACGCACCGGACCGCCGAGGAGAACCTCGGCCTCGGCTACCTGGCGGCGGTTCTCCGCGAGGACGGTTGGCAGGTGGACGTCGTCGACGGTTGGCTGGAAGGGCTGACACCCGCCGAACTGGCCCACCGCATCGTCGGGCGGGAACCGGCCCTGCTCGGCTTCGCCTGCTACCGCTCCAACATGGACCGGGCCATGGAGACGCTCGACCTGGTGCGCGCGGGCGGACTGCGCCCGTTCACCATGGCCGGTGGCTACGGGCCCACGTTCCACACCAACGAGTTCCTCCGGACGGGCGTCGACGTCGTGGTGCGCGGCGAGGGGGAGGCGGCGGTCATCGGGATCGCGCGTCACCTGGCCGACGGAAAGCCCGAGCTGGCGGACGTGCCCAACGTCAGTTACGTCGACCCGGACGGGGTGGCCCGGCACACGCCCGCCGGGCCGAAGATCCCGCTCGACGACCTGCCCGACCCGGCCCGGGACACCCTGCCGCTCACCATCCGCCGCCGCAGCCTGGTGCACATCCAGACCGCCCGCGGCTGCCAGGCCAGCTGCACCTTCTGCTCGATCGTCGCCTTCGAGCGCGTCGCGGGCGGCGACACCTGGCGGCAGCGGGGCCTCCGGCGCATCGTCGACGAGTTGGAGCGGCTCACCCACCAGGGCGCCACCCACTTCAAGGTGATCGACGACAGCCTCGTCGAGCCGCCGCGCGACGAGGAGTGGTGCGCCGCCCTCGCCGACGAGATCGCCCGCCGGGGCATCCGCCCCCGCCTGCGTGGCTCCATCCGGGCCGACCGGGTCAACGAGACCGTCGTCGCCGAGCTGGCCCGCGCCGGGTTCTTCTCGTTCTCCTGCGGCATCGAGAACTTCGCGGAAACGGCGCTGCGGCGGATGGCCAAGCGGGCAGACCTGGCCCAGAACCTGGCCGCTCTGGACACGTTCCACCGGCATGGGATCTACGTCCAGGCAGGTCACATCCTCTTCGACGACCGCACCACGATGGTCGAGCTGGAGGAGAACCTGGCCATGATGCGCAGGTACATCTGGACGGTCTCCAAGGGCATCTTCACCGAGATGTACGCCGCGGACGGCACCAACTTCACGCGTCGGTTGTCCCGCAACGGGCTGCTCGAGAGCGACCCGGCGGGGCTGGGCAACAACAGGTACCAGCTCGCGGACCCGGCGGTACGCGAGGTCTACCGGGCGCTCAAGACGTGGCACAAGGCGCACTCCGCCTGCTACGACCGCACCATCGACCCGATCTCGGCGCCGAAGGCGCTGGACGCCGACTCGCTCCGGGAGTTCCACCGCCTCGGCGTCTCGTTGCGCGAAGTCGACCTCGAGTTCTTCGGCCGGCTGATGGCGGTCGTCGGGGCCGGCGGGGCCGACCTCACGCGGGACGTCACGGACCTGGTCGCGGCGGAACTGGACCGCACCGTGCCCTGGTACGACGCCTTCGCCCACCGGGTCGACGCGGCGTACGCGGCATCCGGCCTGGTCTACGACGGCGAGCCGAACCCCTTCATCTGCTGACGAGGAGAGCCCAGCATGACCGACGCCACCGTGGGGACGAACCCGTCCCTGCTGCCCTGGAACCGGCCCAAGCCGCCGGTGCTGCTCGGCCAGATCAACCCCAAGGAGCACTTCGACCGGGCGGTCGGGCCGATCGAGCACGAGGACCTGGAGGAGTGCCCGGCCACCATCCGCAACATCGGCTGGACCCTGGGCAACGACTGTCCCTACCGGTGCACGCACTGCTACTCGATGTCGGCCCGGGAGAAGGGCATGAACTTCTCCACCGAGATCGTCGACCGGATCGTCGACCAGCTGGTCTCGATCGGGGTCGAGACGGTGAACCTCGGCGGTAACGAGCCACTGTTCACCAACGGGCCGAACCCGAAGGACACGCTGCTGCCGTACATCATCGACCGGCTGGTCGACTCGGGGATCCTGGTGGGTCTGACCACCTCCGGCATCACCGCCCTGCACCTCGAACGCGACCACAACAAGCAGTGGCTGCGCCTCAACGACCTCGACGTCAGCTTCGACTCCCCGTTCGAGGACGAGCACAACGCCAACCGGGGCGCGAAGATCTACAAGCAGGCCATCCGCTCGTTGGAGCTGGCCCAGCAGTACGGCCTGGACCACACGCTCATCATGTGCGGCATGAACTGGAACTTCACCCGGCGGCACCTGGAGCGCATGGTGGAGCTGGCGATCCAGTACGACGCCCACATCCGGATCAACCCGATCAAACCGGTCGAGGCGGCCCACATGGAGTCGCTGCTCAGCGCCGAGCAGTACTACGAGGGGTTCGCGTACCTGATGTCGCAGTGCTCCCCGGTCGACCTGGGCGAGCCACCGATCGCGGCCGTGACGAACTACCAGAACGCGAAGGGCTGCCCGTGCGGGCGGACCTCGTTCCGGATCCACTCGATCACGCCGGACGGCCGGATCCCGGTCTCGCCCTGCGTCTACCTGCACGACTACAAGTTCGGCGACCTCCGGGTGGACAGCCTGGCCGACATCGTCCAGTCCCCCCAGTTCAAGTCGTTCCGCCGACGCAACGCCAACCCGGAGGCGATCCCGGGCTGCGCCGGCTGCGAGATGTTGCAGCAGTGCCGGGGCGGCTGCGCGGGCCGGTCCTACCTGCACCACGCGCACGAGACCAACGAGCGTTCGCTGTTCGTCCGGGACCCGTACTGCCCGAAGGAGATCCAGCCGACGCAGGAGTTCCCGCAGCGTCCGCAGGTGCCCACCGACAAGCGGCTGGTACACATGGACTACCTCTGCACGTGGATCGGCAAGCCGCAGCGCGTCCAGGCCGCGGGCTGAAGGAGAACGACGGTGGGGAAGCCGACTGACCCCGGTACGACCTCGCTGGCACTCGCCCGGGGCTTCCTGGGTCGGCGGGTACGGGTCGCCGTGGACCGGCCGCTGGGGTCGCGACATCCACGGGCGGGCTTCCGGTACGAGCTGAACTACGGCTATCTGCCCGGCGTCGTCGCCCCGGACGGTGACGACCTCGACGCGTACCTGCTCGGGGTGGAGGCGCCGGTCAGCGAGGCCGAGGGCGTCTGCGTCGCGATCGTCCACCGGCTCTACGAGGACGACGACAAACTCGTGGTGCTGGTGGGCGACGGCGACCCGCCCGGCGACGTACGGCTGCGTGAGCTGGTGGGTTTCCAGGAGGGCGACCGGCCGTACGAGATCATCCGCGCGGACACCGAGCCGTGACCTCGACGGTCGGGACGCCGCCGGGCTACGGCCTGGTCGGCGCGGTGCCGCACCACGTCGTCGAGGACATCAGCGACCACCTGCGGGCGAGTGTCGTGCGCCAGGTGGTCGCCGGTACCGCCCGGGACCGGTCGGTGAACGCCTGGTTCCGGGCCGAGACCGACGCGGGCACACTGTTCGTCAAGTGCTACGCACGGGCCGACCGGGCCGCCGTCGAACGGTCGGTGGCGGCCGACCTCCCCGAGGACCTCTCGCCACCGCTGCTGTCCGGCGGGGTGATCGCCGGCGTCGGCGCGTACAACTGCTTCGGGTGGCGGGACCTGAGTCCGCTGCCGGCGACGGCCGGGTCCCTGGCGCAGGTCGGCGAGCGCCTCGCCACGCTGCACGCCGTCCCACCCCCCGCCGGGCTGCCCCGCCGGGAGGTGGGCCCGGCGGCCTACGCGGCGCAGGTCGCCCGGCTGGCCGACGTCGCGCCGGACCTGGCCGACCGGCTGCGGCACCGGCTGCACGGCGGGTGGGCGGCGCAGCTCGTGGCGGAGGCGGAGGCGGCTGCCGCGCGGGCGCGACCGGTCCTGCTGCACGGCGACTTCTCGCTGCGCAACGTGGGCCGGCAGCCGTGCGGTGGGACGTTGCTGTTCGACTTCGAGCGCGCCGAGATCGGGCCCGCCGAACTCGACCTCGACCGGATCTGGGACCGGGAGGCCGTGGTGCCGCCGGGCGGACGGCGTGCGCTGTTGCACGGGTACACCACCCGCTCCGGGGTCCGGCCGGACCCGGTCCTGATCACGTACGCCCGGCTGTGCTGCGCCCTCTCCACGCTGGTGCGAGCACGGCTCTCCGGCGACACCGACTTCGAGGAGCAGGCGTGGGCGATCCTGGCGGCTCTGCCGTGGCGGCGGCTTCCCGCATGACGACCGAACTCCCGCTGCGATCCACGGTCGGCGGCTACCGGCTCGTCGGCGCCGAGCAGCACGTACGCCGACTTGCGTGGCTGGCCGCGCCGTTCTTCCACCCGGCCCCGGCCGACCCCGCGACGGCCTGGCTGGTGGAGCTGACCGGCCCGACGACGGCGACGGGACTGCCGGCCGCACCGACACAGCCGCCGCACTCGGCGCACTGGGTGACGGCCGCCCGGACACTGCGGATCGAGTGCCCCTCGGACACCTGGCTGCCGCTGATCGCCCTGCGCTACCTGCGCACGATCGACCGTGCCCAGGCGTTGACCCGGGGCGCGATCCCGCTGCACGGTGCCGCGGTGACCGCAGCCGGGCGGGGCATCGTGCTGGTCGGGAACAAGCGTGCGGGCAAGACCACCGCCGCGCTGTCGCTCGTCCGCAGCCTCGACGGCCGGCTGGTCTCCAACGACGACGCGTTGTTGTGGTCGCGTGCACCGGGATGGGTGGTCACCGGAGGGCCACGGTCGACGGGGATCAGGCTGTCGTCGCTGCCGGACCACATGCCGTCGCTCAGCCCGGCGGCGCTGGCGAAGGCAGCCCACGCGCACCCCGCCAACGGCAGCGTGCCGGACAAGACGTTCCTGCTCACCGCCGAGGCCACCGCTCTCGGCTGCCGGCTCGCGCCCGAGGCCCGCGTCGACGCGATCATCGAGCTTGACGCCGTGGCGGAGGTCGCGGAGCTGCGCCGGCTCGACGAGGACGAGGCCGCGACCATGCTGAACCGCCACCGCGAGCTGAGTGCCGACCGGCGCCGGCGGGAACTGCTCGCGGACCTGGGCGATCCGGCGCCCCGACGGGCCGCGTCGGTCATCGCGGCCGACGTGGCCTGCTACCGGTACGCCCATCCGCGCCACGGCTGGCTCCCCGACTTCATCACGGCGCTCGACCGGGTCGGTTCAGAGCAGGTGCCGGCGCGCGAACGGTGACATGACCGGGGTGTGCCGGGCGAGAGCCGTGCGCCACCCGGGATTCAGCACCTCGGCGGCGAAGCGGGACAGCCCGTCGTCCAGCCGCCGGCGCAGGCGCTCCCTCACGGCGGGTGGCGCGAACGACGCGTCGACGCTGTTCCGGGCCAGCGCCGTCACCTGCTTCCAGGACAGGTCGAGGTGACGCGTCGCCACGTAGAACTCGTCGGTGAGCTGGCTGCCCCAGGCCCCCGGATTGTCGGTCGACAGGCAGGGCCGCAACCCGGCTTCGATGAAGCGCCGCAACGGGTGGGCGCCGTACCCGTCGATCCGGCCGAGGCGCACGTTGCTGATCAGGCTGCATTCCACCGCGACCCCGGCGGCGGCCAGGGCCGTCATGGTCTCCTCGTCCTCGACCAGGGCGAGGCCGTGGCCGATCCGCGACACCGGCAGCAGGGTCGCGGGCCGCACCTGGTACGCCGCGCCGAACCCCTCGCCCGCGTGAACGGCCACGCCCAGTTCCGGATAGCGCCGATGCAGCTCCCAGTAGGTGCCGGCCAACTCGTCGAGACTCCGTCGTGCCTGGTCCTCACGTCCCGACAGGTGGAGGCCGGTCCAGAGGTCCCGGTGCCGGTCGGCCATCTCGAAGCTGAGCCGCAGCCGGTCCTCGACATCCTCGGCGGTACGCGAGACGTTGATCAGCAGCCGCGCGGTCACTCCGCTCGCCGTCGCGCGGTCGCCGGAGAGAACAGCCCGGTACCGCGCCGCCATCTCGTCCGGCGGGACGGGACCGTCGGCACCCACGTAGCCGAACGGACCGGTCTGGAACTCCAGGTGGTCGACGTGCTCGGCGGCGGCCCGGTCGAGGGTGGCGGCCAGCACGCCGAGCAGCAGTTCGGGCTCCTTGCGCAGGTGCTTGAGCTGCGGGGTGACGCGGTCGAAGAAGGAGTCGGGCTCGTCCTCGCCCACCGTCAGCATGCCGTCCCACCGTTCGCGCTCGGCGTCGGACAGCTCGGCCAGCGGCCGGTGACCGGCCCGGCAGCAGGCGGGGAGCGCGGCGACGGTGGCCGCCGGGACGGTGACCACGGTCCCCCGAGCGTGCCCGTCGGGGCAGTCAGTCACCCGCACCTCGTGGGCACCGGGGCGCAACGTCGTGGCGAGCGTGTACCAGTCGTCTGGCCGACCGCAGCCGGAGAGGTGGATGTGCAGGTCGGCGCCCTTGGGCAGGGCGAACAGGAGCGCGTACAGCTCGGTCGGCGTCGCTACCGCCCTGATCCGGTCGAACCAGCGTCCGGCGTCGTCGGCCCCGTCCGTCGTTGCGCCCACCACCGGTCAGCCCGCCAGGTGGTGGGCGAAGGAGTCCTCCAGGTGCCACAGGTCGTTGACCGCCAGCACCTGGACGGTCCCCTCGGAATCGGTGCGCAGCAGTGTGGCCGACGCGGTGGCGGGCCGGAACGGCGCCACCCTCGTCACCCCGATCACCAGGCAGAGCAGTTCGTTGATCACGTTCCCGTGCGTGACGACCAGGTGATTGCCCGGCGAGTCGTGCAGCCGGTCGAGGGCGGCACCGACCCGGGACCGGAACTGCGCACGGTCCTCACCGCCGGGCCATGCCGCCCACGTGCCGCCGCGCCAGGCCGCGCGGAACTCGGGCGTACGCTCCGACACGCCCTCCAGCCGACCCCGGTGGCACTCGGCCAGCCTGTCGTCCACGGTGAGGGACGGTTGGTGGACCAGGGCGGAATGGATGAGCTGCCCGGTCTCGCCGGCCCGCCGCAGCGGCGACACGCGCGCGGAGTCGAACCGTAGTTCGGCGAGTCGTTCGGCCAGGGCACCGGCCTGCGCCCGACCGATCTCCGACAGGGGCGGGTCCCACCGGCCCGCGTGGTCCGGGTGCGATCCGGCCTGCCCGTGCCGGACGAGGAGGACGGTCGACCAACGCGGGCGGGGCTTGATCATCAAGTATTGATAGCAGGTGATCGACCCGATGGGAACGGGGAGGCGGCAGCAAGGAGGTTCAGGAGGCCGTGCGGATACAGGATCGCCTCGCCGTCGGCGAAGCGGCGCAGCGGCTGCCAGCTGACCGGGCTGCCCTCGTCCGCGACGATCCCGACGGCGTCCCGCTCGTAGATCGACGGGTCCGCCAGGTCGGCCGAGAAGACGAACACGACCTCGTGACCGGCGCGGCCGAACGCCGTGAAGATGTTCTCCAGGACGCCGAGGGGTTCCACCTTGGACAGCTCGACCGCCAGTTCCTCCCGCAACTCCCGCCGCACGGCCTCGGCGGCCGACTCCCCGAACTCGACGCCACCGCCCAGCGGCCGGTAGAACGTCTCCCGCTTCGTCGCGTCGTGCGCCTCGAAGACCAGGAGGTCGTCCCCGCGTCGCACCACGGCGAGGGCCACGGCGCGAATGTGCGGCGGTGAGGTCACGGCGTGACCTCCGCCAGGGTCCCGTCCGGTCCCGGGCGGAACCTTCGCGGCGGCCCCATGGCGCGCATCGCCTGTTCGTAGGCGGCCGCACGCGCCGCCTGTTCCCGACCCGTGGGGTCCACGACGTGGAAGCAGAGCCCGTCCACCACCGAGTGCATGCCGTGCATGACGATCCGCCTGCCGGCACCCAGGCGCAGTAGGTGCTCGGGCAGTTCCGAGGGGCGGTCGAGGACCAGCTGGCGGTCGCACAGGACCGTGGCCCCGGGTAGCGCCGCGACGTGGGTGACGTCGTCGGGCGGCCAGGTCACGCCGAGCGTGCTGTCGCCGGCCGGAGTGACCTCGTACCCGGGAAGGGCCTGCCGGACGGCAGCCTCGGCCTCCGCCGGGTCCGAGGCGACCGCGGCCCGCAACGCCGGCCGCAGGTCGCCGTCGGCGAACGCCAGCAGCGCCGTCTTCGCGCCCATCGCACCTCCCGGTCGGTCCCCGGACGATACCCGGCATCGATCTCGACGGTGTGCCGGCGCCCGCGCCCCGGGTCAGACCTTGCGGTAGCGCGCCTCGGTCACCGCGAACAGGCCGTACGCCGTGAACCCGACCCCCACCACGAGCAGCAGCCAGGTGCCGTAGCTCTCGTCGGCGAGCGCGCGCAGCGCCGCGTCGAGTCCACGCGCCTTCTCCGGGTCGTACCGCCACGCGGCCACCACGAACAGGATCCCGGCGATCGCGTACGCCAGGCCCTTGGCCGTGAAACCCACCGTGCCGAGCCGGCCGACCAGCCGCCGCGTCGCCGCCGCCATCCGGCCGACGTGCAGGTGCTTCTCGAAGCGCCTGGTGATCCCGACGATCGCCAGCCAGACGCCGATCCCCGCCAGGACCAGGCCGGCCGTCATGACGGCGACCCGGCCGGCGTCCGAGGCGAGCAGCCCCGCGGCGGCGTCCTGCTGGGTGTCGGCGCTGGACGACTTCTTGCCGCGCAGCACCTTGACCCCGCTGAACGCGAGGTAGAGGTAGAACGCCGCCCGGCCGGCCGACGCCGCCCGCTCGCCCAGCCGGCGTTCCCGGACGATCTCCAGCACCTGCCAGACCGCCATGGCCACCAGCCCGACGACGATCGCCCCGATGAGCGCCGCGCCGAACGGCTCGTCGGCGATCTGCTGCATGGCGCCCGACTGGTCGCCGTCGGCGGCCGGGCCGCCGAGGGCGACCTTCATGATCACGTACGCGAAGAGCAGGTGCAGGATGCCGTAGCCGACGAAGCCGGCCCGGGTCAGGCGCTCCAGCCAGGAGTTGTCGGCGGCACGGGAGGCGGCCCCGCGCGTCCGCGCGGACAGCGATGACATGGACCGTCAATCACCGATCGCGGCTCCCGCCAAACCTCCGGCCCCGGCGTGCGCGATGAAATGACCGCCTTCAACCCCTTGCCTCCCATTTATCGGGTGAATGAAATGAATGAGCGGCAAGTCGTGCTAAAGCCTTCGCCCCGGTGCGGAATCGATAGCTTTCCGTCAGTGAAGTTTCTATCCTTGAAGGATCCGATCGCCCGCAGCGAAAGGGGCGGCATGCCGCGCCGTTCGAGCCTCAGCTATCGAGATGCGTTACGACTGTTGGCTCCCGGCAGCACGCGCATCGCCGAGACCGACAAGGTCGTCAACGCGGGAATCCTGGGCGCCGGCGCGCTCTCGCACGGCGCGGCGCTGGCCCTGCTCGGTCCGAAGAACGCGCTCATGCAACTCGTCCGGGACGCCACCGGCAACCAGGCCGGCCGGATACGCGCATCCGGCGGAAAGGCGTACTACGAACTGTTGGAGGCCAGCCACACGGTGCTGGCGCTGTCCGCGTTCTTCGACGGATTCCGGGACGAGGTGGGCCCGGGATTCGACCGGCTGGAACTGACCGACGCGGAAAAGGTCGCCATGGTGCCGGCCGAGCGACGTCGACACACCCTGCCCCAGGAAATCGACGCCGGATACTTTCCGCTGCCGTCGTCGGTGCACGGCATGGACGACACCCGGCGGGACGTCGAGGCGGCCTACGTCACCCTCTACGACGCCACCATCGCCTTCTGCGACGGCCTCGCCGCCTGGCCGGCGGTGCGGCGCGGGCTGGACCTCACCTCGCTGCGGTCCCGTGTGGTCGCCCGCAGCATGTGGCACTACGAGGACCGCTTCGACCGGCTCGCCACCGACCTGCCGGAATTCGGGTTCCGGATGGTCCGGCAGGCGATCGAGCACAACCTGGTCGACAACCGGAAGCTGACCGCCGAGGTCACGGAACGGCTGGACGCGCTGGCGGACCTGTCCCGCAACCTGGCCGGGCTGGCCGGCCCGGCCGCGCCCGAGCCGGACCGGCTGCGGGAATCCCTCGACCGGCTCGCCGGCTCGCTGGGCGCGGTGTTCCGGCAGCCGCTGCTGCGGATCAAGGACATCGACTTCCACCTGCGGCTGCCCACCGTGGAGCGGGGGTTCATCAGCCCCGACTTCCGGGTCGCGGAATACGACAAGCGCGCCGCGCCGGAGCGGGAGCGCTGGTGGGAGGAGCAGCCGCGCAGCGGCGACCTGGTCGGGTTCCTCTCCGACTACCTGACCGACCCGGCGAGCCTGCACCGCCCGCTGCTGGTCCTCGGTCAGCCCGGCGCCGGCAAGACGCTGCTGACCCGGGTGATCGCGGCCCGGCTGCCGGCGAACCGGTTCACCGCCATCGTCGTACCGCTGCGCCGGATGTCCGGGGACACCTCGCCGACCGAGCAGATCGAGTCGGCGATCGAGCAGCTGATGGACGAACGCATCCGGTGGGCGGACCTGCGCCGCGCCACGAGCACCACCACGGTCGTGGTCGTCTTCGACGGGTTCGACGAACTCGTCCAGGTCACCGGCACCGCCCACTCCCAGTACATCGACCGGGTTGCCGAGTTCCAGGAGGCCCAGTGGGACCTGGGCTACTCGGTCATCCCGGTGATCACCTCACGGATGCTGGTGATGGACCGGGCCAGCGTGCCCCAGGGCACGGTGCTGGTCCGGCTGGAGGACCTGACCGACGCGCAGGTGACGACCTGGGTGTCGGCCGTCAACGGCGCCAACGAGGACCGGTCCGGCTACCGTCGCCTGTCCGCCCGCGACCTGCTGTCGCACGGCGAGCTGGCCCGGCAGCCGCTGCTGCTCACCCTGCTGGCCATCTACTACGACGAGCACCGGGTGGAGGGACCCCCCGACCTGGGCATCTCCCGGTCCGACCTGTTCACCGGCCTGCTCACCGCCTTCATCCGGCGGCAGATCGGCGAGAAGGCGCCGGGCGACCTGTCGCAACGCGAGCGGGAGGCCCGGGAACACCGGCTGCGGCGCGACCTGGCGATCACCGCGTTCGCCATGTTCAACCGCAACCGGGAACTGGTGAACCGGGCCGCGCTCCGCGACGACCTGGGCTGCTTCGGCTCCGGCTCCGGCGACGGCACCCGGTTCGAGCTCGGCGACGTGCTCGGGCCGGAGCAACTGGTCACCGCCGCCTTCTTCGTCGTGTACGGCCCGGACGACCTCCAGGGCGAGGACGCCCGCCGGACCTACGAGTTCCTGCACGCGACGATCGGCGACTTCCTGATCGCGGAGTACGTGATCGGGTCGCTGCGGGAACTGGCCGAGCTGCGGCGGCGCACCCGCACCCCGGCCGGCTTCGGCTACCAGCTGGACACCGGCCAGTTCCGCGCCCTGCTCTCCCACCAGCCCCTGGTGAAACGGGAGGCGGTGGTCGGGTTCGCCCGGGAACTCAGCGCCCGGCACCCGGAGGAGCGTGGCGCGATCATCGAGACCGTCGCCGAGCTGCTGGCCGAGGCGCGGCAGCGGGGCAACGTCGCCGGGGTGGACGGCTACCGGCCGTCCCCCTACGACCCGGTGCGGCTGCTCGCCGCGTACACCGCCAACCTGGTCGCGCTGGCCGCGCTGGTGTCGCCCGACGGCGTACGGCACACCGACCTGATGGACGACGAGACCTGGGTCTCCACGGTCCGGCTGTGGCGGGCCGGGCTCGACGAGAAGGGCCAGCTCGCCATGATCAGCTGGCTGGGGCGGGACGCCGACGGCCGGATCACCGCCGAACGGCGGCGCGAGCGCCGGGGCGAGACCGTGAGCGTGGCCGCCGAGGAGGCCCGGCTGCTCGGCGACATCACCACGTACGGCCAGTTGCAGGCCGGCGCGCGGACGTGGCGCGGCCGGCAGCCGGACAGTTTCGAGGCCGGCCGGTTCCACGCGGACCTGGTGTCGCTGGCCACCCGGCGTTGGCCGGTGCCGTCGTTGCACCAGCTCATCCTCTACGACGAGCGCAGCTACCGGCGGCTGTGGGAGCGGGCCGTCGAATCGCCGGCGGCGGTGTCCAGCACCAGCGCCACGGTGCTGCTGGAATGCCTCGCCGAGGATGGCGCGCAGTTGCCCCGCGAGGTGGTCTGCGGGTTGACCCGGGTGGCGCTGGACCGACTGCCCCGGTCGGTGACCGCGCCCCCGGAGCTGATCATCTCGTGCCCGTACCTGATCGACGAGTTTCCCGAGCTGCTCGACTCGATCGGCACGCCGGAGGACCACGCGGTCCTGCACGCGCTGATCCTCCGGCACGGGCTCGACCGGCTGCCGTCCCGGTACGTGCCCCGGGTGCGGGCGGTCCTCGCCGACATCGAGGGGCGGCTCGCCGAGCTGCCCCTGGAGGACGGGGTGGTCTCCGCCGAGATGGCTGAGCAGTTCGCCGCCGCGCGGGTCGACAACCGCACCGCGTTGTGGTTGCTGATGGCGCTGAGCGAGTACGCCGACCTGGCCTGGCGGAAGATCCGGCCCGGGACCATGGCCGCCCTGCTCGCGCACCGGCTGCCCGACGAGTTCCTCGACGAGACGAGCCTGTGCCGGCTGCTCCTCGACTACCTGCGGGCGCACGACCGGGTGCCCGCCGACGTCACGTTGACGGCCGCCCTCGACACGCTGCGCGTCCTCGCGGCGACCGATCAGGGCCTGGCCGCCGATGCGGTCTGACCCCACGCCCGGCCGGCCCGCCACCCCCGCCACCACCGTCCCGGAGGCCCGGTTTGTCACACCCGCCCACGCACCGCGAGCACATCGTCCGATCCGGAAGGCGCAGCCTGGCCGTCGACGTCGCCGGCGCGGAGCGCGGCTGGCCGGTGTTCCTGATGCACGGCACGCCGGGCAGCCGCAACGGGCCGCGCCCGCGATCGAGCGTGCTCTACCGGCTCGGCGTCCGGCTGATCTCCTACGACCGGCCGGGTTACGGCGGCTCCAGCCGGCTGCCGGGCCGCCGGGTGGCCGACGCCGCCGCCGACGTCGCGGCCATCGCCGACGACCTGGGCCTGGACGAGTTCTCGGTGGTCGGCCGCTCCGGGGGCGGCCCGCACGCCCTGGCCTGCGCGGCGCTGCTGCCGGAGCGGGTACGGCGCACCGCCGTGCTGGTCGGCCTCGCCCCGGCCGGCGCGACCGGACTGGACTGGTTCGGCGGCATGACGGAGGCGAACGTCCGCGACTACGGAACCGCCGAGCACGACGAGGTGGTCCTCGCCGAGCAGTTGCGCCTGCGGGCGGAGCGCACGATCGACGACCCGGGCTCGTTGCTGGCGCTGCTGGTCGAGCAGATGACCGAGGCCGACCGTCGGGTGGTGGCCGGGGTGCCGATCCGCCGGCAGTTGACCGACGCCTACGCCGAGGCGCTGCGGCGAGGGCCGGACGGCTGGATCGACGACGTCCTCGCGCTGCGCGCCGACTGGGGCATCTCGCTGGCGGAGATCCGGATGCCGGTACGGCTGTGGCACGGCGCCGACGACAACTTCGCCCCGGCCAGCCACACCCGCTGGCTGGCCGGTCGGATCCCCGGCGCGCAACTGCATGTGCAGCACCGCAGCGCGCACTTCGGCGCGGTCGAGGTGCTGCCGGAGATGCTGGCCTGGCTGACCCGCCCGTCGGAGCGGACCCCGGTCAGATCGGATGCGGGTCGATGATCCGCCGCTGGAACCGGTGCTGGCGGAGCGCCTCGACCGCCGGATGGTGCTCGCCCAGCCGGCGGGCGAGCTTGTCGGCGACGGTCTCGATCTCGGCCCGCCGGCCGGATTCCATCCGCTCCCGCATCAGCACCAGGTTGGCCCGGCAGCGCAGCGCGTTCGGATGCTCCGGTTGGAGCACGCGGTCGAGACCACGGGAGGCACGCTGCAACAGCTCCAGCGCCGCCCGGTCCGCCGCCTCCCGGCCCTCCGGCGGGTCCGGCTGCTCGGCGAGACAGATGGCCTGGTTCATCCAACCGGAGAGGGGGTACGGGTGCGCGTCGCCGAGCACGGCGGCGAGTGCGTCCGCCGAGCTGCCGGCGAGCTGCCGCGCCTCGACGAAGTCCCCGGCGCGACGGGCCACCATCGCCAGGTTGACCTGGCAGACCAGGGTCAACGGGTGCTCGGGGCCGAGGTTGCGCCGGTAGATGCGGTGCACCTCGGTGAGTTCCCGGCTGGCCCGCTGGTGGAGGTCGACGGTGAGCAGGTTGATCGACAGGCTCAGCCGGCAGGTGAGGGTCTCCGGGTTGTCCGGCCCGAACCGTTCGGTCAGCAGCTCGTAGGCGGCCTCGAGCAGCTTGCCCGCCTCGACCGCGTACCCGGCCGCGCGGAGCGACACCGCCAGGTTCGTCTGCGTCCGCAGGGTGATCAGGTGTTCGGCGCCGGCGGTGTGCAGCAGGTCCCGGTGGACGGCCCGCAGCCGGGCGATCGACTGCTCGTAGTCGCCGGCGTCGCGCATGTCGATGCCCACGTAGGCGGAGGAGGCCAGCGTGTCCGGGTGGCTGTCGGTGAGGGTGCCGCGGCGCCCCTCCAGCACCATCTCGTCGTTCTTGCGCGCCTCCTGGAAGTCTCCCATCAGGCGCTGGGTGCTGGCCAGGTTGTTCAGGGCGGCGAGGGTACGCGGATGGTCCTCGGCGAACAGTCGCTTCCAGGCGTTGAAGGTGATCTCGTCGAGGCGCAGCGCCTCGCTGTACATGCCCATGCCGCGCAGGTCGCGCGCCAGCCCGCCCGCCGTCATCAGGGTGTGCGGGTGGTCGTCGCCGAGCAGTTCCCGCTGGGCCGCGAGCACCTTCTCGTCCAGCGCCCGGGAATCCTTGAACTGCCCCAGGAAGGCGAGGATGTTGGCGAGGTTGAACTGGAGGTGCAGCAACTGCCGGCGCAGGTCCTCCCGCGCCCGCTCGTCGGTCTCCTCCGCCAGCATCCCCTTCCAGGTCCGGACGACCTCCTCGCCGAGCCGGCGGCCGGTCTCCAGGTCGCCCCGCAACTGGAGGTAGCGGACCCGGTCGATCATCAGCGCCCGCACCTCGACCTTCCGGCTGAGCGCCGCCTTCGACGGCTCCAGGTGCGGCCAGATCACCCGGAACTTGGGCCAGTTGACCGGGTCGTCGACCTCGCCCTCGGGCCGGAAGGCGGCCAGCACGAGGTGGACCTGGGCGCGCGCCTCGTCGAGTTCCTCCTCCGTCATCCGGGACCGGACGGCGTGCTGGAGCAGGCGGTGCATGAGCACGAGCCCGCCCCGGCTCCGCTCGCCGCCGGACGGGTTGTCGGCCCGGAGGTCGACCCGGACCAGGGCGAGCCGGTTGGCCTGCTGCACCAGCTGCTGGCGGACCAGGCGCTCCTTCGCCTGTGGGTGGAACGGCACCAGCGCCTCGGCGAACTTGTTGCTGTAGACCAGGTCGGCCGAGATCTCCGGCGCGAACACCGAACAGAGCTGGAGCACCCGGTAGGCCGCCGGGTTCCGGGTGCGCAGGTGGTTGAGGGACAACTCCCAGGTGGCCTCCACCGAGACGTTGCTGTTCGGTTCCATCACCGCGCCCGGGCCGAAGCGGGCGATCTCGGTGAGGTAGCTGTCGACCGAGTGGCCGGTGTCGGCCAGCCAGGCCGCCGCGGCGGTGACCGCGATCGGCAGGTCGCCCAGCAGAGAGGCGATCTTGTCGGCCTGGTCCGGCCGCATGTTCGGCACCCGCTCGGTGAGGTGCTGGATGCTCTCCGCCCGCTTGAACACGTCGACCTGCACGGTGGTGGCCCGCTCGACCCACTGGAGGTTGCGGGACGTGATCAGGACGTGGCCCTTGCCGTCCGGCACGTAGGGCAGCACGCCCTCGACCTCGTCGGCGTTGTCCATGATGAGCAGCCACCGCAGGTCGGTGTGGCGCAACGCCTGGAGGACCAGCCGGGCGTTCTCCCGGTTCGACTCCGACGCCTGCACGCCGAGGTAGGGCGCCAGGTCGCCGATCGCGGACTCGATGAACGGCACCTGGTCGGCGTCGACCCACCACACCATGTCGTACGCGGCGCGGTAGCGGTGGGCGTACTCCAGCGCCAGCTGGCTCTTGCCGATGCCGCCCATGCCCTGCAACGCCACCGGCCCGGTGCCGGCCAGCACCACCTTCGGGCTGCTGCGCAGCAGCGTCCGCAGCTCCCGCAGGTCCGCCTCCCGGCCGGTGAAGCGCTTGTTCCGGCCGGGCACCTCGAAGACGCTGTTGTCCCGGCCGGGAAACCGGGGGCCGGTCGGCAGCTCGACGTCGGCGCTCGCGCCCTCCCGCCCGACGAGCCGCAGGATGCGGGTCGCCGCGGTCCGGGCCTCCAGCCCGGCGACCGAGACGCTGTGCGCGGCCGGCACGTTGGCCAGCCGCCGCACGTCCGCGACGTAGACGACCAACGGCACCTGGTCGGGTGAGCGGTCCGGCGCGGCGAGCACGGCCTCCTCGGTGGCGTTGGCCTCGGAGACGATGATCAGCTCCCGGGCCGTGCGGGGCGTCTCGTCGTCGGCGAACCAGGGGTCGGTCACCCGGACGTCGGCCGAGGCGAGCAGGTTGCCGATCCACTCCGCCCACACCCGGTCGTACGGGTCGTGCCGCAGCAGGATCTCGTTCTCCACCGAGGTGGACGTGCGGGTGAACCGGGCGTTGACCCGGTCACGCACCGCGCCGCTCATCGGGGGCAGCGACTCCACCTCGCCCCGGGTGATCTCCCGGGCCAGCACCTCGTACGCCGACAGCAGCGAACCGTTGACGCCGGGCTGGTCGGCGAAGGTCGCCAGCAACTCCTCGTACGCGTAGTAGGCCTGGTAGGGGACCTGCATCCGGGCCCAGTAGCGGTCGCGTTCGGCCTCGCTCATCCCGCTCGGCAGGCCGCTGAAGCGCTGCCGGGCCACAGCCCGCCCGGTGTCCGCCTTGATCTTCTCGGCCGGGTCGATCCGCATCGGCACGGGCAGCACCCGGATCCGCCGCGAGCCGTAGCGGTGCTCGACCAGTCGGGCCACCTTGGCCGCCCCGGTGATGCCCTGCTCGCTCAGGGTGAAGCAGGTGACGAGCACGTCCGGGAGCTGGATGGTGCAGATGTCGGCGACGTCGGAGAAGCCGGTGCGGCTGTCGATCAGGACGTAGTCGTAGTTGCGCTTCATGTCGGCGCGCAGCGCGTCGAAGAAGTGGCCGCCGCCCTGCCGCTCGTAGAACTCGTCCCAGTTCATCCCGGCCAGCGCGCCGGCGTAGTCGTTGTTCTGCTGGCCCGCCGAGAGGAAGTCGAGCGTGCCGTCACCGGGGAAGTTCGACCAGTTCAGCGAGAACGAGTACTTGTGCACGCGGGCGTACTGCTCGTGCCAGCGGTCGTCGCCCTTGTCCTGCGTGGTGGTGGTCGCCCACTCGTACTCCCGGATCAGGTCGATCACCCCGCCGGTGCTCTCCAGCGCGTCGCGGTCGATGAACGGCGCGAAGAAGCGCGCCAGCCCGGGGGATTCCAGGTCCCAGTCGACGGCCAGGACCCGCTTGCCGTTGGCGGCGAGGATCCACGCCACGTTGGCCAGGGCCATGGTCCGGCCGGTGCCGCCCTTGTAGGAGTAGAAGGTGACGACCTGTCCCTCGGGTCGGGTCATGGCTCCACTCCTTCGTCGGGCGGCGGGTTCTCCCAGAGCCGGGGTTTGCTGATCGGCCGTCCCGGCGGCGGGTAGGCCGGTCGCGCGTCCAGGTAGCGGCGTCGCATCCGGTCGACCAGGCCGTGCACCCCGGCCCGCCAGTCGTCGTAGGTGGTGACCGCCAGCGGGCGGGCCGCCGGGGGGAACATCGCCACCGCCCGGTCGAGCAGCACCGTGGAGTGGGAGCGGCGGCCGGGCGCCGGGTCGTCGATGAGCACCACCACCCCCACCCAGCTGTGCAGGCAGTCGACGGCCGCGCGGACCGCCTCGGTGCCGTCCGGCGTCTCGACCACCCGCGGGTCGACCATGAGGACACCCGGGCAGCCCCGGAACAGGCCCTCGTCCGGCGCGAAGTCCTGAACGTCGATCGGCATCCGCAGCCGCTGGACCGCGTCGGTGACGTCGTCGACCACCGGGGGTCGGTCGCGGAACGGTCGCCACCGACCGGCGTGCGTGTCGGGCCGCCCGTTGAGCCGGCTCGCCTCCGGCGGCTGGCCGGGGGCGATGACCACGGCCAGGAAGGGCACCTCGCTGGTCGGGGAGGAGGGCACGTCGGTCGGCCCGGTCGGCGGCTCGGCCGGTTGCAGCGGAGTCTGCTCGGCGGTGTCGACGATGTGCTGGGCCAGCCGGCCCAGGACCTCCTGGTAGTCGCGCTGGAAGATCTGCAGGCGGCAGAGCGCGCTCATCCCGTTGGCGGCGTAGGCCTCCACGTCCGCGGCCATGGCCAGCGCCCGGGCCTGGTCGGTCGCGTGGACGGCGGCGGGTGACGGGGTCCACAGCACGGGCAGGATGTTGTCCCCGTCGGCCGGGCGGCCGGCCCGCAGCAGCCGTTGCCGGAACCACTCCCGCTCCCGGCGCGAGTCGTCCCGGTTGAGGTAGTCCGGGGAGTAGAGCGGGACGAACACCTCGGCCTCGGCGAGCGCCACGCGCTTCTGTTCCGCCCGGTCCTCCGACAGCCGGACGGTGAAGTCGGCGAAGCCCCGCCGCCGCAGTCGTGCACCCGGGCGCCCGTCGATGGCGAGGTTGAGATCGTGGTAGAAGCGGCGGACCCAGTGGTCGCCGAGGGTGCGGTCGCTGTGTGTCGGTGGGGGGACGTAGCTGAGGAAGAAGTAGCGCGCGCCGGCGAGGACGGGCCTCTCAGGACTCACGTCGGCACGACCCGTCCAGCGTGGACGGAACCTCCGACCGCCAACCGGTAATGATCACGCGCTGCTCTCCAGTCGACACGTTGTGCGTATCGATCAGAGTAAGAGACGGTGCCCACCGGTGAACAGGCCTCACCGTCCGGCGTGGTGATCCATCCAGCCGACCGCGGCGCGCACCGCCGCCGGCATCGGCAGCAGACGGGCGACGGCGTCCCCGACCGTTCCGTGGCGGGTGAAGTCCGCCCGGTCGAGGTCCTCGCCGATCGCGGTGAACGGGGCCGCGTCCAGGTGCGGGGCGACGAAGTCGAGCCGCTCCCTGCGGCCGTCCCGGAGCACGTAGCAGCGGTAGGGGCGGATCATCGGCGGGCGGTGCGACCGGTACTCGGCCAGGTGCAGGGCGGTGCACGACGACCAGCCGACGCCGAGCAGCAGGATCCGCGCGTCGGCGGCCTCCAGGGCGGCCAACGGGGACCGCTGGCCGAGGTGCGAGTCGAGGTCGTGGACGCGCATCAGCGCCTGCGCCCGGGGGCCCCACGCGCTGAACGACGTCTGGGGGTGGCGGCTGCGCACCGCGCCGGGCAGCCGGCGTACGTGTTCGGCGAGCGCGCCCACCCCGAACGACGGTGTGGTGGCCGGGTCGAAGCCGGGCATCCGCTCCTCGTACGCCCGGCGCTCGTCGTCGGTCATCCCGGCGGTCGCGGTGCGGTACGCCGCGCTGCTGACCGAGTTGTCGGGGGTCTGCGCCGGCACCACGACGGTGCCCGCCGGCCCGACGGCCGCCCGGAGCGCCCGGGCCAGGGTGGCCGCGCCACCGGTGACCGGGCCGACGGCGCGCATCGCGCAGTGCACGAGCACGACGTCGCCGGGGCCCAGCCCCAACGCCCGCAGCTCGGCGGTGAGGGTGCCGAGTCGGTGTCCGGCGCGGACGGCGGTGGTCACGACGGCCACCCGGCCACCGCGTGAGCCACCTGCCGGAGCAGCCGGGAACCCACCGGCGTGAGGGCGTCCGCCCGCTCCAGGGCGCCGATGGCCTCGGCCGTCCAGTCCCGGTACCGCCGGTAGACCGCCTGCGCTCCGTCGACCTGGCGGTCGGCCCGGACGCGCCAGATGTCGGCCACCGCAGCGTGCGCGTAGATGCCCTGCAGCACGGCCTCCGGGGGGCGCGGGTCGGGCCGCCAGCCGACCGTGATTCCGGCCGGCCGGGTGCCGTCGACGAGGTCGTAGAGGTCGAGCAGGGCGTTCATCTTGCTGTGCTGGAACTCGTGCACCAGCAGCACCGCCAGCGACCCGGCGTCGGTCTCCGTGGCCGCGACGCCGCCGAACGCCTGCCGCGCGGTCGAGGCTTCGCTCACACCGGCGCCGCTGCGTCGCAACGGCACCAGGGCCCGCAGGCCGGCGCGCAGTTCCTCGGCGTGGCCCGGCGTCTCGTCCCGGACGATCGTCCAGGCGGCGCCGAACGTGGTCGCCCAGTGGGCGGCGGTCGCGTCGTCGAGCCGCCCGGCGGCGGGCAGCCGGTGGCAGTCGCGGTGCGGGTCGCCGTCCTCCAGCAGGACCGTCACGTCGTCCGCGACCAGAGCCCGGGTGGGTTGCCAGCGGGGCTCGTCCCCGGCCGCGTCGACGCGTACCGTCACCGCTCCGGCGGTCACCCGCAGCGATCCGGGGCCGACGTGGACCTCCGCCGCGCCGTCGCCGGCCTCGGGCAGCAGCACGGTGCCGACGGTCGGCAGGTGCAGGCGGCCGGCCCGGACCGGCACGGCGAGCCGGAGCGGGATGCCGGCGTCGCGCGCCACGGCGGCGGCGATCGCGGCCAGGTAGTCGGCGCCGTACCGGGCGCCGGTGCCGGCGCCGGCCAGGCACTCGACCGCCCACGCGCGGACGTACGGGTGGGCGGTGACCCGGACGACCGACTCCGGCGCGTGCCGGTCGAGGTCGGTCAGGGCCGCCCAGCCGTCCGCTCCCGG
Organism: Micromonospora sp. WMMA1996; assembly: GCF_002573675.1. Lineage (NCBI taxonomy): Bacteria > Bacillati > Actinomycetota > Actinomycetes > Micromonosporales > Micromonosporaceae > Micromonospora > Micromonospora sp. WMMA1996. The sequence continues at coordinate 93,438 of NZ_PDHU01000004.1, read as the reverse complement.
ACCGGGGCCCGGCACGCCGGCGGCCACCGCGCCGAGCAGCGCGCGGACGATGGCGGTCTGCGCCTCCACGAGCCGGCGGACGGCGGACCGGTCGCCGGTCGAGGCCGCGAGACGGTCGATCAGGTCGTCGGCCGGGTCGGCGGCCAACGGGGCCGGCGTGGACGCCGGCGGGTTCTCGTTCACGTGCACGATCAGCTCTTTCAGATCGACGCAGTAGACGCTGGGACGGTCGAAGTGCCCGTCGCCGTAGCGGTGGGCGAAGAGGCCCCCACCGCACTGGGCGACCACCGGGCAGCGCCGGCACTCGTCGCTGAGCCCGGCGCGGCCGGTGCGGCGGCGGGCCAGTTCCGGGCTGCCGGCGACGTCGTCGGCCGAGTGCGAGAAGACGGTCATGCCGGTGGCGGGCGCGCCGTCGTACGTGGTCTTGAGCGAGTCCGCCTGCTCCCACTCACCGTCCGTCTCGATCACGGCCAGGTCGACCGGGTCGAGGCCGAGCCACTCGGTGCCGCTGGGACCGCCGCCGGCCGTGGACCGGAGCGAGTCGAAGAGGCGGACCGGGACCGGACGTCCGTCCGCCCGCCACCGGTCGTAGACCGCGCGGAGCCAGTCGGCGTACGCGGCGCCGCCGCCCGGCCGTGGGGGTGGGCTGTCCCAGGTGGCGTGCGGGAGCAGGAAGTCGATCCGGGGCGGTCCCTCGGCGAGCAGCGACTCGTAGACGGCGAGCGGGTCGTTGCGGACGTCGACCGTGCACAGCAGCCCGGACCAGAGCCGCCGGTAGGCCGGGCGGCGGAGGAGGGCGAGGGCCCGCAGCACCTGGTCGTGGCTGCTGGCGCCGTTGCGGAACCGCCGGTGCCGGTCGTTGGCGGCGCGGTCGCCGTCCAGCGAGACACCGACCGCGACGTCGTACTCGGCGAGCAGGTCGCAGAACCGTTCGGAGAGCAGCACCCCGTTGGTCTGCATGCCGATCCGCAGGTCGGTGACCGGGGCGACGGCGGCCCGGAGGTCGGCGAGGACCCGGCGCAGCCGCTCGGGGCCCAGCAGCAGCGGCTCCCCGCCGTGCAGGATGACCGAGACGCGCGGCAGGTGGTGCGCGGCGGCGTGCTCGGCGATCCGGCCGGCCGCGGCCCGGAGCACCTCGGGCGTCATCCGCGCCGGGCGCCGACGCCAGCTCTGGTCGGCGTGTTCGTAGACGTAGCAGTGGTCGCACGCCAGATCACATCTGGAGTGGACCTTCAGCACGAACTCGGTCAGCGCCGCGCGGGCCGGCCCGGGGGACATCGCCGGATCAGATGAACGACGAGAACTTCGCGGCGGGGATCCTGGACTGATCGAGGTGAGCCGCCATGACCCGGCGCACGATCGGCGAGATGTCCGCGGCGGAGAGGCGGTCCAGCGGCTCCGCGCGAACCCTGCCCAGCGACACCGGGGGCTCATCCTGGGGCATGGGTGCGGTTGTCATGAGTCTTCCTTAGGTATTCGTGTGCGCGCCGTGCGGGCACATGAAGCGACGGCCTACCGTAGTGCGTCCATAGGTTGATCACCATCAACCCACCGGTGCGACACGGTCCTCATAAGACTGAGTGCGGCGAGTGTCGGCGGTGGCGTCGTACGTGCGGCGAGGGATCAATATTATGCCCCTTTTTGGGCATCAGGCATGATTCAAAAGTCCAGACTTTTACAGAAATCGGCCACCTGATCGCAACATGTGTGTGTCCGGCTCGCGTCCCTCCGGCCGGGACCGTGAAGACGTTACGTCTTGACGAACAGCGTGTTATCGCTCACAGTCGATGTCATAGGACGGCGACGCCTGTGGCTTACCGGGCAGGCCCTGCTTCGTCGAACCATGGGTCGGACGTGCCTCACCATGCGTGGTGCCAAGTGTTAGCGCTAACAGGTCCTGACCCACGTCCCGGTCCGTCCGGCCCGGGCGGACCGCACGGCTCTGTTCACCGGAGGAGGATCATGTTCGCCCTCGATAGGTCCCCATCGATCGTGTCGTCGCCCCGACGGCGCAGGTGGCTGCCACGGCTCGTCGCCGCCGGCGTGACGGCGGTGCTGGCGGGTGTCGGCGCCGCGGCGGTGGTGTCGACCCCCGCCGCCGCGGCGACGGTCGACACCAGCGCGTGGTACGTGCTGGTCAACCGCAACAGTGGCAAGGCCCTCGACGTCTACAACCTGGCCACGAACGACGGCGCGCGGATCGTCCAGTGGGCCCGCAACAACGGCAACCAGCAGCAGTGGCAGTTCGTGGACTCGGGTGGCGGCTACTACCGCCTGCGGTCGCGGCTGTCCGGCAAGGTGCTGGACGTCTACAACTTCTCCACCGCCAACGGCGGCAACATCGTGCAGTGGTCCGACGCCAACGGCGTCAACCAGCAGTTCCGGCTCGCCGACTCGGACAGCGGCTACGTCCGGTTGATCAACCGGAACAGCAACAAGGTGGTGGAGGTGCAGGGCGCCTCGACCGCCGACGGCGGCAGCATCGTCCAGTACGACGACTGGAACGGCAGCAACCAGCAGTGGCAGCTCGTCCGCGTCGACGGCGGGGGCAACCCCACCACGCCGCCGCCGAGCGGTGGGTGCAACCTGCCGTCGAGTTACCGCTGGAGTTCGACCGGTCCGTTGGCGAACCCGCGGTCGGGTTGGGTGTCGTTGAAGGACTTCACGGTCGCTCCGTACAACGGTCGGCATCTGGTCTACGCGACGACGCACGACTACGGGTCGTCGTGGGGGTCGATGAACTTCGGGTTGTTCAGCAACTGGTCGGAGATGGCCTCGGCCAGTCAGAACGCCATGTCGCAGGGCACCGTCGCGCCGACGTTGTTCTACTTCGCCCCGCGCAACATCTGGGTCCTGGCCTACCAGTGGGGTCCGACCGCGTTCTCCTACAAGACCTCGAGCGACCCGACCAACCCCAACGGCTGGTCGTCGGCGCAGCCGCTGTTCACCGGCAGCATCTCCGGCTCCGGCACCGGCCCGATCGACCAGACGCTGATCGCCGACGAGCAGAACATGTACCTGTTCTTCGCCGGTGACAACGGCAAGATCTACCGGGCCAGCATGCCGATCGGGAACTTCCCCGGCAGCTTCGGCTCGACCTACACCACGATCATGAGCGACTCGACGAACAACCTCTTCGAAGCCGTCCAGGTCTACAAACTGCAGGGCCAGACCCGCTACCTGATGATCGTCGAGGCGATCGGGGCGCAGGGCCGCTACTTCCGCTCGTTCACCGCGACCAGCCTCAACGGCTCGTGGACCCCGCAGGCGGCGACCGAGAGCAACCCGTTCGCCGGCAAGGCCAACAGCGGCGCCACCTGGACCAACGACATCAGCCACGGCGAGCTGATCCGCACCAGCGCCGACCAGACCTTCACCGTCGACCCCTGCAACCTGCAACTGCTCTACCAGGGCCGCGCCACCAACTCCGGCGGCGACTACGGCCTGCTGCCCTACCGCCCCGGCCTGCTCACCCTCCAACGCTGACCTACCCGGGAATCGGGAGCCCGACCCGCGCGGACGCGGATCGGGCTCCCGAACCGTTGTCCGTGAGGCAACGGTCGTGCTTCCTATCGTCGTTGATCGCCCGGTGCCGCTGACCGAGGCTGGTGGTCGACAACGACGGAGAACGAACGACACCGGGGGCGACCAGATGTCCTTCCAGGCTTACCTCGACACGATCGAGGACCGGACCGGCAAGACCCCGCGCTCCCTGGTCGACGAGGCCAGGCAGCGCGGCTACCACCGCACCGACGTGAAGGCCGGCGTGATCGTCGACTGGCTGAAGGAGGAGTACGGCCTGGGCCGGGGACACGCGATGGCCCTCGTCCACGTGATCAGGAAGGGCCCGACGATCAGCGCCAGGCACGTCGGCTCCACCGGCTCGCACCGCGACGCCACCGACACGTTGTGGCTCGACGGCAGGGCGGCACGGGCTTCCGCGTAGGGCCCGGGTGGACGGTCACGCTAGCGTTCGGCGCATGGGAGCGATCAAGCCGTGGCACCTGGCCGTCCTGACCGTCGTCTGCGTGCTGCCGGCCCTCGCGGCCGTGGCCGGCGGGATCTGGGCGCTCCGGCGATCCCGCAACCGCCGCTGAGCGGCGGCCCGCCGGCTCACCCGGCTGCGGCGATACCGGTTCGTGCCGTCATCTCGTGGAGGAGGGCCGGGGGCACGGAATCCGGGTCGCACGGGACGAGATCCTCGGGAGCGTGCACGCCGACGCTCGTTCCGGGCCGCCACACGAGGACTCCGCCGACCGGGAGGAAACCGACCACCTGGCCGTAGGGATGCTCGTGCGTCTCTCCGGGATCGTCGGCCGGCGCCAGGGACCGCACGACCATGCCTTCCCGCAACCAGGGCGGCTGGTCGACCAGGAGCGAGACATCCACTCCCGCGGACCCGTAGAGGCGTTCCGCGGCCTCCCGCGCCATTCGGCCCAGTTCGTCGGTCCGGTGGGTCGAACCGACGTCGACGTCGCCGTCCGGACCGGTGAGGAGGAGGCGCATCGACCGGTCGGCGGCGTACCGCACGCGGCCGTTGATGCTGGGTGTCATCCGTGCGTCTCCTGGGGTCGTGGATCGCCCGCCCACTCTAGTCGGGTGCCGGGACCGGAATCGCCGAAGCGGCTCCGGTCCCGGCACCTCGGCATCACGACGCGTACGCGGCGACGGAGTCGATCCGGAGGCTGCTCGCGCCGGTGGTCCCGCCCGGGTAGAGCGACATCTGCGTGACCGAGCCCAGGTCGAGCGGGCCGGGGGTGGCCCACGGCGGCGGCGCGAAGTCGCCGAACGGCACCTCCACCACCCGCGCCTCGGTCCCGGCGAACGTGAGCGTCTTCTCCCAGTAGAAGCCGGACGCCACGAACTGGACGGTCAGCTGTTGCCCGTCCGCGCCCGGCTCGACCCACATCCGCAGCCCGGTGGTGCCGCGCCAGTCCTGTGGCACGGACAGGTTGCGGATGACGCCCGCGTACCCGCTGGCGCCGGGCGTCCAGTCCAGCCGCATGCTGTGCCCGCTGCCCTCCCCGGCCGGGGCCAGCGTCGCGGTGATCGGGTCGCCGCCGGTGTTGCGCGGGTAGGCGGCGGCCAGCGCGGCGTCCGACGGGTAGGTGTCGAAGTCGTCGACGACCACACCGGGCAGGTCGGCGCGGGTGGCGAACGCCGCGGTCGCGGTGGTCGAGCCGTACCCGTTGGTGGCGGTGATCCGCACGTGCAGCGTGGTCCCGGCGGGCCACGCCGTGGTCGGCGTGAACCCGGGGGTACGCAGGCCCGACACCGCCACCAGCGGCGCGCTCAGGTCGGCGTGCGCGGAGACGGTGAGCGAGTAGTACGCGGCACCCGGCGCTGCGGACCAGTCCAGCGCCGCCAGCCGGCTCACCCCGGTCGCGTCCGGCGCCGGCGCGGTCAGCGCGAAGGCGCCCGGCGCGGTGCTGGCCGTCGAGTCGGAGCGGGCGGTCAGCGCCACCGAGGCGACCGCGAAGCGGGCGTCCCGCCGCCACACCACGCGCATCCCGTCCACCCCGCGCAGGCCGGAGACGGAGAGCGCGTACCGGCCGGCGCCGACCCGGTCGATCCGGGGCCGCACCGTACGCCAACCGCTCGTGCCGTCGGCGGACACCTGGAGCACGGCGCGGGGACGCCCGGACGAGGCGACCGTGACCGTGGCCGCGGTCAGGTCCGCGCGCCGGTACCGCAGCTCGCCCGAGCGCCCCCGCCCGGGCGCGACCAGCACGCCGTCGCCGGCCGGCGTGCGGCGCAACGAGTCGCTGTGCCCGGCGCTGACGAACCAGTCCTCCAGCGGGTCGTACACCTGGTCCTGGCTTCCGGTGGTGCCGACCGTCCGGGAAACGGCCAGGGCGGCGCCGGTGGCGTCGACCGCCACCACCCGGTAGGAGACCGGGCCGGTCGGGGTGGTCAGGTCGAACCACGGGGCGTCGTCGGCGCCCACCGGCTCGGTGCCGCTGACCGTGGCCCAGGCCCCGCCCGGACCGCGCCGCTGCACGAGGTAGCCGGTGGCGCCCGCGGTTCCCCGCCAGCGCAGCGTGTTGATGCCGTAGTCGGCGTCGACGGCGGTCAGCAGCGGTCGGTCCCCGGTCACGGCCGGCGCGGGACGGCCCGACATCCGACCGGCGAAGCGGGTCAGGGCGGTGACCGCCGTCCGCATGGCCGGGGTGTCGCCCGGATAGTGCACCGTGAAGCCGTCGCCGTGCGGCACGAAACCGTGGTGGTCGTGGTGGCCGAAGAGCGACCAGAACAGCGCGCCGGTCACGTCCGGGTTGGCCGCCACCTGGTTCAGCAGCTCGTCGGTGGCCTGTCCGGAGCCGAACTCCCCGGCGACGTAGACCTTGCCGGCGGCGGTGGCCGCGGCGGCGTCCGCCGCGATGCCCGCCGCGGTCGGCGGATAGTAGTGCGAGTCGCTGATGTCGACGTGCGGCGAGGCCAGGACGGCGGGGTCGACGCCGTGCTGGCTGCCGGCCGCGACCAGTTGACGCGGGGCGAGCGTCCTGACGTGTCCGGCGAGGTCGTCGACCCAGTCGGCGGTCATCCCGTTGAGTTCGTTGCCCAACTCCCACGCCATGATCGTCGGATCGTCGGTGTACGCCGTGCCGGTGTAGCGGTTCACGTGGGTGAGCAGCGTCCGGACGTACTCCTTGAACGCGGCGCGCGCCGCCGGGTCGGTGTAGAACGCCGCGCCGTCGTCGTCGGTGCTCAGGCCGAGCCAGCGCAGGAAGTCGTACCGGCCGCCGTGGTAGTACTGCCAGTTGTCGGTGAGCGGGACGATCAGCCGCAGGCCCTGCCGGCGTGCCTCGGCGATCGCGTAGTCGATCCGGTCGAACGCCTCCGGGTTGAACTCGCCGAGCGAAGGTTCGAGCGACCGTGGGTGTCCGGTGGAGACGCCGAGGGTGTGGGCGCGGACCACGGTGGCGCCCATCCGCCGGGCCGTGGTGAGCCCGTCGCGGATCCGGAAGTAGGTGGGGTGGTCGACGGCCGGCGGGTCGGCCGGGTCGGTGCCGCCGACGTTCTCGTCCAGGCCCAGCCAGTACATGTTGGGTCCGGCGAACCGGAAGGGCCGCCCGGCGAGGGTCAGCCGGGTGCCGTCGCGGACCACGAACGTGTGGTCGGCGCGTCGGGCCGATTCGTCGGGTGCCTGCTGCCGGGCGCCGGCCCCTGCCGGTGGGGCGGGCAGGGCGGTCGTCGCCAGCGCGGCGAGGACCGCGACGACGACGGTCCGGCGGATGCGCAGTGTCATCGGAAACCTCCGCAGCTGTGCCGCCGGGGCCGGCGGCGACCGAGCGGCGACGGCGTCCGTCGATGTCCGGCCGTCGCCACGGCCCACTGAACCGGTTAAGGTATCGAGCGTCAAGCGCTGGAAACACCGCGTTATTCGAACGTTATCGATGACGTCACGAGCCTGGGCCCGTCCGAGCGCACGCCTGAATCGGTTAACGGGCGGCACCGGCCGTCAGGGTCCGAGCATGAGCGGGCCCGCTCACAACCGCTCCGGGGTGCGGATGCCGAGCAGGTGCAGGCCCTGGTGCAGGACCCGCGCCGTCAGGTCGCACAGCACCAGCCGGCTCTCCCGCACCGGCCCCTCCGCCCGCAGCACCGGGCACCGCTCGTAGAACGCGCTGAACGCGGCGGCGAGCCGGTGCAGGTATGCGGCCAGGTGGTGGAACTCCAGGCTGCCGGCCACCGCGTCGACCACCGCCGCGAACCCGACCAGCTCGACGGCGAGCGCCCGCTCGGCCGGCTCGGCCAGCGAGATCCCCGCGTCCGGACGCGCGGCGACGCCGGCCCGCCGGAAGATCGACCGGATCCGCGAGTACGCGTACTGCAGGTACGGCGCGGTGTTGCCGTCCAACGCCAGCATCCGCTCCCAGTCCAGCACGTAGTCCTTGTGCCGGTCGCCGGACAGGTCCGCGAACTTGATCGCGCCGATGCCGACCGCGCGCCCCACCTCGGCCGCCTCCGCCTCGCCCAGCTCCGGATTGCGCTCGCGGGTCAACGCGGTGGCCCGCTCCACCGCCTCGGTCAGCAGCCCGACCAGCTTCACCGACCCACCGGCCCGGCTGCGCAGCATCCGCCCGTCCGCACCCAGGATCGACCCGAACCCGACGTGCTCGGCCCGCGCCGGCGGGGTCAGCCAGCCGGCCTGCGCGGCGGCCGCGAAGACCATCTCGAAGTGCCGCCGCTGCGGCAGCCCGACCACGTAGAGCAGCCGCGTCGCGCCCAGCGTGCCGGTCCGGTGCCGCAGCGCCGCCAGGTCGGTCGCCGGATAGCCGTACCCGCCGTCGGACTTGCGCACGATCAGCGGCAGCGGCTCGCCGTCACGCCCCACCGAACCCGGCGGGAACACGCACTCCGCGCCGTCGCTGCGCCGCAGCAACCCGAGCCGGTCCAACTCGTCGACGGTGGGCGCGAGCAGATCGTGGTAGCTGCTCTCACCCCGGAAGTCGGCCCGGGACAGGGTCACGTCGAGCAGGTCGTACACGGTCAGGAAGTAGCTCTCGGACTGCGCCACCAGCAGCCGCCACAGCCGGAGCGTGGCGGGGTCGCCGCCCTGCAACGCCACCACCCGCGACCGGGACCGGTCCCGGAACGCCGCGTCGTCGTCGAACTTCCCGCGCGCCGCCGTGTAGAACGCGTCCAGGTCCCCCATCGACAGCTCCTGCGCCGCCTCGGCCTCGCCGAGGTCGACCAGGTGCTCGATCAGCATGCCGAACGGAGTGCCCCAGTCGCCCAGGTGGTTGGCCCGCGACACCCGGTGCCCCAGCCATTCCAGCGTCCGCGCCGCCGCGTCGCCGATCACCGTCGACCGCAGGTGCCCGACGTGCATCTCCTTGGCCACGTTGGGCGCCGAGTAGTCGACCACCACGGTCTCCGGCGCGGCGACCACCGGCACCCCGAGCCGCGCATCGGTGGCCAGCGCGGAGACCATCCCGCCGAGCGTCCGGTCGGCCACGGTCAGGTTCAGGAAGCCCGGCCCGGAGACCTCGACCGCCGCGCAGAGGTCGGCCAGCTCCGCGCGCTCCCGCACCTCCTCGGCGACCGCCCGCGGCGGCCGGCCGAGACGCCGGGCCAGGCCGAGCGCCGCGTCGGACTGGAAGTCCGCGTGCTGCGAGCGCCGCACGACCGGGTCCACCGGTACGCCGGCCACCGCCGCGAACGCCGGCGCCAGCCGGTCGGACAACAACTTTTCAAGATCCATCGGTACGCCGATCTCGCTCGGATCCGTCGCGCGGATCACCGGTCGGGACTGCGGCGGAACGAGGACGATCGACGACGACCGGCGGCTCGATCCGCCGGTCGCAGGAGGGGAAGGCTCAGCGCAGGCGGTCGCGGGACCGCCGGCGTCGCAGCGCGCCGAGCCGGACGTCGGAGGACGCCGTCGGGTACGCCTGCGCGCTGGTCATGTCGGGAGCGTAACCGGCCGGTCCGGGGTACGCGCAACCGCGTACCCCGGACCGGCGGGTCGTCAGGCCGGCGTGGCCGCGGCCTTGCGATAGCGCTCGGCCCGTCGCCGCACCTGGGTGTACGCGCCGGTCAGGCCCATCGCCCGGCGGGCCTCGACGAGCGTGCGGCGCACCTCGGCGCGGGTCCGCTCGGTGCCGGCGACGATCAGCTCGTCGACCAGACCGGGCTGCGCCTCGAACCGGACGCGGCGCTCCCGGATCGGGTCGAGGAACCGGTTGAGCGCGGTCGTCAGGGCCTCCTTGACCTCGACGTCACCGACCCGGCCCGCCCGGTAGCGGGTCTTGAGGTCCTCGACCTGCTCCCGGTCCGGGTTGAAGATGTCGTGGAACGCGAAGACCGGGTTCCCCTCGACCGTCCCGGGCACGTCGGCGCGGACCCGGTTCGGGTCGGTGTACATCCCCATCACCTTGCGGCGCACGGTCGCCGCGTCGTCGGCGAGCCCGATCGCGTTCCCCCTGCTCTTGCTCATCTTCCCGGCGCCGTCGGTGCCGACCAGCGTGGGCGTCTCCGACATGATCAGGTCGGGCACCGGGAAGACCTCACCGTAGAGGTGGTTGAACCGGCGGGCGATCTCCCGGGTCACCTCGACGTGCGCGGCGTTGTCCCTGCCCACCGGCACGACCTGCCCCTTCACACAGAGGATGTCGGCAGCCTGGAGGACCGGGTAGCCGAGCAGCCCGTACGGCATCTCGTCCTTGCCCGCGTCCCGACTCATCTCCTTCAGCGACGGCACCCGCTCCAGCCGGGGCACCGTGATGAGGTTCTGGAAGAGCGTGTTCAGGTCACCGACCTCGGGGATCGCCGACTGGAGATAGAACGTGGCCCGGTCCGGCTCGACACCGGCCGCGAGGATGTCGGTGACCATCTCCCGGGCGTTGTGTGCGACCCGCTCGATGTCGGGGCGGCTGTTGCGGGTGGTGAGCATGTGCAGGTCGGCGATGATGAAGAAGCTCTCGTAGCGCTGGTGCAGCCGCACCCGGTTGGCGATGCTGCCGACGTAGTGGCCGAGGTGCAGCCGCCCGGTCGGGCGGTCGCCGGTGAGCATGCGTGCTGAGGACATGGTGGTACGCCTTTCGTGCCGGTCGCTGGCGGGGACGCGCGGATGCGCGGGCCGACCCGGGTGACCCGGATCGGTGGAGGTGGGCTCGTCAGAGCGAGCGCCGCCATCGCCCGCCGGCGCGGAACCGCAGCCCGCCGGCACGAAGGACGTCGAGGATCTGCTCCCGGCCGTCGTCGGCACGGCGACCCCGGAGACCGACGGGGGTCTCCGGGTCGCAGGTGTTCGACCGGGGCATGTCTGACACGGTAGCGGCTCACCGGCGCCGCCGGCTGCCCCTCAGGCGGTCAGTGCTGCCGGTAGCTCTCCGTGTAGTAGCTGCCGACCCGGTCCCGGTAGTCGGCCCGGCCGAAGTCGTCCGGGTCGAACGCCGGTGACTCCTTCACCTGATCCCGCGTGCGGTCCACGTGCACCACGCGCTCCAGGTGGTCGACCCGGGCGACGGTGCCCGCCGGCAGCAGCACCTTCTTCCCGAAGATCCAGGGCCCGGTGTCCACCACCAGGTACCGGGCGTCGGCGTCCTCGCTGGCCTCGTCGATCGAGCCGATCCGGCCGTCGGTCGCCTCCACCCGGTAGCCGGTGAGGTCGATCGGCGTGCCCGGACCGGGCGCGTCCGGTCGGTCGTCCGCGTCCCCGGAGCGCTGCTGCGGCACGTCGTCCGGGTCGGTCTGCTGGTAACCCCCGGCGAGAGCGGCGGGATCCCGCCAGGACCACGGGTTGAACGGCTGCATCACGGCACCTCCGGATCGTCGTCTCGGGACTCTCGACGGTGCCCCGCCGACCGCCGCCGGAAACGCGGACGCAATTGGCGAATTCACCTCGCCTCATTTCTGCGAGATAGCTCATAGCCCGTGCCGTATCGTCTCCGCCCCAGCTCAGGGCCGATACGACGGCCGGTCGGCACATCGGCTGACCACCGGTGGTGTGACCGGCGCACATTCGGCGGCGGTCGCCGTGTCGACCATTCTTTGCCCGCATCGGTGGCAGCGAACAAAGGAGTGCAGATGCAACGGCTCATTCGACGCGTCGGCGTCTCGACGGCCGCGGCGGCCGTCCTGGTCGCGCTCACGGGCGCCACCCCGACGTCGCTCCCCGAGGCGCTCTGCGGCCCCGGGTACGCCGCCGTCGACCAGGACCCGATCCACGATGCCGCCACCGGGGAGGCGCTCGGCAGCGTGCACCTGCTGCGCAACCTCCTGACCGGCTACGGCTGCGCGGTCACGGTCAAGTCCGCGTACGCCGGCACGTTCACCGAGACCCGCGTCTACCTCGCTCCGGAACACCTGCCCTTCGTGGTCGACCAGGGCAGCCGCCGCTACGCCGCCGGCCCGGTCCACGGCTACGTCCGCGCCCGGTGCGTCGTCTGGGGCGGCTCGATGACCGACCCGTCGGGAGTGGTCCACCACCACGACCGGGCCAACCCGGCCATCGGTGGCGCGGTCACCTGCTTCTGACGTCTCCGCTCCCGGCCGGTGGGTCGGGCCGTCCGCGCGCCGGCCGTTCCGCTCCTCGGGTCCACTGGCGGGTCGGATCCTCCGGCCCGCCGGCGCCGGGAGCTGCCGCTGGCATACTGGCCGACCATGGTTCTGTCGCGTGGCTGGTCGTTGTTCCTGCTCGGGGTCGGCGGGTGGACCTGGGTGATCTGGCCGAGGTTCGCGGTCGCCATCTGGAACGACCCGCGGGCCTGGTCCGCCGGCGTCGTCGGCGAGGGCGATCCCACCGCCTTCCTCTGGGTGCACGCTCTGCTCATCGCCGCGTCCCTGGCCATCGGTACGACCGTCGGCGTCCTCGGCCTCCGCGCCTGGCTCGCCACCCGCCGCCGCTGACTCCCTCCGCCCGCCTCTCCCGCTCTCCCGGCGTTGACCAAGGAGTTTGCGTCGCTCAGGGACCGTTCTCCTGACCGGAACTCCTTGGTCACCAGGACCGGACGAGGACGCCGAGCGTTCCGGTAGTGGTGCTGAGCTGGGGAGATTTGCGGTCGAAGATGGTGTGACGCGGGACGCTACCCCTGGATTTGACGATCAAACCCGCAGACGCGTAACTTTCTCTCTGCCAGCGCGGAACGGGGCAAACGGGACGAAAGCCCGGGAGTGCCGAACCGAGGTGGTACCGGGTCGGACGGAGGCTCTGCCTCCTGAGGACGCGGTCCGGGCGAGGCCCCGCCAAAACGCCGCAGGGCGGATTTGGCGGAGCGGAACCGACCGGGTAAGGTTGTCGACCGGCAGGGCACCGGGCGAGCTTGCGGGAAACCGCAGCGGCCGGCCTGCCAAATCCGATGATCAAGCGCACGGCTTGCCGCTGCGCGCGGTCAGCGGCGCCAACCCGTACGAAGCATGACAGACCGGGACACACGGTTTGACACGGCGGAGACGGTGAGGTAACGTAGTAAAAGTGCCCGGCGCGAGAGCGGCGGACATGAACGAGATGCCCCGGTCGGGGGTTCCACGGTGTGGGGCTTCTGGTTGGTGTGTGGTTGTTCTTTGAGAACTCAACAGGGTGCTTGTAAAGCCAGTGCCAATTGTTTTATACCCCGGACTGGTGGCTGTTCTTTGGAATGGTTGCTGGTTGGGATTCCTTTGGCAACACTTTTGTTGCCAGGACATTGTGTCCGACAAAGATTTTTGTTGGAGAGTTTGATCCTGGCTCAGGACGAACGCTGGCGGCGTGCTTAACACATGCAAGTCGAGCGGAAAGGCCCTTCGGGGTACTCGAGCGGCGAACGGGTGAGTAACACGTGAGCAACCTGCCCTAGGCTTTGGGATAACCCCGGGAAACCGGGGCTAATACCGAATATGACCTCCGATCGCATGGTTGGTGGTGGAAAGTTTTTCGGCCTGGGATGGGCTCGCGGCCTATCAGCTTGTTGGTGGGGTGATGGCCTACCAAGGCGACGACGGGTAGCCGGCCTGAGAGGGCGACCGGCCACACTGGGACTGAGACACGGCCCAGACTCCTACGGGAGGCAGCAGTGGGGAATATTGCACAATGGGCGGAAGCCTGATGCAGCGACGCCGCGTGAGGGATGACGGCCTTCGGGTTGTAAACCTCTTTCAGCAGGGACGAAGCGTAAGTGACGGTACCTGCAGAAGAAGCGCCGGCCAACTACGTGCCAGCAGCCGCGGTAAGACGTAGGGCGCGAGCGTTGTCCGGATTTATTGGGCGTAAAGAGCTCGTAGGCGGCTTGTCGCGTCGACCGTGAAAACCTGGGGCTCAACCCCAGGCCTGCGGTCGATACGGGCAGGCTAGAGTTCGGTAGGGGAGACTGGAATTCCTGGTGTAGCGGTGAAATGCGCAGATATCAGGAGGAACACCGGTGGCGAAGGCGGGTCTCTGGGCCGATACTGACGCTGAGGAGCGAAAGCGTGGGGAGCGAACAGGATTAGATACCCTGGTAGTCCACGCTGTAAACGTTGGGCGCTAGGTGTGGGGGGCCTCTCCGGTTCCCTGTGCCGCAGCTAACGCATTAAGCGCCCCGCCTGGGGAGTACGGCCGCAAGGCTAAAACTCAAAGGAATTGACGGGGGCCCGCACAAGCGGCGGAGCATGCGGATTAATTCGATGCAACGCGAAGAACCTTACCTGGGTTTGACATGGCCGCAAAACTGTCAGAGATGGCAGGTCCTTCGGGGGCGGTCACAGGTGGTGCATGGCTGTCGTCAGCTCGTGTCGTGAGATGTTGGGTTAAGTCCCGCAACGAGCGCAACCCTCGTTCGATGTTGCCAGCGCGTTATGGCGGGGACTCATCGAAGACTGCCGGGGTCAACTCGGAGGAAGGTGGGGATGACGTCAAGTCATCATGCCCCTTATGTCCAGGGCTTCACGCATGCTACAATGGCCGGTACAATGGGCTGCGATACCGTGAGGTGGAGCGAATCCCAAAAAGCCGGTCTCAGTTCGGATCGGGGTCTGCAACTCGACCCCGTGAAGTCGGAGTCGCTAGTAATCGCAGATCAGCAACGCTGCGGTGAATACGTTCCCGGGCCTTGTACACACCGCCCGTCACGTCACGAAAGTCGGCAACACCCGAAGCCGGTGGCCCAACCCTTGTGGAGGGAGCCGTCGAAGGTGGGGCTGGCGATTGGGACGAAGTCGTAACAAGGTAGCCGTACCGGAAGGTGCGGCTGGATCACCTCCTTTCTAAGGAGCACCATCCACCGAAAGGTGGCATGGAGCCCGCGACCTGCGAATGTCGGGTCGGGGTGCTCAGATGGCGGAGACACTGGCAAGTCGGGTGCCGGCAACGGCCATGGTTCCTCTAGTACAGCTGCTTCTTCGGGGGTGGTGGGAACGAGTCCGTGGTGCGGCTGGTGACTGATGTAAGCACCCTGTTGGGTCCTGAAGGAACAACCACGGTTGTTTTTTCAGAACCATGCTCCTGCCCGTGGTGGTGGGAGACGGTTATCCAGGCATGGCCTGGTCCTGCATACCGCCGGCGGTGGTCGGGTTTGGTGTGGGGCTGTGGGTTGTGGGTTGGTTGTTTGTTGAGAATTGCACAGTGGACGCGAGCATCTTTGTGGTCAAGTTGTCAAGGGCGAACGGTGGATGCCTTGGCACCAGGAGCCGATGAAGGACGTGGGAGGCCGCGATAGGCCTGGGGGAGCTGTCAACCAAGCTGTGATCCCAGGGTGTCCGAATGGGGAAACCCGGCATCAGTCATGTGATGTCACCCGCACCTGAACACATAGGGTGTGTGGGGGGAACGCGGGGAAGTGAAACATCTCAGTACCCGTAGGAAGAGAAAACAAATAGTGATTCCGTGAGTAGTGGCGAGCGAAAGCGGATTGAGGCTAAACCGGCTGCGTGTGATACCTGTCAGGGGTTGCGTGGTTGGGGTTGTGGGACCCTGCTGAGTGTGCTGACACGCACTCGAGGAGTTACAAAGCTGGTGGCTAGTCGAACAGTCTGGAATGGCTGACCGTAGACGGTGATAGTCCGGTAGGTGAAAGTTGCCAGTCTTCTGTGGGTGTTCCCGAGTAGCGGCGGACTCCTGAAATCTGCCGTGAATCTGCCAGGACCACCTGGTAAGCCTAAATACTTCCTGGTGACCGATAGCGGACGAGTACCGTGAGGGAATGGTGAAAAGTACCCCGGGAGGGGAGTGAAATAGTACCTGAAACCGTTCGCCTACAATCCGTCGGAGCCTTGCGGGGTGACGGCGTGCCTTTTGAAGAATGAGCCTGCGAGTTAGTGGCATGTGGCGAGGTTAACCCGTGTGGGGGAGCCGTAGCGAAAGCGAGTCTGAATAGGGCGAACATAGTCGCATGCTCTAGACCCGAAGCGGAGTGATCTAGCCATGGGCAGGCTGAAGCGCGGGTAAGACCGCGTGGAGGGCCGAACCCACCAACGTTGAAAAGTTGGGGGATGACCTGTGGTTAGGGGTGAAAGGCCAATCAAACTCCGTGATAGCTGGTTCTCCCCGAAATGCATTTAGGTGCAGCGTCGCGTGTTTCTTGCCGGAGGTAGAGCACTGGATGGTCTAGGGGGCCCACAAGCTTACCGAAATCAGCCAAACTCCGAATGCCGGTAAGTGAGAGCGCGGCAGTGAGACTGCGGGGGATAAGCTTCGTAGTCGAGAGGGAAACAGCCCAGATCACCAGCTAAGGCCCCTAAGCGT
This sequence comes from Micromonospora sp. WMMA1996, assembly GCF_002573675.1. Classification (NCBI taxonomy): domain Bacteria; kingdom Bacillati; phylum Actinomycetota; class Actinomycetes; order Micromonosporales; family Micromonosporaceae; genus Micromonospora; species Micromonospora sp. WMMA1996. Next base: position 77,294 of record NZ_PDHU01000004.1, on the reverse strand, counting down.
GTGCTAAGTGGAAAAGGATGTGGGATCGCATAGACAACCAGGAGGTTGGCTTAGAAGCAGCCACCCTTTAAAGAGTGCGTAATAGCTCACTGGTCAAGTGGTTCCGCGCCGACAATGTAGCGGGGCTCAAGCACACCGCCGAAGCTGTGGCATTCACATTTCAACCTCGCTTGGACTTGATTCCTTGTGCAGGTGTGTGGATGGGTAGGGGAGCGTCGTGCCGGGGGTGAAGCAGCGGGGTGACCCAGCTGTGGACGCGGCACGAGTGAGAATGCAGGCATGAGTAGCGAAAGAAGGGTGAGAAACCCTTCCGCCGGATGACCAAGGGTTCCAGGGCCAGGCTAATCCGCCCTGGGTGAGTCGGGACCTAAGGCGAGGCCGAGAGGCGTAGTCGATGGACAACGGGTTGATATTCCCGTACCCGCGAAAGAGCGACCCTGATGAACCTCGTTGTGCTAACCATCCGAGCTGCCGGACGTCTTCGGACTGATGGTGGTGAGCGTGGGAACCTGACGGGTAGTAGTCAAGCGATGGGGTGACGCAGGAAGGTAGCTGATCCCGGCCGGTGGTTGTGCCGGGGTAAGCGTGTAGGCCGTACCGTAGGCAAATCCGCGGTGCACATAGGCTGAGACGTGATGCCGAGCCGATTCAGGTGAAGTCAGTGATCCTATGCTGCCGAGAAAAGCCTCTAGCGAGTTCTTAGCGGCCCGTACCCCAAACCGACACAGGTGGTCAGGTAGAGAATACCGAGGCGATCGGGCGAACTGTGGTTAAGGAACTCGGCAAATTGCCCCCGTAACTTAGGGAGAAGGGGGGCCGGAGACGTGAAGCCCCGCGCGGGTGGAGCGTTGTATGGCCGCAGAGAGCAGGGGGAAGCGACTGTTTACTAAAAACACAGGTCCATGCGAAGAAGTAATTCGATGTATATGGACTGACGCCTGCCCGGTGCTGGAACGTTAAGGGGACCTGTTAGCTCTTCGGGGCGAAGCGGAGAACTTAAGCGCCAGTAAACGGCGGTGGTAACTATAACCATCCTAAGGTAGCGAAATTCCTTGTCGGGTAAGTTCCGACCTGCACGAATGGCGTAACGACTTCCCCACTGTCTCAACCACAGGCCCGGCGAAATTGCATTACGAGTAAAGATGCTCGTTACGCGCGGCAGGACGGAAAGACCCCGGGACCTTTACTATAGCTTGACATTGGTATCTGAATTAGCTTGTGTAGGATAGGTGGGAGCCGGTGAAGTCCATACGCCAGTATGGGTGGAGGCAATCTTGAAATACCACTCTGGTTGATTTGGGTATCTAACTTCGGACCGTTATCCGGTTCAGGGACAGTGTCTGGTGGGTAGTTTAACTGGGGCGGTTGCCTCCTAAAGGGTAACGGAGGCGCCCAAAGGTTCCCTCAGCCTGGTTGGCAATCAGGTGTTGAGTGCAAGTGCACAAGGGAGCTTGACTGTGAGACTGACAGGTCGAGCAGGGACGAAAGTCGGGACTAGTGATCCGGCACTGGCATGTGGAAGCGGTGTCGCTCAACGGATAAAAGGTACCCCGGGGATAACAGGCTGATCTTCCCCAAGAGTCCATATCGACGGGATGGTTTGGCACCTCGATGTCGGCTCGTCGCATCCTGGGGCTGTAGCAGGTCCCAAGGGTTGGGCTGTTCGCCCATTAAAGCGGTACGCGAGCTGGGTTTAGAACGTCGTGAGACAGTTCGGTCCCTATCCGCCGTGCGCGTAGGATACTTGAGAAGGGCTGTCCCTAGTACGAGAGGACCGGGACGGACGAACCTCTGGTGTGCCAGTTGTCCCGCCAGGGGCACGGCTGGTTAGCTACGTTCGGAAGGGATAACCGCTGAAAGCATCTAAGCGGGAAGCTCGCTTCAAGATGAGGTATCCCACCCACATTTGTGGGGTAAGGCCCCCAGCTAGACGACTGGGTTGATAGGCCGGAAATGTAAGCCCGGTAACGGGTTCAGTTGACCGGTACTAATAGGCCGAGGACTTGACTACCAAGCTGCTACGCGTCCACTGTGCAACTCTGAACAAACACCACCCATCGGGTTGGTTGACATGTTCATAGAGTTACGGCGGTCATGGCGGAGGGGAAACGCCCGGCAACATTCCGAACCCGGAAGCTAAGCCCTCCAGCGCCGATGGTACTGCACTCGGGAGGGTGTGGGAGAGTAGGACACCGCCGGACAATCTTCAGCTCAGGGCCACCCCTCACGGGGTGGCCCTGACGCATTTCCTCCGCCGGTCCGGCCGGAATCACCACGGCCGGCCCGGGCTGTCTCGTACCGTCGGTCGGGGATCCTTCCGTGCGCCTGGCCGCCCCTGGCGGCTACGGAAACGTGACGTGGCGTACGGCGGGTTTGTGATCGGGACGGACCGGCCGGGGTACAGGAGTGGTCATGGAGATCGGAATCATCGGGTCGGGGCACATCGGGGGCACCCTCACCCGTCGTCTGAGTTCACTGGGCCACGACGTGACGGTGGCCAACTCCCGCGGGCCGGAGAGCCTCGCCGACCTCGCCGCCGAGACCGGCGCGCGGGCGGCCGGGCTGGAGGAGACCGTCCGGGGCGCGGAGCTGGTGGTCGTCGCGATCCCGCTCAAGGCGGTGCCGCAGCTGCCGGCGGCGCTCTTCGACGGCAAGCTCGTGGTCGACGCGAACAACTACTACGCCCAGCGCGACGGTGAGATCCCGGAGCTGCTGGACCGGAGCCTCAGCTCGAGCCGCTGGACGGCGGACCACCTCAAGGGCGCCCGGGTGGTCAAGGTCTTCAACAACATCCAGGCCGCGCACCTGATGGACAACGGCAAGCCGGCGGGCGCCGTGGGCCGGATCGCCCTGCCGGTGGCCGGCGACGACGCGGACGCCAAGCGGATCGTCATGGGGCTGGTGGACGAGCTGGGCTTCGACCCGGTGGACGCCGGCACGCTGGACGAGAGCTGGCGCCAGCAGCCGGACACGCCGGTCTACGGCACCGACCGCGACGCGGACGGCGTGCGGGAGGGCCTGGCCGCGGCGCGGCCCTGAGAACCACTGAGGACAGCGAGAGGCCCCGCCGGCCATGCCGGGCGGGGCCTCCTCGTGTGCGCGGGTCAGGCGCCCGGCTCGGGCGCGCAGATGAAGCGCGGCTCCGGGTCGTAGCGCCAGCTGAACTTCTCCCGCTTGATCACCTTGCCGTCCTTCTTGATCACCCGGTACGCGTCCTGCGCGAACCCCACGCTGCCCGCCGCGGCGATGCAGTCCGGTCCGGGCTTCAGGTAGACGGTCTTCGGCTGGGTGATGTTCCGACGCGGGCCGTACTCGGTCTTCACGCTGTCGTAGATCTTGGTGCTCCAGATCGACACGGTGATCGTGCTGGACGTGTACGACGTGTCGATGAGCACGCCGTGCGGCGTGTTGTTGCGGAACTTGAAGTCGAGCTGGGGCCAGTAGATGGTCGACTCGATCACGGCCGGGTAGCGGCTGAAGTAGAACGAGTGCGGCTTGTGCTCGACGTCCTGCATCCCCGCGTAGTAGGTCGCGTTGAACAGCGTGGTGGTGAACTGCGAGACACCGCCACCCACCCCCGGCACCAGCTTGCCGCCCACGATCGTCGGCGCGTCCTGGTAGCCCTGGTCGTAGCCGCGCTCACCGGTGTGGCCGTTGAGCGAGAAGGTCTCCCCCGGCTTCACGATCGTGCCGTCCACGTCCTTCGCGGCCTGGACGATGTTCTGGCTGCGCGGTGAGGAGAGGCCGCCGGTGAACCGGGTGGTGAAGGTGGAGACGCGCTCCTTGATGCCCAGCTCCGCGAGCGCGGCCTCGGTCAGCTCCGGCGCGGCCGGCTTGAGCTCGGCGCTGACCGAGCGGCCGGTCGACCTGGGCAGCACCGCGAGCAGTGCGGGGCCGAGCGCGGCGGCGTCGACCTGGCGGCCGGCGCGGCTGGGCACCACCTTGGGCTTGCCGCCGCTGATGGTCAGCCCGGCGTCGCGCGGTTCCACCTCGAGCGTGGCCAGCTTGCCGCCGAGCGCGGCACGCAGCCGCTTGACGTCGACCCGGGGGGTGAGCGTCCCGGCTTCGTCGGCCGAGAAGCGCAGCGACCTGGCGATGGCGGCGGGCGGGATGGTCACCGACCCGCCGTCGGTGGTGAGCGTGACGGGTGCGGAGACGGCCGGCCGGGCCAGCTCGGTGACGAGCCGGTCGACCTCCTCGCGGGTGGTTGCCGGCCACTTCTCCACCAGCGGCACGGTGACCGGCCGGGCGGCGAGCCAGCCGGACGTCACCGCCTCGGTCGCGCCGGCCGTGTCCACGGTCAGCGCCGGCTTCGGGTAGACCGGCTTGGGGGTGGTGCCGGTCCAGATGATGGCCGGCATGGTCATCTCCCGGCCCTGGGAGCCCATCGCCTTGCGCAGGGCGGCCTCCAGCCGGGCGGAATCGACGGTCACCACCGGCTCGACCGTGCGGGACCCGACGAGCCGGCTGACCGCGTGCGCGTCGGCGGCGGCGGCCGCCGCGACGGTGGCGTCCACGTCGATGGCGAGCCCGACGTCGGCCGGCTTCAGCTCGGCCTTCTTCTCGCCCACGGTCACCGTGAGCGGGGCGGTCAGCGTCTCGGCGCGGCGCTCCAGCTCGGCGCGGAGCGCCCGGGCAGCGTCCGCCCGGCTCCGACCGCCCAGCTCGGTGCCGAGCACGGTGGTGCCGCGGGGCACGTCGCCGGCGTAGGCGTAGGCGCCGACGCCGACGCCCGCGGCGAGCACGGCGGCGGTGAGCCCGCCGGCCAGCAGCAGCCAACCGCGCCGGGACCGCCCGGGCTTCTCCCCGCCGCCAGTGTCGGGCGGTGTGGCGACCGGCTCCAGCTCGACGCCGGGCCAGCTCACCGCCGCCACCTTGATGGTGGGCCGGTCGTCGGCAGCCGGCATCTTCTCGCCGTTCATCGTCACTGCAACCTCGATCGGAAAGACACGCGGGGACCGCTTCCCCCGCGGGAGACACCTACGGTAACCAACGCTCGAGCCGGTCGGGAGTCTCCGGCCGGCAGCCGTGTCGGGCGAGTGCCGGTGTCGTACCCGTCACCCGTTTCCGGCCCCCGCTCCGTCGCCGGTCGTGGCACGGTGGGCGGGTGCGGACGGATGACCGGGTGGTGGCCGCGTACGGCGGTGGGTGGCTGGACCGGGCGGCGGCGCTGCGCGGCGACCCGGCCTGGCTGGCCGGGCGGTTGGCCGATCCGGAGAGCGTGGTGCTGCCGCTGTGGCGGGACCGGTGCCTCGTCGACGCCGGGCGGACGCCGGTGCGACCGGCGGTGGTCGGTGCGGCCGGCCTGCTCGCCGCCGCCGACGAGACGGTCTTCCTCGGCTTGGCGGAGGGCCGGGCGGTCTTCGCCGCCGACCTCTCCGGCCGCGCCGAGGGCGAGGCCCGCGACCTGGCCGGCGCCGTCGAGGCGGTGGACGTCCGGTCCCTGGTGGGCGGGCTGGGGGCGGCCGAGGCGGCCGTCCAGGCGTACGCGAAGGGGTTGCTGCACTGGCACCGGGGCCAGCGGTTCTGCGGCGCGTGCGGCGCGGCGACGGTCGCCGGGGCGGGCGGGCACACCCGGGCCTGCACCGGCGACGGGTGCGGCCGGCTGCTCTTCCCCCGGATCGAACCCGCGGTGATCATGCTGGTGGAGTCGTCCGGTGAGCCGGAGCGCTGCCTGCTGGCCCGGCACCGTGGCGCCGGCGAGGACTCGTGGTCGCTGCTGGCCGGTTTCGTGGAGATCGGCGAGAGCCTGGAGGACGCGGTTCGGCGGGAGCTGGTCGAGGAGGCCGGGATCGCGGTGCGCGGGGTGGTCTACCAGGGTTCGCAGGCGTGGCCGTTCCCGGCCGGGCTGATGGTCGGCTTCCGGGCGACGGCGGCGTCGACGGAGGTCCGGGTCGACGGTGCGGAAGTGGTGGAGGCGCGCTGGTTCACCCGGGACGAGCTGCGCGCCCGGGTCACCGCCGGTCGTCCGCTCGGCCGGATCGACTCGATCGACCGCCACCTGCTGGGGTCGTGGTTGGACGGCCGGAGCTGACCGGTCTCCGGTCGTCGTCGCGGGTCGGCCGGACGGGTGATCGGCACCTCACCCTCAGCGGCTTGTCAGCTGGCCGTTACTGAACTGTGATGTTTGACCGTGATGGCTACCACAGGTGAAACCTCTGCGCCATCGTGTCGTAATCAGGCCGGTTTGCCCAGGGCCGGTTGTCGCCGGGACGTTAACCGATGGTAACCGTAGGCGATCTTGATACCACAGCTGTGTTACCCGTCAGTAGCAAGGGGCTTGTGAGGTCTGTCGCTTCGCGAGAGCATCCAATCCGCGACCGCGCGGCCCGTTCGGCACAACGGCACCCGCGCCGCCCCGCAGCTTTCCGTCCCGCGTCGCGTCCCGCGTCCGGAGACGCACCCCCGTCGAGGAGGACCTTGTGAGTGAATCGGAGAACCGCGAGCTGAGTGGCGGCACCCGCTGGCGGCGCTTCGCCGCGGTGATGGTGCCCGCGACCGTCGTGGCCGGCGGCATCGTGCTGGGGATGGCCAACGGCGCCATCGCGGCGTCGTTCGCCGTGTCGGGCCAGACCTTCAAGGTCGGCGCCTCGAAGCTGGAGGGCACCGGCTTCAAGCAGTACGGCGGCATCGCCAAGGAGTCGGACGGCACCCAGCACCCGGTGGCGGTCTCCGAGATCGCCGACGCCAAGCTCTACGACCTCTGCCAGTCGGTCAACGCCAGCATCCCCGGCGTGCCGATCGTGCTGACCATCAACGCCGGCGGCGGCGGCAAGCCGGCCACCGCCACCAACCTGCTGATCGACATGGACTCGCTCGAGGGTGACGCCCGGTTCGAGAACATCAAGATCGGCCGGGACGCGGCCGACATGAACCCGGCGCAGCCGGTCGTGCCGAAGTCCTTCGGCCAGAGCGCCGACGCGGTGACCATCACGGACCTGGAGCAGGTGGCCCGTTCCACCAGCGCCGGCGTCTTCACCCTCAACGGCCTGAAGCTCAAGGTCAACGTGGGCAAGGACGCCAAGGAATGCTTCTGATCTGAACTCGAGGCCCGCGGAGGGCGCCCTCCGCGGGCCTCGACCATGTCTCACCCCGTCAGCACCGCCAGGAGGAGTACGTGACAACCGCCGAAACGCAGCAGGCCCGGCCCGGTCGGCTCGGCCAGGCGTGGCGTGGCTTCCGCCGGTGGCGCCGGGCGCGGCCGTTCTGGGGCGGGCTCTTCACCACCCTGGCCGGCCTGGAGATCTTCGCCACCACCCAGTTGAGCCTCAACGGCCTCACCTTCCAGATGGGGCCGACCGGCTTCCTGTCCTGGCTCATCCCCACCATCCTCGTGGCCTGCGGCATGCTGCTCTGGTTCAGCCCGGCGCAGCGCATGTTCTACGCGGTGGTCGCGGCGATCACCGCGCTCTACTCGCTGATCGGTGTGAACCTCGGCGGCTTCTTCATCGGCCTGCTGCTCGGCATGGTCGGCAGCGCGCTCGGTTTCGCCTGGGTGCCGCGCAAGGGCCCGGCCGCCGACGTGCCTCCGGCGGAACCGACCGACGACGAGCCGGTCGAGGAGCCGGCCGACGAGCCGGAGCCGGCCCTGGTCGACGAGCTGCTGCCCCGGCAGCGGGAGGACGACACCACCGGGGTGCTCACCGACACCCTGCCGGAGCCGCGCAACCCGCTGCGGGAGTCGGCCCCGGCGGAACCGGCCGTGGACGCGCCGCCCACGGACGCGCCGCGCGGTTCCGGGCAGCCGCCCCGGGCGTACGCGATCCTGCTGGTCCTCGCCGTCTCCGCGGCCGGGCTGGTCGCGATCCGCGACGAACGGCCGGCGATCGCGGCACCGGCGGCCTGCCCGACCACCTCGGCCCCGGCGCCCAAGCCGTCCGCCTCGAAGACCCCGACGGCCTCCCCGTCGGCCAGTCCGAGCACCACCGCGCCGGCCGAGCCGGCGGAGGAGAAGGACGGCAACCTGCTGACCGACATCGTCGACGGCATCACCGGCCTGTTCACCGGCGGTGACGACGACAAGGCCGAGCCGTCGCCGTCCGCGTCGGCCGTGGCCGCCGCCGCGGCGACCCCGAGTGGAAGCGCCACGCCGAAGCCCAGCGGCAGCGCCAAGCCGTCGACCCCGGCCGAGTCGGGCGCCGACTGCGACGAGGACAAGCCGGCCCCGACCAAGCCGAAGCCGGTCGAGGAGGGCAAGCCGCTGCCCAAGCTGGCGGCCGACCCCGACCAGCCGCTCGTCGCCGACCCGCCGTCCCGGCTCACCGGCTCCAAGGTCACGATGACGGGGCTGCGCTTCGAGGGCATCGTCGAGCTGCCGACCCGGGACGGCACGCTCAAGTGCCTGAAGTTCACCATGGACAAGGCGGTCACCGACGACTTCACGCTGCTGGCCAGCGGCCCGGCCGGCAAGAAGCAGCGGTACGTGACCGACCGGCTCACCGTCGAGGGCGACGTCGCCTTCTACGCCACCCGGTTCGTCGGCTACCTGCTCGGCATCAAGATCACGCTGACGCCGGACCTGCCCTTCCCGGACGGGATCCCGATCACCTCGCCGATCCCGATCAGCTTCACCGACCCGGTGATGGAGTTGGCGTACGAGAACTCGAAGTCCCTCACCGCCCGGCCGGTGCTCCGGGTCGACCTGGCCTGACCGGCGCGGACAGCGAAACGGCCGGGAGCCGGAGGGAACTCCGACTCCCGGCCGTCGCCGTGCTCAGAGCCGGGCCAGCGCCCGGCGCAGCGGGTCGAGCCCCAGCGCCCCCAGGTCGAGCGCCTGGCGGTGGAACTCCTTCAGGTCGAAGTCGGCGCCCTTGCGGGCCTTGGCATCCTCCCGCGCCTGCAACCAGATCCGCTCGCCCACCTTGTACGAGGGCGCCTGCCCCGGCCAGCCCAGGTAGCGGTTCAGCTCGAAACGCAGGTTCTCGTCCGGCACCCGGCAGTGCGCCCGCATGAACTCCCAGCCCAGCTCCGGCGTCCAGCGCTCGCCCGGGTGGAAGCCGAACGGGTTGTCCGCCGGGATCTCCAGCTCCAGGTGCATGCCGATGTCGACGATGACCCGGGCCGCGCGCAGCGCCTGCCCGTCGAGCATGCCGAGCCGGTCGCCCGGGTCGACCAGATAGCCCAGCTCGTCCATCAGGCGCTCGGCGTAGAGCGCCCAACCCTCACCGTGCCCGGAGACCCAGCAGAGCAGCCGCTGCCAGCGGTTGAGCAGGTCGGCCCGGACGGCCGTCTGGGCGACCTGGAGGTGGTGGCCGGGCACGCCCTCGTGGTAGACGGTCGTCACCTCGCGCCAGGTCGAGAAGTCGGTGATGCCCTGCGGCACCGCCCACCACATCCGCCCCGGCCGGGAGAAGTCCTCGCTCGGGCCGGTGTAGTAGATGGCGCCGTCGCTCGTCGGCGCCAACCGGCACTCGATCCGGCGGACCTGCTCCGGGATGTCGAAGTGGGTGCCGTTCAGCTCGGTGATCGCCTTGTCCGCGAGCGCCTGCATCCAGTCGCGGAACGCCTCCTTGCCGCGCACGGTCCGCGCCGGGTCGGCGTCGAGCGCGGCGACGGCCTCGTCGACCGTGGCGCCCGGACCGGCGATCTGCCCGGCCACGATCCGCATGTCGGCCTCCAGACGGGCCAGCTCCGCGAACCCCCAGGCGTACGTCTCGTCCAGGTCGACCTTGGCGCCGAGGAAGTACTGCGAGGCCAGTTCGTAGCGCTCCCGGCCGGCGGCCTGCTTCTCCCGCCCCACCGGGGCCAGCTCGGTGCGGAGGAACTGACCGAACTCGGCGGTGGCCGCGGTCGCGGCGGCGGCGCCCTTGCGCAGCTCCGCGCCGAGCGTGCCGTCCGCGTCGAGCCGCTCGACCAGGCCGTGGAAGAAGTTGTCGCCCTCCGGGTCCACCCAGACGTCGCACTGCTTGGCCACCTCGACGAGCTGCACCCGCGAACTGACCCGGCCGTCGGCGGCGGCCTCGCGCAGCGTGCGCTTGTAGCCCTCCAGCGCCGACGCGAAGCGGTTGAGCCGGGTGGCCACGTTGGCCTTCGCCTCCTCGCCGTCGGTCGGCATCAGGTCGAAGACCATCCGGATCTCGTGCAGCCCGCTCTCGATGACGCTGATCTCGCTGGTGGTCTCCCCGGCGTCGTGCCGGGCGAGCTCCAGGCCGAGGCGTTCCTGCATCGCCTCCTTGGCGGTCCGCTCCGCCTCGGTCTCCGGCTCGGTCACGTCGAGCTGGCCCAGCGTGCGCCGGACCAGGTCCGCCCGGGCCGCGTAGCCGTCCGGCGAGAGGTCGTCGAGCTGGTCGTCGTAGCCGGCGATGCCGACGTAGGTGGCGCCGGTCGGGCTCAGCGGAGCCCACTCGGCCACGTACCGGTTGGCGAGGTCATCGATTCGTCCCACGGGCGAACCCTACGTGACCGGGCCACCCCGGTGTCGACAGTGTTTGCCGTGTTCGCCGGCACCGACCCGACGGCTCAGGGCAGCAACTCGACCGGATCGAAGTCGATCGTGAAGGGTGCGTCCAGCTTGAGTCGTTGGCCGCTGACCGCCTGCGCCGTGCTGACGTAGCCGCCGTCGCGGAGGGTGAGGAACTCGACGCCGACGTGACGGATCTGGCGGACGACCTGCACCCGCATGAAGTACGGGACGCCGGCCTCGGCGCAGCGGCGGGGCTTGTCCACGAAGTCCTGACGGCGGCTGCCGGGCGACACGAACTCGACCGCCATGGTGCACAGCCGCACCGGGATCCAGCGATCATCCTGGTCGGTCTCGGGCAACGCGTGCAGGACGGTGAGATCGGGCTGGATCCAGCGGTCCGGGCTGAAGGTCAGGTTCACCTGGCCGAAGACGTAGTAGCCGGCTTCCTTCGCCGCGGGCTTGAGCAGATGCAGCAGCTCGCCCTCGGCATAGCTGTTGGTGCCGGTCTCGGCGGGGGTCATGACCAGCCTTCCGTCGATGCACTCGTAGCGCGCGTTCGGCAGCTCGCGCAGCGGGAGGTAACGGTCGGCGAGCTCGGTGGTCCACATCCCGTCGAAGTCGACGAGCGGATCGAACGGCGTGGGCATGGCCATCGACGTCTCACCTCCTCGGCTGGTCAACGCCTCCACTGTAAGGCGGTTGCTGTGGCGGTCGACACGGCGTCTGAATTTCGCGCGACATCGTCGTACCCCAGGGGCAGAGTGTCAGGGGTGACAGTCGAGACCACTCCTGACCGCGCGCCGCTGCGGAGCTGGCTGCCCGGGTTCGTCGCGCTCGCCGCCATCTGGGGCTCCAGCTTCCTCTTCATCAAGGTGGGGGTGACCGAGCTGCACCCCGTGCAGCTCACCCTCTTCCGGGTCGCCACCGGCGCGGTCACGCTTCTGGTGGTGCTGGCCGTGCTGCGCGACCGGCTGCCCCGCGAGCCCCGGGTCTGGGCGCACATGCTGGTGGTCGCCGCGTTCGGCGTCGCGCTGCCGTTCACCCTCTTCGGCTTCGGCGAGCAGCGGGTCGAGTCGATGCTGGCCGGCATCTGGAACGCCACCACGCCGCTGATCGTGCTGCCGCTGGCCGTGCTGGTGTTCCGCACCGAGCGGCTGACCGCGCGGCGGGCCGTGGGGCTGGGGCTGGGCTTCGTCGGCGTGCTGGTGGTGCTCGGCGTCTGGGAGGGCGTGGGCGGTGCCCACTTCACCGGCCAGCTCATGTGCTTCGGGGCGGCGGCCTGCTACGGCCTGGCGATCCCGTACCAGAAGAAGTTCATCGCGGGCAGCGCGCACTCCGGGCTGTCGCTGTCGGCGGCGCAACTGCTCGTGGCCACCGCGCAGCTCGCGCTGGTCGCGCCGCTGGTGGCGGGCGCGCCCCCGATGCCGACCGACCTGTCGCCGCGGGTGGTGGCCAGCGTGCTCGCGCTCGGCGCGCTCGGCACCGGGCTGGCCTTCGTGATCAACATGCGCAACATCCGGCTGGCCGGGGCGAGCACGGCGTCCACGGTGACCTACCTGATCCCGGTGTTCGCGGTGCTGGTCGGCGCGGTGGTGCTCGGCGAGCGGATGAACTGGCACCAGCCGGTCGGCGCGCTGGTGGTGCTCGTCGGGGTGGCGGTCGCGCAGGGCCTGTTCGGCAGGCGTGCACGCCGGCCGGAGCCGGTGGCCCCCGCGGCGCGCACGGTCGAGCCGGCCGCCCGGGGCTGACCGCTCAGCCCCGGCCCGCCGTCCACTTCACCAGGCGGTCGGCCGTCCACGTGTTGACCACCCGGTCCGCCGGTACGCCGCAACGCGCCGCCCGCTCGCAGCCGAAGCGCTGCCAGTCGAGCTGACCGGGCGCGTGCGCGTCGGTGTTGATCGCGAACCGGCAGCCGGCCTCCAGCGCCCGGCGGATCAACCGCTTCGGCGGGTCCTGCCGTTCCGGCCGGGAGTTGATCTCGACGGCGACGTCGTGCTCGGCGCAGGCGGCGAAGACGGCGTCCGGGTCGAACTCGCTCTCCTTGCGGGTGCGGGCCCGGTGGCCCCGGTCGCCCGGCCCGGTCACGCCCGCCGGCCGGGACGAGACCATCCGGCCGGTGCAGTGGCCGAGGATGTCCAGGTGCGGGTTGCCGATCGCCGCCAGCATCCGGCGGGTCATCCGCGCCCGGTCGTCGCTCAGGCCGCTGTGCACCGAGCCGACCACCACGTCCAGCCGGGCGAGCAGCTCGTCGTCCTGGTCCAGCGAGCCGTCGGCGAGGATGTCGACCTCGATGCCGGTGAGGATGCGGAAGCCCTTCGGCAGCGCATCGTTCACGGCGGCCACGTGGTCGAGCTGCCGGCGCAGCCGGTCGGCGGTGAGACCCCGGGCCACCTTGAGCCGGGGCGAGTGGTCGGTGAGCACCACGTACTCGTGCCCCAGCTCGACCGCCGCCAGCGCCATCTCCTCGATCGGCGAGCCGCCGTCGGACCAGTCGGAGTGGGTGTGGCAGTCGCCGCGCAACGCGTCCCGCAGCCGCGCCGCCTCCTCGTCCAGGTCGGTGCCATCGATGGCGACCAGCCGGCGCAGGTAGACGGGTTCCTCGCCGGCCAGCGACTCGACGACACAGCGGGCGGTCACGTCGCCGACGCCGGCCAGCTCGGTCAACTTGCCGGTGCGGGCCCGCTCCGCCACCTCCCCGGCGGGCAGCGCGCCGAGCGCCGCGGCCGCCGACCGGAACGCCCGGACCCGGTAGGTGGCCTCGTTCGCCCGCTCCAGCAGGAATGCGATCCGGCGCAGGTCGGCGATGGGGTCCCGGGCAGTCATGCCCTGGAACCTACGCGCTCGCGCCGCCCGCCGGGTGGCCCCGCACCGCGCGTCGGGGTCAGCCGCCGGCGGTCGACCGGCCGGGCGACGTCGGGCAGCCGTGCTTGCGCTGCCAGGCGGTGACCTCGGCGACCGGCGACCGGTTGCCGCCCTTACGCCACGAGTTCAGGTAGGGCGCCGGCCAGACCACACCCCGCCGGATCCACCAGTCGTTCGCGCCGGTGCACTTCGGCGACAGCCCGAAGTGCAGGTGGCAGACGTTGTTGGCGTTGCCGGTGCGGCCCACCTTGCCGAGCTGCTGGCCGGCGCGCACGCGTACGCCGGCGTCGACGCCGGCCGTGATCGCGCTCAGGTGGGAGCCGTAGTAGCGCACCCCGTCGTCGCCGAGCAGCGACACCGAGAGTCCGCCGTTGTTCGGCCCGAGCGGCCCGCGGTTGTCGAACCGGTCCACCCGGCTGACCTCCAGGACCACGCCGTCGGTGACCGCCACGACCGGCTCGCCGCAGTCGGCGAAGAGGTCGGTGCCCGGATAGCCGCCGTGCGTCGGGTGGTAGTCGACGTTGCCGGCCCGGACCGGGAAGACCCGCCGCACGTCGGTGCGGGTCGGCGTCGGGGCGGCGGAGGAGGCGGCCGGCGGGGTCGGGCGGGGACTCGCCGGCTCGGCCGGCTGCGCGGCGGTCACCATCGGGCTCGGGTCCCGCCAGGCGTCGGCGGGCGCGGCGGGGCGGTCGCACCCGGCGGCCAGCGCCGCCACGAGCAGCAGGACCGGGTACGCCGGACGCGCGCGGCGTCCGATCGATGGCGAGCGCATCCGATCATCCTGGCAGACCACTACCGTGGGGACGAACGCCGAGAGCCGGCCGCATCGATCGGTTACTGTGCGTGATTGTTGAGCTGGTTCACCCGGGAAGGGGGCAGCGGTGACGAACGGGTGGTACGGCGTATCCGACGGGCCCGGTCCGGGGGTGGCGCACCCGCCGCCGCGTACGCCGTCGGGGCTCTTCCCGTCCGGCGGGCCGATGCGGCCCAGCTACCGCGAACCGCACCCGGTCACCGGCGGCGGCGTCGCGGTGGGCGCGGTGGCCGCGTTCGCCTGGCTGCTGCTGTTCGGGCTGGTCGGCCGCGATGTGCCCGGCTACGCGTGGTGGACGCTGTTCGCCGGCGGGGTGGCCTGGGCGGCCGCCGCGGCGCTGGTCCGCCACGGCGACCGGGGGGTGGCGACCGGGGTGGCCATCGTCACCGCGGGCGGCTGGAGCATCGCCGCCGCGGTCGTCGCGGTGCGGTGGGCGCAGTCCGGCGACTGGCCGCTCTGGTGACCTTGGGTGCCGGTTTCGCTGCGTAGCGAAGACCATCTTGACGAACGCGTGGTGACGGTTCACGCTCGCGGTATGGCCTGGACCACACCGCCGCGGCTCGACCCCGAGCGGAGCCGCCGTCGCCTGCAACTCCTCGCCGAGTTGGCCGGTGCCCGTGCGGTACAGCAGCGCGAACGGCCGCAGCGGGCGCGCACCGAGCGGCTGCGCCAGCTGATCGCCACCCGTCGGCGCGTCGCCGGCTGAACCACTTTCTCCAGGAACGGCCGGCCCCTTACGGGGCGTTGACCGGTCGCCCGCCGACCCGACCGGTTAACGTGCATCGCGTGACGTGTCGGCGTGCTGCCGAGGCCAATTTGGGGGGACCGTGTCGTACTTCGCTGCTGCCGTGGCGCGCGTCGACGGTGGCTGGACCGCCGGCGAGGTGAGCCTGCGGGGCGTCACCGACATCGAGGAGGTGGCCGACCGGCTGCGCGACGTCGAGCCGGACGCCGACCTCTCCCTGCTCTTCGTCGAGGCGGACGACACGTACCTGGTGATCCTGCGCCTGGACGAGGGGGAGGACCTGCGGGTCTTCGGCTCCGACTCGGCCTACGCGGAGGAGTCCCGGCTGGGCGCGCTGCTGGTGGGCGACCTGAAGACCTCGGTCACCGGGCTGGAGGACGTCGACGAGCCGCGCCCGACCGGCGGCGACGAGGACAGCGAGCAGCCGGCCGTGGACCCGGAGGCCGACCCGGTGGGCGACGCAGACCTCCTCGCCGACCTGGGCATCCCGGCGCAGAAGCTGCTCGCGCTCTGCGCCCACGAGGGTTCCATGCCGGCGGACGTCACCGCCGAGATCTGCCAGGTGCTCGGCTGCGCGGACGACGTCGAGGAGCTGCGTGAGGTCTGAGCCGGGAGAGTCGGTCACCCCCGGCGCGGCGGAACCGGTCGACGCCACCGATCCGGCGCTGG
The DNA here is from genome assembly GCF_002573675.1 of Micromonospora sp. WMMA1996. Classification (NCBI taxonomy): domain Bacteria; kingdom Bacillati; phylum Actinomycetota; class Actinomycetes; order Micromonosporales; family Micromonosporaceae; genus Micromonospora; species Micromonospora sp. WMMA1996. Next base: position 61,802 of record NZ_PDHU01000004.1, on the reverse strand, counting down.
AGACGGTGGGACCGCCGGGCGCGGGGCCGGGTGCCGACGAGTGGCTGGCCGGGCTCGGCGAGCTGGGTCGCCGGCAGCGGCACGAGCTGTGGATGCGCCGGGCCCTGGAGGTCGCGGTGACCGGCCCGGACAGCGGCACCCCCGGCGAGGACGCCGACGACGTGCCGGTCGGTGCCGTGCTGTACGCCCCCGACGGCGCCGAGCTGGCGATCGGGCGCAACGAGCGGGAGCTGACCGGCGACCCGACGGCGCACGCCGAGGTGCTGGCGCTGCGCCGGGCCGCGCAGCGGCTGGGTCGCTGGCGGCTGGACGGCTGCACCCTGGTGGTGACGCTGGAGCCGTGCACCATGTGCGCCGGTGCGATCGCGCTGGCCCGGGTCTCGACGGTGGTGTTCGGGGCGTGGGAGCCGAAGACGGGTGCGGTGGGATCGCTCTGGGACGTGCTGCGCGACCGCCGCGTCACGCACCGCCCCGAGGTGTACGGGGGCGTGCTGGAGACGGAGAGCGCGGCGGTGCTGCGCGCGTTCTTCCGCTGAACCCGCCCGCCGCGCCGCGCCGGCGTCGGTCGTGGCGCGGCGCGGACGACGACCGCCCCGGCACCGGGCGGTGACGGGGCGGTCGGCGGAACGGATCGGTCAGGCGATGATGGTGTCGAGGGCGATCTCGACCATCTGGCCGAAGGTCTGCTCACGCTCCTGCGACGTGGTCTTCTCGCCGGTCTTGATGTGGTCGCTGACGGTCAGGATGGTCAGCGCGCGGGCCTTGAAGCGGGCGGCGATCGTGTAGAGCGCCGCGGACTCCATCTCCACCGCCAGCACGCCGTAGTCGGCGAGCGTGTCGTAGAGGTCCGGCCGGTCGGTGTAGAAGGCGTCCGCGGCCAGGATCGGCCCGACCCGCATGCTGATGCCGCGCCGCTCGGCCACCTCGACCGAGGTACGCAGCAGCCCGAAGTCGGCCACCGGGGCGTAGTCGATCAGCCCGTCGAAACGCATCCGGTTCATGTTCGAGTCGGTGGACGAGCCGATCGCCGCCACCACGTCGCGCAGCGCCAGGTCCTCGGTCAGGGCCCCGCAGGACCCGACCCGGATCAGCGACTTCACGCCGTACTCGTTGACCAGTTCATGGGCGTAGATGGAGGCGGACGGCATGCCCATGCCGGAACCCTGGACGGAGACGTCGACGCCGTTCCACCGCCCGGTGAAGCCCAGCATGCCGCGCACCGTCGTGTAGCAGCGGGCCTCCTCGAGGTAGGTCTCCGCGATCCACTTGGCCCGCAGCGGGTCGCCCGGCATCAGGACCCGCTCGGCGATCTCTCCCGGCTCAGCGCCGATGTGCGTACTCATGGCAAAGATCCTGCCAGGCCGGCCGGAGGGATACCGGTTCGGCGTCCAGACCGGTGGTCCTGTACCCTCGTCGGCGGTGGCGTGTCCGAGTGGCCTAAGGAGCACGCCTCGAAAGCGTGTGAGGGTTTACGCCCTCCGCGGGTTCAAATCCCGCCGCCACCGCTCGTGAAATGCGAGAACGCCCGGTCGATCCGTGAGGATCGACCGGGCGTTTCCCGTTCCGGTTGCCGGTCAGCTCGCCGGCGTGCTCGCGTCCCGGTGGGTGAGCTGGTAGGTGGCGTCGACCGCGTCCGCCTCCAGGACCACCGTGACCGGGCCGGCGGGCAGCGTGCAGGAGATCGTCCGCTCGACGGCGTAGCCGCTCGGCCCGCAGTAGCGCCGGCCGGCCGAGTCGAAGACCGACAGGCGCGCGTCACCGGTCCCGCCGGTGCGCTTCCAGGTGATCGACTCCGTGGCCGCGCGGGCGTCGGCCGGGATCGACAGGCACACCCCGAACCGGTCCGCACCCGTGGTCACCGTGGCGCCCGTCGCGCCGGCCGGCAGCTCCGGGCAGGCCGGCGGGCCGTCGGTGCGGGCGAACGCGAGGGCGTACGGCCCGTCCGCGACGCCGTCGCGCGAGGTGAGCACAGCGAGGAACGGCGCCTCGCCGGTCAGTTCGCAGTGATACTGGCGCAGCCCGAAGGACGAGTCGCACATGAACGCCCCGGTGGAGTCGATCACCGTCACGTCGGGTGAGCCGGCTCCGGTGGCGTCGCCCGGAAGCAGTTCGGTGATCACGGCGCCGGAGGGACTGCTCAACTGAAGGCAGTCGAACTGCGCGGGAGTGGCGAGCTGCCCCCGCACCGGCGCGTCCTGCCAACCGGTGTCGGACACCGGCCGGCAGTCCGACGGCATCCACGGCAACACCGCGAGGTGGTAGCGCAGGCCGTCGTCGATCACCGCGTCGGGCGCGCCGCCGCCGAGCACCAGGGTGTACCGCCCGGCGGCGGGAACCCTGCACCACATGTCCGTGCACACCTTGTGCCCGGTTTCGTCGTAGACGGTCCCGTACTGCCGGTAGTTGTCCTCGCCGACCGCCTTGACCCGGAAGGTGCCCTCGGGCAGGTCCAGGACGCGGCAGCGGATGCCGCCGAGCGCGCCGGCCGGCGCGGCGTTGTACGCCCCGGGCGTGACCGTCGGGCAACCGCTCGCGTCGCTGAGGTCGCGGATCTGCAGTCGGTAGGTCAGGTCGGTGTCCTCCGGCTCCCACCACACGAGATAGGAGACGACCCGGAAGGTGCCGGTCGACGGCAGGAGGCAGCCGTCCTCCTCCGACCACTCGGTGCACAGCACGGCACCCTGGTCGTCGATGATCCAGGAGAAGACGTCGTTGAAGCGGTCGGGGGTCCGGTACACCATGATCCGTTCGCCGGCCTCGCCGTGGAACGGCTGGCAGTTGGTCTGCACGGCCGAGGTCTGGTGCACGGTCAGGGACGGCTGCTCCCAGGCGAGTCCGGTCGGATCGGCGCAGCCTACGCCCTGGTTCAGTCGCGCCACCGCCATTCGGTAGGCGACCGGCTCCCAGTTCGAGTTCCGTAGCAGCAGCGTGTAAGGGCCCACGGCCGACGTCGTGCAGGCACGCCAGGACTCGTATTCCGAGCACACCACCTGGCCGGCGTCGTCGTACACCTGCCAGTAGAGGTGCTGGTTCGCGTACTGGTCGATCCGGACGAGCAGCGGGCCCGGGGTGGTGACCCGCAGCTTCTGGCAGCCGACTCCCTGGTTCGGCGGCACGGTGCCGTTGCCGACCGCTGAGCCCGGGTCACCGAAGGTGGTCAGGGGCAGGGCCGGGCAGCCGACCGACCGCGAGATCCGCGGCATCTTCAGGGTGTAGGCGGCCTTGGCGCCGTAGGTCTCCTCCAGGAAGAGCCGGTACGGCCCGGGCTCGCCGAGCGTGCACTCGGTGGGGTAGCGCACCGTGCAGATGGGCTGGAACTGCCCGTCCAGGATGGTGCCCTGGATGTCCTCGGCGCCGCCCGGGTCGGCCAGGTGCAGGACCGTGCCGGTGGGCTGCGTGAACGTGAAGCAGCGGGCGGCCAGGCCGGCGGGCAGTGTGCCGCTGCGTCCGGCCGACGCGAAGGAGAAGAAGCTCTCGGAGAGCGTGGCGCAGGTGGAGGGCGCGCGCATCGACTCCGCCGACAGCGAGTAGGCGCCCTGGCCGGTGCCGTAGTCGAGCTCCACCGTGATCGTGTAGGTGCCCGCCGCGCCGAGCCGGCAGTCGTTCAGGTACGGGCCGACGAAACAGGCGTGGGCGCCGTCGGGTCCGTGGACCTGCCCGCCGACACCGTCGCCTGAGACATGTCGGAGCCGGACGAACAGGGTGTCCTGGTCGACCGTCGAGGTGACCGTCCAGGTGTGCTTCGCGGCGCCGGTGATCGACGCGCAGTTCTTCACCTTGCCCAGCGGGAGCTGCCCACCGCAGGTGGCGGCCGTGCTGGCGACCGCCGCAGACTTCGCGGAGGTCGGGGCGGGAGCCGCCGGGGCGGGAGCCGTCGGGGCGGTGGATGCCGCCGCCGACGGCACGGCCGCCGGACGCGGCTGCTCGGTCGTCGTCGGTCGCGGCGAGGGATCGGTGGTCGGGGCGGCGGTGGCGGGGCCGGCCAGCAGGCCCGCCGCGGCGGCGCCCAGGGCGGCTACGGCGGACCACCTCGCCAGCTGCCTCCACCATGGATCGGACATGGTTGTACGCACGGTTCACTCCCCCGTAGAAGCCGCGCGATCTGCGCGAGCGAGGAGATGATTCCACGGTGGTCGATGGCGGACAATCGTCTTGTCAGGCCGCCGCGACGGGTCGATCAGCAGGGGCCGTAGCCCTCGTCGAAGAGGCGGCGGGCCCAGTCCGCGTACCCGGCGATGATCTTTCGCACCGTGACGCCGTCGTGCAGGAACAGGTACGCGCGATCGCCGTCGCGGGCGAGCAGCCCGGCGAAGCGGTGACTGCCGGGCGGCGCCGGCAGCGCGGTGGCGCCGGGGTACGCGGACCGGACGTCGGCGACCGGTGTGCCGGCGCTGATCCCCTCCGGTGTGCTCATCGGGTCGTCGAGCCAGAGCAGGACGAGCCGGTCGTCGACGAAGATCGGGCTGGCCGAGCCGAGCCCGGTCAGCGTGGGCCCGCAGGCCTCCTCGTCGGTGTGCAGCAGACCGCGCCGGGTGAGGTCCGCCTCGGTGTCGCCGAACTCCGCGTTGCGTAGGCCGTCGAGGCTGACCACCTCGGCGGCCCCGACCGGCCGCGCCGGCCACTGTGGATGGACACCGCTGCCGGCGATGGACGCGGCAGCGGTCAGCGCGGCAATAAAGCCGAATTGTCGTATTTTCATGCAATCCCCCAGTCCACAACGGGACCGGGGCGTCGAGGTTGCTGGTGCGGGTCGGATTGGCGCAGTTCCCACTCGTCGGCCAGCTCGTCCCAGTAGTCGGCGGACAGCCCACGCCGGCCGTGCGCCAGCCAGCCCTCGGTGTCGCGCTCCAGGTGCAGGCCAAGCTCGGCGAACGGATCGATCCACGCGCCCGGCTCGGCGCCCAGCCGGGCCAGCGCCGTGTTGATCGGCCACTCGGCGCGCGGCCGGTCCAGCGCCTGGTCGTAGCGCGGCCCCCAGCTCACGTCGCCGCCCAGCCAGACCACCGCGGACTGGTGACCGAGCCCGCCGGCGAACTCCGCCTCCAGGTAGGCCACCGGCCCGTTGTCCGACCAGCCGGCCAGCAGCTCCGCCAGCGCAGGCGAGAGGACCAGTCGGAACGGGCGTTCGGCGCACGGGTCGTCGGCGGCGAAGTCCGGCAGTCGGCCGGTCAGCTCCTCGACCAGCTGCGGAGTGACCGGCAGCAGCGCGAAGTCCTGGCGGAGCGCGGCGAGCACCGCGTGGTCCAGGTCGGCGGTCCGCTCGCGGAGCAGCTCGACGTCGGCGACCACGGCGCTGAGCTGATAGCTCATCCGATCCCCTCGGCATCCACAGCCTGTGGATAGAACATGTGTACGACGGTGGTCAGAGTGTGCCACCGGTCAGATATCTCGGACGTCCGTCGCTGAGCGCGTCCGCCGCGTGACGCAACCGCTGCCAAACGTACGGGCGAAGCAGCCTCCGCGCATCCTCGAACGGGACGAACCGGGCCTCGTTGAGTTCGTCGTCCGCCGGTCGGGGCAGCTCCGGGGAGGGCAGGACGCCCCCGTCGAAGACGAACATCAGGCTGTCGTCCCACGGGCCGTGCGGTGCCACCCAGTCCACCACCAGCATCGGGCCGATGCGTAACGCCAGCCCCAGTTCCTCCCGGAGTTCCCGCGCCGCGGTGACGTGTGGTGGCTCGTTCGCCTCGGCCATTCCGCCCGGCAGATCCCAGTCCGGCTTGTAGCGGGGGTCGACCAGCAGGACCTCGCCCCGCTCGTTGCGCAGCAGCACGTCGACGCCGACCCGCTTCCGGGGTTGCCTGGCGTTGCCCTCGGCCAGGTGAGCCTGCCAGGCTGCCGGATCTCGCTCGTACAGGGGGCGATCGTCGACCATGACGCCCATTGTCGGCGGTGTTCATCCCGATGGCAGTGGCAGCGTCAACCAACTCCGTTCCCGGAACGTGTCCCGCAGCCGATCCAGGAGCTGCGGCACATCCGGGCATTGGCCGGCGTGCGACCGCAGCAACAGGGCGAGATGCCGGAGCTGGCCGAGAACGACGGCGGAGGCGAGCCCCTGGGTGAGGTCGATGGTCCGGTGGGTGAGGTCGCATGCCTCCTCGACCCTGGCCTGTGCCATCAGGGCGGTGACCAGCAGAGTACGAGCGAGCGCCTGACTACGTACCCGGGTGGTCGGTTCGTCCCCGACGATGCCGACGAGGGTGCGAAGAGCGGCTGTCACATCGCCGAGGCGAAGCAGGCACCGGGCCGTCTCTATGTCGAGTGAGGTGCGGTCGTACGGGCTCAGCCAGGGGGTGGGGGAATTCGTCGCGTCTCCGAGAGCGGCTTCCGCCAGCCGGAGGGAGGAGTGACAGTCCGCGGAACGGCCCGACGCTGCGAACCCGCGTGCCCGGAGGGCGAACAGTCGGGCGCGAACCGGGCCGGCGGCCTCCTCGTCGGTGACGACGCCGAGTCCGTCCACCGCGTGGGAGACGGCCGCCTCCGCGTTCCCGTCGTGACTCGCCAGGTGGCTCAGGCTGCCGTGTACCTGACCGATGAGGAGCCCGTCCTTGCTGTCGGCGGCGAGCGCCAGAGCGTCCCGGAAGTGCCGGCGACCGGTGGCCGAGTCTCCCGAGTCGTGCGCCATCCAACCGGCCATCTCGTGCAGCGACGCCGCCGCCGTCAGCATCTCTCGCGGAGAGTTCGGTGACCGCCTCGCCGGTCCGGAGAAGGCGGCGAGGTGGGTCAGGGCGGCGCCGTAGAGGTTCTTCCCGCCGATCTGCCGGTCCGCCGACCGGAGCGCGCGGATCAGGTTGAGGCCGGCTTCCCCGTCGACGGGTGATACAGCGCGCTCCGAGGACGGAAGGTCGAACCACAGGCGGTGCGCGGGGATCCGCAACACCCGAGCCCAGTGCACGAGCCGGTCGAGGTGCACCATCGGCGGTCCGTTCTCGACGCGGCTGAGTTGTGCCTGCGTGATCCCGAACCAGCCGGCCACCGTGGCTTGGGGAAGCGGCTGCCGTCCGTGATAGGGATGGTGGCGGTAGGCCCGGATTGCATGACCGAGATGGCGCTCGGCCAGCGCTCGCCGGAGTGGCTCGTGGGACCAGAACGCGGCCGGAACATCAGGTGAGGCGACGATCCGGTTCCGCTCCGCACGTTGGCACGGGGCGCAACGTCCGGAGTTGTTGTCCGTCGCCAGGCCGGTCCCACACCGGGCGCAGGCGGCGTGCCTCGACGTCACGGTCATCGGCTCATTCAACCCGCTGCGTGACTGTCCGGTATACAGGCGGCGCATATGCGGCTTGCTCTACCCGTACGCCAGAGAGGGCCGGACCCTCGACGGGCCGGCCCCCTGACGATCAGGTCGTCACCACGCGGACATGTCGGGGAGCTGGTCGATGGAGATGGTCCTCGGGTTGGCCATCGCGGTGCGCCACAGCCCGGCCACGTCCTTGCCGCTGCCGTTCCAGTCGCGCGAGGCCCACACCACGAAGTACGGCCACGCCGGGTCGGAGTTCGGGTTGAGCGGGCTGAACGTCTCCGCCACACCGGTGGTCTTGGCGCCGCTGACCGCCTTGGTGGTGGCGAAGTCGGAGGCGCTCTGGAAGTAGTCGGAGGTGACCAGGTCGACGTAGCCGTCGCCCGGGTACCAGGACGCCAGCGAGGTGCCCTGGCCGCTGGCCATGCCGTTGAACACCCAGACGATGTTGTGCGCGCCGGCGAGCTGGGCCCGCTGGTAGATCAGCCGCCAGAGCTGCTTGTAGGCGTCCTGACCCTTCTTCGCCCACCACATGTAGTTGTTGTTCGCCTCGTGCAGTGGGCGGAACAGCACCGGCACCCCGGCGTCACCCATCTTCTTCAGCTCGCGGACCACCAGGTCGATGTCCTGGTAGAGCTTGGACGACGGGTTGTTCAGGTCGGGCTGGAAGTCGCAGGGCGCGGAGTAGTTGCCGCCGCGCGGGCAGTACCAGTGCCACTGGAACGCGACGATGCCGTTGCGCGCCTTCGCCCAGTCGATGACCTGCTGGGTCTGGATGCTGCCTCGGGTGTACTCCATGAAGTCGAACGCCACCATCGCCGGGTAGCGGCCGGTCAGCTGCTGCACCCGGTCCGCGTCCGGCAGGTCGGTCTGGCCGCTGACGTAGGTGTGCGTCCGCAGGTAGCAGATCAGGTTGCGGGCCTTGGAGTTCGCCTGCGGGTCGGCGGGCGCCTGGCCGCAGTCCGGGCCGGGCGGGGCGGGCGGCTTCACCGCGTAGACCTCGAACTCGTAGAGCGAGTAGCCCCAGGCGGTGCCGCGTGCGGTGCCGGCCATCCGGACGTACCGGCCGCTGGCCCCGGCGGGCGTGACGTCGTCGGTGCCGCCGTCGCCCGTCGTGGTGCTGAACACCGGGGTCCAGGTGGCGCCGTCGGTCGAGGTCTGGATCTGGTACGCCCTGCCGTACGCCGCCTCCCAGCGCAGCCGCACGGTGGTGATCGGGTACGTGGCGCCCAGGTCGACCTGGATCCACTGCGGGTCGGCGTAGAGGCTGGACCAGCGGGTGCCGCCGTTGCCGTCGACCGCCTGCCCGGCGGCGTTCGGGCTCTCCGTCGACGAGGCGGTGACCGGCCGGTTCAGGGCGAGGTTGCCGGTGGGGACGGTGGTCGGGTCCGGTCCCGGGGTGTCGGTGGGGCTCGGGCTTCCCGTCGGGCTCGGGCTCGGCGGCGCGGTGTCGCCGCAGGCCGCGCCGTTGAGCGTGAACGCGGTCGGGGCCGGGTTCGCGCCGGTGTAGGTGACGTTGAAGCCGAAGCTGACCGTGCCGCCGGCCGGGACGCTCGCGTTGTAGGAGACATTCGTGGCGGTGGCGTTCGCGCCGGACTGCGTCTTGGTCGCGTTCCACATGTCGCCGATCACCTGGTTGCCGGGGAACGCCCAGCCCAGCGTCCAGCCGTTGACGGCGGCGCCGCTGGTGTTGGTGATCGAGACGTTCGTGGTCGCGCCGCCGCCCCAGACGTTGGTGACCTGCCAGGTCACCGAGCAGGCCCCGGCGGCGGCCCGGGCGGGTGGCGTGGTGACGAGGGCGGTGGCCAGCGCGGTGACGGCTGCCGCCGCCCCGGCCAGGCACGCCCGCGTGCGGGTGCGCTGGATCATGAGGAACTCCCGTACGGGTGGTGGGTGCGGGGAGTCCTCGCCGCCCGGACGGGCCGGACCGTCGGTTGCCCTTCCGGTGGTCGACCCGGCGAAGATATCAACGATGGTCTTCTTAACCGGTTAACTTTGTCAATGCCCAGTCGAACACTTGTCGAACGGGAAGCCTTGTGAACCGGTCAATAGGGCCGGTCGGTGGGCCGGCCGGCGGGAACGACGAAGGGCCGGCACCCGGAGGTGCCGGCCCTTCGTCGACGGCGGAGGATACGAGATTCGAACTCGTGAGGGTGTGAACCCAACACGCTTTCCAAGCGTGCGCCCTAGGCCTCTAGGCGAATCCTCCGCGAGCCAGGATACAGGTCCCCCGACGGCGGGCCACCCCACCCTCCCGGAAGATCCACACGGCGTCGGGTAGGCTGGTCCCACCTCCCGTGCGGCGGTATCTCGTGAACCTCCCCAGGGCCGGAAGGCAGCAAGGATAAGCGAGCTCTGCCGGGTGCACGGGAGGCCTTTCTGTCTCCGGGTCCCGGTAACGTCGCCTCGGGTCGAGTCACGGGGTGGTGGGTGGTCACCCGGGGCCGACCGGCGCAGAATGGCTCGGTCGAGAGGAGGCGGGACGGGTGGCACTGGCCCTTTACCGCAAGTACCGGCCCCGCACCTTCGCCGAGATGATCGGCCAGGAGCAGGTCACCGAGCCGCTGTCCCAGGCGTTGCGCAGCGGCCGGCTCAACCACGCGTATCTCTTCTCCGGCCCCCGCGGCTGCGGCAAGACCTCCAGCGCCCGGATCCTGGCCCGCTCGCTCAACTGTGAGCAGGGCCCCACCCCCGAGCCGTGCGGGCAGTGCGACTCGTGCCGCGGGCTGGCCCCCGACGGCGGCGGATCGATCGACGTCATCGAGATCGACGCGGCCAGCCACGGCGGTGTCGACGACGCCCGCGAGCTGCGCGAGAAGGCGTTCTTCGCGCCGGCCCGCAGCCGTTTCAAGATCTACATCATCGACGAGGCGCACATGGTCTCGTCGGCCGGCTTCAACGCCCTGCTCAAGCTGGTCGAGGAGCCGCCGGAATACGTCAAGTTCATCTTCGCCACCACCGAGCCGGAGAAGGTCCTCGGCACGATCAGGTCGCGGACGCACCACTACCCGTTCCGGCTGTACCCGCCGAAGGTGGTCCGGCCCTACCTGGAGCAGCTCTGCGAGGCGGAGGGGGTGACCGTCGAGCCGGCGGTCTTCCCCCTGGTGGTGCGCGCCGGTGGCGGCAGCATGCGGGACAGCCTCTCCGTGCTCGACCAGCTCATCGCCGGCGCCGGTCCGGAGGGGGTCGGCTACGCCCGGGCCGCCGCCCTGCTCGGCGTCACCGACTCCGCGCTGATCGACGAGATGTGCGACGCGCTCGCCGCCGGGGACGGCGCGGCCGCGTACGCCACCGTCGACCGGGTCGCCGAGGCCGGCCACGACTCGCGCCGGTTCGCCACCGACCTGCTGGAGCGGCTGCGCGACCTGATCGTGCTCCAGCAGGTGCCGGACGCCGCCGCCAAGGGCCTCATCGACGGCCCGGCCGACCAGATCGAGCGGATGGCCGCGCAGGCCCAACGGCTCGGCCCGGCCACGCTGTCCCGCTGCGCCGACATCGTGCACAACGGTCTGGTCGAGATGCGCGGCACCACCGCGCCCCGGCTGCTGCTGGAGCTGATCTGCGCCCGGATGCTCCTGCCCGGCGTCGACGACTCGTCCGGCGGCCTGCTCCAGCGCCTGGAGCGGATGGAGCGCCGGCTCACCCTGGGTGGCGCCGAGCCGGCCGCCGCGCACGCCACCGGAACCCCGGAGGTACGCCCGGCGACGCCCGCCCCGGGCGCGGCTGCCGCCGCGGTCCACCCGGAGACCGCCGGCACGCCGGCGGCTGCCGACGCCCCGACCGGCGCGGCCGCCGCCCGCGCCGCCGCCCTGGCCGCCGGCTCCACCCGTGGTGCCGCCGCGAGCGGTGGCCTTCCCGGCGCCTCCGGTGCCGCAGCGGGTGCCCCGGCTGCCGATGCCGCATCCGGTGGCCCGACGGCCGACGCCCCGGCCGCCCCGGCCCGCCGCCCGGTGCCGCCCTCGGCGGTGATGCCCGACCCGGCCACCCCCGAGCCGCCCCGCCCGGGCGCGGCGAACCCCGGCGCGCTGGACGCGGTCGCGGTGCGCCGGGTCTGGCCGGAGGTGGTCGGCAAGGTCAACCGGAGCAACAAGCGGATCGCCGCGCTGATGCGTGACGCGGTGGTGCGTGACCTGGACGGCGACACGCTGGTGCTGACCGTGAAGTCGACGGTGCTGGCGAAGATGATGGCCGACCACGCCGCCGTGCTCACCGACGCGCTCTACGAGGAGTTGGGCGGTCGCTGGCAGATCCGGTGCGAGGTGGCCGGCGAGCGGGGCGCGTCCTCGCTGGGCGGCCCGTCCCGCCCGTCCGGCGCGAGCCGCGCCCCCGCCGAGGCCGTCCCGGCCCCCGCCACCTCCGGTCCGGACGACGCCGCCCGCCGGCGCCCCGACTCCGGGACGCCGGACGCCGCCGACGGGCGTCCGGGCTCCGGTGGCCCGCACGGTGCCGGTGGACGTCCCGAATCCGATGGCCCGCACGGTGCCGGTGGGCGCCCCGAATCCGATGGACCGCACGGTGCCGGTGGGCGCCCCGACTCCGGTGGGCCCGACGGTGCCGGCGGCCGTCCGGACTCCGGAAACGGCGGGGCCGCGCGTTCGGCGTCCGGGCCGGGCGGGGCCGCACCGGCCGGCTCGACCGGTGACTCGGGCACCCGGTCCGCGCACGGCAACCGCGCCGACGACCACGGCAACCGCCCCGGTGGACCGGCGGGTCCGGGCGGCGGCCGCGCCGGCGCCGGCGCCGCGCCGGCCGGCGGGGCGGCCCGGGCGTCGGCGGGTGCGCCGGCCGCTGGGAAACAGGACGACGAGGAGGACTGGCCGGAGCCGGTGCGCCCCGGTGGCGCCACCGGTCCGGTGCGTACCCCCGCCGCGACGCCCGCCGCCGACGGGGAGGACTGGCCGGCGGCGGCCCGTCCGGGCGGGGTGACGGCGACCGCGACCGCCGCTCCGGCCGTACCGAAGCCGGCCGCGCCCCCGGCGGTGCCGGCGGGCGGCGGTGGGCCGAAGAACAGCGCCATCGCGGCGGCCCGCGCGGCCGCGGCGGCCGCGGCGGCCGGCGGTGGGCCCGGCAAGGGGACGCGGGCCGCGCAGCCGGCGCGGAAGACCGCGGACGCGGAGTGGGCCGGTGAGCCGCCCTACGACCCGGACTTCGACGGGCCGGTCCGGGGTGGTCGGGCGCCGGCGGCCGCGGCACCGGCGTACGAGGGCTTCGACCCGGGCGACGAGCCGCTGGACGAGGTGATCGACGAGCGGACCGCCCGGCAGTCCAGCGAGGAGCAGGCGGTGCAGCTGCTGCGCGAGACGTTCGGGGCCGAGAAGATCAACGAGGTGGACGCGCGCTGAGCGCGGGTCGACCCGGAGGAGCGGTGCCGTGGCCCGACTAGGCTGGGCGCGGCCGAGCAGACGAGTGCGAGAAGGAGCGGTCCGTGCGCCCAGGTGGACAGCCGAACATGCAGCAGATGCTGAAGCAGGCGCAGAAGATGCAGCAGCAGATCGCCAAGGCCCAGGCCGAGTTGGCCGAGGCGGAGCTGGAGGGCACCGCGGGCGGTGGCCTGGTCACCGCCACCGTCGCCGGCACCGGTGAGCTGAAGGCGATCAAGATCGACCCGAAGGCGGTCGACCCGGAGGACGTGGAGACCCTGGAGGACCTGGTCGTCGCGGCCGTGCACAACGCCGCCGAGGCGGCCCGCGAGCTGACCGAGAAGAAGATGGGCCCGGTCGCGGGTGGGATGGGCGGCCTCGGCCTGCCCGGGTTCTGAGCCGGCAGATGTACGAGGGTGCCATCCAGGACCTGATCGACGAGTTGGGCCGGTTGCCGGGCGTGGGCCCGAAGAGCGCCCAGCGGATCGCGTTCCACGTGCTGTCGGCGGATCCGGCCGACGTCAACCGGCTGGCCGGCGCGCTGCGCAAGGTCAAGGACCTCGTCCGGTTCTGCACGACCTGCTACAACGTGGCCGAGTCCGAGCAGTGCCGGATCTGCCGCGACCCCCGGCGCACCGACGAGGTGCTCTGCGTGGTCGAGGAGCCGAAGGACGTGGTGGCGATCGAGCGGACCGGCGAGTTCCGCGGCCGCTACCACGTGCTCGGCGGCGCGATCAATCCGCTGGAGGGCATCGGCCCGGACAACCTGCGGATCCGTGAGCTGATGACCCGTCTCGGCAGCGGCGCGGTCCGCGAGCTGATCCTCGCCACGGACCCGAACACCGAGGGCGAGGCGACGGCGACCTACCTGGCGCTGATGGTCAAGCCGATGGGGATCGCGGTCACCCGGCTGGCCAGTGGCCTGCCGGTCGGCGGCGACCTGGAGTACGCCGACGAGATCACGCTGGGTCGTGCCTTCGAGGGCCGCCGGGCGGTCTGAGAACCGTCGTGTCGCCTCCGGCGGGTGCCCTGCGGGGTGCCCGCCGGCGGTGTCTCCGGACCGGATCTCCGACGTTCGTCGATCTGACAGGTACGAGCCTCCGGGACCGGATCGACGTAACAAATTCGGCTCTTCGGCCGACGAACATTAGGTGAACGGCAGCGATCCCCTTCGAATCGAATGCCTCGCTGCGGAAAAGACACGATCCGATACCAACCCGCCCCCCTGGCGTTTCCGCATGCTCCGCCCTGGGGCTAAGGTCACCGCACATCGGTGACCCCTGTCACCACGTTGTCCGTACCCCCAAGGACGAGGTGAAGCACCATGCGTGCACCCAGGCCGAAGGTCGCGATCGCGGCCGTCGCGGTCGCGGCCCTCGCGGTAGCAGGCTGCGCCGAGAGCGACCGCGACAGTGGCTCCGGAGGTAGCAAGAAGGACACCCTCGTCTTCGGCGTCGCCGGAGACCCGAAGGTGCTCGACCCCAGCTTCGCCAGCGACGGTGAGTCGCTGCGCGTGGCCCGCCAGGTCTTCGAGACCCTGGTCCGCCCCGAGGAGGGTGGCACCAAGGTGACGCCGGGCCTCGCCGAGTCCTGGACCCCGGACGCGGCGGGCACGACCTGGACCTTCAAGCTCCGCTCGGGCGTCAAGTTCCACGACGGCTCCGACTTCAACGCGGAAGCCGTCTGCTACAACTTCAACCGCTGGTACAACGCCAAGGGCCTCATGCAGAGCCCGGACGTGACCGCGTACTGGCAGGACGTCATGGGCGGGTTCGCCAAGAACGAGAACCCGGACCTGCCGCCGAGCCTCTTCAAGTCCTGCACCGCCAAGGACGCCACCACCGTGGACCTGGCGTTCACCCGGGTCTCCAGCAAGATCCCGGCCGCGTTGATGCTGCCGTCGTTCTCGATGCAGAGCCCGAAGGCGCTGGAGCAGTACGACGCCAGCAACGTCACCGGCACCGCCGAGGACATCAAGTACCCGTCGTACGCGATGGAGCACCCGACCGGCACCGGGCCGTTCAAGTTCAAGGCGTGGGACGTCGCCAACAAGACGCTCACCATCGAGCGCAACGACGACTACTACGGCGACAAGGCCAAGCTGAAGACCATCATCTTCAAGACCATCTCCGACGAGAACGCCCGCAAGCAGGCGCTCCGCTCGGGTGACATCCAGGGCTACGACCTGGTTGGTCCGGCGGACGTGGAGCCGCTGAAGAAGGAGGGCTTCAACGTCCTCACCCGCCCGGCCTTCAACATCCTCTATCTGGCGATCAACCAGAAGGGGAACCCGAAGCTGGCCGACATCAAGGTCCGGCAGGCCATCGCGTACGCGTTGAACCGGCAGGCGCTCGTCGACTCGAAGCTGCCCCCGGGCGCCAAGGTCGCGATGAACTTCTTCCCGGACACCGTCGAGGGCTGGAACGGCGACGTCACCAAGTACGACTACAACCCGGAGAAGGCCAAGCAGCTGCTGGCCGAGGCCGGCGCGACGAACCTGACGCTGAAGTTCCACTACCCGACCGAGGTCACCCGGCCGTACATGCCGAACCCGAAGGACATCTTCGAGCTGCTCTCGGCGGACCTCAAGGCGGTCGGCATCAACGTCCAGGCCATCCCGCTCAAGTGGAGCCCGGACTACCTCAACGCCACCACCTCCGGCAGCAAGCACGACCTGCACTTCCTCGGCTGGACCGGTGACTACGGCGACGCGTACAACTTCATCGGCACCTTCTTCGACCGGCCGAAGGACGAGTGGGGCTTCAACAACCCCGCGCTCTTCGCCCAGTTCAAGGACGCCGACACCACCGCCGACGCGGCTGCTCGGACGGAGAAGTACAAGGCCCTCAACAAGGCGATCATGGACTTCCTGCCGGGTGTGCCGATCTCGCACTCCCCGCCGGCGATCGTGTTCGGCAAGGACGTGACCGGGATCAAGGCGAGCCCGCTCACCGACGAGCGGTACGCGACCGCAGAGTTCAAGTGATCTGAAGGCACTGACGCGGGCGGGCGCTGTGACCACAGCGCCCGCCCGCACCCCTCCGCACCCCCTCCGAGGCGCCCGTGTTCCGGTTCATCGTCAGACGCCTGCTACAGCTGATACCCACGCTGTTCGGGCTCTCCGTCCTGCTGTTCATCTGGCTCCACCGACTTCCCGGCGGGCCCGAGACCGCGATCCTCGGTGAACGGGGCACGCCCGAGACGCGCGCCGCCATCCGGCGCAACCTCGGCCTCGACGAGCCGATCCTGGTCCAGTACGCCCGCTTCCTGCGGCGGATGATCCGGCTCGACCTGGGCACCTCGACCGGTACGAAGCGAGCGGTCACCACGGAGTTCGTGGAGCGGTTCCCCGGCACCGTCGAGCTGACGATCATGGCCATGATCCTCGCGGTCGGCATCGGCATCCCGCTCGGCTACCTGGCCGCCCGCCGGCGCGGCCGGTTCCTCGACCACGCCTCCGTCGGCGGATCGCTGATCGGCATCTGCATCCCGGTCTTCTTCCTGGCGTACGTGCTCAAGGCGATCTTCGCGGAGAACCTGGGCTGGTTCCCGTCCAGCGGCCGGCAGGACCCGACCATCGGGGCGACCCGGGTCACCAACTTCTTCGTCCTCGACGGGCTGATGACCCGCGAGTGGGACGCCGCCGCCGACGCGCTCTGGCACCTCGTGCTGCCGGGCATCGCGCTCGCCAGCATCCCGCTCGCGATCATCGTCCGGATCACCCGGGCCAGCGTGCTGGAGGTGCTCAACGAGGACTTCGTGCGGACCGCCGAGGCCAAGGGTCTGACCGAGCGGACCGTCCGCCGCCGGCACGTGCTGCGCAACGCCATGCTGCCGGTGGCCACCTCGATCGGTCTGCAGACCGGTCTCCTGCTCTCCGGCGCGGTGCTCACCGAGACCGTGTTCGCGTTCAGCGGCATCGGCGCGTTCGTCGCGGAGTCGATCAGCCAGCGGGACTATCCGGTGCTGATGGGCTTCATCATGATCATTGCGGTGGTGTACGTGCTGGTGAATCTCCTGGTCGACCTCTCCTACAGCGTGATCGACCCGAGGGTGAGGGTGCGATGACCATCACCACAGGCAAGAAGCGCGAGAAGATCGACCGGCTCGCCGAACTGGCCGCCCGCGACGACGAGCAGGGGGTGAGCCTCTGGAAGGAGGCGTTCCGCCGGCTCCGGCGCAACCCGGCCGCCGTCATCGGCGTGGTGATCCTGGCGCTTTTCGTGCTGGTCGCCGTCGTCGGTCCGTTCCTCGTCCCGTACAGCCCGACGGACTCCATCGGCATCCGCGAGGGGCTGGTCAAGTCCGGCCAGGGCATCATCCCGGGTGCCTCCGCCGACCACTGGCTCGGCTTCGACCACCAGGGTCGGGACGAGTTCAGCCGGCTGATCGTCGGCGCCCGGCAGACGCTGCTGGTCGGCGTGGTCTCCACCCTGATCGGCCTCGCGGTCGGCGCGTTCATCGGTGGCGTCGCCGGCGCCGCGGCCGGCCTCGGCGGGCGTTGGGGACGCTGGATCGACACCACCCTGATGCGCTTCATCGACATGCTGCTGGCCATGCCGAGCCTGCTCCTCGCGGTGAGCATCGCGGCGCTGCTCGGCGCCAGCCTGACCACCGTGATGATCGCGGTCGGCGTGGTGTCGGTGCCGATCTTCGCCCGGCTGCTGCGCGGCTCGATGATCGCCCAGGCCAACAGCGACTACGTGCTGGCCGCGACGTCGCTGGGGGTGAAGCGGTCGAAGATCGCCCTCACCCACGTGGTGCCGAACTCGATCGCCCCGGTCATCGTGCAGGCCACCCTGACGTTGGCCACCGCGATCATCGAGGCGGCCGCGCTGTCCTTCCTCGGCCTCGGCAACCCCGACTCGGCCATTCCGGAGTGGGGCGTCATGCTCGCCGACGCGCAGCCCTACCTGGGCATCCGCCCCGGGCTGGCGGTCTATCCGGCGCTCGGCATCATCATCACCGCGCTCGGATTCACCCTGCTCGGTGAGGCGATGCGCGAGGCCCTCGACCCGAAGCTGCGGAAGTAGGTCAGTCAGTCATGGCACTGCTCGAAGTGGACGACCTCTCCGTCACGTTCGCCCGGCGCGGGCAGCGCACCGTGCACGCGGTGGACGGGGTGTCCTTCTCGGTCGACGCCGGTGAGGTGGTCGGCCTGGTCGGTGAGTCCGGCTGCGGCAAGAGCGTCACGTCGCTGGCCATCATGGGCCTGCTGCCCAAGCAGCCGGGCCTGCGGGTCGGCGGCAAGGCGGTCTTCGACGGCACCGACCTGATCCAGCTCGACGACCGGTCCCGCCGCGACATCCGCGGCCGGGACGTCGCGATGATCTTCCAGGACCCGCTCTCCTCGCTGAACCCGGTCATCCCGATCGGGCTCCAGGTGACCGAGGTGCTCACCCGGCACCGGGGGATGAAGGGCGAGGCCGCCACCAGGGAGGCCGCCGACCTGCTCGACCGGGTCGGCATCCCGGACCCGCGCCGCCGGCTCAAGGAGTATCCGCACCAGCTCTCCGGCGGCATGCGGCAGCGCGCGTTGATCGCCATGGCGGTCGCCTGCCAGCCCCGGCTGCTGATCGCCGACGAGCCGACCACCGCGCTGGACGTCACCATCCAGGCGCAGATCCTGGAACTGCTCAAGGACCTGGTCCGCGACTCGGGCACCGCGCTCGTGATGATCACACACGACCTCGGCGTGGTGGCCGGCATGTGCGACACCGTCAACGTGCTCTACGCCGGCCGGGTGGTGGAGACGGCCACCCGCCGTCCGCTGTTCCGCCAGCCCCGGCACCCGTACACCGAGGGTCTGCTCGCTTCCGTGCCCCGCCTGGACGCCGGCCGGGGCGAACGGCTGAACCCCATCCCCGGCTCGGTACGCGACCTGCTGCCCTGGCCGGACGGCTGCGCGTTCGCCCCGCGCTGCCCGCGCCGGGTCGACGACTGCGTGGGCGAGCCGCCGGAGCTGGTGATCGCCCACGACGGGCGTGGCTACCGGTGCGTCAACCCGGTGCCGGTGCCCGGCCTGACCCCCGGTGCGGACGTCGCGGCCACCGTGCCGACCCAGGCCGCGCCCGGCGCGGTGCCGGCCCAGGCCGAACCCGCCGACCCGCCGGCCGTGCCGGGCTTCGGACCGGCCGCGCGCGAGGAGGAGACACCCCATGAGTGACAACGAGATCCTCGTCGAGGTCCGCGACCTGAAGGTGCACTTCCCGATCCGCCGGGGGCTGCTGTTCGACCGGACCGTCGGGCACGTCAAGGCGGTCGACGGCGTCGACCTGAGCATTCCGCGCGGGAAGACGTACGGCCTGGTCGGCGAGTCGGGCTGCGGCAAGTCCACGCTCGGTCGGGCGCTGCTCCAGCTCACCCCGCCGACCGGCGGCGAGGTGACGTTCGACGGCGTCGAGCTGACCACGCTGCCCGCCGGCAAGCTGCGGTCGATGCGGCGCCGGATGCAGATGATCTTCCAGGACCCGATGTCCAGCCTGGACCCCCGGCAGAACGTCGAGTCGATCCTCACCGAGGGCCTGCAGACGCACGGCATCGGCGCCGACCGCGACGAGCGGCGCCGGATCATCGGCGAGACGCTGGACGCGGTGGGCCTGCCGAAGTGGGCGCTCTCCCGCTACCCGCACGAGTTCTCCGGCGGCCAGCGGCAGCGCATCGGCATCGCCCGGGCGCTGGTCCTCGGGCCGGAGCTGATCGTCGCCGACGAACCGGTCTCCGCGCTGGACGTGTCGATCCAGGCCCAGGTGGTCAACCTGCTGGACGAACTCCAGGAGAGCCTCGGCCTGACCTACCTGGTGATCGCGCACGACCTGGCCGTGGTGCGGCACATCTCCGACATGGTCGGGGTGATGTACCTGGGCGCGCTGGTCGAGGAGGCGCCGAGCGAGCGGCTCTACACCGAGCCGCTGCACCCGTACACCCGGGCGCTGATGTCGGCCGTGCCGGTCCCGGATCCGGACGTCGAGGACCGGCGGGAGCGGATCCTGCTCGCCGGGGACCTGCCGTCGCCGGCCAACCCGCCGTCGGGCTGCCGGTTCCACACCCGCTGCCCCTGGGCGCAGCCGACCCGGTGCGCCGACGAACGACCCGAACTGCGGCCGATCGGCGGAAGCCGGGTGGCCTGCCACTGGGCCGAGCAGATCGCCGCCGGCGAGCTGCGCCCGCACGAGGTGACCGCGACGATCACCCGGCCCGAGGACGAGGGCGAGGAGCCGGGCGTGGTCTCCGCGCCCAGCGAGCCCGGCTCGTACGTCTGAGCGCGCGGCGGCGCGTCCCCACCCGGATCCGGACGGGGACGCGCCGCCGGCTCAGCCCTCGGGGCGGTTGAGCAGGCCCACCGCGATCGTGTGCACCGCGTCCACCGCGGCCGGGTCGGCCAGCGGGGCGCTGCCGCCGGTCACCGCGTACCACTCGTCGGCGTCCTTGTACTGCACCCGCAGCGTCACCCGGCCGTCGGCGTGTTCGGTGCGCAGGGTCAGCTCGCCGGTCACCACGCCGACCTCGTCGGTCATCACCCCGCCCGGACCGGCGGTGATGTCGGCCGTCCGGGCGGGTGCCCCGGCCGGGGCACCCGGCACGGCGTCGGCGGACATGCCCGCCCCGGAGACGTCGGCGGGCTCCGGCTGCCGACCGTCAGCCGTCATCCCGGCCGAGGCCGGGCCGGTCGCGGTGGTGTCACCGGCCGCCGCGGCGTCCTCGCCGGTGGCGTCCGGCGTCCTCTCCGGGGCCGGTGTGCCACCCGCCCCGGTCACGGCTTGCTCGCCCATGTGCAGCCCTCCAGCATGTCGGTGAGGGCGGCCTTCTCGGCACTGGTCACCGTCAGCCGCCAGTAGTGCTTGACCGTCACCCAGTCCGCCGCGTACTGGCACCAGTACGACCGGTTCGCCGGCTTCCACTGGGACGGGTCCTGGTCACCCTTTGCCCGGTTGGAGCGCAGAGAAACCGCGATGAGCTGCGGCCGGGTCTGGTCGTTGGCGAAGTCACCGCGCTTCGAGTCTTCCCACTCGTCCGCGCCGGATCGCCACGCGTTGGCCAGCGGGACGATGTGGTCGATGTCCACGTCCGAGGGGTCGGTCAGCACCACCCCGTCGTAGACGCTCTCCCACCGCCCGCCGACCACGTTGCAGCCGGAGAGCTTGATGCCCTCGCCGTCGCGCTGCAGCACGGTGTCCCGGACGTCGCAGTTCTTGCCGGTGTCCCGCCAGTGCGGGAAGCGGGAGCGGCTGTAGCCCTTCATCGACCCCGCGGCGGCCACGGTCAGCTCGCCGAGCTGCTGGTTCACGTTCCCGGCGGCGCTCGGTGGCGCGTCCGGTTCGGTGACGGAGGGGTCACAACCGGCCGCGCCGAGGGCGAGCACCGCGGCGAGCGCGGCGGTCAGCCCGGCTCGGAATCCTGATCTCGTACGCACAGACGACACCTCTCCAGCTTGCGGGCTCCGGGCGAGTCCGCACAGTACCCGGCGGCGGTTTCCGTGATTCGTGGCGTCGAGGGTGGAGTGCGGGGCAGAGTGGATAGCCGTGACCGCACCCGCTCCCGCACTGCGTACCGGCTCGGCCGCCGGGCGTGGCACCCTGCTCGCCGCGATCCTCGCCTCCGGCATGGTGTTCCTGGACAGCACCGTGGTCAACGTCGCGCTGCCGCGCCTCGGCGCGGAGCTGGACGCCACGGTGGCCGGTCTGCAGTGGACCGTCAACGGCTACCTCCTGATGCTGGCCGCGTTCGTGCTGCTCGGCGGCGCGTTGGGCGACCGGTTCGGCCGGCGACGGGTCTTCCTGATCGGGGTGGCCTGGTTCGCCGTCGCGTCGGTGCTCTGCGGGCTGGCCCAGGGCACCGGCTGGCTCGTCGCCGCCCGGTTCCTCCAGGGCGCGGGCGGGGCGCTGCTCACCCCCGGCTCGCTCTCCGTGCTCCAGGCCAGCTTCCATCCCGACGACCGGGGCAAGGCGATCGGCACCTGGTCCGGCCTGTCCGGTGTGTCCACCGCACTCGGGCCGCTGCTCGGCGGCTGGCTGATCGACACGCTCTCCTGGCGGTGGATCTTCTTCGTCAACCTGCCACTGGCCGTGGGCGTGGTGCTCGCCGCGATGCGCTGGGTGCCGGAGAGCCGGGACGAGGCGGTCTCGCGTACCGGGGGAGGGCGGGGGTTCGACGTGGCCGGCGCGCTGCTCGGCGCGCTGGCGCTCGGCGGCGTCACGTACGCGCTGATCGACGCCCCGGCGCAGGGCGCCTCCCCGGCGGTGCTGGCCGCCGCGGTGGTCGGGGTGGTCGCGGTGGTGGTGTTCGTGCTCGTCGAGCGGCGGCGCGGGGACACCGCGATGCTGCCCACCGGGCTGTTCTCCAGCCGGCTCTTCTCGGTGCTCAACGTCTTCACCGTGGTGGTGTACGCGGCGCTCGGCGGGTTCACCTTCTTCCTCGCCGTCTACCTGCAGAACGTGGTCGGCTGGTCGGCGCTGCTCACCGGCCTGGCCACGGTGCCGATGACGCTGCTGCTGCTGGTCGGCTCGCCCCGGGCCGGCGCGCTGTCCGCGCGGATCGGGCCCCGGCTGCCGCTCACCGTCGGTCCGGTGGTCGCCGCGGCGGGCCTGCTGCTGCTGCGCCGGGTCGGGCCGGGCGCCTCGTACTGGGTGGACGTGCTGCCCGGCGTGGCGCTGTTCGGGGCCGGGCTCACCCTGGTGGTCGCCCCGCTGACCACGTCGGTGCTGGGCGCCGTGGCGGACCGGTTCGCCGGGGTGGCCAGCGGCTTCAACAACGCCGCCTCCCGCGCCGGCGGCCTGCTCGCGGTGGCCGCGTTGCCGCTGCTGGTCGGACTCTCCGGCACCGGGTACGAGCAGAAGGGCGCGTTGGCCGACGCGTACCGGGGGGCGATGGCGTGGTGCGCGGGGCTGCTGCTGGGCGGCGCCCTGCTCGCCGTGGTGCTCATCCACCGCCCGGTGAAAGGAAGGGCCCCCTCTTAACGCCTCCGGTAGAGGAGGGGCCCCTTGTTAACACCGACGCCCGAAGGGTGCGGGGGTGTTAAGAAGGGCCCCTTCCTCTGCACGAAGCGTTAAGAAGGGGCCCTTCCTTGCACCTCAGGCGCGGGTGCGGTTGACGGCGCTGGTGACCGCCTTGATCGAGGCGGTGACGATGTTGGCGTCCACCCCGACACCCCACACCGTGCGGCCGTCCACCTCGCACTCCACGTACGCGGCGGCCTGCGCGTCACCGCCGGAGGACAGGGCGTGCTCGTGGTAGTCGAGCACGCGTACGGCCACGCCCAGCGACTGCAACGCGTTGACGTACGCGTCGATCGGGCCGTTGCCGACGGCGGTGAGCGGCCGGGTCTCGCCGTCGACGCCGACCCGGGCGTCGATCTCGACCTTGCCGTCGACGGTGCCGATGGTGTAGCCGGCCAGCGTGACCGCCGGGTCGACCTGGTGGTCGACCAGGTAGTTGCGGGCGAAGATCTCCCACATGGTGCCCGGCTCGACCTCGCCGCCGTCGTGGTCGGTGACCTGCTGCACGACGCCGGAGAACTCGATCTGGAGGCGGCGCGGCAGGTCGAGCTGGTGCTCGCTCTTCATGATGTACGCGACGCCGCCCTTGCCGGACTGCGAGTTGACCCGGATGACCGCCTCGTAGGTGCGGCCCAGGTCCTTCGGGTCGATCGGCAGGTAGGGCACGGCCCAGGTGAACTCGTCCACCGGCACCCCGGCCGCCGCCGCGTCGGCGTGCAGCGCGGCGAAGCCCTTGTTGATCGCGTCCTGGTGGGAGCCGGAGAACGCGGTGTAGACCAGGTCGCCCGCGTACGGGTGGCGCTCGTGCACCGGCAGCTGGTTGCAGTATTCGACGGCGCGCTTGACCTCGTCGATGTTCGAGAAGTCGATCATCGGGTCGATGCCCTGGGAGAACATGTTCAGGCCGAGCGTCACCAGGTCGACGTTGCCGGTGCGCTCGCCGTTGCCGAACAGGCAGCCCTCGATCCGGTCGGCGCCGGCCAGCAGGCCCAGCTCGGCGGCGGCCACGCCGGTGCCCCGGTCGTTGTGCGGGTGCAGGCTCAGCGACAGGCTGTCCCGTCGGGGCAGGTGCCGGTGCATCCACTCGATCGAGTCGGCGTAGACGTTGGGCATCGCCATCTCGACGGTGGCCGGCAGGTTGACGATCAGCTTCCGGTCCGGGGTGGGGTCGACGACCTCGATCACCGCCGCGCAGACCTCCAGCGCGTACTCCAGCTCGGTGCCGGTGTAGGACTCCGGCGAGTACTCGTAGTGGATGTCGGTGTCCGGGGTGTGGATCTCCGCGTACTTCTGGCAGAGCCGCGCGCCCTGGGTGGCGATGTCGGTGATGCCGTCGCGGTCCAGGCCGAAGACCACCCGGCGCTGCAGCGTCGAGGTCGAGTTGTAGAAGTGCACGATGGCCCGGCGGGCGCCGCGCAGCGACTCGAAGGTCCGCTCGATCAGGTGCTCCCGGCACTGGGTCAGCACCTGAATGGTGACGTCCTCGGGAATCAGGTCCTGCTCGATCAGCTGCCGCACGAAGTCGTAGTCGGTCTGGCTGGCCGACGGGAAGCCGACCTCGATCTCCTTGTAGCCCATCTGCACCAGGAGCTGGAACATCCGGCGCTTGCGCTCCGGCGACATCGGGTCGATCAGCGCCTGGTTGCCGTCGCGGAGGTCCACCGCGCACCAGCGGGGCGCGGTCTCGACGCGGCGGGTGGGCCAGGCGCGGTCGGGCAGGTCGACCCGGAACTGCCGGTCGTACGGGAGGTAACGGTGGACCGGCATCCGGCTGGGCCGCTGGCGGGCGAACGGATCGGTCTCGGTGACAGGTTGAGCCATCTCGGAGTGCTCCCTGGAACATGTGGCGTCAGCAGATCGGACGGTGTCGGCGAGATGCCGGGCGACGGTGCGCGGCGGTGCCGAGATGAAGATCGGATGTGCTGGACGGCGCGGTTCAACTCCGCGACGAGGTGCCGGCCGGTCAGGCCTCGTCGCGGCAGCCAAGGAGAAGGTACGCCTGCCACATGACAGGGTCACCCTACGTGGTGGGACGGGTGGTGGGAAGGTTGGTCCGGACTATGGGACCGGAGTCACCGCTTCGGTGGACTCCGGCACTCCGCCCAGCCGGGGCGTCCGCTCCGCCCAGGCCACCGCCGGCACGATCGCCGACCCGACCAGCACGAAGATCGCCGCCGTCGGATACCAGCCCCAGCCGCCGGTCGTCACACCGAGCGCGGTCAGCCCCGCCGGCGCGATCAGGTACTGCACCTGCTCGCCGAGCCGCAGCGCCCCCACGTACGCGCCGCGCTGGTCGTCCGGCGGAAGCGTGGCGGTGAGCCCCCAGGTGCCCGCCGACTCGATCAGCTCGGCCAGGATCAGCAGCGTCGCGGCGGCCACCAGCACCACCACGGTGAGCGCGCCCCGGGTGACCCCGGAGATCGGCAGGACCAGACAGAAGAGCGCGATCAGCAGGCCACCGCGGCGGGACGCCCGCGCCGCGCCCGCGGCGGTGTCGGCACCTCGGCTCACACGTACCTGGAGCAGCACGATCAGGACCGTGTTGAGCAGCACCAGGGCGGCGATCACGGTCTTCGGGGCGTCGGTGTGGGTGAGGATCCAGAGCGGCATGACCGTCAGGTAGAGCACCCCGTGCGCGGTGAGCAGCCCGGACAGCAGGGACACCGCCATGAACGGCCGGTCCCGCAGTACGGCGAGCCGACCCATCGGCTCCACCGGCCGGGTCACCTGCGGCAGTCGGGGCAGTCGTCGAATGAAGAGGGCCGTGACCAGGAAGACCGTCGCGATGAACCAGACCATTCCCCGGTACGCCTCGATCGTGTCCACCGCCAGCACCAGGCCGCTGATCACCGCGCCCAGCCCGAAGCCGACGTTCAACGACGACCGCTGGTACGCCATCGCGGTGACCCGTTCGGCCGGCGGGAGCGCGTTGATCGAGTAGACCTGACGGGCCACCCCGGTCGACGCGTCCACCGCCGCCAGCGCCACCACCACGGCGAGGAAGCCCGCGAAGCCGCCCACGAACGGGTACGTCGCGAAGAGCGCGGCGTTCAGCACCAGCCCGACCACCCAGACCCGCTGCGGCCCGTACCGGTCGGTGAGCCCGCCGAGCGGCACCGTGCCGAGCAGCGACACGCCTGCCGCGATGGACAGGCCCAGCCCGACCTGGGCGGCGCTGAGCCCGAGGGCCCGGGTGAAGAAGACGGCGCTGCCGGCGTGGAACAGGCCGCTGCCGACGGCTCCGACCATGGCCTGCACGGCCAGCGCGCGGGTCAGCCCGGCCGGCGGTACGACGTTTCGGACGGCGGTACGGATGGTGTCTCTGGCCCCCATGGCTCGGAAGTGAACCGTCCCCCCACGAGACCGGTCGAGCCTTTTAGGCTGGGCCGAATCCTGCTCCGGGGGTGCCTGTGTCCGAGTTGCGCTTCAGCCTGGCGGACGTGGCGGGTGTGCGGCTCGCCGTGTCGCCGGTCAACGAGACGGTCATGAGCATGTGGGCGCTGGCCGACCCGGTCCGCTATCCGGTGCACCTGCCCTGGATCGACCGCGCGCGGGTGACCCTGCGCCGTCCCGAGGTCGCCACCCGGGTCCGACCGCTGACGGAGCTGACCTGGCGCGGTTGCCCGTTGCCCGACTTCCTCACCCCGGCGGCCCGCCCGAACGTGGAGATGGCCGAGCAGCTCGACCAGATCGCGGCGACGCCGCCGGCCGTGGTGGTCCGGGACCTGATGGCGACCACCCCGCGCCGGCCGCTGAGTCCGTTCGGGCTGGCGCTGCTCGCCGACCCCCGTGGGCTGCTGCCGCAGCTCGTCGACGCGGTGCGGGTCTGGTTCGACGAGGCGATCGCCCCGGACTGGCCGCGGATGCGCGCGCTGCTCGACGCCGACGTGACGTACCGCGCGGCCCAGCTCGCCGAGAGCGGCGCCGGCCGGTTCTTCGGGCAGCTCCACCCGAGCCTGCGCTGGCTCGGCGACCGGTTGGTCAGCGACGATCCGTTCGAGCGGGACTTCGACCTGCGTGGTCGCGGGTTGGCGCTCAACCCGACGGTGTTCACCGACCGGCGGGTGCTGTGGAACCTGCTGGAGGACTCGTTGCCGGCCGGCGCGTATCCGGTCCGGGCGGTCGGGACGCTCTGGGAGGCGGCCACACCGCCGCCCGGCGACCCGCTGGCCAGGGTGCTGGGCCCCGGCCGGGCCGCGCTGCTGCACCTGCTCGATTCGGCGGTGACCACGACCGACCTGGCCCGGCTGACCGGGATGTCGGCGGGAAACGTCTCCCAGCACCTCACCGCGCTGCACGCGGCCGGGCTGGTCGCCCGCTGCCGGGTCGGGCGGCACGTGCTCTATCGCAACACCGACGTCGGGGCGGCTCTGCTCCGAGCCCCCCGCGGCGTCTGACCCGGCATCACCGGCCGCCGGCGCCACGACGGTCGATCGTCCGAGGCTCAGCGCAGCAGCAGGGCGGGCAGGGGGCGCCGGCGGCGCAGCGCGGTCTCCCGGGCGTACAGGTCGGGCGGGAGTGTGGCCGGGTCACCGAGGCGGCCGACGGCGACCACCACCAGCGGCCGGACGTCGTCGGGCAGGTCCAGCTCGGTGGCGAGGCGGGGCCGGTCGAGCCGGGTGAGCTGGCGTACGTGCAGGCCCAGCGCGGTGGCCTGCACGGTGAGGTGGGCGACCGCCTGGCCCAGGTCGTAGGCGCTCCGCTCGGGGTCGTCACCGGCGTGCGCGGCGAGCAGCAGGGCGGCGGCGTGCCGGGCCCAGCCCTGGTCGGCGTCGGGCAGGCCGACCAGGATGTGCTTCCAGGTCTCGTCCTGCCGGTGTCCGAGCGCGAACCGCCACGGCTGGGCGTTGCCCGCGGAGGGGGCCCACCGGGCGGCCTCCAGCAGGGTGGCCTCCTCGTCGGTGCTCAGCCGCGCGTCGGGGTCGAAGGCGCGCGGGCTCCACCGGAAGGCGAGCAGCGGGGTCAGGTCGGCCATGGGGACAGACTTCCCGAGGGGTGTGTCATCGGGCCGCCCGGGGGTCGCCAGATGTGGTCAAGGGCACCCGTAACGGACAAAGCGCTACGACGTTGTCGGCTCCGGCGCGTCCCGGCCGACCGGTTCGCTGTAGCCCACCGCACCGGCCAGCTCCACCGTCGCCGGCGCGGGGCCCGGCTCACCGGTCAGCGTGAGCATGCCGAACGCGGCGCGGACCGCCACCGGGGTGCCGTCCTCCCGGTAGCAGTAGATGCCGACGTCCAGCGGGGCGTTCATCGAGGCCGAGGTCGAGTCGACGGCATAGCACCTGCCGGTGACGCCGGTCGGCGCAGCGGCGGGGGAGACCGCCAGCGGGGCCCGCCGGTCGGTGAGCACCTCCAGCCAGTCGGTGAACGGGTGCTGCACCCGGGGGTCCAGCCGGCGGGGCACCGCGTCGTCGGCGTCGCCGAGACGTACGCAGGAGGCCGGCTCCGCCCGGCCGGCGGAGGGGAGAACGCACTGGAACAGCCCGTCGGAGGTGGCGGCGAGCGAGACGTCCACCGTGCCGTCGTGCGCCCAGCCGGGCACGTCGACCCGCCAGCTGCCGTCGTCGGCGCTGGTCACCGCGACGGTGCGGGGAGTGCCCCCGGTGGGGGTGAAGGCGTACGTGGCGGTGAAGTGTCGGTCCTGCGCGGCGGCGGCCACCCCGGCCAGTTCGTCGCGGGCGGCGTCGACCTGCACCGGGACCGGGTCGGCGTCGCCCGTCGGGGTCACCGCCGGCGGGTCGGCCCCGCATCCGGCCAGCACCGTCGGCAGGAGGAGCGCGAGTACGCCGGTCCGCCTCGGAACCGCGCGTCGATGAGCGTGCACCGGCCCATTCTGCTGGCTGGTGGTGGCCCGGGTCAGCCCACCGTACGGCTGTACCGCTTGGCGTGTCCGTGGTCCGCGGGGCTGGTGAGCCGCCCCACGCCGGGGCCGGATGGTGGGATCACCCGACCCGGCGTCGTGGCCCGCCCGATACCCTGAGGAGGTCTGACACACGCCGCCGGACGAAACGCCCGGCGGCGTCGGCACGCTCAGGGTCGTCGCTGGGAGGGAGTGCACCGTCGTGGCACTCGTGGTGCAGAAGTACGGCGGGTCCTCCGTCGCCAACGCCGAGCGGATCAAGCGGGTGGCCGAGCGCATCGTGGCGGCCCGCAAGGCGGGCGACGACGTGGTCGTGGTGGTCTCCGCCATGGGTGACACCACCGACGAGCTGCTCGACCTGGCCAACCAGGTCAGCCCGTTGCCGCCGGGCCGCGAGCTGGACATGCTGCTCACCGCCGGGGAGCGGATCTCCATGGCGCTGCTCGCCATGGCCATCCACAACCTGGGGTACGAGGCCCGCTCGTTCACCGGTTCCCAGGCCGGCGTGATCACCACCTCGGTGCACGGCCGGGCCCGGATCATCGACGTGACCCCGGGGCGGCTCAAGGGCGCGCTGGACGAGGGCGCGGTGGTCATCGTCGCCGGTTTCCAGGGCGTCTCGCAGGACACCAAGGACGTCACCACGCTCGGCCGGGGCGGCTCCGACACCACCGCCGTGGCGCTCGCCGCCGCGCTCCACGCCGACGTCTGCGAGATCTACACCGACGTGGACGGCATCTTCTCCGCCGACCCGCGGATCGTGCCGAACGCCCGGCACATCAAGCAGATCACCTACGAGGAGATGCTGGAGCTGGCCGCCTGCGGCGCGAAGGTGCTGCACCTGCGCAGCGTCGAGTACGCGCGGCGCGCGGGCTTGCCGATCCACGTCCGTTCGTCATACTCGACCAACACCGGCACGATGGTCACCGGATCGATGGAGGACCTTCCTGTGGAACAGGCACTGATCACCGGGGTCGCCCACGACCGCAGCGAGGCGAAGATCACCATCGTCGGGGTGCCGGACGAGCCGGGCGCCGCCGCGCGGATCTTCGACACCGTGGCCGGCGCCGAGATCAACATCGACATGATCGTGCAGAACGTGTCCACCGAGGGCACCGGCCGCACCGACATCTCGTTCACGCTGCCCAAGGCGGACGGCCCGACCGCGATGGCCGCGCTCAGCAAGATCCAGGAGTCGGTCAAGTTCAAGGGCCTGCTCTACGACGACCACGTCGGCAAGGTCTCGCTGATCGGCGCCGGCATGCGCTCGCACCCGGGCGTCGCCGCCGGGTTCTTCGCCGCGCTCGGCACCGCCGGGGTGAACATCGAGATGATCTCCACCTCGGAGATCCGGGTCTCCGTGGTCTGCCGGGACACCGACCTCGACAAGGCGGTCCGGGCCATCCACGACGCCTTCGAGCTGGGTGGTGACACCGAAGCCGTCGTCTACGCCGGCACCGGGCGGTAGCGCGGATGGCGTCGTTACCCACCCTCGCCGTGGTCGGGGCGACAGGTGCCGTCGGCACGGTGATGTGCCAGATCCTCTCCTCCCGCCGCAACGTGTGGGGCGAGATCCGGTTGCTCGCCTCCGAACGGTCGGCCGGTCGCCGCATCCTGTGCCGGGGTGAGGAGCTGACCGTCCAGGCGCTCACCGCCGACGCGTTCGACGGTGTCGACGTGGCGATGTTCGACGTGCCGGACGACGTGGCGGCCGAGTGGGCGCCGGTCGCGGTGGCGCGCGGCGCGGTGGTGGTGGACAACTCCGGCGCGTTCCGGATGGACCGGGACGTGCCGCTGGTGGTCCCCGAGATCAACCCCGAGCAGGTGCGCAACCGGCCGAAGGGGATCATCGCCAACGCCAACTGCACCACCCTGGCCATGATCGTGGCGATCGCCCCGCTGCACCGCGAGTACGGCCTGCGCGAGCTGGTCCTCGCCTCGTACCAGGCGGTGTCCGGGGCGGGGCAGGCCGGGGTGGACGCGCTGCACCTCCAGCTCGGCAAGATCGCCGGGGACCGGGTGCTCGGGTCCCGCGCCGGCGACGTGCGCCAGGCGGTCGGCGACGAGCTGGGCCCGTTCCCGGCGCCGTTGGCGCTGAACGTGGTGCCGTGGGCCGGCTCGCTGGCCGACGGCGGCTGGTCCTCCGAGGAGATGAAGCTCCGCAACGAGTCGCGCAAGATCCTCGGGCTGCCCGACCTGAAGATCTCCGCCACCTGCGTCCGGGTGCCCGTGGTGACCGGTCACTCGGTCGCCGTGCACGCGGTCTTCGCCACCGAGGTGGACGCCGAGGGCGCCCGCGAGGTGCTGCGCAACGCGCCGGGCGTGATCCTGGTCGACGACCCGGCGGCCGGGGA
The DNA here is from genome assembly GCF_002573675.1 of Micromonospora sp. WMMA1996. NCBI lineage: Bacteria > Bacillati > Actinomycetota > Actinomycetes > Micromonosporales > Micromonosporaceae > Micromonospora > Micromonospora sp. WMMA1996. The sequence continues at coordinate 30,993 of NZ_PDHU01000004.1, read as the reverse complement.
GTTCCCGATGCCGATCGACGCGGTCGGCACCGACCCGTCCTGGGTGGGCCGCATCCGCCGCGCCGTGGACGACCCCAGAGCCCTGGACCTCTTCGTGACCGGCGACAACCTCCGCAAGGGCGCCGCCCTCAACACCGCCCAGATCGCCGAACTCCTCGCCAAGGCCCTGACCTCCTGACTGCCTGACCCCCTGACCTGCCCCCGCTTCCTGCGCGATCTTGCACTTCGTGCCCGGGCATCGTGGACATATGCCGCGCATCAGGGGCTGGAACCGCAAGATCGACGGCGGGTGGGGGTGCGGGCGGTGGTCAGGCGGCGGAGAGGTGGATGCCGTCTCGGCCGTGGCGTTTGACCGCGTAGAGGGCCTGGTCGGCGCGGTGGAGGGTGCGCTCGGGGGTCTCGCCGGGGCGGGGCAGCGCGACGCCGACGCTGATCGTCCGACCGGTACGCCGGGCCGCCTCGGTCAACCGCTCGGCGATCCGGACCGCCTCCTCCGGGCGGCTCACCTCGATCACCGCGACGAACTCGTCGCCCCCGGTCCGGTACAGCTCGTCGCCCTGCCGCAGCGCGCCCTCCAGCGCCCGGGCCAGCCCCACCAGCAGCCGGTCGCCGGCCTGGTGGCCGTACGTGTCGTTGACGTCCTTGAACCCGTCCACGTCGATCGCCAGCAGGGCGGTACGCCCCGGCGTGGCGCTGGCGATCCGCTGCCCGAACGGGCCGGTGTGCCGGAGGCCGGTGAGCGGATCGGAGTTGGCCTGCTCGCGCAGCCGCGCCAGCGTGCGCAGCCGGTCCCGGCAGGTCCACGCCTGCCCGGCCAGCAACTCGATCAGGTTGACGGTGGTCGGGTCGGGGCGCAGCAGCCGCTCGTCGGCGACCAGCAGCACCCCGCCGGCGGTCGGCGTGCCGACCGGCACCGCCACCAGCGTGCGCGCGCCGGCCCGGGTCAGCGGCAGATACTCCTCGGTCGGCGGGTGCCCCGCCTCGCCCAGCGTGTACGCCGAGCCGTACCGGTGGGCACGGTCGATCATCCGGTCCAGCGCGACCGGCCCGGCCTCACCCAGCTCGGCCCGGATCCGCGCCTCCAGCTCACCGGGGGTGTCGGTGGGCGCGTTCAACCGGGGCCCGCGCCGGCCGGTGAGCACCAGCACGGCCGCGGCGAGCGCGGACACGTCCCGGGCGGCGGCGATCGCGGCGGTCGTCAGGTCCCAGTCCGTCGGCGCGGCGGTGAACGCGGCAGCGTGCCGGAGCAGCTTCTCGCTGCGGCTCTCGGCCGGCGGGCCGCCGAGCGCCGCGATCCGGGCGCCGAGCCGGTCGGCCAGCCGCTCGGCGGTCTCCCGCCACGGCGTGAGCCCGACCGGTTCGCTCCACTGCAGGTCGAGCACGCCGATCGGGTGGCCGTCCGGGTCGCGTACCGGCACGCAGAGCTCCGCGGTGACGTCCGGCCGGACCGGGAGGTAGTCGGGGTCGGCGGCCACGTCGGGCACGGCGGCGGTCTCCCCGGAGGCGTAGACCCGCCGCACCACGGACGGCTCGGGCCGGTGGTGGGCCGGCGTCCCGTCGGTCGTCGCCGGGACGTGCGAGAAGACCTGCCAGGCGCCGGTCGCCGCGACGCACCGGAGCCGGTCGTGGACCCGGAGCAGGATCGTCGCGGTCGCCGGGGTGTGCCGGGCGAGCGCGGCGGCCGTCCACTGGCACGCCTCCGGCACGGTCGACGCCGTGGGAAGGCGTGCCGTGACGTCGCGGAGAACTCGCTCGTGATCCACGTCGTTCCTGCTCGGAGGGGGTCGGGTGCGATCAAATGTACTCAGCGCGGCGGCCGTCGACCTTCGTACACATGTGCTATCCACAGGCTGTGGACGCGGCCTGTGGGTACCGGGCGGGCCTGCGCGGCGCGGCCCGCCGGCGATAGCGTGGAGGCCCCGGGCTCCGAGGAGGCGCCGATGCTCATCGCCCAGCTCAGCGACCCGCACGTGACCACCGGTCCGCTCGCCGCCGAGCCGGCCTCCGGGCTGCACCGGGCGCTCGGGTCGGTGCTCGCCCTGCGTCCCCGGCCCGACTGCGTGGTGATCACCGGCGACCTCACCAACAACGGTCGGCCGGACGAGTACCTCGCCCTCCGCGAGATCGTCGGGCGCTTCCCGTTGCCCGTCCACCTGGCCACCGGCAACCACGACGACCGCGAGTCGCTGCTCGACACGTTCGGCGGCACCCCCCACCTGGCCGGCGGGTTCTCCGCGCACTACCACGTCGACCATCCGGACGCCACGCTCGTGGTGCTCGACTCGCTCACCGCGGGCAGCTCCGACGGGCGGCTCGGCGACGAGCAGCTCGACTGGCTCGACGGCGTGCTCGCCGGCCGTCCGGAGGCGCCCGCCGTCGTGTGCCTGCACCATCCGCCGATCGCGGTGGGCATCCCGGCCGCCGACGCGATCCGGCTCGCCGACGGGGACGCGCTCGCCGCCGTGGTCGCGCGGCACCCCCACGTCGTACGCGTCGCCGCGGGTCACCTGCACCGCCCGGTGACCAGCGCGTTCGCCGGCACGGTGCTGACCACCGCGCCGAGCACCTGGGTGCAGGCGAGCCTGACCATGACCGACGAGGAGGAGATCGGCCTGGTCGCCGAGCCGACCGCGTTCCTGCTGCACCGGGTGGCCGACGGTGGCTGCGTCACGCACACCGTCCAGGTGAGCCACGCCGCGGGGCGGACCTGCTGGTTCTGACCGCCGTGCCGCTCCTCTGGTATGTCGCGTACGGCTCCAACCTGCACGCGTCGCGGCTCGACTGGTACCTGCGCGGCGGGCGTCCGCCGGGCGGGCTGCGCACGTACCCGGGCTGCCGGGACTGCCGACCACCGGAGCGGACGGTCGCGGCGCTGATCCCCGGCGGCGTCTACTTCGCCGGTGAGTCCCGGGCCTGGACCGGCGGGATGGCGTTCTACGACCCGGGGTTGCCCGGCCGGGCGGCGGCGCGCGGCTACCTGGTGACGGTCGAACAGTTCGCCGACATCGCGGCGCAGGAGATGTACCGGCCGCCGGGCGCCGACCTGGCCGGCATCCGCGCGGCGATCACCACCGGCCGGGCCACGCTCGGGTCGGGCCGTTACGAGACGCTGCTGCGGGTCGGCACCCGCGACGGCCTGCCGATGCTCACGTTCACCGCCCCGCACCGGGCGGTGGACGTGCCGTGGACCCGGCCGGCGCCGGTCTACCTCGGCATGCTGGCGCGCGGGCTGCGGGAGGCGCACGGCTGGGACGTCGCGCGGACCGTCGACTACCTGGCGGGCCGGCCCGGGGTCGCCGGTCGGTGGAGCCGGTCGGCGCTGCGCGTGGTGGCCGGCGGGGGACCTCCCTCCGACGGTGAGTCGAGTTCGGACAGTTCGGTTCGGGTGCCGGTCCGTCCGGTGTGAACGACCGTTCGGCTCGCGACGGGTGGTCCGGCGGGAGTTTTTCCGGTAAGCAAGGTTGCCAGCGCAACGGTTTCCGCGTGACATGAGCGACGGCGCCGGCTCCCTGGTCCCTGGGGGCCGGCGCCCTGGGTGTCGCTGCGACCGACAGCGTGCCCCGTGCGGGAATTCACCTGACCGTCATGTCGGACTCGTCGGGCAGACCGGTACGGGTCGCCCAGCGGGGCGAGGATTCCGGATGACGCCCCGGTCGACCTGCGGGCCGGTGGATGAGAAGCTACCCCCGGCGGGGCGGCGTTCCCCCGAGTGCCGCCTTCCGCGATCGACCCCTGTCACGGCACGGATCAGGGTCACCGGGCGAACCATCGTCCGGACACCACGCGCCGGTATCTCACGAGGAGTTCCATGTCCGTCCCCGGGATGCGCCGCCGGGCCGCCGTCGGCCTGGCCGCACTCGCCGTGACCGCGTTCAGCGCGGTCGCCGTCACCCCCGACCAGGCCGAGGCCCACTCGAAGCCGGTCGACGTCCAGCTGCTCGCGATCAACGACTTCCACGGCAATCTGGAGCCGCCGAGCGGGTCCAGCGGCGTCATCGACGGTCAGCCCGCCGGTGGTGCGGAATACCTGGCCAGCCACCTGAAGGCCATGCGCGCGGCAGCCCAGCAGCAGGGCAAGGGCACGGTCACGGTCGCCGCCGGCGACCTGATCGGCGCCTCGCCGCTGCTCTCCGCCGCGTTCCACGACGAGCCCACCATCGAAGAGATGAACCTCGCCGGGCTCGAGTTCGCCAGCGTCGGCAACCACGAGTTCGACGAGGGCGCGGCCGAGCTGCTGCGGATGCAGCGCGGTGGCTGCCACCCGGTGGACGGCTGCGCCGACGGCACCCCGTTCGAGGGCGCCACGTTCAAGTACCTCTCGGCGAACGCCTTCAAGACCAAGACCGGCCTGCCGCTGATGCAGCCGTTCGGCATCAAGATCGTCAAGGGTGTGCCGATCGGTTTCATCGGGATGACCCTGGAGGGCACCCCGAACATCGTCAGCCAGCAGGGCGTCGCCGGCCTGCGCTTCACCGACGAGGCCGACACCGCCAACAAGTACGCCAAGATCCTGCGGCTGCTCGGCGTCAAGAGCATCGTCGTGCTGCTGCACGAGGGCGGTGTGCAGAACGGTGGCGGCATCAACGACTGCACCGGGTTCAGCGGCCCGATCGTCGACATCGCCAACCGGATGGACCCGTCCATCGACGTGATCGTCAGCGGGCACACCCACGCCGCGTACAACTGCAACATCAACGGCAAGCTGGTCACCAGCGCCAGCTCGTTCGGCCGCCTGGTCACCGACATCAACCTGAAGATCGACCCGCGTACCCGGGACGTCATCAGCGCGTCGGCCAACAACGTCGTGGTCACCCGGACCGTCGAGAAGGACCCGGCCTCGACCGAGCTGATCAACCGGTACAAGACCGCCCTCGGCCCGGTGGCCGACCGGGTGGTCGGCGAGACCACCACCGCGATCACCAAGACCCAGGAGAACCTGTACCAGACCGGGGTCGACGCGAACGGCAAGCCGACGTACCAGACCGGTGAGTCGCCGCTGGGCAACCTGATCGCGGACGCCCAGCTCGCCGCGACCGACACCGAGCAGAACGCGGTCGCCGCGTTCATGAACCCCGGTGGCGTCCGCGCCGACCTCGACGCCGGCCCGGTCACCTACGCCGAGGCGTTCACCGTCCAGCCGTTCGCCAACAACCTGGTGACGCTGGACCTGACCGGCGCCCAGCTCTACTGCATGCTGGAGCAGCAGTTCACCGTGGCCCGGGTGCTCTACGCGTCGTCGACCGTGAACTACGTCGTCGACGTCAACGGCACCACCGCGCCGGCCGGCACCCCGTGCGCCGGCACCCGGGTGGTCCGGGGCAGCCTCACCATCAACGGCACCCCGGTGACCGACACCGCGACCTACCGGGTCACGGTGAACAACTTCCTCGCCGGTGGCGGCGACGGCTTCAGCGTCCTGACCGGAGGCACCAACGCGGTGACCGGTCAGATCGACCTGGACGCCTTCACCGCGTACCTGACCGAGAAGTCGCCGGTGTCCGCGCCGGCGCTGGACCGGATCCGGACCACCGCGGAGGTTCCCGCCGCCTGACGGCACCGCACCGCCAACGGGCCCCGGAGCGCTGCTCCGGGGCCCGTTGCCGTCCGTGCCGGTCGAGGAGTTCGCGTCGGGGAGGGGTGCCGAAGCGTGCCGCGAACGCCTTGGTCGATGAGCCTGGGGAGGTCAGGCCGCCGGCACTGGCTCGGGGTCCCGCGCCGGGCGGCCGTCCTGCGCGGGGGTGAGCAGGGGGCGCAGTGACAGCGCGAGCAGTGAGGCGACCAGGCAGCCGCCCACGACGACGGCCACCCAGACCCGCCCGTCGGCCGCGCCGATCAACGGTCCGGCGGTGACCGGGCCGACGACCCCGCTGATCCCGAAGATCATCGAGCTCATCGCGTTGTAGCGACCGCGCAGCTCGTCGGTGGCCAGCGCGTTGGTCAGGGCCGGCATCACCGGCGACAGCATCGTCTCGCCGAACCCGAAGATCGCCGAGCAGGCCACCACGCCGAGCGCCGCGAGCAACGCGTTGCCACCGCCGACCACACCGGCCGCACCGAGCACCAGCCAGGCGCCCGCGAAGACCGCGCCGACCGTCGCCAGCGCGCCGGTGCGGCTGCGCCCCTCCAGCCGGCGGAGCACCAGCAGCTGGGAGAGCACGATCATCACGGTGTTCGCGGCCAGCGCCCAGGCCACCACGCGGGGTGTCACCTCCACCACCCGCACCGAGTACGCGGCGAAGCCCACCTCGATCTGCGCGTACCCGCAGGTGGTGAGCACCAGGCCGAAGACGACCAGCCGGCGGAACGGCCGGTCCCGCAACACCGTCAGGTAGCCACCGCTGACCGGGGTGACGCCGCCCTCCGGGACCGCGGTCGTGGCCGGGCGACGCCCGACGTGGGGCAGGGTGAGCAGGATCAGGGCGGGGGTCAGATAGCTCACCGCGTCCAGCACGTAGATCGCCTGGAACGTGGCCGGCCGGGCCACGTCGACCACCGCGCCGGAGATCAGGCCGCCGACGCCGATGCCGAGGTTGAGCAGGGCGAAGTTCAACCCGAAGACACGCTGTCGCTCACCGTCACCGGTGAGCGACGCCAGGATGGTGTTCTGCCCGGCCCAGATCGCCGAACTGCCGACCGCGACCAGGGTCATCACCCCGAACGCGGAGGCGGTCGAGTCGACCAGCGCCAGCGACCCGGTGCCGACCGCCTCGACCACCAGGCACGGCAGCACCACCCGCCGGGCGCCGAACCGGTCGATCAGCGTCCCGCCCAGCGGAGAGAGCGCCAACGTCACCGCGCCGAACCAGCCGATCACCAGACCCGCCCGGGCGTCGGTCAGCCCGCGTACGTCGGTCAGGTAGATGAACAGGAACGGCAGGGTGAGGCCGCGCCCGACCGCGGAGAGCAGCGTGCCGACCAGGATCCGGCGGGCTTCGGGACGGGCGGGCAGGGCGCGGCGCAGCATGGCTGGATTCTGTGCGGCGGGTACGACGGCCGCGACCCGTTTACCCCGGGCCCGCCACGGTCGCGCAGCCGGAAGGTGAGCAAGCACACCCGGTCTGCCATGCTGGCCTGGTGAGCACGACCTGGCGCCACCTGCCCGCCCCGGCCCGCGAGATCGCCGAGACCGCCACGGACGCGGTCGCCGCCGCCCGGGACCGGGACGCGGCCGCGTACCGCCCGGCCGTCGAACGACTCGCCGTGGCCGACCGGGCCGGGCTGGTGCTCGGCGGCGCGGTGCGCCTGCTGCTGGAGGAGGGGCACCCGGACGGGTTGGACGGCGACGACGTGCGTCAGGTTCTGGAGCGCTGCGCCCGGTCCGCCGCCACGTGGTGGCCCGAGGTCGACCCGCACGTGCTGCTGGTGCTGCTGGCCGGCGCGCTCGGCGTCTACGACCCGGGCGACGACGAGAACCCGCCCGACCCGGCGGCCGTCGCCCGGCACGCCCCGCTGCTCGTGGCCGACCTGCTCACGGTCACCGGACGCCCGTTCGCCGACTACCTGAACGCGGCGTTCGCCGAGGTGGCCCGCACCGAACTGCACGACTGACCGGCCGACCCGGTCACGGGCTGGCGGCCAGGAAGACGAACGCGGCGAGCAGCACCAGGTGCACCCCGCCCTGGAGCACGGTGGCGCGCCCGGGCACCACGGTCAGCACGCCGGTCACCGCGGTCAGCGCGAGCAACGTCATCTGGGTGCCGCCCAGGCCCAGCAGCAGCGGGCCGTCCAGCCAGATCGAGGCGATCGCGATGGCCGGGATGGTCAGGCCGATGCTGGCCATGGCCGAACCGAGGGCGAGGTTGAGGCTGATCTGCACCCGGTCCCGTCGGGCCGCCCGGGCGGCGGCCAGCGTCTCCGGCGCCAACACCAGCAGGGCGATGACCACGCCGACGAACGCCTGCGGCAGGTTGGCCGCCTGGACGGCGGACTCGATCGCCGGGGAGATGGTCTTCGCGTCGCCGACCACCGCGACCAGCGCCACGACCAGCAGCGCCAGGCTGGCCAGGGCGGTACGCGTGGACGGCGGTTCGGCGTGCCCGTCGCCGTCGCGGTCCTCGGCCATGATGCTGCCCTCCTGGGTGACCGGGAGGAAGTAGTCGCGGTGCCGGCCGGTCTGCACCATCACGAAGAGCAGGTAGAGAGCCAGCGAGGCGACCGCCGCGAAGGCGAGCTGGGCGGGGGAGAACTCCGGACCGGGACGGCTGGTGGTGAACGTCGGCACCACCAGGCTGAGCGTGGCGAGGGTGGCCACCGTCGCCAGGGCCCCGCCGGTGCCCTCCGGGTTGAACACCGCCACCTGACGGCGCAGCGCGCCGAGCAGCAGGGCCAGACCGAGGATGCCGTTGCAGGTGATCATCACGGCGGCGAAGACGGTGTCCCGGGCCAGCGCCTGCGTCTTGTCCCCACCGCTGATCATCAGGGTGACGATCAGACCGACCTCGATCACGGTGACCGCGACCGCCAGCACGAGTGAGCCGTACGGCTCACCGACCTTGTGGGCCACCACCTCCGCGTGGTGCACGGCCGCCAGCACGGCGGCCGCGAGCAGTGCGGCCACCACGCCGATGAGCACACCGGGCAGCTCCCGGCCCCACGTGAGCACGAGCAGGAGCACGGCGACCAGGGGTACGACCGTGGTCCAATCGGTCAGGCGGGATCGGATCATCGCTGGCATCTGTCAACAATGCCAGGTGAATCGATCAACCGCCCGTGGCCGGACGCCTTCGCACCGCTTTCTTCCCGTCCCCGTTCGACGCCGCGAGCGCCGGCCGCCGTGGCGGTGCAACAGTCCACACCGCCCGGGCGTCCCGGTGGCAGGAGGTGGCCGATGGCTGGTGCCGAACCGGCGTTCGAGGAGTTCGTCCGGGCACGGTGGGCGGCGCTCGTCCGCTACGGGTACGTGCTCACCGCGAACCCGCACGACGCGGCCGACCTGACACAGGAGGCGCTCGCCCGGCTCGGTGCGGCGTGGGACCGGGTGCAGCGCCGGGACAACCCCGAGGCGTACGTCCGGACCACGATGGCGCGGCTGCACATCAGCCGGTGGCGGCGTACCCGTCGGGAGCGGCTGGTGTCGGACGTGCCCGACCGGCCGGTGGTCGATCCGGCGATCGAACGGGTCGACGCGTCGGACGAGCTGTGGCCGGCCGTGGCGGCGTTGCCGCCGCGGCAGCGCGCGGTCCTGGTGCTGCGCTACTACGAGCACCGGTCGGACGACGAGATCGCGGAGCTGCTCGGGATCTCCCGGGGCACCGTGCGCAGCCAGGCCGCCCGTGCCCTCGACAAGCTGCGCGCGAACGCGGCCCCGCACCACCAGCCGACAGCCGGGAGGCGAGGATGACCGACGAGCTTGAGCAACGGCTGACCGCGACCCTGGACCGGGCGGCGGAGGCCGCCCCGGTGCCGGCGTACGACCCGGTCGGGGCGGTCCACGTCCGCCGGCGTCGCCACCGACGCCGGCGGGTGGCCGCGGTCGCGGCGGCGGTCCTGATGCTGACCGGAGCGGCCGGTGTGACGGTGCGGCATCCGTCCGGGCCCGACCCCCGCCCCGCTCCCGGTCACTCGTTCGCGCCGGACCGGATCCCCGACTTCGCCCGGCTGCCCGAGCCCGGGCAGGTGTGGCCGGGCTCGGTGCACACGCTGCCGGCGACCCTGCCGGACGGCCACCGCTACGGCGTCGCCGCCCTGCTCGGCGAGGACCGCTACCTGGTGGCCCGGGACGGCTTCGTCGACGTGGCCACCCCCGCGATCTTCGACGTCCGCGGCGGCACGCTCACCGAGATCGGCGACGCGGCGGTGACCGACGGGCTGGTGCGGCCGAGCGTCCTGATGGTCCGGAGGGTGGGCGGACAGGTGATCTGGCTGCTCGAAGGCACCCGGAAGAACCGCTGGGGGCGGGAGCTGTGGGCGGCGCCGCTCGACGGCGGGGCCGCGCGGCTGCTGACCACCGTGCAGGCGCCGCGCTTCACGGTGGTCGGGGACCGGGTGGTCTGGGAGTACGAGGCGCCGGGCACCGCGGAGCGCCCGGGCGGCCCACTGGTCGACCTGCGGTCGGTGTCGCTGGCCGGCGGCCGGGTGACCCAGATCGCCGGCAGTGAGGGGCTCAGCCTGACGTACGTGGGTCCCTGGACCACCGACCAGCGACTCGGCACCGGCCTGACGGCCCGCGACGCGGGTGTGCTGCGCAACCTGGCGACCGGGCAGCGGCTGGACTGGCGGGCGAACCCCGATCTCCGGTACGTGCAGTGCAATCCGGCCTGGTGCAGCGGGCGGGACGCCGACGGCCGGCTGGGGTTGCAGGAACGCGACGGCAGCGGCCTGGTGCGGCTGCCGTACCGGGGCACGTTGCAGGCGACCGCCGGCGGCCGGGTGGTGGTGGGTGGCGTGAACGTGCCGGCCGGCGAGGCCACCGTCGTCTGGGACCGGGACACCGGCCGGGCGGCGGCGACGGTGCGGGCCCTTCCCGAGGGCTTCGACGGCGACGCGGGTCCCCACCTTCTCCAGCTGTTCGACTACGACCCCGAGGTGCTCACCCTGCGTACGACGGAGGCGGAGCTGGTCGTGCTCGACCTGGGAGCGATCCGCTGAGCAGGGCGGGCAGTGCGGTCAGGCTCGCGAACGAGGGCCCGTCCCAACCCGGGTCGGTGTCCTGGTGCTCAGTGGTCCGCAGCACGGTCATCCCGACCGCGGCGGCCCCGGCCAGCTCGCCGTCCGCGCCGTCGCCGACGTAGACGCAGTCGCCCGGGGCGACGCCCAGCCGCTCGGCCGCGTGGCGGTAGATCGCCGGGTCGGGCTTGGCCAGCCCGACGTCGCTGGAGAAGACCGCGATGTCGAAGCGGTGGGCCAGGGGGGTCCCGGGCCACGCCTCGGCGGTCTCGGCGGTCGCGTTGCTGATCAGGGCGAGCGGACGCCGGCTCGAGCGCAGCGCGTCGAGCACGTCCAGGACGGCGGGCGAGACGCGGCCCAGCACCCGGCGCGCGAGCGCCCGACGGTGCTCGGCGGCCCGGCTCACCTGCTCGTCGCTCGGCGTGCCGCCGAGCCGGCCGGCGAGGATCCGGATCGTCTCCTCGACGTCCCAGCGGACCAGCCGGTCCCGCCACGTCGCGTGGTACGCGGCGACCAGCGCGTCCGGCGGCACCCCGACGACGAGCGCCATCTCGCCGACCACCCGGTCGCGCTCGGCGTCGGCCCCGTGGACCAGGGTGTGGAACAGATCGAAGATCACCGGCCGGGCCATGCGGGCATCCTACTGAGACGGTGACCGCCGTCACCCCGGCGCTGCTCCGGAGACGCGGAACGTGCTTGCCGCAGACGGTTCGGGGAGGGAAGGGTACTGCGGGTGACGCACTCTCCCCACGGCCTGACCATCCCGTCAGGTCTCTCCCCTCAGCGTCGCCGCCTGCTGACCGAGCTCGCGGCCCGGAACGACGCGGATCACGGCGAGGACCTGCTGGGCCTGGTCCTCTCCGGTTCGGTGGGCCGGGGTGTCGCCACCGAGCGCTCGGACCTGGACGTCTACGTCGTTCTCACCGACGGGGGCATGGGCGGCCGCAGGACGACCCGATCCCCTGACGTCGACGAGATTCCGGTCCCGCTGTCCCAGCTGGAAGAGGTGCCGCCGTTCGGGAGCGGGGGCTGGTGGTTCCGCTGGTCGTTCGCCTGGGTCCCGATCCTCCTCGACCGCACCGAGGGTCGGTTGCCGGTAGCGCTTCATCGAGCGGCCACGGTCACGCCCGACGAGGCGGAGGCGATCCTGGTCGAGCACGACCGCCTGGACGGGTGGCTGAACTATGCCTACCGCGCCCTCAAGAGCGACCGGGACGGGCGCGGACTGGAACGCCGGCTCGATGCCGCCGAGTCGGTGCCCTGGTTGCTGGACGTCATCTTCACGTTGGCCGGGCGGGTGCGCCCCTACCACAAGTACCTGCCCTGGGAGCTGGGTGAACACCCGCTGCCCGGGTGGGAGGCGGGTGAACTCCTGTCCCTGCTGGAGGCGACCCTGGACGGCGATCCCGCCGCCATCCGGACCACCTTCGCGCGGGTCGAGAGCCTCTGCGCGACGTTCGACGACGAGCGTTCCGTGCCGGTGCTGACCCCCGTCTTCGAAGGCTGGGGAGACGAGCTGCAGATCTTCCGGAAGTGAACGGGCGGGAAGTGCGCGGCGGTGCTGGCTCGGGTCGCTGCGGGCCCTGCCCGGGATTGGGCACCAAGATGCACCAGAGGGCACATCCATGGATCGGATGTGCCCTCTGACCTCTGGTCGGGGTGGCCGGATTCGAACCGACGACCTCTTCGTCCCGAACGAAGCGCGCTACCAAGCTGCGCCACACCCCGAGGCGTGCCGACAAATAGTAGCCCACCCGCCTCCGTGGTCAAACTCGGTACCCCCGCCTCGTCGCCGGCGTCCGATCTTGGTACGCGGTCGCCCTCCCACGGGCCGGCGCGTACCAAGATCTGCCGAGCGATCCGTCAGCGGGAGATCAGGGTCAGGATGCTCGCCTCGGGCGGGCAGGCGAAGCGGACCGGGGCGGTGGGGTGGGTGCCCAGGCCGGCAGAGACGTGCAGCCAGGAGTCCGAGCCGGGCCAGCGGTGCAGCCCGCGCGCCATCGACCGGGGCAGCCCGCAGTTGGTCACCAGCGCGCCGTACCCGGGCACGCAGACCTGCCCGCCGTGGGTGTGCCCGGCGAGCAGCAGTCCGAAGCCGTCGGCGGCCATCCGGTCCAGTACCGCCGGTTCCGGCGAGTGCGCCAGGGCGATCGACAGCGCGGCGGAGTCGCCGACCGGACCGGCCACGGCGTCGTAGTCGTCCCGCTCGATGTGCGGGTCGTCCACCCCGACCAGTTCGATCTCCCGGCCGCCGGCCTTGAGCGTGGTGCGGGCGTTGTTCAGGTCGGCCCAGCCGGCGCCGGTGAGGATGTCGCGCAGTTCCTGGTACGGCAGTGCCACGCCCTCGGTGTACTCCCGGTCGGGCAGGAAGTAGGTGAACGGGTTCTTCAGCACCGGCCCGGTGTAGTCGTTGGAGCCGAAGACGAAGGCGCCGGGCAGGTCGAGCAGGGGTTGCAGGGCGCGCAGCACGCCGGGCACCGCCTTCGGGTCGGCCATGTTGTCGCCGGTGACCACCACCAGGTCCGGGTCGAGCGCGGCCAGCGAGGCCACCCAGTCCTGCTTGCGGCGCTGGCCGGGCATCATGTGCAGGTCCGACAGGTGGAGCACGCGCAGCGGTTCGGCGTCGGTCGGGAGCACCGGCACGTCGTACCGGCGGAGGGTGAACAGGTTGCGCTCGACGAGCGACGCGTATGCCAGGGTGGCCGCGCCGACGGCGGCGGTCCCGGCCGCGAGCCGGAATAGTGTGCGCTTTCGCATGGCGTTCAGGGTAGTTTCACCGTCCATGAGCACGCTGAAGGACCGTCTCACCGCCGACATGCGCGCCGCCCTGAAGGCGCGCGACGAGCTGACCACCTCCACGCTGCGGATGGCCCTCGCGGCCGTCGGCACCGCCGAGGTCGCCGGCCGGGAAAAGCGCGAGCTCAGCGACGACGAGGTGCTCGCGGTGCTGACCAAGGAAGCGAAGAAGCGGCGCGAGGCGGCGACCGCCTTCGCCGACGCCGGGCGCGCCGAGCAGGCCGGCAAGGAGACCGCCGAGGGTGAGGTGCTGGAGCGCTACCTGCCGAAGCAGCTCTCCGACGAGGAGCTGGCCGGGCTGGTCTCGGGGGCGCTCGCCGCGGGCGGCTTCACCGGCAAGGCGCAGATGGGCCCGGCCATGAAGGCGGCCCAGGGCGCGGTGGCCGGCCGGGCCGAGGGCGGCCGGGTCGCCGCCGAGGTACGCCGCCAGCTCGGCCTCTGACCGCCGCTGACCAACGGAACGGGCGGGCACCCTCACGTGGGGGTGCCCGCCCGTCGTCGTCGCTCGCCGGTCAGCCGCGTGGGCGTCCCGGCCGGCCGTTGCCGTTGCCCGGGGGAGCGGGGGGACCACCCGGGTTGGCGGTGTTGCCGGGGGTGGGCGCGCCCTGGCCGGAGCTGACCTCGATCAGGACCACGCCGCCCTTGATGGTGCGCCCGTCCGGGCTGGTGCCGGCCGCGGTGCCGGCCGGGCACTCCGACGGCACCTTGTTGCTGGAGACCACCGGCTCGAAGCCGGCACCCTTCAGCCGGGACTTCGCGGTCTCGACGGACTCGCACTTCACGCCGGGGATCGAGCGCTGGTCGCCCAGGACGATCTTGCCGTTCGGCGGGGTGAAGTCCTTCCGCTCCTTGCCCTTCATGGCGTCGCGCAGCGTCTCGTAGACCGCCGGGTTGATGCCGTTCGGCACGTCGTGGCCCATCTCCTGGGTGGTCTGGGCCCAGTCCGGGTCGGCCATGATGCCGGCCACGGCGTACTGCTTGGTCATGGCGACCAGCGAGGAGGTCTTCTCGCCGTCGGTGGTGCCGGACTTGCCGGCCACCGGCGCCTTCACGATGCCGCGGACGTTGCCGGCGGTGGCGGTGCCGCACTTGGAGGTGGAGGAGCGGTCGCCGACCGGGCAGCGGGCGGCGTCCACTGCGGCGCGGGCCACCTCGGTGCTGATCCGCTGTTCGCAGTGCGGCTTGGCGATGTCGAGCTTCTCGCCGTCCGGCCCGCGGATCTCCTGCACCGGGATCGGCTCGCAGTATTTCCCGTCGGCGGCCAGCGTGGCGTAGGCGTTGGCCAGCTCCAGCGGGGTGGTCTGCGAGACGCCGAGGCTGAACGCGCCCCACTGGTGGGCGTTGGCCGCGAGCTGAGCGTCGCTGGACGAGCGGAACGAGATGCCCATCTTCTGCGCCGCCTTGACCGCGTTCTCCGCGCCGACCCGCTGCTGCAGGTCGATGAAGAACGTGTTCACCGAGAAGCCGAAGCCGCTCCACATGGTGTGCGGGCCGGCCATCGACTTGTTGGCGTTGGTCGGGCAGTACTTGCTGGTGCCCTTGCAGGCGGCCGGCGAGTTGAACTCGACCGGGTAGTCGGACTTGAACTGCTGCGGCGCGTTGATGGTGTAGCTGAGCGGGTAGCCCTTCTCCAGCGCGGCCACCAACGTGAAGATCTTGAAGGTCGAGCCGGCCTGGTAGCCGGCGATGCCCGGGCCGCCGGTGATCAGCGGGTTCACCGTGTTCGGGTAGTTGCCCCGGATCTTCTTCTTGGCCTTGCGCGGGTCGCTGGAGAGCTTGTTCTGCGGGTTGTTCGGGTCGTCGATCTTGAAGTTCCGGTTCACCGCCACGGCCCGCACCCGGCCGGTGCCGGGCTCGATCACGGCCACCATCCGGGCCGCCTTGCTGCTCTCGCTCAGGTGGTTGCGCACCGCCTTGTCGGCGGCCTTCTGGGCCTGCACGTCGAGGCTGGTGACGATGGTGTAGCCGCCGCTCTTCAGCCGCCGCTCGCGGTCGTACGAGGTGCCGCCGAACGTCTCCTGCTGGAGCCACCAGCGGTAGAAGTAGTCGCAGAAGAAGCCCCAGGATCGGGTGTTGGTCTGGACGCAGCCGTTCGGCGTGCGCTTGTCCTTCACCTTGAGCTTGACCTTCTTGGCGGCGTCCGCCTCGGCCTGGGTGATCGCGCCGATCTGCACCATGTTCTGGATGACGTAGTCACGCCGGCCCACCGCGTCCGGGTAGCCGGCCTTGGTGGTGGGGTTGAAGTCGGTCGGCGCCTTCACCAGGCCGGCGAGCATGGCCGACTCCTGGATGTCGAGCTTGCTCGGCGGCTTGCCGAAGTAGACCTGGCTGGCGGCGTAGATGCCGTAGGCGCCGTTGCCGAACGCGGCGATGTTCAGGTAGCGCTCCAGGATCTCGTCCTTGGAGAGCTCCTTGTCGACCTGGAGCGCCAGGCTCATCTCGCGCAGCTTGCGGGTGCTGGTGTCCTCGGTGGCGGCGACCACGTCGGCCGGGTGGGTGGCCGAGTAGGAGATGGCCAGCCGGACGTACTGCATGGTGAGCGTCGACGCGCCCTGCCGGGACGAGCCGGCGGACTGGTTGTTGACGAACGCCCGGGCCACGCCGTTGAGGTCGACGCCGTTGTGCTTGTAGAAGTCGTGGTCCTCGGCCGCGACGATGGCCTTCTGCATGTACGGCGAGATGTCCTTGAGCTTGACGTCCTTGCGGTTCTCGTCGTACATGGTGGCCAGCGGCGTCTTGCCGTCGGAGGCCAGCAGGTAGGTGATCTGCGGGGCCCGGGCCACCGTCAGTTCCTTGGGCAGCGCGCCGAATGTCTCGGCACCCGCCTTGGCGGCAAGTCCGGACATCGCCACTGCGGGGAAGGCCGCCGCGGCGACCACCACGCCGGCCAGCAGGCCACAGATCAGTAGCGATGCGGCGTTGGTAAACACGTTGTGGTCACGTTTCCGCATCCAGGTCACCTCGACAGGGTACGCGAGCAGGGATCGGCGGGCGCGCGGGGAACTTTCCCCATTTCCTGCACGCGCCGGCCTCGTTGTGCTAAACGCACGAGCCCTGGTGCGGGGTTGCGTGAGATCCGCAGAAGTGTCCTCCGGACTCCACGTGCGGCGCAGCGTTTTCCCGTACCCGAGCCGGGTAGACGGCGGGCGAAGGCCCGGGAAGCCGGGAGTGTCCGGAATGATGGATTTAGCCGACAACGTTGCGTAATCGGGCGACTACACAGCATGATGGTGGCGGCGACCGCAGCCACACGTCGTCCGCGCCGCCCTGGGGGGGCCGGGCGGACGACCGGGGGTCCGAAGAGCTGGCTGCTCGCGCGAAGTCGGTAGGTACTGCAAGGGGGGACGTGTACAGATGGGCATGATCACTGACTGGCCGTCACTGGCGGCGTGTCAGAACGGGGACCCGGACGCGTTGTTCGTACAGGGCGCCGAACAGAACGTGGCGAAGAGGATCTGCCGGAGCTGCCCAGTTCGGTACGAGTGCCTGGCCGACGCGCTCGACAACCGGATCGAGTTCGGTGTGTGGGGTGGCATGACCGAACGCGAGCGACGCGCGCTGCTGCGGCGGCACCCGCAGGTGACCAGCTGGCGCAAGATGTTCGAGGCGGCCATGAAGAAGAACGCCAAGGAGAAGGCCGGCAAGGACAAGGTGCTGGTCACCACCGCCACCTGACCGCCACGCGGGTCGGCGGGATCACCGCCGGCTGATCGCCTCACCGATCGTCCGCAGCCCGTCGACGTCGTGCACGTCGGCGGGCTGCGCCGTCACCGACACCGCCGGCACCGCGGGGAACGCCTCGGTGAAGCGGGCCGCCACCTGGTGCTCGCGTACCGCCTGCTGGGCCAGCGCGGCGTGCGCGCGCAACACCTCGACGGTGCCCTCGTGCCCGCCCTCGGCCGCCAGCCGCTCCGCCGCGGCCAGGCTCTCCGCCGCGGTCAGCTCCGGCACCGCGGGCTCGTGCACCCGGTTGAGCACCAGCCCGGCCAGTGGCATCCGCTCCTCACGCAACCGGCCCGCGAAGTAGGCCGCCTCCCGGACCGCGTCCGGCTCCGGCGCCGCGACCAGCAGGAACGCCGTCTCCCCGGCCTGCAGGATCCGGTACGTCTGCTCGGCCCGCTGCCGGAACCCGCCGAACATCGAGTCGAGCGCGGCGACGAAGCCGGACAAATCGGTGAGCAGCTGCGCGCCGAGCACCTTCTGCACCACCTTCGAGAACATCCCGAAGCTCGCCGTCACCAGGCTGAACATGCTCCGCCCGCCGGTGCGCGCCGGGGCCAGCAGCAGCCGCAGCATCCGGCCGTCGAGGAACCGGGACAGCCGGGCCGGTGCGTCGAGGAAGTCGAGCGCGGAGCGGGACGGCGGCGTGTCCACCACGATCAGGTCCCACTCGCCCCGGGCGTGCAGCTGACCCAGCTTCTCCATCGCCATGTATTCCTGCGTGCCGGCGAAGGTGGAGCTCATGGCCTGGTAGAAGGGGTTCGAGAAGATCTCCGCGGCCTTGGCCGGGTCGGTGTGCTGGAGCACCACGTCGTCGAACGTGCGCTTCATGTCGAGCATCATGGCGTGCAGCTCGCCGCCGCTGGACTCGACGTCGATGCCCTTGACCTGCCGGGGCGTGTTGTCCAGCTCGGTCAGGCCGAGCGACTGGGCCAGCCGGCGGGCCGGGTCGATGGTGAGCACCACCGTCCGTCGGCCGTGCTGCTCGGCCGCGCGCAGCGCCAGCGCCGCCGCGGTGGTCGTCTTGCCCACGCCGCCCGCCCCGCAGCAGACCACGATCCGCACGCCGGGGTCGGCGAGGATCTGGTCGACGTCCAGCGGAGGCGCCGCGTCTTCGGAAGGCACCAATCGAGCGTATCGGTCCCGAGGGCGTCTCTGCTCCGTGCCGGCCGCAGGTGTGAGTCAATCCGCCCGGACGAGGACCTCGGCCAGCGTCTCCAGCCCGGCCCGGTCGACCCCGTCGGGCAGCAGCGGCAGCTCGGTCAGGGGCAGCCCCAGCTCCACCAGGTCACCGCGGAGCGAGTCCTCCAGCTCACGGCGTACCCGCTGGTCGCGCGCCTCGGCGGCGAGACCGGCCACGGTCCGGGCGTCGGTCGGCAGACCGGCGGCGGACAACCCCCGCTTCAGCTCCGCCGCGGTCACCGCGCGGCCGGCGGGCACCGGCGGGCGGGCGCCGTTGACGATCACCCGGCCGACCGGGAAGCCGAGCTGGGTCAGCTCGGCGACCGCGTCGAGCGTCTCCTGGACCGGCATCTCCTCCAGCAGCGTCACCACGTGCACCGCGGTCATCGGCGAGCGCAGCAGCGCGGACACACCCTCGCTCTGGGTCTTGATCGGGCCGACCTTGGCCAGCCGCGCGGTCTCCGCCGTGACGTTGAGGAAGCGGCCGATTCGTCCGGTCGGTGGAGCGTCCAGCACCACCGCCTCGTATGCCCGACGGGACCCGCTGGTGCGGGTGGTCGCCTCCTTGACCTTGCCGGTGAGCAGCACGTCCCGCAGGCCCGGGGCGATGGTGGTGGCGAAGTCGATCGCGCCGAGCTTGCGCAGCGCCCGGCCGGCGGCGCCCAGCTTGTAGAACATGTCCAGGTACTCGAGGAGCGCCGCCTCGGCGTCGACCGCCAGGGCCCGCACCTCACCGCCGCCCGGCGCGTCGGTGAGGTGCCGCTCCTCGTACGGCAGCGGTTCGGTACCGAAGAGCTGGGCGATGCCCTGCCGCCCCTCCACCTCGACCAGGAGGGTGCGCCGGCCCCCGGCGGCCAGCCCGAGGGCCAGCGCGGCGGCCACGCTGGTCTTCCCCGTGCCGCCCTTGCCGGTCACCACGTGCAGGCGGGCCGGCCATCTGCCGGCGGTCTCGGCCGGCTGCTCACTCGCTGCCACCCGTCGAGCCTAACCAGCCCGGCGGATCAGGCGACCTCGCAGACCCACCAACCCGTCTTCTGCACCACGGTGAAGCGCAGTTCCTGGTCGGCGACCTTCTCGTCGGCCGTGGTCATGGTGACCCGGGTGGAGACCGTGGCCCGGTCACCGGTCTGGTTGTCGACCACCGGGTTGGTCCAGCGGAACCGGGGGTTCTGGTACTGCCCGGCGTACTTCTGCACCTCGGCGACCTTGGCCGCGATCTTCCGGTCGTCGCGGGCCGCGGAGCAGACGAACGTGGCCGCCTTCTCGGCGTCCCGCTCCTGGTAGACCGCCTTGAGGAAGCCCTCCACCGCCACCTGCGGCTCCTTCGCGCCCCGGCCGTCCTCGCCGTCGCGCAGGGCGAGGAACGCGGCCGTCCCCCCGCCGCCGCAGAGCAGCACCGCCGCGGCCAGCACGAGGGAGGCGATCAACAGGGTCGGACGCTTGCGCGGCGGCGGCCCCGCCGGGTACGCCGGGTGGCCGGGACCGGACCCGGGCGGCGGTGTGGCGCCGGGGGCCGGAACGCCGGGCCCGGGCGGCGTGAGGCCGGCGGGCGCCGGCTGCGGGATCGGGTCGCCGGGCGTGCCGGTGGCGCCCCCGACGGGCGGTTGGGTCATGTGTCTCCCCCGGGTTGCGGCGCGCCCGTCGCCGCCCCAGGCGACGGGCACGGGGTCGAGGTGCGGGCGAGCGACGGCGCGCGCCCAGTCCGGAAGGGTAGCGGTCGCCGGGCCGCTTGCCAGCCCCGCGTACGCCCGTGCCGGGCGCCGCGTCGTCGTCGCGTTCCGGACCAGCCTTGTGTCGCATATGTGACTTGACGTGATCAGGCGTGCGCGTCCCGTTGCCGGGACTGGCTTCAGGTCCTACGTTCGTCGCGACGCGGGGGGCCGGACCGGGGAGGTCCCGAGCCGGACGGTGGTGGTGGTGAACAGGTACGACGCCCGGAGGCAGCGGATGCGCGACGCGGAGAACATTCCCCGAGCCCAGTTCCCCGGCGACCGGGCCGGGCGGCCCGGCGACGCCGAGGTTCCCGGCGCGGGCACGCCGTTCAACGAGCGGTCGTACCGGCCCCCGGTCGAGGTGGTCCGCACGCTGGTCCGGCCGGCCGGGCGGGGTCGCGACGAGGAGGAGCCCGGCTACGTCATCCACCTGCCGGTGCGGGTGCCCGACCTGGCGGCGGCCACCGCGCTGGCCGGGACGGTGGCCACCTCGCTGGGCTTCCTGGTCGAGCTGGACGCCGGCGAGACCACCGTCTCCACCGCCGACGACCAGAACAACCGGCACCGCGTCTTCTGCGACCTGCTGCTGCCCGACCGCAGTCGCTGCCCGCAGCGCTACGAGCACGAGGGCCCGTGCGGCGAGCCGCCCGCGCCGGAGCAGCGTCCCGCGTCCCGCTGAGGGCGGCGGACCGTAGGCTGTGCCTGACCGAAGTCCAAGTCAGGCAAGGGAGCCTTCCTCCGATGCAGAAGTGGGAATACGCCACGGTCCCGCTGCTGGTCCACGCGACCAAGCAGATCCTCGACAACTGGGGCGAGGACGGCTGGGAGCTGGTCTCCGTGGTGCCCGGCCCGAACCCGGAGCAGCTCGTCGCGTACCTGAAGCGCCCGAAGGGCTGAGTGTGAGCGCGAGGAGTGAGCCGGGGTTGCGAGCCCCGCAGTCGCGAACGAAGGACATCGACGCATGAGCAACGGACCCCACGCGAAGCTCGCCGAGCTCGGTCTCGACCTGCCCGAGGTGGTGCCGCCGGTGGCCAGCTACGTGCCGGCCGTCCAGTCCGGGCAGCACGTGTACGTCTCCGGTCAGCTCCCGATGGCCGACGGCAAGCTGCTCGCCACCGGCAAGGTCGGCAACGGCGTCTCCGCCGAGCAGGCGAAGGACCTGGCGCAGCGGTGCGCGCTGAACGCGCTCGCCGCGATCGACGCGCTGGTCGGCCTGGAGAACGTGGTCAAGGTGGTGAAGCTGACCGGCTTCGTGGCCAGCGCGTCCGGCTTCACCGGTCAGCCCGGCGTGATCAACGGCGCCTCCGACCTGTTCGGGTCGGTCTTCGGCGAGGCCGGCCGACACGCCCGCAGCGCGGTGGGCGTGGCCGAACTCCCCCTCGACGCCCCGGTCGAGGTCGAGGTCATCGTCGAGGTGGCGTAACGCCCCGTCCCCGTGATCTTGCAGTTCCCGCCCCGGCACAAGCCCCAGACGGGGACAAACCCGGGGCCGGACCTGCAAGATCGCGGGGAGTGGCGGGCGGAGTCGTACGATCGCTGCCATGGGTGGGCGTGTGAGCGGGGCCGCAGGGGCGCTCGCGGATGAGCTGCCCGGGTGGGTCTCGCTGCTGCGGGCGCCGAACCCGGGGCCGATGACGCTCGACGGGACGAACACCTGGGTGCTGCGGGCCGGCCCGGACGCGCCGGCCGTGGTGGTCGACCCGGGGCCGGCCGACGAGGCGCACCTCGCCGCGATCGCGGCCCACGGGCCGGTCGGGCTGGTGTTGATCACGCACGGGCACGCGGACCACACCGAGGGGGCGCCCCGGCTGCGCGAGCTGCTCGGCGGCGTGCCGGTGCTCGCCGCCGACCCGGCGCACACCGCCGGCGGGGCGCCGCTGACCGCCGACAGCACGTTCGACACGGGCCTCGACGTCCGGCTGCTGAGCACGCCCGGGCACACCGCCGACTCGGTCTGCCTGCTGGCCGCGCACGGCGACGAGCGGGTCGTGCTGACCGGCGACACGATCCTGGGCCGGGGCACCACCGTGGTCGCCCACCCCGACGGCAACCTCGGTGACTACCTGTCCAGCCTGGAGCTGCTCTCCACGTACCGCGGGGTCCGGGCGCTGCCGGGCCACGGCCCGGCGCTGGCCGACTGCGGCGCGGCGGCCGAGTTCTACCTGGCCCACCGGCGGGCCCGGCTCGACCAGGTGCGTGCCGCGGTGGCCGCCGGCGCCGCCACCGCGCCCGAGGTGGTCGCGGTGGTCTACGCCGACGTCGACCGGTCGCTGTGGTGGGCCGCCGAGTGGTCGGTCCGCGCCCAGCTCGAATACCTCGGGGTGGAACAGCCGTGACCTGCCCGGTGTGCGGGACCGTCGCCGTGCCCGGCGCGCGGTTCTGCCACAACTGCGGGGCCGCGTTGCCGGCCGCCGCCACGCTGCCGGCCGCCGAGCGCCGGGTGGTCACCGTGCTCTTCGGCGACCTCTCCGACTTCACCTCCTGGTCGGAGGACCTGGACCCGGAGCGGGTCGGCGCGGTCACCGACCGGGTGCTCGCCGCGCTGGCCGGCGCGGTCAAGACGTTCGGCGGGCACGTCGACAAGCTCACCGGCGACGGGATCATGGCGGTCTTCGGCGCGCCGGTGGCGCACGAGGACGACGCCGAGCGGGCGGTGCGGGCCGCGCTGTCCATGCAGCGGGCGGTCCGCCGGGTGCTCGACGACGAACGGGGCGGCGGCGCGCCGCTGGGCCTGCGGGTCGGGCTCAACACCGGCGACGTGATCGCCGGGATCCAGGCGGCCATCGAATACACGGTCATCGGCGACACCGTGAACACGGCGGCCCGGCTGGCCGACGCCGCCGCGGTCGGCGCGGTCTACGCCGGCGGGCGGACCTCCGCCGCCACCCGGCACGTGGCCTCCTGGCGGGCGCTGCGCCCGTTGCGGCTCAAGGGCAAGCGCGAGCCGGTCGAGGCGTACGAGCTGCTGGGCCTGCTGGACGCGCCGGGCACCCGCTCCGGACTCGGTGACGAGGCCCCCTTCGTGGGCCGGGAGACCGAGATCGGCCGGGTCGCCGGCCGGCTCGCCGAGGTGATCGACCGGGGCGAGCCCCGGGTGCTGCTGGTGACCGCCGAGGCGGGCATCGGCAAGTCCCGGTTCGCGGCCGAGGTGGAACGCCTCGCCGCCGGCTACGACGTCGGCGCGGGCAGGTACGCGGCGCACACCGGCGCCCGGGTGCTCTCGGTCCGCTGCGCCGCGTTCGGCGAGCGCCGCCGGCTCGCGCCCCTGGCCGACCTGGTCCGCGCGGCGGTCGGCCTGCCCAACGACGCGGCGACCGCGATCACCCGGGCCGCCGTGGAGGAACGGCTGCGCCGGCTCGGGCAGCGCCTCGCCCGACTTCCCGGCGACCTGCCCCCGATCGCCGTCGACCAGCTCCTGGCCCTGCTCGGGTACGCCGAATTGCCCGCCGGGACGGAGACCGGCGAGTGGAGCGCGGCGGCCCCGCCACCGGACGCCGAAGCGGTGCCGAACGCGGTCGCGGACCTGCTCAGCGCGCTCGCCGGCGAGGCGCCCCTGGTGATCGTGGTGGACGATCTGCACGACGCCACCGCCGAGACGGTCAAGGCGTTGGCGCTGACCCTCAACCGGCTCTCCGGCCCGGTGCTGGTGCTCCTGCTCGGCCGGCCCGAGCTGGTGCGGACGGCCGGCGCGCTGACCCGGCTCGCGGACGCCGAGGTGCACGCGCTGCCGCCGCTGCGCGGCGCGGACGCGTCCCGGCTGCTCACCAGCTACCTGGCCGGTGGCCGCCTGCCCCAGGCCGACACGGACCGGCTGCTGGCCACCGCCCAGGGCAACGCGTTCTACCTGGCCGAGCTGGTCACGCTGCTGATGGAGCGCGGCGCGCTGACCGCCGGGCCGGGTCGCGGCGCGGACGTCGGCTGGCGCCTCGCCCCCGGTTCGCTGGGCAGCCGGCTGCTCTCCCGGGACCTCGCCGCCGTGCTCGCGGCCCGGATCGACGCGCTGCCGCCGGACGCCCGCTCGGTGCTGCGGGACGCGGCGGTGGTCGGTGACACCGTGCCGGGCGGCACGCTGGAGGCGCTGCGCGAACAGCGGGTCGGGCGGGACGGCCGACCCGCCGCGGTGGCCGCGGTCGAGCTGGACCGGGCGGTCGAGGAGCTGCTGCAACGCCGGATGCTGCACCGCACCCGCACCGGGTTCGCGTTCGCCACGCCGCTGATGCGGGAGGCCGCGTACGCCGGGGTGAGCAAGGCCGAGCTGGCCGAGCGGCACGCCGCGCTGGCCCGCTGGGCCGCGCCGGAGAGCGTGGACGGGACCGGCCCGCCGGCCGGTGGGTTCACCGAGGCGGCCCGGGACGACTTCGTCGCCGAGCACGTCGAGCGGGCGACCCGGCTCGCCGACGCGGTCAAGCTCCGCCCGGACGCGCCGGCCCGGGCGGTCGCCCCGCTGGGCGTGGCCGCGCTGAGCCGGGCGGCCCGCCGGTCGCTGCGCTCCGGGGAACCGGCGATGGCGGTCGAGTACGCCGAGCGCGCGGCCGAGCTGGCCCGCGACGGGGTGCCGCCGGCCGACCGGGTGGTGCACGCCCGGGCGCTGTTGCAGATCGGCCGCCCGGCCGACGCGCTGGCCTCGGCCGAGAAGATCGCCGCGAACACCGGCGAACCCACCATCCGGGCCGCCGCGCTGCTGCTCGCCGGGCAGGCCCAGCAGACGCTGGGCGACGCCGAGCGGGCCGAGCGCAGCTGGCAGGAGGCGTTGCAGGTGGCCACCGACGCCGAGCTGCCCACGGTGCGGGCCTCGGCGATGCGCCGGCTCGGCATGGCCGACTTCATCGCCGGCCGGCTGGGGCAGGCGAGCAGCCGCCTGGCCGCCTCCTACCAGGTCAGTCTCGCCGCGAGGGATCCGCGCGGGCAGGCCTGGTCGTTGCAGAACCTGGCCTGGGTGACCACCACCCGCGGGGACTTCGCCGGCACCGACGCGGTGCTCGGCCGCGCCGCCCGGTTGTTCGCCGAACTGAAGGACCCGTACGGGCGGGCCTGGCTGCGCGGCACCACCGCGTTCGCCCGGCTGCTGGCCGGTCGGTTGCGGGAGGCGTGCCGGCTGGCGCGGGTCTTCCTGCCGTTCGGGGAGCGGGTCGGCGAGGCGTGGGCGGTGGGCACGTTGCGGGCGGTCGAGGCGTACGCCACCGCCGAACTGGGCGACCTGGCCGAGGCGGACCGGGCGGCCCGCCGCGCCTACCGGGACTTCGCCGAGGTGGGTGACGACTGGGGGCAGGGCTTCGCGCTGGTGGTGCGCGGCGTGGTGGCCCGCGGGCTGGGCGAGCCGGAGCACGCCGCCGACCTGTTCACCGACGCGCTGGCCTACGCCGACCGCACCACCCACCCGCTGCTCACCGGGATGGCCGGCACGCTGCGCGGCTTCGTGGCTCTGGACATGGGCGACCACGAGACCGCGGAGCGGGAGGCGCGGTCGGTGCTGACCACTGTGGAGCCGCACAACCCGCAGGCTCCGGCCCAGGTCGCGCCGCGGGTGCTGCTCGCCATGGCCCGCGTCGCGGCCGGCGACCCGGGCACCGCGGTGGGACTTCTCGCCCCGGTCGCCACCGGCGCGGCGAACGCGCCGTCGCTGCTGTTCTCCCGCCGGCAGACGATGGCCCGGTACGCCGCCGCGCTCCTCGCCCACGGCCAGCGCGAGCAGGCGCTGGACTGGGCGCGGCGGGCGGTCTCCGCCCCGGCCGAGGACGTCCGCAGCCAGGTGGTGGCGCAGCTGGTCCTGGCCGAGGCGCTCGACGCCTGCGGACGTCCGGCGGAGGCGTTGGCCGGCGCCGAGGAGGCGGTGCGTCTGGCGTACGCCACCGAGCAGCGCAGC
Source organism: Micromonospora sp. WMMA1996 (assembly GCF_002573675.1). Taxonomy (NCBI): domain Bacteria; kingdom Bacillati; phylum Actinomycetota; class Actinomycetes; order Micromonosporales; family Micromonosporaceae; genus Micromonospora; species Micromonospora sp. WMMA1996. Next base: position 5,115 of record NZ_PDHU01000004.1, on the reverse strand, counting down.
GAGCGGGCCGCCGCCGACGCGCTGCGGGCCCGTCTCGCCGGCGGCTGACCACCCACCCCTGTTCTGCCGGTTCCGGGGATGTGCTCGTCGGTGGGGCCGGTTAGCGTGGGGCGCTGCCGTCGGGATCGACGGCCACCACCGGTGTGCCCGAGCGGCCACCGGCGGACCGTTGCTGGGGAGGAACGATGAGGCTGCCGCGCTCCGGCGCCGGCTGGACGATCGCGGTCTTCGGGCTGCTGGCGCTGCTGCTCGGCGCGCTGGGCCTGATCTGGCCGGAGACGCAGCTGCGCCTGCTCGGCTTCGAGGTGCCGACGGAGCGCGCCCCCGGTGACTACACCGGCACGTTCCTCACCGCGTCCTCGATGGCCTCGTTCAACATGGGGGTCTACTACCTGCTCGCGGTCGCCACCGAGTGGCGCCCGTTCTACCGGTTCACCGTCTGGTTCCGGCTGGTCACGTTCACCGTGTTCACCATCGCGGTGCTCTCCGACGTGGCGCCGGACCGGTTCTTCGGGGTGGCGGCGTGGGAGGGGCTGGGCGCGGTCGCGACCGCCGTCGGCCTGTGGTGGGACGCCCGTCGGGCGGCCGCCGCCGCGGCCGGGTCGACCCGGCCCGACGACTCCGCGGCGGCGCCGGCCCCCGACGCGGCGCGCTGAGCGACCGGGACCGTTGGGTATTTTCGAGCCGTGACCGAGACCCCGCCCGGCGCCCTGCGGCTGCCCATCGTGCCCGGTCTGACCGATCTGAAGGTCTTTGCCCGGGGTGGTTACGCCACCGTCTACCGGGCCACCCAGATCTCCGTCGGGCGCGAGGTGGCGGTCAAGGTGGAGAACCGGACGCTGGACCACGAGCGCGACCAGGCACGCTTCCTGCGCGAGGCGCGCGCGGCCGGGCGGATGTCGTCCCACCCGCACGTGGTGGACCTCTTCGACGTCGGCGTCACCGTCGACCAGCATCCCTACCTCATCATGGAGCTCTGCGACGGCTCGTACGCGGAGCGCATGAAGACCTCGCCGCTGGGCCCGCTGGAGACCCGCGACCTCGGGGTGAAGATCGCCGACGCGCTGGCCCACTCGCACGCGGCCGGCGTGCTGCACCGCGACGTCAAGCCGGCCAACATCCTGCACTCGGAGTTCAACTCGGCGGTGCTGGCCGACTTCGGCCTGGCGGTGCTGGCCGAGGTGCGCGACGCCTCGGTCACGCTGGAGGTGCTCACCCCGGCGTACGCGCCGCCGGAGATGTTCAGCCACAGCCCGCCCAGCCCCGCCGTCGACGTCTACGCGCTCTGCGCCACGCTCTACGCGGTGATGCACGGCCGCCCGCCGCGTTGGCAGTCCGAACGCAACCCGAGCCTGGTCACCGTGCTGGAGATGTTCCAGCAGCCGATCCCGGGCCTGCCCGGCGTCCCCGACGAGCTGATCGACGTGCTCCGCCTCGGGATGTCCAACGACCCGGGCGAACGCCCCTCCGCGGTGGAACTCCGCGGCCTGCTCGCGTCGCTCCCGCTCGACCCGAACACCCCGGTGAGCGGCGTGCCGTTCCTGACTCCCGGCGGTGGCGCCGCGGGTGGCCCGCACGGCCGCGCCGGCGGGCCGAGCCCGCGACCGCCGGCCGAGCACGACCACCCGACCGTGCCGACCCGGAGCCGACGCTGGCCCCGGCGCTGGTTCCTCGGCGGGGCCGGGGTGCTCGCGCTGGCCGCGTCGGCCGCCGGGGGCGCCTGGATGGCCGGCGGAGCGCCGTCGGTGGTGTCGCCGACCCCGGTGGCCACCGGCGTGGTCGGGTCGACACCGGTGCCGGGTTGTGCCTCCGCCGACGTCCGGCTCCCCGACGGGGCGCACTGCGCAGCCGAGCTGGAGTGCTACGGCCCGGTGCGGTTGCGGCGCGACCGCGCCGAGGCGAGCCGGGTGCCGTGCGACGGTCGGCACACCTGGGAGACCTACGCGGCCGGTGACCTGCCCGTCGCGCTCACCGGGGCGGGCCACGACACGGTCGTCGCCGACCCGGCCGTCCGCAAGGTCTGCAACGTCGGCACGTTCCAGCTGGTCAGCGGCATCGGGCCGGCGGCCGGGTGGAACCTGGAGGTGCTGCCGCCCGCCTCGACCGAGCCGGGCCGCACCTACCGCTGCCTGGCCGGGCGGGGCGTGGACGCGCTCGCCAGCCCCACCCTCACCGGTCGCTGAGCCCGTTCACGGTCCGCTGCTGCCGGACGGCCCGGGGGTCGAGCGCCTCCAACGTGTCCGCGTCCACCGGATGACCGGCGGGGGTGCGCAGGTTTCGCACCGCGCGCGGGTCGATCGCCTCCAGCGTGTCGGCGTCCACTCCGTACCCCGGGTCCTGGGTCGGCCAGGTGCTCTCCGCCGGGGCCGGCGGAGGGCCGGCCTGCCGGGCCGCGGTGACCGTCACCCCGGCGACCATGCCGAGCAGGACACAGACCAGGGCCAACACGACCGAGAGGATGCCGGGCGGTCGCCAGACCGCCAGCGTCACCACCGCGACGACCGTCGCCACGGACGCGACGACGGCCTTCGCCCGCGCATCGGGCTTCGGGAACGAACTCACCCGACAAGCATGGCCCAGCGCGTCGACCTGTCAACCGCCGGCCCGGGACGGCTTCCCGTCACCCACGCTCCACTTCGGAGCGGCGAAAAGCGTCGATCGAGAAAAAATCGTTACATTCCTTGGCTGTTTGCGGCGTCGGTCCGCGTTTGGGGGCAGCTCCGGTGGCCGTCTCTCCCTAAAGTGACGGGGGTCGAGGTCTCCTCGACGGAACTGTTCCCCGACGGAAGGCAGCCTCATGCCCCGTGCAATCCGGTCCCTCGCCGCAACAGGGATCGCCGGCGTCCTCCTCGCCGGACCGGCCGTCGCGCCCGCCGCGGCGGCGACACCGCAACCGCCCGCGTACGACCGCACCAGCGCGGCCGAGGCGCGCCGGGTGGACCGCGTGCCGACGCCGAAGCTCGACTGGTACGCCTGCTACGACTACGCCGAGTGCGCCACGGTCCGGCTCCCGCTGGACTACGACAACCCGAAGGGCGCCACCACCGAGGTCGCGTTGCTCCGGGTCAAGGCCCGCGACCAGCAGCACAAGGTCGGCAGCCTCTTCCTCAACCCGGGTGGCCCGGGCGGCTCCGGCACCAGCATCGCGCTCGCCGCGCCCTACTTCCTCGGCGACGACCTGCTCGACCGCTTCGACATCGTCGGTGTCGACCCGCGTGGCGTCGAGGCCAGCTCGAACATCAGGTGCTTCGGTCGGTGAAGGACCAGACCGGGCGTACGCCGGGCTGAACGTCGCGTTCCCGTGGACGAAGGCGGAGGAGAAGGCGTACGTCGCCGCGTCGAAGGCGGTCGGCAAGGCGTGCTCGACCACCGGCAAGCCGCTGACCGGCGCCGCGTCCACCGCCGAGGTGGCCCGCGACATGGACGTGCTGCGCCGGGCGGTCGGCGACAAGAAGCTCAGCTACCTGGGCTTCAGCTACGGCACCGCGCTGGGGCAGTACTACGCCAACATGTTCCGCCACCCACCGTGACCACCACCGCCGCGCACCCCGGCCACCCGGCCGGCACACTCAACCCGCGAAATCCTCCGGCCGCACCTGGTCCAGGAACTCGCGGAACTTCTCCACCTCGTCCTCCTGCTCGTCCGGGATCACGATCCCCGCCTCGCTGAGGACCTGCTCCGCACAACGAATCGGAGCCCCCACCCGCAACGCCAACGCGATGGAGTCACTGGGCCGCGCCGACACCCGCACGCCGTCACCGAGCAGCAGATCCGCGTAGAAGACGTTCTCCTTCAACTCGGTGATCTCCACCGCCCGCAACGGCGCCTGCAACGCCGCCAACACGTCCCGCAGCAGATCGTGCGTCAACGGCCGCGCCGGCTTGACCCCCTGCTGCTCGTAGGCGATGGCCGTCGCCTCGACCGCACCGATCCAGATCGGCAGATAACGGTCCCCTCGACCTCCCGCAGCAGGACGATCGGCTGGTTGCTGGGCAACTCCACCCGAACTCCGACCACGCTCAGCTCGCGCACCGCCGCCTCCGTGTCGTCGTCACCTTCGCACCGCGCCCTTCCCTGCACGGTACACGGACCAGGACACGGGAGTCCCACGCGCTACGTGCACCACGCCTCGACGGACGGGCTTACCCCGGCAAGCCTACGACACGCTTCCCGCACCAGATCTTTCCGCGCCCACCCACGACGAAGGGCCGGGCACCCCACGGCACCCGGCCCCACCACCGACCTCACCGGCCCAACGTCGACCGCAGCCCCACCCGCACCAACGCCGCGTGCAACTGCTGCGACAACGCCGTCAACTCCCGCGCCGTCTCCGCCGCCCGGGCCCGCGCCGCCGGATCACTCTGCCGCACCAACGGCGCCACCAACTGCGCGAACAGACCGACCTCCCGATCCGCCGCCGACCGGTACGCCCGCAGGTGCCGCGGCTCCAACCCGTACGCCGCCAAACCCGCCACCGCACTCGCGATGATCAACGCGTCCGCGTCGTACCACCCCGGCGGATCCGACACCAGCACACCGAGCCGCTCCAACTCGACCAACGTCGACTCGTCGACCCCGCTGCGGGAGATCAGCTCCGCCCGACTTAGCCGCACCTCCGACGACCCGACCGGCTCCACCGACTCCCGACCCGGAACCTCACCACCCGGACCGACCGCCACCAGATTCGGCCGCGACCGCCCCACCGGCTCATCCGAGACGTCCCACTCCGCCAACTGCTCCCGGATCACCCGCAACGGCAGATACTGATCCCGCTGCGCCGTCAACACGAACCGCAGCCGAGCCACGTCGTCCCAGCCGTACTTGCGATAACCCGCCGGCGTGCGCTGCGGCTCCACCAGGCCCTCGGCCTCCAGGAACCGCAACTTCGAGATCGTGACGTCCGGGAACTCCGCCCGCAACTGCGCCAGCACCTCGCCGATACTCATCAGCGCCGGCGCCCGCGCCGCCCCGGACGGCGTCGAAGCCGCAGGCTCGTTCACCCCCGGCCGGCCTCCTCCTCCGGGCGCGGACCGGCGATGAACACCACCCGGAACTTGCCGATCTGCACCTCGTCACCGTTACCGTTGCTCAACGTCGCGGCCTCGACCCGCTCC
>NZ_PDHU01000003.1:452500-989371 GCF_002573675.1 Micromonospora sp. WMMA1996 | reverse complement strand
CTCCGGATCGACGTCGAACGGCTCCTCCACCACGTGCCCTCCCCGCCTCGGCCGGCCCCACCGGCCGGCTCCGCACGGCGACGACGCTAGGCGGAACGGCGGTGGCGTCGTCGACCCTGTGGACAACGGGCGAGGTTTTCCACAGGCGCGTTCGTGGGCCGGTTGCGGGCACCTGCCGCCGGTAGGGTGAGGCCTGATCGAGACCCGCACGCGGGCCCTCGGTCGACCGTCGGCACGGTGGTCGACACGCCGGACGGGCGGCACGACGAAACGGGACGGGGTGGCATGAGACCGGTGTGGCGGGTCGCTGACGTTCGCGCGGCGGAGGCGGGCCTGATGGCCACCCTCCCGGCCGGGGCGTTGATGCACCGGGCCGCGGCCGGGCTGGCCCGGCGGTGCGCGCTGCTGCTCGGCGACCGGGGCGGCGTCTACGGCGCCCGGGTCCTGCTGCTGGTCGGCTCCGGCGACAACGGCGGCGACGCGCTCTACGCGGGCGCGCACCTGGCCCGCCGGGGCGTCGCGGTCGCGGCGCTGCTCCTCACCCCCGGGCGGGCGCACGCCGATGGTCTGACCGCGCTGCGTGCCGCCGGCGGGCGGGTGGTCGACCGGCCGCCCGCCGTGGTCGACCTGGTGCTCGACGGCATCGTGGGCATCGGCGGCACCGGTGGTCTGCGGGAGACCGCCGAGCAGCTCGCGGCGAGCCTGGCCGAGCGTTGTGGACGCGACGGCACGCGCGCCACGGTGGTCGCGGTGGACGTGCCGAGCGGCGTCGCGGTCGACACCGGGCACGTCCCGCTGACCGACGCCGGCCGGCCCTGCGCCGTCCGCGCCGACGTGACCGTGGCCTTCGGCGCGCTCAAGCCGGCCCTGGTGGTCGGCCCGGCCGCCGCGCTGGCCGGGCAGGTCGAGCTGGTCGACATCGGGCTGACGCCGTGGCTGCGCGGCTCGCCCGCGCTCCGGGTGACCGAGTGGTCGGACGTGGTCGACTGGTGGCCCGCGCTCGGCCCGGCGTCGGAGAAATACTCGCGGGGCGTGGTCGGGGTGGCCACCGGGTCGGCCACCTATCCGGGCGCGGCGGTGCTCTCGGTCGGCGGTGCGCTGGCCGGTCCCACCGGCCTGGTCCGCTACGCCGGGGGCGCCCGCGCCGAAGTGGTCCACCAGCACCCGTCGGTGATCGCCACCGGCCGGGTCGCCGACGCCGGTCGGGTGCAGGCCTGGGTCTGCGGGTCCGGGCTCGGCACCGGCGAGGAGTCCGCCGCCGAGCTGCGCGCGGTGCTGGCCGCGCCGGTGCCGGTGGTGCTGGACGCCGACGCGTTGACCCTGCTCGTCGACGGCAAGCTGGCCGACCGGCTGCGCGGCCGGGACGCCCCGATCGTGGTGACCCCGCACGACCGGGAATACGCCCGGCTCTGCGGCGAGATGCCGGGGGAGGACCGGGTCGCGGCGGCGCTGCGGCTGGCCGCCTGGATGAACGCGGTGGTGCTGCTGAAGGGTGATCGGACGATCGTCGGCACGCCCGACGGGCGGGCGTACGTCAACCCGACCGGCACCCCGGTGCTGGCCACCGGTGGCACCGGCGACGTGCTGGCCGGGCTGCTCGGCTCGCTGCTCGCCGGCGGTCTGGCCCCCGAGCGGGCGGCCGCCGCCGCGGCGTACCTGCACGGGCTGGCCGGTCGGGAGGCGGCGCGCGGCGGCCCGGTGACCGCACCCGACGTGGCCGCCGCGTTGCGCCCGGTGCTGGCCCGACTGGGCTGATCCGGGCGCGGCCCGTGACGCCGGCCGCGCGGCTCACGGCCACGATGATCACCGGCGGAAGTAGGCTGGGGGTATGTGGCAGTCGGAGGTGCGCGTCGATCTCGACGCGATCCGGGAGAACGTGGCCCGGCTCAAGGCCGGCACCAGCGCCGAGCTGATGGCGGTGGTGAAGGCCGACGGATACGGGCACGGCATGGTGCCGGCGGCCCGCGCGGCGCTCGACGCCGGGGCGGACCAGCTCGGCGTCTGCACCCTGGACGAGGCGCTCCGGCTGCGCCAGGAGGGGATCACCGCGCCGGTCCTGGCCTGGCTGCTCGATCCGGGCCTGCCGCTGCACGACGGCATCGCGGTCGGGGTCGACCTGGGCTGCGCCAGCCTTCCCCAGCTCGACGAGATGATCGAGGCGAGCCGCCGGGCCGACCGCCCGGCCCGGCTGCACCTCAAGATCGACACCGGGTTGTCCCGGGGCGGGGCCACCGTGGCCGACTGGCCCACCCTGCTGGAGGCCGCCGCGAAGGCCCAGGCGGACGGTCTGGTCGAGGTGGTCGGCGTGTGGAGCCACTTCGTGTACGCGGACTCGCCCGGCCATCCCACCACCGACCGCCAGCTCGCCGTCTTCCGCGAGGGGCTGGAGATGGTGACCCGCGCCGGCCTGCGGCCCCGCTACCGCCACCTGGCCAACTCGGCGGCCACGCTGACCCGGCCGGACACCCACTTCGACCTGGTCCGTCCCGGCATCGCGGTCTACGGTCTGTCGCCGATCGCGGGCGAGCGGTTCGGCCTGCGGCCCGCGATGACGGCCCGGGCCCGGGTGATGCTGACCAAGCGGGTCCCGGCCGGCACCGGCGTCTCCTACGGCCACACCTACCTCACCGAGAACGAGAGCAACCTGGCGGTGGTGCCGCTGGGCTACGCCGACGGGGTGCCCCGGCACGCCTCGAACACCGGTCCGGTGCTGCTCGCCGGCGAGCGGCGGACCATCTCGGGGCGGGTCTGCATGGACCAGTTCGTGGTCGACTGCGGCGACGACGAGGTGGCCGCCGGGGACGTGGTGACGCTGTTCGGCAGCGGCGCGGACGGTGAGCCCACCGCCGACGACTGGGCCGAGGCGGTCGGCACCATCAACTACGAGATCGTGACCCGCTTCGGTGGGGTGCGGGTGCCCCGCGTCTACGACGGCGAGCGCGTATGAACCTGCGGGTGCCCCGTCCGCGCAGCGCCGCCGGCAAGGTCGCCGGCCTGGTCGGCGCGGCCGTCGGGGTGGCCGCGGCCGGGCTCGCGGCGGGCGTGGTCAGCGAGCGGGTGCTGGTCCGCCGGCTCAAGAACGACCCCGCCGACCGGTACGCCCACGAGGTCTTCGACCAGCAGCGCTACGACGAGGCGTACGAGCTGGAGATGCCGGACGGCACCGACATCCACGTCGAGGTGGTCGAGCCGACCCGGCCGGTCCCCGGCCGTCCGACGGTCGTGCTGGTGCACGGGTTCTGCCTGGACATGGGGACCTTCCACTTCCAGCGCAAGCTGCTCACGGAGCGCGGGGACTACCGGGTGGTCGCGTACGACCAGCCGGGGCACGGCCGTTCCGGGAGGCTGGAGTCCGGCGAGTACGACCTGGTCGCGCTGGGCCGCACGTTGCGCCGGGTGCTCGACGAGGTGGCGCCGGAGGGGCCGCTGGTGCTGGTCGGGCACTCGATGGGCGGCATGACCATCATGGCGCTCGCCGAGATATACCCGGAGCTGTTCGGCGACCGGGTGGTCGGCACCGTGCTGATGGCCACCTCCGGCGGCCTGGCCGCGGAGACGAAGCTGGTGGCCCCCGCGCTGCTCGGCCGGGTCGGCGCGCCGGTGCTCTACATGATGAGCAACGCCACCCGCTACGGCGGCACGGTGATCGACAAGGCCCGCAGGTCGACGTCGAACGTGGCCTGGCTGCTCACCCGCAAGTACGGCTTCGGCACCCCGAAGCCCAGCCCGGCCCTGGTGTCGTACGTCGAGACGATGAACTCCCGTACCTCGGCCGACACCGTCACCCGCTACCTGCGCACCCTGGCCACCCACTCGCGCTTCCCGGCGCTGGCCGCGTTGGCCGGCACGCCCGTGCTGGTGATCGTGGGGGACAAGGACATGATCACGCCGGTGACGCACTCCGAGGAGATCGTCCGGCGGTTGCCGCACGCCGAGTTCGTGAAGATCCACGACAGCGGGCACGTGGTGATGCTCGAGCACGCCGACGACGTCAACGCGGCGCTGGAAAGGTTCCTGGAATCCCTGTGACGGTGGAGCTGACGACCCTCGACGACACGCACCGGTTCGGCCGCCGGCTGGCCGGCGTGCTGCGCGCCGGCGACCTGCTGCTGCTCAGCGGCCCGCTGGGGGCCGGCAAGACCGCGCTGACCCAGGGCATCGGCGCCGGCCTCGGCGTCCGCGGGGACATCACCTCGCCCACGTTCGTCATCGCCCGGGTGCACCGGCCGGATCCGGCGCGGGGCGGCCGGGTGACGCTGGTGCACGCCGACGCCTACCGGTTGGGGGAGTCCGCCGACCCGCGCGCCGAGATCGACGACCTCGACCTGGACGCCTCGGTGGACGAGGCGGTCACCGTGGTGGAGTGGGGCGAGGGGATGGTCGAGCAACTGGTCGACGCGCACCTGCGGGTCCGCATCGACCGGCGCGACGACGACACCCGGGTGGTCACCCTGGAACCGGTCGGCGGCGACTGGGCGGCGAGGCTGGCGACCCTCGGCTGAGCGCTGTCGTACCCGCTGCCTAGAGTCCCGGGGACGACTGCGAAAGGTTGCCGATGCCCGACGACGCCCCCGCCCTCGACCTGTTGGCGCTCCTGCCCGAGCCGTGGCGGGAGGCGATCGCCCCGCACCTCGACCCGGCCCGCAGCGCGGCGCTGGCCGAGTTCGTCGCCCGGGAATACGCGACCGCCACGGTCTTCCCCCCGCTGGAGGACCTGTTCTCGGCCTACCGCCTGTGCGGGCCGGCGCAGACGCGGGTGCTCATCCTCGGGCAGGACCCCTACCACAAGGCGGGGCAGGCGCACGGGCTGAGCTTCAGCGTGCGCGAGGGCGTGACGGTGCCGCCGTCGCTGCGCAACGTCTTCAAGGAGCTGGGCGAGGACCTGGGCGTGCCGAAGCCGCGCAGCGGCAACCTCGACGGCTGGGCGGCGCAGGGCGTGTTGCTGCTCAACTCGGTGCTCACGGTCCGCCAGGCCACGCCGGGCTCGCACGCCAACCGGGGCTGGGAGGAGTTCACCGACGCCACCATCAGGGCGCTCGACGCGCTCGACCAGCGGGTGGTGTTCCTGCTCTGGGGCGGCTACGCCCGTAAGAAGGCGGCATTGGTCACCAACCCGCGGCACGTGGTGCTGGAGGCCGGCCACCCGAGCCCGATGAACCCGAAGGGCTTCCTCGGCAGCCGCCCGTTCAGCGCGGCCAACAAGGCGCTCGCCGACGCCGGCCTGCCCACCGTCGACTGGGAACGCTCAGCCGGCTGACCCGTCCGGCGTCGCGCCGTCGACGCGGCGCTGCCGGTACCGGCGCAGCAGCTCGGCCGTACGCCGGTCGGCCACCTCCACCTCGACCAGTGGCTCGACCGGGTACGTCCGGTCGCCGAGGCGGACCTCGACGGGCTCGGGCAGGTCCTCGCACATCCGGGCGCGCAGCTCGCCGTAGCGGGTGAGCCAGCGGTGCTCGCCCGGTTCGTTGGGTTCCGGGTGCACTCCGCCCCACTCCTCCCAGCGTGCGTTCCACCGCTGCGCGTGGGCCCGCTCCAGCCACTTGGTGAAGCGGGGGGCGTCCCGCCACCGCACCGCGATCTCGACCGCGTCCACCGGCAGCGGAGCGCCCTGGAGCAGGGCCGCCGTGCCGCCGGTCAGCACGTACGGCAGGTCGCCCAGGGCGTCGATGATCCGGTCCAGCCCGAGATCCGCGATCCGCTCGGGCAGGGCGGTCCCGGCCGCCTCGTCGAGCGTCGCGTCGAGGTGGCTGTCGAGCGGCTCCACCTCGATCCGGAGCTGGCGCCCGAGCGCGCCGAGCAGCCGTTCCACGGTCGGCAGGCTCGGTAGCCGGTCGCCACGCTCGATCCGGGCGACGGCGGCCTGGCTCAGGCCGACCCGCCCGGCCAGCGCCTGCTGGGTGAGCCCCGCGTGCTCCCGCTCGTGCCGGAGGGTGCGGGCCACCTGCCCGGCGAGGCGACTCTCGGTCATCCCGGGAGGATGGCACGTCGGTTCCGAGCGATATACCGCTCAGTCATAGATATGACCCAGCGGTATATCGCTCTCGAAGGGTGCCGTGACCCGACGGCGTCACCGTCCGGCGCGGGCGCGGGCGCGGGCGCGGGCGACGGCGACGGCGAAGGCAGGCGGCGGCGAGGAGCGGGCAGCGAGGGCGAGGGCAGGCGGCGGCGAGGAGCGGGCAGCGAGGGCGAGGGCAGGTGGCGGCGAGGAGCGGGCAGCGAGGGCGAGGGCAGGCGGCGGTGAGGGCGTGGCCTGACCGGCCGGGCGGGACGGCTAGGCTGGCTAACCGTGCTCGTACTCGTGGTGGACTCCTCGACGCCCGCGGTGACCGCGGCGCTGGTCGAGGTCTCGACGGACGGCGTCGCGGTCCGCGCGTCCCGGTGCACGGTCGACGCCCGGGCCCACGGCGAGTTGCTCGCGCCGCAGGTCGACGCCGTGCTGGCCGACGTGGACGCGCGCCCCGCCGACCTGGCCGCGATCGTCGCCGGGCTCGGCCCGGGGCCGTTCACCGGGCTGCGGGTCGGCCTGGTCACCGCCGCCACCATGGCCCAGGTGCTCGGCATCCCCACGTACGGTGTCTGTTCTCTCGACGGGATCGGCCACCCGGCGGCCGCCGGCGAGCCGGTGCTGGCCGCGAGCGACGCGCGCCGCCGGGAGGTCTACTGGGCCGTCTACGACGGCGCCGGCGAACGCGTCGCCGGGCCGGACGTGGCGGCGCCGGCGGTGGTCGCGGAGCGGGCCCGGGACCTGGCGGTCGGCGTCGCGGTCGGCGACGGCGCGCACCGGTACGCGGACGTGCTCGGGCTGCCGGTGCGGGAGGAGCCCCGGTACCCGGACCCGCTGGCGCTGGCCCGCCTCGCCGCCGAGCGGATCCGCGCGGGCGCCCCCGGTGAGCCGCTGACCCCGCTCTACCTGCGCCGACCGGACGCCGTCGCGGCCACCGGCCACAAGCCGGTCCTGCCGTGAGGATCGGCCGGTTCCGCTGGTGGCACGTCGAGGAGGTGCTGCCCCTCGAGGCGGACCTGTTCGGCGCCGAGCGGTGGTCCCCGGCGATGTTCTGGAACGAACTCGCGAACGGGCACTTCTACCTGGTGGCCACCGACGACGACGGCGCCGTGCTCGGCTACGCCGGGCTGGCCGTCTACCCGCCCGACGAGGCGTGGGTGCAGAACGTCGCGGTTCGCCGGGACGTCCAGCGTCGGGGTGTCGGCCGGCAGCTGCTGGAGGCGTTGCTCGCCGAGACGGCCCGGCGGGGCGTCCGCAACACGCTGTTGGAGGTCGCCGCCGACAACGCCCCGGCCCAGCGCCTCTACGCCACCCACGGCTTCGAGCCGATCGGCGTGCGGCGCGGCTACTACCAATCGAGCAACACCGACGCGCTGGTCATGCAGCGCACCGAGGACTGACGAGCATGGCTGACGAACCCCTGATCCTCGGCATCGAGACCTCCTGCGACGAGACCGGCGTGGGCATCGTGCGCGGGCACACGCTGCTCGCCGACGCGCTGGCCTCCAGCGTCGAGGAGCACGCCCGGTTCGGCGGGGTGGTGCCCGAGGTGGCCAGCCGGGCCCACCTGGAGGCGATCGTGCCGACCATGGACCGGGCGCTGCGCGAGGCCGGGGTCACCATCGCGGACATCGACGCGATCGCGGTGACCTCCGGACCGGGCCTGGCCGGCGCGCTGCTCGTCGGCGTCGCCGCCGCCAAGGGGTACGCGGTGGCCGCGGAGAAGCCGGTGTACGGGGTGAACCACCTCGCCGCACACGTGGCCGTGGACACGCTGGAGCACGGACCGCTGCCCGAGCCGGCGATCGCGCTGCTGGTCTCCGGCGGGCACTCCTCGCTGCTGCGCGTCGACGACCTGGCCCGGGACGTGGTCCCACTCGGCGCGACCATCGACGACGCGGCCGGGGAGGCGTTCGACAAGGTGGCCCGGCTGCTCGGGCTGCCGTTCCCCGGCGGACCGTACATCGACCGCGAGGCGCGGGCCGGAGACCCGGCGGCGATCGCTTTCCCGCGCGGGCTGACCGCCGCGAAGGACCTGGTCGGTCACCGCTTCGACTTCTCCTTCTCCGGGCTGAAGACAGCGGTGGCCCGGTGGGTGGAGGCGCGGCAGCGGGCCGGCGAGCCGGTGCCGGTGGCCGACGTGGCGGCGTCCTTCCAGGAGGCGGTCTGCGACGTGCTGGTCGGCAAGGCGCTGGACGCGTGCCGCAGCAGCGGCATCGACACGCTGGTGATCGGCGGTGGGGTCGCCGCCAACTCCCGGCTGCGGGCGATGGCCGAGCACCGGGCCGACAAGCACGGCGTCCGGGTGCGTACGCCCCGGCCGAAACTCTGCACGGACAACGGCGCGATGGTGGCCGCGCTCGGGTCGCACCTGGTCGCCGCGGGCGTCGCGCCGAGCCGGCTCGACCTGCCGGCCGACTCCGCGATGCCGCTGACCGTGGTCAGCGTCTGAACGGGGAGAGGACCGACATGATCGTCCGGATGTGGGAGGCGAAGGCCGAGTCGTACGGCTTCGCCGAGCTGATCACCTGGGTGTGCGAAACCGCGCTGCCCGAGTTCGAGCACGACCCGATGCACGTTTCCAGCGAGGTGTTCTCCTCCACCGACCACCGGCTGGTGGTCGTCTCCAAGTGGCGGAGCAACCCGCGTGAGCTGCCCGAGCCGCCCATGCGCCTGGTCGCCCGGCCGCCGCACAGCTGGGACTTCACCCAGGTCGACCGCTGACGGTACGAGAAGGGGCCCCGGTCGACGACCGGGGCCCGACACCCCTCAGGCGCGGCGCATCAGCCGCCAGGTCGTGTACCCGCCGGTGCCCAGCGCGATCAGGAAGACCGCCCACACGATCCCGGTGCCCACCTGGAGCCCGCCGCCGCTGCCCACGTTCGCCTGGGCGGCCGCGACCAGCGAGTCGCTCTGCGCCGGCGGGAGGGCGGGCGGCGGCAGCTGCTGCCAGCGGACCAGTCCGGTGCTCTCCAGCATGGTCATGTGGTCGTTGACGAACTTGTTGGCGTCCTCGGCGAGCTTGCGCACGATCGGATCCTTGGTGCTGGCCCGGACCGCGCCGATCACCGGGAAGATGTTGCCGTGGGCGACCCGGAGCCGGGTGACGAAGATCTGGTCGAACTGCGCGCCGTTGGCGTTCTGCATCTCGGTCAGCCAGCCCTTCTGCTGGGCCGTCGGGTCCGTCGGCAGGACCGCGCCCAACTTGTTGGCCGCCTCGACCACCAGCTGGTCCAGCACGCCGTGCTGGCGGGCGATCTCCGCGCCGACCTCCCGGACCCGGGGGGACTTGCCCTTCTCCGCGGCCATCGTCCCGGCCGGCATCTCCCAGAGCCCGGCCAGCCGTACGCCGTTGAGCAGCGTCATGTCGGCGGCGTTCATCTGCACGCCGGGGTTGGGCGCGGCCAGCGCCGCGCCGGGAAGGACGCCGATCCCCGCGCCGATCGCGACGAGCAGCAGGGTCACCCGGTGCGCCAGCCGGCGACGTGCGGATTCCAGCGATGCCATGGTTGGGTTGCCTCCTCGGTCCGGACCGCTTCGTGGGGTCGCGGACGGCCGAGCCCACCGGCCGTCCGCACACTGGTACGGATCGCCGGGCCGATCAGTTCAGCGGGTCGGCCAGGAGGCGTTCGAAGGCCAGTTCGGCCGCGCCGATCAGCGCCGCGTCGTCACCGAGTTTCGGGGTACGCAGGCGCACGTGCTCCAGGCACGCGGGCAGCCCGTTGGAGTTGAGCCGGCTGCGGACCTGGGCCGCGGCGGCCAGGTAGAGGTCGCGCATGGTGCCGCCGAAGATGACCATCTCCGGGTTGAAGATGTTGACCAGGTTGGCCACGCCGAAACCGAGCCAGTCGCCGGCCTGCCGCACCGCGCTCTGCGCCCGGGCGTCGCCCCGGTCGGCCGCGTCGAACACGGCCAGCAGGGCCTCCCGCCCGCGCGCCTCGGACCGGCCGGCCGCCCGCAGCAGCCCGTGCTCGCCGACCTCGGTCTCCCAGCAGCCGCGCCGGCCGCAGTCGCAGCGCACACCGTCGCGGACCACCACCATGTGGCCGACCTCGCCGCCGTAGCCGCCGTGCCCGGTCAACCGTCGGCCGCCGGCGATGATGCCCGCCCCCACGCCGACGTCGCCGTACAGGTAGATGACGTTGTCGCAGCCGGTCGCCGCGCCCCGGGCGTGCTCGGCGTACGCGGCCACGTCGGCCACGTTCCCCACCGTTATCGGCACGTCGATGCCCAGCTCGTCGGCGAGCGCCGCACCGATCGGCTCGTCCACCCAGCCGGTGGTCGGGCTGAGCCGGACCAGCCCGTCGTCGCGGCGCACCATGCCGCACACGGCCACCCCGGCGCCCACGCAGAACGAGTCCGGCGGCACCGAGTGGTGCATCTCCTTGACCGCGCCGGCCAGCAGCGGGGCGGCCTCCCCGGCGACCAGGTTGCGCGGCCGGTCCAGCTCCCGGCGGTCGAGCACCTCACCGCCGAGCCCGACCCGTGCGGCCCGCAGCCGGTCCACCTCGACGCTGTACGCGTACGCGTAGACCCGTCCCGACTCGGGCCGGACGACCAGTGACGGTCGCCCGGCCCGGCCGGTCTCCTTCGGCGTCCCCTCGCTGACCAGACCGGCGCCGGCCAGGTCCGCGGTCAGCGCGCCGATGGTGCTGCGGTTGAGCCCGAGCGCGGTGGTCAGCTCCGCGCGGGTGGTGGCCCCGTGCACGTGCACGTAGCGGAGCAATGCGCCCAGGTTCTGCCGGCGGATCTCGTCCTGGCTCGGTCCCGCGCGCATTGCCACTGCCATGGTGTGTCCGTACCCGGGGTCAGCGCACGCCGGTGGCGGCGGCGCGCCGTCGCGACAGCGCGTCGATGGTCGCCGCGGCGAGCAGCACCACGCCGGTGACCACGAACTTCACGCCCGAGCTGTACCCCATCAGTCCCATACCGTTGTCGATCACCGCGACCACCGCGCCACCGAGCACGGCGTCGAGGACCCGGCCCTTGCCGCCGAAGAGGCTGGTGCCGCCGATCACCGCCGCGCCGACGGCGTAGAGCAGTACGTTACTGCCACCGGTGTTGGGGTCGACCGAGTTGGCCCGGCTGGCCGCCACGATGCCGCCGATGGCGGCCATCCCGGAGCAGATGACGAACACGGAGATGCGGATCCGGTCCACGCTGATGCCGGCCCGGCGGGCCGCCTCGGCGTTGCCGCCGACGGCGTAGATGTGCCGGCCGTAGCTGGTGCGCTGGAGCACGAACGTCCAGACGACCAGCAGCAGCGCGATGATCGGCACCACGATCGGCACGCCCTTGAGCGAGACGACCAGCACGTTGCGGCTGCGCTCCAGGTTGAGCACGTAGACCGCGAGGCCGAGGATCACGGCGAGTCCGCCGATCCGGGCCGCGACCACCGCGATCGGGTCGGTGAGCAGGCCGCGGGCGGACCGGTTGCGGTGCCGCAGCAGCTGCACGGCCGCGTACCCGGCGACGGCCACCGCGGCCAGCGCCCAGCCCAGCGCCGGGGAGAGGTTGCGGTTGGCGATCGCGACCAGGGTGTCGTCGCGGACCGCGATGTTGGCACCCTCGTCCATGAGCGTCAGCACGACGCCCTGGAAGGCGAGGAAGCCGGCGAGGGTGACCACGAAGGACGGGATGCCGACCTTCGCGACCAGCAGGCCGAGCACGGTGCCGATGACCACGCCGGTGACGACGGCGGCGAGCACCGCCACGTACCAGGGGTAGCCGAGCACGGTGACCACGTTGGCCAGGATCGCGGCGCAGACGCCGCTGGCGAAGCCGGCGGAGAGGTCGATCTCGCCGAGCAGCAGCACGAACACCAGACCCATGGCGATCAACGTGACCGCGGCGCCCTGGGTGAACAGGTTCGCGAGGTTGCCGGCGGTGAAGAACGACGGGCGGGCGATCGAGAAGCCCACGGCGAGCACGAGGAGCATGATCACCGCGGGCAGGGCGCCGATGTCGCCGCCACGTACCCGGCGCCAGTAGTTGTTCACGTGGCTGCCCACGGTCGGCGCCGGGGCGACGCCGGCGGGGCCTTCCTTCTTCACGACGGTGGCGGTCATCGGACGGCTCCTGGGGTGGTGTCGGCGGGCGCGGCGCCGGTGCCGTTGCTGCCCGGTTCGCCGGCGAGGCCGAGGCCGCCGGAACGGCCGGCGGTGATCAGCTCGACCACCTGCGAGTGGGTGATGTCGGTGGTCTTCACCTGGGCGACCATCTGGCCGAGGTAGAGCGCGGCGATCCGGTCGGAGACGGCGAAGACGTCGTTCATGTTGTGCGAGATGAGCACGACGGCCAGGCCGTTGTCGGCCAGCCGGCGGACCAGCTCCAGCACCTGGGCGGTCTGCGCGACGCCGAGCGCGGCGGTCGGCTCGTCCAGGATGACCAGCTTGCTGTTCCAGAGCACCGCCTTGGCGATGGCGACGGTCTGCCGCTGGCCGCCGGAGAGGCTGGACACGTGCTGGCGCAGCGACTTCACGGTGCGGACGCTGAGGCCGGCCAGGGTCTCGGCGGCCATCTGCTCCATGGTCGGCTCGTCGAGCACGATGCCGCTGCGCTTCTCCCGGCCGAGGAACATGTTCTGCACGATGTCGAGGTTGTCGCAGAGGGCCAGGTCCTGGTAGACGACCTCGATCCCGAGCGCGGCGGCGTCCCGGGGGCTGCTGATGCTCACCGGCCGGCCGTCGAAGAGGAACTCGCCGGCGTCGGTGGGGTAGATGCCGCTGATGCACTTGACCAGGGTCGACTTGCCGGCGCCGTTGTCGCCGACCAGCGCGGTCACCTCGCCGGGGTGGGCGGTGAAGGCGACGTCACGCAGCACCTGGACGGGACCGAAGCTCTTGTCGATCCCGCGTAGCTCCAGCAGGGGGGTTGCGGACACGGGTGTCTCCTTTGGGCGGAGGGGAGGTCTCGGATCCCGTCCGGCGTGGGCGCCGCCCGACCCGGGTTTCCCCGTGCCGGGCGGCGCCGCCTGAGCGGGTTGGGTCAGCTCACGCCGGCGTCGGTGCAGAGCTTGGCGAACGCACCGGTGCAGAGCTCTTCCTTGGTGACGTAGTTGTCGGCCACCACGTCCTTGACGTTGTCCTTGTAGATGGCCTTCGGCTCCAGCAGCACGGCCGGCACGTCCCGGTTGCCCTCCGGGTCCTTGACGGTCTGGCCGGTCTCCTTCTTCTCGCCCTTGGCGAGCGCGATGGCCAGCTCGGCGGCGGCGTCCGCCTCCTTCTTGACCGCCTTGTAGACGGTCATGCACTGGTCACCGGCGAGGATGTTCTGCAGGCCCTCCTTGGTGGCGTCCTGACCGGTCACCGGGACCTTGCCGTTGAGCTTGTTCTTCTTGAGCACCGAGATGGCCGCGTTGCCCAGACCGTCGTTGGCGGCGAGCACGCCGTCGATCTTGCCGCCGGCCTTGGTCAGCTGCTGCTCGAAGATCGTGGCGGCCTGCGCGTTGTCCCAGGCCGGCACCGAGTCGTCGGCGACCTTGGTGTACTCCTTCGAGTCGAACTTCGGCTTGAGGACCGAGTCGTACCCGTTCTTGAACAGGGTGGCGTTGTTGTCGGTCGGCGAGCCGTTGAGGTACGCGATCGACGGGTTCTTGACGGCCTTGTCGGTCAGGCACTTGCTCAGGCCCTCGCCCTGGAGCTTGCCGACGGCCTCGTTGTCGAAGCTGACGTAGTACTGGGCGGAGCCGCCCAGGGTCAGCCGGTCGTAGTCGATGGTGGCGACGCCCTGCGACTTGGCCTTGTCGAGCACGGCCTTGCCGGTGCCGGAGTCCAGGTTGACGATCATCAGGACGTTGACGCCGTTGGTGATCATCTGGTCGGCGATGGTCTGGAACGCGGTCTTGTCGTTCTGCGCGTTCTGGATGTCCGACTCCACGCCGGCGGCGTCGAACGCCTCCTTGAGGAACTTGCGGTCCGCGCCCTCCCAGCGGGCGGAGGACTTGCTGTCCGGCAGGATCACGCCGATCTTCGGCTTCTTGTCGGTGGAGCCGCCGGCCTGGTCGGAAGAACCGCCGTTGTCACCACAGGCGGCCATGCTGCCGGTCGCGAGGAGACCGACGGCCGCGAAGGTGAGGAGTCCCTTGCGCATGTGCACGGGTCCTTTCGGGGGTGGGGGAGTAGAGGTCGATGTTTTGTTGTGTCCGGCAACGTATTCCGCGCTTCCCACGCTCCGCAAGAGTGCCGAGGTCAGAAGTTTGTTGGCGGCGGTAACAATTCAGCAACGCGGTTGTCACCCGGCCGACACCCACGGCGGAAACGCTCCCACCGTCCCGCTACGGGTGGTTCAACCGGCCGCGATCGGGGCGGTCCGCGCCCCGGTGAGCGCCACCAGGTCACCCGGCGCGAGCTGCACCTGCAGGCCGCGGCGGCCGGCCGAGACGTACACCGTCGGGTGTGTCGACGCGGAGGCGTCGACCACCGTCGGCAGCCGCCGGCGCTGCCCGAGCGGGCTGATCCCGCCCCGGACGTAGCCGGTCGCCCGCTCGGCCACCGCCCGGTCGGCCAGTGCGGCCCGCTTGCCGCCCACCGCCGCGGCGAGCGCCTTCAGGTCCAGCTCGCCGGTCACCGGCACCACGGCCACGGTCAGCTCGCCGTCCACCTCGGTGACCAGCGACTTGAACACCCGCTCCGGCGGCACCCCGAGCGCGGCGGCGACCAGCGCGCCGTAGTTCGGCGCGTCCGGCGAGACGTCGTACGGGTGCGTGCTGTGCGAGATCTTCCGCTTGGTCAGCAGCGCGGTCGCCGGAGTGCCCTGTCCCGCCATGGCGGTCAAGCTAACCCGGGCGCCGCCCCGCCGCGAGCCGAAACCGGAGGCAGCGGTCAGGCGGCGGCCGGCACCGGGCGGCAGATCAGCACGGTCGGCGCGCCGGCCACCCGGGTGAGCACCAGGCTGGCCGCCGCGTCGCCGGCCAGGCGCAGGTCGCGGCGCAGTCTCTCCGGCTCCAGCGCCGAACCGCGCTTGAGGATCTCCACCCGGCCGACCCGGCGCTCCCGCAGCAGCGCCCGCAGGCGCTTGAGCGAGAACGGCAGCACGTCGGTGACCTCCAGGCAGCGCGCGTACGGGGTGGGCCGGGCCGTGTCCGCGTAGAGGTAGGCGATCGACGGGTCCGCGAGGGTGGCGTCGAGGTCGGCGGCCAGCTCGGCGACCAGGTGCGCGCGCACCACTGCCGGGTCCGGGTCGTACAGGAACCGCCGGACCGGGCCCACCGCCGCGTCGACCGCGCCGCTGCCGGTCAGCTGACAAGAGGGGGCCCCGCCGCTACCGGAGGCGTTGACCGGGGGCCCTTCCTTCTCCCGCAGCACTGTGGCGCGGCGGGGGACGTCGGCCAGCTCGCCGCACCAGAGCGCGGCCTCCACCAGGTCCCCGTCGACGCTCACCCACTCCGCCTCGGCGCCGGCCGGGATCAGCGCGTGGTCCAGCCCGGGCGCCACCTTGACCACGGTGCGCGGCACCCGCTCGGCCAGCCCGACGACGAAGTCCCACGGCGGCGAGTAGGCGTTCGGGTCGAAGATGCGCCGACCGGTGCCGGCCCGCCGTCGCGCCGGGTCGCAGAAGGCCCCGTCGACCCGGCTCACGTCGAACGCGGTGGCGTCGCCGCACTCCACCGTGACCAGGTCGGCCAGCCCGGCCGCCTCGGCGTTCGCGGCGGCCATCGCCGCGGTGACCGGGTCGGCCTCCACCGCGTACACCCGGATGCCGGCGCGGGCCGCGGCGAGCGCGTCGGCGCCCAGCCCGCAGCCCAGGTCGGCGAGCGTGGTCACGCCCGCGGCGCGCAGCCGCACGGCCCGCCGGTCGGCGACCGCCCGGCGGGTGGCCTGCTCCAGCCCCGGCCGGGTGAGGAACATCCCGGCCGCCACCGCGCCGAACTTGCCGGCGGCCCGGCGGCGCAGCTCCGCCTGGGTCAACGCCGCCGCCGCGAGCCCGCCGGGGATCCCGGCCGAGCGCAGCGCGGCGGCCGCCGCCAGCGGGTCGCCGCCGGCCACCCGCGCCGCCGCGGCGAGCGCGGCCGACCCCTCGGGGGTACGCAGCGCGGCGAGCTGGTCGAGGTCCACCCGCCCATTCTCCCGACCCGCCTCCGGGCCGACACGGCGGGCGACGCGCTGGCACTCTCCTTGACGGAGTGCTAGCCGAGGAATAACCTGCGATTAGCACTCTCACCCTGAGGGTGCCAACGCCCGGGCCCCGTGCCCGGGGGTTGAGCGCCAGGCGGACCGGCACCCGCGACGACGGCCCCGCCCGGTGGCATGTGGCAGATTGACGCTGGTCGGCATGCCGACCGGTAACGACACCAAGTACCCGGGAGGGTATGCCCGTGACTACCGCGACCAAGGTTGCGATCAAGCCGCTCGAGGACCGCATCGTGGTCCAGGCGAACGAGGCCGAGACCACCACCGCCTCGGGCATCGTGATCCCCGACACCGCCAAGGAGAAGCCGCAGGAGGGCACCGTCCTCGCTGTCGGCCCGGGCCGGATCGACGACAAGGGCAACCGCGTGCCGGTCGACGTGAAGGTCGGCGACACCGTCCTCTACTCGAAGTACGGCGGCACCGAGGTCAAGTACGCCGGCGAGGAGTACCTGGTGCTCTCCGCCCGCGACGTCCTCGCGGTCATCGAGAAGTAAGCAACCGATCAGTGTCGTTGCCCCGGTCCGGCTCGCCGGGCCGGGGCAACGTCGCTTCGAAGGGATACTGATGGCGAAGATCCTCAGCTTCTCGGACGACGCCCGGCACCTGCTCGAGCACGGTGTCAACGCCCTCGCGGACGCGGTCAAGGTCACCCTCGGCCCGCGCGGTCGCAACGTCGTCCTGGACAAGAAGTTCGGTGCGCCCACGATCACCAACGACGGCGTGACCATCGCCAAGGAGATCGAGCTCACCAACCCGTACGAGAACCTCGGCGCGCAGCTGGTCAAGGAGGTGGCGACCAAGACCAACGACGTCGCCGGCGACGGGACCACCACCGCCACCGTGCTGGCCCAGGCCATGGTCCGCGAGGGCCTGCGCAACGTGGCCGCCGGCACCAACCCGACCGGCCTGAAGCGGGGCATCGACGCGGCGGCCGCCAAGGTCTCCGAGGCGCTGCTCGGCAAGGCCGTCGAGGTCGCCAGCAAGGAGTCGATCGCGCATGTCGCGACCGTCTCCGCGCAGGACTCCACCATCGGCGAGCTGATCGCCGAGGCGATGGAGCGGGTCGGCCGCGACGGTGTCATCACCGTCGAGGAGGGCTCGGCGCTCACCACCGAGCTGGAGGTGACCGAGGGTCTCCAGTTCGACAAGGGCTTCATCTCGCCGAACTTCGTCACCGACGTGGAGGGGCAGGAGTCGGTCCTGGAGGACCCGTACATCCTGATCACCACGCAGAAGATCTCGGCCATCGAGGAGCTGCTGCCGCTGCTGGAGAAGGTCCTCCAGAACAACAAGCCGCTGCTCATCGTCGCCGAGGACGTCGAGGGCCAGGCCCTGTCCACGCTGGTGGTCAACGCCATCCGCAAGACCATCAAGGTCTGCGCGGTCAAGGCCCCCGGCTTCGGCGACCGCCGCAAGGCGATGCTCCAGGACATGGCGATCCTGACCGGCGCCGAGCTGGTCGCCCCAGAGCTGGGCTACAAGCTCGACCAGGTCGGCCTGGAGGTGCTCGGCACCGCCCGTCGCGTCGTGGTCGACAAGGAGAACACCACCGTCGTCGACGGTGGCGGGCAGTCCTCCGAGGTCGCCGACCGGGTCGCCCAGATCCGCAAGGAGATCGAGGCCTCGGACTCCGAGTGGGACCGGGAGAAGCTGGCCGAGCGGCTGGCGAAGCTCTCCGGCGGCATCGCGGTGATCAAGGTCGGCGCGGCCACCGAGGTCGAGATGAAGGAGCGCAAGCACCGCATCGAGGACGCCATCGCCGCGACCAAGGCCGCGGTCGAGGAGGGTACGGTCCCGGGCGGCGGCGCCGCGCTGGCCCAGATCCTGCCGGTGCTCGACGACGACCTGGGCTTCACCGGCGAGGAGAAGGTCGGCGTCTCGATCGTGCGCAAGGCGCTGGTCGAGCCGCTGCGCTGGATCGCGCAGAACGCCGGCCACGACGGCTACGTGGTGGTGCAGAAGGTCGTCGCCCAGGAGTGGGGCACCGGCCTCGACGCCGCCACCGGCGAGTACGTCGACCTGGCCAAGTCCGGCATCCTCGACCCGGTGAAGGTGACCCGCAACGCGGTCTCCAACGCCGCGTCGATCGCCGGCCTGCTGCTCACCACCGAGAGCCTGGTCGTGGAGAAGCCGGCCGAGCCGGAGCCGGCCGCCGCCGGTGGGCACGGCCACTCGCACGGCCACGGCCACCAGCACGGCCCGGGCTTCTGACCCGAGGAGTACGGCCCGACGTCGGGGCACACCGCCGAGCCGGCGGTGTGCCCCGACGTGCTTACGGAACGCTGACGAGATTGGCAGCCGGCCCGCCCGGTCGACCAGACTGGACGGCGTGCGCATGATCTCCCGCCGCCACGCGGCGCTGGCCGGTGTCGTCGCCGCCGTGGTGGCGCTCGGCACCGCCGAGCCGGTGGCTGTCCTGACCGGCCCCCGGTCCGCCCCGCTGATCGCCGTCGGCGGTGTCGTCGTCGACCTGGTGCCCGAGCCGCTCAAGCAGTTCGCCATCGCCGTCTTCGGCACGTACGACAAGATCGCCCTGCTGGTCGGGACGGCGCTGCTGCTGGCCGGCTTCGCGGCGCTGCTCGGTTTGGCGGCGGCCCGGCGACTGGTGGTCGGCCTGGCCGGCATCGCCGCGTTCGCCGTGCTCGGCGTCGCCGCCGCGCTGACCCGACCCGGCGCGGACGCGTTCGACGCGCTGCCGTCCCTGGTCGGCGCCGGCCTCGGCGGGCTGACGCTCTGGGCGTTCGTCGCCGGCCCGTTGAGCCCGGACCCCGCAGGGGCCGACCGGAAGCGCCCCGGGCAGGGTCCGGACCGCGCCGGGGTAGACCGGGCGCGCGCCGGACAGGGGCCGGACCGCCACGAGGTCGACCTGGCCGACGGCGAGCAGGCCGGGGCGCCCCGTTCCACGCCCCCGCCACCCCCGCCACCCCCGGCGGCTGCCGCGTTCGCGCGCGAGGAGGAGACCCCGGGCGGCTGGGAGCCGGCCCGGCACGACGTTCCGGAGTCGCGACGCCGGTTCCTGCGGGGCGTCGGCCTGTTGACCGGCGCGGCGGCGGTGGCCGGGCTCGGCGGGCACTGGCTGGCCGGCCGGCGTGGCGTCTCGGCGGCCCGGGAGGCGGTGACGCTGCCCGCGCCGGCGACGCCCGCGCCGCCGGTACCGACCGGCGCGGACCTGTCGCTGCCCCGGCTCGCCCCCTACGTCACGCCGAACCGCGAGTTCTACCGGATCGACACCGCGCTGGTGGTGCCGCAGGTGGACCCGGTGACCTGGCGGCTGCGCATCCACGGCCGGGTCCGCAACCCGATCGAGCTGAGCTTCGACGACCTGCTCGCCCGCCCGATGGTCGAGCGGTACGTGACCCTGGCCTGCGTCTCCAACGAGGTCGGCGGTGACCTGATCGGCAACGCCCGCTGGCTCGGCGTACCGATCAAGGAGCTGCTCGACGAGGCCGACCCGGAGGAGGGCGCGGACCAGGTGGTCGGGCGCGCGGTGGACGGCTGGACCTGTGGCACCCCCACCTCGGTGCTGCGCGACGGGCGGGACGCGCTGCTGGCGGTGGGGATGAACGGCGAGCCGCTGCCGGTCCAGCACGGCTTCCCGGTGCGGATGGTGGTGCCCGGCCTCTACGGGTACGTCTCGGCGTGCAAGTGGGTCACCGAGCTGGAGCTGACCAGCTTCGCCGACTTCGACGCGTACTGGGTGCCGCGCGGCTGGTCCGCCCAGGGCCCGGTCAAGACCCAGTCCCGGATCGACACCCCGCGTGCCCGCAGCCGCCCGGCCGCCGGCCCGGTGACGGTCGCCGGGGTGGCGTGGGCGCAGCACCGCGGCGTCCGTCGCGTCGAGGTACGCGTGGACGGCGGCCCGTGGCGGGAGGCGACGCTGGCCCCGGCGGTGTCGACGGACACCTGGGTGCAGTGGTCGTGGCGGTGGGACGCCACGCCGGGGGAGCACACCCTCCAGGTACGCGCCACCGACGCGGCCGGCGAGACGCAGCCGGAGCGGCGCAGCCCGGTGGCCCCCGACGGCGCCACCGGCTGGCACACCGTCACGGTCACCGTCGCCTGACCGTCGCCTGGCCGTCGCCTGGCCGTCGCCTGACCGTCGCCTGGCCGTCGCCTGGCCGCGCCTGACCGTCGCCTGACCGTCGCCTGGCCGCGCCTGACCGTCGTTTGGCCGCGCCTGACCGTCGTTTGGCCGCGCCTGCCTGCGCCTGGCCGCGTCCGACCGCGTCCTGACCGCGTCTGGGCGTGCCTGGGCGTGCCTGATCAAGGCTCTGCACCGCGACGATCGGGCAGGTGCGGGCGCGTCGGTGGCATGCGGCGCGGGCGGCGTGCGGCAGTGCCTGCGGCGAAGCGCCTTTCGAGCTGATATCGCCAACGACTCAACCTCCGCCCGGCGGCAGGCCCTCGGCCGCCAGCTCCGGTACCCGGCCAGGTGAGTAAGCCGACCGCTTCGGCCCGGCTGCCGGCTCTCACCGCCAGCTCCGGTACCCGGCCAGGTGAGTAAGCCGACCGCTTCGGCCCGGCTGCCGGCTCTCCTCCCGACGGACACCGGAGGGCTCGGTCCGTCCGGTCGGTCTGGGTCGGTTGCGACGGGTGGCCTCGGGTGTTGGGTGGTTCGGTCTGGGTCGGTTGCGACGGCTGCCTCGGGTTCGGGTGGTCCGGTCTGAGTCGTTTCTGATATCAGCTCCAAAGGCGTCGCGGGAGGGAGTCGCCTGGTCCGGCGAGCGGCGGGAGACGTCTCGGAAAGCCGGCAACGCCGGCGGAGGGGTCGGCGGTGTGGACACGAGACGACGCCGCGCTCCATGGTCCGGAGCGCGGCGTCGGGACGTGCTTTTGGTCAGGCGACTGGTCAGGCAACCTTGCGCTGGTCCGGCACGGCGGTCTTGTGCGGCCGGCCGAGGCGCGCCTCCAGCCGGGCGATGTCCACCCGGCTCTGCCGGCGGTCGGCCAGGTCCTCCCAGCCGAGGGCGAGCAGCCGCAGCCGCTCGGACTCGCTGAAGCCGCCCCAGACGCCGTAGGGCTCGCGGACCGCGAGGGCGTGGGCGGCGCACTCGGCGCGCACCGGGCAGGCGCGGCACACGGACTTGGCGCCGGTCTCCCGGCGCAGTCGGGAGGAGCCGCGCTCGCCGTCGGGGTGGAAGAACTGGGCGCTGTCGCGGCCACGGCAGGCGCCGAGCCGCTGCCAGTCCCAGAGGTCGACGATGGGTCCAGGCAGCCTACGTACGTTCGACATCAGCACCCCTCCTCCCGCGCGGCACCGCGGAGAATGTTCGTGGCCAGCTACCGGGCGGCGGTCCGCGCGGGATGCCGGTTCCGGATGAACGACTCGGTACCCGAGCTGTCCCCGCCTCACACATCTGTGATCGAAAACCTCGGACAGTCGGCGGCATATGCCCCAGATGTCGGAAAAGTTCGAATGATTGCCCGGAACCCCCTCCCCGGCCGACCCCCACGTGGTCTGCTCTGAGTCGGAGAGGAGACCACAGTGCGTAGCGTTCTCGTGTGCGTTCGGACACCATTGGCGGCCCAGCATCTGACCTCCGCGGCGGCGCGGCTCGGGCTGTCCGGCGTCGTCCGGACGGCCGTCTCCGATCCCGAGGTGATGTTGCGGCTCGCCGAGCGTCCGGTAGACGTGGTGCTGGCCGACACCGCCCTCACCCGGCCGGACAGCCCCGGTTTCGTGCGTCGGGTGCTCGCCCGCGCGCCGCAGGCCGCGGTGCTGCTGCTCGGCCCGGAGGAGTCGGAGTCGGCGGCGGCCACGATCAGCGCCGGTGCGCGCGGTCTGATCCAGAACGCCGACCACGACCTGACCAGCGCGGTGGCGAAGGCGCTGCTGCTGCTCTCCGCCCCCGGGCGGACCAACCGGCACCGGGTGGCCGACCCGGCTCGGGACGCGGCGGCGGTCGGCGGGTCGACCCGGGCGGCATCGGGGCGTACCCCGGGCGGGCCCGGCTGGCCGGCGACCGCGACGGACGCCGCCGGCCTGCCCACCGTGGTGCCGGTGCAGCGCGGCGAGGACCCGAACGACCCGGCTGCGGACGGGGCCGAGGCGCCCCCGGCGGGTGGCGCCCAGCGGCCGGCGCGGACGCCGCGCAGCGCGGTCGGGCTCACCGAACGTGAGCTTCAGGTGCTGCTCGGCATGGCGGAGGGCAAGAGCAACGCGGAGATCGGGCGGGAGTTGTTCGTCTCCGAGGACACCGTGAAGACGCACGCCCGGCGACTGTTCCGCAAGCTGGGCGCCCGGGACCGGGCGCACGCCGTGGCGGCCGGGTTCCGGGCCGGTCTGGTCGCCTGACCCGCCCGGCGGCTGTCACTCCTCCGCGGAGTCGTCCGTGCCCTCGGTGAGCGTGTCGTGCACGCCGTCGGCGTAGCCGCGGGCGTAATCCCAGCTCACGTAGTGGTCCGGGTCGGGGTCGTAGGCCGGCTCGTGCACCCGGGGCCGCCCCGAGTTGAGCAGGTGGCGCAGGTTGCCCCGGAGCAGGTCCCAGTCGAAGTAGTGCGGCTCGCGGCAGTCCTCGCACTCGATCACCAGCCCGCGCACCCCGATCGGCTGGAGCAGGGCCTGGTAGATCTCCAGGTCGGCGAGATCCTCCAGGACGTCCTGCCGCTCGACCTCGGTCAGCGGGTCGAGCGCGTCCTCGTCGCCGGGATCGTGCAGGCCGGCAGCCGGATCGGCCGGGTCGCCGTTGAACGGGTCGATGGGCTCGTCGTGCACCCCCTCACCGTAGACCCCGCGCCGCCGGAAAGCCCGCCCACGGCCGTGCTGTGGCCCGGCCTACGCCAGGCCCGCCGCTGCCCGGGGCGGGGCAGGCCAGTGGGTACGATGAGGCGACGCGCCGTCACGCCGGCGCACGCCGGTGCCCGCGCGCGCCGCCTCGCTGCAGCCCGTTCGACCAGCTCAGGGGAGCAATCGTGGAGAATTCACCCAGCACCGAGATCCCGGCCGGCCGCGACGGCGGGGAGCTGGGTGGCCATCTGCCCGAGTTGCCGGCCGGTTCGGCCCGGGTGGTGCCGCTCGGGCTGACCTTCGACGACGTGCTGCTGCAGCCGGGCGAGTCGGACGTCGTGCCCAGCCGGGTCAACACCCGCACCCGCCTCACCCGCAACATCGAGCTGACCGTCCCGCTGCTGTCCAGCGCGATGGACACCGTCACCGAGGCCCGGATGGCCATCGCCATGGCCCGCCAGGGCGGCATCGGCGTGCTGCACCGCAACCTCTCCGTCGAGGACCAGGCGCTCCAGGTCGACCTGGTCAAGCGCTCCGAGTCCGGCATGATCACCAACCCGGTGACCGCCAGCCCGGACGACACGCTCCGTGACGTGGACGCGCTCTGCGGGCGCTACCGCATCTCCGGCGTGCCCGTGGTCGACGGGCAGGGCCAGCTGGTCGGCATCGTGACGAACCGCGACATGCGCTTCGTCTCCGACCCGGCCACGCCGGTCCGCGACATCATGACCCGGACGCCGCTGATCACCGCACCGGTCGGGGTGAGCAAGGACGACGCGCTCGACCTGCTGCGCCGCCACAAGGTGGAGAAGCTCCCGATCGTCGACGAGTCCGGCGCGCTGCGTGGCCTCATCACGGTCAAGGACTTCACCAAAAGCGAGCAGTACCCGGAGGCCACCAAGGACGAGGCGGGCCGGCTCCGGGTCGCCGCCGCGATCGGGGTCGGCGAGGACTCGTACAAGCGGGCCCGGACGCTCGTCGACGCGGGCGTCGACGTGCTGATCGTGGACACCGCGCACGGTCACCAGCGGGCGGTGCTGGAGATGGTCGGCCGGCTCAAGCGGGACGTGACCATCGACATCGTGGGTGGCAACATCGCCACCTACGCGGGCGCGAAGGCGCTCGTCGACGCCGGCGCCGACGGCGTCAAGGTGGGCGTCGGCCCGGGCGCCATCTGCACCACCCGGATCGTGGCCGGGGTGGGCGTCCCGCAGATCACCGCGATCATGGAAGCGGCGCGGGCGGCCCGGCCGGCCGGCGTCCCGGTCATCGGCGACGGCGGCATCCAATACTCCGGCGACATCGCCAAGGCGCTGGTGGCCGGCGCCGACACGGTGATGCTCGGCAGCCTGCTGGCCGGCTGCGAGGAGAGCCCCGGTGAGCTGATCTTCGTCAACGGCAAGCAGTACAAGGCCTACCGGGGGATGGGCTCGCTCGGCGCGATGCAGTCCCGCGGCCAGGTCAAGTCGTACTCCAAGGACCGCTACTTCCAGCAGGACGTGACCAGCGACGAGAAGCTGGTGCCCGAGGGCGTCGAGGGCCAGGTGCCCTACCGCGGCCCGCTCGCCCAGGTCGCCCACCAGCTCACCGGCGGCCTGCGGCTCGCCATGGGATACGCGGGCGCGGAGAGCATCGCCGAGCTGCACCAGCGTGGGCAGCTCATCCGGATCACCGCGGCCGGGCTCAAGGAGAGCCACCCGCACGACATCCAGATGACCGTCGAGGCGCCCAACTACCACACCCGCTGACCCCCCTCCACCCCCGAACACATCTGGAGTCCCCATGCGTGACGTGGTCGAGATCGGGCTGGGCAAGACCGCGCAGCGCGGTTACCACCTGGACGACATCGCCATCGTGCCGAGCCGCCGCACCCGGGACGTCGACGACGTCTCCACGGCCTGGCAGCTCGACGCCTACCCGTTCGGCATCCCCTGTGTCGGGCACCCCTCGGACGCGACCATGAGCCCCGCCTCCGCGGTGCGCCTCGGTCAGCTCGGCGGCCTCGGCGTGCTCAACGTCGAGGGCCTCTGGACCCGCTACGAGAACCCGGCCAAGATCCTGGAGGAGCTGGCCGGCCTCGGCGAGGACGCGCGGGCGACCAAGCGCCTCCAGGAGGTCTACGCCGAGCCGATCCGCCCCGACCTGATCGCCGAGCGGGTCCGCGAGCTGCGGGCCGGCGGCGGCACCGTGGCCGTCCGGGTGTCGCCGCAGCACACCCTGGCGCTGGCCCCGGTGATCCTCGACGCCGGCGTCGACATCCTGGTCATCCAGGGCACGCTGGTCTCCGCCGAGCACGTCTCCACCACCGACGAGCCGCTCAACCTCAAGGAGTTCATCGCCGACCTCGACCTGCCGGTCATCGTCGGCGGCTGCACCGACTACAAGACCGCGCTGCACCTCATGCGCACCGGCGCGGCCGGCGTGATCGTGGGCATCGGCGGCGACGACTGGTCCACCACCGAGTCGGTGCTCGGCATCCGGGTGCCGATGGCCACCGCCATCGCCGACGCCGCCGCGGCCCGCCGCGACTACCTGGACGAGACCGGCGGCCGGTACGTGCACCTGATCGCCGACGGCGACATGCAGACCTCCGGCGACATCGCCAAGGCCCTCGGCTGCGGCGCGGACGCGGTGATGCTCGGCGAGCCGCTGTCGCTCTGCGAGGAGGCCCCGGCCGGCGGCGCCTGGTGGCACTCCGCGGCCAGCCACCCGTCCCTGCCCCGGGGCGCGTTCGAGGTGGCCGGCGAGCCGCTCGGCTCGATGGAGCGGCTGCTGTTCGGCCCGGCCGACGAGCCGGACGGCCAGCTCAACCTCTTCGGCGGGCTGCGCCGCGCGATGGCCAAGTGCGGCTACCGCGACCTCAAGGAGTTCCAGAAGGTCGGCCTGGTCCTCGACCGCTGAGCGACCCGACGTGACGGCGCGGACGCGGGTTCGACCCCGTCCGCGCCGTCGCGCGTCTAGGCTCGCCGGGTGAGACGGGTGCGGTGGTGCGCGACCGTGCTGGCGGTGGCGCTGCTGGCGACCGGGTGTACCGGCGACGACCGGGGCGGGTTCCGGCCCGGCGCGGCGGACGCCGGTGACCCGTACGTGCCGGGGGCCGGCAACGGTGGCTACGACGTCGGGCACTACGCGCTGGACGTCCGCTACGACCCGGGCGACGACCGGCTCACCGGCACGGCCACGCTGACCGCGACCGCCACCGAGGCGTTGTCCCGGTTCCAGCTCGACCTGGCCGGCCTCGACGTCGACCGGGTCCGGGTGGACGGCGAGCCGGCGAAGCACCGCCACGACGACGCCGAACTGGTCGTCACCCCGGCACACGGGTTGCCGTCGGGCCGGCGGTTCACCGTCGAGGTGACCTATGGCGGGGTGCCGAAGCCGCTGCCCAACGCGGAACTGGGCGACGGTGGCTTCCACGCCACCGGAGACGGGGCGATCGCGCTCGGCCAGCCCGAGTCGGCCAGCACCTGGTACCCGGTCAACGACCATCCGTCGGACAAGGCCACCTACGACATCGCGATCACCGTGCCGGACGGGCTCGCCGCGCTGAGCAACGGCGTCCCGAAGGGACGGACGAGCAGCGGCGGCCGGACCACCTGGCGCTGGTCCGAGGGCTCGCCGATGGCCAGTTACCTGAGCACGCTGGTGATCGGCGACTACCGGGTCACCAGCGGCACCCACGCCGGTCGGCCGCTGGTCACCGCCGTCGCCTCGGCGTTGCCCGCGGACGGCCCGGCCGCCGCGTCGGTCGCCCGCACCGGCGAGGTCGCCGACTTCCTGGCCGCCCGCTTCGGGCCGTACCCGTTCGACGCGTACGGCGGAGTGATGGTGGCCGACGACCGGATCCGGTACGCGCTGGAGACGCAGAGCCGCCCGGTCTACGGGCCGGGATTCTTCCGGGGCGGGCCGAACACCGAGGTGGTCGCGCACGAGCTGGCCCACCAGTGGTTCGGCGACAGCGTCTCGGTGGCCCGGTGGAGCGACATCTGGCTGAACGAGGGGTTCGCCACGTACGCCGAGTGGCTCTGGGCCGAGCACGACGGCGGGCGGACCGTGGCGCGGACCGTCGCCGACCGGTACGCCACCACCGACTGGACCCGGCCCACCGTCGACCCGGGCCGGGCCGGGATGTTCGGCGACGCGGTCTACCAGCGGGGGGCGCTGGCGGTGCACGCGCTGCGCCGCGCGGTCGGCGACGACACGTTCTACCGGATCCTGCGCGGCTGGCTGGCGCAGCACCGGGACGGCAACGCCACCACCGCCGACTTCGTCGGGTACGCCGAGCGGACCGCCGGGCGGCCGTTGCGCGCGTTGCTCGACGCGTGGTTGGTCGGGGCGACCCCGCCGGGCCTGCCGTGACGCGGACGTGATCGCCGCTCGGTAGGCTGCCGCGGGCGGAGCGGGCCCGCGGGCGGGGCCGCCGTTCGGGCCCCGGGAGGGATCGAGATCATGGCGCGGCGCGGCGGACGACGAGGGCTCGGCCTGCTGGCCTGCGGGACACTGCTGCTGGCCGGCTGCGGATCGCCCGAGGCGGACCGGAGCGCCGCGGCGCCGACCGCGCCCGAGCCGTCGGCCACGCGCCGCTTCGCGCCCGGGGCGCCCGGCGCCGGCGACCCCTACTTCCCGGGCTACGGCAACGGGGGCTACGACGTCGCGCACTACACCGTGAAGGTGCGCTACGACCCGGACACCGACAAGCTCACCGGCACCACCACGGTGCGGGCCACCGCCACCACCGACCTGTCCACGTTCAACCTGGACCTGGCCGGGCTGACCGTCCGCTCGGTCACCGTCGACGGCGCCGCCGCCCGGCACGCCCGCGACGACGACGAGCTGGTCGTCACGCCCGCCACCGGCCTGACCTCCGGCAACGGTTTCGTGGCCGAGATCCGCTACGACGGTCGGCCGGAGGCGCTGCGCAACGAGGCGCTCGGCGAGGGCGGCTGGCTGCACACCGCGGACGGGGCGATCGCGCTCGGCCAGCCGGAGTCGGCGAGCACCTGGTACCCGGTGAACGACCACCCGTCGGACAAGGCCACCTACGACCTGGAGATCACCGTTCCCAAGGGGCTGACGGCGGTCGGCAACGGCGTGCCGAAGGGGCGGACGACCACCGGCGGCTGGACCACCTGGCGCTGGTCGGAGGGCTCGCCGATGGCGAGCTACCTGACCACTGTGGTGATCGGGAAGTTCCGCGTCACCACCGGGCAGCACAAGGGACGGCCGGTCTACAGCGCGGTCACCACCCGGGTGGCCGAGGGCGCGCCGGACCGGTCGATCGCCCGTACCGTCGAGGTCGCCGACTACCTGGAGAGCCTCTTCGGGCCGTACCCGTTCGACGCGTACGGCGGCGTGGTGGTGGCCGACGACCGGATCCGCTACGCGCTGGAGACGCAGAGCCGCCCGGTCTACTCCGCCGGCTTCTTCCGACAGGGCGACAACACCGACGTGGTCGCGCACGAGCTGGCCCACCAGTGGTACGGCGACAGCGTGTCGCTGCAGCGCTGGCAGGACATCTGGCTCAACGAGGGGCTGGCCACGTACGCCGAGTGGCTGTGGGCCGAGCACAGCGGCTCCTCGACCGTCCAGCGCACGTTCGAGCAGCAGTACGCCAACGCCCCCGGCCAGGTCTGGCGGACGCCGCCGGGCAAGCCGGGGGTGGAGAACCTGTTCGGCCGCTCGGTCTACGACCGGGGTGGGATGACCGTGCACGCGCTGCGGGTGGCGGTGGGCGACACCGCGTTCTTCGCCATCCTGCGCACCTGGGCGGCCGAGCGGAGGAACGGCAACGGCACCACCGCCGACTTCGTGGCGCTGGCCGAGCGGGTGTCGGGCAAGAAGCTCGGCAAGGTGTTCGACGCCTGGCTGTACGGCACCGAGCGGCCGGCCGCCCCGAAGCCGTTGTAGCGGCTCAGGTCTTCACGCGCAGCGTCGGGTGCGCGGCCAGGAACGTCTCGGCCCGCCCGCCGCGCAGCGCGGTGAGGAACTCCCGGCCCAGCGGCCGGAGCTGCTCGCCCCGGTACGCGCCGCCGCTGCCCACGCCGGCGCCGGGCAGCGCCACCAGGGTGAGGCGGTCGGATGGCAGGCCACCGAGGGCGTACGCGAAGTCGACCAGCTTCCGCCCGCCCCCGACGTACACCAGGGTCCGACCGAGCGCGGCGACGATCTGCTCGACGCGTTGCGGGTCGCGGGCGGTGCCCTGCTCGACGAGCTTGCGGGCGAGCGCCCGGAGCAGTTGCTGCTGGTGCCGCTGCCGGGTGTAGTCGCCGCCGGCGGTGTAGCGCTGCCGCGCGTAGTCGAGCGCCTGCCAGCCGGTCAGGTGCCGGGTGCCCTTCTCGTAGACCATCTGCGGGCCGGTGTAGCCGCCGCCGCCCAGCGGCCGCATCGTCCCGTCCGGCCGGCGGTGCCGGGAGGCGACCCGCTGGTCGACGTAGAGGTCGACCCCGCCGAGCGTGTCCACCAGCTTGTCGAAGCCGCCGAAGGTGATCACCGCGCCGGCGTCGATGCGCAGCCCGGTGTAGCGGGAGACGGTGGTGCGCAGCAGCTCGTACCCCTGCGCGGTGCTGGGGTGCCGCTTGTCGCCCGGCACCCGGCTGCCGTAGCTCATCGCGTGGGTGAGCTTCGTCCGGCCGCCCGGGTAGCGGGCCTTGGGGAAGGCGGGGATGTCGACCACCAGGTCGCGGGGGAGCGAGAACAGGTACGCCTGGCCCAGCCCGGCGGGCACGTGCAGCACCAGCACGGCGTCGGCGTGCGGCTCCCAGCCGGGGATGCTGACCCGGGTGTCGACCCCGACGAGCATCAGGTTGAGCGGCCCGGTCAGGTCGGCCCCGGGCGGTGGGGTCGGACTGGCGGAGGTCGGGGCCGGGGTGGGTGACGCCGGCGCCGAGGTGACCGGCGCGGCGGCCGGCTCGGGGGAGCGGTGCGCCACCAGCCGGGTGGTCACCACCGCCCCGGCGGCGACCAGCAGCACCGCCACCAGGGCGGCCAGGCCCAGCAGGCGTCGTCTCGTCACGGTCTCGTCCTCTCCCCGTCGGGTTCGACGCGCCGGGCGGGGCCCAAGGTTGCAGCGGCGGGAATCCCGGCGGTCGAAGCGCTCTGCATGATCTGCGAAAAACTCTTGCTGGCGCCATAGCTACCCGTCGGTAATGATGCGTTCATGCGCTACGACGTGGTCGTCATCGGATCGGGCTTCGGCGGCAGCGTCACCGCGCTCCGGCTGGCCGAGAAGGGTTACTCGGTCGGCGTGCTGGAGGCCGGCCGACGCTTCGCCGACGAGGAGTTCCCCCGCACCTCCTGGCAGGCGCGGCGGTTCCTCTGGGCGCCGAAGCTGGGTTGTTTCGGGCTCCAGCGGATCACCCTGCTCCGCTCCGCCGACCGCAGGAGCGGCGGCGGCGTGCTGGTGCTCTCCGGCGCCGGGGTGGGCGGCGGCTCGCTCGTCTACGCGAACACGCTCTACGAGCCGCTCGACGCGTTCTACGCCGACCCGCAGTGGCGCGACATCACCGACTGGCGCGACGAGCTGGCCCGCCACTACGACCAGGCGAAGCGGATGCTCGGTGTCACCACGTACCCGATCGTCACCGGCGCGGACCGGGCGATGCGGGCGGTGGCCGAGCGGATGGGGGTGGCGCACACGTTCCACCCGACCCCGGTCGGCGTGCACATCGGCCGCCCCGGCCAGCGCGTGCCCGACCCGTACTTCGGCGGCGTCGGCCCCGACCGCACCGGGTGCAGCCACTGCGGGTCGTGCATGACCGGTTGTCGGCACGGCGCCAAGAACACGCTGGTCAAGAACTACCTCTGGCTGGCCGAGCGGCTCGGCGCGCAGGTGCACCCGCTGACCACGGTGACCGCCGTCCGGCCGGACCCGGCGGGCGGCTACACGGTGCACACCGAGCGCACCGGGGCCTGGCTGCGCAAGCGACGCGCGGTGATCCACGCCGACCAGGTGGTCTTCGCGGCCGGCGCGCTGGGCACCCAGCGGCTGCTGCACGAGATGCGGGCCACCGGCGCGCTGCCGGCGCTCTCGCCCCGGCTGGGCGAGCTGACCCGGACCAACTCCGAGGCCATCCTCGGCGCCTCGGTGGCGTCCGGCGCGGCCCGGCGACGCGGCCTGGACTTCTCCGAGGGGGTGGCGATCACCAGCTCGTTCCACCCCGACCCGCAGACCCACATCGAGCCGGTCCGTTACGGCAAGGGCTCCAACGCCATGGGCCTGCTCCAGTCGCTGCTGGTCGACGGCGGCCCGCGCCGGGTCCGGCGCTGGCTGGGCAGCATCGTCCGGCAGCCGGGGCTGGCGGCACGGATGCTGTCCGTGCGCGGCTGGTCCGAGCGCACCGTCATCGCGCTGGTCATGCAGTCGGTCGACAACTCGCTGACCACCCGCTACCGGCGGGGCCGGCTGGTCTCCGGCCCCGGTCACGGCGCGCCCAACCCGACCTGGATCCCGGCCGGGAACGAGGCGGTCCGGATGCTCGCCGAGGAGATCGACGGCACCCCGGGCGGCGCGGTCACCGAGCCGTTCAACGTCCCGATGACCGCGCACATCCTCGGCGGCGCGGTGATCGGCGCCACCCCGGACGACGGCGTGGTGGACCCGTGGCACCGGGTGTACGGCCACCCGGGGCTGCACGTGGTGGACGGCGCGGCGGTCTCGGCGAACCTGGGCGTCAACCCGTCGCTGACGATCACCGCCCAGGCCGAGCGGGCCATGTCGTTCTGGCCCAACAGGGGCGAGGCGGATCCGCGGCCGGCGCTCGGCTCGGCGTACGCCCGGGTCGACCCGGTGCCACCGCGCAACCCGGCGGTCCCGGCCCACGCCCCCGCCGCGCTGCGGTGAAAGGAAGGGCCCCTTCTTAACGCCTCCGGTAGAGGCGGGGCCCCTTCTTAACACCCTGGGAGCGACGCGCCGCCGGGGCGCGTCCGCCGGGCCGGTGACTGTCGGTAGGCTTTGCGCACATGAGCACGCCTCGCCCCGTCCTCGTGGTGGACTTCGGAGCCCAGTACGCCCAGCTCATCGCGCGCCGCGTCCGCGAGGCGAGGGTCTACTCGGAGATCGTCCCGCATTCCATGCCGGTGTCCGAGATGCTGGCGAAGAACCCGGCCGCGATCATCCTGTCCGGCGGCCCGTCCAGCGTCTACGCCCCGGACGCCCCGCAGATCGACGCCGGCATGTTCGACACCGACGTGCCGGTCTTCGGCATCTGCTACGGCTTCCAGGCGATGGCCCAGGCGCTCGGCGGCACGGTCGCGCGGACCGGCAACCGCGAGTACGGCGGCACCCCGCTGCGCCCGCGCCTGACCGAGCCCGGTGTGCTGCTGCGGGACCTGCCGGCCGACCTGCCGGTGTGGATGAGCCACGGCGACTGCGTGACCGAGGCCCCGGAGGGCTTCACCGTCACCGCCGAGTCGGCGGGCGCCCCGGTCGCCGCGTTCGAGGACCTGGCCGGCCGCCGGGCCGGCGTGCAGTTCCACCCGGAGGTGGGGCACACCGCGCACGGTCAGGAGATGCTGACCCGCTTCCTCTACGACATCGCCGGCGTCGCGCCGACCTGGACGCCCGAGAACATCATCGACGAGCAGGTCGCCCGGATCCGCGAGCAGATCGGCGACAAGGAGGTCATCTGCGGCCTCTCCGGTGGTGTCGACTCGGCGGTCGCCGCGGCGCTGGTCCACCGGGCCGTGGGCGACCAGCTCACCTGCGTGTTCGTCGACCACGGGCTGCTGCGGGCCGGTGAGGCCGAGCAGGTGGAGAAGGACTACGTCGCGGCGACCGGCATCAAGCTCAAGGTGGTCGACGCGCGGGAGCGGTTCCTCGGCGCGCTCGCCGGGGTGACCGATCCGGAACAGAAGCGCAAGATCATCGGCCGGGAGTTCATCCGGGTCTTCGAGGCCGCCGCCCGGGAGATCGCCGCGCACGGCGACGTCGAGTTCCTGGTGCAGGGCACCCTCTACCCGGACGTGGTGGAGTCCGGCGGCGGCACCGGCACCGCCAACATCAAGAGTCACCACAACGTCGGCGGCCTGCCCGAGGACCTGAAGTTCTCCCTGGTCGAGCCGTTGCGCACGCTGTTCAAGGACGAGGTCCGCACGATCGGCCTGGAGCTGGGGCTGCCCGAGGCGATGGTGTGGCGGCACCCGTTCCCCGGCCCGGGCCTGGCCATCCGGATCATCGGCGCGGTCGACGAGGAGCGCCTCGCCGTGCTCCGCCGGGCCGACCTGATCGCCCGGCAGGAGTTGACCGCCGCCGGCCTGGACCGGGGCGTCTGGCAGTTCCCGGTGGTGCTGCTGGCCGACGTCCGCAGCGTCGGGGTGCAGGGCGACGGGCGCACCTACGGCCATCCGGTGGTGCTGCGCCCGGTCTCCAGCGAGGACGCGATGACCGCCGACTGGTCCCGGCTGCCCTACGACGTGGTGGCCCGGATCTCCACCCGGATCACCAACGAGGTCGCCGAGGTCAACCGGGTGGTCCTGGACGTGACCAGCAAGCCGCCGGGCACCATCGAGTGGGAGTGACGCCCGCTCAGGCGGCGGGCGGCGGCCCGGCCTGCGGCCCCGGCCCGGCCGGCGGGACCGGCGGCCAGCCGGGCGCGGTGCCCGGCGGGTGCGGCCAGGCGGGCGCGCCGGCCGGCTCCTCGGGCATCAGGAACCACATCACCGGGTACGCGAGCGCGGCCAGCCCGCCGGTGAGCACGGTGGCGGTCGCGAAGACCACCCGAACCAGGGTGGGGTCGAGCGCGAAGTAGCGGCCGAGGCCGCTGGCCACACCGGCGATCATGCGGTCGCTGACCGGCCGGCGGAGCTGCTTGTACGGGGCCTGGGAGGGGTTCGTGGAGGTCATGTCCCCACGGTCCCGCGCCGGTCGACGGGCGACCTCGGTGACCGCCCGGACGCCTACCCTGATCCGTCCCTGAGGCGCCAGCGGAGAGTCAGGAATCTGACTCTTTTCGATGGAGGTAACCCGGGCCGGGGAGAATTTGCTCCCGTGACCACCTCGCTGGAGCCGCTGCGCAGGATCGCGGCATACGCAGTTTGTGCTGATTCAAACGGCCGAGTGTTGCTGGTCCGCGCATCGGAGCGCTCCGGCACCCCCGGCACCTGGTCGCTCCCCGGAGGAGCGGTCGACCACGGTGAGGACCCGAAGCACACGGTCGTGCGGGAGACCGCGGCCGAGACCGGGCTCTCGGTGGCGGTCGCCGGCCTCCAGGACGTGCTCGCCGACATGCGGGCGCTGCCCGAGCGGCGCATCACGATCCACACCGACCGACTGCTCTACACTGTGTCGGTCCGGGGCGGGACGCTGATCGAGCGGGTCGACCGGCCGACCGACCTGGCCCGCTGGTTCACCCTCGACGAGGCCCGGGAGCTGCCGCTGCGGTCGTTCACCGCACGCGCGCTGGGCCTGCCCACCTCCACCGACGACATCGTGCCGGAGGAGGTCCCCGAGTTCCCCTCGTTCTACGCCGTCCCCGGCCCCGACGGGCTGCACCGGGCGCAGCGCTTCGCCGCGTACGCCGTGGTCACCGACCCGGAGGAGCGGGTGCTGCTGACCCGGGTGTCCGACGGCTACCCGGGCGCCGGCTGCTGGCACCTGCCGGGCGGCGGCACCGACTACGGCGAGCAGCCGGGCGCCGCGCTGATCCGGGAGCTGGTCGAGGAGACCGGGCAGACCGGCCGCCTGGTCGAGCTGCTCGGGGTGGCCAGCCACCGCGACGCCGCCTCGCTCGGCCCGGAGGGCTACCCGATCGACTGGCACGGCGTACGCGCCTTCTACCGGGTGGTGGTCGACCAGCCCGCGCCGCCCACCGTCACGGACGTCGGCGGCTCGACCTGCGAGGCCCGCTGGTTCCGCCGGGAGGAGCTCGGCGCCCTCCCCACCGACCGCCTCACCGAGGTCACGGCCGAAGCAGTCCAGGCCGCCCACCTCCTCTGACCCCCCACCCCGGCCCGCACCCACGGCCCCCACCCGGCGATCATGAAGTTGACGGCGCGAAATGTCCGTCTCGGTACCGCTAACCTCATGATCGACGGAGTGGTACGGCCGGACGGGGTGGGTGCGGGGTGCGGGAAGAGCGGCGGGTCGGGGCGTACGGGGTGCTGCGGGACTCCGACGGGCGGGTGCTGCTGGCGCGCGGGGCGGCCGGGTGCCCCTGTCCGGGGGTGTGGCAACTGCCCGGCGGCGGGGTCGAGCACGCGGAGCACCCGGCCGACGCCGTGGTACGCGAGTTCGCCGAGGAGACCGGGCTGAGCGTGGTGGTCGCCGGGATCCGGGCCGCCGTCGCCGACGTGTCCGTCTTCCGGGACGAGGGCGTCGCGCTGCACACCGACCGGCTGATCTTCGACGTCGAGGCCCGGGGCGGGCGGCTGCGCCCCGAACCGGGCGGCGGCACCGACGACGTGGGCTGGTGCACCCCCGAGGAGGCCGCGACCCGGCCGTTGATGCCGTTCACCGCCGAGCTGCTCGGCCTGCCGGTGACGCCGCTGCCGGCCGACCTGCCCCGGGCCCGGCCCGCCGAGCCGGCCGGTCCGGCCACCGACCGCCGGCAGCGTTTCGCCGCGTACGGGCTGGTCACCGATCCGACCGACCGGGTGCTGCTCACCATGATCGCGGA
Organism: Micromonospora sp. WMMA1996; assembly: GCF_002573675.1. Taxonomy (NCBI): domain Bacteria; kingdom Bacillati; phylum Actinomycetota; class Actinomycetes; order Micromonosporales; family Micromonosporaceae; genus Micromonospora; species Micromonospora sp. WMMA1996. The sequence continues at coordinate 953,899 of NZ_PDHU01000003.1, read as the reverse complement.
CGGCTACCCGGGCGCCGGCCGGTGGCACCTGCCCGGCGGTGGCACCGACCACGGTGAGCAGCCGGCCGCCGGGCTGCTGCGGGAACTGGTCGAGGAGGCCGGGCAACTGGGGCGGGTGGTCGACCTGCTGGCAGTGGACAACCTGCACAATCCGGGCGCCCTCGGCCCGGAACGCCGCCCGCTGGACTGGCACGGCATCCGGGTGATCTACCGGGTACGCGTGGACGCGCCGACCGAGGCGGTGGTGACCGAGCAGGCGGGTGGTTCCACCGCCCGGGCCGCCTGGTTCGCGCCGGCCGAGGTCGCCGCCCTGCGGATGACCGACGTGGCGGCCCGGGCCACCGGACGGCGAGTGAGCTGAACCGCTCGCCGAGCCGGTCTGGGCCACCTCCGGTACAGTCGGGAGTTGGGATTGGTCGACGAAAACGGGCGTTGAGCCCGAGATGGGAATAAGTGAGCGGTTCGCGCGGTTAAGGGAGTTATAAGTACCGCCGGCAGCTATCGCCAAGCCCCTATCCCCTGTGCAATGGTGTACTCCGCAAATGGGCTGCCGGGCCCGAAAGGTCCGGCACGAGACAGCCGGACACCCGCCCCGACGTGGGCGGTCAGCCGATCCGGTGATGGAGGAAACGTGCCGAGAGCCCCATGGCGCCGGCGTCGTACGACTGACAGTCCGCGCCCCGCAGGGCGTCGCTGGGCGGGCCGGTTGCGCCGCAGCAGCACGTTCGCCCGCCAGGTGCTGCTGGTCCGGGTGGGCCGCCGTGACGGCGCCCCCGGGACCGACCTGGTCACCCCCGACCACCGCTACGCCGACCGCCAGCGGCTCCGCTACGGCCGGCTCGACGCCGAGATCGAGGCGGTCCGCCCGATCAGCCCGGTGCTCGTCCCGGCCGTGCCGGTCGACGAGTCCCCGGCGATGTCGATCCCGCTCCTGCCCGGCGAGCGCACCGCCGCCCGCCGTGCCAAGTTCGCGCTGGTCAACGCCTGCACCCTGAGCAGCCTCATGCTCGGCATGCTGGCCATCTTCCTGGCCATGCAGGGCGAGGTGCGGATCGCCGCCGTCTGCCTGATCGCGTGCGTCGCGTTCGACGGCCTCGACGGCGCCCTGGCCCGCAAGCTCGGCGTGGCCAGCCCGTTCGGCGCGCAGATGGACTCGCTGGCCGACATGTGCTCGTTCGGTCTCGCCGCGCCGGTGGTGGTCTACGCCTCGCTGGCCGGTTCGGTGCCCCCGGCCGCCGCCGCGGTCGCCTGTGCTCTGGTCGCCGCGTGCGCGGCGATCCGGCTCGCCCGCTTCAACGTCTCGCCCAAGGACGGCCGCTTCTTCTGCGGCGTGCCAACCACCATGGCGGCGGCGGTGCTCGCCCTGACCGTGGCGATCGGCGTGCCGGTCTCCGGTCTGGTCATGGTCGCCGGCGTGGCGCTGCTCGCCTTCGCCATGGTGTCGAGCTTCCCCTACGCCAAGCTCGCCCGGCTGCTGAAGCTGCCGCCGTGGCTCTGGCTGGCCCCGGTGGTCGGCGCGCTCGTCGACATCCGGCTCACCTTCGCCCTCGTGGTGGTGGGCTACCTGGTCAGCGGCCCGCTGCTCTGGCTGCACCAGCGCCGGGCCGCCTGACCCGGACTCGTACGACAGAAGGGGCGCCGCGCATCGCGCGGCGCCCCTTCTCGCGTTCTCGCGGTCAGCGCCAGCGGGCGATGACCGTGCTGCCACCGACCACCTTGTCGCCCGGCCCGACCAGCGGGTCCGCGGCGTCGGCCGGCAGGTAGACGTCGGTCCGCGAGCCGAAGCGGATCAGGCCGAAGCGCTCGCCCCGGGCCAGCAGCGAGCCGACCGGCGCCCGCTGCACGATCCGGCGGGCGATAAGCCCGGTGCGCTGGGCCACCACCACCGTGCCGTGGTCGGTGTCCAACACCGTGTACGCCGCCACGTTGTGCTCGGCGTCCGGCTTCATGGCGTTGACGAACCCACCGTCGGCGACGAAGTAGTCGATCACCTTGCCGGCCACCGGCGCGCGGTTGACGTGCACGTCCAGCACCGACAGGAACACCGCGATCCGCAGCCACTCGCCGTCGCCGAAGCGCTCGTCCTGCAACCGCTGCACGGAGAGGACCTGACCGTCCGCGGACGCGACCACCGCCGACGGGTCCTCCGGGACGTCCCGCTCCGGGTCCCGGAAGAACGCGGCCACCGGGGCGGCGGCCAGCGCCGGCAGCAGCCAGAGCCGGGACTTCGGCCGGGCGGCCCGGGCCAGGGCGGCCAGGCCGAGCGTGATGCCGGCGGCGGCCACGCCGTTGGAGTCGATGTGCATCTGTCGGGTCAGCGGCACGCTCGACGGCCGGTACGCCGGCGACAACGAGGCCGCCAGCGCGGCCGGCGCCGGGGTGAAGCGCAGGTGGTGCACGCGTACCGGCGGGGAGTTGCGCAGCACCACGTCGGTGCGGACGCCGTGCAGCACGCCCTGCCGGTCCAGCTCGGCGCCCGCGCCCTCGGTGCGGAACAGCGGCGCGGCGACGCTCAGCACCGCCCCGTCGGCCAGGTACTTCGACAGCCCGTCGACCGCGGCGCGGGCCTCCTCGGCGGTCCCGGTGAACGGCTCGGCGACGACGACCGCCGCCGCGGCGTCCGCCTCGGCGAGGGCGTCGACGACGCGTACCCGGTCGGCGACCCAGCGGCCCTGGGCCGTCACGTGCTCCCGCAGCGCGGCCGCCGCGGCGCCCTCCGCCGGCACCACGACGAGCCGGTCGCCGGGGAGCAGCGCCTCGATCGCCGCGGCCAGCACCGCGGACTCCGGGGTCGCGCCGACCAGCAGGCCGGCCTTGGGGTCGTTACGCCGGGCGAACTCGCTGACGAGCGTACGAGCGGCGCGCTCGCCGATGCGGACCGCACCGGACGGAGCGGTGACGCGCACGGCGGGGGACTGGGTCATGTCTGACGAGCTCCTGACGAGTGAGAGACGGACGGGACCGCCTCGGCGGCGGCCGACCGGCCGGGGAGCGCCCTGCGTGGTCGGGATGGCGGGGCCGGCCGGCGGAGGCGGGATCTCCACCGACCAGCATAGGCCGCGTCGTCGCGCTGCCGCACCGGCGCGGTCGGGCCGTCACCCGGCCCGGCCCGCCCGCGATCCGTCGTCGTCACCCGGGTCGAGCGGTGGCAGCTCGCGGGTGGCCGGTTCGGCCCGGCCCGCGGGCCCGCCGGTGCCCAGCTCCTCGGTCCCCGGCTCGGCCGGTGACCGGAGCGGCTCCGGGTCGGCGGGCCGGTCCGCCCACACCGGGGGTTCCGGGTCGGCGGGCCGGTCCTCCGACGCCGGCGTCGGCACGTCGGTCGTCGCGCCGGTGGGCCACTCGTCGGCCTCCGTGGGCACCGCCCGGCCGTCGACCGGTACGTCGTCGCGGTACGGCGCGGCCACCGTCGTCTCCGGTCCCGCGGTCGGGCCCGGCTGGTCGGACTGGTCCGCCCGGTCCGGCCCGCGACCCGAGCGCAAGGCCCCGACCAGCCCGAGCAGTCCGATCAGGACCAGCCCGCCGGCGAGGAACCAACCGACCGGCGGAACGGCCAGCCCGAGGATCCGGGCCAGCAGCCACCAGAGGGCCAGCCCGAGGAAGACGAGCCCGAAGGCGAACGACACGACGTCGGTGCGGTGGGCCTTCACCGGGTCACCTCCAGGTTTCCGGCGTTCACGTGGACGTAGAGACGCAGCTTGCCGCCGCCGGGGCCGTCCGCGCCGGCGTCGGTGCTCTCCCAGTGGCGGCCGTTGAGCCCGCCGGTGCGCCGGCCGAAGACCGTGGCCTCACCGGCGTTGACGTCCGCCACCGTGGTCACGTCCACGTCCGGCGGCACGACCACTGTCGCGTTGCCGAGGTTCACGTCGACGGTCACCTGGACGTCCTGCTTGTCGAAGTCGATGGCGCGCAGGTCGAGCACCGCGTCACCGAGGTTGTTCTCGTAGCGGTCGGCCAGGTCGCGCCGGTCGGTGGGGGCCCAGGTGACGTTCCCGTCGATGCCGCGGACCCGGTCGTAGGACTCGGCGACGGTGGCGACGCCGAGCGCCGCCGCGGTGACCAGACCGAGAGCGATCAGCCACCGGGCCCGGCCGAACCAGGTGCCCACGAGCAGCCCGAGGCCGATGGTGGCCAACACCGCGGCGAAGTAGCCGGCCGCGCCGACCGGAAAGACGTCGAGCAGGTCGAGCATCGCCACCAGGCCCAGCGCCAGGAAGATCAGCGAGAACGTGATCGCGCCGAGGGCCGAGCGCTCTTTCGGCCGCTTCGGCGGTCGCGGCGGTCGGATCGGCGCCGGGGAGGGGCGCGATCCGGCGTACGGGCCGTGCGGGGCGAACGGCGGGCGGTAGCCCCCCGGCGGCAGGGGCGCTCCCACCGGGGCCGGCGGTGGCACGGCCGCCGGATCACCGAGCGGGCCGCCCGTGGTGGGCGCGACCGGCCACGTCGGGGCCGCGCCGGAAACCGGCGGGGTGACCGCGGGCAGCGCGGCGGTCACCGGCTCGGGCCGGACCGGTCGGGCGCCGGCCGCGGCGGGCCAGCCCGGAGCGGACAACGGCGTGGCCGGGTAGCCCGGCTCGACCGGGGTGGTCGGTAGACCCGACCCGACCGGCGTGGCCGGGTAGCCCGGCGGCTCGGGCCAGGCGGACGGCGCGGGTGGGTAGCCCGGCTCGGCCGGGGTGGCCGGCGGGTAACTCGGTTCGGGGTGGGCCCCGGCCACCGACGGGCCGGTGGCGGTCGGCGGCGTGCCCTCGACCGGTCCGTGCGACGGGACCGAGGGGGAGGGTCCGCCGGCCCACGGCACGCCCGGGGCGGCGGACCCGGCCCAGGACCCGGGGGCCGGGCCGGCGGGGGAGGGCGCCGGCCAGGCCACCGGTGGCACCGGGCCCGGCGCCGGCCCGGGCGCGGGCGTGCCCGTCCGGCCCGCCGCGTCGCGGGGCTCGCGGTTGAGCAGCAGCGCGCCGCCGACCAGGATCACCGCACCGAGCAGGATGGCCCGGAAGCCGTCGGTGACGACGTAGGCGAAGCCGACCGCGACCACGAGGCCGAGCACGATCACGGTGATCGGGGACATGCTGGAGCGCCCACGGCCGAGCATCGACTCCACCGGCGAGGCGGTGTCCCCCTCGCCGGGGATGATCAGCCACGCGGCGACGTAGACGAGGATGCCGATGCCGCCGAAGAAGCCGAGCACGGCCAACAGGACGCGCCACAGCACCGGGTCGGTGTTGGTGGCCCGGCCGATGGCCGCGCAGACGCCGGCCAGGTAGCGGCCCTCCCGGGGGCGGACCAGCCCGTACCGGGTGGTGAAGCCGGCCGCACCGGGCGGTGGGGCGTACCCACCGGGTGGTGGATCGGCGAACGGCGCGCCGCCCGGCGGCGGGGTCGCGTCGTCGGCGGCGGATGCCGACCCCGGCGGGGGCGGCGGCGGATCGTCCTGTGCTGCCGCCCAGGGGCGGGGCGGACGGGCAGCGTCCTCGGTCATGACTCCGATACTGCTGCCCCGGCCGCCCGGCCGACCTCAGGACCCGACCCTGACCCCACCCTGAGATCCGCCGATGGTGAATGTCCGGGGCGTCCCCGTGGTCCGGGGCGTTCCCGCCGTGTGACGATCGGGTCGTCGGCCGTCGCCGGCATCTCGCGCCGACCCGGGAGCCTCCCATCAGCAGCACCGTCACGCCCCACCCGCCGCGCCTCTACCGGGCCACCGAGCACCGGTTGGCCGCCGGGGTGGCCGCCGGCATCGCCGACCACCTGGGCATCCCGGTGCTGCGGGTGCGGATGGCGTTCATGGTCCTGCTCGGGCTCAGCGGTCTCGGGCTGCTGCTCTACGCCGCCTTCTGGGCGGTGGTCCCGCCTCGCCCCGGCGACACCGCCGCTCCGCCCCGCCGCGACCTCACCCAACTGCTGCCGTTCGTGGCGATCGGGCTGGGCGTGCTGCTGTTGCAGGTGTTCGCCTTCAACTCGGTGGGCGCCGCCGGGACCGCCGGCTGGCTGGTGGCGATCATCGCGGTCGGCGCCGGCGTCATCTGGCACCAGTCCGGGCCGGAGCGCCGCCGGCAGTGGGGTGACTCGGCCGTGCCCTGGCTGGGCGCGGTGGTGGAGGAGAGCGACCGGCGGGCGTTCGTGCTCCGCTTCATCGGCGGCGGCGTGCTCGTCGCGGTCGGCATCATCGGCGTGGCCGCGGTCTACTCGCCGGCACAGAACTTCGACGCGGTGCTCAACGGCGTCATCTTCGCCCTGGTCGGGCTCGCCGGGGTGGGCGTGGTGACCGGCCCGGTGCTCTGGCGCACCTGGAACCAGCTCCGGTCGGAGCGGGAGGGGCGGATCCGCGAGCAGGAGCGCGCCGAACTGGCCGCCATGGTGCACGACCAGGTGCTGCACACGCTCGCCCTGATCCAGCGCAACGCCGGCGACGTCAAGACGGTGCAGCGGCTGGCCCGGGGCCAGGAACGGTCGTTGCGCAACTGGCTCTACAAGCCGACCGCCTCGCCGACCGAGCGGTTCGCGGCCGCCCTGGAGCAGGCCGCGGCCGAGGTGGAGGACACGTTCGCCATCACCGTCGAGGCGGTGGTGGTCGGCGACCGCGAGACCGACGAGCGGGTCGGGGCGCTGGTCGCCGCCGCCCGGGAGGCGCTGGTCAACGCGGCCCGGCACGCCGGGGTGCAGACCGTGTCGCTCTACGCCGAGGTGGAGCCGGAGCAGGTCAGCGTCTTCGTCCGGGACCGGGGCAAGGGCTTCGACCCGGATACGGTGGAGAATCACCGGCACGGCGTCCGAGGCTCGATCATCGGACGGATGAAGCGGCACGGCGGCCGGGCGGAGATCCGGTCCGAGCCCGGAGAGGGGACCGAGGTCCGGCTGATCCTGCCGATCAGCGGCTCCGGCGCCACCACGGAAAGGGACAGGTGACCATGTCCGAGCAGGAACCGGTCGAGGGCGCGACGCCGCGGGGTCCGCTGCGGGTGTTCCTCGTCGACGACCACGCCATGTTCCGCGCCGGCGTCCGCGCCGAGCTGGGCGCGCGGGTCGACGTGGTGGGCGAGGCCAGTTCGGTGGCCGAGGCGGTGGCCCGGATCGCGGCGACCCAGCCCGACGTGGTGCTGCTCGACGTGCACATGCCGGACGGCGGTGGCCGGGCCGTGCTGGAGGCGATGCGGCGGACCCACCCGCAGGTGAAGTTCCTGGCGTTGAGCGTGTCCGACGCCGCCGAGGACGTGATCGGCCTGATCCGGGCGGGTGCCCGGGGCTACGTAACGAAGACCATCTCGCCCGAGGAGCTGACCGACGCGATCCGTCGGGTGGCCGACGGCGACGCCGTGTTCAGCCCGCGACTGGCCGGGTTCGTGCTGGACGCGTTCGCGTCCCGGCCGGACGCGCCGGTCGCCGATCCCGAGCTGGACCAGCTCACCAACCGGGAGCGTGAGGTGCTCCGGCTGCTCGCCCGGGGCTACGCGTACAAGGAGATCGCCAAGGAGCTGTTCATCTCGATCAAGACGGTCGAGACGCACGTCTCCAACGTCCTGCGCAAGCTCCAGATGTCGAACCGGTACGAGTTGTCCCGCTGGGCCGCCGACCGTCGGCTGGTCTGACCCCGGCGGACCGGGTCACCTCGGCACCCTCGTCCGGCCGGTCGGCCGTGGCGTACGGCCGGCCGAGGCCGGCATCGTCCGGATGGTCAGAACCGCGAGCGTCCGTCGCGTACCGGCGTGGGCGGGGCACATCTCACAGCGCCGGACGTACGGGGTGGTCCCGGCAGGTCTGGGCACGTCTTTCCTGTTCAGAGCCGTGCGATCGGTGACGTTTGTGATCTTTTCTCAAGTATCGGCAACGTGGCGGGCAACTAACGGCTTGATAACGGCACCTTCACGGAAAGGGCCGGTGGGTGTCACAGTGGCAGCACCTCACCCCCCGGTGTGAGGCACCTCGTCGGGCCTGCCGACCACGTGACGCGCTCTTCGCGCCGCTGCGTGGTCGTCGACCCTGCGCGGTGTCCTCGTCGAAGGGTGTGGCGCCCGGCGATCGGTACCCCTGGGGTGTCCCGATTTCCTCTGCGGTAAACCGGCGATCTGTGGTTCGGGTCGTCGGCGGTGTCACCCCCCCAACGTGCGTGAAACCCACGACGGAACCAGGTTAGAAAGAGGAGGCCCCTCGGAATGAGAGTCTCGAAGCGGGCGAGCGGCGCCCTCGCGGTTGGCGCGGCATTCGCGCTCGTCGCGTCCGGCTGCTCCAGCGGGAACAGCGACGGTGGTGACGCCGGCGCCAGCAAGGACGGCGCCATCACGATCCACGGCGTTCAGCCGGAGAACCCTCTGGTTCCGGCCAACACCACCGAGACCGGTGGCGGCAAGATCATCGACATGATGTGGACGGGTCTCGTCGAGTACCCGAACAACGGCGGCGCGCCCCAGAACGCGCTGGCGGACACCATCGAGACCAAGGACTCGAAGGTGTTCAACATCAAGATCAAGCAGAACACCAAGTTCCACGACGGCACCCCGGTGAAGGCGAAGAACTTCGTCGACGCCTGGAACTGGGCCGCCTACTCGCCGAACGGCGCCGCCAACGGCTCCTTCTTCTCCGACATCCAGGGCTACGAGGACGTGGCCACCTCCGACCCGGACGGCGACGGCCCGCAGAAGGCCCCGCCGCCGAAGCAGGAGAAGATGTCCGGCCTGAAGGTCCTCGACGACTGGAGCTTCGAGGTCACCCTCGCCGCCCCGACCGCCGTCTTCCCGACCAAGCTGGGCTACAGCGCCTTCATGCCGCTGCCGGACGCCTTCTTCACCCAGAAGGCCGAGGACTTCGGCAAGAAGCCGATCGGCAACGGCCCGGTCAAGTTCGTGTCGTGGCAGGACAACGTCGAGATCAAGCTGACCCGCTTCGACGACTACACCCTGCGTGACAAGGTGAAGATCAAGGACGTCGGGATCAAGCTGTACCAGGACGAGAACGCCGCCTACAGCGACCTGATCTCCGGCAACCTGGACTTCATGGAGACGGTTCCGACCTCCGCGCTCGCCGGCGAGAAGTACAAGGCCGACCTCGGCGACCGGGCGCTGAACACCGTCACCCCGTCGACCGCGTTCATCGCCTTCCCGATCTACGACAAGCGGTTCGCGAACAAGGACCTGCGCAAGGCGGTCTCGCTGTCGATCGACCGGCAGGCGATCAGCGACAAGATCTTCTTCGGCACCCGCAAGCCGGCCGACAGCTGGGCCAACCCGCTGACCCCGGGCGCCCCGGCGGGCAACTGCACCTCCTGCAAGTTCGACCCGGCCCAGGCCAAGGAGCTGCTCGCCAAGGCCGGCGGCTTCACCGGTGAGATGGTCTTCTACTACAACGCCGACTCCAGCCACAAGGACTGGATGGAGGCCGTTGCGCAGCAGGTGAAGACCAACCTCAACATCAACGCGCGCGCCGAGGGTGTCCCCACCTTCGCGGTGTTCCGCCAGAACATCAACGCCTACAAGATGAAGGGCCCGTACCGCGCGGCCTGGCAGCAGGACTACCCGGACATCGAGAACTGGGTGAACCCGCTCTTCACCTCGACCGGCTCCTCGAACGACGGCAAGTACGTCAACCCGGCCGTGGACGCGGGCGCCAAGGAGGCCAGCGCCGCTGGCAGCCTGGAGGACTCGCACAAGAAGTTCGAAGAGGTTCTGAAGCTGGTCGACGAGGACGTCCCGACCATCCCGATCTACTTCTACGGCCAGCAGGCCGGCCACTCGGAGAAGATCAAGAAGCTCGAGCTCACCAACGTGGGCGAGCTGGACCTGAGCTCGGTCGAGCTCTGATCCGATCGGTCTGACCCCTGGGTCGGGCTCGCCGAACCCGGTGAGCCCGGCCCGGGGGCCGTTCCGCGACTGGGTGTCACCACGCCCACCCTCGCACCTGACCGCCATCCGTGTCGGCGTACCGTCGTCCGACGCCCCCTGTTCCTGGAGGCCACCCCATGGGCCGTTATCTGGTGAGACGGCTACTCCAACTCGTGCCGGTCTTCATCGGCACGACGTTCCTGATCTACTGGCTCGTCTGGTCGGTGCCCGGCGACCCGTTCGCCGGCAAGTGCGGTGAGCGGCGCTGCCCGCAGCAGTACATCGACTTCATGACCGACAAGTACAACCTGGATCAGAACATCTTCGTCCAGTACTTCACGTACATGCAGAACCTGCTGCAGGGCGACTTCGGCGAGACGTTCAGCGGTCGGTCGATCAACGACATCATCCTGACGTCGTACCCGAACACCATGAAGCTGGCCGTCGTGGCGCTGGCGATCGAGGCGGTCATCGGCCTCACCGCCGGTGTGCTGACCGGCCTGCGGCGCAACGGCTTCCTGGACAACCTGGTGCTCGTCTCCACGCTGTTCCTGATCGCGCTGCCGGTCTTCGTGGTCGGCTTCGTGCTGCAGTGGCTGTTCGGCGTGCAGTGGGGCATCGTCAAGCCGACGGTCTCCAGCGAGATGCGCTTCTCGGAACTGATCATTCCGGGCTTCGTGCTGGGAAGTGCCTCGATGGCGTACATCGCCCGGGTGGCACGCACCAGCATCGCCGAGAACCGGCGCTCCGACTACGTGCGCACCGCGATCGCCAAGGGCCTGCCGATGCGCCGGGTGGTCGGGGTGCACCTGCTGCGCAACTCGCTGATCCCGGTGGTCACGCTGCTCGGCACGGACCTGGGCGCCCTGATGGGTGGCGCGATCGTCACCGAGGGCATCTTCCAGATCAACGGAATCGGCCGACAGGTCTTCCGTTCGATCGTCACCAAGGAGAGCGCTACCGTTGTCTCCATCGTGATCGTGCTGGTGCTTGTCTACCTGCTGATGAACCTGCTGGTGGACCTGCTGTACGCAGCCCTGGACCCGAGGATCCGTTATGAGTGACCCCTCCACCGCATCGATCGTCAGCACCCCCCGTCCCGAGGAGCCGCGCGAGCTCGCGGCGTCGCCCGGCGCCGGGCTGCCCGAGGGCGCCCGCAAGGAGAAGCCGCGCGGTCTGCTCGGCGACGCCTGGCGTGACCTGCGTCGCAAGCCCCTCTTCTGGATCTCGGCGGCGTTCATCCTGCTGTTCGTCGTGATGGCGGCCTTCCCGTCGCTGTTCTCCTCGGGCGACGCCGTCAACGGCGACCTGTCCCGCAGCCTCGGCAAGCCGTCGGCGGACGCCTGGTTCGGCTACGACGTGCAGGGCCGGGACGTGTACGCCCGCACCATCTACGGCGCCCGGGCCTCCATCGTCGTGGCGCTGCTGTCGGTGCTGGGCACGATGCTCATCGGCGGGGCCATGGGCATGATCGCCGGCTACCGCGGTGGCTGGGTGGACTCGCTGCTCTCCCGGATCGCGGACGTCTTCTTCGGCCTGCCGTTCGTGCTGGGCGCGATCGTCATCCTGACCACGTTCAACGGCTCGGGCAGCAGCAACAGCAAGGCCCAGATCATGTTCCTGGTGATCATGTCGCTGACGGTGCTGAGCTGGCCGGTGGTGATGCGGCTGATGCGGTCCTCGGTCCTGGCCACGCGGGAGGCCGACTACATCGTGGCGGCGCGCGCGCTCGGCGCCGGCACCGGGCGGATCGTGCTGAAGCACCTGCTCCCGAACTGTCTGGCCCCGCTGCTGGTCTACGGGACCATCATGGTCGGGTCGTTCATCGGCGCCGAGGCGACGCTGTCCTTCCTGGGCGTCGGCCTGAAGAGTCCGGTTGTGTCGTGGGGCATCATGATCAGCGAGGCGCAGAACTATATCCGTGTCGCGCCGTTCCTGCTGTTCTTCCCTGCCGCGTTCCTCGTCGCGGCCGTGCTGAGCTTCGTGATGCTCGGCGAGGCGGTCCGCGAGGCCCTCGACCCGAAGCTCCGATAGGGGAACTGAGTTGTCCGACATTCTCGTGTCCGAGCAGTCCGCTCCGGGCGCCGACGGATCCGGCCGCCCCTCGGGCCGCCTGCTCGAGGTCGACGACCTGCGGGTGGAGTTCCGTACCAGGGACGGCGTCGCCAAGGTCATCAACGGGGTGACGTACCACGTCGACGCGGGGGAGACCCTCGCCGTGCTCGGCGAGTCCGGCTCCGGCAAGAGCGTCACCGCGCAGACCGTCATGGGCATCCTGGACACCCCGCCCGGGTTCGTCACCGGCGGCCAGGTGCGCTTCCACGGCAAGGACATGCTCAAGATGTCCGCCGAGCAGCGGCGTCGGATCCGTGGCGAGGGCATCGCCATGATCTTCCAGGACTCGCTCTCGGCCCTCAACCCGGTTTTCACCGTCGGCTTCCAGATCGCGGAGCAGTTCCGCATCCGCCGCGGCCTCAGCCGCGCGGACGCCAAGAAGCGCGCGATCGAGATGCTCGACCAGGTGAAGATCCCCAACGCCAAGGGTCGGTTCAGCAACTACCCGCACCAGTTCTCCGGCGGTATGCGGCAGCGGGCGATGATCGCCATGTCGCTGGCGCTCGACCCGGAGGTGCTGATCGCGGACGAGCCGACCACCGCGCTGGACGTGACCGTGCAGGCCCAGATCATGGACCTGCTCGGCGAGCTCCAGCGGGAACGGCAGATGGGCATGATCCTGATCACCCACGACCTCGGCGTGGTCGCCGACGTCGCGGACCGGATCGCGGTCATGTACGCCGGCCGGATCGTCGAGGAAGCCGACGTCTACGACCTGTACGGCAAGCCCGCCCACCCGTACACGCTCGGCCTGCTCAACTCGATCCCGCGGATGGACGAGAAGGGGCAGGAGCTCCGGACCATCAAGGGGCTCCCGCCGAACCTGATGAACATCCCGTCGGGATGCGCCTTCAACCCGCGCTGCCCGATGGCGCAGCCGGTGTGCCGGGAGAAGGTGCCGCCGCTGCTGCAGCTGGGCAACGGCCGGGCCAGCGCCTGCCACTTCGCCGAGGAGCTCGTGAACCGTGACTGAGAACATCATCGAGGTCCGTGACCTGGTCAAGCACTACCCCGTGACCCGGGGCATCGTGTTCAAGAAGACCATCGGGCACGTCAAGGCGGTCGACGGCGTCTCCTTCGACCTCAAGGCCGGCGAGACGCTCGGCGTGGTCGGCGAGTCCGGCTGCGGCAAGTCGACGCTCGCCCGGGTGCTGATGAACCTGGAGAAGCCGACCGCCGGTCAGGTGCTCTACAAGGGTCAGGACATCTCCAAGCTCTCCGGTGGCGCGCTGCGGCGGCTGCGCCGGCAGATCCAGCTGGTGATGCAGGACCCGTACACCTCGCTGAACCCCCGCATGACGGTGGGTGACCTGATCGGCGAGCCGTTCGAGATTCACCCCGAGGTGGCTCCGAAGGGCAGCCGGCGCAGCAAGGTCAAGGAGCTGCTCGACCTGGTCGGCCTCAACCCGGAGCACATCAACCGGTACCCGCACCAGTTCTCGGGCGGTCAGCGGCAGCGCATCGGCATCGCCCGGGCGCTGGCGCTGCGGCCCGAGGTGATCGTCTGCGACGAGCCGGTGTCGGCCCTGGACGTGTCCATCCAGGCGCAGGTGATGAACCTGCTGGAGAAGCTCCAGGCCGAGTTCGGCCTGTCGTACGTCTTCATCGCCCACGACCTGTCGGTCGTGCGCCACCTGTCCGACCGGGTCGCCGTCATGTACCTGGGCAAGATGGTGGAGGTCGGCACCGAGGACGAGATCTACGAGCGGCCGACCCACCCGTACACCCAGGCGCTGCTGTCCGCGGTGCCGGTGCCGGACCCGACGCTGCGGGAGAGCAAGGCGATCATCCGGCTCCAGGGCGACGTCCCCTCGCCGATCAGCCCGCCCTCGGGCTGCCGGTTCCGCACCCGGTGCTGGAAGGCGCAGGACCTCTGCGCCCAGGAGGTGCCGCTGCTCCAGATCCGGCCGGGCTCGGACCACCCGAGCGCCTGCCACTTCGCGGAGAAGCGGGAGATCGTCGTCACCCACGGCGCGGCCTGATCCCGACCGGACCGCCTGTCCGCGTCAGTCGACGCGGGCAGGCGGTCCGTCGTATCCGGCGCCGGTCACAGCGGGCCGCGGCCGGCGCGCAGCAGCAGCAGCGCGAGCTGGGTGCCGTCGGCGCCGAGTTCGGAGCGGAAGCGCTCCAGGATCTCGCGTTCGCGGGAGAGCACCAGCCGGGTCCCGCCGGAGGCCATCCGGGTCGCGCCGACCTCCTGGGAGAGCGCGGCGCGCTCCTGCCAGAGCGCGATCAGCGTCCGGTCGATCTCGTCGATCCGTCGCCGGATCTCCCCGATCCGCTCGGCCGCCGCCGAGTCGTCGGTGCCGGTCCGGGCCGCCGCGGCACCGGTCGGGTCACCGCCGGCCGGCCGGTCGTGCCGCGCCAGGCTGCCGCTGGACTCCACCACGTCAGTCATCATCGTCGTCCCTCTCGGGGCTCGGACCCGGTACCCGGATCCCGGGACGGAAAAGCCCCGGGCTCGGGGAGCCCGGGGCGTTTCGTAGGTCTGGATGATCAGGCGCGACCCACGGCTGCCGGACTCCCGGTGCCGTAGTAAAAGAAGCGCTGATCGAACACGCCGTCGAGTATGCCGACCGGCAGGGCGGGCGCGCAAGGAAACCGGCCAACAGGTGGGACGTGACGCCGCCCGCGCACCCGGGCGCGCGGGCGGGGAAGTGTCCGGCCGACGGCATAGACTCGGACTGCGATGCATCCTCTCTTCGACATTCCCGCGTCCCCGCCCGCGCCGGAGTCCCGGCCGACCCCGCCGCGCCGCTCCGGGGCCGCCCGGTCCGACCCGCAGGCCCTCCTCGACGGCCTGAACGGCCCCCAGCGCGACGCGGTGACCCACGCCGGCTCCCCGCTGCTGATCGTGGCCGGCGCCGGCTCCGGCAAGACCCGGGTGCTGACCAACCGGATCGCCTACCTGCTCGGCGCCCGGGACGTGCACCCCGGCGAGATCATCGCGATCACGTTCACCAACAAGGCCGCCGGCGAGATGAAGGAGCGGGTGGCCGCGCTGGTCGGCCCGCGCGCCCGGCTCATGTGGGTCTCGACGTTCCACTCGGCCTGCGTACGCATCCTGCGCGCCGAGCACGAGCACGCCGGCCTGAAGTCCACCTTCTCGATCTACGACGCCGACGACTCCCGGCGGCTGATGCAGATGGTCGCCCGCGAGCTGGACCTGGACCCGAAGCGCTATCCCGCCCGGGGCCTCGCCGCGCAGGTCTCCAACCTGAAGAACGAGCTGGTCGACCCCGAGGAGTTCGCCGGCCGGGCCAAGGGGCCGAACGAGCGGGCCCTGGCCGAGGCCTACACGCTCTACCAGCGGCGGCTGCGTGAGGCGCACGCGCTCGACTTCGACGACCTGATCATGACGACGGTGCACCTGCTCCAGTCCCACCCGCACGTGGCGGAGAGCTACCGGCGCCGGTTCCGGCACGTGCTGGTGGACGAATACCAGGACACCAACCACGCCCAGTACGTGCTGATCAAGGAGCTGGTCTCCGGCACCGAGGGCGTCCCGCCGGCCGAGCTGTGCGTGGTCGGTGACGCCGACCAGTCGATCTACGCGTTCCGCGGCGCGACCATCCGCAACATCCTGGAGTTCGAGCGGGACTTCACCGACGCCCGCACGATCCTGCTGGAGCAGAACTACCGCTCGACCCAGACCATCCTCAACGCGGCCAACGCGGTGATCGACCGGAACACCTCGCGCAAGCCCAAGCGGCTGTGGAGCGACGCCGGCGCCGGCGAGCAGATCGTCGGCTACGTCGCCGACACCGAGCACGCCGAGGCGGACTGGGTGGCCCGGGAGATCGACCGGCTGGTCGACGGCGGCGACACCCGCCCGGGCGACGTTGCCGTCTTCTACCGCACCAACGCCATGTCGCGGGTGTTCGAAGAGGTCTTCATCCGGGTCGGCCTGCCCTACAAGGTGGTCGGCGGGGTGCGCTTCTACGAGCGCAAGGAGGTCCGCGACGCGCTGGCCTACCTGCGGGCGGTGGTCAACGACGACGACACGGTCAGCCTGCGCCGGATCCTCAACACCCCGCGCCGGGGCATCGGCGAGCGGGCCGAGGCCTGCGTCGAGGCGCTGGCGTCACAGGACCGCATCTCCTTCGGCGCCGCGTTGCGCCGCGCCAGGACGGCGCCGGGGATCTCCACCCGGGCGGCCAACGGCATCGCCGAGTTCGTCGCGCTGCTCGACGAGGCGCGTGAGCTGGCCGCCACCGGCACCCCGGAGGAGGTGCTGGAGGCGCTGCTGACCCGCTCGGGCTACCTGGCCGAGCTGGAGGAGAGCCTCGACCCGCAGGACGCCGGCCGGGTGGACAACCTCCAGGAGCTGGTGAGTGTCGCCCGGGAATACACCGAGCGGATCGAGGCGCTGGGCGCCGACGACGAGCGGGCCACCCTGGCCGGTTTCCTGGAGCAGGTGGCGCTGGTCGCCGACGCCGACCAGATCCCCTCCGACGACCCGGACCATCAGGGTGTCGTCACGCTCATGACGCTGCATACGGCCAAGGGCCTGGAGTTCCCGGTGGTCTTCCTGACCGGCCTGGAGGACGGCGTCTTCCCGCACCTGCGCTCGCTCGGCGACACCCGCGAGCTGGAGGAGGAGCGACGCCTGGCGTACGTGGGCATCACCCGGGCCCGGCAGCGCCTCTACCTGTCCCGGGCGGTCACCCGGTCGGCCTGGGGCGCGCCGGCCTACAACCCGCCGTCGCGGTTCCTGGAGGAGTTGCCGCCGGAGCTGGTCCGGTGGGAGCGCACCGAGGGCTCGTACACCTCGTGGGGCGGCGGTGGGGGCGGCGTCGGCGGCCGGGCGGACCGGATGGGCCGCGGCGGCTTCGCCGGTGGCACCCCGAAGGCGACCGAGCTGGCCAAGCGTCTGGGCGTGGACGCCAGCCGGTTGTCCACCGCGAGCGAGCTGAAGCAGGCGCCCAAGGTCTCGGCCGGCGACCGGGTCAACCACCAGCGCTACGGCCTGGGTCGGGTGCTGGCGGTGGAGGGCGCCGGCCCGGGCGCCCGGGCCCAGATCGACTTCGGCGACCAGACCATGTGGCTGGTGCTGCGGCACGCCCCGATCGACAAGCTCTGACCGACGGGAGGGGCCCGGTCCGGCGTGCCGCCGGGCCGGGCCCCTCCTTGTGCCGTGGCCGTCAGCAGGCCACGTCGACGCCCCGGGCGCGCAGGAACGGCGCCGGGTCGATCTGGTTCCACATCGCGCCCTGGTGCACCTCGAAGTGCAGGTGCGGTCCGGTCGCGTCACCGGTCGCGCCCTCGTAGCCGATGACCTGGCCGGCCCGGACCTTGTCGCCGACGTCGACGAGGAGCCGGCTCTGGTGCGCGTAGTGCGTCAGGTAGCCGTTGTGGTGGTCGACGAAGACCGAGTTGCCGTAACCGTCACCGACGTCGCCGGCCTTGACCACGGTGCCCGCCGCGGCGGCCCGGATCGGCGTGCCGGCGGGCATGGCGAAGTCGATGCCCGCGTGCAGGGTTCCCCACCGCTGCCCGTAGCAGGAGGTGATCTCGGCGCCCTTCATCGGGATCACCCAGCCGGGCTTCGGCGCGGCCTTCTTCTTCGGCTTCGGCTTCACCGTCTTCCTCGGCTTCGGGGCGGCCGCGCTCGGGCTCGGGGACGGGCTGGCCGGGGTGGCCGACGGCGTGACGGGACTGACCGACTCCCGGGCCGAGCGGTCGGCGCGGGCGGCGTCCTCCGCGCGTGCCCGCGCGTCGAAGTCGACCGCCGCCGGCGCCGGGGTCGGTTCATCGGTGGTCGCGACCACGACACCGCCAAGGCCGAGCCCGAGCAGGGCCACCGCGCCGGTGACCAGGTATACGGTGCGCCGTGCCCGGCGGGGGCGCCGGTGGCGGGCGGGGGCGTTGTCCGGGGTGTTGCCGTTCGGGGTGGGACTGCTGTGTTGCACGGGGACCTTCACCAGTCGAGGGGCACGTGACCTCGAAATACTGGTGTCAGCGGCGGGGCGGCCGGGCCGGCGGGTCTCCCGGCCGGGCCGGTCCGGGCCGGCGTCCTGCCCGGGTTGACGCCGCTTGGGTGGTTCCCCGGAAGAGACGATCACCGGCCGGTGTGGGCCCGCTCACATCCGCAACTGTGATCCAGCAGACTTGCCGACAGACGAAACCGCCCGGATCACGGGATCCGGGCGGTCATCGGGCGGTGCGGAGGGTCAGGACGCGGCCACGTCGCCGTAGAGTGCCTCGGTTTCGAGCTTGATGTCCACTCCGCGCTCCTGGAGCCACGGCACCGGGTCCAGCGGCTGGCCGTTGACATGGACCTCGAGGTGCAGGTGGGAGCCGTAGGAGTGGCCGGTGTTGCCGACCAGGCCGAGCTGATCGCCGGCCTTGACCTCCTGGCCCTCCTTGACGGTCACCGCGGAGGAGTGGCCGTAGATGGCCTCGCTGCCGTCGGAGTGCTTGACGATCACCGCGTAGCCGTAGCCGCCGAACCAGCCGGCCTTGGTGACGGTGCCGGAGTGGATGGCCTTGTAGGGCGTGCCCTCGGGCGCGACCAGGTCGATGCCGGTGTGCAGCTTGCCCCAGCGCACGCCGTAGGGCGACTTGAAGTCGTAGCCGTGCAGGGGGAGGAGCCAGGGGTCCTGCTCGCTCGCGGCGGCGTCGGTCGACCGGTCGTCACGGGTGGCGCGGTCGGCGCTGTCGGCCCGGGCCGCGGCGTCCTGGCTGGCGACCGAGGCCTGCCGGAGCTCGTCGAGGACCGAGGGGCTGACGCTCTTGGCGTCGGGGAGGGCGTTCGCGCCGAGGGCGACGATGCCGGCGCCGACGAAGGCGGTGGTGACGACCGCCGCGTAGCGGCTCCGCGGGGGGGTGGGTACGCGGCGACGGCCGCGATATCGATCGGGCTCAGACGACAGGCGCTGGCGCACGCACACCCTCCGTTGTCGGGGATCCGATGCGACTCCGGACCGTTCGGTGAAGCTCCGCCGAACCTCCGGTGTCGCGTCGTCACCCGTCCGTGGACTCGATGACAACCGTGGACACGTTAGCCAACCGCCACTCCTGTCACAAGCCGAAGCGCCGAACTGGCGTTTCGTTATGTCCAATTCCATCCGAGCTTGTCATATCTCGTGCCGCTGGTCGGATGGCCCGTCAACTGTCCGTTCGTCGCGGACAGTGACCGATCGGCGGAGGTGTCCGACTTCCGGCGTACGAGGTCGGGCGGTAGTGCGCGGCCCGGCTTCCCGCCCCGCGCCCGGCCGGGTTACCGTTCGTTCAGGTCAGCAGTGCCGGTGCCGGTGAAAGGTGTGCGCAGATGAGCTCTCGAATCCGGGTCGTCGTCGCGAAGCCCGGCCTGGACGGCCACGACCGGGGCGCGAAGGTCGTCGCCCGTGCCCTGCGCGACGCGGGCATGGAGGTCATCTACACCGGTCTGCACCAGACGCCCGAGCAGATCGTCGAAACGGCCATCCAGGAGGACGCGGACGCGGTCGGTCTCTCCGTGCTCTCCGGCGCGCACATGACCCTGTTCAAGCGGGTCCTCGAACTGCTCGCCGAGCGCGAGGCGGCGGACATCGTGGTCTTCGGTGGCGGCATCATCCCCGAGGCCGACATCCCGGAGCTGGAGCGGCTCGGCGTCGCGAAGATCTTCACCCCGGGCGCGACCACCGGGTCGATCGTCGACTGGGTGCGGGAGAACGTCGCCCAGCCGGTCGGCTGACCGGCCGGTCTCCGCGGGCCCGGTCCCGAACCCGGGCAGGGGGAGGGGCCGGACGCACCCCTCACACGCCCGGCCCCTCTATGCACGATGCCCCGCCGCCACCCCTCGACCGACAGGGCATCGGCCGCTCCCGCCGTCGCGCTTGACCAGCGCTCCGACATCAGACTCAACGACGCCCCCGACGGGGGGTTACGCCCGGCTCCGGACATCCCCCGGACGGCTGACGCCGCGCGCTCCGGCGGCCCCCGTCCGTCGCTCGGCCGTCCACCCCGGCGACGACGGCTGTGCATTACCGCACACCGCGCACCCGCTCGGTTGCCGCTGGTTCCCATCTCGTTAGGCTGCGGCAAATGGCCTGTCTGTTCTGATGACAGGCGTCAAACTGATTTTCCAACGCTGGTGGCGGCGCGACGGCGCGCCGCGGAGACGGGACGGGACGCGCAATCGTGGACCTGTACGAGTACCAGGGGCGGGACCTGTTCGAGCGGCACGGCTTGCCCGTGCTCGCCGGCGGCGTCGCCACTACCCCGGAGGAGGCCCGCGCGATCGCCGAACGCCTCGGCGGTCGGGTGGTCGTCAAGGCGCAGGTGAAGGTCGGCGGCCGCGGCAAGGCCGGCGGCGTGAAGCTGGCCGAGGGCGCGGAGGAGACGGTGGCCCGGGCCACCGACATCCTCGGCATGGACATCAAGGGTCACACCGTCCACAAGGTCATGATCACCGTGACCGCGGACGTGGCCGAGGAGTACTACTTCTCGTACCTACTCGACCGGGCGAACCGCACCTTCCTCTGCATCGCCAGCGTCGCCGGCGGCATGGACATCGAGCAGGTCGCCGCCGAGACCCCGGACCGGGTCGTCAAGGCGCCGATCGACGCCAACACCGGCGTCGACGAGGCCAAGGCGCGCGAGATCGTCACCGCGGCCGGCTTCCCGGCCGAGATCGCCGACCAGGTCGTCGACGTCGCGGTCAAGCTGTGGCAGGCGTTCGTCGCCGAGGACGCCACGCTGGTCGAGGTGAACCCGCTGGCCACCACCAAGGACGGCAAGCTGCTGCTCCTGGACGCCAAGGTCACCCTGGACGAGAACGCCGGGTTCCGGCACCCGGACCACGAGGCCCTGGTCGACCAGGCGTCGGTGGACCCGCTGGAGCAGGCCGCCAAGGCCAAGGACCTCAACTACGTCAAGCTCGACGGCGAGGTCGGCATCATCGGCAACGGCGCGGGCCTGGTCATGTCCACGCTCGACGTGGTCGCGTACGCCGGTGAGCGGCACGGCGGCGTCAAGCCGGCCAACTTCCTCGACATCGGCGGCGGCGCGAGCGCCGAGGTGATGGCGAACGGCCTGGAGATCGTCCTCTCCGACCCGTCGGTGAAGAGCGTCTTCGTCAACGTGTTCGGCGGCATCACCGCGTGCGACGCGGTCGCCAACGGCATCGTGCAGGCGCTGGCGCTGCTCGAGCAGCGCGGCGAGAAGGCCACCAAGCCGCTCGTGGTCCGCCTCGACGGCAACAACGCCGAGGCCGGTCGGGCCATCCTCGACGGCGCGGCCAACCCGCTCATCCAGCGGGTCGACACCATGGACGGCGCGGCCGAGCGGGCCGCCGAGCTGGCAGCTGCGGGGGTCTGACAATGGCTATCTGGCTGACCAAGGACTCCAAGGTCATCGTGCAGGGGATGACCGGTTCCGAGGGTTCCAAGCACACCCGGCGGATGCTCGCGGCGGGCACCACCGTCGTCGGCGGCGTCAACCCGCGCAAGGCCGGTACCACCGTCGACTTCGACGGCACCGAGCTGCCCGTCTTCGCCTCCGTCGCGGACGCGATGAAGGAGACCGGGGCCGACGTCACGGTCATCTTCGTGCCGCCGCAGTTCACCAAGGCCGCCGTGGTCGAGGCGATCGACGCCGGCATCGACCTGGCCGTGGTGATCACCGAGGGCGTACCGGTGCACGACACCGCCGCGTTCTGGGCGTACAACGTCGCCCAGGGTGAGCGGACCCGGATCATCGGCCCGAACTGCCCGGGCATCGCCTCGCCGGGCGCGTCCAACGCCGGCATCATCCCGGCCGACATCACCGGCTCCGGCCGGATCGGCCTGGTCAGCAAGAGCGGCACGCTGACCTACCAGATGATGTACGAGCTGCGCGACATCGGCTTCTCCACCTGCGTCGGCATCGGTGGTGACCCGATCATCGGCACCACCCACATCGACGCGCTGGCCGCCTTCGAGGCGGACCCGGAGACCGACGCCATCGTCATGATCGGTGAGATCGGCGGCGACGCCGAGGAGCGCGCGGCCGAGTTCATCAAGGCCAACGTCACCAAGCCGGTGGTCGGCTACATCGCCGGCTTCACCGCCCCGCCCGGCAAGACCATGGGTCACGCCGGCGCGATCATCTCCGGCTCGGCCGGCACCGCCGACGCGAAGAAGGCGGCGCTGGAGGCGGTCGGCGTCAAGGTCGGCAAGACCCCGACCGAGACCGCCAAGCTCATGCGGGAGATCATGTCGGGCCGCTGAGCGGTCGCACGACGTGCCGAGGGGGTCGACCGGGTCCGGTCGGCCCCCTCACGCTCAGCGGTACCAGTACGGGTAGTAGTAGCTGCCCCGGGCCCGCACGATGGCGCTGGCCACGATGTTGACGACGCCGAACGCGATGGCCAGCCAGCCGAGCAAGGGTGACTTGCCGTTGCGCCGCGCGTCGCGGATGGACAACCACCCGAAGACGATGCCCAGGATTCCGCAGCAGAGCAGGCCGAGCACGATGCCGAGAACGCCCCAGAGCGTGGTCCGGTCCCGGCCGGCGGCCGGTGGCGGCGGTGGCGGCGGATACGGAGCGTTCACGGCTTCCTCCGAGCGGTCGGTGCCGCGACAGGAAAGGTCGCGTCTGAAGCCGAGGCTAGACGGATCACCACCGCCGATCCGGGGGTTCGGCGAACTCGCCGCGGTATCGGACTGCCGTCCTTCGTGCGGCGTGCCAGAGTAGACGCGATGTCACGTGTCACCCCTGACCAGCCCCGCCGCTCGGCCGCCGGTCCCGGCGCCGGTGCCCGGCCGCCCGGCCGTGCCCGCCCCGGTGTCCGCGTGCCCGCGCCCCGGGCGGGCGAGCCGTCCCGCAGCCGGGCGCCGCTGCCCGTCGCCGCCGGGGTGGCCGCGCTCTGGGCCGCGGTGACCTCCTGGCTGCCGGTCACCGTGGTGCTCGGCCTGGCCCAGCTCAGCGAGGACGCGGGCTCGCTCGGCGGCGCGGTCCGCGCCGGCCTCGCCGGCTGGCTGCTCGGGCACGGGGTGCCGCTGCAGACCGCGGCCGGGCCGCTCGGCCTGGCGCCGCTCGCGCTGAGCGCGCTCGTCGTCTGGCGGCTCACCCGCGCCGGGGTGCACGTCAGCCGCGCCGTCGGGGCCCGCGGCGGCGGCTCGCCCCGGCAGGCGCTCACCGTCGCGGTCGCCGTCGCCGTCGGATACGCGCTGCTCGGCGCGATCGCCGCGATCGCCGTCGGCGCGGGCGGCCTGCGGGTCTCCCCGGTCACCGCCGCGCTCACGTTCGCCGCGTTCGCCGCCCCTGCCGCCCTGGTCGGCGCACTGCGCACCACCGGGGTGTGGGGGCTGCTGGCGCGGCGCTGCCCGCCGGCCGTGCGGGACGGGCTGCGCACCGGCCTGGTCGCGGCGCTGCTGCTGTGCGGCGCGGGCGCCGGCGCGGCCGGGCTGGCGGTGGCCACCGGCGGCGGCGACGCGGCCGACATGATCGGGGCCTACCGCACCGGGGTGGCCGGTCAGGCCGGCATCACGCTGGTCAGCCTCGCCTACGCGCCGAACGCCACCGCCTGGTCGGTCAGCTACCTGCTCGGTCCCGGGTTCGCCGTCGGCACGGACACCGCCGTGCGCACCAGCGAGGTGTCGGTCGGCGCGTTGCCGGCCGTACCACTGCTCGCCGGTCTGCCGCGCGGGCCGGTGGACGGGCTCGGGTCGGGGCTGCTCGCGGTGCCCGTGCTGGCCGCGATGGCGGCCGGCTGGCTGCTCGCCCGGAGGCTGCTGCGGGTGGCGGCCGAGGAGCGGGCCGAGGTCGGGTGGGCGGCGCTGCTGGTGCCGGCGGCGCTCGCCGGGCCGGTCGCGGGCGCGCTGCTGGGGCTGGTCGCGGCGGCCTCCGGCGGCCCGCTCGGCGGTGGTCGGCTCGCCGAGATCGGTCCGGCGCCCTGGCCGGTGGCCGGCGTGGCCACGCTGGTGATCGCCGTGGGTGCGGCGCTCGGCGCCGCCGCCACCCGCACCCTGACCCGTCCCACCGCCCCGCCGTCCCGCCCGGCGCCCCCGCCCCGCGCCACCCCCGCCGCCCGCTGACCCCGCCCGTCCGGGAGGTGGGCCGGGAACGCGCGAGGGGGCGCCCGGCGGTCGCCGGACGCCCCCTGCACGGAGCCGGTCAGGAACCGAAGTTGCCCATGTTGATCGCGGCGCCGGCGATGGCGCTGATGATGCCGACGACCACACCGACACCACCGCAGATCAGGGCGGCCTTGGCCTGGCCCGGGTTGCTGGCCTCGCCCGCCTGGACCTTCTTCTGACCCATCACGCCGAGCACGATGCCGACGATGCCGGCCGGCACACCCAGCAGCGGGCAGCACAGGCCGAGCACGATCGAGGCGATGCCGACGATCATGCCGACGAGGCCCATGGTGTTGTTCTGACCCTGCCCCTGGCCCGGGCCGGCCGGGTAGCCGGCGGCCGGGTACTGCGGCGCGGCGCCGTACGGCTGCTGCTGCTGCGCGTACGGGTCCTGGCCGTAGGGCTGGCCGGAGGTGGGCTGGCCGTAGGGCTGACCCGAGGTCGGCTGCTGCCCGTACTGCGGCGCCTGCGGCGGCTGGGCGTACGGGTCGTGCGGCTGTGCGGTCGGGTGGTTCGGCTGCTGGCCGTACGGGTCCTGACCGGGGTATCCGGGCTGCATCGAGGTGCTCCTCAAACTGGGGGTCCATGGTCGGGTGCGCACGGCACCGGGCGACGGCAGCGTATCGTGTCGCCGCCATCGGGGAGATCACCAGCGGCGCGCCCGCCCGCGGACGGGACGCCCGGAGGGCACCGATAGGGTTGTCCGCGTGACCGAGCCCGCGTCCGTCGCCCGCCTCGTCGTCCTCGTCTCCGGTTCCGGCAGCAACCTCCAGGCGCTGCTGGACGCCGCCGCCGACCCCGGATACGGGGCCCGGGTGGTGGCCGTGGGCGCCGACCGGGACGGCATCGCCGGCCTGGACCGGGCCGCCGCGGCCGGCGTGCCGGCCTTCGTCGAGCGGCTCAAGGACCACCCGACCCGTGCCGACTGGGACAAGGCCCTCACCGCCCGCGTCGCCGACCACCGGCCCGACCTGGTCATCAGCGCGGGCTTCCTGAAGCTGGTCGGTCCGGAGTTCCTCACCGCGTTCGGCGACCGCTACCTGAACACGCACAACACGCTGCTGCCGGCGTTCCCCGGCATCCACGGTCCCCGCGACGCGCTGGCGTACGGCGTGAAGGTCACCGGGGCCACGTTGTTCTTCGTCGACGCCGGGATGGACACCGGCCCGATCGTCGCCCAGGTCGCCGTTCCGGTGCGTGACGACGACGACGAGGAGACGCTCACCGAGCGCATCAAGTCCGCCGAGCGCCGCCAGCTCGTCGAGCAGGTCGGCCGCCTGGTCCGTGAAGGTTGGACGATCACCGGCAGAAAGGTCACCATCCCGTGAGCACCACTCAGGACGCCCGCCCGATCCGGCGCGCGCTGGTCAGCGTCTACGACAAGACCGGCCTGGTCGAGCTGGCCCGGGCCCTGCACGAGGCGGGCGTGGAGATCGTCTCGACCGGCAGCACCGCGTCGACGATCTCCGGCGCGGGCGTGCCGGTGACGCCGGTCGAGCAGGTCACCGGCTTCCCGGAGATCCTCGACGGACGGGTCAAGACCCTGCACCCGAAGATCCACGGTGGCCTCCTCGCCGACCTGCGCAAGGACGCGCACGCCGCGCAGCTCGACGAGCACGGCATCGCCGGGATCGACCTGCTGGTCTCCAACCTCTACCCGTTCCAGGCCACCGTCGCCTCCGGCGCCGACCTCGACGAGTGCGTCGAGCAGATCGACATCGGCGGGCCGGCCATGGTCCGGGCCGCCGCGAAGAACCACGCCTCGGTGGCGGTGGTGACCGACCCGGCCGCGTACCCGGCGGTGCTCGCCGCGCTCGCCGACGGCGGCTTCACCCTGGCCCAGCGGCGCGCGCTCGCCGCCCGCGCGTTCGCCGACATCGCCGACTACGACGTGGCCGTGGCCGACTGGTTCGCCTCCACCGTGGCCCCGGCGGAGGACGGATGGCCGCGGTTCGCCGGGTCGGCGCTGCGCCGCCAGGCCGTGCTGCGCTACGGCGAGAACCCGCACCAGACGGCGGCCCTCTACACCGACCCGGGCGCGCCGGCCGGCCTGGCCCAGGCCGAGCAGCTGCACGGCAAGGAGATGTCCTACAACAACTACGTGGACGCGGACGCCGCCTGGCGGGCCGCGCACGACTTCCCCGACCAGCCCGCGGTGGCGATCATCAAGCACGCCAACCCGTGCGGCATCGCGGTCGGCGCGGACGTGGCCGAGGCGCACCGCAGGGCGCACGCCTGCGACCCGGTCTCCGCCTTCGGCGGGGTGATCGCGGTGAACCGGCCGGTGAGCGTGGAGCTGGCCGGGCAGGTCGCGGAGATCTTCACCGAGGTGCTGGTGGCGCCGGGCTACGACGACGGCGCGCTGGAGTTGCTGCGGGCCAAGAAGAACATCCGGCTGCTGCGGGCGCCCGCGTTCGCCCCCCGGCCGGCCGAGTGGCGGCAGGTCGGCGGCGGCGTGCTGGTGCAGATGCGGGACGCGGTCGACGCGCCCGGCGACGACCCGGCCAACTGGACGCTGGCCACCGGCGACGCGGCCGACGAGGCCACGCTGCGCGACCTGGTGTTCGCCTGGCGGGCGGTACGCGCGGTGAAGAGCAACGCGATCCTGCTGGCCCGCGACGGCGCCACCGTCGGCGTCGGGATGGGCCAGGTCAACCGGGTCGACTCGGCGCGGCTGGCGGTCAGCCGGGCCGGCGACGAGCGGGCGCGGGGCTCGGTCTGCGCCTCGGACGCGTTCTTCCCGTTCGCCGACGGGCCGAAGATCCTCATCGACGCGGGCGTCCGGGCGATCGTGCAGCCCGGCGGCTCGATCCGCGACGAGGAGACCATCGCGGCCTGCAAGGAGGCCGGCGTGACCATGTACCTGACCGGCACCCGGCACTTCTTCCACTAGATCCTGGTTCCCCGGGGGTCGAGCGGCCCCGCAGAGAGACGGTTCAGATCTGAGCGATATACCTCAGAGGCATATTCATGACTCTGAGGTATATCGCTTCACGCACCCCGGTCCCGCCGGCCGCGACACGCCGGCAGGGCCGGTGGCGGAACGCACCGGCTCCAGGTGGCCCCGCCGTACGTGCGCCGTTGCCGGCCGCCCTGGCCGGTTGCTAGCGTGTGCCCGGCGACAACGATCGACCGTCTCCACTGTCCATGAGCCCCGGCAGGTGTGCCATGCGCGTACGCGACCGGTTGACCGCCGTCGTCGTCACGTTGGCGTTCGTCCTGGCCGCGTTCGGCGCCGCCGTCGGCCTGCCCGCCGTCGGCCTGCCCGCCGTCGGCCTGCCCGCCGTCGGCGCGAGCGCCGCCGGGCCGTCCACCGCCGGTCCGTCCGCCGCCGGGCCGTCCGCCGCCGGGCCGTCCACCGCCGGTCCGGCCGATGCCGGCCCGGGTGCCGCCGTACCCGCCCGGGGTTGCCGGGCCTTGCCGGTCGCGTCGCTCGGCGCGTACCCGCAACGGCCGTGCGCGGAGCTGTCCGGTGGGTGGTGGGGTGAGCGGCGCGGCGGCCTCGCCTACGGCGACGGGCCGGACGAGCCGCTCCCGGCCGCGCCGCCGAGCGTCGCCGGTCCGATCGTGTCGGCGCGGCTCGTTCCCGGCCGTCGGCCGCCGGCCCGACCGCTGCCGCCGCCCGGCGTGCCGGCGGCGCGGGCGCCGCCCACCGCCTGAGCCGCGCCGGAGCCTGCCGCGTCGACCCGGCGGCACCGCCGCTGCCCGCCGTCGCCCACGGGGGCGCGCCTCACGCACCCCGTCCGCGTCTCGCCGAGGCCTCGTCCCCACTTCCTCCGGGGGACGGGGCCTCAGACGTCCGGGCGCACCTCGGCGAAGTGACAGGCGCTGGGGTGCGGGTCCGCCGCCCGGGGCACCGTCTGCGGGTCCTGGGTGGCGCAGACCTCCTCCGCCTTCCAGCACCGGGTGCGGAACCGGCAGCCCGACGGCGGGTCGGCCGGACTCGGCACGTCCCCGCTCAGCCGGATGATGCTCCGCTCCGTGCGGGCCTCCGGGTCGGGCACCGGCACCGCCGAGAGCAACGCCTGGGTGTACGGGTGGGTGGCCCGCCGATAGATCTGCTCCTCGGTGCCGATCTCGACGATCCGACCCAGGTACATCACCGCCACCCGGTCGGAGATGTGCCGGACCACCGACAGGTCGTGGGCGATGAAGATGTACGAGAGCCCGAACTCGTCCTGGAGCTGCTCCAGCAGGTTGATCACCTGGGCCTGGATGGAGACGTCCAGGGCCGACACCGGTTCGTCGCACACGATGATCTCGGGCCGCAGGGCGAGCGCGCGGGCGATGCCGATGCGCTGCCGCTGACCGCCGGAGAACTGGTGCGGATAGCGGTTCAGGTGCTCCGGGTTGAGCCCGACCACGTCCAGCAGCTCCCGGACCCGCTGCCGGCGGCTGCCCTTCGGGGCGGCCTCCGGGTGGATCGCGAACGGCTCACCGATGATGTCGCCCACCGTCATCCTCGGGTTCAGCGAGGTGTACGGGTCCTGCATCACCATCTGCATGTTCCGGCGCAGCCGGCGCAGCTCCGACCCGGACGCCCGGAACAGGTCCTTCCCCTCCAACGTGGCCCGGCCGGAGGTCGGCGTCTCCAGCCGCATCAGCAACCGGGCCAGGGTCGACTTGCCGCAGCCGGACTCGCCGACCACCCCGAGCGTCTCGCCACGGCGCAGCTCGAAGCTCACCCCGTCGACCGCCCGGATCGCGCCGATCTGCCGCTTGAACAGCACCCCCTGGGTGATCGGGAAGTGCTTCACCAGGTCGTCGACGGCGAGGACGGTCTCGCCCCGGACCTTGGTGGAGTCAGCCGGCGCGGTCATCGTGGACCTCCTGCGCGAAGTGGCACGCGCTGGTCCGGCCGTCGCCGAGCACGAGGTCGTGCGGCACCTCGTCGACGCAGACCTGCTGCGCGTACGGGCAGCGGGGGTGGAACGGGCAGCCGGAGGGGATCCGCATCAGGTTCGGCGGCAGCCCCCGGATCGTGGACAGCGCCCGGCCGCGCACGTCGAGCCGGGGGATCGACTCCAGCAACCCCTTCGTGTACGGGTGGGCCGGCGCCCGGTACAGCGAGCGGACGTCGGCGTGCTCGACGATCCGGCCGGCGTACATGACCGCGATCCGGTCCGCCACGCCGGCGACCACGCCGAGGTCGTGGGTGATCAGGATGAGCGCCATGCCCAGGTCGCGCCGCAGGTCGGCCAGGAGGTCCATGATCTGGGCCTGCACGGTGACGTCGAGCGCGGTGGTGGGCTCGTCGGCGATCAGCACCTTGGGGTCCAGCGCCAGCGCCATGGCGATCATGACGCGCTGCCGCATGCCGCCGGAGAACTGGTGCGGGTAGTCGCCCAGCCGGTTCGCCGCGGCCGGGATGCGGACCAGGTCCATCAGCTCGACGGCGCGGCGGCGCGCGTCGGCCCGGGACAGCCCGGCCCGCTCGCGCAGCGACTCACCGATCTGCCAGCCGACCGGGAAGACCGGGTTCAACGCCGACAGCGCGTCCTGGAAGATCATCGCGATCTCCGTGCCGCGTACCTGCCGGCGCTCCTCCTCGGAGCGGGTGAGCAGGTCCCGCCCCTGGTAGAGGATCTGACCACCGCGTACGTGCGCCGGTGGGGTGTCCAGGATGCCCATGATCGCCTGGGCGGTGACCGACTTGCCGGAGCCCGACTCGCCGAGCACGGCCAGCGTCTCGCCGGCGTCCAGGTGGTAGGTCACCCCGTTGATCACCCGGGCCACGCCCTCCCGGGTGCGGAACTCGACGTGCAGGTCCCGTACCTCCAGCAGGTGCCCGCCGGGCGGGGTGGGGGAGGCCGGCGTGGGCCGGACCGCGTTCTGCGTCATCAGGAAGTCACCGGAGCTTCGGGTCGAAGGCGTCGCGGACCGCGTCGCCGAGCATGATGAAGGCGAGCACGGTCAGCGCGAGGAAGACCGACGGCACGATCAGCGGGGTCGCCGACTCCCGCATGTGCACCCGCCCGGCGTCGATGTCGATGCCCCAGGAGATGGTGGGCGCCTTCAGGCCGATGCCGAGGAAGCTCAGCGTCGCCTCGGCCGCGATGAACGAGCCGAGCGCGATGGTGAGCACCACGATGGCCGGGGCGAGCGCGTTCGGCAGGATGTGCCGCCACATGATCCGGCCGTTGCCGGCGCCGAGCATCCGGGCGGCGGCCACGTAGTCCTGCTCCCGGGCGGTGATGACCGAAGAACGCACCACCCGGGCCGCGGTGGTCCAGCCGAGCAGCGCCAGCACCAGGATGACCGCGAAGAGCCGGACCGTCTCGCCGCTGGTGCTCACCCGCTTGAGCAGCACGATCGCGGCCAGCAGCAGCGGGATGCCGAGCACGATGTCGATCACCCGGGAGAGCACCGCGTCGACCCACCCGCCGAAGAAACCGGCGAGCATGCCGACGACCAGCGCGATCACGCCGGTGATCAGCGCGGAGAACGCGCCCACCAGCAGCGAGGCCCGGGCGCCGTAGACCGCCCGGGCGAACGTGTCGCAGCCCTGGAAGTCGTACCCGAAGATGGCCCCGCCGGACGGTCCGGCGTGCTGCCGGGAGAGCACGCAGTCGCGCGGGTCGTTCGCGGTGAACAGCCCGGGGAAGGCGGCCATCGCGGCGACCAGCACGACCAGCAGCAGGCTGATCCAGAAGACCGGGTTGCGGCGCAGGTCCCGCCAGGCGTCACCGGCCAGGCTGCGCGACCGTCCCGGCCGGCCGGCCCGGTCGGGGGTGCCGGGCTCGCCGGAGACGCCCCGCCGCGCCGACTGGTCCTCCGTCGCCGCCACGGTCTCGAAGTCACTCATGCCCGCGCCTCGCTCCGCTCGGCGCGGTCACGAGCGACCGGGCACGCTGCGTCGATGATTCGTTCGCTGCGCTCACTCATAGCGGATCCTCGGGTCGAGTACGGCGTAGAGCACGTCCACCACCAGGTTGGACAGCAGGTAGACGACGACGAGCACGCTGACGATGCCCACCACCAGCGGGCCGTCCTCGGTGCGGATGCCGCGGAACAGGTTGAAGCCGATGCCGGGGATGTTGAACACGCCCTCGGTGATGATCGCGCCGCTCATCAGGTTGCCCAGTTCCACGCCGAGGAAGGTGACCACCGGGATGAGCGAGTTGCGCAGCACGTGCACGCCGACGATCCGCCGCCGGACCAGGCCCTTCGCGCGGGCGGTGCGGACGTAGTCGGCGCGCAGGTTCTCGGTGACCGAGGTCCGGGTCAGCCGCAGCGCGGTGGCCAGCGAGAGCGAGCCGAGCACGATGCCGGGCAGCAGCAGCGCCCAGAAGGAGGGCTGGGCGCCGGCGGTGGGCGGGAAGATCGGCCAGCGTACGCCGAGGAAGTACTGCGCCAGCGGGGCGAGCACGATGGTCGGGATGCCGAGCACCAGCAGCGTCAGCACCAGCGTGGCGTGGTCGAAGACGCCGGCGCGCCGGATGGCCGCGAGCACGCCGGCGGTGACCCCGAAGATCACGGTCACGGCCAGCGCGATCAACGCCAGCTTCACGGTGACCGGCCAGGCGGCGGCGAGGATGTCACTGATCTGCCGCCCGGTCAGCGACTGGCCGAGGTCGCCCCGGACCAGGCCGCCGAGGTAGTTGACGTAGCGGTAGAAGAAGCCGCCGACGCCGGTCGCGTCCAGGTGGTACTTCTCGGTCAGGTAGGCCCGCTGGGCCGCGGTGACCGGCCGCTCCCCGGCGAGCGCCTGGATCGGGTCACCCTGCCCGGCGAACATCAGCGCGTAGACGATCAGCGTGGTCCCGAAGAAGGCGAGGACCATCTGGAGCAGCCGCCGCAGGATGAACCGGAACATGCTGGCAAGTTTGCCGAAAAGGGGCGAACTACGTGCCAATGCGAGGGCCGGGCCACCCGGTGGGGGTGGCCCGGCCCTCGACGGGGTGGGTCAGGCGCGCTCGATCTTCAGCAGGTCGACCCGGTCGAAGAGGTCCACGTGGACGTTCTTGACCTTGGTGGAGTGGCCGAAGTTGTTCTGCCCGTACCGCAGCGGGATCACCGGCAGGTCCTGCGCGAGCAGGTCCTCCGCCGCCTGGTACTTCTTGATCGCCTCGTCCTCGGTCGCCGCGCGGGCGCCCTCGGCGAGGAGCTTGTCGAACTCCGGGTTGCTGTAGCCGTAGTAGTTCGACGAGCCGTTGGTGCTGTACAGCGGGCCCAGGTAGTTCTCCATGGACGGGTAGTCCATCACCCAGCCCATCCGGAACAGGCCGACCGACTGCTTCTGCTTGAGCTTGGTCAGCAGGTCCGCGAACTTCGGCTCGGCGTTGCCGACGCACTCCACGCCCAGGTTGGCCTTCAGCTGGTTGCAGGTGGCGTCGATCCAGTCCTTGTGGCCGCCGTCGCCGTTGTAGGACAGCTCGATCTTCTTCGGGCCGCCCGCGGCCTCGTACATGGCCTTGGCCTTGGCCGGGTCGAACGCGCCGGCGGTGCCGATGGTGTTCTCCCGGTAGCCGGCGACCACCGGGGAGACGAACGAGCGGGCCGGCTGCTGCGAGTCCTTGAAGATCGACTTGGTGATCTCGTCCCGGTCGATCGCCATCGAGATGGCCTTGCGCACCTCGGGCTTGCTGAACTCCTTCTGAAACGTCGGGAAGGCCAGCACCTGAAGCGACGACGCCGGGCTCTGCTGGAACCGGTCGCCGAGGTCGGTGGCGGCGGTCGACAGGTTCTCGGTCGGGATCGTCTTGATCACGTCGAGGTTGTCCGACAGCACGTCCGCGTACGCGGCGGTCGGCTGCTGGTAGATCCGGAACTCGACGCCGCCGACCTTGGGCTGCTGCCCCGGGAAGGCGTCGTACTTCTCCACCTCGACCTTGGCGTCGTGCTGCCAGTTGCCCTTCATCTTGAACGGGCCCTGGCCGATCGGCGCCTGCTCGTACCCCTCGGCCAGCACGCCGGGCGCGGAGAAGGCCGCCTTGGGCAGCGGGTAGAAGGCGGTGTAGCCGAGCATGGTCTTGAAGTCCACGTACGGCTCGGTGAGCGTCACGGTGAAGGTCAGGTCGTCGACCTTCTTCAGGCCGCTCAGCGTCTGGGCCTTCGGCTTCTCGCCCTGGAGGTCCGCGTAGCCGGCGACCTTCTCGAAGAAGTAGCTCGAGTTCTGGCCGTTCGGGGCGTACGCGCCGTAGTTCCACGCGTCCAGGTAGTTGTCGGCGGTGACCTTCTCGCCGTTGTGGAACGTGTAGCCGGGCTTCAGCTTGATCGTCCAGACCTTGTTGTCCGACGACGTCACCGACTCGGCCGCCACCTCGTGCGGCTTGTTCGCCTCGTCGTAGTCGACCAGCGGGCTGAACAGGGCCGACAGGACCTGGGAGCCGCTCGTCTCGTTGGTGTTGGTCGGCACCAGGTGCTGCGGCTCGGCGATCTCGATCCGCACGGCCGCATCGGGGTCGCCTGCGCCACCGCTGCCGCCGCCCGAGCCGCAGGCCGCCAGGCCCAGCGTCACCGCGAGCGGGAGAGCGGTCCAGGCCGCGAGCCTACGAACACGCATGGAGTCTCCTCATCTCCTCACGCTGCGCTGTCGTCCCGGCGCTGGGTGACTCTGCGCAACGAGCCGTAACGGTAGGTCGCGAGACGGCGACTCGACAACGTGTGCGTTGCGGAGCGGTAACGGTGCGTGCCCCCCGGCCTTGTCGCTACGGCTTCCGCCTGCTAGCTCCGGCCCTCTGGGCGGCATCTTTTCGAAGATGTGCGGCCGGCTCGGGTGTGAGTGGCCCGGATCGCGTGCGCTGCCACGGGCGTCCGGTCCGTCCCGCGCCGGGGTCGGCCGTCCGTTTCTCCAGCCCTCCCGGTGACGCTGCGTGACTTAACGCACGTTGCGGAGCGTCATCGTCGGCCGTCGTCGTCCGGTCCGACCACCGACGTGAGACGATCACGGCGTGACGGCGACGATCCTGGACGGCAAGGCCACGGCGGCGGAGATCAAGGACGAGTTGCGGGAGCGGGTCAAGGCGCTCGCCGAGCGCGGCATCACCCCCGGGCTCGGCACCGTGCTGGTCGGGGAGGACGCCGGCTCCCAGGCGTACGTCAACGGCAAGCACCGCGACTGCGCGGAGGTCGGCATCGCCTCGCTCCGCGTCACGCTGCCGGCCGACGCCGGCCAGGAGCGCCTCGACGCGGCGCTGGCCGAGCTGAACGCCGACCCGGCCTGCCACGGCTACATCGTCCAGCTCCCGCTCCCGAGCCACCTGGACACCCAGCGGGCGCTGGAGTCGATCGACCCGGACAAGGACGCCGACGGCCTGCACCCGGTCAACCTCGGTCGACTCGTGCTCGGCTACGACGCCCCGCTGCCCTGCACCCCGCGCGGCATCGTGGAGCTGCTGCGCCGGCACGACGTGCCGCTGCGCGGCGCGAACGTCGCCGTCGTCGGCCGGGGCAACACGGTGGGTCGGCCGCTGGGCCTGCTGCTGACCCGGCGCAGCGAGAACGCCACCGTCACGCTCTGCCACACCGGCACGCTCGACCTGGCCGCGCACACCCGGGCCGCCGACATCGTGATCGTCGCCGCCGGGGTGCCGGGGCTGCTCACCGCCGACATGGTCACCCCCGGCGCGACAGTGGTGGACGTCGGCATCACCCGAGTGATCGGCGAGGACGGCAAGGGGCGCTACACCGGCGACGTCGACCCGGAGGTGGCCGAGGTGGCCGGCCGGCTGGTGCCGATGCCGGGCGGCGTCGGCCCGATGACCCGCGCCATGCTGCTGACCAACGTGGTCGAGCGGGCCGAGCAAACGGGCTGACCACCCAGGCAGGTCATAACCGTCCGCCCCTGGCCCGATCGGTGCCAGGATGGCTGATACGGTCCGGAAAACCGACTGGTATCAGGGAGTGGGACGACCATGGGTAAGAAGGTCACTGTCGTCGGCGCCGGCTTCTACGGCTCGACCACCGCACAGCGCCTGGCCGAATACGACGTCTTCGACACCGTCGTGATCACCGACATCGTGGAGGGCAAGCCGGCTGGTCTCGCGCTGGACCTCAACCAGTCCCGCGCGGTCGAGGGCTTCGAGACCACCGTCGTCGGCGTCACCACCGGCCCGAACGGCGAGGGTTACGAGGCCATCGAGGGCTCGGACGTCGTCGTCATCACCGCCGGCCTGCCGCGCAAGCCGGGCATGAGCCGGATGGACCTGCTGGAGACCAACGCCAAGATCGTCCGCCAGGTCGCCGAGAACGTCGCCAAGTACGCCCCGAACGCCGTCGTCATCGTGGTGTCGAACCCGCTCGACGAGATGACCGCGCTGGCCCAGCTCGCCACGCAGTTCCCGAAGAACCGGGTGCTCGGCCAGGCCGGCATGCTGGACACCGCCCGGTTCACCAACTTCGTCGCCGAGGCGCTGAGCGTACCGGTGAAGTCGGTGCGGACCCTGACCCTGGGCTCGCACGGCGACACCATGGTCCCGGTCCCGTCCAAGAGCACGGTGAACGGCAAGCCGCTGCGCGACGTCATGCCGGCCGAGCAGATCGAGGAGCTGGTCGTCAAGACCCGCAACGGTGGCGCCGAGGTCGTCGCGCTGCTCAAGACCGGTTCGGCCTACTACGCGCCGTCCGCCGCCGCGGCCCGGATGGCGAAGGCCGTGGCCGAGGACTCCGGCGAGGTCATGCCGGTCTGCGCCTGGGTCGACGGCGAGTACGGCATCGACGGCGTCTACCTGGGTGTCGAGGCGGAGATCGGCGCCGAGGGCGTGAAGCGCGTCGTCGAGACCGACCTGGACGCCGACGAGTTGGCCGCTTTGAAGGAGGCCGCCGAGGCCGTCCGCGCCAAGCAGGGCGACGTCGCCTCCATGTGACCCGAGCATCACCCCGGAAGGGGCGGCCGGCTTCCGCCGACCGCCCCTTCCCCCCTTTCCGCCCTACCCCACCCGCCTCGGTGATCAAGGAGTTCGGGTCGGGCTTCGCGGGGAATCGAGACGCCAACTCCTTGATCAACTCGCCGGGGGGTGAGGGGTGAAGGGGGTGGGGAGGTGGGGGGTGGCCAGGAGGACGGGGGAGAGGGTGCGCAGGGTGGACTCGCGGGAGGCGCGCGCCCGGGGCGGGTCCTCCTCGTGGGCGTAGGGGAGGGACGGGTCGACCAGCTGGATCGAGTGGACCAGCAGGTCGCCGGTGACCAGGAGACGGTCGTCGCCGTGCTCCACCAGCACCGACTGGTGGCCGGGGGTGTGGCCGGGCGTGCTCAGCACGCGTACCCCGGGGGTCAGTCGGGTCTCGCCGTCGAGCACCCGCAGCCGGCCGGCGGCGCGCAACGGCCCCAGCAGCCGGGCCGGCAGGTCCGGGTGGAACAGCTCCAGCGCGTCCAGCTCCGCGCGCTGGACCAGATGGTCCGCGTTCCCGAACAGCGGACCGGCCCAGCCCACGTGGTCGCTGTGCAGGTGGGTGAGCACGACCGTGCGCACGTCCGCCGGGTCGATGCCGGCGGCGGTCAGCTCGGCGGGCAGCCGGCCCGGCACCGGCGCCCAGCTCGCGGCGAGCGCGTCCGCCGGGCCGATGCCGGCGTCGACCAGGGTGACCGGGCCGTTCCCGGCGCGCAGCGCGAACGCGCGGAAAGGCAACCACCAGCCGCCGTCCGGGCCGACGGCGTCCGGGTCCCGCCGGTCCGCCTCG
The DNA here is from genome assembly GCF_002573675.1 of Micromonospora sp. WMMA1996. NCBI lineage: Bacteria > Bacillati > Actinomycetota > Actinomycetes > Micromonosporales > Micromonosporaceae > Micromonospora > Micromonospora sp. WMMA1996. Next base: position 917,310 of record NZ_PDHU01000003.1, on the reverse strand, counting down.
CGCCACTGGGCGTCGGTGGCGCCCGGGAACGCCTCCTCGCGGGGCTGGAAGAAGGGACCCGCGCCGTCGAGCAGTGCGGTGACCGTGATAGACCCGACCGTGTGCGTCAGCGGCATCCGGGAAGGATGCCATCGCGACCCGTTCCGGGCGATCCCGTTTCCCGGGGTGAGGCCGGCTGGGGCGCCCCGGTCAGTTTGCAGTACGCTCGTACTGCTTGAGCACGTGTCCCCCGAGAGGAGCGCCGGCCGATGGCGAAGATCAAGGTAAACAACCCGGTCGTGGAGATCGACGGCGACGAGATGACCCGGATCATCTGGAAGCAGATCCGGGAGCAGCTGATCCTGCCCTACCTCGACGTCGACCTGCACTACTACGACCTGTCGATCCAGCACCGCGACGCCACCGACGACCAGGTCACCGTCGACGCCGCCAACGCCATCAAGGAGCACGGCGTCGGCGTCAAGTGCGCCACCATCACCCCGGACGAGGCCCGGGTGGAGGAGTTCGGCCTGAAGAAGATGTGGCGGTCGCCGAACGGCACCATCCGCAACATCCTCGGCGGCGTGGTCTTCCGCGAGCCGATCATCATGTCGAACGTGCCGCGGCTCGTCCCGGGCTGGACCAAGCCGATCATCATCGGCCGGCACGCGCACGGCGACCAGTACAAGGCCACCGACTTCGTCGTCCCCGGCCCGGGCACGGTCACCATCACCTACACGCCGGCCGACGGCGGCACGCCGATGGAGATGGAGGTCGCCAACTTCCCCGGCGGCGGCATCGCCATGGGCATGTACAACTACGACGAGTCGATCCGGGACTTCGCCCGCGCCTCGTTCCGGTACGGCCTGGACCGCAACTACCCGGTCTACATGTCCACCAAGAACACCATCCTCAAGGCGTACGACGGCCGGTTCAAGGACATCTTCGCCGAGGTGTTCGAGAACGAGTTCAAGGCCGAGTTCGACGCCGCCGGCCTGACCTACGAGCACCGGCTCATCGACGACATGGTCGCCGCCGCGCTCAAGTGGGAGGGCGGGTACGTCTGGGCCTGCAAGAACTACGACGGTGACGTGCAGTCCGACACCGTCGCGCAGGGCTTCGGCTCGCTCGGCCTGATGACCTCGGTGCTGCTCTCCCCGGACGGCCGTACCGTCGAGGCCGAGGCCGCCCACGGCACGGTCACCCGGCACTACCGGCAGTACCAGAAGGGCGAGAAGACCTCGACCAACCCGATCGCCTCGATCTACGCCTGGACCCGGGGCCTGGCCCACCGGGGCAAGCTGGACGGCACCCCGGCGGTCACCGAGTTCGCCAACACGCTGGAGCAGGTCATCGTGGAGACCGTCGAGGGCGGTCAGATGACCAAGGACCTCGCGCTGCTCATCTCGCGGGACGCCCCGTGGCTGACCACCGACGAGTTCATGAACGCGCTCGACGAGAACCTGGCCCGCAAGCTCTCCGCCTGACGTGCAAGGAAGGGCCCCTTCTTAACGCCTGGCGTTGTAGAAGGGGCCCTTCTTAACACCTCAGGGCCTGGGCGCGACACCCGACTGGCGTGACTTCGCTCGGTGCGCCCTCGTTGACCCTGGTGGACGAGATGCCAGTCGCGTCCAGGAAGGTCGGCCGCGGTCACGCGCCGACCAGCCGACCTTCGTGGCTGCTGAGCGCAGCCAGCCGTCCCTTCCCTGCGGGGGGCCCTGTCCCGGGCCCCCCGCGCCCTCACGCCTTGCGCCGGTGTTAAGAAGGGGCCCTTCCTCTACCGCAGGCGTTAACAAGGGGCCCTTCCTTTCACGCGGCGCGGAGGAGTTCGGCGGCGCGTTCCGGGGCGATGTCGTTGATGAACACGCCCATGCCGGACTCCGAGCCGGCCAGGTACTTCAGCTTGTCCTTCGCCCGCCGGATGCTGAACAACTGCAGGTGCAGGTGGCCCAGCTCCCGGTCGATCCGCACCGGCGCCTGGTGCCAGGCGGCGATGTAGGGCATCGGCAGGTCGAAGAGCCCGTCGAAGCGGCGCAGCAGATCCAGGTAGAGCGGCCCGAAGGCGTCCCGCTCGGCGTCGTCGAGCGCCGGGATGTCCGGCACCGGCCGGTTCGGGGCCACGTGCACCTCGAACGGCCAGCGCGCCGCCGCCGGGACGTACGCGGTCCAGTGCTCGTTGCTCGTCACCACGCGTTCGCCGGCGGCGCGTTCGGCGGCCAGCACGTCGGCGTAGAGGTTGCCGCCGGTGCGGTCGGCGTGCCGCCGGGCGGCGGCCAGCATGGTGCGGGTCCGCGGCGTGACGAACGGGTACGCGTAGATCTGGCCGTGCGGGTGGTGCAGCGTCACCCCGATCTCCACGCCCCGGTTCTCGAACGGGAAGACCTGCTCCACGCCGGGCAGCGCGCTGAGCGCGCTGGTGCGGTCGGCCAGCGCGTCCAGCACGGTCCGCACCCGCCGGGGGGAGAGCCGGGCGAACGAGGCGTTGTGGTCGTCGGTGAAGCAGACCACCTCGCACCTGCCGCGCCCGGGGCGGACCGGGGTGAACGGGGTGATCTCGGCCGGCTCGTCGGCCACCCGCTGGCTCAGCGAAGGGAACCGGTTCTCGAAGACCACCACGTCGTAGTCGGGCGCCGGGATCTCGCTGTGCCGGTCGCCCCGGGACGGGCAGAGCGGGCACTGGTCCGCCGGGGGCAGGAACGTGCGGGTCTGCCGGTGCACCGCCACCGCCACCCACTCGTCGGTCAGCGGGTCGTACCGCAGCTGCGAGGCCGGCGGCGGCGGGGGCAGATCCCGCCGGTCCGGCTGGTCCCGCACCGCGTCGTCCCGCTCGTCGAAGTAGATCAGCTCCCGGCCGTCGGCCAGTTCGATCTGCGTACGCTTCACTCCGCCCCCTTCGTCGCCGGCGCCGTCACCAGCTCACCGACCCTGTCCTCGAGTACCCGCCGTGCCTCGGGTGCCAACCGGTCGTCGGTGACCAGCACGTCCGCCGCGTCCAGGCCGACGATCGAGGAGATGCCGACCGTGCCCCACTTGGTGTGGTCGGCGAGCACCACCAGCCGGTCGGCGGCGGCCACCAGCGCCCGGTTCGTGTCCGCCTCCATCAGGTTGGGCGTGGTGAACCCGGCCCGCTCGCTGATCCCGTGCACGCCGAGGAAGAGCAGGTCCAGGTGGAGCGCGGCGATGGCAGCCACGGCCAGCGGGCCGACCAGCGCGTCGGACGGCGTGCGCACGCCGCCGGTGAGCACCACGGTCTGGTCCGGGCGGCCACCGACGTGCAGGATCTCGGCCACCGGCAGCGAGTTGGTGACCACGGTGAGCCCGGGTACGTCCACCAGGCGACGGGCCAGCTCGGCGGTGGTGGTGCCGGCGGAGAGCGCGATCGCGGCGCCGGGGCGGACCAGCCGGGCGGCGTGGTCGGCGATCGCCGCCTTCTCGGCGGACTGGCGGACCGACTTGGCGGAGAATCCGGGCTCGTCGGTGGAGCTGGGTCCGGCGAGCGTCGCGCCGCCGTGCACCTTGGCGAGCAGGCCCTGCTCGTGCAGCGTCTCCAGGTCCCGCCGGATGGTCATGTCGGAGACGCCGAACTCGGCGGCCAGCTCGGTGACCCGGACGCCGCCGGCGGCGCGGACCCGTTCCAGGATGGTGGTCTGTCGTTGCCGCGCCAGCATCCCTGGTCACCTCCCGAGCCTCGCGACCGGGCACGCGACGATGCGCACTCACGCGGTCGAACGTATTTCAACAATAACGAACACTAGCGTGCGGGCGGGGCGGATGCGAGACCGCCGCCGTCCCGGAACGGGACGACGGCGGTCGGAGGGCGCGTGACGGGGGAGACGGCGGCCGGCGGTCAGGCGGGCTGGAGGCGCGGTTCCACCCAGCCGGTCTCGGTGAGGTGCTCCATCACCCGCTGGACCGCCTCCTCGACGGTCAGGTCCGAGGTGTCCACCGCCAGGTCGGCGTCGGTCGGCTCCTCGTACGGGTCGTCGATGCCGGTCATCCCGGTGATCAGGCCGGCCCGGGCGCGGGCGTAGAGGCCCTTGCGGTCGCGCTGCTCGCAGACCGCCAGCGGGGTGGCCACGTGGACCAGGAGGAAGCCCGCCCCGGCCGCCTGGGCCATCTCGCGGGCGGTCGCCCGGGCGGCCGCGTACGGCGCGATCGGGCAGCAGATGCCGACCCCCCGGTGCCTTGCGATCTCGGCGGCCACCCAGCCGATCCGGCGCACGTTCAGGTCCCGGTCGGCCTTGCTGAAGCCCAGCCCGGCCGAGAGTTCCCGCCGCACCACGTCGCCGTCGAGCAGCGTGATGGTCCGGTCGCCCTGCTCCCGCAGCGCGTCGGCCAGCCCGCGGGCGATCGTCGACTTGCCCGAGCCGGAGAGACCGGTCAGGAAGATCACCAGCCCGCGGTGCCGCCGGGGCGGACGGGCCCGGGCCAGCTCCCGGGCCACCGCCGGCGGCGTGTGCCACTCGGGCAGCGGGAAGCCCCGGTCCAGCAGGTCGTCGATCTCGTGCTGGCCGAGCGCCAGCCGCCGGTTGCGCGGCGGGATGTCCTCCCGCCAGCGCCACTGCCCGTCCCGGTTGTCGTACGCCAGCTCGCGCGGCACCAGCACCCGCAGGCCGGCGCCGGAGAGCATGCCCTCGGTGGAGAGCAGGTGGGTCACCCCGTAGGCGGCGGCCACCCGGGCCCGCAGCAGCGCGTCGCTGATCTCGTCGCGCCGCCGTGCCAGCGGCACCGCCACCAGGGTCGCCGGCGGCATCCGGTCGCGGGCGGCGAACACGGTGCGCACCAGCGCCTCGGCCGGCAGGCCGCCGGTCGTCTCCTCGCCCACCGGGATCAGCACCAGCAGGTGCGCCCCCAGGGTGCGGGCCGCGTGCGCGATCTGGGCCAGCTGCGGGCGGTGCAGCGGGCGGTCGGCGAAGACGCCGAGCACCCGACCCGGCGGCAGCAGGCCGCGTACCTCGTCCGGGCTGCGCCGCAGGCGCTGGAACGGCCCGTGGCCGCCGTCGCCCAACCGGCGGACCGCGCCGCCCACGCCGACCGTGCCCTCGCGGACCGGCCAGGCGTCGACCACGTCCATGGCCGCCACCGGGGCGCCCTCGCCGTCGGTGAGCACCAGCGCCCGGCGGGCCGGGTCGGCCAGGTCGAGCCCGTCGGCGAGCGCCGCCGGCACCTGGAGCGTCACCGGCACCGGCCAGGGCGTGCCGTCGGCGAGCCGGCCACGCCGGCCCAACGACGCCAGGTCGGCCCGGGTCATGAAACCGGTCAGCGGCGTGTACGCCCCGGTCAGCAGTAACTCGAGATCGGCCAGCTCAGCGGGTCTCGGCGCGTACGACGGCGCATCCCGCAGAACATCCTCGGGCAGGACCCACCCGTTGCTCATCGAACCCCCAACTCACCGGCCGGCACACAGTTTCGCAGCCCACCGGCGATCGGTCGAGAGCGCCACTCCACCTCCCGGCCACCCGACCGTCGGCCGGGTGTCGCCGCGGCTCAGCCGGCGGCGGTCAACGCCGCCGCGCCGAACGACACGGCGAACCGCTCGCACCAGATCGAGACGCTGGTCAGCCCGGTGAGATCGGTGCCGGCGGGGATCGCGTACGCCTGGTCGCCGCGGTTTCCCTTGAGCGGGCCGAGCGCCACGTGCCGGCCGTCGTCGAACACGCGCCAGCCGGACGGACCGGTCCGAACCGGCTGGTCGGTCAGCCAGACATGAAGATCCGGACCGTTGGAGGTGTTCAGCCCGACCAGTTCCAACCGGTGCCGCCCGTCCACGGTCCGGACGATCCGTGCGGTGCCCCGGGTCTCGTGCTCGTGGCTGACGAACGCACCGCTGCCGACCAGCACCGGGCCGGCCGGCGTGGGCGTCGACGTGGGCGCGGACGCCGAGGCGGGCGCGGACGCCGGCGTGGCCGTGGGCACCGCCACCAGCTCCTCGTGCACCTCGGTGTCGGTGACCAGCTTCCATGGCTGGAACCAGTAGAGGGCGGTGGCCGCCCCGACGGCGAGGACGGCGAGGACGACCCAGGTCAGCGGGGCGCGCAGCAGGCGGATCGGCATGCGTCGAGTCTCCCGGCGCCGGGCCGCGCGGTCACCGGTCCGGGCGCTTACGGAAGCCTTACCGACGGTGTCGGGGCGGAATCAGGGGCAACCCCGAGCGTTTCCCGGTGCCCCGACCGGCCCGCACTTCCTAGGCTGGGCGGCGTGACACTGCTCGCGACCGAGTCGCTGACCAAGACGTACGGAGGCCGGGTCACCGCGTTGGCCGACCTCACCGTGTCGGTCGAGCCGGGGATCATCGGGCTGGTGGGCGCGAACGGCGCCGGCAAGTCCACCCTGATCAAGATCCTGCTGGGTCTGCTCCCACCGACCAGCGGCCGGGTGCAGGTGCTCGGCCTCGACCCCACCACCGACCCGGCCGCGGTCCGCGCCCGGGTCGGCTACATGCCCGAGCACGACGCGCTCCCGCCCGACCTCTCCGCCGCCGAGCTGGTCACCCACCTCGGCCGGATGAGCGGGCTGCCGCGCACGGTCGCCCGGGAACGGGCCTCCGAGGCGCTGCGCCACGTCGGCCTGCACGAGGAGCGGCACCGGGCCGTCGGCGGTTACTCCACCGGCATGAAGCAGCGGGTCAAGCTCGCCCAGGCCCTGGTGCACGACCCCGACCTGCTGCTGCTCGACGAGCCCACCAACGGCCTCGACCCGGCCGGCCGGGACGCCATGCTCGCCCTGGTACACCGGATCGGCACCGAGTTCGGCATCTCCGTGGTGGTCTGCTCGCACCTGCTCGGCGAGGTGGAGCGGATCTGCGACACGCTCGTCGCCATCGACGGCGGGCGGCTGCTGCGCGCCGACCGCGTCGCCGCCATGACCACCGCCACCGACGTGCTCGCCGTCGAGGTGAGCGAGGGTACGGAGGAGCTGGCCGCCCGGCTCACCGCGCTCGACCTGCCGGTGTCCCGCGACGGGCGGCTGCTGCTCGTCCCGCTCGCCGACGACGACACCTACGACCTGATCCTCGGCGCGGTCGCCGAGCTGGACCTGCCGCTGCACCGGCTGGACCAGCGGCGGCACCGGGTGGCCGAGCTCTTCGCCCCGAGGGAGCCCAGCCATGTCTGACGCGACCGGAGTCATCCACGACATCGGCTACCAGCGCTACACCGGGCCGCGGCTGGGCCGCCGGCAGGTGTTCGGCGCGCTCTACGGCCACGGCGTGCGGACCGTCTTCGGGCTGGGCCGCAGCGCCAAGGCGAAGATCTTCCCCTGGCTGGTGGTCGCCGTGGTCACCGTGGTGGCCGCCGGGTTGACCGCGGTACGCAGCCAGATCGGCGAGGTGGTGATGACGTACGCCCAGTTCGCCGACGCGATGAGCTGGCTGGTCATCTTCTTCGTCGCGGTGGCCGCCCCCGAGCTGGTCTCCCGTGACCTGCGCAGCGGCGTGCTGCCGCTCTACTTCTCCCGGCCGCTGCCGCGCGGCGACTACGCGCTGGCCAAGCTGCTGGCCCTGGGCACCGCGCTCTGGCTGCTGCTCGGCGGCCCGCAGCTGGTGATGTTCCTCGGCGCCGCGTTCACCACCTCGCGGGGCCTGCGCGGGGTCTGGGACGAGCTGCTCGACCTGCTGCCCGGCCTGCTCTACGCCGGGTTGTGGGCGGTGGTCTTCGCCTCGATCGGCCTGCTCGTCGCCTCGCTCACCGGCAAGCGCGCCTTCGCCGCCGGCGGCATCGTGGCGGTGTTCCTGATGACCGCGCCGGTCGTCGGCGTGCTGTCCATCATGCCCTCCCGGACGGTCAACGAACTGGCCTTCCTCGCCTCCCCGTCGACCCTGGTCGGGGGCGTCGGCAACTGGGCGCTGGGCGACCGGCTGACCCAGGGGCGCGGCGGCATGCCGATCGGCGACTTCGGGCCGGTCTACGCGGTCGTCGCCGTGCTGCTGGTCGCCGCCTGCGTCAGCCTGCTGCTCCTGCGATACCGGAAGGTGGCCGCCCGATGACGGCGCTGCGCACAGAACCGGCGGCCACCGTGCCCGCCGCCACGACCAGCACACTCGACCTGGCCGGCGTGTCCCGCTGGTACGGCAACGTGGTGGCGGTCAACGACGTCACCATGCGGCTCGGCCCGGGCGTGACCGGCCTGCTCGGCCCCAACGGCGCCGGGAAGACCACGCTGCTGCACATGATGGCCGGCTTCCTCGCCCCGTCCCGCGGCACGGTGACCCTGGACGGCGAGCCGACCTGGCGCAACCCCGGCGTCTACCGGCGACTCGGGCTGGTCAGCGAGCGGGAGGCGGTGCACACGTTCCTCAGCGCGTACGAGTTCGTGCTGGCCAGCGCGAAGCTGCACCGGCTGCCCGACCCCGAGGCGGCGACCCGGCGCGCGATCGAGCTGGTCGAGATGGAGAGCGCGCAGGACCGGAAGATCGGCACCTACTCCAAGGGCATGCGGCAGCGCACCCGGGTCGCTGCCGCGCTGGTGCACGACCCGCAGGTGCTGCTGCTCGACGAACCGTTCAACGGGATGGACCCCCGGCAGCGGCTGCACATGATGGCGCTGCTGCACCGGCTCGGCGACGACGGCCGGACCATCCTGTTCAGCTCGCACATCCTGGAGGAGGTCGAGCAGGTCTCCGGCACGGTCCAGGTGATGGTCGCCGGCCGGCTGGCCGCCTCCGGCGACTACCGGACCATCCGGCGGTTGATGACCAACCGGCCGCACGTCTTCGCGGTGCGGTCCACCGATGACCGGGCCCTGGCGGTGGCGCTGATGGCGGAGGCCTCGGTCTCCGGCGTCGAGCTGGGCCGCACCGGCCTGACCGTCAAGGCCGGCGACTACGGCGCGTTCACCCGGGCGCTGCCCCGCATCGCCCTCCGCCACGGCATCCGGGTCCGGCAGCTGCTGCCGGAGGACGAGTCGCTGGAGAGCGTCTTCTCGTATCTGGTGGAGGCCTGATGTCGACAGTCACCTGGATCACCGCTCGCGGTCTGTTCGGCCGGAGCCGGTTCCTCATGCTGCTGCCGTTACCGCTGATCCTGATCGGCCTGGCGGTGCTCTGCCGGGCGCTCGGCGTGGACCCGGGCCAGTGGGGGCCGCCGGTGCTGGTCGGCCTGGGCCTGGCCGTGGTGCTGCCGGTGGTCGCCCTGATCGTGGGCACCGGCGTGCTCGGCGCCGAGATCGACGACGGCACCGTGGTGCACATCCTCACCAAGCCGCTGCCCCGCTGGCAGATCGTGCTGCCCAAGCTCGTGGTCGCGGCCGGGGTCAGCGCGGTCACCGTCGGCGTCCCGATCTACGTCGCGGGCGTGCTGGCCGACTCGGTACGCCTCGGGCTGGCCCTGGTCGCCGCGTCCGCGGCGGGCGCGCTGGCGTACTCGGCGCTGTTCCTGGCGCTCAGCCTGGTGACCCGGCGACCGGTGCTGCTCGGCCTGGTCTACGTGCTGATCTGGGAGGGGCTGCTCGGCCGGTTCGTCACCGGCACCCGGGTGCTCTCGATCCAGCAGTGGGTGATCGCGCTGGCCGACCGGATGGCGCCCACCCCGCTGCTCGGCACCACCGTCTCGGTGCCGGTCGCGGCGGTGCTCACCGCGCTGGTGGCGGTCGGATTCACCGTGCTGGCGATCGACCGGCTCCGCTCGTTCAGCGTCGCCGGCGAGACCAGCTGAGACCCGGACGGGGCCCGGCTCCGACGCCTCCCGGCGGCGGAAAAGGGTCCCGTCCGGGTCCACCCGTTCTGTTAGGTTGCGGCGGCGACACCATCAGACACGGGGAGAAGACCTTGCGTTCAGTTCGACTCGCCCTGCTGGCTCCGGCCGCGGTGGCGATGATCGTCATGTCCGGCTGCACCGACGGCGACGACACCACGGCGGCGGAGCCGGCGGGTTCGTCCGCGTCCGCGCCGGCGACCCCCTCGGCGCCCTCGGCGTCACCCACCCCGGCCGGCCTCGACGCCGCCACCCGGACCACCTGCGCGGCCGCCGACAAGGACGTCACGGCCGCCCTCAAGGAGGTCGCCTCGGCGGAGAAGATCGGCCCGCCGGCCGGGCACTCCGCGGTGAGCGCGCAATACTCCGCCGGCGCGGCGACGCTCTACACGCACGCGTTCACCAGCAGCGACGAGGTCAACGCCGCGGTGAAGGACGTCGCGACCGAGATGTCGGACCTGGCGGACACCTGGGCCAAGGCGCCGAAGAAGGCGCCGAGCAAGGCGGATCTCACCGCCGCCCGGGACAAGCTGAAGGCGACCTGCGCGGCCGCCTAGGCCTGCACCGCCGCGACGGTGCGGCCGGCGCGAAGCCGGCCGCCCCGTCGCGTGCCCGCCCCGGTGCCGGCCGTGCCGTCGGCGGCCGCGCCGGAGCACGGCCGCCCCGTCGCGGCCGTGCTCAGAACGCGCAGGCGACGACCAGTTCGGTGGTGCGGTCGGGCAGCAGGTCCAGCTTGGCGATCCGGCCGGCCGCGCGTAGGTCGTCGGCGACGGTCGTGAGCTGCTCCAGCAGGGCCGCCGGCCCGAGCGCCTCGGCCAGCGGCACCTCCGCCCGCATCGACAGCTTCCGCTCCGACTTGGCCCGGCGGACCTGGCCCAGCGCGTCGGCGGCCAGCCGCAGCAGCTCCGGGTCGCCGGGCGCGGCCATCGCGCGGCCCACCTCGTAGGTGGTCGGCCACGGCGCGCGGTGCACCGAGCCGTACCGCCACCAGGACCAGACCTCCTCGGTCACGAACGGCAGCACCGGGGCGAACAGGCGCAACTGCGCCGACAGGGCGGTCGCCAGCGCCGCCCGGGCCGAGTCCGCCGCCGGCCCGGTGCCGTAGGCGCGCTCCTTCACCAGCTCGATGTAGTCGTCGCAGAACCGCCAGAAGAACGCCTCGGTGGCCATCAGCGCGGCGGTGTGGTCGTACCCGTCGAAGGCGGTGGTCGCGGTCGCGACGACGCCGGACAGTTCGGCGAGCATCGCGGTGTCCAACGGCTCGCTCACCGGGGCCCGCAGCGCGTCGGCGGCGCCGAGACCGAGCGCGAACCGGGACGCGTTGAGCAGCTTGGTGGCCAGCCGGCGGCCCACCTTGACCTGGGCCGGGTCGAAGGCGAGGTCCGTGCCCGGCTTGCCGTTGGCGGCCCAGTAGCGGACCGCGTCGGAGCCGTGCTGCTCCAGCAGTGCCATCGGGGTGACCACGTTCCCCTTGGACTTCGACATCTTCTTCCGGTCCGGGTCGAGGATCCAGCCGGAGAGCACCGCCGTCCCCCAGGGCAGCGCACCCTGCTCCAGGTGGGCGCGGACCACGGTGGCGAACAGCCAGGTCCGGATGATGTCGTGCCCCTGCGGGCGCAGGTCCATCGGGAAGACCCGGCCGAACAGGTCCGGATCGGTCTCCCACCCGCCCACGATCTGTGGGGTCAGCGACGAGGTGGCCCAGGTGTCCAGCACGTCCGGGTCGCCGACGAAGCCGCCGGGGAGGCCGCGCTGCGCCTCCTCGTAACCGGGCGGCGGCGCGCTGGTCGGATCGATCGGCAACATCGCCTCGTCCGGTGTGAGAGGGTGGGTCCAGTCCGGCTCGCCAGCGTCGTCGAGCCGGTACCACACCGGAACGGGCACGCCGAAGAACCGCTGCCGGCTGACCAGCCAGTCACCGGTGAGGCCTCCCACCCAGTGCTCGTAGCGGTGCCGCATGTGCTCCGGCACCCAGCGCAGCTCGCGTCCGCGGGCCAGCAGCTCCTCGCGCAGGTCGGCGTCGCGGCCCCCGTTGCGCAGATACCACTGCCGGGTCGAGACGATCTCCAGCGGCCGGTCGCCGCGCTCGTAGAACTTGACCGGATGCGTGATCGGGCGCGGCTCGCCGACCAGGTCGCCGGCGTCGGCCAGCAACTCCACCAGCGTCCGCCGGGCGCCGTTGACCGTCTGCCCGGCCAGCGCCGCGTAGGGCTCCGCCGGCACGCCGGCCGGCGGCTCCGGCAGCAGCCGTCCGTCCCGGCCGATCACCACCCGGGTGTCCAGCCGCAGCTCCCGCCACCAGGTCACGTCCGCCAGGTCACCGAACGTGCAGACCATCGCGATGCCCGTGCCCTTGGCCGGGTCCGCCAGCGGGTGCGCGCGCACCGGCACCTCCACCCCGAACACCGGGGTACGCGCCGACGCGCCGACCAGGTCCGCGTACCGCTCGTCGTCGGGGTGGCAGACCAGCGCCACGCAGGCCGGCAGCAGCTCCGGGCGAGTGGTGTCGATCAGCACCTCGCGGCCGTCCGGGCCGGTGAACCGCAGCCGGTGGTACGCGCCCGACCGCTCCCGGTCCTCCAGCTCCGCCTGGGCCACCGCGGTGCCGAAACCGACGTCCCAGAGCGTCGGCGCCTCGGCCTGGTAGGCCTCGCCCCGGGCCACGTTGCGCAGGAACGCCCGCTGGCTGGCCGCCCGGGCCGCCGCGCCGATCGTGGTGTACGTCAGCGACCAGTCCACGGACAGCCCGAGCCGCCGCCACAGCGCCTCGAAGACCTTCTCGTCCTTCACCGTGAGCAGCTCGCACAGCTCGATGAAGTTGCGCCGGGAGATCGCGGTCGGGTCCTTGCGGGCCGCGTCGTCCACCGGCGCGGCCGGCGGGCGCCAGTCCGGGTCGTACGGCAGCGCCGGGTCGGGGCGCACGCCGTAGACGTTCTGCACCCGGCGCTCGGTGGGCAGCCCGTTGTCGTCCCAGCCCATCGGGTAGAAGACCGTCCGTCCGCGCATCCGCTGGAACCGGGCCACCGTGTCGGTGTGCGTGTAGGAGAAGACGTGCCCCATGTGCAGCTCGCCCGACACGGTGGGCGGCGGGGTGTCGATGGAGTACACGTCCGCCCGCTGCTTCGCGCGGTCGAACGCGTACGTGCCGTCGGACTGCCAGCGGCGCGCCCAGGTCTCCTCGAGGCCGTCCAGGCTCGGACGGTCGGGGACGCCGGCGCGGGCCGTCCTCGTCGTGTCGGTCATCAGCCGATGGTAGGCAGCCGGGCCGGGTCGCTCCACGACATTCGGGTGGTCGGGGACAGCGGACCGTGTCCCGGGTGTGACAGCATCTGCCCTCCACGGATGCGGGGGAGGCACCACGATGGACGGAAGCACGCGTACGCCACCGGCCGCCGCCACGGTGGCCGGGGCGGTGGCGGCGGTCGCGGTCGGGGCGTACTTCGGCACGCGCGGCCTCGCGGTGGCCCGCCAGGCCGGCTTCGCCGACCTCGTCCAGGGTTTCCCGACCGGGTCGTTGCGGCTGAGCGGCACGCTCGTCGCGCTGGGCGCGGGCGCGCTGCTGGCCGTGGTCCTGGCCGCCGTCGCCGTGGCGGACCGGTTGCCCGGCTGGCCGGTCGCGCTGGCCGGCCTGGCGCTGGACTACCTGGCCGGCGAGGTGGGCCTCCGGCAGGGCGCCGGTCTGGTGCCCCAGCAGCCGCCCACCGCCGAGGGCGTGCTGGCCGTGCTGGCGGCGGCGGTCGGGGCGGGGCTGGCGCTCGGCGGGGCGCTGTCGGCGGTGGCCCGCTCGGCGCCCGCGCGGCGCTGGCCGGTCGCCGCCGCGCTCGCCGCCGGTCTGGTGGTCGGTCCGGGCGTGGAGGAGCTGTTCCGTCTGGCGGCGGGCGACGGCGTCGCGAGCGGCGGCCGGGGCTGGTCGGCGCAGGTCGGGGTCAGTGTGCTGGCCGTCGTCGTCGCCGCGGTGCTCCGCCACCGGGAGTCCGGCCGCCCCGTCGGCACGGCCAACGCCGATCCCACCGGCCCGCCTACCGGCGAGCCCGGCCGACGGTCGGCCGGACGGGCCCCGATCGGGGCCGTCGTGGCCACCGCCGTCGCGGCCGTGCTCACCCTGGCCGGGCTGATGACACGTTGGTGGGTGGTCGACGTGTTCCGGCTCAGCCCGGACGGTCTGGTCGGTCCCCGCCGGGCGCGGTTCGTCGAGTCGGTGGCGTACTTCTCCCCGGTGGCCGTCGCGGTGGTCGCCGGGTTGGTCCTGCTCGGCTACGCGTGGCGCACCGGCCGGGCGACCGCCGCGCGGTGGGTGGTGCTCGGGTTCGCCACCGGACCGCTGCTCCTGCTCGGGCTGCGGCTCGGTTTCGTCGGGGAACGGGCGCAGGCGTACCTGGTCCTGCTGGCCGGAGTGGCCGCGGTCGTGGCCGGCGCCACGCTGGCCCGGCTGCGACCGGGCCTGCTGCCCTGGGACGCGGTCGGCCTGCTCCTGGCCGCGTTGGCGGTGCCGTTCGCCGTCCCGACGGTCCAGGCCGAGCTGCCCGGCACCGGCACGCTCGTGGTGTCGCTGCCCTCGGCGCTCGGGCTCGGCCTGGCGCTCGGCTTCGGCCTGGTGCTCGTCGTCACCGCCCCCGGGGCAGACGCCGACCGGGACCCGGGCCGCGCCGCGGGCGTCCTGGCACTCGGCGCCGCCGCGATCGCTCTGTCCGCACTGGCGTTGGCGCCGACGGTGATCCGGGGCCTGGGACTCGGCTCGTCCGAGGGCGTCGCCCTGACCGTGCCGATGCTTGTCGCGGTGTCCGCCCTGGTCCTGGTGCTGCTCTTCGGCTTCGGTCGGGCGGTCGACCGGATCCGGCGCGACCTGCGGGCCGAGGCCACCACCGAGGGGCCGCGTCCCTAGAGCAGCGAGTCGCGCCACTGGCGGTGCAGGGCGGCGTACCGGCCGCCGGCGGCGGCGAGCCGGGCCGGTGAACCGTCCTCCACGATCCGGCCGCCGTCGAGCACCAGCACCCGGTCGGCGGTCTCGACGGTGGAGAGCCGGTGGGCGATCACCAGCGCGGTGCGGTCGCGCAGGACGCTGTGCAACGCGCGCTGCACCAGGCGTTCCGTCGGCACGTCCAGCGACGAGGTGGCCTCGTCGAGGATCAGCACCCGGGGGTCGGCCAGGAACGCCCGGGCGAACGCGACGAGCTGCCGCTGCCCGGCCGAGAGCCGGCCGCCCCGCCGGTGCACGTCGGTGGCGTACCCGTCGGGCAGGGCGGAGATGAACTCGTGCGCGCCGATCGCGCGGGCGGCGGCGACCACGGCGTCGTCGTCGGCGTCCGGCCGGCCGAACCTGATGTTCTCGGCGACGGAACCGCTGAACAGGTGGGTCTCCTGGGTGACCAGCACCACCGCCCGGCGCAGCTCGGCGTCGGCCAGGTCACGCAGGTCCACCCCGTCCAGGCGGATCGAGCCGGCCGCCGGGTCGTGGAAGCGGGCCAGCAGTTTGGCCACCGTGGACTTGCCGGCGCCGGTCGGGCCGATCAGGGCGACGGTCTGCCCGGCCGGCACGGTCAGGTCCAGGTCGCCCAGGATCGGCGTCTCCGGCCGGTAGCCGAAGGAGACCGCCTCGAAGACCACGCCGCCGCGCGGCGGGCCGGCGGGCAGCGGCAGCGGGCGCGCCGGTTCGGCCACCGCCGGCCGTTCGTCCAGCACGCCGGCCAGCTTCTCCAGTGCCGCGGTCGCCGACTGGAGCGCGTTGTAGAACTGGCTCAGCTCCTCCATCGGCTCGAAGAACCGCCGCAGATAGAGCAGGAACGCGGCGAGCACGCCGACCTCGGTCCGGCCGCCCAGCACCCGCCAGCCGCCGTACCCGAGCACCACCGCGGCGGTGAGGTTGCCGATCAGCCGGATGCCCGGCGAGTAGACCGCGATCAGCCGGAACGCGCGCAGGCTCGCCCACCGGTAGTCGTCGTTGACCGCGGCGAAGATGCGCTGGTTGCGCGGCTCCCGGCGGAACGCCTGCACCGCCCGGATCCCGCGCAGCGACTCGACGAAGTGCACGATGACCAGCGCCACCGCCTCCCGGGTGCGCCGGTACGCCCCGGCCGAGGCGCGGGCGAACCAGCGGGACAGCCAGAACAGGAACGGGAAGGCGAGCAGGGTGACCGCCGCCAGCGGGAGGTCCAGCCAGAGCAGGATGCCCGCCACCGACAGCACCGACAGCACCGCCATGACCAGCTTGTCGATGCCGCCGTCGACCAGCTCGCCGATCGACTCCAGGTCGCTGGTCAGCCGGGACACCATCCGGCCGGACGTGTAGCGCTCGTGGAAACCGACGTCGAGGCGGAGGAAGTGCGCGTACACCCGGCGGCGGAGGTCGAGCAGGACGGCCTGGCCGATCCGGGCGGCCAGGGCGAGGAACGCGCGCCGGGTCGCGTACTCGGTGACGGTGGCGACGACGAACGCGGCGGCCACCGCGACCAGCGGCCCGGCATCGCCGGCCCGCAGCGGCCCGATGCCCCGGTCGATGCCGAGCATGACCAGGTACGGCCCGGCCATCGCGGCCGCGTTCTGCGCCAGCAGCAGCGACACGGCCAGCCCGAGCCGGCGCCGGTGCGGGCGGAGCAGGTGACGCAGCAGGAGCCGGCTGCGGGCGCGCAGGCGGGTCACCGCCGCCGGGGACGAGTCCTCGGCCCGGCTGCGGTCGGCGTCCGGGTCGGTGGCCCGGCCCCGCCACCGTGACAGGTCGGCGTCCGGATCGACGCGGACGCCGTTCGTCGGGCCGCCCCGGGGCCGGGGGACCCGCGGGGCGCGGCCGGTCACGACCGCACCAGGCCGACGCCGGGTCGTCGATCCGGCTCCGCGGAGAGCACCGCCCGGTAGGCCGGCACCCGGGCCAGCAGCTCGGAGTGGGTGCCGACGGCGACGATCCGGCCGGCCTCCAGCAGCGCCACCCGGTCGGCCAGCGCCACCGTGGACGGCCGGTGCACCACCAGCAGCGCCGTGGTGTCGCGCAGCACCCGACGCAGTGCCGCCTCGACCAGCGCCTCGGTGTGCACGTCGAGCGCGGACAGCGGGTCGTCGAGGATCAGCAGGGCGGGCCGGCCGAGCACCGCCCGGGCGAGCGCCAGCCGTTGCCGCTGCCCGCCGGAGAGCGACAGGCCCTGCTCGCCGACCCGGGTGGCCAGCCCCCACGGCAGCTCGTACGCGAACTCCGCCTGGGCCAGCGCCAGCGCGGCCCGGACCTCCTCCTCACCGGCGTCGGGTCGGCCCAGGGTCAGGTTCTCCCAGACCGACATGGAGAACAGGGTCGGCTCCTCGAAGGCCACCCCGACCAGCCGGCGCAGCGCGCCGAGTCGCAGGTCGCGCAGGTCGTGGCCGTCGAGGGTGATCCGGCCGTCGGTCACCTCGTGCAGGCGGGGGACCAGCGACAGCAGGGTGCTCTTGCCGCAGCCGGTCGCGCCGACCAGCGCGAGTGTCTCGCCCGGCTCGACGGTCAGGTCCAGCTCGTGCAGCACCGGCGCGGGTGTGCCCGGGTAGTGGAAGCTCACCCGCTCGAAGCGGAGCCGGCCGCGCACGTCGGCCCGGTCCAGCGCGCGGGCGTGCGGCCGGTCCACGATGGTCGGCGGGGTGTCGAGGACCTCCTGGATCCGGTCGGCGGCGGTAGCGGCCTCCTGCCCGTTGGCGATGATCCAGCCCAGCGACTGCACCGGCCAGATCAGCATGAGCTGGAGGCTGACGAAGGCGACCAGCTCACCGATGGTGAGCGCGCCGTCGGCGACGGCGGCGGCGCCGGCCACCAGGACCGCGCCCAGCGTCAGGTTGGGCACCAGGTCGAACAACGCGGAGGTGCGGGCCAGCAGGCGGGCCTTGCCGATGCCGGTGTCGTGCAGTCGGCGGGCGCCGACGGCGAAGCGCGCGGCCAGCTCCGGCCCCCGCCCGTACGCCCGCATGGTGCGCAGCCCCTGCGCGGTCTCCTCGACCAGGGTGGCGACGTCGCCCTGCTGGTCCTGCATCCGCCGGGACGCGGCGTGGTAGTGCCGGGCGAACCGGCGGCTGATCAGGAACAGCGGGACGGCGCTGGCCGCGACCAGCAGCCCCAGCCAGGGGTGCAGCCGGATCAGCAGCACCACCACGGCGGCGTAGGTGATCAGGTTGAGCACCAGGAAGAGCAGGCCGAAGGAGAGGAACCGGCGGATCACCGAGAGGTCGCTGGTGATCCGGGAGAGCAGCTGGCCGGACTGCCAGCGGTCGTGGAAGCTGGTCGGCAGCCGTTGCAGGTGCGCGTAGATGTCGGCCCGGATGGCCGCCTCCATGCCCACCGAGGAGGACGACTGGGTCCACCGCCGGATGAAGATCAGCACCGCTTCGGCGAGCCCGAGCAGCAACGCGAGGCCGCCCAGGCGGAGCAGCCCGGCCTCGTCGTGCCGGGCCACCGGCCCGTCGACCACGCGCTGCACCACCAGCGGGACGGCCAGGCTCGCCGCCGTCGCGGCCAGCGCCGCGACCAGCAGCCAGGCGAACTCCGGCGCATATGGGCGCAGGTAGGGCCGCAGCCGCCAGAGGTTGCGCAGCGGCTGGGACCGGGCGTCGGGATGCGCCGCGGGGCTGCCGTCGCTGGGCGCGGGCACTACCCGACGGTAGCGGCCGGGGGCGACGGTTCGGCTGTCAGCTAGCCGTCACCCGTCCCTCATGCCCGAGAAGCCACTTCTTCACGTCGAGCCCCCAGCGGTAGCCGCCGAGCGTGCCGTCGGTGCGCAGCACCCGGTGGCAGGGCACGAAGAGCGCGGCGGCGTTGCGCGCGCAGGCCGCCGCGGCGGCCCGGACGGCGGCCGGTCGCCCGGCCAGCGCGGCGAAGCCGGTGTAGGTCACCGGGTCGCCCGGCTTCACGTCGCGCAGCACCCGCCAGGCGTGCGTCAGGAAGAGGCCGTCGGTGTGCTGCTCCACCGGGATCGCGTCGATCGCGGTGAGGTCACCGTCGAGGTAGGCGCGCACGGCGGCGGTCACCGGGCCGAGGTCGCCCCGCTCCCGCAGGTCACCGCGCAGGCTCGGATGCGTCAACGGCACCAGGGCCGCCGGGTCGGCGGTGAAGCCGGCCGCGCGTACCGACCCGTCGGGGCCGGCGAGCACGCTCAGCGGGCCGGCGGGGGTGTCGATGACGGTGCTGTCCACAGTGCTCATGCCGCTCTCCAGAGTCGGATCGTCGCGTACGACCGCCAGGGGCGCCAGCGGTCGGCGTAGGCGTGCAGGGTCTTCGGGTCGTCGGGCAGGCCGAGCGCGGCCGCGCCCCGGCGGACGCCCAGGTCGGTGGCGAGCACGACGTCGGGGTCGCCGAGCGCCCGCATGGCCAGGTAGCCGGCCGTCCACGGCCCGACACCGGGCACCGCGGCAAGCTGCCGCGACGCCTCCTCGCGGTCGCCTCCGGGCTCCAGGTCCAGCTCGCCGTCGGCGACGGCCCGGGCCAGCGCCCGGATCGTCTCCCGTCGGGCCCCGGGCATCCGGAACGCCGTGTCCGGCGCGGCCAGCACCTCGGCCGGGGTCGGAAAGGCCCGCAGGCCGCCCGCCGGTTCCTCGGCCACGCCCGGGTCGGCGGGCGGGACGGCGGCGAGGAGGCGGGTGAGGGTGGTGCGGGCGGACCGGAGCGAGACCTGCTGGGTGGTGACGGCGCGCACGGCCAGCTCGAAGCCGTCGACCGCGTGCGGGAGCCGGACGCCGGGCTCGGCGGCGACCGCCGGGGCCAGGGCCGGGTCCTCGGCAAGGGTGGCGTCGACCGCGACCGGGTCCGCGTCCAGGTCGAGCAGGCGTCGGCAGCGGGCCACCGCGGGCGCCAGGTCCCGCATGTCGGCCAGCCGCAGCGTGGCGGCCACGTGGCCGTCGACCGGGGCCAGCGTCACCGTGGCGGAGCCGTGCGGCAGCCGCAGCGCGCGGTGGTAGGCGCCGTCCCGGACCTCCTCGACGCCGGGCAGCGCGCGCAGCGCGAGGAAGTCGAGCAGCGCTCCGGCGTGCAGGGGCGGCCGGTGGGCCAGCCGCAGCGTGACCGTGCCCGCCCCGCCGGCCGCGCGCCGCCCGCTCCGGCCGGCCCGCAGCTCGGACGGGGTGACGCCGTACACCTCGCGGACCGTGTCGTTGAACTGCCGGACGCTGCCGAACCCGGC
Organism: Micromonospora sp. WMMA1996; assembly: GCF_002573675.1. Lineage (NCBI taxonomy): Bacteria > Bacillati > Actinomycetota > Actinomycetes > Micromonosporales > Micromonosporaceae > Micromonospora > Micromonospora sp. WMMA1996. Next base: position 897,521 of record NZ_PDHU01000003.1, on the reverse strand, counting down.
GGCGAACGCCACCTCGGCGAGGCCGAGGCCGGTGGTCTCGACGAGGATCCGCGCGGTCTGGGCGCGTTGCGCCCGGGCCAGCGCGAGTGGACCGGCGCCCAGCTCGGCCCGGAGCATCCGGTGCAGGTGCCGCTCGGTGTAGCCGAGCCGGGTGGCCAGGCCGGGCACCCCGTCGCGGTCGACCACGCCGTCGGCGATCAGCCGCATCGCCCGGCCGACCACGTCGGCCCGAACGTCCCACTGCGGGGAACCCGGCGCGGCGTCCGGCCGGCACCGGCGGCAGGCCCGCAGACCGGCGCCCTGTGCCGCGGCGGCGGACGGGAAGAACCGGACGTTCTGCCGCTTCGGGGTCATCGCCGGGCAGGACGGCCGGCAGTAGATCCCGGTCGAGGTCACACCGGTGTAGAACCAGCCGTCGAACCGCGGGTCGCGGCTGTCGACGGCCCGGTAGCACCGCTCGAAGTCCAACTCCATGCACCGATCCTGCCTCGCAGGTCCGACGCTCGGCTGGCGGGTTTCGGACGTGAGTGCCGGCGGTCGCGCCAGTTCGGCGAGGTGGCGGGGTCCCCGCTTCCCGGATGCCGCCACCCCGGCGAGGTGGCGTGGATCTTGGCGATCGATGCGAGAAACTGTCGTAAGTGGTCGGTACGGTCCTCGCCACCAACTCAAGAAAAGGTGCGGGGCATGGCGAGCGTGGCCGGGCGGGGTGTCCGCTGATGCGATCGGGGCGAGCACGGCTGGACGCCGCGGTGGTGCAGGGCTTCTACGACCGGATGCGGGCGGTGGCGCCGGCCGCCTACGGTGCGATCGAACGGGACCGGGCCGACGACCCGGGGCGGCCGTTCGCCGACACCGCCTGTGGTCGGCTGGCCGGCTCGCTCGACCCGGCCGGGCTGCGCGCGCTCGGCATGTGGGCGCACCACTGGTGCATGCGTTTCTACGACGACGACACCCGGGTCGGCCTGCGTCTGGTCCGGGAGATCGCGGCCCGGCCGGGCCTGGGCTGGTCCGCCGACGAGGTGCGCTGGCTGCTCGACCGGTCGCACGCGGCCGGGCCCGCCGCCGCGCACCGTTTCACGCTGCCGTTCGCCGCGGCGGCGGAGCTGCCGCCGGGCGCCCTGCCCGAGGGGGTGGCGACCGACGACTGGCGCCGGTTGCTGGCCGGCTGACGGTGCCGCCGTCCGCCGCCGGCGCGCCCCGGGAGCTGACCGAGCACCATGGCGGCGACCGCCACCGCGAACCCGGCGAGCTGGGCCGGGCCCAGCGCCTCCCCGAGCACCAGCCAGCCGAGCGTCGCGGCGGTCAGCGGGCTCAGCGCGCCGAGCACCGACACCCGGGTGGCCGGCAACCGCGCCGCCCCCCGGAACCACAACGCGTAGGCCAGCGCGGTGCCGACCAGCCCGAGCCAGGCGTACCCGAGCAGGGCCGGGCCGTCCGGCGCGGGCGGGGCGCCCTCCACGGCGGCCGCGACCGGCAGGATCAGCAGGCCGCCGGCGACGAGCTGCCAGCTGGTCACCGTCAGCGTGCCTACCCCGGACGGCCGGCCCCAGCGGCGGGTGAGCACCAGCCCGGCCGCCATGGCCGCGGTGCCGGCCAGGCCGGCGGCGAGGCCGAGCGGGTCGAGGCCGGCGTCCGGCCGCAGCACCACGAGTCCCACGCCGGCCGGGGCGGCGACCGCCGCGAGCAGCGCCGGTCGGCCGGGCCGGTCCCGGAGCAGGGCGACGGTGAGCGCGACGACCAGCAGCGGCTGCACGGCCCCGAGCACGGCCGCGGTGCCGCCGGGCAGCCGGTACGCGGCCACGAAGAGCAGCGGGAAGAACGCCCCGATGTTGAGCGCGCCGAGCAGGGCGGCCCGGCCCCACCACACGCCGTGCGGCCGTCGGCGGGTGAGCGCCAGCAGGAGCAGGCCGGCCGGCAGGGCGCGGACGGCGCCGGACCACAGCGGCCGGTCGGCGGGCAGCAGCTCGGCGGTGACCAGGTAGGTGGTGCCCCAGGTGATCGGCGCCAGGGCGGTGAGCGCGACGTCGCTGCGCCGGTGGGTCATGGGAACTCCTTACCTCGCCACTAATTTGCTTAGCCCTAAGATAGTTAGGGCCGAGGAAAAGGGGAAGTGCGAGGTGCGGCACAATCGGCAACCGTGGCAACGGACGAGGTGGACCTGATCGTCGAGCAGTGGCGCCGGGAACGCGCCGGCATGCGACCCGAGCCGATGGCCGTCTTCGGTCGCATCTACCGGCTCGCCCGGCTGGTCGGCGACCGCCAGGAGAAGGTGTACGCCGGCTGGGGCATCGGCCGCGGCGAGTTCGACGTGCTCGCCGCGCTGCGCCGCTCCGGACCGCCGTACACCCTGGCGCCGAAGGCGCTCGCCGGCTCGCTGATGCTGACCTCCGGCGGGATGACCGGCCGGCTCGACCGGCTGGAACGGGCCGGGCTGGTCCGGCGCGCGCCCGACCCGGCGGACCGGCGGGCCCTGCGGGTCAGCCTCACCGAGACCGGTCGCCGGGTGGTCGAGGAGGCGGCCGAGGCCGGGCTGGAGGTGCAGCGGCGGATCCTCGACACGCTGCCCCCCGCCGACCGGGAGCGGCTGGCCGACCTGCTGCGTGCCCTGCTGGCAGGGGCCGAGGCGGAGCCGCCGGATCGGGCAGGATGATCTCGGACGCCAACGACCGGAAGGACGGGCATGCCTGCCACCGAACCGACCATCGTCGCCACCAGCATGGGTTTCTTCAGCCGCCGCCGCGGGCCGTGGGACGCCCGGCCGAGCCAGCTCTTCCCGCTGATGGCCGAGCTGGCCCGGGCCGGTGACGCCCCCCGGATCTGCTACCTGGGTCAGGCCGTCGGCGACCAGCCGACCGGTTACACGGTGTTCTACGGCGCGTTCGCCAACACCCCGTTCCGCCCGTCCCACCTGGCGCTCTACCCGATGCCGAACGTCGAGGACATCCGCGCCCACCTGCTCGCGCAGGACGTCGTCTGGGTGGGGGGCGGAAGCGTCGCCAACCTGTGCGCGGTGTGGCGGGTGCACGGCCTGCCGGAGATCCTGCACGAGTGCTGGCAGGCCGGTGTGGTGCTGGCCGGGGTCTCCGCCGGCTCGATCTGCTGGCACGTGGGCGGCGCCACCGACAGCTACGGACCGACCCTGCGGGCCTTCACCGAGGGGCTGGGCTGGCTCCCGTACGGCAACGGCGTGCACTACGACAGCGAGGAGCAGCGCCGGCCGCTGATGCACCGACTGGTCGCCGACGGCACGCTGCCGACCAGCCACTGCACGGACGACGGCGTCGGGCTGATCTACCGGGGCACCCGGCTGGCCGAGGCGGTGGCCGACCGTGAGGGCGTGGCGGCGTACGAGGTGAGCCGCGCCGAGGACGGCACCGCGCGGGAGACCCGGATCGAGCCGCGCCTGCTGCCCGCCGTGCCGGTCTGAGCGGGCCGCCGGACCTGCCTGCCGGTCACCGGCCGCGAGGCGCGTAAGCTGGTTCGTCGTGAGTCTCACCATCGGCATCGTCGGCCTGCCCAACGTGGGCAAGAGCACCCTGTTCAACGCGCTGACCAAGAACGACGTGCTCGCCGCGAACTACCCGTTCGCCACGATCGAGCCGAACGTCGGCGTGGTCGGGCTGCCCGACGAGCGGCTGGCCACGCTGGCCGAAATCTTCTCCTCGCAGAAGGTGCTGCCGGCGCCGGTCTCGTTCGTCGACATCGCCGGCCTGGTGCGGGGCGCCTCGAAGGGGCAGGGCCGGGGCAACGCGTTCCTGGCCAACATCCGCGACGCCTCGGCGATCTGCCAGGTGGTGCGCGCCTTCTCCGACCCGAACGTGGTGCACGTCGACGGCAAGGTCTCCCCGGCCGACGACATCGAGACGATCAACACCGAGCTGATCCTGGCCGACCTCCAGACGCTGGAGAAGGCGCTGCCCCGGTTGGAGAAGGAGGCCAAGCTCCGCAAGGACCGGGCCGCCGCCGTCGAGTCCGCCAAGAAGGCCGCCGAGGTCCTGGACAACGGCGTCACGCTGTACGCCGGCGCCGCCGCCGCCAAGGTCGAGCTGGAGCACCTGCGTGAGCTGCACCTGCTCACCACCAAGCCGTTCCTCTACGTCTTCAACGTCGACGAGGCGGAGCTGGGCAACGCCGAGTTCCTCGACGAACTGCGCGGGCTGGTCGCCCCGGCCGAGGCGGTCTTCATGGACGCCAAGATCGAGTCCGAGCTGGTGGACCTGCCCGAGGAGGAGGCCCGCGAGCTGCTGGAGTCGATCGGGCAGTCCGAGCCGGGCCTGAACCAGCTGGTCCGGGTGGGCTTCCGGACGCTCGGGCTCCAGACGTACCTGACCGCCGGCCCCAAGGAGGCGCGGGCCTGGACCGTCCCGGTCGGCGCGACCGCGCCGGAGGCCGCCGGGGTGATCCACAGCGACTTCCAGCGCGGCTTCATCAAGGCCGAGGTGGTCTCCTACGACGACCTGGTCGCGGCCGGATCGATGGCGGCGGCGAAGGCCGCCGGCAAGGTCCGGATCGAGGGCAAGGAGTACGTCATGCAGGACGGCGACGTGGTGGAGTTCCGCTTCAACGTCTGAGTCCCGCGGGGCGAACCGCCGCGACCCGGCGTAAAAGTGGATCGCTTGCAGCACATGCGCATATTGGCTGCCAAACCGATCGATTCCATCACGCAAATTCTCGTGTGGTCCTTCTTGATTCCGTCCGCCTTTCCGGCTTAAGGTTTTGACGCCGGGCAATGTATTTGAACGGCCCGGCGTCACTTCCACGGGGGAAGGAATCGCCATGCGACACGGAATCGCCATCGCCATGTCCGCCGCCTTGATCGTCGGTGCCGCGACGCCGGCGTCCGCCGCTCCGATCGGGACCGCCGCCCTGTCGACGTGCAACAACTGGCGGTCGTACAACGGAGCCGACGTGCCGTCCTACGGCACCAACATCAGCTGTGTGATGCGCCGGGGCAACACGGGCAAGGGCGTCTTCCAGCTCCAGGTCACCATGAACGTCTGCTACGACTACGTCCTCGCCATCCAGGGCGTCTACCCGCTGACCGCGGACAGCCAGTTCGGCCCGAGCACGGAGAAGGCCCTGCGGGCGGTCCAGCGGGCGGTGAGCGAGACCGACGACGGCATCTACGGCCCGGCGACGCGCAACGCGATGCTCCACCAGGGCTCGAATGGCGCCGGCTGCAAGTTCATCTGAGTTTCTCCGATGATGCGCCGTCGTCTTCTCCGGGCGGCGGCGCAGATTCGCGCCCGTGCTTTTTGCGCTCGCTCGATCCCACCGGAAGAACCGATTACCGCAATGTGGTCCGCTGTTCCTGCCAGCGACCAGAATTGACCCCCACCCGGGTTGCGCTCGACGGGTTGGGGTCGGGATGCGGCCCGACCGTGGACGTGAACTCCTCGGCCGAGCGAGCGGGTGCGGGTCCGGAGCGTCGGTGGCCCGCGGGGCGGATGACGAGGTGCCAACGGGGCGACGGCGGGTATACCCGACGATGCGGATCGACATAGACGAGCCGAGGGCCGCCGAGCAGTTCTGGGAGGGCATGCGGGAGGTGGCTGCCAGTGCCGCCCGACACCAGGACCGCGATCTCTACCGGTCTCTCGTCAAGATCGGTCGGGCGGCGCTGGCCCAGGGCGCGGAACTCGTCCCGTCCTGCGGCCTGTTCCTACCGTGTCCGGTCTGCGACTCCCTGCCCGGCGAACGGTGCATCAACGTGCCCGGTCAGCCGCTGCACGACGCCACCCTCCACCCCCAGCGCGTCCAGATGGCGGAGCGGGCGCTGCGGGGAGAGGTGCCACTGCCCTCGCCCCTCGCCTGACCGGGCGGCCCCACGCGCGCTGACCGGCTGCCGCGTCGGCTTCATGGACGGGTCCACAGTGTAGAGACTCGGCCCGTCGGGGGATGGGAGGGCGAGCCCCGGGTGCACTAGCCTGCGGCGCATGCGGACCGAGCGCGGGGTACGTCGATCTCTGCTGGCCGCCCTCGTCCTCACGGTGACCAGCATCGTCGTGAACTACTCGACGTCCCAGGTGCCCGCCTTCCTGGCCGGGAACCTGTGGATCGCGTGGACGCTGACCGTCCTGTGCGTCGTCGGCTACCTGGTGCTGGAGTTCCGGCCCGCCGCCGATCCGGCGGAACTGGGACACGTCAGCCCGCGGGTGCGGCGACGTCACCTGCGTCCCGCTCTCGAACTGGACGCGATTCCTGTCGCGTCCAACGTCCGGATCAGCGCGGTCGAATACGGCGAGGGCCCGCAGAAACGGGTACTGGTCCCGGGCCGGGACCTGTGCGTCCTACCGGCCGACTGGTCGCTGGCCGCCGCGGGGGCGGCGAACGCGGGCCGGCTCGACATGCACACCGCCCTGACCGGGACGGACCTCGCCCGCGCCACGCCGCTGCCACACCGGTTCGTGGTGCGCGGCACGTGTCGCGCGGCAGCCACCGTCGTCCTGCACATCATCACCGACCTCGCCTACCTGCAAGCTGTGTCCGGGCGGCCCCCGCAGCGACGCTTCGCCGCGGTCGGCCTGCTCGACCGCGGCGGCATACTGCCCTACGTCGACGGAGTGGCCCTGCACACCGGGCACGTCGAGGTGGCGCGATCGACAGGTACACCGGGACTGGTCGTCGCGGTGGAGTGCGTCGGTGGCCGGCCGGTGTCACGCACGCCCTACCTTCTCGTCGTCCGTGCCGGAATCCGCTACCCCGAGGACGTCTGGCTGTCACCGGCGACCGGTCGCCCGCTCCTGTCGGATCGGGACCCGGATCGCGCCCGGGTGGCGTTCGAGTCGCCGCAGCCGAACGGGCTGGCGACCGACATGTTCGCCTGCGACCTCGACGGCCGACGGATGAACAACCTGACCCGCAAGAGCGTCGACAGCTACGACGGTTTCGGGGACGGCACCCAGGTGACGTGGGTGGACCAGAAGCACCTGCGGGTGTTCTCGGAGCTGACTCCCGATCAGAGCACGCGCATCGTCCAGGACCGGGTCGAGGGGCGGAGTCGCCACGGCGACGAGGTGCGGTAGCGGTCGGGTGCGGTCAGGAGCATCACGGCCCACGGGAGTCGTCCCGCTGATCTAGCTTGGTCCGGTGGCTTCGAAACCCGTGACGACCGTCCTGTTCGACTTCGCGTGGACCCTGTTCGCCAGAGACCCGGACCGCTGGGTCGGCAGCGCCGCGGCACTGATCGGCCGGGAGGTGGCCGCCGGTGACGCTCAGCGCATCACCGCGGATTTCGCCGAGATGTTGCGGGCAACGGCTGCGGACCCCGCTCATGTTGCCCGCGACCTGGACCCGCAGGTGTGGGACCGGGCGATTCTGGCTGTCCTGCAACAGATCCGTGGGGTGGACCTGCCGTTCGCGCGAGCCCTGCACGAAACGCACGCCGAAGCACTCGAGCCGTACCCGGACACGTCCTCCACTCTCGCTGCCCTCAGCGCCCGCGGTATTCGTCTTGGCGTGGTGAGCAACACCGGCTGGGACATTCGCGAATGCTTTGCCCGGCACGGACTGGACCGCTACATCGACGCATACGTGCTTTCCTACGAGGTCGGCTTCATCAAGCCCGACGTGCAGATCTGGCGCACCGCACTCGACGCCCTGGGGGCACAGCCGGATCGGACGCTGATGGTCGGCGACCATCCCAGCGGCGACGGTGGTTCCGTGGCCGCCGGCATACCGGCCCTGGTGCTACCGATGACGAGTTCGCCGGCCCAGCTTCGCGGATTCCACCACGTGCTGACGTTGGCCGGCAGGTGAGATCGATGCGGCTCCTGATTGTCGACGTTGCCCCGCGTACTACCCGGCGGCCACCGAGTTCCGCGTCGCCTGACGCCCCGGTCAGTCGATCCGCGGGCTGCGCCGTTCGATGAGCGTGACGTCCCGCCACACGCCGTGGTGCCGGCCGATCCGCTGCCGGGTGCCGACCACCCGGAACCCGCAGCGCTCGTGCAGGGCGAGGCTCGCGGTGTTCTCCGGGAACACACCGGACTGGATGGTCCAGATGCCGGCCGCCTCGGTGGAGGCCGCCAACGCGTCCAGCAGGGCCCGGCCGACGCCCCGCCCCCGCGCCCCGGGGTGCACGTAGACGGAGTGCTCGACCACGCCGGCGTAGACGCAGCGGTCCGAGACCGCCGAGCAGGCCACCCAGCCGAGCACCTGCCCGGCCGGGTCGAGCGCCACCCACCGGTGCCCGGGCAGCCGGGTGGCGGTGAACCGGGACCAGTCGGGCGGCTCGGTCTCGAACGTGGCGTCCCCCTCGGCGATGCCGAGGCGGTAGATCTCCAGCACGGCGTCGGCGTGCGTGTCGTCCATCGCGGCGACGGTGACGGTCATCGACCCCTCCTGACCCTGTGGCGGCCGAGGCCCGGCCGCGCCAGCGTAACCGGCACGACCGAGGGCCGGGAGGAACGGTCCCGGCCCTCGGCGCGACCGCTACCGGGTCCGGTAGACCGAGATGTGCGCCCGGCTGTCGGCGTCGAACGGGGTCCGGTCCCAGTCCGCGTACCGCTCGGCGAGGCGCAGCCCGGCGCGTTCCGCCATCTCGTCGATCTGCTCCGGCCAGGCGTAGCGCATGGCGAACGGCCTGAGGTGCACACCGTCGGCGTCGAACGTGACGGTCTGCCGCACGAACGTCTGCGCCGCCCGGTCGTACCGGTGCAGTCGGATGGTGGCCGAGTCCTCGGTCACCTCCCGGACCTGGACCTGCTCGTCCCGGTCGAAGTCGGCGGGGTCGGGCACGTAGGTCTCGACCACGAACGCCCCGCCGGGGGTCAGCACCCGGGCGACGTTGCGGAAGCAGGCCGCCTGGCGCTCGGCGTCGACCAGGTTGAACAGCGTGTTGAACACCAGGAAGACCAGGCGGTACGGCCCGGCGACCGGGACGTCCGCCATGTCGCCGATGGTGACCGGCATGTGCTCGCCGCCCGGCTTGGCGCGCAGCTGCGCCACCATCTCCGGGGACGCCTCGACGCCCTCCACGGTGAGGCCGCGGGCGGCCAGCGGCAGCGCCACCCGGCCGGTGCCGACGGCCAGTTCGAGCACCGGGCCGCCGTCGGCCAGCGGGGCGAGGAAGTCGACAGCGGGAGCGGGGTCGGGATTGCCCGGGCCGTCGTAGGTGGCGGCCCAGAGCCGGCCGAACAGGCCGGGATCGTCGAAGACGGACATCACGGCAGCAGACCAGCCCTCCGCCACCCGCGACAACCGGATTACCGCGCCTCAGCCGGCCCGCAGGGCGTCGTCGACAGCGGTCTCCCGGCGACCCAGGTGCACCGGGTCGCGGCCGGAGAGCACGTCCGCCGCGGCCTTCACGGCGGCGCCGTACTCCCGGGTCGTGCTGATCCGCCACTGGTCGGCGTACCGGCGGGCGGTGTCGTCGCCGACGCCGTTGGTGTCGATGCCGAGGCGCCGGCAGAGCGTCACCGCGCGGGGCAGGTGGAACGACTGGGTGACCACGGTGGCCTGCCGCACCCCGAAGACGCGTCGGGCCCGGGCGCACGAGTCGTAGGTGTCGAACCCGGCGTGGTCCAGCACCACCCTGTCCGCCGGCACACCGCGCTCGACCAGCCAGCGCCGCATCGCGTCCGGCTCGTCGTAGTCCCAGTTCATGTGGTCGCCGGAGACCAGCACCACCCGGACCTTGCCGGCCGCGAAGAGTTGCCGCGCGATCTCCAACCGGCCGGCCAGGAACGGCGACGGCGTCCCGTCGGGCTCGACCTTCGCGCCGAGCACCAGCGCCACCGGCGCCTCCGGCACGTCGGCGGCGGTGAACACGTGGCCCTCGGCGCCGTCGCGGACCCAGACCACGCTGCCGGCGGTCACGGCGGTCGACAGCACCGCGCCGGCGGCGCCGACCAGGAGGAGCCGGCGGATCAGGCGTACGGCCCGCCGGTCGGTGGCCCACCAGGCGCGCCACCGCGCGACTCGTCCCCCCATGGCGGCGATTGTGTCACCGTCCGATCAGGAGATGTGGTGCAGGATCACGTTGTGTACGTGGTGGCTCTTCTCCGAGCCACGGAACTCGACCTCGTAGGTGTGCGTGCCGACGTGCACGGCGATCGCGCCGGTGGAGAAGAACGAGCCGCCCCAGTGCTTGTTGCTCACCACGCTCACGCTGGTGATCTTCGAGTAGGGGATGCTGGTGATGGCGTACCGCTTGCCGACGAAGGAGCGGTCCTGGATGATCACCCGCCGGTCGGTCAGGCCGATGAAGCCGGTGCCGGTGCCGATCGCGTCGTAGACGGCGATGATCTGCTCACCGGGCAGCAGGCCGCTCTGGATCTGCTGGAACTGTTCCTTGCGGTCGTACGTCGGGCCAGACATGTCCTCGACGGTAGGGCAGGCGCGCCAGCGCTCAGCGCTCGGTGACCGCCCGGACGGCGTCCTCGATGCGTGCGGCCAGCAGGACCTCACCCTCGGTGAGTGGTTCGTCGTCGCCGTGCCCCACCTTGATCTGGGTGCGGTCGGCCCGGCGGCTGATCTCGGGGCGCAGCCGCAACGCGTCGGCCACCACTGCCACCCGCTCGGTGAGCGCGGCGTGCTGGGTGTCGTCGAGGACGAGCGTGCGGCGGATCTGCTCGCCCTCCCGGGTCCATCCGGACAGCAGGGCGAGCGCGTCGCTGAGGTAGTCGTGCTTCGCCCGGCCGCTGAACAGCACGCGCATCACCGCACCTCCCAGGCGTCGTTGCCGGCTTGTGGCCAAATCGTCGCCATCCCGTGTCCCAGTCGACGCCCTCTAGTTTGTCGCCGCACAGATGGTGTGTCCACGCCCACACTTCCGTGTTCTGTTGGCCTGACGGTCGACTCAGCTACCCAAACCGCCGATTGATCTGGCACGCTGGTGGCTCGTGCGGACCGAACGGGTTACCGGGAACGGGCAGGCCGACCGGCGGGAGCCGAGGGTGGTCGTCGGGGCGGCGATCATCGTGGCCGGCCGGGTCCTCGCCTGCGAGCGTTCCGCGCCCCCCGAGGTGGCGGGGCGGTGGGAGTTCCCCGGCGGCAAGGTCGAGCCGGGGGAGACCGAGACCGAGGCGTTGGCCCGGGAGTGCGCCGAGGAACTGGGCGTCCGGGTCGCGGTCGGCGCGCGGGTGGGACGGGACGTGCGGATGGCCCACGGTCGCTCCGTCCTGCGCGTCTACGCCGCCCGTCTGCTCCACGGCGACCAGCCGGAGGCGCTGGAGCACGCCGAGCTGCGCTGGCTCTCGGCCGCCGAGCTGGACAGCGTCGACTGGCTGCCGGCCGACGTGCCGATCGTGCCCGCGCTGCGCCCGCTGCTCGCCGCGTCCGCCTGAGACCACGAACCGGACAACGGGTCGGAAACGAGACGGGGACCGGCGGCGTGTGCCGCTGGCCCCCGTCATCGTCGCGCTGCTCAGTGCTTCGGCTCGTCCTGCTGCGGGTGGGCGAAGTTGAGGTGCTCCGGCGGCAGCGGGAACTCCACGTCGTCGCCGAACGGCGACGGCGCGGCGGCCCGGTCGAAGGTCAACTCGGTCAGCGGCAGCTTGCCGCTCGAGTCGACGGCCGGGGCGGTCGGGTGCGGCACCTCGCGCTGCCAGTTGACACCCTGCTGGGCCTGGCGCTCGGCGCCGCTGTCGTGCGAGCCGCCGGCGTGGGAGTGCACCCCGCCGTGTGCCGCGCCGGCGGTCACCGCACCGCTGACATGCCCGCTGGTCGCGCTGGTCTGAGGCACCTGACCCCTCCGGAAGATCTTGTTACCGAGCCACACAAGGGGATCGTACCTGCGGTCGACGACGCGTTCCTTCATGGGGATGATCCCGTTGTCGGTGATCTTGATGTGCTCGGGGCAGACCTCGGTGCAGCACTTGGTGATGTTGCAGAAACCGAGCCCCATCTCGGACTGCGCGTACTCCTTGCGGTCGGTCTTCGCGTCAAGCGGGTGCATGTCCAGCTCGGAGGCCCGGATGAAGAACCGGGGCCCGGAGAAGGCCTGCTTGTTCTCGTCGTGGTCGCGGATCACGTGGCAGACGTTCTGGCACAGGAAGCACTCGATGCACTTGCGGAACTCCTGCGAGCGCTCGACGTCGACCTGCTGCATCCGGTAGTCACCGGGCGCCACGTCGGCCGGCGGCGCGAACGCCGGCGTCTCCCGGGCCTTCTCGTAGTTGAACGAGACGTCCGTGACCAGGTCCCGGATCACCGGGAACGTGCGCAGCGGGGTGACCGTGACGGTCTCGGTCTCCTCGAACGTCGACATCCGCGTCATGCAGCCCAGCCGCGGCTTGCCGTTGATCTCCATCGAGCAGGAGCCGCACTTGCCGGCCTTGCAGTTCCACCGGCACGCCAGGTCCGGCGCCTCGGTCGCCTGGAGCCGGTGGATCACGTCGAGGACGACCTCACCCTCGTTGACCTCGACCGAGTAGTCCTTCAGGTCGCCGCCGGTCTCGTCGCCCCGCCAGATGCGGAACTGGCGCTTACTTCCCATCAGTGTTCGCCTCCTCGGTGAGGGCGTCGAACTCGGCGAGTTCGGAGTCGGTCAGGTACTTGGACAGCTCCGCCCGGTCGAACAGCCCGATCAGCTCCGGCCGCATCTTCGGCAGCGGCTTGTGGGTCAGCCGGACCGTGTCGCCGTCGAGCGAGCAGACCAGGTTGACCCGCCGCCACTTCGGGTCCATCGCCGGGTAGTCCTCCCGGGTGTGCCCGCCGCGCGACTCCTGCCGCTCCAGCGCCGCCTTCGCGGTGCACTCCGAGACCACGAGCATGTTGCGCAGGTCGAGCGCCAGGTGCCAGCCCGGGTTGTAGCGCCGGCCGCCGACCGCGCTCACCTTCGCGACCCGCTCCCGCAGCTCGGACAGCCGGCCCAGCGCGTCGGCCAGCTCGCCCTCCCGCCGGATGATGCCGACCAGGTCGCCCATGACCACCTGGAGGTCCTGCTGGAGCTGGTACGGGCTCTCGCCGGTGTCCCGCTGCAACGGCGCCAGCGCCGTCTCCACCGCGGCCTCCACCGCCGCCACCGACACCGCCGGGCGCGCGGTGAGCTGGTCGGTGTACGTGGCGGCGTGGCCGCCCGCCCGCTTGCCGAAGACCAGCAGGTCGGACAGGGAGTTGCCGCCCAGCCGGTTGGAGCCGTGCATCCCGCCGGAGACCTCGCCGGCGGCGAAGAGCCCGCGTACGGTGCCCGCCGCCGCGCCGGAGTCGGGGTCCACCTCGACGCCGCCCATCACGTAGTGACAGGTCGGTCCGACCTCCATCGGCTCCTTGGTGATGTCGACGTCGGCCAGCTCCTTGAACTGGTGGTACATCGAGGGCAGCCGGCGACGGATCTCCTCCGCCGACTTGCGCGAGGCGATGTCCAGGTAGACGCCGCCGGCTGGCGTACCCCGACCGGCCTTGACCTCGCTGTTGATCGCGCGGGCGACCTCGTCGCGGGGGAGCAGCTCCGGCGGACGCCGGTTGTTGTCCGGGTCGGTGTACCAGCGGTCCGCCTCCTCCTCCGTCTCCGCGTACTGCTTGCGGAAGACGTCGGGGACGTAGTCGAACATGAACCGCTTGCCGTCGGAGTTCTTCAGCACGCCGCCGTCGCCGCGCACCGACTCGGTGACCAGGATGCCCTTCACCGAGGGAGGCCAGACCATGCCGGTCGGGTGGAACTGGAGGAACTCCATGTTGATCAGCGTGGCCCCGGCGCGCAGCGCGAGCGCGTGACCGTCCCCGGTGTACTCCCAGGAGTTCGAGGTGACCTTGTAGGACCGCCCGACCCCGCCGGTCGCCAGCACCACGGCCGGCGCCTCGAAGAGGACGAACTCACCGGACTCGCGGTAGTAGCCGAACGCGCCGGCCACCCGGTCGCCGTCGAGCAGAAGCTCGGTGACCGTGGTCTCGGCGAACACCCGGATCCGGGCGTCGTAGCTGCCGAACTCCCGCTTGTCCTCCTGCTGGAGCGACACGATCTTCTGCTGGAGCGTGCGGATCAGCTCCAGGCCGGTCCGGTCGCCGACGTGCGCCAGGCGCGGGTACTCGTGGCCGCCGAAGTTGCGCTGCGAGATCTTGCCGTCGGAGGTGCGGTCGAAGAGCGCGCCGTACGTCTCCAGCTCCCAGATCCGCTGCGGCGACTCCTTGGCGTGCAGCTCGGCCATCCGGAAGTTGTTGAGGAACTTGCCGCCGCGCATGGTGTCCCGGAAGTGCACCTGCCAGTTGTCGCGCGAGTTGACGTTGCCCATCGCGGCCGCCGCGCCGCCCTCGGCCATCACCGTGTGCGCCTTGCCGAACAGCGACTTCGAGATGATCGCGGTCTTCTTGCCGGCCAGCCGGGCCTCGATCGCCGCGCGCAGGCCGGCGCCGCCGGCCCCGATCACGACGACGTCGTAGTGGTGTCGTTCGATTCGCGTCTCAGTCATCTCAGGGGCCCTCAGTTGATGAACCGGAGGTCGGTGATCCACTTGGCGGCCACCGCCATCACGTAGAAGTCGGTCAGCGCCAGCGTGCCCAGGGTGATCCAGGCGAGCTGCATGTGCCGGACGTTCAACCAGGACACGCCGGTCCACGCCTTGTAGCGCACCGGGTGCTTCGAGAAGTGCTTGAGCCGGCCGCCGATGATGTGCCGGCAGGAGTGGCAGGAGATCGTGTACGCCCAGAGCATCACCACGTTGATCAGCAGGATGACGTTGCCCAGGCCGAAGCCGAAGCCCTCGGGGGAGTGGAAGGCGTAGATCGCGTCCCAGGTGTTGATCAGCGAGATGATCGCGGCGGCGTAGAAGAAGTAGCGGTGCAGGTTCTGACCGAGCAGCGGGAACCGGGTCTCACCGCTGTAGGACTGGTGCCCGTCCGGCACCGCGCACGCCGGCGGTGACAGCCAGAACGACCGGTAGTAGGCCTTGCGGTAGTAGTAGCAGGTGAGCCGGAACAGCAGCAGGAACGGCAGGGTCAGCGCCGCGTCCGGGATGATCCACCAGCCGGGCAGGAAGCTGCCGAAGTGCGAGGAACCCTCGACGCAGCGCTCGGTCACGCAGGGGGAGTAGAACGGCGTCAGGTAGTGGTACTGGTCCACCCAGTACCACTTGTGCATGAAGACCCGGACGGTCGCGTAGATGACCCACGCGCTCAGCCCGACGACGGTGATCAATGGCGCGAACCACCAGCGGTCGGTCCGCAACGTCTTCGCCGCGATGGCGGCACGTGCCCGCGCTCCCCGCGGTCTCGTTGCCGTTGATGTCATTCGAGTCATCTCCCTGACGTCACTGTCACGTCCTGCGCACGCGCGGGACCACGCCGGTGAACCGGCGCGGCTAAGTGACACACGTTACGCCGATCTTCACGGCCCGGCCGCGCAACGCAGTGTCCCGTGTGTCCCGCTGGTTGGAAAGACCCGGATCATGATCAATATCCGGACGGCGTGGCCGCGTCGGTGTTCCGGATCAGCCGGACGCGCCGCCGGTGAAGTTCCACGACGACAGCCGCAGGGCGGGTCCCTCCCACCAGGACCCGTCCATCCGGTCCGGCTGGCGGAGCGGCGACCGGCCCAGGCCGAGCACCCGGCCCGGCCCCAACGCCCGTGGGTACGACTCGGTGAACCGGAGGTCCCGCACCGCCCGCACCGGCACGCCGTCCTCGACCAGCCAGACCCCGTTGCGGGTCAGCCCGGTGACGACCAGCTGCTTCGGGTCCAGCACCCGGGTGTACCAGAAGTCGCTGACCAGCAGTCCGCGCCGCACGCCGGCCACCAGGGCCGCGGTGTCCGGGTCGCCCACCGCCCCCGTCACCCCGGCGCTCACCGGTCCGGCCGCGACCCCGGCGTCGACCGTGTCCGGCGCGCCCGCCAGCAGGCGGAGGTTGTGCGGGATCGGCCCGAACGTCGACCCGCCGGCCATGCCGTGCCCGGTGGACGCGACGCCCGCCTCCGCGCCGCTGCGCCTGTCGTACGCCACCGTCCGGGTGGTGCCGGCCTCCACCAGCGGCAGCGCCCGCCGGGGCGTGCCCTCCAGGTCGAACGGCAGCGTCGAGGCGTGCAGCGGGTCGTCCACCAGCGTCACCGCCGGGTCGAACTGGGCGGCGCCCGGCTCGGCGAAGGACTGCCGTTCGGCGTACCGCTTGCCGTTGAAGCCGAACCAGGCGAGGTTCTGCAACAGGTCGGCCACCGCCGCCGGTTCGAGCACCACCTCGTAGCGCCCGGGCGGCAGTTCCACCGGGTCGGCCGCGGCCCGTGCCTTGGCCGCCGCGCGAGCGCCGAGCGCTGCGCCGTCGAGGTCGGCGAGGCGGTCGGCGCAGTGCCGGGCCACGCCGTCGGCGCTCCCGGTGCGGGCGATGCCGTCCATGGCCGCCTCCGCCGCCCGCCCCTGCGCCGAGTGCCCGGCGGAGTTGGCGAACGCGCCGGACCGGTACGCCGTGCGGCAGTAGCCCGCCGCCTCCAGCCCTTCGACAGCGTCCACGAAGGCGCGTACCCGGGCGGCCCGCTCGTCGGGTGAGGCGTACGCGGTGGCCTCGTCGACGCCCGGGCCGGACGGCGTGGGCGTCGGCGCGGTGAGCCCGGGCCAGGCCGGGTCGGCCGGGGCGAGCCGGGCCGCGGCCCGGGTCCGCTCGACCAGCGCGGCCAGCCCGTCGGCGTCGACCCGGTTGCCGCCACCCGCGGCGGTCCGCCCGTCGACGTGCAGCCGCAGCTGGATCGCGGTGCCCGTCTCGGCGACGTTCTGGTGGATCGAGGAGTTGGCGAAGCGGGTGAGCGCGAGGTCGGTGCGGGTCACCAGCACCTCGGCCTCCGCGCCCGGCCCGGCCACGCGCCGGACCAGCTCCACCACCCGGGCGGCGAGATCCTGTTCGGCGCTCACGCGCGCACCCCCACCCGGACGCCGCGGAAGCGGGCCGGGGCGGCCGGATGGCCGGTGTGCCCGACCTGGCCGGGCTGCCCCTTGCCGCAGTTGGGCGTGCCCCACGGGACGATCTCCGAGGAGAGCATGTCCATCGACCGCCAGAAGACCGGCCCGATGCCGGTGTAGGTGGGATTGCGCAGCATCCGCCCCCGGCGGCCCTTCTTCACCTCCCAGCCGACCTCGCAGCCGAACTGGAAGTTGAGCCGCTTGTCGTCGATAGACCAGGACCGGTTGATGTCCATCAACACCCCGTCGTCGGTGGCCGCGACGATCTCGTCGAGCGTGTGCGGGCCGGGTTCCAGGCCCACGTTCGTCATCCGCACCATCGGCAGCCGGGCCCAGCCGTCAGCGCGTACGCTGCCGCCGTAGCCCAGACCGGCGACGGCGGCCGAGTCCCGGCCGGCGAGCACCCCGACCCACCGCCCCTCGCGGACCGCGTCCCGCGACACCGCCGGGGAGCCCTCGTCGTCGAAGCCGAAGCTGCCCAGCGCGCCCGGGATGGTCGGGTCGATGGTCACGTTCATCAGCTCGGAGCCGTAGCGCAGCGAGCCGAGGCGGGCCAGGTCGAGCCAGGAGGTGCCGGCGAAGGCGGCCTCCCAGCCGAGGATGCGGTCCAGCTCGATGGCGTGCCCGACCGACTCGTGGATCTGCAACGCGAGCTGCTCGCCGCCGAGGATCAGGTCGGTCTCGCCCGCCGGGCACTCCGGGGCGGTGAGCAGCTCGCGGGACTCCTCGGCGATCCGGGCGGCGTGCGCGGCCAGGTCGAGTGAGGTGACCAGCTCCCACCCCGTGGTGCCGTACTGCCCCCGGTAGCTCGGATAGGACCGGCGCTGGGTCTCGCCGTCGCCGATCGAGGTGGCCGAGATGCCCCCGCCGCACTCCCGGATGTGCTGGTCGATCCGGTGGCCCTCGCTGGAGACGAACCACTTTGTGGTGTCCCAGATCTGGTAGAGCCCCTCGGCCAGGTCGGCCCCGTGCTCCCGCATGGTCGCGGTGGCGCCGACCAGCAGGTCGCCCTTGTCGGAGAGCGGCACCCCGAGCGGATCGACCGCGCAGGTCGAGGCCCAGCTCGCCACCGCCGCCCCGACCGGCACGAGGTCGATCGGCGGGCCGGAGACCCGCGCGCTCGCGGTGGCGATCGCCGCGGCGCGCCGGCCGGCGTCGCGGGCCGAGGCGTCGGACAGCTCGGGT
The DNA here is from genome assembly GCF_002573675.1 of Micromonospora sp. WMMA1996. Taxonomy (NCBI): domain Bacteria; kingdom Bacillati; phylum Actinomycetota; class Actinomycetes; order Micromonosporales; family Micromonosporaceae; genus Micromonospora; species Micromonospora sp. WMMA1996. The sequence continues at coordinate 879,513 of NZ_PDHU01000003.1, read as the reverse complement.
ACGGCCTGGAAACCCCACCCGGAGCCGACGAGGGCGCGCACCCCCAGGCCGATGCTCTCGTGCTGGGTCAGCTCCTCGACGTCACCGTTGCGCGCCGACATCGACTCGTAGCGGCGGTGCATCACCCGGGCGTCGGCATAGCGGGCCCCGGCGTCGAGGGCGGCCTGCACGGCGGCGGTGGCCGCGGCGAACTCGCTCATGACGGCACTCCGCTTCGCTCCGCGCCGCCAGGAGGCACGGCCGCACTGCGGTGACGATTCGCTCGCTGGCGCTCGCTCATGGGCCGACCCTAGGCGAGCGCACCGACATCCGTCAGGGGACGAGATCCTCCGGGCGGATCGTCGCCCGGACGGGGTCCGTCAGCTCCAGCACGTCGGCGGGCTTGGTCACCGACACCTCCCGGTAGTGCCGGCCCTGGCGGCGGTAGAGGTGCAACGTGCCGGTCTCCTGCTCGACCAGCAGGTACCACTCGATGCCGGCGGCGGCGTAGTAGTGCATCTTGAGCACCTTGTCCGTCGCCGCGTTGCTCGGTGAGATGACCTCGCAGACGAGCCGGACGTCCCGCGCCTCGATCATCGGTTCGTCGAAGTCGATCGGCTCGGTGACGACCAGGTCGGGAATCGGTATCCGGCCCGGCTTGAGCCGGACGTTGACCGTCTCCAGCAGCTCCAGGCCCACGCGCCGCGCCGCGGTTTCGAGCAGGTTGCCGAGGTTCCGCTGGATCCGCTGGTGCCGCGGGGTGGGCGCTGGGGTCACGTGGAGGCTCCCGTCGAAGAGTTCGACGCGTTGCTGCGTCTCACTGAGGGCGAGGTACTCCTCTTCGGTCCACGGGCCGTCGTGGCCGAACACCGCCGCGGTCATGGTCACCTCCACCTCGTGTCGCGGGAATCTTCCCTTCGTCGCCGGGACCATGGTCGCACCTCAGGTGCGCCGACGAGACGACGATGCCCACTCGCGTCGGTGAATGTCCCTGGTGAGGGCTGTTCAGGTCGGAAACCGAGTCGTTACGCTCTGACCGCTGACAGCCCGGCCTTTGTAGCTTATTTTCGCCTCCAGAGGTTTCCTGTAGGTTCTCTTCATCAGGAGGGGGAGGCGGTCATGGGCAGGTCGGAGGCGGTGCCGTCCGGGGAGCCGGACCGCCCGGAGGTGCCGGAGCAGCGCTCCGGCGAGGGCCCCTATCTCCAGGTTCGGGACCTGCGGGTGCGGTTCGACACCGAGGACGGTGTGGTCCGGGCTGTGGACGGGGTGTCGTTCGCCGTGGAGCGGGGTCGCACGCTCGGGATCGTGGGCGAGTCCGGTTCCGGTAAGAGCGTCACGTCGTTGGCGATTCTGGGTCTGCACAACTCGAAGCGGGCGTCCATCACCGGGGAGATCTCGGTGGGTGGGCGTCAGTTGGTGGGTCTGCCGGAGGAGGAGGTGCGGCGGCTGCGGGGTCGGGACATGGCGATGATCTTCCAGGATCCGTTGTCGGCGTTGCACCCCTACTACACGGTCGGGAAGCAGATCGCCGAGGCGTACCGGGTGCACCACCCGAAGGCCGGTAGGCGGGAGGCGCGTGCGCGGGCGGTGGACATGTTGGGCCGGGTGGGGATTCCGCAGCCGGCGCGGCGGTTCGAGCAGTATCCGCACGAGTTCTCCGGTGGTATGCGGCAGCGGGCGATGATCGCGATGGCGTTGGTCAACGACCCGGATCTGGTGATCGCCGACGAGCCGACGACGGCGTTGGATGTGACGGTGCAGGCGCAGATCCTGGACCTGCTCAATGATCTTCAGGAGGAGTTCCGCTCGGCGATCATCCTGATCACCCACGACCTGGGTGTGGTCGGTCAGGTGGCCGACGACGTGCTTGTCATGTACGGCGGTCGGGCGGTGGAGCACGGCAGTGTGGAGCAGGTGTTGCGGCGGCCGCAGCACCCGTACACGTGGGGGTTGTTGTCGAGCGTGCCGTCGTTGCACGGTGACGCGGACGCGGACCTGGTGCCGATCCCCGGCAACCCGCCGTCGTTGATCAACCTGCCGCCGGGGTGCGCTTTCCATCCCCGCTGCCGCTATGCCGACGTCAACGGCGACCGCTCCCGCACCGAGGTCCCCGAACTGCGGGCGGCCGGCGAGACGGGGCACCTGGTGGCCTGTCATCTGTCGGCGGCGGAGCGGACCCGGATCTATCAGCAGGACATCGCCCAGGTGGGAGTGGCCCGATGAGCGTCGAGAGCGAGCCGCTGCTGCGGGTGCGGGGGTTGACCAAGCACTTCCCGGTGCGCGAGGGCTTCCGCGCCCGGGGCGCCGTGCGGGCGGTCGACGGTGTGGACTTCGACGTCCGCCCGGGCGAGACGTTGGGTCTGGTCGGGGAGTCGGGGTGTGGGAAGACCACGACCGGGCGGATGCTGGTGCGGCTGCTGGAACCCACCGCCGGCAGCATCACCTTCGCCGGGCGGGACATCACCCACGCCCGCCGGGGCGCGTTGCGGCCGCTGCGGCAGGACCTGCAGATCATCTTCCAGGACCCGTACGCGTCGTTGAACCCCCGCCACACCGTCGGGCGGATCGTGGCCATGCCCCTGCAGGTCAACAACATCACCCCACCCGGCGGCGTCAAGAAACGCGTGCAGGAACTGCTGGAACTGGTCGGACTCAACCCCGAGCACTACAACCGCTACCCGCACGAGTTCTCCGGCGGACAACGCCAACGCATCGGCATCGCCCGCGCCCTGGCCCTCAAACCCAAACTCATCGTCGCCGACGAACCCGTGAGCGCCCTCGACGTGTCCATCCAGGCCCAGGTCATCAACCTCCTGCGCGACCTGCAACGCGACCTCGACCTGGCGTTCGTGTTCATCGCCCACGACCTGGCCGTGGTCCGGCACTTCTGCCACCGCGTCGCCGTCATGTACCTCGGCACCATCGTCGAGATCGGCGACCGCGACACCATCTACACCCGCCCCCAACACCCCTACACCCGCGCCCTGCTCTCGGCCATCCCCGACGTCACCACCCTCGGCCCCGCCGGCCGCATCCGCCTCACCGGCGACGTCCCCACCCCCCTGGACCCACCCAGCGGCTGCCGCTTCCGCACCCGCTGCTGGAAAGCCACCGACCGCTGCGCCACCGAAACACCCGCCCTGACCACCCGCGACGGCGGCACCCAGCTCACCGCCTGCCACTACCCGGAGAGCGGACCGGTGGACGCCACCGAGCCGGCGACGGTCGGCGGCGGCACTGGCACTGCCGGACCGGCGGCGGTCGGCGGTGGCACTGTCGCGCCCGCGGCGGTCGGCGGCGGCGACGCCCCGGAACTGAAGGAGGTGGCGGAATGAGCCTGTCCCCGGTCGAGGGCGTGGCGCTCGCGGAGATCGAGTCGCCCGGTGACGGCGACGAGCGCCGGGACAAGGAGTTCGTCGGCCGCTCACCCGGCCAACTCGCGCTGGCGCGGCTCCGGCGGGACCGCACCGCCCTGGTCAGCGGCTCCCTGCTCGTCTTCTTCGTCCTGGTCGCGCTGGCCGTGCCGCTGATCGAGGCGCTGTACGGGGTGGGGCCGAAGGAGCAGTTCCAGAGCCGTCTCGACGGCTACGGCATGCCGCTGGGTTACGCCGGCGGCGTCACCGGCGACCACTGGTTCGGGCTGGAGCCCGGCCTGGGTCGGGACATCTTCATCCGCATGGTGCACGGGCTGCGGACGTCGCTGTTCATCGCGTTCGCCGCCGCCGTGCTGACCGCCGTCATCGGCGTGACGCTGGGTACGCTCGCCGGCTACCTCGGCGGCTGGCTGGACTCGGTGATCAACTGGATCACCGACCTGACCCTGGCGATGCCGTTCCTGATCATCGCGCTGGCGCTGATGCCGACCGTCGCGCTGCGCTTCTACGGCCAGCGGGAGGCCGTCCCGGCGTCCTTCCAGATCGGCGTGCTCATCTCGATCTTCGCGTTGTTCGGCTGGACCAGCACCGCCCGCCTGGTCCGGGGCCAGATCATCGCGCTGCGCGAGCGCGAGTTCGTGGAGGCGGCCCGGGCCAGCGGGGCCGGGCTCGGGCACATGCTGTTCCGCCAGCTGCTGCCGAACGTGTGGGCACCGATCCTGGTCGCCTTCTCGCTGGCGGTGCCGCAGTACATCACCAGCGAGGCGGCGCTGTCGTTCATCGGCGTCGGCCTCACCGACGCGACGCCGAGCTTCGGCCGGATGATCTACCGCAGTCTCGACTACCTGCAGACCGACCCGGCGTACGTCTTCTTCCCCGGCATCACGATCTTCGCGCTCGTGTTCGCCTTCAACCTCTTCGGCGACGCGCTGCGCGACGCGCTCGACCCGAAGTCGTCCCGGTAGGAGGCCGACCCATGACGCGTTTCCTCGTCCGCCGGCTGCTCTCGGCCGCGCTCACGCTCTTCGCGGTCAGCGTGCTGAGCTTCCTGATGTTCTTCGCGCTGCCGCGCGACCCGGTCAGCGGCATGTGCCCGAAGAACTGCAACCCCGAGCGGCTGGAACGGGTCCGCCAGGAGCTGGGCCTGAACGACCCGCTGATCAGCCAGTACGCCGGCTACATGAAGGGCATCGTCACCGGGCGGGACCTGGGCAGCGCCCAGGGCGGCCAGTGCGACGCGCCCTGCCTCGGCTGGTCGTACGTCTCCAACGAGGCGGTCTCGGACACCATCGCCCGGGTGCTGCCGGTGACGCTGAGCATCGTCATCCCGGCGGCCATCCTGTGGCTGCTGCTCGGGGTCGGCCTGGGCATGCTGTCCGCGCTGCGCCGGGGGAGCTGGCTGGACCGGGCGGCGATCGGTTTCTCGCTGACCGGCGCCTCGCTGCAGCTGTACTTCGTCGGCGCGGTGCTGCTCATCGTGTTCGTCTACAACCTGCGCCTGCTTCCGGTGCCCAGCTACACCTCGTTCTTCGACGACCCCCTGAAATGGAGCAGCGGGCTGGTGCTGGCCTGGTTGGCGCTGGCCTTCCTCTTCTCCGCCATCTATGCCCGGCTGTCCCGGGCACAGATGTTGGAGACGCTGTCGGAGGACTTCGTCCGCACCGCCCGCGCCAAGGGCCTGGCCAAACGCAAGGTGTACGGCCGACATGCGCTGCGGGCCGCGATCACGCCGGTGGTGACCATCGCCGGCCTGGACGTGGGCGGGGCGCTCGGCGGCACCGTGATCACCGAGACGACATTCGGCCTGAACGGGATGGGTCGGACCGCGGTGGACGCGGTCCGCTCCGGTGACCTGCCGACCATCATGGCGACCGTGCTGATCGCGGCGGTCTTCGTGGTGCTCGCCAACGTGGTGGTGGACCTGCTCTACGCGGTGATCGACCCCCGGGTCCGGCTCGGCTGACCAGCCGGTCCGACGAAATTTATCGAAAACTGTTACACAACTCGTAGTTTTTCTTCTTTACGATCCTCGGGACGTCGGCGGATGCGCCCGGCGTACGGGTGGAGGAGGTAGGACATGCGACCACGCGCAGCGGCCGCCGTCGGCGGCGCCATCGCACTGGTTGTGGGGCTGGGCGCCTGCTCGGAGAACACGGGCGAGGGCACCAAGGTGGACGGCAACCGGCAGCAGACCGGGGTCATCGCGACCGACCCCAAGGACTCGCAGGGGCCGGCGGCCGAGGTGGAGGGCGCGGCCAAGGGCGGCACGTTCACCATCATCCGGGAGACCCCCATCTCCCACCTGGACCCGCAGCGGACGTACTCGTTCGCCGGTCTGATGGCCAACCCGCTCTTCAGCCGCTACCTGACCACGTGGAAGGACGACGGCAAGGGCGGCCTGGTCCTGGTGGGCGACCTGGCCGAGACCCCGGGCAAGAACGTCAACAACGACTGCAAGGTCTGGGAATTCACGATCAAGGACGGGGTGAAGTTCGAGGACGGCAGCCCGATCACCTCGAAGGAGATCGCGTACGGCATCGCCCGGTCCTTCGACCCGGACCTCACCGGCGGCCCCACCTACATCCAGGAGTGGCTGGCCGACACCCCGCAGTACGACACCAAGTGGGACTTCAAGAAGAACAAGACGTCGCTGCCGCCCGGCCTGACCACGCCGGACGACAAGACGCTGCGCTTCGAGTTCGCCAAGCCCCGCTGCGACCTGCCGTTCGCGGTTTCGCTGCCCACCACGGCGCCGCTGAAGCCGGAGAAGGACACCGGGGTCAACCTGGACCAGAAGCCGTTCTCGTCCGGCCCGTACAAGATCGCCAAGAACCAGGTGGGCGTCCAGCTCACGCTGGACCGCAACCCGAACTGGGACGCGAAGACCGACCCGGTGCGCCACCAGTACCCGGACCAGTTCGTGTGGAGCTTCGGCCCGACCGCGGACGCCGCCAACAACCGGGTGATCGCCGACAACGGCGCCGACCAGAGCGCGATCGCCTTCAACGCCGTGCCGGCCTCGCTGGTCGCCAAGGTGGCCGGTGACCCGGCCCTGAAGGCCCGCACCCTGCTGTCCCCGACCCCGAGCGCCAACCAGCTCGTGATCAACACCCAGCGGGTCAAGGACCTGAAGGTCCGCCAGGCGCTCAACTACGCGATCGACCGCGAGGGCCTGGTCAAGGCGCTCGGCGGCCAGACCGTGGCCCAGCCGATCACCACCCTGATGCCGCCGTCGACCATCGGTTACAAGGCGTACGACGCCTACCCGGCGGGCGCCAACGGCAACCCGGAGAAGGCGAAGGAGCTGCTCGGCGGCCAGACCGTGGAGCTGGTCCTCGGCGTCGCGGACAACACGACCGAGCAGCAGGAGGCGGTCCAGCTCAAGGGCAACCTGGAGCGCGCCGGCTTCAAGATCACCGTCCGGAACATCCCGGACGACGCGAAGCTGGACGAGGTCAAGAAGAAGGACAACCCGTGGGACCTGTACATCGGTAACTGGGCCGCGGACTGGCCGAGCGGTGCCTCGATCCTGCCGGTGCTCTACGACGGCCGCACCATCAAGGCCGAGGGCAACAGCAACCAGTCGTACTTCAACGACGACGCGATCAACGCCGAGATGGACCGGATCCTGGCGCTGCCCCCGGCCGACCAGGGCCCGGAGTGGGGCAAGCTGGACGAGCGGATCATGAAGGAGCACGCGCCGGTGGTGCCGCTCTACGTGGACGTGGCCTACAACGTGCACGGCTCCAAGGCCGGCGGGGTCTTCATCTCCTCCGTGTTCGGCTACCCGAACTTCGTCAACGCCTTCGTCAAGCAGTAGCCGTACCTGTGGTTGAAGGAAGGGCCCCTTCTTAACGCGCGACGTTAAGAAGGGGCCCTTCCTCTACCGCAGGCGTTAACAAGGGGCCCTTCCTTACGCCAGGTAGCGGCGGAGGAAGTCCAGTTCCAGGCGGAGCAGGCGCTCGGACACCCCGCCGGCGGCCAGGTGGCTCGCGCCGGTGAGCGGCAGCACCGCGTGCGGGCGGCCGGTGGCCAGCAGCGCGGCGGAGAGCCGCAGCGTGTGCGCGGCCAGCACGTTGTCGTCCACCAGCCCGTGCACCAGCAGCATCGGCCGGGCCTGCGCCGGGTCGCCGAGCGGCTCGGCGGCCAGCTCGACCAGCGAGTGGTGCGCGTAGACGTCCATCCCGTCGTCCGGCATGCCGAGGTAGCGCTCGCTGTAGGCGGTGTCGTACAGCGCCCAGTCGGTGACCGGCGCCCCGACGATCGCGCACTTGAACAGTTCGGGGTGGCGCAGCACCGCCAGCCCGGCCAGCCAGCCGCCGAACGACCAGCCGCGCACCGCCACCCGCTCCAGGTCCAGGTCGGGGTGCTTGCCGGCGAGCGCGGTGAGCGCGTCCACCTGGTCGCTCAGGATCACGTCGGCGACCCGGCGGTGGATCGCCTTCTCGAACGACGGCGCGATGCCCGGGGTGCCCCGGTTGTCGATGGTCACCACCGCGAAGCCCTGCTCGGCCCACCACTGCCGTTCCAGCCAGGCGCCGCGGGCCGCGATCACCTCCTGGTGGCCGGGGCCGCCGTAGATGTCCAGCAGCACCGGCAACCGGGTGCCCTTGACGTGCTCGACCGGGTAGAGCACCGCGCTGGGCAGCCGCCGGTCGGTCACCCGGACCATCGTCGGCCGCGGCGCGTACGAGCAGGTGGCGGCCAGTGAGCGCAGCTCGCCCACCTCGCGGTCGCCGTGCCACACCCGCCACCGCACGCCCGGGTGCTCCAGCGAGGCGATGCCCACGACCAGCGTGGCCCCGCCGATCGCGGCGGTGTGCCAGCCCGGGTCGCTGCCCATCCGGCGGGCGTCCATCCCACCGCCGATGGTGGTCCGCACCCGGTAGAGGTGGCGTTGGCTCGGCTCGCCCTCGCTCGCCTCCACCAGCAGGTCGGCCGCCTGGTTGGCGCCGGCCGGCAACCGCCCCACCACCCGCCGCACGTACAGCGAGGGTGGGGTGAGCAGCGTCCCGTCGGCGAAGAGGCAGCGGGCGTCGTACCCGTCGTGGGCCAGCTCGCCGCCGACCAGCACCCGCCCGTCCGGCAGGTGCGCCGGGGTGCCGGGGATCGGCTCCACCCAGCGCGGGTCGGCCAGCTCCGCGTGCACCTGCGTCTCCCCGGTGCGCGGGTCCACCGCGAGCACCAGGCCGTGCTGCTGCGAGCGGCGCAGCACGGTGATCAACGGCCCGCCGTCCGCCCAGTCCACCGAGCTGAGATAGGGGTAGGTCTCGCGGTCCCAGTGCACGTCGACCCAGCCGCCGTCGAGGTCGAGCAGGTGCAGGCTGACCTCCGCGTTCGGGCCGCCGGCGACCGGGTACGCCAGCGACGTCGGCGGGCTCGCCGGCTCGGCCGGGTCGTGCAGGTACCAGCGCTCCAGGCGGGACTCGTCGACCCGCGCGGCCAGCACGCTGCGCCCGTCCGGGGCCCACCAGTAGCCCCGGTAACGGTGGAACTCCTCGGCCGCGATGTGCTCGGCCAGCCCCCAGGTCACCCCGCTGTCCTCACCGGCGAGCAGGTTGTCCGTACCGTCCGGCTCGACGACCCGCAGCTGGCCCCGGCGGACGCCCTCGGCCGCGTCGGTGACGTAGGCCAGCCGTTCGCCGGCCGGGTCGGGTCGCGGGTCGATCACCGGCCCCACGGCGGCGACCTCGACCACGTCACCGTGCACCAGGTCGGCCCGGAACAGCCGCCCGGCCAGCGCGAACGCGGCCACCCGGCCGGTCGCGTCCAGCGCGTACGAGCCGATGCCGCCGGAGCTGAGTCGCAGCCGCTCGCGCAGCGCCCGCTCTCCGGGAGCGAGCCGGGTCGGCTCGGCGTCCGTGCCCAGCAGCACCGCCGGGTCCGCGACCAGGCGTTCCTCACCGCTGTCGACGTCGAGCAGCCAGAGCGCGTCGGCCGGGTCCTCCGGTCCCGCGGACCGCAGGAAGAGCACCCGGGAGCCGTCCCCCGCGACGGAGACGGCGCGCGGCGCCCCGTGGCTGAACCGACGGGTACGGGCGGCCAGCTCGGGAAAGTCCACGCCTGCAGATCGTAGGCGGGTGCCGGGCGTGATGTGGCCGACCTGGGCGGACGCATGAGCGCCGAGCGGGCAGGACCGCCGGTTAGAGTGACGGGCGTGACGACCCTGCCCGACCGACGCCTCCTGCTGGTCCACGCGCATCCCGACGACGAGTCGATCGGCACCGGCGCGACGATGGCGCACTACGCCGCGGCCGGCGCCCACGTCACGCTGGTGACCTGCACGCTGGGCGAGGAGGGCGAGATCCACGTGCCCGAGCTGGCCCAGCTCTGCGCCGCCGAGGCGGACCAGCTCGGCGGCTACCGCATCGGCGAGCTGGCCGCGGCGTGCGCCGCGCTCGGCGTCACCGACCACCGGTTCCTCGGCGGCGCCGGCCGCTACCGCGACTCCGGGATGATGGGGCTGGCCACCAACGACCACCCGCGGGCGTTCTGGCGCGCCGACCTCGACGAGGCCGCCGGGCACCTGCTGGAGGTCATCCGCGAGGTCCGCCCGCAGGTCGTGATCACGTACGACCCGAACGGCTTCTACGGGCACCCCGACCACATCCAGGCGCACCGGGTGGCGATGCGGGGCGTGGAGCTGGCCGCCGCCGAGGGGATCGCCCCGGCCAAGGTCTACTGGACGGCCATGCCGCGCAGCGTGCTGGACGCCGGCCTGGAGGCGTTCACCGAGTCGTCGGACAATCCCTTCGCCGGCATCGACGACGTCGACGAGCTGCCCTTCGGCACGCCGGACGCGCAGATCGCGGCGCGGATCGACGCCACCGAGCAGCACGCCGCGAAGGAGGCGGCGATGCGCGCCCACGCCACCCAGATCCCGGCCAACTCGTGGCTCTACTCGATCGCCGGCAACTTCGGCGCCGAGTTCATGGGGGTCGAATACTTCACGCTCGCGGTCGGCGGCAGGGGCCCGGGCGTCGGCCCGTACGGCTGGGAGGACGACCTCTTCGCCGGGTTGGGCCTGGACGGGCCGGACCGCACCCCGGTCGCGGCGGCCGGTCTCCGGTGACGCTGCCCGCCGCACCCGTGTCGATCCTTCCCGAGCCGCAGCCACCCGCGTCGCCGTCGCGCGCCGAGCGGGCGCTCGACCGCGTGGTACGCGTGGCCGGTGGCGTGGTGACGGTCTGGGCCGGTGTCCTGGCCGCGCTGCTCGACCTGATCTTCGCGACTTGGGCGTGGGAGACGGTGCAGGGCCGCTCCGGCGGCGCCCAGGCGCTGGTCGGGATCGGTCTGGTGCTCGCCGGGATCGCGGCCGTGGTCGCGTCGACGGTGCTGCTGGGCTCGTTCGCGCACCGGTCGACCGGCACCCGGTGGGCGGTGGCGCTGGCCGCGTTGCCCTGGTTCCTGGTGATCGTCGTGGGCGGCTTCCGCACCACCGAGGGGGACCTGGCGCTGGCCGGTGACAACGTGCTCGGCCTGGCGCTGATCGTCGCCGGTGCGGTCACCTTCGCGGTGCTCGGCTTCCGGCAGATCGTGGTGCCGCCGCCGGTCTCCCGGTGAGGTGCTGACGCCGCACAGGTGGCGGTGGTAGACATTCCTGCCAGAGGCCCGCCGTGGGGGCGGGTGGTACGGCGGGAGGCGTGCGATGGCTCAGAGGTGGCGTGCGGTCGGCGTGCTGGCGGCCGCGTTGTTCGCGGTGAACGTGGTGGCCCGGCTGGTCATCCGGTTCGCGTTCCCGGACGACGACACCGCCTCCGGCCGGGTCTCCCTGGCGATGTTCCTGGTGATCGGGCTGGTCCTGGCCGTCACCTCGTTCCGCTGGGGCGCCGACCGGCCGCTCGGGCACTGGGCGGGCGACCTGGCCGTCGGCGTGGTCGTGGCGCTGGCGCTGACCGTGTTCGTCGGCCCGCTGCTGGTCGGGGAGAACCCGTTCGGCGGGGGCGCGGGTCTCTTCTTCGCCCAGATCTGGCTCTACCTCGCGGCCACCCTGGCCGGCGTGCTGGTGGGCTACCTGATCCTCACCGCGCTCGGCCGGGACCACCGGTCCCGCCAGCTCAAGCGGTACGCCGAGATGAAGGCGTCCCGGCCCCGCAAGATCGTCCGCCGCTGACCTCAGGGGGCGACCCGGGTCAGGTAGGTGTGGTGGGTGGTGAAGCCGAGCCGACGGTAGAGCGCCACCGCGCCCACGTTGCGCTGCTCCACCTGGAGAAACGCGCGGGACGCTCCCTCCGCCGCGGCCCACCCGGCCAGGGCGCGCACGACCGCCGCGGCGAACCCCTGCCGGCGGGCCTCCGGCAGCACCTCCAGCAGGCTGACGCCGAACCAGCGGCCCTCGCCGGTGACGGTGCCGCGGCCCACCGCGAGCAGCCGCCCGTCGACCCGCAGCTCGGCGAAGCGGACCCGCGCCACGGCGGTGAGCACGTGCCGCGCCTCCGCCGGCAGTCCGCCCTTGCGGTCGGCGGCGACCGCCAGCCAGTCGTCGGCGGGCGCGTCGGCCAGCGTCACCCGCCGCTCCGGCGCGGCGTCGGCGTCCGGTGCGGTCAGGGTGGCCAGCGGGACGGTCTGGACCAGCACCGGCGGGCGGGACGTCCAGCCGCGCGCGTCCAGTTCCGCGCCGACCGGGGCGGCCAGCGGCAGCGGGGTGTTCACCAGCGCCGGTTGGCCCCGGTCGGCGTACCAGCGCTGCACGGCGTCCAGCGCGGCGGGCAGCGGGCGGTCCGGGTCGCCGATCGGCAGCGCGCTGTTCGCCCGGCCGGTCCAGCCGGCGGCCGAGCGCAGGCGCCAGTCGCCGAGCCGTCCGCGTACCGGGGCGGGCCAGGCCTCGTCGGCGGCCACCTCCAGGTCGACCACGGCGGCGGCGGTGGGCCGGCGGGCCGGCGGCACCCGCTTGGCCCGGTGCACCTCGCCGACCGGTACGCGCAGCGGACCGGCGTCGGTGGCGAGCGTGATGTGCGTCTCGCTCAGCTCCACCAGCTCGCCGAGCGCGTCGGAGAACAGCGGCCGGCCTCCCCGAATCCCCACAATCCGGCGGACCACGATCCGGTGTCCCACGTCCTGCTGTCGGAGCACGATCGACCCCCTCCCCGGCGAGATACTAGGCTCTTACCGTTGCGGATGATCGCGACGAGTCTTGCGGAGGAGAAGACCGGTGACCTACATCATCGCCGAGCCGTGCGTGGACGTGCTCGACAAGGCATGCATCGAGGAGTGCCCGGTCGACTGCATCTACGAGGGCAACCGGATGCTCTACATCCACCCCGACGAGTGCGTCGACTGTGGTGCCTGTGAGCCGGTCTGCCCGGTCGAGGCGATCTTCTACGAGGACGACGTGCCGGAGCAGTGGAAGGACTACACCGGCGCGAACTACGAGTTCTTCGAGGACCTGGGCTCGCCCGGGGGCGCCTCCAAGATCGGCAAGGTGGAGAAGGACGCCACCTTCGTCGCCGCGCAGCCGCCGCGCGGCGAGGGCCACTGAGCCGGCCCACGCCGGTCTCGGCACGGCTGCCCGAGTTCACCTGGGACACGCTGGACGCCGCGGCCGCCACGGCCGCGGCGCACCCGGGTGGTCTCGTCAACCTCTCCATGGGCACGCCGGTCGACCCGGTGCCACCGTTGATCCGGCAGGCGCTGGCCGACGCGTCGGACGCGCCGGGCTACCCGTTGACGGCGGGCACGGCCACCCTGCGGGACGCGATCGCGGCCTGGGTGGCCCGGGCCTGCGGCGCGGGCGTCGACGGGCTGGGTGTGCTGCCGACGATCGGCTCCAAGGAGCTGGTGGCCTGGCTGCCCACGCTGCTCGGGCTCGGCCCCGGTGACGTGGTCGTGGTGCCGTCGGTCGCCTACCCGACCTACGAGGACGGGGCGCGGCTGGCCGGCGCGACCACGGTGCGCAGCGACTCGCTGACCGCCCTCGGCCCGGATCCCCGGGTGCGCCTGGTCTGGGTCAACTCGCCCGGCAACCCGACCGGCCGGGTGCTGCCCGCCGCCCACCTGCGCAAGGTGGTCGAGTGGGCGCGGGAGCGCGGGGCGGTGGTCGCCAGCGACGAGTGCTACCTGCCGTTGGGGTGGGACGCGCAGCCCGTCTCGATCCTCTCGCCCGAGGTCTGCGGCGGGTCGTACGCGGGCGTGCTGGCGGTGCACTCGCTCTCCAAGCGCTCCAACCTGGCCGGCTACCGGGCCGGGTTCGTCGCCGGCGACCCGGCGCTGGTGGCCGAGCTGCTCAAGATCCGTAAGCACGCCGGCATGATCGTGCCGGCCCCGGTGCAGGCCGCCATGGTGGCCGCGCTCGGCGACCAGGCCCACGCCGACGCCCAACGGGAGCGCTACCGGGCCCGGCGGGAGAAGCTGCGGGCCGCGTTCACCGGCGCCGGCTTCACCGTCGAGCACTCCGAGGCCGGGCTCTACCTGTGGCTGACCCGCGACGAGGACTGCTGGGACACGGTCGACTGGCTGGCCCGGCGGGGCATCCTGGTCGCCGCCGGGGTCTTCTACGGCCCGGCCGGTGCCCGGCACGTCCGGGTGGCGCTGACCGAGTCCGACGAGCGCGTCGACGCGGTGGCCGGCCGGCTGGCCGAGTCCTGACCACCCGGCCGCCGGCCCCGACCGGGGCCGGCGGCCGGAACGGCTCAGCCGTTGATCCGTCGGAACACCGTCAGCAGCGTGTCCCGGCTGCGCTTCTCCAGGAACTCGCTGGCCATCAGCTCCTGCATCTGCACGGTGCGGCCGTCGAACAGGGTCAGCGTGGCCTTCAACGGCACCTCCCGCCGCACCTCCACCGAGGTGATCTCCTCGTACGGCAGGTACGGGTGCCGGCCGGCCAGCTCGGCGACCGGCACCGAGCCGACCAGCGCGGTCAGCCGCTTCTCGCCCTCGCCGGCCTTGCCCGGGTCGGGGATCAGCACCAGGCCGTTGTCGAGCACCAGCACGTCGTGCTCCCGGCCGTCGATCTTGATGTTGGCCAGCCCGCCGATCAGGTCGGCGTCCCGGGCCGACGCGCGGGCCTGCACCACCGTGGCGGCGCCGACGTCGATCCCCAGCGCGGCCAGCCGGGCCAGCGCCTCGTCCAGGCTCTCCGGCGCGACCGCCAGCTTGGCCACCTCGGCCAGGTCCCACGGCTCACCCGCCGGACCGACCAGCTGCGCCGGCCCGGACCAGGAGAGCTGCCACCGGGCCCGCCCGGCGCGGACCGCCGCGTTGTCCAGCAGGGTCTCCATCGGGCCGGCGAAGGCGGCGGCGGCCTCCTCGCGGGTGGCGCCGCCGAAGAACCGCTCGGCGAACTCGCCGAGCCGACCGGCGCGGACCAGTTCCAGCACGGTCGGCAGTCCCGGCCCGGCGTTGCCGGTGAACCGGCCGGCCGCCCGGTAGATGCCGTCCGCCTGCCGCTGCACGCCGGCAGCCACCGACTCGGCGACGAACTGCGGCCAGGGCAGCAGCCGCCGGGAGCCGTGCTCGACCACCAGTGACTGGAGCGCGCGGCCGGCCCCGGCCACGTCGGCGAGCAGGATCCAGGCCGGTCGGTCGTCCGCACCCGCCGCCGTCGGCGGCACGGACGTCATCGCGGCGACGCGGACGCCGATCGGCGGGTGGGTGTCCCACCGGGACGGAGTGCCCTCCGGGGCGTTCTCCCGCAGCTCGTCGATCTCGTCACGGCGCGCCTGGAGCAGGTGCGCGAAGCCGCCGAAGAGGTCGTCCGGCGCGAGCCCGGCCGACCAGCCCGGCTCGACGTAGCGGCGCATGTAGAAGCCCCAGGCGGCGTCCAGCGCCGGCAGCGTGCGCAGCGCCGAGGTGGCCGCCTCGGTGCCGGCGAGCGCGACGGAGGCGCGGTCCGCCTCCAGCTCCTGACGGCGCGACGCGGCGTTGTCGACCATCAGGTAGAGCATCGCGTAACCCTTGAACACCCAGCCGATCGGGTTGCGCGGGCTGATCCGCTCGATGGTCTCCCCGATCGCCACCCGGCCCCGGTAGGCGACGCCGCCCAACCGGGTGTGCCGGCCGGAGTAGTGGCCCAGCTCGTGCGCCAGGACCGACCGGAGCTGGTCGATCCGCATGGCCTGGAGAAGCGGCAACCCGAGGTAGAGGGTGCGCCGTCCGGCGATCAGGCCGAGCAGCCTGCTCTGCTCGCCGACCGCCGCGTTCACCTCCGGCACCAGCCGGATCTCGTCCGGCGCCCGGGTGCCGACCGCCGTCGCCAGCTCACGCACGGTGGCCCAGAGCTGGGGCGCCGCGCGCTCGTCCAGGATCAGGCCGGGCGCCGGCTCGTTCTTCGTACGGATCGCCTTCCACATCCCCACGCCGACCGCGCCGAGCGCGACCACCAGCGGCAGCAGCAGCTTGCCGGTGATCACGCCGCTGGTGTGGCCGAACAGCCAGACCCCGAGCGCGACCACGGCGGCGAGCTGGAGCAGCGCGACGACGTAGAAACCGATCAACATGACCACCGAGGCGAGCGCCCGGTACGTCGCGGACATGCGTCTTCCTTCCCCCGTTGACGAGGGCCCGACCGGTCGATCCGGTCGAGCCGCCGGGGGACCGTACGACGCGGGTCCGACGGGGACAACCCCCGTCCGTCCGAATCGATCTCCCCCGAGGACCCGACCGTGATCCCGGGCGGGGCGGCGGGCGATATCCTCGGCGGGACTTCCCCGCGGGGCCGCCCGGCTCCGGGACGACGCGGACGCCGAGGTGGGCCGATGGTGGGCGAGGCCGGCGGGCTGGCGCGCGCGGCGGTGGTCGGCACCGGGTTGATCGGCGGCTCGGTGCTGCTCCGGCTGCGCGACGCGGGCCTCGACGTGGCCGGCTGGGATCCGGAGCCGGCGGTCCGGCGTCGGCTGCGGGATCGGGGCGTCGCGGTGTCCGACACGGTCGAGCAGGCGGTCGCCGGCCGGGACGTGGTGTTCGTCTGCGGGCCGCTGCCCACTTTGCCCGCCATGCTGGCCCGGGTGGCCGCCGCCACCGACGACCGGTGCGTGCTCACCGACGTGGGCAGCACCAAGGCGGAGGTGGCCACGGCGGCCACCGCGCAGGGGCTCGGGCGCCGGTTCGTGCCCGGGCACCCGATGGCCGGCGCCGACCGGGCCGGTCTCGGTGCGGCCGGCGCGGACCTGCTCGACGGCGCCGCCTGGGTGCTCTGCCCGGGGCCGACCGGCCTGGACGCGTTCCGTCGGCTCACCGCGCTGCTCGTCGACGTCTTCCACGCGCGGGTGGTGCCGATGTCGGCGCCGGAGCACGACGCCGCCGCCGCGCTCGCCTCGCACGTGCCGCACGTGCTGGCCGGCGCGTTGGCCGGCACGGTGCAGCGCTCGGCGCTGCGGGACGCGGTGCTGGCGCTGGCCGCCGGCAGTTTCGCCGACGGCACCCGGGTCGCCGGTGGCCCGCCCGAGCGGACCGCGAACATGCTGCTCGCCAACCGGGACCGGGTACTGGTCGAGCTGACCGCCGTCGGCGCGTTCCTGGACGAGGTGGCCGCGGCGTTGCGGGCCGGCGACGCCGACGCGCTGACCGGCCGGCTGGCCGAGGCGCGGGCGGCCCGGGCCACGCTGTGCGCGCGGGGGTTCACCGCGCACCGGCGGGAGTTCCCGGCCGGCGCGGACCACGCCGGCGAGCTGGCCTACCTGCGTGAGCTGGGCGCGGCGGGCGGTCACCTGACCGGGTGCCGGGTGACGGCCGGCGCGGTCGGCTACACGGCGCACCTGCCGGCCACCCCGCCGTTAGGCTGAGCGGCATGGCGGACGCACCGGTCGTGGCGGTACGCGGCGAGGCGTACCGGGAGGTGGCCCCCGAGCTGGCCCGGTTCACGGTGACCGCGGTCGCGCGGGACCGCGACCGGGAGACCACGCTGACCCGTCTCGCCGAACGGGCCGCCGCGGTGCGCGCGCTGCTCGACGCCGCCGGGCCGACCGTGGAACGGCGGGAGACCGGCCAGGTCCGGGTCTGGCCGGTGACGAAGCGCTCCGGCGAGCGGGTGGTGGCCTACCAGGGCAGCGTGAGCACCACGGTCACGGTCACCGACTTCACCGCGCTGGGCGAGCTGATGCTGCGCCTGGCCGACCAGGAGCAGGTCGAGGTGGCCGGTCCGGTGTGGTCCCTGCGGCCGGACAGCCCGGCCCACCGGGAGGCGCGGCACGCCGCGATCGCCGACGCGCTGGTCCGCGCCCGGGAGTACGCGGAGGCGCTCGGCGCCCGGGTGACCGCCCTGCGGGAGCTGGCCGACACCGGTCTGACCGCCGCGCCGCCGATGCTGGCGAAGGCCGCGTTCGCCCGGTCCGGCGACTCCGCTCCGGAGCTGGAGCTGGACCCGGCCCCACAGCCGGTGCAGGCGGCGGTCGAGGCGCGGTTCACCATCAGCGAGCCGGTGCTCGACTGATGCCGCCGGCCCAGGTGCTCCCGCTCCGCGAGCTGGTCGCCCGCGCCCGGGCGCTGGCCGAGGACGGCCCCCGGCAGTTGCTCGGCATCGCCGGCGCGCCCGGGGTAGGGAAGTCCACGCTGGCGGAACGGATCGTGGCCGAGGTCGGTCCGACCGCCCGACTGGTGCCGATGGACGGCTTCCACCTGGCCGGGTCGGCACTGGCCCGGCTCGGGCGCGCGGCGCGCAAGGGCGCGCCGGACACGTTCGACGTCAACGGTTTCGTGGCCACGCTGCGCCGGTTGCGCCGGCTGGAGCCGACGTCGGTGTGGGCGCCGGAGTTCCGCCGCGACCTGGAGGAGCCGGTCGCCGGTGCGATCGAGGTGCCGCCCGAGGTGCGCCTGGTGGTCACCGAGGGCAACTATCTGCTGCTGCGCGACGACCCGTGGGAGGAGGTGCGTTCGCTGCTGCACCAGGCGTGGTTCCTCGACCTGGACGCCGAGCTGCGGCTGCGCCGGCTCACCGCCCGCCACGAGGCGTACGGGAAGTCGCCGGAGCAGGCACGCGCCTGGGCGCTCGGCAGCGACGAGGAGAACGCCCGGCTGGTGGCCGGCACGGCGGGGCAGGCCGACCTGGTGGTCCGGCTAGCCGATCCGTTGCCGGGGTGACGGCACGGTCCGGCGCAGCAGCCGGGCCACCACGGCCCGCTCGCGGGCGAACTCGACCGCCTCGGGATATCCGCTGTGGCTGCGGATCGGCGGGTCGGCCACCTCGCCGCCGGAGGGGTGCAGCGCTTCCGGGTCGGTCACCGGCACGTCCCGCTGTCCGGCACTCACCGGCCAGCCGAGCGGGTCGGTGTTCCGCCAGAAGTTCGTCCAGGCGACGTGCCCGCCGGGCCAGGTGACCGCCCGGGCCAGCGTGCGCAGGCGCTCGGGCCCGAAGTAGGCCGGGAAGACACGACCGTAGAGCCGGGTGAGCTGGCAGCCGTAGGAGAAGAACCAGGTTCGTCGCCGCCACCGGCGGGGCAGTTGGAGCAGCACCGCGGCGCAGATGACGGTGCCCTGGCTGTGACCGGAGAGGATCACGCCGTCCATCCGGTCGGGGTGGTGCGGCGGCAGTGCCAGCAGCCCGGCCACCCGGGTCTGGAGTTCCGGCACGGCGCGCTCGGCGTAGCTCGGCGGGGCGAGCGGGTGCGCGGCCCGGGGCCAGAACGTGCACACGTCCCAGACCACGCCGACCGAGCGGCGCACCGAGTCGGTGCGGTAGACCAGCAGCCCGAGCGCGCCCGTGATCACCGGCAGCCAGCCGAGCAGGGCGTCGCCCCGCTCGGCGGCCCAGTGGATCGCGGTCTGCCAGCCGGCGGGGGAGAGCGGGCTGGGCCGGTGGCCGGAGAGCGCCGCGGCGCAGCAGAGGGTGACCAGCACCGCGGAGACGGTGGCGTAGCAGCCCACCAGCCGGACCGCGTGCTCGCCGACGAGCCGGTGCAGCGCCCGGTAGGTGCTGACGTCACGGCACCGGCGCAGGTCGTGGGCGGAGAGGCCGCCGGCGGCGGTCAGCCGGGCGTACTCGGCGCGGCGCAGGCGGTGCAGCAGGACCGCGACCCGCACCAGCAGCGCGAGCAGTGCGAGCAGGCCGATCACGCAGGCCAGCCCGGCCCAGAAGACGGCGAGCGGGGGCACCACCCGGCTCGGCCCGCTCGGCTCGGCCCGCCCGTCGAGCCGGTCGCTGACCCAGTAGAGCAGCCCGGCGCAGTACGCCACGGCCATCATCCAGCCGAAACCCGCGATGACCGCCGGCGCGCAGCCGCGCCAGGCGAGATCGGTGTACGCCCCGAGCGGCTGGGTCGGCACGGCGGGCCGGAGGCGGGGCAGCACCAGGCCGGCGACGGCCAGCGCGACCACCGGGCCGACGAGCATCCAGGTGCGCGCTCCGTACGGCGCGGCGGGCAGACCGGGCAGGCCGCGCTCGATCCAGGCCGTCCCGACGGGCAGCAGCACGGCGCCGAGCACCGGTCCGAGCAGCGCGCGCCGACCGGAACGGTTCGTCGCGGCGATGGCCACCAGCAGCAGCACCTGGTAGGTGACGAGCCAGGCGACCGCGGTGTCGTACCCGGGCAGCGACCGATCGGTGCGGCACCCGGTCAGGTCGGGTTGCGCGACGCACCCGAGCGGCGGGCGGTAGGTCGACAGCGGCTGACCGGCCGGACCGTCCGGGAGCAACAGCAGGGCGAACGTGCCGGCCAGACCGAGCAGGGTGAGCCCGGCCACCGCCGCGCTCCACCGGCCGAGCGGGGTCGCGCCCTGGCGTCGGCTGAGCCAGGGGCGACCCACCGCGACCACCGCGATCGCCACCACGGCGACCAGCAGCGCCACCGTCGACCAGGCGACCGCGGCCCGTACGCCGCGCGGCGGGTCCATGATCATTACGGCGGCCACCGGTACGGCGGCGGCCACCACCGCCCCGGTGCACAGGTGCAGCACGGCGGCCCGGCGCAGCTGGCCCTCCCCGTTCCAGAACGTCGGGTCCTGCAACGGGTTCTCCGGGAGTTCCGGCGGTTCCGGTCGCTCGACCGGCTGACCGCCGTCCTCCGGCGCGACCGGGCGGTGGCGGGGCTCCGCCGGCATCTGCGCCTCGTACTGGTAGGTGCGCCAGGCGACCAGCCCGATCGCGCCGACCACGAGCAGCGGCAGCAACAGCCCGAGGGCGAGCGCCCGGGTGCCCTGGCGCCACCACGGGTCGCCGAGGAACTCCCACGGCCCGGGGA
Organism: Micromonospora sp. WMMA1996; assembly: GCF_002573675.1. NCBI lineage: Bacteria > Bacillati > Actinomycetota > Actinomycetes > Micromonosporales > Micromonosporaceae > Micromonospora > Micromonospora sp. WMMA1996. The sequence goes on along the minus strand of NZ_PDHU01000003.1, from coordinate 859,052 downwards.
TCTGGCCGAGGCAGTCCCGTCCCACGCACTGCCAGCCGATGAGGTCCACCCCGACCCCGGTCACCGCGATCACCAGGGTGCAGGTCAGGCTCAGGCAGAACAGCCGGATGAGCCAGGCGGTGATGCCGGAGCGGCTGGCCCAGCGTTCCTGGTCCGGGTCCGGCGGGATGCCGGCGCGGGCGTGCAGGGCGACGTTGGCCAGCGCGAACGGCAGCAGGAGCGTCCACAGGGCCCGCTCGACGTCCCGCCGGGTCCGCGCGCCCGAGGTCAGCCGCCCCCAGCTGTACGCCTCGACCGTGACCGGGTCGTCCCGCTGGGCGGCGCTGGACCGGAAGAAGCCGGTCACCGGCCCGCCGGCGACCTGTTCCGGTTGCGGACCGTCACCGCCTGGCGTGGCCCGGAGGCCGAGCAGCTGATCGGGCGGGGTGTTGGACACCCCGTGCACCCGCAGCTCCAGCACCCGTTCCATCGCGCCTCCCCGGAGTGAACTCCTCACTACCCAGGGTGCATGCTCATTCCGGAATCCGCATCCGCAGGAGCGATTGTTTTTGCAGCTCAGGACGTTTTGTTGACGCTCCTGATCGGACGAGCGGGGTTACCTACCGCCACCACGTTCGCCGGCAGGTCCCGGGTCACCACCGCGCCGGCGCCCACCACGGTGTTCTCGCCGACGGTCACCCCGGCCAACACGATCACCCCGCCGCCTAGCCAGACGTTGTCACCGATGGTGATGGGTTCGGCGGCTTCCCACTTGGCCCGCCGGGCCTCCGGCTCCACCGGGTGGGTGGCGGTGAGCAGTTGCACGTTCGGTCCGATCTGGACGTCGGCGCCGATGGTGATCCGGGCGACGTCGAGGAAGACCGCGTTGAAGTTGACGAAGCTGCGCGGCCCGATGTGGGTCTGGAAGCCGTAGTCGCAGTGGAACGGCGGTCGCACCCAGGCGTCCTCGCCCAGCGAGCCGAGCAGGTCGCGCAGGGCGGCGAGTCGGCCCTCCGGGTCCTCCGCGGAGCTGCGGTTGAAGCGTTCGGTGAGGCGTGCGGCGCGGTCCAGGTCGGCGATGATCGCGGGGTCGTCGGCGACGTACGGCTCGCCGGCGAGCATCCGGTCCCTCATGGCGGTCATCGGTGGATCATGCCCGGTCCGCCCGGCGGTGCGGTACCGGTTCGGCCGGATTGCCGACATCGGTGCATACCCGGTATGCGGTGGGCCGGACCGTCCGGGTCCGCGGCGGTGCCGTCGCGGACCCGGACGGGGACCTCAGTCGTTGGCGTGCAGGGCGGCGTTCAGTTCGATGCCCCGGCCGGTGCGCGGCTTCGCCTCCAGCGCACCGGTCACCGAGTTGCGCCAGAACAGCAGCCCGTCGACGCCGGACAGCTCGCGGGCCTTGACCACCCGCCCGTCCGGCAGGGTGATCTTCGAGGCGGCGGTGATGTAGCAACCCGCCTCCACCACGCAGTCGTCGCCGAGCGTGATGCCGACGCCGGCGTTCGCGCCGACCAGGCTGCGCTCGCCGATGCGCACCTTCTCCGTGCCGCCGCCGGAGAGCGTCCCCATGATCGAGGCGCCACCGCCGATGTCCGAGCCGTCGCCGACCACGACGCCCTGCACGATCCGACCCTCCACCATCGAGGTGCCCAGCGTGCCGGCGTTGAAGTTGACGAAGCCCTCGTGCATGACGGTGGTGCCGGCGGCCAGGTGCGCGCCGAGCCGGACCCGGTCCGCGTCGGCGATCCGCACCCCGGCGGGCACCACGTAGTCGGTCATCCGGGGGAACTTGTCGACCCCGTGGACGGCCAGGTGGCGGCCGGCGGCGCGCTCGATCACGCGCAGCTCGTCCACCCGCTCCGGCGGGCACGGCCCCGCCGAGGTCCAGGCCACGTTGGCCAGCTTGCCGAAGATGCCGTCGAGGTTCAGCTCGTTGGGCCGCACCAGGCGGTGGGAGAGCAGGTGCAACCGCAGGTACGCGTCGGCGGCGTCCTTGATCGGGTCGTCCAGCGAGCCGATCACCGTGGTCACCTCGACCGTGCGCAGCCCGGGGAGCGCCCGCTCGCCGATCGCGCCCGGAGGCAGGTCGAGCACGTCGGCCTGGTCCTCCCCGGGCACCAGCGGAAGCTCGCCGAGGCCCAGCTTGCCGGTCGGGTACCAGGTGTCGAGCACCTGGTCGTCGGCGGTCACGGTGGCCAGGCCGATGCCCCACGCGGATGGTGCGGACGTCACGATGTCACCCTCTCGTCAAGGCGGCGGCGTCCGCCGCTGCTCGCGGCCGCGGGCGCGGAACGTGTGCCTCGCGCCCACCGAGGATGACGGTACCGTGCGAGACATGCAGAACCCGTTGACCCCCGAGGTCCTGGCCGATCCGGTGGCGCTCACCCGTGCCCTGGTCGACATCGAGTCGGTCTCCCTCAACGAGAAGGCGATCGCCGACTGCGTCGAGGAGGTGCTGCGGGGCGTACCGCACCTGACCACCTACCGGCACTCGAACACCGTCATGGCCCGCACCGACCTGGGCCGGGCCCAGCGCGTGGTGCTCGCCGGCCACCTGGACACCGTCCCGCTCAACGGCAACTTCCCGTCGACCATGCGCGGCGACCTGATGTACGGCTGCGGCACCTCCGACATGAAGTCCGGGGTGGCGTTCGCGCTGCACCTGGCGGTGACGCTGCCCGACCCGCGCTACGACGTCACCTACTTCTTCTACGAGGCCGAGGAGATCGAGTCGCGCTACAACGGCCTCACCCTGGTCGGGCAGACCCACCCCGAGTGGCTGCAGGCCGACTTCGCGGTGCTGCTGGAGCCCACGTACGGCATCGTCGAGGCGGGCTGCCAGGGCACGATGCGGGCGATCGTCACCACGCACGGCGAGCGGGCCCACGCGGCACGGTCCTGGCACGGGGTGAACGCCATCCACGGCGCCGGGGAGGTGCTGCGCCGGCTGACCGCGTACGAGGGGCGCCGGGTGACCATCGAGGGCTGCGACTACCGCGAGGGGCTCAACGCGGTGCGGATCACCGGTGGCGTGGCCGGCAACGTCATCCCCGACCACTGCGAGATCGAGATCAACTACCGGTACGCGCCGGACCGCGACCCGGCGGCGGCCGAGGCGCACCTGCGCGAGGTCTTCGTCGGCTTCGACCTGGCGGTCACCGACGCGGCGGCCGGAGCCGCCCCCGGGCTGGAGAGCCCGGCGGCGCAGGAGTTCCTGGCGGCGGTCGGCGCCGCGCCGATCGGCAAGCTGGGCTGGACGGACGTGGCCCGCTTCGCGGCCATGGGCATCCCGGCGCTGAACTTCGGTCCCGGCGACCCCAACCTGGCCCACCACAAGGACGAGCACGTCGAGCTGACCAAGATCCGGGACGGCGCGGCCACCCTGCACCGCTGGCTCGCCCCGGCCTGACGTACGCGATCCGGGGCCCGCGCGTGGGCGCGGGCCCCGGACCGTCAGACGGTCGTGGTCAGCGGCGCGTCCGCCTCGCCGGCGTCACCGGCGAGATCGGAGCGGTGGGCCTCCATCATCCGGGTGCGGCGGCGCTCGGCCACCACGTCCCGGATCCGTCGCTGCATCTGTCGGCGGATCCGGATCATCTCGCTGTTGCTGATCAACGCTGGCTCCTCCCCCGAAGTCGCGTCGCCCGGGCATACCGGGTATGTGAATAGTAAGACGTACGGGCGACCGAATTAGTTGCCCGTGATCGCAAAGAATTTCTCGGGCTCGCCGGCCTCCGCGCCGCGTCGGCGGCGCTCCACTACGGTGGCCCCATGAGCGAGAGCAGCGGGAGGCCGGCTGAGCGGGGGCCGCGAGGGGAGCGGCACCGGGGAGCGGTCACGTTGCGCAACCGGGCGATCCCGACCAGCACCGCGGACCAGCGGCTGCTCGACTCCCGGGGGCGCAGCGACTGGAAGACCAAGGACGCCTGGCGGGCGCTGCGGATCCTGTCCGAGTTCGTCGAGGGGTTCGACACCCTCGCCGACCTGCCGCCCGCGGTCAGCGTCTTCGGCTCGGCGCGGAGCAAGCCGGACAGCCCGGAGTGCCGGCTGGCCGAGGAGCTGGGCGGTGCGCTGGCCCGGGCCGGCTACGCGGTGATCACCGGCGGCGGTCCGGGCGTGATGGAGGCCGCCAACCGGGGCGCCGGCGAGGCCGGCGGTCTCTCCGTCGGGCTCGGCATCGAGCTGCCGTTCGAACAGGGCCTCAACGACTGGGTCGACCTGGCCATCGACTTCCGCTACTTCTTCGCCCGCAAGACCATGTTCGTCAAGTACGCCCAGGCGTTCGTGGTGCTGCCCGGCGGCTTCGGCACGATGGACGAGCTGTTCGAGGCGCTGACCCTGGTGCAGACCGGCAAGGTGACCCGGTTCCCGGTCGTGCTGATGGGCGCCGACTACTGGCGCGGCCTGCTCGACTGGCTGCGCGACAGCATGGCCGCCGAGGGCAAGATCGGCCCGAACGACCTGGACCTGATCTGCGTCACCGACGACGTCAACGAGGCGGTCCGACACATCGTCGAGGCCGAGGCGGTGCTCTCGGCCGAGCAGGAGGCGGTCCGCGAGGAGGCCGTGGCCCGGGTGGCCGCCGACCAGCGCGCCGCCGCCGACGCCGCCCCCGAGGGTCCGGCGGGGCAGCCCTGACATGGCCAACGTCTGCGTGTTCTGCGCGTCCTCCCGTACCCTCGACGACCGCTGGCTGGCGCTGGCCACCGAGACCGGCGCGGAGCTGGCCCGGCGGGGCCACACGCTGGTCAGTGGCGGCGGCTGCGTCGGCATGATGGGCGCCGTGACGGACGGCGCGCGCGCCGCCGGCGGTCGCACGGTCGGCGTCATCCCGCAGTCCCTGGTCGACCTGGAGGTCGCCGACCTGGCCGCCGACGAGCTGCTGGTCACCGACGGGATGGCCAGCCGCAAGACGCTGATGGTCGACAAGTCGGACGCGTTCGTCACGCTGCCCGGCGGCCTGGGCACGCTCGACGAGTTGTTCGAGGTCTGGACCACCGCCACCCTCGCCCTGCACGCCAAGCCGATGGTGCTGGTCGACGCCGACGGGTTCTACCGGCCGCTGCTCGACTGGCTCGGTTCGCTGGCCGACCGCCACTTCCTCAAGCCGGCCGGCATGGACCTGCTGATGGTCGCGGACAGCGTGCCCGCCGCCCTCGACCTGATCGACGCCCGCCTCACCTAGCGCCCTTCCCCGCGCCGTCGTGGGTGTGCGTGCCCGGCTCGCGCCGGCCTGCTCTACGCCGTCCCCGGCTCGTGCCCGTCCCGCCCTACGCCGTCCCGGGCTCGTGCCCGCACCGCCTCGTCCTCGGCGCGTGCCCCTGCCCCGCCCACGCCGCGCCGTCGCGCCCGCGCCGCCCCGCTGACACCCATACCGTTCCACTCACCTGCAGCGAAGCGGGCCGGTGGAACGTCATGGGTGTCTGCGAGCCCGTTTGACACCCATGCCGTTCCACTCGTGGCGTGCGGGCCGGGCGGGTGGAACGTCATGGGTGTCTGCGGCGGGCGGGATCCCGCTGCGGGCGGGCTTCGCGCGGGGTTCGAGGGACTGTTCGGGGTGCGGGAGGCCGGGAGCGACCGGCGCCCGGGGCACGCCGCGTCCACTGCCGGCCCGTGTGCCAACCGTTTCCGATGCCCGGGTGAGCTGCGGCGCGTGGGGTGGCGTCGGTTTCCGGGTGTCGTACCGGCGTGGTGGGATGTCGGGTGATGCAGGCGTACCGGTTGGTGCGCCGGCCCGGCGACGCGGGGGCGGGGGTCACCCACGACGCCGGGGCGGGGCAGGGGGTGAGCCGGTCCGACGGGCCGGCCGTGACGCAGCCGCGATCCGGGGGGTCGACGGGCGATGCCGCGCACCCCGCGCACGCCCGGGCCGGGGCCGACGCCGAGGTGGGGTCGGCCGGAGGTGTTCGCCGGCGGGTGGATCCGGTGCAGGCCGAGGTCGTCGCGCACACCGGCGGGCCGATGCTGGTCGTGGGCGGTCCCGGCACCGGGAAGACCGCCACCCTGGTCGAGGCGGTGGCCGCGCGGGTGGCCGAGGGCGTCGATCCGGAACGCGTCCTGGTGCTCACGTTCGGCCGGCGCGCCGCCACCGAGCTGCGCCACCGGATCGAGGCGCGGATCGCCAGCGACGGGCACCGGGTCCTGCGCGAGCCGCTGGTCCGGACCTTCCCGGCGTACGCCTTCGGGCTGCTCCGCCGGGCCGCCGCCGAGCGCGGTGAACCTTCGCCCCGGCTGCTCACCGGCCCGGAGCAGGATCTGATCATCCGGGAGCTGCTCGACGTGGTCGGCGAGGAGCCGGACGACGACCCGGTCGGCTGGCCGGAGGACCTGCGCCCGGCGCTGCGGACCCGGGCGTTCGCCCAGCAGCTCCGCGACCTGCTGATGCGGGCCGCGGAACGGGGCGTCGGCCCGGTCGAGCTGGCCCGGCTGGGCGAGAAGCTGGGCCGCGCCGACTGGCCGGCCGCCGCGCGCTTCCTGCGGGAGTACGTCGCCGTCCTCGCGCTGCGCGACGTGAGCAACCGGGGCTCGGTCGCGTACGACCCGGCGGAGCTGGTGCGGGCGGCCACCGGCATGCTGCTCGACGACCCGGAACTGCTCGCCGCCGAACGCCGCCGGCTGACCCACGTCTACGTGGACGAGCTGGCCGACACCGACCCGGCCCAGCTCGACCTGCTCGCCGTGGTGGCCGGCGGCGGCGCGCCCCTGGTCGCCTTCGCCGACCCCGACTCGTCCACCTACGCGTTCCGAGGCGCGGACCCGGCCGGGATCACCACGTTCCCGCACCGCTTCCGGACCGCCTCCGGCGCGCCGGCCGCCCAGGTCACGCTGACCACCTCCTACCGGGCCGGGCCGGAGCTGCTGGCGGCCACCGCCCGGCTGGCCCGCCGGCTGCGCGGGCCGGCGGCGCACCGGCGGCTGCGCCCGCTCCCGGACGCCCCGCCCGGCGCGGTCGAGGTACGCACGTTCCGCTCGGCCACCAGCGAGTCGGCCTGGCTGGCCCACGCGTTGCGCGAGGCGCACCTGCTCGACGGCGTGCCCTGGTCGCGGATGGCGGTGCTGGTCCGGTCGACCGGCCGGCAACTGCCGTCGCTGCGCCGGGCCCTGCACACCGCCGGCGTGCCCACCGTCGTGCACGGCGAGGACCTGCCGCTGCACCTCCAGCCGGCGGTGGCCCCGCTGCTGCTCCTGCTGCGGTGCGCGCTCGAACCCGACCGGCTGGACGAGGAGGCGGCGGTCGCGTTGCTGCACTCGCCGCTGGGCGGGGCCGACCCGTTGGCCGAGCGGCGGCTGCGCCAGGGGTTGCGGGCGCTGGCGCTGGCCGGGGGCGACCGCCGTCCCTCGGGCGAGCTGCTGGTGGAGGCGCTGCGCGACCTGGCCGAGCTGGCCGCGATCGAGCGGCGCTGGGCGGCGCCCGCGCAGGCCGTGGCCCATCTGCTGGCGACCGCCCGGGAGGCCGCCGGCACCCCCGGCGCCACCGCCGAGGACGTGCTCTGGGCGGTGTGGCGGGAGAGCGGGCTGGCCGAGCGCTGGGCCGGGCAGATCACCCGGGGGCGGGCGGCCACCGGTGAGCACGAGACCGCCCAGCGCTGGCGGGCCGAGGCGGCCGACCGCGACCTGGACGCGGTGCTGGTGCTCTTCGACGCGGCGGCCCGGTTCACCGACCGCCTGCCCGGCGCGCGCACCGAGGTCTTCCTCGACCACGTGCTCGGGCAGGAGCTGCCGGCGGACACGCTGGCCGCCTCGGCCGACCGGGGCGAGGCGGTACGCCTGCTCACCGCGCACGCCGCGAAGGGCCTGGAGTGGGACCTGGTGGCCGTCGCCGGGGTGCAGGAGGGCGTCTGGCCGGACCTGCGGCTGCGCGGCAGCCTGCTCGGCTCGGAGCGTCTGGTCGACGTGCTCGCCGGCCGCGCCGACGGGGCCGGCCTGCGGGCCAGCCTGGTCGGGCAGACGTCGGCGTTGCTGGACGAGGAGCGGCGGCTGTTCCACGTGGCGGTCAGCCGGGCCCGGCGCCGGCTGCTGGTCACCGCGGTCGCCTCCGCGGCGGTCGGCGGCGACGACCACGAGGAGCAGCCCAGCCGGTTCATGCACGAGCTGGCCGCGACCGACCCGCCCGCCACCGGCGCGGGCGGCACCACCCCGCCGGCCCCGAACACCGACGGCCCGAACGATGACGGCCCGAATGGTGACGGCCCGAACGGTGCGCGACCGGACGGCGGCCGGCCGAACGGCGACGGCCCGGACGGCGCGCGACCGGACGGTGACGGCCCGAACGGCGACGGGCCGAGGGGCGCCGGCGGGCGCGGCAGGGGACAGCAGCCGGACGGGCCGGTGCCGCACGGCGACGAGCAGCCGCAGGACGCGACGCCCGGCGTGCTCCCGGTGACGTTGCCGCCGCGCGGGCTCACCCTGTCCGCGTTGGTGGCGGAGCTGCGTACCGCGGTCACCGACCCGGCGGCGCCGATCAGCCGGCGGCACGCGGCGGCGGGCGAGCTGGCCCGGCTGGCCGCCGCCGGGGTGCCCGGCGCGCACCCGGAGGACTGGTGGGGGCTGCGCGGGCTCTCCGACGACCGGCCGCTGGTCGACGAGGGCGAGCCGGTGCGGGTCACGCCGTCGGCCATGGAGAGCGCGTTGCGGTGCAGCCTGCGCTGGCTGCTGGAGCGGCACGGCGGCAGCGGGCCGGCCAGCGCCGCGCAGGGCGTCGGCAACCTGGTCCACGCCGCCGCGATGCTGGCCGAGGACGCCAGCGTCGACCGGGAGGCTCTGCTGGAGTACGTGGCCGCCCGGTTCGACGCGATCGAGCTGGCCGCCCGGTGGATGGCCGGGCCGGAACGGCAGCGCGCCGAGGCGATGGTCGACAAGTTGCTGCGCTGGCTGGCCGGCAACCCGCGCCGGCTGCTCGCCATCGAGCACGAGTTCGCGGTCCGCCTCGACGACCCGTCCCGCCCGGTCGAGCTGACCGGCCGGGTGGACCGGCTGGAGGTCGACGCCGAGGGGCGGCTCGTGGTGATCGACCTGAAGACCGGCAAGTCGACGGCGGTCACCGAGCGGGAGGTCGCCGAGCATCCGCAGCTCGGGGCCTACCAGGCGGCCGTGGAGGCGGGCGGGTTCGCGGAGTTCGGCGGGGAGTCCGGCGGAGCCGCGCTGGTGCAGCTCGGCACCGGCGCCCGGGACGCCAAGGAGCAGGCCCAGGCCGCGGCCGGCGAAGGCCCCGAGGCCGGTTGGGCGACCGCGTTGGTCCGCCGCACCGCCGACACGATGGCCGCCTCGACATTCGCCGCCGTGGCCAACTCGAAGTGCCGGGTCTGCCCGGTACGCACCAGCTGCCCGGTCTCCGGCCAGGGCCGCCAGGTGGTCGAGCCGCCCCCGGAGAGCTCATGACGATCCAGCCGACGCTGTTCGGCGCCACCGCCACCCCGACGCCGCGCGCCGCCGACGCCGGGCCCCGCTACACACCTGTCGAGCTGGCCCGGCTGCTCCGGCTGCCGGCGCCCACCCGGGAGCAGGCGGCGATCATCGCGGCGCCGGTGGAACCGCTGCTGGTGGTCGCCGGCGCCGGTTCGGGCAAGACCGAGACGATGGCCGCCCGGGTGGTCTGGCTGGTCGCCAACTCCTACGTCCGCCCCGAGCACATCCTCGGGCTCACCTTCACCCGCAAGGCGGCCGGCGAGCTGGCGCACCGGGTGCGGACCCGGCTCGACCAGCTCGTCCGCCGGCTGGGCCGGCAGGGGCGGGACCCGCAGGACGACCCGCTCGCGGGCGAGCCGACCGTCTCCACCTACCACTCGTACGCCGGGCGGATCGTCACCGAGCACGGGCTGCGGGCCGGGTACGAGCCGACCACCCGGCTGCTCACCGAGGCGTCCCGCTGGCAGCTGGTCGACCTGCTGGTCCGCAACTACGACGGCGACATGTCCGAGGTGGACCGGATGCCGTCCACCATCACCGACGCGGTGCTCGCCCTCGCCGGCGAGCTGGACGAGCACCTGGTCGACCCGGACGAGCTGGCGGCCTGGACCGGCCGGTTCTTCGCCGAGGTGCAGTCGCGTCCCGGGCGGGTCTACGCCGACGTGCGCAGGGCGCTCCAGCTCCAGCAGACCCGGCTGAAGCTGCTGCCGCTGGTGCGCGCGTACGCCCGGCGCAAGGACGACTTCGAGGCGATGGACTTCGCCGACCAGCTCGCCCGGGCGGCCCGGGTGGCCCGCGACCACCCCGGCGTCGGCGTGATCGAGCGGGACCGGTTCCGGGTGGTGCTGCTCGACGAGTACCAGGACACCAGCCACGCCCAGGTGGTGCTGCTCAACGCGCTGTTCGGCGGCGGCCACCCGGTGACCGCGGTGGGCGACCCCTGCCAGTCCATCTACGGCTGGCGCGGGGCCAGCGCCGGCACGCTCGACCGGTTCCCCGGCGAGTTCGCCCGCGCCGACGGCACGCCCGCCGCCGTGCTCGGCCTCACCACGAGCTGGCGCAACCGGCCGGAGATCCTCGCGGTCGCCAACGCGCTCTCGGTGCCGTTGCGGGCCGCCGGCGCGCGGGTGCCGGAACTGCACGCCGCGCTCAGCGTCCGCGACCCGATCCCGCACCGCACGCCGGGCGGGCAGGCCGCCGGCACCGTGCACTGCGCGCTCCTGGAGACGTACGCCGACGAGGCCGACTGGATCGCGGACAGCGTGCTGGCGGCCTGGCGGGGCGCGGCCGCGATGCCGGGCGCGCTGCCGGAGCACATCCCGGCCGACCGCCGGCCGACCACGGCGGTGCTGGTGCGGCTGCGCAGCCAGATCCCGGCGATCGAGGCGGCGCTGCGGGCCCGTGGGCTGCCGGTCGACGTGGTTGGCCTCGGCGGCCTGCTGGACACCCCGGAGGTACGGGACGTGGTCTGCACCCTGCGGGTGCTCGCCGACCCGACCGACGGGGCGGCGCTGCTGCGCCTGCTCACCGGCGCGCGCTGGCGGATCGGCCCGCGTGACCTGGTGGCCCTGCACCGGCGCGCCCGCGCGATCGCCCGGGGTCGCCGGGAGCTGACCGGCGACGACGGGCCGGAGATCACCGTGGACGCGCTGGACGAGGCGACGCTGGTCGAGGCGCTGGCCGACCTGGGGCCCGCGCAGGCGTACTCGGCGGAGGGCTTCGCCCGGCTGCGGTCGTACGGGATGGAGCTGGCGCTGCTGCGCTACCGGCTGGACCAGTCGCTGCCGGAGCTGATCGCGGACATCGAGCGCACGATCGGGCTGGACGTCGAGGTGGCGGTCCGGGCCGGCCGGGACGGCGCCGGCGACGCCGGGCTGGCCCGGGCCCACCTGGACGCGCTGGGCGACGTCGCGGCCCGGTTCAGCGGTGAGACGCCCGGTGCCACGCTCGCCGGTTTCCTCGCCTACCTGACCGCCGCCGAGGACGAGGAGCGCGGGCTGGCGCCGGGCGAGGTCGAGGTGGTGGCGGGCGCCGTGCAGGTGCTCACCGCGCACGCGGCGAAGGGCCTGGAGTGGGACGTGGTGGCGGTCGCCGGTCTGACCCGGGGCGTCTGGCCGGGGCCGGTCCGCAACTCCGACCACTGGCTGGGCGGCCTCGGCGTGCTGCCCTTCCCGCTGCGCGGCGACGCGGACGGGCTGCCCGAGCTGGGCCTGCCGGATGCGGCGGACCAGCGCGGCGTGGCCCGGGCGGTGACCGACTTCACCGACGCCTGGCGGGCGCACGACGAGCGGGAGGAGCGCCGGCTGGCGTACGTGGCGGTGACCCGACCCCGTCGGCTGCTGCTCTGTTCCGGCTACTGGTGGGGTGAGGGGACGAAGCGGTTCCGTGGCCCGTCGGTGTTCCTCCGCGAGATCTACGACGTCGGCCTGGCCGGCGTCGACGGGCACGTGGTCGACGCCTGGGCGCCGGAGCCGGCCGGGGACGCGGTCAACCCGACCACGGAGACGGTGCTGCGCGCCGAGTGGCCGGCCGACCCGCTCGGCGCCCGGCGGCCCGCGCTCACCGACGCGGCGGCGCTGGTCCGCCGTCACCTCGCCGATCCGGAGGCGGCCCGCCGCGAGGCGGCCCTGCTGGCCACGGTCGGTCCGGTCGCGACCCCGGTGGCCCCGCCCGACCCGGCGTCGCCCCCCGCCGACCCGGCGGGCGACGATCCGGAGGTGGCCCGCTGGCGGCGCGAGGCCGACCTGCTGCTCGCCGAGCGGGCCGAGCTGGCCCGCCGGGCCGAGGCGGTCGAGGTCGAGCTGCCCGGCCAGCTCTCGGTGACCCAGCTGGTGGCGTTGCGCCGCGACCCGGAGGCGCTGGCCCGTACGCTGCGCCGGCCGATGCCGAGCGAGCCCAACCCGTACGCCCGGCGTGGCACCGCCTTCCACGCCTGGCTGGAGCAGCGCTTCGGTGCCGACCGCCTGCTGGACGTCGACGAGCTGCCCGGCGCGGCCGACGACGACGCCGCCCCGGACGAGGCGCTCGCCGAGCTGCAGGAACGCTTCCTGGCCAGCGAGTGGGCCGACCGGGTGCCGCTGGAGGTCGAGGTGCCGTTCGCCACGGTGATCGCCGGTGTGGTGGTCCGGGGTCGGATGGACGCCGTCTTCGCCCGCCCGGGCGGGCGCTACGACGTGGTCGACTGGAAGACCGGCCGGCAGCCCGTCGGCCGGGAGGCGGACGCCGCGGCGGTGCAGCTGGCGGTCTACCGGCTGGCCTGGGCCGAACTGGCCGGGGTGCCGGTCGACCGGGTCGGCGCCGCCTTCCACTACGTCCGGGACTCCGCCACGGTCCGCCCGACCGACCTGCTCGACGCCGCCGGTCTGACCGCGCTGGTCGCCGACGTCCCGGAATTTTCCCGGTGATCTCCCCACCGGCCGAGATCCGTGATACGTTGTCCGGGTTGCAGTTTTGGTTTCCAGAGACTCTGTGTGCGCCTGGCGGATTGTGGCCCCAGGCGCTCTTTGTTGTGTCCGGAGTTCTCCGGGCGGGGCGACCAGCAGCGACAGGCACGCCGTGCGACCATCGCGCGGTGGGCTCCTCTCCGGCCCGCAACACGTGCGGGCCGACCGTTCCGTCAAGGAGACGAAACACATGGCAATTGGCACCGTCAAGTGGTTCAACGCTGACAAGGGCTTCGGCTTCATCACCCCGGACGACGGCGGCGCCGACGTCTTCGCCCACTTCTCGGCGATCCAGACCTCCGGCTACCGGAGCCTGGACGAGAACCAGCGGGTCGAGTTCGAGGTGACCCAGGGCCAGAAGGGCCCGCAGGCGGAGAACATCCGTCCGCTCTGATCTTCGGATCAACCGGCACCACCACCGCGCCCCGTCGGGCGTGGTGCACGGGCCGGCCCGCCGCGCCGCCCTCCCGTACGCGGGACGTGGCGCGCCGAGGCGGGCCGGCCCGTACCCTTTTCGGTTCGTGCTTGTGACCACCGGTGACGCCGGTGACGCGCCGGCTTCCGGCGCCCTTCCTCGACACGTGCCGCCTCGAGGAAGGCTTTCCGCATGACCGTGAGCACCACTGCGCCCACCTTCGCCGACACCGGCCTGGCCCCGGCGCTCGTCGCCGAGCTGACCCGGCAGGGCATCACCGCGCCGTTCCCGATCCAGTCCGCCACGCTGCCCGACTCGCTGGCCGGCCGGGACGTGCTCGGTCGCGGTCGCACCGGCTCCGGCAAGACGCTGGCGTTCGGGCTCCCGCTGCTGCACCGCACGGCCGGTCACCGGGCCCGCCCCGGCCGCCCGCTCGCCCTGGTCCTGGTACCCACCCGGGAACTGGCCCAGCAGGTGACCGCCGCGCTCACCCCGTACGCGGGCGCGCTCAAGCTGCGGTGCGCCACCGTGGTCGGCGGGCTGTCCCTGACCCGCCAGGCGGACGCGTTGCGCGCCGGCGCCGAGGTGCTGGTGGCGACGCCCGGCCGGCTGCACGACCTGATCGACCGCGGTGACGCCCGGCTGGACCAGGTGGCCGTCACCGTGCTGGACGAGGCCGACCAGATGGCCGACATGGGCTTCCTGCCGCAGGTGACGAAGCTGCTGGAGCAGGTCGCTCCGGGCGGGCAGCGGATGCTGTTCTCGGCCACCCTGGACCGGGGCGTGGACCGGCTGGTCCGGCGCTTCCTGACCGATCCGGTGACGCACTCGGTCGACCCGGGCACCGCCACGGTGACCGCGATGACCCACCACGTGCTGCACCTGGAGGCCGAGGACAAGCAGACCGCGCTGGCGCACATCGCCGCCCGCGAGGGCCGCACCATCGTGTTCATCGCCACCAAGCACCGCGCCGACCGGGTGGCCCGGCAGTTGCTCTCCAAGGGCGTACGCGCGGCGGCGCTGCACGGCGGCAAGTCGCAGCCGCAGCGCACCCGGATCCTGGAGCAGTTCCGCACCGGACTGGTCACCGCGCTGGTGGCCACCGACGTGGCCGCCCGGGGCATCCACGTGGACGGGCTGGACCTGGTGGTCAACGCCGACCCGCCGACCGAGGCGAAGGACTACCTGCACCGGGGCGGCCGGACCGCCCGCGCGGGGGAGTCGGGCACGGTGGTCACCCTGGTCCTGCCGGAGCAGCGTCGGGACGTCGCCCGACTGATGAGCACCGCCGGGATCAACCCGCAGACCACCCGGGTACGCGCCGGGGACGCGGAGCTGGGCCGGCTGACCGGGGCGCGGGAGCCCTCCGGCGTGCCGGTGACCATCACGCCGCCCGCCGCCGCGCACCCCGCCCCGGCGACCCGGCCCCGCCGCCGCCCGCGTCGCCGCTGACCGGCCGTTTTCCGGTGGCCCTCCTCGGCGTCGCCGACCGGTAGTTCGCCGGCGTCCCGGACCGGTCGCTCCGCGCTGACCCGCTGAGTCGGGGATCAGCGGATGTTCAGTCGGGTGGCCGACTGTCCGATGCCGGCCGGGCGACGATGCTGGGTCCCGGGGCGGTCCGGGGGGACCAGCCGGATGTGGAGGGGCGGCCATGGCGGGTGACGCCGGCCCGGGCGGTGCCCGGGAGGTGCTGCTGGTGCTCGCGGTCGCGGGCGCCGGTCTGGCGCTCGCCGTGGTGGCCGCGTTCGGCCCGTGGCACCCGGCCGTGGACGGTCCCCAGGACCGTGGCGCGGCCCGCACGTTCAACCCAGGGTGATCCGCAGCGGCCAGCCAGGTCGTGGCATTGTTACGCAGTGTCACGTCCGCCGGCGACTGTTCGGTACAAACGGATATACCGCTGAGGCATAAATATGCCTCAGCGGTATATCGCCTCGGAGGGATGCCTTCTTCTGTGGGGCACTGACCACCGTCGAGCATCCCGGCCGGGCCGATCCGCGCCTGTCGACGAGATAGCGCGGCCACCGGCCACCGGTGCACCCGACCCGACCGCCCGGGGGCGTGAGCAGCCGGGCGGGGCCCCGGCACCGGGCCCCGCCCGGCGTCAGGGCGCCGGCGCGCGGTCCGCCAGCAGGTCCGCGAGCGTGGTCCGGTCCACCACCAGCGCGATCGCCCCGTCCACCGCCAGCCAGACGTCCCGCAGGCCGGTGGCCACGCCGTGGTAGCCGGTCCGGTCGGCCGGCATCCCCCGGACGCTGGTGAGCGCGCCCCCGACCGCGCGGAGCACGTCACCGACGCTGATCTCCGCCGGCGGCCGGGTCAGCGCGTATCCGCCCTCGGTGCCGCGATGGCTGTGCAGCAGCCCGGCCCGCCGCAGGTCGAGCAGGATCCCCTGGAGGAAGCTGAGCGGAATGTCCTGGCTGTCGGCCAGGCTCGCCGCCTTGACCAGCTCACCGCCGCCGGAACCCCCGTCGCCGGAACCCCCGCCGCCGGAACCCCCGTCGCCGGTGGACCCGGCGTCGGCGACGGCGAGCATGGCCCGGAGCGCGTAGTCGGCGCGCGCGGAGATGTACACGGCGTCAGTTGCCGGCCTGGTCCAGCACGCCCCAGCGGCGGCGGATCGCCTTGTCGGCCGCGCCGAACGCGGTGTCCACCAGCAGGCCCACCACCAGGATGACGATCATGATGGCCATCAGCCGGGGCGCCTCGCTCAGCTCACGGGCGTAGGTGAGCTGCGCGCCGATCGAGGTGCGGGTGGCGATGACGACCAGCAGCTCGCCGGCCATCAGGCTGCGCCAGGCGAACGCCCAACCCTGCTTGAGCCCGGCCACGATGGCGGGCAGCGCGGCCGGCGCGATCACGTACCGGTAGAGGTTGAGCCCCCGGGCGCCGAGGTTGCGACCGGCCCGGACCAGCAGCGGCGGCACGTAGTCCACGCCGTGGATGACGCCGTTGGCGACCGACGGCGCGGCGCCCAGCACCACCACGAAGAAGATCGCCTGCTCGCTGAGCTGGAACAACAGGATGGCCAAGGGGAACCAGGCGATCGACGGCATGGTCTGCAACGCGGTGATCATCGAGCCGAGCGCGGCGCGGAGCACCTTGACCCGGGCCACCCCGAGACCGAGCAGCAGACCGACCGCGACCGCCGCGGCGAACCCGACCGCCGCGCGCCGGGCGGTGGTGGCCAAGCCCTCCCAGAGCGCCGAGCTGAGCAGGTAGTCCCCGAGGTCGCCGAAGACCACCGCCGGGCCCGGTAGCGCCCACGGCTCCTTCCAGCCGCTCCAGACCACGGCCTGCCAGATGGCGATCGCCAGGGCCAGCGCGGCGAACTTGGGCCAGGTGGCCGACCACAGGCGGCGGACCCGGGACGGGCCCTTCTCCCGGCCGGCGATCTCCAGCGCGTCCAGACCGGAGATCTCCGCGTCGGTACGCGCCGAGGCGGCGAGGGTGTCACTGGCCATGGCGGCCCACCTCCTTGCGCAGCCGGTCGGTGACCTCGGCGGCGATGGCCGATACCTCCGGCGAGTCGATCCGCCGGGGCCGTGGCACGTCGACCCGGGTGGAGTAGATGATCCGGCCGGGCCGGCTGGACAGCAGCACGATCCGGTCGGCGAGCCGGGCCGCCTCGCGCACGTTGTGCGTGACGAACAGGACGGTGAGCTTGCGCTCGCCCCAGATCCGCTCCAGCTCGTCGTGCAGGATGTCCCGGGTCATCGCGTCGAGCGCGCCGAACGGCTCGTCCATCAGCAGCACCGGCGTGTCCAGCGCGAGCGTGCGGGCCAGCGCGACCCGCTGCCGCATGCCGCCGGAGAGCTGGTGCGGACGCTTGCGGCCGAAGTCGGACAGGTGGACCGTGCGCAGCAGCTCGGCCACCCGCGCCCTGCGCTGGTCGCGGGGGAGCCCGCGCAGCTTCAGCGGCACCTCGACGTTGCCCTCGACGGTCGACCACGGGAACAGCGCCGGCTCCTGGAACATCAGGCCCGGGTTGACGCCCTCGCCCAGCTCGATCGTGCCGCCGCTGATCCGGTCCAGGCCGGCGACCAGGTTGAGCAGCGTGCTCTTGCCGCAGCCGGACGCGCCGACCAGACAGACGAACTCGCCGGGCGCCACGTCCAGCGACAGCCCGTCCAGCGCCAGGACGGCCTGCTCGCCCTGGCCGTACACCTTGGTCACGCCGCGCAGCGCGACCGAGCCGGTCGCGCTGCGCGGGGTCGTCGTGGTCGACGTCACGGCTGGGTGACCTCGGGCTTGCCCTGCGCCTTGAGCACCTCGTTGAGGTACGTCAGGTCGTAGAGGCCGTTCAGGTCGACCGGCTGGGTCAGCCCGACCGCGACGGCGTGGTCCAGGCCGGCCTTCAGCGAGGACGCGATCGGGTCGTTGGTGAACTCCAGCGTCGGCCAGGCCTGCTTGATCAGCTTGGTGTCCAGCGGCTTGCCGGTGATCTTGCCGATGTGGTCGGAGATCGCCTGCTGCGCCTCGTCCGGCTTGGTGTTGACGAACTCGTTCGCCGCGACCTGTCCCTCGACCAGCTTCTTCACCACGTCCGGGTGCGCCTTGAGGAACTTCGTGCTGACCAGCAGGTTGGTGATGACGAACTTCTTGTCCGGCCAGAGGTCGCGCTCGTCGACCAGCACCTTGCCGCCGGCGTTGACCAGGCGGGAGACGAACGGCTCCGGCACCCAGGCGCCGTCGATCGCGCCGCTGCCGAACGTCTCGACGGTCTGCGCGTTCTCCTGCGGGACGACCTTGACGTCGCCGCCGCCCTCCTTGGTGGTCTCCAGGCCCTTCTCCTTGAGCCAGTAGCGCAGCGCGACGTCCTGGGTGTTGCCGAGTTGCGGGGTGGCGATCTTCTTGCCGCGCAGCTGCTCCACCGAGGTGATGCCGGGCTTGACCACCAGCGCCACGCCGCCGGACGCGGCGCCGGAAACCACCCGGACCGCCTCGCCCTTGGACTTGGAGAAGGCGTTCACGGTCGGGTTCGGACCGATGTACGTGGCGTCGAGCGCGCCGGAGAAGACCGCCTCGATGGCCGCCGGGCCGGCGTTGAACGTCTTCGTCTCCAGCGTGACGTCGCCGCCCAGCTTCTCCTTGAAGATCCCCTTCTCCACGCCGACCACGGCGGGCGCGTGGGTGATGTTGGGGAAGTAGCCCAGGCGCAGCGTCACCGGGCCGGAGTCGCCCGCGGCGTCGCTGTCGTCGCCGCAGGCGGCGGTGGCGCCGAGCGTGGCCGCGCCGACCACGGCCAGGGTGGCCAGGGTGGCCAGGCGGCGCAGGGGGAGCCGTCTCATCACATGTCCAATCCGCAGTATTCCTATTTAGTTGGTAGGAAGAGTGGGGCAAGCGGCCGCCGCCGTCAAGACCCGTCCCGCGACAGTCCACCGTTCGGCCGGGGCACACCGCCGGTGCGGTCGGTACGGAGGCGCTAGTGTCGATCTCGTGCCGACGCGCAGAGCGAAGATCCCAGCGACGAAGTACCCGGTCGAGCGGTTCGTCCTCGACAACGGCCTGCGGGTGGTGCTCACGCCGGACCGCAGCGCCCCGGTGATCGGGGTGGCGGTGGTCTACGACGTCGGCATCCGCTCCGAGCCGGAGGGGCGCACCGGCTTCGCCCACCTCTTCGAACACCTGATGTTCCAGGGCTCGGAGAACCTGGAGAAGCTGGCCCACTTCCGGCACGTGCAGGGCGCCGGCGGCACGTTCAACGGCTCCACCCACCTCGACTACACCGACTACTTCGAGACGCTGCCGAGCAACGCCCTGGAACGGGCGCTGTTCCTGGAGGCCGACCGGATGCGCGGCCCCCGGCTGACCGAGGAGAACCTGCGCAACCAGGTCGACGTGGTCAAGGAGGAGATCCGGGTCAACGTGCTCAACCGGCCGTACGGCGGCTTTCCCTGGCTCACGCTGCCCCCGGTGATGTTCGACACCTTCCCCAACGCGCACGACGGCTACGGGTCCTTCGACGACCTGGAGTCCGCCACGGTGGCCGACGCGGCCGACTTCTTCCGCCGCTACTACGCCAGCGGCAACGCCGTGCTCGCGGTCAGCGGCGACATCGACGTGGCCGAGGCGACCACCCTGATCGAGCGGCACTTCGGCGACGTGCCGGCCCGGCCCGCCCCGGAGCGACCCGACTTCGCCGAGCCGGACCTGACCGCCGAGCGGCGCAGCACGTACACCGACGCGCTGGCCCCGCTCCCGGCCGTGGCGGGCGCCTGGCGGGTGCCCGACCCGATCAGCGACTTCACCGGCTACCTGCCCTACGTGGTGCTGGCCGAGGTGCTCACCGACGGCGACGCGTCCCGGCTGGTCGAGCGGATGGTGCAGCGGGACCGCTCGGTCACCGGGCTGGGCGGCTACCTCGGCTTCATGGGCGACCCGTTCGACGTCCGCGACCCCACCGCGCTGCTGCTCCAGGCGCACCTGCCGCCCGGTGGCGACGTGGACAAGGTGCTGCGCACCGTCGACGAGGAGTTGGACCGGCTGGCCACCGACGGGCTGACCGAGGGAGAGCTGGCCCGGACCCAGGCCCGGATGGCCACCCACCTGCTGCGCGACACCGACGCGGTGCTCGGCCGGGCACTGCGGATGGCCGTCCTGGAGCAACAGCGCGGCGAGCCGGGCCTGCTCAACGAGCTGCCCCGGCTGGTCGGCGAGGTGACCGAGGAACAGGTCCGCGCCGCCGCCGCCACCCTGCGGCCCGAGCGCCGCGCGTCCGTCGAGGTCGTCGCCGGAGGTCTGAAATGAGTACGCCGACCACCGTCCGGCCGCTGCCGGCGCTCGGACCCAACCGTCGCCTGAAGGTGCCGAAGCAGGCCGAGCGCACGCTCGGCAACGGCCTCACCGTGATCGCGGTACGGCGGCCCGCCGTACCGCTCGTGGAACTGCGCCTCTGGATGCCGTTCGGGCGCGCCCACCTGGCCCGCGGCGCCATGCTGGCGCAGACCGTGCTCGCCGGCACCGAGGCGCACAGCGCCACCGAGATCGCCGCCGAGCTGCAGAAGGTCGGCGGCGGGCTTTCCGCCGGCGTGGACCCGGACCGGCTGATGCTCTCCGGCGCGGCCCTGGTCACCGGGCTGGACCGGGTGCTGGAGCTGCTCGCCGAGGTGCTCACCGGGGCCACCTACCCGGGTGACTGGGTCCAGACCGAACGGGACCGCCTGGTCGACCGGATCCAGGTCGCCCAGAGCCAGCCGTCCCACCTGGCCCGGACCGCGTTGCTCAAGCGGGTCTACGGCCGCCACCCGTACGCGGTGCAGACCCCGGAGCCCGACCAGGTCCGGGCGGTCCGCCCGGCCGCGTTGCGCCGGCTGCACGCCGAGCGGGTCCACCCGGCGGGCGCGGTGCTGGTGCTGGTCGGCGACGTCCAGCCGGAACGGGCGCTGGACGCCGCCGAGCGGGCGCTCGCCGGTTGGCGGGGGGACGGGCACACCGCCGACCTGCCGCCCGCGCCGCCGCTCGAACCCGGTCCGCTGGTGCTGGTCGACCGGCCCGGCTCCGTCCAGTCCTCGCTGCGCCTCGCGCTGCCCGCGGTGCCCCGCACCCACCCCGACCACGCCGCGTTGCAGCTGGCGAACCTGATCTTCGGCGGCTACTTCTCCTCCCGCTGGGTGGAGAACATCCGCGAGGACAAGGGCTACACCTACGGGCCGCACTCGCTGGTCGAGCACTCGGTGGCCGGGTCGGTACTGGTCGCCGGCGCCGACGTGGCCACCGAGGTGACCGCGCCGGCACTGGTGGAGACGCTGTACGAACTGGGCCGGCTGGCCACCGTGCCGCCGAAACCGGAGGAGCTGGAGCAGGCCCGCCAGTACGCGCTCGGCACACTCCAGCTCGGCATGTCCACCCAGGCCGGCCTCGCGTCGCTGACCAGCGCGTACGCCGGCAACGGGCTCCGGCTGGACTTCCTCGCCGAGCACGCCGCCCGGCTGGCCGCCGCGACCGTGGACGACGTGGCCGAGGCGGGGGCCCGTTACCTGGCCCCGGCCCGCGCGGTCACCGTGGTGCTCGGTGACGCCGCCCGGGTGGCGGACTCGCTGGCCGTGCTGGGGCCGGTGCGGACGGAAACCCCGTGACGGGCGGCGGCCGGTGACCGGCGAGTCCGCGCCGCCGCTGGCCCGGTCCACGCTGGACCGGGCCGCCCACCTGCGGACCGACCCGACCTGGCTGGCCGAGGCCTGGGAACGGGCACGGGTGCTGGTACTGGACTCGGCCGACGACGGGCGCGCGCTCGTCCGGGGTGCGGCGGCCCCGCCCGAGCTGGTCCTCGTCGGCCCCGGTGAGCTGCCCGAGGTGCCCCGCTCCGTGCCGATGTTCCTCGGCGTCGAGCCGGACGGGGTGCCGGTCTTCGCGGTGGACGGGCCGCTGCCGGAGCTGCCGGGCACCCGCCGGGCGCACCTGCGCGAGGTCGGCCACCTCATGAGCGACCGGGACGCCGGTGTGTTCACCACCGCGTTGGCCCTGCTCAACTGGCACCTCCGGCACGAATACTCGTCCCGCACCGGGCACCCGACCCGGATCGACGAGGCGGGTTGGTCGCGGATCGATCCCGACGGCGACCGGGCCTGGCCGCGTACCGATCCGGCCATGATCGTGCTGGTGCACGACGGGGTGGACGGCCCGGACGGCCGGTGCCTGCTCGGCAACAACGCGGCCTGGCCGAGCACGCCCGGGCTGCGCCGCTACTCCTGCCTGGCCGGCTACGTCGAGCCCGGCGAGTCGGCCGAGGCCGCCGTCCTGCGCGAGGTCCGCGAGGAGGTCGGCGTCGAGGTCGCGGAGATCGCGTACGTGGCCAGCCAGTCCTGGCCGTTCCCCGGCTCGCTGATGCTCGGCTTTCTCGCCCGGGCCGACGCAAACGCGCCGATCCGGGTCGACCCGGCCGAGATCGCGCACGCCCGCTGGTTCACCCGGCGGGAGATCGGCGCGGCGTTGGCCGACGAGCCGGTGACGGTGGACGGCGGGGACCGCCTGCTCCTGCCCCCGCCGTCGTCGATCGCGCTCTTCCTGGTGCACCGCTGGCTCGACGGCCACTGCTGACCCGCTCGGTCCGAGGTGCACGGTCCGTGACCGGCCCACCCGAAGAGTGGGGTTGAGTGCGATATACCGCTGGGTCATAAATATGACCGAGCGGTATATCGCACTCGTCGAGGGTGACTGGGCGGCGAGCGCGACAGGACGATCCGCCGGCCACGCGTCGCGGGGTCCGGCGCGCGCGTCGCGCAACCTCGGCGTGGTGGAGTGGTCCGCGGCGGGTTGTTGCCGCCAGTTCGGCGAGGTGGCGGGCCAGGCGGATTCCGGCGGGGCGGGGCGGGCCCGATGGTGCCGGGCCGGGCCGGGCCGGGCGGGCCGGGCGGGAGGGCCGGGCGGGCGGGCCGGGCGGGCGGGCCGGGCGGGCGGGCGGGGCGGGGGTGGGCACGGTCCCGGCCCGGACCGTCGTTGCCGCGGCGGTCGCGGGCCGGGAACACGGGCCGTCATGGCCGGGTGAGGCGTGGAGCGCGGCGGGGGAGCCGGTCCGGCCACGACGGACGTCAGCGGCCGCTCATCCGCCGTCCCAGCGGTAGGGGTGGCCGGGTGCGGTCTCCTCGACGGGCAGCACCTTGACCCGGTGCCGGCCGGCGCGTACCGCGCCGACGGCGGACAGGGCGCGGGCGAGCAGGAGGGCGGCGTCCCGGTCCTCCGCGTGTACGACCTGACGGCGGGCCTCCGGCGCGCTCGTCTCGTCCCGCAGGCGGCCCCCGCCCGCCCAGGCGGCGGCGATGTCGGCGTCGGCGGCGCTACGGATCTCGGTGCGGACGATCAGGAACCGCATGGTGTCCCCCGGAGAGCGGACGGATGCGCTGGAACTTCCACGTCACTCCCGCGTCATGTTACGCCCGCATGTCGTCCCAGCAAGTGAAACCGGCCGGCTCGACCGATCGGGGGACCCCAGGTCAGCCCGGTTGTCGGGGATGGACACGCGAGGGGCCGCCGGCGTGACGCCGACGGCCCCCGGGCACTCGCCGGATCAGTTCAGGTCGAACCGGCCGTTCTTCGCCCCGGCGATGAAGCCGAGCCAACCGGCCCGGTTGAACAGCAGCACCGGCCCGCTCGGGTCCTTGCTGTCCCGCAGCGCCACGGTGGCCGGCCCGGTGCCGAGCGGCGCGACCTCCACGCAGTTCGAGGTCTGGCTGCGGGTGCTCTTGCGCCAGGCGGCGCCGGCGAGCTGCCCCGAGAGGGAGGTCGTGCTGGTGCGGATCTCGTTCATGGTCCTGCTCCTGATGTGGTGCTCCGATGGGAACGAGCGACGCCGGAGCGCGGGCGGTGTCCGTGAGGGATCACCGTTCCGTGGTGAGGCGCCCCGAGTCCCGGCGACGCTGGGTCGGCGCCGTTGCCGGCCCGTACGCCACCGTGGACTCGACTGCCGTGCCGGTCAGCCGTCCCGTCGCCTCGATCAACCAGGAGAGGGTGTCCGATGCGGAGAGTGCCGACGCGCATAGCCACTCGAACACCACTTTATAGCGATTTAGGGTGTTTACCTCGGTCGACATGACGTCGGTGAACCCACCTTCGATGGCCAATGTCTCCGGATCGAGGGGATCGGCGAACCGGTAGACCGAGAAGGCGGTCGGCGGAAGGTACCAATCGCCCACCCGCGTGTCGCGCAGCAGCAGCCGCAGCGTCACGTTCGGCAGCAGGGCCAGCTCGCACAGGTGGACGAGCTGCTCGTGCAGCACCTCGGGCGGCCCCGCCCGCCGGCCGAGCGCGGCCTCCTCCAGCACCGCGGTGTAGCGGGGCACGTCGGGGGAGCGGGTCAGCAACGACTGGCGGGACTGCCGGGCGCGTACCTCGGTCTCCGGGTCCTCGGTCTCCGGGTCGCCGGCCTCGGCGGCCACCTGGGCCGCGGACATGATCCGGTGCCGGGCGTAGCCGGGAGTCTGCAACAGCCCCGGCACCAGCACCGGGTTGTACTCCGAGATCTCCGCGCAGCCGGCCTCCAGCTCGGCGAAGGCGCGTTGCTGCTGGGTCATCACCGGGAAGTTGCGCAGCCAGCCCCGCATGTCACCGGCCTCGTGGGTGATCCCGGTCAGCTCCGCCCGCAGCTCCTCGTCGGCGCCGTAGAGCGTCAGCAGGACGTCGACGTCGTCCGGGTCGGGCCGGCTCCGGCCGTTCTCCAGCCGGGACAACTTGGATGCGGAAGCCCAGCCGATCCGCTCGATGACCTGGTCACCGGTGAGACCGGCCTGTTCGCGGAGCCGACGCAGCTCGGTGCCGAGTCGACGACGGCGCAGAATCGGGCCTGGTGCGGCAGGAGGCACGGCGTCCTCTTTCCCGTGGACCGTCGCAGGACGCGACGGTAACTGTATGAAATTCGCCCCCCACGGTCAGTATGGACGGCGCGACCGGTGTCGGAGGTTCCGGCGAGGGCGTGTCACGAGACAAAAAGAGGACCGTGGAGAGCGCCTTCACCGGCGCCCGCCCCCGACGCGCCCGGAGTGGCGCACCCCCGCCGGAGGGAACCGATGCGCACCGTCCTGCGCCGCCCCGACTTCCGCCTCCTGTTCGCCGCGCTGGTGGCGAGCATGGCGGCGGAGTCGATCCTGCTGCTCGCACTGGCCGTCTGGGTGAAGGACCTGACCGGTTCGGACAGCATGGCCGGAGCGACCATCTTCGCCGTCATCGCGCCGATGGCGCTGGCCCCGCTGGTCGGCTGGGTGGTCGACCGCTACCGCCGGCGGCCGTTCTTCATCGCCGCCAACCTGGTCGCCGCCGTGCTGCTCGGCCCGCTGCTCACCGTGCGGGACCGGACCGACGTCTGGGTGATCTACGTGGTCGCGGCGCTCTACGGCCTGTCCTACATCACCCTGACCGCCGTGCTCAACGCGCTGATCCGGCAGCTGGTGCCGGCCGAGTTGCTGCCCGACGCGAACGGCGCGTTGCAGACGGTCCGGCAGGGGCTGCGGTTGATCGGCCCGCTCGCCGGGGCCGGCGTGTACGCCGCCGTCGGCGGCTGGCTGCTGGTCACCCTGGCGATGACCGGGTTCCTGGTCGCCGCGGCGGTGGTCGGCCGGCTTCGGGTGCAGGAGAGCGGGCCGCCGCGACCGGTCCGTCGCGGCCCCGCCGAGCTGGGCGCGGGGCTGCGCCACCTGGCCGGCGAGGCCGCGCTGCGCCGGGCGCTGCTCGGATACGGGCTGGGCTCGCTGGTGATGGGCTTCACCGAATCGCTGATCTTCGCGTACGTCGACCTGGGTCTGGGCCGCGACGCCGCGTTCGTCGGCGTGCTGGTCATGGTGCAGGGCGTGGGCGGCCTGGTCGGCGGCCTGTTCTCGGCCGCGGTGGTGCGCCGCTTCGGCGAGGTCGGCGCGCTGGCCGCCGGGGTGACCTTCTTCGGCCCGGCCGCGCTGGCGCTCGCGTACCCCCGGCTCTGGCTCGGGGTGGTGGCGTTGCTGCTGGCCGGCGTCTCGCTGCCGCTGACCATGGTGGGGTTGCACACGCTGGTCCAGCGGCGGACGCCGCCGGCGCTGCTGGGCCGGGTGACCGCCGCCTCGGAGGCGCTGGTCAGCGGGCCGCAGGCGGCCTCCATCGGCACCGGCGCGCTGCTCGTCGGCGTGTTCGACTACCGGCTGCTGTTCGCCCTGGTGGGGGCGGTCACCACGGCTGCCGGCCTCTACCTGTGGCGGGGCCGCGGCCTCACCCCGCCGGCCGTGGGCTCGGCGCGTGTCCCGACCCCGCGCCGGCCGCTCGACGACGAGATGCTGGCCACCGCCCGCCGACGCCGGGCCCCCTGAACGGCGACGAGCGGCCGTACCCGGAACCGGGTACGGCCGCTCGCGTGGCGCGGGCAGGTCAGCCGGGCAGGCTGGCCAGGTGCTGCTTGACCTGGTTGATCGAGGGGTTGGTCAGGGCGCTGCCGTCGTCGAAGCGCAGGGTCGGCACGGTCTGGTTGCCGCCGTTGACGCCCATCACGAACTCCGCGGCCGCGGTGTCCTGCTCGATGTCGACCACCTCGTACGCGATGCCCTCCCGGTCGAGCTGCGACTTCAGCCGGTGGCAGTAGCCGCACCACGGGGTGGAATACATCGTCAACATGGTCTGGTCCTCCAAGGGATGGCTCGCGCCCGGTCCGATCAGGCCAGGCTAATCGCTGCAACGTCACACGATGCTGGGATGATTCCCTGCTGTGGGCGTTCACTCAGCGGCGGAACGGGTGCTGGCCGGTCTGGATCCGGAGCAGCGGTCCGCGGTGACCGCCCCGGCCGGCCCGGTCTGCATCCTGGCCGGTGCCGGGACCGGCAAGACCCGGGCGGTGACCTCGCGGATCGCCCACCGGGCGCTGACCGGCGACATCGCCGGCCGGCACGTGCTGGCGGTCACGTTCACCGCCCGCGCCGCGGCCGAGATGCGCAGCCGTCTCACCGTGCTCGGGGTGCAGGGCGTGCAGGCGCGCACCTTCCACGCCGCGGCGCTGCGGCAGGTCCGCTACTTCGCGCCCCGGCTGCTCGCCGGCCGGGCCATGCCGGAGCTGCTGGACAGCAAGGTGCGGGTGGTCACCCTGGCCGCCGCCAAGGTGGGCCTGCGCGCCGACCGGGCCGCCGCGCGGGACCTCGCCGGCGAGATCGAGTGGGCGAAGTCGTCCCTGGTCGAGCCCGGGGAGTATGTGGTGGCCGCGGCCAAGGCGCTGCGCGAGACGCCGTACGAGCCGGCCCGGGTGGCCGAGGTGTTCGACGCGTACGAGCGGCTCAAGCGCGGCAACGGGGTGATCGACTTCGAGGACATGCTGCGCGCCGCGGTGTGGGGCATCGAGGAGCACCCGGACGTGGCCGAGCAGGTGCGCAACCAGTACCGGCACTTCGTCGTCGACGAGTACCAGGACGTCAACCCGCTCCAGCAGCGGCTGCTGGAGTCCTGGCTCGGCGGTCGCGACGACCTGACCGTGGTCGGCGACGCCAGCCAGACCATCTACTCGTTCACCGGCGCGACCTCGTCGTACCTGGTCGACTTCCCGCGCCACCACCGGGGCGCGACGGTGGTCCGGCTGGTCCGCGACTACCGCTCGACCCCGCAGGTGGTGGGGCTGGCCAACGCGGTCATCGCGCAGGCCCGGGGCGCCGAGGCGCGGCTGCGGCTGGAGCTGCACGGCCAGCGCCCGCCCGGCCCGGAACCGGAGCTGCGGATCTTCACCGACGAGCCGGCCGAGGCCAACGCGGTGGCGGCCCGCTGCCGGGCGCTCGTCGCCGGCGGCACCCCGGCCCGGGAGATCGCGGTGCTGTTCCGCACCAACGCGCAGTCCGAGGCGTACGAGAAGGCGCTCACCGAGGCCGAGGTGCCCTACGTGCTCCAGGGCGCGGAGCGGTTCTTCGAGCGGCCCGAGGTGCGCCAGGCGATGATCGCGCTGCGCGCCGCCACCCGGTCGGTCCCCGGCGAGACGCCGCTGCGGGCGGCCGTCGTGGAGGGGCTCGCCGCGGTCGGCTGGGCGCCGGACGCGCCCCCGGCCGGCGGCGCGGCGCGCGAGCGCTGGGAGGCGCTCGCCGCGCTGGTCCAGCTCGCCGAGGAGTTCGCGGCCACGCCCGACCTGCTGCCGATCGGCGAGGCCGCGGCGGTGGAACGGCAGCGTGGCCTGGCCGACTTCACCGAGGAACTCGCCCGGCGGGCCGCCCAGCAGCACGTGCCCACCGTGGAGGGGGTCACGCTGGCCTCGCTGCACTCGGCCAAGGGCCTGGAGTGGGACGCGGTGTTCCTGGTCGGGCTCGCCGAGGGCACGCTGCCCACCACCTACGCGAAGACCCCGGAGCAGGTCGAGGAGGAGCGGCGGCTGCTCTACGTGGGGATCACCCGAGCCCGGGAGTGGCTCTGGCTGTCGTACGCGACGGCGCGCTCGCCCGGCGGCCGGGCGCGGCGCCCGTCCCGCTTCCTGCCCCAGCTGGACCGCTCGGGCGGCGGCGAGCGGGCCGGCGCCGGGCCGGCCCGGCGCCCCGAACGGCGCCGGCCCCAGGTGGTCTCGTGCCGGATCTGCGGCGCCACGCTGCTCGCTGGCGCGGACCGGAAGCTGGGCCGCTGCCCCACCTGCCCGTCCGACCTGGACGAGGAGCTGTACGAGCGGTTGCGCGAGTGGCGGCAGCGGGTGGCCGGCGCGCAGAAGGTGCCGGCGTACGTGGTGTTCACCGACGCCACGCTCACCGCGTTGGCGGAGCGGAAGCCGGCCCGCACCGAGGACCTGGTCGCGATCGCCGGGATCGGGCCCCGAAAAGTGGGGCTTTACGGGGATACGGTGCTGGCCCTGGTGGCCGGCGCGGCGGTCGACGACGTCTGCCCGCAGAAAACTTTCGAAATCTAGCCGTAAATCGTTTGCCCTCGCCCGCGGGCGAGGAATAGCCTCAGGACACACCTCGCGAGCAGCGCCGTTCTGGCTGCTCAAGGGGGATGAGTCCATGGTCGGCACGAGGAAAGTCAGGGAGGTGGCACCAATGGAGATCTACACCTACGAGCGTCCGGCGGCGATGCCAGCTGCCGGCGTTCCGCTGTCGGCCGTGCGGGTGGCCCTCGCCGCCCGACCGTCGGCTCCGCAGGTGCACCAGGTCCGGGTTCAGGCCGAGCTGAACCTGACCGTCGCGCCGATCACCGGAGTCGAGGGGACCAGTGGCTTCACGGGCATGGGCATCGATGGCGGCAAGAAGCGCACGGATGTCCGCGGCGTTCCACCTCGAGGTAGACCGGTCTGATCCACAGACCACCGGCTCACCTCGAGGCCGCGGAACCCGCATACCGGGATCCGCGGCCTCAGTTTTTTGCCCGTCGAAGTACGTCGGAAATGCGATCCACGAGATCGAAGTGAGAGAGAGGTGACCGGAGGATGAGTCTGGCGTTGGCCCCACTCGACGTGAGCGTCGAGGTGGAGGCGAACCTGCCCTGCCGGAAGTTCGACCCCGACCTGTGGTTCTCCGACTCGCCCGCCGAGCTCGAGCTGGCCAAGTCGCTCTGCGGGGACTGCCCGCTGCGCGTCGAGTGCCTGGCCGGGGCGGTGGAGCGGGCCGAGCCCTGGGGCGTCTGGGGCGGCGAGATCTTCGAGCGTGGCGCGGTCGTCCCGCGCAAGCGGCCCCGTGGCCGGCCGCGCAAGGAGGACCTCGCCCGTGACGCCCAGCTCCGGGTCGAGGCGGAGGCGCGACTGGCGGCCAGTGGGCTGTCCGAGTCGCGCAGCGCCGTCCGACTGGCAGCCTGACACACCTGCGTTCCGAAACCGACCGATGCCGGTGTCCCTCCACCGGCCGACCTGAGAGAGAAAACCGATGCTGCACCTGCCGAACGGAACCGAGATGCAACTACTCCACGAAGCGTTGTCCCGGGCTCGAATGCGCCGGCCTCAGGCCGGTCGCACCACCACGAGCACTGAGGCAGCCCGTTCCGCCCGTACCGTCGCCATGCGGGGTCGTAGCCAGTCGGCACGCGACCTGGGCGTTCTCTAGTACCACCACGATGACGAAAGGGGCGGTGACCACATGGTCACCGCCCCTTCGGCGTATCCGCGTCAGGCCACCGGGGCGAAGCCGGGCAGCCAACGCTCCAGGATCGCCCGGTAGGACGCCTTCGCCTCCAACTGGCACAGCACCCCGATCGAGCCCAGCGTGACCCGGTGGATCATCAGGTACGACGGCGGCAGGTTGAGCTGCCGACTGAGCTGGTAGGCGGGGGAGCGGGGGCTGGCCAGCCGGGTCGCCTCACCGCGCAGCCAGGCGCGGGTGAAGCGGAACTCGTCGGCGGCGATCGGCTCCAGCATCGGACGGAGGAAGTCGAGCACCCCCTGGGCGTCGATCGGCTCGGTCCGACTGACGAAGCCCTCGGCGCGCAGCCCGTCCACCACGCCGTCGGCGTCGCCGCGCAGCGCGAGCGCGGCGATCCGGCCGATCGGCTCGGGCGTGCCCTCCGGCATCCGCGCCACCGCGCCGAAGTCGATCACACCGAGCCGGCCGTCCGGCAGCAGCCGGAAGTTGCCCGGGTGCGGGTCGGCGTGCAGCAGCCCGGCCCGCTCCGGCGCGGAGAGGTGCAGCTCGGCCATCAGCCGCCCGGCCTCGTCGCGCTGCTCCTCGGTGCCCTCCCGGATGATGTGGGACAGCGGGATGCCCTCGACCCACTCGGTGATCAGCACCCGGGGCGCGGCGTCGAGCACCTCCGGGATGTAGATGTCCGGGTCGTCCGCGTACGCGGCGGCGAAGGCGCGCTGCGACTCGGCCTCCAGCTCGTAGTCCAGCTCCTCGGTGATCCGCTCGCGCAGCTCGGCCAGGAGCGGCTTGACGTCCAGCCCCGGCTGGATCGCCCGGAACATCCCGCCCAGTCGGGAGAGCTGCTTGAGGTCGGCGAGCAGGGCCTCACCGGCACCCGGGTACTGGATCTTCACGGCCACGTCCCGGTGCCGGGGGCCGCCGTTCGGCCCGTACCCCGGGTCGCGCCAGACCGCGCGGTGCACCTGGCCGATGCTGGCCGCGGCGGCCGGGGTGTCGTCGAAGGAGACGAACCGGTCCCGCCAGTCCGGCCCGAGCTGCTCGGCGAGCACCTTGTGCACGGTCGCCACGGGCAGCGGCGGGGCGGCCTCCTGGAGCTTGGTGAGCGCCTGCCGGTAGGGGGCGGCGACCTCCTCGGGCAGTGCGGCCTCGAAGACCGACAGGGCCTGGCCGAACTTCATCGCCCCGCCCTTGAGCTGCCCGAGGACGCTGAACAACTGCTCGGCCGTGCGCTGCTGGATCTCGGCGGAGATGACGTCGGACGCGAGCCCGGTGACCCGCTTGCCCATGCCCAGGACGGTTCGACCGGCGAATCCGAGCGGCAGGGCGGCGAGTTTGGCGGTGCGGGACACGGCCCGGCGCGGGATGTCGGTCACCCGGCCATTGTTACCGACGCGAGGGGCTCGCTGCTGCCGTGCGGCCGGGAGCGGACGCGGCCGACCGGATCGGGCGACGCCCGGAGCAGCCGCAGGAGGGGTGCGGCGACCACCGGCGGTGTCGGAGGCGGCCGGCGGCCCGGACCTCCACCGCGCCGCCGAGCGTCTCCGGTGTGCCCCCGTCGAGCTGGGTCAGCGCCTCGGCCGCCGCCACGGCCGCCGCGGCGAGCCGGGTGGTCGCCGCGCAGGCCCGCTCGTCCCGGTCGGCCGCGAGCTGGGCGGCGAGCGCCGGCCAGTCCGGGTCGCGGTCGGCGCGGTGCAGGTCCAGGCAGCGCAGGCAGGGGCCGGCGGGCGGCCGGACCAGGGGCCCGACGACGGGTACGCCGCCGCGCAGGTCGAGCAGGAGGTGGGGTTGGCGACGGCGGGCGTACCCGGTGGCGAGCGCGTCGGCCGGGCGGTCGACTCCGAGCTGCACCACCAGGTCGGCCCGGGCCGAGCGCAACGGGTGGCAGCTGGTGCCCGGCGCGCAGCGCCCCAGCGCCGCGCGCAGCGCCGGGGCCAGCGGCCGACCCAGCTCCTCGGCGGTCAGGCCGGTCCCGACCAGGTCACCGGCGCGTACCGGGCCGGTCAGATCGGGTACGACGTGCCCGATCCCGGCCTGGGCCAGCGCGACGGCGACCGCCGCGCCGAGCCGGCCGGCGCCGGTGACCAGCACCCGGGCGGCGCGACGCCGGCGCAGCAGCGCGGCCGGCGTGCCGGGCAGGTCGGGTGTGGCCAGGGCGAGGGCGTCGGCCTCCGTGCCGAGCCGGGCCCGGACCGGCCCGGAGAGGCCCCGGGGGAGCAGGCTCTGCGCCGGTACGACGAGCCCGGCGGCCCGCAGCGCGTCGAGCAGGGCGCGCGCCTCGCCGGCCGGCACCCGGGCGGCGGTGGCCGCGACCAGCACCGCCCGCTCGCTGCGGGTGCCGTCGAGCAGGTCGAGCAGGTGCACGGTGGCCGGGGTGGTCACCTCCAGCAGCACCGCCGGGCCGGGCTCCACGCCGAGCTGGAGCGTGTGCCGGTCCCGCCAGAGGCGGGTCAGACCGGGCAGCAGGGTCGGGCGGGTGATCGGATTCGGTTCGGTCACGCCACGAACAGTGACCGCATCCACGCGCTCCGTCGCTCGTTGTCCACAGGTGCGGCGCGCCGTGGCCAGCGTTGTCCACAAGACATCGCCGTTTTTCCACAACTGGCCGGTAACCGTGTCGGATAGGCGACGGGGGAGGGGCGGCCCGACGGCCGCCCCTCCCCCGTGCGACCCGGACGGGTCAGACCTTGGCCTTGCCCAGGATGCGGTTCACTGTTGTGCCGCACACCGGGCACTTGCCCTTGGCCATGTTCATGCCGGTCTTCGAGACCTCCACGTGCCCCTCGAAGTCCCGCTTCTCCTTGCACTTCACGCAGTAACCGTTGTAGGTCTGGGCCTGGTCGGCCACGGTAGCCTCCTCGTCTCGTCCGCCGGAGGTGCCCGGCGGGTCTCCCTGCGGCGGGGCCACCTGTGGCTCCGGCGCCGGGGGTTCTCCGCGGTCAGTCACCTGACCGCTGGTTGGCGGACCCTACCCAGGTCTGGGCAGTTCCATGTCAGCTGCACGCCGACTCTGTGAGCAAGTCGACGGCAAGAGTGTGCACGCCGGGTAACGTCTGATAAGTCAGTTTCGCGGGGACACGCCGGTTAAATACGCTCAGATCCCCTTCGCGTGGCCCCACCGCCGACGACCCGTGGTAGATCACCTAACGTGGTGGACGGCCGCCAGGTGATGGTCAACTTCCCCCGCAAAGAATTTTTTCAGGACTCCTGACAATCAACCGCCATTTTCCGGGCGCGTGTCGTCGTGTTGACTCTTGCGGAGTCCTGGTCAGTACGCATTAGCTTTCCCTCGTGACAGTCAACCGAGGCTGCGCGGGTCGGTAATGGCCGGGACGCGGAAGCCCGTCGTCGAGGTGCGGCGCAGCCAGCGTCGGCGGCGCACGGTGTCCGCGTACCGGGACGGGGAGCGCGTCGTCGTGCTCATCCCGGACCAGTTCTCCCGGGCCGAGGAGAGCGAGTGGGTCGACCGGATGCTGGCCCGGCTCGCCGCCCGCGAGGGCCGGCTGGCCCGCTCGGACGCCGAACTGCTCGCCCGCGCCACCCGCCTGATCGGGCTCTACCTGCCGGAGCACATGTCGGCCGCCGCGCCGGCGAGCGTGCGGTGGGTGACCAACCAGAACGGCCGATGGGGCTCCTGCACCCCCGCCGACCGCACCATCCGGATCTCCCACCGCATCCAGGACATGCCCGACTGGGTTATCGACTACGTGCTTCTGCACGAGTTGGCGCACCTGATCGTGCCGAGCCACAACGCCGAGTTCTGGTCGCTGGTCGCCCGCTATCCGCGCTCCGAGCGCGCCCGCGGCTACCTGGAGGGCGTAGCCGCCACCGCCGCCGTCCCCTGACCCATCCCACCGCCTTTCGCGGTCGATCATGAAGTTGGCGGCACCAATCGGTCCGATTTGTCGCGGCTAACTTCATGATCGACGCTGCCGGTCGGGGGGTGGGCGGCGGGGGTGGGGGTGGGGGTGGGCGGCGGGGCGCGGGGCGGGGTGGGGTGGGGGTGGGCGCTAGGGTCGGCGGATGGTGCGACGTGTGGTGGTGGCGTTGCTCGGCCCGGTGAGCTGGTCGCCGCCGGGGATCGAGCCGGCGCGGTGGCGGACCGCCCTGGCCGAGGACGTGGTGGACCTGCTGGCCACGCTCAACGAGGTGGAGACCGCGGTGGCGGTGACCCCGGAGGACCGCTGGCTGGCCGACGCCGTGGTGTGGCCCGGCACCCCGGTGTACGAGGTGCCCGAACCGACGCCGAACGCGGTGTTCGCGGCCCTCACCGGCCACCACGACCGACCGGCCTTCGACCAGGTGGCCGTGGTGGCCGCCGACGCCCCGGACGTGCCCGGCCTGACGCTGGGCAAGCTGCTGCGGCCGCTCTCCTCCCGGCCGGTGGCGGTGGCCCCGGTGGACGGGGGTGGGCCGGGGCTGCTGGGGGTGGCGGCGCGGCTGCCCGTACCGGCGTGGTTGCCGGCGGTGCACCTCGACACGACCGCCCCGGCCGAGGTGCGGCGGGCGGCCCCGAGCCCGGGGGAGGTGGCGGTCGGTGCCGGTTGGCGCCGGCTGCGCGGACCGGCGGACCTGGCCGCGCTCGACCCGGCCGTCGAGGGCTGGGAGGCCACCCGCGCCCTGTTGTCCGCCCGCCCGGCCTGACCCACCGCCTGTGCCGTCCCGCCCGCCGAAAACGTCGATCTTGGACTTGTGGCACCTAACAAAAGGCGCCACCCGGGCATCTTGGGCGCCACAACTCCAAGATCGATAGGCCGGGGCCGGGGCGGGCTGGGCTGGGCGGCGGGGTGGGGACGCGGACGGGGCCCGCACGGTGATCCGTGCGGGCCCCGTCGCGTACGTGTCAGTGCTTGTCGTCGTCCTCGCCGGGGGGCTTCTCCTCGGGCGCGCCCGGCGCGGTGAAGTCGAAGTTTGCCAGCTCGTCGTCGAGATCGGTGCTCGTCCTGGCGAACGCCTCCGGGGCGGCGAAGTCGTCGTCCGAGGGAAGCAGGTCGGGGTGGCCCCAGACCGCGTCCCGGCCGGCGATGCCGCGGTGCTCGGTCAGCGCCGCCCAGAGCACCGTCGCCTCGCGCAGCCGGCGCGGCCGCAGTTCGAGGCCGACCAGCGCGGCGAACGTCTGCTCGGCCGGGCCACCGGCGGCGCGGCGGCGGCGGAACGCTTCGCCGAGGCGTACGACGTTGGGCAGGCGGTCACCGGCGGCGCTGTCCACGACGTGGCACACCCAACCCTCGACCAGGGCGAGCACGGTCTCCAGCCGGGCCAGCGACGCCTTCTGCGCCGGGGTGTCCTCCGGAGTGAAGATGCCCTCCAGCGCGATCGCCTGCATCGACTCCGGGTCGGTCGGGTCGACCCGGCCCATCGCCTCCTCGATCGCCTCCCGGTTGACCCGGATGCCGGCGGCGTAGTTCTCCACCGCCGTCAGCACGTGCCCGCGCAGCCACGGCACGTGCTGGAAGAGGCGCTGGTGGGCGGCCTCGCGCAGGGCCACGTAGAGGCGTACCTCGTCCTCGGGCAGCTCCAGGCCCTCGCCGTACGCCTTGATGTTGGCCGGGACGAGCGCGGCGGTGCCGGCGGGGCCCAGCGGCAGGCCGATGTCACCGGCGGAGAGCACCTCGGCGGCGAGCGAGCCGAGCGCCTGGCCGAGCTGACCGCCGAAGAGGG
Source organism: Micromonospora sp. WMMA1996 (assembly GCF_002573675.1). Taxonomy (NCBI): domain Bacteria; kingdom Bacillati; phylum Actinomycetota; class Actinomycetes; order Micromonosporales; family Micromonosporaceae; genus Micromonospora; species Micromonospora sp. WMMA1996. Next base: position 823,674 of record NZ_PDHU01000003.1, on the reverse strand, counting down.
CGCCGCCGAGCGTGGCGACCATCGACTGCATCGGGCCGAGCTGCGCCCGCGCCTCCGGCGGCACCAGGTCGCCCATCGCGCCGACCATCCGGCTGGCCACCGGGTCGCAGAGCTTGCGCCACACGTCGAGCGTCTTGAAGATCCACTCGTTGCGGTTCCAGGCGACCGAGGTGCGGATGCCGGAGGGCCACGAGGTCGCCGGTTCCAGCCAGAGGTCGGCGATGCGCAGCGCCTCCTCCACCGCGTTGCGCTCGAACGGCGAGACCGCCGGGTCGCCGGCGGCGGCGAGCTGGCTGGCGGCCACCTGCCGGGCCAGGTCCCAGTTGACCGGCCCGCTGCCCGGCGCGGACAGCAGGTGCTGCAACTGCGACATGAACTGCTGCATCTGCGCGGGATCGTTGGGGTCTGGTGGTTGACCACCCGGGAGCGCGAAACCGAACGGAATATCAGGCACGACGTCTACGGTACGCGGGCCGCGCCGCAGGTCGTGCCCGTCGGCGTTGCGCTGAGGGCGAAGTCCACCGGTCACCGCGCCGGACGGCGCGGGACGGATCGGTACGCTCTGGCGCATGAGACGTCGCGGCGTGACCGTCCTGCTCGGTGCCCTGCTCACCGCCCTGCTCAGCGTCGGCGTGCTGAGCGTCCCCCTGCCGTACGTGGTGCTCGGCCCCGGTCCGACGGTCAACACGCTCGGCAGTGAGAACGGCAAGGAGATCATCCAGGTCAGCGGCCGCGCGACGTCGACCTCCGCCGGCCAGCTCCGGCTCACCACGGTCGGCGTGCAGCCCACCGTGCGGCTCCGGTCGGCGCTGGCCGGCTGGTTCTCCTCGGACGAGGCGGTGGTGCCGCGCGAGCTGGTCTACCCGCCGGGCGAGTCGCAGGAGGAGGTCGAGAAGCGCAACGCGGAGGACTTCCAGAACTCGCAGACCAGCGCCGAGACGGCGGCCCTGCGGGAGCTGGGCTACCCGATCAAGGTGCTGGTCAAGGCGGTCACCCCGGGCGGGCCGTCGGTCGACGTGCTCCGGCCGGACGACGTGCTGACCTCGGTCGACGGCGCGCCGGTGACCAGCGCGGCCAAGCTCACCGAGCTGATCCGGGCCAAGCCGGCCGGCACCGCGCTGACGATCGGCTACACCCGGGACGGCGCCCCGGGGACGGCCAGGGTGACCAGTCGCGAGCAGGACGGCCGCCCGCGCATCGGGGTGGAGATCGACCAGCAGCAGCCGCACCCGTTCACCCTCAAGATCGACCTCGGGGACATCGGCGGCCCGAGCGCCGGGCTGATGTTCACCCTGGGCATCATCGACAAGCTGGAGCCGGCCGACCTGACCGGCGGCCAGGTCATCGCGGGCACCGGCACCATCGACGACGAGGGCCGGGTCGGCCCGATCGGTGGCATCGCCCAGAAGCTGGTCGGCGCCAAGGACGCCGGCGCGAAGGTCTTCCTGGTGCCCGCCGACAACTGCGCCGAGGCGGTCCGCAACCCGCAGCCCGACCTGCCGCTGCTGAAGGTGGCGACGGTGGACGACGCGCTGACGGCACTGGAGAAACTGCGCGCCGGGGGTCAGCCGACCCGCTGCTGAACCGGGCCGCCGACGGCCCCGGGCGATCGTGACGTGACCTTGACCCGACGTGTACAGGAACACCCCGTACTCTGGGGTGCCTGGTCGGAGCCGATCACATCGAGCGTGCGGAGCCAACAGTGGTCATGCGTAGCAGTCCCCTGCCGAGGATGAGCCGGCGCGGACGCGTCACCATCGGGGTCCTGGTCGGGGTGTTCGTGCTGTTCACCCTGCTCGGTTGGGGGGTCAACGCCTGGACCGACTGGCTGTGGTTCGACGAGGTCCGCTACACCCAGGTCTTCACCGGCGTGCTCGCCACCCGGCTGCTGTTGTTCCTGGTGGTCGGCGTCGGCATGGCGCTGATCGTCGCCGGCAACCTCTGGTTGGCCTACCGGCTGCGGCCCCGGATGCGCCCGCACTCGGCCGAGCAGGCCACGCTGGAGCGCTACCGGATGCTGCTGAGCCCTCGGCTGGGCACCTGGATCGCGCTGGCCTCCGCCGTGATCGGGCTCTTCGCCGGGCTCTCCGCGCAGAGCCGGTGGACCCAGTGGCTGCTGTTCCGCAACGGTGGCGACTTCGGCGTGAAGGACCCGGAGTTCGGCGTCGACGTCGGCTTCTACGTCTTCCAGCTCCCGTTCTGGCGCTACCTGCTCGGCGTCGGCTTCACCGCGGTGGTGCTGGCCCTGCTCGGCGCGCTGGCCGTGCACTACGTGTTCGGCGGGGTGCGCCTGCAGGGTGTCGGCGACCGGATGACCAACGCCGCCCGCGCCCACCTCAGCTCGCTGGTCGCCGTCTTCGTCCTGCTCAAGGCCGTCGCGTACGTGCTGGACCGGCGCGCGATGCTGCTGGAGTACAACGAGGGCGCGAAGCTCTACGGCGCCGGCTACGCCGACGTGAACGCGTTGCTGCCGGCGAAGGAGATCCTCGCCTGGATCTCCGTCCTGGTGGCCGTCGCGATCATCGTGTTCTCCAACGCGGTGATGCGGAACCTGGTCTGGCCGGGCATCTCGCTGGCCCTGCTCGGGGTCTCCGCGGTGGCGATCGGCGGCATCTACCCGTGGGCGGTGCAGACGTTCGAGGTGAAGCCGAGCGCCCGTGACAAGGAGGCGCCGTACATCGAACGCAGCATCAAGGCGACCCGGTCCGCGTTCGGTCTCGAGGTCACGAAGACGACGCCGTACGCGGCGAGCAACCTCGTGCCACCCGCCAGCCTGGCCACCGACACCTCGGTCGTGCCGAACGTCCGGCTGCTCGACCCGCAGCTGGTCTCCGAGACCTACACCCAGCTCCAGCAGGTCCGCGGCTTCTACGACTTCGGCTCGAAGCTGGACATCGACCGCTACGCGGTGAAGGACAAGACCTCCGACTACGTGGTCGGCGTCCGTGAGATCAACTACGGCGAGCTGACCGACCAGCAGAACAACTGGATCAACCGGCACACCGTCTACACCCACGGGTACGGCCTGGTGGCCGCCCCGGCGAACCAGGTGGTCTGCGGCGGCCAGCCGTACTTCGTCTCCGGCTTCCTCGGGGAGAAGGCGCAGGAGGCGTGTTCCTCGCCGACCGAGGAGATCCCGGCCCAGCAGCCGCGGATCTACTACGGCGAGCGGATGGAGGGCGACGACTACGCGATCGTCGGGCAGACCGGTGACCGCAACGTCGAGTTCGACCGGCCCACCTCCACCGGTGGCGAGCAGTACTACACCTACACCGGCGAGGGCGGCGTCAAGATCGGCTCGTTCCCCCGGCGGCTGCTCTACGCGATCAAGGAGCAGGAGTCGAACTTCCTGCTCTCCGAGGCGGTCAACGAGAACTCGAAGCTGCTCTACGTGCGCAACCCGCGCGACCGGGTGGAGAAGGTCGCGCCGTTCCTCACCCTCGACGGCGACCCGTACCCGGCGGTGGTGAACGGTCGCGTCCTGTGGATCGTCGACGGCTACACCACGGCGGCGACCTACCCGTACGCCGAGCGGGTCAACCTCCAGGCGGAGACCGCCGACGAGCTGACCGGCCGGGGCACGTTCCAGCTCGCCCGGGAGAACGTCAACTACATCCGCAACTCGGTGAAGGCGACGGTCGACGCGTACGACGGCACGGTCAAGCTCTACTCGTACGACGACACCGACCCGGTGCTGAAGGCGTGGAACAAGGCGTTCGGCGGTGACCTCGTGCTGCCCAAGGGTGACATCCCGCCGGAGCTGGCCGAGCACTTCCGCTACCCGGCCGACCTGTTCAAGGTGCAGCGCAACCTGCTCACCAAGTTCCACGTCACCGACCCCGGCGACTTCTACTCCGGCCAGGACTTCTGGCAGGTGCCGAACGTGCCGGACGCGCCGGACAGCGGGCAGAAGCAGCCGCCCTACTACCTGTTCACCCAGTTCCCCGGGCAGGACGGGCCCCGCTTCCAGTTGACCTCCGCGGTCACGCCGAACGGGCGGCAGAACCTCGCCGCGCTGGTCTCCGGCTCGTACGTCGACGGCAAGCCCCAGCTGGAGGTGCTGGAGTTGCCGGACCAGACCCGGGTCTCCGGGCCGACCCAGGTGCATCAGCAGATGACCAACAACGGCGACATCCGCCAGCAGCTCAACCTGCTCTCCTCCAACCAGGCCCAGGTGCAGTACGGCAACCTGCTGTCGCTGCCGTTCGCCGACGGGATGCTCTACGTCGAGCCGGTCTATGTGAAGAGCAGCAGCCAGGACGCGTACCCGCTGTTGCAGAAGGTGCTGCTCTCCTACGGCGACGGCGGCTCGTACGTGGTGCTCGCCAACAACCTCAGCGACGGCATCAAACAGCTCGTCGAACAGGGCAAACGCGCCCAGAACGGCACCCCGCCGCCGCCGAGCGACGACGAGAACACGCCGCCGCCGACCGGGGGCACGAACACCCCGCCGCCGCTCACCGGTGAGCTGGCCCAGGCCGCCGGCCAGGTGCAGGCCGCGATCGCCGAGGTCAAGGCCGCGCAGACGTCCGGCGACTTCGAGCGGTACGGGCGGGCGCTCAAGGCGCTCGACGAGGCGATGGCCGCCTTCCAGCAGGCCCAGGCGGCGGCCAACGGGTCGGCCGGCCCGGCGCCCTCGGGCAGCGCCTCGCCGTCGGCGCCAGCCTCACCCTCACCCTCACCGAACGGCTGACGCCGAGCGACACCACGAGCCCGTGCTCCGGGACCCGCAGCGGTCACCGGAGCACGGGCTCGTGTCGTGTACCGGACTTCCCGGCCGCAACCCGGCACCCCGCTCCACCGTCAACAGAGCAGGTGGACGTGAGGGGAGGCGGGAGGGCAGATGCGTGACGCGAACAGCTTCGACGACTTCTACCGCAGCACGTCGGGGCGGGCGCTCCGGTACGGCCACGCGGTGGCCGACGACCCCGCCGAGGCCCAGGACCTGGTGCAGGAGGCGTACGCCCGGGCCTGGCGGCAGTGGGCGAAGCTCGCCGGCCATCCCGCGCCGGAGGCGTGGCTGCGGCTGGTGATCAGCCGGCTCGCGACCGACCGGTTCCGGCGGCTGCGCGGTTGGCGACTGGCGGTCAGCCGCACCGGCCCGCCCGACGACGTCGGACCACCGGGCGAGGACACCGTCCTGCTGGTGGCGGCGCTGCGGCGGCTGCCCGCCCGGCACCGGCAGGCGCTCGCCCTGCACTACCTGTTCGACCTGCCGGTGGAGGAGATCGCCCGGGAGGCGGGCGTCCCCGCCGGCACCGTGAAGTCCTGGCTGTCCCGCGGACGGGCCCGGCTGGCCGAGTTGCTGCCCGATGTCGCCGCCGAGGAGCTGGAGGTCAACGATGTCGCGTGAACTGCACCGCTACTACCACGCCCTGGCCGACGACACCGACGAGCGGGTGCTGCCGTCGCCGGACCGGCTGCGTCACGGCGCGGACCGTCGGGCCCGGCACCGGGCCGCGCTCGCGTCGCTGGCGGTCGCCGGTCTGGTCGCCGCCACGGTGGCCGGCAGCCAACTGGTACTCGCCGCCGGGCCGGAACCGGTCGCGCCGCCGCCCGCGGGTACGCCGGCGCCCGCCCCGCCGCCCACCACCGCCGGGTTGGCCGAGAAGCCCTCGCCCGCCCCGTCCACACCCTCCGGCACCCGTACCCCGGGGGGCCGGAGCCCGGCCGCGCCGTCGAGTGCCGGACGTCCGACGGCGGGGGCTCCGACCGCGATCCCGGACCGGGCGTTCTTCGCCCTGCCCGCCGCCAACGACGCCGGTACGGGCAACCAGTTCGGCCCGGGAGCGGTGCTGCCGGTGCTCTGCGGATCGCGCCCCGGCACCGAGTCGATCGTCGCGTCGCGGGCCCGGACGCTGCCGTACCGGCGGGCCGGCGCGCCGGCCGACGCGGTGCCCTCCGGCAGCTACCGGCACAGCATCACGATCTACCGGGCCGGGCGCGCCGGCGAGGCGCTGGCCGAGCTGCGGATGGCCGTCCGGGCCTGCCCCGCGCAGCCGGTCCCCGAGGCACCGTCGACGATCGTGCGTCAGCGCCTGCTGCCCGACTCCGGGTACGGCGACGAGTCGGTGCTGTTCGAGACGCGCAGGCCCTACCTGGACGCCAACGGCGAGCCGAGCGGCGGCGACGAGGTGCACCTGGTGCGCGCGGTGCGATCCGGTGACGTGGTGACGGTGCTGTGGGAGCAGGGCTGGGAGAGCACCTCGACCGAGCGCGCCCAGTTCGACGCGGACAGCCGGCGGGCGGTCGACGCGCTCCGGCGGTGGCTGGACTGAGCACCCGTTTTGCGCCTCCCCGGGTCGGTGCGCTACGGTTGTCGAGCCGACGCGGGGTGGAGCAGCTCGGTAGCTCGCTGGGCTCATAACCCAGAGGTCGCAGGTTCAAATCCTGTCCCCGCTACTCGTGACGAAGGGCCCCGGAATCCGTTCCGGGGCCCTTCGCCGTTCCCCCCGTCGGGCCTCTTCGGCGGGATCGGGGACCCGGCTGATCTCCACGATTCCAGTGCGATAAGCTGTACGAGCCGACGCGGGGTGGAGCAGCTCGGTAGCTCGCTGGGCTCATAACCCAGAGGTCGCAGGTTCAAATCCTGTCCCCGCTACTCGTGACGAAGGGCCCCGGAGTTCGCTCCGGGGCCCTTCGCCGTTTCCGGATTCCTCCGCCGCGTCCGGCGTGCCCCGGTTGCGCACCTCGGCAAGGATGGGGGCATGGCTGGATGGAACAGATGGTGGGGCCGCCTGGGCGCGGTCCTCGGAACGGTCGCGCTCTCGGTCTTCGTACCGGTCGCGGCCTGGGCGTCGACCGGCACCGGTGAGCTCGTGGTGGAGGCCGCACGACGGCGGTCCCGGGGCGGCTTCGGCTTCCTCGGCCTGCTCTGCTGCCTCGTGGTGGTCGGCGGGATCGTGCTGCTGGTGGTGCTGTTGACGCGGAACCGGCGGAACCGCCCGCCGCGCTGACGACCACCCGGGGCTCCGCCCGCCGCGCCCACGCGTGGCGGGCGGCGGTCACTCGGCCAGGGCGGCGTTCGCCCGGGCCATGAACCGGGAGGTCGCGGATCGGGCGCCGGCCCGCTTGCCCCGGATGCTCTCGGCCGCCTCGATGAGCAACGTCCGCACCTTGGCGTGCCCCTTCGGCGGCGGCGCGGGCGCCGGGCCGGCCAGCTCGTCCAGCTCCACGCCCAGGCTCGTCACCCGCTTCTCGGCCCGGTCGGTCACGCCCGCGGCCACGTACGTGCGGACCTGGGTGCTGGGGTTCACGCCCCGCTCCACGCCGAGGATCCGGCCGGCCGCCACGTTGCTGGTGAGGAAGTTGAGCACGTCCACCACCACACCCGGGTGCCGGGTGCCGCGGAAACCGGCCCAGTACATCGACGCCCGGGGCCACTGCGCGGCCGGCGTGCCGGGGAAGGCGACCGCGCCCAGCTCGTCCTCGGTGAGGCGTTGCAACTCCGGCAGCTGGTGGGACCAGGCGAAGGAGGCCGCGGTGTGGCCGGTGACCACGAGCTGGCGGTTCAGTTCGCCGGTGTCCGCCTGCTCCACGAGCGCGGCGCTCGGGGTGACCCGGTCGAAGCGGGCGACCTCCCAGAACTCGAACCAGGAGAGCAGCTCCGCCGAGCTGAAGCCGAGCTGCCGCCCCTGGTACAGCTCGCTGCCCTGGCCGCGCAGCCAGAGCCAGAGCGCCCGGTAGTCGCCGGAGGCGTCCATGGAGCCGGCCACCCGGTTACCGGACGACCGGGTGACCCGGGCGGCCCAGCGGGCGTACTCCTTCCAGGACATGCCGGTGCGCGGCTCGGGCTGGTCCAGCGAGCGCAGCAGGTCGCGGTTGTAGACCAGCGCCGCGTTGGTCTGGGCGGCGGGCACCGCCACGGTCCGCTCGTCCACCCGGCCGTAGCGGGCCAACTGCTCCGGCAGGTCGCGCAGGTCGAGCCGGCCGTCGTCGGCGTACGCGGTGAGGTCGAGCAGGATGTCGCGGCGGGTGTACTCGGTGAGCAGCGTGTCGTCGATCTGGAACAGGTCCGGCACGTTGCCGCCGGTGCCCTGGGTGGCGAGCCGGTCGTAGTAGCCGGCCAGCCCCTGCCAGGTGATCCGGAAGCTGACCCGGGGGTTCTGCTGGGTGTAGAGGCGCAGCGCCTGCTCGGTGGCCTGGGCCCGGCGGCTGCCGCCCCACCAGAACACCGACAGCTCGATCGGGCCGTCCTCGGCGGCCGCCTCCTCCTCCGGGGCGCAGCCGGCCAGTCCGCCGGCGAGCAGCGGCAGCCCGGTGAGCGCGCCGAGGAACCGTCGCCGGTCGAGGCCGGGACGGGGGACGGACCGTTCAGCGCGCACGGTTCTCTCCGAAACTGGGGTGGACGGATCATTCCACCGGCCCCGGGCCGGGGTGTCAACGCCGGGCGGGACGGCCGGTGGGCGCGCCGGGCGGGCGGTCGCGCCCATGGTGTACTAGCGCCGTGGAACTTCTGCACTCGGGCAAGGTCCGGGACGTCTACGCCGACGGCGCGGACCTGATCCTGGTCGCCTCCGACCGCATCTCCATCTACGACGTGGCGCTGCCGACCCCGGTGCCGGACAAGGGCAGACTGCTCACCGCGCTCTCGCTGTGGTGGTTCGAGCAGTTGTCGGACCTGGTGCCGAACCACGTCATCTCCGCCACCGACGTGCCGGCGGAGTTCGCCGGCCGGGCGATCCGGTGCCGCCGGCTGGAGATGGTGCCGGTCGAGTGCGTGGCCCGGGGCTTCCTGACCGGCGGTGGCTTCGCCGAGTACCAGCGCACCGGCTCGGTCTCCGGCGTGGCGCTGCCCCGAGGGCTGGTGGAGGCGTCGATCCTGCCCGAGCCGATCTTCACCCCGTCGACCAAGGCGCCCAAGGGTGAGCACGACGAGCCGATCACCTACGACCAGGTGGTCGACAAGGTGGGGCCGGAGACCGCCGAGCGGCTGCGGCAGATCACCCTGGACGTCTACCGGCGGGGTGCCGAGATCGCCGCGGACCGGGGCATCCTGATCGCCGACACCAAGCTGGAGCTGGGCTGGGCGCCGGACGGCACGCTGATGCTCGCCGACGAGCTGCTCACCTCCGACTCGTCCCGGTTCTGGCCGGCCGAGTCCTACCAGCCGGGCCGGGCGCAGTTCTCCTTCGACAAGCAGTACGTGCGGGACTGGGCCACCGGCAGCGGCTGGGACAAGCAGCCGCCGGCGCCGGAGGTGCCGGCGGAGGTCGTCGAGGCGACCCGGGCCCGCTACGTCGAGGTGTACGAGAAGCTCACCGGAAACCGTTGGGACTGACATGACGACGCGGCTTGTCCAGATCAACTTCAAGGCCGGCGACGAGGTCGCGCTGGGCGCGTTCTGGGCGAGGGTCCTTGGCTGGGAGACCTCCAGCGAGGCGCCCGGGGTGATCAACCTCGAACCGCCGGGCGTCCCGTATCCCGATCCCTCCGCCCTCTTCATCGACCTCGTGGTCTCCGCGGAACCCAAGACGGCGAAGAACCGGGTGCACGTCGACCTCGCCACCACCTCGCCGGAGCACCAGGCGGAGCTGGTCGCGCGGCTGACGGGCCTCGGCGCGACAGCCGTCGACATCGGCCAGGGTGACGTCCCGTGGACGGTCATGGCCGACCCGGAGGGCAACGAGTTCTGCGTGCTGGAGCCGCGCGAGGTCTACCGGGACACCGGGCCGATCGCCGCGGTGGTGGTCGACTGCGCGGACCCGCGGGAGATGGCGCGGTTCTGGGGCGAGGCGACGGACTGGACCCGGCACGAGGTCACCGACCGGTACGCGTCACTGCGTTCCGCCGCCGGCGTCGGCCCCTACCTGGAGTTCGTCCGCAGCACCGACGCGAAGCCCGGGTGGAACCGCGTCCACCTCGACGTCCGCCCCTATGCCGGGGACGACCTGGCGGCCGAGGTGGCCCGGTTGCGCACGCTCGGCGCCACCGCCATCGACCTGGGCGACCCCGAGATGCACTGGCGGGTCATGGCCGACCCCGAGGGCAACGAGTTCTGCGTCCTCACCCCGAGCTGAGCCCTGCCCCCGCCCCGCCGCTCACGATCTTGCACTTTCGGCCCGTGATCCGTCCGGAACGCCCCGGATGTCGGGGCAGCAAGTGCAAGATCGCGAAGGTCGGGGGAGGGGTCAGTCTTCCCAGTTCAGGGTGCGTTGGACGGCCTTGTGCCACTGGTGCAGCTCGCGGTCGCGGTGCGCAGGGTCCATGGCCGGCTCCCACTGGGCGTCGGAGCGCCACTTGTCCCGCAGCGTGGGCAGGTCGGGCCAGAAGCCGACCGCCAGGCCGGCGGCGTACGCGGCGCCGAGGCAGGTGGTCTCGGTGATCCGGGACCGCACCACCGGCACGTCGAGCACGTCGGCGAGGAACTGCATGAGCAGCGCGTTGCCGGTCATCCCGCCGTCCACCCGCAGCCGGCGCAGCGCCACGTCGGAGTCGGCGTTCATCGCGTCGACCACCTCGCGGGTCTGGAACGCGGACGCCTCCAGCACCGCGCGGGCCAGGTGCCCCTTGGTGATGTAGCCGGTCAGGCCGGCGATCACGCCCCGGGCGTCGCTGCGCCAGTGCGGGGCGAACAGGCCGGAGAACGCCGGCACCACGTAGCAGCCGCCGTTGTCGTCGACGGTGCGGGCCAGCTCCTCGACCTGCGGGGCGGTGGAGATCAGGCCGAGGTTGTCGCGCAGCCACTGCACCAGCGAGCCGGTGACCGCGATCGCGCCCTCCAGCGCGTACACGGCCGGCTGGCCCTCGATCCGGTAGGCCACGGTGGTGAGCAGGCCGTGCCGGGAGGGCACCGGGCTGGCGCCGGTGTTGAGCAGCAGGAAACTGCCGGTGCCGTAGGTGCACTTGGCCTCGCCGGGCTGGAAGCAGGTCTGCCCGAACAGCGCGGCCTGCTGGTCGCCGAGCGCGCTGGCCACCGGCACCCCGGCGAGGACTCCGTCGGCGGTGCCGTAGACCTCGGCCGAGCTGCGGATCTCGGGCAGCATCGCGGCCGGGATGCGGAGCGCGTCGAGCAGCTCCGGGGCCCAGTCGAGGGTCTCCAGGTCCATCAGCAGGGTGCGGCTGGCGTTGGTGACGTCGGTGACGTGCCGCCCGGTCAGCTTCCAGATGAGCCAGCTGTCCATCGTGCCGAACAGCACCTCGCCCCGCTCGGCCCGCTCACGCAGCCCGTCGACGTGGTCCAGCAGCCACCGCAGCTTCGGGCCGGCGAAGTAGGTCGCCAGGGTCAGGCCGGTGCGGGCGCGCAGCCGCTCCTCGTCGTACGCCTCGGCCAGCTCGCGCAGCAGCGGGCCGGTGCGGGTGTCCTGCCAGACGATCGCGTTGGCCACCGGCCGACCGGTGGCCCGGTCCCAGACCACTGTGGTCTCGCGCTGGTTGGTGATGCCCGCCGCGGCCAGCTGCTCCGGACCGATGTCGGCGCTCGCCAGCGCCTCGCGCACCACGTGCTCGACGCATGCCCAGATCTCGTCCGCGTCGTGCTCGACCCAGCCGGGCCGCGGGAAGATCTGCCGGTGTTCGCGTTGGGCCACCGCGACGATCTCGCCGTCGGCGTCGAAGACGATGCACCGCGAGGAGGTGGTGCCCTGGTCGATGGCGGCGACGAACTCTCCGGTCACCGCAGCACCGTACCCGCCGGGAGCGTCCACCGTCTCCCCTCGATCGACCCGTACGATCACCAGACGTGCGTGACATTGCCGTGTTCAGCGGGACCGCCCACCCGGACCTCGCCGCCGAGATCTGTGCCCACCTCGACGTTCCGCTGCACCCGGTGCGGGTGTCCCGGTTCGCCAACGACTGCCTCGAGGTGCAGTTGCAGGCCAACTGCCGGGAGCGCGACGTCTTCCTCATCCAGCCACTGGTGCCGCCGGTGCAGGAGCACCTGGTCGAGCTGCTGCTCATGATCGACGCCGCCCGGGGCGCGTCGGCCGGCCGGATCACCGTGGTGCTGCCGCACTACGCGTACGCCCGGTCGGACAAGAAGGACGCCCCGCGCATCTCCATCGGCGGGCGGCTCGTGGCCGACCTGCTCACCTCGGCCGGGGCGCACCGGGTGCTGGCCATGACGCTGCACTCGCCCCAGGTGCACGGTTTCTTCAGCGTCCCGGTGGACCACCTGCACGCGCTGCGCGAGCTGGCCGCCCACTTCAAGGGGTACGACCTGAGCAACGCGGTGGTCGTCTCGCCCGACCTCGGCAACGCCAAGGAGGCCGCCGCGTTCGCCCGGATGCTGGGCACCCCGGTCGCGGCCGGCGCCAAGCAGCGCTTCAGCGACGACCGGGTGCAGATCAGCACGATCATCGGTGACGTGGCGGACCGGGACGTGATCGTGCTCGACGACGAGATCGCCAAGGGCAGCACGGTGATCGAGTTGATCTCGCACCTGCGCGAGCGGCAGGTCCGGTCGATCCGGCTGGCCTGCACGCACGGTCTGTTCTCCAGCGGGGCGCTGGAGCGGCTGAGCGCCCAGGACGGTGTGCTGGAGATCGTCTGCACCAACACGGTGCCGATCCCCGTGGAGAAGCGGGTGCCGAAGCTGGAGGTGCTCTCCGTGGCGCCGGCCCTGGCCGAGGCGATGCGTCGGATCCACAACGGCGAGTCGGTGAGCGCCCTCTTCGGCTGAGCGGGCGGCCCGGTGGCCGGTCAGCCGTCCAGCGGATGGTCGGCGGGCCGCCGGGCGCCCAGGGCCGCGGTGATCCGGACGACGGTGCCGGCGTCGCCGGTCTCCACCTCCATCGAGTCACTCAGCTCCCGGGCCAGCCAGAGCCCCCAACCGCCGGCGGTATCCGGCGCCGGCCGGTCGCGGTCGCGCAAGCGTCGCTCGCTGATCCCCTGGCCGTGGTCGGCCACCTCGCAGACCAGGTCGCCGCCCCGGCGCCAGAGCCGCAGCCGGCCCTGCCCGCCGCCGTGCCGAACCGCGTTGGTGATCAGCTCGTTGACCGCCAGCACGAAGTCGTCGAGTCGCTGGCCGGCCAGCCCCGTCGCGTGCGCGCAGGAGGTGACCGAGTGCCGAAGCTCGGTCACCTGGGCCTGGTCGAAGGCCTCGGCGATGAGGAGGGAAGGTTCGATGGGCACAACCGTACGCTGTGCGGGGGATTCTCCGTCCGTCATGACCCCGTCCCAGCGCTGCTTCTCGACGACTTTCGCGGCATTTCCACCGTACGTCAGGGTTTATCGGCCCGCACCAGGCGGCCCGCCGGTGACGGGCTGTGGCATGGTGACGCCCATGCCGTCGTCCTCCGGCCTGGAAGGCCCGTTCTGGCGGTCCATCGCGGTGTTCCGCTTCGCCTCGCTGGCGTACGTCGGCCTGCTCGTGCTGCGCGACGCCACCCGGTACGCGCACCCGGTCGCCGCGGGCGCCGTCCTGCTGGCGATGCTGGCCTGGACCGGTGTCACGGCGGCCGGCTACGGACGCCCGGACGGACGGCGCTGGCCGCTGCTCCTGGCCGACCTCGGCGTGGTGCTCGCGATCATCCTGGCCACGCCCTGGGTGGTGGGCCGCGCGGCGCTCGCCGCCGGCGTGCCCACGCTGACCGTCGCCTGGCTGGCCGGGCCGGTGCTGGCCTGGGCGGTCTCCGGCGGTCGGCGGCGCGGCGCGGTGGCCGCGCTGGTGCTCGGCGGCGCCGACCTGGCCACTCGGGACCGGATCAGCCCGTCCGCGCTGACCGGCGCGATCCTGATGCTGCTGGCCGGCGTCGTGGTCGGGCACGTGGCCCGGCTGGCCGTCGAGGCGGAGGCCCGGTTGCAGCGGGCGGTGGAGCTGGAGGCGGCGACCCGCGAGCGGGAACGGCTGGCCCGGGACATTCACGACTCGGTGCTCCAGGTGCTCGCGCTGGTCCGGCGGCGCGGCGCGGACCTGGACGGCGAGGCGGCGGAGCTGGCCCGGCTGGCCGGTGAGCAGGAGGCCGCGTTGCGGGCGCTGATCGGCCGGGCGGGCGTCGCGCCGGACCGGGACACCGACGAGCGGGACCTGCGGGACCTGCTCGACCGGTACGCCTCGGCCACGGTCCAGGTGGCCGCCCCGGCGACCCCGGTGCCGCTGCCGGCGCGGACGGCCGGGGAGCTGGCCGCGGCGGTCGGCGCGGCGCTGGACAACGTGGCCCGGCACGCCGGTGGGCGGGCCTGGGTGCTGATCGAGGACGAGGAGGAGACGGTGACCGTCTCGGTACGCGACGAGGGGCCGGGCATTCCGGAGGGGCGGCTGGCGGAGGCCGCCACGCAGGGGCGCCTCGGGGTGGCCCAGTCCATCCGGGGCCGGGTGGTCGATCTGGGCGGTGAGGTGCGGATCGTCTCCACGCCGGGCGCCGGGACCGAGTTCGAGCTGATCGTGCCGAGGAGCCGGCGGTGAGCATCCGGGTGATGGTGGTCGACGACCACCCGATGTGGCGGGAAGGGGTGGCCCGCGACCTCACCGAGGCCGGCCACCAGGTGGTGGCGACCAGCGGTGAGGGACGGCAGGCGGTCCGGGTGGCCGCGGCGGCCCGGCCCGACCTGGTCGTGCTCGACCTGCAACTGCCGGACGTCTCCGGTGTGGAGGTGATCCACGGGCTGCGCGCCGCCCTGCCCGACGTGCGGGTGCTCATGCTGTCGGCCAGCGGCGAGCCGCAGAGCGTGCTGGACGCGGTCAAGGCCGGGGCCACCGGCTACCTGGTGAAGTCGGCCGCCCCGGCCGAGTTCCTCGACGCGGTTCGCCGCACCGCGGCCGGGGAGCCGGTGTTCACGCCCGGCCTGGCCGGGCTGGTGCTGGGGGAGTACCGGCGGCTCGCGGCCGCGCCGCCGACCCCGCACGACGACGCACCCCGGCTCACCGAACGGGAGACCGAGGTGCTGCGTCTGGTCGCCAAGGGGCTGTCCTACAAGCAGATCGCCGAGCGGCTCGGGGTGTCCCACCGGACGGTGCAGAACCACGTGCAGAACACCCTGGGCAAGCTCCAGCTGCACAACCGGGTCGAGCTGACCCGGTACGCCATCGAGCGGGGCCTGGACGGCTGAGAGCTCAGCGCGCCTCGGGCGGCCGGGTCTCGTGGATCGCCAGCTCCTCCGCGGTGGCGCCGCCGCCGGCCGCGCCGGCGTCGTAGGCGACGTTGTCGGTCTCCTGGTCGGTGCGCGCGCCCTCGTCCGGCTCGACCAGCCGGCCCACCTGGTGGTCGGCGACGGTGCCGAGCTGGCCGTGGTCGTAGATCGAGACCGGGGAGTTCGGGTCGGAGACCGGCCCCGGGTCGATCACGTCCGCGTCGAGCTGGGCCTGCGCCGCGGCCTCCTCGCTGTCCGCCTCGGCGGCGATGTCCGGGTCGACCGGGCCGGCGAGCGGGTCGTCGGCGGGCCGCTCGTACTGCTCGCGGTCGAGCTTGTAGTCCAGCGACTCGCCGTCGAGCTGCTCCTCCGCCGTGGTGCCGAACCGGTCCACCGCGACCGGCGTGCGGTCACCCGGGATCTGGGCCGGCTCGGGACCGTCCGCCTCGCGCCCGGTCAGGACGTCGTCGTTGGCGGTCGAGTCGTCGTCGGCGGTGTCGGGCAGGCCCTCCGCCTCGGGGTCGGACACGGGGGTGGGGTACTCGTCGTCGCGCATGGGGGTGAACTACCCACTGCGTTGACCGCATTAACCGCGACCGAGCGGGTGGATCGGGAGCAAGAGGGCGAAAACCCCGCCTCAGTTGCGGAAGGCCGCCTCGTCCTCGGCGTGGAGCACGCACCACACCACCTTGCCGTCGGGCAGCGCGGTGCTGCCCCAGCGCCGGGCCACCACGTCGATGAGCAGCAGCCCCCGGCCGCCCACCGAGTCGACCGGGGCCGGCCCCGCGTACGTCGGACGCCCGGCGGCGTGGTCCCGTACCGCCACGTGCAGGGCGCCGCCCCGGGGCGCCAGCCGGAGCGTCATCGGCGTCGCGGCGTGCGCCACCACGTTGTTGACCATCTCGGTGACCGCGATGCAGGCCGGCTCGGCCAGCTCCGGCAGTCCCCAGCGGGCACAGCCGTCGGTGACCAGCGCGCGGGCCTCGCGCGCGGCCTCCACCACCGGGAGCAGCTCGACGTCGAGCAGCTCGGGCGGCGCGTCCGCCGGTCGGGGGACCGGCCGGTCGCCGGAAACGAACAGCAGGTCGGTGGCGGGCCAGTCGGCGACCGCGCGGCCGACCTCGTCAAGCGCCTCGCGCGCCTGCGGGTCGGGGATCCGGACCCCGGACAGGTCGACCACCATCGGCCCCGGCCGGGCCCAGAGCCGGCCGAGCAGCGCGCCCCGCACGGCGTCGACCCCGGCCCGGTCGAGCACACCGGTCAGCCGGACCGTCGCGGAGGATTCGGCGGTCTCGACCAGGCAACGTGCGTCCGTCGGCATGATCGTCCCATTGTGCACGTCGGCCTCCCCCCGCGCATCGGTCCGGTCGACGGGACTCATGAGCGACCGGCCCGGGACCGTCGGCCGATCGCCGCGACGGTGCCGACCGCCGTGCCGGCCGCCGCCAGCCCGAACGCCGCGGTCAGCCGCAGGAGTTGGCCGCGCCGACCCGACCAGCCGTCGGTCCGCTCGGCGGCCGCGTCGGGGGTGAACACGTTGCCGGTGGCGTCCAGGCGTACGCCGGGACCGAACTGGGTGCGCGCGGTGTACCAGCCGAGCACCCGCTCGGCCACCGCCGGGGCGAGCCGCCACTGGAGCCCGATCAGCCGGGCCGCGCCCCCCGCGTACGCCTCCCGGCGGGGACGGCGCAGCAGCCGGACGATCGTCTCCGCCACCATCTCCGGCGGGTAGACCGGCGGCGGCGGGGTCAGCTCCCGGCCGGTGTGGTTCGCCGCGTGCCGGAAGAACGGCGTGTCGATGGTGGCCGGCAGCACGGTGCAGATCGAGATGGCGCCCCGGCCGGTCACCCGCAGCTCCTGCCGGACCGTGTCGGCCAGTCCCCGGATGGCGTGCTTGGCGGCGTTGTACGCCGACTGGTACGGCATGGCCACCTCGGCCAGCACGGACGCGTTGTTGACCAGCACGCCGCCCCCGGCCGCCCCGAGCCAGGGCAGCGCGGCCCGCATCCCGTGCACGGTGCCGAGCAGGTTCACCTCGACCACCCGGCGGAACTCGGCCACCGGGATCTCGTCGAACAGCCCCACCGTGCCGACGGCCGCGTTGTTGACCCAGGCGTCGATCCGGCCGAACTCGGCCGCCGCGCGCGCCGCCAGCCGCTCCACCGCATCCGGATCGGTCACGTCCGTGGGCACCACCAGCGCGCGCCCGCCCAGCTCCCGGCAGTGCGCGGCGACCCGCTCCAACGCCGCCTCGGTCCGGGCGGCCAGCACCACGGCGGCGCCACGACGGGCCAGCGCGTAGGCGGTGGCCGCGCCTATCCCGCTGGAGGCGCCGGTGATGACGACGGTGGCGTCGGCGAGGGTGCGGGTGAGCGGCATCCTTCGCCGGTACCCCCGCGCCGGCCGGTCATGCCGCCCGGGTCGGCCTGATCGGGACCGGTCGGCACGGTGTCCCGCCCGCGCGACGCTCCGTCGCCACCGGCGATCTGCCAGGTTTGGGCGCACCGGACCCGGGTTAATGGGACGCTCTGACCGGGAGACCCCGCTCGCGAGAACGCATGGAGGTGCACCATGCGCGTCGGCCTTGTATGCGCGCACGCCGGCTCGTCCACCGACGGTCCCACCGTCGGGACCCAGGAGCACATTGCGCGTGTGGCGGCGGAACTCGCCGCCCGGGGCCACGAGGTCCGGGTGTACGAACGCCGCGACGCGGCGGCCCAGCCCGCGCTCACCGAGCTGGACGGCTACCGCCTGGAACGGGTGCCGGTCGGCCCGGCCGACCCGCTGCCCACCGCCGAACTGGTGCCGTACGTGTCCGAGTTCGGCCGCTGGCTGGCGCAGGAGTGGGCCGGTGAGTGGGCCCCCGAGGTCGTGCACGGTCACTACTGGGTGGGCGGTCTCGCCGCCGCCCACGCGGTCCGGGCCACCGACATCCCGGTGGTGCAGACCTTCCACTCGCTCGGCGTCGAGCAGCTGCGTCACCTCGGCCGGAGCTACGGCGGGCCGGGCGAGCGCATCCCGCTGGAGCGGGCGCTGACCCGGGCCGTGGACGTGGCGGTCGCCCAGTGCAACGACGAGGTCGACGAGCTGACCCGGATGGGCCTCCAGCGCACCTCGGTGGCGATGGTGCCGACCGGCGTGGACCTCGGCCAGTTCCACCCGGACGGCGAGGCCGCCCCCCGGGACCAGCGCGCCCGGATCCTCTCCGTGGGCGGGCTCTCCGCCGGCCACGGCCAGGACGACCTGATCCGGGCGATGCGACTGGTCGGCGACGCCGAGCTGGTGATCGCCGGCGGACCGCCGGCCGAACGGCTGGCCGGCCACGCCGAGGCGCGCCGGCTGCGCGAGCTGGCCGAGCGGGCCGGGGTGGCCGAACAGGTGAAGCTGGTCGGCGCGGTCCCGCACGACCAGATGGCCACCTGGTACCGCTCCGCCGACGTGGTGGCCTGCACGCCGCACTACTCGTCCGCCGGCCGCGTCTCGCTGGAGGCGATGGCCTGCGGGGTGCCGGTGGTCGGCTACGCCATGGGCGGCATCGCCGACGCCGTGGTGGACGAGGTGACCGGCAAGCTGGTGCCCCCGGGCGACGTCCGCACCCTCGGGGTGACGCTGCGCCGGATGCTCACCGACAACGCCGGGCGGTTCGCGTACGGCCACGCCGCGGTGGACCGGGTGCGGTGCAGCTACACCTGGGAACGGACGGCGGCGGCGCTGGAGCGTCTCTACGAGCGGGTGATCGGGCGCCGTCGTCCGGCCACCCCGGTGGAGCCGACCCCGCCGGTCGAGGTGGTCGTCGAGGCCCGGGGACCGGTCGAGGCGGCCTGAGCGGGCACCACTCCGGCGCCGATCATCGCCGGCCCCCGGTCACGGGCGGTCGCGTGGTGGTGCTGCGGCTCGGCGTACCGGGTCAGGCCCACCACGGCCGCCAGCGTGACCAGGAAGCCGAGCCCGGCCAGCCACTCCCGCCCCGGCCAGATCTTGTCGTTGAGCAGCAGCAGGCCGACGATCGCCGCGGGCACCGCGCCGGCGGCGTCCATCGCGGCCACCGCGGCCGTGGTCGAGCCGCGCTGCATCGCCAGGCCGAGCAGCAGCTGGCCGACCACCGAGTGGGCGATGAGCAGGTAGAGCAGGGGGTCGCGGACGAACGCCTCCGCCGAGTCGGCCGAGGCGAGCGGCCGGGCCGCCACCGCGGCGGCGGAGAACGCCATCCCGGCCAGCGAGCCGAGCACCACCGACCCGGGCGCGCCGTGCAGCCGGGCGGCGAAGAAGCCGGACACGGCGATCGCGCCGAGCGCCACCACCAGACTGATCAACCCGGCGGTGCCCAGCTGCCGCGACGGCGCCGGCTCGGCGGAGAGCACCAGCGCGGTGATCCCACCGAAGAGCAGCACCAGCAGGGCCACCTCGGCGGCCGGCAGACGCCACTTCAGCACCAGCACACCGAGCACGGCGGTCACCCCGAGCCCGGCCGCCACACTCGCCTGGACCAGGAACAGCGGAAGGTCGCGGCGGGCCAGGAAGGCCAGCACGAAGCCGACGACCTGGCAGGTCAGCCCGATCAGGTACGTCCGGTGGCCGGCCAGCCGCAGCAGCAGCCCCGGGTCGAACGTGTGGTGCACGGTGGTCCGCGCGGCGGCGACCGACTGGAGGAGGTTGGCGAAGCCGTACGCGACGATCATCGCCGCGAGGAAGCACCAGCCGGAGGAGACCACCTGGCGAGGATAGAGCTCCCGCCGGGTCAGCGCTCGGCCGGCCGGCCGAGCCGGCGCAGGATGTCGTCGTGCAGCGCGCCGTTGCTGGCGATCGCGCTGATGTCGCCGGAGTCCGCGCCGGCCGGCGCGGGCCGCCCGGCCAGGTCGGTGAACGTGCCGCCGGCCTCGGTGACGATCGGGACCAGCGCGGCGATGTCCCACAGCGACAGCTCCGGCTCCACCATCACCTCCAGCGCGCCCTCGGCCAGCAGCATGTAGCCGTAGAAGTCGCCGTACGCTCGGCTGCGCCAGGTGTCCCGCATGAGCTGGAGCATCGCGTCCAGCCGACCGGCCTGCTCCCATCCGGTGAGCGAGGAGTAGCAGACGCTGGCGTCGGCCAGCGCCGTGACGCCGGAGACCCGGATCGGCGTCGCCTCGGTCGGACCGGGCCCGGCGAACGCCCCCGCGCCGACCGCGCCCCACCAGCGCCGCCCGAGCGCCGGCGCGGAGACCAGGCCGAGCACCGGCCGGTCGTGCTCCAGCAACGCGATCAGGGTGGCCCAGACGGGTACGCCCCGGACGAAGTTCTTCGTCCCGTCGATCGGGTCGACCACCCAGCGCCGCCCGTCCGGGCCGGCGGCGGGCTGCTCCCCGTACTCCTCGCCGAGCAGGCCGTCGTCCGGTCGGTGCGTGGCCAGCAGGGCCCGGATCTCCCGTTCCACGGCGGTGTCCGCGTCGGAGACCGGGGTCAGGTCCGGCTTCGACTCGACCCGCAGGTCGAGGGCGCGGAACCGGGCCGTGGAGACGGCGTCGGCGGCGTCGGCGAGCAGGTGGGCGAGGGCGAGGTCGTCGGCGTACCCGGTCATGGTCGACACGCTAGCGCCGGCCGCGCCGGCGGCACCGGCGGGTGGGGCGTCCGTCCGCCGGTCAGGACCCGGCGAGCGGGTCGCCCGGGTTGCGCTCGGGCTCGCGCGGGTCGCCCTCGCCGCTGCGCGAGGCCAGCAACCGCCGGTACGAGGCCAGCCGGCGCGGGTCCGCCTTGCCGGCGGCCACCCAGGCGTCCAACGCGCAGTCCGCCTCGTCGGCGGTGTGCGGGCAGTTGGCCGGGCAGTCGACGGTCGCCTCCACCAGGTCGGGGAAGCCGTGCAGCAGGCTCTCCGCCGAGACGTGCGCCAGCCCGAAGCTGCGGACGCCGGGGGTGTCGACGATCCAACCCGGGTCACCGGCCGGATCGGGCGGCGGCGGCAGGCGCAACGCCACCGCGCTGGTCGAGGTGTGCCGGCCGCGGCCGATCGCGCTGACCGTGCCCACCGCCCGCTCCGCATCCGGGCACAGACGGTTGACCAGCGTCGACTTGCCCACCCCGGAGTGGCCCACCAGCACCGAGATCCGGCCGGCGAGCAGCGCCCGCAGCTCGGCGAGGTCGGACTCCGGGCGGATCAGCACGTACGGCAGCTCCAGCTCGGTGTAGTAGCCGAGCACCGCCTCCGGGCCGGCCAGGTCGGCCTTGGTGAGGCAGAGCAGCGGCTCGATGTCGGCGTCGTACGCGGCCACCAGGCAGCGGTCGATGAACCCGGTGCGCGGCGGCGGGTCGGCCAGCGCGCTGACGATCACCAACTGGTCGGCGTTCGCCACCACCACCCGCTCCAGCCGGCCCTCGGCGGTGGTCTCGTCGTCGTCGGCGGTGCGCCGCAGCACGGAGCGGCGCTCGGCGATGCGGACGATGCGGGCCAGCGCGCCGGACGCGCCGGAGGTGTCGCCGACCAGCCCCACCCGGTCGCCCACCACCACCGACTTGCGTCCCAGCTCGCGGGCGCGCATGGCGGTGACGACCGGGGTTTCGGGACCGGCGTCGGGCAGCACGCAGGTGTAGCGCCCCCGGTCCACGGCGATCACGAACCCGTCGACGGCGTCGGCGTGCCGGGGCCGGGTGCGCGTACGGGGCCGCGACGACCTGCCGGGGCGTACCCGGACGTCGTCCTCGTCGTACTCCCGCCGCTTGGTCGCCAGGACGTCCCCCCGCTGTCAGTTCTTGCCGGTCACCATCCCCGACCATAGTGCCGGGAACTCCGGCATGGTCTTCGAGGTGCACGTCACGTCGTCGACCTCGATGCCGGGGACGGCCAGGCCGGCCACGGCCGCGGCGTGCGCCATCCGGTGGTCGGCGTACGTCCGGAACGTGCCGCCGCGCAGCGGTCGGGGCCGGATCTCCAGGCCGTCGTGGGTCTCGGTGACGTCCGCGCCCAGCCCGGCGAACTCCTTGGCCAGCGCGGTGACCCGGTCGCTCTCGTGGCCCCGGATGTGACCGATCCCGGTCAGCCGGGACGGGCCGTCGGCCAGCAGGGTGAGCGCGGTCAGCACCGGGGTCAGCTCACCCACGTCGGAGAGGTCGGCGTCCAGCCCCCGGACCGTGCCGGTGCCCCGCACGGTCAGCCCGTCGGTGCCGAGCGTGACCTCGCCGCCCATCCGGTGCAGCAGCTCGCGCAGCTGCTCGACCGGCTGGAGGCTGCTGCGCGGCCAGCCCTGGAGCGTGACCTCACCGCCGGTGACCAGCGCGGCGGCGAAGAACGGCGCGGCGCCGGAGAGATCGGGCTCGATCTCCCAGCCGCGCCCGGTGAGCGGGCCGGGCTCGACCACCCAGACGTCGGGCGTGGTGTCGTCCACCGCCGCCCCGGCGGCCCGCAGCATCTGCACGGTCATCCGCAGGTGCGGCGCGGACGGCACCGGCGGGCCCTGGTGCCGGACCACCACGCCCCGGTCGAAGCGGGGGGCGGCCAGCAGCAGCCCGGAGACCAGCTGACTGGACGCGGAGGCGTCGATGACGACCTCGCCGCCGGTCACCCGGCCGGCGCCGAGGACCACCAGGGGCAGGCTGCCGGTCGGTGGGGTGTCGATGCGGACGCCGAGCGTGCGCAGCGCGCCGATCAGCGGGCCGAGTGGACGGGTGCGCGCGTGCGGGTCGCCGTCGAACGTGACCCGCCCGGCGGCCAGCCCGGCCACCGGGGGCAGGAAGCGCATCACGGTGCCGGCCAGCCCGACGTCGACGTGCGCCGGACCGACCAGCGGGTGCGGCCGGACCAGCCAGCGGTCGTCGTCGGAGGCCGACATGTGGGCCCCCAGCTCGCGCAGGCCGCCGGCCATCAGCTCGGTGTCGCGGGCGCGCAGCGGCCGGGCGAGCGTCGACGGCCCGCTGGCCAGCGCGCCGAGCACCAGGGCCCGGGCGGTCATGGACTTGGAGCCGGGCAGGCGCAGCGTCGCGGCGACCGGGTCGCTCGCGGTCGGCGCGGTCCACGGCTGCGGCGGACGCGTCGCGGTCAGATTCCCCACGCCTCCATTCTGCCAACCCGACGGCCCGGTGGAACCGTCCCCGCGCCCTGCTCCCGGTGAGCGGGACAGCCGAAACCCCGGGGTGGGGCTAGCGTGGGCGCCATGTGCGGGAGGTATGCGACGACCCGGAGCGCGGGGGACCTGAGCGCGCTGTTCGAGTCGGTCGACTCCACCGGCGGCGTCGGGCCCGACTTCAACGTCGCCCCGACCGATCCGGTGCCGCTGGTCCGGCTCGCGCCCGAGGGGCACCGGCTGCTCTCCCTCGGGCGTTGGGGCCTGCTCCCGCCCTGGTCCCGCAGTGCCGCCGGCGCCGCCCGCATGATCAACGCGCGGGTCGAGACGGTCGCCACCAGCCGCGCGTACGCCCCGTCCTTCGCCCGCCGGCGCTGCCTGGTCCCGGCCGACGGGTGGTACGAGTGGGTCCGTCGTCCCGACGGCGGTCGGCAGCCCTACTTCATGACCCCACGGGACGGCTCGGTGCTGGCGTTCGCGGGCATCTGGTCGCTCTGGGAGTCGGCCGGCCAGGCCCGGCTGACGTTCAGCGTGTTGACCACCGCGGCGCTCGGCGAGCTGGCCGAGGTGCACGACCGGATGCCGCTGCTGCTGTCCCCGGACCGCTGGGCGGCGTGGCTCGGCCCGACCGACGAGCCCGCCGCGCTGCTCGCCCCGCCCGACGACGCGCAGCTCGCCGGGTTGGAGATCCGGCCGGTCTCACCGGCCGTCGGCGACGTCCGCAACGACGGGCCGGAGCTGATCCGACGGGTCGGCCGGGCGGGGGCGGAGGCGGATTCCGAACTGACGCTGTTCTGATCACGCTCGGCACATTGTCGTGTGCTGATTTGCCGGGGTTACGCCTGAAACGTCGCCCGGACGTTCAGCCAGGTTTACCGGAGACCCTTGTCCCCGCGTGCGCGAGTGCGATAGAACACAGCGCCGGTGGTGGGTGTCCGTTCGCACGGGGCGGATGACACCCATCGATCTCTTCGAAGATCCTCGCCGGTCCCACGGGGGAGGTGGGTGTATTGACACGGGCACGCATGCCCCGCCCGCACGAGGTGGCCGCCGCGCGGCGCGATCCACGACTGCTACGGGCTCTGCGCGAACGGCGACAGGACGACGCCTGGCGCACCAGAGGCACCTGCCAGAGCGTCGATCCGGAGACGTTCTTCCCGGCGCCCAACGAGCCGGCCGACGCGGCGGTGGCACTCTGCCGCACCTGCGACGTCCAGGGCTCCTGCCTGGCCTGGGCGCTGGAGGTCGGCGACTGTCACGGCGTCTGGGGCGGCACCACGCCGCGTGAGCGGCGGGCCATGCTCGTCGCCTGGCGCAGCGAGGTGCAGCCGGATCCGGACGCGATCGACGAGGCCGGCCCGCCGGTCCGGGACCGTCTGCTCACGCTGGTGCCGTTGAGCTGATCGCGCCGTTACCCGCGGTCCGGTTCGCCGGCCCGCGGGTAACGGCACTGCCGATCTCGCAGCGATCATTGGTGCCGTCCGCGGGCGCCGGAATACCGATCGCGCACCGATCGGTGCCGGCGGGGTTGTCCGGTCGCGCTGATCAAGCGTCGGCGACGATGCCGATCTGACGCGGTGTCGACGGGCGTCGTCGTGCGCGGCCGGCCCGGGGTGCCTGGCGCGCCTCGGTCCGGTCCCGGCCGCGTTCCCCGTGCTTGGCTCAGCCGTGGCCGTGGCCGTGGCCGTGGCCGTGGCCGTGGCCGTGGCCGTGGCCTCTTCGGTCGGTGACTTGCCACTGGGCGGGATTCCGCTTCCAAGGAATGAGACCGGCGGAGATCTTGGTAGGAAAGGGCCCCTATAGGGGCCATTCCGTACCAAGATCTCGCGTGCGGCGTGCGGCGTGCGGCGTGCGGCGTGCGGCGTGCGGCGTGCGGCGTGCGGCGTGCGGCGTGCGGCGTGCCGCGCCGCGAGCTGTCAGCCGTGAGCCGTGTGCTGTGCGCCGCCAGCGGGGGCCGTGCGCCGTGAGCGACGAGCCGTGGGCCGCAGGCGGCTGAGGCCGTGGCTGGGTGGGATGTCCCTCCCTTCCGCGTCGTGCGTCGCGTCGCGTGACGTCGCGCGCAGAATGAGGCGGTGCGGCACGACGACGAGATCCGCGCAGAATGAAGCGGTGCGGCACGACGACGAGATCGACACTCCGCGGGGGCCGGCCCGGATCCGGCTCGACCCGCCGGCGGCGGCCGGTTCCACGGTCCTGGTGCTGGGCCATGGGGCGGGCGGGAGCGTGGACGCGCCGGACCTGGTCGCGGTCCGCGACGCGGTGTGCGACGCCGGGGCGGGAGTGGTGCTGGTGACCCAGCCCTACCGGGTCGCCGGCCGGCGCGCGCCGGCACCGGCCGGGCACCTCGACGAGGCCTGGACGGCGGTGCTGGCCGAGCTGCGCCGACGCCTGCCCGACGCCGGCCGCTGGGTGGTGGGCGGCCGGTCCAGCGGCGCCCGGGTGGCCTGCCGGACCGCCGGGACGGTCGGGGCGTCGGGGGTGGTGGCGCTGGCGTTCCCCCTGCACCCGCCGGGGCGGCCGGAACGCTCGCGGGCGGCGGAACTGGACACCGGCCTGCCGACGCTGGTGGTCAACGGCGACCGGGACCCGTTCGGTGTACCCGCCGCGGGGCCGGGAGTCGAGGTGGTGGTCCGGCCGGGGGAGCGCCACGACCTGCGGGTCGATCCGACGGGTACGGCGGCGGCGGTCCGCGACTGGCTCGCCGCTCGCGGTTGGTTGAGCTGAACCACGGTCCGGGAGGCGTGACCCTCCCCGGCGGTGGTCGTTGCACCGGGTGGCGCCGGCCGCCCGGTTCGGGCGCGCCGGGGTCACCTCCCAGGCCCTTCCTGGTCCCAGCGTCGGTCGCGGCCGAGGCTGGGGCCGGGAACGGGTGGACGGGTGGTCGAGCCGGTGCGATGGAATGCGACGGCCCGCGCTTCGCGTTGAAGCCCCTTGGATGACATTGTCAGCGCGAGGGGGGTGACCGGTGCCGATCGAGACACGGAACCGGGAGCGGGACGAACGGGACGAACGGCGGCTCCGGCGGCTGCTCGACGCGCCGGAGTGGCCCGCGTCGGGGTCGGCCGTGAGCACCGGCACACACTCGGGAACTGAATCTGCCGGCTCCCGGCTACGCGTATCCTCGGCGGGAAAGCATCCGACGCGAGGGGATGTGCGGTTGACCACCGAGAAGACGGACGAGCGCAGGGCCCGCTTCGAGCGGGACGCGATGCCCTTCGTCGATCAGCTCTACGCTGCCGGGCTGCGGATGACCCGCAACCCGGCGGATGCCGAGGACCTGGTCCAGGAGACCTACCTGAAGGCGTACGCCGCCTTCCACCAGTTCGAGCAGGGCACGAACCTGAAGGCCTGGCTCTACCGGATCCTGACCAACACCTACATCAACTCCTACCGGAAGCGGCAACGCCAGCCGATCCAGGCGCCGACCGACGAGATCACCGACTGGCAGCTCGCCGAGGCGGAGTCGCACACGTCCAGCGGTCTGCGTTCGGCCGAGACCGAGGCGCTCGACCGGCTGCCGGACAGCGACGTCAAGGAGGCCCTCCAGCAGTTGCCGGAGGAGTTCCGCCTGGCCGTCTACCTGACCGACGTGGAGGGCTTCTCCTACAAGGAGGTCGCCGACATCATGGGCACGCCGATCGGCACCGTGATGTCCCGCCTGCACCGGGGGCGGCGCAACCTGCGCAAGCTGCTCGAGGGGTACGCGGCCGAGCGCGGTTTCAGCGCCGCGTCGTCGAAGGGCTCGACCGCCACCGCCGGCCGGGAGGTGTGACCGTGAGTTGTGGAGAACCGCACGAGACGGACTGCCGCGAGGTGCTCGCCGAGGTCTACCTCTACCTCGACCTGGAGTGTGCCGAGGAGCGCCGGGTGCTGATCCGGCACCACCTCGACGAGTGCGGCCCGTGCCTGCGCGAGTACGGCATCGAGCAGGAGGTCAAGGCGCTGGTCGCCCGGTGCTGCGGCAACGAGGCCGCGCCGGAGAAGCTGCGCGAGCGGCTGCGGCTGCGGCTGACCGAGCTGGTGGTCTTCGAGACGACCGAGTCGCGCGAGCTGGCTGACTGACTGGGCACGTACACCGGTGGCCCGGGTCCGCACGGACCCGGGCCACCGGTGTGTCCGGCCCCGGGCCGGCGCGCTGATCGCGGACGATCAGGAGTTGGGGCGCTTGCCGTGGTTCGCGCCGCTCTTCTTCCGGGCCTTCTTCTTCCGGGCCTTCTTCGCCATGCTCTGCCTCCTTGTGCTGGTCACGGTCCGTCCGCGGCGAAGCGCGGCGGAGGTCGCGTGTGGTCCCCGGGCGCGCCGGGAGCCGACCCGCACGATGCTAGTGCCGCCCGGTCCGTCCCGTGGGCGGCGGGGCGGGTCCGCGCCCGGGTGGTCCGAGGGTCGGCGTGACCGGCGTCATGATTGGATACCGTCGCAGGACTGTCGGACAGAGGGAGGGCCGGACATGGCCGAGGAGATCCGCGCCGAGATGGTGGCGAACGTCTGGAAGGTCGTCGCGTCGGCCGGGGACACCGTGTCCGAGGGCGACACGCTGGTGATCCTGGAGTCGATGAAGATGGAGATCCCGGTGGTCGCCGAGTCCGACGGCGTGGTGCAGCAGCTCGCGGTCAACGAGGGCGACGTGGTGCAGGACGGTGACCTGATCGCGGTGATCGGTTGAGCGGCCTGCTCGTCCGCCGCGCGGAACCGGCGGACTTCCCGGCGGTGGCCCGCCTGACGGTGGCCGCGTACGAGGCGGACGGCCAGCTCAAGGGCGAGAACGGGTACGCCGTGGTGCTCGCCGACGTGGCCGGCCGGGCGGAGACCGGTGAGGTGCTGGTGGCCGTGGACCAGCCGACCGGCTCGGTACTCGGCGCGGTCACGTTCGTGCTGCCCGGGACGCCGTACGCGGAACTCGCCGGGCCGGGCGAGGCGGAGTTCCGGATGCTCGCGGTGGACCCGGCGGCGCAGGGGCGGGGCGCCGGCGCGGCGTTGGCGCGGGCGTGCGTGGCGCGCGCCGTCGAGCTGGGCTGCACGGCGGTGGTGATCTGCGTACGCGACGGCATGGCGGCGAGCGCGCGGCGCCTCTACGACGGGCTCGGGTTCGTCCGGCTGCCGGAGAAGGACTGGTCGCCGCTGCCCGGCGTCGAGCTGCTCGGCCTGCGTCTGGCGCTGACCGCCGAGGGCTGAGCCGGCTCAGCCGCCGATCTTCGCCAGCAGCTCGTCGGCCACCTCCAGGGCGATCTTCTTCCGCTCGTCGTCGGAGATGCCCGGCGCGCGCACCGCGAACCAGCTGGTGTGCACCGCGAACAGGGTGAGCGCGGCCCGCAGCTGGGCGGCCGGTGACTCGTCGCCCCGGCACAGCTCGCCGGCCAGCCGCATCATCCGCTCGCGCATCTGCTGGCCGGCGGCGAGGCTCTTGAGCACGGTCTGGTTCTGCTCGAAGAAGCGCATCACCTTGGGCAGCTCGCCGGCGAACATGGCGTCGGCGTACCGGCCGATCAGCGCGCGCCGGGTCTCCAGCGTGGCGGGCTGCTCGGCGGCCCAGGCGATCAGTTCGTCCATCCGGCGGAGCCGGTCGTCGACGAAGCTGGTGACGATCTCGTCCTTGCTCTTGAAGTGGTAGTAGAGCGCGGCCTTGGTCACGTTGAGGCGCTCGGCGATCTCCCGGAGCGAGGTCTTCTCGTAGCCCTGCTCGGTGAACAGCTCCAGCGCGACCGCCTGGATCCGCTGGCGCGTGCCGCCTGTGCCCTCGCTCACCGACCGACACCTTCCAATCCGCTTGACGCTCGTCCGTACCCCAGCTTACCGTGCGGCTAGTAAGCTAACTAGCCGGGCGGCAAGTAAGTCGATCACCGATCTGCGGGGGAGCCTACCCATGAGTCAACCAGCCGAGGTCACCGCGAGACCCAATGTCCGCGTCGTCCTCTTCGGCCTGATGATCGCGATGATGCTCGCGATGCTCGACAACATGATCGTCAGCACCGCGCTGCCACGCATCGTGTTCGAGTTCGGCGGCGCCGACCACTTCACCTGGGTGGTCACCGCGTACGTGCTCGGAACGACGGTCTCCACCCCGATCTGGGGCAAGCTCGGCGACCTCTACGGCCGCAAGGCCGTCTTCCTCACCGCGGTGGTCGTCTTCCTGGTCGGCTCCGCGCTCTGCGGCATGTCCGGCTCCGGCGTCTTCGGCGGCACCGACAACGGCATGGTCGAGCTGATCGCGTTCCGGGCGGTCCAGGGTCTCGGCGCCGGCGGTCTGATGGTCGGCGTCATGGCGATCATCGGTGACCTGGTCCCGCCCCGGGAGCGGGGCCGCTACCAGGGCATGATCGCCGGCATCATGGCCATCGCCATGGTGGCCGGCCCGCTGGTCGGCGGTTTCATCACCGACAACCTGTCCTGGCGTTGGGCGTTCTACGTCAACCTGCCGCTGGGCGGCGTGGCGCTGCTGGTCCTCGCCACCACCATGCACCTGCCGAAGTACCGCACCGAACACAAGATCGACTGGCTGGGCGCGGCGCTGCTCTCGGTCGGCATCACGGCGCTGGTGCTGGTCACCACGTGGGGCGGCAACGAGTACGACTGGGGTTCGCCGCAGATCCTCGGCCTCGCCGCGCTGGCCGTGGTCGCGCTCGGCGCCTTCGCCCTGGTCGAGCGGCGCGCGCCGGAGCCGATCCTGCCGCTGGGCCTGTTCGCCAACCGCAACTTCGCGCTCATCTCGGTGATCGGGTTCCTGCTCGGCTTCGCCATGTTCGGCGCGATGAACTTCCTCCCGCTCTACCAGCAGACCGTCCAGGGCGCCTCCGCAACGAACAGCGGGCTGCTGCTGCTCCCGCTGATGTTCGGCATGCTCGTGGTCTCGCTGGTGGTGGGTCGGACGATCACGAAGACCGGGCGCTACCGCGCCTTCCCGATCATCGGCGGCGTGGTGATGGCGCTCGGCATGGGGCTGCTCAGCCTGCTCGACCTCGACACCAGCAAGACGCAGTCCTCGATCTACATGGTCGTGCTCGGCGTCGGCATGGGCTTCCTCATGCAGACCTCGATGCTGATCGCCCAGAACAGCGTCGAGCAGAAGGACCTGGGCGCGGCGAGCGGCGCGGCGACCTTCTTCCGGTCCATCGGCGGCTCGTTCGGCGTCTCGCTCTTCGGCGCCGTCTTCGCCAACCGGCTGGCCGACTCGGCGGCCGGCCCGGCGTTCGCCGGCAAGGGCGGCGGCGAGGGCGGAGCGCTGGACCTGGAGAAGCTCAAGCAGCTCACCGGCGCGACCCGGGAGGTGGTGCTGGGCGCGCTCGCCGACGCCATCTCGCACGTCTTCCTGTGGGCCGTCTTCTTCACCGTGGCGGTCCCGGTGCTCGCCTGGTTCATCAAGGAGGTGCCGCTACGGGCGACGAACGACGCCCCGCCGGCCGGCGCCACGCCGGAGGACGAGGCCGAGATCGCGCTCGGCAAGGCTCCGGTCTGACCCACCGGCCGCGGCCCCGCCGACCCCACCCCGGGGTACGGCGGGGCCGTCTCGCATCCGGGACGGGGGCGGTCAGGCGCGGCGGAACAGCGCGGTGAGGCGGTGCCACAGGCGGCGGAGCGGACCGGCGCCGGCGGCCGTGACCAGCGCCTCGGCGGTGGCGCGGGTGGCCGGGTCCAGGGCCGGGGTGGCCCGGGCCAGGTGCGCCAGCGACACCGCCGCCGGGGTCCGGCGGGCCCGCCCGCCCGCCACCTCGGCGAGCCGCCCGGCCACCAGGCCGGCCACGTCGGTGCGTACCCCGGGTTCCACCCAGGCGGCGGTGACCAGCGCGAACAGCGCCGCCTCGGCGACCGGGCCGGGACCGCCGGCGGCCAGTGCCCCCAGCACCCGGCGGCGGGTGGACTCCGCCCACGGCTCGTCGGTGCGGTGGTGCAGCAGGCCGAGGCAGGCCCAGACCTGGGCGCACCGCACCCAGAGCGCGGGATCCTGGCCGGCGAGCACCCGCCCCAGCGCGGTGGGCGGCGTCTCCGGCGGATGCGCCAGCAGGCCGAGCAGGTCGTCGAGGTCGACGGTGGCGAGGCCGACCGCGGCGTCGTACGCCGCCGGGGGATGGGCCCAGGCCGGCTGGGCGAGCTGCTGGAGCCGTCGTACCGCGCCGGCCGACGGGAGCGTGCTGTCGGCGAGGCTCTCCGGCACCAGCGGGTCGTCCGCGCCCACCGGGGTCACCTGACCCAGCCAGGGGCGGCCCCGGCAGCACTCGGCGAGGTCGCCGTGCTCGTGCGAGTCGTCCGGGTGGTCGCGGACGAAGTCGGCCAGCGCCACCAGGTGGTCGACGTTCCCGTCGCGCTGGAAGCGCAGCCGGTGCGCGGTGTGTACGGCGCAGTCGAAGGACGGGTCCTTCGCCAGCGCGCGGTCCACCCAGTCCAGCGCGGCGTCCAGCCGGCCGTGGTCGGCCAGCGTGCCGGCGATGTCCGCGTAGACCGCCAGGTCGTCCGGGTCGAGCGCGACGGCGCGCTCCAGCGCGGCCAGCGCGTCGGCGGTCCGGCCCGCGCTGCGGTACGCGTACCCGAGCCAGACCTCGCCGAGCTTGGTCTGCTTCGCGCGTACCCCCCGGGTGGCCCAGG
Source organism: Micromonospora sp. WMMA1996 (assembly GCF_002573675.1). Taxonomy (NCBI): domain Bacteria; kingdom Bacillati; phylum Actinomycetota; class Actinomycetes; order Micromonosporales; family Micromonosporaceae; genus Micromonospora; species Micromonospora sp. WMMA1996. The sequence continues at coordinate 792,061 of NZ_PDHU01000003.1, read as the reverse complement.
CGACCGCCAGGGCGACCTCGCCCAGGCGTCGGGCCAGCGCGGACGCCGCGCCCAGCAGCAGCGGGTGCTCGGGGTGCACGGTGATCGCGTTGCGGGCCAGCGCCAGGTAGGGCTGGAGCGGTTCGCGCAGCCGGCGCGGCACCGGGTCCGGCACGGCCGCGCAGACCTGCATGAGGATCCGCGCGGTGCGCTCCGGGTCGAGGCGTTCCGGCAGGTCGGCGGCGGTCACCCAGGGCACGGCGGCCCACGGCGCGCCGGGCGCGTAGCCGGTGGCGGCGGCCAGCAGGTCGAGCCCTTCGGCGGGACGGCCGGCGGCGGCGAGCAGGTGTGCCCGGGCCACCACGGCGCCGACGAACGCGTGCTGTCCCAGCGGGAAGAGGTCCAGGTCGCCGCCGCTGGCGGCGGCGAGCCGGGCGAGCGTCTCGTGCGCCTCGGGCAGGGTGGGGGAGCGGACCAGCGCCGCGGCCACGTGGTCGGCCGCGTGCCGCAGGTCGCCCTCGCCCAGCGCCAGGCGGGCCAGCGCGAGTTCCTCCTCCGCGGAGAGCGCGGCGTCGTCCTCGGGCACGTCGTCCTCTCGCCGGTCGGGTCGTCAGCCGGGCAAGCGTAGGGGATCTTGTCCAGCATTGGTGATCCACTGCGCACTACTGTTCGTTGCGTTGCCTGAGGCGGCTCAAACGTGCAAGACTGAGCATCGATCGCGCGGCAATCGCGCAGAAGGGGGTGCGGGGTGACCCGTCCAGGGGTCGGCATGGCCGCCGACATCGACGAGCAGCCGGCCGGCTACGAGCGCCTGCTCTCCACCGAGCACGCCACCGCGATCGCCGAGGTCGCGGCCGTCGTCGCGGACCGGCGGCCCCGGCACGTGGTCTTCACCGCCCGGGGCACCTCCGACCACGCCGCGCTCTACGCCGCCTACCTCACCGAGATCCGCCTCGGGCTGCCCGCCGGGCTCGCCTCGCCGAGCGCGATCACCGTCTTCGGCGCCCGGCCCGACCTCTCCGACGCGCTGGTCGTCGGCGTCAGCCAGAGCGGCGGCTCGCCCGACCTGGCCGAGGTGCTGCGGGTCGCCCGGGCCTCCGGCGCGCTCACCCTCGCCGTCACCAACAACCCCGACTCGCCGCTGGTCGAGACCGCCGAGCTGAGCGTCGACATCGCCGCCGGCCACGAGCGGGCCGTCGCCGCCACCAAGACCTACACCGCCGAGCTGCTCGCGCTGCTCATGCTGGTCGAGGGGGTACGCGCCGGCGACGGCGTGCTGCCCGCCGAGGAACGGGACGCGCTGGCCCGCCTGCCCGAGCTGGCCGCGCGCACCCTCGCCGACGACACCCCGGCCCGGCTCGCCCCGCGCTACCGGTTCGCCGCCCAGCTCGTCACCACCGGCCGGGGCTACGCGTACCCGACCGCCCGGGAGGCGGCGCTGAAGCTGATGGAGACGTCCTACCTGCCGGCGCTCGCCTTCTCCGGCGCCGACCTGCTGCACGGCCCGCTCGCCATGACCGACCCGGACGTGCCGGTGCTGGCCGTGGTCGGCTCCGGCCCCGGCGGCACGTCGATGCGCGAGGTGCTGCCCCGGCTCGGCGAGCGCCGCGCCGACGTGGTGGTGGTCGGCTCCGCCGACGTCGGGGAGACCCGGATGGCGGTGCCCGAGGTCGACGAGCGGTACGCGCCGCTGCTCGACATCCTGCCGCTGCAACGGCTCGCGCTGGCCCTGGCGCTGGCCCGCGGGGAGGACCCGGACGCACCACGCGGGTTGAAGAAGGTCACCGCGACGATGTGAGGCCCGGCGTGGCACGCTGTGGAGCGTGTCCACCCTCCGTGACCTCGCCGAGGAGCACACCGCGCTCCGTCCGGCGGACATCGACCACCTGCACCGGATCGCCGGCGACTGGCAGCTGCTGTCCGACCTCTCCTTCGCCGACCTGCTGCTCTGGGTGCCGGTGGACGGTGACGGCACCTTCCTCTGCGTGGCCCAGGTCCGCCCGACCACCGCGCCGACCGCCTACCTGGACGACCAGGTCGGCCGGATCGTCGGCGGGCCCGAGGTGGCGCACCTGGAGGTGGCCCACCGGCAGGGTCGGATCTGGCGCGAGGGCGACCCGGTCTGGTACGGCGACGTGCCCGCCCGGCACGAGGCCATCCCGGTGCGGCTGCGCACCGGCGACGGCGAGAACGGCGAGGTGATCGCCGTGGTGGGGCGCGACACCAACCTCTCCACCGCGCGCACCCCGAGCCAGCTCGAACTGAACTACCTGACCACCGCCGACGACCTGGCCCAGATGATCGCCGACGGCACGTTCCCGCCGCCCCGGCACCCGGGTGAGACCACCTCGGCGCCCCGCGTCGGCGACGGGCTGGTGCGGCTCGACGCCAACGGCAAGGTCACCTACGCGAGCCCGAACGCGCAGTCCGCGTACCGCCGGCTCGGCTTCGCCTCCCACCTGGTGGGGGAGGACCTGGCGAAGCTGCACCGCCGGCTGGCCGGCGACCCCCTCGAAGGCACCGACGCGGGCAACGCGGTGCTCGCCGCGTTGCGCGGCGAGGCGCCGCCCCGGCGGGAGATCGACGCCCGGGGCGCCACCATGCTGACCCGGGCGTTGCCGCTGATGCCCGCCGGCGTGCCGATCGGCGCGCTGGTGCTGGTCCGCGACATCACCGAGGTGCGCCGCCGCGACCGCGCCCTGATCACCAAGGACGCCACCATCCGGGAGATCCACCACCGGGTGAAGAACAACCTGCAGACCGTCGCCGCGCTGCTGCGCCTCCAGGCCCGCCGGGTGGCCATGCCCGAGGCCCGGGTCGCGCTGGAGGAGTCGGTACGCCGGGTCGCCTCGATCGCGCTGGTCCACGAGACGCTCTCCATGTCCAGCGACGAGGCGGTGGAGTTCGACGGCATCGTCGACCGGGTCGCCAGCGCCGCGACCGAGGTGGCCGCCACCGAGGTGACCGTCGGCATGCGCCGCAGGGGCACCTTCGGCGTGCTGCCCGCCGAGATCGCCACCTCGCTGGTGATGGTCCTCAACGAGCTGCTGCTCAACGCCGTGGAGCACGGCTTCCCGCCGGCCGACGAGGACGGCGCTCCCGCTGCGCCGGACGGGCCGAAGCCGGAGGTGGTGGTGTCGGTGCACCGGCTCCGCAAGGAGTTGCACGTCTCGGTCACCGACAACGGGCGCGGCCTGCCCGGGCAGTTCGACGCCGAGCGGGGCGGCAACCTCGGCCTCCAGATCGTCCGGGCGCTGGTCACCGGTGAGCTGCGCGGCACCATCGAGCTGCGCAACGGCGCCGGCGGCGGCACCGAGGCGGCGCTCGTCGTCCCGCTGGCCCGGGGCACCACCGACCGCCTCACCGGGCGAGCAGGGCCACCGTGAGGCCCGGGCGCGGCCAGACCTGACGCACCGTGAAGCCGTCGCGCAGCGCCGCGCCCTTCGCGCCGGGCACCGCCGCCAGCGGGTCCGCCCGACGCCCGGTGACCACCAGCCAGACCCGGTCCACCCCGGCCAGGCACCGCGCCGGGGCGTCGCACTCGGTGGCCCAGAGGTCCGCCCCCTGCCGCTGGTCGCGGACCACCAGCACGTCACGCGGCAGCCGCGACCCCAGGTGGTACGCCATGCCCAGATCCGGGAACAGCCAACTGTCCCGGGGCGAGTAGACGATCGCGTCACCCGGCCGTTCGCCGGCGGCGATCACCCGGGCCGCGCCCGCGTAGTCGACGGGCGCGCCGCGCGGCCACTCGTGGGTCCGGCGCAACGCCGCCTGGTCGGGCAGCCCGAGCAGCCCGGCGAGCGCCACCAGGGCCAGCGCCGCCCCGAGCCCTGCTCCGGCCGGAGCGGTCCCCGTCGGCTTCGTCCCGTTGACCGCTGCGCGGGCGGGCGAGGCCCGGGTGGGCGAGGTCCCGGCCGGCGTGGCCCCGGTGGGCGTGGCCGCGGCCGGCGTGGCCCTGGTGGGCGTGGTCCCTGGCGGTGTGGCTCCGTTCGGTGTGGTCCCGGCCAGGGCCGCGCCGGCGAGCAGGCAGGCGAACGGCACGGTGAAGACCAGGTAGCGGGTCACCCAGAGCGGCACCACCGTGCCGGCCGCCAAGAGCAGCAGCACCGGCAGCAGCACGGCGGTGGCGGGCAGCAGCGCCCGCCGGCCCAGCCGGACCGCGCCGAGCGCCGCGAGGGCCAGCAGGAACCCGCCCACCACGCCGCTCTGCGCCAGCCCACCGGGCAGCGCCGCCAGGTCGGACAGGCGGGCCGGGTCGACCCAGTCGAGCTGCCGACCGCGCTGGCCCCGGGCGACCAGCGCCAGTGGGGTGACGAGCACGACGGCCGGCACCAGCGCCAGCAGCCACCGCGCCAGCACCCGCCGGCCGGACACCGGCGCCCCTCGGGCGTCGCGGGCCGCGCCGGCCCCGTCCCACGGCTTCGCTCCCGGCTCGCCGGGTGCCTCCGTGCCGTGCGCGGGGTGCGGTGACACCGGTGGCGTTCCACTCCCGGTCGGTATCGACGGTGGGTGGAACGCTGTGGGTGTCTCCGGAGCGCTGTGAGACCCGTGCCGTTCCACCCGTGCCCGATCTCGGGGGTGGGTGGAACGCTGTGGGTGTGTGCGGCTCGGCCACGGTGCGTCGAGCCTCTCGGGTCGGGACCGGTCGGGCGGGTCGACGACCGTCGCCGGACCGCGTGCGGCGGCCAGCAGCACCACCACGGCGTGCGCGGCGAGCAGGGTGAGCGCGATCAGGTGGACCAGGGCGAGCGCGGCGACGGCGAGCGCGTACCCGGCCCAACGCCTCCAGGTCGGCCGGCGCAGCGCGTCGACCAGCAGCAGCGTGGCGAGCACGGCGAGCAGCGTCGCGAGGGCGTACGGGCGGGCCTCCTGGCCGTAGCGCGAGGTGGCCGGCAGCACCGCGAACAGCAGCCCGGCCAGCAGCCCGGCCCGGTCGCCGACGAGGCGCGCGCCGAGCCGGGCGGTCAGCGCGGCGGCGGCGGCCATGGCCAGCGCGGAGGGCAGCCGCAACGCGGTCGGCGAGGTGCCGACCAGCGCCGTCCACCCGTGCATGAGCGCGTAGTACGGCCCGGTGGCGGCGTCGATGACGCGGGTCAGCCGGAGCAGGTCGGGCAGCGGGCGGGTGGCGGCGCTCCAGGTGGCCAGCTCGTCGCGCCACAGCTGCGCGTGTCCGATCCCGACCAGCGTGATCCCCAGCGTGAGCAGCCCCGGTACGACCCACACCGGCCAACCGAGGCGGGCTCGGGACGGCGCAGGCTCGGCGAACGCGCTCACATCCCGCAGCGTCACACGCCCACCCACCCCCGCCACCCCGCTCCGCCGATTCCACCCCCACGGGCCCCCCACCCCCCCGGCCCCCAGGCGGGTCGATCATGAGGTTGGCGGCACCCGCCGTGCCCTTTGTCGCCGCCAACTTCATGATCGACGATCCCGGGGTGGGGTGATGCTGGTCACGGGGGGTGGGGGGTGGACGGGTGTCGATCTGGGCGGGGGCGCCCGTGATGTGGGATCACCGGGGCGGGCGGTGGTCGGTGGGGCGGTGGTGTGGCAGCATGAGGCCCATGACCGCCGCTGTCGTCCGCCGCTTCGTGGCCCGTCGCCACGTCGACTACGGCCGCGTGCGCAGCGCGATCTGTCCGGCCCACTGACGACGCCCGACCCTTCCGTCTCGGGCGCGTACTCGCGCCGGCCGTCACCGACATCGCCGTCCACGGCCCTTCTCAGGGCCGGCCGCCGCGTCCGCGCTCCAGGCACCGCAGCAGACCATGGAGGACGCCGCGATGGCGGTCAGCAGCACCCCGACCCGTCCCGACACCCCGGCGCCTGCCGCCCGTGCGCCCCGCCGGCCACGCGGCGAGGGGCAGTGGGCGCTCGGACACCGTGAGCCGCTCAACCCCAACGAGCGGATCAAGAAGGACGACGACCCGCTCAACGTGCGGGACCGGATCGAGAACATCTACGCCCACCGCGGTTTCGCCTCGATCGACCCGCAGGACCTGCGTGGCCGGTTCCGCTGGTGGGGGCTCTACACCCAGCGCAAGGCCGGCATCGACGGCGGGCGCACCGCCGTGCTGGAGCCGCACGAGCTGGAGGACGAGTTCTTCATGCTCCGGGTCCGGGTGGACGGTGGCCAGCTCAACCTGGCCCAGCTGCGCGTGGTCGCGGACATCTCCCGCGAGTTCGCCCGGGACACCGCCGACATCACCGACCGGCAGAACATCCAGTACCACTGGATCCGGGTCGAGGACATGCCGGAGATCTGGCGCCGGCTGGAGTCGGTCGGCCTGCAGACCACCGAGGCGTGCGGCGACTGCCCCCGGATCGTGCTCGGCAGCCCGGTCGCCGGGGTGGCCCGCGACGAGCTGCTCGACCCCACGCCGGCCATCGACGAGATCGTCCGCCGGTACGTCGGCGACAAGGCGTTCTCCAACCTGCCCCGCAAGTTCAAGACCTCGATCTCCTGGCTGGTCGACACCCCGTACGAGGCGAACGACATCGCGCTCCTCGGCGTCGACCACCCCGAGCACGGCCCCGGCTTCGACGTCTGGGTCGGCGGCGGGCTCTCCACCAACCCGATGCTGGCCAAGCGGCTCGGCGTCTGGGTGCCGCTGCACGAGGTGCCGGACGTGTGGGCGGGCGTGGTCGGCATCTTCCGCGACTACGGCTACCGGCGGCTGCGCAACCGGGCCCGACTGAAGTTCCTGGTCGCCGACTGGGGCGTGGAGCGCTTCCGCGAGGTGCTGGAGAAGGAATACCTGGGCCGCGCGCTGCTCGACGGCCCGGCCGCGGAGCTGCCGGCGAAGCCGGTCGACCACATCGGCGTGCACCCGCAGCGCGACGGCGCCAACTACGTGGGCGCGGCCCCGGTGGTGGGCCGGGTCTCCGGCACCCAGCTGGCGCAGCTCGCCGACGTGGTCGAGGCGCACGGCAGCGACCGGGTACGGCTCACCCCGTACCAGAAGTTGCTGGTGCTGGACGTGGCGCCGGAGCGGACCGAGTCCCTGGTGACGGCGCTGCGCGGGATCGGCCTGGAGGCCCGGCCGTCGGCCTGGCGGCGCGGCACCATGGCCTGCACCGGCATCGAGTTCTGCAAGCTGGCCATCGTGGAGACCAAGCGGCGCGGCGAGGAGCTGGTGGCGCGGCTGGAGGAGCGGCTGCGCGACTTCGACGCGGACATCTCCATCCACCTCAACGGCTGCCCGAACGCCTGCGCCCGCACCCAGGTCGCGGACATCGGGCTCAAGGGCCAGCTGGTGGTCGGCCCGGACGGCCGGCAGGTCGAGGGCTTCCAGGTGCACCTCGGCGGCGGCCTCGGCATGGCCGCCGGCCAGACCGCCGGTTTCGGCCGCAAGCTGCGCGGCCTGAAGACCACCGCCGACGACCTTCCGGAGTACGTGGAACGGCTGGCCCGCCGCTACCTGGCCGGCCGGACCGAGGGCGAGACCTTCGCCCGCTGGGTGATCAGAGTCGACGAGGAGGAGCTCCGATGAGTGATGCCCGATCCGCGCCTCTCTACTGCCCCTACTGCGGGGAGGAGGACCTGCGACCGCACGAGGCCGGGCACGGCGCCTGGGAGTGCCACGCCTGCGCGCGGGTCTTCTCGGTGAGGTTCACCGGTCTGCTGGGCCGGGCGGTGACCCGGTGAGCGGCCTGGTCTCCGCCGCGGGCCTGGGCCTGGTCGGCGCGGGTGGGGCGGCCGACCCGGCCCGGCGCGACCCGGAGGAGCTGCGTCTGCTGGCCGAGGAGGCCGGGCGGGAGCTGGCGGACGCGCCCGCGCTGGAGATCGCCCGCTGGGCGGTGGAGACGTTCGGCGAGCGGTTCTGCGTGACCAGCTCGATGGCCGACGGTGTGCTGGCGCACCTGGTCTCGCGGGTCGCCCCCGGCGTGGACGTGGTGTTCCTGGACACCGGGCTGCACTTCCCGGAGACGCTGCGGGTCCGCGACGAGGTGGCCCGGCGGATGCCGGTGCGGGTCCGCTCGATCCGGCCCCGGATGACCGTCGGGCAGCAGGACGGCCAGTACGGCCCACGCCTGTTCAACCGGTCCCCGGACGACTGCTGCCAGTTGCGCAAGGTGGAACCGCTGGAGCGGGCGCTCGCCGGGTACGACGCCTGGGCCGCCGGGCTGCGCCGGGACGAGTCGCCGACCCGCGCGAACACGCCGGTGGTCGGCTTCGACCCGCGTCGCGGCAAGGTCAAGGTGAACCCGATCGCCGCCTGGACGCAGCGCGAGGTGGACGCGTACGTGGCCCGCCACGACATCCCGGTCAACGAGCTGTTCGCCCGGGGCTACGGCTCGATCGGCTGCTGGCCGTGCACCCGCCGGACCAGGGCGGGGGAGGACCCCCGGGCCGGCCGGTGGGCGATGTTCGAGAAGACCGAGTGCGGGCTGCACACCTGACGGCCGCGCCACCGGTGGTGCTGGTGGCGCACGGCAGCCGCGATCCCCGGGCGGCCGAGGCCACCCGGGCGTTGGCCCGGGCGGTGGCGGTCGCGTGTCCCGGCCGCCCGGTGCTGCCGAGCTGGCTCGACCACACCGACCCCGGGCCGACCGAGGTGCTGCGGCGCCTGGCCGCCGACGGGCACTCCCGGGTGGTGCTGGTGCCGCTGCTGCTCACCGCCGCGTACCACCGGAAGGTGGACATCCCGGCGGCGGTGGCGGCGGCCGGCGCGGACCTCGACGTGCGGGTGACCGACGTGCTGGGACCGACCGGCGGCACGGTGGACGGCCGGCTGCTGGCCGGGCTGCGACGCCGGCTGGCCGAGGCCGCCGGGGACGACCCGGGCGACCTGGACGCGGTGGTGCTGGCCGCGGCCGGGACCCGGGACCCGGCCGCGCGGGGGTCGGTGGGTCGGGTCGCCGCGGCGCTCGGCGCCGGCCTGGGCGTGCCCTGCCGTGTCTCCTACGCCTCGGCGGCGCCCCCGGAGGTCGGCGACGCGGTGGCACGGCTGCGCGCGGCGGGGGCCGGTCGGGTCGCGGTGGCGGCCTACTTCCTCGCCCCGGGCCGGTTCCACGACGGGGTACGCGCGGCGGCCCGCTCGGCCGGGGCGGTGGCGGTCGCCGACCCGCTCACCGATCTGCCGGAACTCGCCGACCTGGTGCGCCGGCGGGTGGACGCGGCGGCGCGTTGAGCGTCCCGGGACAGCAGAACGCCCCGGCCGGAATCCCGGCCGGGGCGTCTCGCGTGTGCGGGTCAGGCGGAGTGAGCGCGCAGCACCCGGAGACCGCCGCGGCGCTTCACCGCGCGGCGCTCCTCCTCGCTCATCCCGCCCCAGACGCCGGCGTCCTGACCGGACTCCAGCGCCCACTGCAGGCACTGGTCGGTCACGGGGCAGCGCCGGCAGACGGCCTTCGCCTGCTCCACCTGCAGGAGAGCCGGACCGGACGTCCCGATCGGGAAGAACAGCTCCGGGTCCTCGTCGCGGCAGACCGAATCGTGGCGCCAGTCCATGGCGGCAACACTCCTCATTCTTAGTGGGTGGCCAGATAACGCTTCGTTGCTATTCCTATATGCATCCGCATTGCCGATAGGTGACGGTCAGCATCCATCAATTCGGCGCTGCGTGAGCAGGCTGCGGGCCCCTGGACCTGCTGGAACAGCTCAACCTGCCGAGCATATCCAGGCAATGTCCCGGTAACACGAGTTCGCTTGTGAATACTTTCACGAACTACAGCGATGTCAAGGGTGACGCTCGGAAAAACTCCGAACAGTGAGCGGGCTCACCACCCATTTGTCCGGGTTTCCGAAGTCTCTCGTTACCCGGCGTGCCACAGTCGAGGATCAATATAGTACGGTCTGCGTGACGTTGCTGACATTTCCGGCACCCTTCCTCGGCGTGGCGGCCACCGCGCCCGCGCGGCGGGGGGTCCGCGTCAACCGACTGGGATACCCGAGACCTAGCAGATTACTCTGAGTGCGGCCGGCACGGAGGTAAATCTGACTTTTTCCCGCTCGCCGAGGTAGTCGCCGTCCAGCTGGAACGGCAGCGGACGCGCCGCGAGCAGGGTGAACTCCGCCACGTCGTGCAGCCGGAGCACCTGCTTGCCGTGCGGGTCGGGCTTCCGGGAGAAGAACTGGGTCACTGTCCGTGCGGTGCTGGCCACCCTGAGCTGCCGGATGGCGAGCACGTCCAGCCCGAGGTCGAACGACGCCTCCGGATTCGGGTTGATCTCCCGGTCGCCGAGGTACGTCCACGGCGCGGTGTTCTGGATGATGGCGGTGGCCAACTCCGTCGCCGGCGCCTCACCCGGCCGCTCCAGCGTGATCGGCGGGTGCCGGCGGTCCGAGCCGACGAAGTACTGGCTCGCGGTGGACCGGAAGTAGAGCGCCGGGGTGGAGACCCGACCCCGCTTGCGGGCCTGCTCCACCCGGCGGATGACCGCCGCGTCGAGGCCGAAGCCGGCGCAGAACGTGAAGTAGCGGTCGTCCGCCCGACCCAGCCCGATGGTGCGGGATCGGCCCAGCCGCAACCCCTCCAGGATCATGCTGGTGCCGTCCGGCCACTCGCGGGGCAACCCGAGGGCGCGGGCGAAGACGTTGGTCGAGCCGCCGGGCACGGTCGCCAGCGCCGGCAACCGCTCGGCCGAGGTCTGCCCGGTGCGGAACGTCGGCGGCTCGGCCGCCATCAACCCGTTGACCACCTCGTTGACCGTGCCGTCGCCACCGAGCGTGACCACCAGGTCGACGCCCTCCTGGGCGGCCTCCCGGGCCAGATCCATGGCGTGGCCCCGTCGGCGGGTGTACCGCACCGACAGGTCGACTTCACTGCGCAGCGCCCGGACGAGCACGTCCCGGCTGCGTTCGCTGGTGGTGGTGGCCTTCGGATTGACCACCAGGACGGCCCGCATGGGCGGCACTGTACCGCGACTACCCACCGGTATCGTGGCGCCCGTGACGATCGACTCCGACCCGACCCCCGGTCCGCTCCGCGCGGCGGTGCTCCTGCTGCGCGCCGAGGCGGTGGCGCTCGGGCTGGTCGCGGTGTGGCTGATCTGGTCCGACCTCACCGCACGGACCACCGATCTGGCCTCGGCGCTGCTGGTGACCGCGTTCGCCGTCGGCGGCGCGGTCGCGCTCTGGGCTCTCGGCGGCGCGCTGTCCCGTCGGCGGGCCGGTGCCCGCGCGCCGGCCATCGTGCTCCAGCTCATGCTGCTGCCGGTCGGCTGGTTCATGATCGAGGGCGGCCTGGGCTGGCTCGGGCTGCCGTTGATCGCGCTCGGGCTCGGCATGGTGGGCCTGCTGGTCAGCGGCCCGACCAACCGGGCGCTCGGTTTCGGCGACCCGACCCCCTGACGGCCGCCCCCTGCGGCAGCTCCCGGTGGGTCAGTAGCCGCGGGCGCGACGGGTCAGCAGCGAGATGGTGGCCCGGCCGTCGGCAGCGTGGGCGCCGGCCGAGGTGGTCAACGCGGTGAGCACCTTCCAGGCGAAGGACGACTCGGACGGGAGCGTGGCCCCGCGCACGGTCGGCACGGTCACCTCGACGGTGAGCGCGTCCTCGGTGACCGCGAAGCGGCACTCCAGCTCGGCATCGCGGGTCGCGATGGCGAGCAGCATGGCGCACGCCTCGTCGACGGCGATGCGCAGATCCTCGATCTCGTCGAGGGCGAACTGGAGCCGGGCCGCGAGGCCGGCCGTCGCGGTGCGGAGCACGCCGAGGTAACCACCGTCGGCGGGCACGGTGAGGTGCACGACGTCGTCGTCCGTCGTCGGCTGCCCGGTCAGTTGAGTCACGCCTCATCCCCCCGGTGCGGGACTCTACCCGGTCAGGCGGCCGGGTGGGTGGGTGCGGGCGTCGTCCGCGCGGCGAGCGCGCGCAACGCCGGTCCGGTGAGCCGGTACGGGGTCCACTCGTCCATCGGCGTGGCCCCGATCGAGGCGTAGAAGCGGGCCGCCGGGTTCCAGTGCAGCATCCACCAGTCGAGGCGCTCGTAGCCGCGCTCGACGCAGATCCCGGCGAGGGTGGCCAGCAGCATCCGGCCCGCGCCGGTGCCCCGGGCCACCGGCCGGACGTAGAGGTCCTCCAGGTAGATGCCGTGCACGCCGGCCCAGGTGGAGAAGTTGAGGAACCAGAGGGCGAAGCCCACCGGCTCGTCGGCCGCGTCCACCGCGACGTGGCCGAAGAGCGCCGGAGCGGCCGGGAAGAGCGCCGCGTGGAGCTGTTCGGCGGTGAGGTGGCACTGCTCCGGGGCGCGCTCGTACTCGGCGAGTTCGTGCACCATGGCGACGACGGCCGGTACGTCCTCGGGACGTACCGGCCGGATCGTCGGTGCCGCGACGGGCGACGTCACGCCTGCTTGGTCTCCCAGAAGATCTTCGAGATCTCGTCGATCTTCGAGAGCAGCTCGTCGGCCTTGGCCGGGTCGGTGCCACCCTTGGCGCCGGCCGCGCCGGCCAGCTTGGTGGCCTCGTTGAAGAGCTGGTGCAGGTGCGGGTACTTCTCGAAGTGCTGCGGCTTGAAGTAGTCGGTCCAGAGCACCCACAGGTGGTGCTTGACCAGGTCCGCCCGCTGCTCCTTGATCAGGATGGCGCGGGTGCGGAACTCCGGGTCGGTGTTGGCCTGGTACTTCTCGCAGATCATTTTGACCGACTCGGCCTCGATCCGGGCCTGCGCCGGGTCGTAGACGCCGCACGGCAGGTCACAGTGGGCACTGGCGGTCACACGGGGCGTGAGGATGCGGGGAAGGCGCATCAGGGTCCTCCATGGGATGTTTGCGATGATCCAAGACGACACTACTCCTGGAGATGCTTTCCAGCGGGCGGGAGGTGAAACCCGGTGCCAGGTGTGAACGAACACGCCGTGCCCGCGCTGCGCGGGCCGCTGGTGCCGGTCCTGGTCACCGGCCCGTCCATGTCGCCCACGCTGCGCCACGGCGACGCGGTGCTGGTCCGCACCGGTGGCCGGCCGGTCCGCCCCGGCGACGTGGTGGTCGCCGTCTTCCGCACCCGCCCCGACCTGCTGGTGGTCAAGCGCGCGGTCGAACCGCGCGCCGGCGGCTGGTGGCTGCGCGGCGACAACGACCTGGTCGCCGACGACTCCCGGGCCTACGGCGTGGCCGACGTCCGCGGGCGGGTGGTGGCCCGCTGGTGGCCGCGTCCGGCCCGGATCAGGGGCCGGCAGGGGTAGCGGCGGATATGACCCCGCTCACATCCTGGGAGCCGGTGCGTGACTATGCTCGGAAAGTGCCCGGGTGACCCCCGCACCGCCGCCCCGCCGGTCGCTGACCACCGCTGACCACGCCGGCCGGTCCGTCTGCATCGACAGATCCTGGAGTCACCATGTCTTCGTCCACCCCGGACCCCGCTGATCCCGTCTTCCGGCTGCACGTCGGCGGCAAGATGGCCGTCACCTCGACGGTGCCGCTGACCAGTCGGGAGGACCTCTCCCTCGCGTACACCCCGGGGGTGGCCCGGGTGTGTGAGGCGATCGCCGCCGACCCCGACCTCGCCGACACCTACACCTGGGTGTCGCACACCGTCGCGGTGGTCACCGACGGCTCCGCCGTGCTCGGTCTGGGCAACATCGGCCCGCGCGCCGCGCTGCCCGTGATGGAGGGCAAGGCGGTGCTGTTCAAGCAGTTCGCCGGCGTGGACGCGGTGCCGGTCTGCCTGGACACCCAGGACGTGGACGAGATCGTCGCGGCGGTCCGGGCGATCGCGCCCTCGTTCGGCGGGATCAACCTGGAGGACATCAGCGCCCCCCGTTGCTTCGAGGTGGAGCGCCGGCTGGACGAGGCGCTGGACATCCCCGTCTTCCACGACGACCAGCACGGCACCGCGATCGTCGTGCTGGCCGCGCTGCGCAACGCGGCGACGCTGCTCAACCGCAAGCTCGGCGACCTGCGGGTCGCGGTCAGCGGCGCCGGGGCGGCCGGGGTGGCGGTGACGAAGATGCTGATCGCCGGCGGCGTCGACCCGGCGCGGGTGGTGGTCTGCGACTCCCGGGGCATCATCGGCCGGCACCGCGAGCTGACCGGCACCAAGGCCGAGCTGGCCGAACTCACCAACGCCGAGGGCCGCCAGGGTGACGTCACCGAGGCGCTGCGCGGCGCGGACGTGCTGGTCGGCGTCTCCGGCGGCCAGATCCCCGAGGCGGCGGTGGCCGGCATGGCCCCCGGCGGCATCGTCTTCGCGCTGGCCAACCCCACCCCGGAGGTGCACCCCGAGGTGGCCGCCCGGCACGTGGCGGTGGTCGCCACCGGGCGCAGCGACTACCCGAACCAGATCAACAACGTGCTCGCCTTCCCGGGCGTGTTCCGGGGCGCGCTGGACGCCGGCGCCACCCGGATCACCGACGCGATGAAGGTGGCCGCCGCCGACGCCATCGCGGGCGTGGTCGCCGAGTCGCTGACCCCGGACGCGATCGTGCCGTCCCCGCTCGACCCGCGGGTCGCCCCGGCGGTCGCCGACGCGGTGGCCGAGGCCGCCCGGCGCGACGGCGTCGCCCGCCGCTGAGGGTGTAAGGAGGGGCACCTTCTTAACGCCTCCGGTAGAGGAAGGGCCCCTTCTTAACGGCCGCTCAGCTTGTTACCGTGCCGATCATGCGTGCCGCCTATGCCTCGGCCTTCGACGCCGACAACCCGCTCGCCGCGCTCACCGTCGGCGACCGTCCCGAGCCGACCCACCCGCAGGACGACTGGGTCACCGTGCGGGTGCGGGCCAGCTCGCTCAACCACCACGACCTCTGGTCGCTGCGCGGCGTGGGGCTGACCGCCGACCAGCTCCCGATGATCCTCGGCTGTGACGCGGTCGGCACCGACCCGGACGGCAACGAGGTGGTCATCTACCCGGTGGTGCCCACCCCGGGCGACCCGCGCGGGGTCTCCATCCTCTCCGAGCACTACCAGGGCACCTTCGCCGAGCTGGTCGCCGTACCCCGGATGAACCTGCTGCCGCTGCCCGACGGCCTGTCGGCGACCGACGCGGCGTGCCTGCCCACGGCCTGGCTCACCGCCTGGCGGATGCTCACCACCAAGGGCCGGGTCGCCGACGGCGAGTCGGTGCTGGTCCAGGGCGCCGGCGGCGGCGTGGCCACCGCGGCGGTCGCGCTCGGCGTCGCGCTCGGCAAGCGGGTGTACGCGACCAGCCGCGACGCCGCCAAGCGGGAGCGCATCACCGAGCTGGGGGCGACCGCGCTGGAGCCCGGCGCCCGCCTGCCCGAGCGGGTCGACGTGGTGATCGAGACGGTCGGCGCGGCCACCTTCGACCACTCGCTGAAGTCGGCCGCCCCGATGGCCCGGATCGTGGTCTCCGGCGCCACCGCCGGCCACGAGCCCGCCGTCAACCTGCGCCGGGTCTTCGCCATGCAGCTGGAGATCCTCGGCACCTCCATGGGCACCCCGGACGAGCTGGCCGAACTGCTCGCGTTCTGCGCCGAGCACGAGGTCCGCCCGGTGGTGGACCGGGTGGTGCCGTTCAGCGGGATCGCCGAGGCGTTCGCCCGCCTGCACTCCGGCGAGGTCTTCGGCAAGGTCGTCATCGACCACATCGCCTGAGACGGATGGCGTGTTAAGAGGGGGCCCCTTCTCTACCGGAGGCGTTAAGAAGGGGCCCTTCCTTACAGGCGGTCGTCGAGGGTGGCCAGGCCGCCCCTGGCGGCGTCGGCGGGGAGACGCTTCTTCGCCGCCGGGTCGCCGTAGAGCGTCCAGCGCAGGAACTCGACGGTGGTGTCGGCGACCACGCCCAGCGCCCTGCCGTCACCCAGCAGCGCCCGACCGTGGTCGCCCTTCGGCAGGCTGAGCATCGCCTTGGGCCACGGCACCGCGTCGTAGACGGCCCTCCCGGCCGCGTACGACACCACCTCGTCCACCTCGCCGTGCACGAACAGCTGCGGCGCGGCGGCCCCGGCGAACGCGGTGCCGACGCCGAGCGCCGTGCCGGCGAAGACGATGCCGGCGTCGAGCCGCTCGTCCCGCCCCGCGGTGAACAACCCGATGGTGGTCACCCCGCCGGCGCTGTGCCCGGTCGCGGCGACCCGCTCCGGATCCAGCCGGCCGCGCAGCGGGTCGCCCGCCTTCTCGCCGAGGGCGAGCACCCGGGTCAGCACGTACGACACGTCGGCCGGCTGGTTGAGCACGTCCAGCGGGTTGCCGTCGCCACCCCGGCCGGTGTGCGGGAAGCGCGGCGCGGCGACCACGAAACCGGCCGCCGCCCAGCGCGTGAGCAGCACCTGGTAGTCCTCCGGCCGGGCGCCGAGGCCGTGACTGAACAGCACCACCGGGAACCGCCCGTCCGCCGCCGGCGCGGACCGCTCGGCCGCGCCACCGGCCGCGCCCTCCGCCGGGTACCAGAGCGTCACCGGCAACGGCCGGTCGCCGTCGCGGTTCAGCTTCACCTGGCGTACGCCGACCGCGAAGCTCTTCGTGGGCGCCTTCCCGGCGGGTACGCGCGGCGTGGGCGCCGTGGTCGTCGGCGGGGTGTCGGGTGCGGGCCGCCCGGTCGGGGCGGTCGGCTCGGAACAGCCGGTCAGGCCGGCGCCGAACAGGGCGGCGGCGGTGGCCAGGGCGACGGGACGACGGCGCATGAACTCGATTGTGCCTCGCGATCGGGGGCGACCCGGGCGGGTCAGCGCAGCGGGGGCCCGCCGGTCGACGCCCGGAGACGGGCCAGGTCGGCGGCGTCCTTGGCGCGGCGCGGCCGGTCGGGCATCCAGACCGGGAACATCTCCTTGAACTCGATCTGCGCGGCCACGCTGATCACCGGCGCGGTGAGTGGGCCGATCCGGCCGGCCGGGCCGTCCAGCATCCCCTCCGGCAGGGGGGTGCCCGCCCACGGGCCGGCCCCGACCACCACCCGTCCCGCCTCGTCCCGGTCCAGGTACGCGAAGCTCAGCTCGACGTCGCCCCGGAGCACGTCGAGCTGCGTCTCCGCCGGCATCCGCGGGTCGGGCCGCCAGCCGAGCGCGCCCAGCCGGGCGGACAGTCCCTCGGCGTCCCGGCGCCAGCAGTACCAGTCGACGTCGACGTGCGGGCGGCTCACCGTGCCGAGGTGGAAGTCCATCGCCCAGCCGCCCCGCAGCCACACCTCGATCCCGGCCGCCCCGGCCAGCTCGACCACCTCCCGGATCGCGCCAAGTTGCCGCCCGGTCACCCCGTCCACGCCCGCACCCTAACCGTCGATCATGAAGTTGGCGGCGTCCGGTGTCCGGTTTGTCACTGTCAACTTCATGATCGTCAGGTGGGGAGGGAGCGGGTGGTGAAGGTGGTCAGGGCGGGGGCGGTGGCGTCGGCGGGGAGGCGGCGCAGCGCGGCCCGGTCGGCGTAGAGCGTCCAGCGCAGGAAGTCCGTGGTGGTGGCGAGCACCTGGGGGAAGCCAGGTCGGCTGGGGTTCAGGTACTCGCCGTGGCCCTGACCGGGCAGGCTCAGGAACGCGGCCGGCCCGAGACAGCGGGCGTACGCGGCCCGGCCGATCGACTCCGGCACGACGCGGTCGGCGCCGCCGTGCACGAACAGCATCGGCGCGAGCGGCCGGGCGACGCCGGCGACCGGCCGGCCACCGGCGATCACGATCCCGGCCCGTACCGGGAACGGCTGTCCGGCGGCGAACATGCCGAGCGTGGTGTGACCGCCGGCGGAGTGCCCGGCGGCGGCGAACCGGTCCACGGCCAGGTGCGCGCCGAGCGGGTCACCGGGGCGGGCGCCCAGGCGGACCAGGTGACGGACCAGCCGCCAGGCGTCGGCCGGCTGGTTGCGGACGTCGTCGCGGGTGAAGCTCCGGGCCCGCAGGTTGGTACGGGGGTAGGTGGGCGCCGCCACCACGAAACCGGCGGCGGCCCAGCGGGTGGTCAACTGCGCGTGCAGCGCGGGCAGGCTGCGCAGGCCGTGACTGAAGACGACCACCGGGAACCGCCCGACGGCCACCCGGGCCCCCGCCCGGACATCCGGCGCGGCGGGAGGGGCGGTGACCGGGCCGGGAGAGGCGGACGGGTCCACCGGGTACCAGACGGTGACCGGCAGGGGGCGGATGCCGTCCGGGTCGACAGTGAACTGCCGCATCCCCACCGCGTACGGGCGCTCCGGCGCGGCCCGGACGCCGGCCGGGACCGGGCCGGTGGTGGCGACGGCCGGCCCGCAGCCGGCCAGCAGCGCCGTCATCAGCACGGCCACCAGCCGCTGCCCCGTCATGCCTGCACCGTAGGCAGCCGAGCGGCCCGGCCGCGCCCGCCGTCCGGGCCGGCTGCCTCCGCCACCCGGCCGGGCCGTGCCTCCACCGCCCGGGCGGGTTTGCGCGCGCCGGCCGCCCCGGTCCGTCGACGCCGGCACGGCGGGGCACGCGGGGACGGCGGGCTTCGCTAGGGTCACCCGCATGGCTGAGAACTACACCGACCCGAGCGGCAACACCGCGCAGTTCCGCGCCTTCGTGGACGCGCCCGAGCCGGCCGCGACCGCGACCGCGCCGTCCCGGCTGCCGTTGATCGCCGGCCTCGCCGTCGCCGCCGTGGTGGTCGTCGGCCTCGTCGCCTGGCTCGCCCTGGGCTGACCGGGCGGGCCGGGTCAGGCGGCCAGCACCTCGCGGGTCTCGCGGGCGATCTCCCGCTCCTCGTCGGTGCCCACCACGAGCACGGTGACCTCGGCGCCGGCCGGGGAGATCACCCGGTCGCCCGTGCCGTCGTTGCGGCCCGGCTCGACGGCGACGCCGAGCCGTTCCAGCCCGGCCAGCGACGCCGCCCGGACCGGCGCGGCGTGCTCACCGACGCCGGCGGTGAACGCGATCGCGTCGACCCGCCCGAGCAACGCGTAGTACGCCCCCACGTAGCCGGTGATCCGGCGGCAGTAGACGTCGAACGCCAGCGCCGCGTGCGGGTCGCCGGCGTCCCGGCGGGCCAGCACCTCCCGCATGTCGTTGACGCCGGTCAGCCCGAGCAGGCCGCTGCGGTGGTTGAGCAGGTCGTCGATCTCGTCCACGCCCATCCCGCCCTCGCGGCGCAGGTGGAAGATGACGGTCGGGTCGAGGTCGCCGCTGCGGGTGCCCATCACCAGGCCCTCCAGCGGCGACATGCCCATCGACGTGGCCACGCTCCGGCCGCCCTCCACCGCGCACGCGCTCGCCCCGTTGCCCAGGTGCAGCGTGATCGTGTTCAGCTCGGCGTACGGCCGGTCGAGCAGCTCCGCCGCGCGCCGCGAGACGTACGCGTGCGAGGTGCCGTGGAAGCCGTACCGGCGCACGTCGTAGCGCTCGGCGGTCTCCCGGTCGATCGCGTACGTGGCGGCGGCCTCCGGCAGCGTGTGGTGGAACGCGGTGTCGAAGACGGCCACCTGCGGGGTGTCCGGCAGCGCCTCCCGGGCCACCCGGATGCCGGCCAGGTTGGCCGGGTTGTGCAGCGGGGCGAGCGGGACGAGTTCCTCGATCCCGGTGACGACCGCGTCGTCGATCAGCACCGGCGAGCTGAACCGCCGTCCGCCGTGCACCACCCGGTGCCCGACGCCGGCCAGGCCGGTCAGGTCGAGCCGTTCGATGATCTCCCGCACCGCGCTCTCGTGGTCGGCCGGCCCGCCGCCGGGTTCGCCGATCCGCTCCACGGTGCCCTTGTCGCGGACCTCGTCGCCGTCGTACAGCCGGTACTTGACCGACGAGGAGCCGCTGTTGAGGACCAGGATGCGGCTCATTCCGACGCCTCCGCGGCGGCCTGGATGGCGGTGATCGCCACCGTGTTGACGATGTCCGGGACGGTGGCGCCCCGGGAGAGGTCGTTGACCGGCCGGCGCAGGCCCTGCATGACCGGGCCGACCGCGACCGCGCCGGCCGAGCGCTGCACCGCCTTGTACGTGTTGTTGCCGGTGTTCAGGTCCGGGAAGATGAACACCGTGGCGCGTCCCGCCACCGGGCTGTCCGGCAGCTTGGTCGCGGCGACCTGCGGGTCGATCGCCGCGTCGTACTGGATCGGGCCGTCGACCAGCAGTTCCGGCCGCCGCTCGCGGACCAGCTCGGTGGCCGCCGCAACCTTCTCCACGTCCGCCCCGGCGCCGGAGCTGCCGGTGGAGTACGACAGCATCGCCACCCGCGGCTCGATGCCGAACCGGGCCGCGGTGTCGGCGGAGGAGATGGCGATGTCGGCGAGCTGGGCGGCGTCCGGGTCCGGGTTGACCGCGCAGTCGCCGTAGACCAGCACCCGATCGGCGAGCAGCATGAAGAAGACGCTGGACGCGACCGAGACGCCGGGCACGGTCCGGATGATCTCGAACGCCGGCCGGATGGTCGCGGCCGTGGTGTGCGTCGCCCCGGAGACCATCCCGTCGGCGTGGCCGGTCTGCACCATCATCGTGCCGAAGTAGTTCGGCTGCGCCACGATGTCGTGCGCCAGCTCCGGCGTCACGCCCCGGTGCGCGCGCAGCTTCGCGTACGTGGCGGCGAACTCGTCCCGCCACTCGCTGGTCGCCGGGTCGACGATCTGCGCGTCGCCGACGTCGACGCCCAGTTCCCGGGTCCGTCGGGCGATCTCGTCCGGGCGGCCGAGCAGGGTCAGCTCGGCGACACCCCGGCGCAGCAGCACCTCCGCCGCGCGCAGGATCCGCTCCTCGGCGCCCTCGGGCAGCACCAGCCGGCGGCGGCGGGCCCGGGCCCGGTCGATCAGGTCGTTCTCGAACATCAGCGGGGTGACCCGGGCGGAGCGGGTGACCCGCAGCCGGCGGGCCAGGTCGTCGGTGTCCACGCAGCGCTCGAACGCGCCCAGCGCCGCGTCGACCTTGCGCGGGTTGGCCGTGCTGGGGCGGCCCTCGATCCGGCTGGACGCCTCGACCGTGTCGTAGCTGTCGGTGGGCACCGACAGCACAGCCAGCCCGGTGTTCATCCGCTCGACCAGTCGCATCGCCCGGGGGTCGGGTTGCTCGCCCAGCGTGAGCACCAGCCCGGCCAGCGACACCTGCCCCGCCACGTGCGCGGCGCCGGCCGCCACCAGCAGGTCGGCCCGGTCCCCCGGGGTGATCACCAACGCGCCGTCGGTGAGGTGGTCCAGCAGCGTCGGCACGTGTGCGGCGCCCACCACGTAGTCGAGCACGTCGCGGTCCAGCGCGGCCTGGTCGCCGGCGAGCAGGGTGGCGCCGAGCGCCGCCGCCACCTCGGCCACCGTCGGCGCCGACACGGCCGGCACCTCCGGGATCGCGTACACGGGGACCGGCAGCTCGGGCAGCGTCATCGGCCCGGGCACGCGGTTGGCGACCACCGCGACCACCGTCGCGCCCAGGTCGGCCAGATCGTGGTACGCGCCCCGCAGCGCCGCCGCGATCGCCTCGGGCGGCTGCCCGAAGCCGTCCACCACGGGCACCACGACGCTGCCGAACTCGGTCGCCAGCCGGGCGTTGAAGGCCAGCTCGCGCGGGCCGGCGCCGTCCCCGTCGGCGAAGTCGCTGCCCACCACCACGACGGCGGGGCAGCGTCGTTCCACCTCCCGGTAGCGGGCCACGATCGCCGAAATCAGCTCCTCCCGGCGGCCGTTCGCGACCAGCTGGGTGGCCTCGGCGTAGGTGGCGCCGTGCAGCTCGCCGACCGGCAGCTCGACCCGGTAGCGCTCGGTGAGCAGGGCCAGGATCGGGTCGGCGCCGTCGCCGGCGACCAGCGGCCGGAACGCGCCGATCCGCCCGACCTGTCGGGACAGCAGCTCGGCCAGCCCGAGCGCCACTGTCGACTTGCCCCCGCCCGACCCCACACTGGTCAGGTACACGCTGCGCGCCACGACCTCACGCTACAAGATCGCGCGAACCCGCGCCCGGGTCCTTCGCCCCCCGCGCCAGCCCTCGTCGATCTTGCACTTACGGCCCGGACAAAAGCCGCTGTCCGGGCATCTGCCGGGCCGCAACCGCACGATCGCGGGGGAGACGGGAGGGAGGGGACTAGTCCTCGTCCTCGTCGTCGAGGCGGGCCAGCCAGGTGGCGAAGCGTTCGATCGGGGTCTCGAACTCGGGGTTCAGGTCGACGAAGTCCCGCAGGCGCTCGCCGAGCCACTCCAGGCTGACCTGCTCGTCGCCCCGGCGCTCGACCAGCTCCTCGATGCCACGGTCGGTGAAGTACACGGTGTTCCTCTCGTCGTACGGCAGCGGCCCGCCCCGATGTCGGGGCGGGCCGCTGCGGGTGATGTCACGGGCGGGGGAGAGCCGCCTCGATCAGCGCGTTCTGCTCGACCTCGTGCATCTTCGCCGAGCCCACCGCCGGGGCGGCGGCGGACGGGCGGGAGATGCGGCGCAGCCGGACCTCGGGCAGGTGCTCCAGCAGGTTGAGCGCGACGAACGACCAGCCGCCCTGGTTCGCCGGCTCCTCCTGGACCCAGGCGAAGTCCTCGGCGTTCGGGTACTGCGCCAGCGCGGCCCGGACCTCCTCGACGGGCAGCGGGTAGAGCTGCTCCATCCGGAGGATCGCGGTGTCGGTGACGCCCCGCTCCTGCCGGGCCTGGAACAGGTCGTAGTAGACCTTGCCCGAGCAGAGCAGCACCCGCTTCACCTGCTCCGGCGCCGGGGCGGCGGTGTCGGCCAGCACCGGCTGGAAGGTGCCCGTGGTGAAGTCCTCCACCGGCGACACGCAGAGCTTGTGCCGCAGCAGCGACTTCGGCGTGAACACCACCAGCGGCTTGCGCTTGGGCGACAGGGCCTGGCGACGCAGCAGGTGGAAGTAGTTCGCCGGGGTGGTCGGGATGGCCACCCGCATGTTGTCCTCGGCGCAGAGCTGGAGGAAGCGCTCCGGGCGGCCGGAGGTGTGGTCCGGTCCCTGCCCCTCGTGGCCGTGCGGCAGCAGCAGGGTGACCGCGGAGCGCTGGCCCCACTTCACCTCGCCGGAGGAGATGAACTCGTCGATCACCGACTGGGCGCCGTTGACGAAGTCACCGAACTGGGCCTCCCAGGCCACCAGCGCGTTGACGTTCTCCACCGAGTAGCCGTACTCGAAGCCCATGGCGGCGTATTCGGAGAGCAGCGAGTCGTGGACGAAGAAGCGGGACCGCTCGCCGTCGGCGGTGAGCGACTTCAGCGGCAGGTAGTCGTCGCCGGTCTTCGAGTCGACCACCGAGGCGTGCCGCTGGACGAACGTGCCCCGGCGCGAGTCCTGCCCGGCGAGCCGGACCGTCACGCCGTCGTGCAGCAGCGAGCCGAACGCGATGATCTCGCCGAAGCCCCAGTCGATGCCGCCCTCGACGGACATCTTCCGGCGCCGCTCCAGCAGCTGCTGGATCCGCTTGTGCGGGGTGAAGCCCTCCGGCAGGTTGACGTGCGCCTCGCCGATCGCCTTGACCACGGCGGCGTCGGTGGCGGTGTCGACCTGCGGCTCCGGCTCGTCCTCCCGCTTCGGGCGGCTGAGCTGGCGCGGGCTGGTGGCGGCGTCCCGAGTGGCCTTGAAGACCCGCTCCAGCTGCCCCTGGTAGTCGCGCAGCAGCTCCTCGGCGTCCTCCACGGTGATGTCACCGCGCCCGATCAGCTCCTCGGTGTAGAGCTTCCGGACCGACCGCTTCGAGTCGATGATCTTGTACATCTCCGGGTTGGACATCGACGGGTCGTCGCCCTCGTTGTGCCCGCGCCGGCGGTAGCAGACCATGTCGATCACGACGTCCTTGTTGAACGCCTGCCGGTACTCGAAGGCGAGCCGGGCCACCCGGACCACGGCCTCCGGGTCGTCGCCGTTCACGTGGAAGATCGGCGCCTGGATCATCCGGGCCACGTCGGTGCTGTAGAGGCTGGACCGGCTGTACTCCGGGGCGGTGGTGAAACCGACCTGGTTGTTGACCACCACGTGCACGGTGCCGCCGGTGCGGTAGCCGCGCAGCTGGGACAGGTTGAGCGTCTCGGCGACCACGCCCTGGCCGGCGAAGGCGGCGTCGCCGTGCACCGCCAGCGGCAGCACGGTGTAGCCCTCCAGCTTGAGGTCGATCCGGTCCTGCTTGGCCCGGACGATGCCCTCCAGCACCGGGTCGACGGCCTCCAGGTGCGACGGGTTCGCCACCACCGACACCTTGACCGCGTGCTCGCCGTCCGGGGTGGTGAACTTGCCGTTCTGGCCGAGGTGGTACTTCACGTCGCCCGAGCCCTGCGTGGAGCGCGGGTCGAGGTGCCCCTCGAACTCGGAGAAGATCTTCTCGTACGGCTTGCCGACGATGTTGGCCAGCACGTTGAGCCGGCCCCGGTGGGCCATGCCGATGACGACCTCGTCCAGCCCCGCCTCGGCGGAGGACTCCAGCACCTCGCCGAGCAGCGGGATCAGCGACTCGCCGCCCTCCAGCGAGAAGCGCTTCTGGCCGACGTACTTGGTCTGCAGGAAGGTCTCGAACGCCTCGGCGGCGTTGAGCCGGTTGAGCACGTGCTTCTGCTCGTCGGTGCTGGGCTTCTCGTACTTGCGCTCGACCCGCTCCTGGATCCAGCGCCGCTCCTCCGGGTCCTGGATGTGCATGTACTCGATGCCGACCCGGCGGCAGTAGGAGTCACGCAGCACGCCGAGAATCGAGCGCAGCTTCATCCGCTGCTGGCCGGCGAAGCCGTTGACCGGGAAGACCCGGTCGAGGTCCCACAGCGTCAGCCCGTGCTGGAGCACGTCCAGGTCGGGGTGCTTGCGGATCTTGAACTCGAGCGGGTCGGTGTCGGCCATCAGGTGGCCGCGCACCCGGTACGCGTGGATCAGCTCGTGCACCCGCGCGGTCTTGTTGATCTGGCCCTCGCTGTCGACGGCCACGTCGCGCATCCAGCGCACCGGCTCGTACGGGATCCGCAGCGAGGTGAAGATCTCGTCGTAGAAGCCGCGCTCGCCGAGCATCAGCTCGTGCATCACCTTGAGGAACTCGCCGGACTGCGCGCCCTGGATGATCCGGTGGTCGTAGGTGCTGGTCAGCGTGATGACCTTGCTGACCGCGTTCTCGGCCAGGGTGGCCTCGCTCATGCCCTGGTAGGGCGCCGGGTATTCCATCGCGCCGACGCCGATGATGGCGCTCTGGCCCTGCATCAGGCGCGGGATCGAGTGCACCGTGCCGATGCCGCCCGGGTTGGTCAGCGAGATGGTGGTGCCGGAGTAGTCCTCCATGGTCAGCTCGTTGCGGCGGGCGCGCCGGACCACGTCCTCGTACGCCTGCCAGAACTGCCGGAAGTCCATCTGCTCGCAGGCCTTGATGGACGGCACGACCAGGTTGCGGGAGCCGTCCGGCTTGACCAGGTCGATGGCGATGCCCAGGTTGACGTGCTCCGGGCGGACCATCGCCGGCTTGCCGTCGACCTCGGCGAAGGAGTTGTTCATCTCCGGATGCTCGACCAGCGCCCGGACCATCGCGTACCCGATCAGGTGGGTGAAGCTGACCTTGCCGCCGCGGCCGCGGGCCAGGTGGTTGTTGATCACGATGCGGTTGTCGACCAGCAGCTTGGCCGGGACGGAGCGCACGCTGGTGGCGGTGGGGACGGAGAGCGAGGCGTCCATGTTCTGGACGATCTTGGCGGCCACGCCGCGCAGCGGGGTGGTGCCGGCGGCGCTCGCGGCCGGCGCCTTCGCGGCCGGCTTGGCCGGAGCGGCCTTCTTCGCCGGGGCCGGCTCGGGCGCCTTCGCCGCCGGCTTGGCGGCGGGCCTGGCGGCCGGCTTGGCCGGAGCGGCGGGGGCGGCCTTAACGGGGGCGGGCTGCTCGGTGACCGTGGCGACGGCCTCCTGCTGCTCCGCGGGCTCGGGCTTGGCGGCCGGCTTGGCCGGCGCCTCCGCGCGCGGTGTGGCGGCGCCCGGCGCCGGCCGGTAGTCGGCGAAGAAGTCGTGCCAGGCCGAATCGACGCTCGAGGGGTCGGCGAGGTAGCGCTGGTACATCTCCTCGACGATCCACTCGTTCGGGCCGAAACCCGCCAGTGGGTTCTCCTGCGATGTCTGCTGGGTCGACACGGCCGCTAATCGCCTCTTTCACGCGGTTGTGAATGTCTCGCGGTGGCTCCCGTGCCCGCTTCGCCGGGGCACGGAAGACGGATCCCAGGCTACGCCGTGCGATTGCCGCAGGCATTCTCGCCTCCGGCTGGTGGCCCGTTTCACAGAAGATGCCAGAAGTTCGGCAAACGCTGCGTGATCCGGCGACTCCTGCTAGACGACGGCGGCCCCGGCCGGTGACACGGGGTCACCGGCCGGGGCCAGGGTGCGCGGCGACTCAGGAGATGTCGCGCCGGCGGATCGTCAGCACGCCGATCGCGCCGGTCACCACCGCGTACCCGATGAGCACCGCGGCGCCCGCCCACCGGGGCGGGTTGCCGGGGATCTCGGCGCCGCTGACCATCAGGCCGGAGGCCAGCGACGGCACCAGCAACTGGAGCTGGTTGATCCAGTCGCCGAACCGCTGCGCGAGCAGGCCGATGGCGATGGCCGCGCCGATGGTGCCACCCAGGTAGAGCAGGATGCCGGTCACGGTGGCGCCGATCTGGCTGCGGATCAGCACGCCGAGCCCGACGCCGAGCACCGACCAGAGCAGGTAGGCCAGCCCGTTGAGGGCCACCGCGCGCCAGACCGCCCCGCTGCCGAACTGCGCGCCGACGTCCGTGGCGTTCAGGATCAGCGGTGCGAAGATCAGGTTGAGCACCGTGGTGCCGATCCAGAACAGCAGCGCCAGCACGCCGGCGGCGGCCAGCTTGGCCAGCATCACCGCGGTGCGGTGCGGCGCGGTGAGGAACGTGGTGGTCACCGTCTGGTGGAAGAACTCGCTGGTCACCACCACGATGCCGAGCAGCATCACGATGAGCAGCCCGAAGAACTGCCCGTTGGTGTAGAGGTTGGCCGCGATGCTGTCGGCGCTGGAGACCGCCTGCACCTGGTCGGCCTGGTCGGCCGGCACGTCGCCGACGTTCCCGCTGGTCAGCGCGTCGGTCTGCAGCCAGTTGAAGAGCAGCGAGAGCCCCCACAGCGGCACGCTGATCAGCGCGAAGATCCACCAGGTGCTGGTGGTGCGGATCTTGAGCAGTTCGGATCGGACCAGCGTCATCGGATCTCCGCCTTTCCGGCCGTCAGCTCCAGGAAGACCCCTTCGAGGTCGGGGCGCTCGGTGGTCAGCTCGTGCAGCTCCACCTTGGCCGCCAGCGCGACGCGGCCCACGGTCGGCGCGTCCACGCCACCGACCAGGAGCGCGCCGTGCGGGTCGGCGTCGACCGTGGCGGACTGCTCGCGCAGCGCCGCGGCCAGCTCGTCCGCCTGCGGGGTGCGCACCCGCACCCGGGCGCCGTGCGTCATCGAGCCCATCACCTGCTCGACCGGACCCTGCCGGACCAGCTTGCCGGCCGCGATGATCACCACGTCGTCGGCGAGCAGCTGCATCTCGGAGAGCAGGTGGCTGGAGACCAGCACGGTACGACCCTCGGCGGCCAGTCCCTTGAGGAAGCCGCGCATCCAGCGGATGCCCTCCGGGTCGAGGCCGTTGGCCGGCTCGTCCAGGATCAGCACCTGCGGGTTGCCGAGCATCGCGGCGGCGATCCCGAGCCGCTGCTTCATGCCCAGCGAGTAGCC
The DNA here is from genome assembly GCF_002573675.1 of Micromonospora sp. WMMA1996. Classification (NCBI taxonomy): domain Bacteria; kingdom Bacillati; phylum Actinomycetota; class Actinomycetes; order Micromonosporales; family Micromonosporaceae; genus Micromonospora; species Micromonospora sp. WMMA1996. Next base: position 764,670 of record NZ_PDHU01000003.1, on the reverse strand, counting down.
CTTGAACTTGCGCTTCGCCGCCGGGGAGAGCCCGACCAGGGCGAGCGCCTCGTCCGCCCGCTCCTTCGGCAGCCCGGCCGCCGCGCAGATCACCCGCAGGTGGTTGATGCCGGTGCGGCCCTTGTGCGCGCTGGACGCCTCCAGCACCGCGCCCACCGTGCGCAGCGGGTCGGTCAGGTCGGCGTACCGGTGGCCGCCGATGGTGGCCGTGCCGGCGGTCGGCGTGACCAGGTTGAGCAACATGCGCAGGGTGGTCGTCTTACCCGCGCCGTTCGGGCCGAGGAAGCCGGTGACCCGGCCCGGCTCGACGGTGAACGACAGGTTGTCGACCGCCCGGACGTTCTTGTATTGCTTGGTCAGGCCGGACACGATGATCTGGCCGGTCGCGGCACTGGGGCGTGGCTGCCCGTCGGACATCATTCTCCTCTCCTGCCCCGGCGCGCTGGACGCACGCCGGTGGGGGCGCCGTTGCGGGGGCGCCCCGCACAGCCTTCCAACCCGGCGCAAGGGGGTCAATCAGGCGGGATGCGTACGCGCCGTCCTCCTCAGGGAGGAGATCAGCTCGCCGGCACCGCGACCCAGGTGGCACGGGCCCGGCCGAGCAGGGCGCCGTCCGGCCCGTACAGGCTGGTGTGCACCTCGGCCTTCCGCCCCTCGCCGCCCACCGCGAGGCCGGTCACCACGCACTCGTCGCCGGGCCGCGGCAGCGCGGTGACCTGCGCGGCGATCCGCCCCAACACGTACGGCCGGCCGGCGGAGAGCACCGCCCAGCCGCCTGGGCAGTCGAGCGCCGCCCAGACCGTCGCCGGCACCACCTCGGCCGGCGCGCGGAACGGCGCGGCGGTCCGCCCGTCGGGCAGCCGGCCGGGGAAGATCCGCAGCCCGTCCGGGCGCGTCGGCCCGCAGACGTAGCAGCCGGGGAACGGGTGGTCCACCAGACCGGGGTACGCCCGCGCGGCCTGCTCGGCCGTCGCCCGGTCCACCGGCGGCACGACCGCGTCGACCGGCTCGACCCGGCGTACCTGGGCGACCAGCCGGCCCTCCGGGTCGCGCACCTCGCCGTCGCCGGCGGTCAGTGGGGTGTCCAGCGGCGGCGGCCGGCGCAGGGTGACCTCCACCGGCCCCCGGTCGTCGATCAGCGCGGCGAAGATCCCGGCGCTCCAGCCGCCGTTGCCCGAGCCGTCCGGTCCGTGGAAGCGGGCCTCGACGAGCATGTGCACCTCCGGGTTCCGTGCGCCGCCGGCGCCGTCGTCGGCGGTCGCCCGGCAGCCTCGCACACCCGCCGTCACCGGTTCGCGCACGCCGCCGCCGACGGGCGTTCACCGGATCGACATCCCTCACCCCGGGGGCGGCAACCCGGGGCCCTTACACAGGACCCATGGCCGTTCTGCACGCCGCTGGCGCACCGCTCACGACCAGCGGTTACACCCTGCTGATCGCCGACGACCCGACCCTGGTCGCGGCCGCGCAACGCTTGCGCCACGAGGTGTTCGCCGGCGAACTCGGCGCCACCCTGCCGCCGGGGTCCGCCGGGCTCGACGCCGACGAGTTCGACGCCCACTGCGACCACCTGGTGGTGCTCCGCGAGGGCACCGGGGAGGTGGTCGGCACCTACCGGCTGCTGCCGCCCGGACGCACCGACCGGCGGTACGCCGACGGCGAGTTCGACCTGGCCCCGCTGGCCCCGCTCCGCGACGACCTGGTCGAGGCGGGGCGCTCCTGCGTGCACCCGGACCACCGCACCGGGGCGGTGATCAACCTGATGTGGGCCGGGATCTGCCGCTACCTGCACCTGCGTGGCTCGCGCTGGCTCGGCGGCTGCGCCTCGGTGCCGGTCGCCGACGGCGGGACCGCCGCCGCCGAGGTGTGGGCGCGGGTGCGGGCGCGGCACCTCGCCCCGCCGCCGCTGCGGGTCACCCCGCGCCGGCCCTGGCTCGCCGAGGCGCCGGCGGCGGTCGACCCCGCCACGCTCACCCCCGCCGAACGCCGCGCGCTCGTGCCGCCGCTGCTCCGCGGCTACCTGCGGCTCGGCGCGTGGGTCGGTGGCGAGCCCGCGTACGACCCGGACTTCGGCTGCGCCGACTTCTACGTGCTCTTCTCGCTGGACCGGATGAATCCGCGCTACCTGAAGCACTTCCTCGGCGAGGTCGGCTCGTGACCGGCGAGGGGCTCTGGCGGCCCGCCTCGGGCTGCGGGCCGGACTGCCTGCCGCCGCCCGCCGCGCCGGACGTGTCCTGGGCGTGCCGGGTCGGGCGGCTGCTCGGCGTACTCGGGATGGTGCTGGCCGGGGCCGGCCTGGCGGCGGTGCTGCCGTTGCTGCCGGCGGCCGACCGGCAGGCGGCGCTGCGACGCTGGGCCCGGGGAACGCTGCGCGCCCTCGGCGTCCGGCTGACGGTCCGGGGCCGGCCGCCGCGCCGCCGCGCGCTGCTGGTCGCCAACCACGTCTCCTGGCTGGACATCCTCGCGGTGCTCGCCGTCGCGCCGGCCCGGATGCTGGCCAAGCGCGAGGTCCGGGGCTGGCCGCTGGTCGGCGCGCTGGCCGCCGCGGCGGGCACGGTCTTCGTGGACCGGTCCCGACCGCGCGAGCTGCCGGCCACGGTCGCCCGGGTGGCCGGGGCGCTGCGCGCCGGGCACCCGGTGGCGGTGTTCCCGGAGGGCACGACCTGGTGCGGCACGGCGACGGACTGCCGCCCCGCCCGGGGCTTCCGACCGGCGATGTTCGAGGCCGCGGTCGCCGCCGGGGCGCCCGTGGTGCCGCTCGGCCTCGCCTACCGGCACGCCGGCGACCCGAGCACGCTGCCCGCGTTCCTGGGCGAGGAGACGCTCTGGGCGTCGGTGCGCCGGGTGCTGGCGGCCCGGGACCTGACCGTGGCGGTGACGGTGACGGCCGCCCTGCACCCGGCCGACGGGGCGGACCGGCGGTTGCTGGCCCGAGCCGCCGAGGCCGCCGTCCACCCGGCGCCGACCACCCGGACCCGGGTGACCCGTCCCGCCCCCGTGCTCGGTGGCCCGACCGGGTATCCGCTCTTGTCGGCACCCCGGTCCCGCTCCCTCATCGATGTCGTGTCCCGGGCCGACGTTTCGTCCTCCCCGGGCGTCGTGCCGTCGCCGTCGCCGTCGGGCGTGGCCGGGCCGGACCTCGACCTGGTCGCCTGACCACCCCGCCGCCGCGTCACCGCACCGCACCGCACCGCCCCGCCCCGCCCCGCGCCCGCCCTCCCGCCGACAGCGGTTCGGGCTTCACCCCCCCGGAACCCTTCCACCCAAAGGGATCGATCTTCCACCTCTCAGAACGTCCGCAGATCTTGGTACGAAACGGCCCCTATGAGGGCCCTCTCGTACCAAGATCTCGGCGTCCTCAGCGTGAGCGGAGCCTCGCGGCCCCGGACGGTGGACGGCTGGGGCCGGCCTCGGGCTGACGCTCCGGGCCTCCCGGTGCGGGGACTCGTCCCGTTGATCAAGGAGTTTGCGTCGGCGGTCCTGCCGGACGTCGACGCGAACTCCTTGGTCAACGGGGGAAGGGTGAGGGGAGACGCGATACGGTCGCGATAGGGACTTGTTCAGTCGCGATGTATCGCGTTATGGTTCTGTCGTCATCGGGCGTGCCGGGGCGGCGCGCGACGAGGGGAGGAACCATGGCCAGCTGGACGGTCGACAGCCCGCAGCGGCTCACCCTGGACGAGCCGGTCACCCGGCTCGAGGTCCGGCTGGTCAGCGGCCGGCTCAACGTGGTGGCCACCGACGGCCCGGCCCGGGTCGACGTCACCCGGATCAGCCGCCGCCCACTCGTGGTCGAGCTGCGCGACGGCCGGTTGACCGTCCGGCACGAGCGGACCACCCGCTGGCCGGGCGTGCTCTGGTGGCTGGGGCAGCTCCGCCGCCGCTACCGCGCCGAGGTGTCCGTGGCGGTGCCGGCCGAGGCGCTTGCCGACCTGCACCTGGTCGACGGCGCGCTGGTCGCCTCCGGACTGCGTCGCGACACCCGGGTCGACGTCACCTCCGGCCAGGTCACCCTGATGGGGCTGCGCGGCCGCACCACCGCCAAGGTCGTCTCCGGCCCCGTCGAGGCGCTCGGCATCGGCGGTGACCTCGACCTGGAGACGGTCTCCGGCGAGCTGATCCTGGCCGACAGCGCACCCGAGCGGGTCCGCGCCCACGCGGTGTCCGGCTCGATCACCTGCGACCTGGACAACCCGCGCGGCAGTGAGATCCGGCTCAGCGCCATCTCCGGCAGCATCACCGTGCGGGTCCGCGAGGACAGCGACCTCAGCGTGCACCTGCACACCACCTCCGGCCGGATCACCAGCGGCTTCCCGCAGATCTGCGGCGGCCAGCACGGCTTCGGCGCGGTCAAGGACAGCCACGGGGTGCTCGGCGGGGGCGCCGGTAAGCTCTGGGCGTCCGCGACGTCCGGCAGCATCGCGCTGCTGGCCCGCCCGGTCGCGGACGCCGACGACGTGGAGGACCTGCCGTGACCGCCGTGTTCAGTCACGGGCGGCTCCGGCTCTACCTGCTCAAGCTCCTCGACGACGGGCCCAAGCACGGCTACGAGCTGATCCGCCTGCTGGAGGAGCGCTTCCTCGGCCTCTACGCGCCCAGCGCCGGCACCATCTATCCCCGGCTCCAGCGGCTGGAGGTGGAGGGTCTGGTGACCCACACCGCCGTGGGTGGGCGCAAGGTCTACGAGATCACCGACGCGGGCCGGGCCGAGCTGCGGCAGCGGGCCGACGAGCTGGCCACGCTGGAGGCCGACATCAGCGCCTCCGTCGAGGACCTCTCGGCGCTCGCCGGCGAGATCCGCACCGAGGTACGCGGTTCGGTGCGCGACCTGAAGCGGGAGCTGCGCGAGGTGGCCCGGCAGACCCGGCAGGGCCGCTGGACACCGCCGCCCCCGCCCCCGCGCCCGGGCGGCAGCGGGAGCCCACCCGGCCCGGCCGAGTCGCCGTTGCTCGCCGAGTTCGACAGGCGGCTGGCCGCGTTCACGGTCGAGGTGGGCGCCCTGGTCCGGGCCGGGCGGCTCAGCGACAACCAGCTCCGCACCGCGATCCGGGTGCTCGACGGCGCGCTCGACGGGCTGCGACGACTGCTCCGCTGAGCTCACAGGTTGTTTCCAGGTGGCGCCCAGCGCGACCGCAGCCGGAGCACGGATGATGGGAGCCATGGCGGCTACCCAGACCGAGGCCCGACTGCTCGTCGTCGAGGACGATCCCAACATCCTCGAACTGCTCTCCGCGAGCCTGCGCTTCGCCGGCTTCGACGTGGCGACGGCGACCAGCGGCAGCGCCGCGCTGCACGCCGCCAAGGACCACCGGCCCGACCTGGTCGTACTCGACGTGATGCTGCCCGACCTGGACGGCTTCGAGGTCATCCGGATGCTCCGCGAGGGCGGCACGCGTACCCCGGTGGTGTTCCTGACCGCGCGCGACGCCACCGACGACAAGATCCGTGGGCTGACCCTGGGCGGCGACGACTACGTCACCAAGCCGTTCAGCCTGGAGGAGTTGACCGCCCGGATCCGGGCCGTGCTGCGGCGCACCGCGACCGGCGAGCACGCGCCGTCCCGGCTCACCTTCGCCGACCTGGAGCTGGACGAGGAGACGCACGAGGTGCACCGGGCCGGCCAGCGGGTGCAGCTGTCGCCGACCGAGTTCAAGCTGCTGCGCTACCTGATGCTCAACGCCAACCGGGTGCTCAGCAAGGCGCAGATCCTCGACCACGTCTGGAACTACGACTTCCGCGGTGACGACAACATCGTCGAGTCCTACATCTCGTACCTGCGGCGCAAGGTCGACAACACCCAGCCCCGGCTGATCCACACCCTGCGCGGGGTGGGTTACGTGCTCCGCAAGCCGGCGGCGTGAGCGCCGTCCACGACGCGAAGGGCTGGCTGCGCGGGATCCCGCTCCGGCTCAAGCTGGTCACCGCCGTGCTGGCACTGGTCGGCGGGGCACTGCTGGTCATCAGCGTCTCCACCGCGTACTTCCTGCACGACTATCTGGTGGGCCGGATCGACGGCGAGTTGGACGACCAGCTCGACCGCGGTGTGACGGTCAGCCAGGAGAACCTGAGCACGCTTCCGACCGACTACCTGGTCGCGCAGTGGAACAGCACCGTCCGGCAGGGCAAGGTGGCACGCGACCGCGCGCTCGACGACCAGGACCTGCCGGCGGGCATCGGCCAGCAGAGCTGGTACGACGAGCACGCCAACGGGGAAGCGTTCACCGACGACGGCGCCGACAAGCGGGTCCGGTGGCGGTTGATGGTGCGGCAGGACGGCGAGGACTCGTACCGGGTGGTCGGCCAGAACCTCGACGACGTCGATCTCTCCGTCCGGCAGCTGCTCTGGATAGACCTGCTGGTCGGTGGAGCGGTGATGATCATCCTGGCGTCGGTGGGCGCGGGCATCGTGCGGACCAGCCTGAAGCCGCTGGTGGAGATCGAGCGGACCGCGGCGGCCATCGCCGGCGGCGACCTGACCCGGCGGGTGCCCGACCCGGAGGAGGGGCGGGCCTGCCCGACCTCCGAGCTGGGCCGGCTCTCCCGGGCATTGAACGCGATGCTGGCCCAGATCGAGGCCGCGTTCACCGCGCGGGCCGCCTCCGAGGCGGCGGCGCGCAGCGCCGAGATGGGCGCCCGGGACGCGGCCGCCTCGGCGCAGGCGTCGGAGGGGCGGGCCCGCCGCTCCGAGGAGCGGATGCGGCAGTTCATCGCCGACGCCTCGCACGAGCTGCGTACCCCGCTGACCACCATCCGGGGCTTCGCCGAGCTGTACCGGCAGGGCGCGGCGCGGGAGCCGGAGCAGACCGCGGACCTGCTGCGCCGGATCGAGGACGAGGCGTCCCGGATGGGGTTGCTGGTCGAGGACCTGCTGCTGCTGGCCCGGATGGACCGGGAGCGGCCGATCGCGCTGGCCCCGGTGGAGCTGCCGGTGCTGGCCTCGGACGCGGTGGAGGCGGCCCGGGTGGTGGACCCGGACCGGCGCATCGAGCTGGAGCGGGAACCGGGTTCCGGCCCGCTGGTGGTGCTCGGCGACGACGCCCGGCTGCGTCAGGTGATCGGCAACCTGATGACCAACGCGCTCACCCACACGCCGTCGGACGCCGCGGTGACGCTGCGGCTGCGGGCGGAAACCGGCAACGTCGCCGTGGTGGAGGTCGCGGACACCGGGCCCGGCCTGACCCCGGAGCAGGCCGAACGGGTCTTCGAGCGGTTCTACCGGGTGGACGCCGCCCGGACCCGGCGGGCCGGCGGGCCGACCAGCACCGGGCTCGGCCTGGCGATCGTCGCCGCGCTGGTGGCGGCGCACCACGGCACGGTCGAGGCGGCCGAGACGCCGGGCGGGGGCGCCACGTTCCGGGTGAAGCTGCCGCTGCTGCCGGAGTCGCCGGAGCCGGGCGAGTGACTTACAGAAAACATTCAGGCGGATTCCAGGCTGGTGACAGTGCCACGGGGAAAGCTGGTGTCATGACCGAGCACGAGACCGATCCGCAGCGGTCGCCGGCCCCCGCCGACGCCGAGCCGTCGCACCACACCGCCGAGCTGCCCCGCGTCGAGAGCGGGACGTCGGACTCCACCACCACTACCCCGGCCGCCGCGCCGGTTCCGGCCGACTCCCCGGCCGCCGGAACCGTCGCCCACGCCGGCTCTCCCGACACGCCGACTCCGTCGGGGTGGGCGACCCGGCCCGGCCCGGACGCGCCGGTCGCCTCCGGTGTCCAGGCCGACCCGGCCGCCCACGGCGGGCAGCCTGCCCACGCCGGCTCGCCGGGCCACCCGTACGGGCCGTCCACCGCGACGCCGTCCGCCCCGCCGTACCCGGTCTCCGGGCAGTCGCAGCAGACCTACCCGTGGTACGGGGGCCAGCACCAGGGCGGTTGGGCGCAGCAGGGCGGCGCCGGCTACCCGTCGTCGCCGCACTCCGCCGGCCCGGTGCCGACCTACCAGGCCCAGCCGCACCAGCAGTACCCGCACCAGGCCGGGCAGCCGGTCCCGCCGTGGGGCCCGCAGCAGCCGGCGCGGCCGAGCCGGGCCGGCAAGTTCGTCGGCGCGGGCGCGCTGGCGCTGGCCCTGATGCTCGGTTCGGGCGTGGCCGGCGGCGCGCTGGCCCTCGCGCTCGACGACGGCGGCGGCGTCACCCGCACCTACTCCGCCGCCCCGGTGATCAACAGCGCCGACCTGCCCAAGATCGCGGCTGCGGTCCAGGACAGCATCGTCACGATCATGACGAACAGCGGTGAGGGCTCCGGGGTGATCCTCAGCGCCGACGGGTACGTGCTGACCAACAACCACGTGGTCGCCTCCGCCGGCGGGGACACCGTCAAGGTGGTCTTCGCCGACGGCAAGACCGCCTCGGCGAAGATCGTCGGGACCGACCCGAAGACCGACCTCGCGGTGGTCCAGGCCAGCGGCGTGAGCAACCTGAAGGCGGCGAAGTTCGGCGACAGCGACGCCATGCAGGTCGGCGACCAGGTGCTCGCCCTGGGCAGCCCGCTCGGCCTCCAGGGCTCGGTGACCGCCGGCATCCTGAGCGCCCGCGACCGCACCATCGCCGCAGGTGAGGGCGGCCAGCAGCAGAACCCGCAGCAGGGCGCCAGCTCGATCTCCGGGCTGCTGCAGACCGACGCGCCGATCAACCCGGGCAACTCCGGCGGCGCGCTGGTCAACACCCGGGGCGAGGTGATCGGGATCAACACCGCGATCGCCACCGCCGGGCAGGGCAGCAACGGCAACATCGGCGTCGGCTTCGCCATCCCGAGCAACAAGGCCAAGGACGTGGCCGAGAAGCTCCAGCGGGGCGAGAAGGTCAGCCACCCCTCGCTCGGGGTCAGCGTGAACGCCGCCGAGGACGGCGGCGCCCTGGTCGCCGCCGTCACGCCCGGCAGCGCCGCCGAGAAGGCGGGGCTCCAGCGGGGCGACGTGATCACCAAGTTCGGCGACACGGTGGTCAACGACTCCAACGATCTGGTCGGCGCCGTGCAGGCCGGCAAGGTCGGTGACCGGGTCGAGGTCCAGTACAAGCGAAACGGATCGGCCGAGACGGCAACCGTGACGCTCGCCGAGACGTCATAGTCCGTAACACCTGCCTCCCTCCCGGGCGGCGGGTGACGGAGCCAAGGGGGTTGGCTCCGTCACCCGCCGCCCTTTTTCGTGCCTCACCCGGTCCGGGTGACCCGGGCTCACCCCCACCGGCGGCACCCTCGGGGCATGACCACCACCGTCGCCGCGCGCACCGACCAGGAGATCCAGCGGGACGTCCTCGCCGAGCTGGACTGGGACGCGCAGACCCGGCCCACCGAGATCGGCGTGACCGTCGCCGAGGGCGTGGTCACGCTCACCGGCCAGGTGGACAGCTACGCCCGGCGCTGGGCGGCCGAGCGCTGCGCGCACCGGGTACGCGGGGTGCGTGCCGTCGCCAGCGAGCTCGACGTCGACCTGCCCGTGGCGGACCGGCGTACCGACGCCGACATCGCGATCGCGGCCAGCCGGGCGCTGGAGTGGGACAGCTTCGTGCCGGCCGAGCGGCTGGACGTGACCGTCGCCGACGGCTGGGTCATGCTCCGCGGCGAGGTGGAGTACGGCTTCCAGCGTCGGACCGCCGAACGCGAGCTGCGCCGGCTGCGGGGCGTACGCGGGGTGACCAACCTGGTCGAGGTGCGCCCGCCGACTCCGCCCAGCGACGAGCAGAACCGCCGTGACCTGCGCCGCCTGCTCGTCCGGCGCACCGGGACCGAACGCGTCGACGCCCGGGTCGAGGGCGACACCGTGGTGCTCGCCGGCGTGGTGCGCGCCTGGTGGCAGCGGGAGGAGGCGGAACGGGCGGCCTGGGCCCTGCCCGGCGTACGGGAGGTGCACGTCGGGATCGTGGTGACCGACTGAACGTCGACCGCCCGCCGTCGACGTCGGCCGATGGCCGGCCGCGCCGCCGTTTAGCGCCGGTCGGGTCGGGAACCCGCCGCCGATCGGGTACGCCGGGGACCAACGGGGAGGGCTCGTGGCCGTGAACCAGCCGGACCGCGCGTGGACCGGACCTCTCCGGATCGCGATGGTGGTGCCGCCGTGGCTCTCGGTGCCGCCGCCCGGGTACGGCGGGCTGGAGACGCTGGTGGCCGGGCTGGTCGACGCGCTGATCGACCGGGGGCACGCGGTGACGTTGTTCGGCGCGGGCACGGAGCACGGCACGAACGCCCGTTTCGTCTCCACCTGCGCGGAGTTGCAGTACGACCGGCTCGGCGAGTCGCTGCCCGAGCTGGCCCACCTGGCCCACGTCGACCGCCTGGTGGACCCGGCCGACTTCGACCTGGTGCACGACCACACCACCATCGGCCCGATGGTGGCCGGCCGCCGCCGCGTCCCCACCGTGGCCACGGTGCACGGCAACCCGGTCGGCGAGTACGGCACGGTGCTCAGCAACACCGACCGGGGCGTGGGCCTGATCGCGATCTCGCACGCCCAGCGTCGGGCCAACCCGGGCCTGCCGTGGGTCGGCACGGTGCACAACGCGATGCCGCTGCGGGACATCCCGCGCAAGCGGTCGCCGGGGGCCGGGCCGGTGCTCTGGCTCGCCCGGTTCAGCCCGGACAAGGGCCCGGACGTGGCGATCCGGGCCTGCCGCGCGGCCGGGCTGCCGCTCACCCTGGCCGGCAAGTGCCACGAGCCGGCCGAGCGTCGCTACCTGGAACAGGTGGTCGAGCCGATGCTGGACTCCGACGTCACGCTGGTGGTGAACGCGGAGCGCGAGGCCACGCTCCGGCTGCTGCTCGACGCCCGCTGCCTGATCATGCCGATCCAGTGGGCGGAGCCGTTCGGCATGGTGATGGTGGAGGCGATGGCGACCGGTACGCCGGTGGTCGCGCTGGGCCGGGGCGCGGTGCCGGAACTGGTCCGACCGGGTGTCACCGGGCTGGTCTGCGACCACGCCGACGAGCTGCCGGCGGCCCTGCGGGCGGCGGCCGACCTGGACCCGGCCGACTGCATCGCGCACGTCGCGGAGAACTTCTCGGTGGAACGGATGGCCGCCGACCACGAGGCGGTGTACCGGGGCTTCCTGGCCGCCCGGGCCACCGCTGACCGCCCGCGCGCGGTCACCCCGGTCGTCGCCGGCTGACCGGTCAGGTCGGCCCGGCCAGCAGCCGCGCGGCGGCGGCGTCGAGCTGCCGCGCGTACCCGGGACTGATGCTGCCCTCGCGTCGACGCTCGGCGATCTTGCCGCGGAGCCGGTCCACGGCGGCGGTCACCTCGCCCTCGTCGGCGGCGATCGCGTTGCGCAGCAGGTTGCGCAGGTCGACGCCGACGTCGTCGCGGATCTGCCCCTCCGCCAGCCCGGCCGCGATCAGCCCGTCGACCCGTTCGGCCGCGTCGGCCGGGTCGCCGGCCGCAGCGGTCGGCCCGACGGTGGCGGCCGGCGGCGTCGGCTCGATGGACGGGGTGCCGGCCGTCTCCTCCGGCGCGGTGGGCGGCACCCGCACCGGCGCGGTGGTCGGCAGCACCCGGGGGTGGCTCGGCCGGTCCGGGGTGAGCGCGGGCACCAGCAGCGCGGCGGCGGCGACCACCGCCACGCCGGCCCCCGCCCACGCGAGCGCGCGTCGCCGGTCCGGCGCGGGACCCGGCGTCGCCGCGGTCGCCGTCGTCGCGTGCGGGGGAGCGGGCAGCGCGGGCAGCGCGGGCAGGGTCATCGTCGGCGCCAGCATGGTGGCGGCCTGCGGGTCGGCGGGCAGCAGCTGGTCGCGGAGCACGGCCGCCACCCGGTGCGCGGTCGGCCGGCGGCGCGGGTCCCGGTCCAGGCAGCGCAGGCAGATCTCCGCGACCGGCCGGGGCAGCCCCGGTACGCCGTCCAGGGTGGGCGCCGGGCTGTCCGCCAGCGCGGCGCTCAGCTGCTCCCAGGTCTCCGCCGCGTACGGCGGCTGGCCGGTCAGCGTCTCGAACAGCAGCACGCCCAGCGAGTAGACGTCGGTGGCCGGCTGGGCCGGGGCGCCGTCCAGCCGCTCCGGCGCCACGTACGCCGGGGTGCCGAACGTGCCGCCGTCCTCGTCCTCGTCCGGCGCGCCGACCCGGGTGGCGATGCCGAAGTCGAGCACCTTGGCGCCGTTGCCGGTCATCATCACGTTCGCCGGGGTGACGTCCCGGTGCACGATGCCGAGCCGGTGCGCCGCGGCGAGCGCCTCGGCCACCTGGGCGCCCGTCTCCACCGCCGTCGGCCAGGGCAACGGCCCCTCGGTCAGCCGGTGCTCCAGCTCCTCGCCGCTGAGCAGCTCCATCACCACGAACGAGGTGATCGAGCCGTCCGGGGCCACCGTCTCGCCGTAGTCGTGCACGGCGGTGACGTGCGGGTGGTCGAGCTGGGCGGCGGAGCGGGCCTCCTCGCGCACCATGTCCCGGAACCGGGCGTCCGCGGCGAGCGAGGGGGCGAGGACCTTGACCGCGACCACCCGGTCGAGCACCTCGTCGCGGGCGCGCCAGATCACCGACATGCCGCCGGCGCCGATCCGGTCGATGAGCCGGTACCGCCGGGCCAGCAGACGGCCGGCCTGCAGTGTCGCCATCACCTCGCACCTGCCTGGGCTCGGGAGCGCTACCAGGTTGCGGGAATGTGTCCGACCTGTCAACGGCCGTCCGATCCCGGATCGCGGCCCGCGCGCCGCCGCTGACCGTCCGTGACGGCCGTGGTCGGCCCCGCCGCCACCGACGGGCCGGGCTGTGGGCCGCGTGCCAGGATGAACGGCATGGCAGGTGGTCCGGTGGCGTTCGTGCTCGGCGGCGGGGGAGTGCTCGGCGCCGTCGAGGTGGGCATGCTGCGGGCCCTGTTCCGCCACCGGATCCGACCCGACCTGGTGCTCGGCACCTCGATCGGCGCGGTCAACGGCGCGCTGGTGGCCGCCGACCCGACCGAGGCGGTGACCGACCGGCTGGTCCGCCTCTGGGCATCCCCGGAGGCCAGCGAGGTGTACGGCGACTCGGTCGCCCGGCAGCTGCGCCGCTTCGCCGCGCGCACCCACCTGCACTCGCCCCGCCCGCTGCGCCGCCTGCTGGAGAGCGAGCTGGGCGAGGGCACCACGTTCGCCGACCTGGCCGTGCCGTTCCGCTGCTGCGCCGCGAACATCGAGCGCGCCGCCGAGCACTGGTTCAGTGAGGGCCCGCTGGTGCCGGCCGTGCTCGCGTCCGCCTCGGTGCCGGGGCTGCTGCCACCCACCCAGATCGCCGGGCAGCACTACATCGACGGTGGGGTGGTCAACTCGATCCCGGTCGGCGAGGCGGTGGCCGCCGGCGCGACGCAGATCTTCGTGCTCCAGGTGGGCCGGATCGACCGCGAGCTGAGCCCGCCGCGCCGGCCCTGGGAGATCGCCCAGGTCGCGTTCGAGATCGCCCGCCGGCACCGGTTCGCCCGCGAGATGGCGGCGCTGCCCGACGGCGTCGCGGTGCACGTGCTGCCGACCGGCGGTCTGGACCCGCGCGACGACAGCCCGTGGGCGTACCGGGACATGGCGGCCGTGGGGCGGCGGATCAGCCGGGCGTACACCGCCTCGCGCCGCTACCTGGACACCGCGCTGGAGCGTTGATGCCGCTGCCACCCCGCTGGCTACGCCGGTTGCTGCTCGCACCCGGCGTGGTGCTGCTCGCCGTCGCCGTGGTGACCACGCTCCCGGTCTGGGCGCTGCTGGCGCTGGCCGCGTCGCCGCTGGTGCCGGGGCGGCTGCGCCCGCTGCGGCTGCTCTGGATCGGCGCCGTCTACCTGGTCTGGGACGCCGCCGCGCTGCTCGCCCTCTTCCTGCTCTGGGTGGCCTCCGGCTTCGGCGCGTACAAGCGGTCGCCGGCCTTCCAACGGGCCCACTACGTGGTCGCCGGCCGCTTCCTCCGGGTGCTGTTCTGGCAGGCCCGGTGGACGCTGCGGCTGAGCATCGACGTGGTCGGCACCGACCCGGACACCGCGCTGCCCGGCCGGCCCGAGCTGGTGCTCTGCCGGCACGCCGGGCCCGGCGACTCGTTCATCCTGATCCACGCGCTGGTGAACTGGTTCCACCGGGAACCCCGGATCGTGCTCAAGGAGAGCCTCCAGTGGGACCCGGCCATCGACGTGCTGCTCAACCGGCTGCCCAACCGCTTCATCGCGCCCGGCGCGGACGGCCGGGACTCGGCGGTCCAGCAGATCGGCCACCTGGCCACCGGCCTGGACGACGACGACGCCTTCGTCATCTTTCCCGAGGGCGGCAACTTCACCCCGTCGCGCCGGCTGCGCGCCATCGCCCGGCTGCGGTCGCTCGGCCTGGAGCGGATGGCGCTGCGCGCCGAGCGCATGCAGCACGTGCTCGCGCCGCAGCCGGGCGGGCTGCTCGCCGCGCTCGACGCCGCGCCGGACGCCGGGGTGATCTTCGTGGCGCACACCGGGCTCGACCAGATGCTCACGGTCGCGGACGTGTGGCGTGAGCTGCCGATGGACAAGCGGATCGTGATGCGGTTCTGGTCCGTCCCACCGGAGGAGATCCCGGCCGGCAAGCAGGAACGCATCGACTGGCTGTTCGACTGGTGGGGTCGGATCGACCGGTGGGTCGCGGCCAACCGGGACGACACGGCCGACGCCTGACCGGATTCCCGCGCGGTTCGCGGCGGCGGCGCGGTCGTCCGCGTAGGGTGCGCTGGTGGAGCAGATCTGCGTGGTGACGACGGTGGTGGACGCCCGCGGGGTGGCGGACGTCCTGGCGGCTGCCGCCGTCGCCGGCCGGCTGGCGGCGTGTGCCCAGGTCGGCGGGCCGGTGGACAGCACCTACTGGTGGCAGTCGGCGATCCAGACCACCGCCGAGTGGTCGGTGCGGTTCAAGACCGCGCCGGACCGGGTGGACGCGCTGGTCGACCAGCTCCGCGCCAACCACCCGTACGAGGTGCCGGAGATCCTGGTCAGCCGCGAGGACAGCGGCAACCCCGACTACACCGCCTGGGTGCGCGAGCAGACCCGTCCCTAGGTACGCCTACTCTGTCCGCCCGCCCCGGGGACGACGAAGCTGGCCGGGTGGAGAACACCGGCTACCCCTGTCCCGGTTGCGGCGCCCCGGCCGACCTCGTCGCCGGATGCCGCGGCTGCGGCCGTCCGCCCTACCCGCCCGCCGCCGAGGTGGTCCGGCTGGACCGGGAGATCGCCGCGCTGACCCCGCGGGTCGAGGCGGCCCGGGCCGCGTACCAGGATCTCGCCGGCCGGCTCTCCACGGTCCGTCAGACCAGGGCGGCGCTGGCCGCCCGGATCCGCCTGGAGATCCCCGCGCCGCGTCCGGTCGCCGCGCCGGCGCCGGCCGTCGCCGGACCGCCGCCGGTACGACCGCTGCCGCCCGTCGCGCCGGCCCGCCCCGGCGGCGCGGAGACCTCCACCCGGGCCGTGCAGAGCCTGCTCTTCGTCCTGGGTGGACTGTTGCTCGGCACCGCCGCGGTGGTCTTCACCGCGGTCGCGTGGGCCGCGTTCGGGGTGGCGGGTCGGGCGCTGATCCTGCTCGCGGTCACCGTGGTCGCCCTCGCCGCGCCGCTGGTGGCCCGGGCGCACGGGCTGCGCGGCACCGCCGAGACGATCGCCGCGGTGGGTCTGCTCCTGGTGGTCCTGGACGGGTACGCCGCCTGGTCGGTGAACCTGTTCGGGGTGGCCGGCTGGCCGGGCAGCCGGTACGCCGCGCTGGTGGCGGCGGCCGGTGCGCTGGTGGCCGCCGGGTACGGGCGGCTCAGCCGCCTGACCGGGCCGTGGTTCGCGGCGTGGCTGGCCGCGCAGCCGGTGCTGCCGCTGGCCGTGGCGGCGGCCCGGCCGGGCGCGGCGGGTTGGGCGCTGGTGCTGACCGCGCTGGCGCTGGGCGACCTCGTGGTGGTGGTCGCCCTGCGTCGCCGGGCCCGCGCCGGTGGGGGGCCGGCCGCCGGGGCGGTGCCGGCCGGCGAGGTGCTCGGCTGGGTCGGGCACGGCGCGGCGTTGGCCCTGGCGGCCGGCTGCGCGCTGGTGCCGCTGGCCCTCGGCCGGGCGGCCGGCACGCCGCTGCTGGCCGGCGGCCCGCTGCTGGTGGTCGCGCTGGCCCTGCTCGCCGGTGCGGTCGCGGCCGGCGGGCGGCTCTGGCGGGCGGTGGCCGCCGGCCTGCTGGTGCCGGTGCTCGCGGCCGCGCTGCTGCGGCCGGTGGCCGAGCTGCGTCCCGGGATGCTGCTGCTCGCGGCCGGGCTCGCGGTGGCGGTACTGGCCGGAGCGGTCCGGGCGTTGCCGGCGGGACTGCGGACCGGCCCCCGGGTGGGCGCGCTCGCGGTGACCGCCGGGCTGGGCCAGGTCACCGTCGTGCTCACCGGGCTGGTGGCCGCCGCGAGCGCGGCCGTCGCCCTCCCGGCCTGGCAGGGCGGCCGGACCGCGCCGGCCCCGTCCTGGGGCTGGCAGCTGCCGCCGGCCTTGCTGCTCACCGCCGGCGCGGTCGCGCTGCTGACGCCCCGGGCCGCCCGGCCGCTGGTGGGGGCGGTCGCCGCCGGGCTGACCGCGCTGGCCGTGCCGGCCGTGGCCGCGACGCCGTGGCCGCTGGTGCTGGTGGTCGACCTGGTGGCGGCCGCCGCGCTGCTGCTGGCCGCCGTGGCCCGCCCGCGCCCGGGCCGGGTCGTCGTCCCCGTCGCCGCGTCGACCGGCGCGGTGCTGCTCGGGCACGCGCTGCTGGTGGGCTGCGCCGCGCCGGCCGGGGCGGGCGCGGTGCTCGCCGTCTCGGCCGCGCTCGGCGTGACGGTGGCCGCGCTCGGCCGGCGCGGGCGGGGCGCGCAGCCGGTCGTCGCCGGCGTCGCGTTGGCCGTGGCGCTGGTCGCCGTACCGGCCGGGGTGGTCGTCGGGCTGCTCGGCCTGGGCGCGCCGCCCTGGTGGCAGCTGCGGGGCGGGACCGCCGCCGTCGTGGTGCCGGTGCTCGCCGTCCTGGCGGCCCGCCGCACCTGGCCCGACCTGAGCGGGTACGCCTCGGCGGGGCTGGCCGTGACGCTCGCCGCAGTCGGTCTCGGGCCGCTGGTCGGGGCGGGCGCGGAGCCGGTGGGGCTCCACGCCGTGGCGGGTGCGCTGCTGGCGCTGGCCGCCGGTGGCGGGGCCCGGCCGGCACCCGCCCCCCGCACGGTGGGCTTCGCGCTGGCCGGGCTCGCGCTGCTGGTCGCCGCGCCGGTGGCGCTGGCCGTGCTGGTGGACCTGCCGGTCCGGCCCTGGTCCGGGGTGCCCGCCGCCACGGCGGCGCCGGCGCAGGCGGCCCGGGCCGGGCTGGCGCTGCTGCTCCTGGGTGTCGCCGCGGCGGGGTACACCCGGGTCGCGTCGCCGGGCGGACGCCGGCGGCTGCCGGCGCTGGCCGCGTCGCCGTTCGGCGCGGTGGCCCTGCCGGTGCTGCTGTCGGCGGCGGGGGCGCCATGGCCGGTGGTGCCGGCGCTGGCGTTCGGGACCGGGCTCGGCGCGCTGCTGGTCGCCGCGTCGACCGGCCCGCGTCCGGCGCTGCCGGCGGTGCTGACGCCACTGGGGACGGTCCTGGTGGCGACCGGCTTCGGTGGCCTGCTGGCCACCCGCGCCGGGACGCTCGCCGGGCTGGGCGCGCTGGTGGTGTCCGGCGCCGTGGTCGGGGTGACGGGACGCCCGGTCGCGGTCCGGCTCGCCGGCTGGCTGGGCGCGGTCGCCTCGGCCACCGGCTTCGCGCTCACCGCGTCGCTCGCGGCCGGGCTGCCGCCGCGTACCGCCGGGTTCGCGGTCCTGGCCGTCGCGGCGGTGACCCTGCACGCGGTGCCATCGCTGCGCGGCGGCGCGTTCGGGGTGCCTGCGGGCGGTGCGGGTGGCCGGCCGGGGGAGCGGGCCGCCTCGCCCGGCGGGGTGGCCCGGGCCGGTGCGCCGGCGATGGAGGCGGCGGCCCAGGCGGTGGCGCTGCTCGCGCTGCTGCTCACCGTCGGCACGCTGCGCCACGCGGCGGCGGTGTGCGTGCTGTGGGGGGCGGTCGTCGGGCTGCGGGTGCTGCGTGGGGGCGAGACGCCGGCCGGGCGGCGGGCGCTGGCGGGCGGCGCGGCCGCAAGTGAACTGTTCGGCGGCTGGCTGCTGCTCGGCGCCGGCGGGGTGACGGTGCTGGAGGCGTACACCGTGCCGGCGGCGGTGCTCGCGCTCGCCGCCGGCCTGGTGGCGCTGCGGCACCGGCCGGGGCTGACCAGTTGGCTGGCGCTCGGCCCGGGGCTCGGCGCGGCGTTGCTGCCCAGCCTCGTCTCGGTGCTGGCGTCCGGGGAGCCGCAGCCGTGGCGACGCCTGGCGCTCGGGGTGGTGGCGCTCGGTGTCGTGCTCGGCGGGGCGGTCCGGCGCTGGCAGGCCCCGGTCGTGCTGGGCGCGGCCACGCTGGTGCCGTTGGCGCTGCACGAGCTGGCCCGGGGCTGGGATCTGCTGCCCCGCTGGATCTTCCTCGGCCTGGGTGGCGTGCTGCTGATCGCCCTGGCCGCCACCTACGAGCGCCGCCGCCGCGACCTGGCCCGCCTGCGCACCCTGGTCGGCCGCCTGACCTGACCTGACCCCTCCGTCGATCTTGCACTTGTGGCCCAGGCCAAAGGGGCATTCCCGACTTAGGGCGGGCCGGAAGTGCACGATCGGCGGGACGGGTGGGGGTAGCACCACCGGGAATCCGGGGGTGTGCGGGATTAACTCTGGGTGTTCGGGTCGGGAGGATCGGTGACGGAGAGTCGCGCGGCGTGCGCGGCTCGCGGCACCGGGGGGCGACACCGCATGAGCACTTCCACGTTGGCGGCGCCGGGGGCGCGGCGGGGCAGCGACTACGCGCGCCTGTCCCGCCGGGTCGCCGAGGCGGGTCTGTTCCACCGGCGGCCCGGCCGGTACGCCGTCCGCATCGTCCTCACCCTGGGCGCCTTCCTGGCCGGCTGGGCGCTGGTGGCGGCGGTCGGGGACTCCTGGTGGCAGCCGGCGCTGGCGGTCGGGATGGCGGTGGCCACCACCCAGGTGGCGTTCCTCGGCCACGACGCGGGGCACCGGCAGATGTTCCGCCGGCGCGGCCCGAGCGAGGTGGCCGGCCTGGTCGCCGGCAACCTGGCGGTCGGGCTCAGCTACGGCTGGTGGGTGGACAAGCACAACCGGCACCACGCCAACCCGAACCACACCGACGAGGACCCGGACGTGGGCGCCGGCGCGCTGGTCTGGACGCACGAGCAGGCGCGGGCCACCCGGGGCCTGGGCCGGTGGATGGCCCGCCGGCAGGCGTGGCTGTTCTTCCCGCTGCTGCTGCTGGAAGGGTTGGCGCTGCACGTGGCGAGCGTCCGGGCGCTGACCGGCCGGGAGCCGGACGGCCGGTGGCGCGTCCCGGTGCGGCACCGGGCGGTGGAGGGGCTGCTGCTGGCGGCGCACGGCGTCGGTTACGTCGGCCTGCTCCTGGCGGTGATGTCCCCGGGCAAGGCGCTGGTCTTCGCCGCCGTGCACCAGGGGCTGTGGGGCCTCTACATGGGGTGCGCGTTCGCCCCCAACCACAAGGGCATGCCGATGCCGACCGCCGAGGACGACCTCGACTACCTGCGCAAGCAGGTGCTCACGTCCCGCAACGTGCGCGGTGGCCGCGTCGTCGACCTGGCGCTGGGCGGCCTGAACTACCAGATCGAGCACCACCTGTTCCCGAACATGCCCCGCGCCAACCTGCGCCGGGCCCGGCCGCTCGTCCGGGCGTACTGCGCCGAGCAGGGCATCCCCTACGCGGAGACCGGGCTGATCGAGTCGTACCGGCAGGCGTTGGCGCACCTGCACGACGCGGGCCGCCCACTGCGGGCGGGCTGAGTCGGGGGGAGACACGGCAGGGGGCGTCGGGGGGACGTCCCCTGCCGTGGCGCGCGCCCCTTCCGGGCGGGCGGCACCGGGCCGCCGTCGGGAGCGGCCGGTAGGGTCGTCGCCAGGTGGAGGGCGCGCCCCGGTGGTGGCGCGCGGCCCAACGGGGCGGATCGCCCCGGGCGGGTCAGGCGACGACATCGTGCGGAGCGCGGCATGAGATTCGAGATCAGCAAGGTGCTGGACGCCATCGAGGGGCGGGTCTGCACCGACCCCTCGCTGGCCCGGGCCGTGGTCGACCTGGCCGAGGTCATCCGCTGGCAGAACCTGGACGGTGGCCGGCCGGCCAGCCTGCTGCGGCTCGGCATGGTGATCGACGCCCTGTCCCGGCAGATCGGCGAGGACAGCGTCCCGGTCTACGCGATCGTGCACCGGGCGCTGCTGTCCGACGCGGACCTGACCTCCAACGAGCGGATGGTGGTCCGCCGCTGGGCCGACGACGGCCTGGTGGAGGTGCTCGACCAGCCCGGTGACCGGATGTTGGAGGTGGCCGACCTGCTCGGCCTGCCGGTGCTCACCCGGGCCCGGTTGGACGGGCTCGTCGGCCGCTACCCGTGGCTCGGCCAGGCCGGCCGGGTGCTCGCCCCGGTGCCCGGCGCCGGTGGCCCGGTCTTCATCGCGCACGTCGGCGGCGGCCAGGACCCGACCACGGGCAGCCGCTCGCCGGCCGGGGTCAAGGTGCTCTCCCGGCAGTGGCGCTGCCCCGAGCCGGGGTGCGCCCTGTTCGGCGGCGGCGGGGGTGGCGGCGCGTTCGCCGACCTGGCCGCGGTGGACCGTGCCCCGGCCGAGCAGCCGCCGCCCACGCTGCGCACCGGCGTACCGACGTGTCCGCGGCACGGCGCCCGGCTCTCCGACGGCGGACCGCGTCCGCGCAGCGAGGTGCTGGCGGTGCGGATCGGCGGGCTGGTGCGGCGGCGCTTCGCGCTCACCGAGACCGAGCCGGTGGCGGTCGGGCGGGCGCCGGACGGACCGGGCGGGGTGACGCTCGGCCAGTGGCTCAACGACGAGGCCCGGCGCTGGATCAGCCGCAGCCACGTCCAGTTCGCGCTGGGTCGGGGCGGCGAGG
This sequence comes from Micromonospora sp. WMMA1996, assembly GCF_002573675.1. Classification (NCBI taxonomy): domain Bacteria; kingdom Bacillati; phylum Actinomycetota; class Actinomycetes; order Micromonosporales; family Micromonosporaceae; genus Micromonospora; species Micromonospora sp. WMMA1996. The sequence continues at coordinate 743,800 of NZ_PDHU01000003.1, read as the reverse complement.
TGGTGGTCACCGACACCAGCACGAACGGCTCCGGCGTACGACCGGGCGGATCCATGGTCGAGACGGAGCGGATCCCGCTGCCGCCGCAGCAGTCCCGGGTGCTGGGCGAGGGCGACCTGATCGAGCTCTACCCGGGCGTGCAGGTCGGCCGCGCCGGCGAGATGGCCAGCGACGCGACCTACACCCCGAACTCGGTGATGGCCGAGGCGCCGACCATGGCGATGCGGCTGCCACGCCCCTGACCGGCGAAAACGCGAGGGCGCCGGGACCATCGTGGTCCCGGCGCCCTGTCGCGTACGGGTCAGCCGGCCAGCACGGCGGCGAGCTGCGCCACCGCGTGGTCGATCTCCTCGGCGGTGATCACCAGCGGCGGGGCGAGCCGGATGGTCGAGCCGTGGGTGTCCTTCGCCAGCACCCCCCGCTCCATCAGCCGCTCGCAGGCCTCCCGGCCGCTCATCAGCGCCGGGTCGATGTCGACGCCGGCCCAGAGGCCGCGGACGCGCACGGCGACGAGGCCCTTGCCGAGCAGCGCCTCCAGACCGGTCCGCAGCCGCTCGCCCAGCTCGGCCGAGCGCCGCTGGAACTCGCCGGTGGCGAGCAGGCGGACCACCTCGGTGGCGACCGCGCAGGCCAGCGGGTTGCCGCCGAACGTGGAGCCGTGCTGGCCCGGCTTGAGCACGCCGAGCACGTCGGCGTTCGCGGCCACCGCGGAGACCGGCACGATGCCGCCGCCGAGCGCCTTGCCCAGCAGGTACATGTCCGGGACGACGCCCTCGTGCTCGCAGGCGAAGGTGTGGCCGGTGCGGCCCAGGCCGGACTGGATCTCGTCGGCGATGAAGAGCACGTTCCGGTCGGTGCAGAGCTGGCGCACACCCGGCAGGTAACCCTCCGGCGGCACCACGACGCCCTGCTCGCCCTGGATCGGCTCCAGCAGCACGGCCACCGTGTTCTCGTCGATCGCCGCGGTGAGCGCGTCCAGGTCGCCGTAGGGGACCACGGTGAAGCCCGGCGTGTACGGCCCGAAGTCGGCCCGCGCGTCCTCGTCGGTGGAGAAGCTGACGATGGTGGTGGTGCGGCCGTGGAAGTTGCCCTCCGCCACCACGATGTTGGCCTGGCCCGGGGCCACGCCCTTGACCTGGTAGCCCCACTTGCGGGCGACCTTGATGCCGGTCTCCACCGCCTCGGCGCCGGTGTTCATCGGCAGCACCAGATCCTTGCCGCAGAGCGCGGCGAGTTCCCGGCAGAAGTCGGCGAACTGGTCGTGGATGAACGCCCGGCTGGTCAGCGTGAGCCGGTCGAGCTGCGCGTGCGCGGCCTCGATCAGCTTCGGGTGCCGGTGGCCGAAGTTCAGCGCGGAGTAGCCGGCCAGGCAGTCCAGGTAGCGGCGGCCGTCCACGTCGGTCAGCCAGGCGCCCTCGGCCGACGAGATCACCACGGGCAGCGGGTGGTAGTTGTGCGCCGTGTGACGCTCCGCGTCCCGGACCGCGGACGGAGTCCGCAGCATGTCGTCGATGATCACTTGCTCGCCTTTCCCTGACGGAGTCGCAACGTGCAGCACTTCGGTCCGCCGCCGGCCTTGCGCAGCTCGGACAGGTCGATCCCGATGGTCTCGTAGCCCCGGTCGCGCAGCTTCGCGGCCAGGTCGGTGGCCTGCGCGGGCAGCACCACGTGCCGGCCGTCGCTGACCGCGTTCAGGCCCAGCACCTCGGCGTCGGCCATGGTGGCGTGGATCGCGTCCGGGAAGAGCCGGCGCAGCACCGCCCGGCTGCCCGGGGAGAACGCCTCCGGCAGGTACGCCACGGTCCGCTCGTCGAGCACGGTGAGGGCGGTGTCCAGGTGGTAGAAGCGCGGGTCCACCAGCTGCATGGTGATCACCGGATAGCCGAAGACCTCCTGGAGCTGCGCGTGCGAGGCGTGCGCGGTGCGGAACCCGGTGCCGGCGAGCAGGTGGTCGCCGACCAGCAGGACGTCGCCCTCGCCCTCGTTGACGTGCTTCGGGTCGTACATCTCGAAGCCGGCGGCCTCGAACCAGGCGCGGTAGGCGGGCGCCTCGTCGGCGCGCTGCGGGTCGCGGAACTGCACCGCCATCGCCCTGTCGTCGATCACGGTGCCGCCGTTGGCGGCGAAGACCATGTCCGGCAGCCCGGCGACCGGGTCGATCAGCTCGACGTCGTGACCCAGGTCGAGGTAGGTCCGGCGGAGCTGCTCCCACTGCCGGATCGCCAGGTCGGCGTCGACCGGGGCGGTCGGGTCCATCCACGGGTTGATCGCGTAGTCGACGGCGAAGTACGTCGGCCGGCACATGAGGAAGCGCTGGCGGGTGGCGTCCATCGTCATGTCGTGCTCCCAGGGTCGGGCGCGCCCGGCCACGGTCGGCCCACGGGCTGGCGCCGTGGTCCAACGTTATGCGCCCCGGTACGACGACATCCACCGCGATAACGTGCGTCGAGCAGCGGATTGTTGCGTCTGGACCGCTCGGCACGACGGAACGTTGCGTCGACAGCTCACGCTGGCCGCTCGTACCCCGGACACAACTTCGGGGGCGGCGAACCGCCGCCCCCGAAAGAGGTTGTGCCCGGCCGGTGAACCACCGGAGCTGGTCGGGCTGCCGGCGCCGCCGGCGATCGGAAATGTGCCCGTCAGAACCGATCGGCAAACTGTGAGTCGAGCCACTCGCGCAGCCGGCCCACCCACTCGCCATCGGTGGTCGGCCAGTCGAACTGGCCGGTCATCGCCACCACGCCGAGCACCACGGCGGCGATGCCGACCGCCACGCCGATCAGCGCGTCGGTCTTCCCGGCCACGTGCCGGCGCCGGGTGGCGATCAGCCCCAGGACGGCCAGCACCGCGCCGACCGCGCCCAGCCCGATGCCGTAGCCGGCGAGCGTGCCGGAGAGCACGAACAGCGCGCCGACCACGGAGACGATCAGGCCGAGCGTGGCGAGGAGGCTGGCCCGCGGCTTCTTCGTCAGCGCCGGGTCGGGCTCGCGGTCGGGACGGCCGTCGCCGTCGGTGTCCACCGGACGGTCGGGACGGCCGTCGCCGTCGGTGTCGACGGGGCGGGCCACGGGGCCGGCCACGGTGGGGTCGACGGGGCGGTCGGGACGCCCGTCACCGTCCAGGTCGACGGTGCGGTCCCTGGTGGGGTCCGGGTCGACGGGCGTCGCGGTCGGGCCCGACGGGCGTCGGGTCACCGCGCGCGCCGCGGCGGCCCGCTGCGCCGCCCGCCGCTCCGGCTCGCCGGTCCGCTCCGCGACCTCGACCCGGTCGGCGTCCGCGACCCGGTCGGCCTCGGCGGCCCGCTCCGCCTCGGTGGCGGTCGCGCCGCTGCGGTACGTGGTCTGCGTGGCGTCCCGGTCGGTCACCACCGGCCGGTCGGTCGGCGTGTCCGCGGCGGTGTTCCCGTCGCGGGCGTCCACCACGCCGTCGCCGTTCACATCGGTATTCGACGCCGGAGAGTTCCGGCGGGACAGGATCTTCACGATGGCACCTCCTGATCCAGGCGCGGAGGCCGCGCATGACAGGGAAGAGGTACCCAGGCGCGCGGAAATCGACACCCGTCGCCCGCTCCGCGCGCCCCGGGTCACCCGCGGCAGTCCGGCGTGATGGCGCCGGGCGCCGCGCTGGTCGCCACGAGCAGGCCGAACGTCGTCGAGCCGCCCGGGGGCAGCGTCCCGTTCCAGGAGGCGTTGCGGACCGTGACGTCCGGGCCGACGCCCTCCGCGACTCCGCCCCAGACCGACTGGACGCGTTCGTCACCGGACCACCGCCAGGAGGTGAGCCAGCCCGACATCGGCGCGGTCCCGTTGTTGCGCACGGTGACCGTGGCGACGAAGCCGCCGCCCCAGCTGCTGTCGACCGTGGCCGTCGCGGCGCAGAACGACAGGGTCCGCGCCGGCCCGCCGATCACGTACGGATCCCGCACGCCCTTGGTGTCGCCGAACCGGAACCAGTAGGCGGTGCCCGGTGTCAACCCGCCGACGGTCACCGACCCCGAGCGGTCCAGGCCCGTGACGGCCTCGGCCACCGGATCGCGCCACTGCGTGGCGTCCTCGCGGCTGGCGAAGAGGCTGACGAGCAGCGGGGGGTCGTAGCCGCAGGGTGGGCTGAGCACCATCCAGTAGGTGATGGTGAGACTGCTGGTGGTGGCCCCGGTGACCTGGCCGCTGACCGGCAGCGCGGGTGGGCAGGTCAGCGTCGGGGCGGGCGTGGGCGTCGCCGCCGTGGGGGCGGGCGAGCGGAGGGTGCCGGCCGGTGCGGCCAGGCCGGTCAGGGCGAGCGCGGCGGCCAGGGCCGCGCCGAACGTACGAACCATGGGGTTCTCCTGGGACTGCGGGCGCCGGGCCGGGCCGGCGCCGGACGGGAGACGGTCACGGCCCGCGGCGCGATCTCCTCGGCGCGGCCCTGCACCGTGGCGCGACCAGCGGGACGGGTGGGGGAGAGGCTGCCCGGCGCCGGGTGGCGCACCACCCCGCGCGTCCCTCCCCGGATCGAGCGGCTCGCACCGGCTCCCGGGCGCTAACTTGACCAGTCTGGCATTCGACAGTCGTCGATTCAATGACGTCCCGTGGCCGGGTCCGACCCGGCTGGCTAACCTTGGCGGTCGTGCCAGAGGGACACACCATCCACCGCCTCGCCACCCGGCACGCCGAGCTGTTCGCCGGCGACAAGGTGCACGTCGACAGCCCGCAGGGGCGCTTCGCCGAGGGCGCCGCCCGCCTCAGCGGCACCGTCCTCGACGGCACCGAGGCGTACGGCAAGCACCTGCTGCACCACTACGCCGGCGAGCTGACGCTGCACGTGCACCTCGGGCTGTACGGGAAGTTCGCCGACGGGTCGGGGGCGCCACCGCCGGCGGTCGGGCAGGTGCGGCTGCGCCTGCGCAGCGACCGGCACTGGCTGGAACTGCGCGGACCCACCGCCTGCGAGCTGCTCACCCCGCCCGAGGTGGCGGCGCTGCGCGGGCGGCTCGGCCCCGACCCGCTGCGCGCCGACGCCGACCCGGACCGGGCGTACGCGCGGATCCGGCGCAGCCCCACCCCGCTGGCCGCGCTGCTGCTGGACCAGTCCGTGGTGGCCGGCACCGGCCTGATCTTCGTGACCGAGGCGCTGTTCCGCGCCGGCCTGCCGCCGCTGCTGCCCGGACGGGACCTGACGCCGGCCGGTTGGGCGGACCTCTGGGTGGACCTGGTGACCCTGATGACCCGCGCGGTCGAGCGGGGCCGGATCGACACCGTGCGCGACGCGCACCTGCCGGAGGCGACGGGCCGGGCGCCCCGCGTCGACCGGCACGGTGGCGAGGTCTACGTCTACCGCCGTCCCGGCGCGCCCTGCCACGTCTGCGGCGCCGAGGTGCGCCGGGGCACGCTGGCGGGTCGCAACCTCTACTGGTGCCCCACCTGCCAGGCGGGCTGAGTCACCCCTCGTCCAGCAGCCAGCGGACCGTCTCGACCTGGCCGGGGAAGACCTGGTCGCCGCCGATGCTCCAGGCCAACGTCTGGCCGACCGCCCACCCGCGCACCCGCTCCCGGTCCAGGCCCAGTTCGGCGCTGAGCCGGTCGAGCCGGTGCCGCACCAGTGCCGGGGAGTGACCCAGCTCCGCGCCGCGCACCAGCGGCACCACCGCGAACTCCCGCTCGCCGACCAGCGGCTTCGGGTCGATGACCAGCCACGGCTCACGACCGGCGGCCAGCACGTTGCCGGCGTGCAGGTCCTGGTTGACCAGCACCTGCTCGCCCTGGTCCGGCGCCAGCTCGGCCAACAGCCCGAGCGCGGCGTCCAGCAGCCGCCGCTCGTACGGGCGGTTGGCCCGCCGCCAGTTCCCCGGCATCCGCTCCGCCCAGCCGGCCGCCTCCTCGGCGAGCGAGGTGAACGGCGGCCCGGCCGGCACCCCGAGCCGGGGCAGCAGGCCGACCGCGACGTCGAGCGCGGCGTCGACCGGCAGCGTGTGCAGCGGCGTGCCCGGGTCGCACCGCTCGACCAGCAGCGCCCGTCGACCGGCGTCGTGGGCGAGCAGCCGGATCGCGCCCTGACCGGCCCAGTGCGCCAGCGCGGTGGCCTCGTGGACGCTGTCGTCGTCCGGGTACTGGAGCTTCAGCACCGCCCGCGTGCCGTCCGGCAGCTCGGCCGGCAGGGCCAGTGACGCGAACGCGTACGCGAACGGCGGGCCGAGCGTCAGCTCCCACCGCGCGACGCAGTCCGCCAGCCGACCGGGCAGCTCCGCCAGCCAGGCCCGGCCGACCTCGGTCCGCTCGACCCAGCGCAGCCCGTCCGGGATCTCCCACCGCATCCGGCCATCCTGGTCGTGTCCGCCCTCGCGGACAACCCGGGCGACCGCCCGCCGGTGTCAGCCGGCCCCGGCGCCGGGCCGTTCCACCTGGCCGGCGCGTAGCCGCAGGTGAGCGCCGGCGAACCGGGCCCGCGTCCGGCGGTCGTGGGTGACCACGACCACCGCGCCCGGGTAGTCGACGAGCGTCTGCTCCAACTCCTCGACCAGGGCCGGGCTGAGATGGTTCGTCGGTTCGTCCAGCAGCAGCAGGTCGACCGGCCGGCTGACCAGCCGGGCCAGTTCGAGCCGACGGAGCTGTCCGTAGGACAGCTCGCGCACCCGCAACCCCAGGTCGGTCGACCTGAACAGGCCCAGCGACAGCAACTCGTCCGGGTCACCGGCCGCCCCGCCGGCGAACGCCTCGAGCACTGTCAGGTCCGGCGGCCACGGCGTCGTCTCCTGCCGCAGGTGACCGACCCGGCCCCGGGTGCGTACCGTGCCGTCGTCCGGTCGCAGTTCCCCGGCCAGGAGCCGGAGGAGGGTGGACTTGCCCGCGCCGTTGGGTCCGGTGACCAGCAGTCGGTCGGCACCCCCGATCCGCAGCGACGGCACGTACAACCGGCCGGTGACGTGGACCTCGGTGAGCTCGGCAACCGTGTCCGCGGCGTCGTTGTCGGCGCCGGTGATGCCGGCCGCGAACACGAGCGGGTCGGGCGGCGGCGCGACCGGGTCACCGGTGAGACGCGCGATGCGCTCCTTGGCGTTGCGGATGCGGCCCATCGCACCGTGGTCACGACCGCGGGCCCGGAAGGCGCCGTGCCCGAACTTGGCCATCGGCGCCCGACGCGGGATCGCGGCGAGACGGAACGCGTTGGCGGCGGCGAGCCTGCGGCTACGGGCCAGCTCGTCGCGCCAGGCTTCGTACTCCTGCAACCGACGCCGGCGTTCGGCGGCCTTGGCGACGAGGTACCCGTCGTAACCGTCGCCGTGCCGTGTCACCCCGCCCGCGCCGACCTCCAGGATCGTGTCGGCCACGCGGCTGAGGAACTCCCGGTCGTGGGTGACCGCGAGCACCGTGCCGCGGTGCTGGCGCAGGTGCTCCTCCAACCACCTGACGGCCTGGTCGTCCAGGTCGTTGGTCGGCTCGTCGAGCAGCAGCAGTTCCGGCTGGGAAGCTAGCGTGGCGGCCAGCGCCAGGCGGGAACGCTCCCCGCCGGACAGCGTGCCGAGCGCCCGCGTACGGTCCAGATCCGGCAGGCCGAGCCGGTGCATCGCCTTGTCGACGCGGGTGTCCGCGCCGTAGCCGCCCCGTGCCTCGTAGCGGGAGAGCAGCCCGGCGTAGCGCTCCAGGCCGGCGGGGAGCGCGGCCCTCGGCAGGCGACCCAGACCCGCCTCGACATGCGTGATCAGCGACTCCAGCTCACGAAGATCGGCCAGCGCGAGGTCGATCGCGTCCTGGACCGAGGCCTGTGGTGGCAGCGCCAGCGACTGGGCCAGGTAGCCGACACCGCCCGGGGTGACCACGGTGACGTCGCCGTTGTCCGGGCGGTCCACGCCGGCGATCAGGCGCAACAGGGTCGACTTGCCGGCGCCGTTGTCGCCGATGACGCCGACCTTCTCGCCCGGTCGGACGCTGAAGGACACCGCGTCCAGCACGACGCGCTCGTCGTAGCGGCGGGTGATGTGGTGCAGCGAAAGTTGCGACGTGTGCACAACGCTCCTGTCTCGCACGTCGGTCTCGATCCGGCGGTGACCCGACGTCCGCGGCGGCGCCCCGGCGGGCCCGGGGCGCCGCCGCGAACAACTCCACCGGCGGAGGTCACGCTCGCTTGCGGAAGGTCGAGCGCGCCCACAGGTAGCCGACGAGCGCGATGGCCACGCACCAGGCGACCGCGAGGGACGCGTCGGTGGTGTCGGGCGCGCCGTCGAGCAGCCCGCGCACGGTCTCGATGATCGGCGTGAAGGGCTGGTACTCGGCGAACTGCCGCAGGCCGGGGCCCATCTTCTCGGCCGGGACGATGGCGCTGCTGAAGAACGGAAGCATGACCAGCGGAACGGCGGCCATGCCCGCCGTCTCCGGCGACTTCGCGGACAGCCCCAGCGCGACGGTGAACCAGCCCGCCGCGAACGCGAGCAGCACCGTGACGCCGCCCACCGCGAGCCAGTCGACCAGGCCGGCCTTCGGGCTGAACCCCAGCAGGAAGGCCACCCCGACGAGCGCCGCGACGGCGATCAGGTTGGTCAGCAGGCTGGCGATGACGTGGCCCGCCAGGATCGCGCCGCGGGAGACGTCCATGACCTTGAACCGGTTGATGATGCCCTTGGTCATGTCGGAGTTCACCGCCGTGGCGGTGCCGCCCAGCCCGTAGCAGACGGCCAGCAGGATCAGGCCCGGCGTCGCGTAGTCGATGTAGTCGACGCCGACGTCGAAGGCGTCGCCGAACATGTAGACGAACATCAGCATGATGATGATCGGCATCAGGACGGCGTTGAACACCGACGTCGGGTTCCGGCCCAGGTGTTTGACGTTGCGGCGCAGCATGACGAATGAGTTGGCGCTCATTTCGCGTCCACCTCCGTGGGGTGGCCCGTCAGGGCGAGGAAGACATCGTCGAGGTCGGGGGTGTGCACGGAGCACCCCTCGGCGCTGAGGGAGTGCTCGTCCAGTCGGTCCAGCACGGCCCGCAGCGACTTCGTGCCGCCGTCGGCGGGCACCCGCAGGGCCAGCGCGTCGTCGTCGCGGGCCGCCTCGGGGAAGACCCCCGCGGCGGCGTCGAGGTCGGCGGCGGTGGCGAACCGCAGGCGTACGTGGGTCCCGGGAACGAGGCGTTTGAGCTCCTCGGGCGTGCCCTGCGCGACCAGGCGACCCCGGTCGAGCACCGCGATGCGGTCGGCCAACTGGTCGGCCTCCTCCAGGTACTGCGTGGTGAGGAAGACGGTCACACCGTCGGCGACCAGGTCCCGCACGATCGACCACATGGTGCGGCGACTGCGGGGGTCCAGGCCCGTCGTCGGCTCGTCCAGGAAGATGATCTTTGGGTCGCCGACCAGCGTCATCGCCAGGTCGAGCTTGCGCCGCATGCCGCCGGAGTAGGTGGAGGCCGGCTTGTCCGCCGAGGCGGTCAGCTCGAACCGGTCCAACAGACCCGCGACGATCCGCCTGCCGTCGCCGGTCACCCGCCGGTTGAGGTCGACCATCAGCTGGAGGTTCTCCCGGCCGGTCAGCAGCTCGTCGACGGCCGCGAACTGGCCGGTGACGCCGATCGCGGCGCGGACCGCGCGGGCGTCGGTGGCGAGGTCGTGGCCGGCGACACGGACCGTGCCTCCGTCGGCGTCCAGCAGCGTGGTCAACACGTTGACCGTGGTCGTCTTGCCCGCGCCGTTGGGGCCGAGCAGGGAGAAGATGGTGCCGGCGGGAACCTCGAAGTCGATGCCGTCCAGGACGGACCTGTCCTTGTACGCCTTGCGCAGCCCCGAGACCGAGATCGCCGGGGCCGTCACGCGGTCACCTCGGCTGCGTCGAGGGCCGCGACGATCTTGTCGATCATGTCGGTGACGGCGGGGCCGGGCCCGCCCTGCCGACTCCGCGCGCCCGCGTCGAGGGCGACGACGACGGTACGGCGGAAGTTGTCGGCCTCGCTCGGGTCCTGCCGGGCGAGCAGGCGCATCGCCTCGGTCAGCGCGGGCAGCACCCGGTCGGCGATCGCGGCAACCGACCTGCCGCTGAGGTCCACGCCCGTCGACTTCTCGGCGAGCACGTGCCCGACCAGGCCGGTTGCCGAGGCCAGGGCGATGGATCCGTCGGTGGCGATCCGGTGGGGTGAGCCGCCGGCGGCGCCGGCGGCGGACAGCAACCTGACGGCGCCGTAGGCGGCTGTTCGGAGCGTGAGTTTGTCGTGGGCGGAAAGGGTGACGGACATGGTGACGGACTCCTGAGTGGGTGACGTCGGTCGGATTCGGGGGGCGGCGGAGCCGCGATCGTGCGGCGGGTCCCTGCCTCCGGCCGGGGCGACGCAGTCTCTCGGGCCTACTGCACCTTTCATGACAAACCTCTCCTCGATGGCGCGCGTGGGCTCCGCGTGCCGCTGTCGTGGTGGTCGGGGCCGCCGGTTACGGCAGGGTGACCTCGTAGCGGACACTCCGCCCGAGAGGGCGGAAGCCCAGGTGCCGGCGCAGGGCCAGCTGAGCCGGGTCGTCGTGGGCGGTACGGGTCTCGACCTCCTCGACGTGCGGGTGGATCTCCCGTAACCGCTTGATCAGGGCGGCGTTGACCCACAGGCCCAGTCGCCGTTCGCGATGGTCGCCCCGCACCGCCGGCCCGTACTGGCGGGCGCGCCGCCGCCGCGGTCCGTCGCTCCGTGCCAGGGCGTACGCGACCAGGTCGCCGTCCGCCTCCGCCGCGCTCACCACCGCGTCACCGGGGCGGCTCGGGCGCCGGAGCAACTGCTCGACGCTCGTCGCGCCGCCCGGGTCCCCGGCCCAGTGCCGCAGGCGGTAGCCGGTGTGCTCGACGTCGACCAACTCGCCCAGCCAGGCGTGGTGGACATCGCAGTAGGTGAGCAGGTCGTGATCCCAGGACCCGGTGCGTCGGAAGCCGCGCCGGACACAGAACGACTCCCCGGCCGAACCCACCGCGACCTCGGCGACCAGCCGCCGGCCCGCGGCGTGCGCACCGGCGGCGGCCAGCAGCCGCGAGCCGATCCCCCGTCGGCGCCACGGCGGCTGCACGTGCAGGCTCAGTTCGAGAGCGCCGGGAGGCGCGGCCGTCGGCGGCGGCCACCCGCACTCGAACGGCTCGACCGGGCGCAGACCGGCGAACCCCGCCACCCGGCCGGGGGAAGCCACGGCGTGCCACCGCGCGACGCCGAGGTGATCCGGCTCCGCCACGATGTCGATCCGGCCTTCGCTCATGCGTCCACCCTCGTCCGGCCGCACTCGCCGAACAACGCAGAAGATCGCATCGCCGCATGAGCCACGGGTAATCGATCGACGCCGGCCCTCACGCGTGGCCCGGATCGCGCCGGGCGACGCGTCTCCGCCGCGGCCTAGACTCTGCGGTCGAGCGTGACGATGGGAGACAGGGCCGCCCGGTGGAACTACGTGACATCGAGATCTTCCTGACGCTGACCGAGGAGCTCCACTTCGGCCGCACGGCGGAACGCCTGCACGTGTCGCAGTCGCGGGTCAGTCAGTCGATCAAGCAGCAGGAGCGTCGGATCGGCGGGGGCCTGTTCGAGCGTACGAGCCGCGCCGTCCGGCTCACCCCACTCGGCGAGCGGCTGCGCGACCGTCTCCGCGCCGGCTACGACGAGATCATGTCCGGCATCGAGGAGGCCACCGCCACCGCCCGCGGCCAGGCCGGCACGCTGACCGTCGGCACCATGGCCACCCAGTACCTGTCGGTCGAGGCCGCTGTCGACCTGTTCCGGCAGCGACACCCGCAGTGCGACATGCGCCTGCGCGAGATCCTGCCCACCGACCCCCTCGGGCCGCTGCGGGCCGGCGCGATCGACATCGGGATCCTCTGGCTACCCATCCGTGAGCCCGACCTCACGGTCGGGCCGGTCCTGCACCACGAGGATCTGGTGCTGGCGGTCGCCGCCGATCATCCGCTGGCCAGCCGGGGCAGCGTCGAACTGGAGGATCTCGGCGACCATCCGGTGGTCTACCCCGAGGGACCCATTCCCGACTACGTGTGGGAGGCGCACACCCCGTCCACCACCCCGGCCGGGCGACCCGTCCGGCGCGGACTGGGCGTGCACACCCTCGAGGAGGCCTTCCGGGGGATCGCCGGCGGCACGGTGGTGTCTCCGGTCGGATCGGACGTGGCATCCACCCGGCAGCGAGGCGACATCACCTTCCTGCCCATCACCGACGGGCCGGTGTTGCACTACGCGCCGGTCTGGCGCACCGGCGGGGAGACCGCCCTGGTCCGCGCCTTCGTCCAGGCCGCCACGGAGTCGCGGCAGACGACATAGCCGGCCCCGGGTCAGCGACCCGTGCCGGCCAGGGCGTCGACGGCCTTGCGGGCGGCGATCAGCACCGGGTCCCAGACCGGGGCGTACGGCGGGGCGTAGCCCAGGTCGAGCGCGGTCATCTCGTCCACCGTCATGCCGTTCCAGAGCGCCACGGCGAGCGCGTCGATCCGCTTGGCCGCCTCGGACCGGCCGACGATCTGCGCTCCGAGCAGCCGCCCGCTGGGTCGCTCGGCGATCAGCTTCACGGTCATCTTCTCCGCGCCCGGGTAGTAGCCGGCCCGGTTCGTCGACTCGGCCAGCACGGTGACGAACTCGAAGCCGGCCTTGACCGCGTCCTGCTCGCGCAGCCCGGTGCGCCCGACCTCCAGGTCGCACACCTTCGTCACGGCGGTGCCGATCACGCCGGGGAAGGTGGCGTACCCGCCGCCGATGTTGATCCCGACCACCCGGCCCTGCTTGTTGGCGTGGGTGCCGAGAGGGACGTGCACCGGCATGCCGCTGACCCGGTGCAGGCTCTCCACGCAGTCGCCGGCCGCCCAGACGCCGGGCACGCCGGGCACCCGCATCCGGCGGTCCACCCGGATCGCGCCGGACGGGCCGAGCGGCAGGCCGGCGGCCTCGGCGAGCGCGGTGTTCGGGCGTACGCCCAGACCCAGCACCACGACGTCGGCCGGGATCGGTCCCTCGGTGGTGACCACCGCGGCGATCCGACCGTCCCGCTCCCGCAGGCCGGTGACCGTGAGCCCGGTGCGGATGCCGATGCCGGTGCCCCGCATCGCCTCGGCCACCAGCTCGCCCATGTCCGGGTCGACCGTCGACATCGGCTGCGCGGCCTGCTCGACCAGCTGCACCGAGAGCCCGCGCTGCACCAGCGCCTCGGCCATCTCCACGCCGACGTAGCCGCCGCCGACCACCACCGCGTGCCGGGGCCGGGGCTGGCGTTCGAGCCAGTCGAGCAGTGCGGCGCCGTCGTCGAGCGTCTGCACGCCGAACACCCCGGCCACGTCGTCGCGCGCCCACTCCGGCTGCACCGGTCGGGCGCCGGTGGCGTATACCAGGGTGTCGAAACCGACGCGGACCTCGCGGTCGCCGTCCAGGTCGCGCGCGACCACCTCGCGACGGTCGAGATCGATGGCGGTGACCTCGTGCCGCGTCCGGACGTCGATGTCGAAGTCGTCGCGGAAGGCCTCCGGGGCGCGGGCCACGAGCTGGTCGCGTTCCGGCACCAGGCCGCTGATCCAGTAGGGGATGCCGCAGGCCGAGTAGGACGTGAAGTGACCCCGCTCGAAGGCGACGATCTCCAGGTCCGTGCGGTCACGCCGGCGTCGCGCCTGAGAGGCCGCCGACATGCCGGCGGCGTCCCCGCCGACGACGATCATCCGCTCCGCCACGCCGCTCATCCTGTCACGCCGGGGCCCGGCCGGCGGGCAGCTCAGCCACGGGTCTGCCGGGCCACGTCCGCGACCACGTCGACCATCTTGCCGGTACGCGTGAACACCGCCCGCTGCCGCGCCGCGCCGCTGCCGTGCCGGCGCAGTCCGCCGAGCAGGTCGGTCACCCGATCGAGGTCGCCGTGCCGCTCCAGCTCCGGGCGGAGCCGGTCGACCAGCCGGTCCAGCAGCTCCCAGGCCGGGCGCAGCTCGCCGTCGGTCAGGTCGACGCCCTCGCCCTCCAGCCCGTCGTGGGCGGCCCGCCAGTGCGCCGCGACCAGCAGGTGGTGGTCGGTGTTGACGGCCGGCCGGCCGGCCGCGATGTCGGTCAGCGCGGTCGCCACGAGCGCCCGGACCAGCGCCGCGACCAGCACCGCGTCGTCCACGGAGGGGCAGACGTCGCCGATCCTGATCTCCACGGTCGGGTACTTCGCCGAGAGCCGGGCGTACCAGTAGAGCATCCCCTCGTCCAGCATCACGCCGCTGGCGATGAGCTGGCGGATCAGGCGCTCGTAGTGCTCGTGCGACTCCAGGAAGGGGGTGGGCGCCACCGACGGCCAGCGTTCCCACTCGACCGAGCGCCAGCTCGCGTAGCCGGTGTCCGCACCCCGGGAGAACGGGGAGTTGGCGGTGACCGCGTGCAGGATCGGCAGCCAGGGGCGGACGTGGTTGAGCACGTGCACGCCGGTGTCCGGGTCCGGGATGCCGACGTGCACGTGCATGCCGTTGTTGCCGGGGCCGGGCACCAGCAGCCGGAACCGTTCGATCATCCGGTCGAAGCGGGGCTTGTCCACCACCGGCGGCACCGGGCCGTCGACCGGGCCGGTGCCGATGGCCAGCAGCCGTACGCCGGCCCGCTCGGCGGCGTCGGCCAGCTCGGTGCGGAGCATCGCCAGCGAGTGCCGGATCGAGGACAGCTCCAGCCCGGGCGGGCTGCCGATCTCGATCTGGCTGGTCTGGAACTCGCGCTCCACCTGCCCCCGCAGCTCGGCCGGCACCTGCTCCATGACCAGGTCGACGGCGGGTACGGCGGCGCCGGTGTGCGGGTCGGCGAGCAGGAACTCCTCCTCGACACCGACCGTCAGCAGGTCCGTTCCGCCCGACGCGGCGTTCCGTTCCCGCTCCGCCACTGAGCCGCTCATCGTCACCACCGCTTTCTCCCGACCCGCCACGGCACCGTGCCGCGTGGTCGAGGCCCTGTTACCCACCGTGTCCACGCCCGGAAACGCCCCGCGCGGCGTGTCGATGCCGGTTCGCCCGTTCGGGTGCGGGCCGCGGCGGGCCTCCTCGCCGAGCGGGCCGCCGGGCGTGACACGACCGGCTACGGTGGTCGCGTGGCGGGGATGCCGGCGGTGCTGACGGGGGCGTGGGCCTATGCCCTCACCCTGGTCGCGGACCGGCCGGTCGGGCTGCTCGCCGGCGCGGCGGTGGTCGCCGCGCTGCTGCTGGCCACCCTGCTCGCGCTGCGCGTCCGCGCGCTGCCCGCGCCGCCCGGCACGCGCTGGGCCGCCGCCCTGCGGGCCCGCGCCCGCCGCCGCGGAGTGCCTCGGCAGGTCGACCCGGACGCGCCGGGCCGTCCGCGCCCGCGCGCACCCGGGCTCCGCCCCTCGGCCGCGTAGCCAGACCCGGGCGCCGCCGGTGTCCCGGTGGGCCCGCCGGGCGGGCAGCCACTCGCGTGACGTCCACCGGTTCCTCCGTCTCGGCCTTTCGCGGCCGATTCCGTCGTCATCCGTCCCGGCGCGGCACGTCGCCGCCCCGGGACACCCGGAATCGCCACCGAGGGGTCCTCCCATGCTCGCCTTCGCACCGTTGCACGCCGCGGCCTCGGCCGCCGCGGTCGTCGTCACCTGGCTCGCCGACACGCTCGCCCCGCTCGCCGGCGGCGCCGCGACGGCCGCCGCCATCGTCCTGTTCACCGCCGGGATCCGGCTGCTGATCTCGCCGCTCACCGTGGCCCAGGTCCGCGGGGAGCGGCGTCGCGCGGCGCTCGCGCCCGAGGTCCGCGATCTCCAGCGCCGGTACGCCGACGACCCCACCCGCCTGCAGAGCGAACTGTTCGCGCTCTACCGGCGGGCCGGCGCCAGCCCGGTCGCCGGTTGCCTGCCGGCGCTGTTGCAGGCGCCCTTCTTCCTGGTCATGTACCGCCTCTTCGCCACCGGTGACGGCGCGCCGGAACTGCTGGGGGAGCGGTTGGCCGGCGTACCGCTGGGGTGGCACCTCGGCGACGGACTGGCCGGGCCGGTGCCGGTCGTGTTCGGGGTGCTGCTGGCGGTCCTGCTGGCGTTGGCCTGGTGGTCCTCCCGGCGGCCGCGCCGGGCGGCCGCCGCCACCGGCACGGTGGCCGGCGCGCCGGCCGAGGGTCCCGGCGCGGCGGTGCTCGGCCGGCTGGTGCCGCTGCTGCCGTTCGGGACCGTGCTGGTGGCGCTGGTGGTGCCGCTCGCGGCCGTGCTCTACCTGGTCACCACCACCGCGTGGACCGTTGTGGAGCAGGCGGTGCTGCGTCGCCCGGTTCCGGAACCCATCGACAAGCGTTGACAAGTGCGGGGACGGGCGCGTAGAAATCGCTCTCAGAGAGCGCTCTCCGCCCCGTCCCCGCAGAGAGGCACCCCGACATGGACCCGATCCCGGCGGCCCCGGCCGCCCCCACCACCGTGCCCCGGCCACGCCGCCGGCTCGCCCTGGCCGCCGCCGTGCTCGCCGCCACCACCGCGCTCGCCGGCATCTCGATGACCGCGCAGGCGGCCGTGCCGGCCCCACCCTCCGGATGGAGCCTGGTCTGGAGCGACGACTTCACCGGCGCCGCCAACACGCTGCCCTCGTCCGCCAACTGGATCGTCGACACCGGCACCAGCTATCCGGGCGGGCCGGCCAACTGGGGTACCGGCGAGATCCAGACCTACACCTCCAGCACCGCCAACCTGGCCCACGACGGGTCGGGCAACCTGCGCATCACGCCGCTGCGGGACGCCGCCGGCCGCTGGACCTCGGCCCGGATCGAGACGGTACGGGCCAACTTCAAGCCGCCGTCCGGCGGCGTGCTGGCCCTGGAGGGCCGGATCCAGATGCCCAACGTCACCGGCGCGGCGGCGGCCGGCTACTGGCCGGCGTTCTGGGCGCTCGGTTCCCCCTACCGGGGCAATTACCAGAACTGGCCGGGCATCGGCGAGTTCGACGTGATGGAGAACGTCAACGGGATCAACTCGGTCTGGGGCGTGCTGCACTGCGGGGTCGCGCCGGGCGGCCCGTGCGGCGAGTTCAACGGCATCGGCGCGTCCCGGGCCTGCCCCGGCAGCACCTGCCAGTCGGCGTTCCACACCTACCGGTTCGAGTGGGACGCCTCGGTGAGCCCGCAGCAACTGCGCTGGTACGTCGACGGCCAGCTCTTCCACACCGTCGGGCAGAACCAGGTCGGCGAGCCGTACTGGGGGCAGATGACCAACCACGCCGGCTACTTCCTGCTGCTCAACGTGGCCATGGGTGGCGGCTTCCCGGACGGGGTGGCCGGCTCGGCCACGCCGACCGCGGCCACCGTGTCCGGCCGGTCCATGCTCGTCGACTACGTGGCGGTCTACACCCGCGGCGGCGGGGGCAACCCGTCGCCGACCCCGACCACCCCGCCGCCCGGCGGGGTGCGGGACGCCTACGCCACCATCCAGGCCGAGTCGTTCAACGCGCAGAACGGCGTGCAGGTGGAGACGTGCGCCGAGGGCGGCCAGGACATCGGCTGGCTGGCCAACGGTGACTGGGCCCGCTACGACAACGTCGACTTCGGCTCGACCCCGCCGCGCGACTTCGTGGCCCGGGTCGCGTCCGGCGCGGCGGCCGGCGTGAGCGGCCTGGTCGAGGTCCGGGTGGACAGCCCGACCGCGCCGCCGATCGGCAGCTTCGCGGTCGGGAGCACCGGTGGCTGGCAGACCTGGCGCTCGGTGCCCGGCAACGTGGGCGCGGTGACCGGGCGGCACACGGTCTACCTGACGTTCAGCAGTGGCCAGCCGTCCGACTTCGTCAACGTCAACTGGTTCACGTTCCGTCGCTGAGGCGGGCGGTCAGCGCCCGGCGGTCACCGACTGCCGCCGGGCGCGCCGCCGGCGTACCTTCTTCACCGCCCAGCTCACGATCATGACGCCGAACACGGCGAAGATCGCGTAGTTGAACCACTGGCTGTACCGGTCGACGTCCTCCCACCGCGAACCCAGGGCGAAGCCGGCGCCGACGATCAACGCGTTCCACACCCCACTGCCCAGCGTGGTGAGCAGGACGAACTCGCCCAACGGCATGCGGTTCGCGCCGGCCGGGATCGAGACCAGGCTGCGGACCACCGGCACCACCCGGCCGATCAGCACCGCCCAGCGGCCGTGCCGCTCGAACCACCGGTCGGCCTTCTCCAGGTCCTCCAGGTCGACCAGCGGGATGTGGTCCAGCCACCGCTTCAGGCGGTCCTCGCCGAGCGCCGCGCCGAGCCAGTAGAGCACCAGCGCGCCGAGCAGCGAGCCGACCGTCGCGGCGAACACGATCAGCAGAACGTTGAACCGGCCCTCGGCGGAGAGATAGCCGGCCATCGCCAACACGATCTCGCTCGGGATCGGTGGGATGATGCTCTCCAACGCCACCAGCAGGGCCACGCCGACCGCGCCGAACGAGTCGATCACGCTGGCCACCCAGCCGGTCAGCCCGGTGAACTGGTTCGGGTCGACGTCTTGGGCCAGGGCCATGGTGGTCCTTCCACAGGGTTGCCGGAGATCCGGGGGTAGTACCCGGCCCGGCCCCGCTCACACCTGTGGCTCAGCTCTCCGGATGCAGTGCCGCGTCCGCCGGTCCGCGCCGCCAGCCGGTGAAGCGGACCACCAGGCCGCCCCGGCTGGGGGAGCAGCAGTACGGCCCGGCCGACGCCTCGGCAGCCGGGTCGAGCGGCGCGACCCGGACCAGTCGCCACGGCTCGTCCGCCACCCGGGCCCGTACGGTCAGCGCGTCCCCGGCCCGGCTCACCCGCACCGTCACGTCGCGCCCCGACCAGTCCGGCACCGGCGCCACCGACCAGTCGGAGAACTCGTCCGTGACCACGGCGCCGACCTGCGGGGCGCCGTCGCTCACCTCGACGCCGGCCTTGGTCCACCGCCGCTCGTCCACCCGCACCAGCACGCCGGCCTGGTCGAACTGCGCGCCGTAGTCCAGCCGGAAGGAGACCTCGACGGCGCTGTCCAGCGGGAACGGCGCGAGCAGCGCCGAGCCGTCGTCGTGCACGAAGCCGTAGCTGGTGCGCCGCCAGAAGTCGCTGCCGCCGCGCGGCTCCACCAGCAGGCCACCGTCGACCGGCTCGGCGCGCTCCGGCGGGTTCAGCCAGACGCCGGCGGACCAGTCGGAGGCATCCTCGCTCATGGGGGCACCGTACCGGGTTTGCCGGATCGGGCGTTCGGAGAAGTAGTTGCCGCATGGGTGACAGGTGGTATCAGGAGGCGGTCGTCTACTGCCTCGACGTGGACACGTACGCGGACTCCGACGGCGACGGGGTGGGTGACTTCCAGGGCCTGATCGGGCGACTGGACTACCTGGCCCGGCTGGGAGTGACCTGCCTCTGGCTGAACCCGATCCACCCCTCGCCGAACAAGGACGACGGGTACGACGCGACCGACTTCTACAACGTCGACCCGCGCCTCGGCACCCTGGGCGACTTCGCCGAGCTGCTGCACCAGGCGCAGAACCACGGCATCCGGGTGATCATCGACCTGGTGGTCAACCACACCTCGGACCAGCACCCCTGGTTCCAGTCCGCCCGGTCCTCACCGGACTCGCCCTACCGCGACTGGTACGTCTGGTCCGACCACGAGCCGGACGACCGGCACCAGGGCATGGTGTTCCCGGGCGAGCAGCACGAGACGTGGACCTACGACCGCACCGCCAAGGCCTGGTACTACCACCGCTTCTACAAGTTCCAGCCGGACCTCAACATCGAGAACCCGAAGGTCCGCGCGGAGATCAAGAAGATCACCTCGTTCTGGCTCCAGCTCGGCGTCTCCGGCTTCCGGATGGACGCCGTGCCGTTCATCATCGAGAAGACCGAGCCGGGCAACCCGAACGCGCCCAAGGACTTCGACTTCCTCACCGACCTGCGCCAGCACGTGCAGTGGCGCCGGGGTGACGCGGTCCTGCTGGCCGAGGCGAACGTCGAGCCGGACCAGTTGCCGGTCTACTTCGGCGACGGCAGCGGCTCGGGCAACCGGATCCACATGCTCTTCGACTTCATGCTCAACGGCCGGCTGATGCTCGCCCTCGCCCGGGAGGACCCGGAGGCGATCATCGACGCGCTGCGCGACACCCCGAAGCTGCCCACCGGCGGCCAGTGGGCGACGTTCCTGCGCAACCACGACGAGATCGACCTGTCCCGCCTCACCGCCGACCAGCGCAAGGACGTGCTGGCGAAGTTCGGGCCGGACGAGAACATGCAGCTCTACGGCCGGGGCATCCGCCGCCGCCTCGCCCCGATGCTCGGCAACGACCGGCGGCACATCGAACTGGCGTACGCGCTCCAGTTCTCGCTGCGCGGCACGCCGGTGCTGCGCTACGGCGAGGAGATCGGAATGGGGGAGGACCTGGCGCTGGACGGCCGGGACGCGATCCGCACCCCGATGCAGTGGTCGTACAAGGAGAACGCCGGCTTCTCCACCGCCGAGCCGGAGAAGCTGGTCCGACCGGTGATCGACAAGGGGGACTTCGGCTACCAGCAGGTCAACGTCACCGTCCAGCGCAAGGACCCGCGTTCGCTGCTGGGCTGGTTCGAGCGGATGATCCGCACGCTGCGGGAGGCGCCGGAGATCGGCTCCGGCAGCACCGCCCACATCGACGTGCCGATGCCGCCCGGCGTGCTCGCGCACCGCGCCGACGGGCGTACCGGGACCATGGTCTTCCTGCACAACCTCGGCACCGAGGACGTGGAGATCGACCTGAGCACGCTGGCCCCGGAGGCGGACCTGCCGATCGACGTGCTGACCGACCGCAACTACGAGGACGTCGGCAAGCTCGACCGACTCAAGCTCGCCGGCCACGGCTACCGCTGGATCCGGCTCTGTCGGGGCCGGGACCTCTGATCGCGGCGCGCGCGGGTTAGGCTCCTTCGATCGACCCCAAGTTACCGGGAGGTAATCATGTCGGAGGAGCCCCGCGTCGCCATCGTGACCGGAGCCGCGCGCGGTATCGGCGCGGCCACCGCCCGCCGGCTGGCGGCCGACGGCATGGCCGTCGCCGTGGTCGACATCGACGAGTCCGCCACCAAGGAGACCGTTGACGCCATCGGCTCGGCCGGTGGCCGGGCCCTCGGCGTCGGCGCCGACGTCTCCGACCGGGCCCAGGTCGAGGCCGCCGTGGAACGGATCGCCGCCGAACTGGGCGCCCCGACCGTGCTCGTCAACAACGCCGGCGTGCTCCGGGACAACCTGCTGTTCAAGATGACCGACGTCGACTGGGACACGGTCATGGGCGTGCACCTGCGCGGCGCCTTCCTGTTCAGCCAGGCCGCGCAGAAGCACATGGTCGAGCGCAAGTGGGGTCGGATCGTCAACCTCTCCAGCACCTCGGCGCTGGGCAACCGGGGGCAGGCGAACTACTCGGCCGCCAAGGCCGGCCTCCAGGGCTTCACCAAGACGCTGGCGATCGAGCTGGGTCCGTTCGGGGTGACCGTCAACGCCGTCGCGCCGGGCTTCATCGTCACCGACATGACCGCGGCCACGGCAGCACGGATGAAGGTCGACTTCGAGGCGCTCCAGCAGCACGCCGCCGCCGAGATCCCGGTACGCCGCCCCGGCCGTCCGGAGGACGTCGCGCACACCATCTCGTTCCTGGCCAGCGAGGGCGCGTCGTTCGTCTCCGGCCAGGTCATCTACGTCGCCGGCGGCCCGAAGGACTGACCGCTGCCCGGCGCGGCCCCGCTCAGGCCGGGTCGCGCCGGGTGCGCCAGAGCCAGAACAGGCCGAGCGCCGGCAGCACCAGCGGGATGTAGCCGTAGCCGCTGCCGAAGTCCGACCACACCGTCTCGTCCGGGAACAGCTCGGGGTCGGCGATGCTCAGCACGCCGACCGCGAGGACCCCGACCAGCTCGACCGAGCAGCAGGCCAGCGCCACCCGGCGGCCGGCGTGCCCGGCGCGGGCCAGCCCGACCGCCGCCACGATGTAGATCAGCGCGGCCAGCGCGGAGAGCAGGTACGCCACCGGCGCCTCGTCGAACTTCGTGGCGATCTGCAGCCCGGCCCGTGAGGTCGCGGCGATGGCGAACAGGATGTAGACCGCGATCAGCAGCCGGCCCGGCCCCCGGTTGGTGGCGCGTTCCGGCGCCCGGGTCTCAGCCACCGACGACCTCCCAGGTCTGCTGCAGCCGGACCACGACGACCGGCGTCACCAGGCAGATCGCGCAGACGATCGCGGAGCCCCACCGGGTCGGCTCCATCCGGGCCAGCACCCAGGCCAGCGGCGGCAGGCAGACCAGCGTCACCAGATAGCCGAAGAACGCGCCCGGCTCGCCCGGCCGGTCGCCCCCGCCGAGCGCGACGAGCGCCACCACGGTCAGCGCGAGCAGCGCCACCTCCAGCACGGCCAGGCCGATGAACTGGAGCCGGTCCGGCGGCTGTCGGCGCACGGCGGCCACCAGGGCCCAGACCGCGACCACCAGCGAGAGCACGATCGGGATCGTGGCGAGGATCCCGTCCACCGGCGAGGCGGAGGCCGCGGCGCTGGTCATCGACGCTGTGTCGTTCACCGGCCCAGTCTACTAATCCGTGTAGTAGCGGCTCTCCCGCCGGGTCGGGGCGCGCCGGGCGGGTCGGGCGACTAGCGTGGATCACGGCCCCGGGCGTACGCCGGGGGCCGACGACGACGGCAGGGGGTCGGGGTGCGGTTCGGGTTGTTCGGCACCGGTCACTGGGCGGCGGAGACGCACGCCGCGGCCATCGACGCGCATCCGCGGGCGCGACTGGCCGGCGTGTGGGGGCGCAACCCGGCGAAGGCGGAGGAGCTGGCCACCCGGCACGGCGTGCCGGCCTTCACCGAGGTCGACGCGTTGCTCGACGCCTGCGACGCGGTCGCCGTGGCGCTCCCGCCCGACGTGCAGGCCGACATCGCCGTCCGGGCCGCCACCGCCGGGCGGCACCTGCTGCTGGACAAGCCGCTCGCGCTCGGCCTGGCCGACGCCGACCGGGTGGTCGCCGCCGCCCAGGCGTCGGGGGTGGCCTCGGTGGTCTTCTTCACCCAGCGCTTCCACCCGAACGTCACCGGCTTCCTCGCCTCGACCGCCGCCGCCGGCGGCTGGCAGCA
Organism: Micromonospora sp. WMMA1996; assembly: GCF_002573675.1. Lineage (NCBI taxonomy): Bacteria > Bacillati > Actinomycetota > Actinomycetes > Micromonosporales > Micromonosporaceae > Micromonospora > Micromonospora sp. WMMA1996. Next base: position 720,827 of record NZ_PDHU01000003.1, on the reverse strand, counting down.
CGCGCGGGCCACCATGTTCGCCTCGATCTACCAGCCCGGGAACCCGTACGGCGACTCGCAGTGGCGGCGGGACCGGGGTGCGCTCTGGGACATCGGCCCGCACGCGCTGTCGCTGATCCTGCCGGTGCTCGGTCGGGTCACCCGGGTCGCCGCGATGGACGGGCCGAGTGGTCTGGTGCACCTGCTGCTCACCCACGACGGCGGCGCGACCAGCTCGCTCTCGCTCACCCTGGACGCGCCGGCCGAGGCGGTCGCCCGGGACTTCGTCTTCTTCGGCGAGAACGGCACCGAGACCGTCCCGCCCGGTGACGGCAGCGTGCTCCAGGCGTTCGGCACCGCGCTGGACCAGCTGCTGGAGGAGGTCGACGCGGGCACCCGGGACCACCGCTGCGACGTGCGCTTCGGTCGCGAGGTGGTGGCGGTGCTCGACGCGGCGGAGACCGCCCGGGCCCAGGGCCGCACGGTCGACCTCTGAAAATCCCGTCGCGGGCGGGACGACCCGCCGTTAGCCTGGCCGGCATGTTCACGCATGCCCTGATCGACGTGGCCGCCGCGCCGGCCGCGTGGGGGCTCCTCCTGGTCGCCCGCCCGCGGGTCCGGCGCCCGGCCCTGGCCGGCCGGGACGCCCACCGCCGCGCCTGACCCCACCACCGGCCCCCCGAGCCCTCCCCGGCTCGGGCACCTGCCGGTCGCGCCACCTCGGCGAGGTGGCGGCGTCAGGCCCGTCCGATCGCGCCACCTCGCCGAGGTGACGGCGTCAGGCCCGTCCGATCGCGCCACCTCGCCGAGGTGACGGCGTCAGGCGGTCACGGACCACCCCACCTCGCCGAGGTGGCGTGGTGGTCCGGCCGGTCCGCGTCCCGACCACTCTCCAGGGTCGTCCGAGTCCCGATCCGCTCGGACCGCCCGACCGATCCACGCCGGCTCGACCTGAGCCGACGGCCTCCGGCACGTCCGCGAGGCCCGCCAGCTCCGACGTGGACACCCGCGCAGCGGTCCGTACCCGTCGCCGTCCGGCGACAGACAGGACGAACCCGTGGCGCCCCGCCGACCCACCGCACGCGACCGGTCCCGTCGCGTACTGTCCCAGAACTTCCTCGCCGACCCGGCCGCCGTCGCGCGGATGGTCCGGGCGGTCCGGCCCGAACCGGACGACCTGCTGCTGGAGGTGGGCGCCGGACGTGGACAGCTGACCCGGCCGCTCGCCGCGCGCTGCGGCCGGCTGGTCGCCTACGAGGTCGACCCGACCGTGCTGCCGGAACTGGCGGCGACCTGCGCGCCGCTGCCGCACGTCGAGATCCGGGCGGCCGACTTCCTGGCCGCGTCGCCGCCCGACCAGCCGTTCTCGGTCGCCGGCAACATCCCCTGGTCACTGACCGCGGCGGTGGTCCGGTGGTGTCTCGACGCGCCCGGACTGCGGGCCGCGACCCTGCTCACCCAGCTCGACTACGCCCGCAAGCGCGCCGGTGACCACGGCCGGTGGAGCCGGCTGACGGTGTCCACCTGGCCGGAGCACCACTGGCGGCTGGCCGGGCGGGTACCTCGGAACGCGTTCCGGCCGGTGCCGGCCGTGGACGGTGGCATCCTGCGCCTGGAGCGCCGCACCGTGCCGCTGCTCGCGCCGGACGCGCTGCCCGCGTACCGGCGGATGGTGGAGCTGGGGTTCGGCGGCGTCGGCGGCTCGCTCGCGGCGTCGCTGCGCACCGCTCATCCCGGCCGTCGGGTGGACGGGGCGCTGCGCGCCGCCCGGGTCGCGCCGGACACCCCGGTCGGGCTGGTCTGGCCCGAGCAGTGGCTGGTGCTGTTCCGGCTGCTGCACGCGAGCGACAGCGGCCGGAGCGGGAAACCCCGCCCATCCGGGACGGCCCCGGCTCCGAATGCCTACCGTGCTGGCAGACGGAGCGGACGGAAGGCGGGACCGGATGACCCACGGCGACAGCGCCGGTGACGTGCCGGGGCGGTCGAGGCTGCACGCGCTGTCCCCGGCCGCCCCGGACCCGGGGGTCGAGGCCGACGACCTGTTGCGGGCGGTGGCGCGCGGCGACGAGGCCGCGTTCGAACGGCTCTACGGCATCGTCTCGCCCCGGGTCTACGGCCTGGCCCGGCGGGTGCTGCGGGATCCGGCCCAGGCCGAGGAGGTGGCCCAGGAGGTGCTGGTGGAGGTGTGGCGCACCGCCGCGCGCTTCGACCCGGCCCGGGGCTCGGCGACCGCCTGGGTCCTCACCATCGCCCACCGCCGCGCGGTGGACCGGGTGCGGTCGGAACAGGCGGGTGCCGAACGCGCCCGTCGGGTCGCCGCCGGTTCCCGGGAGACGCCGTACGACGAGGTGGCCGAGGAGGCGGCGGCGCGGCTGGAGCGGCAGCAGGTGCGGCGCTGCCTGGACGTGCTGACCGAGGTGCAGCGCGAGGCGATCACGCTGGCCTACTACGGCGGACACAGCTACCGCGAGGTGGCCGGCCTGCTGGATGCCGCGCTGCCGACCGTCAAGACCCGCATGCGGGACGGGCTGATCCGTCTCCGCGACTGCCTGGGAGTGGAGCTGAGCCGATGACCGACATCCACGCGCTCGCCGGGGCGTACGTGCTCGACGCGGTGGACGACGTCGAGCGGGCCGCGTTCACCCGGCACCTGGAGAACTGCGAGAGCTGCGCGCTGGAACTGGCCGAACTGCGCGAGACGGTCGCGCGGCTGGCCGACCCGACCTGGTCGGTGCCGCCGCCCACGTTGCGCGCGGCGGTGCTGGCGGAGATCCGGCGCACCCCGCAGGAGCGGCCCGGCCGGGCGGGTCGCGCGGAGCCGCCCCGGGCCGGGGCCTGGCGGCGCCGGGTGGCTGTCGCGGCCGCCGCCGTGCTGCTGGCCGGCGGCGCGGGCGCGGCCACCTGGGCGGCCCAGGAGCAGCGGGTACGCGACGCTCGCACCGAGGCCGGCGCGGCCCGGGACGAGGTGGGCCGGATCCGGGCGGTGCTGGCCGCCCCGGACGCGGTCGTCCGCGGCGCCACCGCGCCGGCCGGTGGCCGGGTGACAGTGGTCGCGTCGGCGAGCCGGGACGAGGGGGTGGCGTTGCTGGAGGGGCTGGCCGCGCCGGCGCCGGGGCGGGCCTACCAGCTCTGGCTGATCGAGGGCGCCACGGCCACCTCGGCCGGGGTGCTGCCGTCCGGGCAGGGCGCCGGCACCCGGCTGCTGGTGGGCGTACGCGGCAAGGGGTCCTTCGGGGTGACCGAGGAGCCGGCGGGCGGGTCGACGCGGCCGAGCACGACGCCGCTGGTGGCGTTCGCGCTCACCTGATCTTTTCCGTACCGGACCCATCCGCGCGGCGATCCGCGCCGAATCCCTTCCAGACCGACAGTTCACCACTTGAAGGGATTCACCCGATGCGCCCTGTGAAGCTCACCGCCGTCGCCCTCGCCGCCACGCTCGGCCTCGGACTCGCCGCCTGCGGCGGGGACGGCGAGGACAGCGGCGCCGCCGCGCCGGCCGGCAGCGCCCCGATGAGTTCCGCGCCGGCCAGCAGCGCCCCGGCGATGGCCGACGGTCAGTTCGGACCCGGCTGTGCCGCGGTGCCGACCGACGCGTCGAACCCCGGCAGTTTCGCGGCCATGGCCAAGGTGCCGGTGGCGACCGCGGCGTCCGGCAACCCGGTGCTGAGCACGCTGGTCACCGCCGTCAAGCAGGCCGGACTGGTCGACTCGCTGAACAGCGCCCCCGGGGTGACGGTCTTCGCGCCGACCAACGACGCCTTCGGCAAGCTGCCCAAGGCCGATCTGGACAAGGTCCTCGCCGACAAGAAGATGCTCACCGACGTGCTGACCTACCACGTGGTGGAGGGGCGACTCAGCCCGGACCAGCTCGCCGGCACGCACAAGACGCTCCAGGGCGGCGAGGTGACGGTCGCCGGCAGCGGTACCGAGTTCACCGTGAACGGCGCCTCGACGGTCGTCTGCGGCAACGTGCAGACCGCCAACGCCACCGTCTACATCGTCGACTCCGTGCTGATGCCGAAGTCCTGACCCGGACCGGCCGGTGAGGGGAGGAACCGATGATCCGCCGCACCTCGGCGGCCGCCGGGACGGGGCTGCTCGCGGCGGCCGCCGGGGTGGCGGTCGCGGAACTGCTCGCCACCGCCGTCCGGCCACAGGCGGCACCCCTGGTCGCGGTCGGCGGCGCCGTCGTGGACGGCGCGCCGACCCCGGTCAAGGAGTGGGCGGTGCGCACCCTCGGCACCTACGACAAGCCGCTGCTCCTGGGCGGGATCGCGGTGGCGGTGATCGTGCTGGCCGCGCTGACCGGCGTCGCCGCCCGCCGTCGCCCGACGCTGGGCCTGCTCGGTCCGGCGGTGCTCGGGATCGCCGGCGCCGCCGCCGCCCTGAGCCGCCCCGACGCCCGCCCGGCCGACGCCCTGCCGGCCCTGGCCGGCGCCGCCGTGGCCGCCGCCCTCCTGCGCTGGCTGCCGCTGCCCGGCCTGCCGGCCGCCCCGGGCGCCGCACCCGACCCCGTGGGGGTGGGCCGGGCGGCGTCCGGGGCCGACGCGTCCGGTGCGGGCGCGTCCGGGGCCGACGCGTCCGGGGCCGACGCGGCCGGTTCGGGCGCGGCCGGTTCGGACCCGACCGGTGCGGGCGCGGTCCGTTCCCGCCGCCGGGCGGCGACGCGGCGGGCGGTGCTGCGCAACTCCGCGCTGGTGGCGGTCGGGACCGCCCTGGCCGGGGCCGGCACGGTCGCGCTGCGCCGGTGGAACCTGGCCGACGCCACCCGCGCCCGGGACGCCGTCCGGCTGCCCGCCCCGGCCTCGCCGGCCCGTCCGCTGCCCGCCGGGGTGGGGCCGGGGTTCCGCACGCCGACCACGGACTTCTACCGGGTGGACACCGCGCTGACCGTGCCGCGGCTGGACGTGGACGCCTGGCGACTGCGGCTGCACGGGATGGTGGAGCGGCCGGTCGAGCTGACCTTCGCCGACCTGCTCGACCGAGGGCTGATCGAGCGCGACGTCACGCTGAGCTGTGTGTCCAACGAGGTCGGTGGCCCGTACGTGGGGACCACCCGGTGGCTCGGCGCGCCGCTGGCCCCGCTGCTGCGCGCCGCCGGCATCCGGGCCGGCGCCGACCAGCTGGTGGCCCGCTCCGACGAGGGGATGACCATCGGTACGCCGATCGCCACCCTCCTCGACGGACGGGACGCCATGCTCGCGGTGGGCATGGACGGCGCACCGCTGCCGTTCGCGCACGGCTTCCCGGTCCGGATGCTCACCCCCGGCCTGTACGGCTACGCCGGGGCGTGCAAATGGGTCACCGAGCTGGAGGTGACCACCTTCGACGCGTTCGACGCGTACTGGGTGCGGCGGGGCTGGGCCCGGGAGGCGCCGGTGAAGACGGCGTCGCGGATCGACCGGCCCGCGCCGTTCGCCCGACTTCCCGCCGGTCCGGTGACCGTGGCCGGCGTGGCGTGGGCCCAGCACCGGGGCATCGCGGCGGTGGAGGTCTCGGTGGACGACGGCCCGTGGCGGACGGCGGAGCTGCTGCCCACCGCCTCCTCCGACACCTGGGTCCAGTGGCGGTTCGCCTGGTCCGCCCCGGACGGCCCGCACCGCCTGCGGGTACGCGCCACCGACGGCACCGGCGCGCCGCAGCCCGAGGACCGCCGCCCACCGTTCCCCGACGGCGCCACCGGCCACCACACCGTCGCGGTCACGGTGCGGTGAGAGGCGGGCTCCCGCTCAACGGGTCACGACGACGAGCGCCTCGCCCAGCTCCGCCGGCGTGCCGAACTCCTCGGCCGGCAGCGTCCGCAGCGTCTGGAGCGTCTCGGTGCTGGCGCCGTTCTCCTGGGCCCACCGGACCAGGTCCTCCCGGGAGACCGGGTAGTCGAGCCCGGCCAGGAACTCCTGCAACTGCGCGCCGCTGACGGTCATGCCGCGCGGCTACCCGCTGGGCGGGTCGGCATGCCCCGGGGCGCCGGTTTGCCCCGACCGGTCCCGGGTAGCCGCGGGCATGCTGGTACAGCGGCTCGGCGCGCCGAGCGACTTCGACCCGTTGCTGGAACGCGTCCGGGACGCCCGCATCGTGATGATCGGCGAGGCGACGCACGGCACCTACGACTACTACCGGTTGCGGGAGCAGGTGACCCGGCGCCTCATCGCCGAGCAGGGGTTCGACTTCGTGGCGGTCGAGGGGGACTGGCCGGACTGCGACCGGGTGCACCGGTCCGTGGTGGGTGCGCCGGGCGGACTGGCCGACCCGCTGGTCGCGCTGGAACGGTTCGAACGCTGGCCCACCTGGATGTGGGCGAACGCCGAGGTGGCCCGCTTCTGCCGCTGGCTGCGGGCCTGGAACCTGGAGCGGTCGGAGGGGGAACGGGCGGGATTCCACGGCCTCGACGTCTACTCCCTCTGGGAGTCGATGCAGGCCATCTTCGACTACCTGGGCGAGGAGGACCCGGCGTCGCTGGAGGCGGCCCAGGAGGCCTACCGCTGCTTCGAGCCCTACGGCAAGCAGGTCGAGGAGTACGGGATGGCCAGCCGGTTCGTCTCCGCACGCTGCGAGGAGGAGGTGGTCCGGCTGCTGGCGCGTACCCGGGAACAGGCCGCCGCGGACGGCCCGGACCGCTTCTCGGCCTGGCAGAACGCGGAGGTGGTGGCCGGCGCGGAGCGCTACTACCGGGCCATGGTCGGCGGCGGGCCGGAGTCGTGGAACGTCCGGGACATCCACATGGCGGACACGCTGGACCGGCTGCTCGACCGCTACGGCCCGGACGCGCGCGGCGTCGTCTGGGCCCACAACACGCACGTCGGGGACGCCCGGGCCACCGAGATGGCGGCGGACGGCATGGTGAACATCGGTCAGCTCGCGCGGGAACGGCACGGCCGGGACGCGGTGGCGCTGATCGGTTTCGGCAGTTATAGGGGCACCGTGGTCGCCGCGCCGCGCTGGGGCTCGCCGGCCGAGACGATGGTGGTGCCGCCGGCCCGCGAGGGGTCGGTCGAGCGCCGGCTGCACGAGCTGATGCCGGACCGGGCGGTGCTGGTCTTCGGCGGGGAGGACCAGCCGGAGTGGGTGACCGGCGAGGTCGACCACCGGGCCATCGGCGTGGTGTACGACCCGAGCTTCGAGTCCTGGGGCAACTACGTGCCGACCCGGCTCGGTGAGCGGTACGACGCGTTCGTCTGGTGCGACGAGACGACCGCGCTGCACCCGCTGCCGGCGCTGGTGACGCCGGGCGAGATGGAGACGTACCCGGCCGGTGTGTGAGGTGGGGCGTTAGGAGGGGCCCCCTGTTATGCGCCAGGCGTTAACAGGGGGCCCCTCCTTTCACCTCACCTCGGCGGGCTCGCGCTCGGCGAGGTGGGCGCGCAGGCCCTCGCCCTCGACGTCCACGTTGGGCAGGATCCGGTTCAGCCAGCGCGGCAGCCACCAGGCGGCGTTGTTCAGCAGCGACATGACCGCCGGGACGATGGTCATCCGGACCACGAACGCGTCGATGGCGACGCCGATCGCGAGCGCGAAGCCCATCGACTTGATGATCGGGTCCTCCAGGAAGACGAAGCCGCCGAACACCGAGATCATGATCAGCGCTGCGGCGGTGACCACCCGGGCGCCGTGGCCCATCCCGTTGATGGTGGCCTGACGCGCGGTGTCCCCGTGCACGTAGTCCTCGCGCATCCGCGAGACCAGGAAGACCTCGTAGTCCATGGCCAGGCCGAACAGGATGCCGATGAGCAGGATCGGCAGGAAGCTGACCAGCGGGGCCGGGGTGTCCAGACCGACCAGGTCGGCCAGGTGGCCCTGCTGGAACACCGCGACCGTGATGCCGAACGTGGCCGCCACGGTGAGCAGGAAGCCCAGCGCCGCCTTCACCGGCACCAGGATCGACCGGAACACCAGCATCAGCAGCAGCACGGACAGGCCCACCACCAGCAGCAGATAGACCGGCAGCGCGTCGGAGAGCTTCTCCGACACGTCGATGCCGATCGCGGTGACGCCGGTGAGCAGCACCTCCGCGTTCTGGATGCCGCCGACCTGCTCGCGGATGTCGTGCACGACCGTCTCGGTCGCCTCGTCGGTCGGCCCGGTCTTCGGGATCACGCCCAGCAGCGCGGTACGGCCGGACGGGTCGAGCTGCGGCGGGGCCACCGCCAGCACCCCGTCGGTCTTCTGGATCAGCGCGGTGACCTGCGGCACGGCCGCCTGGGTGGCCTGCGGGGAGTCGGCCGTCACGACGACCGCGAGCCGGCCGGTGAAGCCGGGGCCGAAGCCCTCCTGGATCAGGTCGTTGCTGACCCGGGCCGGGGTGCCCTCGGCGGCGGCGGACGCGTCCGGCAGGGCCAGGCGCATGTCCTGGGCGGGGATCGCGAGCAGCCCGAGGCCGAGCAGGCCGACCAGGATCACCGGGATGCGGAACCGGGTCACCCAGTGCGCCCAGCGGAACCCGAAGCCGGACCGGTCCTCCGAGCCGGTGCCCGGATCCGCGACCGCCTCCCGGTTGCGCAGCTTGCGCGGCAGCACCTTGCGGCCGGCGAAGCCGAGCAGCGCCGGGGCCAGGGTGATCGCCACCAGCACGGCCACGGTGACGGTGCCGGCGGCGGCCAGGCCCATCACGGTGAGGAACGGAATGCCCACCACGGCCAGGCCGGCCAGGGCCACCACGACGGTCGCGCCGGCGAAGACCACGGCGGAGCCGGCGGTGCCGACCGCCCGGCCGACGGCCTCCTCGGGGGAGAGCCCGTCGAGCAGGTTCTGCCGGTGCCGGGAGGTGATGAAGAGCGAGTAGTCGATGCCCACCGCGAGGCCGAGCATCAACGCCAGGATCGGGGCGGTGCTGGTCAGCTCGACCGCGCCACTGAGCGCGAACAGGCCGGCCATGCCGACGCCGACGCCGATCAGTGCGTTCAGCATGGTCATCCCGGCCGCGACCAGCGAGCCGAACGTGATGATCAGAACGACCGCCGCGACCAGCACGCCGATGGCCTCGGTCGAGCCGACCTCCGGCTCGGCGTTGAGCACCTCGCCACCGGGGGCGACCTGCCAGCCCTGCGCCTCGGCCTGCGCGCCGACCTTCTCGTACGCGTCGCGCTGCTCGGTCGTGACGTCGTCCGCCCGGCCGGCGAACTGCACCTGGATCAGCGCGTACCGGCCGTCGGGGGTGAGCGCCCGGGCCTGGTACGGGTCGACCGCGCCGACCACGCCGGGCAGCGTGGCCGCCTCCTGGGTGAGCTGCCCGACCACCGCCTGGCCGGCCGGGGTGGTGAGCGCACCGTCCTGAGGTGCCTTGACCGCGATGGTGCCGGTCGCGCCGCTCGCCGCCGGGAAGCGGTCGGCGAGCAGGTCGATCGCCTTCTGCGACTCGGTGCCCGGCATGGTGAAGTTGCTCGCCGTCGGGCCCTTCAGCGTGGCCGCGGCCAGGCCGAGACCGACGAGTACGACGAGCCAGACGACGGCGACGAGTCGCCGCCGGCGCAGGGATGCCCGGCCGAGCCGGTACAGCAGGGTCGCCATGGACCTTCCTTCGTCCTCGGGTTGGACAGTGCAATCAGGTGGTGGGTTCGAGCGCGCGGTGCGCCACGGCGAGCAGCGCGGGTCGCAGCTCCTCGTCGCGGATGTCCAGGAACTCGCCGCAGGTCTCGGCGATGCCGGCGAGGACGACCAGCGCGGCGACCCGGGCCGCCGGCCGGTCGGAGAAGCCGGCGAAGGCGGCGACCAGCCGTTCGGAGATCTGCTGGATGTGCGCGAACGCCGGCTGCTGGAGCAGGTCCGGGAACTCGCCCCGGAGCAGCGCGATCTCCCGGCGGAAGCGGACCGCCAGGTCGACGAAGCCCTCCGCGGCGACCCGCTGGGCGTCCGCCCCGGTGCGTCCGGCGAGGCGGGTGTCGAGTTCCTCCAGCACCGCGATGGCCGGGGCCATCAGCTCGCAGAGCAGGGCGTCCTTGCTGGCGAAGTGATAGAGCACGGTGGCCTTGGAGCAGCCCACCTCGCGGGCGATGTCCTGCAACGAGGTGCCCTTGTAGCCGGTGACGGCGAACCGACGGGCCGCCGCGGTGAGCAGCTCGTCGTGGGTGGCCGGGGTCGCGCGTGCCATGTCCTCCAGCATGCCTGACCGATCGGTCAGTACCTGACCGATCGGTCAGACGGAAGACGTGGTCTTCGCCACAGCGCCGCGTCGTCGCAGGTCAGGTGGCCGGCGCTCCGGTCCAATCGGCGAGCCAGTCGCCCGACCAGGTGAGCGCGCCCGACCGCAGGTCGGCCACCAGGCCGCGTACCCAGTCCAGTTCGGTGCGGAGCAGGGCGAGCTGGTACTCGTCCTCGACCAGGAAGAGTCGGGGCAGGTCGACCGCGCCCAGCGCCGCCTCGCGTTCGCGCAGGCGCGCCTCGATCGCGTCGGCCCGCTGGTCGAGCCGCCGGGCCGCCTCCTCCGGCGGCAGGATGGGCAGGAAGGACAGCGCGGCGGGGAACTCGGGGAACTCCCGCGCGGGGGTGGCGAGCGCCTCGGCGAGCCAGGCGTCGAGGGCGCGGCGACCGGCCGGGGTGAGCGCGTACACGGTCCGTTCCGGCCGGCCCTCCGCGCGCGTCGTCTCCGCCACCCGGATCAGCTCGTCCCGGCGCAGCCGCTCGATGGCCTGGTAGATGCTGTTGCGCTGCGCGACGTTGACCACGTCCTGCTTCTCCCGCTCCCGGACGAGCTGCTGCATCCGGTACGCGTGCATCGGCTCCTCGACCAGGAGGGCCAGCACCATCATCGCCAGCGGCGAGCGACGAGCCGTCATGTGCCCACCCTAGGTGACCCTGTTCTCCTTTAGTCATTCTATGTATAGTCATCACATGACTAAAGCGCTCGTCGTCGGCGCGGGACTGGCCGGTCCCGTCGCCGCCATGGCACTCCTGCGCGCGGGGATCGACGCGGTCGTCCACGAGGCGTACGAGCGGGACGCGGTCGGGGTGGGCGCGTTCCTCACGCTCTCGGTCAACGGGCTGGACGCGCTGCGCGCCGTCGGGCTCGACGACCTGGTCGCCGGGCTCGGGCATCCCACGCCGCGGATGGTCATGCACAACCACCGGGGGCGCCGGCTCGCCGCGTTCGACGCGGCGGGCAGCCGCACGGTCGGCCGCTCCGACCTCTACCGCGCGCTGCGGGACGAGGCGCTGAGCCGGGGCGTCGAGTTCGTCCACGGATCCCGGCTGACCGGTGCCACGCCGACCGGGGGCGGGGTGACCGCCCGGTTCGCCGACGGTCGTACCGACCACGGCGACCTGCTGGTCGGCGCCGACGGACTGCGGTCCCGGGTCCGCACGCTCATCGACCCGGCCGCCCCCGCGCCGCGCCGGGTGCCACTGCTCAACGCCGGCGGGTTCGCCCGCGGGCTGCGCCTGCCCGACGAGCGCGGCACCATGCAGATGATGTTCGGCCGACGCTGCTTCTTCTGCTGGATCGTGGTGGGGGAGGACGAGGTGTGGTGGTTCGCCAACCCGCCCCAGCCGGTCGAGCAGAGCCGGGAGCAGCTCGCCGCGGTCGGCCCGGCGGAGGCCCGGTCCCGGCTGCACGCGCTGCTCGCCGACGACCCCGGGCCGGCGGCGGCGATCCTCGACCACACCTCGCGGATCGAGTACGGCTGGCCCACGTACGACCTGCCCTCGGTGCCGGTCTGGCACCGGGACCGCATGGTCGTGATCGGCGACGCCGCGCACACCGCCGCGCCCTCCTCGGGGCAGGGTGCGGCGATGGCCTTCGAGGACGCCGTCCAGCTCGCCCGCTGCCTGCGCGACCTGCCGGACGTGCCGGCCGCGTTCGCGGCGTACGAGCGGCTGCGCCGCGCTCGGGTGGAGCGGGTGGTCGCGCAGGGGCGGCGGACCAGCACCGCCAAGGTGGCCGGCCCGGTCGGACGCCTGGTCCGGGACCTGGGCATGCCGGTGTTCGCCCGTCTCCTGGCGCGCAACGGGGGCGCCGCGCAGGCCTGGCTCTTCGACCACCACATCGAGTGGGCCGAGCGGGTCCGGGCCTGACTCAGCCCGCCGGCGTGCCGTGCTCCCGGTCGTACGCCGTCCGGGCCGCGCTGATCGCCTCCCGGTGCCGCTCGGCCCAGCGGGTGAGGGCGACCAGCGACTCGTACAGCTCCCGGGCCATCGGGGTGGCGGTGTACTCGACCTTCGGCGGCACGGTGGGGTGCACGTGCCGGACGAGCAGGCCGTCGCGCTCCAGGTTGCGCAGGGTCAGCGTGAGCATCCGCCGGCTGATCCCCTCCACCCGCCGCTCCAGCTCGGTGAAGCGGACCGGACCGGTCGAGGCGGCGATCAGGATGCCGATGCTCCACTTGCCGCCGACCCGGTCCAACGCCTCCCGCACGGTGCAGGCCCGGGCCTGGTCCGCCGCGCCGGGCCCACACCGGTTCGCCTGTTCCTCACGCACGCCCTCATCGTCACAGGCCGGAGGCCCGGTGACAAAGCGCGCGGGACGGGGCGGCGGCCCGAGGGAAACGGACGTACGGTCGGGATTCCACCGGCAGAGGAGGGACCGTGACGTATCCACCGCCGCGTTACACCGGGGACCGGGGCGAGACGACCGCGACGTTCCGAACGGCCGGGCACCCGCCGGAACTGGTCCACACCGGCGGCGGCTCGGCCGGCTACCTCGCCACCGGGGCGACCACCAACGGCCAGTTCGGGCTCTACCGCTGGGAGATGGGTCCGCAACCGTCGGGCCCGGCCCCGCACTTCCACCGGTCCATCTCGGAGTCCTTCTTCATCCTCGCCGGCACCGTGCGCATCTACGACGGCCGCCGCTGGATCGACGCGGAGCCCGGCGACTTCGTGCACGTCCCCGAGGGCGGGGTGCACGCGTTCCGCAACGAGTCCGGCGAGCCCGCGTCGATGCTGCTGCACTTCGCCCCCGGCGCGCCCCGGGAAGGCTACTTCGAAGGGCTGCGCGACCTCGCCGACCGCAGCGAGGAGGAACGGGCCGAGTTCTTCCTGCGACACGACACGTTCTGGGTCTGACCGCCGGCGACCGTGTCGGGGTTGCCGAGACGGGCCCGGCCCGGGAAGGTGGGCGGATGGCCGCCGCTGACGAGACCCGGGCCGGGGTGTCGCTGACCAACCTGGACCAGCCGCTGTTCGACGGGGCGGGCGCGACCAAGCGTGACCTGGTCGACTACCTCGACGCGGTGCACGGGCGGATCCTGCCGGAGCTGCGGGACCGGCCGCTGTCGGTGCTGCGGGTGCGGCCCGGGCAGGAGCCGTTCATGCAGAAGAACCTGCCGAAGTACACGCCGGACTGGGTGCGCCGCACCGACGTCTGGGCGGAGGCGTCGCACCGGCGCATCGCGTACGCCCTCTGTGACGATCGGCGGACGCTGCTCTGGTTCGCCAACCAGCGGGCGGTGGAATACCACCCGACACTGGCCCACGCCGGTCAGCCCGAACACCCCACCCATCTGGTGCTCGACCTGGACCCGCCGGAGGGCGACTCCTACCCGGCGGCGGTCCGGGTCGCGCTGCTGGTGCGGCAGGCGCTCACCGACGCCGGCCTGGCCGGCGCGGTGAAGACCAGCGGGGCCAAGGGCCTGCACGTGATCGTGCCGGTGGATCCGGCCACCACGGCCGAGGAGGCCGCCGCCGCGACCCGGGCGCTCGCGGCCCGTACCGAACGGCTCGACCCGGCGCTGGCCACCACCGCGTTCATCGTGGCCGACCGCGGCGGCCGCGTCTTCGTCGACTCCACCCGGGCGTACGGGGCGACGGTGGTGGCCGCCTACAGCCCTCGGATCCGGCCCGGCACGCCGGTGTCGTACCCGGTCGGTTGGGCCGACCTGGAGTCGGCGACGCCGGCCGACTTCACCGTGCGGACCGTGCCCGGCCTGCTGGGGGAGCGGGACCCGTGGGCGGAGGCGCTGCCCGCCCCGCAGCGGCTGCCGGCCGACCTGGTCGCCGAGGGGCGCACCATCCCGGTGGCCCGGGTCCAGGCGATGCACGAGGGCAAGCGGCGGGCGAAGGCGCGGCGCGAGGCGGGCTGACCACACGCGAAAGCCCGGGCACTCTGGCCCGGGCCTCGACGTGTCTGGTGCCCCCGGCAGGATTCGAACCTGCGCCCCCGCCTCCGGAGGGCGGTGCTCTATCCCCTGAGCTACGGGGGCTCAGCGACCCGAGAAGAGTAGCAAACCCCTCCCCGGATCACCGAATCGGTATCCCGCGAGTCGATCTTCGCCGGTCAGGCGGCGGCGACGGCGCGACCGCAGCTCGGCAGCGGGTGCAGCACGATCCGACGGGGCAGCCGCCGGGGCCACTCGTTGCGCGGCCAGGAGCCGTCCACGATGAGGTGCACCGTACGCTCCTCGGCCCCGCTCAACCGCAGGACGAAGTCCCGGGGCAGCGGCGGGTCCACCGAGGGCGTGGTGACCATGAACCGTACCCGTCCCCGGGACGACACCGCCGACACCACGTCCGCGGCCGGCATGGTGCCCCGCAGGCGCACCCGGCCGATCCAGTAGACCTCCGCGGCGTGCTCCTGGGCCGCCCGGGTGATCGCCGGGTACTCGCTGCGTACCCAGCGTTCGACCGCGCCGACGCAGAGACCGCAGGCGCGCTCGCGCGGTTCGCGCGGCCCCAGACCCCAGGCCCGCAGGTACGCCCCGACGAGGCCGGTGTCCATGCTCAGCCCGAACCGACGCTCGACGAGAGTGGTCAGGCTCTGGCGCGTCCAGAGCTCCTCGTCGATGCCGAACTCGTCGGGGTGGACCCCCCGCAGTACGTCGATCAGTTCGAGTTCCTGTTCGCGGCTGAGCGTTCCCGGCTCGCCCTGCCGCAGTCCGCGACGGACGGCTGCCACCGCCCCGTCACCGCCGATGGTGTGGCGTCGGCACCAGCTGGTCACCGACCGCCCTGCGTCTCTGAGTGCAACCCCCACGTCCTGCGCAACGAGCCCGAATCGCAACTGGTCACGATATGTATGGAGAAACTTCTCAGAGCACCGCAATGACCCGTTAACCCCAAAACGTTACAAAGCGGCATATCCGACATACCGCGCGCGTCGTTCCCGGTGATCAAGGGGTTTGTGTCGGCGCCGAGGGCCTCAGCCGACCCAACTTCCTTGGTCACCCCGCTGCCCGGCATGCACGGCGGGCAGCGGGCAGCCGGTTGGTGGGCGGCCGCAATGCACCTGGGTTGTTCCACCGGCGAGGTTGGCGGTCGGTGGTGAAGCGGGGCTGGTGTCTCCCGGCCGGGACACACCCGTGGCGTTCCACTCGTGGGGCTGCCGTGCGCTGGGTGAAACGGGATGGGTGTCTCCCGGGCCGGGATGCACCCATGGCGTTCCACTGGCCGGGTTGGCATTCGCTGGGTGGCGCGTCATGGGTGTCTCCCGGACCGGGATGCACCCATGACGTTCCACCGACGGGGCTGGCGGGCGCTGGGTGGAACGTCATGGGTGTCTCCATGGCCGGGATACACCCACGGCGTTCCACCGACGGGGTTGGCGGCCGCTGGGTGGATCGTCATGGGTGTCTCCATGGCCGGGATACACCCACGGCGTTCCACCGACGGGGTTGGCGGCCGCTGGGTGGAACGCCCATGGGTGTCTCCGCGGCCGGGATGCCCCCATGGTGTTCCACCGACGGGGTTGGCGGGCGCTGGGTGGAACGTCATGGGTGTCTCCGCGGCCGGGATGCCCCCATGGTGTTCCACTGGCCGGGTTGGCGGCCGCTGGGTGGAACGTCACGGGTGTCTGCGGGTGTCCGGATGCACCCGTGGGCTTTCACCCGGGCGCCTGGGATGCGAGTGGGGTGTCCGGTTCGGTGGTGGTGGGCGGCACCCCGGGCGCGGAATCGGCGGCGGGTCGGCGGCGTTGTAGACGGGTGAACGACCGAGCAGGCGAACACCCCCCGAGCCGCCCCCGCCCCCGGCGGAATGACGGCAGGCCGCCGGTCGTTACACATCATCCCGGCGCCGCGTGCAGGCCCCCCGCCCCGCGAGCCAGCCGGACACCCCGGCCCCCGTGAGCCGGCCCCCAGCCCTCACGAGCCAGCCGGATCCCCCTTCAAGACTTCTCGCGCGCCTGACGGTGCCCACACCCCCCCGGGTGTGTTGACCCCCGAATGGAGCCCTCCTCATGAACACGATCCTGCGCAAGAGCATCCTCGGTATCGCTGGCCTGGCCTTCACCGGTGGCGTGTTCGCCGGTCCGATCGCCGCCCACACCGACACCCCCGCCCACGCCGCCGCCAAGCCCGTCGCGGTCGCCACCGTGCAGGGCGAGCAGTCGACCATCACCCTGAACGACGAGCAGACCGCCAACGCCAAGGCGATCATCGCCGCCACGAAGAAGGCCGGCCTGCCCGAGCGGGCCGCGGTCATCTCGATCGCCACCGCCCTGCAGGAGTCGAAGCTGGAGAACCTCGGCCACCTCGGCGACAAGAATGACCATGACTCGCTGGGCCTGTTCCAGCAGCGCCCCTCCTCCGGTTGGGGCACGCCGGAGCAGATCACCGACCCCGAGTACTCCACCCTGGCGTTCCTCAAGGGCCTGAAGCAGGTCGACGGCTGGGACAAGATGCCCCTGACCGACGCCGCCCAGACCGTCCAGGTCTCCGCCTACCCCGACGCCTACGCCCAGTGGGAGAAGCAGGCCACCGACATCGTGAACCAGCACTGGACCAAGTAAGACCAACGCGAAAGGCCGGCATCCCGAACCCGGGGTGCCGGCCTTTCGCGTCTGTTACGGGGTGCCGCCCAGGCGCTTCAGCGCGGCGCTGAGGTTGGTCAGGTCGTTCTGCTGCGTGTTCTTCATGGTCTGGGCGACCGCGAGCACGTCGTCGTCGTGCCCCTCGGCCAGGATGCCGTCGATCATGTGCACGCCGCCGATGTGGTGCCGGATCATCATGTTCAGGAAGAGCAGGTCGAACTCGCGTCCGGTCGCCGCCTTCAGCTTCGCCATCTCCTCGGGGGTGGCCATGCCGGGCATCAGCCCGTTCTTCACCAGCCCGGCCCCGTCCGGCATCCACGCCATCGCCGGCTGGTCACCGGTCGGGTCCAGCTTCCAGGAGCGCAGCCACGTCTGCATGGTGCCGATCTCGCCCTGCTGGCCGGTGGCGATGTCGACGCCGACCTGGCGGACCTCCGCGTCCTGCCCCTGGCGGAACGCCAGCAGGCCCATGGCCACCGCCTGGTTGTGGTGCGCGGTCATGTCCCGGGCGAAACCGGCCTCGGCCGAGTTGTCCCCCGGGCGGGTGAGCGTCGGCGTGAGCAGGCCGCCGGCGTACCCGAGCAGGAGCCCGACCACGATGGCGGCGGCCACGGCCAGCAGGCCGTAGCGGCGTACCGCCGGCCGGCCGCCCTCGTCGGTGGCCGGTGCCTCGTCGAGCTCGCTGTCGGTGGTCACCGGAGCGGTCATCGCGGCGTCCTTACTGGGTCGGCTGCTCGGGCATGTTGTTCTGCAGGTTGTCCCGCGGGGTGGTGCCGGTGGCGGTGACGCCCTGGTCGCAGAGGGCGTTCGGGCCCTCGATCGAGGCGTTCACCCGCAGCGTCTTGATGAAGTCGTCGATCCGGCTGTCGTCGGCGTTGTCGACCTTGAGCTGGAAGCCCCAGGCCTGCAACGAGATCGGCTTGTCCAGCCCCTCGTACGGGCTGAGCATCAGCTTCTCCTTGCCCTGCACCTTGCTCTTGAGCTTCTCCACCTGGTCGGCGGGCAGGTCCGGGCGGTAGGTGATCCAGACGGTGCCGTGCTCCAGGCTGTGCACCGCGTGCTCGTTGGCGATCGGGGCGTCGTAGACGTCACCCATGCAGTTCTGCCAGGCCTGGTTGTGCGGGCCGGCGACCGGCGGGGAGACGTCGTACTTGATCGCGCCGGGCTGGTGGTTGCCGCCCTTGACCAGGTCCTTGTCCTTCTTGCGGAAGTCGACCATGCCGTTGATGGCGTCCGCCCGCTTCTGCCACGGCTGGGCGCCCTGGTAGACGGCCCAGGCGCCGATGCCGATGATGCCGACGGCCAGCACGCCGACCGCGACGAACAGGGCGATCGGACCCCACGAGCGACCCTGGCTCACCTTCACCGGGGTGACCGGCTTGCGGCCCTTGCCCCCGGCGCCCGGCCGTGGCGTGCCCTTGCCGCCCCCGGCCTTGCCCGCGCCGGCCTTCGCGGCGGGCTTGTCGCCGGCCGCCGGACGGCCTGCGGCCGGCTTCTTGCCGGTGCTGACCACGGTGGGACGGCGCTCCGGGCCGCCCGGGGTGCTGATGCTCATCGTGCCTCGTCAGGTCGGTCGGTCAGGGGGACCGCGGGGCCGGTTCACATGCTGGGTCGCCTCCGCGGTGCCCGAGTCTACCCCCGATAACATGGTTCGGTGACTCCCGCAGAACTCGCCGAGGTCGTCCTCGCCGCAGCCCACGCCGTCTTCGACGAGCGGGGCCTGGACCGTGCCGCGCTGCCCGCGCAGACCACCGTCGAGCGACCCCGTAACCCCGATCACGGCGACTACGCCTCGACGCTGGCGTTGCAGCTCAGCAAGAAGGTGGGCGTCCCCCCGCGGGAGCTGGCGTCGGCCCTGGCCGACCAGCTGGGCCGGGCGCCGGGGGTCAAGTCGGTGGAGATCGCCGGCCCGGGTTTCCTGAACATCCGGCTCGACGCGGGCGCCGCCGGCCAGCTGGCCAAGGTGATCGTCGAGGCCGGCCCGGCGTACGGGCGTTCCGACACCCTGGCCGGGCAGCGGATCAACCTGGAGTTCGTCTCGGCCAACCCGACCGGCCCGGTGCACATCGGCGGGGTCCGCTGGGCGGCCGTCGGTGACGCGCTCAGCCGCCTGCTCCGGGCCACCGGGGCCGACGTCGGCACCGAATACTATTTCAACGACGCCGGCTCGCAGATCGACCGGTTCGCCCGCTCGCTGCTGGCCGCGGCCAAGGGCGAGCCGGCGCCGGAGGACGGCTACGGCGGCGCGTACATCGCCGAGATCGCGGCGGAGGTCGTCAAGCGCCGGCCTGACGTGCTGGACCTGCCCGAGGACGCCGCCCAGGAGGTGTTCCGGGTCGAGGGCGTCCAGCTGATGTTCAGCGAGATCAAGTCCTCGCTGCGCGACTTCGGGGTGGAGTTCGACACCTACTTCAACGAGAAGGACCTGCACGACCGGGGCGAGCTGGAGAAGGCGCTGCTCCGGCTGCGTGAGCAGGGGCACGTCTTCGAGTCCGAGGGCGCCACCTGGCTGCGCACCACCGACTTCGGTGACGACAAGGACCGGGTGCTGCGCAAGTCCAACGGTGAGTGGACCTACTTCGCCGCCGACTGCGCCTACTACCTGGACAAGCGGGAGCGCGGCTTCGAGCGGGTCGTGATCATGCTGGGCGCCGACCACCACGGCTACATCGGCCGGATGAAGGCGATGGCCGCCTGCTTCGGCGACGACCCGGCGCGCAATCTGGAGATCCTCATCGGCCAGCTGGTCAACCTGCTCCGCGACGGCGCACCGGTGCGGATGAGCAAGCGGGCCGGCACCGTGGTCACCCTGGAGGACCTGGTCGACGCGATCGGCGTGGACGCCTCCCGCTACGCGTTGGCCCGTTACTCCAGCGACTCGCCGATCGACATCGACGTGGAACTGTGGACCCGGGCCACCCGCGACAACCCGGTCTACTACGTCCAGTACGTGGCCGCCCGGACCGCCAGCGTCGGCCGCAACGCGGCCGAGGCGGGGCTGACCCGGGGTGACGCCGCCGACTTCCGGGCCGAGCTGCTCGTGCACGAGAAGGAGAACGACCTGCTCAAGGCGCTCGCCGAGTTTCCGGCCGTGGTCGCCTCGGCGGCCGAGCTGCGCGGGCCGCACCTGGTGGCCCGCTACCTGGAGCGGCTCGCCGGGGCCTACCACCGGTTCTACGACAACTGCCGGATCCTGCCGCGCGGCGACGAGGAGGTCACCGACCTGCACCGGGCCCGGCTCTGGCTCAACGACGCCACCCGGACGGTCATCGCCAACGGCCTCCACCTGCTCGGCGTCTCCGCCCCGGAGAGGATGTAACCCCGCATGCGAGCGCACGAAGCCGGTGCCCTGCACGGCGACATCGGCAACCGCAGTCCGGCCTGGTTGCGTACCCCGGTCGACGTCAACGCCCTGGTGCCGCAGCTCTGGCCGCGTCACGTGGCGCGCGGCCCGGCCGGCGCGCTGACCGTCGCGGGCCTGGACGTCCGCGACCTCGCCGCCGAGTTCGGCACCCCGGCGTACGTGCTGGACGAGGACGACCTGCGCGAGCGCTGCCGCGAGTTCCGCGCCGCCTTCCCGGACGCGGACGTCTACTACGCCGGCAAGGCGTTCCTCTGCCGCGCCGTGGTCCGGATGATCGCCGAGGAGGGCATGTTCCTCGACGTGTGCACCGGCGGGGAGCTGGCCACCGCGCTCTCGGCCGGGATGCCGGCGGAGCGGATCGGCTTCCACGGCAACAACAAGTCGGTGGCCGAGCTGACCCGGGCGGTGGACGCCGGGGTCGGCCGGATCATCGTCGACTCGTTCGCCGAGATCGACCGGCTCTCCGAGCTGGCCCGCGAGCGCGGGGTACGCCCGCGGGTGCTGGTCCGGGTCACGGTCGGCGTGGAGGCGCACACCCACGAGTTCATCGCCACCGCGCACGAGGACCAGAAGTTCGGCTTCTCCCTCGGCGGCGGCGCGGCGGCCGCGGCCGCCTTCAAGATCCTCGACGAGGACGTGCTGGAGCTGCGGGGGCTGCACTCGCACATCGGCTCGCAGATCTTCGACGCCAGCGGCTTCGAGGTCTCCGCCCGCCGCGTGCTCGCGCTGCAGGCGCAGATCCGCGACGCCCGCGGCGTGGAGCTGCCGGAGCTGGACCTGGGCGGCGGCTTCGGTATCGCGTACACCACGCAGGACGACCCGGCGTCGCCGCACGACCTGGCGAAGCGGCTGCGCAAGATCGTCGACGGCGAGTGCGCGGCGGAGAACCTGGCCGTGCCGCACCTGTCGGTCGAGCCGGGCCGCGCCATCGTCGGGCCGGCCGTGTTCACGCTCTACCAGGTGGGCACGGTCAAGGACGTCGACGGCATCCGCACCTACGTGAGCGTCGACGGGGGGATGAGCGACAACATCCGGACCGCGCTCTACGACGCCTCCTACTCGGCCACGGTGGCGAACCGCACGTCGGCGGCGGAGCCGATGCTCGCCCGCGTGGTGGGAAAGCACTGTGAGTCCGGGGACATCGTGGTGAAGGATGAATTCCTGCCCGCCGACGTGCAGCCCGGAGATCTTGTCGCGGTGCCCGGCACCGGGGCCTACTGCCGGAGCATGGCCAGCAACTACAACCATGTCCCGCGGCCCCCGGTCGTCGCGGTCCGCGACGGTCGGGCCCGGCTGATCGTCCGCCGGGAGACCGAAGACGACCTGCTCGCATTGGATGTGGGATGACCTCACCGGTTCGCTTGGCGCTGCTCGGCTGCGGCACGGTCGGCAGCGACGTCGTGCGGCTGCTGCACGAGCAGTCCGCCGATCTCGCCGCCCGGATCGGCGCCCCGCTGGAGATCGCCGGCATCGCCGTACGCCGGCTCGGCCGGGACCGGGGTGACCTGCCGGTCGACCCGGCGCTGTTCACCACCGACCCGCTCGGGCTGGTCAAGCGGGACGACGTGGACGTGGTGGTCGAGGTCGTCGGCGGCATCGAGCCGGCCCGGGGCTGGCTGGTCGAGGCGCTGCGCGCGGGCAAGAGCGTGGTGACCGCCAACAAGGCGCTGCTCGCCGAGGACGGCGCCACGCTGCACGACGCCGCCGCCGAGGGCGGCGCGGACCTCTACTACGAGGCCAGCGTCGCGGGGGCGATCCCGCTGCTGCGCCCGTTGCGCGAGTCGCTGCACGGCGACCGGATCACCCGGGTCACCGGCATCGTGAACGGCACCACCAACTTCATCCTCTCCGCCATGGACGCCACCGGCGCCGGCTTCGCCGAGGCGTTGGAGGAGGCCACCGAGCTGGGGTACGCGGAAGCCGACCCGACGGCCGACGTGGAGGGCTTCGACGCCGCCGCCAAGGCCGCCATCCTCGCCTCGCTGGCGTTCCACACCCGGGTCACCGCCGCCGACGTGCACCGCGAGGGCATCACCGAGGTGACCGCCGCGGACGTGGCCAGCGCGAAGGCCATGGGCTGCACGATCAAGCTGCTCTGCATCGCCGCCCGGGGCGTCGACGAGGCAGGCCGGGAGACGGTGAACGTCCGGGTGCACCCGGCGATGATCCCGCTGACCCACCCGCTGGCCGGCGTCGGCGACGCCTTCAACGCGGTCTTCGTCGAGGCGGACGCGGCCGGTCAGCTCATGTTCTACGGTCGGGGGGCGGGCGGCGCGCCGACCGCCAGCGCGGTGCTCGGCGACGTGGTCGCGGTGGCCCGCAACCGTCTCGCCGGGGTGCACGCGGCCAGCGAGTCGGCGTACGCGGACCTGTCGGTGCGGCCGATGGGCGAGGCGCTCACCCGCTACCACATCAGCCTCGACGTGGCCGACCGGCCGGGTGTGCTGGCGGCGGTGGCCGGGGTGTTCGCCCGGCACGAGGTCTCCATCGCGACCGTGCGGCAGGGGCCCGCCGGGGGCGACGCCGAGCTGGTGATCGTCACCCACGTGGCGCCGGACGCGGCGCTCGCCGCCACCGTCCGCGAGCTGCGCGGGTTGGACATCGTCCGCTCGGTGGCCAGCGTGCTGCGGGTCGAGGGCGGCGCGTAACCCGGGCGTCCCGCCTGATGGTTAGGACGGGGTGTGCCGGTGACCGGTCGGGGAGGCTGGTCCACGCTGTTGGCGGGTCCCGGTCGGCCGGGGTCGGAGAGGCGAGGAGCGCGACATGTGGCGGGGACTCATCGAGGCGTACCGGGACCGTCTGCCGGTCACCGACGCCACTCCCGTCGTCACCCTGCACGAGGGGAACACGCCGCTGCTGCCGGCGCCGGTGCTCTCCGCCCGGGTCGGCGCGGACGTGTGGCTCAAGGTCGAGGGGGCGAACCCGACCGGCTCGTTCAAGGACCGTGGCATGACCCTCGCCGTCTCCAAGGCCGTCGAGGCGGGGGACAAGGCGATCATCTGCGCCTCCACCGGCAACACCAGCGCCTCGGCCGCCGCGTACGCGGCCCGGGCCGGGATCACCTGCGCGGTGCTGGTGCCCCAGGGCAAGATCGCGCTGGGCAAGCTGGCCCAGGCGCTGGTGCACGGCGCCAAGCTGCTCCAGGTGCAGGGCAACTTCGACGACTGCCTGGGCCTGGCCGGCAAGCTCGCCCAGGACTTCCCGGTCGCGCTGGTCAACTCCGTCAACATCGACCGGCTGCACGGGCAGAAGACGGCCGCCTTCGAGATCGTCGAGGCGCTCGGCGACGCGCCGGACATCCACTGCCTGCCGGTGGGCAACGCCGGCAACATCTCCGCCTACTGGATGGGCTACTCGGAGGACCTGCGCGACGGCAACGCCACGAAGGCACCCAGGATGTACGGGTTCCAGGCGGCCGGCGCGGCCCCGATCGTCACCGGCCAGGTGGTGCCCGAGCCGTCGACCATCGCCACCGCCATCCGGATCGGCAACCCGGCGAGCTGGACCAAGGCCATCGACGCGCGGGACGCCTCGGACGGTCTGATCTCGGCGGTCACCGACCGGGAGATCCTGTCGGCCTACCGGCTGCTGGCCCGTGAGGTCGGGGTCTTCGTCGAGCTGGGCAGCGCGGCCAGCGTGGCCGGCCTGCTCCAGCAGGCCGCCGCCGGCCGGGTGCCGGCCGGGTCGCGGGTGGTCTGCACGGTCACCGGCCACGGCCTGAAGGACCCGGAGTGGGCCATCTCGACGGCTCCCGCCCCGGTCACCATCGCCAACGACGCCCTCGCCGCCGCCCGCTCCCTCGACCTCGCCTGAGTCGTCCGTAGACCGGCCGGCGGCGGCGTCGACCGGCGGCGTCGAGCGCGGCGCCGGGTCCCTCCGGCGCCCCGGGCCGGCTGCTGGGAGCGTGATCGCGTACGGCAGACTCAGGGCACCCCGTAGACCCCTCTTCAGGAGTGAGTAACGCCCATGTCGCTGCTCGCCAGATTCAGTCTCGCCAACCGGGGCCTGATCGCCCTCATCGCGTTGGTGACCACGGCGTTCGGGGCGTTCGCCGTGCCGTCGCTGAAGCAGCAGCTGCTGCCGTCGCTGGAGTTCCCCGCCGCGTTCATCGTGGCCCCCTACCCGGGCGCCGCCCCGGAGATCGTCGAGTCCCAGGTCGCCGAGCCGATCGAGAACAGCCTGCAGGGCATCCCGGGGCTGGAGAAGGTCACCTCGACCTCCCGGGAGGGCGCGGCCACGGTCCAGGTGCAGTACGAGTTCGGCACCGACCTGGACGACGTGGTCAACAAGATGGAGACCGCGCTCAACCGGATCGACGCCCAGCTCCCGGAGGGCGTCGACCCGCAGGTGATCGCCGGCAGCACGGACGACCTGCCCGCCGTGGTGGTCGCGGCGACCGGCGACGGGGACGAGCGGGCGCTGGCCGAGAAGCTGCGCGCCACCGTCGTACCGGAGCTGGAGGGGCTGGACGGGGTGCGCGCGGTGGACGTCACCGGCGCCCGCGACCAGGTGGTGACCGTCACGCCGGATCCGGTGAAGCTGGCCGCCGCCAAGGTGGCGCCGACCGCGATCGCGCAGGCGCTGAAGACCAACGGGGTGGCCGTGCCGGCCGGGGCGCTGGCCGACGGTGACCGATCGCTGCCGGTGCAGGTCGGCACGCCGATCCGCACCGTGGACGACCTGCGGGGCATCGTGCTCACCACGGCGCCGGCGGCGCCGGTGCGCCTCGGCGACGTGGCCCGGGTGGAGCAGCAGCTCGCCCCGGCGACGTCCTTCACCCGCACCAACGGCAAGCCGAGCCTCGGGATCGCGGTCACCGCCAGCCCGGACGGCAACGCGGTCGGCATCTCGCACGACATCCGGGACCGGCTGGACGAGTTGGAGGCCGCCTCCGGCGCCGAGCTGACCGTGGTGTTCGACCAGGCCCCGTTCGTCGAGCGGTCCATCGAGAGCCTCACCACCGAGGGGCTGCTGGGCCTGCTGATGGCCGTCGTGGTGATCCTGGTCTTCCTGCTCTCGGTGCGGTCCACGGTGGTCACCGCGGTCTCCATCCCGCTCTCGGTGCTGGTCGCGCTGATCGTGCTCTGGGCCGGCGACTACTCGCTCAACCTGCTGACCCTCGGCGCGCTGACCATCGCGGTCGGCCGGGTGGTGGACGACTCGATCGTGGTGCTGGAGAACATCAAACGGCACCTGGAGTACGGCGAGGAGAAGCGGGCGGCGATCCTGACCGCGGTCCGCGAGGTGGCCGGCGCGGTGACCGCGTCCACGCTCACCACGGTCGCGGTGTTCGCGCCGATCGCCCTGGTCGGCGGCTTCGTCGGGCAGCTGTTCGCGCCGTTCGCGATCACCGTGACGGTGGCCCTGCTCGCCTCGCTGCTGGTGTCGCTGACCGTCATCCCGGTGCTGGCCTACTGGTTCCTGCGCCCGCGGCGCGGGGCCGACGACGCCGCCCGCGCGGCCGCCGAGGAGAAGGAGCTGCGCAGCCCGTTGCAGCGGGCGTACCTGCCGGTGATCGGCTTCGCCACCCGCTCCCGCAAGAGCCGGTGGGCCACCGTGGCGGTCGGCCTGCTGGTGCTGCTGGGCACGTTCGGTCTGGCGCAGAAGCTGGAGACCAACTTCCTGGACGACTCCGGCCAGGACACGCTGGCGATCCGGCAGGAGATGCCGGCCGGCACCGGACTCGCCGGCACCGACCGGGCCGCCGCCCGGGTCGAGGAGGTGCTGAAGCGTACGTCGGGGGTGGAGACCTACCAGGTCAGCGCCGGCGGCGGGGACAACCCGTGGGCGGGGGGCGGCAGCGACAGCGCCTCCTGGTCGTTGGCGCTCTCCGACGACA
The DNA here is from genome assembly GCF_002573675.1 of Micromonospora sp. WMMA1996. Taxonomy (NCBI): domain Bacteria; kingdom Bacillati; phylum Actinomycetota; class Actinomycetes; order Micromonosporales; family Micromonosporaceae; genus Micromonospora; species Micromonospora sp. WMMA1996. The sequence continues at coordinate 694,973 of NZ_PDHU01000003.1, read as the reverse complement.
CCGACGCCACGGCCGTGCGGCAGGTGCTGCGCAAGGAGTTCGACGCGCTCGGCCCGGAGGTCGGCGAGCTGACCTTCGGCGGTGGCCAGAACGCCTCCGCCAACCAGGTCGAGGTGGTGGTGCAGGCCGCCGACCAGGAGACGCTGACCCGGGCGGCGGAGGAGGTCCGCGCCGCGATGGCCGACACCCCCGGCGTGGAGGACGTCACCAGCGGCCTGGCCACCCGGGTGCCCCGGGTGGAGGTGACAGTGGACCGGGCCGCCGCGGCCCGCGCCGGTCTCACCGAGGCGGCCGTGGGGCAGCTCGTCGCGCAGACGTACCGGGGCGCGCCGCTCGGCCAGGTCACGCTGGGCGGCGCCGCGCAGGACGTGGTGCTGAGCACCGGGGCCCGGCCGCCGGTGAACGTGGCCGAGCTGCGGGCGCTGCGGGTGGGCCCGGTGACGCTGGACGCGATCGCCGACGTCAACCAGGTCGACGGCCCGCAGCAGGTCACCCGGATCGACGGTGAGCGCAGCGTCTCGGTCACCGGCACCGCCACCGGCTCGAACCTCGGCGCGACCACCCAGGAGCTGCAGAAGCGACTGGACGCGCTGGACGTGCCGGGCGCCACGTACGTGATCGGCGGGGTGAGCGCCGACCAGGCGGACGCGTTCGCGGACCTCGGCCTGGCCGTGCTGGCCGCCATCGCGATCGTCTTCCTGATCATGGTGGCGACGTTCCGGAGCCTGACCCAGGCGCTGATCCTGCTGATCTCGGTGCCGTTCGCGGCGACCGGGGCGATCGCGCTGCTGCTGGCCACCGGGACGCCGCTGGGCGTGCCGGCACTGATCGGCGTGCTCATGCTGGTCGGCATCGTGGTGACCAACGCGATCGTGCTGCTCGACCTGATCAACCAGTACCGGGCGCAGGGCATGGGCGTCACCGAGGCCGTGGTCGAGGGCGGCCGGCGTCGGCTGCGACCGATCCTGATGACCGCGGTGGCCACCATCTTCGCGCTGCTGCCGATGGCGTTCGGGCTGACCGGCGAGGGTGGCTTCATCTCGAAGCCGCTGGCCGTCGTGGTGATCGGCGGCCTGCTCAGCTCGACGCTGCTGACGCTGGTCCTGGTGCCGACGCTCTACACCATGGTGGAGCGGACCAAGGGTTCGCTGCGGGCCCGCCGGGACCGCCGCCGGGGTGCTCCGGAGCAGGTCGAGGCGGCCGAGCCGGCCGAGGCGCCCGCCCCGGAGCCGGTCCCGGTGGGCGTCGGCGGCGGGGAGCGCCCGGCCGAGGTGGCCGCGCCGCCGGCCCGGCCGTCGGGCGCCCTGATCGACGGTACGGACCAGTTCGAGGTGCTCCGCCTGCCCAAGAGCCGGCAGTCCCCGCTGCCCCCGACCGAGTGAGAGGAGGGGCCCCCGCTCGACACCTTCCGGATGAGCGGGGGCCCCATCCACGCGTGTCCGCCGCCGCGCGGGGCACATGGTGAGCCACCTCGGACGGTACGCTCAGTGAGCTGGTGCCTACTCGGGGTGCGGGGGCGTGATGGTCGACGGCGGGGGCCGGTGGGGTCGGCGCACGCTGCTGCGCCGGTCCGCGCTGCTGCTCGGCGGAGCCGCGCTCGGCTCCGCCGCGACGCTGGAGAGCGCCCGGGTGGCCGACCGCCGACTGCCGCTCGCGGGCGGCCCGGCCAGTGCCACCCTGGGCAACCGCCGGCAGGACGTCGGCTCGGGCGGGGTGCAGGTCGTCTGGGGCGTCCGCACCGACACGTCCCTGGTCGCGCTGACGTTCGACGACGGGCCGCGACCACAGTGGACGCCGATGGTGCTGGACACGTTGGCCGAGCACCGGGTGCCGGCCACGTTCTTCCTGGTCGGCGAGCGGGCCCGGCGGCACGCCGCGCTGGTGCGGGGGCGGATGGGCGGGCACGAGGTGGGCAACCACAGCTGGGCCCACCACGACCTCGCCCGGATGGACGCCACCAGGGCCCACGACGACCTGAGCCGCAGTCACGACGCGATCACGGCGGCCACCGGGGTGGCTCCCCGGCTGCTCCGTCCGCCCTGGGGACACCTGGGCGGGTCGGTGCTGCACGCGGCCGCGCGGCTGGACTACCGGCTGGTGCTCTGGACGCTCCAGATGGTCGAGAGCGAGTTCCCGCACGACCCGGCCGGGCACGCCCGGCGGATCGTCGCCGACGTCCGGCCCGGCACCATCCTGCTCGGCCACGACGTCGGTGACGAGCGGCGGTTGGTCGCCCTCCGCGGCCTGCCCGACATGATCACCGGGCTGAAGGCCCGGGGCTACACCTTCGTCACCGTCTCCGACCTGCTGCGTCGCGCTGCCGCTCCGGGGGCGGCCCGATAGGGTGCCGGCGTGTCGCCCACCCTCTCGGTCCTCGTCCGCAACCGCGACTTCCGCAACCTGTTCCTCGCCGAGCTGGTGGTGTTCGGCGCGGACTGGTTCGTCATGGTGCCGCTGCTGGTGCTGCTGCCGCAGCTGACCGGCAGCGGCGTCTGGGGCGCGCTGGTGCTGGCGGTGGACACCGGCACCACCGCGCTGCTGCTCCCGTACGCCGGCACCGTGGCCGACCGGTTCGACCGCCGCAAGGTCATGATGGTGGCCAACCTGGCCGCGCTCGCCGGCATCCTGCTGCTGCTCGGCGTCCGCGACGCCGGGACGGCCTGGCTGGCGCTGGTGTCGATCGCGATCGTGGCGGTGGCCAAGGCGTTCTACTCGCCCGCCGCCCAGGCGGCCCTGCCCAACGTGCTCGATCCGGCGGACCTGGCCGCCGGCAACGCGGTCGCCGGCTCGGCCTGGGGCACGATGACCGTGGTCGGCGCCTCGCTCGGCGGCATCCTGAGCGCCGCCGCCGGCCCGTACGCCAGTTTCTGGGTGGCCGCCGCGGCGCTGGCCGGGGCGGCGGGCCTGGCGGCGCTGATCCGTCGGCCGCTCCAGGCGCCCCGCGACCCGGCGGCGACAGTGCCGCGCACCTGGGCGGCGATCCGCGAGGCGCTGGGCTACATCGCGCACCGGCCGCGCGTGCTCGCGCTGGTCACGGTGAAGTCGGCGGTCGGTCTGGGCAACGGCGTGCTGACCGTCTTCCCGCTGCTGGCCGGCGTCTACGGGGTCGGGGCGGTCGGCGCGGGCCTGCTCTTCGCCGCCCGGGGCGCCGGCGCGCTGGTCGGCCCGATCCTGATGCGCCGGGTGCTCAGCAACCGGGCCTGGCTGCTCACCGGCCTGGCGCTGTCGATGTCGCTGTACGGCCTGGCCTACCTGGGCGCCTCGGCGGTGTCCTGGTTCCCGCTGGTCCTGGTCCTGGTCTTCCTCGCCCACCTCGGCGGCGGCAGCAACTGGGTGCTGTCCAACTACGCCCTGCAGGGCGAGGTGCCGGACCAGCTGCGGGGCCGGGTCTTCGCCACCGACATGATGCTGGCGACGCTGGCCATCGCGGTCAGCCAGCTGGTGGTGGCGCTGGTCGTGGACCGGGTGGACGAGCGGACCGTGCTGGCCGGCTGCGGCCTGGTGACCGTCGTCTACGCGATCGGCTGGCGGTTCGCGACGCGTCGCCTCTCGCTCGCCGACCCGGTGCCGGCGCAGGCGCCGGGCGGCGCCGGGTGACCCGCGGGTCCCACGCTGCGGGCGATCCGGCCGGCTGTCGGTGGCACGCCCTAGCATGAGCCGGTGCCGACCACTCTCACCTCCGGCCCGGTCCGGGTCCGGGTGCCCGCGACCAGCGCCAATCTCGGCCCCGGTTTCGACGCGCTCGGGCTGGCGCTCGGTCGCTACGACGACGTCACCGCCGAGGTGACCGACGGCGGCGTGCGGGTGGCGGTCACCGGCGAGGGCGCCGGGGAGTTGCCGGCGGACGAGCGGCACCTGGTGGTGACCGCCATGCGGGCCGCCTTCGACGTGCTCGGCGCGCAGCCGGCCGGCCTGGCGCTGGAGTGCGTCAACCGGATCCCGCAGGCCCGTGGCCTCGGCTCGTCCTCGGCCGCCATCGTGGCCGGGGTGCTGGCGGCCCGTGCGCTGGTGGCCGACGGTGGGCAGCGGCTCGGTGACGACGCGGCGCTGCGGCTGGCGGCGGAGCTGGAGGGGCACCCCGACAACGTCGCGCCGTGCCTGCTCGGTGGCTTCACCATCGCCTGGACGGAGCCGTCCGGCGCCCGGGCGGTCTCGCTGCCGGTGGCGTCGGCCGTCCGCCCGACCGTCTTCGTGCCCGCCGAGCGGGGCCTGACCGCGGAGGCCCGGGCCGCGCTGCCGACCACCGTGCCGCACGCCGACGCGGCGTCCAACGCGGGTCGGGCGGCCCTGCTGGTGCACGCGTTGACCGCCGACCCGGCCCTGCTGCTGCCGGCCACCGTCGACCGCCTGCACCAGGACCAGCGGGCGCCGGGGATGCCGGCCACCGCCGCGCTGGTGAGCGCGTTGCGTGGGGCCGGTGTGGCGGCCGTGGTCAGTGGGGCCGGTCCGACCGTGCTGGCGTTGTCCGAGGTCCCGGCGGGATTCGACCCGGGAACACAATGGCGCCGCTGGGAGTTGCCGATAGATGTCAGCGGGGCCCGGGTTTCCCGGGGTAGACTTTGACACGCCGAGCGGGACCCTGTTGCCGCAGGTCGGAAGAGTTGATTACGCTCTAGACCGAGCACAGCCGCGAAGCATGCGATCTTCCTGCGGTTCGGCGCACCCCCGAAGCTCTCGGCGGTCAGCCCGTCACCCCTGCCCAAGGCCCACGCCGCACCGCAGTTTCCACAGGTCGCCGCAGACGGCGAGACCTGCTCACCGATGTTTGGTGAGTCGGGAAACCGACCGGCTGCTGTGTTACAGACTCCCGCGACGCGTCCTTGCGAGGCGGGTGCACCGAGGCCGCCCGGCCACCTGGTTCCACGACTCCGGGCAGCCCCGGCCTATCGAGGGAAGGAATCCATTGAGCGACACCACCGACGTGACGTCGGATGTTTCCAACGTCGCTGGCGATGCCACCACCGCCGCCCCCACGCGCCGTCGGCGCAGCGGCACCGGCCTGTCGGCGATGCTGCTGCCGGAGCTCCAGAGCCTGGCCGCGTCGCTCGGCATCTCCGGTACGGCTCGCATGCGCAAGGGCGAGCTGATCAGTGCCATCACCGAGCGGCAGGGCGGCGCCGCCGCCGGAACCCCTCGACCGCGGGCCGAGGTCGCGGCCGCGGCCGCTCCCGCCCGCGAGGAGGTGCACGCCGAGGTCCGTGAGGAGCGGGCCGAGGCGCGTCCCACCGAGCAGGCGCCCACCGCCGAGGCGACCGAGGGTCGTACCCGTGGCCGTCGCAGCCGGGCCACCGCCGCCACCGCCGAGACGCGGCCGGCCGAGACGCGCGCCGAGGAGGCTCCCCCCGCCGAGACCGGCGAGCGGGCCGAGCGCGGCGAGCGTGGTGACCGGGCCGAGCGTGGCGAGCGCAGCGACGGCCGGGGCCGCGAGCGCAACGGCGAGCGGGCCGACCGCACCGAGCGGACCGACCGCACCGAGCGGACCGACCGCACCGACCGCACCGAGCGGGGCGACCGCAACGACCGGGGCGAGCGGGCCGAGCGGGGCGAGCGCAACGACCGGGGCGAGCGGGCCGAGCGGGGCGAGCGCAACGACCGGGGCGAGCGCGGCGAGCGCAACGACCGGGGCGACCGCAACGATCGGGGCGACCGCGCCGAGCGCAACGACCGTGACCGCAACGACCGTGACCGCAACGACCGTGACCGCAACGACCGGGGTCAGCGCGCCGAGCGGGGCGACGACGGTGACGACGACGGCGAGGGCGGCGGCCGGCGGGGCCGGCGCAGCCGGTTCCGGGACCGTCGACGCGGCCGTGGCGAGCGGGGCGAGGTCGGCGACAACGGCGGCGGCCGCGAGCCGCAGGTCGGCGAGGACGACGTGCTCGTCCCGGTCGCCGGCATCATCGACGTGCTCGACAACTACGCCTTCGTCCGGACCACCGGCTACCTGGCCGGCCCGAACGACGTGTACGTCTCGATGTCCCAGATCAAGAAGTACGGCCTGCGCCGCGGTGACGCCATCACCGGCGCCGTGCGGGCCGCGCGGGACGGCGAGCAGCGGCGCGACAAGTACAACCCGCTGGTCCGGCTGGACACCATCAACGGCATGGAGCCGGACGAGGCGAAGCGCCGGCCGGAGTTCTACAAGCTCACCCCGCTCTACCCGCAGGAGCGACTGCGGCTGGAGACCGAGCCGCACATCCTGACCACCCGGGTGATCGACCTGGTCATGCCGATCGGCAAGGGCCAGCGGGCGCTGATCGTGTCGCCGCCGAAGGCCGGTAAGACGATGGTGCTGCAGGCGATCGCGAACGCGATCACCCGCAACAACCCGGAGTGCCACCTGATGGTGGTGCTGGTCGACGAGCGGCCGGAAGAGGTCACCGACATGCAGCGGTCGGTGAAGGGCGAGGTCATCGCGGCCACGTTCGACCGTCCGCCGCAGGACCACACCACGGTGGCGGAGCTGGCGATCGAGCGGGCGAAGCGTCTGGTCGAGCTGGGGCACGACGTGGTCGTGCTGCTCGACTCGGTGACCCGGCTCGGTCGGTCGTACAACCTGGCGGCGCCGGCCAGCGGCCGGATCATGTCGGGTGGTATCGACTCCACCGCGCTCTACCCGCCGAAGCGCTTCCTCGGCGCCGCCCGCAACATCGAGAACGGCGGCTCGCTGACCATCCTCGCCACCGCGCTGGTGGAGACCGGGTCCATGGCGGACACGGTCATCTTCGAGGAGTTCAAGGGCACCGGCAACGCCGAGCTGAAGCTGGACCGGAAGATCGCCGACAAGCGGGTCTTCCCGGCGATCGACATCAACCCCTCCGGTACGCGCAAGGAGGAGGTCCTGCTCGCGCCGGAGGAGCTGGCGATCATCCACAAGCTCCGCAAGGTGCTGCACTCGCTGGACTCGCAGGCGGCGCTCGACCTCCTGCTGGACCGGCTCAAGCAGTCCCGCACCAACATCGAGTTCCTGATGCAGATCGCGAAGTCCACTCCGGGCGAGTGACCTGACGGATCCGACGACGAGGGGCACGGCCGACGGCCGTGCCCCTCGTTCGCGTACCGGCTCCGACGGCGTGAAGTTTTTCTACGGTTAAGCCGTGAGGTATTGAAACTTCTGTTCACGGTCGGGTTGACTGTCGTCCATGCGAATCCGCAGACGATCCGCCCGTTTCGCCGGCGTCCTGCTGCTGACGTCCCTGCTCACGCTCACCGCGCCGGTGTCACCGCCCGCCGCCGTGGCCGCGCCGCCGGTGTCCACTTCGGCCGAGGACGCGCCTGCCGCGTCGTCCCGATCCGATTCCGCCATCGCGTTGGCCGGCGTGGAACCGGCCGGCGGCCTGGAGACCACCAAGACCACCCGGCCGGTCGCGCCCGGCCTCGACCTGACCTCCTTCGACCGGTACGACGCGGCCGGCTGGCTACGCGCCGACGCGCTCACCGCGGACCTGTCCGGCGGGCTGACCGTCGACTACGTGAACTCCGGCGCGGTGACCCGGGACGAGCCGCTGCGCGCCGCGGTGGACCGCTCCCGGGCGGTGGCGGCGGTGAACGGCGACTTCTTCGACATCAACAACTCGGGCGCGGCGCAGGGCGTCGGCATCCGCTCCGGTGAGCTGGTGCAGTCGCCGATCGCCGGGCACCCGAACGCCGTGGGGATCAGCGCCCAGGGCATCGGCCGGGTCGTCCAGGTCGGCTTCGAGGGCACCGCCGCGCTGCCCGCCGGCCCGGTGTCGCTGACCCAGTTCAACAACATGGTGCAGCGCGACGGCGTGGGCGCCTTCACCCCGCTCTGGGGCTCGTACCCCCGGCAGCGCGCGGTGGACGGCGCGGCGCGGGTGGTCGAGGTGACGCTGACCGGCGGCCGGGTGGCCGCCGTGGCCACCGCGGCGGGGGAGGGCCCGATCCCGGCCGGCAGCACCGTGCTGCTCGGGCGGGAGGCCGGCGCCGACGCGCTCGCCGCGCTGCGCCCCGGCGACGCGGTGGACCTGTCCTGGCGCCCGCGCTCCTCCGACGGCGGCGACCTGCGGGCCGCCGTGGGCGGCGGCAGCGTGCTGGTCCGCGACGGCGTGGTGCAGACCGTCGCCGACCAGTCGCTGGCCCCGCGTACCTCGGTGGGCTTCTCCGCCGACGGCCGAAAGATGATCATGTTGACCGTGGACGGGCGGCAGGTGGACAGCCGCGGCGTCACCCAGACCGAGATGGGCCGGATGATGGCCGAGCTGGGCGCGGCGAACGCGCTCAACCTCGACGGCGGCGGCTCCTCCACCCTGCTGGCCCGCGAGCCGGGCGCGCCGGCGGTCCAGGTGGAGAACAGCCCGTCCGACGGCAGCGAGCGCCCGGTGCCGAACGGCCTGGCCGTCTACGCACCGAAGGGCAGCGGCCGGCTCACCGGCTACTGGCTGGAGACCGCCAGCGACCCGACCGCCGCGCCGGGCGTCGCCCCGGTGCGGGGTGGGCGGCCGGACCGCGTCTTCCCCGGCCTCACCCGCCGCCTCACCGCCGCCGGCTACGACGAGACGTACGGCCCGGCCGCCGGCGAGCCGCGCTGGCGCGCCACCCACGGCCGGGTCGACGGCGACGGCGTGTTCCGGGCCACCGTCCCCGGCCGGAGCACCGTCACCGCCTCCCGGGGCCGGGCCCGGGGCACGATCGAGCTGACCGTGCTCGGCCCGCTGGAGCGGATCGACGGCACCGTCGACCGGGTGGGCCTCGACCGGGCCGGCGACACCGGCCTGTTCGGCGTGGTCGGCTACGACGCGGAGGGGAACACCGCGCCGATCGAGCCCGACGACCTGACGTTGGAGTACGACCACGCCCTGCTCTCGATCACCCCCACGAGCGACGGCAACCTGGCCGTGAAGGCGCTCGGCGGGTCCGGCTCGGCGCTGGTCACCGCCCGCGTCGGCGCGCGCAGCACGGTGCTGCCGGTGACCGTCGGGCTGACCGACGTGCCGGTGGCCGGCTTCGACGACGCCGCGTCCTGGACGTTCAGCCAGGCCCGCGCCTCCGGGTCGGTCGCCCCGGCCGAGGGGCACACCGGCGCCGGCCTGCGGATGTCGTACGACTTCAGCCAGTCGACCGGCACCCGGGCCGCGTACGCCGACCCGCCGGCCTGGATCGACGTGCCCGGCCAGCCGCAGGCGTTCGGAATGTGGATCAAGGCCAACGGCACCGGCGAGTGGCCGAGCCTGCACCTGCACGACGCGCAGGACACCCAGTTCGTGCTCCGCGGCCCCTACCTGGACTGGACCGGCTGGAAGTACGTCGAGTTCGCGGTGCCGCCCGGGGTGCAGTACCCGGTGCGGGTGCGCCGGTTCTACGTGGCCGAGACCGACCCGGCCAAGCAGTACCGCAGCGAGGTGGTCATCGACGACCTGGTGGCCCGGGTGCCGCCGGACGTGCAGGCGCCGCCGGAGCCGAACCGGACCGACCGGGTGGTGCTGCGCGACGGCACGGTGGACGGCGCGCCCTGGCGCTTCGCGGTGCTCTCCGACGCCCAGTTCGTCGCCGCCGACCCGGACAGCGAGCTGGTCGCCCAGGCCCGCCGCACGCTGCGCGAGGTCCGCGCCGCCCGACCGGACTTCCTGATCATCGACGGCGACTTCGTGGACACCGCGTACCCGGCGGACTTCGCGTTGGCCAAGCGGATCCTGGACGAGGAGCTGGGCGGCCAGGTGCCCTACTACTACGTGCCGGGCAACCACGAGATCATGGGCGCGCCGATCGACAACTTCCGGAGCGTGTTCGGGGACACCTCGCGCGTCTTCGACCACGCCGGGACCCGTTTCGTCACCCTGTCCACGGCCACCGGGTCGCTGCGCGGGGGCGGGTTCGACCAGGTGGAGCTGCTGCGCCGGACGCTCGACGCGGCGGCCGCCGACCGGTCGGTCGGCTCGGTCGCGGTGTTCTTCCACCACCCGCCGCGTGATCCCAGCCCGGCCAAGGCCAGCCAGCTCGGCGACCGGAAGGAGGCCGCTCTGGTCGAGCAGTGGCTGGCCGACTTCCAGCACCGCACCGGCAAGGGCGCGCTGGTGGTGAACGGGCACGTCGGCACGTTCCACGCCGACCGGGTGGACGGGGTGCCGTACGTGATCAACGGCAACGCGGGCAAGGATCCCTCCACCCCGGCCGGGCTCGGCGGGTTCACCGGCTGGACCGAGTTCGGGGTGGACCCGGTGACGCCCCGGGAGGCCGAGCGGGCCCGCCGGGACCCGCTGGCGGAGGGGCCGCGCTGGGTGGCGGCGGAGACGCACGCCCACGTCGACCGGCTCGACCTGACCGCGCCGGCCGAGGTGCGGGTGGGGACCCCGGTGGCCGTCGCCGCCACGCTCACCCAGCCCGGCGGCCGGCAGGTGCCGGTGGCCGCGCCGGTCAGCGCGGACTGGTCCGGCTCGCCGAACCTGCACATCGGCAGCGCGGTGGGCGTCCGTCCCTGGCACGCCGCCCGCTTCGACCCGGTGACCGGCAAGCTGACCGCGCTGCGCCCCGGCGTCCAGGTCCAGCTGACGGTGACGGTGAACGGAGTGAAGGCCGAGGCGCAGGTGACCACCGTCGCCCCAGCCCGGCCCCCCGCGGCCTGACCCCAGGGCCGGGGCTCCTCGACCTGGGGGAGGAGCCCCGGCACCGGCTCGTCGATCATGAAGTTGGCCGGGACAAAAGCGACAGGAAATGCGGCCAACTTCATGATCGACCGGCTCGGCGCGGGTGGGCGCGGCTCGGCGCGGGTGGGCGCGGGTGGGTCGGGGAGGGTCGGGGGGCTTGGGTGGTGTGGGGGTGGGAATGCGGTGGGGCGGGCGGGCGTTGTGGCAGCCGGACCTGCTGTGTCGAGTGGGCGACGCCCATGGCACACTGGTCAATCGGCCACCGGTTCCGGTTCACGCCCGAGCCCGTCGCGGACGACGGGGAGCACCGACGGCGACCCGGCGACCACCGACGAAAGGACCGAGGCGACATGAAGCCCAACATCCACCCGGAGTACGTGACCACCGAGGTCCGCTGCTCCTGCGGCAACACGTTCACGACCCGCAGCACCGCCAAGGGCGGCGCCATCAGCGTCGAGACCTGCAGCGCCTGCCACCCGTTCTACACCGGTAAGCAGCGCGTGCTGGACACCGCCGGTCGGGTCGCGAAGTTCCAGCAGAAGTACGCCAAGGTTCAGGCCAAGAAGGCCAAGTAGCTCCGTCGACGACGCCCGTGTCCGGCTCCGTGCCGGGCACGGGCGTTCGTCCGTTTTCCGCCCGGCGTCTTCCGAAGGAGCATCCGCAGCATGAGCAGTGAGCGCCTGGCCGCCCTCCTCGACGAGTACGCCGAGCTGGAGAAGCGGCTCGCCGACCCGGCCATCCACGCCGACCAGGGCGCCGCCCGGCGGGTCGGCCGCCGGTACGCCGAGCTGGTGCCGCTGCACAAGGCGGCCGGCGAGCTGGAGCAGGCCCGGGCCGACCTGGCCGCGGCCCGTGAGCTGGCCGCCGAGGACGCGACGTTCGCCGCCGAGGCGGAGACCATCGCGGCCTCGCTGCCGGCGCTGGAGGAGCGGTTGGCGGAGCTGCTCATCCCGCGCGACCCGCACGACGCCAAGGACGTGATCGTCGAGATCAAGGCCGGCGAGGGCGGCGAGGAGTCCGCGCTGTTCGCCGGCGACCTGCTGCGGATGTACACCCGCTACGCCGAGCGGCGCGGCTGGGTCACCGAGGTGATCGACGCCCAGGACTCCGACCTCGGCGGCGTCAAGGACGTCTCGCTGGCGATCAAGACCAAGGGTGTGCCGGACGGCGGCAACGGCGTCTGGTCCCGGCTCAAGTGGGAGGGCGGCGTGCACCGGGTGCAGCGGGTCCCGGTCACCGAGTCGCAGGGCCGGATCCACACCAGCGCCGCCGGTGTGCTGGTGCTGCCCGAGGCGGAGGACGTCGACGTCACCATCGACCCGAACGAGCTGCGGATCGACGTGTTCCGCTCGTCCGGCCCCGGCGGCCAGTCGGTCAACACCACCGACTCGGCGGTCCGGATCACCCACGTGCCGACCGGCATCGTGGTGTCCTGCCAGAACGAGAAGTCGCAGTTGCAGAACCGGGAGCAGGCCATGCGGATCCTGCGCGCCCGGCTGCTCGCCGCGGCCCAGGAGCAGGCCGACGCGGCGGCCTCCGACGCGCGCAAGGCGCAGGTCCGCACCGTGGACCGGTCGGAGCGGATCCGCACCTACAACTTCCCGCAGAACCGGATCACCGACCACCGGATCGGCTACACCGCGTACAACCTCGACCTGGCGTTGGCCGGCGAGCTGGACGGGGTGCTCGACGCGCTGGCCGAGGCGGACCGCGCGGCCCGGCTGGCCGGAGAGACCGAGCTGTCCCGCCGCTGACCAGGCCCGCTGGAGTTCGTCAACAAGGGGCCCCGCCTCTACCGGAGGCGTTGACAGGGGGCCCCGCCTTGCGCCTCAGCTGGCGCGGAGCCGGTCCTTGGCGCGCAGCATCGCCCGGTCGGCCAGCTCGAACGCGGTGCCGAGCGCCTCGCGGACGCTGACCGTGGTGCTGCCGTCGACCTCGGCGAAGCCGATCGTCACGCCGACCGGGGTGCCCGGGACCAGCGACTCCCAGTCCTCGGTGCGGACGGCCGCCTCGATCCGCCGCGCCACCTCGACCGCCTCCGCCATGCCGGTGTCCGGGAGCACCACGACGAACTCGTCCCCGCCGTAGCGGGCGACGAAGTCGCCCCGCCGCATCACCCGGTTGATCACGCCGGCGATCCGTTGCAGCACCAGGTCGCCGGAGTGGTGGCCGTGCCGGGTGTTGACCGCCTTGAACCCGTCGAGGTCGCACACGCCGATCACCACCCGCTCGCCCCGGGACACCACCGCGCCGAGGTAGCGCTCCAACCGCCGCCGGTTGGGCAGGCCGGTGAGCGGGTCGGTGAGCGCCTCGCCCTCGTACCGGGCCGCCTCGCGGCGCATCTCCTCGTGGTCGATCCGGGCGGCGATGCCGTCGATGTAGACGTCCCGCAGGCGGTCGCTGCGCCGCGCGGCCAGCCGGAACGCGTGCCGGTCGGCCCGGTGTGCGCCGGCGTGGTCGCCGGCCCGGGCCAGCGCGACGCTGCGCAGCCGGGGCGCCTCGGCCGCGCCCAGCGTCTCGTCGGAGACCCGCAGCGCGTCCAGCCGGGTGACCGCCTCGATCGGCCGGCCGGCGGCGACCGCCAGGCAGACCTGTCCGAGCTGGCGCAGGTCGCGCGCGCGGGCGCTGTCGCCGCCGTGGCCGAGCAGGCGGTTCGGGTCGGCGTCCCCGGCCGACTCCACCCGGTCGCCGAGCGCGGCCCGCCGGGCGGCGGCGTAGCCGTAGGCGGCGAGGCTGCTGGGGCGCAGGTTGCCGGCCCGCCCGCCGCGCAGGAACCGGGCCAGGTCGCCGGCCACGTCGCGGAGCACCCGCAGGCATCCGTCGCTGTCGCCGTTGTGGTCCAGGGCCACCGCGTTGCGCAGCCGGATCCCCGGCGCGGCAAACGTCTCCTCCGGGATGCCCGCGCTCAGCCCGACCTCGCGGGCCCGCTCGATCGCGCCGAGGGCGTGGCCGTGGAAGCTGAGGTACGAGTACGCCATCGCCAGGTCGTGCCAGCCCCAGGCGGTGTCCCGGTCCGGGGTGTCGTCGGCGCCCAGCGCCCGGGCGGCCCGGACCAGGTGCATGACGCACCGGTCGAGCGCGCCCTGGTGGTGGGCGGCGAGCGCGGCGAGGGCGTTGAGGTGCCCGTGCAGGTAGGGCTCGGCGAGGTCCCGCACGGCGGCGGAGGCGTCCTCGATGGCCCTGGTGAACTCGGCCGTCCGACCGAGATTGATCAGCGCGGAGAGGCGTTGCACCAACGCGTCGGCGCGCGCGTACGGGTCGTCGGTGGTGCGGATCACCCGGTCGAGCAGGACGCAGGCCTCCGCCGAGCGGCTGACCTCCTGCAACGCCCGGGCACGTCGGAGGGCGTCAACCTGGTCCTCGACCTGGTCGAGCCAGCCCACTCGCGACCTCCCTGCCGTGTGCGCCCGGACGCACCCGTTCGTGAGGTGACCCGCGACGCTTCATGATTATTGCGTGAGCACACTCCCGCAACACCCGTCCGAAGGGACAGAACGCGAACGGGCCTCGCTGGTGGTGGCCCGGGTCGCCCGGGCGCTGGCCGCGGCCGGGGTCGAGGCGCCCCGCGCGGAGGCCGAGCAGTTGGCCGCGTACGTGCTGGCGGTGCCGCGCGGCCGGCTGGCGCTGGCCGACGGGTTCGGCCCGGCCCAGCGCGACCGCCTGGACGCGCTGGTCGCCCGGCGGGTGGCCCGGGAGCCGTTGCAGCACCTGGTCGGCGCGGCCGGGTTCCGGCACCTGGAGCTGGCGGTCGGGCCGGGGGTGTTCGTGCCCCGGCCGGAGACCGAACTGCTCGCCGGTTGGGGGATCGACCGCGCCCGCCGGCTCGCCGCGCCGCTCGTGGTGGACCTGTGCAGCGGCTCCGGCGCGATCGCCCTCGCGGTGGCGCAGGAGGTGCCGGCGGCCCGGGTGGTGGCGGTGGAACGGTCCCCGGCCGCGCTGGCCTGGCTGCGTCGTAACGCCGCCGCCCGCGCCGGGGCGGGGGACCGGCCGGTCGAGGTGGTGGTCGCCGACGTCACCGACCCGGAGTTGCTGGCCGACCTGGAGGGCCGGGTCGACGTGCTGCTCTGCAACCCGCCGTACGTGCCCCGGTCGGTGGTGGTGCCGCCGGAGGTGGCCGGTCACGACCCGGACGAGGCGGTGTTCGGCGGCGCGGACGGGCTGGACGTGATCCGCCCGGTGGTGGCCCGGGCCGCCGCGCTGCTGCGCCCGGGCGGCGGGATCGGCGTCGAGCACGACGACACGCACGCCGCGGCGGTGCCGGCGCTGCTCGCCGGCGACGGCCGCTACGAGCGCGTGGCGGAGCACCGGGACCTGGCCGGGCGGCCCCGCTGGGCGACGGCGTCCCGCCGGGCGGACGGCCGACACGCCGACCCCGGGGCGGCGTGGCAGACTGACTCCTCGTGATGCTCTACGACTGTCGGTCGCCCGCCGACCGGGACCGCGGCATCGCCGCTGCCATCGAGGCGGTCAAGAACGGGGAACTGGTCGTCCTGCCGACCGACACGGTCTACGGGATCGGGGCGGACGCCTTCACCCCGTACGCGGTGAAGGCCCTGGCGGACACCAAGGGCGGCGCCCGGCAGGCGCCGCCGGTGCTGATCGGCTCCCGGCACACGCTCGACGGCCTGGTGTTCTCGCTGCCGCAGGCGGCCCGCGACCTGGTCGAGGCGTTCTGGCCGGGCGCGCTGACGATCGTGGTGGAGCACTCGCCGAGCCTGGCCTGGGACCTGGGCGACACCAGCGGCACGGTGGCGGTGCGGATGCCGCTGCACCCGGTCGCGCTGGAGGTGCTGCGGGAGACCGGGCCGATGGCGGTGGCCTCGGCCAACAAGATCGGCCAGCCCGCCGCGCTCACCGCGGAGGAGGCCCGCGACCAGCTCGGCTACGGCGTGCGGGCCTATCTGGAGGCCGGGCCGGCGGTGGACCCGGTGCCGAGCACCATCGTCGACCTCACCGGCGAGGTGCCGCGGGTGCTGCGGCAGGGCGCGGTGACGCTGCCCAAGCTGCGCGACGTGGTGCCGGACATCCTCGACGAGCGGGGGATCTGAGTGCCGCCCTTCACCGTCCTGCACGTCTGCATGGGCAACATCTGCCGTTCCCCGATGGCCGAGCGGCTGCTGCTGCTCGCGGTCCGGGAGCGGCTGGGCCGCCTCGATGTCGACCCGGCCGGTTCGGACGCGCTGGTGCACAGCCACAGCGCCGGCACCGGTGGCTGGCACGCGGGCGAGGAGATGAACCCGCCCGCCGCCCGGCAGGTGACCGCGCGCGGCGGTGACGTGGCCGGGTTCGCCGCGCGCCGGCTCCGCTCGGACCTCATCGACGCCGCCGACCTGGTGCTCACCGCCACCGCCGACCAGCAGGAGTACGTGGTGGCGCTGCGCCCGGACGCCGCCGGGCGCACGTTCGTGCTGGGCGAGTTCGGCCGGCTGCTCGGCGGCCTCGACCGGTCCGCCCTGCCGCCCGCCGAGCCGACCCCGGACGCCGTGCACGCCCGTGGGGTGGCGCTGGTGGCGGCGGTCGACGCGCTCCGCCGGGGCGCCGCCGCGCTGCCCACCGACGATCTGGACGACCCGTGGGGTCGGGGCGACCAGTGCTTCAGCCGGGTGGCCGACGAGATCGAGGAGACGGTCCAACCGCTGGCCGCCGAGCTGCTGCCCTGACGTTCATCCTTTCTCGCGAACTTCCTGCGCATTTCGCCGAAGATGGCGGTGAAAGCGGCGATTCCGGTCATTCTTGACGGGTCCGTACGGCCGGCTCCTGCGGGGAGAGCTGATGAACCGGGCCCATCTCGACAAGCTGTTCACCGTTCTGCTCGCCGGCGTGCTCGCCGGACTGGCCCTGGCCGCCGCGGCGCTGCCGGCCGCGCTGGTCCTCGGGTTGGGCGTGAAGAACCTGATGCCGTACACCACGCTGCCGGAGGCGCTCAGGGCGCCGCAGCCGGCGCAGCGATCCAACCTCTACGCCAACGACGGCCAGACGCTGATCACCTCGTTCTACGTCGAGGACCGGGTGGACGTGCCGGTCGCCGAGGTGGCGCCGGTGATGCGGGACGCCATCGTGGCCGCCGAGGACGTGCGCTTCTACGAGCACCACGGCGTCGACGTGCGCGGCGTGGTGCGGGCGTTCACGGCCAACCGCCGGGAGGGCACCCGGCAGGGCGCCTCCACGCTGACCATGCAGTACGTGCGCAACGCGCTGGCCGGTGACCCCCGGCTGACCGAGGAGCAGCGGGCCGCGGCCACCGAGATCACCGTCGGCCGCAAGATCCGCGAGATGCGGTACGCGCTGACGCTGGAACGGCAGGTCGGCAAGGACGAGATCCTCGGGCGGTACCTGAACATCGCGTACTTCGGCGCGGGCGCGTACGGCATCGCCGCCGCCAGCAAGCGCTACTTCTCCACCACCCCGGACCGGCTCACGCTGGCGCAGGCCGCGCTGCTCGCCGGGCTGGTCCGCTCGCCGGCGAGCGACGACCCGATCAACGGCGACGCCGACGCGGCGGTGGCCCGCCGGGCGTACGTGCTGGACCGGATGGTGGAGACCGGCCGGGTGAGCGCGGCGGACGCCGCCGCGGCGAAGGCCACGGAACTGGCCCTCGACCCCAAGAGCACCCCGAACGACTGCGCCGCCGTGCCGGCCGCCCACAACGACTGGGGCTTCTTCTGCGACTGGTTCACCCAGTGGTGGAACGCCCAGCCGGCATTCGGCAAGACCGTGGACGAGCGCCAGCGCACGCTGCGCCGGGGCGGGTGGTCCATCGTGTCCTCGCTCGACCCGGACGTGCAGGGCAAGACCAGCGAGCAGGTGCGCGCGATCTACCCGGAGACGATCCAGCGCGCCGCGCCCACCGCGGTGGTGCAGCCGGGCACCGGGCGGGTCCTGGCCATGGCGGTCAACCGCTCCTACGGCGTGGCCGAGAACCCGGCCGGGCAGCAGAACTACCCGAACACGGTCAACCAGCTGGTGGCCGGCGGCGGTGGCATCACCGGCTACCAGGCCGGCTCGACGTTCAAGCTGTTCGCGCTGCTGGCCGCGCTGGAGTCCGGGCTGCCGCTGGACACCGAGTTCGACGCCCCCCGGGTCTACGTCACGAAGTACCCGATCGACGGCGGCCCGGCCAGCTGTGGCGGCCGGTGGTGCCCGGAGAACGCCAACACCTACTGGATGGACGGCGACCGGGACATGTGGGACGCCTTCGGTCGCTCGGTGAACACCTACTTCGCCTGGCTGACCGAGCGGGTCGGCGCGGACCGGGTGGTCGAGATGGCCGAGCGGCTGGGCATCGTGTTCCGCGCCCCCGAGGACGCACGGATGGCCCGCGACGGGGCGAAGAACTGGGGGCCGTTCACGCTCGGCGTCTCCGCCACCACGCCGCTGGACCTGGCCAACGCGTACGCCACCGTGGCCGCCGAGGGCACCTGGTGCCGGCCCACCCCGGTCACCTCCATCACCGACCCGTCCGGCCGTAAGGTGGCCGCCGGGGACACCGACTGCCGGCAGGTGCTGGACACCGAGGTGGCCCGCGCGGCCGCCGACGCCAGCCGCTGCCCGGTCGGCGACCAGTCGATGTATCGCAAGTGCGACGGCGGCACGGCCGAGGAACTGGCCCCCGGCCTGCGCCGCCCGCTCGCCGGCAAGACCGGCAGTTCGGAGCGGAACGCCACCGAGACGGTCGTCGCGTTCACCCCGCAGCTCTCCGTGGCGACCATCGCCGCCAACCCGGACGACCCCCGGGACGCGGTCGGCGGCGGCGTGCAGAAGCGGCAGATCGCCGCCGTCGGCCGCATCCTCGCCTGGGCCCTGCGCGACCAGCCGGTCGAGGACTTCGTCCCTCCGGGCCAGCCCGTCGCGTTCGAACACACCAGCCCCCGCACCGGCAACTGACCCGACCCGACCTCGTTGATCTTGCAGTTGCTGCCCGGGCGAAAGCGGCACAAGCCGCGAAACGCGGGCCGCAACTGCAAGATCGCGGGGGTGGGGTTACGGGGGGGTCTGTTCGGCGCCTTGGGCTATGTTGCGGGCCATGCCGCCGAAGACGACGGCGTGGAACGGGGCGACCGAGGCCCAGTAGAGGTGGCCGGGGAGGCCGTGCGGGAGGAAGACCGCACGCTGGACGTAGCGGCTGCGGCCTTCGCCGGTCGACTCGGCGCGCATCTCCAGCCACGCCCGGCCGGGCAGTCGCATCTCGGCCCGCAGCCGCAGCAGCTCACCCGGGACGATCTCCTCGACCCGCCAGAAGTCGAGCGCCTCGCCGACCTGGAGGCGGTGCGGGTCGCGCCGTCCCCGGCGCAGCCCGACGCCGCCGACCAGCCGGTCCAGCCAGCCCCGCACCGACCAGGCCAGCGGGAACGAGTACCAGCCGTGCTCGCCGCCGACGCCCTCGATGACCCGCCACAGCGCCGCCGGCGGCGCGTCCACGGCCCGCTCCCGCAGGTCGGTGTAGGTCGTGCCGCCGGACCAGTGCGGGTCCGAGGGCAGCGGCTCGGCCGGCGCGTCCGGCCCACTCGCGTTCGACCAGCGCGTCTCCACCTGCGCGTCGCGCACCTTCGCCAGCGCCAGCGCGACCGCCTGGTCGAAGCCGGTCAACCCCTCCGGCGGGTCCGGCACGTAGCGGGCGATGTCGTGCTCGTGCGCCACCGCCTCGTGGACCAGGCTCTCCACCAGCGGCCGGGCGATCGCGTTCGGCACCGGCGTGATCAGGCCGACCCAGTGCGAGGAGAGCGACGGGGTGAGCGGCCGCACCGGCAGGATGAGCCGGCGTCGCAGCCCGGCCACCCGGGCGTAGCGCTGCATCATCTGCGCGAACGTCAGCACGTCCGGGCCGCCGATGTCGAAGCCCCGGTTCACGTCCGGCGGCAGGGAGGCGCAGCCGACCAGGTAGCGCAGCACGTCCCGGACCGCGATCGGCTGGATCCGGTTGCGCACCCAGCGCGGGGTGACCATCGCCGGCAGCCGCTCGGTCAGGTGGCGCAGCATCTCGAACGAGGCCGAGCCGGACCCGATGATCACCGCCGCGCGCAGCACCACGGTGGGCACGCCGCTGTCCAGCAGGATCCGGCCGACCTCCGCCCGGGACCGCAGGTGCGCCGAGGGCAGCCCCTCCCGTTCCGCCGGCTCCGGCCCGCCGAGGTAGACGATCCGCCGTACGCCGGCGGCGCGCGCCGCCTCGGCGAAGTTCGTCGCCGCCTCCCGGTCGGCCGCCTCGAAGCCGCGCTGGCCCAGCGAGTGGACCAGGTAGTACGCGACGTCCACGCCCTCGAACGCGGCCGGCAGCGTCTCCGGCCGGCTCAGGTCGCCCTCGGCGATCTCCGCCTCGGCCGCCCAGGGCACGTCGCGCAGCCGCCCCGCCTTGCGGGCCAGGCAGCGCACGGTGTGCCCCTCGGCCAGCAGCCGGGGCGCCAGGCGCCCGCCGATGTAGCCGGTCGCACCGGTGACGAGGCATCTCACGGCATCCAGTGTGCGGCTCCGTAGACTCCTTCGCTGTGGAGAACGCGAGGGACACCTTCTGGGGACCGGACTTCCAGCAGCTCAGCGCCGTCGACCCGGAGATCGCCGAGGTGGTGTTGGGTGAGCTGGACCGGCTGCGTGGCGGCCTGCAACTGATCGCCAGCGAGAACCTCACCTCGCCGGCGGTGCTGGCCGCGCTCGGCTCCACGCTCACCAACAAGTACGCCGAGGGCTACCCCGGCCGGCGCTACTACGGCGGCTGCGCCGAGGTGGACCGCGCCGAGGAGCTCGCCGTCTCCCGGGCGAAGGAGCTGTTCGGCGCCGAGCACGCCAACGTCCAGCCGCACTCCGGGGCGAGCGCCAACCTGGCCGCGTACGCCGCCCTGGTGCAGCCGGGCGACACGGTGCTCGCCATGGACCTGCCGCACGGCGGTCACCTGACCCACGGCAGCCGGGTGAACTTCTCCGGCAAGTGGTTCCACCCGGTCGGCTACCCGGTGCGGCCGGACACCGAGACCATCGACTACGACGAGGTGCGCGACCTGGCCCGGGCGCACCGGCCGAAGCTGATCATCTGCGGCGCGACCGCGTACCCCCGCCTGATCGACTTCGCCCGCTTCCGCGAGATCGCCGACGAGGTCGACGCGTACCTGATGGTGGACGCCGCCCACTTCATCGGCCTGGTGGCCGGCGGCGCGGTCCCGTCGCCGGTGCCGCACGCCGACGTGGTCACCGCGACCACCCACAAGGTGCTGCGCGGCCCGCGCGGCGGCATGATCCTGTGCCGGGAGTCGCTGGCCGCCCGGATCGACAAGGCGGTCTTCCCGTTCACCCAGGGCGGCCCGCTGATGCACGCGGTCGCCGCCAAGGCGGTCGCGCTGCGCGAGGCCGCGCAGCCGGAGTTCCGCACGTACGCCGCCCAGGTGGTCGGCAACGCCCGCGCGCTGGCCGACGGGCTGGCCGCCGAGGGCCTGCGCCCGGTCTCCGGCGGTACCGACACCCACCTGGCCCTGCTCGACCTGCGCGAGGCCGGCGTGACCGGCGCCCAGGCCGAGGCGCGCTGCGACGCCGCCGGCGTCACGCTCAACAAGAACGCGATCCCGTACGACCCGCAGCCGCCGATGGTCGCCTCCGGCATCCGGGTGGGCACCCCGAGCGTCACCACGCAGGGCATGCGCGAGGGGGAGATGCGGCGGATAGCGGCGTTGGTCGGCCGGGCGGTGCGGACCGATCCGGAGGCGCCCGGTGGCGCCGACGAGCTGGCCCGGATCGCCGCCGACGTGACCGAGCTGGTCACCGCGTTCCCGGCGTACCCCCGTGGCTGAGCCGGGGACGCGCGCGGCGGAGGCGGTCGCGGACCGGGGCTGGCGACTGCGTCATCTGCCCGTGCTGCTGGCCGCGGTGGCGGTCGTGGCCGCGGTGGCGGCGGTGGCCGGCGGGGTGTGGCGCGGCGCGGACGGCGCGCTCGGCGCGGCGGCCGGGGTGGCCGTCACGGCGGCCAGTTACACGCTGACGACGGTCGTGCTGGCCTGGGCGGACGCCCGGGACCCGCAGCTCGTGCTGCCGTTCGGGCTGGGCCTCTACGTGGCCAAGATGACCGCGCTGGGCGGGGTGATGGTGCTCGTCGCCTCGACCGGCTGGCCCGGGCTGATCCCGTTCTGCGTCGGCGTCGCGGCGGGTGTCGTGGTCTGGACCGGAGTGCACATCTGGTGGTTGGCCACCGTCCACGCGCGACGGCACGCGCGCTGACTCGTCCCACCCTTCGGGCGACGCGCCGGTGTGTCCGCGATCGGTCATTCTCTCAGTGGCGGGGGAGGAGTACGGTGCCTCCAGACGACTTCGCCCGCCCGTGTCCCACACAACCAGGTTGTGCGGGGGGTGA
Organism: Micromonospora sp. WMMA1996; assembly: GCF_002573675.1. Taxonomy (NCBI): domain Bacteria; kingdom Bacillati; phylum Actinomycetota; class Actinomycetes; order Micromonosporales; family Micromonosporaceae; genus Micromonospora; species Micromonospora sp. WMMA1996. The sequence goes on along the minus strand of NZ_PDHU01000003.1, from coordinate 673,043 downwards.
GGCACAACCTCTTCTGCTCGACTGATATCGTTCGCCCCGTCATGGCCGGTGACCAGAAACCCCCCAACACTGGCGGCCCGGGCGACGTTCCGTCCGGTGCCGGTCAGGGTTGGACCGCGCTCTCATACCTCATCGGAGGCATGCTCGTCTGGGGTTTCATCGGCTGGTTGGTCGACCGTTGGCTCGATACCGGCGGCATCGCCACCGGCATCGGGGTCGTGCTCGGCATGGCCGGGGGCATCATCCTGGTCGTCCGCCGGCTGGGCACGCCTACATAGGAAGGGACGCGGTGTTCGGACAGGCGAACGTCCTGGCTCAGGGCCAGGCGGAATTCCCACCGAGCGTGGGGGACTTCTACCTGCCCAGCATCCTGCCCTGGGGTGCGGAGAACTCGTACTGGTTCACCAAGATCACGGCGATGGTGTGGGTCGCCGTCGGTATCTTGATCATCTTCTTCCTGGTCAGCTACCGGAACCCGCAGCTGGTTCCCACCAAGAAGCAGTGGTTCGCCGAATCCATCTACGGCTTCGTGCGCAACAACATCGCGGTGGACATGATCGGGCACGCGGGGGTGCGGTTCGCGCCGTACTTCACCACGCTCTTCTGCTTCATCCTGCTGACGAACTTCTTCGCGATCGTGCCGTTCTTCCAGATCTCGCCGAACTCGCACATCGCCTTCCCGGCCTTCCTCGCCGTGATCAGCTACGTGATGTTCAACTACGTCGGCATCCGGCACCACGGCTTCGTGAAGTACTTCAAGAACTCTCTGGTTCCGCCGGCGCCCTGGTTCATCCTGCCGCTGCTGATCCCGATCGAGCTCTTCTCGACCTTCATCGTCCGGCCGTTCTCGCTGGCCGTCCGTCTCTTCGCGAACATGTTCGCCGGCCACATGCTCCTGCTGGTCTTCACGCTCGGCGGGTTCGCCATGATCAGCGCCAACGCCTGGCTGGCGCCGGTCTCGGTGCTGTCCTGGACGATGACGATCGCGCTGACCTTCCTCGAGTTCCTGGTGATCTGTCTGCAGGCGTACGTCTTCACGGTGCTGACCGCCAGCTACGTGCAGGGCGCCCTCGCCGACGAGCACTGATCCGATCTTCCGCACCAACCGTTGTCGTCCCGCGTGAGAGTCACGCGTGATAACCAGGAGGAACCAACCAATGGACATCTACGCCGCGGTAGAGGGCAGCACCGCCGCCATCGGCTACGGTCTCGCGGCCATCGGCCCGGGCATCGGCGTGGGCCTGGTCTTCTCGGCCTACATCCAGTCGACCGCCCGTCAGCCGGAGTCGTCCCGGATGACCCTGCCGTACGTCTGGATCGGCTTCGCCGTCATCGAGGCCCTGGCGCTGCTGGGCATCGCGTTCGGCTTCATCTGGCAGGGCCAGCTCTAATCCAGCCCCCCTTCGACCGGGAGGTCTTCCATGTTCTTCCTCGCCGCTGAGGGTGGTGAGACGACCCACAACCCGATCATCCCTGTCTGGGAGGAGATCGTGGTCGGCGGGATCGCCTTCATCGTGCTCTGCTTCGTGCTGATGAAGTTCGTCTTCCCGCGCATGGAGCAGACGTTCCAGGCCCGGGTCGACGCGATCGAGGGTGGCATCAAGCGCGCCGAGGCCGCCCAGGCCGAGGCCAACCAGCTGCTCGAGCAGTACCGGGCGCAGCTCGCGGAGGCGCGTACCGACGCCGCCAAGATCCGTGACGACGCGCGGGCCGACGCCGAGGGCATCCGTCAGGACATCCTCGCCAAGGCGCGTGAGGAGTCCGACCGGGTCATCGCGGCCGGCAAGGAGCAGCTCGCCGCCGAGCGGGCCACCATCGTGCGCGAGCTGCGCACCGAGGTCGGCACCATCGCGGTGGACCTGGCCAGCAAGATCGTCGGTGAGTCGCTGGCCGACGAGGCGCGTCGCAAGGGCACCGTCGACCGGTTCCTGAGCGGTCTCGAGAGCACGGGGGCCCGCTGATGCAGGCCGCCAGCCGGGAGTCGTACTCCGCCGGGGCCGAGCGCCTCGACGCGTACGTCCGCGGCGCGGAGCCGTCGGCGGTGGCCTCCACCGCCGACGACATCCTCTCCGTCGCCGCTCTGCTGCGGCGCGAGCCGCGGCTGCGCCGGGCGCTGTCCGACCCGGCCCGTCCGGGCGCGGACCGTGCCGGGCTGCTCGGCGACATGCTGCGCGGCCGGATCGGCGCGGAGGCGCTCGACCTGGTCGCCGCGCTGGTCTCCGGTCGTTGGTCGGCCCCGTCCGAGCTGCTCGACGGCGTCGAGCGGCTCGGCGTGGAGGCGCTCCTGGCGAGCGCCGACTCCGCCGGCGAGCTGGGCGAGGTCGAGGACGAGCTGTTCCGCTTCGGGCAGGTCGTCTCCGGCTCCACCGAGCTGTCCAACGCGCTCTCCGACCCGATGGCCCCGGCCGAGCGGCGGGCCGGCCTGACCGGCCAGCTGCTCGACGGCAAGGCCCGCCCGGTCACCGTCCGCCTCGTCGAGGCCGCGCTCGCCGGCTTCGGGGGACGCTCCTTCATCGGGGCGCTCACCCGGCTGGTCGAGCTGGCCGCCGACCGGCGGGACCGGCAGGTCGCGTACGTGACCGTGGCGGCCCCGCTGACCGACGAGGAGGAGCGACGCCTCGGTGCCCGCCTCTCCGAGATGTACGGTCGGGAGGTGTCCGTCAAGCAGACGGTCGACCCCGACGTGCTCGGCGGGGTGCGCGTACGGGTCGGCTCCGACCTGTACGACGGCACCGTCCTGCGCCGCCTCAACGAGACCCGCAACGCGCTCGCGAAGCGCTGACCAGCGTCTTAGCAGCCCTGATTCGACGCCATCGGACCGGTCGGTACTAGGTATCCCGGGCCCCTGAACTTTAAGGAAGCAGAGGATGGCCGAGCTGACCATCTCGACGGAGGAGATCCGCGGCGCCCTGGAGCGCTACGTCTCCTCCTACACGGCCGACGTCTCCCGTGAGGAGGTCGGCACCGTCGCCGACGCCGGCGACGGCATCGCCCACGTCGAGGGTCTGCCCTCGACCATGACCAACGAGCTCCTGGAGTTCGAGGACGGCACGCTCGGCGTGGCCCTGAACCTCGACGTCCGGGAGATCGGTGTCGTCGTCCTCGGTGACTTCGGCGGGATCGAAGAGGGCCAGCGCGTCAAGCGCACCGGCCGGGTGCTCTCCGTGCCGGTCGGTGACGCGTTCCTCGGCCGCGTGGTCAACGCGCTCGGCGAGCCGATCGACGCCCTCGGCGACATCGCCAACGAGGGCTACCGCGAGCTGGAGCTGCAGGCCCCGAACGTGATGGCCCGGCAGTCCGTCTTCGAGCCGCTGCAGACCGGCATCAAGGCCATCGACGCGATGACCCCGGTCGGCCGTGGCCAGCGTCAGCTGATCATCGGTGACCGGAAGACCGGCAAGACCACGGTCGCGCTGGACGCCATCCTGAACCAGCGGGACAACTGGCGCTCGGGCGACCCGACGAAGCAGGTCCGCTGCATCTACGTCGCGATCGGCCAGAAGGCCTCCACCATCGCCTCCATCAAGGGGACGCTGGAGGAGGCCGGCGCGATGGAATACACCACCATCGTCGCCTCCCCGGCCTCCGACCCGGCCGGCTTCAAGTACCTCGCGCCCTACACCGGCTCGTCCATCGGACAGCACTGGATGTACGGCGGCAAGCACGTCCTGATCGTCTTCGACGACCTGAGCAAGCAGGCCGAGGCGTACCGGGCCGTGTCGCTGCTGCTGCGCCGCCCGCCGGGCCGCGAGGCCTACCCGGGTGACGTCTTCTACCTGCACTCCCGCCTGCTGGAGCGTTGCGCCAAGCTCTCCGACGAGCTGGGTGGCGGCTCGATGACCGGCCTGCCGATCATCGAAACCAAGGCGAACGACATCTCGGCGTTCATCCCGACCAACGTCATCTCGATCACCGACGGTCAGATCTTCCTCGAGACCGACCTGTTCAACCAGGGCGTCCGGCCGGCCATCAACGTCGGTACCTCGGTCTCCCGGGTCGGCGGCGCCGCGCAGGTGAAGCCGATGAAGAAGGTCGCCGGCTCGCTGCGGCTGAACCTGGCCCAGTTCCGTGAGCTGGAGGCGTTCGCCGCCTTCGCCTCCGACCTGGACCGCGCCTCGCAGAACCAGCTCGCCCGTGGTTCCCGCCTGGTCGAGTTGCTCAAGCAGCCGAACTACTCGCCGTACCCGGTCAACGAGCAGGTCGTCTCCGTCTGGGCCGGCACCGAGGGCAAGCTGGACGACGTCCCGGTCGGCGAGGTCCGCCGCTTCGAGTCGGAGTTCCTCCAGTACCTCCGGCACAAGCACGAGGGCGTGCTGGCCGCGATCGCGGACAACAAGTGGGGCGACGACATCATCGCTTCGCTGGACTCGGCCATCAGCGAGTTCAAGCAGGTCTTCCTGGGCAAGGAGGACGAGGTCCGGGTCAACGACGCGCCGGCGCAGCCGCTGGAGGGCGAGCAGACCCGCGAGACGGTCACCCGCTTCCGCGACGGCAGCACCGACCGCCCGGCCGAGAGCTGATCCGATGGCCGCCCAGGTACGCGTTCTCCGGCAGCGGATCCGTTCCGCCAAGGGGATGAAGAAGATCACCAAGGCGATGGAGCTCGTCGCGACGAGCCGCATCGCCAAGGCCCAGGCCAAGGTGGCGGCCTCGCTGCCGTACGCCGAGGCGATCACCGGCGTGCTGACGGCGCTGGCCTCGAACGCGCGGATCGACCACCCGCTGCTCACCCCGCGCGAGCGGGTGCGGCGGGCGGGCGTCCTGCTGGTCACGTCCGACCGGGGTCTGGCCGGCGGGTACAGCTCGAACGCGATCCGGACCGCCGAGTCGCTGATCGCCCGCCTCCGCGCCGACGGCAAGGAGCCGGTGCTCTACGTCATCGGTCGCAAGGGGGTGGCGTTCTACCGGTTCCGCAACCGGGAGATCGCCGCCAGCTGGACCGGTTTCTCGGAGCAGCCGTCGTTCGAGGACGCCCGCGAGGTCGGTGAGACGCTGATCAAGGCGTTCACCGCCGGCGCGGACGACACCGACGGCGACGCGGGCGCGGACGGGATCCTCGGGGTCGACGAGCTGCACATCGTCTACACCGAGTTCAAGTCCCTGATGACCCAGAACCCGGTGACCCGGATCGTCGGCCCGATGCAGGTCGAGGACCGCCCGCGGTCCGAGGGCCTGCTGCCGGCGTACGAGTTCGAGCCGGAGCCGGAGTCGCTGCTCGACGCCCTGCTGCCGAAGTACATCAACACGCGGATCTACGCGGCGTTGCTGGAGTCGGCGGCGAGCGAGTCGGCCGCCCGTCGGCGGGCGATGAAGAGCGCCACGGACAACGCCGAAGAGATGATCGAGAAGTACACGCGCGAGATGAACTCGGCCCGTCAGGCCGGGATCACCCAGGAGATCAGTGAGATCGTCGGCGGCGCGAACGCGCTGGCCGCGTCGGGAAGTGAAGTGTGATGACTGTATCCGCAGTTGAGACCAAGACGGCCACGGGTCGCGTGGTCCGGGTCATCGGCCCGGTCGTCGACGCCGAGTTCCCGCGTGACGCCATGCCGGAGCTGTTCAACGCCCTGCACGTCGACGTGACGCTCTCCGGTGGTGAGAAGACGCTGACCCTGGAGGTCGCCCAGCACCTGGGTGACAACCTGGTCCGCGCCATCTCGATGCAGCCGACCGACGGACTGGTTCGCGGCACCGACGTGCGGGACACCGGCGCCCCGATCAGCGTGCCGGTCGGCGACGCGGTCAAGGGCCACGTGTTCAACGCGATCGGCGAGTGCCTCAACCTCACCGAGGGCGAGACGATCAACGCCGACGACCGGTGGGGCATCCACCGCAAGGCCCCGGCCTTCGCGGACCTGGAGCCGAAGACCGAGATGCTGGAGACCGGCATCAAGGTCATCGACCTGCTCGCCCCGTACGTCAAGGGCGGCAAGATCGGCCTGTTCGGCGGCGCCGGCGTGGGCAAGACGGTGCTCATCCAGGAGATGATCACCCGGGTGGCCCGGAACTTCGGTGGTACCTCGGTCTTCGCCGGCGTGGGTGAGCGCACCCGCGAGGGCAACGACCTCATCGCCGAGATGACCGAGTCCGGCGTCATCGACAAGACCGCGCTGGTCTACGGCCAGATGGACGAGCCGCCGGGCACCCGGCTGCGGGTCGCGCTCTCCGCGCTCACCATGGCGGAGTACTTCCGTGACGTGAAGAAGCAGGAGGTGCTGCTCTTCATCGACAACATCTTCCGCTTCACCCAGGCCGGTTCCGAGGTCTCCACGCTGCTCGGCCGCATGCCGAGCGCCGTGGGTTACCAGCCGACCCTGGCCGACGAGATGGGCGAGCTCCAGGAGCGGATCACCTCCGTCCGGGGCCAGGCCATCACCTCGATGCAGGCGATCTACGTGCCCGCCGACGACTACACCGACCCGGCGCCGGCCACCACGTTCGCCCACCTCGACGCGACCACCAACCTGGAGCGGTCGATCTCCGACAAGGGCATCTACCCGGCCGTGGACCCGCTGGCGTCCTCGTCCCGGATCCTCGCCCCGGAGTTCGTCGGCGAGGAGCACTTCGCGGTCGCCACCGAGGTGAAGCGGATCCTGCAGCGCTACAAGGACCTGCAGGACATCATCGCCATCCTCGGCATCGAGGAGCTCTCCGAGGAGGACAAGCTCACCGTCGGCCGCGCCCGCCGGATCGAGCGGTTCCTCTCGCAGAACACCTACGCCGCCGAGCAGTTCACCGGCGTACCCGGCTCGACGGTTCCGATCGCGGAGACCATCGACGCCTTCCGCCGGATCAGCGAGGGGGAGTTCGACCACTTCCCGGAGCAGGCGTTCTTCATGTGCGGCGGCCTGGAGGACCTCAAGGCCAAGGCCAAGGAGCTGATGGGTGAGGAGGGCTGAGAGCCCGATCACATCCACGAAGGCCGCCCCGACGATTGTCGGGGCGGCCTTCGCCTGTTCAGGGCGCCTCTCTACCAGATGCCCGGTTCACCGGCAAGCGGTTCGCCGACGCGCGCGGTACCGTTCCTGACACGACTTCACATCCCGACCGTCGATCTCTGCAACGAAACGGACCCCCGCGCCCGTCTCCTCTTCGTGGCGCGACGATTGGAGATGCTCGTGGGTAAGGGCGACACGGATCGCGGCAAGCGGTCCATGTGGCGTGGCGTGCCCCGGTGGGCCCGCGTCAGCACCATCCTCGGCATCGTCATGATGGTGCTCAGCGGCTCGGTGCTGGTGGGCTACCACGCCCTGGTCGCCCGCTACGAGGGCTCGGTCGGCAAGGGCGACCTCTTCGGCGACCAGGCGGCCGGCGCGACGGAGAAGAAGAGCGACATCAAGGGGCCGCTCAACATCCTCCTGGTCGGCGTGGACCCCCGGACCGCGACAGCCCGCCCGCTCTCCGACTCGATCATGATCCTGCACGTACCGGCCGGCATGGACCGCGGCTACCTCTTCTCGCTCCCGCGCGACCTGCGGGTGGAGATCCCGGCCTTCCCCAAGGCCGACTACGCCGGCGGCACCGACCGGATCAACGCCGCCATGTCCCACGGCAGCAACGTGCCGGGCAAGAACCCGAGCGCGGCGCAGGGCTTCGAACTGCTCGCGAAGACCGTCCAGCAGGTCACCGGCATCAAGCGCTTCGACGCCGGCGCCATCATCAACTTCAGCGGGTTCAAGAAGATCGTCGACGCCATGGGCGGCGTCGACATGTACATCGAGCGGGACGTCAAATCCGAGCACCTCAAGCCGGACGGCTCGGCCCGCCAGCTCAAGCCCGGCGGCGGGGGCTACCTCGGCCCGCAGGCCCGGTACGAGAAGGGCAACGCCCACCTGAACGGCTGGCAGGCCCTGGACTACGTGCGGCAGCGCTACCCGAAGAACGGTGTGCCGGACGCGGACTACGGCCGGCAGCGGCACCAGCAGCAGTTCGTCAAGGCGATGGTGAGCCAGGCGTTCAGCGCCGACGTGGTGGCCAACCCGATCAAGCTGGACCGGGTGCTGCGCGCGGCCGGGCAGTCGCTGATCTTCAACGGCCGGGGCAACAGCGTGGTCGACTTCGGTGTGGCGCTGAAGGGCATCCGCCCCGACGCGATCGAGACGATCAAGCTGCCGGGCGGCCCGATCGGCAGCGGCAGCGCCTACCGCGGTGAGCAACTGCTGCCCCCGGCCGACGACTTCTTCGCGGCCCTGCGGGCCGAGCAGTTGGACGCGTTCCTGCTGGAGCACCCCGACTTCAAGCAGAAGACCAAGTAGCCTGAGCGGGTGCGGGGCCGTCGTGGCCCGGCTCTCACCACCCGCGTTGGGTGGGCGGCGGAGGCGCGACTAGACTTTCGGCAATCCGCCGCCGCAGCAAGGAGACAGCGTGGCACAGCAGCTTCACGTCGAGCTCGTAGCCGTCGAGGAGAAGGTCTGGACCGGCGAGGCCGAGATGGTCGTCGCCCGGACGACCGAGGGTGAGCTTGGTGTGCTGCCGGGGCACGCGCCCCTGCTCGGCCAGCTCGCGGAGCCCAGCCAGGTGCGCATCAAGCAGGCCGGTGGCCAGCAGGTCGCGTACGACGTCGCCGGCGGCTTCCTGTCGGTGACCGGCGAGGGCGTGACCGTCCTGGCCGAGAGCGCCACCCCGGCCACCCCGGCCCGCTGAGCCGACCCGCCGATGGAGATCGTCGAAGGGATCGGAATCGGCGTCGCGGTCGTCGTCGTCGCGCTTCTGGTTCTCTTCGTCCGGCGGGCTCTGTTCACCCGTAGCGGGGGCATCATCCGGCTGAGCGTCCGGGTCACCACGGTGCTCGACGGTCGTGGATGGTCCCCCGGCTTCGGTCGCTTCGTCGGCGACGAACTCCGCTGGTACCGCATGTTCAGCTTCGCGCTCCGCCCGAAGCGGGTGCTCTCCCGCAAGGGGCTCGCGGTGGAGCGGCGCCGGTTGCCCGAAGGGCAGGAGCGCTTCTCCATGCCGTCCGACTGGGTGATCCTCCGCTGTACCAGTCACCACGCTCCGGTCGAGATCGCCATGGCGCGCTCCACGGTCACCGGATTCCTCTCCTGGCTCGAGGCCGCCCCTCCGGGGGCGGTCTCGCCGCGTCTGGCCTCCCAGGACTGGCCCGCCGCCTGACCCTGGCCACCGTCCGAGCGGTCCGAGCGACTCCACCGCGGCGAGGTGGCGGCATCACCACCGACCGGACACGACCGCCTCCCCGTCGTGGCGCTCCGCCTCCGCACGCGGGCGCCGCTTCCGTCCCGGCAGGCACGGCTTCCGTCCCGGTCTCGGCACCGAGCGAGTCATCGCGAGATCTTGGAAGCTGAGCGCCCTCCTGAGGGCCCTTACCTTCCAAGATCTCGCCCTGTCGCCACGCGCCCGCGTCTCACCCCCGCCCCCGCCCTCCCTCCTCGACCGACTGGTTGATCAAGGAGTGTGCGTAGTGCCTCCGGGCGATCGTCGACACAAACTCCTTGATCGACGTGCCGTGGGGGTGGTGGGTGGAACGTGGCGGGGGTCGGGAGGCACCCGTGTTGATCCACTCGCGGGGTTGGCTTGCGCCGGGGGGAACGGTGTGGGTGTCTGCGGGGGCGGGACACCCCATGGCGTTCCACCCAACCCGTGGGGCTGCCGGCGTTGGACGGAACGCCGTGGGTGTCTCCACGGCCGGGACACACACCCACAGCGCTCCACCGATGGGGCTGGCGGGCGCTGGGTGGAACGCCATGGGTGTCTCCGCGGCCGGGATGCACCCATGGCGTTCCACTGACGGGGTTGGCGGCCGCTGGGTGGAACGTCATGGGTGTCTCGGCGGCCGGGATGCACCCATGGGGTTCCACTGGTCGGGTTGGCGGCCGCTGGGTGGATCGTCATGGGTGTCTCCGCGGCCGGGATGCCCCCATGGTGTTCCACTGGCCGGGTTGGCGGGCGCTGGGTGGAACGTCACGGGTGTCTGCGGGTGTCTGCGGGTGTCCGGATGCACCCGTGGGCTTTCACCCGGGCGCGTGGGGTGCGGGTGGTTGTCCGGTTCGGTGGTGGTGGGCGGCACCCCGGGCGCGGAATCGGCGGCGGGTCGGCGGCGTTGTAGACGGGTGAACGACCGAGCAGGCGAACACCCCCGAGCCGCCCCCGCCCCCGGGGAATGACGGCAGGCCGCCGGTCGTTACACATCATCCCGGCGCCGCGTGCAGGCCCCCCGCCCCGCGAGCCAGCCGGACATCCCCGGCCCCCGTGAGCCGGCCCCCAGCCCTCACGAGCCAGCCGGATCCCCCTTCAAGACTTCTCGCGCGCCTGACGGTGCCCACACCCCCCCGGTGTGTTGACCCCCGAATGGAGCCCCCTCATGAACACGATCCTGCGCAAGAGCATTCTCGGTATCGCTGGTCTGGCCTTCACCGGTGGCGTGTTCGCCGGTCCGGTCGCCGCCCACGCCGACACCCCCGCCCACGCCGCCGCCAAGCCCGTCGCGGTCGCGTCCGTGCAGGGCGAGCAGTCCCGCATCGACCTGAACGACGAGCAGCTGGCCAACGCGAAGGCGATCATCGCCGCGACGAAGAAGGCCGGTCTGCCCGAGCGGGCCGCGGTCATCTCGATCGCCACCGCCCTGCAGGAGTCGAAGCTGGAAAACCTCGGCCACCTCGGCGACCGCAACGACCACGACTCGCTGGGCCTGTTCCAGCAGCGCCCCTCCTCCGGTTGGGGCACGCCGGAGCAGATCACCGACCCCGAGTACTCCACCCTGGCCTTCCTCAAGGGCCTGAAGCAGGTCGACGGCTGGGACAAGATGCCCCTGACCGAGGCCGCCCAGACCGTGCAGGTGTCGGCTTACCCGGATGCCTACGCGCAGTGGGAGAAGCAGGCCACCGACATCGTGGCCGAGCACTGGACCAAGTAAGACCGAAGGCCGGCACCCCGAACCCGGGGTGCCGGCCTTTCGCACGTCAGCGCGCCACGGGTCGGCGGCAGTGGTAGACCAGGGCCGGTGGCAGGTTCGACCAGACCGTCCGGCCGACGGTCACCTCCTCGAAGGCCCCGGTCAGCAGTCGCCGGAAGCGACGGGCCGGCCGGGTCGCGAGCGCGTGCCGGTAGGCGAACGTGGTGAACGCGCCGCTCGGCCGGAGCGTCCGCAGCACCGCGTCGAGGACGGCGAGTTGACGCCCCGCGCCGAACGCCGCCCACGGTAGCCCGCTGACCACCACGTCGGCGGCGGGCAGGTGCCGGTCGGACAGCACCCGGTCGAGGGTGGCGGCGTCCGCGCGGATGACCCGTACGGCCGGGTGACGTCGGGAGAGCGCGGCGGCGAAGCTGGGGTTCAGCTCGACCGCCAGGTGCTGGCCGCGTCCGGCCAGCCGCTGCTGGATGGTGCGGGTGAAGGCGCCGGTGCCGGGGCCGAGTTCGACCACCAGCGGCTGTCCGGTGCGGGGGACGGCGGCGGTGATGTCCCGGGCCAGCGCCGATCCGCTGGGCAGCACCGCGCCGGTGGCGAGCGGGTGCCGGGCGAACTGGCCGAGGAAGGCGGGGGCGTCGCTGATCACGGTCACCGACGCTAGGCGGGCGTACGCGGTCCGGGTCTCGTGCGGTGGGCCGGCACACCGGCCAGTCGGAGGAGGGGCACCGGCCGGTGGAAGGGCCGACCTGCCCTTCCCGCTCCGTATCGTGGCCGCATGAGGGGCGGGCGGTGGACCGGGTGGCCCGAGCTGCTGCTCGGGCTCGGCACGGCCGCCCTGGGTCTGATCAGCACCCGGATCGTGATACCCGGCATCCCGCGCGAGGCGTGGGCCGGCGTCTTCGCGGTGCTCGCCGGGCTCATCCTGATCGGGGTACGCCGCTGGCCGTGGCCGGTGCTGCTCGCCACGTCGGCGCTGCTGCTCGTCGCCGACACGGTGACGGTGACCGGTGCGGACACCGCCCAGTTCGCCGCCTCGGTGGCGTTGGGCTACGTCGCGTACCGCTCGGGATGGCCGGGCACCGCCGTCGCGTACGGGCTCTTCGTGGCGGTGACGCTGGTCAACGTGATCGACCCGGGGAACGCGGAGGTGCTCCGTGGTGGTGTCGGCGTGCTCCGGGTGCTGATGCTGGCCGGGTTCGCCGCCGCGCCGGTGGCGTTCGGCCGCTATCTGCGCGGGGTACGGCAGGCGGCGGAGGCGGCCGAGGAGCGGGCCCGGGAGGCCGAGGAGCGGCGGGCGACCGAGGCGCGGATGGTCCGGCTGACCGAGCGGACGGCCATCGCCCGCGATCTGCACGACATCGTCGCCCACCACGTCGCGGCGATCGCGCTGCGGGCCGGGTCGGCGCGGTACGCCGTGCAGCACACCGGCCGGCCGGAGGAGGCGGTGACGGCGCTCGGCGAGTTGCGCGACACCGCCGGGCAGGTGCTGGACGAGTTGCGGGAACTGCTGGAGGTGCTCCGCGACCCGGACGCGGTGGAACCGGCGGAGTCGCAGGTCGAGCCGGTCCAGGTGATCCGCGACGCGGCCCGGCGGGTACGCGAGGCCGGCCTGGCGGTGCAGGTGCGGATGCCGGAGGTGCTGCACCGGGTGCCGTTGGTGGTCGGGACGACCGCGGCCCGGGTCGTGCAGGAGGCGTTGACCAACAGCCTGAAGCACGCCGGGCCGGGCGCGGTCGTCTCGGTCGACGTCCGGGTGACCGATGGGGCGCTCCTCCTGGAGGTGCTGGACAGCGGCCCGGCGCGCCCGCGTACCCGGCTGCCCGTGTCGGGCCACGGCCTGCGCGGCATGCGCGAGCGGGTCGGCCTGCTCGGTGGGACGCTCGTCGCGGGCGGCACCGACGGCGGCGGCTGGCGGCTACGGGTCCGACTGCCGATCAGGGAGAACGAATGATCAGAGTGCTGGTGGTCGACGACCAGGCCCTCGTCCGCGCCGGCGTGGGCCTGGTGCTGCGGACGGCCGGCGGCTTCGAGGTGGTCGGCGAGGCGGGGGACGGGCACGAGGCGGTCCGGCTCGCCGAGCGGCTGCGGCCGGACGTCATCCTGATGGACCTGCGGATGCCCCGGCTCGACGGCATCGAGGCGACGCGACGGATCCTGCGGCAGCAGCCGGCGGCCCGGGTGCTGGTGCTGACCACGTTCGCCGACGACGCGAACGTCTACGGTGCGCTCGGCGCCGGGGCGCAGGGCTACCTGGTGAAGGACGGCGCCCCCGAGGATCTGGTCGACGCGGTGCGGCGGGCGGCATCCGGTGAGCCGCTGCTCGCCGCGCCGGTGTTGGCCCGGGTGCTGCGCCGGGCGCTCGCCGCGCACGACCGCGACCGCGCCCCGGACCCGGCCGCCGCCGGGCTCGGCCTGCTCACCACCCGGGAGCGGGAGGTGCTGGCGCTGGTCGGCGCGGGGCTGTCCAACGCCGAGATCGGGGCGCGGCTGCACCTGGGGGTGACCACGGTGAAGACCCACGTCTCGGCCGCGATGGAGAAGCTGGAGCTGCGCAACCGGGTCCAGGCCGCGGTGGTGGCGCACCGGCTCGGCCTGGTCGACGACGGCTTCAACCCGGTGCCGGATCCGGGTGGACCCTAGGGCGACGACCGGCCACCCGGAGGACCCGGCCCGGCCGTGGGCAGGACGTCGTCGCCCGTCCCGGGCGCGACGCTGGGAGGCATGACCTTCCTGGATTCCCTGGTGGACCGGCTCGACGCGCTGCCGCCGGGCCTCCTGCTGCTGGTCGCGGCGGCGGTGCTCGCCGGCGAGGTGGGGCTGCTGGCCGGTGTGGTGCTGCCGGCCGCGACCACCATGCTGACGGTCGGGTTGCTGGCCCGCGCCGGTCGCGTCGACCTGGGCGTCGCGCTGGCGGTGACCACCGCCGCCGCGTTCGCCGGGGACCAGCTCGGCTATCTGGAGGGGCGGCTGCTCGGCCCGAGGCTGCGGCGCGGACCGCTGGGCCGTCGGGTGGGGGAGGAGCGGTGGCGGCGCGCCGAGGCGCTGGTCGCCGCCAAGGGTGGGAGCGCCGTGCTGCTCGGCCGTTGGACCGCGTTCGTCCGGACGCTGGTGCCCCGGGTGGCGGGGGCCGCCGGCCTGCCGTACCGCCGGTTCGTGCTCGCCGACGGCCTGGCGGTGGTCGTCTGGGTGCCCGGCACGGTGCTCGTCGGTTGGACGGCCGGCGGCCTGCCGGCCGGTGTGCCGGCCGCCGCCGGGGTGGCGGTGGTCGCGGCGGTCGCGCTCGCGCTGGGGCTCCGGCACCTGCGGGTACGCCGGCGGCGCGCCGTCCGTCGTGCCTGCTCCGGGCCGGTCCGTGGCCGGCGCGGCGCCACCCGCCTCCGGCCGGGCTCGCGGCGGCCGGGGGCCGGTCGCACCGCGCCCGTCCGCCGGGGCGCGATCGACCGGTGCTGAGGCCGGGCGGGGGCGCGGGTCCGTGTCGCCCGCGCCCGCCCCCGGATCAGCTCGTCTCGCCGACCAACTCGACCTCGTAGCCCTGACCGTCGGTCAGGTAGGCGGCATAGTTCTCCGGACCGCCCGCGTGCGGGTGCCGGTCCGGGAAGAGCAGCGTCCAGCCGTGCTCGGGCGCGCCGGCGACCAGGCGGTCGACGGCCGCCGGCGGGCCGGCGTGGAAGGCCAGGTGGTTGAGGCCCGGCGCGAGCCGGTCGTGGGTCCGGCCGGTGAGCGCCGGGGACTCCTCCAGCACCAGGTAGGTGGGCCCGTGCCGCCAGGAGCGGCCGACCGGCCAGTTCTGGTACGGGGTCCAGCCCAGCTCGTCGAGAAGCCAGCCCCACGAACGACTGGCCGCCTCCAGGTCGGGTACCCAGACCTCCACGTGGTGCAGGCCGCCGACGGTCAGCGCTTCCCGCCCGGCACCCATAGCACGTCTCCGTCCGGATTCGCCGTTCTTGACAGGATAAAGAGCAGATCGGAGAGCCGGTTGAGATACTTTGCCGGGAGGGGGCTGGTCCGATCGGGGTCGTGTGCGACCAGCGCCCATGCCGCACGCTCGGCGCGCCGGGCGGTCGTCCGTGCCACGTGCAGCAGTGCCGCGCCCGCGGTGCCGCCGGGGAGGATGAAGGAGTCGAGCTTGCTCAGGCGCGCGTTGTACTCGTCGCACCAGCCTTCGAGGCGCTCGACGTACTCCTCGGTGACCCGCAGCGGCGGGTACTTCGGGTCCGGCTCCACCGGCGTGGCCAGGTCCGCGCCGACGTCGAACATGTCGTTCTGCACGGACTCCAGCATCGCCCGCAGCTCGTCCGGGAGCTGCCCCAGGGCGAGCGCGACGCCGATCGAGGCGTTGCACTCGTCCACGTCGGCGTACGCGGCGATCCGCGGATCGGTCTTCGGCACCTGCTCGTTGTTGCTCAGCCTGGTCATGCCGGCGTCGCCGGCCTTGGTGTAGATGCGCGTGAGGTGGACGGCCATGACGCACAGCCTACGGATACCGGACCTGACGATCCCGGTGCGCCCGGACCGGTCGACCGCGGTGGGGCCGGGTGACGCCGGCGACCCGGCGATCAGCGACGTCGACGTCATCCGGGTACGGGGGGACGCCCGGCTGGCCGGCACCGTGCACGTGGTGGGCGCGAAGAACTCGGCGTTGAAGCTGATGGCCGCCGCGCTGCTCGCGCCCGGCCGCAGCGTGATCACCAACGTGCCCCGGATCACCGACATCGCGATCATGGGCGAGGTGCTGCGCCGGCTCGGCTGCGGCGTACGCTTCGGCCCGGACGACCCGGTCGACCCGATGGTGGCCCGCGGCGGTGTGGAACGGTCCCGCTCGGTCGTCATCGACGTGCCGGAGCGACCCGGCGCGGAGGCCGACTACGACCTGGTCCGCCGGCTGCGCGCGTCGATCTGCGTGCTCGGCCCGCTGCTCGCCCGGCGGGGCTACGTCCGGGTGGCCCACCCCGGCGGCGACGCCATCGGCTCGCGCGGCCTGGACATGCACATCGCCGGCCTGGCCCGGATGGGCGCGGAGATCTCCGGCGAGCACGGCTTCGTCATCGCCGAGGCCCCGGACGGCCTGCACGGCGCGGACATCGTGCTGGACTTCCCGAGCGTGGGCGCCACCGAGAACCTGGTGATGGCGGCGGTGCTGGCCCGGGGCGGCACGACGATCGACAACGCGGCCCGGGAGCCGGAGATCGTCGACATCTGCACCATGCTCAACCGGATGGGCGCGCGGATCTCCGGCGCCGGCAGCTCGACGCTGCACATCGTCGGCGTACCCGAGCTGCGTCCGGTCCGGCACGCCACGGTGGGGGACCGGATCGTCGCCGGCACCTGGGCGTTCGCGGCCGCGATGACCCGGGGGGACGTCACCGTGACCGGCGTCGACCCGGCCTACCTGGAGGTCGCGCTGGACAAGCTGGTCACGGCCGGCGGCCTCGTGGAGACCCGGGGCGACGGCTTCCGGGTACGGATGGACGACCGCCCCAGGGCGGTCGACGTGGTCACGCTGCCGTACCCGGGCTTCGCCACCGACCTGCTGCCGATGGCGATCGGCCTGGCCGCGGTCAGCGACGGCGGCTCGCTGATCACCGAGAACATCTTCGACGGCCGGTTCATGTTCGCCAACGAGATGATGCGGCTCGGCGCGGAGATCCGGACCGACGGGCACCACGCCCTGGTCTGCGGCCGGGAGCGGCTCTCCGGCGCCCCGGTACGCGCCACCGACATCCGGGCCGGCGCCGGCCTGATCATCGCCGGGCTGTGCGCCGACGGGACGACCGAGGTCTCGCACGTGCACCACGTGGACCGGGGCTACCCGGACTTCGTGGCGGATCTGCGGGCGCTCGGCGTCGAGGTGGAGCGCGGCACCGCGCCGGAGGAACCCGACCTGGCCATCTGACGGCCCTTATCCCTCGTTAAGTAGGGTTCTGGAGGACATTCCAGAAC
Organism: Micromonospora sp. WMMA1996; assembly: GCF_002573675.1. Taxonomy (NCBI): domain Bacteria; kingdom Bacillati; phylum Actinomycetota; class Actinomycetes; order Micromonosporales; family Micromonosporaceae; genus Micromonospora; species Micromonospora sp. WMMA1996. The sequence continues at coordinate 656,239 of NZ_PDHU01000003.1, read as the reverse complement.
ACGGCGAGGGAGAAGCAGATGGCGGGTCGACTCGCGGTCGTCGGTGCCGGGCTGATGGGCTCGGGCATCGCCCAGGTGGCGGCGCAGGCGGGCTGGCAGGTGACGCTGCGCGACGTGGACGACGCGGCCACGAAGCGGGGCGTCGACGGCATCCGGAAGTCGCTGACGAAGTTCGCCGAGAAGGGCAGGATCGAGGCGTCCGACGTCGAGGCGACGCTGGGCCGGATCACCCCGACCACCGAGCTGGAGGCGGCGGCCGACGCGGACATCGTGGTCGAGGCGGTCTTCGAGAAGATCGAGATCAAGCACGAGGTGTTCCGCGCGCTGGACAAGATCTGCAAGGCGGACGCGGTGCTGGCCACCAACACCTCGGCCATCCCGGTCACCCAGATCGCCACCGCCACCGAGCGCCCGGAGTCGGTGGTGGGCACCCACTTCTTCTCGCCGGTGCCGATGATGAAGCTCTGTGAGCTGGTCCGGGGCTACAAGACCAGCGACGCGACCATGGACACCGCCCGGTCGTTCGCCGAGGAGATCGGCAAGACCGTGGTGGTGGTCAACCGGGACATCGCCGGCTTCGTCACCACCCGCCTGATCTGCGCGCTGGCGATGGAGGCGGTCAAGCTGGTCGAGTCCGGCGTGATCTCCGCCGAGGACCTGGACACCGCCTGCAAGCTGGGCTTCGGGCACGCGATGGGCCCGCTGGCCACCGTCGACCTGACCGGTGTGGACGTGCTCCTGAACGCCACCCGCAACATCTACACGGACACCGCGGACGAGAAGTTCTTCCCGCCGGAGCTGCTCCAGCGCATGGCCACCGCCGGCGACCTGGGCCGCAAGACCGGCCAGGGCTTCTACTCGTACTGACCGGCTGGTCCCGCCCCCGGCCCGTGCGGCCGGGGGCGGTTCACGTCCGCGGCCGGTTCACGTCCGCGGCCGGTTCACGGCCGGGGCGGGCTGAGCGCGGCGCCGATCAGCGCGAACGCGTCCGGGAGGACGGTGCCCCAGTAGCCGAAGTTGTGCCGCCCGTCGGCCCAGGCGGCGCGTACCGGCTTCTCGGGCAGCGCCCGGGCCAGCGCGCGGACGTCGGGGAGGAAGTTGTCCTGCCGGCCGCACCAGAGCCCGACCGGGGTGCCGCGCAGCTTGTCGACGCCGGTGAAGACCGCGTCGCCGGGGCGCACCGCCGGGGAGAAGGCCGCCGCCATCCTCAGCCAGCCCGGGTACGTCTCGGCCAGCAGCAGCGCCCCGAAGCCTCCCATCGACCAGCCCCAGACGGCCGTCCGGCTGATGTCGAAGCCGCGCCGGGCGCACCAGGCCGGCACCTCCTCGCGCACCATCCGTCGCGGGTCGTCGTCGCCGGCGGGACGCCAGGAGAGCCGGCCGCCGGTCGCTCCGGCGAGCGCGAACGGCGGGGCGCCGCGCCGCACCGCGTCGGTGAGGAAGCGGGCCAGCCCGAACCGGCCGTAGTCGCGCGGGGTGGCCGAGGCGCCGTGCAGGACCAGGCAGACGGGCAGGCCGCGGCCGTCGCCGTACCCCTCGGGCACGGCGGTCCAGAAGTCCACCTCGCGCCCGCGGGCGCCGGAGGCGATCCGGATCAGCCGCTCGTCCCCGGCCGGGGCGTCCGGCACTGTGGGTTCCGGTCCGGGCCGGGGAGTGGAGAGCTGCCGGGCGGCCAGGCCGCCGACCAGGCCGGCGCCGGCGATCCCTCCGGCGGCGGTCAGCAGTGTCCGCCGGCTCAGCGTGCGTGCCATGCCGGGCAGTGTGCCACCTCGGGCGAGGCGAGTGCGGTCGTGTGCGTGGTTAAGAAGGGGCCCCTCCTCTACCGCAGGCGTTAAGAAGGGGCCCTTCCTTACACCTCAGCCGTCGCGGCGGGTGGTCCACCGGAAGGTGCTCAGGCAGAGCACCAGGCCGATCACGCACCAGGCTGCCAGCACCAGCGCCACCTTGCCCAGCTCGAACGACCCGCCCGGCTCCTGGCCGCCGAAGCTGTCCGGGAGGAAGACCGACCGCAGCCCCTGGCACATCCACTTGAGCGGGAAGATCGCGGCGACCTGCTGCATCCAGGTGGGCAGGCTGGTGAAGACGAAGAACACGCCCGAGATGAACTGGAGGACCAGCGCGACCGGGGTGACCACCGCGGAGCCGCTGCGGGCGGTGCGGGCCAGCGACGAGATGGCGATGCCGCAGAGCGTGCAGGCGGTGACGCCGAGGACGGCGACCCAGCCGAAGGTGAGCCACTTGGCGGCGGTCTGCGGCAGGTCCAGGTCGAACAGTGCGACCGAGACGGCGAGCAGGAGCGCGGTCTCGGCGATGCCGATGACCACCACCATGAGCACCTTGCCGGCGAACCAGACCCACTTCGGCATCGGCGTGCCCCGGTAGCGCTTGAGCACGCCCCGGTCCCGCTCGATCGGGATCCAGATGCCGAGGTTCTGGAAACTGACGGTCATCAGGCCGGTCGCGATCATGCCGGTGATGAAGTACTGCGTGTAGCTGACGCCCGGGGCGATCTCGTCGCTGAAGATCGCCGCGAAGATCAGGATCATGATGATCGGGAAGCCCATCGTGAACACGACGGACTCCCGGCTGCGCAGGAACTGGGTGATCTCCAGCCGGCCCTGGCGCAGCGCCAGCGTGCCCGCGCCGAGCCGCCGGGCCGGTGCCGCGGCGACCGGGGCCGTCGGCTTCGTCGTGGTGGTCATGAGTGTCCGATCATCCGCAGGTAGACGTCTTCCAGGGTCGGCCGGGTCACGGTCAGGCCGGGCACCTCGCCGCCGAAGCGCGCGGCCAGCTCGGCCACCAGCGCCGTCGGCGTCGCGGTCTCCGCCGAGCCCGGCGTTCCCTCGGGCGTACGCCAGGAGACGGTCGCCAGCGACTCCTGCCGGTTGCCCAGCGCGTTCGGCGGCGCGACCTCGATCACCCGCCCGGCGGCGATCACGCCGACCCGGTCGGCGAGGGCCTCGGCCTCGTCCAGGTAGTGGGTGGTGAGCACGATCGTGGTGCCGGCGGCGGAGAGGTCCCGGATCAGCTCCCAGAACTCGCGCCGGGCCTCCGGGTCGAACCCGGTGGTCGGCTCGTCGAGGAAGAGCAGCTCGGGCCGGCCGATGATGCCCAGCGCCACGTCGAGGCGGCGCTTCTGCCCGCCGGAGAGCGTGTGCGTACGCGCCCTGGCCTTGGCACCCAGCCCCACCCGCTCGACCACCTTGTCCGGGTCGTCGGCGTCGGGGTAGAACCCGGAGAAGTGCCGGACCACCTCGCCGACGGTCAGCTCGTCGAACTCGCCGGTGCCCTGGAGCACGATGCCCACCCGGGAACGCCAGCCGGCGTCGGGCCTGGCCGGGTCGACGCCGAGCACCCGCACCTCGCCGGCGTCGCGGTGCCGGTAGCCCTCCAGGATCTCCACCGTGGTGGTCTTGCCCGCGCCGTTCGGGCCGAGCAGGGCGAACACCTCGCCCCGGTGGACGTCCAGGTCCACCCCCGCCACCGCGACGTTGTCGCCGTACGTCTTGCGCAGTCCCCGTACGGAGATCGCGAGCTCGTCTTCCATGACGTCCAGTGTGCGACTGCCGCGTGCCCGGCCGCGGGCCGGGGTGTGGTGGTGTCGCCCATCTGTCGCCGTCCGTGCCCGTCGGTCCGCTCCATGGACCTGTGTGGTTTTCCACAGCCCGTTTTACTGAACGGTAACTTAAACTCCGGCCATGGATGACGCGACGCCGGGACGCCTGCCGGAGCGGGACCGCCCGTGGGTGATGCGCACGTACGCCGGGCACTCCTCCGCCGCGGCCTCCAACGCGCTCTACCGCCGCAACCTGGCCAAGGGGCAGACCGGGCTCTCGGTCGCGTTCGACCTGCCCACCCAGACCGGGTACGACCCCGACCACGAGCTGGCCGCCGGCGAGGTGGGCCGGGTCGGCGTGCCGGTGGCGCACCTCGGCGACATGCGCGCGCTCGTCGACGGCATTCCGCTGGCCGACATGAACACCTCGATGACCATCAACGCGCCGGCCATGTGGATGCTCGCGCTCTACGGCACCGCCGCCGCCGAGCAGGGCGCCGACCTGCGCCGCTGCGCCGGCACCACGCAGAACGACATCATCAAGGAGTACCTGTCCCGGGGGACGTACATCTTCCCGCCGGCCGCGTCGCTGCGGCTGACCGCCGACGTCGTCGCGTACACGCTGCGGGAGATGCCGCGGTGGAACCCGGTCAACATCTGCTCGTACCACCTCCAGGAGGCCGGCGCGACGCCGGTGCAGGAGGTCGGTTTCGCGCTCGCCACCGCCGTCGCCGTGCTGGACACCGTGCGCGACTCCGGCCAGGTGCCGGCCGAGCGGATGGGCGACGTGGTCCAGCGGATCTCGTTCTTCGTCAACGCCGGCGTGCGCTTCGTCGAGGAGATCGCCAAGATGCGCGCGTTCGGCGCGCTCTGGGACGAGATCACCCGGGACCGCTACGGCGTGACCGAGGCGAAGCAGCGCCGGTTCCGCTACGGCGTGCAGGTCAACTCGCTGGGCCTGACCGAGGCGCAGCCGGAGAACAACATCCAGCGGATCGTGCTGGAGATGCTCGGCGTGACCTTCTCCCGGGACGCGCGGGCCCGGGCGGTGCAGCTGCCCGCCTGGAACGAGGCGCTCGGCCTGCCCCGTCCCTGGGACCAGCAGTGGTCGCTGCGCATGCAGCAGGTGCTGGCGTACGAGTCGGACCTGCTGGAGTACCCGGACCTGTTCGAGGGCTCGCACGTGATGACCGCGCTGGTCGACGACATCGTGACCGGCGCGCGGGTCGAGCTGGAGAAGGTGCTGGAGATGGGCGGCGTGGTGACCGCCGTCGAGTCCGGCTATCTCAAGAGCGCGCTGGTCGCCTCGCTGGCCGACCGGCGTCGGCGGATGGAGTCCGGCGCGGACGTGGTGGTCGGCGTCAACCGGTTCACCGAGACCGAGCCGTCCCCGCTGACCGCAGCCGGCGCCGAGGCGGTCGAGCAGGTCGACCCGGCGGTCGAGGCGGCCGCCGCGGACGGCGTACGCCAGTGGCGGGCCGGCCGGGACGCGGCGGCCGTGGACGCCGCGCTGGACCGGCTGCGGGCGGACGCCGCGACCACCACGAACCTGATGGACGCGACGCTGGCGTGCGTGCGGGCCGGGGTGACCACCGGCGAGTGGGCGGGCGCGCTGCGGCAGGTCTTCGGCGAGTACCGGGCACCGACCGGGCTCTCCGGCGCGGCCGGGGTCGGCGGCGACGCCGGGCTCGCGTCGGTCCGCGAGCGGGTCGCCGCCACGGCCCGGGAGCTGGGCAGCGGCCGGCTGCGGCTGCTGGTCGGCAAGCCGGGGCTGGACGGGCACTCCAACGGCGCCGAGCAGATCGCGGTACGCGCCCGCGACGCCGGCTTCGAGGTGGTCTACCAGGGCATCCGGCTGACCGCCGGGCAGATCGTGGCCGCCGCCGTGGAGGAGGACGTCGACCTGGTCGGTCTCTCCGTGCTCTCCGGCTCGCACCTGGCGGCCGTGCCGGCCGTGCTGGACGGGCTGCGCGCGGCCGGGCGGGGCGACCTGCCGGTGGTGGTGGGCGGCATCATCCCGGCCGGTGACGCCGACGCGCTGCGGGCCGCCGGCGTGGCCCGCGTGTTCACGCCGAAGGACTTCGCGCTCACCGGCATCATCGACCAGCTGGTCACCGTCATCCGCGAGGCCAACGGGTTGAGCTGACGCGGGAGGCGCAAAAGCCTAAAATCGGGGCAAGACACCCACGGAAGGGCGGGAATGATGACCGCGTCGATGGAGATGCCCCGGGTCCAGGAGTGCGCCGTCCGGTCCTGCGCCTACAACCACACGAATGACTGCCACGCGTTCGCCATCACGATCGGCAGCAGCGACCACGCCCACTGCCACACCTTCGTGGAGCTGCCGGTGCGCGGCGGCATCGACCAGTTGGTCGCCCAGGTCGGCGCCTGCTCACGCTCCGACTGCCAGCACAACTCCGACCTGGAGTGCCACGCCCCGGCCATCACGGTGGGCCCGGACATGGACATGGCCGACTGCATGACCTACCGGAGTCGCTGACCGGCCCAGCCGGCTAGACGCGGAAGCCGGCCGCGCGCGCGGCGGCGCGTTCCCGGCGTCGGTGCCGCCGGCGGCGGACCAGCCAGACCGCGAACACCACCAGGCCGACCGCGAACACCAGCACCAGCACCGGCAGCAGGATCGCCACCACCGACATGACCACGCTCGTCGCGTCCTCGGCGGTGCTGGCCACCGGCGCGCCGAAGCCGGCCGTGGTCGCGTTGACCACCGGCCGGGCGGCGGCCTTGAGCAGGTGCACCCCGAGCGCGATCAGCACGCCGACCACCACCGGCACCCACTGGTGGGTGGAGAAGAACGTGTCCGGGTCGCTGACCGTGACCGTCTCCGAGCCGGAACCGGCGCCGAAGGCCAGGCCGCCCGCGGTCGGCCGGACCACCGTCTGCACCATGTCGTTGACGTGGTCGACCACCGGCACCTTGTCGGCCACCACCTCGACCGCGAGCAGCACGGCGAGGATCGCCAGCACCCAGCCGTTGCCGAGCCACTGCCAACCGCTGGGCAGCTCGATCAGGTCGGTGTAGCGGGCCAGCAGGCCCATCAGCATCAGCGGGATGTACGCGTTCAGACCCGCCGAGGCGGCGAGTCCGGAACCGGTGAGGACTTCGAGCACGATCTCAATATGGCACCGGTGCGCCAGTGGCGCTCGTCGGCGGCGGCCGGGGGCTCCGCTACCCTCGTCGGGTGCGGTTGGTCATTGCGAAGTGCTCGGTGGACTATGTCGGACGGCTCTCGGCCCACCTGCCGCCGGCCACCCGGTTGCTCATGGTGAAGGCGGACGGCTCGGTGTCGATCCACGCGGACGACCGGGCGTACAAGCCGTTGAACTGGATGAGCCCGCCGTGCCGCCTGGAGGAGGCGCCCGGCGTGTGGCGGGTGGTCAACAAGGCCGGCGAGGAGCTGCGGATCACCCTGGAGGAGATCTTCCAGGACACCTCGTACGAGCTGGGGGTCGACCCCGGCCTGCGCAAGGACGGCGTCGAGGCGCACCTGCAGGAGCTGCTCGCCGCCAACCCGGAGACGCTGGGGGAGGGCTTCACGCTGGTCCGCCGGGAGTACATGACCGCGATCGGCCCGGTCGACCTGCTCTGCCGGGACGCGAACGCCCGCGCGGTGGCGGTCGAGGTGAAGCGGCGCGGCGAGATCGACGGGGTGGAACAGCTCACCCGCTACCTGGAGCTGATGAACCGCGACCCGCTGCTCGCGCCGGTGACCGGCGTGTTCGCCGCGCAGGAGATCAAGCCGCAGGCCCGGGTGCTCGCCACCGACCGGGGCATCCGGTGCGTGGTGGTCGACTACGACAAGCTGCGCGGCATCGAGCGCGACGAGCTGACGCTGTTCTGAGGCTCAGCGCCCCCGGCCGTACATCAGCTTGGCGACCTTGACCAGGCGGGCGACGTCGGCCGGGGTGCGCTCGAACGTCATGGCCGGCAGCAGCGAGCGGGCCCGGCGGCGGGTGACCGCCTTGGGGCGGCCGAACTCGCGCAGCCCGTCCTCGCCGTGGATCCGGCCGAAGCCGGACTCGCCGGTGCCGCCGAACGGCAGCGTGGACATGCCGGCGAAGGTCAGCGCCGAGTTGACCGAGGCCATCCCGGAGCGCAGCCGCCGCGCCACGGCCACCGCCCGCGCCCGGCCGAAGACCGAACCCCCGAGGCCGTACGGGAGGGCGTTCGCGCGCTCCACGGCCTCGTCGACGTCGCGGACCCGGTTGACGGTGAGCGTCGGGCCGAACGTCTCCTCGCGGACGGCCGCCGAGTCCTCCGGCACGTCGACCAGCACGGTCGGGTGCACGTACGGCGGCTGGACCGCCTCCGGGCCACCGAGCACCGCACGACCACCCCGGGCGACCGCGTCGTCGATGTGGCGGCGGATGACGTCGATCTGGGACGGCATGGTGATCGGGCCGAGGTCGGTGCCGTCCGCGCCCACGGTGAGCCGGCCGGCCCTCGTCACCACCTTGTCGACGAACGCGTCGAAGACCTGGTCGACCGCGTAGACCCGTTCGATGCCGATGCAGGTCTGGCCGGCGTTGGTGAGCCCGCCCCAGACGGCGGCCTCGGCCGCGGCGTCCAGGTCGGCGTCGGCGTCCACGATCATCGCGTCCTTGCCGCCGGCCTCCAGGAGCACCGGGGTGAGCGTCTCGGCACAGGCGGCCATCACCTTCTTCGCGGTGGCGGTCGAGCCGGTGAAGGCCAGCTTCGCCACCCCGGAGCGGCACAGCGCCGCGCCGACGTCGCCGAGCCCGTGCACCGCCTGGAACACCGGCTGCTCCGGCACCACCTCGGCGAAGCGGTCGACCAGCCACTGGCCCACGGCCGGGGTGTACTCGCTGGGCTTGAACACCACCGCGTTGCCGGCGGCCAGCGCGTACGCGGCGGAGCCGATCGGGGTGAAGACCGGATAGTTCCACGGGCCGATCACGCCGACCACGCCGTAGGGCTGGTATTCCAGGTGACCGGTGAACTCGGCCAGGATCAGCCGGGAGCGGACCCGCCGGGGGCCGAGCACCCGGCGGGCGTTGCGGGCCGCCCAGTCGATGTGCTCCAACGCGGTGAGGATCTCCACCACGGCGTCGCCGACCGGCTTGCCGCCCTCGGTGTGCATCAGCTCGGCCAGCTCCTCGATCCGCCGGGCGAGCACGCCGCGCCAGCGCTGGAGCCGGTCCCGCCGGCCGGCGAAGCCGAGCCCGGCCCACCAGTCGGCCGCCGGGCGGGCCCGGTCGACGGCGGCGCGCACGTCCGCCTCGGTCGCCACCGGGAGTCGCCCGGCCTCCGCGCCGGTCGCCGGGCTCGTCGACACCAGTCGACCGGCCTCGATGAGCGGGGTTCCGGGGACATGCACAGCGGTCATGGCCGCAGTCTAGACCCGAACATTACTCACCGGTAGGTGTCACGGACCCCGTACGCTGCCCGGACCGGCCCGCGTCGCATCGACGCCGGTGCCGCCCGATCGCGCCGCGGCCGACTGCCCGAACGGCGAACGGGAGATGGCCGGCCGGGGTCACGGGGGTGACCGCGCGGTGGTGGGAGCCACTACGGTGAGGTGGCAGGCTGACGCCGCGGGGCGATGTGGGGTGGAGGTCGACGGTCCATGGAGGATCATCCGGAGCTGATGCCGCTGCTGACGGTGTCCGGTGGGGCGATGCGCGGGCTCAGTTTCCGGGTCGGACGGGGTGTCCAGGTGATCGGTCGGGCGCCGAGCGCCGACATCGTGCTCGCCGACCCCCACCTGAGCCGGCGGCACGCCACCGTCCAGGCCACCACCGACGGGGTGCTGCTCACCGACCTCGGCTCGACCAACGGCACCTGGCTCAACGACCGGCGGATCAGCGGAAGCGTGCCGCTCGCCGACGGCGACGTGGTCCGCCTCGGCCGCACCGACCTGCGCCTCTACGACCCGGGCGTGGCCCGCACCGACCCGGTCGGGATGAGCTTCGGCGCGCCGCGGCGCGACCAGCGCCCGACCCTGCCGCTGCCGGTCCCGGCGCCGCGCCAGCCGATCGAGTCGCGCGAGGCGCTGCCGATCGACGCCCGCTGACCGCCCGCGCCGCCCCCGGCGGCGACAGGCCCGGGCCGACCGGTGTGGAGGTCGGCCACATGGCTGCGGGCAGGCTGATGTGCCAGCATGCGCTGATGCGGAGCGCACGGCACACGGTCCAGGCCAACGGCATCACCCAGGCGGTCCGGGTGGCCGGCCCGCCGGACGGCGTGCCGGTGCTGCTGGTGCACGGCAACGTCTCCTCCTCCGCGTTCTGGGAGCCACTGCTGCCCCGGCTGCCGGAGACGCTCCGGGTGGTCGCCCCCGACCTGCGCGGCTACGGCGAGACCGACACCGCGCCGGTCGACGCCACCCGGGGCCTCGGCGACTTCGCCGACGACGTGGCCGCCCTGCTGGACGCGCCCGGGCTGTTCGCGCCCGGGGCCCGGCCGGTGGTGGTCGGGCACTCGCTCGGCGGCGGCGTGGCGATGCGGCTGCTGGTCGACCACCCGGAACGGGTGGCCGGGCTGCTGCTGGAGGCGCCGGTCTCCCCGTACGGCTTCGGCGGCACCCGGGACCTCGACGGCACCCCCACCACGCCCGACTTCGCCGGCACCGGCGCGGGCGGCGCGAACCCCGACTTCGTGGCCCGGCTCGCCGCCGGCGACCGGGGCGCGGACGGCCCGACCAGCCCGCGCAACGTGCTGCGCGCCGCGTACGTGGCCGACCCGGCGTCGCTCGGCGACGACGAGGACCTGCTGCTGGAGAGCATGCTCACCACCGCCACCGGGGACGACAACTACCCGGGCACCGCGGTCGCCTCGGCCCACTGGCCGGGGACCGCCGCCGGGCGGCGCGGCGTGCTCAACACGCTGGCCCCGGCCCACTTCCGGCTCGCCGACGAGTTGGTCGCCGTGCCGGTCAAGCCGCCGGTGACCTGGGTACGCGGCGACGCCGACGTGATCGTCTCGGACACCTCGCTGTTCGACCTGGCCTACCTCGGTCAGCTCGGCATGGTGCCCGGCTGGCCCGGCGCCGAGCAGTGCCCGCCGCAGCCGATGCTCGGGCAGACCCGGGCGGTGCTGGAGCGGTACGTGGCGGCCGGCGGGACGTGCCGGGAGGTGGCGTTGCCCGGCTGCGGGCACAGCCCGCACCTGGAGCGGCCGGCCGAGTTCGTGGCCGAGCTGCTGGCGCTCGCCGGGGTGGCCGCGCCCGCCTGAGGCGCGGTGCGTGAAATATCCCACGGCGTCTCGACAACGCAGCGTCACGTGGCAGACTCCGGCGCATAACCTTAGCGGCCGTTCATGTCGGCAACGGCGGAGTCAACCAAGGGGAGGCCGGTCGTGGCGCGCGAGTTCACCAGGGTGGGTGTGGTGGGTCTGGGCACCATGGGTGCCGGCATCGTCGAGGTGTTCGCCCGCAACGGCCTCGACGTGACCGCCGTGGAGATCTCCGACGCCGCGCTGGAGCGGGGTCGGGTGACGCTGACCGGCTCCACCGACCGGGCCGTCGCCAAGGGCAAGCTGGCCGAGGCCGACCGGGACGCCCTGATGGCGCGGGTCGACTTCCGGGTCGGGCTGGACGCGCTGCACGACGTGGACCTGGTGATCGAGGCGGTGCCCGAGCACCTGGACCTCAAGCAGCGGATCTTCGCCGAGCTGGACCGGGTGTGCAAGCCGGAGGCCATCCTGGCCACCAACACGTCGTCGCTGAGCGTCACCGAGATCTCCGTCGCCACGACCCGGCCCAACCAGGTCATCGGCATCCACTTCTTCAACCCGGCCCCGGTGATGAAGCTGGTCGAGGTGGTTCGCACGGTGGTCACCTCGGCCGACGTGGTGGCCGACGTGGAGGCGCTCTGTGAGCGGCTCGGCAAGGTCGACGTGACGATCAGCGACCGGGCCGGCTTCATCGCCAACGCGCTGCTGTTCGGCTACCTGAACCACGCGGTCGGCATGTTCGAGGCCCGCTACGCCACCCGCGAGGACATCGACGCCGCCATGAAGCTCGGCTGCGGTCTGCCGATGGGGCCGCTGGCGCTGATGGACCTGATCGGCCTGGACACCGCGTACGAGATCCTCGACACGATGTACCGGCGCGGCGGCCGGGACCGTCGGCACGCCCCGGCCCCGCTGCTCAAGCAGATGGTCACCGCCGGGCTGCTCGGTCGGAAGTCCGGCCGCGGCTTCTACACCTACGAGCGGCCGGGCTCGCCGAGGGTGGTCGCCGACGAGCACACGCCGCCGGCCGGCGACGCCGCGCTCGCCGACGGCGCCCGGGTGGTCGCCAAGGTCGGCGTGGTCGGCTCCGGGACCATGGCCACCGGCATCATCGAGGTCTTCGCGAAGGCGGGCTACGAGGTCATCTCGGTGACCCGGGGCGCGGAGAAGTCGGCCAAGGTCTGCGAGGCGGTCAAGACCTCGCTCAACAAGGGCGTGGTTCGGGGCAAGCTCAGCGAGACCGACCGGGACGCCGCGCTGGGCCGGATCACCTGGTCCGCCACGCTGGAGCACCTCGCCGACGTCGACCTGGTGGTCGAGGCCGTGGTCGAGGAGCTGAGCGTCAAGAAGGCGCTGTTCGCCAGCCTCGACGAGATCTGCAAGCCGGGCGTCGTGCTCGCCACCACCACCTCGTCGCTGCCGGTGATCGACGTGGCGATGGCCACCCAGCGGCCGGCCGACGTGGTCGGCCTGCACTTCTTCAACCCGGCGCCGATCATGCCGCTGGTGGAGATCGTGCAGACCATCCGCACCTCCACCGAGACGTCGGCCACCGCGCGCGCGGTCTGCGCGAAGTTGGGCAAGACCGGCGTGGTCTGCGGCGACCGCTCCGGCTTCATCGTCAACGCGTTGCTCTTCCCGTACCTGAACGACGCGGTGAAGATGCTGGAGGCCAGCTACTCCACCGCGGACGACATCGACTACGCGATGAAGCTGGGCTGCGGCTACCCGATGGGCCCGTTCGAGCTGCTCGACGTGGTCGGCCTGGACGTCTCGCTGGCCATCCAGCGGGAGCTGTACCTGGAGCTGCGTGAGCCCGGATTCGCCCCGGCGCCGCTGCTGGAGCACCTGGTCACCGCCGGCTACCTGGGCCGCAAGAGCGGCCGGGGCTTCCGCGACCACACCCGGCGCTGAGCCGGGTCAACAACCGGCGCCGGTGACGGCGTCATGAGGGTGTGACCTTCGAGGAGTACGTCGGCAGTCGCGGCCCGGCCCTGTTGCGCCTGGCCCGGCTGCTGACCGGCGACGCGCACCGCGCCGAGGACCTGACCCAGGACGTGCTGGCCCGCGCGTACGTGCACTGGCGGCGGATCGCCCGCGCCGACCGGCCCGACGTGTACGTGCGCCGGATGCTGGTCAACGCCCACAACTCCTGGTGGCGCCGGCGGGTCAACCGGGAGCTGGCGGTGGACACCTTCGCCGAGCGGCCCGAGCGGGGCGACCTCGACGGCGAGGCGGCCGACCGGGACGCGATGTGGCGACTGATCCGCGCCCTGCCCGACCGCCAGCGCGCCGTGCTGGTGCTGCGCTACTACGAGGACCTGGACGACGCGACGATCGCCCAGATCCTCGACTGCTCGCCGGTCACCGTCCGCACCCACGCGATGCGGGCGCTCGCCCACCTCCGGGAGCGCTGCGGCGTCCCGACGACCAAGGGGAGCCGGCAGTGACCGACCTCGACCAGCGGATCACCTCGGCGCTGCGGGAGCGCGCCGAGGGGGAGATCGACACCGGCCGCCTGCTGCGGGACGCCCGCACGCTCGGCCGACGCCGGCAGGTGCGCCGCCGGCTCGCCACCGGGACCGCGCTCGCCCTGGTCGGCGTGCTCGGCCTCGCCGGCGCGGTACGGACGGACGCCGGCGGGCTGGCCGGACGGATGCCCTGGGCCGCCACGACACCGACGGCGGTCGCGCCGGTCCCGCCGAGGGCCGACGCGGAGCCGGGTGCCGCCTGGCACCCCGACCTGGTCGGCGGCGACCCACGTGTGCTGCACCTGGGGCTGGACACCCGCCGGGCCCGCTACCTGGGATGGGCGGTCTACACCGCGAACCGGACCGAGTCGATCCGGTACCGCGTCGGCGACGGGCGACCGGTGCTGGTCGAGGTGAGCCCGGACCGCCGGGCGGTGAACGAACTTCTGCTCAACGGCCTCCCCGGCGCCGAGGGCGCGATCCCGGTGACCTTCGACGGCAGGGTCCGCGAGTTCCGTGTCGGAGGCGGCGGCGTGGTCCGGGCCTGGCAGCCGGTCCCCGGCCTGTACGCCCGGGCGAGCATGCTCGGCGGCGACCGGAGTGCCCTGACCGAGGCGGTGGGCGCCATCCGCTGGAACGAGGCACGCCGGTGCGACGCGCCGTTGCGGCTGGGCGCCGTGCCGCCGGACGCCCAGGTGGCCACCTGCGCGGTCGACGTCGACGCCTTCCCGGGTGGCCTCACCGTCGAGCTGACCATCGTCCGGTCGCCGACGGCGACGATGAGTGTGCAACTGGTGCACGGGGCGCAGATCGCCCAGGACGTCACCAGCGGCAACCGGACGGTGGACGGGCGCCCCGCCCGCCTCTCCGCGGACGGGCACCAGCTCGAACTGCTCGGCATACCGAAGGCGCACCTGACCGCCACGTTCGGCTGGCTGTGGCCGAACGAGCCGCCCGCGGGACAGGTCGACTTCACCGAGGCCGAGGCCACGAGCGTGCTCGCCGGGACCCGGGTGGCGCCGGACCTGACCGATCCGGAGACCTGGGACTGAGCCCTGCCGGCCGGGCCGCCCGACCCGGGCCGGTCCGGCCGGCGGCCCGTACGCTTGGTGACCGTGAGCCCCCGTCGCAACCGCCCCCGTCGGGACGAGACCACCGGCCTGGACGCCGAGCGCGCGCGCCACGGCGTGCCGACCGTGCAGCAGTGGCGCGACGGCGACTGGCAGGTGCGCGCGATCAGCGGTGGGGCGTCCGTCAAGACGTACCGCTGTCCCGGCTGTGACCAGGAGATCCGCCCGGGCGTGGCGCACCTGGTGGCCTGGCCGGCCGACGACCGGGGTGACCTCACCGACCGCCGGCACTGGCACAGCGGCTGCTGGCGGGCCCGGGACCGGCGCGGTCCCAACCTCCAGCGTGGCCGCGGCGCCCCCCGCTACGGCTGAGCGATCTGGATCACCAGGTTCCCGCCCCGGCGGGCGGCGGGGCCGGTGGCGCGGGAGACTGGCACGGTGAGCACTCCGATTCGCGCGTCGTCGATCCTGCCCGGCCGCCGGGAGGACGTCGAGCTGCACACCGCCGACGGCCTCACGCTGGTCGGCGAGCTGGCCCGGCCGCTGGAGCGCGAGCCGGTCGCCACCCTGGTCTGCCTGCACCCGCTGCCCACCCACGGCGGAATGATGGACAGCCACGTGTTCCGCAAGGCGGCCTGGCGGCTGCCCGCGCTGGCCGACCTGGCCGTGCTCCGGTTCAACACCCGGGGCACCAGCAGCGTCCGCGGCACCAGCGAGGGGGCGTTCGACGGCGCCGTCGGCGAGCGGTTCGACGTGGCCGCCGCGATCGAGTACGCCGAGTTCCACGAACTGCCGAACATCTGGCTGGTCGGCTGGTCGTTCGGCACCGACCTGGCGCTCAAGTACGGCTGCGACCCGGCGGTGACCGGCGCGATCCTGCTCTCCCCGCCGCTGCGCTTCTCCGCACCGGAGGACCTCGCGGCGTGGGCCGAGTCCGGCCGGCCGCTCACCGCGGTGGTGCCGGAGTTCGACGACTACCTGCGCCCGGAGGAGGCGCGGCAGCGCTTCGCCGCGATCCCGCAGGCCGAGGTCGTCGGCGTGGACGGCGCCAAGCACCTCTGGGTCGGTGACGCGGAGAGGGTGCTCGACGAGATCGTCCGGCGGGTCGCCCCCGACGTGCCCCTGCCGCTGCCGACCACCTGGGACGGGCCGATGGAGACCGGCGACGTCAGCGCGTACGCGGACCGCACCGTGGCCGCCTTCGCCGACACCCCGGTCCCCGGGCCGGCCCAGCGGCGCGCGGAGTAACGGCTCAGCGGGCGTCCTGCCGGGGCAGCACCACCTCGCGCAGGATCAGCTGCAACGCGGCCACCGTGGGAATCGCGATGAGCGCGCCCACCACGCCCAGCAGCGACACCCCGAGCAGCGCGGCGAGCAGGGCGGCCACCTCGTTCACCGACACCGCCCGGCGCATGATCTTCGGATAGATCAGGTAGTTCTCCACCTGCTGGTAGACCAGGAAGAACACCAGGCAGGCGATGCCCACCGGCAGGTTGGTGGCGAGCCCGACCAGGGTCACCACCACCGCGCCGAGGGTCGCCCCGATCTGCGGGATCAGGTCGGTCACGGCGACTACCACGGCCAGCGCGAACGGGTACGGCAGACCGACCACCAGCGCGAACACGAACGTGCTCGCTCCGGCCAGCACCGCGATGGCCAACGCGCCGACCATGTACGCCCCGACCCGGGTCAGGATCTCGTCGCCGATCAACCGGACCCGCTCCCGGCGCGAGCGCGGCACCAGCGCGTACCCGAGGTCGCGCAGCCGGTCGAAGTAGGCCAGAAAGTAGATCGTCAGCACCAGCACGGTCAGCACGCGGAAGATCGTGCCGAAGATCAGCTGCGCGCCGCCCAGCACGCCGCCGAGCGCCCGGCCGATCGTGCCGGCGTCCGCCGCCGACCGGACCCGCTCCATCACGTCGTAGCGGACCACGAGGTCGTTGACGGTGGGATTGCGGCGCAGGTCCTCGACATAGCCGGGAAGCTGCTGCACGAACTGCCCGGACTGGGTCACCACCGGCGGCACCAGCGCCAGCAGCCCGCCGATGATCAGCAGCAGGACGGTCAGCGTCACCACCGCCACGGCCAGCCCGTGCGGCAGCCCCCACCGACGCAGCCGCACCACCGCCGGGTGCAGGCCGACCGCGAGGAAGAGCGCGATCACCACCAGCACCAGGATGCCGGCCGCGTTGCGCACGCCCAGGAAGACCGCGTACGCCAGCAGCACCCCGAGCGCCCCGGTGAACCCGACCAGGAAGCTGCTGCGCCGCAGCGGCCGGCCGGGAACGCCGAACCGCCCGCTCGGCTCGAACTCGCCCGCTTCGACGAGCACGTCGGTGTCGCCCGCTTCCGTTGCGGTGTCCGCGGCTCGGCTCGGCCGACCCCGGTTGACCGGGCCCGTGCGGTGCCCGGGCTGGCCGGCGTCAGGCACGGTCTCGGTGCTGCCGTCCTCGGGGCGGCCGATGTCGTTCTGGACCGGCCCGCTGTCGTCCCCGGTTGGGGTGGTGTCGTTCTGGTCCGGGGTGGCCGATCCCTCCTGCGACACCCGTGCCTCCCGGCTCCCGCTGCTCCGGCCGACACGCGGAGCGACCTCCTGGCAAGCCGCGCTACGGACGCCGCGACCCCTGCCCGCAGGTTAGCCGCCACCGCCCGGGCGGACCATCCTTCCGAGGCTTCCCGCCGCATCGAGGCAGACCCCTGTTGCCGATTCGAGACGGTGGGAACGCTATGGGTGTGTCACAGCCGCCCCCTCGCCGGACACCGGCGCCCGTCCGCCCCGGGCACGTCAGTTTCGAGCGACATACCGCTGAGTCATAAATATGACCCGGCGGTATATCGCCTTCGACGGGTGCCATGGGCCGACGGCGTCACCATCCGTCACGCACGGACGACGCAGGTTGGCGACTGACCTGAGGCGGTGGCGGGCGGAACGTGGTAGGTGCCGACGTGGTGCGCACGGGAGACGGGGATGCCGCCATCGGGGCGACCGACCTGGTGTGGATCTTGCCGGGTCGGAGCGCGAGCGGGGGCTCGGGGAGGTCGAGCGACGGCGGGTCCGGCGAGCGGCCGAACCCGCCAGAACGCGGGTCGGGTCAGTCCTTGTCGACGGTGACGGTGCTCGGCTTGGCGCTGCGCTCGTCGGTGGTGGGCTTCGTCGGGCGCTTGCCGTTCTCCCCGGTGCTGGTGATCTTCGTCGGGGTGGCGCCGCGGCCGCCCTCGCCCGGCACGGCGGCCACGGTGGGCTCGCCGTCGACGCCAGCGCCGCCGGGGGAGTCCATCGTGGTCACCGGCTCGGCGACCGGCTTGGTCTTCCCCGCCTCAGCCGGCTCACCTGCCGACGTCACCGGCGCGGACCCGTTGACCGGAGCTGGGCCGGCCCCCTTGCCCACCGCCGGCGCGCCACTGCCCACCGGCGTGCCGTCACCCGCCGGGCGGCCGGTGTCGCCGCCCGCGGCGGCCGCGAGGTCGCCCGGGTCGACCGGGGTGGCGGCTATGCCGGCCGAGTCGGCGTCGCGCCGCAGCTCGGTGAGCCGGTGCTGCAGGTCGTCGGACTCCTGCCGCGACTTCCACGTCTCGGTGCGCAGGTCGGCCAGCTCCTGCTGCGCCTTGGCGATCTCCAGCATCACCTGGGCGAGCTGCTGCCGGCCCGCGGCCACCTCCTGCTGGGTGGCGGCCAGGTGCTGCTGGGTGGTGGCGAGGTGCTGCTGGGTCGTGGCCGCGTACTCCTCGAACTGCCGCCGCGAGGCCGCGACGTGCTCGTCGGCCTTGCGGCGCTGGGCGGTGGCGTCCGCCTCGGCCCGGCGCAGCAGCTCGGCGGCCTCCAGCTCGGCCTGCTGCCGCATGCCGAGCGCGTCTTCCTCGGCGGCCTGCCGGACGCTCGCGGCGGTCCGTTCGATCTCGTCGCGCCGGGTGGCGTACGCCTTCTCCAGCTCCTCGTGCCGCTTGGTGTGCTGGTTGTCCAGCTCGTCGCGGCGCTTGGCGAACTCCTGCTCGGCGGTGGCCCGGCGCTGGGCCAGCTCCTTCTCCGCCTTCTCCCGCCGCTCGGCGACCTCCTTCTCCACCCCGGCCCGCCAGGCGCCCAGCTCCTGCTGGGTCTGCGCGCGGGCCTGCTGCACGTACGCCTCGGTCTCGGTGCGCATGCGCTGCACGTACGCCTCGACCTCGGAGCGGTTGCGCTTGCCCGCCTCGACGGCCTCGGTGGTCAGCCGATTGGCCTCGGTCCGGGCGCGGCCGCGGGTGACCTTGGCGGCCTCCTCCGCGTCGTCCACGATCTTCTTGGCCTCGGCCAGCGCCTTGGCGTGGGTGGCCCGCCCGGCCTCGGCGGCGGCATCGGTGAGCCGCTTGGCCTCCTGCTGGCCCTTGGCGTGCACCTCCTTGGCCGCCTCGCGGAGCTGGTTGGCCTCCTGCTGGGCCTTGGCCAGCGCCTCCTTGGCCGACTCGCGCAGCCGGGCGGCCTCCTGCTGGGCCCGGGAGTGGATCTCCTTGGCGGTGTCCCGCAGCTGGGTGGCCTCCTGCTGGGCCTTGGCCAGCGCGTCCTGGGCGGTCCGGCGCAGCTTCTCGGCCTCGTCCCGGGCGGCCGTGCGCAGCCGGTCCGACTCGTCCTTGGCGGTGGTCCGCAGCTTCGCCGACTCGTCCTTGGCTGCCTTCAGCGTGGCCTCGGCCTCGGCCTTACGGGCGGCGGTGTGCCGCTCCTCCTCGGCCCGGCGGGCGGCGAGCGCGATCTCGAAGTCCTTGAGCGCCTGGGCGGCCTGCTCCCGGGCCTCCTCGACGATGTGCTCGGCGGCGGCCCGGCGGGCCTCGATCTCCTCGTTGGCGGCGGCGAGGATGTCGTCGGCCTGCTCCTCGGCCATGGTGAGGATCTGCTCGACCCGCGGACCGAGGTGGCGGAACGAGGCCCGGTCCACCACACCTATCTGCTTGCGCACCTGGGCGAGGTCGCGTTGCAGCACCTCGACCTGGCCGGCCAGCTTGTGGATCTGGGTGTACGCCTGTTCCCGCTCGGTGGTCAGCGCCGCGATCTCGTGTTCCGCGCGGGCGACGTAGCGGTCGACCTGTCGTTTCTCGTATCCCCGCAGCGCGGACTCGAAGCTGGGCTCCGTGGTCACGTCCCCGCCGAGCGCGAACAGTTCCTCGCCGTGCGACATGCCCCCATCCTCACACGCATCCGGCTCTGCTGGGGCGATACGGACGCCCCTTCTGGGACCTACTTCACCCTCGTGGCGAAACGGGCCGGACAGCATGACGGCGCGGGGCGGCACCGGTCACCCGGTGTCACCCCGCGCCGTGGCTCATGCCCCGTCAGCGGGTGGTCGATCAGCTGGCCGACTCGGCCGTCACCTTCTGCCCGGAGGCGTCGGCCTTCGGCGCCTCGGCCTTGTTGGCGCCGCCGGCCGGCACGCCCGGCACGATGCCGGCCAGGCCGGAGAGCATCTGCCCGAGCTGCGAGGTGACCGCGTCCTTCTGGCGGGTGAGGTCCTCGACCTCGCGGCGGGCGGCCTGCGTGGTCAGCTCGGCCTCGGTGCGGGCCTCGTTGAGCACGCGCTGCGCCTCGGCGCGCGCCTCGTTGAGCGTCTTGTCGGCCAGCGCCTTGGCCTTGTCGACCGTGTCGTTGGCGGTGCGCTCGGACTCGACCCGGCGGGCCTCGGCCCGCTGCTCGATCTCCTTCGCCCGCTCCTGGGCGGCGCGGGCCCGCTGCTCGGCCTCGTTCACCAGCTTCTGGGTCTGCGCGACCTGGGCGGCGTGCCGGTCCGACTCCTGGCGCTCGGCCTTCTCGCGCCGCTCGGCGAGCTGGAGCTCCAGGGCCTGGAGGTCCTTGTCGCGCTTGTCGCGCGCGTCGGTGAGCAGCTTGGTCGCCTCGGCCCGCTTCTCCTCGGCCTCCCGCGCGGCCTTGGCCCGCTGCTGGGTGATCTCCCGCTCGGCGGTCGCGCGCAGGGTGGCGACCTCGCGCTCGACGGTCGACTTCAGCTCGGCCACCTCGTGCGCGGTGACCGTACGCAGCTGCTTGGTCTCCCGGTCGGCGTCGGCGCGAAGGGTGTCCGCCTCGCGGCGGGCCTGCACGCGCACCTCGGCGGCCTCCCGCTCGGCGGCGGTGCGCACGCTGCCGGCCTCGCGCTCGGCGGTGGCCTTCATGGCGGCCGCCTCGGCGCGGGCCTTGTCGGTGATCTCCCGTGCCTCGAGGCGGGCGGCGGAGAGGATGCCCTCCGACTCGCGCTTGGCCTCGTTGCGGTGGTCGTTGGCCTGCTCCTCGGCCAACCGGAGGATCTGCTCGACGCGAGTGCCCAGGCCGCTGAGCGTCGGCCGGCTGTTCTCCTCGAGCTGCTTGTTGGTCTCGGTCAGCTTCTGCTCGAGCGCGCCCTGGCGCTGCTCGGCCTGGCGGAGGCGGCGCTGCGCGTCGTTCATCCGCTGCTCGGCCTCGGCGCGGGCCTGCTCGGACTGGCTCAGTGCGGCGCTCAGCCGGCCGATGAAGTCGTCGACCTGGTTGGTGTTGTAACCGCGCAGGCCAACGGTGAAATCGGGCTGTGAGTTCGCGTTATCGAAGAACGCAAGAGGGGAGGACTGCTGCTGGGGCATTGGGACATACTCGCAGACGCCCCAGGGTGGTTCGCAAGAGTGGTCGGCAGCTTTCGCGTCCTGTTTACATGGTCAACTCCGCCCGGCGGCGGGACCGGACCAACCGGCGATCTTGGCAGGTCCCGGGCGGGTCGGACCGGGCCCGGACCGGGGCGTGAAAAGGGCCGCGGGGCGGTGCCCGCGGCCCTTTGTCATCACGACAGTCGAATGGTGTCCCGGTCGTCCGGAAAGGCAATCCGGGACAACCGTACGGTCAGTGCCCGCGGAACCGGTTGATCGCGCTTTCGTGGCGGGACCGCAGCTCGGTGTCGCGGACGCCGAGCCCGTCGGTGGGGGCCAGGCAGCGCACGCCGACCTTGCCCTGGTGCGCGTTGCGGTGCACCTCGTACGCGGCCTGGCCGGTCTGCTCCAACGCGTAGGTCTTCGACACGGTCGGGTGCACCTTGCCGAGCGCGACCAGGCGGTTGGCCTGCCACGCCTCGTGGTAGTTGGCGAAGTGGCTGCCGACGATGCGCTTGAGGTGCATCCAGAGGTAGCGGTTGTCGTACTGGTGCAGGAAGCCGCTGGTGGACGCGCAGGTGACGATCGTGCCGCCCTTCTTGGCGACGTAGACGCTGGCGCCGAACGTCTCCCGGCCCGGGTGCTCGAAGACGATGTCCGGGTCCTCGCCGCCGGTCAGCTCGCGGATGCGCTCGCCGAAGCGACGCCACTCGTCCTGGTCCTGGGTCTCCTCGTCCTTCCAGAACCGGAAGCCCTCGGCGCTGCGGTCGATGACCAGCTCGGCGCCCATCTTCCGGCACAGCTCGGCCTTCTCCGGCGAGGAGACCACGCAGACCGGGATCGCGCCGCCGTTGAGCGCCATCTGGGTGGCGTAGCCGCCGAGGCCGCCGGAGGCGCCCCAGATCAGCACCACGTCACCCTGCTTCATGTTCGCGCCGTGGTGCGAGACGAGCTGCCGGTAGGCGGTGGAGTTGACCAGCCCGGGGCTGGCCGCCTCCTCCCAGCTCAGGTGGCGCGGCTTCGGCATCAGCTGGTTGGCCTTGACCACGCACAGCTCGGCCAGGCCGCCGAAGTTGGTCTCGAAGCCCCAGATCCGCTGCTGCGGGTCGAGCATCGTGTCGTCGTGGCCGGCGGCGTCCTCCAGCTCGACCGACAGGCAGTGCGCGACCACCTCGTCGCCGGCCTTCCACCGGGTCACCCCGGGCCCGGTGCGCAGCACCACGCCGGCCGCGTCCGACCCGACCACGTGGTACGGCAGGTCGTGGCGGCGGGTCAGCTCGGAGAGCCGGCCGTAGCGCTGGAGGAACTTGAAGGTGGGCAGCGGCTCGAAGATGCTGGTCCACACGGTGTTGTAGTTGATCGCGCTGGCCATCACCGCGACCAGCGCCTCGCCCGGGCCCAGCTCGGGGGTGGGCACCTCCTGGACGTGCAAGGCCTTGCGCGGGTCCTTGTCGCGGGTGGCCATGCCGTCGAACATCCGGGTGTCCTCGGCGCGGACCACCACGCCCCGGTAGCTCTCCGGCACCGGCAGGCCGGCGAGGCCGGCAAGGTCCCGCTCCGGCTGCGCCGAGCCCTCCGCCGCCATGATCGCTTCGAGGATGTCCTGCACGGTGACCTCCCGTTCGTCCGCACCCACACCGGGGGCAGGGGTGCTGCCATCGTCGGCGCCGGTGCGACGGGACCGCCATGTCGGCAATCGACACATCCGGCACCGGTCGCGTTCCTGTGGGGCCGGACGTTACTGAACGGTAGCTAGGGCGGGAACCCCTCTGTGAAAAACTGCATCGACCGATGCGTGGAGGTGTCCGTGGGAAGGTTCAACCGCGCAGGGCCGCGCGTGTTCCCACGTGTTAGGACGCAAGGAAGGGCCCCTTGTTAACAGACGTCTGTTAACAAGGGGCCCTTCCTTGCGTCTCAGGCGGGCTGGACCAGTTCGATCAGCACGCCGCCGGCGTCCTTCGGGTGCACGAAGTTGACCCGCGAGTTCGACGTGCCCCGCCGCGGGGCCTCGTAGAGCAGCCGGACGCCGCGCTCACGCAGCGCCGCGCAGGCCGCGTCGATGTCCGCCACCGTGTACGCGACCTGCTGGATGCCCGGCCCGCGCTTGTCCAGGAACTTGCCGATCGTGGTGTCCGGCGAGAGCGGGGCGAGCAGTTGCACCATGCCGCCGGAGGCGTCCGGCCCGACCGCCAGCATCGCCTCGCGTACGCCCTGCTCGGTGTTCGTCTCGGTGTGCACGCAGCGCATCCCGAACGTGCGCTGGTAGAAGTCGATCGCGGCGTCCAGGTCGGCCACGGCGATCCCGACGTGGTCGATGCGGCGCAGGCCGATGTCTGTGACAAACTCGGCAGCGGGCTCGACGGGGGAGTTCTCAGCCATGACGCTAGTCTGACCGAACAATCGTTAAGGCGTACAGGTCGGCACCCCCTCGGAGGCAGGCATGGCTTCGGTGATCGTCAGCGGCGCGCGAACCCCGATGGGGCGCCTGCTGGGCAACCTCAAGGACCTCCCCGCGACCAGACTCGGTGGCATCGCGATCAAGGCCGCGCTGGAGCGCGCCGGCGTGGCGCCCGAGCAGGTGCAATACGTGATCATGGGGCAGGTGCTCCAGGCCGGCGCCGGTCAGATCCCGGCCCGGCAGGCGGCCGTCGAGGCCGGCATCCCGATGTCCACCCCCGCGCTGACCATCAACAAGGTCTGCCTCTCCGGGCTGGACGCGATCGCACTGGCCGACCAGCTCATCCGGGCCGGTGAGTTCGACGTCGTGGTGGCCGGCGGCATGGAGTCCATGACCAACGCCCCGCACCTGCTGCTCGGGCAGCGCTCCGGCTACAAGTACGGCGACGTGACGGTCAAGGACCACATGGCCCTGGACGGCCTCACCGACGCCTGGGACTGCTGCTCGATGGGTGAGTCCACCGAGCGGCACGGCGCGAAGCACGGCATCAGCCGGGAGGAGCAGGACGCCTTCTCGGCGGCCAGCCACCAGCGCGCCGCCGCCGCGCAGAAGAACGGCCACTTCGCCGACGAGATCACCCCCGTGATCATCCCGCAGCGCAAGGGTGACCCGCTGGTGATCAGCGAGGACGAGGGCATCCGGCCGGACACCACCGCCGAGTCGCTGGGCAAGCTGCGTCCCGCCTTCACCAAGGACGGGACCATCACCGCCGGCAGCTCCTCGCCGATCTCCGACGGCGCCGCCGCGGTGGTCGTGATGAGCAAGGCCAAGGCCAAGGAGCTGGGGCTCACCTGGCTGGCCGAGATCGGCGCGCACGGCAACGTTGCCGGGCCGGACAACTCCCTGCACTCGCAGCCGTCCAACGCCATCAACCACGCCCTGAAGAAGGGCGGCCTGAGCATCGACGACCTCGACCTGATCGAGATCAACGAGGCGTTCGCGGCGGTCGGCATCCAGTCCACCCGTGACCTGGGGATCGACGCGGACAGGGTGAACGTCAACGGCGGCGCGATCGCGCTCGGCCACCCGATCGGCATGTCCGGCGCCCGCCTCGTCCTCACGCTCGCGATGGAGCTGAAGCGGCGCGGCGGCGGCACCGGCGCGGCCGCGCTCTGCGGCGGTGGCGGGCAGGGCGACGCGCTGATCATCCACGTGCCGACGGGTGGCGAGACCCAGGCGTGAGCGACGTGAACAGCCGGGCCTCCGGTCCGGTGCGCCGCAGCCGGGACGTACCCCTGCTGGTGGAACGGGCCCGCGCGGGTGACCCCCGCGCGGTGGCCCGGCTGATCACCCTGGTCGAGTCCGGCGACGAGGTGCTGCCGCAGGTCGCGGCCGCGTTGGCGCCGTACGCCGGGCAGGCCCAGGTGGTCGGTCTCACCGGCTCGCCCGGGGTGGGCAAGTCGACCACCACCAACGAGCTGGTGCGGGCGCTGCGGGCGCGCGGTCACCGGGTCGGGGTGCTGGCCATCGACCCGTCCAGCCCGTTCACCGGCGGGGCGATCCTCGGCGACCGGGTGCGGATGCAGGACCACGCCACCGACCCCGGCGTCTACATCCGCTCGATGTCCAGCCGGGGCCACCTGGGCGGGCTCTCCGCGGCCACACCCCAGGCGGTACGGGTGCTGGAGGGCGCCGGCTGCGACGTGGTGCTGGTCGAGACGGTCGGGGTCGGGCAGGCCGAGGTGGAGGTGGCCTCGCTGGCCGACACCACGCTGGTGCTGCTCGCCCCGGGCATGGGTGACGCGATCCAGGCGGTCAAGGCCGGCATCCTGGAGATCGCCGACGTCTTCGTGGTCAACAAGGCCGACCGGGACGGCGCCGACGCCACCGTCCGCGACATCCAGGGCATGATCGCGCTGGGTGAGCGCGGCCCGGGGGAGTGGCGCCCGCAGGTGGTACGCGCGATTGCCGCCCGGGCCGAGGGCATCGACGACATCGCCGCCGCGATCGACAAGCACCGCGACTGGCTGGAGCGGCACGGCGAGCTGCGCCGCCGGCGGGAGGCGCGGGCCGCCGCCGAGATCGAGGCGATCGCGCTGGGCGCGCTCCGCGCCCGGATCGGTTCACTGCGCGACGGTACGCAACTGCCGACGCTCGCGGCGAAGGTGGCCGAGGGCGCGATCGACCCGTACGCGGCGGCCGACGACCTGCTGACCCAGCTCGCCACCTGACGCGCCGGCCGTCCGGCGACCCGGCGTTCCTGGCCCGGTGGCTGGACGGACGGCCAGGGATTGACCGGGGTCGAGGTCGGGTATCGCTGTCGACACCGATCGACGGGGGTGACGGCGTGCAACCGGGCGCGACATCCGCGACACCCGGTGACCGGGCGGCGCGATGGCGGGGCGACGGGGTCGGTCCCCGCTGGTCGCTGCCGCGTGCCGTGGCGCTGGCGTTCGTGGCGTTCCTCGTGGCGTGCGCGCTCTGGATCGTGGTGCAGGCGGCCGGCGACCGTGACGGGTACGGGATCCTGCTGGGCGGCTGCGGAGCCGTCCTCCTCGCGCACCTGCTGGGCTTCCTCGTCGTGGCGTGGTTGCCCCGCCGGCGCTCGCCGCGGCAGGTCACGTCGGTGCGGACGCCGGACGGTCTGCTCGGGGTTCGGTTCGCGTACTCCCGCTGGGCCTACTACTGGCTGACCGCGTTGCTGCTGCTCAGCATCCTGAGCGGTGGCTCGATGGTCCTTCTCCTGGCGGCCACGGGCGGGAGCGTCGACCGGCTGGTGGCGGCCGGCGTCGGTGCGCTGTTGCTGCTGACCGGTTGGTTCCTGGTCACCGTGCTGCGGCTGGGCGTGGGCGCGGTGACCATCTCGCCCGGCGGGATCACCCACCGTGGCCTGGTCCACCTGCACGTCGTCCCGTGGCACGCCGTGCGCGAGGTGGCGGCCGGCGTGCGGGCGGGCAGCGCGGCCGTGGTGGTCGAGGCCGACCCGTCGCCGGACACCGTGGTCCGCCACTACACCGGATGGTTCGGCACGGGCGACGGGCGGGAGGTGCCCCGACTGGTGGTCCGCACCGTCTGGCTGGCCACCGATCCGGTCGCGGTGCTGGACGCGCTGGCGTTCTTCCACCAACACCCGCGGGCGCGCGACGAGCTGGCCGACTCGCGGGGGCTCCGACGGATCACCGAGGGGCGGACCCGGCCGCCGGGCCGGGAGGGGCATTCCCACAGTGGAGCGCACTAGTACGCTCGCAGCGCCCCGTCGCGCGGGTGGGGCGGGGACGAATCCGGTGGGAGAACATGGCTGACGAGGCGACCCAGGAGCTGTCGATGCTGCCGAACGCGACCGTGGGCGGGACGACGCACGTCTCCGACGAGGTGGTGGAGAAGATCGCGGTGGCCGCCGCGAAGTCGGTGCCCGGCGTGGCCGAGCTGGGCGGCGACGTGGCCCGGTTCTTCAACTCCGTGCTCGACCGGATCGGGCTGGACCAGGTCGGCGACGCCCGGCGCGGCTGCTCGGCGCACGTGACGAACGGCGCGGCGGTGGTCAACCTGGTCATCGTGATCGACGGCGGCCGGCCGGTGCCCGAGGTGACCGAGGCGGTCCGCGCGGCCGTGACCTCGGCCGTCGAGGCGTACGGGCTGCGGGTCGACGAGATCAACATCAAGGTCGACGACGTGGCGCTGGGTGGCCCGGTGGCACCCTCCGCCTGACGTCGGGTTACCGGCCGGTACGCACATCCTTAGCGATCGTTCAGGACGGCGTTCTACACTCGGTCTTCACGAGGACTCGAGGAGGAGCTCCGCGCATGGACGCTGACGAGATCGCCGCCGGCCGGGCCCGCTGGCAGGCCCGCTACGACGCCGCCCGCAAGCGCGACGCGGACTTCACCACGCTGTCCGGGCTGCCCGTGGAGCCGGTCTACGGCCCGCCCGAGGGCACCGCCTACCCGGGCTTCGAGCGGATCGGCTGGCCGGGCGAGTTCCCGTACACCCGGGGTCTGCATCCGACCGGTTACCGCGGGCGGACCTGGACCATCCGGCAGTTCGCCGGGTTCGGCAACGCCCGGCAGACCAACGAGCGCTACAAGATGATCCTCGGCGCCGGTGGCGGCGGGCTCTCCGTGGCCTTCGACATGCCGACGCTGATGGGCCGCGACTCGGACGACCCGCAGTCGCTCGGCGAGGTCGGCCACTGCGGCGTCGCGGTCGACACGGCCGCCGACATGGAGGTGCTCTTCGACGGCATCGACCTGGCCGCCGTGACCACCTCGATGACCATCTCCGGCCCGGCCGTGCCGGTCTTCTGCATGTACCTCGTCGCCGCCGAGCGGCAGGGCGCCGACCTGTCCACGCTGGACGGGACGCTCCAGACGGACATCTTCAAGGAGTACATCGCGCAGAAGGAGTGGCTCTTCGACCCCGAGCCGCACCTGCGCCTGATCGGCGACCTGATGGAGTACTGCGCCCGGGAGATCCCGCGCTACAAGCCGCTGTCGGTGTCCGGCTACCACATCCGTGAGGCCGGCTCGACCGCCGCGCAGGAGCTGGCGTACACCCTGGCCGACGGCTTCGGCTACGTCGAACTGGGCCTCTCGCGCGGGCTGGACGTCAACGTGTTCGCCCCCGGTCTGAGCTTCTTCTTCGACTCCCACGTGGACTTCTTCGAGGAGATCGCCAAGTTCCGGGCCGCCCGCCGGATCTGGGCCCGGTGGCTGCGCGACGTCTACGGCGCGACCAGCGAGAAGGCGCTCTGGCTGCGGTTCCACACGCAGACCGCCGGGGTGTCGCTGACCGCCCAGCAGCCGGTCAACAACGTGGTCCGGACCGCCGTGGAGGCGCTCGCCGCGGTGCTCGGCGGCACCAACTCGCTGCACACCAACGCGCTGGACGAGACGCTCGCCCTGCCCACCGACGAGTCGGCCGAGATCGCCCTGCGGACCCAGCAGGTGCTGATGGAGGAGACCGGGGTGGTCAACGTGGCCGACCCGCTCGGCGGCTCCTGGTACGTCGAGGCGCTCACCGACCGGATCGAGGCCGAGGCGGAGGAGATCTTCGCCCGGATCCGTCAGCTCGGCGGCGAGGGCCCGCACACCATCGGCCCGATGACCTCCGGCATCCTGCGGGGCATCGAGGACGGCTGGTTCACCGGGCACATCGCCGAGTCGGCGTTCGTCTACCAGCAGGCGCTGGAGAAGGGTGACAAGAAGATCGTCGGCGTCAACTGCCACACCGGCACGGTCGCCAAGGACCTGGAGATCCTGCGTATCTCGCACGAGGTGGAGCTGGAGCAGCGCCGGGTGCTCGCCGAGCGCAAGTCGGCCCGCGACGAGGCGGCGGTCACCGCCGCCGTCCGCCGGATGGTGGAGGTCTCCCGGACCGGGGAGAACATGATCCCGGCGATGCTGGACGCGGTCCGCGCCGAGGCCACCCTGGGCGAGATCTGCGACGCGCTGCGCGCCGAGTGGGGCGTCTACCGCGAGCCCGCCCGCTTCTAGTGCAAGGAGGGGCCCCTTCTTAACAGACGTCTGTTAAGAAGGGGCCCCTCCTTGCACCTCTGAGCAGGGGTGAGAGTCGCAACGTCGCCGTTGCGGGTGAGCGGCGTTCCGTGTGACACGTGCGAGACTAGACAACCATGAGCGACCCACGGATCACCTCGTCGATCTTCACCCGCGGCGCGGTCGACCTCAGCGCGCTGCGCACCCCCGCACCGGCCGACACCCCCTCCGCCACACCGTCACCGGGCGGTCCGCCCGCCGGGCTGCCGGGCAGCCCCGCCGGCACGGCCGCCGTGATCGACGTGACCGAGGCGAACATCCAGTCCGAGGTGCTCGAACGCTCGCTCTCCACACCGGTCGTGGTCTTCTTCGGCGCCGCCGGCTACCCGGAGAGCGACCAGTTCGCCCCGGTGCTGGAGCGGCTGGCCGCCGAGGGCGGGGGAGCGTGGCTCCTGGCCCGGGTCGACGTGCAGCAGCAGCCGCGGCTCGCGCAGATGTTCCAGCTCCAGACGTTGCCGACCACGTACGCCATCGTCGGCGGTCGCCCGGTCGACGCCTTCCCCGGCGTGGTGCCCGAGTCCCAGCTGCGCCAGTGGCTCCAGGCCGTGCTCAAGGCCGCCGGGGTCACCGTGGCCGAGCCCGAGGACCCGCGGCTCGACGCGGCCGACGACGCGCTCATGAGCGGTGACCTCGACGCCGCCGAGGCGGCGTACCGGAAGATCCTGGCCGAGTCCCCGGCGGACGCGGCGGCGGAGGCGGGCCTGGCGCAGGTCGGTCTGGCCCGCCGGGTGGCCGGCGCGGACCCGCAGGGCGCGCTCGACGCGGCCGCCGCCGCCCCCGACGACGTGGCGGCGCAGCTGCTGGCCGCGGACATCGAGGTGCTCAGCGGCCTGGCCGACCAGGCCTACCAGCGGCTGGTCGGCCTGGTCCGCCGGACCGCCGGCGACGAGCGGGACACGGTACGCCAGCACCTGCTCAGCCTGTTCACGATCGCCGGCCCGGACGATCCCGCCGTGGCCTCCGCCCGACGCGCCCTGGCCAGCGCGCTGTTCTGAGTTCGTCGCACACGTGCGGGCCGGCGCACCGCCGGCCCGCCCGACCACCGAGGACGGGAGCCCATGATGCGCCGGATCGCCGTCCTCGACGCGCCGACCAACCTCGGCCTGCGGCCGCCCACGCCCAGCTCCGTCCCGGGCTGCGGCAAGGCCCCCGGGGCGTTGCGCGACCACGGTCTGCTCGCCCGGTTGCGGGCCCGCGACGCCGGCTGCCTGACCCCGCCCCGCTACGACCCCGGCGACTGGCGGCCCGGCGACGGCGTCTGCCACGCGCCGGAGATCTCCGGATACTCCGTGGCGCTGGCCGACCGGATCGGCGCGATCATCGACCGCGGCGAGTTCCCGCTGGTGCTCGGCGGGGACTGCTCGGTGCTGCTCGGCTCGGCGCTGGCCATGCACCGGCTCGGTGAGGCGGTCGGCGGACGGATCGGGCTGGTCTTCGTCGACGGCCACTCCGACTTCCGGCACCCCGGCAACGCCTCGTACGTGGGCGCCGCCGCCGGGGAGGACCTGGCGCTGGTCACCGGGCGGGGGCAGCCCGACCTGGCGGCCATCGAGGGGCGACGCCCCTACTTCCGCGACATCGACGTGGTGGTGCTCGGCATCCGCGCGCAGGACGAGTACCGCCTCGACCTCCAGGCCGCCGGCATCACCACCCGTCCGGTGCCGGCGCTGCGCGCCGAGGGCGCGGCCCGGACCGCCCAGTGGGCGCACGAGCAGCTCGTCGACTGCGCCGGCTACTGGGTGCACATCGACGTGGACGTGCTCGACCCGGCCGTGATGCCGGCCGTGGACGCGCCCGACCCCGGCGGCATCGCCTTCGCCGAGCTGGAGATCCTGCTCGCCGGGCTGGTCGACACCCCGCACTGCCTCGGCGTCGAGCTGACCGTCTTCGACCCCGACTACGACCAGGACGGCGCGTACGCGGCGGAGATCGTGAACACGGTGGTGGCCGGGCTCGCCCCGGTGGTGGCCCCGGGCGCGGTACCGCCCCGGCTGCTGCCGGCCACCCCGCCGGCGCCGGCGCCCCGGGCGGGCAACGGCCGGCCGGAACGGGACCGGCTGTCCGCCCCCGTTGCCGTACCGGCCCCCGCCGTGGCCGTGGAGCCGATCGGCCCGGTTCCCACCGCCGACGGCCGCGGGCCGGACGACGTCGACGGCCGTCCGCCGGGCGAGCCCGTCGGTGACGACCGGTTGGGGCCGGGCCGCCTCCGGCGTCCGCCCGTCGAGGACGACGAACCGGCCGTGGACCGGCCGGGCATCGACGTCACCTGAGGACGCCGGCGCGCTGCTCAGCGGGCGAGGCCGCGCAGGAAGCGCTCGGCGATCGGCACCGCGCTCGTCGTGCTCGACCCGCCCTGCTCGACGAAGACGGCGAACGCCACGTCGCCCTGCCAGCCGACGAACCACGCGTGGGTGTGCGCCGGGTTGTTGTCGTACTCGGCGGTGCCGGTCTTGCCGTGCACCGGCTCGCCGGGCACCTTCGCCAGCGCCGTGCCGGTGCCGGACGTGACCACGCCGCGCATCATCGTCTTCAGCGCCGCGACGGACTCCGGCTTGAGCGCCGGTCCGGCCGGTGCGGGCTTCGCCGGCGCCGGGTCCAGCAGCAGCTTCGGCTGCTCCCAGCGGCCCCGCGCCACCGCCGCGGTGGCGCCGGCCATCGCCAGCGGACTCACCACGGTGGTGCCCTGGCCGATCGCGGCGGCGGCCTGCTCGGTGGGCCCACCGTTCGCGGAGACCTTGCCGGTGAACACGTCCGCGCCGAGGTCCCAGCCGGCCTCCAGACCGAGCGTACGGCCCGCCTGCGCGAGTCCGTCCGGGCCGAGCTTAGGCGCGAGCGCGGTGAAGGCGGTGTTGCAGGACTTGGCGAAGTCGGTGGCGAAGGGCACCGGGCCCAGCTCGAAGTTGTCGGAGTTCTTGAAGATCCGGCCGTCGACCTCGGAGGTCTTCGGGCAGTCCACCGTCGTCTGCGGGGTCACCGCGCCCCGGTCGAGCAGGCCGAGCGCGCTGACCATCTTGAACGTCGAGCCGGGCGGCACCTGGGCGGTGAAGGCGAGGTTCTCGCCGGCCGCGCCGGGCCCGTTCGCGGCGGCCAGCACGGCGCCGTCGCTGATCCGCACGGCGACCAGCGCCGAGCGCCGGGTCTGGCCGCGCAACGCGGCGTCGGCGGCGTTCTGGGTGGCCACGTCGAGCGTGGTCCTCACCGGCTGCCCGGCCTTCGGGTCGCTGCGGAACAGTTCGGCGCCGGTCGGTTCGGTGGCACCCTCCGGGGTGAGCCGCTCGGTGATCACGGTGATCCCGGGGACGCCGCGCAGGCGCTCGTCGTACCGGCCCTGCAGGCCGCCGTGGCCGACCAGGTCGCCGCGGGCGTACCGGTCGGGGTGGGCCTGGAGGTCGTCGGCCTGGGCCGGGTCGACCGAGCCGAGCAGCGCCCGGGCGAACTCGCGGGTCGGGGCGAGCATCAACTTGTCGGTGGGGAACCGGGTGCCGGGCAGCTCGTAGATCCGGGGCTTGATCTGCCGGTAGGCCTCCTCGCGGAGGGTCACCACCTCGACCTGCGCGTCCCGGTCCGCCTCCTTGAGGCGTCTGGGCAGGTCGCTCAGGTCGACCGGCGGGGTGAGCGCGGGCCGCACCGCCTTGAACGCGGCGTCCAGCCGGCGCACCAGGCCCGGCACGTCGGTGACCTCGCCGGGGGCGATCTGCACCCGGACCACCGGGCGCGGTGTGACGATCGGCTGGCCGGCGGCGTCCAGCACGCCGGCCCGCTGCGCCGCCTCCCGGCGCAGGGCGAGGCGGTCGCCCTCCTCCAGCTTCTCGTGCACCACGGCCGGCTCCCAGATCACCTGCCACCGGTCGTCGCCGCCGCGCTTGAGGCGCAGCGGGTTGTCGTAGGACCAGCGGACGCCACCGGGCAGCGGCCAGGTCAGCCGGACCCGGGCGGTCGCGATGTCGCCCTTGGTGGTGATCTCGCCGGTGCGCTCCAGGGCCGGTGGGTCGGCGGCCAGCTCGCCGGAGAGCGTCTTGAGTCGTTTCGTCACCTCGGCGGCCGGCACCCGCGCGCCGGTCGGCTCGACGAAGCCGACCGGTTGCAGGTCGCCGGAGCGCCAGCCGGTCAGGAACGCGTCGACGGCCTGCTCCGGCCCGTCCTCGCCGGAGCAGGCGGTCACCGCCCCGGCCGCCATCAGGACGGCGGCCGCCGTCGCGACCAGGCGGTGACGGGTGTGACGGCGGGGGCGGACGGGGTACGACACGGGCATGAAGCGGTCCCTCCGGTGCTCAACTGCCCTGCACGCTAGTACGACCCGCGGCTCCCCACCGTCCCGCCGCCTCGTCCGCCGGGGTGACACGCGGCGCTTGGCAGTGTGATGAACATCGCCAGTCGGGGTACTCCGCGACCGGCCGACCACGAACCCGCAACGGGTGAAAGGACAGAGTCCCGATCCGGACGTCCGGCCGGTGGTCCGCCGACGAAGGCACACAGCGGCAGGGCCTAGGCTGGGCGGCAGAGTGACCCACAACGCGGTGGGTCGAGGGGAGTGGCACCGATGGACCGGCGTCCGGCGATCAAACCGGGACCCGACCTCCGGCAGGCTGACACCAGCCGGGACGATGACAGCTTCGATTCGGCGACCGACGGGGACGGTTACGGCCGTCTCGACACAGGAGTGACCGGGATGACCGGTTCCAGCATCGACACCCTCTACGACCTGGGTCTGCCCGCGCAGGCGCTGGCCGACGAGTCCGAGGACGCCGAGCTGGACGAGCCCGTACCCAACGCGGAGCGCCTGGTCGCCCAGGCGGTGGCGCTGGCCGGCGACGACCACGACGCGGCCACCCTGGTGGACCGGTTCTGGCGGTTCGCGCCGGACGAGGAGTTGATCGGCTTCACCGCCGAGGAGATGTTGGAGGCGGCCCGGGCCCACCGGGACCTGGCCCAGCAGCGGGTGCCGGGCGAGCTGAAGCTGCGCATCCACGAGCCGGACGCCGAGCAGCACCACACGGTCGTCGAGATCGTCACCGACGACATGCCGTTCCTGGTCGACTCGGTCACCGCGCTGCTGAACTCCCGTCACCTCGACGTGCACCTGCTGGTGCACCCGCTGGTCGTGGTCCGGCGCGAGCCGCTGGGTCGGCTCACCGAGGTCTCCGCCGACGTGGAGCCGGACGACGCGATCGCCGGTGACCTGGTCGAGAGCTGGATGCGGATCGAGATCGACCCGGTGCGCGACCCGGCCGAGCGGGAGGCGCTGCGCCGCGAGTTGCAGCGGGTGCTGACCGACGTGCGGGAGGCCGTCGAGGACTGGCCCAAGATGCGGCAGCGGGCGCTGGCGCTCGCCGACGAGCTGGCCGCCGCCCGGACGTCGGACAACCGGCCGCCGGTGCCGGAGAAGGACATCACCGACTCGGTGGAGCTGCTGCGGTGGCTCGCCCACGACCACTTCACGTTCCTCGGCTACCGGGAGTACCGGCTGGTCGACACCGACGGGACGGGCGGCGGCGGGCAGGCCCTCGAAGCCGTCCTCGGCACCGGGCTGGGCATCCTGCGCTCGGACTCGCCGGAGGCCCGGTCGCTCAACTCGATGACGCCCGAGGCGCACGAGAAGGTGCTGGAGAAGCGCCTGCTCATCATCACCAAGGCCAACTCGCGGGCCACCGTGCACCGGTCGGCCTACCTGGACTACATCGGCTTCAAGATCTTCAACGAGGCCGGCGAGGTGGTCGGGGAGCGTCGGTTCCTCGGCCTGTTCTCCACCGCCGCGTACCGGACCAGCGTGCAGGAACTGCCGGTGGTGCGCCGCAAGGTCGCCGAGGTGCTGGACCGCTCGGGCCTGAGCCTGCGCAGCCACTCCGGCAAGGACCTGCTCCAGATCCTGGAGACCTACCCGCGCGACGAGCTGTTCCAGATCAAGACCGACGACCTCTACCACGCGGTGATCGGCGTGCTGCGGATGGCCGGCCGCCGGCAGCTGCGGGTCTTCCTGCGCCGCGACGCGTACGGGCGGTTCATCTCCTGCCTGATCTACCTGCCGCGGGACCGGTTCACCACGCAGAACCGGTTGCGCATGCAGGACATCCTGCTGCGCGAGCTGAACGGCGTCGGCGTCGACTACACCACCCGGGTGACCGAGTCGATGCTGGCCCGGGTGCACTTCATCGTCCGCACCGACCCGAACAACCCGCCCGGCGAGATCGACGCCGACCTGCTGGCCGAGGAGCTGGCGGACGCCACCCGGCTCTGGGACGACGACTACCGGCTGGTGCTGGAGCGCAAGCTCGGCGACGAGCAGGCCAAGCACCTGTTCAGCCGGTACGCCGACGCGTTCCCGGAGGGCTACAAGGACGGGCACACGCCGTACGAGGCGATGAAGGACCTGGCCAAGCTGGAGCTGCTGGAGGAGCCCGGCCAGCTGGAGATGCACCTGTTCCGCAAGCAGCTGGCGCCCCGCCCGTACGCCGCCGGTCGCGCCGCCGAGGCCGACGAGGCCATGGACGTGCGGTTCAAGGTCTACCGGTACGGCGAGCCGATGATGCTCTCCGCCGTGCTGCCGGTGCTGCACTCGCTCGGCGTGAAGGTGGTCGACGAGCACCCGTACGAGGTGGAGCGCGTCGACGGCCGGATCTGGCTCTACGACTTCGGTCTGGAGCTGCCCGAGCGGCACCAGGACCTGGCCGAGGTGCGGCCGCACGTGGAGAACGCGTTCGCCGCCGCGTGGCGGGGTGAGGCCGAGGTGGACGGCTTCAACGAGCTGGTGCTGCGGGCCGGGCTCACCTGGCGGCAGGTGGTCGTGCTGCGGGCGTACGCGAAGTACCTGCGGCAGGCCGGCACCGTGTTCTCCCAGGAGTACATGGAGCAGACGTTCATCGCGTACCCGCGGATCGCCGGGCTGCTGGTGGAGCTGTTCGAGACCCGGTTCGCGCCCGGCGCGACCACGCTGGACGAGCGCCGGCAGCGCAGCGGCGAGCTGGTCGAGGCGATCGGCGAGGCGCTGGACGAGGTGGCCAGCCTGGACCAGGACCGGATCCTGCGCGCCTACCTGACGCTGATGCAGGCCACGCTGCGCACCAGCTTCTACCAGAAGCCGGTGGGCGGGCGGCCGAAGGCGTACGTGGCGTTCAAGCTGGACCCGCAGGCGATCCCGGATCTGCCGGCGCCGCGACCCAAGTTCGAGATCTTCGTCTACTCGCCCCGGTTCGAGGGCGTGCACCTGCGGTTCGGGCCGGTGGCCCGGGGCGGCCTGCGCTGGTCCGACCGGCGCGAGGACTTCCGCACCGAGGTGCTCGGCCTGGTCAAGGCGCAGATGGTCAAGAACGCGGTGATCGTGCCGGTGGGCGCCAAGGGCGGCTTCGTGCTCAAGCAGAAGCCGGGCGACCGGGACGAGGCGGTGGTCTGCTACAAGGAGTTCATCTCCGCGCTGCTCGACGTCACGGACAACATCGTCAGCGGCGAGATCGTGCCGCCGGTCGACGTGGTCCGGCACGACGGCGACGACCCCTACCTCGTGGTGGCGGCGGACAAGGGCACGGCCACGTTCTCCGACATCGCCAACGAGATCTCCACCGCGCACAACTTCTGGCTGGGCGACGCGTTCGCCTCCGGCGGCTCCGCCGGCTACGACCACAAGAAGATGGGCATCACCGCCCGGGGCGCCTGGGAGTCGGTGAAGCGGCACTTCCGCGAGCTGGGCCACGACACCCAGACCCAGGACTTCACCGTGGTCGGCGTCGGCGACATGTCCGGCGACGTGTTCGGCAACGGCATGCTGCTGTCGAAGCACATCCGGCTGCTCGCCGCCTTCGACCACCGGCACATCTTCCTGGACCCGGACCCGGACGCGGCCCGCTCCTGGGACGAGCGCAAGCGGTTGTTCGACCTGCCCCGGTCGTCGTGGGAGGACTACGACGCCGAGCTGATCTCGGCCGGCGGCGGCATCTACCCGCGTACCGCGAAGTCGGTGCCGATCACGCCGCAGGTGCGCGCGGTGCTCGGCCTCGACGACGACGTCACGCAGCTCAGCCCGCAGGAGCTGATGAAGGCGATCGTCACCGCGCCGGTGGACCTGTTCTGGAACGGCGGCATCGGCACCTACGTGAAGGCGTCGACGCAGACCAACGCCGAGGTCGGGGACAAGTCCAACGACGCCATCCGGGTGGACGGCCGTGCCCTGCGCTGCCGGGTGGTCGGCGAGGGCGGCAACCTGGGCTTCACCCAGCAGGGCCGGATCGAGTACGCCTCCGGCGGTGGCCGCATCTACACCGACTTCATCGACAACGCGGCCGGGGTCGACTGCTCCGACCACGAGGTGAACATCAAGATCCTGCTCAACACCGCGGTCGCCGACGGTGAGCTGGACCGGCCGGAGCGCGACGAGCTGCTGGCCCAGATGACCGACGAGGTCGCCGAGCTGGTGCTGCGGGACAACTACGACCAGGCCCGGGCCGTCAACAACGCCCAGGCGCAGGCCGCCTCGCTGCTCCCGGTGCACCGACGCATGATCAACGAGCTGGAGCGCTCCGGCGCGCTGGACCGGGCGTTGGAGGCGCTGCCGCCGGACGAGGAGCTGGCGGTCCGCGCCGAGAACGGGCTGACCGCGCCGGAGTTCGCGGTGCTGCTCGCGTACGTGAAGATCGTGCTGGAGCGCGAGATCGTCGGCGAGGGACTGGCGGACGAGGAGTGGACGACCGACGTCCTGGTCAACTACTTCCCGACCCCGCTGCGGCAGCGCT
Organism: Micromonospora sp. WMMA1996; assembly: GCF_002573675.1. NCBI lineage: Bacteria > Bacillati > Actinomycetota > Actinomycetes > Micromonosporales > Micromonosporaceae > Micromonospora > Micromonospora sp. WMMA1996. The sequence goes on along the minus strand of NZ_PDHU01000003.1, from coordinate 618,687 downwards.
TCGCCGACCGGATGGGCCGGCACCGGCTGCGTCGGGACATCGTCACCACGGTCCTGGTCAACGAGGCGATCAACCGGGGCGGCATCTCGTTCGTCTTCCGGGTGGTCGAGGAGACGGCGGCCTCCGCGGCCGACGTGCTGCGGGCGTACGTGGTGGTCCGCGAGGTGTTCGGGCTGGGCGAGCTGTGGAACGCGGTCGAGGCGTTGGACAACAAGGTCTCGCCCGAGTTGCAGACCGCCGTCTACCTGGACACCCGGCGGCTGCTCGACCGCGCGGTGCGCTGGCTGGTGACCAACCGGCGCTCGCCGATCGACGTGCCGGCGGAGATCGCCCGGTTGCGCGACGGGGTGACCCGGCTCCTGCCGGACCTGGAGCACCTGTTCTGGGGCACCGAGCGGGAGGCGATCGCGGCGCACATCGAGTCGCTGGTCGGCAAGGGGCTGCCGCGTGACCTGGCCGAGCAGGCGACCCGCCTGATGTACAGCTTCGGCCTGCTCGACATCGTCGAGACCGCGCAGACGACCGGGCGGGACGTGAGCGAGGTGGCCTCGGTCTACTTCGTGCTCAGCGACCGGTTCCGGGTGGACGCCCTGCTGTCGAAGATCTCCCTGCTGCCCCGGGAGGACCGGTGGCAGACCCTGGCCCGGATGGCGCTGCGCTACGACCTGTACGCCGCGCTGGCCGCGCTCACCGCGGAGGTGCTCGGGTCCACCCCGGACAGCCTCCCGCCGGCGGAACGGGTGCAGGAGTGGGAGCAGGCGAACGCGACCTCGATCCACCGGGCCCACCGGGCGATGGGGGAGTTCGACGAGTCCCGCGCCGACCTGTCCGCGCTGTCCGTGCTGCTGCGTCAGATCCGTACCCTGGTCCGGACCTCGGCGGCGGCCTGACCGCTTCCGTCCGCGCGTGGCCCGGTGGTCGGGGAACCGACCGCCGGGCCACGGCCGTTCGCGCTACGCGGTCATCCGGGCGTAGACGACGATGTTGTTCAGGTAGCTGCCGGCGGTCCGGTCGAACACCCCGCCGCAGGTGACCACCCGCAGGCCGGGCACGTCGGACGGGCCGTAGACCTGCTCCGCCGGGAACGCGGTCTTCGGGTACGACCGGACCTCGTCCACGGTGAACGTGGCGGTCGAGCCGTCCTGCCGGACGACGGCGATGGCGTCGCCCGGCACCAGCGCGCCCAGGTTGAAGAAGACCGCCGGGCCGAGCTGGGCGGAGTCGACGTGCCCGACGACCACGGCGTTGCCGACCTCGCCGGGACTGGCGCCGGGTGAGTACCAGCCGGCCTTCATCGCCTGGTCCAACGGAGGCACCTGGACTGTGCCGTCCGGGTTGGTGCCGAGCGTCATGATCTCGGCCCGCACCCCGATCCGGGGGATCGAGATGGTGGTCGGCGCCGACCGGGGCAGCGCGACCGGCGCGGCGACCGGCGCGGCCGGTGAACCCGGAACGGCCGGTGTGCCGGAGACGGCCGGTGCCGGCGGGGTGGCGGCCGCCGGGGTGGGGGAGCCGACGGCGGCGTCGGGCGGCGTGACCGGCACGTCGGGGGAGGACGTCTCCTCCGCTGTCGGGTCGAGGTCGGCGTCGGGGACCGGGTCGGTGGCGACCGGCCCGGCCTGCGCGATCGGTTGCGGCGGGGTGGGAGGCGGGACGGTCCGCACGGACGCGCCGATCAGCCCGGCGCCCACCATGGCGAGCAGGACGACGACGGCCGCGCCGGCGGCACGCCACGGTCTCCCGTGACGGCCGCCGGCCCGGGTCGTCGTCCGATCAGACGAGGCCACCGGCCCGCCGCCGGCGCAGCAGCACCAGGCCGCCCAGCGCCGCGGCGCCGATCATGCCCGCGCCACCGGTGGCGAGACCGCGGTCCACGCCGGTGGTGGCCATCCCGCCGTCACCGCCGTCGACGCCACCGCGGGGCAGGACCACCAGCTCACCCTCGCCGCAGGAGCCCCTGAGCTCGTAGCGGCCCGGGCGGGCGTGCTCGGAGACGGTGGCCTCGCCGTAGTAGACGAAGTCCTTCCCGTGCTCCCAGCCGGCCTCGTCGTCCCCGCGGCCGTACTCGTCCCCGCCACGGCCGTACTCGCCGCCGGACTGCCAGTCCTTGCCGTGCTCGTCCTTGGCGTAGTCGTCCTTGCCGTGGTCGTCCTTGCCGTCCTGCCAGGCGCCGTGCTCGTCCTTGGCGTCCCGGCCGTGGCCGTCCTTGCCGTCCTTGCCGTGCTCGTCCATCGCCCAGTCGGCGGCGTCCCGGCCCGGCTGTTCCTTCTCCCAGCCCGGTTCGGCGTCCTGGCCGTACTCCTCGTGGCCCTGCCAGTCGGCCTGGTCGCCGTGGTCGGCGGCCACTCCGCCGCCCATGCCACCGGGCTGGCCGCCCGGCTGCGGCACGTCGGCCGGCGGCTGCGGCATGCCGTTGCCACCCGGGCCGTGCTCGTCCTTGCCCTGGTCGCCCTTGCCCTGCTCGCCCTTGCCGTGGTCGTCCTTGCCCTGCTCGCCCTTGCCGTGGTCGTCCTTGCCCTCGGGGCCCTTGCCGTGGTCGTCGCGACCGTGCCCGTCCTTGCCGTCGGGGCCCTGGTCGGCGTCCCAGCCCCCGTCGGACCAGTCGCCGCCCTTGTCGGACCAGTCACCACCCTTGTCCGACCAGTCGCCGTGCTCGCCGTCACGGGCCGGGTGGAGGTCGACCTTGCCGGTCACCTTCGACCAGACGGAGGCGTGCTCCTGGGGCTCGGAGCAGATCTCGAGCAGTTCGACGGTGTCACCCGCCTTGACCACGTGCGGCTTGGCGATGACCTTCCCCTCGTCGTGTCCGCCCGCGTAGGCCATCCCCGGGGTGAACACGAGAAGGCCCGCGCCGCCCAGAGCGGCACCCGCGACGACCTTCCCGAGCATCTTCTTAGCCATGACCAGCGTCACTCCATCCCTGTTCGTCCTGAGCCCGACGTCAGTCGAGCTACCGCCGACGTTAGACCTTTTCGCGACTTATTCGGGGAAAGATTCGTTTTTAGGAGTTTGCCGATGATGTACCGATGCTGGTGCTAAGCCGCCTGAGGTCCGATGTGCGTGCGTCCGGGCCCGCCCCGCCCTGCTGCCCCGTTCGCGCTGCTTCTCCAACCACCCCCTGCGTCCTGCTCGCTGGGACGGTCGTTCCGCATTGCGGACAAGCTGGAGATCTTGGTACGGCGAAGCCCCCCTGGGGGCCGTTTCGTACCAGGATCTCGCCGCGCGGGCCGCGCGAGCCGCGCGGGCCGCGCGAGCCCGCGTAGGGCATGCCGGGAGATAGGGTCGGAGAGGCGTATCGAGGCATTGCCATGGAAGCGCTCCCATGCAAGAATCGCTGCACGCGGTTCGGGGAGCCACACCGCGAGCTGAGGCGTCGAGGGCAACCGGTCTCACCGGGCGACGTCGGGCTCCCATCGGCCGGTCCTGCGGACCGGTCGGCACCACCACCACCTCACGCCCGTCCGGGTCGGGCGTCCCCCGAAGAAACCCGTGGCGCGCACGGCCGTTCCCGCAGGACGACCGCCGCCGCCATTCCGCCGGGCCGTACGCGGATCCGGTCTCGCCCAAGGAGATCAGTGGCATGAATCTGTGGAGAAGGCTGTCCGGCCGGAGCCGGACGCTCGCGCTCACCGGCGCCGGCGTCCTCGTGGCCGGCGGGCTGGTGACCCTCCCGGTCACCGCGGCTCAGGCCGCGACCCAGTGCAGCGTGGACTACACCACCAACGACTGGAGCGGTGGCTTCACCGCCAACGTGGTCATCAAGAACCTCGGTGACCCGCTGAGCTCGTGGACCCTCGGCTTCACCTTCCCGAACAGCTCGCAGCGCGTGCAGCAGGGCTGGTCGGCGAAGTGGTCGCAGACCGGTCAGAACGTGACCGCGCAGAACGAGTCCTACAACGGCTCGCTGGCCACCGGCGCCAGCACCAACATCGGGTTCAACGGCGCGTGGAGCGGCAGCAACCCGAAGCCGACCCAGTTCACCCTGAACGGCACGGTCTGCAACGGCGGCACGCCGCCCACCACGACCCCGCCGACCACCACCCCGCCGACGACGACGCCGCCCACCACGACGCCGCCGACCACCACCCCGCCCACCACGACCCCGCCGACCACGACCCCGCCGGGGCAGAAGGTCGACAACCCGTACGCCGGGGTGAAGGGGTACGTGAACCCGGAGTGGAAGGCCAAGGCCGAGTCGGTCGCCGGTGGCAACCGGGTGTCGAACAACCCGACCGCGGTCTGGCTCGACCGGATCGCCGCCATCAACGGCACCACCGGCAGCAGCTCCAACGGCGCGATGGGGGTCCGTGACCACCTGGACGCCGCGCTCGCCCAGGGCGCCGGCTACATCCAGTTCGTCATCTACAACCTGCCCGGCCGGGACTGCTCCGCGCTGGCCTCCAACGGCGAGCTGGGCCCGGACGAGCTGCCGCGCTACAAGTCCGAGTACATCGACCCGATCGCCGCGATCCAGGGCGACGCGAAGTACAAGAACCTGCGCATCGTCAACATCATCGAGATCGACTCGCTGCCCAACCTGGTGACCAACACCTCGGGCAACCCGGGCGGCACCGCGATGTGCGACACGGTCAAGGCCAACGGCGCCTACGTCAACGGCGTCGGCTACGCGCTGGCGAAGCTCGGCGCGATCGGCAACGTCTACAACTACATCGACGCCGCGCACCACGGCTGGATCGGCTGGGACAGCAACTTCGGCCCGGTCGCCGACCAGCTCAAGGCCGCCGCCGTCGCGTCCGGCAGCACGGTGCGCAACGTGCACGGCTTCATCGTCAACACCGCCAACTACTCGGCGCTCAAGGAGCCGTACGTCAAGGTCACCGACTCGGTGAACGGCCAGACCGTGCGGCAGTCCAAGTGGATCGACTGGAACCAGTACGTCGACGAGCTGTCGTTCGCCCAGGCGTTCCGGCAGAAGCTGGTCTCGGTCGGCTTCGACAGCACCATCGGCATGCTGATCGACACCTCCCGCAACGGCTGGGGCGGCTCCGCCCGGCCCACCGGTGCCGGCCCGCTGACCAGCGTGGACGCGTACGTCGACGGGGGTCGGGTCGACCGCCGCTACCACACCGGCAACTGGTGCAACCAGGCCGGCGCGGGCCTCGGCGAGCGGCCGAAGGCCAACCCGGAGCCGGGCATCGACGCCTACGTGTGGGTGAAGCCGCCGGGTGAGTCGGACGGCTCCAGCAAGGAGATCCCGAACAACGAGGGCAAGGGCTTCGACCGGATGTGCGACCCGACGTACACCGGTAACGCCCGCAACGGGAACAACCTCTCCGGCGCCCTGCCGGACGCGCCGATCTCCGGCGCGTGGTTCCCGGCCCAGTTCGCGCAGCTGATGCAGAACGCCTACCCGGCGCTCTGAGTCACCGCCGGACCACCCGCGGCGGCGGGAGTGAGGCACCGCCGCGCGGGTTCCCCGGGCCCCTGGTCGACGCCCACGTCGGCCAGGGGCCCCCGGCCGTCCGGGGTCAGGGGACCGTACGCTCGATCGCCGCCCGGCCCAGCTCGGCCAGGTCCTGGCGGGCCCGTTCCAGGTTCTCCGGGGTCATGTCCTGACCCCGGGCCCGCACCAGGTCCTCCGGTTCCCACGGCTGCTCCGCGCCGGTGCGGATGTTGTCCCCGCCGGCGCCCGTGCCGGTGCCGGTCGCACCGGTGCCGGCCGCGTAGGGGTCGCCGATGATGTCCGGCGCGCCGGTGTCGGCCACCGCGCCGTCCGGCTCGGTGAAGGTCGGGTTGTCCGGGTCGGTGCCGCCGGTACGCAGCTGCGGCACCGTGCTGTCGTCGTCCACCGCCGCCGCCACCTCGGGGGTCTCCTCCAGCGGCCGCTCGCCACCGCGGTCACGATCGGTCATGCTGCTGCCCTCCTGTCCCACTGCGTGATCCCCGGCGTACCCCGTGCGGGCCCGGCCATGCCGACCGGGCGCGACAGCCCGCCGGATCAGGACTCGTCCGGCCCGGGCTCCGGCGCCTCGGTCGGGCTCAGTCGCTGCCACAGCAGCATGAGCAGCCCGAAGACCAGCATCACCGCGCCGGCCCACAGGTTGATCCGGACGCCCTGCGCCTTGTCGATCTCGGCCGAGGAGTCGAAGAGTCCCATCAGCCCGACGATCAGGCCGTACACGACGAACAGCCCGCCGATCACCCGGCGGATGTCGAACAGCCGGGCCGCCGCCGAACGCGCCTCCCGGGCGTCCTCGGTCTCGTCCACCAGCGGGTCGTGGGCCTCGCCGCCCTGGTAGTGGCGGTCCTCGTTGTCTGCCATGGCGTGGGTCCCTTCCTCAGAAGACCGGGATGTAGAAGAGGGCGGCCAGGATCACGGCGACGACGCCGAGCAGCACCGGCGAGCGGTACCAGGCCGCGTCGCCGGCCAGCGAGTCGTCGGCCAGCGTGGTGTCGCTGCGGCCGTACACCAGCCCGGTCAGCTCGCTGTCGGTCTTCGGCCGGGTCAGCGGCGTGACGATCGCGGCCACCACCGCGACGGTCACGAAGGCCAGGCCCGCGCCCCAGAAGCTCTCCTCCAGGTCCGAGTTGAAGCTGATCACGCCGGTCTTGTAGAGCACGTAGGTGGCGATCGCCACCACCGTGCCGGACAGCAGCGACCAGAAGCCGGCCAGCGCGCTCATCCGCCGCCAGAACATGCCGATGATGAACGTGCCGAAGAGCGGGGCGTTGAAGACCGAGAAGAGCGCCTGGATGTAGTTCATGATGTTGCTGAAGCCGGCCGCGATGAACGCGGTGCCGATGCCGACCACCACGGCCACGACCGTGGCGATCCGGCCCACCTTCACGTAGTACCCGTCCGGCCGGTCCCGCCGGAAGTACGCCTGCCAGATGTCGTACGTGAAGACGGTGTTGAAGCCGCTGACGTTGGCCGCCATGCCGGCCATGAACGAGGCCACCAGGCCGGTGACCGCGATGCCGAGCACGCCGTTGGGCAGCAGATCACGCATGAGCAGCGGGATGGCGTTGTTGTAGACCAGGTCGCCCTGGTCGGCGCCGAGCCCCTTGACCGTGATCAGGGCGATCAGGCCGGGGATCACGGTGACCACCGGGATCAGCAGCTTCGGGTACGCCGCGATGATCGGGGTCCGCCGGGCGGCGCTCATGTTGCGTGCCGACAGCGCGCGCTGCACCTCGGCGAAGTTGGTGGTCCAGTAGCCGAAGGAGAGCACGAAACCGAGGCCGAAGACGATGCCCAGCCAGTGCGCGCCGAGGGGATTGTCGGTGCTGCCGGTGCCCTGCCAGGCGTGCAGGCCGGCCTCGCCGAGCTTGGACTCCCGTACCGCGTCCATCAGCCCGTTCACGCCGCCGACCTTGACCAGGCCGATCACCGTGATCGGCACCAGGCCGGCGATGATCACGAAGAACTGGAGCACCTCGTTGTAGATCGCGCCGGAGAGGCCGCCGACCGTGATGTACGCCAGCACGATCACCGCGCCGACCACGATCGCGACCCAGAGCGGCCAGCCCAGCAGCGCCTGCATGATCAGCGCCAACGCGTAGAGGTTCACGCCCGCGATCAGCACCTGGGCGACCGCGAAGCTGATCGCGTTGAGCAGGTGGGTCGGGCGGTTGAAGCGCAGCCGCAGGTACTCCGGGACGCTGCGGACCTTCGAGCCGTAGTAGAAGGGCATCATCACGATGCCGAGGAAGACCATCGCCGGCACGGCGCCGATCCAGTAGTAGTGGACCGTCATGATGCCGTACTGGGCGCCGTTGGCGGCCATGCCGATGATCTCCAGCGCGCCCAGGTTCGCCGAGACGAACGCCAGGCCGGTGACCCAGGCGGGCAACGACCGCCCGGAGAGGAAGAAGTCCACGCTGGTCTTGATGGCGCGGCGGGCGGCGAAGCCGACACCCAGCACCGTGACGAAGTAGAGCGCCAGGATCAGGTAGTCCAGGGCGTTCATGTTCAACCGTAGGCCGCTACCCATGCCTGTAGCTCCCCTCGTGTGGGTGCGTGCTGCGCCCGCAGGTACCCCGATTGCGCAATTTCATGCCTCCTGCGTGGTCCGCCGGGCACGACGGAGCCCCGGCCGTCGGCGGCCGGGGCTCCGGGGCAGGTCGGGCGCCTCAGCGGCCCAGCACGCGGTCCAGGAAGTCGCGGTAGCCGCGCACGGCCACCCGGAGCTGCTCGGTGTCGGTCGAGCCGGACTCCTGCCAGGCGCCGAGCCGGGTGCGCTGCTCCCGCAACGCCGTGGCCAGCGCCTCGATCGCCTCCTCGACCAACGACTCGGCCTCGCCGACCGCGGCGCGCGGGTCGTCCACGAAGCGCAGCTGGACATCGCGCCAGCGGTCCCGGAAGCCCTGCGCGGCCTCCGGGGCGAACAGCGTCGCCGCGTCCGCCGGCACCGCGCCCGGGGTGGGCCGGTCCGCGCCGGCCAGCGCCGTGCCCGAGCCGGCCGCGCCGACCGCCGCCGCGCCCGCCGCCGCCGTGGCGGTGTCCGGGTCGACGGTGTGGTGCCGGCCGCCGTCCGCGTCCGCGGGCACCGGCTCGCTGTCCGGATCGACCAGACCGGGCTCGGCGCTGCCGTACCCGACCGCGCCGTCCGCCGGCGCGCCGTCCCGGACCACCGCGTCGGTGGACCTGTCGTCACGGACCGCGTCGGCGCCCGGGCCGGCGTCGGAGTGCTCCGCCTCCCAGCGGTCCCGGTCGTGCAGCCGGTCCCCGGCGGTCGGGTCGGCCCGCTCGTCGTCCAGCGGCTCGGTGCGGCCGGGCGCGCCGTCACCCGGAACGGCGGTGTCCTCGTCGCGCGCGTCCCGCTCGTCCTGCGGCCGGCCGCTCGCCAGCGCCGACGCGGCCACCGCGTCGCCCACCGTGGCCGCCCCGAACGTGGTCGGCAGCGGCGCCGGCTCGTGGAACTCCGGCCGGCCGTCGTCGTCGCGCGTGGTGTCGGTGTCGTCCGTCCGGTCGGCCGCGTCCCGCAGCTCCCCGGCGTCGTACCCGCGGGTCTCGTCGAGGTCCGCGTCCCGCCGGTCGGTCACGGCCGGGTCGTCGAAGGTGCCCCGGTCGTCCAGCGCGTCCTCGGGCACGTCGGCCCGGTCCGCGCGGTCGGCCCCCGGCCGGTCGGCGTCGGTGTGGTCACCCGGCGGGGGGACCGGCACCGGCGCGGACCGTACGGCCTCGGGGTGGTCCTGTGTGACCTGCTGCTCTTCCTGGCGCATGGCGGCGGCCTCCTCAGCGGCTCGTGGCGTCGTGCTCGTGGTCGGGGTGGCGCTGCTCCGGCGGCTGCTGGCCGACCGGGTCCTCGCCGAGCAGGTCGGCGAAGAGGGCCCGGTAGTGCACCAGCGCCTGCCGGAGGTCCTCGGTGCCGGCCTCGCCGCGCTCGTTGCGCTGCCGGATCTCGTGGGCGTCGCGGTAGTGGGTCAGGGTGCGGGCGTGCTCGACGGAGAGGTGGGCGATCTGGTCCGAGAAGTCCCCGGTGGGGTATCCGCGCTCGGCGATCAGGTGGCCGACCAGTTCGTCGGCGTCGCCGACGGTCTCCGCCGGCGAGTCGACGAAGCGCACCTGGATCTCCTCCCAGGCGGCGGCGTACCGGGCCCGGGACTCCGGGCTCAGCGGGGTCAGCTCCAGCTCGGCGTGCCGGCGCTCGCGCTCGCGCAGCTCACGCTCGGCGGCGCCCCGGCTGTCCTGCTCGGCGACGACCCGGTCGTACTCCGGGCCGAAGCGCTGCTTGAGGGCCCGCCGGCGGTTGGCGACCACGGCGAGCGCGACCAGCGCGGCGATGACGGCGACGACGATGACTATGACGACTACCTGGGTGGGCGACATGGCTCCTCCTTCGCCCGCAGGTATTCCCTCCTGCGGGTGATCGCCAATCCCGTTCCGGAGCACTTTCCGCCGCGGTCCGTGGGAGCCGGCGGCTCGGCGACGCCCTAACGGCGCGCGGCCGGAGTCCATCGGTGTCCGGCGTGACCGTTCCGGACCGTAGTGAGCGGCGAGACGGCCGGTAGTGCATCCGTCCGGGATTACGTATCCTGCCCAAGGCGTCCGGGTCGGGGCCCGGCGTCGTGGCCGGCGATCTGGCGGCCGCTGCCGGCGCCACCCAGCGACACCTTCCCGGGCGAGGTCTGATTGAACACCCGCGACTGGCCGATCCGCGCCAAGCTGACCGCGCTGGTCATCGGCCCGGTGACCGGGCTGCTGGCGCTGTGGATCTTCGCCACCACGCTCACCTTCGGCCCCGCCCTCGACCTGCTCGCCGCGCGTACCCTCCTCTACGACCTCGGCCGCCCGGGCGAGACCGTGGTCGCCGAGCTGCAACGGGAACGGCGGCTCTCGGTGGTCCAGCTCGCCGGTGACGCCGCCCTGCCGGAGCTGGGCGAGCAGCGGGAGCGCACCGACCGGGCAGTGGCCGAGCTGCGCCGCCGGATCGACGGCGAGGACCTGCGCGACGCGGCCGACGACCAGCTCGACGCCCGGCTCGACCAGCTGGGCTCGGCGCTGGAGGCGCTGCCCGCGGGGCGGGCCTTCATCGACGACCGGAAGGTGGACCGGGCCGGCGCGGTCGGCCTCTACAGCGGGATGGTCGGTTCCGCCTTCCAGGCGTTCTCCGCCATGGCCGCGCTGCCCGACGTGCAGCTCAACCGGGAGGCGTCGGCGCTCACCGCGCTGGGCCGCTCCCGCGAGCTGCTGGGCCAGGCCGACGCGCTGCTCGCCGGCGCGGTCACGGCCGGCCGGTACGCCGAGGGCGAGCACGAGCAGCTCGTGCGCACCGTCGAGAACCAGCGCTTCCTGGCCGAGAACGCGGTCGCCGACCTGCCGCCCGACGAGCGCACCGGCTACCAGCGGCTGACCGAGGGCCCGGGCTTCCTCCGGCTGCGCGCCCTGCAGGACACCCTGATCCGCTCCGCCGAGCTGCCCGCCCGGTTCGACGTCCGGGCCTGGGAGAGCAGCCACACCGAGGTCTGGCAGGGACTGCGGGACTTCGAGCTGCGCGGCGCGGACAGCCTGGCCGAACGGTCGGTGCCGATGGCCGTGCGCATCCTGGTCCAGCTCGCCGCCGCCGGGGTGCTGGGCCTGGTGGCCGTCGTGGTCTGCGTCCTGGTGGTGCTGCGGGTCGGTCGGTCGCTGGCGCACCGGCTGACCGGCGTGCGGGGCGCCGCGACCGACATGGCCGAGCGGCGGCTGCCCGACGTGGTCGCCCGACTGCGCCGGGGCGAGGAGGTCGACGTCGACCGGGAGGCCCCCGAACTCGACCACGGCGGCGACGAGATCGGCCAGGTGGCGCGCGCCTTCAACGAGGTGCGGCGGACCGCGGTGCGGGCCGCGGTGGACGAGGTCACCCTGCGCCGCGGGTTCAACGAGGTCATCCTCAACCTGGCCCGCCGCAGCCAGGGCCTGGTGCACCGGCAGTTGGCGCTGCTGGACCGGCTGGAGCGCCGCACCGAGGACCCGGACGAGCTGGCCGGGCTGTTCCAGGTCGACCACCTGGCCACCCGGCTGCGCCGGCACGCCGAGGACCTGGTCATCCTCGCCGGCGCCGCGCCGGGGCGCGGCTGGCGCCGCCCGGTCGCCGCGGTGGACGTGATGCGCGGGGCGATCTCCGAGGTCGAGGCGTACGACCGGGTCGACGTGGGCGAGGTGCAGTCCGCCGGGGTCCTCGGCCGGGCCGTCGGTGACGTGATCCACCTGCTCGCTGAGCTGATCGAGAACGCCACCGCGTTCTCCCCGCCGGGCACCCGGGTGGACGTCACCGGCCGGACCGTCCCGGGCGGTTACGCCATCGACATCACCGACCGGGGCCTGGGCATGTCACCCCCGGCACTGGCGGCGGCCAACCGCAAGCTGGCCGCGCCACCGGAGTTCGACCCGGCCGACAGCGCCCGGCTGGGCCTGTTCGTGGTGGCCCGGCTGGCCGCCCGGCACGGGGTCCGGGTGGAGCTGCGACCGGCCGGGCCGGCCGGCACGACCGCCTCGGTGCTCGTCCCCTCCGATCTGATCACCGACGAGCCGCCGGTCGGCGCGGACGCCACGCCGGCCGGGCCGGAGCGGCGGCGGATGGCGAAGGTGACCCGGCTGACCACGGTCCCGCGGGGGCGGCCGGGCCGGCCGAACCGGGACCGCTCCGAGCCGACCGTGGTGCCGTTGCCGACGGCCCGCGCGTCGACCGTGGAACCGCCGGCCGACGGTGACGGGCTGCCCCGCCGGGTGCGTCGGCGCGGGCCGACGGCGCGTCCCCGGGCGGCCGTCACCGACGTGCCGGCCCACCGGACGCCGGAGGAGGCCCGGCGGGCCATGTCCGCGTTGCAGGCGGGCACCGCCCGGGGGCGTCGGGACGGCTCCCGCACCGTCGGCGGCCCGTCCGCCGCCCGGCTGCGGGACGCCTCCGCCGCCGAGCCGGCCGAGACCGGTACGCCGTCCACCGCGCCGGAGCCGGCGACGGAGCCCTCTTCGCCGGCGCCGGACCATCGAACCGCGACTGAGAGGGACGCCTAGTGGTGCACACGACGCGGCAGAACGCCGATCTCGACTGGCTGCTCGACGACCTGGTGGAACGGGTCCCCGCCGCCCGCCAGGCGGTGGTCCTCTCCGCGGACGGGCTCCTGCTCGGCGCCTCCGCCGACCAGGACCGTGCCGACGCGGAGCACCTCTGCGCGCTGGCGTCCGGCTTCTCCGGCCTGGCCAAGGGGGCCACCCGGCACCTGGGCGGCGGCGCGGTCCGCCAGACGGTGGTGGAGATGGAGTCGGCGTACCTGTTCGTCACGGCCGCCGGGCAGGGCGCCTGCCTCGCCGTGGCCAGCGACGCCGACGCCGACATCGGCCTGGTGGCGTACGAGATGGCGATGCTGGTGATCCGCGTCGGGGAGAATCTGGCCGCACCGGCCCGGGCCGTGGGGGAGCCGACCGATGCGCGCTGAGTCCCCGGGCCCCCAGCACGAGTGGCTGGACGCCGACGCGGGCCCGGTGGTCCGCCCGTACACGCTCACCGGTGGGCGGGTGCGCCCCCCGGTCGACGGCTTCGACCTGCTGGCCTTCGTGCTGACCACGCCGGCGGCCGAGCCGGCCGGCGCGCCCGGTCTGCAGCCGGAGCACCGCCGCCTGGTCGAGCTGGCCCGGCGGCCGAAGGCCGTCGCCGACCTCGCCGCCGACCTGGACCTCGCCGTCGGCGTGGTCCGGGTGCTGCTCGGCGACCTCCTCGCCCACGGGTTCGTCGCGGTGCACCGTCCCCCGGCCACCGCGTACCTGCCCGACGACAACATCCTCAAGGCGGTGGTCAGTGGACTCCGTGCGCTTTGACCGGGAGCCGGCCGCGTCGCGGTTGCCGCTGGCCCTGAAGATCCTCATCGCCGGCGGTTTCGGCGCCGGCAAGACGACGCTGGTCAGCGCGTTGAGCGAGGTGCGGCCGCTGCAGACCGAGGAGGTGCTGACCGGGGCGGGTCTCGGCACCGACGACGTCTCCGGGGTGGAGCAGAAGTCGACCACCACCGTGGCCATGGACTTCGGCCGGATCACCATCAACGACGACCTCCAGGTCTATCTGTTCGGCACCCCGGGCCAGGACCGGTTCTGGTTCCTCTGGGACGAGCTGGCCTTCGGGGCGCTGGGCGCGGTGGTGCTCGCCGACACCCGCCGGCTGGCCGACTGCTTTCCCTCGATCGACTACTTCGAGCAGCGGGGCGTCCCCTTCGTGGTGGGGGTGAACTGCTTCGAGGGCTCCCGGCGGTTCGGGCTGGAGGCGGTGCGGGACGCCCTGGACCTCGATCCGGACGTTCCGCTGGTGCTCTGCGACGCCCGGGACCGGCAGTCCGGCAAGCTGGTGCTGATCTCGCTGGTCGAGCACGTCGCGCGGCAGCGCGGCGAGCCGGTGCCGGTGGGCTGAGCGCCGCCCCGTCCTGGATCCGGTCCGCGAATCACGAGTGACCGGGCGGTTCTCCGGGAAGCCTCTGGTGGGATCGCGGCAGGATCGGCGGAAGGTGGGAGCGGTGACCGGCACGGGCGAGGTCGTCCACATCGGCGGCTACACGGCGGAGGCGGGGGGACGGGCGGAGGGGATCGTCGCGGCGCGGCGGGACCCGGCGACCGGGGCGCTGACCCCGCTCGGCACGGCGGCGGTCACCCCGTCGCCGTCGTTCCTCGTCCGGCATCCGGGGCTTCCGGTGCTCTACGCGGTCAACGAGTTGTCCGAGGGGCGGCTGAGCGCCTTCCGGGTGGCGCCGGACGGCGACCTCGCGCCGCTGGGCGTCCTTCCGACCGGCGGTGCCGAGCCGTGCCACCTCGCGGTGGCGCCGAACGGCCGGCACGTGTTCGTGGCCAACTACGGCGGCGGCAGTGTGGCGGTGTTCCCGGTGGACGCCGAGGGCGTGCCGGGGGAGCGCACCGACCTGGTCCGGCACGAGGGGCACGGCGCCGACCCGGAGCGGCAGGAGAAGGCCCACTGCCACATGGTCTCGCCCGACCCGGGGGGTGGGCCCCTGCTCGCCGTCGACCTGGGCACCGACTCGGTCTACCGGTACGACCTCGACGTCGCCTCCGGGCGGCTGGTGCCCCGGGCGCCCCGGCTGCGGACGCCGGCCGGCACCGGCCCCCGGCACCTGGCCCGGCACCCGGACGGCCGGCGGGCCTGGCTGGTCGGTGAGCTGGACGCCACGGTGACCGCGTACGACCTGACGGCGGAGGGGTTGCACCAGCGGGTCCGGGTCGACGCCAGCGGCCGGACCGGGCACGTGCAGCCCTCGGAGGTGGCCGTCGGACCGGACGGTCGCTTCCTCTACGTGGGCAACCGCGGTGTGGGCACGGTCTCCGTCTTCGCGCTGGACGGCGCCGCGCCGGAGCTGGTGGCCGAGGTCGACACCGGCGGTGGGTGGCCCCGGCACTTCGCGCTGGCCGGGGAGCACCTCTACGTCGCCGACGAGCGGGCCGACCTGATCGGGGTCTTCCGGGTGGACCCGGGCAGCGGCGTGCCGGAGCGGGTCGGCGAGCCGGTTCCGGTGGCGAGTCCGACGTGCGTGCTGGTGTGACGGGGCGGTGACGGACAGCACTGTCCGGAGTGGACCGGAATCACCTGGGATCACTGGCTCGTGACTCAGTGTATCGATTAGGTGATCAACTGTTTCTCCTGCGTAACTTTCGTCCGAACGGTTGTGGCAGTAACCCCACGAGATACGCAAGATGGTCACCGTGTCTGGCCGCCATCGCATGCGTACTAACCTTCGTGGGGCAGGTGCCGCCGCGGCGGCGACCGCTCTCGTCGCCGTCGTAGCCGGTTCCTGGTTCGGATACCAGCAGCTGGCCGGCCCGAACTGCTCGGGTCGGATCGAGCTGTCGGTGTCGGCCGCCCCGGAGATCGCCCCGGCGGTGCGCGGCGCCGCCGACGACTGGGTCGCCAACGGCGCCCGGGTCGGTGACACCTGCATCGCCGTCAACGTCACCTCGGCCGAGCCGGTCGACGTGGCCGCCGCCGTGGCGAGCAAGCACGGAGCCACCCTGGCCGGCGTCGGGCAGGCCAGTGGCACCGCGGTGACGCCCGACGTCTGGGTGCCCGACTCCTCCACCTGGCTGGTCCGGCTCAAGGCCGGCGGGGCCAGCGCCTTCGCCCCGGGCAACGGCGCCTCGATCGCGCGCAGCCCGGTGGTGGTCGCGCTGCCCGAGCCGGTGGCCTCGCGGATCGGCTGGCCGGACAAGGACCTCCGCTGGTCCGACCTGCTCAAGCAGGTGACGTCCAGCAAGCCGCTGCGGGCCGGGATCGTCGAGCCGACGCAGGACGCGGCCGGCCTGTCCGGCCTGCTGTCGCTGACCGCCGCCGCCAGCTCCACCGGTGAGGCCGGTTCCCCGCAGGCCCAGGAGGCCATGGTCGGGGCGCTGCGGGCGCTGGCCACCAACCGGTCCTCGCTGCGGCAGGACCTCCTCGCGCGGTTCCCGCGCTCGTCCGACCCCACGGCCATCGCCAACGGGCTGGGCGCGGCGGCGCTGTCCGAAGAGGACGTGATCGCCTACAACAACACCAAGCCGCCGCTCAAGCTGGCCGCGCTCTACCTCGATCCGCCGCCGATCTCGCTGGACTACCCGTTCGCGGTGCTGCCGGGGATCGAGCCGAGCAAGGCGTCGGCCGCGCGGGTGCTCTACGAGGCGCTGCGCTCCGGCGACTTCAAGGACCGGCTCGCGGCCCAGTCGCTGCGCGCGCCGGACGGCAACTGGGGTCGCGGTTTCCAGGCGCCGACGGGCGCGCCGAGCCCGGCCAACGGTGGGGAGAAGCAGGTTCCGCCGTCCGGTCAGGGCGGCGCGGCCGAGCTGGACCCGGTCGCCATCGCGACGGCGACCACCACGTGGTCGGTCGCCACCCAGTCCGGTCGGATGCTCTGCGTCGTGGACGTCTCCGGCTCGATGAAGAAGCCGGTGGCCACGGCGAACGGCGCCAGCCGGGAGCAGGTCACGGTGGCGGCCGCGAGTCAGGGCCTGGGGCTGTTCGACGACTCCTGGTCGATCGGCCTGTGGACGTTCTCCACCAACCTGCGGGGCACGCAGGACTGGAACGAGCTGGTCGGGATCGGCCCGCTGTCGGGCAACCGGGGCACGCTGCAGCGCGGTCTGGCCTCCATCCGCCCCTCCAGCGGCGACACCGGCCTGTACGACACGATGCTCGCGGCCTACCAGAAGGTCCAGCAGGACTGGGAGCCCGGCAAGGTCAACTCGATCGTGCTCTTCACCGACGGCCAGAACGAGGACGACAACGGCATCTCGCAGAAGGACCTGCTCGACAAGCTGAAGAAGCTGCGGGACGACGAGCAGCCGGTGCAGGTGATCATCATCGGCATCGGCACCGACGTGAACCGCAAGGAGCTGAAGTCGATCACGGACGTCACCGGCGGCGGCGCGTTCGTGACCACCGACCCGAGCAAGATCGGCGAGATCTTCCTGCAGGCGATCGCGTTGCGGCCGCCCGCTCCGCGTTGACTCGACACTCAGCGATAACCTTCCGCCGTACCGGATTTCCGGTACGGCGGAAGGCTTCCCGGGTCAAGCACGGGAAAGTGAACTGACGGTAATGTGTCCGAATCAATCGGTAACCATAATTGTCTTGGCATGATGACCGGGTGCCCCGACCGCAGGCTCCCTCCGGAGCCGGGCGGGGGCGGGGCGGTCCTGAGCAGAGTGGGGAGGACCCGTGACCTCGGCGACGCTGTTGACCCCCGCCAGGACGTCGCGACCCGGTGGTGACCGCCCCGGTGCGACGACGCGAGCCGCGGAGCGGGCCTACATCCGGGTCCTGGTGGTGCTCGACACCGCCGTGCTCGCCGTGGCCATCCTGGTGGGTTACCTGGCCCGGTTCGGTGACGAGCAGCCGACCGGCTCGGAGATCCCCTACGTGGTGGTCGCCCCGGTGCTCCTGCTGGTCTGGCTGGTCTCGCTCAAGGCCATGCGCTGCTACGACGACCAGGTGCTCGGCTACGGCGCGGACGAGTACCGACGGGTCAGCGCGGCGAGCCTGCGGCTCGCCGGCGGCATCGCCATCGCCGGCTACATCGCCGACGTCGGCGTGTCCCGCGGCTTCCTGGCGATCTCCTTCGCGGTCGGCACGCTCGGGCTGGAGGCGGCCCGGTTCGCGGCCCGCAAGCGGCTGCACAAGGCCCGCTACCGGGGCGGCGGCTGGTCGCGCAAGGTGCTCGTGGTCGGCGACACCGCACACGTGCTGGAGTTGGTGCACACGCTGCGCCGGGAGCCGTACGCCGGCTACCAGGTGGTCGGCGCCTGCATTCCGGACGCCCTGCTCGCGCCGGTGCCGCAGCGGCTGGGCGACGTGCCGGTGGTCGGGTCGTTCCGGGGCATCCCGGAGGCGGCCACCGCGATCGGCGCGGACACCGTGGCGGTCACCGCCTCCGGCGAGCTGACCGCCACCCGGTTGCGCCGCCTCGGCTGGCAGCTGGAGGGCACCGGGGTGGACCTGGTGGTGGCCCCGGCGCTGACCGACGTGGCCGGCCCCCGCATCCACACCCGCCCGGTGGCCGGCCTCCCGCTGATCCACGTCGAGGCGCCCGAGTTCCGCGGCGCCCGCAAGCTGGTCAAGGGCTTCGTCGACCGGTCGATCTCGCTGATCGCCCTGCTCCTGCTCTCGCCGCTGCTGGCGGTGATCGCGCTGGCGATCAAGGTCGACAGCCGGGGCCCGGTGCTGTTCCGCCAGACCCGGGTCGGCCAGGGCGGCGAGGAGTTCGGCGTCTTCAAGTTCCGCACCATGGTGGTCAACGCCGACGCCCTGCTCGCCGAGCTGGCCGCGCGCAACGAGACCGACGGCCTGATGTTCAAGATGCGCGACGACCCGCGGGTCACCCGGATGGGCCGGCTGCTGCGCAAGTGGTCGCTGGACGAACTGCCCCAGCTCGCCAACGTCCTGCTCGGCCAGATGAGCCTGGTCGGCCCGCGCCCGCCGCTGCCCTCCGAGGTGGCCCGCTACGACGGCGACGTGGCCCGCCGGCTGCTGGTCAAGCCCGGCATGACCGGCCTCTGGCAGGTCAGCGGCCGGTCCGACCTGAGCTGGGAGGACGGCATCCGGCTCGACCTCTACTACGTGGAGAACTGGTCGCTCGCGGCCGACCTGACCATCCTCTGGAAGACGTTCGGCGCGGTGCTCAACAGCCGCGGCGCGTACTGAGGCGGACCGTCAGGGCTGCGGGCCCAGCCAGTCCAGGCAGACCACCACCGCGTCGTCGACCAGGTCGCCGGCCACGAACGCGCGCAGGTCGCCGATCAGCGACCGGACGGCGTCCAGCGCCTCCATCGGTCCGGTGCGGCGCAGGAACCGGTCCAGCGCCGCCTCGCCGTACCGGACCTGCTCGGCGGTCGCGTCGATCACCCCGTCGCTGACCACGAAGAGCCGGTCGCCGCGCTCCAGCTGGAACCGCTGCTCCCGGTAGTCGGTGGCCTCGAACATGCCGAGCGGGAACTGCTTGTCCAGCACCTGCTCGGCCACCACGCCGTCGCGCAGCCGGATCAGGCGGGGCGAGCCGGCGTCGACCGCGGTCAGCGCGCCGGTGGCCAGGTCCAGCTCCAGCAGGAGCACGGAGAGGTGCTGCGCACCCCGATGCTGCGCGAAGATCGCCTGGTCGGCCAGGGCGGCCTGGTCGGCGAGGGAGATACCGGCCCGGCGGGCGTTGCGCAGCGCGTACGTGGCCAGCGAGGTGAGCAGCGCCGCCGCCACGCCCTCGCCGAAGCCGTTGAGTACCGCGAGCCACAGCCGGTGGCCGTCGTCGGACCAGTCGAAACTGTCCCCGCGCACCGCGTACGCCGGCTCCAGCTGCCCGGCGAGGCTGAACGAGGGCCGGATCCGGCTGCGCCCGGGCAGCAGCTCCCACTGCATCTCGGCGGCCAGGGTGAGCCGTCGGCTGCGGCGGGCGCCCAGGTAGATGTCGGTGGTCGAGGTGACGGCGGCCAGCTCGTGCCCGACCACGGTGGCGATGGTGTCCAGCTGCCGGAGGGCGTCCGGGTCGTCGGGCGCCGGTGAGATCCGCAGCACGCCCCGGCGCTCACCCCGCATCCCCACCGGGAACCACCCGGTCCCGTCGACGACCACCGGCTCCTGGTGGTCGAAGGCGCGCCAGGCCGGGTGACCGGGGCCGGTGATCGGCTCTCCGCCGCCCAACGGCAGCAGTTCGGCGAGCCGGTAGTCGACCTGGTAGAGCTCGGTGCGGGTGATTCCGTACCGGCGGGCCAGCTCGTCGGCGAGCCGGTCCACGATGAGATCTGTCGGCGCATCCGTCACGATCTGGCGCGCGCGAACCTCCGCTCCGCTCATCTTTGCTCCTTTGCACAGGTCGCCGGGCTGGTCCGGGGAGTAGTCTCGGGCCCACCATGACCGAAGAGCGCGGTCCCCGGGGACCTGAAGCGAGTATGTCCGCCGCCCTGGACGAGGCGGCGGGCACCCTGCTGGCCGTCTGGGAGGCGGCGCGGGAGCGCACCACCAGCCGGCTCTCCGGAGCCCAGCTCCGCGCGGTCATGGTCATCGAGCAGTATGACGGGATCAACCTCCGCCGGCTCGCCACCCTGACCGACATGCTGCTCTCCTCCGCCAGCCGACTCTGTGACCGATTGGTGGCGGCCGGAATGCTGGAGCGCGAGCCGGGCCGCTACGACCGCCGGGAGATCTCGCTGCACCTCACCCCGGCGGCCCGACGGCTCCTCGCCGAGCTGCGCACCGACCGGCGACACCGGCTGGCGCGGATCCTGGCCGGGATGAGCGTTGACGGCCGGGCGGCCCTCCTGCGCGGGATGCGCGAGTTCGACGAGGTCGGCCGGCGCGGTGAGGCCACCGTGGCCGAGGGCTGGCCGGTCCTGCAACCCTCCGGGGAGCGCATCGGGGACCCGTTGGCCGAGCCGACGCCCCCGGCGCCGGCCGCCGAACCCACCCCGCCCCACCCGGCCGGCGAACCGCACCCGCCCGGTGAACCCCCGGTGGCCCGCACCGCCTGACCCGGCCCGGCCGACCACCGGGACGGCGCCCTCAGGCGAGGGCGACCGCGGCCCGGGCCGTACGCAGCCGCTCGACCACCCGGGGATGCTCGGTCAGAGCCCGTTCCAGGGCGGCGAGGACGTCGTCGAGCACCCCCCGCCCGCCCCGGGCGGTGAGCGCCTCCCCCTGCCACCGGACGAAGTCCAGCAACAGCTGGTCGTCGTCCACCCGGACGGCCGCGACCAGCGCGTCCACCAGGTGCGCGAGGCCCGAGGCGACGTCCTCGGCGGTTTCCTCCGGCGGATCGACCACGCTCAGCGCGAGCCGGACCAGATCGCGCCTGCGGTGCAGCACCGCCACGTACGCGTCGTCCGGCGGGGGCGGCGGGGAGCCGGTGTGCGCGCCGGCCGACAGCGGCCCGGACAGCAGCCGGACCGCGTCCCGGGCGCTGGCGCCCCAGGCCGCCGCGCCGATCGCCGTCGCCCACCGGCCCTCCGGACCGAAGCCGGGACCGCCGGCCAGCACCGGCACCCCGGCCGTCCGGCTCGCCTCCACCATCCGCGCCGCCCGGACCAGCCGGTTGGGCTGCACACAGCTCAGCAGCACCGCGTCCGGCCCGGTCTGGTGCAGGTAGGAAACCAGGTGCCGGGCCGGCACGCTGGCGCCCAGGAAGGTGACCCGCCACCCGGCCGCCCGGACCACCTCGCTGACGATCCGCGCGGCCAGCGCGTGCCACTCGCCCTCGACGCAGGCCACCACCACGTGCCCGTGGCGTGACGGGCCGACGGCCGCGCCCAGCGCGTCGACCACCAGTTCGCTGACGTGGGTCGCGGCGTGCTCCTGGGCGACGCTCCAGGAACCGGTGAGCCACCGCCGGCCGATCTCCCGCTGGGCGACCGCGACCAGGTCGACCAGGACGTCCGCGACCGAGCAGCCCTCGGCCAGCAGGCCCTGGGCGAGCGCCACCGCGCCGGCCCGGTCGGCCCGCTCCAGGTGGTCGAGGTACGCGGCGAGCGACTCCGGCCCGATCCGGCAATCCGAACTCACGCGGCGGCCACGGCCAGCATGGCGATGTCGTCGTGCGGCTGCCCGTCGAGCCACTCGTCGACGAGCTGGAGGACCCGGTCGACCAGGGCCGCCGGCGGCAGCCCGGCGCCGGAGGCCAGCGCCTGGCGCAGCCGGGCCTCGCCGAACATGGCCAACTCGGTGGGGCCGCCCCGGGCCTCGGTCACCCCGTCGGTGTACGTCAGGAGCAGGTCGCCCGGGGCCAGCCGGATCTCCGCCTCGACGAACCGCGCGTCGGTCAGCGCCCCCACCGGCATGCCGCCGACGGGGACCGCCTCGATCCCGCCGCCGGCCCGGACGACCAACGGCGCCGGATGCCCGCCGCCGGCCACCCGGACCAGCAGCCCGCCGTCCGGCTCCCGGGTCAGCGTGCCCAACAGGAGCGTGGTGAACTGGGCCCGGCGGGCCGCGCCCGGCGCGTCCAGCAGGGCCCGGTTGAGCAGCTCCATCAGCTCCCGGGGCCGCTGTTCGACCAGGCGCAGCGTCTGCAACGACTGGCGGACCCGGCCGGTCAGCACGGCCGCGCCGACGCCCTTGCCGCAGACGTCGCCGAGCGCGAACAGGCCACCCGCCGGGGTGGGGAACAGGTCGTAGAAGTCGCCGCCGATGCGCAGGCTGTCCCCGGCCGCCCGGTAACCGCCGGCCAGTGCCGTCCCGGCCAGTCGGGGCAGCTCCGGCGGAAGCAGGCTGCTCTGCAGCACGCGGGCCAGGTGGGCCTGCTCGCCGTAGAGTTCGGCGGCGGCCAGCGCGGCGCCCGCCCGGGCGGCGAACTCCCGGGCCAGCGAGATCTCCCGCTGGTCGAAGCCGGGCCGCTCGCGGCGCCGGGCCAGGACGAGCGCGCCGGCCGGACCGCCGGCGCTGGGCATCGGGCTGATCAGCACGGTGCCCGGCCGTCCGAAGCCCGCCGGCAGCACCTCGGCCAGGTCGGCCAGCTCCGCGTCCAGCCAGGGGCTGGGCTCGGTGAGGTCACCCTCCAGCGCCTCGACCAGCCCGGGGACCGACTCCACCGTCCGCCAGCCGGCCACGCCGGTGACCGGGCCGGGGTCGCCGGTCGCGTACCGGATCCAGTGCGGCTCGTCCTCGGCGGGGGGCGGCGGACGGTGCACCACCACGGCGACGTCGGCCAGGTAGGGCACCGGCAGGTCGACGGCGGCGCGTAGCGTCTGGTCACGGTGCAGGGAGAGCCCGAGGCGGCTGCCGGCCTGGGCGAGAAAGGCGGTCCGGGACCGCTCGGTGAGCAGCGCGTCGGTGCGCGCCTGCTCCTCGGTGACGTCCCGCACATACCAGGCGCGGCGTTCCCCGGCGAGCCCGCGTCGCACGCCCCGTAGCCGCCGGCCGTGGTGCTCGGTCTCGAACGATTCGGCGCCGTCGCGGGTCGCCTCGGCCAGCCCGGGCACCGCGCAGCCGGCCAGGTCCACGCCCGGCGTCAGCTCGGGGAGGAGTTCCGCCGCCATGGCGTTGACCAGGGTCACCTCGCCGGCGGCGTCGACGGTCACGACGGCCTCGGCCAGCCCGTCCAGCAGTTCCCGGGCGAGCTGGTCGTCGGCCGGCAGCGCGGCGCCGACCCCGGCCACCCGCCGGGGTCGCTTCCTCCGGGCGTGTCCACCGCCGCTGACCGGCCCGGCGACACCGCCCCGGCGCGCGGCGGTCACCGCCGGTGGCCGGGCGCTTCGGTCGGTCGACCCGTGCGCATGCTGTCGGTGCACCCCTCACTCGCCGGACAGGTTGCCTTGCGGCAAGCGTACCCAGCGGGCACGACGAATGCTTGTCGAGGACGGCCCCGGTCAGCTGCCCCGGGCCAGCCAGCCGACAGGTCGGTCGACGATCCGGCGGACCACCGAGGTGGCTCCGCCGACCGCGGCGGACTGGGCGCCGAGCACCGCGGGTCGCACCGTGACCGGGGACCAGGCGGCCGTGAGCACCCGACGGGAGACCTCCGCCGCCACCGGGGGACGCAGCCAGGGGGAGAGCGGGGCGTATCCGCCCCCGAGCACCACGGTGTCCAGGTCCAGCAGGTTCACCACGCCCGCCACCGCCACCCCGAGGGCGGTGCCGGCGTCGGCCAGGGCGGCCAGCGTGGCCGCGTCACCGGCCTCGGCCAGGTCGGCGAGGCGGGTGGCGGCGGTGTCCGCCGGCAGTTCGGCGCCGGGCAGCCCGGCGGCGGCCAGGATCGCCTCCTGGCCGGCGTACCGCTCCAGGCAGCCCCGGCCACCGCAGCGGCAGGGCCGCCCCTGAGGCTGCACCGGGAAGTGACCGATCTCTCCGCTCCAGCCGCGCGCCCCCCGGTAGAGCGCCCCGTCCAGCACGATGCCGGCGCCGATGCCGATCTCACCGGTGACGTGCAGGAAGCTGCGCGGGCCGGCGGGGCCGGCGTACAGCTCGCCGAGCGCGGCGAGGTTGGCCTCGTTGTCGACCACCAGCGGCGGGACGCCGTCGACCGGCTCGGCGAGGGGCTGCCCGGCGAGCAGCGCCGGCACGTCCACGTCCCGCCAGCCCAGGTTCGGCGCCAGCCGGACCAGGCCGCCGTCGCCCACCAGACCCGGCACGGCGAGCGCCGCGCCGGCCAGGGTCAACCCGTCGCGTACGGCGGCGGCACGCGCCTCGGCGGCCAGCGCGGCCAGCCGGGCGAGCGCGTCGGCGGGGGAGACCGGGCGCAGGTCGGCGCGGCGGACCAGGTGGTGCCGGACCGTGCCGGTCAGGTCGACCACGCAGGCCGCCAGGTAGTCGACGTTCACCTCCAGGCCCAGGCCGGCCGGGCCGTCGGCGGCGAGCACCAGGCCCCGGGCCGGCCGGCCGGCACCGGTGCGCGGGGGTGGCTCGGCCTCGGCGACCAGCCGTCCGGCGATCAGGTCGTCGACGACGGCGGAGACGGTGGCCCGGGTCAGCCCGGTCCCGGCGGCGAGGCCGGCCCGCGAGGGCGGTCGGTCGGCGGCGGCGATCCGCCGGAGCACCACCGCGAGATTCAGCTCACGCAGACTGCCCTGCCGGACCGCTCCGGCGGTGCTGGCGCTGGTCACCACTTGACACTGCCACATCCCCGCCATTTAATTCAACCGCTGAACAAATCGCGGACGCCACCACCACCCGGAGGTTCCCATGGCACCCCGTCCCACCCCCGCGGACAAGTTCTCCTTCGGCCTCTGGACCGTGGGCTGGCCCGCCCGCGACCCGTTCGGCGACGCCACCCGGCCCGAGCTGGACGCCGTCGAGGCCGTGCACAAGCTCGCCGAGCTCGGCGCGTACGGGATCACGTTCCACGACGACGACCTGGTCCCGTTCGGCGCGGACGCGGCCACCCGCGACGCCCGTCTGAGCCGGTTCCGCAAGGCGCTCGACGAGACCGGCCTGGTCGTGCCGATGGTCACCACCAACCTGTTCAACCACCCGGTGTTCAAGGACGGCGGCTTCACCAGCAACGACCGCGACGTGCGCCGCTACGCGCTGCGCAAGGTGCTGCGCAACGTCGACCTCGCCGCCGAGCTGGGCGCGAAGACGTTCGTCATGTGGGGCGGCCGGGAAGGCGCCGAGTACGACGTGGCCAAGGACGTCCAGGCCGCGCTCGAGCGCTACCGGGAGGCCGTCGACCTGCTCTGCCAGTACGTCGTCGACAACGGCTACGACCTGCGCTTCGCGCTGGAGCCCAAGCCGAACGAGCCGCGGGGCGACATCCTGCTCCCCACCGTCGGCCACGCGCTCGGCTTCATCTCCACCCTGGCCCGCCCGGAGATGGTCGGGCTCAACCCGGAGGTCGGCCACGAGCAGATGGCCGGGCTCAACTTCGCGCACGGCATCGCCCAGGCGCTCTGGCAGGGCAAGCTGTTCCACATCGACCTCAACGGCCAGCGCGGCATCAAGTACGACCAGGACCTGGTCTTCGGCCACGGCGACCTGCTCAACGCGTTCGCCCTGGTCGACCTGCTGGAGCACGGCGGCCCGAACGGCGGCCCGGCCTACGACGGCCCGCGCCACTTCGACTACAAGCCCTCCCGCACCGAGGACATGACCGGCGTGTGGGCCTCCGCCGAGGCGAACATGCGGACCTACCTCCTCCTCAAGGAGCGGGCCGCGGCGTTCCGCGCCGACCCGGAGGTGGCCGAGGCGCTCGCCGCCGCCCGGGTGGCCGAGCTGGCCACCCCGACGCTGAACCCGGGTGAGGGCTACGCCGAACTGCTCGCCGACCGGACCGCGTTCGAGGAGTTCGACCCGGAGGCCGCCGGTGCCAAGGGCTTCGGCTTCGTCCGGCTCAACCAGCTCGCCGTCGAGCACGTGCTCGGCGCGCGCTGAGGCGGGCCGCCATGCCGCTCGTCGCGGGGGTCGACTCGTCGACCCAGTCCTGCAAGGTGGTGGTCCGGGACGCGGAGACCGGGGCGCTGGTCCGGCAGGGCCGGGCGCCCCACCCGGCCGGCACCGAGGTCGACCCCGCCGCCTGGTGGGACGCCCTGCGGGCGGCCGTCGCCGAGGCCGGCGGCCTGGCCGACGTGGCGGCCGTCTCGGTCGGCGGCCAGCAGCACGGCATGGTCTGCCTGGACGAGGCGGGCGAGGTGGTCCGCCCGGCGCTGCTGTGGAACGACACCCGCTCCGCCGACGCCGCCCGGGACCTCGTCGAGGAGGCCGGCGGCGGGGAGACCGGCCGCCGGTTCTGGGCCGAGGCCACCGGCGCGGTGCCGGTGGCCAGCTTCACCGCCACCAAGCTGCGCTGGCTGGCCCGGCACGAGCCGGCGAACGCCGACCGGGTGGCCGCGGTCTGCCTGCCGCACGACTGGCTCACCTGGCGGCTGGCCGGCGCTGCCGGCCTGGACGCGCTGCGCACCGACCGGGGCGACGCCAGCGGCACCGGCTACTGGTCGCCGCGCACCGGCGAATACCGGCTCGACCTGTTGGAGCAGGCCTTCGGCCGGCGCCCGCGGGTCCCGGTCGTGCTCGGTCCGGCCGAGGCTGCCGGACAGCTCGACCCGGCGGCGCTCGGCGACGGGCCGACCGCCGCCGGTCCGGTCGGCGGCGCAGGGTCCGGCGCCGCCGGCCGGGTCCTCCTCGGGCCGGGCACCGGGGACAACGCGGCGGCGGCGCTCGGCGTCGGCGCCGACCCGGGCGACGTGGTCGTCTCGATCGGCACCTCCGGCACGGTCTTCGCGGTGGCCGACGCGCCGGCCGCCGACGCCGCCGGCGCGGTGGCCGGGTTCGCCGACGCCACCGGGCGATTCCTGCCGCTGGTCTGCACGTTGAACGCGGCCCGGGTGCTCGACGCCGCCGCGACGCTGCTCGGCGTCGACCTCGACACGCTCGGCGAGTTGGCGCTGGCCGCCCCGCCGGGCGCGGACGGCCTGGTCCTGGTGCCGTACCTGGAGGGGGAACGGACGCCGGACCGCCCGCACGCCACCGGTGAACTGCGCGGCCTGACGCTGGGCACGTCGACCCCGGCGCACCTGGCCCGGGCCGCCGTCGAGGGCATGCTCTGCGGGCTCGCCGACGGCCTCGACGCGCTGCTCGCCCAGGGCGCCCGCGCCGACCGGATCATCCTGGTCGGCGGTGGCGCCCGGTCCGCCGCGGTCCGCGCGATCGCGCCGCAGGTCTTCGGCCGCCCGGTGGTGGTCCCACCGCCCGGTGAGTACGTGGCCGACGGCGCGGCCCGCCAGGCCGCGTGGGTCGCGCTCGGCGGCGACGCCCCGCCGGCCTGGTCGATCGGCGACACCGAGGAGTACACGGCCGAGCCGGTGCCCGCCATCCGCGAGCGCTACGCCCGCGCCCGGGGGTAAGGAAGGGCCCCTTCTTAACGCCTCCGGTAGAGGAGGGGCCCCTTCTTAACACGCGCGTCAGGCCGGGGGCGGTGTCCCGGATCCGGCCCGCACCTGGTTGGCTGCCCTGCATGAGTTCCACCAGGATCTCCCGGCGCGGGAACGCGGCGCACCGGTACTACAGCGTTGTCGTCTTCGTGGTGCTCGCCTCGCTGGACAACGTGGCGATCGGCCTCGTGCCGCCGCTGTACGGGCCGATCTCCGAGGCGTTCGACGTACCCCAGCGGATGCTCGGCCTGGTCACCGCGGTCAGCTTCCTGGTCAGCGCGGTGGCCGCGGTGGGCTGGGCGTACGTCGGCGACCGGAGCAACCGCAAGCCGTTGCTGATGGTCGGCACGCTGGTCTGGGCGGCCGGCACCGGCGGCAGCGCGCTGGCCGGGCAGTACCCGACGTTCCTGGCCGCCCAGCTCGTCGCCGCGGTCGGGCTGGGCGCGGTCGGCTCGGTCGGCTTCTCCGTGGTCACCGACCTGATCTCGCCGCGCCGCCGCGGCCTGGTGATGAGCTTCTGGGGCCTGTCCCAGGGCGTCGGCACGCTGGCCGGCACGCTCACCGGCGGCCTGCTCGGCGCGACCGACTGGCGGCGGCCGTTCCTGCTGCTGACCGTCGTCGGCCTGGCCGCCACCGCGGCGTACCTGTTCACCTACGACATCCGGCGCGGGCAGAGCGAGCCGGAACTGGCCGAGGCGCTCGACGCCGGCGGCGAGTATGACTACCGGATCAGCCGCGCCGACCTGCCCCGGATCCTGGCCCGGCGGACCAACCGGTGGCTGATCCTGCAGGGGCTGACCGCCCAGGCCGCGTTCGGCTCGCTGGTCTGGCTTCCGGTGCTGTTCAGCCAGCGCGCCGAGGCGCAGGGCTACTCGCCGGCCACGGCGGTGGTGGTGGGCAGCGTCTTCGCCACCCTGTTCCAGCTCGGCGGCGCGCTGTCGATCGTGGGCGGGTTGGTCGGCGACGCGCTGCAACGGCGTACGCCGAGCGGCCGGGCCCTGGTCGCGGCCGTGGGCATCCTCGCGGCCGTGCCGTTCTACCTGGTGCTGTTCTTCGTGCCGATCGAGATCGACGTGCCCGACGGCGGCGGCTCCGGCGCGGTGGTGGCGGCGGTGCTGTCCAGTGTGCTGACCGAGCCGACGGTCGGGCTGAGCCTGCTCACCGCCGTGGTGGCGCTGGCGCTCACCTCGGCCAACTCGCCCAACTGGTTCGCGCTGATCGCCGACGTCAACCCGCCCGAGCACCGGGGCACGGTCTACAGCCTGGGCAACCTGGTCAACGGCGTGGGACGGGCGGCCGGCAACGGGGTGGTCGGGCTGGTGTTCGGCGGGCTGCGGCTGGTGTTCCCGCCGCCGCTGAACTACGCCGTCGGGCTGGCCGCGTTCCAGCTCTTCTTCATCCCCACCGGGATCATGTACTGGCTGGCCGCCCGCACCTCGCCCCGGGACATCGCGCAGGTCAACGCGCTCCTGCACACCCGTGCCGACCGCCTGGAAGGAAGGGCCCCTTCTTAACGGGTGAGTGTTAAGAAGGGGCCCTTCCTATACCGGAGGCGTTAACAGGGGGCCCTTCCTTACACCCACCACACGGTGACGTCGGTGGGGACCGCGTCGCCGTCCAGCGGGGCGCTGGACACCAGCACCGAGGCGCCGGCCGGCAGCGGCACCGCTGTCGCGCCGAAGTTGGTCAGCACGGTGAGGTCACCGTTGGTGAACGTCAGCACCTCGTCGCCGGAGGACAGGAACCGCAGCGGGCCCCGCGCCAGCGCGTGCTCGCGGCGCAACCGCAGCGCCGTGCGGTACAGCTCGTACGTCGAGCCGGGCACCCCGCGCTGCCGGTCCAGCGCGTACTCGGCCCACATCGGCGGCTGGGGCAGCCAGCTCGCGTCCGTCGGCCCGAAGCCGTACGACGGGGCGTCGGCCTCCCACGGGATCGGCACCCGGCAGCCGTCGCGGCCGCGCTGGGTGTGCCCGCTGCGGGCCCAGGTGGGGTCCTGCCGGGCCTCGTCGGGCAGCGTGGTGTGCTCCGGCAGCCCCAGCTCCTCGCCCTGGTAGAGGTAGGCCGAGCCGGGCAGCGCGAGCATGAGCAGGCTGGCCGCCCGGGCCCGGCGCAGGCCGAGCGCCACGTCGGGCTGCGGGTCGTCGACGCCGATGCCGTTCATCCGGCCGCCGGCGGTGGTCAGCCCGAGCCGGGAGGCGTGCCGGACCACGTCGTGGTTGGACAGCACCCACGTGGTCGGCGCGCCCACCGAGTCGGTGGCCTCCAGGGAGCGGGTGATCACCGCGTACTGGGCCGGGGCGGTCCAGGCGGCCATCAGGTACTCGAAGTTGAACGCCTGGTGCATCTCGTCCGGCCGGACGTAACGGGCCAGCCGCTCGGCCGGCTCCACCCACGCCTCGGCGACCAGGACCCGCTCCCCGGCGTACGAGTCGAGCAGCCGCCGCCACTCCCGGTAGATCTCGTGCACGCCGTCCTGGTCCCACATCGGCGGCCGGGGCTTGTCCACCTCGCTGCCGGAGAGGATCTCCTGCGGTTCCTGCCAGTCGGCCAGGTCGGCCTGCTTGATCAGGCCGTGCGCGACGTCCACCCGGAACCCGTCCACGCCCCGGTCGAGCCAGAAGCGCAGGACGCCGAGGAACTCCTCGCGCACCTCCGGGTTGTCCCAGTTGAGGTCGGGCTGGCCGGGGTCGAACAGGTGCAGGTACCACTGCCCGTCCGGCAGCCGGGTCCAGGCCGGTCCGCCGAACACGCTCTCCCAGTCGTTCGGGGCCTCGGCGCC
Source organism: Micromonospora sp. WMMA1996 (assembly GCF_002573675.1). Taxonomy (NCBI): domain Bacteria; kingdom Bacillati; phylum Actinomycetota; class Actinomycetes; order Micromonosporales; family Micromonosporaceae; genus Micromonospora; species Micromonospora sp. WMMA1996. The sequence goes on along the minus strand of NZ_PDHU01000003.1, from coordinate 588,661 downwards.
GTCCGGGCCCTTGCCGTCCCGGATGACGTAGCGCTGCCGCTCCGGGCTGCCCGGCGCCGCCGCCACCGCGGCGGTGAACCAGCGGTGCGCGGAGGAGGTGTGGTTGGGCACCAGGTCGACGATCACCCGCAGGCCGCGTGCCTTCGCCTCGGTGATCAGCTTGTCAGCGTCGGCGAGCGTGCCGAAGAGCGGGTCGACGTCCCGGTAGTCGGCCACGTCGTAGCCGGCGTCGGCCTGCGGGGACGGATAGAACGGGGACAGCCAGAGCGCGTCGACGCCCAGCTCGGCGAGGTGGTCGAGGCGGGCCGTGATGCCCGGCAGGTCGCCGATGCCGTCGCCGTCGGAGTCGGCGAACGAGCGCGGGTAGACCTGGTAGATGACCGCCTCGGTCCACCAGCCGGTGGCCGGGCTCTGCTGCGTCGCGTCGGTGTTCAGCGCCTTCTCCCTGTCGTGCGTGCGGGGCGAACGGGTCCGTTCAGTGTGCCCGGGGCGGCGCGGTCGAGTCCCGCACCACCAGGCGAGTGGGGAGGATCACCGACGACGGCGTCCCGGTGTCGGTGTCGGCGTCGCGCGGGGCCGGCACCAGACCGGCGTACGGCTCGGCGACCCGGGCGCCCAGCGGGTCGAGCAGGATGCGCGCGGCGAGCAGCCCCTGCTCGGCGGCGGGCTGGGCGATCGTACTCAGCCCGAGCACCCCGGCCAGGTCGTGGTCGTCGATGCCGATCACGCTGACGTCCTGCGGGACCCGGAGTCCGGCGTCGCGCAGCGCGGTGACCGCGCCCATCGCCATCTCGTCGCAGGCGGCGAAGATGGCGGTCGGCGGTTCGCCCCGGGCGAGCAGCTCGGCGGTGGCCCGGGTGCCGCCGTCGATGGTGAACCGGGACTCGACGTCGAGGCTCGGGTCGGGGCGGATGCCGGCCCCGCGCAGCGCCTCCTGGTAGCCGCGCCGCCGGTCGAGGTGGGTGGTGAAGGCCAGCTCGTCGTCGGGGTCGCCGGAGATGTGCGCGATCCGGGTGTGGCCGAGGTCGAGCAGGTGGCGGGTGGCGGTCCGGGCGGCGGCCACGTCGTCGATGCGGACGCAGGGCCAGCCGGGCACACCGCTGCCGGAGCTGATCGTCACCCCGGGCAGGTCCAGCTTGGTCAGCGCGTGCACGTCGGCCGCGCGCAGCGGGGTGGCAACCAGCATGATCGCGTCCACCCGCTTGTGCAGGCCGGCCGGGCGGAGCACCCGCTGGCGGGTCTGCTCCCGGCCGCCGAGGTTGTAGAGCAGCAGGTCGTAGCCGTTCTGCTGGAGGTAGTCCTCGACCGCCTCGACCACGGTGCCGAAGAACCAGCGGGTGATCCGGGGGACCACCACCGCGACGGTGCCGGTCCGGCCGCCGGCCAGTCGGGAGGCGCTCGGCGAGACCGCGTACTGGAGCTGCTCGGCGGCGGCGAGCACCCGGCGGCGGGTGGCGGCGGAGACCGTCGGCAGCCCGCGCAGCGCCCGGGAGACGGTGGCCGTGGAGACCCCGGCCAGGCGGGCGACGTCGTCAATCTTGGTCATCGTGGCTCCCCGCTGCGACCCGTGTCCCACCGCCGCCGGCAGGCCGGCGGCGGTGGGACGACGGATCAACCCTTGACGCTGCCGGCGAGCAGGCCCCGCACGAAGTAGCGCTGGAGGGACAGGAACACCAGCAGCGGTACGACGATCGAGACGAACGCGCCGGCGGTGAGCCGTTGCCACTCGTTGCCCCGCGTGCCGGCCAGCTCGGCGAGCCGGACCGTCAGCGGGGCGGTCTCGTCGCCGCCGCCGGCGAAGATCAGCGCGACCAGCAGGTCGTTCCAGACCCAGAGGAACTGGAAGATGCCGATCGCCGCGAGCGCGGGCGTGATCAGCGGCAGCACGATGGTGCGGAAGATCTTCGGGTGGGTGGCGCCGTCGACCCGGGCCGCCTCCATCAGGTCGCCGGGGAGCTGCGAGATGAAGTTGTGCAGCAGGTAGACGGCGAACGGGAGCGCGAAGCAGGTGTGTGCGAACCACACCTGCGCGAACTTCTGCTCGTCGACCAGGTCCCACGCGGGGAGGATCTGGACCCCGCCGAGGGTGACGCCGGTGGAGAAGAACCTCAGCAGCGGCACGAGGGCCATCTGCAGCGGCACGATCTGCAGCGCGAAGATCCCGATGTAGAGCCAGTCCCGGCCCTTGAAGTTGATCCAGGCCAGCGCGTACGCGGCCAGCGAGGCGAACGCGATCGGGAAGAGCACCGACGGGATGGTGATCGCCAGTGAGTTGATGAAGTAGCTGGCGAGCTGCCCCGACGAGCCGGTGCTGAACAGCACGTCCTGGTAGTTCTGCAGGGTGAACTGCGGGTCGCGGAAGAACGTCCACCAGCCGGTGGTCTTGATCTGGTCCTCCGGCCGGAACGAGGAGATGAACAGGCCGAAGGTCGGGATCGTCCAGAGCAGCGCGAGCACGATCGAGACCAGCGTGGCGGTGCGGCTGTTGAGCCGCTTGCGGACCCGGGCGGCCCGGGTGAGCGGCGCCGGGGGTTGGACGCCGGCTCCGACGGTGGGCGTGGCGGTGGTCATCTCAGCCCTCCCGCTGCTTGCGCAGGTTGCGGATCTGGTAGATCACGAGCGGCAGGACCAGGACGAACAGGAAGACCGCGAGCGCCGAGCCCTGCCCGTTCTCGCCGTACCGGAACGCCTGGTTGTACATCTCGGTCGCGATCACGTTGGTGTCGTAGTTGCCGTTGGTGGCGGTCCGGACGATGTCGAAGACCTTGAGCGTGGCGATGGAGATCGTCACCACCACCACGATCAGCGCCGGCCGGATGCTCGGCATGGTGATCCGCCAGAACATCTGCCAGGCGGTGGTGCCGTCCAGCCGGGCCGCCTCGATGATGTCCGCCGGGATGGCCTTGATGGCCGCGGAGAGCACCACCATGGCGAAGCCGGCCTGGATCCACACCATAATCACGATCAGCAGGAGCGTGTTCAGCGGCGAGTCGAGCAGCCACTGCTTCGGCTCGCCGCCGAGGCTGACCACGATCTGGTTGAGCAGGCCGATCTGCTCCTGCCCGTCGCCCCGGAAGGCGTAGATGAACCGCCAGATGATGGCGGCGCCGACGAACGAGATCGCCATCGGCAGGAAGATCAGCGACTTGGCCGCCGACTCGAACCGGGCCTTGTCCACCAGGACGGCGTAGACCAGGCCGAACGCGCTGGCCACCAGCGGGACCAGCAGCACCCAGACCAGGGTGTTGAGCAGGACCCGGAAGATCGAGTCCTCGGAGAACATCCAGCCGTAGTTGTCCAGCCCCACCCAGTCGGTGCTGCGCGCGTCCATGAAGGAGAGCAGCGTGGTGCGGATGGCCGGCACCACCAGACCGATGGTCAGGAACAGCAGCGTCGGCAGCAGGAAGAAGAACGCGAACAGGCCCTCACGCTGCTTGCGCCGGCGCGGCGGCGGACCGCCGGCCGTCACGGCCGCGACCAGCTGCGCCTCCCGGCGCCGGGCGAACCAGGCCGGCACCACGTCGAGGAGCAGGAGCAGGCCGCCCACCACCGCGACGAAAGCGATCAGCCCGTACATCAGCATGAGGAACTTCGGCTGTTCCGCCGCGAAGTCGAACTCCATCAACCCTCCCTCAAGGGTTCGGATGCTTCGAGGGTGGCCCGGTCCGCGTCGCGGACCGGGCCACCCTCTCAGATCACTTCCAGCTGCCCTCGATGTCGTTCAGGACGCTCGTGGTGTCCTTGCCGTTGATCCAGGCGACCATGCCCTTCCAGAAGGTGCCCGCGCCGACCGCTGCCGGCATCAGGTCCGAGCCGTCGAAGCGGAAGACGGTCTTGGAGTCCTGCAGGATGCCCACGGAGAGCTTGTCCACCGGGTTCGGGACGTTGTTGAGGTCCAGCTTCTTGTTCGCGGACACCCAGTCACCGATCTTGGCCCGGCTGTTGGCGTACTCGCCGGAGGCCAGGTAGGTCTGCACCGCCTGGACCTCGGGACGGTCGGCGAAGGCCGCGACGAACTCGCCGCCACCCAGCACCGGCTTGCCCTTGGCCGGGTCGATCGCCGGGAAGTAGAACGCGAAGACGTCGCCGTCCTCGGCCACCTTGGTGCCCTGCGGCCACTGGTTGGCGTAGAAGGACGCCTGGCGGTGCAGCGCGCACTTGCCGGAGGTGATCGGCGTGCCGGCCTCCTGGAACGCGGTGGTGGCGATGCTCTTCACGCCGCCGAAGCCGCCGTTGACGTACTTCTCGTTCTTCAGGATGGTGCCGGCCTGGTTGACGGCCGTGGCGACCTGCGGGTCGTTGAACGGGATGCCGTGGGTGGTCCACTGGTCGTAGACCTCGGGGCCCGCGGTACGCAGCAGGACGTCCTCGATCCAGTCGGTGGCCGGCCAGCCGGTGGCGTCACCGGACTCGATGCCGGCGCACCACGGCTTGGTGCCGCTCGCCGCGATCTTGTCGCTGAGGTCGATCAGCTCCTGCCAGGTGGTCGGGACCGACCAGCCCTTCTCCTTGAAGGTCTTCGGCGAGTACCACACGAAGGACTTCACGTTGGAGCCCAGCGGGGCGCCGTAGAACTGGCCGTTGACGGTGCTGTACTTCAGCCAGTCGGGGGAGTAGTTCTGCTCGGCCATGGCCTTGGTGTCGGCGCCGGCCGGCTTGAGCTTGCCCGAGTCGACGAAGCGCTTCAGCAGACCCGGCTGCGGGATGAAGGCGATGTCGGGGGCGTTGCCGCCGTCCACCCGGACGGGGAGCTGAGCCTCGAACTCGCCCGAGCCCTCGTGGTCGATCTCGATGCCGGTGCAGTCCTCGAACTGCTTCCAGGACTGGTCCAGCCGGTCGGCCTCGATGTCACGGATCGAGGAGTAGATCGTGACCTTCTTGCCGTCGTTGCCCTGGTACTTCTCGTATGCCGCGCACTCGGGCGAGCTCGCGTTGTCGCTCTTCTTGTCGTTGCCGGTGCCGCAGGCGGCGACGCCGAGCGCCAGCCCCAGCACGCCGGTGACCGCGAGAGCCTGGCGTGATCTGGCAAACGCCATGCCGATCTCCTTCCTTGCCGGCGCGTGGGGGGAAATCGAACCCGCGCCGGTCCGATGGTCGTCCCCACATGTAAGCGCTTGCATCCCGCCCGGTCCACCCCCTGCCGGACACGGCCCGGTAACAATCCCGAAACCCTCGCCAGCGGCCGTGGGTGCGCTCCCACGAATCTTCCGTTCGATGGAACTTTCTGTCACGCTGTCCGCATCGGATTGAAGACTTTCAACATAGGAGGCAGTGGATGCGTAAGCGGTGGCTCAGTCTCGCGTCCGGGGTGGCGGTCCTGGCGGCGGCGGTCCTGGTCCCGGCGGCGCCCGCCCTGGCCGCGCCGACCTTCAAGGTCCCGTTCCCGTGCAATCAGTCCTGGTCCGGCCAGACGCGGACCAACCACAGTCCGGCGAACGCGATCGACTTCAACCGCACCGACGACCTCGGCGACCCGGTGGTGGCCAGCGCGCCCGGCACGGTCGACGTGGTGACGAACCTCGGCGACACGAGCTACGGCAAGTACGTCCGGATCAACCACGGCGGTGGCTGGACGACCTACTACGCGCACCTGAACGCCTTCAACGTCTCGGTCGGGCAGACCGTCGGATACGGCCGGGTGATCGGGTACGTCGGCACCACCGGCGGGTCCACCGGCCCGCACCTGCACTACGAGCAGCGCTCGAGCGGCAGCGCCGTAAAGATCAAGTTCAACGGCGCCCAGGCCCTCTACTGGGGCACGAAGACCTACACCAGCGACAACGGCTGCGCCGGGGCGGACACCGGTGCGGGCACGGTCAACACCGCGGGCGCCGCGCTGACGGTCCGGTCCGGTCCGGGCACCGGCTACAGCGCGGTCGGCACGGTGGCCGACGGCGCCGGGGTGACGATCTACTGCCAGACCAGCGGCACCAGCGTCACCGGCACCTACGGCACCAGCTCGATCTGGGACCGGATCGGCTCCGGGCGGTTCATCTCCGACGCCTACGTCTACACCGGCTACGACGGCTACATCCCCGGCGTGCCCCGCTGCTGACCCCGGCGGGCGCGGGGACGACCGGTCCCCGCGCCCGCACCGGTCAGGAGTTCAGCCGCCAGATGGCGAAGTTGAGCGCGGCGGCGAACGTGACCCAGGCCCAGTAGGGCAGCATCAGCAGCGTCGCGGGCCGGGAGACGCGCCGGAACAGCGCCACGGTCACGCCGATGGCCAGCCACATCACCACGATCTCGGCGAAGGCCAGCCCGTACCGGCCGGCGCCGAAGAACAGCGGCGTCCAGATCGCGTTGAGCACGAGCTGCGCGACCCAGGCCCCGAGCGCGGGGCCGAACCCGACCCGGCGCCAGACCAGCCAGCCGGCGATCGCGATCAACGCGTACAGCACCGTCCAGACCGGGCCGAACAGCCAGGAGGGCGGCGCCCAGGCGGGCTGCTCCAGGCTCTGGTATTCCGCGGAGGTGCCCCGGACGCCCAGCCCGCCGATGGCGGCGGCGGCGAACGTGGCGGCGCCGAAGCCGAGCAGGGCCCACCACTTCCGGACCCCGGCGGTACGCCGACCCGCGCTCTGCGTTGTCTCCATGGTCGAGATGTTTCCGCTCGACGGGGGTCACAAACGCCCGGCCGGGGCCGGACGTGGAAACGCCGGGATCGCCGGGTCCGGACGCTCCGGTCTGGGAGGACAGAGCGCCGGACCCGACGACCCCGGCGGGTCAGGGGTGAAGGAAGGGTTCGCTAATTGAAGATGCTGACGCCACCCGGGCCGACCAGCAGGCCGACGACGATGAGGACGATGCCCCAGAGGATCTGCCGGCGGAACAGCGCGAGAATTCCGGCGACCACGAGTACGACTGCGAGAATCCAGAGAATCAGCTCCATGGCGGCTGGATACCCGGCTCGCCGATCCCGGAAACCTCCCGGTCAGTCGACCTGGTCGCCCAGGTGGAACACGCTGTAGGCCTGCTTGATCACGGGGTGCGCGACGTTGCGGACGCGGACCCCGCCCGGCGTGGTTCCACGCTCGGTGCCGTGGTGGGCGTGGCCGTGCAACGCCAGCGCGGTCGGCGCCGAGTCGATCGCCTGCCCGAGCTGGTAACAGCCCAGGAACGGGTAGATCTCCAGCGGCTCGCCGGCCAGCGTGTCCGGCACGGGGGAGTAGTGGGTGAGCGCGACCAGCGAGTCGCACTCCAGCGACAGCAGCGCGGCGGCCAGCGCGTCGGCGCTCTCCCGGGTGGTCCGCACGAAGGCCTTCATCTCCGGCTCGCCGAAGTCGCTGGCGCACCGCCCGGCGAACCCGCCGCCGAACCCCTTGACCCCGGCCACCCCGAGCCGCCCGCCGGCGCACTCCAGCACGGTGCCGGTGCCCTCCAGCACGGTGATCCCCGCGTCCTCCAGCACCTTGACCACCTGCGGCACCTGGTCGCACTGGTGGTCGTGGTTGCCGAGCACGGTGATCACCGGTACGCCGAGGTCGCCGAACTCCCGCGCCACGCACCGGGCCTCGGCCTCGGTGCCGTGGCGGGTCAGGTCGCCGGCGAGCAGCAGCACGTCGGCGCAGTCGGGCAGCTCCTCCAACGCGGGACGGAACCGGCCCACCACGTCCTCGTCCACGTGCACGTCGCCGACGGCGGCGATCCGGATCACCATCGAACCTCCCTCACGGCAGCTCCTCGACCTGGGTGGGCGCCTGGGTGCGGATCACCCCGATGTCGCTCGTCACCGGCGTGTCCGGGAAGCGCTCGGCCACCCGGCGGAGGATCTCCTCCCGTCGGTGCGGGCTCTCCACCTCGCCGTAGAGCACCAGCCCGCGCTCGCGGCGCACCACCGTGATGCCCTGCTCGGCCACGGACGGGTCCTCGGCCAGCATGTTCTGGATCTCCGCCTCCACGTACTCGTCGGGGGGCACGTCGCCGGACCGTCCGGTCACGGGGTCTCCCTTCCGCCGGGCGCGCCGCCGGGCAGCACGTCCAGCCGGTCGAGCAGCACCAGGAACGCCTCCGCGTACGGCGAGTGCTGCGTTTCCTTCCGTACCCGTTCCCAGTCGATCTGTTCCCGCAGCGAACGGGCGAGCGGCAGGGCGCGGGCGAAGTCGCAGTAGTGCTGGGAGAAGCTGAGCAGCTTGTGCACCATCAGCTGGCTGGCCGAGAGCACCGGCATGTGGATCGCGTCGACCGGCCGCACGATGGTGTCGGCGAACGTCTCCTCGGTCACCGGGGTCTCGATCGGCCGGTGGATGAGGTCCACCATGCGTCCCTCGTCGTAGACCTTGACCAGCCAGTCCTCCGGCGGGCGCTCGGCGGTGAAGCCGGCCTCGACCAGCGCCTCCAGGGCCCGGTCGACGTCGGCCTCGCGGAGCAGGAAGTCCACGTCGTGGTCGCTGGAGTGGCCGCCGTGCGCGTACACGGCGAAGCTGCCGCCCAGGGCGAACGGGATCTCGGACTGCTTGAGCACGGCGGCGACCTTCTTCAGCGTGTGCACCAGGGTCTCGTCCCCGCGCTCGGCCATCTGGGTCTCCCGTCGTCGTCATGGGCGGTGGGATCAACAGGCGTACCCGGCGGAAGCTCCGGTCACACCTGTTCCGGCGCGGTCCGTCCGCTCGGGGAGGAAAGCGACAAATCGCCGAGGATGAGCGTCGGTCGGATAACCTCGGCAGGGTGGCCAGCTCACTGCGGACGCGGCGCGGCAGGGCCCGACTGCGCGCCGTCGCCCTGATCGGCATCGACGGCTCGGGCAAGACCACTCAGGCCCACCGGCTCGCCGAGGCGCTCACCGCCGCCGGCCACCCCGCCACCTACCACCGCAACGCCGGCGGTCGCCGCTGGCTCGGCCGCCTCGCCCAGCGGGTCGGCCGGCCGGACGCGCAACGACTCGTCGGCCGCGACGGACTGCTCGCGGTGGAGTCCGCGCTGCGCTGGCTCGCGATCGCGCTGGCCCTGGTCAGTTGCCTGGTGACCGGCCGGACGGCGGTGATGGACCGCTGGTCGGCCTGTCAGTACGCCAGCATCCGGGCGCACGGCGGGCAGCGCTGGGAACGGCTGGCCCGGGCCGGGTACCGGATCTTCCCGTCGCCCCGGGTCACGTTCCTGCTCACCCTCGACCCCGCCGAGGCGTACCGGCGGATCGAGCGGCGCGGCACCGACCACGAGAGCATGCGGTGGCTCACCGCGGCGGACGCCGCCTACCGGTCGCTGCCGGAGTACGCCGGGTTCGTGGTGGTGGACGGCAGCGGCACGCCGGAGGAGGTGTCCCGCCGGATCCGGGCGCACCTGAGCGAGTGGCTGCCGGACGACCCGCCGGCCCTGGCCGCGCCGGGCCCGGAGGGCACGCCTCGGCCCTCCGGCGGCGCGGGGCGGGACGGACCGGTGCCGGCTCAGGCCCGGCCGTAGACCGGGACGCTCGCGCCGCTGGTCGGCGCGGACTCGTCGGAGGCGAGGAAGCGGATCACGGCGGCGATCTCGGCCGGCGGCACCCACCGCCGGTGGTCGGCCTCGGGCTGGGCGGCCCGGTTGGCCGGGGTGTCGATGACGCTCGGCAGCACCGTGTTGCACCGCACTCCGTGCGGCCGGTACTCGACCGCGACCGCGTCGGCGAACGCCCGCACCGCGGCCTTGGCGGTGACGTAGCCGGCCGCGCCGGGGAACGGCGCCACCGCCGCCCGGGCCGACACGCAGACCACCGCGCCGCCGCCGGCCTCGACCAGGTGCGGCAACGCCGCCTGGGTGACCAGGTAGGTCGGGCGCAGGTTGATCCGCAGCATCCGCTCGAACTCCTCGACCGGGGTCTCGTGCACGAGCCCGCCGCTGGCGTACCCGCCGACGAGGTTGACCACCGCGCGCAACGGCGCGGCCGGCTCGTCGGTCGCCGCCTCGACCGCCCGCGCCGCCCCCTCGGGGGTCAGCAGGTCGGCCACGACCCGGACCGGACCGTCGTCCGTCCCGGGCTCCCGCTGGGGTACGACCACCCGCCAGCCGCTCCGCAGGAAGACCGCGGTGACCGCGCCCCCCAGCCCGCCCGTGCCTCCGGTCACCAGCACCGTGCGATCCGCCATGCCCACACGCTAACCGGCCGCCCGGAGGGCCGACCGGTGACCCGGCGACGGCCGTCCGGCCGGCCCGGGAGCGCATGACGGCGGACGGTCCGGTCGGCCGGCGGCACCGACTCGACCGGACCGGATGAGGCGGCCGGGCTGCGACGATGGGACCCTGGGCGAGGGGGCCGGGCGCGGAAGGCGGTAAATTTCCCGATACGCGGCGTCATGGTTGACGCTCACGGCCTGTGAAAGTAAGTTTCATCCGTGGCGAAGAGTCCGAAGATTTCTGCGAGTCACGAGCCCGGTGGACTGATCGTCCACATCAGCGGCCTCCTTCCCTCGCTGTCCCCGGCCGAGCAGCGGGTGGCCCGGCTGGTCGTCGCCGATCCGGCCGACGCGGCCCGGCGCACCATCACCGATCTCGCCACCGCCGCCGAGACATCCGAGGCGACCGTGATCCGGTTCTGCCGGTCGGTCGGCATGGACGGCTATCCCCAGCTGCGGATCCGGCTCGCCGCCGAGGCCGCGCGCCGGATCGAGCCGCCGGACGCCCGGGTGGTCGGCGGCGACATCCCGCCGGGCGCGGACCTGGCGCAGATCATCGCCACCATCGCGTTCAACGACGCGCGAGCCGTCGAGGAGACCGCCGAGCAGCTCGACCCGGCGGTCTGCGAGCAGGTCGTCGAGGCGATCGGCGCGGCCGGCCGGATCGACGTCTACGGCGCGGGCGCCAGCGGCTTCGTCGCCTCCGACTTCCAGCAGAAGCTGCACCGCATCGGCCGCATCGCGTTCTACTTCCCGGACGTGCACACCGCGCTCACCTCGGCCGCGCTGCTCGGCCGGGGCGACGTCGCGGTCGGCATCTCGCACACCGGCACCACCTCCGACGTGATCGAGGTGCTGGAGCAGGCCCGGGCGCGCGGGGCCACCACGGTGGCGCTGACCAACTTCCCCCGCTCGCCGATCTCCGACGTCGCGGACCACGTGCTCACCACCGCCGCCCGGGAGACGACCTACCGGTCCGGCGCGACGGCCAGCCGGCTGGCCCAGCTCACCGTGGTCGACTGCCTCTTCGTCGGGGTGGCCGCCCGCAGCCGGGCCCGGACCAAGAAGGCCCTGGAGGCCACCGCCGAGGCCGTCCAGTCGCACCGGGTGGGTCCCGGGCGGAGGCGGGGATGACGGCGGGCCGGGTGGAGCGGGACGAGGTGGCCGTGGTGCGTCCGGTGGTGCGCGTCGGCGCGCCGACCGAGCGGCGCAACCCGCAGAGCGTCGACCTCGACCTGATGTCGACCCGGGACGTGCTCACCGTCATCAACGAGGCCGACCGGCGGGTGCCGGCCGCGGTGGCCGCCGTGCTCGACGAGATCGCCGAGACCGTCGACCTGGCCGTCGCCGCGCTGCGCGGCGGGCACCGGGTGCACTACTTCGGCGCCGGCACCTCCGGCCGTCTCGGCGTGCTGGACGCGGCCGAGCTGGCCCCCACGTTCAACTCGCCCCGGCACTGGTTCTGCGCGCACCTCGCCGGGGGCCCGGAGGCCATGTGGCGCGCCGTCGAGGACGCCGAGGACGACGAACGGGGCGGCGCCGCCGAGGCGGGCGAGTGCGTGCACCCCGGCGACCTGGTGGTCGGCCTGGCGGCCAGCGGGCGCACCCCGTACGTCCTCGGGGCGCTCGCCGCGTCCCGGGCCCAGGGGGCCGGGACCGTGCTGCTGTGCGCCAACCCGGAGGCCGAGGCCGCCCCGTCGGTGGACGTGTTCATCGGGGTGGACACCGGACCCGAGGTGGTCACCGGGTCGACCCGGATGAAGGCGGGCACCGCGCAGAAGCTGGTGCTGAACACGTTCTCCACGGCCGTCATGGTGCGCCTGGGCCGGGTCTACTCGAATCTGATGATCGACATGGTGGCCACCAACGCCAAGTTGCGCGGCCGGATGATCTCGATCCTGGTGGAGGCGACCGGGTGCGCCGAGGAGGTCTGCCGGGTCGCCCTGCGGGAGGCCGACGGCGACCTCAAGACCGCCCTGGTGGCGCTGGTCTCCGGCGCGGAGGTGCCCGCCGCCCGGGCCGCGCTGGCCCGCTCCGCCGACCAGGTACGCGGCGCCCTGGCCCTGCTCGCCTCCTGACCCCGAGCGCGAAACCACCCGCCCGGCGCATCCGCCCGGCGGGTGCGACGCGTATCACGTGGCGGGAGGGGACGTCTCTCCCCGAGCGGATTGTTCAACGAGGCGGAGGGTAATCCTCACCGTGGCTGAACCGGTGGGTCCACGGGCGCGTATCAGGCAGTGACCAGGATCGCAATGACGCGGTGACGCGGCTCGCTGTGTTCATGGAACAGGCAATGGTGCCATTCCATGGGCGGACGGCGATTCCGCTGCTCCCGCGCCCACCACCAGGGCGGCCACGAGTCGCCCGAGCAGGGGTCCTGACAGGAAACATGGACCGGGCTCTCAGCTACTACTCAGGCATTCGTGACAGTTTCGACTCACGACATGGAATCCCCGACGCGTCACATCTGTTGTGTAGGTGTCAGCACCTACGGGCACAGCGGAGGTTACGGGGAGGGCTGATGAACGTGGGGATGGCAAGGAACCGGGCAACCGGCGCGAGCGAGGGGACCGTGGCAATCGTGGACAAGAACATCGGCATGCGTACCGACGAGGTCGCCGAGGAGCGGGACCTGGTCGGCGTCTACCTGCACGAGATCTCCCGGACGCCGCTGCTGGACGCCGCCCGCGAGGTGGATCTCTCCAAGGCGATCGAGGCGGGTCTCTACGCCGAGCACCTGCTCGACACCGACCGGCTCCCCGACGGGGCCACCCGGGAGGAACTGGAGCGCGTGGTGGCCGAGGGGGAGCGGGCGAAGGACCTGTTCATCCGCGCCAACCTGCGGCTGGTCGTCTCCATCGCCCGGCGCTACGTGCGCTCCGGCATGCCCATGCTGGACCTGATCCAGGAGGGCAACACCGGCCTGGTCCGCGCGGTCGAGAAGTTCGACTACGAGCGTGGCTTCAAGTTCTCCACCTATGCGACCTGGTGGATCCGGCAGGCGATCAGCCGGGCCATCGCCCAGCAGGAGCGCACCGTCCGGCTGCCCGTGCACCTGGTGGAGGACGTCAACCGGATGCGCAACGTGGCCCGGCAGCTCACCCGCGAGCTGGGCAGCGACCCGGAGCCGGAGCAGATCGCGACCGCGCTCGGCGTCACCGTCGAGCGGGTCAACGAGCTGCGCCGCTGGTCGCAGGACACCGTCTCGCTGGACACCCCGGTGGGCGACGACGGCGACACCAACCTCGGTGACCTGGTCGCCGACAGCGACGCGCCGTCGCCGGAGGAGATCGTGCTGACCGGCCTGGAGCGGCAGCGGATCGAGGGTCTGCTCAACCACCTCGACGACCGGTCGGCCGGCATCATGCGGGCCCGCTACGGCCTGGAGGACGGGCGTGAGCACTCGCTGACCGAGGTCGCGTCGCGGTTCTCGCTCTCCCGGGAGCGGATCCGCCAGCTGGAGATCCAGGCCCTCGGCCGGCTGCGTGAGCTGGCCCGCGCCGAAGGGCTGCAGGCGGCCTGACCTGGTAGTAATGGAAACGACGAACGGCCGGCGTCCGACAGGGGGACGCCGGCCGTTCGTCGTTGCGGGTCAGACCCGGCCGTAGCCGGCGATGCTCATGATGTTCATGCCCCGCTTGCTGACGTTGCGGCCCGCGCTCGGCGCGTCGATGATCTGACCGCCGCCGACGTAGAGCGCCACGTGTCCGAGGCCGGAGTAGAACACCAGGTCGCCCGGTTGCAGTTGGCTGCGACTGATCCGCGTCACCGCGTCCCACTGTTGCGCCGCGCTGTGCGGCAGCGACTTCCCGGCGGCCCGCCAGGCGGCCAGCGTGAGCCCGGAGCAGTCGTAGCTGCCGGGGCCGTCGTCGCCGTAGCCGTAGGGCTTGCCGACCGCGCCGTAGGCGTACCGCACCGCGACGCCGGCCTTGCCGGAGACGGCCGGGGGCGTGCCCGCCGAACTCGCCTTGACCGGGGCCTCGGTGGCCCGACCGTACGCCTTGCGACGCATCTCGTAGAGGCCGGACAGGTCCGCCTCGATCCGCTTCTTGGCGGCGGCCAGCTGCTTGGCCTGCGCCGCCTCCTTCGCCAGCGTGACGTCCAGCCGGGTCTTCTGGTCGATCAGCCGGCGCTGGTCACCGGTGAAGCTGTCGATGGTGCGCTGCCGCTGGCGGGTGAGCTGGTCGAGCGTGCCCAGCCGGTCCGGCAACGACGCCGGACCGCCCGGCTCCAGCAGGGCCGCCGCGGTGCGCATGCCGCCGGTCTTGTACGCCGTCGCGGCGATCGCGCCCACGTCGGCGCGACTCCGCTCGGCCTGGTCCTGCAACGGGCCGATCCGGGCCTCCAACGTGGCCGCGGTGGCCTTGTTGGCCTTGATCTCCTCGTTGAGCTTGTTGTACGACTCGACGATTCGCTCCAGCTCAGTCGAGGACTTCTCGATCTGCTTCGTCAGCTCGGCGGGGGTGGGCTCGGCCCGAGCCACCGACGCCGGAGCGAGCAGCGCGGCCGAGAGGCCGGCCACCGCCAGCGAGCGGAGCAGCATCCGTAAGGACGACAAGAGCGGAAAGCTCCTCTCCACGGTCGACGGGAGGCGTTCCACGCCCCGTCGACACCGACCCGGCGCCGTCCGGGCGGACGGCGGTCGACCGGACCGACCTGGACAACCTAACCCGTGATCGGAGTGGACGGGAGTTCAAGCAGGGGCGAAAGTTGGCAAAGTGTCGGAAAGTGACAATGGGGCAGCTGACCGTCCGTGACCGTTTCGCGGACCTCGCGTCGCGTGCTTCGGCGCTCCTGGGCGGAAGGCGCGACTCGCCCGATTCGTCGTTCTGGACGGATGTCGCCAGCCCACGCCAGGCAAAGTCACGACAAAGACGGAAATCGTTCTCTGTTTCCGGCGGGCCGGTCCGGCGACGTGCCGGCCGGGCGGGCGAAAACCCGAGGTCGGGTGGCGTGTCCGCCACACAATGAAGCGCGGAACCGGGAATCCCCACCACGGGATCCGCGACCCCGGGAGGCCGCCGTGCAGACCGATCGCTCCTCCGCCCGCCCGCCCCGGTCGCCGCACGCGACCGCGCCCACGCTGCTCTACGCCCGACCCGGCATCGTCGTCACCGCCGAGCGTTTCACCGTCGGCCGCAACAGCTGGGCGGTGACCGAGATCACCCAGCTCTGGACCACCCGCGGCCCGCACGACCGGCTCGCCGTGCGGGCGGTCGCCGTCTCCGCCGCGCTGATCGCCGCGGTCGGTCTGCTGCTCGGCTTCACCGGCGGCCTGGAGCGGCTCACCGCCGGGGCGTACCTGACGCTCGGCGCGGTGGGACTGCTGCCGCTGCTGCTGGTGCTGCTCGGCGACCGCTGGCGCCCGCCCGCACACGAGCTGTGGGGGCGGATCCGGGGTGCCGAGGTGCTGCTGTTCAGCAGCGACGACGAGCGGCAGTTCGGCCAGGTGACCCGCGCGCTGCGCCGGGCCCGCGAGGGCGCGCGCCTCGGTGGCTGGACCGACCCGCCCGCCGCCGCGCCGTGGCGGCCGGCACGCTGAGCCCGGCCCGCGGCGGTCCGGGGTCAGCCGGCGACCGGCTCCGGGGTGCGGGGCCGGTTCCCGGCGGCCACCCAGTGGCTCACCCGCCGTTCCGCGTAGAACGAGACGAACGGCACGGTGCCGGCGAGCATCACCAGCAGCATCCGCTTCAACGGCCAGTCGGCCCGGCGGGACAGGTCGAAGGTGAGCGCCAGGTAGAGCATGTAGAGCCAGCCGTGCGCGACGCCGACCACGGCCACCACGCTCGGGTTGTCGAAGCCGTACTTCAGCGGCATGCCGATCAGGACCAGCACCACCAGCGCCACGCCCACGATCCAGGCGATCACGCGGTACCGGGTAAGGGCTCCGCCCACCGTCGTCCGTCCTTCCGCACCGGCCTCAGCCGGGATAGTCGCCGGGCCGGGAGCCCGGATTCGCGTTCAACCAGGAAAGGTAGCGGTTGTAGGCGGCCAGCTCGCCGTCGTCCGCCCCGTCGAGCGGCGCCGCCGGCACCCGGACGGCGCGCACCGGCCGGCGTACCGCCGGGGTGGTGGTGACCGGCTCCGGGTCGGCGGCCGCCGACGGTGGCGGCGCGGTCGACGGCCCGGGCGCGGCGCGCAGCGCGTGCCGCACCTCACGCCACCAGACGAAGACCACGAAACCGGCGAAGACCGGCCACTCGATCGCGTAGCCGAAGCTCAGCGCGTTGCCCTGGGCGGCCCGGGTCACCTGCCACCAGCCCAGCCCGAGGAAGCCCACCACCAGCACGACCATGGCCACGTGGCGGACGATCCACGCCGGTGTCCAGAGCCGCTGCATGCCATCGAGGGTACCGGGGCCGCCGGCCGTCTCCGACGCGGCGTCGTAGGTGCCCCGGGTTTGGTGGCAGCCGCGCTGGGCATCCGTCTAGTCGCCAGCCCGAACGAGACGAGGGGGCGACGATGACCGAATCGGTACGCCGGGACGCCAGCCCGGAGCAGCGGGTCACCGAGTGGGACGGCGACCACGCCCGCACCACCGGGGCCGGCGACGGTGAGCTGCTCGGGGTGGACCCCGCCGAGCTGGGCGACGAGGACCTGATCCGGGAGATGCAGAGCCTGCACCGCACCCGGCTGGACACGCTGCGGCACGCCACCGACTCCGCGCTCGCCAACCACCTGCGTCGGACCGCCGAGCTGGAGACCGAGTACCTGGCCCGCCACCCGGGCCGGGAGGTCGACCCGAGCCGGCTGCGGGACGCCTGATGGCCAGCCACGCCGAGCGCGGCATGTCCGCGCCGCCCGAGGTGGTGTTCAACACCGCGACCGACCCGGACCGCTCCTCCGCGTGGTTGCCGGAGGAGCTGCGCCGCTCCGGCGACTGCCAGGTGGAGGTGGTCGACGCCGAGGACATGCGGGCCCGGTGGAGCGCCGCCGACTGGTCCGCGGAGATCGACGTGGAGCCGGCCGACGCCGGAGGCGCCCGGGTACGCCTGGACCTGGCCGGTCCGGACCACGCCCTGGCCGACGAGATCCTGGCCAACCTCGACCGCGAGGTGGCCGACAACCTGACCGCCGGCTGAGCCCGGCCCGCCACGACGCACGAGAGGGAGGCCGGGTTGACCGGGAGTGGCCTGAAGCAGAAGGTGGCGCGCCTGCGCCAGGCGTACGCGCCGCACGAGCACCGACCGCTGGAGGGCTACCTGAAGGCGATGGGCACCTACGCCGGGGTGACCGCGGCGCTGGTCGGGCTGGTCCGGGCGACCGGCCGGCCGGTGCCGGAGCGGCCCTCGCCCGGCGACGTGGTGCTGCTCTCGGTCGCCACGCACAAACTGAGCCGGCTGCTGTCCAAGGACGCGATCACCAGCCCGCTGCGGGCGCCGTTCACCCGCTACGACCACCCGATCGGCAGCGGCGAGGTGATGGAGCAGGTCCGGGACGAGGGCAGCCCCACCCGGCACGCGCTCGGCGAGCTGGTCAGCTGCCCGTTCTGCCTGGCGGTCTGGGTGGCCACCGGGCTCACCGGCGGCCTGGTGCTGGCGCCCCGGCTGACCCGGCTGGTCGCCACCGCGCTGACCGCGGTGGCCGCCTCCGACTTCCTCCAGATGGGCTACGCGGTGGCCCAGCAGGCCGCCGAGGGTGGGCACCACGAGAAGTGAGCACGACTCGACGGGGCCGGCGCGAGTGCGCCGGCCCCGTCGTCGTCGCGCCGGAGATCAGGTGGGGGTGGTGCCGTGGTCCTCGCCGGCCCAGCCGCGCGAGGTCTCCGGCTCGCGCTCGTCCTCGTCCGCCCCGGTGATGATGTCCCGGTCCACCGCCGTGCGGTCGTGCTCGTTGGCGAAGTCCGGCTCCGGCAGCGTGTCCATGCCCTCCGGGGGCTGGCCGAGCGCCGCCAGGTGCTCGTGCTCGGGCTCGCGGTCGGTCATGTCGGGTCCTCTCGGTCGGGCGGGTGTTCAGGCGACCGTGCCGCCCAGCAGTTCGGCCGCCTCGTCGACCGCGTACTCGCCCTGGGGGAGCGCGGCGATCCGGGTGAGCAGCTCGGCCGGGAGCTCGGCGGCCACCGCGCGGCGGTAGATGTCGGCCTGGGTGATCCGTTCCTGACCGCGGTAGAGGTCGTCGAGCAGGTCGTCGAGCGGCCTGGTGTCCGGCTGCTCGGTCACGGGCGCGTCATCGGTCACGCCGACCACCTACCCGGCCCCGAACCGGTCAAACTCCCCCCAACCCCGCTCAGGCGGGGGTCGGGAGCGTGGCGCGACGCGCCCGGACGGCCTGGGCCAGGTGGTCCAGGACCTCGCCGGTGGTGTCCCAGCCGATGCAGGCGTCGGTGATCGACCGGCCGTACTCCAGCTCCCGCGTCGGGTCCAGGTCCTGCCGGCCGGGGAGCAGGAAGCTCTCCAGCATGATGCCCACGATCCCGCGCTGCCCGGCGGCGAGCTGCGCCGCCACGTCGGCGGCCACCACCGGCTGGTTGCGGTGGTCCTTGCCGCTGTTGGCGTGGCTGGCGTCGACCACGACCCGCTCGGGCAGGCCGGCCGCGCGCAGCAGGTCCAGCGCCCCGGCCACCGACTCCGCGTCGTAGTTGGGCCGGCCGCCCCCGCCGCGCAGCACCAGGTGACCGTCGGCGTTGCCCCGGGTGTGCATGATCGCCGGGGTGCCGGAGACGTCGATGCCGGGGAAGACGTGCGGCACGCCGGCGGCGCGGATCGCGTCGACCGCGGTGGCGATGCTGCCGTCGGGCCGGTTCTTCATGCCGATCGGCATGGACAGGCCGGAGGCGAGCTGCCGGTGGACCTGGCTCTCCACGGTCCGGGCGCCGATCGCCCCCCAGGCGACGGTGTCGGCGATGTACTGCGGGGTGATCGGGTCGAGGAACTCGCACCCCACCGGCAGGCCCAGCCGGAGCACGTCGAGCAGGAGCGCCCGCGCGGTCCGCAGACCCGTGTTCACGTCGCCCGAGCCGTCCAGCGCCGGGTCGTTGATCAGTCCCTTCCAGCCCACCGTCGAGCGCGGCTTCTCGAAGTAGACCCGCATCACCACCAGCAGGTCGTCGGCGACCCGGTCGGCGACCTCGCGCAGCCGTCCCGCGTACTCCAGGGCGGCGGCCGGGTCGTGCACGGAACAGGGGCCGACGACGACGAGCAACCGGTCGTCGTCGCGGTCCAGCACCCGGCCGACCGCACGCCGGCCGGCCACGACGGCCTCGGCCAGCGGGGTGTCCAGCGGCAGGTCGTGGTGCAGCAGGGCCGGGGTGGTCAGCGGCACCACACGGTCGATGCGCTGGTCGATGACCCGATGGGCGTCCTGGGACGTGGTCACGGTGGGGATTCCTTCCGCCGACCGTGCCCCCGTGCCGGGTCCGGGGGATCGAGCCGGCTGCTCGCATACGAAAGGGCAGGGAAAAGAATCCCTGCCCGGCCGGCTCGAAGAGGTGGTGACGTCAGCTCATGGTCGAGTCACCGGCTCCTCCAGCCGGCTGCCTAAACCATCGATACGACCGCGTCACGTCGGCCAGCCTACCCGACGCGACCGGGAAGTCCCGCTCCGTTCCGCAGAGCGGAACGCGGGGTATGGAACGACCATGAGCCACGACCAGAGCGACCAGGACCGGATCTCCTCCCGCGCCCACCTGCTGCCGGAGGAGGCGGCGGTGGGCAGCGACGACGCGGAGGCCCAGGCCGACGCGATCCTCGCCGAGTCGGACCTGCGTGAGGAGGACCGCAACGCCGCCCCCGACACGGTGCTGGAGCACCGCACGTCCGAGGAGACCGTCACCCCGATCGAGCCCCCCGACTGAGCCCGACGCCCCGGCCCCGACGCGAGCCCCGGTAGCCGGCGTCCCGCAGCCGGGCCAGCGGACCGGCCAGGCGCAGGCCGGGCGGCACGTTGCCGACCGGGTCGAAGGCGAGCGCGGCGTCTTCCGGGGCGCCGCGCCGCCCGTCGAGGCGTACCTCGCCGAACGGTCGCCACGGGCCCACCGCCGAGGCCACCGCGAGCACCAGCCGGGGCTCGTCCGCGGCCACCGCCGCGTCGACCCCGGCCAGGGAGCGACCCAGGTCGGGCGAGTCCGGGTCGGCCAGCGCGGCGAGGAACAGCCGCCGCGCCCCGGCGCGGAACGGCATGATCGACGTGTACGTCCCGGTGAAGCGCCGCCGGGGCAGCGGCAGGTTCCGCAGCACCGGCGCGGCGCCGCTGGAGCTGACCAGCAGGTCCACCGGCGGCTCCGGGTCCCGGTGCAGGCGGACCGCCACGCCCAGCACGTCCGGCCAGCCGCCCGGCGTGGGCACCCCCTTGGAGAGGCGCACCGTGGCCGGCCACCGGCCCGGCCGGTCCAGCAGCGGCACCCCGGTCGGCGGTCCCGACGTACCCCAGATCAGCACCTCGGCGGCGAAGGTGCGGCCGGCGGGATGCAGCAGCCGGGCGTGCCGCAGGCGGGCCAGCGCGGCGGCGGCCCGCTCGACGGCGGACGGTACGGGGGTGGCCATGGCGCTCGGGTACCCCGACCCGCGGCGACGATGCTCCCCGCGCGTCACCTTTCCGCCCCCGGGATCGGATAGCGTCGTGCCATGCCCGACAGCGGTTACCCCTGGCCGATCGAGACGACCCGACTGGACAACGGCCTGCGTGTGGTGGTGAGCGAGGACCGCACCGCCCCGGCCGTGGCCGTCAACCTCTGGTACGACGTCGGTTCGCGCCACGAACCGGCGGGCCAGACCGGCTTCGCCCACCTCTTCGAGCACCTGATGTTCGAGGGCTCGGTGAACGTGGCCAAGACCGAGCACATGAAGCTGATCCAGGGCGCGGGCGGATCGCTGAACGCGACCACCAACCCGGACCGGACCAACTACTTCGAGACCGTCCCCGCCGAGCACCTGGAGCTGGCGCTCTGGCTGGAGGCCGACCGGATGGGCGGCCTGGTGCCGGCGCTGACCCAGGAGACGCTGGACAACCAGCGCGACGTGGTCAAGAACGAGCGGCGGCAACGCTACGAGAACGTCCCCTACGGCGACGCCTGGCTGCGGCTGCTGCCGCTGCTCTATCCGCCCGGCCACCCCTACCACCACGCCACCATCGGGTCGATGGCCGACCTGAACGCCGCCGACCTGGCCACGTTCCAGGCGTTCCACAGCACCTACTACGCGCCGAACAACGCGGTGCTGACGGTGGTCGGCGACACCACCGCGGCCGAGGTGTTCGCGCTGGCCGACAAATACTTCGGCGGCCTCGCCGCGCGCTCCGACATCCCGGCCGCCCCGGACGGGCGCACCGTGCCCGCCGCCGGCACGCCGGCGGTGGAGACGGTCACCGCCGACGTGCCCGCCCCCCGCGTCTACCTCGCGCACCGCACCCACCCGTTCGGTGACCCGGGGTACGACGTGACCACCGTGCTCGCCACCGTGCTGGGCAGCGGCCGGGGCAGCCGGCTCTACCAGCGGCTCGCCGACGGCGAGCGGATCGCCCAGCCGGACCTGGTCGGCGCGTACGGGGTGGACCTGGCGCACGCCCCGGCGCCGCTGATCGCCACCGCCACCGCCCGGCCCGGCGTGACCGCCGAGCGTTTGCGCGACGGGCTCGCCGAGGTGGTGGACGAGCTGGCCACCGTGCCGGTGACCGCCGCCGAGCTGGACCGGGCCAAGGCCCTGCTGAGCACCATGTGGTGGCGGCAGATGTCCACCGTCGACGGTCGCGCCGACACGCTCGGCCGGTACGCCACCCAGTTCGGCGACCCGGCCCGGGCCGCCGACCGGCTGCCCGGCTGGCTCGCCGTCACCGCCGAGCAGATCGCCGAGCAGGCCGCCGCGCTGCTCGGCGCCGACGACCGGGTGATCCTGACCTACCTGCCCGAGGAGACCTCATGACGCTGATCGCCACCCGTCCCGGCCCCGGCGCCGCCCGCGCCTACCGGTTCCCGCAGGTGGTCCGGCGGACGGTGGCCGGCGGTCAGGTGGTCGCCGCGCACCTGCCCGGGCAGACGCTCGCGGTCGCGCTGCTGCTGCTCGACGGCGGCGCGGGCCGCGAGCCGGTCGGCAAGGAGGGGCTCGGCGCGGTGCTGGCCAAGGCCCTGGAGGAGGGCACCGCGCAGCGGGACGCCACCGCGTACGCGCTGGCCATCGAGGCGCTCGGCACCGAGCTGGTGGCCGGGCTCGACTGGGACTCGTTCCAGGTGAGCGTGCAGGTGCCGGTCGACCGGCTGAGCGCCGCGGTGGAGCTGCTCGCCGAGGCGGTCCGCACGCCCCGGCTCGACCCGGCCGACGTGCTGCGGGTCCGCGACGACGAGGCGACCGCGCTGCGGATGGACTGGGCCAACCCGGGCCCGCGCGCCGACGCGGTGCTGCGCGCCGACCTCTTCGGCGCCGACAACCGGTGGGGGCGCCCGCTCTACGGCGACCCGGAGAGCGTCGCCGCGCTGGAGGTGGACGACGTGACCGTCTTCCACTCCGAGTGGTTCATCCGTCCCGGCACCCTGATCGTCGCCGGCGACCTGGAGCGGATCGACCTGGACGCGCTGGGCGCGACCGCGTTCGCCGGCACCGGCGGCGGTCCGGTCGACCGGGGCGGCCCGATCGAGACGACGCTCGCCGGCCGGCGGCGGGTCATCCTGGTCGACCGGCCCGGCTCGGTGCAGTCCACGCTGCGGCTCGGTCACCCGTCCCCGCACCGCGCCCACCCCGACCACGTGCCGATGACGCTGGCCGGCACCGTGCTCGGCGGCGCGTTCACCTCCCGGCTCAACCACCTGATCCGCGAGGTACGCGGCTACACGTACGGGATCCGGGGCGACTTCGCCTCGTCCCGGCGGTTCGGCCGCTTCGCGGTCACCTCCGGCGTGCAGACCGCGGTGACCGCGCCGGCCCTGGTCGAGTCGGTGGGCGAGGTCTCGCGCACCCAGCTGACCGGGGTGAGCGAGGAGGAGCTGGAGGTGGCCCGCTCGTGGCGGGCCGGCCAGCTCTCGGTCGAGTTGCAGAGCCCGCGGGCCATCGCCTCGGCGCTGACCACACTGGTGGTGCACGACCTGCCGGACGACTACCACGCGCGGCTGCGCGAGGCGCTGCTCGCGGCGACCGTCGAGGAGGTGTCCGCGGCGGCCGCCGCGCACCTGCACCCGGAGTCGCTGACGCTGGTGGTGGAGGGGGACGCGGCGGTGATCAGGGACGAGCTGGTGGCCGCCGGCCTCGGCGACGTGGTCGACCACGGCTGACCGGGCGGGGCGACGGGTGTGATTCCCGTCGCCCCGGCCCGCGCGCTGGGAAAGGCTTCCCGCCCGCCCCGCCCGGCTGGGTAGCCTCGCGGGCATGAGGATCGGCATTGTGGGAGCCACCGGCCAGGTCGGTGGCGTCATGCGGCAGGTGCTGGCGGAGCGCGAGTTCCCGGCGGAGCAGGTGCGGCTGTTCGCCTCGGCCCGGTCGGCCGGGCGCACCCTGCCCTGGCGCGACGGCGAGGTGACCGTCGAGGACGCGGCCACCGCGGACTACCGCGGGCTGGACATCGTGCTCTTCTCGGCGGGCAAGGGCACGGCGAAGGAGCTGGCCCCCCGGGTCGCCGAGGCCGGCGCGGTGGTCATCGACAACTCCTCCGCGTTCCGGATGGACCCCGAGGTGCCGCTGGTGGTCGCCGAGGTCAACCCGCACGCTCTCGCCGACCGGCCCAGGGGCATCGTGGCGAACCCGAACTGCACCACGATGGCCGCGATGCCGGTGCTGCGCCCGCTGCACGCCGAGTCCGAGCTGGTCAGCCTGGTCGTCGCCACCTACCAGGCGGTCTCCGGCGCCGGCCTGGCCGGGGTGGCCGAGCTGGACGAGCAGGTCCGCAAGGTGGCCGAGGACGCGAGCGCGCTCGCCTTCGACGGTTCGGCGGTGTCGTTCCCGACGCCCCGGTCGTTCGCCGCCCCGATCGCGTTCAACGTGCTCCCGCTCGCCGGCTCGATCGTCGACGACGGCTCCGACGAGACCGACGAGGAGCAGAAGCTGCGCAACGAGAGCCGCAAGATCCTGGAGATCCCCGGCCTGAAGGTCTCCGGCACCTGCGTGCGGGTGCCCGTCTTCACCGGTCACTCGTTGCAGATCAACGCCCGGTTCGCCCGGCCGATCGACCCGGCCCGCGCCCGGGAGCTGCTCGACGGCGCGCCGGGGGTGGCGCTGCGCGACGTGCCCACGCCGCTGGAGGCGGCCGGCCAGGACCCGACGTACGTCGGCCGGATCCGGGTCGACGAGACCGTCGCGCACGGGCTCGCGCTGTTCTGCGCCAACGACAACCTGCGCAAGGGCGCGGCGCTCAACGCCGTGCAGCTCGCCGAACTGGTCGCCGCCGAGCGCTGAGCCGGCTCGGCGCCGGGGCGTGGAATCGTCGCGGGGGCGTCCGTGACCGCACGGACGCCCCCGCAGCGGGTATGCGGGCCCGGTCGTCGGCGAACCACGCCGGCGGGCGGGAGGAACCATGGCGGCCGGACGGGACACGGGGGACGTCGACGAGGTCGAGATCGAGGCCGGGCTCCGCTCGGACACGGCCCGGGCGATCGGCTTCAGCGACGCGGTCTTCGCCATCGTCATCACCCTGCTGGTGCTCGACCTGCGTGTGCCCGAGTCGGCGCCGGGCGGGATGCTGCACGCGCTGCTCGACCAGTGGCCGGTCTACCTCGCCTACGTCACGTCCTACCTGTACGTGGCGGTGAACTGGCTGAACCACAAGGGGACGTTCCACCGGGTCCGCTGCGCCGACCGGGGCCTGCACTGGGCCAACCTCGGGGTGCTGTTCAGCGTGGCGCTGCTGCCCTTCGTCACCGCGCTCGTCTCCCGCGCGGTGGAGAAGGGTGACACCTTCGACGAGCGGGTCGCGGTCGCCGCGTACGCGGTCGTCGGCGTCGTCCTCTCGGCGGCCTGGCTCTGGCTCTACCACTACCTGAGCCGGCACCGGGAGCTGTTGCAGGCGGGCGTGACCGCCCGGTTCTTCGCGGCCGAACGGATCCGGGCGGCGCTCGGCGTCGCCGCGTACGCGATCGCCGGCGGGGTGGGGTGGTGGGTGAGCGTGCCGGTGGCGCTGGTGGTGCTCCTGCTGCTGCCGCTCTTCTACGGGCTGTCCAGCAACGGCTCCTACGACCTGCTCCGGCGACTGCGGCACCGGCGGTGAGGCGGCCCGCGTTACCCCGCCTCGGGCGGCGGGTAGACGGCGGTGCCGACACCGAGAGGGGAGCACCATGACAACGGTCGGAGAGTTCATGACGACCCGGTTGGTGACGATGGACGGCAACGACACGCTCACCGCCGCGGCGCAGGAGATGCGCGACAGCGCCATCGGCGACGTGGTGGTGACCGACGGCGACAACGTGATCGGCATCGTCACGGACCGGGACATCACGGTCCGGGGCGTCGCCGAGGACATGAACCCCAGCTCCACCACGCTCAACCAGATCACCAGCAAGGACGTGGTGACGGTGAGCCAGTACGACGACGCGGTGGCCGCCGCCGACCTGATGCGCACCTACGCGGTCCGGCGGCTCCCGGTGATCGACGACGGGCGGCTGGTCGGCCTGATCTCGATGGGTGACCTGGCGGTGGAGCGGGAACCCCAGTCGGTGCTCGCGGACATCAGCGCCGACGACCCCAACAACTGACCGACGCACGCGGTGAACGCCGGCTCCCGGTTCGGGGGCCGGCGTCTCGCGTACGCCAACCGTCGCCTCACCCGGAACGGGCGAGGTTGACCCGCCACCCGGCGGGGACCCGTGCTCCGACGGAGGAGGCCGGAAGCGCGGGAGGAGTCGGCCGGATGGTGGACGCGACGACGAGATTCTTCGAGGACCTGGACCGGCGGGGGTTCGAACCCCTGCTGGTCAAGACGTCCGGGACGCTCCGGTTCGACCTGCACGAGGGTGCGCAGACCACGCACTGGCTGCTGGAGATCGACCGGGGCAACCTGCGCGTGCGGCAGGAGGACGGCGAGGCGGACACCGTGGTCGGCACCGAGCCCCGGCTCTTCGCCGACCTGGTCGGCGGCGAGGAGAACGCCGTCGCCGCGCTGCTGCGGGGCGACATGACCGTCGTCGGTGACCTGCGGCTGGTGCTCCAGGTCGAGCGGGTCTTCCCCGGTCCGCCGAACTCCCGGGGACCGCACCACACGTTCCAGAGGAGGGCCGCCTGATGCCCGGGACCAACACCGTCCGGATCCTGGACGGCAACACCTTCGTGGTCTCCGAGGACACCGGTGACATCGAGGCCACGCCGAGCGAGCCGACCGGCCTCTTCTCCCTCGACACCCGCTACCTCTCCAAGTGGGTGCTGACGGTCAACGGCGAGCGGCTCAACGCGCTGTCCTACGACGACCTGCAGTACTACGAGGCCCGCTTCTTCCTGGTCCCGGGCGTGGCCACGCACTACGTCGACGCGAAGCTGTCGATCATCCGGGAACGGGCGGTGGGCGGCAGCTTCCGGGAGACGCTGACCATCCTCAACCACGACGAGAAGCCGGTCGACCTGGAGATCCGGATGGACGCCGGGTCCGACTTCGCCGACCTGTTCCAGGTCAAGGACGAGATCCTGAACAAGAAGGGCGAGCTGTACTCCGAGGCGGAGTCCGATCGGCTGCGCCTGGGCTACCGGCGCGGCAACTTCAAGCGGGAGACGGTGGTCTCGGCGAACCAGCCGGCCCGCTACGACCGCAAGGGCTTCGCCTGGAGCATCCACCTGGAGCCGAACGAGCAGTGGGACGTGCTCATCGACGTGCAGACGTTCGCCATCGGTCCGGGCGGTCGGGACCTGCGGATGGGGCTGCGCGCGCACGGCACCGAGCGGCTCGCGCTCCAGCACGACCTGGAGGAGTGGATCGACCGGGCGCCGAAGGTGAACAGCGAGCACGGACGTGTCGCGGCCACCTACCGGCGGAGCCTGGTCGACCTCGCCGCGCTGCGCTTCTCGCCGCTGTCGCTCGGCGGGCAGACGCTGCCCGCCGCCGGCCTGCCCTGGTTCATGACCATGTTCGGCCGGGACAGCATCCTCACCTGCCTCCAGGTGCTGCCGTTCGCACCGGAGATGTCGAAGACCACGCTGCGGATCCTCGCCGCGTTGCAGGGCACCCGGTTCGACGACTTCCGGGACGAGGACCCGGGCCGGATCCTGCACGAGATGCGGTACGGCGAGACCGCCGCGTTCGAGGAGCAGCCGCACTCGCCCTACTACGGCTCGGTCGACGCCACCCCGCTGTTCGTGGTGCTGCTCGACGAGTACGAGAAGTGGAGCGGCGACGTCGCGCTGGTCCGGGAGCTGGAACGGGAGTGCCGCGCCGCGCTGAAGTGGATCGACGACTACGCCGACCTGGTCGGCAACGGCTACATCTGGTACGAGCGGCGCAACACCGACACCGGCCTGGAGAACCAGTGCTGGAAGGACTCCTGGGACTCCATCTCGTACGCCGACGGCACGTTGCCGCCGTTCCCGCGTGCCTCCTGCGAGGTGCAGGGCTACGCGTACGACGCGAAGATGCGCGCCGCCCGGATGGCCCGGGAGTTCTGGGGCGACCCCGCGTACGCCGACCAGTTGGAGCGGGAGGCGGCGGAGCTGAAGGCGCGGTTCAACCGCGACTGGTGGGTGGAGGACGGCGGCTTCTACGCGCTCGCCCTGGACCCGGAGGGGCGCCAGTGCGACGTGCTCAGCTCCAACATCGGCCACCTGCTGTGGAGCGGGATCGTCGACGACGAACGGGCGCCGATGCTCGCCGAGCACCTGGTGGGGCCCCGGCTCTGGTCGGGTTGGGGCGTGCGGACGCTGGCCGAGGGCGAGGTCCGCTACAACCCGATCGGTTACCACAACGGCACGATCTGGCCGTTCGACAACTCGTTCGTGGCGTGGGGCCTGCGCCGGTACGGCTTCGCCGAGGAGGCGGCCACGGTCGCCAACGGCATCCTGGACGCGGCCACCTACTTCGACGGCCGGTTGCCGGAGGCGTTCGGCGGCTACCAGCGGGACCTGACCAAGTTCCCGGTGGAGTATCCGACCGCGTGCAGCCCGCAGGCCTGGTCGACCGGGGCGCCGCTGCTGCTGATCCGGACGATGCTCGGGCTGGAGCCGCACGAGGGGCACCTGGCGGTGGACCCGCGGCTGCCGGTGGGCATGGGTCGGATCGAGGTGCTGGACATCCCGGGCCGGTGGGGTCGGGTGGACGCGTTCGCCCGCGGCCGGCTGGACCTGCACAAGCTGGACGACTGAGCCGGCCGGTCAGTGCCCGGTGTGTGCCTCGTTCGGGGGCAGCAGGCAGAACTCGTTGCCCTCCGGGTCGGCCAGCACGGTCCAGCGGGACAGCTCGCGGACCACTGTCGCGCCGGCCTCCAGCACGGCGGCCCGCTCCTCCGCGTCGCCGACCAGGTCCAGGTGGATCCGGCCGGGCGCGGGCAGCTCGGCGGCGGGACTGATCCACAGGTCGGGCCGCCGCCCGTGCGGGTCACGCAACAGCACGGCCTCGCTCGGGGCGAGCGTACGGTCGGCGAGCTTCGCCCGGTCCGCCTCGACCACGGGCAGCCCGCTGACCGCGCTCCAGAACGGGGCGAGCAGGTAGGGGTCCCGGCAGTGGATGACGATCGCGGCGAGGTCGGGCATGCCTGTAGAACCTAGTCGGCCGGTGCCTCCGGCAGGACGCTGTCCAGGAACGCGGCGGCGACGGCGCGCAGGTCGGGCCGGGCCAGGTCGAGCGCGTGGCCGCCGTGGGTGAGCCAGAGGTGCGTCGGGTGGCCGGCGGCGAGCAGCCGGGCGGCCAGCCCGACCGCCTGGGCGGCCGGCACCGGCACGTCGTCGCGCCCATGCACCAGCAGCACCGGCACGCCCGAGCCGAGGTGGGTGGCGACGGTCGCGTCCGTGGTGGCCGGATCGCCGGCGGCCGGCGGGTGGCCCAGCAGGTCGGTCCACGGGTCGTCGCCGGGGGGACGGTGGCGCCGCTGCTCCGGGTCGAGCGGGTCCACCGGAGCCCAGTACGCCAGCGCGCCCGCCACGTCGCCCGGCCGGTCCACCCCGCGCAACGCGACCTGGAGGGCGAGCATCCCACCGGCCGAGTCGCCGCCGACCAGCAGCGGCAGGTCGCCCGCCCGGGCCGCCCGCGCGGCGGCACGGACGTCGTCGAGCTGCGCCGGCCAGCGGGCCTGGTGCGAGAAGCGGTAGCCCGCCGGCACCACCCGCAGCCCGAGCGACGCGAGCGCCGCGCCGTCCTCGTGGGCCCGGGCCCGCCAGCCCCCGCCGTGGATCCAGAGCAGCACGCCGCGTTCGGTCATCCCGCCATCGTGACGGTGGCCGGGCCGGGGGACCACCCCGGTCTGCGCAGGGCAGAGCGGCCCTACGGTCGCGTAACCTACCCGGGGTAAAGTTACCGGATGCCGGAGCTCGTGTACCCGCCCGTGATCACCGCCGCCAAGACGATGTTCCGCGCCCTCGACCTGCGCCTGGACGTGCAGGGCAGCGACCATGTGCCGCGCACCGGTGGCGCCGTGTTGGCGTCCAACCACGTGAGCTACCTCGACTTCATCTTCTGCGGCTACGGCGCGCACGAGTCCCGCCGGCTGGTCCGGTTCATGGCCAAGGACAGCGTCTTCCGGCACCGGATCTCCGGGCCGCTGATGCGCGGCATGAAGCACATCCCGGTCAACCGCGCCGCCGGCGCCGGGTCCTACGCCGCCGCGGTCGGCGCGTTGCGCCGGGGCGAGGTGGTCGGCGTCTTCCCGGAGGCGACGATCAGCCGCTCCCTCACCGTGAAGGACCTGAAGAACGGCGCCGCCCGGATGGCGCAGGAGGCCGGTGTGCCGCTGCTGCCGGTCGCGCTCTGGGGCACCCAGCGGCTGTGGACCAAGGGCCGCCCGCGCACGCTGACCCGCCGGCACACCCCGATCACCATCCTGGTGGGGGAGCCGATGGACCCGGCCGCCTACCCGGACGGCACCGCCATGACGGCCGACCTGCGCACCCGCCTGTCGGCGCTGGTCGACCGCGCCCAGCGGGAATACCCGGACCAGCCGGCCGGCCCGGACGACGCGTGGTGGCAGCCGGCGCACCTGGGCGGCAGCGCGCCCACCCCGGAGCAGGCCGCCGAGCTGGACCGGTCGGACCGCCGCTCCCGCAGCACCTCCTGATCCTCCGCGCCCCCGCCGCCCAGCCCCGGCGGGCGGGGACGGCGGTCGGCGGAACGGCGGCCGGGGAGAGGCGTCAGCAGGCGGAGCCGGGCTGGTCGCGGACCGGGAAGTCGGTCACCGGCCAGGCGGGCGTGTCCACCGCCAGCGGGCGGTAGTAGTCGTCCCGGGACAGGAACTCCACCGGCAGCGAGCCCGGCAACGTCACCGCGCCGAGCGTCGGACCGGGGGACGCGGCCACCCGGGTGGCGAGGGCGTCGCGTTCCGGCGGGGACAGGTCCACCAGGTCCGGGTGGGCCAGCCGGAACCCGGCCACCGACCGGCGTACCTGCCGGGCCAGCGCGGTGACCAGGTCGACCGGGCCGATGAGCGCGAGCGCCGGCTGCCGGATGGTCCGCAGCGCGTCGCAGACCACGCGCAGCTCCGCGGTGTCGTCGCCGACCTCGGCCAGCTCCAGTCGGGACGGCCACTGCCAGCGGATCTGACCGCTGACCAGACGGGACAGCCGGACGGTACGCCGGTGCCGGGCGTCCGTGCGGCTGTCCCGCCCGGGGACCAGGGACAGTTCGGAGCCGGTGCAGACGTACGCCAGCCGCCGGTCGGTCACCGTGACGGACGCCGGGGCGGGCAACGCCCAGCAGCGCACGTCCTCGGTCGGGCCGAGCAGGTGACCGGCGACCGGCAGCCGGTGCTGGCCGAGCAGCCGCTCGCCCGGCTCGGGCACCAGCGCGTAGCGCCGGTCGAGCACGGGACGGGTGGGGTCGTCGTCGGCGTCGAACCGGTGCGGCCCGATGAAGAAGGGTGCGGCGTCCTCCGGCACGGTACGACCTCCCGGTGACGGTTGGCGATACTGACGAGCCTCGCGGATTCCTGGGGTGATTGTCATGACAGCCGTTAGGGGGTCGGCCGGTCGGCCGACGCCTGCGACCGGTAGATGCCGATATCTTCCGGTCGGACGAGGCCGTCCTCGATCGCCCGGGCGAGGAGCGCCGCCTTGGTGGCGGCCGGACGCCCCGCCCGGGTGTACTTGATGCGCGCCCGGTCGACGTACTGCTTCACGGTGTGCTCGCTGATCTGCATCCGCCGGGCCACCGACGCCTTCGACATCGACTGGAACCACAGCAGCAGCGCCTCACGTTCCTTGTCCGACAGGGACGGACGGTCCGGCCGCGCGTCGCCGACCATCGCCCCGGCCAGCGCCGGCGGCACGTACGGGCGGTCGCTCGCCGCGGCGAGCACGGTGGCCACGCAGTGCTCGCGTCCCTCGTGCTTGGCCAGGAACGCGATCGCCCCCGCGTCCAGCGCGGCCAGCATGGTCTGCGGGTCGGTGTGCTCGGAGTAGACCACCACCCGCCGCCCGGCCGCGCTCAACTCGGCCAGCTTGTCGAGCACCATCCGCCCGTGCAGGCGCAGGTCGAGCAGCACCACCTCGGCGTCCGGCGCCGCCCGCAGCACCGCGTCCGGGTCGTCCCCGGTGGCCAGCACCCGCAACCGTGGCTCCGTGGCCAACCAGGCGCGCACCCCGTCGATGACGACGGGATGGTCGTCCACGATCGCCACCCCGACCGCCCGTCCCGCGTTCACATCCGCCGCCAGCGGGTCTGCGTCCATCTGATCTCCCCGTCCCGCTCGTGCAGATGCTCCACCGACCCGTCCCCGCCCGGTGGGGCGACGCCGTCGTCCGGGCCGTCGTGGTCCGGTGTCACCAGGCTGACCACCACCTCGTCCGGGCCGGCGACCACGGTCAGCCGGGCCCACCCTCGGGCGCCGGCGAGCGCCGCCGTCAGCGGGTCGGCCAGGCCCCGGCGCACCTCGACCGGCAGCGTCGGCGGGGTGCCGACCGCGACCAGCTCGATCGGCAGGCCGTTCCGCTCGGCCAGGTCGGCGGCGGCGCGCAACTCGTGCAGCAGCGGGTCGGGCACGTCGTCCGACTCGGCGATCAACCGGCGCAGCCGGGCCGCGGCCAGCACCGCGCGGCGGCGTACCGCCGGGTCGGCCGGATCGGCGTCCCCGGCGGCCAGCGCGGCCAGCACCTCCTCGGCCGTGCCGCTGACCAGCGCGAGCCGTTCCTGCCGTTCGCTGCGGGCCCGCTCGGCGGCCTCGCGCTCCGCGGCCACGGCCAGCACCGCCGCGGCGGTGCCGGCCCGGTCCCGGACCAGGGCGGTCAGCGCCGCCGCGCCGGCGAAGACCGCCACCGGCAGGGTGGAGGTGCCGTAGACGTACATCGCGTAGCGGCTCAGGTCGGCCGGCGCGGTCGCGCCGTGGAGCACGACGGCGGCCAGCGCGATCGTCGCGTGCGCGGCGAGCAGCGCGAGCAGCCAGCGCACCGGCCGCCGCCAGAGCACCAGCAGGAAGAACCAGGCCAGGCCGCCCCACACCCAGTTGGCGGAGGTGAACAGGAACCGCCCGCCGGCAGCCGCGAACACCGCCGCGTCGACCACCAGCAGCACCGCGGCCAGTGGCCCGGCCGGGGGCAGGCCGCCACGCAGCAGGCGTACGCCGGTCGCGACGCCGACCAACGCGGTCACCAGCCAGCCGGCGGCCACCACCGCCGGGGCGGCCATCCCGGGACCGGCCGCCAGCACCGCCGGCAGCCCGATCGCCAGGTGCCAGGCGAGCGCGATGACGACCGCGACGACCCGGGCGCCCCGGTCCGACGCGTCCGCCACCGCGTGCGCCTCCGGCGGGGCGGAGGCGGTCCCGGAGCGCGCCGCCGGCCGGGGCCGGGGCAGGGCACGCGGCGCGGCGCCGGTGGTCACCGCCGTACCCGCCTCAGTCGTCATTCGACCACTCCAACCGGATTCCGGTGCCGGCGCCAGGGGCGGAGGTCACCACCGCCCGGCCGTCCACGGTGGCCATCCGACCGTGGATCGACTCGCGCAGCCCGTACCGGTGGGCCGGGACCGTGGTCGGATCGAAGCCGGGACCGTCGTCGACCACCTCGACCACGACGGCGCGCCCCTCGCGGGCCAGGCGCAGCGTGGTGGTCGCGCCGGGCGCGTGCCGGGCGACGTTGGCCAGCGCGGCGGCGGCGCTGTCCGCGAGCGCCGCGGCGACCTCGGCCGGCACCCGGCACGGCGCCAGCGTCGCGGCCACGGTCAGCTCGGGCATCCCGGCCAGGACCGCGCGGAGCCGCTCGTCCAGGTCCACGTCGCCGGTCGCGGTCCGCGCGCCGGCCAGCGCGGTGAGGGTACGCAGGTCCGCCGCGCACCGTTCGCGCAACGCCGCCGAGCTGCCCGGAACCGCGCCGAGCCCGACCATGGTGAGCGTCCCCAGCACGGTGTCGTGCAGGTCCCGGTGGTGCCGCCGTTCGGCCTCGCGCGCGCTACGGGCCACCACCGCCTCGTGGGAGAGGCGCTGGTAGTCCGCGAACGCCGCGTCGGCCCGTCCGATCCGCCGGCGCATCACCGCCGTCATCACCGCCGTGCAGCCGGTCTGCACCAGCAGCGTGCCGGTGTGCGCCCGAGCCTCGACCGGGTTCCCGGCCATCGTGGCCCCGGTGGCGTAGGCGGCGGTCACCAGCAGGCCGGCCGGCACCGACCAGCGGGCCGGGGCGGTCGCCTGCGCGTTGATGACCGTGGTGCTGGCGAGCACCGCGACCCAGCTCGCCTCGCCCGGGAGCACCTCCGGGGCGACCAGCCAGGGCAGGGCGAGGACGGCGGCGGTGGTCAGCGCCACGTCACCGGCGACCAGCGCGCCGCCGATGCCGTGTCGCAGCGCGCGCAAGGCGTACCAGCCGGACCAGGCGGTGAGCAGCGCGACGGCGGGCAGCAGCAGCGCCACCCGCACCGGCGGTGTTCGCACGGACAGCGCGACGACCGCGCCGACCAGGCCGCAGGTGAGTCGCAGCAACGCGGGCAGCGTGGTGAAGACCAGGGTGAACGCGCCGCCCGCCGGACGGTCCAGGGGCGACCGGGACAGGGGCGTGGCGGCAGCGACCGGCATCGGGGAGGTGTCCTTCCGGCAGCGACCCGGCCGGGTCCGCACGGCATAGATTGACGCCGGAGAATAACATACCTTTTCGGAATTGGTCACCCTCGGTACGCGGCGCGTCGCTGCCGTCCCCCCGGGGTCAGGCGCGTGCGACCGCGAGCAGGTGCGCGCTGGCCCCGAGCACCGACCAGTCCCGTTCGAACGTCTCGGCGCAGGCCACCGCGTCCTCGAACAACCGCTCGGACGGGGCGGTGTCGAGCGCGTTCAGCAGCGGCCAGAGCGGACCCTCCACCCCGTACACGGTCGGGTCGGGCAACCCGGCCGCGGTGAACTCGCCGACCAGTTCGTCCGGCCGATGGAAGTACGCGGTGGTGAAGCCCGTGCGCGGGTCGTTCACCCCGGTCGCGTACTCCTCCCGCAGCAGCGAGCGGGTCTCCTCGTCCACCAGGCCCCGCGCGGTCAGGTCGATCAGGGCCGCGTTGCGGCTGATCACGGCCGCCACCACCGGCCCACCCGGCCGGGTCAGCCGGGCCGCCTCCCGCAGCGCCGCCACCCGGTCCGCCCGGTCGGGCAGGTGGTAGAGCGGGCCCAGCAGCAGCGTCGCGTCGGCCACCGCGTCCGGCAGCGGCACCGCCCGGGCGTCCCCGACCGTGGCCATGACCAGCGGAAACGCGGCCCGCACGGCGGCCACGTGCGCGGGCACCAGGTCGACCAGGTGCACCCGGTGACCGGCGGCGGCGAGCGGGCCCGCGTAGGCTCCCGGCCCGCCGCCGATGTCCAGCACGTCGGCGGGCGGGGCGGGCAGCAGCCGGGCCAGCAGGTCACGGGTGCGCCGGCCCTCCAGCCGCCCCTGCGGCGACCGGTCGAGCCGGTCCGCCTCGACGAAGACGTCGGTGTAGTAGGTGCGGATGTCCGGCTCGGGTGGACGGTGTGCGGGCATCCGTCGATGGTCGCCGAGAAGCGGACGACCGGCATCCGGTTTACGGGTTGACCGGGCTCCCTACCCTGCCGGCATGGCGTACGAGCCGGCCATGGTGCCACCGAAGAAGTCCAGGCGGACGCTGTTCATCGTGCTGGGTGTGGTGCTCGCCCTCTGCTGCTCGGGCGGCGTCGTGGGTGGCTTCGTCCTCTACCGGGTGGCGCAGGACGCCACCGGTCCGGCCCGCGCCACCGTGGACACCTTCGCCGGCGCGATCGTCGCCCGCGACTATCCGGCCGCCTACCGGCTGTTCTGCGCCGACGTGCGCGACCGGCTCGGCGAGGCGGACTTCGCCCGGCAGCAGTCCGCCCAGCCGGAGCTGACCGGCTACGAGATCGTCGGGTTGAACGTCACGAACAACAACGGCCGGGTACGCGGCTCGGCGAACGTCCGCTTCACCCCGCGCGACGGCGTCGCCGTCAACCAGGTCCTCCCGCTGGTCAAGGAAGACGGGGACTGGCGGATCTGCGACTGAGCCACGCCAGCGCCGGCTCGGCGTGCCGCAGCACGGAGACGTGCCCGTCCTCGGGGAAGGTGCGCAGCTCGGCGGCGGGGCAGCGGTCGGCCAGCCACCGCGCGTGCGCCACCGGCGCGATGCCGTCGCGCTCGCCGTGCACCAGCAGCACCGGCGCGGTGACGGCGGCCGGGTCGAAGCCCCACGGCCGCACATATGCCAGGTCGTCGGCGATCGACCCGTCGGGGCCGGCCGCCACCGCCGGGCCGACCACACTGTCGAACCAGGACCACTCGGCGTGCAGCGCGGCCAGGTCGGCCTCGGTGAACTCCGGGTCGTACTCGACGTCGGACGCCTCGTGCGCCTCCTTGGCCGCCCGCCCGGCAGCGGCGGCGCGCAGTGCCGCCACCCCGGACGGCACCATGCCGGCGAACCAGTCCAGCCCGGCCGCGCCGTAGGGCGCGAGCCCGGCGCCGACCACCACCGCGACCACCCGGTCGGCCAGCAACGCGCCGCAGGCCAGGGCGTGCGGGCCACCGCCGGAGTGGCCCATCGTCGCGAACCGGTCGAGACCCAGCGCGTCGGCCACCGCGGCCACGTCGCCCGCCACCGAGGCGACGTCGCGGTCGGGCAGCGGGGTCGACCCGCCGTAGCCCGGGCGGTCGTGCGACACCCAGCGCAGGCCGAGCCGGTCGGCGGCGGCGAACAGCGGCGCGGGCGGGGCGCCGACGTTCGGCGTGCCGTGGTGCCAGAACACCGGCAGCCGGTCCGCCCCACCCGTGTCGTAGACGTGCAGGGTGCGGCCGTCGGGCAGGCGGAGATCGGTCTCGGTCACCATGCGGGGAGCCTACGGGCGGCGGGCGACACTTCCGGCCGCTATGGTCGGCGCGTGACCGGGGCGGGCAGGGCCGACGGCGTACCGGCGGTGCGGCTGCGGCCGGTCGCCGGGGAGGATCTGGCGATGTTCCGCCGGTTCGCCACCGAACCCGGCCTGATCGGCCTGGACTGGACCGGCTTCACCGACCCGCAGGCCCCGGCCCGGCGCTTCGCCCTCGACGGCTGGCTGGGCCCGGAGAACAGCCGGCTGATGGTCGAGGTGACCGACGAGCGGACGGCGGCCGGCTTCGTCGGCTGGGGCCGGCGCGACTTCGGCGGCCCCAGCTGGTGCTGGGAGGTCGGCATCGCGTTGCTGCCCGAGTGGCGGGGCCGGGGGATCGGCGCGCGGGCGCAGGCGATGCTCTGCGACTACCTGTTCACGCACACGCCGGTGCAGCGGATCCAGGCCGGCACCCACCCGGAGAACACGGCCGAGCAGCGGGCGCTGGTGC
Source organism: Micromonospora sp. WMMA1996 (assembly GCF_002573675.1). Taxonomy (NCBI): domain Bacteria; kingdom Bacillati; phylum Actinomycetota; class Actinomycetes; order Micromonosporales; family Micromonosporaceae; genus Micromonospora; species Micromonospora sp. WMMA1996. Next base: position 551,787 of record NZ_PDHU01000003.1, on the reverse strand, counting down.
GGGCCGGCTTCCGGTTGGAGGGCGTGGTGCGGGCGTGCGAGTTCCGGGACGGCCGCTGGTGCGACGGCCTGCTCTACAGCCGACTCCGCACCGACCCACCCCCATCCTGACGTTTGCCGCCCCCGGTGGTTGTGCCGTGGGAGCCGCTACCGTGACCGGCATGGGGGACGACGCGCGGCCGGTCGAGGTGGTGCGCTACGACCCGAGCTGGCCGGCGCGCTTCGAGGCCGAGCGACTGCTGCTGTCGGACGCGCTGCCCACCACGCTCGGGATCGAGCACATCGGGTCCACCAGCGTCCCGGGGCTGATGGCGAAGCCGATCATCGACATCCAGGCGGTGGTGCCCGAGGTCGACGACGTGCTCGCCGACCTCGCACCGCTTCGACGTCTCGGCTACGTCCATCGACCGCTGGCCTTCCCGGCGGACGGTGACCACCTCTTCCTCGTGAAGGACACGGCCGGTCGGCGGAGCCAGCACCTGCACGTCTTCCGCGTGACGTCCGGGGCGCCGGAGGAGAACCGGCTCTTCCGCGCCTACCTGACGACCCACCCGGGCGCGGCCCGACGCTACGAGGCCGCCAAGCTGCGCGCGGCCGAGCGGCACCCCGACAGCCGGGCCCGGTACGCCCTCGCGAAGGAAGAGGAATTCCTGCGGCTGCTGACCGAGGCCCGGCTGTGGGGCCGGTCCGGTGACGACTGAGCCGACCGCCGGTCCGCGGGTTGCACCCCTGGTTGCTCGGGTCAGTCCGGCGGTGGGGCGAAGGGACGGCGCCGAGGCTGCCGCAGCTCCCACTCGGCCGGGCACAGGTGGGCCCAGGCCCCCGACGTCACCGATCCCATCTCGGGCAGCGCGGAGCCCCACCGTGGCGAGCGACCCGCGAGGTGCTGCTCGTAGCGCTGGTAGACCGCGTGGAAGTGGTACCGCGCATCCGTCCGCCCACAGGGCGTACGGCTGGTCGCGCATCCAGTCGCACGCCGCCTCGCCCTCGGCGACCAGATCGGCGGCGGGCGGCAGCACCGGTACGGGGTCGTCGCTCCCCGGATCGCCGTACCGCTTGAGGTAGGCGAGGTAACCGTCCTCGTCCCTGGGGTGGGCGAGGTGGACGCCGAGGACGGTGGCCGGCGCCACCAGCGCGCCGGCCAGCGCGACACCGAGCGCGATCCGTAGGCGCTTCCGCATACCGCAGAGGCTAGGCCCACGACGCCCGATCCTGATCGGACGAACGGCGGTGGCGTCGTCGACACGAGCCGCCTACCGTTGACGAGGCGCGACTTCGTCCGGACGGGGAGGACCGATGCCGCCGTACGAGGGACAGCGACCGTTCGTCGCGTTCGGCGACCGGCCCATGACGGTCATGCGGCAGGCCTACGCGGTGGCGGTGCGCAACGGTTCGAGCAGCGTCGGCACCCTCGACCTGCTGTGCCGCGTGGCCCCGTACCAGAGGTCGGTCCCGCCGTGGCTGTTCGCGGGCGCCAACGGCGCGAACCTCATGCGGATCGTCGCCGACCCGCGCCGCCTTCCGGCCGGGCGGTCCGTCGGCGAGCTGGTGACGCAGCCCGTCGGCGAGTTCGACGCCGAGGTCCGGGCCGCGCTGCGTGAGGTCGAGTGGAGCGTCCACCGCCGGCCGGACAGGCGCGGCAGGGCCGACCCGCCGGCTCCGCAGGACCTTCCGACATGGACGAACGGCGCCCGGGTCGCGTTGACCGGCGCCCTGCGGGCGGCGCGCGACGGCCGGACACCGTTCGCCAACCTGTCCCACCTCGTGCTCGGCATCCTGGAACTGCCCACCTGCGACGGAACCCGCTACGTCTTCCCGTACGAACACGCCCGCACCGAGGCCGTCGACCGGTTGCGTACCGACCCGGCCATGCGCCGGGCCGACGACCCCCATCCGGACCTCGACGTGGAGAGGCTCGCGGTGTCGCCGGGTGCCGGGTCGCTGGGCGCCCGACTCGCGGGAAGGTTGTTCGCCCGCATGTCCCGACTGAGCCGCGTCGGACCCGTCCTGGCCGGAGTCGAGGTCGAGGCGAGGCGACAGGCGGTCCGGCTGGGCCACGGCGTGATCGGGCCGCCGCACATGCTGCTCGCCCTTCTCACCCACGACGACACGCTCGCCGCGGCCCGGATCCCGCTGACCGCCGAACACGCCAGCCGTAACCGGGGCGCGGCCGTCCTCCGTGCCCACGGCGTCGACGCCGACCGTGTGCGCGACCTGGCCTCGCGACGTGGCGCTCCCGAGGAGCCGCCCGCCGAGGCGCTCACCGGGCAACTGGGCAGCCTGCGCCCGGGCGACCCGTTCACGGGCACGGACGTCACGGCCGCGATGGCACGGGCGATGGAGATGTCGCTCGCCCGCCGCCACCCCGACACCGGCACCAGTCATCTTCTGCTGGCGTTGGTCGAGGACGACGCCGGCGAGGCCGCCGCGATCCTGCGCGAACTCGGCGTCGACCCGGAGTCGGTGCGCGCGCGGGTCGAGCAGGACCTCCGCGCCGCGCCGACCGCCTGGGCGTGACCGGGGCCGTCGGGCGTGGCTCAGAGGCAGATCCAGCAGTAGATGCTGTCCCCGCTCGCGCGCGCTCGCCGGGCCAGCCCGACGAACTCCCGCAGACGCGACAGCATGACCTCCGGCTGCGTGTCGCTGTAGTACGACAGCTCCTCGATCTGCGACCATCGCTCGGCCAGGTCCGGCAAGCGGTCGTCGGGGATCCCGGCGAGAGCGTCCCGGGCGCGTTCGCCCAGCACGACGACCCAGGGTCCCTCGTACTCGCGGTCCTGCGCGACGCCGTCCGGCCAGACGAGTCGATCCCCGACCAGGTCGGTGGACCACGGCACGTCGAGGGCGAACGCGACGACCTTGCCGAGGACGACGGCTGGATCGATCGCCGCGCCGTCCACGGCATCCGCGACGGGGGAGTCTCCCGCCCGCACCACGGGTCCGCCGTCGATGGCGGCCATCAGCTTCGCGACGGCCTCGTCGTCGGGAGCGCGGAAGTAGTCGTACAGAACACCCACAGGAGCCTCCGGTCGGACGTCGTGCCGCCGCCGGCGGGCGACCGGGAGAACATATCCGAACGGCTGTACGGGGGCCGTCGCCCGCGCAGGGTGTCTGCCGGTGCCCGGGAGTCTCGGCCCCAGCGCCGTCGGCTTTCGCGCGGTACGCCCCGGCGTCCGTCGCCGCGCCTCAGCGGCACAGATCGCCGGGGTAGGCGTCCAGCTGGCCGGTCTTCCGCCTCACCACGAGGTGATACTGCGGCGTGCGGTGCTCAGGTGGTCCGAAGTCCTCGACCCAGATCGTCTCTCCGGCCTGGACCACGACCGGGCGCTCGGGCACGAAGTTGCGCCACTCGGTGAGCAGCGTCAAGCGGTCCGCCTGCTCGGGCCCTGTCCGGTAGGGCCTGTTCACGCGGGGCCCCGGGTATCGGTTCTTCTTGCCCATGTCTCACCGCCGTCGCTCGCACGCCTGGTCGGCCGCCGTGTCGGGCACGCCAACGCCTCGCAGTACCTCGACAGCGGCCACCACGTCCGTGACGGTGCGGTCGGGCGGAGCGAGTTCCGCCGGCCAGTCCTTGCCTCGGCTGACCCAGATGGTGGCAAGCCCTGCCGCGCGGCCACCCTCGACATCAAGTACAGGGCTGTCACCGATCGCCCAGCCCCCGCCCCGCAGATCGAGGCCGCACCCACGGGCCGCCGCCTCGAAGATCTCGCGTGCTGGCTTCCGGATGCCCAACTCTCCGGAAACTGCCCAGGCATCGACGCATCGGTCCAGCCCGGTACGCCTGATCTTCCCCAGCTGATTGTCGGCCTGACCGTTGGTCACGATCGCGACCGCCCAGCGCCGGAATGCCTCCGAACGGTCCACGAGCGTGTTGTCGAGATCGAAGAGCGCCAACCGCTGCATGGTCAACAACCGTACCGAGCGGTTGAGGCGGATCTCCTCGTCGGCCCGTCCAGCCTGTCCCGAACGGTGGCAAGGTGGAGCCCACCTGCTCGCGGCCGCGTGTGCCGTACACGGCCTTCAGCTCGTCAGTCGGCGGCCACCTCCACAACTTCCTCCCCCTCGCCGAACGGCGGCTCGAAGCTCTGGAGGTAGCGGTCCAGCAGGTCGTCGGTGATCGGAAAAGCGGCGTTGGCGTCGAAGCGCTCAGCTCGCGCGTGGAGACGCTGTCGCAGCAGCGCCGGGTCGGTCTTCAGGTAGACGAGGCGCCAACGGGCCCCGGCCTGCTCGACCAGCTCCTTGTATGCCTGCCGACGTGACCGTTGCCAGAAGCTGGAGTCGATGACGACGTTGCGGCGCTGTGCGATGAGTGAGAGCAACCGCTCCCGCACAGCCTGCCTCGCGACTTCGGTGTGCATCTCGTACTGGTCGGGCTCGTAGTCGATGCCGTAGCGACCGAAGCGACGCCAGATCTCCTCATCGACGGACAGGCGGACGTAACCCATGGCCTCGAGGCCGTTGGCGAATGTCGTCTTTCCCGCGCCAGCCACCCCGCACATCAGGACCACCTCAGGTTGTTCAGGAAGCCCTGCTTCGTCCGCTCTCATGGTCGCCAGGGTGGCGGACAGGACCGGCGCTGTCGCCTGGAATTCGGCTACGAAGCCGCGAAGCACGCCTTCGGCTGACTCGGCCGCACGAATGGCGGTACGGAGGCCGTGGAGATCTTCCCGACCCGGATCGGGAAGCCGCTGACCTGTGGTGGGGAGGGTGCGCCCGGCAGGATTCGAACCTGCGGCCTTGGGATTAGAAGTGGCCTCTATGGGTGCGACTGAGGTATCTACAGAGCGCTTTAGCTGCATCTGATGCGGCTTTGGTCGACTGAATCAACTCTGGTTGCCTGCATTTCGCACCACGCGCAGCCCCACGCTCAGCGCCACTAAGTTGCGTCAGGCGACCTCCAGAGGGCTACCCGCTGTAGCGTCGAGCGCCCGACCTCGGGAGCTGGTACCGGTAGCGCGTTGGCTTCAAGGAGGCCTCGGCGGGCGTCCACGACTCCCACACCCGCACGCGGCCACCGGATGTCTCGACAGTGCCGTCCGGCAACCGTCGCCAGTCGATGAGGTCTACGACGACGAGATGGGTATCGGCCGCTGCGGCATGCTCAACTTCGTTGAATGTGAGCTCTACGGCGTCAGCATCGCCGGACGATCCCTTGACCTCGACGTGAAGCTCGCGCTGCCCAGCAGTGGCGTGCACGTCGTAGGACTTGGTGCCACCAACGTCCTTCACGTCGTAGCCCTGGGTGATGTAGTGCCTCAGCACCCAGTCGACGGCGTGGCGCTCGATGGCCAAACGAACCACCTCGTCACGCAGGTACCCGGCACCCCGTCGCTCCCGGGCTGCGACGGCGAGCTCGGATGGCGCCGGCCGCTGCCTCGGAACTTGACGGCGCTCTGCCCGAGGTATCTGCCTAAGGTCCGGGACCGCCGCAACCACGGCGGCCGGCAGCTTCACCAAGTAGCCCTGTGCTGCTCGCACCGGACGCTTGTCGGAGAAGGCGAAAGGGAAGTAGAGGCTTCCCCGGTGGTGTGCCTCTAGCTTCTCCTTGATCCTTCGGAGCTTGCCCTCCACGCTTCGGAAGGCATCTTGAGTGACCGGGCGCGCCAGCGTGGTGTAGCCGGTCAGGGCGTACCGCCACGAGGGCTCGGGGCCTGCAAGTGGGCGGCCTCTGCCGTAGCTGCCTTGAGATGCCCAGACGATCTCGTCTTCCTCCGGCCCTTCGGCTGCCGTCGAGTACCCGACGATGCCGGGGGCCCCGAGGAGCGACTTGTGCCAGTGAAGGATCAGGTCTCCCGGTTGGACAGCGGTGACCAGAGCGTAGGACCAGTACTCGCGTCCGGCGTCGTCAACCTGCGGGGCATGAAGGTCGGCGCCCAGGTCCCTGCGGTCAGTGATTTCCATCCAGAAGCACTCGGCGGGATCTTCACGCCACCACTCATTGATCCCCACATGATGTGTCTACCCGATCAGCCATCTAGATGTGACCCCGACACGACTCGCTGATGCTCAACCGGAGTGGCGGTGCGGATGTACTAAAGCCACCGTCTACTCTGGTCGGCGGTGTCCGCACCGCTCTCGGTCGATGCGTCGATGGTCTTTCGCCAACCTGGCGACAGGCCATCGCCTATCGAATGAGGGGAGGTGATGTGACATGCAGGATGAGAAGTCAGTCGAGCGCACTTGCTCGGCCGCCACCCGGCCCGCCACCGGCTGCCACCGGCGACGGGCGTTTCGGGTAGCCTTCTCGATCCTTCGAGGGTTAGCTCTGGCGGCGACGATCGCGAAGTCCGCGATCGACATCTTCAGCAAGCCCACCTGACGGATCAAGCCCTGCCACACGCTGCCCCCGGTCCCGGGTCCTCACTCGGACGGGGGCAGTCGTGTATTCGGATCAGGTCTCGTCGACCTCATCCAGTTTTTCATCGACGAGGTTACACCGACCCCCGGAAATACTCCGTCTCTAGGTTGTGCATTTTCCGGCGAGTCGGTCAACCGGCGGGTGCCCCTGTTGCCCGGAGGCGATCAACCATGTGCGGGGGTGGAGCGACATCCTTCAGAGCCTGGCGTGTCGGTAGTGGCTTGGGCTCTTAGCTGGCTTGGTCTACGCGGGTCGGTGGCGGTGGTCGTCGGTCGTTGTGGGAGGGGCTGAACCATCTCCGCATCTCCGCATCTCCGCAAACATGGCTGTGAGCTGGGCGAATGCTTGCGGAGATGCGGAGTGCCGTTGACCGGTCATCTCCGCAGTCGGGGTTCATCTCCGCACCAAGGTTGCGGAGATGCGGAGATCGATGGTCCTTGAGGGTCTGATCTCCGCAGGGTGTTTCCCTGGTGGTGGGGGGTGGTGCGGCGTTGCGGAGATGCGGAGATGGTTCAGCGGGTTTTTAGCCCTGGTGGCGTTCGACCCAGAACACGGCCCGGTCGCCGCGTTCGTTGCGGCCTGCTCGGATGACGTGATCGCCGCGCCAGCGTCCGGCCTGTCCGGTGAGCAGCCGGCCGAGTTGCAGCGGGTTGGGCAGTCGTCCGGCGGCGGTGGTGATGAACTGGCCGTCCCACGGGTCGTGGGCGTCGCTGCCGAGGTGTAGGGGTTCGGCGTCGCGGCGGAGGTCGGCGGCGGTCACGGGCTGACCGGCGTGGCGCTCGTGCCAGGTGGTGAGGAACGCGCGCCAGCGCGTTTCGTCTTCATCGATCTCCCGTACCTCGGCGGCGTTGGTGAGGAACCCGTCGATCCCGTGGTGGGCCAGGAATCCCCCGAGGGCTTGCGCCCACGGGGTGAACTGCCGCATCGACAGCCCGGTGACCTTCGGCGCTCCCTGCCGCGTCCAGTCGAGCACCAGCACCAGCAGGTGCCACAGCACGGTGAGCTGATTGGCCGGGACGGTGATCCACTGGTCGAGGTGGGGGATGCCGAATCCGGTTTGGTCGCGCAGTTCGGGGCGGGGCATGTCCGGGTCGAGGTGGACGCGGACGGTGCGGGAGGCCATGTCGCCGCCGACTTGCAGGTTGTTGCCGGTGGCCATCCACAGTCGGTCGTTGACGGTGGCGATGTTCCGCGAGGCGCCGAGCTGCCGGTCGGACCACACGCCGTTGGTGACGAGTTGGGCGAGCACGGCGGAGTCGATGACGGTGCCCTCGGCGAGGTTGTCCCAGATGACCACGCCGACCTGCTCGGCGAACACCGCCGTGATGGACTTGCGCAGTTCCTCATCGGCGTAGGCCCAGTTCATGACCCGCTGCCCGTAGAGCATCCCCGGCCCGGCGGTGAGGATCGTCTTGCCGGATGACGGCATGGTCGCGTCGATCAGCGCGAACGGGGTCAAGCTGCGGGTGAAGTGCCGCAGGATCGGCGTGGCCAACAGCGCCACGTAGTTGGCCCGGTCCGCCGCGCTGGCCCACGGGAAATCGCGCAGGAACCGGCCGAGCAGGAACGTCCGCGCCTCGGCCACCTGCTCCGGGGTGGGTGCGTCGGGCACGGTGGGTAGGGCGACCTTTGAGGCGAGGTAGAGGCCGGTGGTGCGGTCGTAGCCGGGAGTCTGCAACAGGGTGCCGTCGCGGCGCAGCACGGGAGCGCCGATGATCCCGCGCAGCGGTGCCACACCCGGCCACGTCTTCCCGGCCAGCACGGAGGACAGGACTTCCCGAGACGGGGTGGTCTCTTCTTCGTAGGGTTCCGGGTCGCCGCCGTCGCCTTTGCGGGTGCGCATCCGGTAGACGTAGGCGTGTTCGGCGAGCAGCCCGGCCAGGCCGGCGGGGTTGATGACGCTGGCCGACACCGGCAGCGGCGAATCCTCATCAGCGGCCGGGGCGAGATCCCCGGACACGGCTTCCATGTGCACCAACCGACCGGCGGACACGTACGTGTCCGGAAGCAGCCCGTCGACCAGCGCGGCCTTGAGCGCGCGGATGCTCTCCGGGCCGGTGCCGACCTTCAACCGGGTGGCTTCGGTAGTCATCGGGTCACCTGCCTTCGTGGTGGTCGAGGACGATGCGGCCGATGTGTTCGGCGACGGCGGGGACGACGGCGTTGCCGAGGGCGGTAAGGCGGTCCACCCGGTCGGGAAGCCCATAAGCCACTCGATCCACTCCGGGTTCGGCCGCCCACCGACCAGATCGGGAAGGTTCACACCGCTCTTGGTCCGTTCGCGGCGTCGGGCCAGTCCAGCCGGGCTGAGCCCACCTCGGCGTGCGTCGGCTGCTTTGGGCGTGGGCCAGGACGAACAGGCGGGCGCGTGGGTGTGGGGCGCCCATCTCGCAAGCTCTGACAACGCCGGCGCGGGCGGTGTAGCCGAGGTCAGCCAGGTCGGCCAGGACTCGCGAGAGTCCTCGGGTGCGGTGGCCCAGGACGTTCTCCCCGATGACGTAGCGGGGTCGCAGGGCATAAACGACGTCGGCCATCGCGGGCCACAGCCAACGGGGGTCGGCATCCCCGAGCCGTTTCCCGGCGGTCGACTCGCCCTGGCATGGGTAGCCGCCGGCGACGACATCGACGCGGGGACGGGGCCGGGAGCGCCACCAGGCGGCGGCAGTGCGTACGTCGTCATGTGAGGGCACCTCCGGCCAGTGCTTGCGTAGGACGGCTCGGCAGAACGGGTTGATCTCGACGTGCCCGACGATCCGCATCCCCGCCCGCTGCAACCCCAGCGACATCCCACCGATACCGGCGAACAGCTCCAACACGTTCAAGCGGCTGCCGTTCATGCCGCCTCCCTGATGTCGTTGAGCCGGCGGGGCTGGCGGGCGCCGACGCGCAGCCCGGACGCGATCGTGCGGGCGATCTCGGCGTGCCGCAGGCCGATGGACAGGGCGACCGGTTCCAGGACGGCGGTCACGTCGTCGTCGGTGAGCGCGCCCCCGGCGGCGAGCTGCCCGAGCGCGACGGCTGAGGTGAACAGGGCGTGGTTGCGTTGGCCGTCCGGGGCGGCGGCCAGGTGGGCGACCTGGCGGCGGATCGCGGCGGCCAGGTAACGGCTGTGCCGGTCGGCCGGCAGGCTCACCGCGGCTGCCTGCCGTGCCGGTCGCGGTGCGGGGGTGAGCAGCCCGGCCAGCCACGTCGGTAGCGGCGCGGGGTCGACGTCGAGGGCGACGGTATAGGGGCGGCCGGCGACGGTGCAGCCGGCGGCGACGACGTAGCCGCCGTGGGCGCGGGTGTCGACCTTCCAGCCGAGGCCGCCCCGGTCGCCGGTGGTGTTGCGCAGCGCCGGGCCGGTGGCCGGGTGACGGTAGTAGAGGTGGGTGCCGCCGCTGCCGGTGCTCACGGTGTAGGTGGCGTCGATACCGGTGCGGGGTCCGGCGTCCGGGCCGAAGCCGTCGAACGGGTCGATCGGGGTGCCGTGCCGGTCGGCGAGGGTGGCGAACACCGCCCACCCGTCGCACGCTCCCGCCCAGTCGGGCGGTGGGGTGTCGTCGGGGTGCTTGGGCACGTCGAGATCGACCACGACCAGGCCGGACGGCCCGCACGCGATGCCGATGCCGTAGGGGCGGGTCGACCACGCGCGGTGTATGCGGTCCGGGTCGCAGGTGGCGCGCTGCTCCCACCCGGTGTGCCCGGCACGGCAGCGCGGGTCGCGGCCGGTGCAGTCGTTGGCGGTGTGGTCGGGGAACGCGGGTCGCTTGTCGTCGGGGCGTAGCGGGAAGACGTGCCAGCCGCGTGCCGCGTGGGCGAGCGCGGCGGCGAGCAGGTCAGGCATGGGGATCTCCTAGGCGGGTCGGCGGTGGGCGCGGGCGGCGTCGAGGTCGATCAGCGCGCCCGTCGCGCTGTCCGGGGTGCGGGTGGGCCGGCGTAGGGCGGCGGCGATGCTCAGGCGCAGGTAGAGCCGGTGGCGGCCGGCGTCGGCACCGGTCAGCGGCCACCGGGCGCCGCGCTGGGCGAGGTGTCCGGCGGCGGTCAGGGCGGCGGTGGCGGCGTCCAGCTCGGCCGGCGTGCCGGTCAACCAGACTTCGAGGCCGCCGGTCAGGTGCGGGTCGCGGGGAGATGCGCCGTCGCGGCGGGGCCGGGGCGTCACGCGGCCCGCCCCGGTCGCGGCCGGGCAGCGATGGCGGCGCGGGTGACGGCCTGGCGCAGGTCGCCGAGCAGACCCACCAACTGACGGCGGGCGGCCACCTCGCCCGGGGCGAGGGCCACGCGGAGGCGCACCTCGGCGTGTTCGCGTCCGGCGGTGGTCCGCACGCGGATGAGGACGGCGCGGGCGTGGCCGGGGATGTCGACGACGATTTCGGGTGAGCGGTGCTCGCCGAGGCCGCAGCGGTGGTTTCGTCCACACCAGTCGGTGTGACCGGCGGGGCGGCTCATCGGTGCGCCTCGGCGCGCAGCCGGCGGAAGACGTTGAACACGCGGCGCCCGGTGCGCAGCCGCAGTCCCCGGTCGCAGCGGCGGCAGGCACGCGGCCGGCGCAGGACGCGGGTGGTGGTGTGGCCGGTACCGGCGCACAGCTGGCAGCGCTTGAACGGGCTGACCCAGCACAGCAGGGCGTAACCGAGCGTGACCAGCAGGGTGGAAGCGGCGAGGATGCTAGCGAGGGTGAGCAGGGGGTCCACAAGTGCCTCCCGGGCCGGTTTTTGGGTGCGCGGGGCCGTGAGCTGCTATCTGCTAGGCGGCAGCTCATGATTCGTGCGAGGTGCTAGCGGGGGTGCTAGCGCTAGCAGGTCGGGCCGCTAGCGCTAGCACCCTCCGACCGGGTTAGCCAGCGGACCGCTTGCGGTCACGCTCCGCAATCGCGGCGAGCAGGTCGGTGTGCTTGATGCCGCGCCGGGTGACGGGCTTGCCGTCGATGCGGCGCCCCACGTCGCCGACCTTGATCAGGGGGTGGGGCTTGAGAACGGTGGTGAGCTGCGCGGCCTCCCACCCGCCGTACACGTCGGGTCGCAGCTCGGCGAGCAGGCCGCACAGCGTCTCGTTCCACGCGGCCTTGTCGTCGCCCGGCCACACCCGCGCCAGGTCGCCGAGCACGTCCGCCACCGGGGCAACCTCGCGGGTCTGCTCGTTCGGCGTGGGCAGCGTGCCGGCCGTGGTCCGCAGGGCGACGGCGCGGGTGACGATGCGGGCGGCGGCGGTGGTGTCGACGTAGAACGACCGCACGGCCGACGCCTTCGGCCCGAAGCCGCGCAGGATGCCCCACCCCGCCTCGATCACCGGCTGAAACACCGTCGCCCGGTAGCCGTTCTTGTAGGCCGACGTCCCGAGGATCATGTCGTTCGCGGTCTGGTCGGCGACCGACAGGCAGAAGCGGGAGTTGACGTTGCGGGTGATGCCGGTCGGCAGGCTGTCCTTGTCGGGGATCTGCGTCCCGATCATGATGATCACGCCCAGCGCCCGGCCCAGCTTGATGACCTTCTCCAGCAGTTCTCCGGCGTCCTTGCCGTACTTGCTGGTCATCAGCTCTTGCAGCTCATCGAACCACGCCACCAGCGGATGCAGCCCGGACCCTTTCAGGCTGGCCAGTTCGGGGGTGACTTTGTTCTCCGGGGCCTTGCCCAACCGGGCGTAGTGCTCGATGCGCTTGGAGCGGCGGCGGCACTCCTCGTAGAGCCACTCGATGAACCCGAAGCAGCGAGCGAGGGTGTCGTCGTCGAAGCCGTTGCCGTACTCGGCCATCACCGGCTCCAAGACGGCGAAGTCCCCCACGCCCTTCAACTCGTAGCCTCGGATCTCGGCGCGCGGGTCGAGGGCGGCGGCCAGGATCAGATCCCGCAACGCGAACGTCTTCCCCGATCCGGGCTGGCCACCGAACAGGAAGTTGCGGAACATCAGGTCCACCGCCACCGTGTCGAGACGCGGGGTGGTGGCGAACGGGAACGCCTTGAACACGTCCACCTTCGCCGAGGCCGACAGCAGCGGCCACAGCGGCTGCTTCATCTGCGACGCCGGCTCATACCCGACCCACAGCGCCAACCGGCCCGTGTGCCCGGCGGCCGGCTCGGGCCACACCTGGTCGAGCGGGAGGCGCATGGCCGAGGCGAGCCGGCCGCGCCGGGCGACCACCTCGGCGGCCTCCACCCCGTACGGGAGGTCGACCACGGCGAGGTGGCCGGGGCCGTCGCGGTGGATGTCCACCGGGAACGAGATGGCCTTCGGGTCCTTCGCCACCGCCGAGTTGATGCCGGGCATTTGCAGCGACGTGAGCGCCCGTCGCACCAGGTCGGCGGTCAGCTTGCGGTAGCGGTTGCCCTCGCTCACCCGGTCGGTGAGCGGCTTGTCAGCCGGGCGGCCGAGCGTGGCCAGCAGCGGCACCACAGCCAGCAGCGCGGCGTAGCGCCACCACGCGGGGCCGAGCGCCAGCACCACCGCGCCGACGACGGTGGCGGCGGCCGAGGCGGCGAGGACCCACCACCGCCACACCGTCTGGCGCTGCCGGCGGGCGTCGAGCTTCATCCACGTGTCCGCATCACCCCGGGACGCGGCGGCCTGCCGCAGGTGCCAGTTGCCCTCCTCGGCGCTGGCCCAGCGCAGCGCCCGACCGAAGCCGCGGAACAGTCCGACCGGCGCCCACACCGCCGTCTTCGCCGCGTACTTCGGCAGCCGAACCCCGTGGTAGGCGGTCATGTAGCCGGCGTCCTTGAGCATGTGGCGCAACGCGGCCAACAGGGCACGCCAGGAACGCGCCCAGTCGGCCAGGATCGGCCGGCGGTCCCGCTGCCGGGCCAACACCTCCCGGGGGATGTCCTCGGCCGTGTCGACCGGCCCGCCGTCGCGGCCGGGGCCGTCGTCGACGCTCTCGGCGTCGCCGCCCTGCTCGGCGTCGTCGTCGTTGTCGGCCGGCGGGCGCGGCCGGGGGGTGCGGCGAGCGCGGGCGTCGTCCAGGTCGACCACCTCGGCATCCGGGCCGGCGGTGCTCGGGTCAGTCAGGTCCGCTTCGGCGGCCTGCCAGTCGAAGCGGTCGTCATCTCGGGGGGACGTCATGATGGGGGTTCCTCCAACGGTCGACAGATCGGTAGGGGGCCGGCGGCACGGCATCGGTTTCCTAGGCCTGGGGCCGTGCCGCCGGGCGGGGCTAGTCGTGCGTGCGGACCAGGTGCGCGAGTGCGGCGCCCATGCCGAGCACCGCGACCGGCAGGCAGGCCACGGCGGTGGTGATCCACCACGGGGCCGAGGTGACCCCGGCGGCTTCCAGCAGGTGGTAGGCGACCTGGCCGAGCGCACCGACGACCAGGGAGCCGAGGGCGGACCACTTCGCGAACCGCAGCGCCGGGGCCGGGACTCGGCCGGACAGCCACACGTAGAGCGCGTACGCGCCGTACGTCTCGACCCCGATCGGGAGGGTGATCGCGGAGTTGATGGAGAAGCTGTCCCAGATGCCGGGGAGCGGGTGCACGACGCCGAACCCGGTGAGTCCGCCGAGGCCGACCCACCCGGACCAGATCGCGACGAATGCCGGCAGTGCCAGCAACACCACCGGCCACGCCACCGCCCGGCGTACCGGGGCGGTCGCGGTCGGCGTGTCCGGGCGACTGACCGCGGTGGCCTCGGCCGGCGGCTCGGCCGGCGTGATCTCCGGGGCGGGCGTCGGGTCCGCCTCGACCGGCGACGCGGGCTCGGGTACGGCTGGCGGGTCGGCCGGGTCCGTGGCGTCCGGCTCGGCGGTGTCGGCCGGCGGCGTGGCGGGCTCGGCCTTGAGCAGCGTGAGCAGTTCACCGGCCTTGGGTGCGCCGATGCGGAACTCGCGCATCAGCCGGTTACGGGACGGGAACGCCTCGCCCTCGGGCAGGTTCAGCGCGCGGGCGGCGGGCAACAGGTCTTCGATGGGCTGCGGGTAGCGCGTGCCGTTAATGGTCGGGGCAGTCATGGCAGGTGGCCTCCGGTCAGGCGAGTAGGGCGGCAGGTCGGAACAGGTGGCCTTCGTTGGCGCCGGTCGGCTAGGCGGCCCGGTCGGTTCGGTTGCCGTCGAGCAGGGCGCGGGCCTCACGCAGGACGCGGCGCTGCGCTCGGCGGATGCGCTGCCAGTCCAGGTCGCTCGGGTGACCGTCGCTGGTCACGATGGCGATCTGCGCGTCGAGCAGCAGGACTTCCGCCTCGATCAAGGGCATCTCGCCCTCGATCGCGGCCAAGTCGTCGGCGGTCGGTCCGGGTGTCGGGAAGGGCTTGAAGCTGGTCACCTCGTGTCCTTTCGCGTGCCTCGCACCCCTTGCGAAGCGCATGTCTGTTGCGCAACAACGTAGCGATACGCGGGTCTGTTGCGCAAGTAGGTAGCGGTATGTTGGTGCGATGAGTGACGCCCGAGATGTGCTCTCAGCAGCGACGAAGCGATACCAACGGACCGAGGCGGCTCACGAGGCCGCCCGCGATGCCGTAGTGGCGGCTGTCCTCGCTGCCCTCCGCGAGGGCGTCGGCCCTTCCGAGGTTGAGAGGTTGTCGCCGTTCAGCGGGGCGTACATCCGGAAGTTGGCTCGGGAGAACGACATTCCGCCGGCGCCGCCAGGGCCGAAGCGTGCGGGCTAGCTGGCGGGCCTCAACGCGTAGTTGCCGGCGTCGACCAGGCCGTGAGCCAGGGCTGAAGCCTCCATGTCGTCGATGGCGCGGGCGGGGATCACGAACCGTCCTCGGACCTTGATGGCCGGGAACTGCCCGGCGTGGATGGCTCGGTAGAGAGTCACCTCCGACATGCCGAGAAGCGCAGCAGTGTCCGCGACGGACCGGAAGCGGGGGTGCTCCTCAACACGGGCGAGGGGTTCAGCCACGGGAGTCTCCTCAGTAGTCTGATGTGGCGAATGGCTTTCTGATATCCAGTGAAGTCGAAGTCGGACGGCG
Organism: Micromonospora sp. WMMA1996; assembly: GCF_002573675.1. NCBI lineage: Bacteria > Bacillati > Actinomycetota > Actinomycetes > Micromonosporales > Micromonosporaceae > Micromonospora > Micromonospora sp. WMMA1996. Next base: position 536,550 of record NZ_PDHU01000003.1, on the reverse strand, counting down.
CGCCCATGCAAGGCAGGTGCAACCGTGCGGCAAGCCGATGCAACGAGCGCGGGGACCACGATGGCGGCGGTGGATCAGTGGACGGGGCGTCTCGCCTGCGCGCTGCAAGCCGCTGCCGGCATGACGAACGAGGGATTTGCCGGGTGGCTGGGCATCGCGGTCAGGACGGTCGCGTACTGGCACAGCCGGCCGGAAACCGTGCCCGGAAACGCGAATCAGGAGGTGCTGAACGCTGCCTTCGATCGACTCTCGGACGCAGTGAGATCACGTTTCCTCCACCACCTGAACAGCGGGGCTGGCAAGGAAGGAAGCCTCAGCGGTGGCCATGCTGTTGGTGATGTCGTGAGTGACGCTGCCGACGCAATCGTCAACGACTCGCTTCTGGCCAGTATCGGGGTACCGCACGAGTCGATCGAGGCATTGCAGCAGGACCTGGCGCTGCTGGCCAGGTCTGGTGGGATGGCTGCCTTCGACACGTTCTCAAGCGCACGCCGGCTGCGTGACGAAGCGCGAGCGCTCGCTGAGCGGACGCGTCGGCCGGGGGAGTTGGCCGACCTGTTCGTGGTCATCGGTCAGGGTGCCTCACTCATGGCCTCTACCGCCTTCGACCTCGGGCACTGGCACGAGTCGGCGGCGTTGGCCAGGGCGGCGACCCAGTACGCGGATCTCGCCGGCCACGCGTCGTTGAAGGCGTGGACGTACGGCCTGCAAATGACGCTGGCGAACTGGCGCAGTGAGCCGGATGCCGCCCTGAGCTACTTCGAGCGAGCGATGCGCGCGGCGCCTGACGGCGAGCCGAAGCTGAGGCTGCGCTACATCGCCGCTCGCTCCCACGCCCTGCTTGACGACTCAGAGTCGGTGGCGGCGGTGCTGGACGCTGCCCAGCGGGACCGGGAGGCGGCAGAGGGTCACCCCGACGGACTGGCTACCTCGACCGGCGGGGAGTTCGCATTCGGAGACGCGCGCGCCGCGGCTTGCGCCGCCGCCGCATGGCTCGACCTCCGTAACGGTGACCAGGCCGCAAGGTACGCCCGTGAGGCGCTGAGCGTCTACGAAGCGCTGCCGGCGGCGAGGCGGCCGTACTCGCAGATCAATGGGACGAACATCGACGTAGCCGCAGCGCACCTCCACATGCGGGACAAGGACGGCGCTGCGGAAGCGCTGCGTACCGTTCTCGAACTGCCTCCCCACAAGCGCAACGTCTCGCTGACTGGCCGGCTGGCCCGGATCGAGCGTCTGCTGAACGAAGCGCCGTGGAGCGGCGACGCCGAGGCGCGGCAGCTCGGCGAGCGCATCGCAGCGTGGCTGTCGGAGACTTCAGCTCGACCGCTCACCTGACCGGTGCCAGGCGGCTAACACCTGAGCTTCCTTCTCCCGACTGATGCCGATTTCGGCGGCCCGATCGTGGTTGCTGGCCTCGCCGCTCTCCACCATCCAGCGCCAGGTGTCGCGGACGGTCAGGGAGAGCGGCCGGCAGCGCAGGCCGGCTGTCTGCGCCTTGGCCGTGTCGACGCGCCAGACGCCGTCGAACGTGCGCCAAAGGGGTAGCTCGGACCACTGCCGCACGCCTTGGCTGAGCAACACCTCGTCGGGCACCCAGTCGAAGGAGGCGTCAGCGCGGGTCGCATGGGCGCAGTCCGCCAGCAGTCCGCCGAAGGTGGCGCCACCCATCGGGGCGCAGGCGTTGAACGCGCCGGAGGATCCTTCGGTGATTTTGTGAAGTGCGAAGGCAGCCAAGTCGCGCACATCGACTGGCTGGATGGTGCGGTCGGGGGAGCCGGGGGCCAGGACGTCGCCACCAGCAGCCACCCGGCGCAGCCACCACGGCAGGCGGCCGACGTACTCACGCGGGCCGAGCACGACGCCGGGGCGCAGGAGCGTTGTCCGTTCAGCTCCGAAGGCGGCGACGGCTGCCGCCTCGCAGCCGGCTTTTTGGTATCCGTACTGGGTTGGTCCGTCCTCAGTGTCGGTGCCGTAGTCGGGTCCGGCGTCAGCCGGGCAGTAGAGCACCTCGGACCGCTCGCTAAGGGGCTTCAGTGGCCAGTCTCGGTAGACGCTGACCGTGGACATGAAGACGTAGCTCCCGGCGACGGAAGCGAGTGCGCGAGCCACGTCGAGAACGTTCCTAGGCACGTAGCCTGAGGTGTCGACCACGGCATCCCAAGGGCCAGCGGCGGCGAGGGCGGCGACGTCCTCAGGACGGGTCCGGTCGCCCCGGATGGGCCGTACAGCCTCTAGCCAGGGGTCGGAGGTGCCGCGGTTGAACGTGGTGACAGTCCAGCCTGCGTTAAGGGCGGCAGTTACAACGGCATGACCGACGAACCATGTTCCTCCGAGCACAAGCAGACGCATCAGCCCATCATGCCCCTTGGTCGCGTCGGGCTGCACGATGGGCTGGCTAATCGCAAGACATTGGCGGGAAAGAGACAGCTGCGTGAACGCTGGCCATCTCTCTGCTACCTTCTTGCGACTATTGGTAGCGGTCGAATGTGGGGTGGATTGAGTGGTAGATGCAAGAAGCTATAAATCTGGTGACCTTGTTGGCTTGATTGCACTAAGCGGCTCCCTCTGCTATTTTCCCGGCTGCTCACAAAGAATCGTATGCATCGTGAACGGCGATCCGATTATTCAAGCTGACATTGCTCATATTAGGGCTGCAAAGGTGAACGGCCCGAGGTATTTCAAGGATATGTCTGACGATGAGCGGCGTTCATTCTCGAATCTCATTTGGCTCTGCAAGGCGCATCATAAAGTTGTAGATAGGAGTGGGGGATCGGATTACTCGATCGAAGTCTTGGAGCGTTGGAAGTCCGAACGCGAGTCCCCTGCAATGGTTGCGCTCAAGGGTCTCGGGCAGCTTGACGAAGAGCGTTTGCAAGAGATGATTGGGGAGGCGTTAGAGTCTGCGCACGACAAGCTCAGTGACGCTTTGGCGCGATTCGAGCAGGTGGATTCCGAGGCGGCCAACTTGCTTGCTAATCTCATCGATGAGATTAGCAGCACTGGGCGGCTCGGAGTGGTGCCTGATCCTGACGTTAGTGCCATGCTGGCGGGGGCGGCCGAAAGACTCATTCTTCTCCCGGACTATGCACCCATGCTTGATAGCGCGGGTCAACGCCTGTCCTTTCTTCCGGACACCGCATCTCAGCTGACCAATGCGGCAGAGAGTCTGGCCCACCTGGCAGACGTTGCCAACCAGCTCAGCAGCGCGTCGACGGCGCTGGCCGGGATGGAAGGGATCATCAGCCAGTTGGATGATGCTGCCGCCGCTGTTGCTGACACGTCGGTGCTCGTCGACCAAATTAAATCGGCGGCTAGCTCACTGACGACTGCGGCCAACGCAATGATCGATGCCAAGAACATGTATCGCTAGTGCGGGGGCCAGGAGTCGTTATCGGATCAAGCCCGCTGCGGGACGCGGCGGCTTCGCCCCGCAGGGAGCTATCGCTAAGGCCTCGCTTACTAGCGATCGTGAGAGTTTTGACGGAACGTCAGCCTCTGGCCCGCCTGGGCGGGCCGTCGGTCGACGCGCCATGCGAACCGGAGCGCTCGCTATCGTTCGTTAGCGACCTCGAAGATTGTTCGGTGGATTAACTCGGGAAGCACATAAATCGACTCCCGGAGCATATGTTCAATTGCTGCTGCGGCGGGACTTAAATTAACGGAGATCGTGTTGGCCCACATGCTTGGCTCGTATCGAGCCAGCTTGGATAGTGCGAATAGGATAGCCCACCAAAGCAAGAATGGGTGGGGCGGTCTCTCGTCGGTCCCAATTGACGGAAAAGTCAGATGGGCGCTGCGGTATCCCACGCAATGCCGCAATAGCTCGTCCTGGTCCGAGCGCCCGGTTGGCTTTTCCCACTGAATCACGATCTCGGTAGTGGTGGCGCTGTGACCGCGTAGTTCGATGCGCTGCCCTTCCGGTGTTGTAAAGTCGAACCCTTTAAGTGACGGGAACTGGGCGAGGTGTTCCTTTACGGCTGCTCGCGGCTGCTCGAAACCAAAAATCGCATCTAAGGGATCAGGGCTCCCGGGGCGTTCAAGCATCTCAGTTGGAACGTGGATGGAGGCAAGCAGCTTGCGCTCGTCCCGGACCCCGTACGACTGGTGCTGCAAGTGTCGCGGGCGTGCGCTCCCCATCCCCGGCAGCGGGAAATGCCCGCTCTCTGGCAGGAGGCACCAGATGTCTCCGAGGGCTACGGGAGTTGGCAGCGATGCAGCGCCCAAGATATCGGCTAGTTGAGTAAATGATCCGCTTCCTTGGTTCTGAACCGTCAGTGTTGCCAGGTTAGACGGCTGTATCCCGGCAGCGTTCGAATTGGTGATCCCATGCCCGCTAAGTTGCCAGCGATCGGCATTCTCTCTTCCCGCTGCGGCTGCTGCGACGGCGCGTCCTGCCTGGGATAGACCGTAGAAGAGAAGGAGAGGGCTTGCGGCTGGGGTAACCGATCTGGCGGCAGAGAAAAGTTGCTCCGACTGCTCAAGAGCAGCGCCAAACATCACTTTCCGAGCCCCCCTCCTTGCCCAACCCGGCGGCTCGTGACGAAGGCTTCTGAGCATCTGCCATGCACGCGCAGGCGGCGTAGTTCCTAGCTCGTCCCAGGTCTGACCGTACATACGCATCCTCTCGATGCCGTCCTCTTTGGCAGAGCTACCAGCCTGCCCGTGGCTTACGTTGCAATCAAGGATGTAGGCGGCATCGCTACCTATGAGGCGCGGGGAGCTTTCTGTCAGGCGTACCTAGCCTGTCGAACCATCCCCGGCGTCTACAACGGTCGTGCGACTGGGCGTTCGTCACCCTGCCTCTGGCATCCGACCAGCACGCCGGTCACCACTGGCTGCTGATCCGCCGCAACCGCACCACCGGTGAACTGGCGTTCTACCGCTGCTGGTCGCCCGAACCGATTCCGCTGCGCCACCTGGTGGCCGGCGCCGGCCACCGCTGGAGCATCGAGGAATCGTTCCAGGCCACCAAGACCGGCGTCGGCCTGGACCAACACCAACACCGCCGCCGCAGCGGCCAGCACCATCAGCCCGAACGGCCTGAACCGATCACCGTCAACGAACTCCGACGGCTGTTCCACGCCCTGATCATCGAACCCACCCGACGCGACAGCGACGTCATCGCCTGGCCCATCTTCCGACGGGCGCCACCAAGCCGAAGCCAAGACCAGCCACTACGCCCGGCGAGCCCCTCACAGGACCCTGAAACGGATCTCCTGCTGGAGTACTAATCGAGTACGACTACTCTGGGGGAGTTTGTTCGCCAGTCGATATTGTGAAGCTTTGCGTACATCAGTGAATTGAATGTCGCAACAACGATGTTCATGGGAACCGGCAAGCCTGAAAGGGCTTCGGTCTCCCGCTCAACGATTCTCACTACAGACGATAGGCGCCGCTTGTTTTGATCTTCGTTCACCTCGGCATTCAAGTCGTCGACGATGAGGAAGATGGTAGGCGTGAAAACTTCTCTCAGTTCATCTGGTGCTGCCTGGCTGATTTTTAGGGCTCCAACTATTGAATCATGTAGGCGATTTCTGGTATTGCCCACATGGCCAACTACCTTTACGTCCAAGGCTAAATTGGGAAGGCTGTTCATTTCCGATATGATGACGGCATCCCAGATCGTCCCGCCTAGTGAAACTTCTGGCACGATGTCGATTCCGGGGCCGTAGGATCTCGTGAATGCCTTCATGGCCGCCCGTACAACTTCCTTGCCAAACTCCTTCAAACCTTCGGACCTGGTAAGTGGCGTCTTCCGTGGCTTCGGCATCGGCTGCCGCTGCTCGGTTCCTGCTCGATCTTCGCGAGTTTCTGGCGGATTCACTCGGGCGGAAGGTGTTGCTGTTTCGTCCGTCCGAGAGATTTGGCCTTCAAGCTGATCGCTTGCGGTCGGAGGCGTCGGGTCATGCGCTTCTGAGTCTCTCCCAGACGGCTCCAGTGCTTCTGCCATCTTGTCCTCGCGGGCCTGCTCCGCTTCTTCAGGAGAGGCTTGGTGCGCGCGGGCTAGTGTAAGCACCTCGTGATATGTTTTCTCATTTTCAATCTGCAGTTTCTCGATCTCGGCTACTTCTCGGTCGTTGGCGCGGTCCTGTTGTCGCTTCCAAGAAATTGCGCCCCATAGCACGAATCCAAGGCCGAGGATCAGCATGGAGGTGGTGAAGTAAGGCCAAAAATTCAGCAGAAAAGAAATTTGTTGTTGTTGGACTTGAACCGCATCGCGCGCCTCTGGGGTCAGTCTTACCAATTCTGCATCCGATGTCTTGAAGACCGATTGGCTTCGAAGTAGGAGAACTGGGAGGCCAATAGCGACTCCGCAAACAGCTCCACCTATGCTGACCAAGAACTTGTGAAAGTCTGTGTACTGGAGGCTCGGGAGCACATTGCCTAGCCTATGCGACCGGCTCGCTGGGCGCGAGGAGCGGCTTGCTCTTGAGTACGCGAGCGATGGCATCAGTGGTGCTGAACATCGAGTGCAGCGCTGTGCGGCTAGAGCCTATGCGCGCAGGTTCACAGGTTGGGTGTTGGGTATCGCGTGCTGCCTAGCCCGCTAGTCGGCAACTCATCCGCCGGCCACTATCGCTCGCCGACCTCGGACGACGCCTACCAGGCCCTCTGCCGTCAGTAGGGCGACAGCCCGGTGAGCCGTACCAACCGAGACGCAGTGTGTTGTCGCCAGCTCGGCAACGGTTGGAAACTGGTCGCCGGGCCGGAGCCGACCGGTGTTGATCTGGTGGCGTAGCGCGGCGGCTATCTCTTCGTACGGGCTGCCAGGCGTCTTTCGTAGCGTTTGTGTGAGCGGGCGCGGCGGCATCCGGGCGGCCAGTGTGCCAGCTGCCCTCTGGTCAGACTCCGAAAGCCAAGCGGCGTACACCCTGAGCGTCGTCGTGCCGCCGCCGCCGTGACCGAGTCGTCCAGCAACCGTCCGCACGTCGACACCCGCGTTGATCAGCTCAGTTGCCGAGTAGTGGCGTAGGGCGTGGATGTGACTGTCGATGCCGAGCCGGCTGGCGAGCCGGCCGTACCGCTGGGTGATGGTGTCGGGCCGGTAGCCACGGCTGTTGTCCGGCTCGGGGGAGAAGACGTAGTCGGCAGGATCGGCGTCCGCGTCGAGCTGCGCCAGGCGGTCGACGTACCGGCCGTGCAGCTCGCGCAGCACTTCAATCGTCTCCGGGTCGAGCGCCACCCGCCGCTGCTGGTGCGTCTTGGTGTCCTTCTCCTGTAGCTGGCCATGCTCATCCAAGTAGGCGCTGCGTCGCAGCGTCAGCACACCGGCGTCCAGGTCGAGATGGTGCCAGCGCAGCGCGGCCAGCTCGCCGCGGCGGGCGCCGGTCGTCATGGCGAGCCAGACCAGCGCGCCCCAATCCGGATCGCGCCACGCCTCGCTGATGATGCGGGCTGCGTCGGCCGGACTCGGCGGCTGCGGGTCGGGGTGCGGCGGTGCGGGTGGCTCGGCCTGGCTGGCAGGGTTGACGGCAATCCAGCGCCACCGGACCGCCCGGCTGAGCGCACCACTGAGGATCCAGTGAACTTGCCGCACCGATGAAGCGCTGAGCGGCTTGCAGACGTGCGGCCGGCACTTCGCGGTGCAGGCGTGCTCGCCCTCCACACGGTGCTTCACGAACGGCTTGCCGCCGCACCAGTCCCGGCAGCGGCGCAGGCTCGCGTAGAACGACTCCAGCGTCTCGGCGTCGAGCCGGCCAACCGGCAGCTTGCCGAGCACCGGCCGTACGTGCTTGTTGAGCTTGTTGACGTAGCCCATGCGGGTGGTGGCTTCGATGTCGGCCACCTCAAGCCACCGGTCTAGGAGCTGGTCGAGCGTGGCGCGGGTGCGCGGGTTGCGTCGCTCATCGACCTGCGCCAGCAGCCGCGTACGCGCCTTCTCGGCTTCCTTGGGGGCGGTGCGGCCGGCGGGGATGACCTCGGTCAGGTAGTGCCGCTTCCCGCTGATCGGGTCGACGCCGGCATAGACCTTCACGCGCAGTGACCCGCTGGGGAGAGTTTCGATCTCGCCGCGCTGGCGCTTGGTGCGTCCGTTCGAGGCTGCCACGAGGCCACCGTAGCGCGCTCGCACCACGAATAGCCCCACGCGAGCCGGTCCTATCGGAGAAGTGCCTGTGCGCCCGGCAGGATTCGAACCTGCGGCCTTGGGATTAGAAGTCCCCTGCTCTATCCGCTGAGCTACGGGCGCGCGCCGACGATCGTCGCGCCAAGAGGGTACCGCCGGCTCCGGCCCGCCCGGGGGTACGGGTCGGCGCGTCCACGTCGTCGCCCAGCGTCCCATGCCGGGGCCCCGCCCGGCATCCCGGTTCCGGCGGGTCCCGGGCCGGCGGCCACGGCGCGGTCCGTACCCTCGGCGGATGCTGCTCGACCAGGAAACCGAGAACGAGATCGTCTTCGAGCTGTGCCAGCTGCTCGGGCGGGCCATCCTGCCCGTCACCGGGTCGGCGGGACCCGGCGCGGCGGCCGGCACGGTCGGCACCGCCTTCTTCTACAGCGAGCTGGTCGGCGCGACCGACGACGGGGAGGTCGCGCACGAGTGGCTGCTCACCGCGGACCCGGTCACCGCTTCCGCGTACGGGGAGATCGGACTGCGGCCGAGCGTCACCGACCCGGCGGAGGGGGCGGAGGAGCCGATCGAGCTGCCCGGCTTCGCCGACCACTGGCTGCACCTGCCGGATCTGGGGCTGGCCGCGATGCCCACCGGCGGGCTGCACGGCTACGCCGACGACCGGGGCTGGCGCTGGCGTACCCAGCAGGTGACCGAGGCGGTGGCCGCGCCGGCCGACGCGGTCGCCCGGATCGGCGCGGCGCCCGCCTCGGCGTTCGTGCTGGCCCTGGGCGTGGGGGAGGACGGGTCGCGGCCCCTGGAGGCGGTGGTCGAGCGGGTCGCGCGGGACGGCGACGAGGTGCGGGTCACCCGCGAGCTGCCCGCCGGGTACGTGGGCGCGCCGGTGTTCGCGGTCGAGGCCGGGCCGGACGGCGGGCCGGCGCTGCGCTGCCTGGGCGTGCTGCTGCCACCCCGCGGGGGCGGGCACCCGGTCGCGACGTTCGACCGGATCCGGGCGGCGCTCGCCGAGGTGGTCGACGGCTGACCGGGTCAGCCGTCGGCGGTCGCCCCGGCTGGCTCGTCGGCCGGCCGGCGCGGGGCCGGCGGCGTGGACTCCGGCTCGGTCGGGCCGGCCCGGAGGAAACCCTCCGCCCAGCGCCCGACCTCCGCGAAGACCTTCTCGCGTACGAGGGGACTGGACAGCGTGAGGTCGTGCAGCCCGCCGTCGAAGCGGGCCAGGGTGACGTGCCGCCCGAGGCGGGGCGCCCAGCGCACCATGTGCTCGACGTCGAGCACCGCGTCGGCGAGCGTGGCGTTGTCGTGCCACTTCGCGCCCCGGAAACTGCGGGTGGAGCAGGCCAGCAGCACCGGCACCGGGATGTCGAGACCGGCCCGCAGCCGGCGCTGGCCGGCCCGGATCGCGTTGATCCAGCCGGCCCGGACCGGGAATCCGGCGAGCGGCTTCCAGGCCAGGTCGTAGCGCCACTCGCCCCGGTGGTCGGCGTGCAGGCTCTCGCCGTACACCGTGCCCAGCCCGAACGGCAGGATGCGCTGCGGCGCCCGACGGCCCAGGCGGGAGACGGCGGCCGCGAGGGGTCGGCGGACCACCCAGGGGGCGTTGATGTCGAAGAAGGGGCTGTTGAGCACGATGCCGTCGACCAGGCCGGCGTCGCGTCGGGCGTCCGCCCACAGCGAGATGATCAGGCCGCCGGTGGAGTGGCCCATGGCGAGCAGGGTGTCGTGCCCCTCCTCGGCCCGGATGATCTCGGCCGCGGCGTCCAGCTCGGGGAAGTAGTCGGCCAGGTCGCGGCAGAAGTTCGGGGTCTGGTGCGGCAGCAGGCTGCGGCCGTACTTGCGCAGGTCGAGGGCGTAGAAGTCCCACCCGCGCTCGGCGAAGAAGTCGGCCACGTGGGTCTGGAAGAAGTAGTCGACGAAGCCGTGCACGTAGAGCACGGCGCGGCCGGTCGGGCGGTCGGCCCGCCGGCGGACCAGGGTGGCGACCACCGGTCCCTCGTCGTCGGTGCCCAGGTCGATCGTCCGCCGCTCGTAGGGCGCTCCCAGCACGTCCGGTTCCACGACCGCGACGGTACGCCGCCTCGCTACCCGGCGGTAGCCCCCGCCCGCCGGCACCGTGCGGGCGGGGGCGTACGGGGCTCAGGCGGTCTCGGCGTCCTCGCGCGCGGCGGCCTGCAGCGGGACGTCCTCGGGCTGGTCGACCGCGCGCAGGTGCTTGTTGCTGCGCGGCTCCTGCCGGGTCTTCGCGTCGTTGAGCTTGCGGCGCAGGTCGTCCCGGACGTCGTTGAGCGCGGCGTGCAGGTCCTCCTCCGTCGAGGTGGTGACGATCTTCTGCCGGCCGGCGACCCAGCACTCCAGGGTCACCTTCTGACCCCGGGCCTCGCGGTCCTTGACCGACACCTCCAGCTCGGTCGCGTCGGCGTGGAAGCCGGCGAGCCGGGCGTCAAGCGTCGCGAACTGCTCGGCGATCCAGTTGCGGTCGCCCTGGGAGAACCCGGCACCGACCCGCAGGCACTCGGCCACGGTCGCGGGGTTCGCCACGGCGCTCATCGCCCTGCCTCGCGGACGTCTCGGAGAAGCATCGGCGCTCCCTTTCTCTCGGTTGATCAAGTACTTACCCAGCCGGCGTGATTCCGGAACGCCCTCCGCCGGTCACATTCCGATCATGTGTCGCCGCAGGTCGGCGTCGTAGGGTCCGTGGTCCTAGCAGATCGGGACCTTGATCAGGGGGTTGTCCACAAGGCGGTCCGTCGTCCACAGGCGGGGTGCCGGCGGTCGCACCGACCGGGCGAAGCGGCCACGCTCTGCCGGACAAGCCGATCCCTGGAGGGGCGATGTTCGATACGTACGTCACGATCGTCGGCAACGTGCTGACCGCGCCGGAATGGCGCCGGACCACCCAGAGCGGGACACTGGTGGCCAACTTCAAGGTGGCCTCGACCGCCCGCCGGCTCGACCGCGACAGTGGCCGCTGGGTGGACGGCAACAGCCTGCGCGTGCGGGTCAACTGCTGGCGCCGGCTGGCCGAGGGGGTGGCCGCGTCGGTGGCGGTCGGCGACCCGGTGGTCGTCGCCGGCCGTCTCTACACCCGCGACTGGACCGACGAGGCCGGCACCCACCGCACGCTCTACGAGCTGGAGGCGGTCGCGGTCGGGCACGACCTGTCCCGGGGGCGGGCCCGCTTCCTGCGCAACCAGCCCCGCGCCGCCACCAGCTCGGTCGAGGACGCGGAGGCGGAGCAGCGGGTGCACGGCGAGGCGACCGAGCCGGTGCCCGACGCGCAGGCCCCGGCCACGTTCGACCACCGGCCGTTCGACGACGACTTCCCGCCGCCGGAGTTCGGGGCGGCGCGGGTCGGTCTCACCGGCAGGATCGAGCGGGCCGGCGAGTCCGACCCGTTCGACGCCCGCCCCGACGTGGCCGGCGGGCTCGACGGCGCGGGCGGCGCCCACGGCGGGCTCGGCCGCACCGAGAGCCGGCCGGGCGGTGGGGACGGTCGGTTCGACGGCGTGCTCCCCGACCGGGACGCCTGGCCCACCGGCCCGGACGCGGGCGAGCACGACGAGTTGGCGGCCGACGACGGCGACGAGCCGGTCGAGGTCGGGGACGACGAGTTGGCCGAGGTCGACCCGCCGGAGACCGACCGCGCGGGCGGCCACGAGCCGGGCGACCCCGGGCCGGGTGACGGGAGCGCGGGTGGCGCGGGCACGGGCGGCGTCGGGCCCGCCCCGGGTCGTCGCGGACGGCGACGGACCCCGGTGCCCGCCTGAGCGTCCGGGCCGTGCGAACGGGGGCGCGGGGTGGCGACGACGACGTGGCCACCCCGCGGTACGGCTAGGCTGGCCGGCCGGAGGTGGTGACGGGTGCGGCAGGCGACCGCCATGGCGAACGCGACCGGGCTGGTGGCGGGCTACGCGCTCGACGCGCTGCTCGGCGACCCGCGCCGGTGGCATCCGGTGGCCGGCTTCGGCCGGTCTGCGGGCGCGCTGGAGCGCCGGCTCTACCGCCCCGACCGGTCGGCCGGCGCCGCGTTCACCGCGCTCGCGGTCGGCGCGCCGGTGCTGCTCGGCGCCGCCGCCACGCTGGCCACCCGCCGGCATCCGGCCGCCCAGGCCGCGCTGGTCGCCGCCGGCACCTGGACGGTGCTGGGCGGGCGCACGCTGCGGCACGAGTCCCGGGTGATGGCACGGGCGCTGCGTCGGGCCGACCTGCCCGCCGCGCGGGCCCGCCTCGGTCACCTCTGCGGCCGCGACCCGTCCGCCCTCGACGAGCCCGAGCTGGCCCGGGCCACCGTCGAGTCGGTCGCCGAGAACACCTCCGACGCGGTGGTCGCTCCCCTGGTGTGGGGTGCGGTCGCCGGGCTGCCCGGCCTGCTCGGCTACCGGGCGGCGAACACGCTCGACGCCATGGTCGGCCACCGCTCGCCCCGCTACGCGCGCTTCGGCACCCCGGCCGCCCGCCTGGACGACCTGCTCAACCTCGTGCCGTCCCGCCTGACCGGGCTGCTCACGGTGGCCGTTGCCCCGGTGGCGCACGGCGACCGCGCGGCCGCCTGGCACGTCTGGCGGCGGGACCGGGCCGACCACCCCAGCCCGAACGCGGGCCAGTGCGAGGCGGCCATGGCGGGCGCGCTCGGCGTCCGGCTCGGCGGGCGCAACGTCTACTTCGGTCGCTCCGAGACGCGGCCGTTCCTCGGCGACGGCCCCCGCCCGGAGGCGCGGCACCTGAAGCGGGCCGCCCGCATCTCCGGCGCGGTCGGGGTGGCCGCGCTCGGCCTGGCCGCGCTCTACCCGGTGACCGTCGGCCGGCTGGCCGGCGCCACCGGCCGCGCCGCGGCGCGCGGGCTCCTGCGCGCCGCCGGCGGCCGGTCCACCGCCGGCCGCGTCCTCGCCGGCTCGGCCCCGGTGGGCGGCGGGCGGCGGGGGAGCGGGCGGTGAGCGGCGGGCTGCTGGTCGCCGGCACCACCTCGGACGCCGGCAAGAGCGTGGTCACCGCCGGCATCTGCCGCTGGCTGCGCCGCCGGGGCGTCCGGGTGGCCCCGTTCAAGGCGCAGAACATGTCCAACAACTCGGCGGTGGTGGTCGGCCCGGACGGCCGGGGCGGCGAGCTGGGCCGGGCCCAGGCGATGCAGGCCGCCGCCTGCGGGCTGACGCCCGACCTGCGTTTCAACCCGGTGCTGCTCAAGCCCGGCAGCGACCACGCCAGCCAGGTGGTGCTGCTCGGCGAGGCGGTCGACACGGTCACCGCCGGCAACTTCCACACGCTGCGGCCCCGGCTCGCCGACACGGCGTACGCGGCGCTGGCCGAACTGCGGTCCGAGTACGACGTGGTGATCTGCGAGGGCGCCGGCAGCCCGGCCGAGATCAACCTGCGCGCGGGCGACTACGTCAACCTGGGCCTGGCCCGGCAGGCCGGCCTGCCCACGGTCGTGGTCGGCGACATCGACCGGGGCGGGGTCTTCGCGTCGATGTTCGGCACGGTCGCGCTGCTCGACGCCGCCGACCAGGCGCTGGTCGCCGGCTTCGTGATCAACAAGTTCCGGGGCGACCTCGGGCTGCTCCGACCCGGGCTCGACATGCTGCGCCAGGTCACCGGCCGTCCGACGTACGGGGTGCTGCCCTGGGCGCTCGACCTGTGGCTGGACGCGGAGGACTCGCTGGCCTACGGGCGGGTGCTCGGCCGTCCGGCGGCGCCGCGGGGCACCGACTGGCTCGACGTGGCGGTGGTCCGGCTGCCCCGGATCAGCAACGCCACCGACGTCGAGGCGCTCGCCACCGAGCCGGGCGTGCGGGTCCGACTGACCGTGGAGCCGGCCGAGCTGGCCGCCGCCGACCTGGTGGTGCTCCCGGGCTCCAAGTCCACCGTCGCCGACCTGGCCTGGCTGCGCGAGACCGGCCTGGCCGACGCCGTCCGGGCGCACGCCGCCGCCAACCGGCCGCTGCTCGGCATCTGCGGCGGCTTCCAGATGCTGGCCCGGGCCGTCCACGACCCGGTGGAGAGCCGCCGGGGCACCGTCCCCGGCCTCGGGCTGCTCCCCATCGAGATCACCTTCGACGAGCGCAAGACGGTGCGCCGCGCGGTGGGCACCGCCGCCGGGGACGTGCCGGTGCACGGCTACGAGATCCACCACGGGCGGGTCTCGGCCGCCGACCCGGGTCTGCCGCCGCTGCTGCGCCACGCCGACGGCACCGGCGAGGGCGCCCGGCTCGGCGCGGTGTACGGCACCCACTGGCACGGCACTTTCGAGTCGGACGTGTTCCGCCGCCGCTTCCTCACCGAGGTGGCCGAGGCGGCCGGGCGGACCGGCTTCAAGGTCGCGCCGGACACCTCGTTCGCCGCCGCCCGGGAGCGGATGCTGGACCTGCTCGGCGACCTGGTCGAGGAGCACCTCGACACGGACGCGCTCTGGCGGCTGATCGAGTCCGGCCCCCCGCCGGGCCTGCCGTTCGTGCCACCCGGTGCGCCGGAGACACCGTGACCGCGAGGTTCGGGCGGGGACCGGTCGGCGTGACTCAGTGGCGCACGTCGGCCGGCCGGTCGGACATCGGCAGCCCGGCCTCCCGCCAGCCCTGCACCCCGCCGATCATGTCGGTCGCCTGCCGCAGGCCCAGCGTCTGCAGGCTGGCGGCGGCCAGGCTGGAGCTGTAGCCCTCCCGGCAGACCACCACGATCTCGCGGTCGTACCCGGTCGCCTCCGGGATGCGCCAGGCGCTGGCCGGGTCGAGCCGCCACTCCAGCACGGTGCGGTCGATGACGATCGCGCCGGGCAGCTCACCCTCCTCGCGGCGCTGCGCCTCGGTACGCGTGTCGATGAGCAGCGCGCCGCCGCGGACCGCCTCGACGGTCTCGTGCGGAGTGAGCCGGCGGAGACCGGCGCGGGCCTGTTCCAGGAGGGCGTCGACGCCCGGACACATCACGTCATGGAGCACCCCCCGATCATGCCCAGGGTGCCGCCACGCCGCCCGGTGAACGGGTCCGCCCGGGTCGCAGGATCCAGCGGACGGGGGAACGTTAGCGTCGGTCGGGTGAACGTGGCGGTGGTCGAGGCGTACGCCGGTCTGGCCGGGCGGGTGCTGGCCGGGCCGGCGCGGTTGGGGCGTACCCGCCTGGTGGCGGTCGACGGGCCGAGCGGCGCGGGCAAGAGCGTGTTCGCGACGCGCCTCGCGGACGCCCTCGCGGCGCGGGCCGGCGGGGACCGGCCGCCGCTGGTGCGCACCGACGACCTGCTCGACGGCTGGGACGACCAGCTCACCTTCTGGACCCGGCTGGAGGAGTGGGTGCTCGGGCCGGTGCGGGCCGGGCGGCCGGGCGGCTACCGGCGCTACAGCTGGGTCCGCCGCCGCTTCCTGGACCGGGTGACGGCGGTGCCGGCCGGGGCGGTGCTGATCGTGGAGGGGGTGAGCGCCGCCCGCGCCCTGGTGCGCCCCGAGCTGACCCTGTCGGTGCTGGTCACCGCGCCGGCCGAGCTGCGGCTGTCCCGCGCGCTGGCCCGCGACGGCGCGCAGGTCCTGCCGGAGCTGCGGCGGTGGCACGCGGGGGAGCGGGCGCACTTCGCCGCCGACGGCACGGTGGCGGCGGTGGACCTGGTCGTCGACGGCGCGCCGGCGGTGCCGCACGACCCGGACCGCTACTACGTGCGGTTCGGCCGGCGACCGGGCTCGGGTAAGGCCGGCATACGATTCCGGTCATGACCTCACCGATCATCTCCGAGTCCGAGGTGCGGGCCGCCGTCGAGCGCGAACTGCCCGGCGTCCGTGCCGACCTCGAACGCCTCGTCCGCATCCCGGGCATCGCCTTCGAGGGCTTCGACCACTCGCACGTGGAGCGCTCCGCCGAGGCGGTGGCCGAGCTGCTGCGCGGCTGCGGTCTCGACACCCGGATCGTCCGGTCGGGCGGCCAGCCGGCGGTGATCGGGACGAGGGCGGCCCCGCCCGGCGCGCCCACCGTGCTGCTCTACGCGCACCACGACGTGCAACCGGTCGGTGACCTGTCGCTGTGGGAGTCCGACCCGTTCGAGCCGGTGGAGCGCGACGGCCGCCTCTACGGCCGGGGCGCCGCCGACGACAAGGCGGGCATCATGGCGCACGTCGCCGCGCTGCGCGCGTTCGGCGACCGGCTCCCGGTCGGCGTGGTGCTCTTCATCGAGGGCGAGGAGGAGTACGGCTCGGACTCGCTGGAGCGGCTGCTCGCCGAGCACCGCGACGAGCTGGCCTCGGACGTCATCGTGATCGCCGACTCCGCCAACTGGGACGTCGGGGTGCCGGCGCTGACCACCTCGCTGCGCGGCATCGTGAACTGCTTCGTGGAGGTGCGCACGCTGGAGCACGCGGTGCACAGCGGCATGTTCGGCGGGGCCGTTCCGGACGCGCTCACCGCGCTGGTGAGGCTGCTCGGCACGCTGCACGACGACGCCGGTGACGTGGCGGTGGAGGGCCTGGCCGCCCGCGAGGGCGCCAGCGTCGACTACCCGGAGGACCGGTTCCGCGCGGAGGCCGGCCTGGTCGACGGCGCGAAGCTGTTCGGCACCGGGCGGATCACCGACCGGCTCTGGACCAAGCCGGCGCTGGCGATCCTGGGCGTCGACGCGCCGTCCACCGGCGAGGCCCCGAACGCGCTGGTGCCGTCCGCCAGGGCCAAGCTGAGCGTACGGCTGGCGCCCGGCGACGACCCGAAGAAGGCGTACGCGGCGCTGACCGCCCACCTGGAGCGGCACGCGCCGTGGGGCGCGCGGGTGACGGTGACGTTCGAGCACGACGGTTCGCCGTGCGTCATCGACGCGACCGGCCCGATGTTCGACGCGGCGCGGGCGGCGTTCCGGGGGGCCTGGGACGGCACCGACCCGGTGGACATCGGGGTGGGCGGCTCGATCCCGTTCATCGCCACGTTCCAGGAGATGTTCCCGCGGGCGGCGATCCTGGTGACCGGCGTGGAGGACCCGCACGCCCGGGCGCACGGGCCGAACGAGAGCCTGCACCTGGGCGAGTTCGCCCGGGTCTGCCTGGCCGAGGCGTTGCTGCTGGCCAAGGTGGCCGAGGCGGGCCGCGCCTGACGAGCGCGCGCTCGGTGTCGAAACCGTAACTTCGGGATGGATGTCGGAGTTTGCGGTGTGTCGGCCGGCGGGGTGTTATAGTCTTTCGAACATGCGTACGAACGACGAGATGGCGCGGCTCCAGGCCGCCGTCCGTGCTCTGGGGGACGTCGACGTCTCCGCGTGGCCCGAGGCCACGCTCAAGGAACAGCTCGGTGAGCTCTCCGCCACGCTGGTCACCCTCGACGCGTTGCTGACCCGGGTCGCCGACGGCGTGCGCGGGCGCGGCCTGCGCGTCGAGGAGCCGGTCTCGGCCTGACCTCCGTCCCGGTCCCGGAGCGATCCGGGCCCGTCCCCGGGCGCGCGGCCCGGCGACCGGCACGCCCGGGTCGTCGCGTCCGAGCTTCCGGCGGTCCCGGCGACACCCGTGCGGTGCGCCGGGCCGCCGGAAGCGCCTCGCCGGCACAGGTGACTGGCAGGATGTGCACGTGCGTTTCGCGGAGCTGGCGGCCACCTCGGCCGCGGTCGGCGCCACCGGCGGCCGTCGGGCCAAGGTGGAGCTGCTGGCCGCCGCGTTGCGCGCGCTCGATCCGGGCGAGATTCCGGCCGGCGCCGGCTACCTCGCCGGCGAGCTGCGCCAGCGCCAGACCGGCGTCGGCTGGGCGGGTCTGCGTGACCTGCCCCCGCCGGCGACCGAGCCCACCCTGACCGTGGCCGGGGTCGACGCGGCGATCGAGGAGATCTCCCGGGTCGGCGGCGCCGGCTCCCAGGCGCGGCGGCGTGAGCTGGTCGGCAGGCTCTTCGCCGCGGCGACCGCCGACGAGCAACGCCTGCTGGTCGGCCTGTTCCGGGGTGAGCTGCGTCAGGGCGCCCAGGCCGGCCTGCTCACCGAGGCGGTGGCCCGGGCCGCCGACGTGCCGGTCACCGCCGTGCGGCGCGCGCTGCTGCTCGCCGGCGACCTGCGGGCGGTGGCGGTCGCGGCGCTCACCGGCGGCGCCGCCGCGCTGGCCGGGTTCGGGCTCCAGGTGGGCCGGCCGCTCGCGCCGATGCTGGCGCAGAGCGCGCCCTCGGTCGACGAGGCCCTCACCGCCACCGGCCTCCCCGCCGTGGTCGACGTCAAGCTCGACGGCATCCGCATCCAGGTGCACCGCTCCGGGCAGGACATCGCGGTGTTCACCCGCAGTCTCGACGAGATCACCGGCCGGCTGCCCGAGGTGGTGGCCGCCGTCCGCGCGCTGCCCGCCCGCGAGCTGGTACTCGACGGCGAGGCGATCGGGCTGGACGCCACCGGCCGTCCACTGCCGTTCCAGGAGACGTCCAGCCGCGCGGCCCGGCGCACCACGCCCAGCACCACCGGCCGCACCCCGGTCGCGCCCGCCGTGCTGGCCGCCGCCGAGCGCACCGGCGAGCCGGTGCTGACGCCGTACTTCTTCGACCTGCTGCACCTCGACGGCGCCGACCTGATCGACGCGCCGGGCCGCGAGCGCTGGGCGGCGCTGGCCGGGGCGGTCGACCCGTCGCTGCTGGTCGGCCGGGTCGAGGTGGACGACGTGGCGCAGGCCGGCGCGGCGTTCGCGGCGGCGGTCGACGCCGGTCAGGAAGGGGTCGTGGTCAAGGATCCCGCCGCGCCCTACGACGCGGGCCGGCGCGGCTCGGCCTGGGTCAAGGTCAAGCCCCGGCACACGCTCGACCTGGTGGTGCTCGCGGTCGAGTGGGGCAGCGGCCGGCGTCAGGGCTGGCTGTCCAACCTGCACCTCGGCGCCCGCGACCCGGGCACCGGCGAGTTCGTCATGCTCGGCAAGACGTTCAAGGGGCTCACCGACGAGCTGCTGCGCTGGCAGACCGAGCGCTTCCTGTCGTTGGCCGTGGAGAAGGGCGACTGGGTGGTGCGGGTCCGGCCGGAGCAGGTGGTCGAGATCGCCTTCGACGGGGTGCAGACCAGCAGCCGCTACCCGGGCGGGATGGCGCTGCGTTTCGCCCGCGTGGTGCGCTACCGGGACGACAAGACCGCCGCCGAGGCGGACACGATCGACGCGGTGCGGGCGATCCACGCCGGTCGGGTCACCGGCTGACGGATCAGGTGGCGGCGGGCTCGGCGGCCCGGTCCACCGGCTCGCGCGGGCCGTCCAGGCCGGCCCGTCGACGCGCCTCCCGGCGGGCCACCCAGCCGTAGCCGACCAGGCTCATCACCGCGAAGATCCACCACTGCCAGACGTAGCCGAAGTTCTGCCAGTTGTTGGTGTGCCCGATCGGCACCGCCTGGAACGCCGGGTCGGCGGCCGGGGTCTGCCCGTCGAGCAGCACGTAACCGCCGGTCACCGGGTAGGGCAGCTGCTTCGCCAGGCGGGGGATGACGATCCGCCGGGCCTCCAGCTTGCCGTCGCGCCGGTCCACCCCGCCGCCACCGCTCTCGCTGCCGACCACCCGGCCGGTGACGGTGACCTCGCCGGTCGGCGCGGCCGGCACGGACGGCTGGGCGGTGGCGCCGGCGCCCGGCGCGGGCGGGACCCACCCGCGGTCGACCAGCACCGCGCTGCCGTCGGCCAGCACCAGCGGCGTGAGCACCTCGAAGCCGACCTTGTTGTCCACGGTCCGGCCCCGGATCAGCACGACGTTCGCGGTGTCGTAGCGGCCGGTGGCGGTGACCCGGCTCCAGGTGAGCCGCTCGGCCGGGGCGGGACCGACGCTGCCCGGGCCACCGGTCGGTGCGGGCAGCGCGTCGCGCAGCGGCGCGGGGGTCATCGTGGCGCCGGCGTCGATCCGGTCGTTGATCGCCGACCGGCCCCGGTAGCGGTCCAGCTGCCAGTTGCCCAGGAACACCATCACCGTGGCGGCCACCAGCGTCAGCGCGAGGTAGCCGAGCCAGCGCGGGGTCAGCAGGAACCGGTACACGTTGGCCAAGGCTACCCGTATGAGCGGGGCCACTCGCGGCTGCCGGGCGGAACGGGACGCTCCGCGGCCGACGGGCGCCGGGGCGGACGGGTATGGTCACGCGGGCGGAAATCACCCCGGACCCAGGAGTCGATGATGACCGACGTGCCGCGCGTCGTGCTGAGCGCGCCCTCCTCCGGGCACGGCACCGGTGCCCTCTCCCTCGGCCTGCTCGCCGCCCTCGCCGAGCGCGGCGTGCCGGTGGCCGGCTTCAAGGTCGGGCCGGACCAGGTGGACGCGGCGTACCTGGGGCTGGCCGCCGGTCGCCCCGGCCGCACGCTGGACCCCCGGCTGGTCGGCCCGGAGCGGGTCGCGCCGCTCTTCGCGCACGGCGCGGCCGGCGCCGGGTTCGCGCTGGTCCAGGGCACCATGGGGCTCTACGACTCGGTCGCCGGTCGGCCGGAGAGCGAGTCCACCGCCGCCGTGGCCACCGCGCTGCGCAGCCCGGTGGTGCTGGTCGTGGACGTCGCCGCGATGGGGCAGTCGGTGGCCGCGCTGGTGCACGGCTTCCGCTCCTACGACGAGCAGCTCTGGCTGGGTGGCGTGATCCTCAACCGGGTGGCCTCGCCCCGGCACGAGACGCTGCTGCGCGAGGCGCTCGACGACGTGGGGGTGCCGGTCTACGGCGCGCTGCGTCGCCACGAGCTGCCCCCGGTGCTGCCCGCCCGCCGGCACGGCGCCGCGCCCGTGGTGCGCGGTGACGCCGAGGCCGAGCGCGGCGTGCGCCGGCTCGGTGAGGCGGTCGCCGCCACCGTCGACCTGGACCGGCTGCTGGCGCTGGCCCGGTCCGCTCCCGCCCTGACCGTGGAGCCCTGGTCGCCGGAGCCGGCGGACGGTCCGTCCGCCCCGGCGGAGCGGCCGGTGGTGGCGCTGGCCGGCGGCCCGGCCGGCAGCTACAGCCATCCGGAGGTCGCCGAGCTGCTGCGGGCCGCCGGCGCCGAGGTGGTCACGCTCGACCCGCTGCGCGACGAGGCGCTGCCCGCCGGGGCCCGCGCGCTGGTCGTCGGCGGCGGGCTCCCCGAGACGTACGCGGAGCAGCTCTCCGCCAACCGCCGGCTGTGCATCGCGGTGGCCGAGCTGGCCCGGTCGGGCCGTCCGGTGGTCGCCGAGGGGGCGGGCCTGCTCTGGCTGGCGCGCGAGCTGGACGGCCTGCCGATGTGCGGCGTGCTCGACGCGGTCGGCACGGTCCGCGACGGCCTGGTGGTCGGCTACCGGGACGCCACGGCGGTCACCGGCAGCGTGGTGGCGCCGGCCGGCGCGACCGTGACCGGGCACAAGCAGCACGCCGCCGTGCTCACCCCGCGCGCCGGTGACCAACCGGCCTGGCGCTGGGACGGCGGCACGCCGGAGGGCTTCGTCCGCCACGGCGTGCACGCCTCGCAGCTGGTGCCGCACTGGGCCGCGCTTCCGGGCGTCGCGTCCCGCCTGGTGGCCGCCGCGTTGGCGCCCTCGGCGGCCCTGGCGTGATCGGTCAGGTGGCGGTACGCCGGTTCCCGGCGCTGACCGTCTCCACCCCGCGGACCGAGGTGCGCCGGCTGGTCGCGACGGACGCAGCGGCGGTCGACGAGGTGTTCGGCGACCGGCAGACCCAGCGGTGGCTGCCGCTGGCCGAGGCGGCCGGGCAGATCGACGGGCGGGCGTGGTGCACGGAGCTGGCCCGGCAGCGGCGGGACAGCGGCGACGGCGACCACTGGGCGGTGGTCCGTCGGGAGGACCAGCGCGTGGTGGGGTGCCTGTGGACCCGCCGCACCGACTGGGGCGCCCGGCTCACCGAGGTGTCGTACGCGATCGCGCCGCACGCCCGCGGCTACGGCCTGGCCGCCGAGGCGGTGGACGCGGTGGCCATCGCGCTGATCCTGGAGCACGGTTTCCACCGGGTGGAGCTGCGGGTGGCGCCCGGCAACGTCGCGTCCCGGCGGGTGGCCGAGAAGGCCGGTTTCAGCTACAGGGCCTGTTGCGCAACGCCGGTTTCGTCCGCGCGCCCGGGTGGACCTGGAGTTGTGGTCCTTCGTCGCCGCCGACCTCCGCTGAGCCCCTCCCACGTCCGATCAAGGAGTTCGCGTCGGGGACCACGCGATCCGGACGCAACTCCTTGATCAACTGACCCGGGCGCACCCCCGGGCGGAACGTGGGGCTCAGCCGACGATCTGGTCGGAGGGCGGGGTGAACTGGCGGGACGGCTGGCCCTTGAGGGCGTCGCGCAGCGTCTGCGCACCGCGTTCACCGGGATCTGCGACTGCCCGTCGCCCACCGCGTTGAACGGATTGTCCGGGTCGGCGATGAAGCTCGCCGCCGCCAGCTCCGGCGTGTAGCCGACGAACCACGCCGACCGGGTGCTGTCGGTCGTACCCGTCTTGCCGGCGACCGGGCGCCGACCGTGCCCCGCACGCTGTCGGCCGTCGACCAGCCCCACAGCTCCCTTGGCCGGGTGTCCCCGGTCGGGCAGCGCGCCGCGTCGGTGGCGGCCCGGGCCGCGTCCGCGTTCACCACCTGCCGGCACCGGGGCTTGGCGATCTCCCGTTGACCCCGCCGGCGGTGGAGTAGGTGGCCGGCGTTGCCGTCCCGGTTCATGATCGCGTTGACCGGGATCGCCTCGCAGTAGCGCCCGTCGGCGGCGATCGCCGCGTACGCGTTCGCCATCTCCAGCGGGGTGGCGTCGGAGACGCCCAGCGTGAACGCGCCCCACTTCTTCGCCTTGGCCGGCGACGCCTGTCCTTGTCCACGTCGGTCCGCCAGCGCAGGCCCAGCTGCTCGGCCAGCCGCAACCCCGGCGTCCGCGCCGATCTTCTCCTCCAGCTGGATGAAGTAGGTGTTCACCGACTTGCCGAAGCCGGACCACATGGTCTGCCGGCCGGTCATCGCGCCACTGGCGTTGGACGGCGCCCAGCCGTCGTAGACCGCCGACTTGTACGTGTACGGCGAGTCGTAGGCGGTGGACAGCGGCATCCCGGCGTTGAGCGCGGCGAGCATCGGGAACATCTTGAACGTCGAGCCGGCCTGGTAGCCGGGGAGCGACCCGCCGCCCAGCAGCGGCGCCACCGTGTTCGGGTAGTTCGCCTTGACCTTCGGGCCGGCCTCGGGGTTCGAGCTGTTCGGGTTCTCCGCCAGGTCCAGCGAGTAGTTCCGGTTGACCGCCATCGCCTTGATCCGGCCGGTGCCGGGTTCGGCGACCACGATGCCGTTGGCGAACGGGCTGCCGGTGTTGTCCTTGGCGCCCACGTTCTTCTCCGCCGCCGCCTGGGTCTTCGGGTCGAGGGCGAGCACGATCCGGTAGCCGCCGCGCCGCAGCTTGTCCATCCGTTCCAGGCGGTTCTCGCCGAACGCGGGCTGCGCGCTCCACCAGTTCTTCAGGTAGTCGCAGTAGAAGCCCCAGCTGCGGTGCCCGCCGTCGATCGCGGCGCAGTCGTTCGGCGGGGTGGTCAGCTTCAGCTTGATCGGCTGGCCCTTGGCCGCCGCGGCGGCGTCCGGCGACAGGTAGCCGAGGCGGGCCATGTTGTCGAGCACGTAGTTGCGCCGGCCGGTGGCGTCCTTCTGGTCGGAGGTGATCGGGTCGTACTCCGAGGGGGACTTCACCAGGCCGGCCAGCGTGGCCGCCTCGACCGGGGTGAGGGTGGCCGGCGTCTTGGAGAAGAAGATCTGCGCGGCGGCGTA
This sequence comes from Micromonospora sp. WMMA1996, assembly GCF_002573675.1. Lineage (NCBI taxonomy): Bacteria > Bacillati > Actinomycetota > Actinomycetes > Micromonosporales > Micromonosporaceae > Micromonospora > Micromonospora sp. WMMA1996. The sequence continues at coordinate 512,875 of NZ_PDHU01000003.1, read as the reverse complement.
GATCCCGTAGGCGCGGTGGCCGAAGTAGGCCGAGTTGAGATAGCGCTCCAGGATCTGGTCCTTGCTCAGGTGCTTCTCGATGTCCAGCGCCATGCGCATCTCCTTGACCTTGCGCAGGCTGGTCTGCTGGGTGGCCTCCTGGACCTCCCGCGGTGTGGTCGCGCTGTCCCGCAGGGCCATCCGGACGTACTGCATGGTCAGCGTCGAGGCGCCCTGGGAGACGCCGCCGGAGCGGGCGTTGGACACGAACGCCCGGGCCACGCCCTTCGGGTCGACGCCGTGGTGCTGGTAGAAGCGGTTGTCCTCGGCGGCGACGATCGCCTGCTGGATGTTCGGCGACATGTTCTCGATCTTGGTGTACTGCCGGTACTCCTCGTAGAACATGGTCAGCACGGTCTTGCCGTCGGGCGCGTAGACGTACGACGTCTCGGCCGGCAGCGCGGTCTTGAGGATGTTCGTCTTCTGTTCCACGGCGTGCGCGGTGGCCTTGGCGCCGATGCCGGTGACGGCGACGAGCGGGTACAACGCGGCGGCGACGACGATGCCGGCGATCAGCCCGGCGCGGAGAAGGGGCACGGCACGACCAGCGGAAGCAAGGGGTCGGTTGCTCACGGGGTCAAGCTATGACATTTCCGATTCGGAAATGAGAAGAACTCATAAACCGGCGGGTCGTGACGCGACCCACGCCGCGATGCGCTGTCCCGGGCGGCGGCTTCCCGGCAGGATCGCGGACATGCCCGCACCACCGACCGGGAGCGCCGCCGCGCTCGACGAGCCCGACCTGGGCCACCACGGGGACTCCGAGGCCACGCCCGGCCTGGTCGACCTGGCCGTCAACGTGCGCCGCGCGCCGATGCCCGAGTGGCTGGCCGACCCGCTGACCGCCGCCCTGGGCGAGCTGGCCGCGTACCCGGACCCGACGCCCGCCCGCGCCGCCGTCGCTCGCCGGCACGGGCGACCCCCGGACGAGGTACTCCTCACCGCCGGCGCCGCCGAGGGTTTCGTGCTGATCGCCCGCGCGCTGCGCGACGCCCGCCACCCGGTGGTGGTGCACCCGCAGTTCACCGAACCGGAGGCCGCCCTGCGCGCCGCCGGCCACCAGGTGGACCGGGTCCTGCTCGACCCGGCCGACGACTTCCGGCTCGACCCGGCCCGGATACCCGCCGACGCCGACCTGGTCATGGTCGGCAACCCCACCAACCCGACCTCGGTGCTGCACCCGGCGGACACGGTCGCCGCGCTGGCCCGCCCCGGCCGGGTGCTGGTGGTCGACGAGGCGTTCGCCGACACCACCGCCGCCCCCGGCGTCGACGGCGAACCCGAGTCCCTGGCCGCCCGGCGCGACCTGCCCGGCCTGGTGGTGGTGCGCAGCCTGACCAAGACCTGGGGGCTGGCCGGGCTGCGGATCGGCTACCTGCTCGGCGACGCCGCGCTGCTGGCCCGGTTCGCCGCCGCCCAGCCGCTCTGGGCGGTCTCCACCCCGGCGCTCGCCGCCGCCACCGCCTGCGCCGCCCCGGTCGCCGTCGCGGCCGGACGCGCGATCGCCGCCGGGCTCGCCGCCGACCGCGACCACCTGGTGACCCGCCTGTCCGGCCTGCCCGGGGTACGCGTGGCGGGCCGCCCGGCCAGCGCCTTCGTGCTGATCCACCGCGCCGGCGCCGCCGACGTGCGGGAGCGGCTGCGGGAGCAGGGCTGGGCGGTCCGCCGGGGTGACACGTTCCCCGGGCTCGGCCCGGACTGGCTCCGGATCGCGGTACGCGACCGGGCCACCACCGACGCGTTCATCGAGACGCTGGCACGGATCCTGGAGGCATGATGCTGGAGTCCACCGTCGCGGCGATCCGGCCGCTCGACGAGGCGGCCATGGCGGCCGCGCGTGAGTTGCAGGGCCGGCTGACCAAGCCCGCCGGCTCGCTCGGCGCCCTGGAGCCGCTCTCGGTACGCCTCGCCGGGCTGGCCGGCGCCTGCCCGCCGCCGCTGCCCGACCAGGCCGCGGTGGCGATCTTCGCCGGGGACCACGGCGTGCACGCCCAGGGCGTGACCCCGTGGCCGCAGGAGGTCACCGCCCAGATGATCGGCAACTTCCTGGCCGGCGGCGCGGTGGTCAACGCGTTCGCCCGGCAGGCCGGCGCCTCGGTCACCGTGGTCGACGTCGGCGTGGCCACCCCGCTGTCGGTCACCCCGCCCGACCCGGCGGCGCGCGCCGCCGACCCGGCCGGCCCGTCCGCGCTCACCGTCGACGTCGTCGCGACGCCGGCCGACCCGGACGGGCCGCGCCTGGTGGCCGCGAACGTGCGCGCCGGCACCCGCGACATGACCGTCACCGCCGCGCTCACCCGGGACGAGGCCCGGGCGGCGGTGGAGACCGGCATCCGGGTCGCCGACGAGCTGGTCGACGGCGGCGCGGGCATCCTGCTCACCGGCGACATGGGCATCGGCAACACCACCCCGGCCGCCGCGCTGGTCGCCGTGTTCGCCGGGGTGGACGCGGCGTCGGCGACGGGCCGGGGCACCGGCGTGGACGACGAGACGTACGCGCGCAAGGTCGCCGTGGTCCGGGCCGCGCTGGCCCGGCACACGCCCGACCCGGCCGACCCGCTGGGCGTGCTCGCCTCGGTCGGCGGGCTGGAGCACGCCGCGCTGGCCGGCCTGATCCTCGGCGCCGCCGCGCGTCGGGTGCCGGTGCTGCTCGACGGCGTGATCGCGGTCAGCGCCGCGCTGGCCGCCGCCGCGTTCGCGCCGGACGCGGTCGGCGCCATGGTCGCCGGGCACCGCAGCGCCGAGCCGGGCGCCACGGCGGCGCTGCGGCACCTCGGGCTCGATCCGCTGATCGACCTGGGGCTGCGTCTCGGCGAGGGCACCGGGGCCCTGCTCGCCCTGCCGGTCGTCACCGGCGCCGTCCGGGTGCTGCACGAGGTGGCCACGTTCGACGCGGCCGGGGTGGCCGAGAAGTGAGCGAGCCGGCCCCGGAGGCGTCGCCCAGCCCGTACCCCCTGGGGTTGCGGCTGGCCGGCCGGCGCGTGGTCGTGGTGGGCGGGGGAGCGGTCGCCACCCGGCGGGTGCCCGCGCTGCTCGACGCGGGCGCGGACGTCCTGCTGGTGTCGCCCGAGCTGACCCCGGCGCTGCGCGCGCACGCCGACGCCGGCCGGCTGCGCTGGGAGCCGCGCCGGTTCGCCCCCGGCGACCTGGACGGCGCCTGGCTGGTCCAGGTGGCGGTGGACGACCGGGTGGCCGCCGCGGCGGTCAGCGCGGCCGCGGCCGAACGGCGGATCTTCTGCGTCCGGGCCGACGACCGGGCCGCCGCCAGCGCCTGGACGCCCGCCGTGACCCGGCACGGCCCGGTGACCGTGGCCGTCCTCGGCGGCGGCGACCCGCGCCGGGCGATGACCGTCCGCAACGCCGTCCGCGACCTCCTGGGCGCAAGGAAGGGCCCCTTGTTAACGCCTCCGGTAGAGGAAGGGGCCCCTTCTAACACCACGGGCGGTCGGGTAGCGCTGGTGGGCGCCGGGCCGGGCGATCCGGAGCTGATCACCGTGAAGGGCTGGCGGCTGCTCACCGAGGCCGAGGTGGTGGTCGCCGACCGGCTCGTCCCGGGGCTGCTCCTGGACGAGTTGCGGCCGGACGTCGAACTGGTCGACGCCTCGAAGATCCCGTACGGGCCGTCGCGCACCCAGGAGGAGATCAACCGCATCCTGGTGGACCGGGCCCGGGCCGGCAAGGTGGTGGTCCGGCTCAAGGGCGGCGACCCGTACGTCTTCGGGCGCGGCGGCGAGGAGTTGCTGGCCTGCGCCGAGGCCGGTGTGCCGGTGACCGTGGTCCCGGGGGTCACCAGCGCGGTCGCGGTGCCCGGGGTGGCCGGCGTGCCGGTGACCCACCGGGGCGTGGCGCACGAGTTCACCGTGGTCTCCGGACACGTCGCACCGGATTCGCCGGCGTCGCTCGTGCGCTGGGAGGCCCTGGCCGGGCTGCGCGGCACGCTGGTGGTCCTGATGGGCCTGAAGAACCTGGCCGCGATCGCCGCCACCCTGATCGCGCACGGCAAGCCGGCCGACACCCCGGCCGCGGTGATCCAGGAGGGCACCACCGCCGCCCAGCGGACGCTGCGCTCAACCCTCGCCACGGTCGCCGCCGACGTCGAGGCCGCCGCGCTGCGCCCGCCCGCGATCGTGGTGATCGGCGACGTGGTCCACGCCCTGACCCCCTGACGCCCGCCAACCTCGCCGATCTTGCACTTGGCGCCCGAGAGATGCCCGTTGTGCCCCCTTTGCTGGGGCAGCAAGTGCAAGATCGCCGAGGACGGGGCGGCGGGGGAGCGGGTCCCCCGCCGCCGTCAGGTCACTGCTTGAGCATGTTGTCCAGCAGCAGGGCGCAGCGGATCAGGCCCAGGTGGCTGTAGGCCTGGGGGTGGTTGCCCAGGCCCCGCTCGGCGAGCGGGTCGTACTGCTCGGGGAGCAGGCCCGTGGGGCCGGCCGTGTCGACCATCTGGGTGAACAGCTCCTCGGCGTCGGTGCGGCGGCCGGTGCGCAGGTACGCCTCGATCAGCCACGCCGTGCAGATGTGGAAGCCGCCCTCCCGGCCGGGCAGGCCGTCGTCCCAGTGGTAGCGGTAGACGACCGGGCCGCTGCGCAGGTCCGCCTCGATCTTCAGCACCGTGGAGAGGAAGCGCGGATCGTCGCCGGCGAGCAGGCCGGAGATGCCGATCCAGAGCGACGAGGCGTCCATCTCCTCGTACCCGTACGCGACGCTGTACGCCTCGGCCTCCGGGTGCCAGCCGTGCTCCAACACGTTGGCGGCGATCCGGTCGCGCAGCTCGACCCACTCCGGCCGGTCCTCGCCGCCGTGCTGACGCACCACGTGCAGCGCTCGGTCGACGGTCATCCAGAGCATGACCTTGGAGAAGACGTGGTGCCGGGGTGGGAGGCGGGCCTCCCAGATGCCGTGGTCGGGCTCGTGCCAGCGGCGGCGTACCGCCTCGACCATGTTCTCCAGCACCCGCCACTCGTCGTCGCGGACCGAGCCCCGGGCGTCGGCCACCGCGGCGATCAGGTCGGCGACCGGGCCGAAGACGTCGAGCTGGAGCTGGTGGTTCGCCAGGTTGCCGACCCGGACCGGCCGGGAGCCGGCGTAGCCGGGCAGCGTGTCGATGACCGCCTCGGCGCCCAGCTCGTAGCCGTCGACGGTGTAGAGCGGGTGCAACCGCTCCGGATGGCCGCCGGTGCGGTCGACCACGCCGTCGATCCAGCGCAGCAGCCCCTCGGCCTCCTCGGTGGAGCCGAGGTCGACCAGCGCGCGGGCGGTCATCGCCGCGTCCCGCAGCCAGCAGTAGCGGTAGTCCCAGTTGCGGACCCCGCCCAGTTCCTCGGGGAGCGACGTGGTCGCCGCGGCGAGGATCGAGCCGGTCGGCTCGTGGCAGAGCCCGCGCAGCGTCAGCGCGCTGCGGGCGACCAGGTCCCGGGCGGTGGCGGGCAGCCGCAGCGAGGCCACCCAGTCCTTCCAGGGCTGCTCGGCGGCGGTCTGCCGCTCGTGCACCGGCAGCCGGTGCGGCTCCAGGCTCTGCGTGCCGAAGCGCAGCTCCAGCACCACCTGACCGCCGGCGGCGGAGAGGTCCACCACCGCCTTCGCGGTCTCGTAGCCGGCGTCGTTGGTGACCTCCCACTCGACGCCGGGGGAGTGCAACGCGACCGGCTCGTTGGAGCCGAGCACCAGCAGACCGTCGTCGAGCGGCTGGAGCTGGACCGCCACCTGACCGAACTCGGGGCGCGGGGCGAACTCGACCCGGGCCCGCCCGGTGCCGCTGAGCACGCGGACCAGGGTCGAGTCGCCGCTGACCACGACCGGGTCGTCCGGGGTCGTCTCCCGGACGGGCAGGTCCAGCCAGTCGGTGACGGTCAGGCCGGACCAGCGGGTCTCCACGGTCATGGTGTTGCTGCGGTAACGCTGGCCCAGTGGGATGCCGCCGCGCTCCGGGCCGACGGTGAAGTGCCCGGCCGGGCTGCCGCCGACCAGGTCGGCGAAGATCGCCGCCGAGTCCGGCTTCGGGTGACACAGCCAGGTGATCTTGGCTTCGGGCGTGACCAGCGCGACGGTACGGCCGTTGGCCAGCATCGAGTGCCGCTCGATCGGCACCGCCCGCTCGCCGAAGAGCCAGTGCCGCCGGGTCTCCAGCAGCAGGCCGAGCGCCCGGGCCGCCTCGATCGGCTCGGCCACCCGGTAGTCCGCCTGGGTCTCCCCGGGGCCGATCTTGATGCCGACGTCCGGCCCGTGCAGGTTGCCGAAGGCGTTCTCGTCGGTGACGTCGTCGCCGATGAAGAGCACCGCGCTGGCCGCGAGCTGGGTCCGGAGCTGGTCGACGGCGGTGCCCTTGTGGGTGGCGACCACCGACAGCTCGATGACCTCCTTGCCCTGGGTGACGGTGACGTCCTCCCAGGTCGCGGGCCCGCTGCGGACCGCCTCGACGGCGGCGGCGGCGATCTGCGGGTCGACCCCACGGGTGTGCACGGCCACGCTCGCCGGCTTGCGCTCCAGGCGGACCCCCGGATGCGCGGCGGCGATGTCCCGCAGCACCTCGCGGAGCCGGTGCCGGACCGCGATCAGCTCCGGGGTGAGCCGCTCGACGAAGCCGATGTCGAACTCCGAGCCGTGGCTGCCGACGAGGTGCACCTCGCTGGGCAGCCGGGAGAGCGTGGCCAGGTCACGCAGCGCGCGACCGGAGACCACCGCGACGCTGGTCTGCGGCAACGAGGCCAGCGCGCGCACCGCGGCGACCGACTCGGGCAGCGGCACGGCCTTGCTCGGGTCCTCGACGATCGGGGCGAGCGTGCCGTCGTAGTCGCAGGCGACGAGGAGCTGGGGCATCCGGGCGATGCGGCCGATGGCGGCACGCAGTTCCGGGTCCAGCGCGCCACCGTGGGCGGTGGCGGTTGCGGGCGAGGTCACGCCACCTCCGTATCGGGGACGCCGAGCTCGCTGAGGAACGACTTGGCCCAGTGGCCCACGTCGTGGCTGCGCAGATGGCGCTGCATGACGCGCATCCGGCGGCGGGCCTCGGGTTTCTCGACGTGCACGGCCCGGAGCAACGCGTCCTTGACCGCGTCCGGGTCGTGCGGGTTACACAGGAACGCCTGGCGCAGCTCGGTGGCGGCGCCGGCGAACTCACTGAGCACGAGCGCGCCGCCCTGGTCGGCGCGCGATGCGACGTACTCCTTGGCCACCAGATTCATTCCGTCTCGCAGCGGGGTCACCATCATCACGTCGGCCGCGACGTACATCGCGGCCAGTTCGGAGCGACTGTACGACTGATGCAGATAATGCACCGCCGGCACGCCGACCCGGCCGAATTCACCATTGATCCGGCCAACCTCGCGTTCCACCTTCACCCGAAGTGCCTGGTAGTGCTCCACGCGCTCGCGGCTGGGCGTGGCGACCTGCACCATAACCGCGTCGGGAACTGTCAACTTTCCGTCAGCAAGGAGTTCCCGGAAGGCCTTGAGGCGGAGTTCGATGCCCTTGGTGTAGTCGAGCCGGTCGACGCCCAGGATGATGGTCTTCGGGTTGCCCAGCTCCTCGCGGATCTGCTTGGCCCGGGCCTGGATCGCGGGGTCCTCGGCCAGCCGCTCCATCTCCCTGGTGTCGATCGAGATGGGGAACGCGCCCGCCTTCACCTGCCGGCCGTCGACCTGGATCATCTGCCCCTCGTAGCGCAGACCGAGCAGGTGCCGGGCCAGCCGGACGAAGTTCTGCGCCGCCAGCCGCTGCTGGAAGCCGACCAGGTCCGCGCCGAGCAGGCCGCGCAGGATCTCGGTGCGGAACGGCATCTGCATGAACAGCTCGATCGGCGGGAACGGAATGTGCAGGAAGAACCCGATCCGCAGGTCCGGACGCAGCTCGCGGAGCATCGCCGGCACCAGCTGGAGCTGGTAGTCCTGCACCCAGACCGTGGCCCCCTCGGCCGCCACGTCGGCAGCGGCCTCCGCGAACCGGGCGTTGACCAACCGGTACGCCTCGCGCCAGCGCCGCTTGTAGGCCGGCGTCTCCACCGCGTCGTGGTAGAGCGGCCAGATGGTCGCGTTCGACTGGCCCTCGTAGTAACGCTCCAGCTCCTCGGCGCTCAACGGCACCGGGTGCAGCCGGATCCCCTCCAGGTCGAACGGCTCGGGCGCGGCGCCGGTGCCGCCGGCCCACCCGACCCACGTGCCCTGGTGCTCGGCGAGCACCGGGTGCAGTGCGGTCACCAGGCCGCCCGGGCTGCGCCGCCACTGCCGCCCCTCGGGTGTGCTCACCTCGTCGACCGGCAGGCGGTTGGCCACTACGACAAAGGAGCTACGGACGGTCACGATCGGCCACCTCCGGGTATGACGGGTCCACCGCGATGAGCGTACTGAGCGTAGCTGCGGCGTCTGATCCCCCGTGCCGGAGTTCCCTACCCGTCCCAGAACCGCCGAACCCTCCGCGTGATCTTGTCGACACCCCGGCCTCGTACGCCGCTGGGGTGGGGTGATGTGGGCGGGGCCGCCCGTACCTGTCAGGATTGACGACGGCGTGCGCGCGGCCGGCCCCCGGCCGGCGGCGGCGGGCGGAGATCGACGCCCGCGCCTCGCGCCCCGCAAGCCCGCGATCGCAACCGACGGAGGTAGCCCGCACCGTGGCCCAGTTCATCTACGTCCTGGACAAGGCGCGCAAGGCGCACGGCGACAAGGTCGTGCTCGACAACGTGACGCTGAACTTCCTGCCGGGTGTCAAGATCGGTGTGGTCGGTCCGAACGGCGCCGGCAAGTCCAGCCTCCTCAAGATCATGGCAGGGCTCGACCGGCCGAGCAACGGCGAGGCCCGGCTGATGCCCGGCTACTCCGTCGGGATGCTGGCGCAGGAGCCGCCGCTGAACGACGCCAAGACGGTCCTCGGCAACGTCGAGGAGGCGGTCGCCGAGACCAAGGCCAAGCTGGAGCGGTTCAACAAGATCGCCGAGCAGATGGCGACCGACTACTCCGACGAGCTGATGGAGGAGATGGGCAAGCTCCAGGAGGAGCTGGACACCGCCGACGCGTGGGACATCGACTCCAAGCTCGAACTGGCCATGGACGCGCTGCGCTGCCCGCCGCCGGACGCCGACGTCACCACGCTGTCCGGTGGCGAGCGTCGCCGGGTGGCGCTGTGCAAGCTGCTGCTGGAGGCGCCCGACCTGCTGCTGCTCGACGAGCCCACCAACCACCTGGACGCGGAGAGCGTGCAGTGGCTGGAGCAGCACCTGGCCAAGTACGCCGGCACCGTCCTGGCCATCACCCACGACCGGTACTTCCTGGACAACGTGGCCAACTGGATCCTGGAGCTGGACCGCGGCCGGGCCTACCCCTACGAGGGCAACTACTCCACCTACCTGGAGAAGAAGGCCGCCCGGCTCTCCGTCGAGGGCCGCCGCGACGCCAAGATGAAGAAGCGCCTCTCCGAGGAGCTGGAGTGGGTCCGCTCGAACGCCAAGGCGCGGCAGACCAAGTCCAAGGCCCGTCTCGACCGCTACGACGAGATGGCCGCCGAGGCGGAGAAGACCCGGAAGCTGGACTTCGAGGAGATCCAGATCCCGCCGGGCCCGCGTCTGGGCAACACGGTCATCGAGGCCAACAACCTGACCAAGGCGTTCGGCGAGCGGGTCCTGATCGACAACCTGTCGTTCTCGCTGCCGCGCAACGGCATCGTCGGCATCATCGGCCCGAACGGCGTCGGCAAGACCACGCTGTTCAAGACCATCGTCGGGCTGGAGGAGCCGACCGGCGGTTCGGTCCGGGTCGGCGAGACGGTCTCGCTGTCGTACGTCGACCAGAACCGGCAGGGCCTGGCCGGTGACAAGAGCGTGTGGGAGGTCGTCTCCGACGGGCTGGACCACCTCATGGTGGGCAAGGTCGAGATGCCCTCCCGGGCGTACATCGCCGCGTTCGGCTTCAAGGGGCCGGACCAGCAGAAGCCGACCAAGGTGCTCTCCGGCGGCGAGCGGAACCGGCTCAACCTGGCGCTGACGCTCAAGATCGGCGGCAACGTCATCCTGCTCGACGAGCCGACCAACGACCTGGACGTGGAGACGCTCTCCAGCCTGGAGAACGCGCTGCTGGAGTTCCCCGGCTGCGCCGTGGTGATCTCCCACGACCGGATGTTCCTGGACCGGGTCGCCACGCACATCCTGGCCTGGGAGGGCGACGACCAGAACCCGGCCAAGTGGTTCTGGTTCGAGGGCAACTTCGAGGCGTACGAGAAGAACAAGATCGACCGGCTCGGCGCCGAGGCCGCCCGGCCGCACCGGGTGACCTACCGCAAGCTCACCCGTGACTGACCGGTTCGTCTACCACTGCGCGCTGCGCTGGTCCGACCTGGACGCGTACGGCCACGTCAACAACGCCCGCTTCCTCACGCTCTACGAGGAGGCCCGGGTGGCGATGATGTTCGCCGGCGGCCGGGCGTGGGGGGTGGGCTCGTTCGCCGACGGTGTGGTCATCCGCCGGCACGAGGTCGACTACCTGCGCCCGGTCGACTACGCGCTCGGCCGGGCCACCGCGGAGGCGGCGCCCACCGTGCGGATCGAACTCTGGGTCGACGAGATCCGCGCCGCGTCCTTCTCGGTCGCCTACGAGCTCTACGACGGCGACGCGCTGGCCGGCACCGCCCGGTCGGTGCTGGTGCCGTTCGACCTGTCCGCGCAGCGGCCGCGCCGGATCGCGCCCGAGGAGCGGGCGTTCCTGCTCCGCTACGCCCCCGGGCTGACCGGATGACCGGGCCGGCGGCCGGGCACGGGCTGACCGGGGTGGCCGACGCCGGCGCGTTCCTGGCCCGGCTGGTCCGGCTCGACCCGGCCTCCCCGGTCCGGCTCCGGCCGGTGCCCGGCGTCGGCCGTACGGCGCTCTGGGCCCACCTGCCCTGGGACGTGCTCGTGGTGCGCAGCGTGCCCGGCACGGCGTCCGGCGACGTCACGGTCGCCGCCGGGGAGCTCCTGGCCGAACTCTCGTCCGGCGGGGACGGGCTGCCGCGGCGGCGGGACGACGCCTGGCGCTGGCCGTTGCCGCCGCCGGCCAGCCGGCCGGTGGAGGTGCTGCCCGGCGGGGAGGTGCGCCGGATCGCCGAGGCGGCGGCCGGGACGCTGCGCGAGGCGGCGGCGCACGGGGTGGCCGGGCGGGCGGTCGGCCAGCGCGTGCTGCGCGACGCGCTGCTGGACCACGTCGCGGTGGTGGTGACCCCGGACGAGGCGCCGCAGGCGCCGGTGGAGGTGTCCCAGCGGTTGGTGCAGGGCGTGGTCCGGATGGGCTTCGTCGGAGCGGGCGACGTTCAGGTGCGGGTGGCCGGCCGTTGGGTCGGACTCGTCGGTCCGTACGGGGCGGCGTGGTCGCGGACCGTTGCGGATCTTGCACTGACGCCTACCCGGGCTCATCCGAACGGCTGACCCCGCATCGTTCTTCCGGGCTGGGGCGGTCGTTGGGGGGATGCCTCCTGCCGGCTGTCCGGGTACCGTCCATCCTCGGATCCAACGCACCGTAGGCGGCTGGATCCGCTGGGGAGTGAGGTGCGCGAGCGATGCCGTGGTGGTCATGGCGCCCCGGTCCCGCCGGTGGCGGCGATCCGGAGACTCGAAGCGGGACCACAGTGGACGACACCGTCCGGGTCGGGCCACCGGCCCCGCGCCAGCCGGGAGACGACACGGCGGCGCCCGAGCGGCCGGTCATCGCCGACATGCCGGCCACGGTCGCCCCGGTCACCCTCCGCCGGGTCTGCGACGCGCTCGACCTGCTCGACGTGCGCTACCTGGCCGACGGCGACGGCAACCTGCTCGCCATGTGGGAGCGGCACGCCGTGCTGGTCGCGCTGGAGGGCCCGGAGGACGAGATCCTGGTGATGCGGGCCCGTCCTCACGCGACGGTGCCGCCGGACTGGGCCGACCGGGCCTACCGGGTGGTCAACGAGTGGAACCACACCCGACGGTTCTGCAAGGCCTACATCGGCGACCCGACCGAGCGGGGGCAGCTCCCGATCTACGCCGAGCTGCAGGTGCCGCTTGGCGCCGGCACCCACGACGCGCTGCTGGTCGAGATGCTCGACTGCGGCGCCGCGGTGGCCACCACGTTCGTCGACTGGCTGCACGACGAGGGCGCCCTGCTCTGACTCCCCACCGGGCCGTCGGTCAGCCGGCGGCCGGGTCCTCCATCACGTTCACCATGAAATAGGCGGCCCGCTCCAGGTAGTCCCAGAGCGCGGCGGCGAGCTGCGGCGGCAGGTCCAGCTCGTCCACCGCCCGGCGCATGTGACGCAGCCAGGCGTCCCGCTCGGCCGCGCCGATGCGGAACGGGGCGTGCCGCATCCGCAGTCGCGGGTGGCCGCGCTGCTCGGAGTAGGTGTGCGGGCCGCCCCAGTACTGGACCAGGAAGAGGGTCAGCCGGTCCGCCGCCGGGCCCAGGTCCTCCTCCGGATACATCGGCCGCAGCAGCGGGTCGTCGGCGACGCCGGCGTAGAACACGTCCACCAGCTTGCGGAAGGCCGGTTCACCGCCGATCGCCTCGAAGAGCGTCATCGACTCGCCTGGGGAAGTCACGCTTCCATCCTGCCAGGTGCGCCCCGGCCACCGCCCCCGCCCGCCGGGCGGCGCCGGTCACGTCACCGCGTGCCGGCGTCGGCCGTGCTCCCGCCCCCGGTCGCCCCCTCCCGGCCCCCGGGCCGGGGTGTGCGCCCGCGCGGCGCTGGACTCGGCCTGGGCGGTCTCGACGGCCGCCTGGATCGTCGCCGGGCGGGGCCAGGTGGCCGCCGCCACGAGCATCAGGAGCACCCCCGCCGCACTCCAGACCCCGACGACCGCCGGGATGGAGAAGCGCTCGGCCAGCGCGCCGGTGGCCAGCACCGCGCCTCCCTGGATGACCTGCGTGCCGCTGGCCATCACCCCGAACGCCCGCGCCCGGTAGCCGTCCGGGAGGGCCTGCACGAAGAGGCTGTTGGCGACCGGGACGATCCCGGCGACCGCGAAGCCGCACGCGGCGGCGAGCAGGGCCACCACGGCCGGCGGCGGGTCGAGCAGCGCGGGCACGAGCGCGGCCGGCGCGAGCACCGCCAGTGGCGGCAGCAGGGTCAACCGGCGGGTCGGACCGACCAGCCGCGCGATGAGGATCCCGCCGATGACGTAGCCGACCGGGTTGGCCGCCATGATCAGCGCCTGCGCGGTGCCGGCGTCCATGCCGCCGCCGGTGCGCTCGGCGGCCCAGCCGGCGGCGAGGCCCTCGGGGACGATCGAGAAGACCATCGCGCTGAACACCAGCACCGCGATGGCGCGCAGCACCGGTCGCTCGAAGACGATCCGGAAGCCCTCGGCGGTCTCCCGCAGCAGGTGGCTGCGGGGCCCCGCGGCCAGCGCCGGCGCCCGGTCCCGCAGGCCGAACCGGACCAGGAGGGCCGACAGGGCGAACGTGCCGGCGTTGATCAGCAGCGCGGTGCTCGGGTTGAGCGCCGCGATGGTCGCGCCGGCGAGGTAGCCGACGACCTGGGCGGTCTGGACGGCGCTGGTGGAGGCGGTGAGGCCCACCACCAGCCGGTCGCCTTCGAGGATGTGCGGCAACAACGCCGAACGCGCGGCCTGGCTCGGCGGGTTGGCCAGCGTCGCCACGAAGATCAGGACGAGGATCGCCCAGGCCGGCATGAACGGCATCGCGACCAGCACCATCAGCGCCATCCGGATGAGGTCGCAGAGGACCATCACGCGGCGGTAGCGGTGCCGCTCGGCCAGCGCCGACAGCAGCGGGCCGCCGATCAGCCAGGGCAGGTAGCTGGCCGCGAAGGCGGCGGCGGAGAGGGCGACCGAGCGGGTCTCCTGGAGGACCAGCACCGTGAGCGCGGCCTTGGCGAGGTAGTCACCGATCCAGGAGAGGACGTTGGCGGCGAAGAGCGCGCGGAACTCGGACTGACCGAACACGTCGCGGAAGGTGGCCGGACCCTCCTGGTCGGGTCGCTCGTCGGACACCGTCGCCTCCATCGTTCCTGGTCGACCACTTGTGATGGCCCGGCCGGGAACCGTCGTCAGATCAACCGATCAGCGAGGACAGGAGCACACTCCCCGGTGGAGTGCGTTCACCGGATTCTGCCCGATCGTCTGACAACTGGCTAGGGCGAACGGATTGATCGTCGCATCTCCGACTGAACGAACGGACGATACCCGAGGGGCCGCGCGACGCGCGACCCCCGGAAATCGTCCGTCCGGTACGGGTACGTCAGGTGGCGCCGCCGGTGCCCGTCCCCTCCGGCCGCGGCGGCGGCGAGGGCTGCGGCGGCAGGCCGGGGAAGAGCCGGGCCGCCGCGATGCGGGCCGTGATCCCCGAGTTCTCCAGCGCCTCCGCGAGGCGCCGGCGCAGCTCGCGACCGACCGCGAACTGCCCCTCGGCGGTGGTCTTGACCACGGTACGGATCACCGCTCCGTCGACCGTCATCTGCTCCACACCGAGTACCTCCGGCTGCTCCACGATCTCCGGTGCCAGCTCCGGGTCCAGCGCCACCGACGCCGCCGCGGTCCGCAGCACCGCGGTGGCCTCCTCGGTGCCGGCGAAGCCGATCGGCAGGTCCACCACGACCAGCGCCCAGCCCTGGCTCTTGTTGCCGACCCGGACGATCTCGCCGTTGCGGATGTACCAGAGCACGCCCCGGCCGTCCCGGACCGTGGTCACCCGCAGGCCCACCGCCTCCACCACGCCGGTCGCCTCGCCGAGGTCGACTGTGTCGCCCACGCCGTACTGGTCCTCGATCAGCATGAACAGGCCGGCGATCAGGTCCTTGACCAGGCTCTGCGCGCCGAAGCCGAGGGCCACGCCGGCGATGCCCGCGCTCGCCAGCAGCGGGGCCAGGTCGAAGCTGAACTCCTTGAGCACCATCAGCAGCGCGATGCCGAAGACGAACGCGGTGACCATGCTGCGCAGCACCGACCCGATCGCCTCGGCGCGCTGCCGGCGCCGCTCCGGCACGAACTGCTCCGGGTCGAGGGTGGCGCTGGGGATCCGCTCCCGCAGCGGGCGGAGCATGGTCGGCACCGCGCCGTGGGTGGTGGTGCGCACCAGCCGGTTGATGGTGCGGTGCAACGCCCAGCGCGCGGCCACCGCGAGCAGCAGGATCAGCGCGATCCGCAGCGGTTTCAGCAGGATCCAGTAGCTGCCCTCGGCGAACCAGCTCGACCCGGTCAGGTCGTAGATGTTGCGGCACAGGGGGTCGGTCCGGCAGTCGATCGACGGGGACGGGCTGGAGCTGGGACTCGGGCTGGGCTCGGACGCGGCGGCCAGCGCGCGCAGCGTCAGATCGGCGGCACTCACCCTGCTTTCGTACCGCACGGGCGGCGCGCGCCCACCGCGGACCCACCCCGGACGGCGTCGGCGGGTCGACGATCATCCCGGGCGGAACCGGTCATCGTGGCACGGCGGGGTCAGGCTTGCCGGGGGTACCCCGGATTAGTGCGTGCAATCCGGGGCGCGATCAGGGACTATTGGCGCAACGGACGTCGGTGGTCCCGGCCGGCGCTCGGGGCCGTCGCGCGCTGTCGCGGGCGGTCCCGGCGTGCAGGCGGCGGGAGCGGCTGGACCGGGAGGGTGAGCGCGATGCCTGACATACGACCCACGGCGGGCTCCGGTGCACTCGTTCTCAACGCCACCTACGAGCCCCTGTGCGTCGTGTCGGTGCGTCGTGCCGCGATCCTCGTGCTCTCCGCCAAGGCCGTCTGCGTGGCCGACGGCGAGGGCATCCTGCACAGCGCCCGCAACGCCCTCCCGGTGCCCTCGGTGGTGCGGTTGACCCGCTACGTCCGGGTGCCCTACCGCACCCACGTGGGGCTGTCCCGCCGGGCGATCTTCGCCCGCGACGGGTGGCGGTGCGCCTACTGTCGCGGGCCGGCGGAGACCATCGACCACGTCTTCCCGCGCAGCCGGGGCGGCCGCCACGCGTGGGAGAACGTGGTCGCCGCCTGCGCCCGGTGCAACCACACCAAGGGCGACAAGACCCCGGCCGAGCTGGGCTGGCGGCTGCACCACCTGCCGGCGGCGCCGAAGGGCAACGCCTGGCGGGTGCTGGGCCACCGCGCGCCCGACCCCCGCTGGGCGGACTGGCTCGACCTGCGTGAGCCCGAGGTCGAAGCGGCCTGACGGCGCTCAGCGGGCCTGGACCAGCGACGCGTAGACCACCAGGTTGTCGGCGTACCCGGTCTCGCCGCCCACCCAGCGCCCGCCGCAGGTGATCAACCGCAGGTTGGGGCGGCTGAAGTCGCCGTAGACGTCCTCCACCGGCAGCTTCTCCTTGCCGTACCGCTCGATCGAGGTCACCTCGAAGACCGCCACCGACCGGTCCTGCCGGGTCACCTCGATCCGGTCGCCGTCGTCGAGTTCCTTCAGCCCGTGGAAGACGGCCGGTCCGGTGGTGGTGTCGACGTGCCCGACCAGCACCGCCGGCCCGTACTGGCCGGGGGTGGGGCCCTGGTCGTACCAGCCGACCTCGCCGGCGCGGCTCACGTCCGGCACCGCGATGCTGCCGTCGGGCGCGATGCCGACCCGGTGCACCGGCGCGCGCAGGTCGAGCTTGCCGATTCGGAGGTCGGTCGGCGGGCTGGCGGGCAGCACCGGGAACTTCTTCGGCGGCGGTCGCAGCCCGGCCACGATCCGGTCCGGCAGCACGCTGACCCCGGTCACCCGTTCCACCCCGAGCATGGCCACGATCAGCGCCATCAGGCTCGCCACCACCAGCACCGGGGCGCCGGGGCCGCGCCCCGGGGCGTACCGGCGGGTGGTGGTCCGGCCGGGGCGGGCGGTGACCGGCCGGCCCTGTGGGTCGGCGGTGGCGACGCTGGCCGAGAAGGCGTGCCCGGCGGCGTGGGCGAACCGGCGGGCGGCGCGGGACGTCAGTCGCAGCGCGGCCCGGAGCCGCCGCCGGGCCCGGTCCCGGTCGCACCCGCGCCCCGCCTCGACGGCGACGGGCGGGTGCGCGATGCCGCGCCGTCCGGTGCCGCCGGGGCGGCGTCGGGGCGGCTGCGGTCCGGTGCGGGTGTGGCGTCGCGGTGAGCGGGCCATGGCCGCACCCCGGTCAGACGCGGCTACCGGACTTGCGGCGGGCGCCCACGCCGGCCACCACGGCCACCGCCACCAGGCCGCCGACCAGCAGCAGCGAGCCGGCGCCCCGGCCGCCGCCGGCGGTGCCCCCGCCGCCGGTCGCCGGGCCCTTGCTCGGCTGGCTCATGTTCAGCACGGTGAGCATGGTGGAAGCGGTGTTGCCGTTGGAGCAGTCGAGGTTCACCGGGTAGTCGCCGGGCGCCTTGTTGCCGGGCACCGTGGTCGAGCCGGTCAGGAAGCCGTTGTCCGGCCGCAGCATCACCCGGCCGCCGAAGGCGTCCGAGGTGACCTGGGCCTGGCGGTTGTTGCTGTTGTCGCAGCCGGCCCGGATGGTCACCCGGGAGCCGGCCTGGACGCTGTTCGGCGTCACCTCGATGAACACGCTCTCCCCGGCCCGGGCCGGTACGGCGGTGGTCAGGACGAACGCCGCGACCAGGCCGACCAGGCCCAGGACGGACGACAACACGCGGTGTGACAGGAGCCCTCGCATGGTTCCCCCCTCCCGGTGCGTCGGTGCACCGGAATCCTGCTGACGGGCAGCGAGGGCTGCGTTCCCGGACGGCGGGGGTGTTAACAGGGGGCCCCGCCCATACCGGAAGCGTTAAGCGGGGGCCCCGCCTTTCACGACCGGGTGCCAGGCCAGCGGGGTGGAGAGCACCATCGTGCTGGACGGCTGGCCGTACGGGGCGAGCCGGTCGATGACCTCCTCGAACTCGCCCATCGACCCGGCCGCGACCTTGAGGAAGCTGCACGCGTCACCGGTGATCCGGTGGATCTCCATGATCTCCGGCCACTGCGCCACCCGGGGGTCGTTGAGGATGCAGCGCGAGCCGTAACAGGACATTCGGATCAGCGCCAGCACGGTCCGCCCGGCCTGGGTGAGGTCCACGTGGGCGTGGTAACCGGTGATCACCCCGGACTCCTCCAGCCGCCGGACCCGCTCCGCGACCGCCGGCGGGGACAGGTGCACCCGGCGGGACAACTCGCTGTAGGAGAGCCGGGCGTCGGCCTGGAGCTCGCGCAGCAGCGCCCAGTCCATGTCGTCCACGCGGCGACCTTCCTTACGTTAAGTCGGCGACCCGAGATGCTTTCAGGTCGTGAGGTCAGACCACCTTACCGCCGTTGAACAGGCATTCCATCCGCGCCCGGACCGGCGAGATCATGGCGTCTACCCCGCGTACGGACGGAGAAGACGGTGGAACAGACGACGGCGGTGCGCCCGGCCACCTCGCAGCAGCGGGCGGCCCGAGCGGCACGCAACGGTGGCGAGCCGACGCTGGAGTTCGCCGACCGCGTGCCCTACGACGCGTACGTGCACGCGAGCACGCTGCACCGGCTCCAGCAGCCGCTCAGCGACGATCCGGGCGAGATGTCCTTCCTGATGGTCAGCCAGATCATGGAGCTGTACTTCAAGCTGACCTGCCACGAGCTGCGGCACGCCCAGCGCGAGGTGCGGGCCAACCGGATCTGGGAGGCGCTGCCCCCGCTGCGCCGGGCCGCGCTGCACCTGGAGGGGCTGAACGCGGCCTGGCAGGGGCTGCGCTGGATGACGCCGGCCGACTTCAACCGGTTCCGCGACCGGCTCGGTGAGGGTTCCGGCTTCCAGTCCGCGATGTACCGCCAGCTGGAGTTCCTGCTCGGCCTGCGGGACCCGGCGCTGATCCGTCCGTTCCGCCGGCAGACCGACGTGCACGCCGAGCTGACCGCCGCGCTGGCCACGCCGAGCCTCTGGGACGACGTGGTGGCGCTGCTCGCCCGCCGCGGCTTCGACCTGCCGGACGAGCTGCTGGACCGGGACGTCGCGGCCGAGCACGAGCCGCACCCGGGCGTCGAGGCGGCCTGGGTGCGCGTCTACGCCGACAGCGGCCCGGACAACCACCTGCGCCTGCTCGGCGACGCGCTGACCGAGGTGGCCGAGCAGTTCGGCGACTGGCGCTGGAACCACGTCAAGGCGGTGCAGCGGACCATGGGCGCCAAGGTCGGCAGCGGCGGTTCGGCCGGCCTGGCATGGTTGCAGCGCAGCATGGCCCGGGTCGTCTTCCCGGAGCTGTGGTCGGCCCGTACCGCTATGTGACCGGAGAGAACAGCATGCACACCCCCGAGAGCGAAGCCCACCGGCGGGACGCCGCCGATCCCGGCCACCGCCACCTGTTCCACGTGCCGCCGGCCGAGGGCGGGCGCCATCCCGACGTGGCGTACCTGGCCGGCAACTCGCTGGGCCTGCAACCCCGGGCCACCCGGGACGAACTCGTCGCCGACCTGGACGCCTGGCGCCGACTCGGCGTGGAGGGGCACCTGGAGGCGGAGCGGGCCTGGCTGCCGTACCACGAGCTGTTGACCGCACCGGCCGCGCGCCTGGTCGGCGCGCTGCCCACCGAGACCGTGGTGATGAACTCCCTCACGGTCAACCTGCACCTGCTGATGGTCAGCTTCTACCGCCCGGCGGGGGAGCGCACGACGATCGTCATCGAGGACAGCGCGTTCCCGTCGGACAGCTACGCGGTGCGCAGCCAGGCCCGCTTCCACGGCCTCGACCCGGACGCCACGGTGGTGCGGCTCAAGCCCCGCCCCGGCAGCGACACGCTGGGCACGCAGGACGTCCTGGACTACCTGGCCCGCGAGGGGCACACGGTCGCGCTGCTGCTGCTCGGCGGCGTCAACTACCTGACCGGCGAGCTGATGGACATTCCGGCGATCACCGCCGCCGGCCGGGCCGCCGGGGCGGTCGTCGGCTGGGACCTGGCGCACGCAGCCGGCAACGTGCCGCTGGCGCTGCACGACTGGGACGTCGACTTCGCCGCCTGGTGCTCGTACAAATACCTGAACTCCGGCCCGGGTGCCCTGGGCGGCGTCTTCGTCCACGAGCGACACCACGGCGACCCCTCGCTGCCGAGGTTCGAGGGCTGGTGGAGCACCGAGGCGGCCACCCGGTTCGAGATGACACCGGTGTCCCGGCCGCCGGCCACCGTCGAGGCGTGGCAGATCTCCAACCCGCCGATCTTCGCGATGGGCCCGGTGCGCACCTCGCTGGAGCTGTTCGACTCCGTCGGCATGCCCGCGCTGCGCGAGCGCAGCCTGCGGCTGACCGGCTGGCTGGAGGAACTGCTCGACGAGGTGACCCCGGGTCGGCCGCTGACCGTGGTCACCCCCCGCGACCCGGCCCGCCGCGGGTGCCAGCTCTCCGTCCGCATCGGTACGGGCAGCGCGAACGAGCTGACCAAGCGGCTGCGACACGAGCACGGCGTGATCGCCGACGCCCGGGAGCCGGACATCGTCCGGTTCGCCCCGGTGCCCCTCTACTCGACGTACCACGACTGCTGGCGCGTCGCCGACGCGCTCGCCGCGACCGTGCCGGTGAGCGCGAGGAGTGAGCCGGGTTTGCGAGCCCCGCAGTCGCGAACGGAAGGCGGGCATTCCCGATGAGCACGGAGCGCGACGAGATCGCGGTGGTCGGCGCCGGGTTGGCCGGCTGCCTGCTGGCCTGCTTCCTGGCCCGGCGCGGCTACCCGGTGGCCCTCTACGAGCGGCGGCCGGACCCGCGGACCGGCACCGTCGAGCGGGGCCGCTCGATCAACCTGGCGCTCTCCGAGCGCGGGCTGGACGCGCTGCGCCGCATCGGCCTGGACGAGCAGGTGATGGCGGACGCCCTGCCGATGCGCGGCCGGATGATCCACCCGGTCGAGGGCGAGTCGCAGTTCCAGTCGTACAGCGTCTCCGGGGACCGGGCGATCAACTCGATCAGCCGGGGCGCGCTGAACAACGCGCTGCTCGACGCCGCGACCGCGCTGCCGGGCGTGCGGGTCGCGTTCGACCACCGGCTGGTCGGCCTCGACCCGGTCGGCGGCGAGATGACGTTCGAGACCCCGCAGGGCAAGGTCACCGCCACCGCGTCGGTCGTCCTCGGCGCCGACGGCGCCGGCTCCGCGGTGCGCGGGCAGCTGCTCGCGTACGGGGGCCTGACCGAGAGCCTGGACTTCCTCGACTACGGCTACAAGGAGCTGACCATCCCGCCGATCGGCGGGGAGTTCGCGCTCGACCCGGGCGCGCTGCACATCTGGCCGCGCGGCACCTCCATGATGATCGCGCTGCCGAACCCGGACCGCTCCTTCACCTGCACGCTGTTCTGGCCCACCCACGGCACCCGCAGCTTCGCGTCGCTGAGCAGCCCCGCCGCGATCGAGCGGTTCTTCGCCGACCACTACCCGGACCTGGTCCCGCTCGCCCCGAACCTGGTCGACGACTACCAGCACAACCCGGTCGGGGTCCTCGGCACAGTGCGCTGCACGCCGTGGCAGGTGGCCGGCCGGGTCGGCCTGCTCGGCGACGCGGCGCACGCCATCGTGCCGTTCTACGGCCAGGGCGCGAACTGCGCCTTCGAGGACGTGGTCGAGCTGGACCGCTGCCTCGACGAGTGCGACGACGAGTGGGCCGCCGCGCTGCCGCTGTTCCAGCACCGCCGGCAGGACGACGCGGAGGCGATCGCCCGGATGGCGCTGGCCAACTTCGTGGAGATGCGGGACAAGGTCGCCTCGCCGGTGTTCCGGACCCGCAAGAAGGTCGAGCACGCGCTGGAACGCGCGCTGCCCGGCCGCTACGTCTCCCAGTACGAGCTGGTCTCCTTCTCCACCACCCCGTACGCGCAGGTGCGCCGCCGGGTGCGCCGGCAGTACGCGGTCGTCGGCGCGGTCGCGGCCGGCGCGGCGGCGCTGCTGGCCGCCGGGGTCGGCGCGGCGCTGGGGCGGCGGCGATGACGCTCTGGGACCCCCGGCTGATGGCCGGGCACGCGCCGGACGGCCCCGGCCTGCTGCGCAACTTCGTCGGCGGCGCGTTCGTCGACGCCGGGACCCGGTTCACCAAGCGCAGCCCGGTCACCGGCGAGCCGGTGTTCGAGGTCGTCGAGGCATCCTCGTCGGTGGTCGACGACGCGGTGGCCGCCGGCCGGGCGGCGCTGCGCGGCCCGTGGGGCCGGATGGGGGAGCGGGAACGCGCCGAGGTGCTGCGCCGGGTCGCCGACGAGCTGGAACGGCGCTTCGACGACCTGGTCGCGGCCGAGGTGGCGGACACCGGCAAGTCCATCTCGCAGGCCCGCACGCTGGACATCCCACGCGGCGCGGCCAACTTCCGGGCGTTCGCCGAGATCGTGGCGACCGCGCCGACCGAGTCGTTCACCACCGTCACCCCGACCGGCGGCCGGGCGCTCAACTACGCGGTCCGCAAGCCGGTCGGCGTGGTCGCGGTGATCGTGCCGTGGAACCTGCCGCTGCTGCTGCTCACCTGGAAGGTCGCCCCGGCGCTCGCCTGCGGCAACGCCGTGGTGGTCAAGCCCAGCGAGGAGACCCCGGCCTCGGCCACGCTGCTCGCCGAGGTGATGGCCGCGGCCGGCGTGCCCGACGGCGTGTTCAACCTGGTGCACGGCTTCGGGCCCGGCTCGGCCGGCGAGCACCTGACCCGGCACCCCGGCGTCGACGCGATCACGTTCACCGGCGAGTCGGCCACCGGCAGCGCGATCATGCGGGCCGCGGCCGACGGGGTGAAGGCGGTCAGCTTCGAGCTGGGCGGCAAGAACGCCGGCCTGGTCTTCGCCGACGCCGACCTGGACGCGGCGGTCGCCGGCTCGGTCCGCTCCAGCTTCACCAACGGCGGCCAGGTGTGCCTCTGCACCGAACGGATCTACGTGCAGCGGCCGGTGTTCGAGGAGTTCATCGCGCGGCTGGCCAAGCGCGCCGACGAGTTGGCGTACGGCTGGCCGGCCGACGAGGCGACGGTGAACATGCCGCTGATCTCGCACGGCCACCGGGACAAGGTGCTCGGCCACTACGCGCTGGCCCGCACCGAGGGCGCCGAGGTCCGCGCCGGCGGTGGCACGCCGCGCTTCGGCGACGCCCGCGACGGCGGGGCGTACGTGCAGCCGACGGTGCTCACCGGCCTCGGGCCGGACGCCCGGACCAACCAGGAGGAGGTCTTCGGTCCGCTGGTGCACGTCGCGCCGTTCGACGACGAGGACGAGGCCTACGCGCTGGCCAACGGCACCGAGTACGGCCTGGCGGCGACCGTCTGGACCCGGGACGTGGGCCGGGCGCACCGGGCCGGGTCCCGGCTGGACGCCGGCATCGTCTGGGTCAACACCTGGTTCCTGCGCGACCTGCGCACCCCGTTCGGCGGGGTGAAGGCGTCCGGCGTGGGCCGGGAGGGCGGCGTGCACTCGCTCGACTTCTACTCCGAGCTGACCAACGTCTGCGTGGACCTTTCATGAGTGAGAATGGCCGGCGTCCCGAGGACAGTGAGCGAGGAGCCGACATGACAGTGGACATCGAGGCCGCCAACCGGGAACTCGCGGTGGCCCGGCAGGAGGGGAAACCCTGCCCGCCGCTGCGCGGCCGGCTGCTGCCCGAGGGCGACGTCGAGGCCGCGTACCAGGTGCAGCAGGTCTACACCCGGCAGCGTCTGGGCAAGGGGCACCGCCGGGTCGGCGCGAAGATCGGCCTGACGTCGCGGACCGTGCAGGAGAGCTTCGGCGTCTTCCAGCCCGACTTCGGGGTGCTCTTCGACGACATGGCCGTCGGCGACGGCGTCGAGGTGCCGATCGGCCGGCTGCTCCAGCCCCGGGTGGAGGCGGAGATCGCCTTCGTGCTCGGCGCCGACCTTCCGGACGAGCGGGTCACCACAGTCGACCTGATCCGGGCCCTGGACCACGTGCTGCCGGCCATCGAGATCGTCGACTCGCGCATCGCCGACTGGGACATCTCCATCGTGGACACGGTGGCGGACAACGCCTCCAGCGGGCTGTTCGTGCTCGGCACCGCGCCCCGCCGGCTCGCCGACGTGGACCTGCGGCTGTGCGGCATGGTGCTGGAGCACGCCGGGGAGCCGGTCTCGGTCGGCGCCGGCGCGGCCTGCCTCGGCAACCCGCTGCACGCGCTGCAGTGGCTGGCCGGCACCATGGCCCGCGCCGGTGACCCGCTGAAGGCCGGGGACGTGGTGCTCTCCGGCGCGCTCGGCCCGATGGTGCCGGTCACCCCCGGCGCCGCGTACGAGGCGCGCATCTCCGGGCTCGGCTCGGTGCGTACCTGCTTCTCCCGGGAGGTTTCGTGACCACGACAGGTGTGGCGGTGCTGGGGTCGGGCAACATCGGCACCGACCTGATGATCAAGGTGCTGCGGCTCAGTGAGAGCCTGCGGATGGTGGCGATGGCCGGCATCGACCCGGCCTCCGACGGCCTGGCCCGGGCCCGCCGGCTCGGCGTGACCACCACCGCCGAGGGCGTCGACGGCCTCGTCGCGCTGCCCGAGTTCGCCGACGTCCAGCTCGTCTTCGACGCCACCTCGGCCGGCGCGCACAAGCGTCACGACGAGGTGCTGCGCGCACACGGCCGGACGGTCGTCGACCTGACGCCGGCGGCGATCGGCCCGTACGTGGTGCCGCCGGTGAACCTCGACGAGCACCTGCGCGAGCCGAACGTCAACATGGTCACCTGCGGCGGCCAGGCCACCGTGCCGATCGTGCACGCGGTCGGCCGGGTCACCCCGGTCGCGTACGGGGAGATCGTCGCCTCGATCGCCTCGAAGTCCGCCGGGCCGGGTACCCGGGCCAACATCGACGAGTTCACCGAGACCACCGCCCGGGCCATCGAGGTGGTCGGCGGCGCCGAGCGCGGCAAGGCCATCATCGTGCTGAACCCGGCCGACCCGCCGCTGCTCATGCGCGACACGGTCTACTGCCTCTGCCCGGACGCCGACGCCGACCGGGCGGCGATCGCCGCCTCGGTGGCCGACATGGTGAAGACCGTGCAGGAGTACGTGCCCGGCTACCGGCTCAAGCAGGACGTGCAGTTCGACGCCGTGGACACGTACGCGCCGGTGCTCGGCCGGCACGTCACCGGCCTCCAGGTGTCGGTGTTCCTGGAGGTTTCCGGCGCCGGGCACTACCTGCCCGCGTACGCCGGCAACCTGGACATCATGACGTCGGCCGCGCTGCGGACCGCCGAGCGGCTGGTGGCGCTGCGCGCGACGGAGGTGAGCGCCCGATGACCGACCTCTACATCCAGGACGTGACGCTGCGCGACGGCATGCACGCCATCGGGCACCGCTACACCGTCGACCAGGTGCGGACCGTCGCCGCGGCGCTCGACGCCGCCGGGGTCGCCGCCATCGAGGTGGCGCACGGCGACGGCCTGGCCGGATCCAGCGTCAACTACGGGCACGGTGCCGCCGCCGACGCGGACTGGATCGCCGCCGCCGCGGAGGTGCTGACGAACGCGCGGCTCACCACGCTGCTGCTGCCCGGCATCGGCACCATCGCCGACCTGAAGGCGGCCAAGGCGCTCGGCGTGACCAGCGTGCGGATCGCCACCCACTGCACCGAGGCGGACATCTCCGCCCAGCACATCGCCTGGGCCCGGGAGAACGACATGGACGTCTCCGGGTTCCTCATGATGTCGCACCTCAACGACCCGGCCGGGCTGGCCGCGCAGGCCAGGCTGATGGAGTCGTACGGGGCGCACTGCGTCTACGTCACCGACTCCGGCGGGCGACTGCTGATGTCCGACGTGGCGCAGCGGGTGGACGCGTACCGGCAGGTGCTGGAACCGGAGACGGAGATCGGCATCCACGCGCACCACAACCTGTCGCTGGGCGTGGCGAACAGCGTGCTGGCGGTCGAGCACGGCCGGATCCTCGGCGACGGCCCGCTCGGGTCCCCGGCCGGGCGGACCGTCCGGGTGGACGCGTCGCTGGCCGGCATGGGCGCCGGCGCGGGCAACGCCCCGCTGGAGGTCTTCGTGGCGGTCGCCGAGCTGCACGGCTGGAAGCACGGCTGCGACGTGTTCGCGCTGATGGACGCCGCCGACGACCTGGTCCGCCCGTTGCAGGACCGGCCGGTCCAGGTCGACCGGGAGACGCTCTCCCTCGGGTACGCGGGCGTCTACTCCAGCTTCCTGCGCCACGCCGAACGGGCGTCGGCCAAGTACGGGGTGGACGTGCGCTCGATCCTGGTCGAGCTGGGCCGCCGCCGGATGGTCGGCGGCCAGGAGGACATGATCGTGGACGTGGCACTCGACCTGGCCGGTAAGGAGACCCGGTGAGCGCGAGGAGTGAGCCGGGTTTGCGAGCCCCGCAGTCGCGAACGAAAGGTGGCGCAGCATGATCGGGCCGGACATCGCCGGCATCGCGGAGAAGCTGGGTGCGGCGGCCGACGACGCCACCGCGATCCCGCAGCTCGCCGCCGAGACCGGCCTCGACGTCGACGCCGCGTACGCGGTGCAGACCGCGCTGGTGCAGCGCCGCCTGGACCGGGGTGAGCGGCTGGTCGGCCTCAAGATGGGGCTCACCAGCAAGGCCAAGATGACCCAGGTCGGTGTGGACGAGGTGATCTGGGGCCGGCTGACCGACGTGATGCGGGTGCCCGACGGCGGCGGCGTCGACGTGAGCGCGTTCATCCACCCCCGGGTCGAGCCGGAGGTGGCGTTCCTGCTGGACCGGCTGCCCGACCCGGGCGAGCCGGTCGGCTCGTTCACCCGGGCGGTGCGCGCGGTCGCCCCGGCGATCGAACTGATCGACTCCCGGTACGCGAACTTCACCTTCTCCCTGCCGGACGTGGTCGCCGACAACACCTCGGCCGCCGCGTTCGTGGTCGGTCCCTGGTCGCCGGTGCCGGACGGGCTGGACAACCTCGGCGTGCTGCTGGAGATCGACGGGCGGGTGGCGGAGGTCGGGTCGACCGCCGCCATCCTCGGTGACCCGCGCCGCGCGCTCGACGAGGGCCTCCGGCTGGCCGGCCGGCACGGCGTCCGGCTGCGCAAGGGCTGGGTGTTCCTGGCCGGCGCGGCCACCGCCGCGGTGCCGCTACGCCCCGGGGCGCACGTCCGCGCCACTGTGGAGAAGCTGGGTTCCGCCTCCCTGAAGGCGCTCTCGTGAGCGCGAGGAGTGAGCCGGGTTTGCGAGCCCCGCAGTCGCGAACGGAAAGCGGCCCGGCGACCGCCCGCGTGGTGGCCGGGAAGGCCGTGCCGCGGGGCGCGTTCCCGCACGTCAAGGTGGCCGGCGGGTTCGTCTTCGTCTCCGGCACGTCATCCCGCCGCCCGGACAACACGTTCGCCGGGGTATCGGTGGACGAGTTCGGCACCACCGACCTGGACATCCGGGAGCAGACCCGGGCCGTGGTCGGGAACATCCGGGACCTGCTCCGCTCGGTCGGCGCCGACCTGGCCGACCTGGTGCAGGTCACCAGCTACCTGGTCAACATGAACGACTTCGGTGGCTACAACGAGGTGTGGGCGGAGTTC
Source organism: Micromonospora sp. WMMA1996 (assembly GCF_002573675.1). Lineage (NCBI taxonomy): Bacteria > Bacillati > Actinomycetota > Actinomycetes > Micromonosporales > Micromonosporaceae > Micromonospora > Micromonospora sp. WMMA1996. The sequence continues at coordinate 485,512 of NZ_PDHU01000003.1, read as the reverse complement.
TTCGACGCCACCGGGCCGACCCGGACCACGGTGGCCGTGCACCAGCTTCCGCACCCGCACCTGCTGATCGAGATGCAGGCCGTCGCCCTACTTCCGTCGGGAGGTCCCCATGAGTGAGATCGCCGAGCCGTTCAGCTTCTCCGGCTGGATCGGGGAGAACCAGCACCTGCTCAAGCCGCCGGTGGGCAACAAGGAGATGCTGCCCGGCAGCGACGACTTCATCGTCATGGTGGTGGGCGGCCCGAACCAGCGCACCGACTTCCACGTCGACCCGTACGAGGAGTTCTTCTATCAGGTCAAGGGCAACATGCACATCAACCTGATGACCCCCGAGGGTCCGCGTACGGTGCACGTGCGCGAGGGTCAGATGTGGATGCTCCCGCGTAACACCCCGCACTCGCCGCAGCGCCCCGAGGCCGGTTCGATCGGCATGGTGATCGAGCGGGTCCGGGAGGAGGGCACGCTGGAGAAGTTCCAGTGGTACTGCGCCGAGTGCCACCACAAGGTGCACGAGGTGGAGTTGCAGGTGCGCGACATCGCCGCCGACCTGCCCCCGGTCTTCGCCGCGTTCTACGCCGACGAGAAGGCCCGCACCTGCGACAACTGCGGCGCGCTGCACCCGGGCAAGGGCTGATGCCGGTGCCGGTGGTGGACGTGCACACGCACGTCGTACCGAAGGGTTGGCCGGACCTCGCCGCGGCGTGCGGCGGGTCCGGCTGGCCCTGGCTACGGGTGGACTCCGAGCGCGCCGCCATGATCATGGTGGGGGAGACGGAGTTCCGGCCGGTCGGCGCGCCGTGCTGGGACGCGCCCACCCGCCTGGCCGACATGACCGCCGACGGTGTCGACGTGCAGGTCGTCTCGCCCACCCCGGTCTTCTTCAGCTACGACCGCCCGGCCGACCAGGCGGTCAAGGTGGCCCGGATCTTCAACGACCTCACCCTGGAGATCACCGCCGCCGGCGGCGACCGGCTGGTGCCGTTCTGCCAGGTGCCGTTGCAGGACCCGGACGCCGCCTGCGCCGAGCTGGACCGCTGCCTGGCGGCCGGGCACGCCGGCGTGGAGATCGGCAACCACGTCGGCGACCGCGACCTCGACGACGCGGGCATCGTGGCGTTCCTGACCCACTGCGCCGAGGTCGGGGCGCCGGTCTTCGTGCACCCGTGGGACATGCCCGGCGGGCCCCGGCTGGACCGGTGGATGGCCCGCTGGCTGACCGGGATGCCGGCGGAGACGCACCTGTCGGTGCTGGCGCTGATCCTCGGCGGCGTGTTCGACCGGGTGCCGGAGACGTTGCGGATCTGCTTCGCGCACGGCGGCGGCAGCTTCCCGTTCTGGCTGGGGCGCGCCGACAACGCCTGGCACCGCCGTGGCGACCTGGTACGTGGGGCGTCCTCCGCGCCGCCCAGCTCCTACGTCGACCGGTTCAGCGTCGACTCGGTGGTGTTCGACCCGGCCGCGCTGCGGCTGCTGGTGGACACCATGGGCGCCGACCGGGTGCTGCTCGGCAGCGACTACCCGTACCCGCTGGGGGAGCGGCCGGTCGGGCAGGTGGTGCACCGCTCCGACTTCCTCACCGACGCGCAGCGGGCCGCGCTGCTCGGCGGCAACGCCCTGCGCTTCCTCGGCCGAACCGATATATAAATAGCTTAGAAGAGTATATAGTCGCTCCGTGAAGACTGTCATCGACCTTGACGACGAACTGCTCGAACGCGCCCGGCGTGAACTCGGCACAAAGAGCAAGAAGGACACGATCCACGCGGCGTTGCGGCTGGTCGCCGAGCGCAGCGAGCGGATGGAGGCGATCCGGGAACTCCTGTCGGTCGATCGCGACTGGACCGGCATCGTCGGCGACGACAAGGTGCCCGCCAGCGAGAAGGACGCGGCGTGAGCGTCGCGGGCGGGCTCTATCTCATCGACACCTCGGCGTGGGCTCGACTCCGACTGCCCGTCGTGGCCAAGCGGGTGAGCGCCATCCTGGAGGAGGGCTTGGCCGCGACATGTCTGCCACTCGATCTCGAGGACGGTCGCAGCGCGCGGGACTTCCGGGACGCGATGACCATCCGCGCCCGTCGCGCTCAGGTCATGGTCGACCTGCCGGTGACCGAGGCCGTCTCCACCCGTGCCCGGGACCTGCAACTCGCGCTCACCGCGCGGGGCCATCACCGGGCGGCGAGCCCGGTTGACCTCACGGTGGCGGCGGTCGCGGCGGAATACTCCGCGACCGTCCTCCACTATGACCGGGACTTCGACCTGCTGGCGGACGTCGGTGGCCCCCGATCGGAGTGGGTGGCCCCGCCCGGGACCCTGTCCTGACCGCGCTCGGCCGCTGACCCGGCGGCCTCGGGGCGTCTGTCAGGACGGGTCGGTGCGAAGGCGCAGGGTGCGCGGCTCGGTCGGGGTCACCTCGGTCGTGTCGTCCGACCGTCCGACCGCGCACCGGGCAGGATGGCGGAATGGCCGAGCCGCACGACCTGACCGCGCTGGAGCAGGCCGCCGCGATCCGGCGGGGTGAGCTGTCCAGCCTGGAGCTGGTCGACCACCACCTGCGCCGGGTCGACGCGCTCGCCGACACCGTCGGCGCGTTCGTCACGGTCACCGCCGAGCGGGCCCGCGCGGCGGCCCGGGCCGCCGACGCCGCCCCCGCCGACGCGCGCGGGCCGCTGCACGGGGTGCCGACCGCGATCAAGGACCTCACGTTGACCGCCGGGGTGCGGACCACCTTCGGCTCCGCCGCCTTCGCCGAGTTCGTCCCGCCGGTCGACGCCGACGTGGTCCGCTTCCTGACCGCCGCCGGGCTGGTCAGCCTCGGCAAGACCACCACCTCCGAGCTGGGCTGCTCGCTCTACTCCGAGGGGCGGGTGGCGCCGCCGGCCCGCAACCCGTGGGACCTGGCGTACACGGCGGGCGGGTCCAGCGGCGGCGCGGCCGCCGCGGTCGCCGCCGGGCTGGCGCCGGTGGCGCAGGGCTCCGACGGCGGCGGCTCGTTGCGCATCCCGGCCGCGCTCTGCGGCCTGGTCGGCTACAAGCCGAGCCGCGGCCTGGTCTCCGGCGGCCCGCTCGGCTTCGGCGCGTTCGGGCTGCCCACCAACGGCCCGCTCGGGCGCACCGTCACCGACGTGGCGGCGCTGCTCGACGTGCTGGCGCAACCGGTGCCCGGGGAGCCCTACCTCCCACCGGCCGCCCCGGCGGGCGGCTACCTCGGCGTCGCCCGCGCCGTCCCCGGCCGGCTGCGGATCGGCCGCTTCACCACCCCGATGCTCGCCGACGAGCCGGTCCACCCCGACTGCGTCGCCGCCGTCGACCGGGCCGCCGCGCTGCTCGCCGACGCCGGCCACGAGGTGGTCGAGGTCCCCGCGCCGCTCGGCCCGGAGGCCTGGCCGATGTTCGAAACCGTCTGGTACGCGCTGGCGCTCGCCCCGGTGCCCGCCGACCGCGAGGGCGACCTGCTGCCGCTGACCCGGTTCCTGCGCGAACGGGGCGAGGCGCTCGGCGCCGCCCGGCTGATGGCCGCGCTCGGCGAACTCCAGGCCCAGGTGCGCCGCGGGGTGCGCCGCACCGCCGGCTGCGACCTGCTGCTCTGCCCCACGCTGGCGGCCCCGCAGGCGCCGGTCGGGGCGTTCGCCGCGCTCGACCCGGCCGAGGATTTCGACCGGCAGCGACGCTTCTCGCCGTACTGCGCCGTCTTCAACGTCACCGGCGACCCGTCCGTTTCGCTGCCGGTCGGCCGGACCGCCGAGGGCCTGCCGGTCGGGGTGCTGCTCACCGGCCGGTACGGCGACGACGCGACATTGATCGCCACTGCCGCGCAACTGGAGCACTGCTGTGGCGGATGGGATCAGCACCCCGCAATCTGGCGGGCCGCCGACTCCGCTAACGTGAACATCACAAGCGAGGTCGGGCGCGGCCCGTCGTGACCGTCCACCCGACCCGGAACATTCCTGGTCTCTCTTTCCGCCTGGGGGCGTTGGGATTGTCTGTTACCGAGACGTTGGTGGTCTTCGTCGGCATCCCGCTCGCCGCGGTGCTGGTGATCGCCGGGCTGGCGGCCGTCGGCAACCGTGGCAGCGGTGGCGGCGCCAAGCGCTACCGGCCGGGCCGGCCCTTCGACTTCACTCCGGTCTGGTTCCTGGGCCGTCCGGAGCAGCTGGCCGACTCGGCCGGCACGGCGCTGACCGCCGGGGCGCAGGCCCCGGCGCTGACCAGCCGCAAGCAGGAGCAGGCCGGCCGGGAGGCGCCGGCCGGTGGAACCGGAGGCGCAAGTGACCGTTGGTGAAGCGCGGCCCACGACCGGGACGGGCACCCCGCCCGACGTGCTGGACGGGCCGTTCTCGACCCGGCAGCTGCTCCGCATCGACGAGGCGCTCCGCCTGGCCGACCAGGGCACCGGCCTGGTCTTCTCGGTCTACGTGGGCGGCCTCGACGAGCCGATCCGGGAGCACGCCGAGCGGCTGCACCGGCAGCTCGCCGAGCCGGACAAGTCGGTGCTGATCGCCGTGTCGCCCAACCAGCGGCAGCTGGAGATCGTCACCGGCAAGTACGCGCGCAAGCGCATCCCGGACACGTACGCCAAGCTGGCCGCGCTCTCCATGGTGGCCGCCTTCGGCGGCGGCGACCTGGCCGGCGGGGTCATCCAGGGCCTCGACCAGCTCGCCAGCCACGCCGGCAAGGGCTGAGCACCCGCCCGCAGACACGACGAAGCCCGGCCCGCGTACGCGTGGGCCGGGCTTTCTCGTGGTCTCAGCGCGGCCAGGCGGAAGGGTCGAGCCGCATCGGCCACGGCTCGTCGATCCGCACCGGATGGTCCGGGCCACTCGTGAGTCGGCTGTCGCCCTCACGTCCCTACACGAGAAACGGCCGGGGCCGGCGCGGGCTCCCGCCCACGCCGGCCCCGGCCGTCGTGCTCCCCGCTCAGGCGCTGCGGGCGTCCCGCTCCCGGGCCTTCAGCGCGCGGACCACGCCGTCGCGCCCCTCGGCCACCAGGCGGCGCAGCGACGCCGGCTGGCCGTCCCGGGCCAGCCAGGCGTCGGTCGCCGCGACCGTGTCCTCGTCGACCAGGTAGGCCGGGTAGGCGAGCTGCACGAACTCCTGCGCCGGTTCGCTGTCCCGCTGCGCCCACACCTGGTCGACGGTGGCGAAGTAGCGCTCCCGGTAGGGCGCGGTCAGTTCGACCTGCGCCGGGTGGGTGAGGCCCTGCAGCAGCGCCCGGTTGCGCCAGTTGGGCAGCGCGTCCGGGCCGGTGAGCTGCGCCCAGACCGCGGCCTTGTTCGCCTCGGTCGGCACCAGCGCGTACGCGTAGGCGGCCTCCCGCTCGCCGCTGGCCGTGCGGTCGCCCGCCAGTTCGGCGTCCACCTCGGCCGTGCCCGCCGCGCCGTTGGCGACGAGCGCCTGCAGCACGGCCCAGCGCAGCTCGGTGTCGACGGTCAGCCCGTCCGGCACCCCGTTGCCGTCCAGCCAGCCGCGCAGCGTCGCCAGGTCCTCGCTGGAGCGGGCCGCGGAGGCGTACGCCCGGGCCCAGGCGAGCTGGAAGCCGCTGCCCGGCTCGGCCGCGGCGAGCGCGGTCCGCGCGGTGCGGGCCAGGTCCGCCCAGCCGGTCGGCGCCCACGCCGGGTCGGCGTAGAAGGTGAGCGCGGTGGTGGCCTGCCGCAGCGTGGCGGTCACCAGGTTGATGTCGGTCTCGGCGGTCAGTCCGGCCAGCACCAGCGCCACGTAGTCGCGGGCGGACAGCTCGGCGTCGCGGGTCATGTCCCAGGCGGCCGTCCAGCACAGCGCCCGGGCCAGCGACGAGTCGAAGCCGGAGATGTGCTGCACCACCGTCGACATGGACCGTTCGTCCAGGCGCAGCTTGGTGTAGGTGAGGTCCTCGTCGTTGAGCAGCAGCACGTCCGCGGCGGGCTTGCCGTGCAGTGCGGACAGCTCGGTCACCTCACCGGTCACGTCCGTCTCGACCAGCTCGCGGCGGACCAGGCGGCCGTCGGTCAGGTCGTAGAGACCCACTCCGATCCGGTGGGTACGCAGCGTCGGGTACCCGGCCGGCGCCTCCTGCCGGACCAGCACCCGCTCGTACGCGCCGTCGGCGCCGATCGTCACCTCCGGGCGCAGCGTGTTGACCTGCGCCGTCTCCAGCCACTGGGCGGCGAACTTGCGCAGCTCCCGGCCGGAGGCCGCCTCCAGCTCGGAGAGCAGGTCGTCGAAGGTGGCGTTGCCCCAGGCGTGCTTGCCGAAGTAGGCGCGCAGGCCGGCCAGGAACGGCTCCTCACCCACGTACGCGACGAGCTGCTTGAGCACGCTGGCGCCCTTGGCGTACGTGATGCCGTCGAAGTTGACCTCGACGGCCTCCAGGTCCGGCATCTCGCAGTAGACCGGGTGGGTGGAGGAGAGCTGGTCCTGCCGGTAGCCCCAGTTCTTGCGGATGGACAGGAACGTCGTCCAGGCGTCGGTGAATCGGGTGGCGTGGGTGTTGCACCAGTGGCTGGCCCACTCGGCGAACGACTCGTTCAGCCACAGGTCGTTCCACCAGCGCATAGTGACCAGGTCGCCGAACCACATGTGCGCCAGCTCGTGCAGGACCGTGTTGGCGCGCTGCTCGTACTCGAAGTCGGTGACCTGGGAGCGGAAGATGTAGTGCGACTCGGCGTGCGTGACGCAGCCGAAGTTCTCCATCGCGCCGGCGTTGAAGTCGGGCACCCAGAGCTGGTCGTACTTGGGCAGCGGGTAGCGGACGCCGAACTTCTCCTGGAAGAAGTCGAAACCCTGCGTGGTGATCAGGTGCAGGTCGTCGGCGTCCAGGTGCGGCGCCATGCTGGCCCGGCAGAAGTAACCCATGTCGATGCCGTCGTGGGTGTGGCGCACCTCGTGGTACGGCCCGGCGCACAGCGCGGTGATGTAGGTGCTCATCCGCTCCGAGACGGTGAAGTGCACCGTCTTCAGGCCCTCACCGGCGGCCTCCTCGCGCTCCACCGGCATGTTCGACACGACCCGCCAGTGGTCCGGGACGGTGGCGTGCCAGGTGTAGACGCTCTTCAGGTCGGGCTGGTCGAAGCAGGCGTAGACCTTCTGCGCGTCGGCGGTCTCGAACTGGCTGTAGAGGTAGGTCTCGCCGTCCACCGGGTCGACCGTGCGGTGCAGACCCTGCCCGCTGTTCGAGTAGCCGAAGTCGGCGTCCACCACGAGCACGTTCTCGGCGGCCAGGCCGGTCAGCGTGAGGCCCTTCTCGGCGGACCAGTCGGACAGGTCGACCGGATCGCCGTTCAGCGTGGCCGAGCGCACCGACTCGGCGGCCGTCTCGATGAAGGTGGTCGCTCCCGGCTCGGTGCAGCGGAACCGGACCTCGGTCACCGAGCGGAACGTGCGGCCGGTGGGCTGCACGGCGGTCGACAGGTCAAGGCTGATGTCGTACCCGGTCACCTCGAGCAGGCGGGCCCGCTCGGTCGCCTCGACCTGGGTCAGGTTGCGCACTCCCGGCACTGTTCGTCTCCATCCCACTCGTCTCGCCGCGCCCCGCGGCACCGGCCTCGCCCCGGTCCGCTCGTGGCGGCCGGCCGAAACCGAGTCTTCCATGCACACACCGCTTTCGGTGGCCGAGGTCACGCTCTCATTCCGGTACCGGTCGATGCGGCGCGGGGTGAGGATCGTAGGCGAAGGCGCCGGGCTCCCGGCGCGGGGAAAGTCGTGAAGGGATGACACCGTGACCGAACGTGTCACCGCGGACATGTGGTTCGACCCGCTGTGCCCGTGGGCGTGGATCACCTCCCGCTGGCTGCTGGAGGTCGAGCAGGTCCGGGACGTGGACATCCGGTTCCACGTGATGAGCCTGGCCGTGCTCAACGAGGGCCGGGACCTGCCCGAGGAGTACCAGGACCTGATGCGCAAGGGCTGGGGTCCGGTGCGGGTGTGCATCGCCGTCGAGCAGGCCCACGGGGCCGAGGCGCTGGCGAAGCTCTACACCGCCATGGGCACCCGGATCCACCTCGGCAAGGAGGAGCTGGGTCGGGACATGCTGGTCGGCGCGCTCACCGATGTCGGCCTGGACCCGGCGCTCGCCGACGCGGCCGAGTCGACGCAGTACGACGACGCGCTGCGGGCCAGCCACGAGGCGGGCATGCGGCCGGTCGGCACCGAGGTGGGCACCCCGGTGGTCCACGCCCCGGGGCCGGACGGCCGGCAGGTGGCGTTCTTCGGTCCGGTGATCACGCCGGCGCCGAAGGGGGAGGCGGCCGGCCGCCTCTGGGACGGCGTGCTGCTGGTCTCCGCGACGCCGGGCTTCTACGAGCTCAAGCGCACCCGCACCCAGGGCCCCATCTTCGACTGAGGGGTAAGGAAGGGCCCCCTCTTAACGCCTCCGGTAGAGGCGGGGCCCCTTCTTAACAACCCGCGCCGCAGCGCGCCGAGCCCCGCGCCGCCCGTCACCGGGTCGGCGCGGGGCTCGTTTCACCGGGTGTCCCAGCCGACGGCCCGAACGAGGCCGCACCACGGCAGCTCCTGGAGGCATTCCCATGGCTAAGCACCGCCGCATGTCCGACGACGCGCCGCAGCCGGCGACCGAGGACTCCGGTGCGACGTACTGGTCCGTGGCCGAGGGCGACTGGCCGGCCGGCCCGGCCGACCTGGCCGACCTGCTGGCCCCGCCGATCGTGGTCGGCGTGGCCCGGGTGGTGGCCACCTCGCGGATGACCCCGCCCGAGACCGACCGGCCCGGCCGCGCCCCGGCCCGCTCCGGCGCCGCCGGCCTCCCGGCCACCGCGGGGGCGACGACGGTACGCCTCAACGCCGGCTCCCGTCCGGCTGCGTCGACCCGCCGTCCCGCGACGCCCGGCCGGCACCGCAACCCCACCGCCTGAACCCGGACCGCTGTTAACAAGGGGCCCTTCCTCTACCGCAGGCGTTAATAAGGGGCCCTTCCTTTCACCTGGTGGAAGGGAGCGAGTCCGGCGGCGGCGGCGGAGCGGGCCCGGGTAGCGTCAGCGGGCATGACGGTCGTGCATCCGATCGCCCGGGCCTGGATCACCACTGGCGGCACCGGCGCGCAGAACTACGACGAGTTCGCCGACGACGCGGAGATCACCGCCATCGTCGAGGCGAACCCGCACAGTGCCCTGGGCATCGAGATGCCCCACCGGGCGCCGGGCAGCCTGGGGAAGTCCTTCCTCGACGCGCTGCCGGACGCGGTGTCCCGCCTCGGCGAGGCCAAGGCGGACGGCAGCTACACCCCGGCCGAGCAGGTCGTGGTGCTCTACCGGATCAGCGCGCCCGGCGAGGAGAGCGCGTACGGGCTGTGGGCGATGGTCGACACCGACCAGATCTCCACCCGAGCCGACGAGCCGGGTCTGGTGATCCGCAACGAGGACGTGTTCATCGCCAAGGTGCGCGAGCGCGTCGCGCTGGCCGAGGCGCTCGGTCACCTGCTCTCACCCGTACTCCTGCTCCAGACCGGGCGGGGCGACGAGCTGCACGCCGCGCTCGCGGCGGCGACCGAGACGGCCGGCGCGCCCGCCGCGACCGACGTCGACCAGTCCGGCCGCACCCACGCCATCTGGCTGGTCGGCCCCGGCCGGACGCAGGACGAGCTGACCGCCCTGGCCGGCGGCGGCGAGCTGGTGGTGGCGGACGGCAACCACCGCAGCCTGGCCGCGCAGACCGGCGGTTTCCCGCGCTTCCTGGCGGTGGTCACCACGCCCGCGTCGGTCGCCATCCAGCCCTACAACCGGCTGGTCAGCGAGCTGACCACCACCCCGGACGAGCTGCTCGACCGGCTCCGCGCCGCCGGCGCGGAGGTCACCCCGGCGGAGGGCCCCCTCGGCGTCCCGGCCACCGGCGGCGCCGTGCACCTGCACCTCGCCGGCCGGGGGTACGCGGTGACGCTGCCGCACGTCGGCACCGGCCGGTTGGAGAACCTCGACCACGCGCTGGTCGAGCGGCTGCTGCTGCGCGACGCGCTCGGTCTCGACCCGGGCGACAAGCGGATCACGTACGTGGGCGGCGACTACCCGGCGAGCTGGCTGACCGGCGAGGTCGACGCCGGCCGTGCCGAGCTGGCCGTGCTGGTGGCGCCGGTGACCGTGGACGACTTCGTCGCGGTGAACCTGGCCCGGGAGAAGATGCCGCGCAAGAGCACCTGGTTCACCCCGAAGGCGCGGGCCGGCCTGGTGGTGGCCGAGCTGCCCCGCTGACCGGCGTGTGACGAATCCGCCTCCGGGTCGCCGCCCGCGCGCCGACGGAGGGGCGGGCCTGTCAGACTGCGCGGTATGCGCGTCTACCTGGGATCCGACCACGCCGGCTTCGAGTTGAAGGTGCACCTGGCCAACCACCTGGCCAAGCAGGGCTACGAGGTGGTGGACGTCGGTCCGCACGCCTTCGACCCGGACGACGACTACCCGGCGTTCTGCCTGCACACCGGTGACCGGGTGGTCGGCGACCCGGGCAGCCTGGGCGTGGTGATCGGGGGCTCGGGCAACGGTGAGCAGATCGCCGCGAACAAGGTGGCCGGCGTCCGGGCGGCGCTCGCCTGGAACGTGGACACCGCCCAGCTGTCGCGGGAGCACAACGACGCCAACATCGTCGCGATCGGCGCCCGGCAGCACACGCTGGACGAGGCCACCGCCCTGGTCGAGGCGTTCCTGACCACGCCGTTCTCCGGCAACCCCCGGCACAGCCGGCGGATCGCCCAGGTGGCCGACTACGAGCAGAGCCGCCGGCTGCCCGAGCTGCCCGCCTGATCCGCGTCCGGCCGCACCCGCCCGGGTGCGGCCGTCAGCGTCCGCCGCGCGGCAGCTCCTCGCGGGGCACCCAGTTGCGGCGGACCAGCACCATCCGTTCCTCGGCCTCGGCGAGGTCGTCGTCGGTGGGCCGGGCGGCGTCCCGGGCCCGCATCGCCGCGGTCACGCTCACCTGCGACGACCCCGAACCGACCAGACCGCGCAGCCCGCGCTCGCCCTCGTCGGCGGCGGGGCCGGCGCGCCGGCCCCGTGGTTCCGACTCCGGCTCAGCACGTCGGATGCCGCGCGGCGACCGCGAGCCGCCGTCGGAGGGCCCGTGCTCGGCCCGCCGGGGGCCGTGCGGTGGGCGGGGCGCGACGTCGTCGTGCACCCCCGACGTGCTCGCGCTCGTCTCCACGGCCGCGCTCGCGGCCCCGGACGGGTCGGTGCCCGCCTCGCGGGTCGGGTGCGCGCCCGCCGCGCCGGTGTCGACCGCCTCGGCCTGATGCCGCAGTCGCCGTCGCCGTCGCTCCGCCTCACCCATTCCCCGACCGTACCGCCCCGGGACCCGTCAGAAGTTCTCCATCGGGGTCGGGGCGCGGTGCCAGGTGAAGGCCGGCGAGACGGTACGGAGGGTGTGCGGGACCAGTTCGCGGACGCGGCCGGTGCCGGCCAGCGCGGCCGGGGTGGTGCCGCCCAGGTACAGCTCGCCGAGCGCGCGCACGTCGCAGGCCAGCCCCGCCGGTGCGGTGGTGGCGGCGCACTCCGCCCCGCCCGGCCCGCCGACGAGCCGCCACCGGCCGGTGTTCTCCGGCAGCAGCTCGTCGGTGACCTCGATCACCACGTCGATGTCGGTGGCGTAGCGGCGGGCGGCGAGCGCGGCCGGCACGTCCACCACCCGCACCCAGAGCCCGTCGACGAGTTGCGGGGCGAGCTGACGCGGCTCGTCGACCAGGCGCAGCAGCGGCTCGTCGACGGCCGCGATCGGGAACGACAACCGACGGGTCAGGTCGACCGAGAGGAGCAGCCGCCACAGCGCCAGGTACGCCTCCGGGGTGACCGCGACCACCTCGTCGACCCGTACCTCGCCGCGGGGGACCTCGCCGACCCACTCCTCCTTCGTCCGGTAGAGCGCGTACCCGTCGATCCCCTCCGGCCCGTCGTGCCGCAGCACCCGCCGCTCGGTCGCGCCCTGCCGCCGGCTCGTCACGTCCGCCAGCACGTACGCCCACCAGCGCTCGTCGCGCCGGGACCAGCCGGGGCGGTCGGCGCGCGCCCGCTCGTACAGTCGGGCCAGCTCGTCGCGGTGCGCGGCCGGGCGGTCCAGGCGCAGCGTGCCCTCGGCGGCCGTCGGGGCGGGCAGTCGCAGCCCCGTGGTGTCGGCGCTCAGGATCAGCCGTTGCGCGGCCGAGCCGTAGCCGAACCGGGGGTAGATCCGTCCCTCGCTGGCCCAGAGCACCGCGACCGGCTCGTGCCGGGCGTCGCGGACCTCTCGCAGCTGTCGGCGCATGAGCCCGCTGAGCAGACCGCGCCGGCGGTGCGTGGGGGCGACCGCGACCATGGTCACGTGTGCCGCCGGCACGGTCGCGCCCGGTACGGTCAGGTCGCGGCTGAACGCGGCGGCGTGCGCCACCGCCGTGCCGGCGTCGCGGACCAGGAGCGAGCGTTCCGGCTCGAAGATCGGGCGCTCGACCGTCTGGAGCTCGGGGTTGAGGTCGCTGTGGAAGGCCAGCGCGAGCAGCGCGGCGATCTCGTCGAAGTCGTCGGCCCGGGGCACCACCGCGTCGGTCATCGCCCGTGTGTACCCCATCACCGTGGGGGTCGGCACCCTATTTGCCGGGTGGCTACCCTCGGAACCGTGGCCGACGTCGGTCGAGGGGGAGGACGGAAGATGGCGGACCAGACACAGCCGTGGGCGGAGCGCACCGTGGAGGTGCCGCCCCAGTCGGTGCCCGAGCAGCGGGACGCGTTCCGGCGCGGGGTGGCGGCGGTCGGCCGACCGCGTACGCCCCGCACCGAGCAGTTCCCCACCGTCGAGCACGCCGACTGGTCCGGCGAGCCGGCGCCGCGCCGGTCGATGAGCTGGCACCTCACTCAGGCCCGCCGGGGCGGTGAGTGGAGCGCCGCCGGCGCCCTGTTCGCGTTCGTCTGCTGGGGCATCTGGGCGATCTCCGGTCGGGGCAACCTGATCGCCCCGCTGCTCACGTTCGTCCTCAGCCTGCTCACCGCGGTCGGCCTGTTCGCGCTGGCCCGGCTGATCGGCCGGTTGATCCTGGAGCGGCAGCTCGGCCGGGTACGCCGCAGCGCCCGCGGCGCCCACCTGATCACCGCGCTGTTCCTGGTGGGCGTCGGGGTGGCCTACCTCCAGCAGACCGAGTGGGTGGTCTCCGCCTGGAACTGGGTCACCGGCAACTGATCACCGCAGGACGCGCGGGCGGGCTGCCGCCCGCACGTCCCCGGCGCCGCTCAGAAGACGGTGGTGACGCCGACCGCCTTGCAGGCGGCGTTGAAGTCCTCGCCGGCCTTGGCCATGGTCGGGTTGTCGGCGGCGGTGACCGGGTCGGGGGCCGCCGCGGCCTTGGTGACCTCCACGCTGAACTGCCGCAGGGCGGTGGCCGCCGGGCCGTCGCCGGCGGTCGCGACCAGTGCGCTGACCTTTCCGCCCAGCTCCTTGAGGATCTTCGCGAGCTCGGCGTTCGTGTCGCCGCTGGACTGCATGACCGCGACGAGCTTCGCCTTCATCTCGTCGTTGATCTTCTTGGCGGAGGTGCAGAGGTCCTTCTCGCCGACGGTGGCCGCCGCGGCCGCCGAGGTCGGGGCGGCGGAGGGGGTCGACGAGGCGGGCGTCGGCGCGGCGGAGGTGGCGGCGGAGTCGGCCCGGGTGGAGCTGTCCTCGCCGCCGCAGGCGCTCAGCGCCGTGACCGCGACACAGGCCAGCACGACAGGGAAAATGCGCATCGATTTCACGTGGGCGCACGCTAGTCGACGGAACCCTCTTGATCAAAAAGAATCCGGCGGCACGCGGGCGGACGGTGTGTCACCGTCCGCCCGCGGGGTCGCGGTACGCCGCGACGCCGGTCGTCACTCCACCAGGACGGCGTTGGCATTACCCGGCGTCGCCCGGTTCATCCGTCGCCCGTCGGGATGAGCCAGGCGTGCCGACGCCGACCGCCCGTCGGCGGCTCGGGGCCGCTCACCGAGCCGGGACGTGCTTCCGGCGCACCGGCCCCGGTCGGACGTCGTGCCCCGGCCCGACCCGGGTCAGCATGGCGGCATGGGCGCGTATCGATCAGCGTACGAGCGGAGCATCGCCGACCCGACCGGCTTCTGGCGGGACGCGGCCGGGGACATCGACTGGTTCACGCCCCCGGAGCGGATCCTCGACGACTCGGCCGCGCCGCTGTACCGGTGGTTCCCGGACGGGCGGCTCAACACCTGCCACAACGCGCTCGACCGGCACGTCGCCGCCGGGCGGGGCGACCAGCCGGCGCTGATCCACGACAGCCCGGTCACCGGCACGGTCCGCACCCTCACGTACGCCGAGCTGCTCGCCGAGACCGCCCGGTTCGCCGGGGCGCTGCGCCGGCTCGGCGTCCGGCCCGGTGACCGGGTGCTGCTCTACCTGGCCATGGTGCCGGAGGCGGTGATCGCCATGCTGGCCTGCGCCCGGATCGGCGCGGTGCACTCGGTGGTCTTCGGCGGCTTCGCCGCGCACGAGCTGGCCGTGCGGATCGACGACGCCCGGCCGACGGTGGTGGTGGCCACCTCGTGCGGCATCGAGGTCGACCGGGTGGTGCCGTACCACCCGATCCTCGCCGCCGCGCTCGACGAGGCCGACCACGCGCCACGACACTGCGTGGTGGTGCAGCGCCCGCAGGAGCCGGCGCCGCTGGTCGCCGGCCGCGACCTCACCTGGGACGAGGCGATGGCGGACGCCGAGCCGGCGGAGTGCGTGCCGGTCGCCGCCACCGACCCGCTCTACATCCTCTACACCTCCGGCACCACCGGCCGCCCGAAGGGCGTCGTGCGGGACAACGGCGGGCACGCGGTGGCGCTGCGCTGGTCGATGCGCAACGTCTACGGGATCGAGCCGGGCGACGTGTTCTGGGCCGCCTCCGACGTGGGCTGGGTGGTCGGCCACTCCTACATCGTCTACGCGCCGCTGCTCACCGGCGCGACCACCGTGCTCTACGAGGGCAAGCCGGTCGGCACCCCGGACGCCGGGGCGTTCTGGCGGGTCGCCGCCGAGCACCGGGTGGCCGCGCTGTTCACCGCGCCCACCGCGATCCGGGCGATCCGCCGGCAGGACCCGGACGGCGCGCACCTCTCCCGGTACGACCTGGGCGCGCTGCGCACCCTCTTCCTGGCCGGTGAACGCCTGGACCCGGACACCTGGGCCTGGGCGGGCGAGCGGCTGGGCGTACCGGTGGTGGACAACTGGTGGCAGACGGAGACCGGCTGGCCGGTGGCGGCCAACCCGCGCGGCCTGGAGCCGCTGCCGATCAAGGCCGGCTCACCGTCCGTGCCGGTCCCCGGCTACGACGTGCGGGTGGTCGACGGCGCGGGCCGGGAGGTGCCGGCCGGCGTGGACGGCTCGATCGTGATCCGGCTGCCCCTGCCGCCCGGCTGCCTGCCCACGCTGTGGGGCGACGACGAGCGGTTCGTCCGCTCCTACCTCGCCGCCTTCCCCGGTCACTACCTGACCGGAGACGGCGGCCGGTTCGACGACGACGGCTACCTCTACGTGATGGGCCGCACCGACGACGTGATCAACGTGGCCGGGCACCGGCTCTCCACCGGGGCGATGGAGGAGGTGCTGGCGGCCCACCCGGCGGTGGCCGAGTGCGCGGTGATCGGGGTGGCCGACGCGCTCAAGGGCCAGGTGCCCAGCGGGTACGTGGTGCTCAAGGCCGGCGCCGAGGTGGACCCGGAGGCGCTCGCCGGTGAGCTGGTCGCCCTGGTCCGGCAGCGGATCGGCCCGGTGGCGGCGTTCCGCCGGGTGGCCGTGGTGCCGGCCCTGCCGAAGACCCGGTCCGGCAAGATCCTCCGTCGCACCATGCGTGGCCTGGTCGAGGGGCGGGACGAGCCGGTGCCCCCGACCATCGACGACCCGGGCGCGCTGGCCGTCTTCCGGGACCTCGGGGCCACGGACTGACGCCGGGGTCCCCGGCCGGACGCACCGGCCGGGGACCGTCGGATCAGCGCCGGACCGGGTTGCGGGCCGCGTAGTCGCGGGCCACCCGGACCAGCTCCACCAGGCCGCCGGCATACTCCTGCGACTCGCCGTGCGCCTCGTCGAAGGGCGGCTGGAAGCCGACGCCCTCCCACTGCCCGGTGGCCTCGTTCCAGCGGTCGTTGCCCACCTCGAAGTCCCAGGCGAAGATGCCCAGCTCGTAGTAGAGCTGGTCGGCCGAGTTGCCGGCCGCCGAGTAGAGCACGTCGGCGACCGGGCCGGTCTGCGACGGCCAGGTGACCGTGCCCCGCTCGGCCGCGATGGCCCCGACGATCCGCCGGGCGCTGGCCAGGAACAGGGTCGACTCGTCGATCGACGGGCGCGGCAGCGTGACCCGCCCGTCCGCCTTGTACGCCCCGGGCGGCCACATGAAGTAGCCGCCGTAGGAGTGCACGTTCATCGCGAACCTGATGTTCGGGTGGGCCTTGGCCAGGTCGATCACGTTGCGGCTCTCCGCCTCGGACAGCTCGGCGGTGCCCGCGTAGTTCCCGGACAGGCAGTTGGCGCTCGCGCCCACGTACCCGTCGAACAGGGACCCGACGGTGTAGTTGCGGTTGACGTCCACGCCCCAGCTGGTGCGGTACTTCGGGTCCCGTGCCGTGCCGGCGCAGTGGTTGACCAGGTTCTTGCGCTGGAAGTTGTAGTCGTGGAACGAGTAGTTCGCGCCGTCCGGGTTGACGGTCGGGATCACGAACACGTCCACCTGCTCCAGCAGCTGCCGGGTCGCCGCGTCGGTGCGGGCGTTGGCCAGCAGCCGCTCGGCGAACTCCAGCGTGACCAGCGGCGTCGCCCACTCCCGGGCGTGTTCCTGCGAGTAGGCGAGCACCCCGACCCGGGAGCCGTCCCGGTGCCTGCCGATGCGCAGCGCCTGCACGGTCCACGGACGGGCCGGCACCTCGGTGCCCTGCAATCCGTCGTCGAGGCGTACCGGCCCGGCCACCGGCATCGGCAGTCCGGCGGAGCCGTCCTCCACGGTGGCCCGGAACCGCGCCCCCTGCCGGGCGTTGATCGCGGCCGCGACGTCGTCGGTGCTGCTGGTCACCTTGCCGGCGACGTCGGTGGCCAGGGAGACCGTGAGCACCCGGTCGCGGTACCGGACGGTCAGCGGCCGGTTCGCCCGACCCGGGTCGACGGTGCGCACCTGGACACCGTTCATGCCCTGGTCGCCGAAGCGGACCGACTCCACCACCACCGCGGCGGCGGCCGGATCACCCAGGTAGGCGGCGGCGGTGCGCCGGTAGCCCTGGGTGCGGTTCGGCAGGTCGATCACGTCGACCAGGTCGCGGTACTGGCGACCCAGCCGGGCGATCCGCGCCTTGATGTCGACGGGCGTGAGGTAGGCGTCGATGAAGTCCTTCTGGTAGCCGGCCGGCTGCGGTGGGGGTGCGGCGTTCGGCCAGAGCGCGGGCGTGACCGGCCGGCTCGTCCCGCCCAGGCTGGAGGTGGCGGTGAGCTGCACCGGCCGGGCGGGCACCGGCTGGGGGAGCGCGTAGTGGTACTGGTACTCGCCCGAGTCCTCGAACCGGTAGAGCGGGAAGGAGCCGGCGGCGCCGTCGGCCGTCCGCCAGTTCACCGTGATCTCCACGTCCGGGTCGTCGGTGGCCGTGGTGGCCACCTGGGCCTGGAGGAAGGTCCTCCCTCCGGTGGTCCACCAGTAGGCCTGGAGGAACTGCAGGGTGTCCACCCCGTCGGCGGCGCGCAGGCCGCCACGGGTGCGGGCCTCGGCGGCCCGGACGCTCTCGGCGAGTCGCCGGGCGCCGTCGTCGGCGCGTTGCACGACCTGCACCGCGCTCGCGCCCTGCCGGGTGAGGTCGGCGAGCTGCCGGCCGCTGAGGACGAGGTCGGCGACCGGCCGGCCGTCCCGCGAGCGCGGCCGGTTGGCCAGGTCGGCGCCGCCGGCCACCAGGCGGTCGAGCTGCCCCTGGTCGGCCAGGCGCACCCGGACCAGCGCGGTCTCGGTGGGGGCGAGGGTGATCGTGGGTGCGGCCGGCGCGGCCACGCCGGGATCCGGATGGGACAGGGCGGCGGTGATCAGGATGCTGGTGGCGGCGAGCGCGGTCCACCGTCGTCGGACGAACACGGGGCCTCCTGACGGACGTCGATGTCACTGCCGTCCACACCAGCCGAGGCATCGACCGCTGTCAAGCTCACTTTCGGTCCGCCGTCCGGACGCCCTCACCCGGCGAACCGGTACAGCCGGAACTCCTTGTCCGCGCCGCACACGAGCGTGTCGGTGTTCCACGAGCAGGACTCGCTGCGGACCTGCTTGACCAGCCCCATCTCGAACGGCTTCCCGGCCACCGCCAGCCCGGCGAGGCTGCGGTCGTCCTCGTAGCCGCTCGGCGCCTCGCTGAACAGCAGCAGGTTGCCGGCGTCCAGCCGGACCGCCACGCCGTCGCGGTCGCGCAGGACCGGAGCGGCGCCGTCCGGCCCGAACAGGGTCACCGCGTCGCGCGGCGTGCCCCGCTCGGCCAGCAGGTGCTCGCCGAGCGGGACCAGCCGTTCCGCCTGGGGGGCGGGCCACTGCCGGCTGTCCTCGCCCTCGGTCACCGCGACCACCCGGGTGCCGTCCGCGCCGGCCTCCGGCACCTCCAGCAGGCAGGCGCGGTGTTCCCCGCAGGTGACCAGGTCCTTCGCCCGGCTGCCCGGCTCCGAGGCGTACAGCACGTCGGGCACGCCCAGGCTGCCCAGGTCGTAGGAGACCAGGCGCAGGCCCCGGTCGGTCTCCGCCACGTACAGCCGGTCGTCGCGGGCGGTCACCGGGTCGTCGAGGTCGGCCACGTTGCCCCGGCTCTTCAGGATCTCGCCGCTGCCCATGGCGAGCACCCGCACCGACCGGTCGGCGCCGACCTGCACCAGCCGGTCGGCCTTCCCCGCCCACGGCGCGCGCGGCGAGCCGTCCGGATATCCGGCCCCGTCGAGCGCCTCGGCGGTCCCGACCGGGACCACCACGGTCCGGGCGTCGCCGTACTCGCTGCGCGGGTTGTCCTGCACCCAGCGCTGCCGGCCGTCGTCCAGCCGCAGCCCGACCAGCCGGTTGCCGGTCCGGTCCAGCCACACCACCCGGTCGGCGCCGAGGAAGATCTCGTCGTCGCCCCGGATGTCGATCTTCCACCGCTGGTCGCCGTTCCCGCCGTCGAGCACCAGCAGCGGGCGGGGCGTGGCGGAACCGGACGCCTCGGCGAGGACGGCGACGCCGTCGGGCAGCGCGCGGATCCCGGCCCACCGGTCCGCGCCCACCCCGGTCTGCTGCTCCCAGATCTTCTTCCCGGTGGCGGTGTCGACCGCCCGCACGGTGAGGCGGTCGTCCGGCCGCGACCAGGCCAGGTAGGCGCGGTCGGCCACTGTCGCGGTGAACATCTCACCCGGCCGTTCGTCGCCGACGGCCGCCGTCCCGACCAGCACCGGCGCCTGGAAGTCCAGCGCCGGGTGCCGGTCCCGGAACACCCAGAGCAGCGTCGCGGCCGCCAGGCCGACCACCACCACACCGGCGCCCAGCGCGATCCACCGGCCCCGCCGGCCGCGTCCCCGACCCCCGCCGCCCGGCGGTGCGGCGTCCGGGGTCGGCGGGAGGGGCGATCCGGGTACGCCGGCAACCGGCGCCGCGCTCGGCCAGCCGCCATCGGCCGGCCGCGCCTGTTCGGGTGTCGCAGGGGCGGCGTACGCCGACGCGTACCCCGGCACGAACGCGCCGGCGTGCGACGGCGCGCTGCCCGGCGGGGGCGCCGGACGGGCCGTGGCGGCGTACCCCACCGGGTTCTGCTCGGATGCGTCGGCGACCAGCGTGCCGTGCGGGCCGGCGGGCGCCGGGGCCGTCGCCTCGGGGACGGTGCCGTGCGGTCCGCGCACCGACGCGGGGCCCTCCCCGGCGCGGGCCGCGGGGACGGTGGTCGCCTCGTGCCCGCCCGGCGCCGGCGCTCCGGGCTGCGGTGGCGCCACCGGCGCCCCGGGACGCCGGGCCGCGCGGGGCAGCGGCAGGTCGGTCAGCGCGCCCTCGGCGACCGGCAGTTCCGGCTGCTCCAGCACGGTCGGCGCGATCCCCAGCTCGGCGTGCAGCAGCCGGGCCACCAGCGGCACCCGGGTCGAGCCGCCGACCAGGAAGAGACCGGAGAGCTGGTCCGGGCGCAGGCCGGCGACGGCGGTCACGTGCCGGGTCTCGGCGACCGCGCGGGCGAGCAGCGGCGCGGCGAGCCGCTCGAAGTCCTCCCGGGTCAGCGGAACGGCCTCCTCCACCCCCGGTACGGCGACCGGCGCGACCACGGCCCGGGAGAGCATCTCCTTGGCGCCGCGCACGTTGTCCCAGAGCTGCTGGCGGTCCCGTCGCTCGGCGGTCGTCGTCGGGTCGGTCAACCGGGCCCACCGCTCGGGATGGGCCGGCCGAACCAGCTCACCGAGCCGGCCCAGCAGGGCCGCGTCGAGGTCCAGCCCGCCCAGGTCGGCGATCCCGCCGGTGGCGACGAGCACGAAGCCGGAGTCACCCCACGGGTCGGCGCCCTCGTTGCGCAGCACGGCGACGTCGAGCGTGCCCCCGCCGAAGTCGAAGACCGCCACCACGCCGCCCACCGGCACCGGCCGGCGCAGCACCTGGGTGTAGTAGCGGGCCGCGGCCACCGGCTCGCGCAGCAGGCGGGTGCCGGGCGCGATCGGCCCGGCGAGGGTGTGCTCGGCCGCCGCCGGCCACCCGGCCAGCTCCAGCGCGTCGTGCAGCACCTGTCGCCGGGGCGCCGCCCAGGCCGCCGGATGGGTCACCACCGCCGGGGGCAACAGGCCGACCGCGGCCACCGCCGCGTCCGCGACCGCCCGCAGCGTCGCGGCCAGCAGCTCCGCCGGCCGGTACGCGCGCCCACGCAGCTCGACCGTCTCCTCGTCGACCCGCCGCTTCGGGTTCGGCTCGTAGCCGGCCGGGTCGGCCTGGGCCAGGCGCTGCGCGTCCCGGCCGACGTGCAGGTGACCGTCGGCGTCGGCGTACACACCGGACGGCAGGATCGGGTGGCCGTCCACCAGCAACGGCCGGGTACGCCCGTCGGGCCGGCGCAGCACCGCCACGGTGTTCGAGGTGCCGAGGTCCACGGCGAGCGCGAAACCGTCCTGCTGGCCTGACATCCGTCGCTACCTCCACCCGACGAGCCGATGTCCGGCCCCGCATCGTACGCAGCCCGCGCCGCCGCGCTTCCCGCCCCGGTGCGGGAATGGGGTGGCCGGGTCGGCCCCCAGCGCCTACCGTCGCCGCCATGAAGGTGCTCTCGGTCAACGTCGGCCGGCCGCGACCCAACCCGTGGAAGGGAATCGGGGCCACCGGCATCGACAAGCGGCCCGTCGACGGTCCCGTCCCGGTCACCGCGCCCGGCCCCAAGGGCACCGGCCAGGTCGGGCTGGCGGGCGACCGGGTCTACGACGTGGCCCACCACGGTGGCCCCGACCAGGCGGTCTACGCGTACGCCCGGGAGGCCCTGGACCGCTGGGAGGCCGAGCTGGGCCGGGCGCTGCCGAACGGGGCCTTCGGAGAGAACCTGACCACCTCCGGCGTCGACGTCGACGGCGCGCTGATCGGGGAACGGTGGCGGGTCGGCGCGGACCTGGTGCTGGAGGTCTCCTGCCCGCGCATCCCGTGCGGCACGTTCCAGGGGTGGCTGGGCGAGCGCGGGTGGATCAGGCGGTTCACCGAGGCGGCGCGGCCGGGGGCGTACCTGCGGGTGGTCACTCCGGGCAGCGTGCGGGCCGGCGACCGGGTCGAGGTCGTGCACCGCCCCGACCACGACGTGACCGCGGCCGTCGTGTTCCGGGCGACGACGCTGGAGCCGGAGTTGCTGCCCCGGCTGCTGGTCGCCGACGCGCTGCCCGGGGAGGACAGGGAACGGATCCGCCGCCGACTGGAGGCGTCCGCCGCCGTGGCGACGCACGACGGCCCCGAGGAGGCCCGATGACACCGGACGACGAAGCGTTCCTGCGCCACGCCGTGGCCCTCGCCGACCGGGCCGGGGCGTCCGGGGAACGGCCGTTCGCCTCGTTGCTGGTCGGTCCGGACGGCAGCGTCCTGATCGAGGACCACAACACCGTGGTCTCCGACTCGGACGTCACCGCCCATCCGGAACTCAAGCTGGCCCGCTGGGCCGCCCGGGAACTGGCCCCCGACGTGGCCGCCGGCACCACCATGTACACCAGTTGCCAGCCCTGCCCGATGTGCGCGACCGCGATCGGCGTGTCCGGCCTCGGCCGGGTGGTGTACGCGTTGTCCAGCGAGCAGTTCGCCGCGGTGAAGCCGGCCACTCCGGCGCCGCCCCCGGTGCGCTACGAGGGGCCGGCGCTGTTCGACGAGGCGCGCCGGCCGATCGAGGACCACTACTAGGTCCGTCCGCGCTCGTCACGAGGCAAGCCTCCGTGGCGGTGGTCCCGTTCACCAGTGCGGAATCCCGTTCGCCCTGGGCCGGCACACCGGGCAGGATGCCGGCATGGCCGGCCAGGAACTGCCGCTTGCCGACGCGCTGGCGCTCGGCGAGCTGGCCTACCTTCGCCGGCGCTCGCTGCGCAACCCGCGCTACCGGGACGCCGCCTACGTGCGGCTCTACGTCACACCCCGCTACCTGCGCTGGAGCCGGTCCTCGGCCCTCGACGCGCACCTGGAGCAGGTCCGGCACCACCTGGCAGCCGTGGAGCGGCTGACCCGACGCCAGGACCCGGGCGCCGACGCCGCCTGGCAGGCCGCGCTCGCCGCGGTGGACGCGCTGCTGGCCGAGGGCGGGCGCCTGGCCGGCCACCGGATCCGCCCCCGGCGCATCTGATCCGCTCGCGTCGGTCGGCCGGACCGGCGTGCCCGCCGTCCGGGCGGGTGGGTGCCGACGTCCCTCGCCTCCCGCCCATCGACGGTAGTATCCCTCTGTTTTGTGTCGTCACGGGGAGGACAAGTCCATATGCGATGGAAGTTGTCGGTCGGCGTCGTCATGGCGCTGGCCTTTCTGATTCCGGCGTCACCGGCGACGGCGCGAGCCGCGACGCCGGGGCTGGACGCGGCCTGCCAGACGGTGGAGCGCAAGGTGTTCAAGGACCTGCGCGAGTTCGTCACCATCGACCTGGACACCGCCACCAACACCCAGGTACGCCTGTTGGCGAACCAGCTCCTGGCCGAAGCGAACGCGGAGTCGCTGCCCGTGCTGCCGCGCGCCATCCAGCAGCGACTGGACGGCACCGCGGAGGACCTGCGCGCCTTCCTCAAGACGGACATGCAGAAGGCGTGGGCGACCGATCTGCGGATCTCGGTGGCCCGGACGTTGGTGGACGCCGGCGCCAACGTGAAGGCGGCCGCCCAGAAGGTGCTCGACGCCCCCGGCATCGACGTCTACCTGGCCTACCTGAACGAGGGCGTGTACGAGG
The DNA here is from genome assembly GCF_002573675.1 of Micromonospora sp. WMMA1996. Classification (NCBI taxonomy): domain Bacteria; kingdom Bacillati; phylum Actinomycetota; class Actinomycetes; order Micromonosporales; family Micromonosporaceae; genus Micromonospora; species Micromonospora sp. WMMA1996. The sequence continues at coordinate 462,217 of NZ_PDHU01000003.1, read as the reverse complement.
CGCGGGCGCTCGACTGCGCGTCCCAGCCCACCGCGACGCCGACCGCCACGTCGACGCCGACCGCCACGCCCACGTCGACGCCGAGCGCCACGTCGACCGTCGCGCCGACGGCGGTTCCCTCCGACAGCCCCGCCGCTCCCGGCGGCGAGGGCGGTGGGCTGCCGGTGACCGGTGTGAACACCGCGGCCGTGGCCGGGGTCGGCGGTGCGCTCCTGCTCCTCGGGGCCGTCGGCTACCTGATCGGGCGTCGGCGCCGCTCCCGCTTCGTCGCCTAGCTCGTGCGGCGCGCCCGGCCCGACGCTCCCGTCGGGCCGGGCGCGCGGCTACTCGACCCACCACCGGCCGTCGCCGAGACGCGGCACCGGATGACCGGGATCACCGGGCGCGGTGGCGATCGGCGTGTCGGGTCCAAGCGGCTACTGTGAGCACAGTGGACGGCCAGTTCGTTACGGCGATCATCTCGCTCAGCGGGGTCGTGCTCGGCGGCGGCTTCTCCTGGCTCGTGCAGTCCAGCACGCAACGCATGAGCGCGCGCACCGAGCAGCGCAGGCAGGACGTCGCCCGGGCCGACGCCCGACGGGCCGAACGGCTCACCTGTCTGGAACGGTTCGTCGCCGTGGCTGCCGATGCGGAGCGCCTCGCCTTCGAACGCCCCGCCGACTGGGCTCCCGGTGATTCCTGGCCCCGTGCCGCCCAGGAGGCGATGAAACAGCTCTGGGTCGCCGGCAGCATGCTCCAGGTGCTCTTCCCGCCCGACGTGCACAGCTCCGCGCGCGTCTACTTCCAGCGGATCAATCGGGCGGTCTGGGACGGCGTGCCCGATCTGGAGGCCCTCTACCCCGCGCTCGACGACCTGCGCGATGCGTTCCTCGCCGCAGCCCGCTCGGCCCTCGACTGACGGTCTCGCTCCCCGGGCACCTGATCTCCCGGCGCGTCGGTCCGCAGCTCGGGCACCTCGCCCTGGCTGCGACCGAGCCGGAACCCTTCCGGGCAGGGCCGCCGTCGGCGGTGAGCGGCACGCACGATCGGCCAGCCGATTGACGGGCAGGTCGCGGCACGACTGGAGCGTGGGACTAGCCAGAGCTTCGAGGTATCGCCGGGACGACACGTGGTGCGGCTGCACTTGAACTGGCAGTCCAGCTCGCCCGTCGAGCTAGACCTGGACGGCGCCGAAACGATCGCCTTGGAGGCAGCCGTCTACGAACGATCGTGGAGGCTCACGGAGACTTTCCTGCGGTCCGGAAGCGCCCTCGACTTGCGGGTGCGGTGACCTTCGCATTACGAGATCAAGTTGCCCACCGCGGTCTACCTGCCCCAACCCCGCCTGGCCTGCAGAAACCCCTTCCGGCATCTCTCAGTGTCCTTGGCCGGGGCTCGACCTCTTGAGGACTGGATGAGGACTGAGAGGGACCACGCTTACGGCCATCTGGTGCCCCGACGACCTTCGATAGCCTGCGCACATGGGCAAGTACGCGTCCGTACGCTATGGGTGGAGTTGCAGCACGAGCAGCGGGCCGCCGCAGAAGAAGTCATCCAACGAGACAGACACGACCTCTACTCGGGCGGGTGGGCCTTCCCGACAAAGCCCTTCAACTGGTCGCTGTACCTCTTCTATGGCGGGGACCTGCGAGAGTACGAACTGCCCTGGCTGCGCTCGCAGATCGACCAACTCGCCGCGCTGCCCCCCGATGAGGATGGCGACCGGCCCACGGGCCTATTCGTCGTGACGGGCGAGGAGGGTGGGGCTGAGACGTGGCAGATCTCCGACGGCACCCTCGCCGTCTACCCGGCACCCGAGTACGCATGGCTCACGGAGTGAAGCCAAGCGTCAGCCTGGGAATTGTCGATCTCCGGCAGGCCACCGGCTCGGCGGCCTGGTCTCGGCAGTCTCTCGTGGCCTCGGCTGGCCCTGTTGTCCTCGCCCAATGGCACGCTAATGGCACGCCGAGTCCTGCCCGTCGCGTTGTCAGTCCCCTACGAACGCGATCGAGGCATCCGTCATCGTGGCGCACACCTCAGCCAAGATCCGCAGCCTCTCCAGGCCACGGCGCTCCGGCTCCTGCCGCGCGGAGGGCAACAGCCTCTCAATCTCGGAGAGAAGCTGCGGCATGTCGAACGGCATGAACTGCACGTCGCCGTAGGGATCGACACGACTAAGCAAGGGGAAGCTGGACTCTTCCCTCCCTAGCACCCGGTCGAAGTCGCCTGCCGCGTCAAACGTCCCGCCAGCGGGGTCGGGCAGCCCGATCAGCTGCCTCCCCGCCTGCCATAGAGATGCCTGGACGCCCATGTGCTGATGATCCATGGTGCATCGCCGGCTAGGCATCGCACCTGCAGGTTGGAAGAGCGCGATCAACCGGCCGTGATGCCCGAAACGCCTGCGGCCGGCGGCAGAGCCGGAAGCCACTCGTGACCGCTGATGACCGCTGCGCGCCACGGTTACTGGGCCGTGGATGGCCCAGGCCGGGCCGGACGCCCGCAATTGGTCTCGGTCTGTAACGGGGCATCGCTGTAAGTTCTGCTCTGGCAAGGTGGCCCAGATGACCGCCCAGACTCACTGGCAGGCGTGGCATGAACCCTACGCCGATGAGGGTTCCCCCCTGTCGCGTCGACTGCGGCTGGTGCAGCAGCACATCGCCTCGTGGCTCGATCAGCGCTCCGACGAGCGGCTGACCGTGGTGAGCGCGTGCGCAGGGCAGGGCCACGACCTGATCGGTGTCCTCGCCTCAAGGCCTGATGCTCAACGGGTACACGGGACCCTGCTTGAGTACGACGCGGGCAACGTGGCCGCCGCTCAAGCCGCCGCCGATCAGGCCCGGCTCTCGAACCTCGTTATCAAGCAGGCAGACGCGGGCCAGCTCTCTTCGTACGTCGGTGCGGTACCGGCCGACCTGGTGCTCATGGTCGGGGTCTTCGGCAACATCTCGGACGCCGACGTGAAGCGAACGATCGCCGCCCTGCCCCGGTTGTGCGCAGAGGGCGCCAGCGTGATCTGGACCAGGGCGCGACGGGCACCGGATCTGACGCCAGCCGTACGTGGGTGGCTCCGGGACGCCGGCTACGTGGAGGAGGCATTCCACGCTCCGGACGACGTGCGGTTCTCGGTCGGCGTCCACCGGTTCGAAGGCGCGCCCCAGCCTCTGGACGCCGCAGGAACGGTCTTCACGTTCCTGCACTGATGGTGATGCGGTAGCCCTTGTGGTGCCCGACGAGGTGATCCGCCCCGGCCGATGCCTCCAGAGGCGGGGGAGATCCCGCCCCGCGTACCCGCCAGCTCTACGAATACCTGTTCGCCCTTCACCTCGGCCCGCACCTCGGGCACCTCGCCCTCGCCGCGATCAAGCCGGCGGCCATAGCCGCATCGGCGGGGAGGGCCGACGCCGCCGGTGAATGGCACGCGGATTGGCACGCAAGATCAAAGCATGGGGGAGAAGCGAAAGGCCCAGGTGCCGCGATCATGCGGTCTACCTGGGCCTTCGTGGGTGGAGCGGGCGACGGGAATCGAACCCGCGTAGTCAGTTTGGAAGACTGAAGCTCTACCATTGAGCTACGCCCGCGTGCACCCCACAGCGGCGGGGCGCGCCCGACAGCCTACCGAATCCCCGATCCGGACGCGCGGCGGTATACCGCGTCGTCGTCGACCTCCATGATCGACGCCACCTCGGCGAGGTGGCGGGGTTCGGGGCAGGACGATCCCGCCACCTCGGTGAGGTGGCGGGGCACGGCCACCGGCCGGCAGGCCCCGCCGGGCGACGCGGCGCGCCCCGGTCACCCGCTCGGGGGCCCGGACGGCATACACTCTTCGTCGCCACGGGGTGTGGCGCAGCTTGGTAGCGCACTCGCTTTGGGAGCGAGGGGCCGTGGGTTCAAATCCCGCCACCCCGACTGTCGTACGCGACCGGATCGTCCCGGGAACCGCCGGTTTTACCGCGCGGCACCCGGGCGCTGCCCGTGCCGCAGCCCGGCTCGCCTACACTCGATGCGCGCAATCACGCCCCAGACTCAACACCCAGATCCGTCAAGGAGTACGCCTGTGAAGAGCACCGTCGAGACTCTGAGCCCGACGCGCGTGCGGCTCGCCATCGAGGTGCCGTTCGTCGAGCTCGAGCCGAGCCTCAAGAAGGCGTACCGGGAGATCGGCCAGCAGGTCCAGGTTCCCGGCTTCCGCCGGGGCAAGGTTCCCAGCGCGGTGATCGACCAGCGGGTGGGCCGGGGGACCGTCCTCAACGAGGCGATCCAGGAGGCCATCCCGCAGAACATCCTCGCCGCGGTCCGCGAGCACGACCTCAAGACGCTCGGCCGCCCCGAGGTGGACATCACCGAGTTCAACGACGGTGACTCGCTCAACTTCACCGCCGAGGTCGACGTCCGTCCGGAGATCACGCTGCCGGACCCGGCCACCATCGAGGTGACCGTCGACGAGATCGAGATCGCCGACAGCGAGATCGACGACCAGGTCAACAGCCTGCGCGAGCGCTTCGCCACGCTGAAGACCGTCGAGCGGGCCGCCCAGGAGGGCGACTTCGTGCAGATCGACCTGAACGCCACGGTCGACGGCGAGGAGGTGCCGGGCGGCTCGGCGAGCAACATCTCGCACGAGGTGGGCAGCAAGCAGCTGCTGCCGGGTCTGGACGAGGCGCTGGTCGGTCTGGCCGCCGGCGAGAGCACCACCTTCACCACCCAGCTCGTCGGCGGCGACTACGCCGGCCGCGACGCCGACGTGGCGGTGACCGTCCGCACGGTGAAGGAGAAGGAGCTCCCCGAGCTCGACGACGACTTCGCGCAGATGGCCAGCGAGTTCGACACCATCGAGGAGCTGCGCGGCGACCTGCGGGAGCGGGTCACCCGGGGCAAGCAGGTCGAGCAGATCTACGCCGCCCGCGACAAGGCCCTCGAGCAGATGGTCGCCGCCGCCGAGGTGCCGGCGCCGGAGGGGGTCGTCAAGGAGGAGGTCGAGAGCCGCAAGGCCGCGATGGTCGACCAGCTCGAGCGCATCGGCGCCTCCCTGGAGGAATACCTCGCCGCCGAGGAGAAGACCGAGGAGCAGATCGACGCCGAGCTGACCGAGGCGGCGACCGACGGCGTCAAGATCCAGCTCCTGCTGGACACCCTGGCCGACGCCGAGGACGTGCAGGTCTCCGACGACGAGTTCGGGCACGAGATCGTGCACCGCGCCCAGCGTGCCGGCATGGCTCCCCAGCAGTACTACGACCAGCTGGTCCGCTCCGGCGCCGCCGCGGCCGTCTTCGGTGACGTCCGCCGGGGCAAGGCGCTCGCCGCGGTGATGGAGAAGATCACGATCAAGGACGCGGCGGGCAACGAGGTCTCCCTCGACGCGCTGCGGGCCCAGAACGAGGCCGAGCACGACCACCAGCACTGATCGTCAGGGCGTCGGCCGTCGTCCCGCGCTGCGCGCCGGGCGGCGGCCGAAACCCTTTCCGGGGTACGCCGACCGGGTGACTGCGCTGAGAGCGAACAGTGCCCCGACCGGGAGTACGCCTCCCGGCAGAGCGGTTAGTGTCGGGTAGGACGGTACGGAGAGCGAAGGGCTGCCATGACCGACATGCACATCCCCAAGAAGTCGCTCCGGGCGATCGAGGCCCGCGGTGGCGACTCCATTGGCAACCTCGACGACTCGGTCTACAACCGGTTGCTCAAGGAACGGATCATCTTCCTGGGCAGCGAGGTGAACGACCAGGTGGCCAACCGCATCTGCGCGCAGCTGCTGCTGCTCGCGGCGGAGGACCCGGACCGCGACATCTTCCTCTGGATCAACTCGCCGGGTGGCTCGGTCTACTCCGGCATGGCGATCTACGACACGATGCAGTACATCGACAACGACGTGTCGACGGTGGCCATGGGCATGGCGGCCTCGATGGGCCAGCTCCTGCTCTGCGCGGGCACCAAGGGCAAGCGCTACGCCCTGCCGCACGCGCGGATCATGATGCACCAGCCCTCCGGCGGCCTCGGCGGCACCGCGTCGGACATCGCGATCCAGGCCGAGCAGATGCTCTACACCAAGCGGATGTTCCAGGAGCGGGTCGCGCACCACACCGGCCAGTCCCAGGAGCAGATCGAGGCCGACTCGGACCGCGACCGTTGGTTCACCGCCCAGGAGGCCATGGACTACGGCTTCATCGACAAGGTGATCATCGGAGCCGCCCAGGTTCCGGATGGCGCCGGGACCCTGAGCTGAGCGAGGAGCTGACGATGACCGACCTGAGCCTGCCGCCCCAGTTCGCGGCCGTGCACAACCGCTACGTGCTGCCGTCGTTCGTCGAGCGCACGTCGTACGGGATGAAGGAGTCCAACCCGTACAACAAGCTCTTCGAGGACCGGATCATCTTCCTCGGCGTCCAGGTGGACGACGCGTCGGCCAACGACGTGATGGCCCAGCTGCTGACGCTGGAGGGCACCGACCCGGACCGCGACATCATCATGTACATCAACTCGCCCGGCGGTTCCTTCACCGCCATGACGGCGATCTACGACACCATGCAGTACGTCCGCCCCGACATCCAGACCGTCTGCCTCGGGCAGGCGGCCAGCGCGGCGGCGGTGCTGCTCTCCGCGGGCACCCCGGGCAAGCGGATGGCGCTGCCCAACTCCCGGATCATCATCCACCAGCCGGCCACCGAGGGCGGCTACGGCCAGGGCTCGGACATCGAGATCCAGGCGCGGGAGATCCTGCGGATGCGGACGCAGCTGGAGGACATGCTGTCCCGGCACTGCAACCGCCCGATCGAGCAGGTTCGCAAGGACATCGACCGTGACAAGATCATGACGGCCGAGGAGTCCAAGGAGTACGGGCTGGTCGACACCATCCTGACCAGCCGCAAGAAGGGCCTGCTGGCGTCCCACGCCGCGGGCTGAGCGACGCGGGGTCGGAGGTCGGCCGGGGCATCGTTCCCGGCCGACCTCTGACACACCCGTTTTGGGGGTCGGAGAAAACCCGGCCACCGGGTAACGTCGGGTCTGTACCGCTCCGCGGGTCGGATCGGGTGGAGCCGACAGCATGGTGGAACGACAGGACGGACGAGCGCCCCGGGCGCTCGCAGGTCAGGGCCGGCGCTCCGGCCGATGAGTGCAGGGAGAACGTAGGTGGCACGGATCGGTGACGGCGGCGACCTACTGAAGTGCTCCTTCTGTGGCAAGTCGCAGAAGCAGGTCAAGAAACTCATCGCGGGCCCCGGCGTCTACATCTGCGACGAGTGCATCGATCTCTGTAACGAGATCATCGAGGAGGAGCTGGCCGAGTCCGGCGAGGTGAAGTGGGAAGAGCTTCCCAAGCCGATGGAGATCTGCCAGTTCCTCGACAACTACGTCGTCGGCCAGGAGCAGGCCAAGAAGGCGCTCGCCGTCGCGGTCTACAACCACTACAAGCGGATCCAGGCGGAGGCCGCCGGCGCGCCCGGCTCGGGCAGCGACGGCGTCGAACTCGCCAAGTCCAACATCATGCTGCTCGGTCCGACCGGCTGCGGTAAGACCCACCTGGCGCAGACGCTGGCCCGGATGCTCAACGTCCCGTTCGCGATCGCCGACGCCACCGCCCTCACCGAGGCGGGCTACGTCGGCGAGGACGTGGAGAACATCCTCCTCAAGCTGATCCAGGCCGCCGACTACGACATCAAGCGCGCCGAGACCGGCATCATCTACATCGACGAGGTCGACAAGATCGCCCGCAAGTCGGAGAACCCGTCGATCACGCGCGACGTCTCCGGCGAGGGCGTGCAGCAGGCGCTGCTCAAGATGCTGGAGGGCACGGTCGCCAACGTGCCGCCGCAGGGCGGCCGGAAGCACCCGCACCAGGAGTTCATCCAGATCGACACCACGAACGTGCTGTTCATCTGCGGCGGCGCGTTCGCCGGCCTCGACCAGATCATCGAGGCCCGCACCGGCTCCGGCGGCACCGGCTTCGGCGCCCGACTCCGGTCGGTGTCGGAGCGGTCCACCGACGACATCTTCAGCCAGGTCATGCCGGAAGACATGTTGAAGTTCGGGCTGATCCCCGAGTTCATCGGCCGGCTCCCGGTGATCACCAACGTACGCAGCCTCGACCGGGGCGCCCTGGTGAAGATCCTCACCGAGCCGCGCAATGCGCTGGTCCGGCAATATCAGCGCCTGTTCGAGCTGGACGGCGTCGAGCTGGAGTTCGAGCAGCCGGCGTTGGAGGCCATCGCCGACCAGGCCATGCTCCGCGGCACCGGCGCCCGTGGCCTGCGGGCCATCATGGAAGAGGTGCTCCTCTCCGTGATGTACGAGGTGCCGAGCAACCCCGACGCCGCCCGGGTGCTGATCACCCGCGAGGTCGTCCTGGAGAACGTCAACCCGACCATCGTGCCCCGCGAGTTCACCGGCCGGCGCCGGCGGGACCGCGAGGAGAAGTCGGCCTGAGCCGTCGTCGCGACCGCGCCCGGGTCAGCTCGGGCGCGGTCCGCGTGACCGGGTCCGCCGGTCCCACTCGCCCGACGGGGTGACCACCACCATCACGAGGCGTACCGGCTCGTCGCCGACCACCCGGTAGCCGTGGTCCCGGTCGGCGTGGAACTCCACCGTCTGGCCGGCGCGCACCTCGTGGTCGACGCCGTCGACGGTGACCGTGACGGCGCCGTCCAGCACGTACAGCACCTCGCGGGTGCCGTGCGCGTGGTCGGCGGAACGCAACTCCTCACCCGGCCGCATCCGCCAGTCCCAGAGTTCGACCAAATCGGGTTCGCCGAGGCCGCTGAGCAGTCGCGCGGTGCCGCCGTGCGCGCCGCGCCACAGCACCGGCGCCTCGTCCGCCGTGGTGACCCGTACCGCCTTCTCCTCCGCCGGCTCCAGCAACCGGGCGATGTTGACGCCGAACGCGTCGGCGACCCGGCAGAGGGTGCCGATGCTCGGGTTGGTCCGGGCGCCCTCGATCTGCACGAGCATGCCCTTGCTGACGCCGGACCGGCCGGCAAGCTCGTCGAAGGACCAGCCCCGGGCGGCCCGCAGTTCGCGTACCTGCCGGGCGACCGCGGAGGTCACCGCGCCCACGCGTCCGCCGGTATCGGTCATCACACTGTCCTTCGCGGTCAATATTATGGTACGACTGTCGGGTGCTTCCCATTGTGCTCGCCGCGGTGTCCGCGATCGCGTTCGGCACGGCCGACTTCTCCGGGGGCAAGGCGTCCCGGCACGCCCACCCGATCGCCGTGACCGTCGTCTCGCAGCTGCTCAGCCTGCCGCTGCTGCTCGTCCTCGTGCTCGTCGTGCCCGGCACGCCGGCGCCGCTCGACCTGGCCTGGGGCCTGCTCGCCGGGGTGGCCGGCGCCGCCGGCGTCATGCTGCTCTACCGCGCGTTGGCCACCGGCGTCATGGCGGTCGTGGCACCGGTCACCGCGATCACCGCCGCGGTCGTGCCGATCGTCGCCGGCCTGTTCCTGGCCCACTCCCCGGGCACCCTGGCGCTGGGCGGCGCCGGGCTCGCCGTGGTGGCCATCGCGCTCGTCAGCCTGGGGGAGCGGGGTGACGCCGGCCGCCTCTCCGGCCGGGTGATCGGCACCGCGCTCGCCGCCGGTCTGCTCTTCGGCATCTTCTTCGCCCTCCTCGGCCAGGCCGACGAGAGCGCCGGCATGTGGCCGGTGCTGGCGGTACGCGTCAGCTCGATCGCCTTCGGCCTCGCGCTCGTCGCCCGCACCGGAGCCAGCCTGCGACTCGGCCGACGGGTGCTCGGCTGGACGGCCGCCGCCG
>NZ_PDHU01000003.1:0-447500 GCF_002573675.1 Micromonospora sp. WMMA1996 | reverse complement strand
TGGTTCCGCGCCGACAATGTAGCGGGGCTCAAGCACACCGCCGAAGCTGTGGCATTCACATTTCAACCTCGCTTGGACTTGATTCCTTGTGCAGGTGTGTGGATGGGTAGGGGAGCGTCGTGCCGGGGGTGAAGCAGCGGGGTGACCCAGCTGTGGACGCGGCACGAGTGAGAATGCAGGCATGAGTAGCGAAAGAAGGGTGAGAAACCCTTCCGCCGGATGACCAAGGGTTCCAGGGCCAGGCTAATCCGCCCTGGGTGAGTCGGGACCTAAGGCGAGGCCGAGAGGCGTAGTCGATGGACAACGGGTTGATATTCCCGTACCCGCGAAAGAGCGACCCTGATGAACCTCGTTGTGCTAACCATCCGAGCTGCCGGACGTCTTCGGACTGATGGTGGTGAGCGTGGGAACCTGACGGGTAGTAGTCAAGCGATGGGGTGACGCAGGAAGGTAGCTGATCCCGGCCGGTGGTTGTGCCGGGGTAAGCGTGTAGGCCGTACCGTAGGCAAATCCGCGGTGCACATAGGCTGAGACGTGATGCCGAGCCGATTCAGGTGAAGTCAGTGATCCTATGCTGCCGAGAAAAGCCTCTAGCGAGTTCTTAGCGGCCCGTACCCCAAACCGACACAGGTGGTCAGGTAGAGAATACCGAGGCGATCGGGCGAACTGTGGTTAAGGAACTCGGCAAATTGCCCCCGTAACTTAGGGAGAAGGGGGGCCGGAGACGTGAAGCCCCGCGCGGGTGGAGCGTTGTATGGCCGCAGAGAGCAGGGGGAAGCGACTGTTTACTAAAAACACAGGTCCATGCGAAGAAGTAATTCGATGTATATGGACTGACGCCTGCCCGGTGCTGGAACGTTAAGGGGACCTGTTAGCTCTTCGGGGCGAAGCGGAGAACTTAAGCGCCAGTAAACGGCGGTGGTAACTATAACCATCCTAAGGTAGCGAAATTCCTTGTCGGGTAAGTTCCGACCTGCACGAATGGCGTAACGACTTCCCCACTGTCTCAACCACAGGCCCGGCGAAATTGCATTACGAGTAAAGATGCTCGTTACGCGCGGCAGGACGGAAAGACCCCGGGACCTTTACTATAGCTTGACATTGGTATCTGAATTAGCTTGTGTAGGATAGGTGGGAGCCGGTGAAGTCCATACGCCAGTATGGGTGGAGGCAATCTTGAAATACCACTCTGGTTGATTTGGGTATCTAACTTCGGACCGTTATCCGGTTCAGGGACAGTGTCTGGTGGGTAGTTTAACTGGGGCGGTTGCCTCCTAAAGGGTAACGGAGGCGCCCAAAGGTTCCCTCAGCCTGGTTGGCAATCAGGTGTTGAGTGCAAGTGCACAAGGGAGCTTGACTGTGAGACTGACAGGTCGAGCAGGGACGAAAGTCGGGACTAGTGATCCGGCACTGGCATGTGGAAGCGGTGTCGCTCAACGGATAAAAGGTACCCCGGGGATAACAGGCTGATCTTCCCCAAGAGTCCATATCGACGGGATGGTTTGGCACCTCGATGTCGGCTCGTCGCATCCTGGGGCTGTAGCAGGTCCCAAGGGTTGGGCTGTTCGCCCATTAAAGCGGTACGCGAGCTGGGTTTAGAACGTCGTGAGACAGTTCGGTCCCTATCCGCCGTGCGCGTAGGATACTTGAGAAGGGCTGTCCCTAGTACGAGAGGACCGGGACGGACGAACCTCTGGTGTGCCAGTTGTCCCGCCAGGGGCACGGCTGGTTAGCTACGTTCGGAAGGGATAACCGCTGAAAGCATCTAAGCGGGAAGCTCGCTTCAAGATGAGGTATCCCACCCACATTTGTGGGGTAAGGCCCCCAGCTAGACGACTGGGTTGATAGGCCGGAAATGTAAGCCCGGTAACGGGTTCAGTTGACCGGTACTAATAGGCCGAGGACTTGACTACCAAGCTGCTACGCGTCCACTGTGCAACTCTGAACAAACACCACCCATCGGGTTGGTTGACATGTTCATAGAGTTACGGCGGTCATGGCGGAGGGGAAACGCCCGGCAACATTCCGAACCCGGAAGCTAAGCCCTCCAGCGCCGATGGTACTGCACTCGGGAGGGTGTGGGAGAGTAGGACACCGCCGGACAATCTTCAGCTCAGGGCCACCCCTCACGGGGTGGCCCTGACGCATTTCCGGGCACCGGCACCGATACCGCGACCTCCGAAGTGGGGAGACGGCCCCGCGAGAGGTCGGGCTGCCGGTGAGCCGGCCCGACCTTCCCGGGTCACCGGGTCTGGATGCCCTCGCGGAGCCGGCGGAACAGCGCCGCGGAGTCGTCCACCGCTCGGCCGGGGAACATCCCCATCACCACGCTGCCGTGGTCGGCCCAGCCGCACACCGCGAAGTCGCCGCCGTCGCCGCTGGTCGTACCGCACTTCATCACGCCGCCCAGCTGGCCCGCGTCCACCTCACGCAGCCCGGCGACCTTGCCGGTCTCGTCGGCCATCAGGCCGAAGAGCGTGTCCAGGTCCCGTTCGGGTTGCCAGAGCAGGGTGGTGCCGCCGAAGAGCAGCACCGACCGCTTGGCGTCGGCCGGGTCGGTGTAGACCGCGCCGAAGCTGCGATCCAGCTCGATGTCGGCGGCGAACCCGTCGCGCAGGTAGTCGGCGGTGCTGCGGGCCCGGTCGCTGTCGTCACGGGTGAGGCCCGCCACGTCGGCCGGCGGGGTCAGCCGGGTGTCCTTCTCCTGGACCACCCGCCATCCGCCCAGCCCGATGGCGCCGGCGCCGGCGAGGCCGGCCGCCAGCAGGGCGGCCAGCACGATCTTCCGGCGCCGTGACACGGGTCGCCGTTCGGGCTCCAGCGCGGGGTCGCGGCGGCTCAGCTGGATCGGCTCCTCGGTCAGTTCGACCGGACCGTGACCCCCGTCGACCGGACGCTCGGTGAGATGCGCGTCGGACATGCCCGCCACCGTACGCGAATCACCGGTGGCGCACGTCAGGTCTCCGAAAGCGCTCCGTAGACTTTCAGGGTGACCGAGAGACTGGATGCCCACCGCCCCGACGCCCCGACCCTTGCCGGCCAGTACCAGCCCGGCGAGGTAGAGCAGCGACGGTACGAGCAGTGGGTAGCCGGCGGGCACTTCCGGGCGTCGGCGAGCAGCGACAAGCCGCCGTTCACGATCGTCATCCCGCCGCCGAACGTCACCGGGTCGCTGCACATGGGCCACGCGTTCGAGCACACGCTGATGGACGCGCTCACCCGGCGCAAGAAGATGCAGGGATACGAGGCCCTGTGGCTGCCCGGCATGGACCACGCCGGCATCGCCACGCAGAACCTGGTCGAGCGGCAGCTCGCCGGTGAGGGGCTGTCCCGGCACGACCTGGGGCGGGAGAAGTTCGTCGAGCGGGTCTGGCAGTGGAAGGCCGAGTCCGGTGGCGCGATCCTGGGCCAGATGCGCCGGCTCGGCGACGCGGTCGACTGGGACCGCGAGCGCTTCACCATGGACGAGGGCCTCTCCCGGGCCGTGCAGACCATGTTCAAGAAGCTCTTCGACGACGGCCTGATCTACCGGGCCAACCGGATCATCAACTGGTGCCCGCGCTGCCTCACCGCGCTCTCCGACATCGAGGTCGAGCACACCGACGACGAGGGCGAGCTGATCTCGATCCGCTACGGCGACGAGGTCGTGGTGGCCACCACCCGGGCCGAGACGATGCTCGGCGACACCGCGGTCGCGGTGCACCCGGACGACGAGCGCTACCGGCACCTGATCGGCACCGAGGTGGCCCTGCCGCTCACCGACCGGCGCATCCCGATCGTCGCCGACGAGCACGTCGACCCCGCGTTCGGCACCGGCATGGTCAAGGTGACCCCGGCGCACGACCCGAACGATTTCGAGATCGGCCAGCGGCACGACCTGCCCTCGCTGACGATCATGGACGAGCGCGGTGTCATCACCGCGCCCGGTCCGTTCGAGGGCTTGGACCGGTACGAGGCCCGGCCGGCGATCGTGGCGGCGCTGCGCGAGCAGGGCCGGATCGTGGCCGAGAAGCGGCCGTACCTGCACGCGGTGGGGCACTGCTCGCGGTGCAAGACGACGGTCGAGCCGCGGCTGTCGCTGCAGTGGTTCGTCAACACCGGTCCGCTGGCCAAGGCCGCCGGCGACGCGGTGCGCGACGGTCGGGTGAAGATCGAGCCGGCTGAGCTGGCCAAGCGCTACTTCGCCTGGGTCGACAACATGCACGACTGGTGCATCTCCCGCCAGCTGTGGTGGGGCCACCGCATCCCGGTCTGGTACGGCCCGGCCGGCGAGATCGTCTGCGTCGGCCCGGACGAGACGCCGCCGACCGGCGAGGGCTGGCGGCAGGACGAGGACGTGCTGGACACCTGGTTCTCCAGCGGTCTCTGGCCGTTCTCCACCCTCGGCTGGCCGGAGCACACTCCGGACCTGGCGAAGTTCTATCCGACCAGCGTGCTGGTCACCGGCTACGACATCCTGTTCTTCTGGGTCGCCCGGATGATGATGTTCGGCCTGTACGCGATGGACGGCGTGCAGCCGTTCGACGTGGTGGCGCTGCACGGCATGGTGCGCGACGAGCACGGCAAGAAGATGTCGAAGTCGTTCGGCAACGTGGTCGACCCGCTGGACTGGATCGACCGGTTCGGCGCCGACGCCACCCGGTTCACGCTGGCCCGCGGCGCCAACCCCGGCCAGGACGTGCCGGTCAGCGAGGAGTGGTGCCAGGGCTCCCGCAACTTCTGCAACAAGCTCTGGAACGCGACCCGGTTCGCTCTGCTCAACGGGGCGCACACCGACGGGCCGCTGCCGGCCGCCGCTGACCTCTCCACCGTCGACCGGTGGATCCTGTCCCGGCTGGCGCACGTCACCGCCGAGGTGGACGAGCAGTTCGAGGCGTACGAGTTCGCGAAGGTCTGCGACCTGCTCTACCACTTCGCCTGGGACGACGTCTGCGACTGGTACGTGGAGCTGAGCAAGCCGGTGCTCGCCGAGGGCGGCCCGGCGGCGGACGCCACCCGCCGGGTGCTCGGGCACGTGCTGGACCAGCTCCTGCGGCTGTTGCACCCGGTGATCCCGTTCGTCACCGACGAGCTGTGGGTCGCGCTCAACGGCGGCGAGACGGTGTTGACGTCGGCCTGGCCGGTCGCCGACCGTACCCTGGTCGACGACGCCGCGGAGGGCGAGGTCGGCACCCTCCAGCGGGTGGTGACCGAGGTCCGCCGGTTCCGGTCGGACCAGGGCCTGCGCCCGACCCAGCGGGTCGCCGCGCGGCTCGACGGCCTGGCCGGCGCGGGCATCGCGGCGCACGAGCCGCTGGTCCGCTCGCTGGCCCGGCTCGACGCGCCCGGCGACGACTTCCAGGCCAGCGCCACGCTGGCGATGCCCGGCGCGGTGAGCGTCGCGCTGGACACCCGTGGCTCGATCGACGTGGCCGCCGAGCGTGCCCGGCTCACCAAGGACCGGGCGGCGGCCGAGAAGGAGGCCACCCAGGCGCGGGCGAAGCTGGACAATCCGGCCTTCGTCGGCAAGGCGCCCGAGCCGGTGGTGGCGAAGATCCGTGAGCGACTGGCGGTGGCCGAGGCGGACCTGGTCCGGATCGACGCCGCCCTGGAGGCGCTGCCCTCATGAGCGACCGTGCCGACCACGCCGCGTTCGCCGAGGTGGAGGCCGCGCTCAACGCGCGCGGCTTCACCCGGATGCACTTCGAGCTGGAGAAGATCGAGAGCCTGCTCGACCTGCTCGGCAGCCCGCAGCGGGCCTACCCGTCGATCCACCTGACCGGCACCAACGGCAAGACCTCGACGGCCCGGATGATCGACTCGCTGCTGCGGGCGTTCGGGTTGCACACCGGCCGCTACACCAGCCCGCACCTGGAGACCGTCCGGGAGCGGATCAGCCTGGACGGCGAGCCGGTGAGCGAGGAGCGGTTCGTGGCCACGTACCGCGAGATCGCGCCCCTGGCCGAGCTGGTCGACCAGCGGTCCGCCGAGCCGCTGACCTACTTCGACATGACCACCGCGCTGGCGTTCGCCACGTTCGCCGACGCCCCGGTCGACGTCGCGGTGGTGGAGGTCGGGCTCGGCGGCGCGGAGGACGCGACCAACGTGATCCAGGCCGGTGTCGCCGTGATCACCCCGATCGGGCTGGACCACACCGAGTGGCTCGGTGACACGATCGAGGACATCGCGCTGCACAAGGCGGGCATCATCCACGCCGGCGCCACGGTGATCGCGGCGGCGCAGGAGGAGGAGGCGGCCCGGCCGATCCTGGAACGCTGCGCCGAGGTCAACGCCACCGTCGCCCGCGAGGGCGCCGAGTTCGGGGTGCTGCGCCGGGCGGTCGCCGTCGGCGGCCAGGTGTTGACCATCCAGGGCCTGGGCGGGGTGTACGAGGAGATCTTCATCCCGCTGCACGGGGCGCACCAGGCGCAGAACGCCGCCGTGGCACTGGCCGCGGTGGAGGCGTTCCTCGGCGCCGGGGCGCGGCGGCAGCTGGACATCGAGGCGGTCCGCGAGGGCTTCGCCGCGACCAGCTCGCCGGGCCGCCTGGAGCGGGTCCGCACCGCGCCGACGGTGCTGCTCGACGGCGCCCACAACCCGCACGGGATGGCCGCGACGGTCGCCGCGGTGCAGGAGGAGTTCGCGTTCAGCAAGCTCGTCGGCGTGCTGGCGGTGCTCGGCGACAAGGACGCCGCGAGCCTGCTCGAACTGCTCGAACCGGTGCTCGACTCGGTCGTGGTGGCGGAGAACAGCTCGCCCCGGGCCATGCCGGTCGACGAGCTGGCCGAACTGGCCCGGGAGGTCTTCGGGCCGGACCGGGTCCAGGTGGCCCGGGAGATGCCCGACGCCATCGAGGCGGCCGTGGCGGAGGCCGAGTCCGACGTGCCGGGCGAACTGTCCGGGGTGGGCGTGCTGGTCACCGGATCGGTGGTGACCGTGGCCGACGCCCGCCGGCTGCTCAAGCGATGACGGACCCGCAGCGGCACCCGGACGCCGAGCCGGGGCCGTCCGGCCCGGACGCGCGGCGGTCGTCCCGGCCGGGCGCCGGGGCGCAGCCGGCCGGTCCGGAGCAGCCCGGCGGGCCGACGTCGGAGGGCGGGCGCCGCTCCGGCCTGCGCAACCCGGACAAGGCGGTACGCGGGCTGGGCGCCGGCACGCTCTCGTTGGAGGCGTTGGTGCTGCTGCTCGCCATCCAGCCGATCCGGGTGGTCGGCGGCGACCTGGGCGGCGCGGCGATCGGCGTCATCGTCGCGCTGGCGGTGGCCTGCGTGGTGCTGGCCGGCATGATGCGCCGTCCCTGGGCGTGGCACGCCGGGACCGTGCTCCAGGGACTGCTGCTGCTCTCCGGGCTGCTGCACTGGTCGCTGTTCGCGCTCGGTGTGATCTTCGCGCTGGTGTGGGCGTACGCGCTGCACGTCCGGCGGGTCATCCTCGGCTGAGCGCCGTCCCCGTTAAGAGGGGCCCCTTCCTATCGCTCAGGCGTTAAGAAGGGGCCCTTCCTTGGGTTCGGTGAGGGTGCGCCACTGGGTGAGCGCCACGCCGTGACCGTCCGGGTCGCGGAAGGCCGCCGCCCACACCTCCAGCTTGGTGCCCCGGTTGACCACACGTGGGGCGTAGGTGAACCGCACCCCGGACTCACGCAGCCGCTCGTACGCCGCCTGGATGTCGTCGACCTCCAGGTTGACGTGCACCAGCCGGCGG
The DNA here is from genome assembly GCF_002573675.1 of Micromonospora sp. WMMA1996. NCBI lineage: Bacteria > Bacillati > Actinomycetota > Actinomycetes > Micromonosporales > Micromonosporaceae > Micromonospora > Micromonospora sp. WMMA1996. Next base: position 439,820 of record NZ_PDHU01000003.1, on the reverse strand, counting down.
CTGATCGGGGCGGCGCCGGTCACCCGACGCAGCACCAGCCGGGTCGGCCCGGAGGAGAGCACGGCGTTGCCCTCGCCCCGGTCCAGCTCGTCGAAGCCCAGCTCGCGATAGAAGTCGAGGGACCGGTCCAGGTCGGTGACGAGCAGCGTGATGCCGACACCGCTGATCGGGCTGGCCAGCTCGTCCGGCTCCGGGTCGGCGGACGGACCGAAGATGGCCTCGTCCAGCTTCTCGGCCGTGGGCGGGGCGTCGGCCCGCGCGGTCGGGTCCGACGGCTCGTCCGGCGCGTCCAGCGGGACGTCGATCGGGTCGACCGGCACGGTGCCGACCGGCACGGTGTCGCGCTCCTCCGCCGGTGCGCGGGGCGCCGGGGCGCGGCGGGGGAGCGGATTGGCGGCGGCCGGCTCGACCAGCTGCCCCTCCAGCACGACCGGGCCGCCGGGGCGCTGGTGCACCACCACCGGCTCGCGGTCCTCCGGGCGGGGCGGGACGTCGTCCAGGAACGGGTCCGGCGCGGGTGGGTAGTCGTCGCGGAACTCGTCCTCCGGGGCGCGCCCGGCCCACGGCGGCGCCTCCTGCGCGATGAGCGGCTCGTCGAGCGGGTCCGGGCCGGCGTACTCGGGCGGGAGGTCGGCGACCGCGGCGGCCGTCTCCGCGTGGGTCGGCACCTCGTCCCAGAGCACCCGCACGTGCCGCTGGTCGTCGAGGGCCACCCGGACCGGCAGCGCCTGGCCCAGCGAGGGCCACTTGGCGACCGGCACCCGGGGCTCGATGATCTTCTTGGAGCGGGGCGGCAGCCCGGGGGCGTCGATCACCAGTTGCAGCTCGCAGCGCCCGAACGCGTACTGGGTGGGTGGTTCGGAGGCGCTGTGCACGTGCCCCAGGCCGACCACCCAGGTGCGGCCGCCGCCACGCACCGTGGCCAGGGCGATCGCCAGCACCAGCAGCGCGACGCCGAGGGCCACGATCGCCCAGCTGGTCATGCCGAGACCGAACACGGTCACGAAGGTGGCCACGGTGCCGAGCACCGCGCCGATCAGTTTGCGTACCGGCGCGATCGTGCGGTTCCCGCCATTCGCCACAGTGGACCTCCCAGGGGTTCCAGGGCCAGGCTAGGCCGCCGCGGCGGGCCAGGGAAGACGCAGCCGCCGCGCCGGCGCCGGGACCGGGTCGCTACGCTGACCGTACCCAGCCCGACCCCGTTTGAGTGCGCAGGAGGAAACCAGCGTGTCCAGCAGCAGCCCGGACGAGCGGACGCTCGTACTGATCAAGCCCGACGCGGTGCGCCGTGGTCTGGTGGGCGAGATCCTGTCCCGTTTCGAGCGCAAGGGCCTGCGGATCGACGCGATGGTGAGCCGGACCATGGACGGCGACTTCGCCGACCAGCACTACGCCGAGCACGTCGACAAGCCGTTCTACCCGCCGCTGAAGACGTTCATGACCGGTGGCCCGCTGGTGGCGCTGGTGCTCTCCGGCGACCAGGTGATCGACGTGGTGCGCGGGATGATCGGCAGCACCGACGGCCGCAAGGCCGCCGCCGGCACCATCCGCGGCGACCTGTCGCTGTCGAACCGGGAGAACCTGGTGCACGCCTCCGACTCGACCGACAGCGCCAAGCGCGAGATCGCCCTCTGGTTCCCCGAGCTGGGCTGACCGGAACCGCCGACGGCCCCGGCCCGCACCTCGCGGACCGGGGCCGTGGCACGTCCGGCGTCAGTCCAGCGCCGGCGGCTGGGTCCGGCAGGTCACCGAGACCCGGTTCCACACGTTGATGGTGGCGATCGCCGTCACCAGGTCCGCGAGTTCCTTCTCCGACCAGACCTTCGCCGCGGCGTCCCAGACGTCGTCCGGCACGCCGTGGTCGCCCAGCCGGGTCACCGACTCGGTGAGGGCCAGCGCGGTCCGCTCCCGCTCGTCGAAGAACGGCGCCTCCCGCCACGCCGCGACGGCGAACAGCCGCCGGCTGTTCTCCCCGGCCTCCAACGCCTCCCGGCTGTGCATGTCCACGCAGAACGCGCAGCCGTTGAGCATCGACGCCCGGAGCTTGACCAGCTCCAGCACCGTGTGGTCCACGTTCGCCCGGACGTACTTCTCCAGCCCCAGCACGGCCCGGTACGCCTCCGGCGCCACCGCCGCCATGTCGATCCGGCTCATCGCCGCCTCCTCGAAATTCGGGTACGCGGACAGGACGGTCCACGGCCGGCCGGGTGTGACGCGGTGTGACGCCGCTCATGCCGGGCTCTGGACAGCCGTCGTTGAGGTGCCGGTCACCTCGGGCCACGTCCCCGGCCATGTCGGGTCGGTAGACCGGTCTGGCGAGTTCGTCGAGACCGGGAGGACCCATGACGCACATCGACCGACGTACGCTGCTCCGCGCCGGACTGGTCGCCGGGGCGGGGGCCGCCGGCGGGGCGCTGCTCGGCGGAGCCGGCGCGCCGGCCGCCCCGGCGTGGCGGCCGAGCGGGCGGCCGTCGCTCACCCACGGCGTGCAGAGCGGCGACGTGACCGCCGACTCGGCGCTGGTCTGGACCCGGGCGGACCGCCCCGGCCGGATGCTCGTCGAGGTCAGCCGCCGGCCCGACCTGCGCGGCGCGCGGCTGGTGCGCGGCCCGGTGGTCGACCCGGACGGCGACTTCACCGGCCGGGTCCGGCTGCGCGGCCTGCCGGCGGGCGAGCGGCTGCACTACCGGGTACGGGTGGAGAGCCTGGACCGGCACGGCGTGTGCAGCGAGCCGCTGACCGGCTCGTTCGCCACCGCCCCCGGGCGGCACCAGCGGCGGGACGTGCGGTTCGTCTGGACCGGTGACATCGTCGGGCAGGGCTGGGGGATCAGCCCGGACTTCGACGGCCTGGCGATCTTCCGGGCCATGCGCGAGCGGCGCCCCGACTTCTTCCTGTGCAGCGGGGACACGGTGTACGCCGACGGCCCGCTCGCCGAGCGCGTCACGCTGCCCGACGGGCGGCTCTGGCGCAACCTGGTGACGCCGGAGAAGAGCAAGGTCGCCGAGACGCTGGCGGAGTACCGGGGACAGTTCGCCTACAACCTGCTCGACGAGCACCTGCGGGCCTTCGCCGCCCAGGTGCCCCAGATCAACCAGTGGGACGACCACGAGGTGGTCAACAACTGGTACCCGGGGGAGATCCTGGTCGACGACCGGTACACCGAGAAGCGGGTGGACGTGCTCGCCGCCCGGGCCCGGCAGGCGTTCCACGAGTGGCTGCCGACGCCGGCCGGCGGGCCGCTGTACCGACGCCTGTCGTACGGGCCGCTGCTGGACGTCTTCGTGCTGGACATGCGCACCTGGAAGGACCCGAACGACGGCAACACGTACGCCGACCCGGAGCGCGGCCTGCTCGGCCGGGCCCAGCGGGAGTGGCTGGTCCGGGAACTGCGCGCGTCCCGGGCGACCTGGAAGGTGATCGCCAACGACCTGCCGATCGGTGTGGTGGTGCCGGACGGCCCGGGCGCGCAGGAGGGGGTGGCCCAGGGCGACCCGGGCGCGCCGGCCGGCCGTGAGCTGGAGTTCGCCGAGGTGCTGCGCGCGGCCCACCGGGCCGGGGTGACCGGCCTGGTCTTCCTCACCGCCGACGTGCACTACACCGCCGCCCACCACTACGACCCGGCCCGCGCGGCGGTGGGCGACTTCAGCCCGTTCTGGGAGTTCGTCTCCGGCCCGGCGCACGCCGGGGCGTTCGGCCCGAACGCGCTGGACGGTACCTTCGGCCCGAAGGCCGTCTTCGTGCACGCCCCGCCGGCCGCGAACACCTCGCCGGCGGAGGGCTTCCAGCACTTCGGCGAGGTCGACATCGACGGGGAGTCGGGCGCGTTGACCGTGCACCTGCGCGACCGCGCCGGCGCCTCCCTCTGGAGCACCACGCTGCCGGCGCCCACCCGCCGCTGAGTGTGAGGAGGGGCCCCTTCCTATCGCGTGGGCGATAAGAAGGGCCCCCTCCTTACTCGGAGGCGGAGCGGGGGGCGGGGCGGGTAAGCTTGGGCGCACAGGCGACGACCCGGCCATCACCGGTGAGCCTCCGGAAGAACAGCCGGGCAACCGGCCCAGTAGAACCGGACGGGACGGCCCGTCACAGCCGACCGATGAGCGGGCGGTCGATCCTGACCGCCAAGCGGGGTGGTACCGCGGACCACCCGGGAGCGCCGTTCCAGGCGTACCCCGGACGGTTCGTCCTCGCAGACCCACCGACGAGTGAGCTGCGCGAGGAGAGCGACCCCCGATGGCCTATCCGTTGCACGACCCGACCGGCGCCGGCGTCCCGGCGAGCCCGGACCTGCCCGCGGTCGAGCGCCGGGTGCTGGAGCACTGGACCGCCGACAAGACCTTCGAAGCGTCCGTGGAAGCCCGCCCCGCCGGGGCCGACGGCAAGAACGAGTACGTCTTCTACGACGGCCCGCCGTTCGCCAACGGCCTGCCGCACTACGGCCACCTGTTCACCGGCTACGTCAAGGACGTGGTGCCGCGCTACCAGACCATGCGCGGGCGGCACGTCGAGCGCCGCTTCGGCTGGGACTGCCACGGGCTGCCGGCCGAGGTGGTGGCCGAGAAGCAGCTCGGCATCACCAGCAAGGCCGAGATCCTGGACCTCGGCGTGGCCCGGTTCAACGACGCCTGCCGCACGTCGGTGCTGGAGTTCACCCACGACTGGGAGCGGTACGTCACCCGCCAGGCCCGCTGGGTCGACTTCGCCAACGACTACAAGACGCTCGACCTGGACTACATGGAAAGCGTCATGTGGGCCTTCAAGACCCTGCACGACAAGGGCCTGGTCTACGAGGGCTTCCGGGTGCTCGCGTACTGCTGGCGGTGCGAGACCCCGCTGTCCAACACCGAGACCCGGATGGACGACGTCTACCGGGACCGGCACGACCCGACGCTCACCGTCTGGTTCGAGCTGACCGCCGACGAGACCGCGCCGGAGCCGCTGCGCGGGCCGGTCAAGCTCGGCGTCTGGACCACCACGCCGTGGACGCTGCCGTCGAACCTGGCGCTCGCCGTCGGCCCGGACATCGAGTACGCGGTGCTGGAGCGCGACGGCGACCGCTACGTCGTCGGCGCCGCCCGCCTCGGCGCGTACGCCAAGGAGTTGGAGGGATACGAGCAGGTCGGCACCGTGTACGGCCGCGACCTGGTCGGACGCCGCTACACGCCGCTGTACGACTTCCTGGTCGAGCCGGCCGGGCCGAACGCCTACCAGGTGCTCGGCGCGGACTTCGTGACCACCGAGGACGGCACCGGGATCGTCCACCTGGCCCCCGCCTTCGGCGAGGACGACCAGAACACCTGCAACGCCGCCGGCATCCCCACCGTGGTCACGGTGGACGACCACACCCGGTTCACCGCGCTGGTGCCGCCGTACCAGGGCGAGCAGGTCTTCGACGTGAACAAGCCGGTGATCCGGGAGCTGAAGGAGCGGGGGGTGGTGCTGCGGCAGGACGTCTACACCCACTCGTACCCGCACTGCTGGCGCTGCGACACCCCGCTGGTCTACAAGGCGGTGTCGTCGTGGTTCGTCGCGGTGACGTCGTTCCGGGACCGGATGGTCGAGCTGAACCAGCAGATCAACTGGACGCCGGGGCACATCAAGGACGGCTCGTTCGGCAAGTGGCTGGCCAACGCCCGGGACTGGTCGATCAGCCGGAACCGGTTCTGGGGCTCGCCGATCCCGGTGTGGAAGTCGGACGACCCGAACTACCCGCGCGTGGACGTGTACGGCTCGCTCGCCGACATCGAGCGGGACTTCGGCGTACGCCTGACCGACCTGCACCGGCCGGCGGTGGACGACCTGGTCCGCCCCAACCCGGACGACCCGACGGGCCGGTCGATGATGCGCCGGGTGCCGGAGGTGCTGGACTGCTGGTTCGAGTCCGGCTCGATGCCGTTCGCCCAGGTGCACTACCCGTTCGAGAACCGCGAGTGGTTCGAGCACCACTACCCGGGTGACTTCATCGTCGAGTACATCGGGCAGACCCGCGGCTGGTTCTACACCATGCACGTGCTGGCCACCGCGCTGTTCGACCGGCCGGCGTTCCGCAACTGCCTGAGCCACGGCATCCTGCTCGGCTCGGACGGGCGCAAGATGTCCAAGAGCCTGCGCAACTATCCGGACGTCTACCACGTGTTCGACTCCTACGGGTCGGACGCGATGCGCTGGATGCTGATGTCCTCGCCGGTGCTGCGCGGCGGGGACATGGCGGTGACCGAGACGCTGATCCGGGACGCGGTGCGCCAGGTGCTCCTGCCGCTGTGGAACGTCTGGTACTTCTTCTCGCTCTACGCCAACGCCGACGGCCACACCGCGCGTCGTCGCACCGACTCGGCGAACGTGCTCGACCGGTACGTGCTGGCGAAGACGAACGAGCTGGTGGCGACCGTCGGCGCGCAGATGGACGCGTACGACATCTCCGGCGCCTGCGCGACCGTGCGGTCCTACCTGGACGCGCTGACCAACTGGTACGTGCGCCGCTCGCGGGACCGGTTCTGGGCCGGCGACGCGGACGCGTTCGACACGCTCTGGACCGTGCTGGAGACGCTCTGCCGGGTGGTGGCGCCGCTGGCGCCGCTGACCGCCGAGGAGATCTGGCGTGGGCTGACCGGCGAGCGGTCGGTGCACCTGACCGACTGGCCGTCCGCCGAGGAGTTCCCGGCCGACCACGAGCTGGTCTCGGCGATGGACAACGTGCGGGCGGTCGCCTCCGCGGCGCTGTCCCTGCGCAAGGCCAAGGGCCTGCGGGTGCGGCTGCCGCTGGCGAAGCTGACCGTGGCCTCGCCGGTCGCGGCCCAGCTCCGGCCGTTCGCCGACCTGGTCGCCGACGAGGTCAACGTCAAGGAGGTCGTGCTCGCCGACGACCTGGACGCCTACTGCCAGCAGGTGCTGACCGTGGTGCCGCGGGCGCTCGGCCCGCGCGTCGGCAAGGCGGTCCAGCAGGTGATCAAGGCGGTCAAGGCGGGGGACTGGGAGCTGCGTGACGGCGCCCCGGTGGCGGCCGGGGTCACCCTCGCCGAGGGCGAGTACGAGCTGCGCCTGGTCGCCGCCGACGCGGAGCACTCGGCGCCGCTGCCCGGCGGTGAGGGCGTGGTGGTGCTGGACACCGAGGTCACCCCGGAGCTGGCCGCCGAGGGTCTGGCCCGGGACGTGGTCCGGGTGGTGCAGCAGGCCCGGCGGGACGCCGACCTGGACGTCTCGGACCGGATCGCGGTGGCCGTCTCGGCCTCCGAGGAGGTGCGCGCGGCGGTCGCCGCGTACACCGGGTTCGTGGCCCGGGAGGTGCTGGCCGACACCGTCGACTTCGCCGACGGGCTCGAGGGCTTCGTCGGCGAGGCGGGCGACGGTGAGCGCGTGGTGGTGAGCGTCCGCCGCGTGTGAGATGTAAGGAAGGGGCCCTTCTTAACGCTTTCGGTATAGGAAGGGCCCCTTCCTAACACGTGCACCGGCGGGTGGACTGCGGGCCACCCGCTCGGCCGGGGGTGGCAGCGTCGGCTACCGTGACAGCGCCTGTCTCACGTACGACCGCCGGAGGACCCGTGCCCCTGCTCTACACCATCGGCAAGCTCACCGTGGCGCCCGCGCTCCGGTTGGCCTTCCGTCCGCACGTGGAGGGGTTGGAGCACATCCCGGCGACCGGCGGGGCGATCTTCGCGGGCAACCACCTCTCCGTCGCCGACGAGCTGCTCCTCGGCACGGTGGTCCCCCGGCACCTGGCGTTCTGGGCCAAGTCGGAGTACTTCAACGGCACCGGGATCAAGGGCGGCTTCTCCAAGTTCGTGCTGACCGGGCTCGGCGCCATCCCGGTCGAGCGGGCCGGCGGGCGGGCCGCGTTGTCCGCGTTCGACGCGGCGATCCCGGTGCTCAAGGCCGGCGACCTGGTCGCCGTCTACCCGGAGGGCACGCGCTCGCCGGACGGTCGGCTCTACCGCGGCCGTACCGGCGCGGCCCGGCTCGCGGTGGCCGCCGGAGTGCCGATCATCCCGGTCGGCGTGACCGGCACCGACAAGGCCCAGCCCATCGGCACGCGGGTGCCCCGGCCCGGTCGCGCCAAGATCACCATCAGGTTCGGCAAGCCGCTGGACTTCACCGGCCGGCCGGACGACCGCACCTCACTGCGCGCCATGACCGACGAGATGATGTCGGAGATCCAGAAGCTCACCGGCCAGGAGTACGTCCCGCGCTACGCCCCGAAGCGCAGCGAGCAGACGCCGGGTGAGGCGGCCGCCTGAGCGAGACGCTCAGGACTGCTTCGGGACCACGACCCGCTGGCGCAGCTCGTCGAGGAGCCGGCCGCTGTCGTCCACCGACAGTCGGGTGAACACGCCGGTGGTGAGGCTGCCGTGGTCGACCGAGGTGCACACCACCACCGCGTCGCCGTCCGCCCGGCCCACCGCGCAGCGCTCGTGCCGGCCGCGTACACCGGTGTCCACGGTCACCGAGGGTTGCAGGTCGTAGTCGCCGGCGAGGCGCTTCAGCTCGGCCTCGGCGTCGGACTCCGGGGTGAACCGGAAGCCGGTGCTGCCGAACAGCGTCACCCGCTTGCCGTCGTTCGTGGTGTAGATGCCGGCGAACGTGTCCTCGGCGAGCCAGTCCGCCTGGCGTACCCGGCTCTTCAGGTCCTCGGCCGCCGCCTGGCTGCCCTGGTCCTGGCGCAGCCGCATCGAGTCGAGCTGGTCGGGGAGGCTGGCGCTGGCCGGGTACTGGCTGGACAGCGGCTGGGCCCACCACAGCGGCACGCCGCAGCAGCACGCCACGGAGAGCAGCAACAGCCAGGGCCAGCGACGCCGCCGGCGTACCGGCACCGGCACGTACCCCTTGGGGGCCTGCCAGCCCGGCGGCGGCGTCACCGGGGGCGGGGTCCTGCCCCGGCGCTGTTTCGGCGGGCGCGTCTGCTTCGGTGGCCGCGGCGGGGCGACCGGGGCCGGCGGCGGGGTGTGCGCCGGCGGTGACACCGGCCGGGCGGCCGGCGGACCCGGGTACGGCGGGGTGTGCGCGGGTGGTGACACCGGTCGGGCGGCGGTCGGGTGCGGCGGCGGCCCCGGGTGGGCGGCGGCCGGGTGCGGCGGCGCCGGGTGGGCCGGCCAGGGCGCGGTGTAGGGCAGCGTCGGCGGCAACGCCGGAAGCTCGACCGAGTGCAGGTCCCAGCCGGTGGTGTCCACGCCCGCCCACGGGTCGACCGGGGTGGCGTGCTCGGGGGACTCGACCGGCGGCACCGGCGTGGGCTCGGCCGACTCGCCCCAGGCACGCCGCCGGGCCGGCGGGGGCGGGACCGCGGCGGAGCCGCTCCAACGGGGCGCGGTCTCGACCCGGGTGGGGTTCGGCCCGTGCTCGACCTTCGTCCGGTCCGGCGCGTCCTCGGCGCGGGTGGGGGCCGGCGCGTCCTCGACCCGGGTCGGGTCGGGGGTCGACGGGGTCGGCGCGGCGCGGCCCGGCACGGCGGCGGAGCCCCGGGCGCGTCCGGCCGGCGCGGGCGGGGTGTCGTCAGCGTCCGTCCCCCGCGGCGCGGCGACGGGGTCGTCCGATACCGCGGGCGCCTCGGCGGCGTCGGCCGCTCCCGGCGGGGCGGCGTCGTCCGGGTCGGGGCGGCCGGTGTCCTGCGGACCCGGACGGGCGGTGTCGTCCGGGTCGGGCAGCTCAGGGGTGGCGTTCGGGTCCGGCGGTGCGGTGTCGGCCGGGGGTGCGGTGGCGGCGTTCGGGTCGCTGTCCCCGTCCGTCGGCGGCTCCGAGCCCGGCGCGTCGCGCTCCGGCGCCGACCTGTCCGGGGCGGGGTCGGCGAGCTGGCCGGCGGCCTCGGCGGAGCCCTCGGCGTCGACCTGCTTCGGCACGGGCGACGGCGGCTCGGCGACGACCCGTTCCTCGGTCCCGTCGGCCGGCCGGCCCGCCCCCGGCTGCGGCTGCGACATCGCGGCAATCTCCTCTCGCGCCCGTTGCGAGGTTAGTACCGCCCCGCCACCTCCGCCGAATCCCCGCCCACCCCCGACCCTCGCCCCCGCTTCCGCTCCCGCCGGTGACCAAGGAGTTCGCGTGGGCCGGGAGCGCGGATCGGCGCGCCAACTCCTTGATCAACGGGCGTGGGGTGGGGGAAGGGTGGCGGTGGGGGAGGTCGGGGCGGGGGACCGCGTACCCTTGGGCATCATGAGTGCCCCGTCCACGACCCCACGTCCCACCGCCGACAACTCGGTCTGGCCCCGGCTGGAGCCGCTGCTGCCGCAGGTGACCAAACCCATCCAGTACGTGGGCGGGGAGCTGGGCGCGGTGGTCAAGGACTGGGACGCGGCGACCGTGCGCTGGGCGCTGATGTACCCGGACGCGTACGAGGTGGGCCTGCCCAACCAGGGCGTGCAGATCCTCTACGAGGTGCTCAACGAGCTGCCCGACGTGCTGGCCGAGCGGACGTACGCGGTCTGGCCGGACCTGGAGAAGCTGATGCGCGCCCACGGCGTGCCGCAGTTCACCGTCGACGCCCACCGGCCGGTGCGCGACTTCGACGTGTTCGGTGTCTCGTTCTCCACCGAGCTGGGCTACACCAACCTGCTCACCGCGATCGACCTGGCCGGCATCCCGCTGCTCGCCGCCGACCGCACCGACGCCGACCCGGTGATCGTCGCCGGCGGGCACGCCGCGTTCAACCCGGAGCCGATCGCCGACTTCGTCGACGCCGCCGTGCTCGGCGACGGCGAGGAGGCGGTGCTGGAGATCACCACCATCGTCCGGGAGTGGAAGGCCGAGGGCTCCCCGGGTGGCCGGGACGAGCTGCTGCTGCGGCTGGCCCGCACCGAGAGCGTCTACGTCCCGCGCTTCTACGACGTCGACTACCTGCCCGACGGCCGGATCCAGCGGGTCGTGCCGAACCGCCCGGACGTGCCGTTCCGGGTGCACAAGCGCACGACAATGGACCTGGACGCCTGGCCGTACCCGAAGAAGCCCCTGGTCCCGCTCGCCGAGACGGTCCACGAGCGGTACGCGGTGGAGATCTTCCGGGGCTGCACCCGGGGCTGCCGGTTCTGCCAGGCCGGCATGATCACCCGCCCGGTGCGGGAGCGGTCGATCACCACCGTCGGCCAGATGGTGCAGCAGGGGCTGGAGTTCTCCGGCTTCCACGAGGTCGGCCTGCTGTCGCTGTCGTCGGCCGACCACTCCGAGATCGGCGACATGTGCTCCGGCCTGGCCGAGCAGTACGCCGGCACCAACGTCTCGCTGTCGCTGCCCTCGACCCGGGTGGACGCGTTCAACATCGACCTGGCCCAGGAGCTGTCCCGCAACGGGCGCCGGACCGGCCTGACCTTCGCCCCGGAGGGCGGGTCGGAGCGGATCCGCAAGGTGATCAACAAGATGGTGTCGAAGGAAGACCTCATCCGTACGGTGGTCACCGCGTACTCCAACGGCTGGCGGCAGGTGAAGCTCTACTTCATGTGCGGCCTGCCCACCGAGACCGACGAGGACGTCCTGGAGATCGCCGACATGGCGCACGAGGTGATCCGGGCCGGCCGGGCCGCGACCGGGTCCAAGGACATCCGCTGCACGGTCTCCATCGGCGGGTTCGTGCCGAAGCCGCACACCCCGTTCCAGTGGGCCTCGATGGAGCGGCCGGAGGTCATCGACGGCCGGCTCAAGCTGCTCAAGCAGGCCATCAACAGCGACCGGTCGCTGGGCCGGGCGATCGGCTTCCGCTACCACGACGGTGAGCCGTCGCTGATCGAGGGCCTGCTGTCCCGGGGCGACCGCCGGGTCGGCGCGGTTATCCGCAGGGTCTGGGAGAACGGCGGCCGGTTCGACGGCTGGAGCGAGCACTTCTCCTACCAGCGCTGGGTCGACGCCGCGACCGAGGTGCTGCCGGCGTACGGGGTGGACCTCGACTGGTACACCACCCGCGAGCGCGAGGAGCTGGAGGTCCTGCCCTGGGACCACCTCGACTCCGGCCTGGACAAGGACTGGCTCTGGCAGGACTGGCAGGACTCGCTGTCCGAGTACGAGCAGGACGACTGCCGCTGGACGCCCTGCTTCGACTGTGGCGTCTGCCCGTCCATGGACACCGAGATCCAGATCGGCCCGACCGGCCGGAAGCTGCTGCCGCTGACGCCGGTCGGCGGGTTGAAGCAGCCCGCCGCCGCGCAGGGCTGACGGCGCCGAACCACCGCGGAGCGCGGGAACCCCTCGGGGTTCCCGCGCTCCGTCGTCTTTCGCGGCAACCGCGCGCCGCCCCGGGGTGGGGGTGCCCGCAGTGGTGCATCCTCGATACGCTGCGTCCGTATTGGACCGGCCGGGGGCCGGTAGCGGGGAGGACAGCAGCATGGGCATCACGCCGCCGGACACCGGCGATCTGCACGTCAGCGTCGAGGACCTGGACGCCGCCGCGGAATACGTCGAGCGCCTCAAGCAGTACGTCGACGACACCATCGGCTACGAGATGGAGCGCATCAAGGAGCGGATGAAGGGCGACGGCACGAACGCCCAGACGGTCGCCAACGGCACGCCGTTCGGCGCGTACGAGGACGCCCGGATGCAGTGGGCGGCGCTGACGAAGTCCACGGCCAACATGGAGGCCCACCTGAAGGACATCTCCCGCAAGTTGGCCGGCCTCAAGCAGGGCACCGAGGACATCGCGAAGGCGTTCCGCGACGCGGAGGCCCGCAACGCCGCCAACGGCAAGCAGATCGAGCGGTTGCTGGAGTCCGCGGCGCCGCCGCCGGAGGCCGGGCAGCAGCCCACCTACCCGTACACGGCCTGAGGGGGAGACGGTCATGGCAGGAGGCACCTGGGAGCGCTGCGTCCGTGAGGTGACGCTGTCGGCGGACCCGGAGACCGTCGGGTCCGTGGGGGCGGGCTGGAGCAATCTCTCCACCGCGCTCGGCTACCTGCGCGACTCGCTGGTCGGGCGCTCGTTCGTCGGCCCGATCGCGCCCGGTCAGGAGCGCCCGCACAGCGGCGGGCTGCCCGGCCTGCTGGCCGGGTGGAAGGGCAGCGGCGGCGACGCCTACCGCGAGCACCTGACCACCATCGGCAAGGACATCGAGGAGCTGATCACGCACGCCAGCGGCGTCAGCGGCGCGCTGTCGCGGATCGAGGGCGACATCCGCACCGCGGTGGCCAGCATCCCGATCCCGTTGATGGACGACTTCGGCTGGAACGAGTGGAGCCTGCCCGGCGGCACCGAGCTGGACGACGCCCGCGACGGCGAGAGCCAGTCCGGTTTCCTCGCCGCGCTGCGTAAGGACTACCAGGCCAACCAGGCGCTCTACGCCGACGGCGCGTTCCGCGACAAGGCCGACGACCTGGAAGCCACCATGAAGGTCGACGGCAACGCCGGCGACCAGAAACGTGGCGGCTGGTGGGACACGAAGTCGCATCTGGACAACTGGTACCGGGACAACCAGGAGGCGGCCAACAAGGCGATGTCGCCCCTGCCGGTCGCCGTGGAGACCGAGCGCCCCAAGCTGGCCGTACCCGATCCCGGGGGCCACTCGGACGGCTACCGTCCGGACACCCGGGTTCCCCCGTCCGGAGTGCCGGACACCGGCCTGCCCGGTGGTGGAGGTGGTGGTGGCGGCGGTGCCGGCGGCAAGATGCCCTCGCTCGGCAGCACCGGCATCGGCGGTGGCGCCGGCGGCGGAGGTGGTGGCGGCTCGTTCACGCCCCCGCCGACCATCGGCGGCGGCTCCGACCTCGGCGGTGGTTCCGGCTCGTACACCCCGCCGGTCACCGGCGGCATTCCCGGTTCCGGCAGTGGCTACCCGGGCTCCGGCGACCACGACTACGGCACCGGCCTGGCCGGCGCGGGCGGTCCGGGCACCATCACGGCCGGCGGCCCGGGCAGCGGCTTCGGCGGCGCCGGTGGCGGGCTGAGCGGCGGTGCCGGTGGCGGCTTCGGCGGCGGTGGGGCCGGTCTCGGCTCCGCCGGCGGCATCGGTGGCGGCGGCCTCGGCGCGGCCGGCGGGATGGGTGTGGGCGCGCTGCCCGGCATGGTGGGCGGCGGCAACGGCAAGGTCCCGCCGCTGACCAGCGCGGCCAACGCGTTGCGCAGCGCCACCGGCGCGGGCGGCATGGGCGCGGGCGGCGCCCGCGGCGGCACGGCCGGCGCCGGGATGATGGGCGGCGGCATGATGGGCGGGCACGGCGGCGCCGGGCACGGTGGCGGCGGTGGCGAGCACTCGTCGTGGTTGACCGAGGACGACGATCCGTGGGGCGCCGGTGACGGCGCGACCCCGGGCATCCTGCGATGAGGACGGGCGGATGAGGGTCAACGTCGGCGCGCTCCGGCCGGTGGCGGCCGGGGTGCTGGCCGGTCTGATGGTGCTGGGGGCCGCCCAGCCGGCGGCCGCCGCGCCGCGCCGGGCCGAGCAGTGGTACCTGGACGAGCTGCGGATCGACCGGGCGCACCAGATCTCCACCGGTCGGGGTGTGGTGGTCGGGGTGGTGGACACCGGCGTCGACGCCGGCCACCCGGACCTGCGCGGCCGGGTGCTGCGCGGGGCGAGCACCCGCGACACCGGCGACGGCCGGCGCGATCCGGACGGCCACGGCACCCACATGGCCGGGATCATCGCGGCCAACGGCGCCGGAGTGGACGGCATCGCGCCGGACGCTCGGATCCTGCCCATCCGCAAGCCGCCCGGCGACTCGTTCACCGTTGAGGACTCCGCGACCGGCATCCGGATGGCCGTCGACGGCGGCGCGAAGGTGATCAACCTGTCCTACGGGCACGCCGGAGCCTCCGACGAGAATGAGCAGGCCGCGGTCCAGTACGCCCTGGACCATGACGTGGTCGTCGTTTCCGCGGTCGGCAACGTCAGGCAGCTCGGCCCGGATGTCACCGCGCCGGCCCGGTACCCCGGCGTGATCGCGGTGACCGGCACCAGCCAGGGCGGCGGCTTCTGGAACGGCTCGGCGCAGGGCCCGGAGGCGGTGATCGCCGCGCCCGGGGACGAGGTCTACAACATCGGCCGGGACCGGGGTTACGGCTGGGGCGACGGCACCTCCGACTCCAGCGCCATCGTGGCCGGCGTCGCGGCGCTGATCCGGTCGAAGTACCCGAAGCTCTCCGCGCCCGACGTGATCAACCGGATCATCCGTACCGCGCGGGACGCCGGCCCGCCCGGCCGCGATCCGCGGTTCGGGTTCGGTCGGATCGACCCGGTGGCGGCGCTGACCGCCGACGTCCCGTCGGTGTCGGCGAACCCGTTGCTCGGCGCCGCCGCGGCCGCGCCCAGCGCGGCCGCGCCACCGGCCGCGGCCGAGGACGACAACTTCGACGTGACCAAGTACGGCGACCGCGGCGGACCCACCGACCAGCAGGTGATGGTCGTCGGGATCGGCATCGCGGTGGCGCTGGTGGTGCTGCTGGCACTGGTGGGGTTCCTGATCTGGAACCGGCGCCGGCACCGTCGTGAGCTGGCCCGGGCGGGTGACATTCCGGACGAGGTGCTCGACCGGATGGGCGGCGGCGGGCACGGCCCGCCGGTCCCGGCCGGTCACCCGGCCGCCCCGTCGGCCGGCTACGCCCTGCCCGGCACCCACTCCGCTCCGGGCACCCACCCTCAGCCCGGGCAGTACCCCCGGCCTGGCCCCTACGCCCAGCCGGGTCCGGACGCCCACCCGCAGCCGGCTCACGGGCAGCAGTTCCCACCCGGCCAGAACCCGTGGGCCCCACCGCCCGCCGCCCCCGGCCCCACCCCGCCGGACACCCCCCGCTGACCCCCGCACCCCGCACCCCGCCCCCACCCCACCCCACCTCCCGCCCACCCCTCCCGCGTCGATCATGAGGTTGACGGCACCAATGGAGATCCACTTCGCCGCCAACCTCATGATCGACGCCGGGAGTGGGGGACGGAGGCCGGACGCCGGAGGCCGGACGCCGGGGGCGGGGGTGGGAGGGTTCGGGGGGGTTTGACCCGGGGTGTGGTGGCCCCGGTCGCGGGGTGCGGCCGGGGCTGCGCCAGGATGGGGCGGACACGCAGGCACAGCCGAGGAGTTCACGATCGCCAGAAAGCCTCAACCCGAGGGCGGCCAGGCCCCCGTCGTCCAGCGGGTCCGCATCCGGTACGCCAAGCGGGGGCCGCTGCGGTTCACCTCGCACCGGGACTTCGCCCGGGCCTTCGAGCGCGCGTTGCGCCGGGCCGGCGTACCGATCGCCTTCTCCCAGGGTTTCACCCCGCACCCGAAGATCTCCTACGCCTCCGCGGCGCCGACCGGCGTGGCCAGTGAGGCCGAATACCTCGAGATCGGGCTGCGGGAGCCGGTCGATCCGGCGGCGCTGCGGACCGCCCTGGACGCCGCGCTCTCACCCGGGCTCGACGTGCTCGACGCGGTCGAGGCCACCGGCGGCAGCCTGGCCGACCGGATCGAGGCGTCGCGCTGGCGGATCGAGCTGCCCGAGGTGGAGCCGAGCGTGCTCGGCGCGGCCGTGGCGGCGTTCACCGCCGCGGAGGAGATCCAGGTCGAGCGGATGACCAAGCAGGGCCGGCGGACGTTCGACGCCCGCGCTGCGGTGATCGCCATCGATGCGGCGACGTCGTCTGAGACGCCTTCCGGGGCGGCGGCGGCGCCATGTGCGATACTCGAACTGGTCGTGCGGCAGGTCACCCCGTCCGTACGGCCCGATGACGTCCTTTCCGGCCTCCGCGTGGTGGCCGACCTGGAGCCGCCGGTCACCCCGAAGGTGATCCGGCTGGCGCAGGGCACGCTGACCGCGCAGGGCGAGATCGTCGATCCGTTGGACGCGGATCGCGACGGGGCAGCCATCGGAGAGCACTGACCGACGGTCAGCGCTCTGGCAGGCAGACTTCGGCGGTCGCGCACCTGCGCGCCCGGCGGAAACACCTTTGCGGCAACCCTGCGTGGCAGCGCTCAACCGCGCCCGGGGCAGCCAGAACTGGAGAACGTCCATGCTCGAGAACGAGCCCGAGGGCGGCGAACGGACCGGCGCAGAGCCGGCCGAGGCGTCCGCCGCGACCACCGACAGCACCGCCACCACGGACGGCACCGCCGAGGCGAAGCCGCCGGCCCGCAAGCGGGCCACCCGCCGCAAGGCGGCCCCGCTCAACCAGCCGGAGCAGACCGACGCGCCGGTCGAGGCGTCCGCCGCGGCCGTGGGCAGCGGCGAGTCGCCGCAGGCCGAGGTGTTCGCGCCGGTGGCGGGGGAGTTGGACACCGCGCCGAAGACCACCCGCCGGCGCCGCAAGGCGACCCCGGCGAAGGCGGTCGAGGAGCCGGTGGCGGCTGCCGGGGTAGAGGCCACCTCGGCCGAGGTCGTGCCGCCGGTCAAGGTGACCCGTACCCGTCGTCGCAAGACCACGCCGCCCGCGGCGGAGGCCGCGCCCGCGGTCGAGTCGCCGACCGAGGCGCCCGCCGAGGCCGTCGGGCCGGCGGTGGAGCCGCACGCGGTGGCCGAGCCGCAGCCCGACGCCGTGGTCGACGGGCCGGTCTCGGCTCCCGGGAGCGCGGGTGAGATCGCCGAGGGCCGGGCCGCCCTCGCCGCCGAGGAGGACGCGATCGGCGAGGACGCCGAGGACGAGCCCACCCCGGACGAGGCCGCGCTGCCCCGCACCGACGAGGCCACGCTGGCCCGGGCCGGTGGGCTGTCGGACGCCACCGGCGCGGTGTCGACCGGGGCCGCCGTTCCGGGCGCCGCCGAGGAGCCGGCCGAGGCGCTGGCCGAGGAGCGGCCGACCACCGGCCGCCGTCGTCGGGCCGCGCTCAGCGCGCCGACCGTCCTGTTCATGCCCCCGCAGCCCGACGAGGTACCCGCCGTCCGGGTCACGTACCCGGTCGCCGAGGAACCGGTGGAGGAGCCGGCCGAGACCGGTCGGCGCCGGCGGCGTGGCCGCCGGGAGGCCGAGCCGGTCGAGGCCGAGGTCGAGGTCGAGGCCGCCGAGGAGGAGGCCGCCGAGGCCGAGGAGATCGACGAGGACGACGAGGCCGCCGCGGCCCGTCGCCGTCGTCGCCGCGGTCGTCGCGGCCGGGGCCGGGGCAAGGGCGGCGCCGAGGAGTCCGAGGACGAGGACGTCGAGGAGTCCGGTACGGCGGAGACGGCCGAGGCCGAGGAGGCCGCCGAGGACGAGGAGGCGGAGGGCGAGGGGATGACCCGTCGCCGTCGTCGCCGCCGTCGTCGGGGCGCGGGCGAGGCGGAGACCGCCACCGAGGACGGCGTGCCCACCGTCGTCAAGATCCGTGAGCCGCGCAAGCCGGTCGACGAGGTGCAGGGCGTATCCGGCTCGACGCGGCTGGAGGCCAAGCGGCAGCGTCGGCGGGACGGTCGCGAGCAGCGGCGCACCCGGCCGCCGATCCTGAGCGAGTCGGAGTTCCTGGCCCGCCGCGAGGCGGTCGACCGGGTGATGGTGGTCCGCCAGCGCGGCGACCGTACCCAGATCGCCGTGCTCGAGGACGGCGTGCTGGTCGAGCACTACGTCACCCGCAACTCGTCCGGCACCATGGCCGGCAACGTCTACCTGGGCAAGGTGCAGAACGTCCTGCCCAGCATGGAGGCGGCGTTCGTCGACATCGGGCGCGGCCGCAACGCCGTCCTGTACGCCGGCGAGGTCAACTGGGACGCCACCGGCCTGGAGGGCCGGGCACGCTCGATCGAGCAGGCGCTGCGCTCCGGCGACTCGGTGCTGGTGCAGGTGACCAAGGACCCGATCGGACACAAGGGCGCCCGGCTGACCAGCCACATCGCGCTCTCCGGCCGGCACCTGGTCTATGTGCCCAACGGCAACGCCTCCGGGATCAGCCGCAAGCTGCCGGACACCGAGCGCAAGCGCCTGCGGGACGTGCTGAAGAAGCTGGTGCCGGACGGCGCCGGGGTGATCGTCCGGACCGCGGCCGAGGGCGCCAGCGAGGACGAGCTGGCCCGCGACGTCAAGCGCCTCCAGGCGCAGTGGGAGGACATCCAGGCCAAGGCGGCCTCCGGCGGCGCCCCGGTGCTGCTCTACGAGGAGCCGGACCTGGTCATCCGGGTGGTGCGGGACCTCTTCAACGAGGACTTCCGCGAGCTGGTGATCGAGGGTGAGCCGGCGTACGACGTGGTCGAGTCGTACCTGTCGCACGTCTCGCCCGACCTGGTGGCGCGGCTGCGCCGGCACGTCGGCGTCGCCGACGTGTTCGCCGAGTACCGGATCGACGAGCAGATCCTCAAGGGCCTGGACCGCAAGGTGTTCCTCCCCTCCGGCGGTTCGTTGGTGATCGACCGGACCGAGGCGATGACGGTCGTGGACGTCAACACCGGCAAGTACACCGGCTCCGGTGGCAACCTGGAGGAGACGGTCACCCGCAACAACCTGGAGGCGGCCGAGGAGATCGTGCGCCAGCTGCGGCTGCGTGACCTCGGTGGCATCGTGGTGATCGACTTCATCGACATGGTCCTGGAGTCGAACCGGGAGCTGGTGCTGCGCCGGCTCACCGAGTGCCTCGGCCGGGACCGCACGAAGCACCAGGTCACCGAGATCACCTCGCTCGGCCTGGTCCAGATGACCCGCAAGCGGATCGGCGCGGGCCTGCTGGAGGCGTTCAGCGAGACCTGCGAGTGCTGCAAGGGCCGGGGTGTGATCATCCACACCGAGCCGGTGCCGGAGAAGCCGCGCGGCGGTGGCGCGGGGGACAAGGTCAAGGCGGTCGCCTCGGCGGTCGCCACCGCGCCGGTCGAGGAGAAGAGCCGTCGCCGGGGCCGCAAGGCCGCCGCGGAGAAGCCGGCCGCGGAGGCCGCTCCGGAGCCGCCCGCCGAGTCGCCGGCCGCGCCGGAGCGGACCGTCGCCGAGGTGGTCGAGTCCACCGACGACGACTACTACGACACCCAGGGTTACGACCTGTCCCGGTTCGAGACGGACACGCCGGCCGCCCCGGCGGTCGCGGACAGCCAGGAGGGCGACTCGGCCCGGCTGGCCGCGGCCGACGACCCGGACGCGATCGGTGACGGGGAGAGCGACGACGAGGGCGCCGAGGGCGGCACCTCGCGGCGGCGGTCCCGCCGTGGCGGCGCCCGGCGACGTACCCGGCCGTGAGCCGCTGACCTGCGTGGCGTTTGACAGGGCCCCCGCTCCGGCAACAGAGTGCCGAGCAGGGGCCCTGCCGTTTCCCCGTCGACCCCCGGTCGGGCCGGCTCGCCCCGGAGGGAGGACCCATGCGTCGGGTGTTCGTGGTCACCGCGCTGACCGGACTGCTGCTGGCGGGCGCGGGCTGCGCCGACCGGAGGGACGACCCCTTCGCGGTCGGCTTCGCCTCGCCGGCCCCGGCCGCCACCTCGCCCGCTCCGGCTCCGACCGCGACCGGCGACGCCGGTGTCTGCGCCCGGGCCAAGCAGGCCGGCTCCACGGCGGTGCAGACGTACGTGTTCAAGCTGGCGGAGATGCTGCGGGCGGGCGGCACCGGGGACCGGAGCCGGGCGGACGCCGCCGAACGGGACGCGGAGGCCGCGCTGGCGGGTTGGCGGGACGTGCTGCGGGAGCAGTCGGGGCGGGCCACCGACCCGCGGCTGCGGACCCTGCTGGCGGACCTGGCCACCGAGGTGGGCGGGCTCGGCACGGACGTGCGGGCGATCGACGAGACGGAGTTCGACCGACTCCAGGGGCGCCTCGACCAGCTCTGCCCGGCCTGATCGGCGGGCCCGGTTTGGGCGGCGGGCCGGGTATGGCGTACGCTTGCCTGCGGCGCACTTTGGTGTGCCGAGTTCCCGCGTGCCCGCGCCGCCGGTGTCACGGCTCCCGGCGAGACGCCGTGGGAACGACCGGCCGGTGACGGTCGGTGAAGACGCCAGTAGCCTCAACGACAGGGAGTCCGCCTCCGATGTACGCGATCGTCAAGACCGGCGGCAAGCAGTACAAGGTCGCCGAGGGCGACGTGATCGAGGTCGAGAAGCTCACCGGTGCCCCCGGTGACGCGGTGAAGCTCACCGCGGTGCTCCTCGTCGACGGTGACGACCTGGTGACCGACGCGGCGAAGCTTGCCAAGGTCGCGGTGTCCGGCGAGATCGCCGCGCACACCAAGGGCCCGAAGATCCGGATCCACAAGTTCAAGAACAAGACCGGCTACCACAAGCGTCAGGGTCACCGGCAGCCGCTGACCCAGATCAAGGTGACCGGCATCTCCAACAGCGGGAAGTAGGTCGTCCTCCAATGGCTCACAAAAAGGGTGCGTCCAGCTCGCGTAACGGTCGTGACTCCGCGGCCCAGCGGCTCGGCGTGAAGCGCTTCGGTGGTCAGGTCGTCAGCGCGGGTGAGATCCTCATCCGTCAGCGTGGCACCAAGTTCCACCCCGGTGACCTGGTCGGCCGTGGCGGCGACGACACGCTGTTCGCCCTCGCCGCCGGTTCCGTGCAGTTCGGCACCAAGCGCGGTCGCAAGACCGTCAGCATCGTGCCGCAGCAGTAGTTCGAAGGCGAAGCGGGCCGCGGACCTCGGGTCCCGGCCCGCTTCGCTTTTCCACGTGCGGGGCGGACCCCGCTGGAAGGATTGGCGTCGTGACGACGTTCGTTGACCGGGTCGTCCTGCACATGCAGGCCGGCGACGGCGGGCACGGCTGTGTCTCGATCCACCGGGAGAAGTTCAAGCCCTTCGGCGGCCCGGACGGCGGCAACGGCGGCCACGGCGGCAGCGTGTCGCTGGTGGTCGACGCGCAGGTCACCACGCTGCTCGACTTCCACTTCCGGCCGCACCTGAAGGCCGAGAACGGCAAGGGCGGGGCCGGCTCGAACCGGGACGGCGCCAACGGCCGCGATCTGGTCATCAAGGTGCCCAACGGCACCGTGGTGCAGAGTCTCGACGGCGAGGTGCTGGCCGACCTGGTCGGGGTGGGCACCACCTTCGAGGCGGCCCGTGGCGGCCGGGGCGGACGGGGCAACGCCTCGCTGGCCAACGCCCGCCGCAAGGCGCCCGGCTTCGCCGAGCTGGGTGAGCCCGGCGACAAGCTCGACGTGGTGCTGGAGCTGAAGAGCGTCGCCGACGTCGGCCTGGTCGGGTTCCCGTCGGCCGGCAAGTCCTCGCTGATCTCGGTGATCTCGGCGGCCAAGCCGAAGATCGCCGACTACCCGTTCACCACGCTGGTGCCGAACCTGGGCGTGGTGCGGGTGGACAACCACACCTTCACCGTCGCCGACGTGCCCGGCCTGATCCCGGGCGCGGCCACCGGCAAGGGCCTGGGCCTGGAGTTCCTCCGCCACGTCGAGCGCTGCGCGGTGCTGGTGCACGTGGTCGACACGGCGACGCTGGAGCCGGGTCGCGACCCGCTCGCCGACATCGACGCCATCGAGTTGGAGCTGTCCCAGTACGGCGGACTCGCCGACCGGCCCCGGCTGGTCGCGCTGAACAAGGTCGACGTGCCGGACGGCAAGGACCTCGCCGACATCGTCCGCCCTGACCTGGAGGCCCGCGGCTTCCGCGTCTTCGACGTCTCCACCGCGACCCGTGAGGGGCTGCGCGAGCTGACCTACGCGATGGCCGAGCTGGTGGAGGAGGGCCGCCGCGCCGCCCCGCCGGCCGAGCCGACCCGGATCGTGATCCGGCCGAAGGCGGTCGACGACGCCGGCTTCACCATCGAGGCCGAGGTGGACGGCTCCTACACCGTCCGGGGCAGCCGGCCGGAGCGCTGGGTCAAGCAGACGAACTTCGACAACGACGAGGCCGTGGGCTACCTGGCCGACCGGCTGGCCCGCCTCGGCGTGGAGGAGAAGCTGGCCAAGGCCGGCGCGCAGGCCGGTGACCTGGTGCGCATCGGCGAGCGCGAGTTCGACTGGCAGCCGACGCTCTACGCCGGCGTCGACTTCGTTCCCGGCAACCGGGGCACCGACGTGCGCCTGGAGGAGAAGTCGAACCGCCCCTCGGCGTCCGACCGGCTGGCCGCGCGCAAGGCCCGCCGGGTACGGCCGGAGGACGAGATCGAGGCGGCCCCCGCGCCGGCGGAACCGGACTCCGAGTAGCCGTTTCGGGGTCGGTGGCGGGAAACCTCCGCGAAATCCGGCCGACCTACCGTGGCCGGATGCTGATCGAATCCCGACCCGCCACCGATCCGGAGATCGCCGCGCTCGTCGTCGCGCAGCAGCGTGAGCTGCGCGACGCCGACGGCGGGTTGGACGGGCAGGTCACCGTCGTGCACGGCGACATCCGCTACCTCGCCGTGGTGGTGGGTGGCCGGGCGGTCGGCTGCGGCGGCCTGCAGGCGCTCGACGCCGACACCGGCGAGCTGAAGCGGATGTACGTGCGACCGGCGTACCGGGGGCGGGGCATCGCCCGGCAGTTGCTGGGCGCGCTGGAGGAGTTGGCGTTCCGGCACGGGCACCGCACGGTGTGCCTGGAGACGGGCACCTACCTGCCGGCCGCGATCGCGCTCTACCGCTCCAGCGGCTACCAGCCCGTTCCGGTCTACGGCGAGTACGTCGACAACCCGTACAGCGTCTGCTTCGCCAAGCAGCTCCCGGTCGCCGCCTGACCCGCGAGGTCAGGCGCTGGTCTCGGCGTGCGCCGCGGTGACCGGCTTGGACTCGGGGCTCGCGTGCTGGCGGAGCACGATGCTGAGCAGGATCAGCACACCCACGGCCAGGAACTCGCTCTGCCAGTTCTGCATGGACTGGAACCAGAAGTCGCTGGTGCCGAGGAACTGCCAGGCGGTGATCGGGGCGGCGCCACTCTCCAGCGCCTGCTCCTGGTTGTAGGCCGCCACCCCGCCGACGAGGTGGCCCAGGAACGAACCGGTGAAGATCATCAGCAGCGCGATGGAGAGGCTGTTCCGGTAGACCACGAGGGGCAACCCGCCGACCCGGACCGGCCACGGCGAGTCGGGACGGGCGTGGTCGCGGTTGTCCTCCGGACGGTCGGTCTGCCCCTCCGGCTTCGACTCGGCCGAGCCCTTCTGCACCAGGTACGCGGTGAGCAGCACGTAGCCGCCCATCTGGAGGAACTCCGACTCCCAGTTCTCGAACACCGCCTCGGCGAAGTGCCCGGTGCCCAGGTAAGCCGACCAGCTCAGCGGCGCGACGCCGTACCGGCTCAGCTCCTCGTTGTGCACCTGCCAGCCGAAGACGCTCTGCAACAGCAGGAAGACCAGGAACGCGCCGAACATGGCGACCGAGAGCGCATTGTTCCGCAACCACCGTGGCATAGCCGGACCTCCTCGTCCCGCCGGGTGTGCCACCCGTGGTGGCCCTCCTGCCCCCGGTGGATGCCCGACAAACGCCGGCTCGGCGTGTCGCCCCTGGTCAGGGCCGGTCGATCGGGGTGTCCAGACGGCTGCCGGTGCCCATCTCGTTGTTCAGCAGCAGGCCCGAGGCGAGCATGCCGAAGCCGAGGAACAGGTGCAGCCAGTTGTCGGCGTCGTTGAGCGGGATGACGTTCGCGGAGGTCTCCCGGTCGATGACGAAGCCGTAGAGCCACAGCACCAGGTAGAGCGCGCCGCCGCCGGCCAGGAACACCCGCGCGCCGGCCAGCCGCCGCGCCATCACCAGGCCGACCAGCCCGAACAGCAGGTGCAGCAGGTTGTGCAGCACCGACACCTGGAACAGGCCGAACAGTTTCGCCTCCGAGTGGTGCCCGGCGAACGCCAGGTCCCCGTAGTGGGTGGTGACGCCGGGCACGAAGCCGAGCACGCCGATCAGCGTGAAGACGGCCGCCGCCGCGAGCGCCACCTTCTGCACCGCCGGCCGGGCCGACGGACGTCCGCGCACGTCACGTGCCATCCCTGTCACCCCCGTGAGCCCACGCCGCCCGGGCGGGCAGGCACCCCATTCTGTGACCGGGGCGGGTCGGTTCCGCAGAGAAATGACGAATCAGGCATGGACCCGACGACCGGGGGTAGGGCCCTTGTCACGCGGAAAGCAATTCGCGTGACCCCCCGAAGACAACCGCGAGGAACGCACGAGCGGAAGGGACACCATGACTCACGATCTTTCCCCCACGTCCGCCACGTACGAGTCGACGAACGGCGGCGGCGTGCGCGACCAGGCCCGGCAGGTCGGCTCCGACGCCGCAGGCGCCGGTGGCGCGGTCGCCCAGACCGCCAAGCAGCAGGGCCGGGAGGTGGTGGGCGAGGCCAAGCGGCAGGCCCGCGACCTCTACGGCGAGGCCCGCAACCAGGTCACCTCCCAGGCCGGCCAGCAGCAGCAGCGCGCCGCCAGCGGCCTGCGGTCGCTGGCCGACGAGATGCGCTCGATGGCGCAGCAGGGCGGCGGCTCCGGCCCGGTCACCGAGCTGGCCCACCAGGCGGCCGAGCGGGTGCACGGCGTCGCCGGCTGGCTGGAGCAGCGTGAGCCGGGCGACCTGCTCAACGAGGTGAAGGGCTACGCCCGCCGCAACCCGGGCACGTTCCTGGTCGGCGCCGCGCTGCTCGGCGTGGTCGCGGGCCGGCTCACCCGGAACATCGCCGCTGTCGGCAACGACGACGGTGGCGTGCGGCCGGGGTACGACCCGGACCGCACCGCGGTCCTCCCGACCACGCCGACCGTGCCCGCCCAGACCCCGCCGGGCGGCTACCTCGACCCGACGCCGGGCAGCTACGCCGAGCCGGACCCGGGCTACTCCGCGCCCGGCGCGGCCTACCCGGGTGGCGGCGCGCCGAACACCTGGGCCGACCCGGCCGGCGGCACCGGCCAGCCGCTGCCGCCGCCGAGCCAGACCGACCCGCTGCCGGGCGTGCCGTCGACCGGCGCTCCCCGCCCGTGAGCGGCCGGACCGGCAGAAGGGAGACCACGGCATGACCGTGCCGACGCAGGACCCCGGCTACCAGGCGACGGGCGCGCCGCACCACGCCGACGAGGTGCGGAGCAGCTCGATCGGTGAGCTGATGAGCCAGGTCACCGGCGACCTGTCCACGCTGATGCGACAGGAGGTCGAGCTGGCCAAGGCCGAGATCCGCCAGGAGGGCAGGAAGGCGGGCAAGGCCGCCGGCTTCTACGGCGGCGCCGGCTTCGGCGGCTACATGGTGGCGCTCTTCGTCTCCATCGCGGTGTGGCAGTTCCTCGACAACGTCATGGACTCCGGTCTGGCCGCGCTGATCGTGGCCGTGATCTGGGCCGTGGTCGCCGCCGTCCTCTACTCGAAGGCGAAGCGGAACGCCGAGCAGATCCGTGGCCTGAAGCAGACCAACGACAGCGTGCAGCGCATCCCCGACGCACTCAAGCCGCACCCGGAGGGAGTCACCCGATGAGCACCGATCCCGACCAGATCCGCCGGGAGATCGAAGCCACCCGCAACAACCTCAGCTCGGACGTGGACGCCCTGGCGTACAAGGTCAGCCCGGGCCGCATCGTCGACGACCGCAAGCAGCGCGTGCGCAGCGCGCTGACGAACGTGAAGGACAAGGTGATGGGAACCGCTTCCGACCTCGGCCACAGCACCGGCCACGCCGCCCACTCGGTGGGCGACCACGCCTCCTCGACGGCGTCCACGGTGGGCGACAAGGCCCACTCCGCCGCCTCCGCGGTGAGCGACGCCGCGCACCGCGCGCCCCAGGTGGTGCGGCAGAAGTCCGAGGGCAACCCGATCGCCGCCGGCGTGATCGCCTTCGGTGTGGGCATGCTGGTCTCCTCGCTCATCCCGGCCACCCGGCGGGAGCAGCAGCTCGCCGCGCAGGTCAAGGAGAAGGCGACCGAGCACGGCGGCGTGGTCAAGGAGAAGCTCGGCGAGGTCGCCGGGGAGCTCAGGGAGGAACTGCGCGAGCCGGCGCAGCACGCCGCCGAGTCGGTGCGGTCCACCGCGCAGGAGGCCGCCCAGGCGGTCAAGGACGACGGCCGCAGCGCCGCGCAGGACGTGCGGGAGAGCGCCCACCAGGCGCGCTCCTGACGGAAGCTCCCGCGTCAGGCGGGGGTCCTTCCTGTCGCCCAGGCGACGGGAGGGGCCCCCGCCTGTCTCGTCGATGTCGTCAACGCGGCGCGGCCCCGTTCTCCACCCAGAGCACCAGGTCGTCCGGGCGCCGCCGCGCCGACCGCCGGCGCAACGTCCGGGTGGAGTGGGCCGCCACCCGCAAGCGGCTGTCCGCGTAGGGCACCCCGCCGCGCAGCCGCCGGCCGACCGCGAGCCACGCGCACACGCCCCGTTCCAGCAGCCAGACCGGCGCGGCGAGCGTCGTGTGCGCCGGGAAGACCTGGGCGCCGCCGGCCCGGCGCCGGCCGACCTCCGCCACCGCCACGGTGACCAGCCCGGCCCGCAGCAGCAGCCCCGGCCGCCGGGCGGCGAGCGCGACCGCCGTCGCAGGCAGCACCGCCAGCGCGGCCAGCAGCCACGCCGGTCGGGCCGTCTCGTCGTACGCCTGGCGCACGCGCTGCCCGAGGAAGTGCCCGGCGGCGGGCGGGAGTCGCCGCACGTACAGCCAGGCGGGGGCGGCCTCGCTGCCCCCGTACGCCCGGACTGTCCGGACCAGCTCCAGGTTCTCGAAGAGCACGTCCGGGTCGTAGCCGCCCATGGCCAGGAACGTGCTCCGGCACACCGCCAGGGTGCCCGGCCAGTCCCCGCCGAACGCCCGGGCCAGCAGTGTCCTTCCGGTGTCCCACCAGGCGTGCCAGGGCAGCGGGTCGAAGTGGTTCTGCGGCCGGACCAGGTCCACCCGGTCGAGCAGGTCGTGCACGGCGCACAGCGCCGGCAGGTCGTAGCGGACGTCGTCGTCGGCGACCACCACGTGCTCGTGCCGGGCCAGCGCCACCCCGGTGAGCACCCCGAGCACCTTGCCGTTGCGCCCGCGCAGCGCCGGATCGGGCGGAACGTGCCGGACCAGCCCCCGCCAGGCGGCGGCGTGGCGGGCGAACAGCGCCGGCGCGGACCCGTCGACCGCCACCACGTCGACCCATCGGCTCAGCTCGCGCAGGTAGCCGGTCAGCTCGTCCAGACCCCGGTCGTCGTGGGCGCGCACCGGCAGGACGTACGCCATCGGCAGCCGGACCGGCGCGGACCGCACGTCGGTCCGGTCCGGTCGGCGCGGGTGCGCAGCGGTGTCCGTCACGTCGTCTCCCGTCCCGAGAGGGATCAGCCGGGTGCCCGGAATGCGGCTCCTGAAACCGTTTCGGCCGCCCTGGGCCGGGTAGCGCAGCCGGATACGGGCGGGCGAGTCGTCCGAGGTGGAGGAGACGTGATGAGCAGCAACGGAACGAGGTGGGCGCTGGCCGGCGCCGCCGCGCTGACGGCGCTCGGGATCACCCGGACGGTGGCCCGGCGCCGGCACCGACACCAACCCGACCGGGAGGACGGCTGGTACGTGGTGCGCCGGGGCATCACGGTCGACCGGCCGGTCGACGCGGTGATCGGCTTCTGGACCGACCGGGAACGGCTCGACCGGGGCCTGGCCGAGTGGGCCACCCTGGAGCAGTTCGACGACAACCGGTGGCGCTGCGTGGCCGCGGACCCGGCCGGCGGCGGCACCGAGTGGCGGGCCGAGATCACCGTCGAGGGCCCGGGCCGGTTCAGCTGGCGGGTGACCGACGGGCCGGTGGCCCAGCGGGGCCGGGTCGAGCTGGTCGCCGCGCCCCAGGACCGGGGCACCGAGATCCGCGCCGAGCTGCGGTGGCGCTCCGGCCCGCTGCGCCGGGCCGTCGGCCTGGTCGGCGGGAACGAGCCGGACTTGGCGCTGCGCACCGCGTTGCGCCGGATCAAGTCGCTCGTCGAGACCGGTCAGGTGCTGGACACCCGGCACGACCCGTCGGGGCGCAGCCCGCGCCAGGAGCGGGCGACGGACAAGGTACGCGAGAAGCTGATCGTGGGAGGACGGCCGTGAGGGCGCTGTGCTGGGAGGGCGTCGGCAAGCTCGCCGTGCGCGACGTGCCGGAACCGACCGTCCGGTCGGCCGGCGACATCATCGTCAAGGTCCGGGCCAGCAGCGTCTGCGGCTCCGACCTGCACCTGATCAACGGCTACCTGCCGGCGATGCGCGAGGGGGACGTGCTCGGCCACGAGTTCATGGGCGAGGTGGTGGAGGTTGGCCCCGAGGTCCGGCGGATCTCCGTCGGCGACCGGGTCGTGGTCGGCTCCGTGGTGGCCTGCGGCAGCTGCTGGTACTGCCGCACCGAGCAGTACTCGCTCTGCGACAACTCCAACCCCCAGCCGGTCTTCACCGAGAAGCTGTGGGGCCACTCGCCGGCCGGCATCCTCGGCTACTCGCACGCGGCCGGTGGCTACTCGGGCAGCCACGCCGAGTACATCCGGGTGCCGTTCGGCGACGTCGGCGCCTTCACCGTGCCGGACGGCGTGCCGGACGACTCGGTGGTGTTCGCCTCCGACGCCATGCCGACCGGCTGGATGGCGGCCGACTTCTGCGCCCTCAAGGGCGGCGAGGTGGTGGCGGTCTGGGGCGCCGGCGGCGTCGGCCAGATGGCCGCCCGGTCCGCGCAGATCCTCGGCGCCGAGCGGGTCGTGGTCATCGACCGGCTGCCGGAGCGGCTCGACACCGCGGCCCGGCGCCTCGGCGTGGGGACGATCAACTACGCGGAGACCGACGTGCTGGAGGCGCTGCGCGAGCTGACCGCCGGCCGCGGCCCGGACGCCTGCATCGAGGCGGTCGGCATGGAGTCGCACGACGTCGGCCCGGCCTACGCGTACGACAAGGCCAAGCAGACGGTACGGCTGCAGAGCGACCGTCCGACGTCGGTCCGGCAGGCGATCATGGCGTGCCGCAAGGGCGGCACGGTGAGCATCGTCGGGGTGTACGGCGGTCTGGTGGACAAGTTCCCGCTCGGCGCGGCCATGAACAAGGCGCTGGTGCTGCGGATGGGGCAGATGCACGCGCAGCGCTACATCCCGATGCTGCTGGACCGGGTCGCGGCCGGCGAGATCGACCCCGGCTACCTGGCCACCCACCCGATGTCGCTGGAGGAGGGGGCACGGGGCTACGAGATCTTCGAGAAGAAGGAGGACGGCTGCCTGCGCACCGTCCTGCACCCGCAGGCCGCCTGAGCGTGGACGGGGGTGCGGACGCGCCGCTCAGGCGGCCGGACGCACCCCGTCCACCAGCAGCCCGCTGGGCGGCAGCGTCGGCATCCGCGCGAGGTCGAGCGCGAGGTCCTGCGGCGGGACGCGGTAGCTCATCGTGCCGGTCAGCTGGGCCACCGCCCGCTTCATCAGCTCGATGGTGATCCACTCGCCGGCGCAGCGGTGCCCGGTGAGGTGGTCGCCGCCGCCCTGCGGGACCAGCCCGAACGGGTCGTCCCGCCAGCCGGCGAAGCGCTCCGGGCGGAACCGCTCCGGCTCCGGCCAGATCCGCGGGTGGTGGTTCGTGCCGTACAGGTCGAGCAGCACGCGGCGGCCCTGCGGGAACGCGTACCCCCGCCACTCGAACGAGCGACGCACGCGCGCGGCGGCGAGCGGGAAGAACGGGTAGTAGCGGCGTACCTCCTGCACGAACTGCTCGGTCGCGGCGTCGTCACCGGCCAGCCGGTCGCGCCAGTGCGGGTGGTCGTGCAACGCCAGCGCGGCGAAGACCACGTACCGGTCCACGGCGACGGTGGGGCGCAGCACGTTGAGCAACTCCACCGCCGCGATCCGGCGGGGCAGCGGCGTGCCCCGCTCGTCCCGGTGCTCGGCGACGACCCGCAGCGCGCTGCCCTCGGGCGCCGGGAGCGCGCCGGCGCGGACCCGGTCGACCTGCTCGCCGGCCCAGCGTTCGGCCCGGCGCCGGCCGAGCAGCCCGCGCCAGTGTTTCGGCCCCAGGACGGCGGGAGCCTCGATCATCGCGTGCATCTCGGCGGTCCGGCGGGCCACGTCGGCCTCGACCAGGGGCACGCCGGCCCAGGCCCAGACCGCCCTGGTGAGGATCCGGCCCACCTCGTCGTAGAGCACGACTGGGCCGTCCTGCGCCCAGGCCGGGATCCGGGCCCGCCACTCGTCGTCGAAGAGCTGCCCGAGCCGGCGGATCGCGGCCGGTGTCATGATCGACATGAACATGGCCTTGCGGGCCCGGTGCGCCTCGCCGTCGAGACCCTGGACGCCACCGACGCCGGTCAGCGTGCGTTGCCCGCGCATCGGCATGGCGCCGCGCCGGACGAACCGCTCCTCGTCGTAGAACAGCTCGGCGGCCTCCCGGCCGCGCAGGCAGATCGTCGGCTCCAGCAGCAGCCGGGTCTGGAAGACGTCGGTGCCGAACCGGTCGCAGCGGGCGCCCACGAAGCGGTAGCCCTCGCGCAGGAAGGCCAGCGTGCTGTCCGGGCTCCGGTCGCTCGGCATGGTGCTCATCTCGGCGGCTCCTGACCGGCTCGGTGGCCCTGCTCGACGTTGCGCTACCTACCCGGGCCGACGCGGCCGAATCCTCCATTACCGCAGGTCCGGCCGGTCGGGGGAGGGGCCGGCCACGCGGCCGGCCGCTGGCCCCTCCCCGGGTGCGGAAAAGCTGGTTGGCTCGGAACGCGGGTCGGCGGGCGCCGGTCCGGCGCCCGCCGGCACGGCGTCCGGTGGGCGGTCACCGACGACGGGGGAGGACCCGGATGCGCGACGAGAGGGCGGAGCGACGGCGGCGTGGGGCGGTCGCCGGGCTGCGGGGCGGCGGTCGGGAGGATCCGCTGATCGGCGGTCCCCGCCGGCCCGCGCCCCGCCCGCCGCGGTTCTTCACCGTGCACCTCGGATTCGCGGCCGCCGAGCCCGCCGTCGCGCGGGAGTTGGCCGTCGCGTACGCCGAGGCTCTCGGCCTGCTCCGCCCGGAGCTGGCACTCGGCGCGGCGGCGCTGTCCCCGGCCGACGCCTGGCACCGGGCCGAGCGGTTGTTCTGCGGGGCGGTCGGGCCCGACGGCGAGCGCTGCGCCGACGTGGCCGACCACCCCGGGTTCCACCACGCGCCCGGGCCGGGCGGGCTCGGCTGGGGTGACGGTGACTGACCGCGCGGGTTCAGTCCAGGTCGAACTCGCCGTCCTGGGCGCCCGCCACGAAGGCGTCCCACTCGGCCTGGGTGAAGACCAGGACGGGCCCCTCCGGCTCGGCCGAGTTGCGCATCCCGATCAGATCGTCGACGAAGGCCACCTCGACCGCACCCTCGGAGGTGTCTCCCTCCGCGCGCTGCCACACCGCCCGAGAGAGGTCGAAATCGCCCTTGGGGTGCTGACCCATCGTTGTTCCTCCATCGCGACGCGTAACGAGAAGGTCCGTGCGGACCTCATCGGGCAGGATAAGCGGATGCCGAGCCTCACCCGTGCAGAGGCGACCGCGCGCCGCGCGTCGATCACCGTCGAGTCCTACCAGGTGGACCTCGACCTGACCGGCGACGCCGAGCGGTTCCGCTCCGCCGTCACCATCCGGTTCCGGGCCAACCCCGGCGCCGAGACCTTCGTCGACGTCAAGCCTCGCCGACTCCTGCGGGCCCGTCTCAACGACCGCGACCTCGACCCGGCCCTGCTGTCCGACGAGCGGTTGCCGCTCACCGGCCTGGCCGCGAGCAACACGCTCACCGTCGAGGCCGAGATGGCCTACTCCAACACCGGCGAGGGGTTGCACCGCTTCGTCGACCCGGCCGACGGCGAGACCTACCTCTACGCCATGTCCTTCCTGGACGACGCGCCGCGCATCTTCGCGGCGTTCGACCAGCCCGACCTGAAGGCGCCGGTGACGCTCGCCGTCACCGCGCCGCCGGAGTGGACGGTGGCGGCCAACGGGCAGCTCGCCGACCGGCCCACGCCGGGGCGGTGGGAGTTCGCCCCCACCGCGCCGCTGGCCACCTACTTCGTCACGCTGGTCGCCGGGCCCTGGCACGTGCTGCGGTCCGAGCACGACGGCATCCCGCTCGGCCTCTACTGCCGGCGCTCGCTCGCCGCGCATCTCGACGCCGACGCCGACGAGATCTTCACCGTCACCCGGCAGTGCCTCGACCGCTTCCACCAGCTCTTCGCCGAGCGCTACCCGTTCGGCAAGTACGACCAGGCGTTCGTGCCCGAGTTCAACGCCGGCGCCATGGAGAACCCCGGCCTGGTCACGTTGCGCGACGACTACGTCTTCCGGTCCGCGGTCACCGACACCCAGCGCGAGCTGCGCGCCACCACCATCGCCCACGAGATGGCGCACATGTGGTTCGGCGACCTGGTCACCATGCGCTGGTGGGACGACCTCTGGCTGAACGAGTCGTTCGCGGAGTACCTGGGCACCCGGGTCACCGCCGAGGCGACCCGGTTCGACCGGGCGTGGACCACGTTCGCGAGCCGTCGCAAGGCGTGGGGCTACACCGCCGACCAGCGTCCGTCCACCCACCCGGTTGCGCCGCAGGAGGTGGCCGACGCCGCCCAGGCGCTGCTCAACTTCGACGGCATCTCGTACGCCAAGGGCGCCAGCGTGCTGCGCCAGCTCGTCGCCTGGCTCGGCGACGGCGCCTTCCTGGCCGGGCTGAACGCGCACTTCGCCGCGCACCGGTTCGACAACGCCACGCTTGCCGACCTGCTGGCCGGCCTCGGCGCCGCGAGCGGACGCGACCTGACCGGCTGGGCCGAGCGCTGGCTGCGTCGGGCGCAGGTGAACACGCTGCGCATCGAGACCGCGGTGGACGGCGACGGCCGGTGGACCGAGGTGGCGGTGGTGCAGACCGCCCCGCCGAGCCACCCGGTGCTGCGGCCGCACCGCATCGGCGTGGCCCACCTGACCGCCGACGCCCCGGCCCGGCGGTTCGAGGTCGACCTCGACCCGGACGCCGACGGCGGCCGTACGCCGGTGCCCGAACTGGTCGGGCAGCCGGCCACCGGCCTGCTGCTGCCCAACGCCGGCGACCTGACCTTCGCCAAGATCCGACTGGACCCGGCCTCGTCGGACGCGGTGCCGATGCTGCTGCCCGGCCTCGACGACCCGCTGGCCCGGGCGTTGCTGTGGGGTGAGGCGCTGGACGCCGTCACCGACGGGGAGCGGCCCACCGCCGCGCTGGTCGGCCTGATCGCCGCGGCGCTGCCGGCCGAGACCGAGGTGACCATCATCGAGGACGTGCTGCTGCTGACCCGGCGGCTCGTCGACCGCTACCTCGACCCACTGGCCCGCGACGCCGCGTTGCTGCGGGTGTCCGCCGCCTGTGCGGCGTTGCTCGCCGCGGCGCCGGCGGGCGGCTCGCGTCAGCTCGCCGCGGCGCGGGGGTTCATCGCCGCCACCACCGACACCGGGCTCCTCGCCGACTGGTTGGCCGGCAAGCAGGTGCCGTCGGGGCTCTCCGTCGACACCGACCTGCGCTGGGCGGTGCTGCGCCGGTTGGTGGTGCTCGGCGCCGCCGGCGCGGCGGAGATCGACGCCGAGGCGGCCGCCGACCGCAGCGCCACCGGCGCCGAGCAGGCCGCGGCCTGCCGGGCGGCGCTGCCGGACCCGGACGCGAAGCGGGCGGCCTGGGAGATCGTCACGACCAGCACCGAGCTGTCCAACCGGCTGGTCGAGGCGACCGCCGAGGGCTTCTGGCAGCCCGAACAGGCCGAGTTGACCGCCGGGTACGTCGAGCGCTACTTCACCGACATGCCGGCGGCGGCACGTCTGCGTACCGCCTGGGTGGCCGACTCGGTCACGGTCGCCGCGTTCCCGCGCTACGCGGTGGCGCAGCCGACCCGGGAGCTGGCCGCGGCGCTGCTGGCCCGCGACGACCTCACGCCCGGCCTGCGCCGGTGGGTCACCGACCTGGACGACGACCTGCGCCGGGCGCTGGTGGCCCGCACCGCGGTGGCCGCCGCGGCCGCCTGACCGGTGCCCGTGCCGGGCGGGTCGGGGCGCCCGCCCGGTACGGGCCCCGGTGACCCCGCCCGGGGGTCGCCGTCGCGCGGCCTACGATCGCGGGGTGGAGGAAGACATCCGGCGGATCGGCATCATGGGCGGCACGTTCGACCCGATCCACCACGGTCACCTGGTGGCGGCGAGCGAGGTGGCCGACCGGTTCGGCCTGGACGAGGTGGTCTTCGTGCCGACCGGACAGCCGTGGCAGAAGGCGGACGAACCGGTCAGCCCGGCCGAGGACCGCTACCTGATGACCGTGATCGCCACCGCCTCCAACCCCCGCTTCCAGGTGAGCCGGGTCGACATCGACCGCGGTGGCCCCACCTACACCGTCGACACGCTGCGGGACCTGCACGCCGAGTACGGCCCGAAGTCGCAGTTGTTCTTCATCACCGGCGCGGACGCCCTGGAGCGGATCCTCTCCTGGAAGGACCTCGACGACGTCCTCGAACTGGCCCACTTCATCGGGGTGACCCGTCCCGGTTTCGAGCTCTCCGACCAGCACCTCCCGGCGGACACGGTCAGCCTGGTGCAGGTTCCCGCCATGGCCATCTCCTCCACCGACTGCCGCGCGCGGGTGGGTCGGGGCGAGCCGGTCTGGTACCTGGTGCCCGACGGTGTGGTGCAGTACATCGCCAAACGGCGGCTCTATCAGCGGTGATCCCGCCCGTTACGTACCCGTATGCCCCGGTAACCAGCCAGAACTGCCAAGTCGCCGCGTCGCCGGGTGTGAGAGGCTTGGAGGGTCGCACGGTTGATCGAAGGAGAACGGTGACAGTTTCCGAACGCGCGCACGAGCTGGCGATGGCCGCCGCCCAGGCCGCGGCCGACAAGAAGGCACAGGACATCGTCATCATCGACGTGGGCGATCAGCTCGCGATCACCGACGCGTTCCTGGTGGCCTCGGCGCCCAACGAGCGTCAGGTGCTCGCCATCGTCGACGCCGTCGAGGAGCGCCTGCTGGAGCTGCCGGAGAAGGCCAAGCCGATCCGCCGCGAGGGCGAGCGGGGTGGCCGCTGGGTGCTGCTCGACTACGTCGACATCGTGGTGCACGTGCAGCACACCGAGGAGCGCGAGTTCTACGCGCTCGACCGGCTCTGGAAGGACTGCCCGCAGATCCCGTTCGTGGATCGCGACCTGGCCGACTCGGCCGCCGGCACCGCCACCGCCGAATGACCCGCCTGATCATCTGGCGGCACGGCAACACCGACTGGAACGCGCAGAGCCGGGTCCAGGGCCAGACCGACGTGCCGCTCAACGACCTCGGCCGGGAGCAGGCCCGCGCCGCCGCACCCGTGCTGGCCGCGCTGCGCCCCGACGCCATCGTCGCCAGCGACCTGCGCCGGGCCGCCGACACCGCCGCCGCGCTGGCGGCGGTGACCGGGCTGCCCATCCGCGCCGACGCCCGGCTGCGCGAGCGGCACTTCGGCCAGTGGCAGGGCCTGGCCCTCACCGAGGTCGCCGAGCGCTTCGGAGACGAGTACGCCCGCTGGCGGGCCGGCGATCCCGACCCCGGCGCCGGCATCGAGAACCTGGACGACCTCGGCAAGCGGCTCGGCGCGGCGTTCCGCGACGCGGCCGACCTGGCTCCCGGCGGCACCGTGGTGGTGACCACCCACGGCGGCGGGGCCCGGCAGGGCGTCGGTCACCTGCTCGGCTGGGACCACGCGGTGCTGCGCAGCCTCGGCTCGCTGGCCAACTGCCACTGGACCGAGCTGCGCCACGACGAGGTCCGGGGCTGGCACCTGCGCGCGCACAATGTCGGGCTGATCACCCAGCCGGCGCTCACCGACGCGGTCTGAGGCGTCCGGCCCCGGCACGGCACCGCCACATCGGCTAGCGTGCCGGTCATGCCCGTAGCGGTCGTCACCGACTCCACCGCCTACCTGCCCCCCGAGCTGGTCCGCGCGCACCGGCTCACCGTCGTCCCGCTGACCGTCGTGCTCAACGGCGCCGAAGGGCTGGAGGGCGTCGAGACCTCCCCGGCCGACGCCACCCGCGCGCTGAGCGCCCGCCGGGTCTCGGTGAGCACCTCCCGCCCCGCCCCGGAGCAGTTCGCGCAGGTCTACCGCACGCTGCTGGCCGAGGGCGCCGACGGCGTGGTCTCGGTGCACCTGTCCGCCGAACTCTCCGGCACCGTCGAGGCGGCCCGGCTGGCCGCCGCCGAGGTCGGCGACCGCGTCGCCGTGGTCGACAGCCGCTCCACCGGCATGGGCCTCGGCTTCCCGGTGCTGGCCGCCGCCAGGGCCGCCGCCGGGGGAGCCGACCTGACCGGGGTACGTGCGGCGGCGCTGGACGCGGTCGGCCGGACCACCATCTTCTTCTACGTCGACACGCTGGAGTTCCTGCGCCGGGGCGGCCGGATCAACGCGGCCGAGGCACTGCTCGGCACCGCCCTCTCGGTCAAGCCGATCATGCACATGCCGGACGGCGCGATCGTGGTGAAGGACAAGGTCCGGACCGCCAGCCGGGGCGTCGCGCGCCTGGTCGACCTGGCGGTCGAGGCGGCGGGGGACGCCGAGGTCGACCTCGGGGTGCACCACCTCGCCGCCCCGCAGCGCGCCGACCAGCTGCTGGTCGCGTTGACCGAGCGGTTGGGCGACCGGCTGCACGACACGTACGTCAGCGAGGCCGGCGCGGTGGTCGCCGCGCACGCCGGACCCGGACTGGCCTGCGTGGTCGTCCACCGCCGCCCGTGAGCCGGTGTCCGGGCCCCGTGCCCGCCACCCGGTGCGTCCGATGAGGGCCCGGTCGTACGTCGTCACCGGGGGCGGCCGGGGCGTGGGGCGGGCCGTCGTGGAACGGCTGGTCGACGACGGCGGCACCGTGGTCGTCGTCGAGCGGGACGCGGACGCGCTGGACTGGCTGGCCGGACACCCCGCCACCGAGCGGTTGCGCGCCGTGACCGGGGACGCCGCCGACGAGGCGGTCACCGAACGGGCCGCCGACCGGGCCGAGGCAGCGGCCCCGTTGGCCGGCTGGGTCAACAACGCCGCCGTCTTCCGTGACGCCGCGCTGCACACTGCCCCGGCGGGCGAGGTGTTCGACCTGATCGCGGTCAACCTGCGTCCCGCCGTGGTCGGCGCCGGCACCGCCGTACGCCGGTTCCTGGCTGCCGGCAGCGGCGGCGCGATCGTCAACGTCTCCTCCCACCAGGGCCGCCGGGCGGTCCCCGGCGCGTTGCCGTACGCCACCGCCAAGGCGGCGGTGGAGGGGCTGACCCGGGCGCTGGCGGTCGACTACGGTCCGCACGGCATCCGGGCCAACGCGGTAGCGCTCGGCTCGATCCACACCGAGCGGCACGCCGCCTTCCTCGCCGGGCTGGACCCGGCCGGGGCGGACCGGGTGGAGGCCGAGCTGGCCCGGCTGCACCCGGTGGGCCGGATCGGGCGCGCCGCGGAGGTGGCCGACGTGGTCGCGTTCCTGCTGTCGACGCGGGCCTCGTTCGTCAACGGCGTGACGCTGCCGGTCGACGGGGGCCGGGCCGCGCTCGGCCTCGACCCCGAGGCACGCTGACCCCCACCCCGACGGCCGGTAACACATCGACGGCATGATCGGGTAGCCGTCCACAGGTCGCCGTTGTCCACAGACGAGGATCCGTTGGTCGTTCCTCGGCGCGTCCTCGCCGCTAGCGTCCCGAGCCGTGTCAGACGACGAGGTGGCGACGGTGCGGCGACGGCTCGCCCGGTTGTTCACGCCGGTGGGTCGCGCGACCGTCGTACCGGCGCCCGCCGGCGGTGTGCCGCCCGCCGTCAGAGCGGCGGCCCCCGGCCCACCGTCGGCCCACCCGTTCCCGGTGCCGGAGCACGGCGGACCGCGACGCGCGCCGGCCCACCCGTTCCCGGTGCCGGAGCACGGCGGACCGCGACGCGGCCGCCCGGAGCCCGGCCCGATGCCGCTGTCCGGGGCGGACCCGGCGTCGGTCGAGGCCGATCCCGACAGCTCCGAGGCAAGGTCACCCGGCGAGCCCACGCGCGGGCCGGCGTCCCGGTTGCCGGGGCCGGGCGCGTTCGACCCGGGCCGTCGCGGTGTCCGTGCCCTCGCCGCCGTGGCCGCGCTCGTCGTCCTGGGGGCCGCCCTCTGGGCGTGGCGCTCTCGTCCGACCGCCGAACCGGTGGGTCCGGTCGCGCCGGCTGGCGTGGCCGGGGAGGCGACGCGGGAAGCGGCCGCCGCGACGACCGGGGCGGCGGCTTCGGCCGGCCCGTCCGGGCAGGTGGTCGTGGCGGTGGCCGGCAAGGTCCGCCACCCGGGGCTGGTGCGGCTACCGGCCGGCGCCCGGCTGGCCGACGCGGTGGAGGCGGCCGGCGGCGCGCTGCCCGGGGTGGACGTGGCGCTGCTCAATCCCGCCCGCAGGGTCACCGACGGCGAGCTGATCCTGGTCGGCGTCACTGCCGCGCCGGGGCAACCCGCACCGGGGCCGGCGGCCGGCGGCGGCCCGCCCGCGGGTCCGGTCAACCTGAACACCGCCACCCTGGCCCAGCTCGACGCGCTCCCCGGCGTCGGGCCGGTGCTCGCCCAGCGGATCCTCGACCACCGCGAGCAGCACGGCGGGTTCCGGTCCGTCTCGGACCTGCGCCAGGTCGAGGGCATCGGGGACGCCCGCTACGAGCAGCTCAAGGACCTGGTGACGGTGTGAGCGTCGACGGCGCGGACGCCGCGTTGGACCTGCGGCTGGCCGGGTTCGCGGTGGCCGCGTGGCTCGCCGCGCTGGCCGGGCTGCACCTCGGCGTCCGGACCCTCGCGGGGCTGTCCGCCGTCGCCGTCGCGCTCGCCCTCGTCGTGGCCCTGGGCCTGCGCGCCGGGCGGCACCACCCCGTCGAGCCGCTCCGCCGGTACGGCTGGATCGCCGTCGCCGTGCTGCTGGGCGCGCTCTGCGGGGCGGCGGCCACCGGGGCCCGGCTCGCGGTCCGGGACGCCGCCCCGGTGCGGCGCGTTGTCGGTCTGCGCCACCGGCGGGCTGCTGCTCTTCGCCCCCGGCTGGCGGGACGCGCTGCGTCGCCGAGGCGTGCCGGTGGGCCTGGCCGAGGCGCTGGCGGTCCCGGCGGCCGCGCAGCTCGCCTGCGGTCCGGTGATCGCCGGCATGTCCGCGACGGTCAGCCTGGTGGCGGTGCCGGCGAACCTGCTGGCGGTGCCGGCCGTCGCGCCGGCCACGGTGCTCGGCGTGCTGGCCGCGGTGCTGTCGCCGGTGTGGCCCGGCGGGGCCGAGTTCCTCGCCTGGCTGGCGAGTTGGCCGGCCCGCTGGCTGGTGACCGTGGCGGCCCACGGGGCCGTGCTGCCGGCCGGGACCCTGCCGTGGGTGGGTGGGGTGGTCGGCGCGCTGCTGCTGGCGGTCGTGAGCGTGGCGCTGCTGCTCGCCGCCCGCAGGCGTCGGGCCCGGCGGCTGGTCGCGGCCGTCGTGGTGGCGGTGGTGCTGGGCGCGCTGCCGGTCCGGCTGCTCGCCTCCGGGTGGCCGCCGCGCGGCTGGGTGGTGGTGGCGTGCGCGGTGGGGCAGGGTGACGCGCTGGTGCTGCCGGTGGCGACCGGTCGGGCCGTGGTGGTCGACGCGGGCCCGGAACCGTCCGGCGTGGACGCCTGCCTGCGCCGTCTCGGCATCCGTGAGGTGCCGTTGCTGGTGGTCAGTCACTTCCACGTGGACCACGTGGGTGGGGTGGCCGGTGTGTTCCGGGGTAGGCGGGTGAGCGCGGTGGTGAGCCCACCCTGGCCCGAGCCGGCCTACGGCGTCGCCCAGGTGCGCGAGGCGGCCCGCCGGGGCGGCGCCTCGCTGGCCCCGGCGCCGGCGGGATGGCGTTGGGGGCAGGGCGCGGTGCGGCTGGTCGCGGTCGGGCCGCCGTACCCGCTGCGCGGCAGCCGGTCCGATCCGAACAACAACTCCCTGGTCCTGACCGCCACCGTGTCCGGGGTGCGGATCCTGCTGGCCGGGGACGCCGAGACCGAGGAGCAGCGGGCGGTGCGGGAGACGCTCCCGACCGACGCGATCCGCGCCGACGTGCTGAAGGTGGCGCATCACGGGTCGGCGTACCAGGATCCGGAGTTCCTCGCCGCGGTCCGCCCGGCGGTCGCGCTGATCTGCGTGGGTGTCGACAACGACTACGGGCACCCCCACCCGGCTCTGCTGGGCCGGTTGGCCCGGGGCGGTGCGCGGGTGGTGCGGACCGACACCGACGGGGACGTGGCGGCGGTCCGGACCGCGACCGGCCTGGCGGTGGCGGTACGCGGCGCCGCCCCCGGACGGCCCCGGTGACCCGATGACGGACAGGAGGGAATCTTGGTGGGATAGGCGAGGATCAAGGCAAATGTCTGGATTTGCGTTGAGTGCGGGCTGTGCCGTCACAGTCCCCGATGAGCAGGCACGATCGGGTCGGAGGGCGTGCGAGTATGGGCGACGTGACCCCCGCCAGCCTGCCTCCTATTCTGCTCGTCCTCGGTGACGAGGAGCTGCTCGC
Source organism: Micromonospora sp. WMMA1996 (assembly GCF_002573675.1). Taxonomy (NCBI): domain Bacteria; kingdom Bacillati; phylum Actinomycetota; class Actinomycetes; order Micromonosporales; family Micromonosporaceae; genus Micromonospora; species Micromonospora sp. WMMA1996. The sequence continues at coordinate 398,773 of NZ_PDHU01000003.1, read as the reverse complement.
CACGCGCGCGGTCACCGAAGCCGTGGCGCGGGCCCGTGAGGTGGACGCCGACGTGGACGTCCGGGAATACCAGGCCGGCTCCCTGACGGTCGGCGAGATCGACGAGATGTTGAGCCCGTCGCTGTTCGGCGGCCGGCGCGTGTTGGTGCTCCGCTCCGGCCAGGACGCCCGCAAGGACCTGTCGGCCGCGCTGCTGGCGTACGCGAAGAATCCCGACCCGGACGTGCAGCTGGTGGTGCTGCACCTCGGCGGGGCCAAGGGCCGGGCGTTCGCCGACGGGCTGCGGTCCGCGGGCGCCACCGTGGTGCCGGCGGCCAAGCTCAAGGGGCACCGCGACCGGGTGGCCTTCGTGCGGGAGGAGATCCGCCGCAACGGTGGCACGTGCACCGAGGACGCCGCCGAGGCCCTGATCGCGGCGGTCGGCGCCGATCTGCGCGAGCTGGCGGCCGCCTGCTCGCAGCTCGTCGCCGACACCGACGGACGGATCGGGGCCGACACGGTCTCCCGCTACTACCGGGGTCGGGTCGAGGTGACCGGCTTCACCGTGGCCGACGCGACGATGGTCGGCGACGTTCCCGGCGCACTGGAGGCGCTGCGGTGGGCGCTGCACGTCGGGGTGGACCCGGTGCCGATCGCCGACGCGCTCGCCGACGGCGTACGGACCGTGGCCCGGGTCGCCTCGGCCGGCCGGGGCAGCGCCTACCAGCTCGCCAGCAGCCTCGGCATGCCGGCGTGGAAGATCGAGCGGGCCCAGCGCCAGGGTCGGGGCTGGACGCCGGAGGGCCTGGTCGAGGCGATGCGCGTGGCCGCCGAGTGCAACGCGGCGGTCAAGGGCGGCGCCGACGACCGGGCCTACGCGCTGGAACGGGCCGTCTTCTCGGTGGCCGCGGCCCGGCGGGGCGGCGCCCGGTGACCCGAGCGTGGTCGACCGTGCCGACGGACGAGGAGCGGTTCCGGCCGCTCTACGCCCGGGTGCTGGGCCTGCGCTTCGTCAACCCGGGCGGGGTGCTCTGCTTCCTCTTCTTCGAGGGGGCGGCGGCGCTGGCCGTGCTGCTCGCCCTCGCCGAGCTGGTGAGCTGGTGGGCGGTGCTGGTCCTGCCGACCGCGGTGGCGGTGATGGTCAAACTCAACGACGTCGTGGCCGAGATGGTCGTCCGCACCGCCGCCCAGGTCCCCGAACAGGAGCGGGACCGGTTCCGCCGGCAGATGGAGCCGGTCGTCGGGCGGGCCCCGGTGCCGACCACGGCCCGGGCGCTGCCCGGCGGCCCGGGCCTGGCCGAACCGGGGGCGCCGCGCCCGGCCGTTCCCTACCACCAGCCGGGACGATCCACGCTGCCGTTCGACCGGGCCGGTGAGCGGAGACGTGGGACCGAGCCGGGCGTGACCTGGCCGGACTCCTTCCGTTGACGACGGCACGCGCGGCACCGCAGGGCCGAACGTCGGGTGCGGGGACAGCTCGCCCGCATGCCGGCGAGCTCCGCTGACGTCGGTGCCGGTGGCCCGTGCGCCCGGGCCGACGAGGACCCCCACGGCGCGGACGTGACCTGCCACCATGGATCTCCACGCGGGCAGCGGAACGGCCGGCGTGCGGGGCAGGGGAGGCGACACGGTGCAGGTGGCGGCGAGCGACCGTTCGGGGCTGGCCGGGGGCCATGGCTGACGAGCGTCGGTTTCGCTCGTTGCAGGAAGCGGCCCGCTTCATGGAAGCCGAGATCGACCGGCCGGTGACACCTCGGGTGACCGACCTGGGCAACTCTCTCGTGTTGCGCACCCGATCATTGGCCTTGACCGGCGGCCAGTTCACCAACGTCTACGACCTGAGCTGGGCGTCGAGCAGCAGCACCGCGGCGCTCCGTTTCACCCCTCGCCCCACCGCGGCCGTCGATGCGGCGCAGCACGCTCCGGCCACGTCCAGCGCCGCGTTCTTCACCCTGCTCGACGAGGCCTCCGGCCTGCCCGCGCAGACGAGCCTGAACCTCGCCATCGAGCAGGGCCGGGTGCTCAGCATGCCGGTGGTCGACCGTGAGGCGTTGGTGTCTCGGGCCGGGGCACTGTCGCTGTGCGATCTCACCGCAGCCGGCCACGTCGCCCTCAACGGTACCCAGCTGACCTGGACGGGCAGCCTGACCGACCGGCAGGCCGAGTGCTACGTCTTCGGTAACGGCAACATGGTGATCGACCGCCGGAACGATCCGGAGAAGGGCAGCGTGCGCGTCCTGGACGAGGCCTCACGCGTGACGCCCGCGCTGCCGCCGCGGGCCGACCGGGTCGATGTCGGTTTCACGCTGACCGGCGGCCGCGAGTTCCGGTCCACGGGCGTCGCCGTGGACGGCGGGCTCGACATCTTCGCCCACGACCTCGTGCTGAGGTGCTCGGCGCGGCACGTCGACCTGCGCGGTGACAACCTTCTGGAGATCCGCAGCGTCGGTGAGCTGCACGCGGACGCGTGGCCCGACTCCGCGGTCACGGTCGGGCCGTCGCTGGACGTCACCGACTTCGCCGCACACCCCATCAACACGGACCGGTCACTCGATGTCGCGCCGCCGTTCGCGCCCAGCAGGAGGGCGCGCATGGTGGTCTTCGAGGACCGGGTGGGCCGCACCCACCTGCGGCTGTTCGACGGCCGGCCAGGATCGCGGGTGTTCCAGGGTGTCACTCCGCAGGAGGTGCGGGACTCCGTCGCCGCCGATCCGGGATTCCGCTGGGGCTGCTTCATCGACGGTGGGCAGACGGCCAAGATGTGGGTCGCCCTCGACGGCGAACTGACCAGCTTCGGCAACCGGCACTACCTCCGGTGGCCGAAGGCCGACGAGGACGAGTTCGTCTGGGTGCCGGACACCGGCCGTCCGATCTCCAGCATCATCACCCTCCAGCACCGGAGCGAGACGCAGCGGGCGGTCGACGCGGCCAGAGCGGCGTCCCTGGCCCTTCCCCCACGCCCTCCCGTGGCCCGGACCGACCCGGACCTCTCCTCATCCTCCCGCCCGTCCGCGGCGGGGCCACCTCACCGGGGTCGGGACCGTGACGCCGGCAGGGGCAGGTGACACCCCCGGCTGACGGCGGGCGGGCGGCGCCGGGTGCTCAGATGATCGGGTGCCGATAGCGGTCGGACAGGAGGCGGAGATCGGGCTCGCCGAACCTCTCCACCAGCGCCGCGAACCGGGCCACCTTGTCCGCACCGAACCGCCGCACCCCGGCGGCGTAGGACGCCGCGGTCACGAACGTGGGCGGTGTCGTCTTGCTGTGGAACTTGTCCGCGTACAGCACCAGCTCTTCTTCCGGCGTGTCGGCCGTGTAGTCGGCCACCGGCAGTGGCAGGCACTGCCGCAGCACGTCCTCGCGAGTGAGCCCGACCCCGGTGTGGTGGGAACAGAACCTGCTCACCCGCTCGGAGAACCCGAGGTCGCGCAGGAGCGCATGCCCGAGCACCCCGTGGCGGACGTAGTTCGCGTGATCGAGTTCCCCGGTCGCCCCGTACAGGCGGTAGACACCGATGTCGTGCAGGAGGCTGCCCGCGCGGACCAGCTCGACGTTCAGATCCGGAGGGCACCTGTCGAGCAGCTGCTCGACCACGGCGCACACGATCCGGCAGTGGGTGTAGACGAGCGTGAAGGCTTCCTCGTGGGGTGCGATCCGTTCGTGCAGCGCCCGAATCTGCTCGTCCGTCGGGACTGCCAGCGCGTGCTCGACGGTCACGTGTCGACACCTGCCCGGCAGGGCCGCCACCAGTAGCCCGCGGCGCCGTTCGGGCCGAGGTTGCGGTAGCGGCTGCCCTGATCCGGTGTCGCCATGCGCAGCACGTCGAGCCAACGCACCTGGTGCAGGGTCTCCAGCAGGGACACGGGGGTCTCCGGATCGATCCACCAGATCTGACCGGGCCCGGCTACCCGGGGCTGGTCCCGATCCCCGAGCGGCCGGTAGAACGAGGTCACCAGCACCAGAGGCACGACACCGTTCCAGACCTCGGGGCCGGCCGCGCCCTGATCCCCGAGGAGGACCTGCCGCTGCTCATCGGTGCTCCGCTCGAACACCTCACCGGCATTGAGCAGTGCCTGGACCACTTCCCGGGCGTGCAGCGCCAGCGAGAGACGGGCCCGCATCCGCTCGGGCCCCGGCGCGAGATCCGGATAGCCGTCGATGATGAGGCCGAGGGCATCCTCCGCGCTGGGGGCGGAGACGAGCCGTCCGTCGTGGCGCAACTCCAGCGGCGACGAGGAGTCGCCCGGAGGCGAACCAGCAACCCGTACGACCACGCACTCTCCTGACAACCGTCGACCACAGCGCCGGGCTCAGGCCGCCAACTCTAACGGCAGCGCGCCGCGTCGACGGTCCCGCCCGGTCCGTCCCGGGCGGAGGACTCCGGGGAACGCCGACAGCCGGAAGCCCCGGGGCGTTGCCCCGGGGCTTCCGGTCGGGTCTACGGCGTTGGTCAGGCCGAGAACGACGCGACGCGCTTGGCGATCGCCGACTTCCGGTTGGCCGCCTGGTTGGCGTGGATGACGCCCTTGCTGGCGGCCTTGTCCAGCTTCCGGGTGGCCTCGCGCATGAGAACGCTGGCCTTCTCGGTGTCGCCGGCCTCGGCAGCCTCGTTGAACTTCCGGATGGCGGTCTTCAGCGACGACTTGACCGACTTGTTACGCAGCCGGCGCTTCTCGTTCTGCCGGTTGCGCTTGATCTGGGACTTGATGTTCGCCACGCGACAGCCTCGTCTTGATAGCTCGGGTTGGTCTGCATTCGCGCACGACGAGCATGCGTCATCGCCGCGCGAATAGCCAGGCTACCAGGTCGGTCCCGGACGAGCCAAAACGCCTCCGGGCGACCCCGCCACCAGCATGCCGTCGCAACCCGGGATCACGCAGATCGGCACCACCTCGGGGAGGTGGTGTGGTCCGGGCCCGTGCGACACCGCCACTTCCCCGAGCTGGTGTGGATCAATGAGCTGGGGTGGATCCAGCGGGGCGCGCCCAGGACCAGCCTTGCCGCTCGGCCAGCCAGGTGAGCGCCTGCTCGCCGCTCCAGCGCCGGTGGGCGCGCAGGTGCGCAGACATCGTCGACGGCCCGGCGGCGGCGCCGGTCAGGTGGTAGCCGGCCAGCGCGGCGAGCGTCACGTCCAGCGCGTCCTCGGGCGCGCCCGCCACGGCCGGGTGGCGGGCGAAGGCGGCGTCCGCGTCGAGGCCGCTGGCGTACGCGGTGAGCAGCAGGCCGGCCAGGTCGAACCAGGCGGGCCCGTGGCAGAGCCAGGTCCAGTCGCACAGCCAGGCGCGACCGGCGGGGTCGAGCAGGAGGTTGTCCACCCGCAGGTCGCCGTGGGCCAGCCCGGGGGCGGCGTCGGCGTAGCCGGGGAGGCGGGACTCCAGCGCGACCAGCTCCGCCAGCGGGGCCCCGGCCGCCGGGGCGGGGAGTGGTTCGCGGCCGGCGGCCACCTCGCCCCACCAGAGGATGTCCTCCCGGGCCAGGTCGGCGAGGCGGGGCAGCCCGAGCGCGGCGAGGTCACCGGGCGGGTCGGCGAGCGCGGCGGCCACCTCGGCGTACGTGGTGAGGGCGGCGTCCAACTCGGCCGGGTCCCAGGGCAGCCGGGGGACGCGCCCGTCGATCGCGTCGAGGGCCAGGGCGTACCAGCCGGCCGCGGTCAGCGCCCAGCGCGGCCGGGGCACCGGCAGGCCGGCGGGGAGCCGGGCCAGGACGGCGGCCTCGTGGGCGTGCCAGTCGACCAGGTGCCGCTGCCCGTCCAGCGCCGCCGCCTTGACGAACACCGGGTCGCCGCCCGGGCCGGTCAGCACGGCGGCGAAGCCGCGGGTGAAGCCGCCGCCGGCCACCCGGACCGCCGCCGGCGGGCCGCCGAGCCGGGCGGCCAACGCGTCGCGCAGCCCCGGCGGCAGGTCGACCCAGTCGGGCCGCTCGGCCGTGGCCCCGTACGCGACGGGGGGTAGCGAGATCGCACGCACCGCACCATGCTGCCGCACCGACGGCGCCCGGTGTGGGCCGCGGCGTCGGTGGGCTCTGCCAGACTGCCTGACCATGAGGACCGACGAGTTCTGGCAGTTGATCGACGACGCCCGGAGCGGGGCCGGGGGAGAGCCCGACGCGGTCGCCGCCCGGGCGGTCGCGCTGCTGGCCGAGCGCGACCCGGAGGAGATCGTCGGGTACGCCCACCACCAGCGGCGGGTGCTGGCCGCCTCCTACCGGGTCGACCTGTGGGGCGCGGCCTACCTGATCAACGGCGGCGCGTCGGACGACGGCTTCGAATACTTCCGGGGCTGGCTGATGACCCAGGGCCGGTCGGTCTTCGCCCGCGCGGTCGCCGAGCCGGACTCGCTGGCCGAGCTGCCCCGGGTGCGGGCGGCCGCGCTCAGCGGCGAGGAATTCGAGTGCGAGCCGATGCTGGCGGTGCCGTGGGAGGCCCACCGGAAGGCCACGGCGAGCGAGTTGCCGACCGACCGCGACCCGGTGCCGGAGCCCGACCTGAACGACTTCTGGGACTTCGACGACGAGGAGGAGGCCCGGCGTCGGTTGCCGAGGCTCGCCGCGCTCTTCGTCGAGCCGCCCCAGGAGTGACGGGGGAGCCCGGGCGAGCGCCGGGCGACGTGGGAGCATAGAGGGGGCCGGCGACGCGCCGGCCCGCTCACGTCAGCCGACCAGAACGGACCGCTGTGCCACCGACGCTCGATCCCGGCGCGAACGCTCCTGGTGCCACCGACCCGGCGCGCATCCGGAACTTCTGCATCATCGCCCACATCGACCACGGGAAGTCGACCCTGGCCGACCGGATGCTGCAGCTCACCGGCGTGGTCGATCCCCGGCAGATGCGCGCGCAGTACCTGGACCGGATGGACATCGAGCGCGAGCGCGGCATCACCATCAAGAGTCAGGCCGTCCGGATGCCGTGGACGATCCGGGAGGGCGACCGGGCCGGCGAGACCGCCGTGCTCAACATGATCGACACCCCCGGCCACGTCGACTTCACCTACGAGGTGTCCCGCTCGCTGGCCGCCTGCGAGGGCGCGATCCTGCTGGTCGACGCCGCGCAGGGCATCGAGGCGCAGACGCTGGCCAACCTCTACCTGGCGCTCGAGAACGACCTGCGCATCATCCCCGTGCTCAACAAGATCGACCTGCCGGCCGCCCAGCCGGAGAAGTACGCCGAGGAGCTGGCCCACCTGATCGGCGGTGACCCGGCGGACTGCATCCGGGTCTCCGGCAAGACCGGTGAGGGCGTGCCCTACCTGCTCGACGAGATCGTCCGGCAGTTCGTGCCGCCGGTCGGCGCGGCGGAGGCCCCGGCCCGCGCGATGATCTTCGACTCGGTGTACGACGTCTACCGCGGCGTGGTCACCTACGTCCGGGTGGTCGACGGCCGGATCTCGGCGCGGGACCGGATCAAGATGATGTCCACCGGCGCCGTGCACGAGCTGCTGGAGATCGGCGTCATCTCGCCGGAGATGGTGAAGGCCGACGCGCTCGGCGTCGGTGAGGTGGGCTATCTGATCACCGGCGTGAAGGACGTCCGCCAGTCCCGGGTCGGTGACACGGTCACCATCAACGGCAACCCGGCCAAGGAGGCGCTCGGCGGCTACAAGGACCCGAAGCCGATGGTCTACTCGGGTCTCTATCCGATCGACGGCTCCGACTACCCGAACCTGCGTGAGGCGTTGGACAAGCTCAAGCTCAACGACGCCGCGTTGGTCTACGAGCCGGAGACGTCCGGGGCGCTCGGCTTCGGTTTCCGCTGCGGCTTCCTCGGCCTGCTCCACCTGGAGATCATCCGGGAGCGGCTGGAGCGGGAGTTCAACCTGGATCTGATCTCCACCGCGCCGAACGTGATCTACCGGGCCCTCACCGAGGACGGCCAGGAGATCGTGGTGACCAACCCGAGCGAGTACCCGACCGGAAAGATCGCCGAGGTGTACGAGCCGACGGTGCGGGCCACCGTGCTGACGCCCAACGACTACGTCGGCGCCGTGATGGAGCTGTGCCAGGGCCGGCGGGGCAACCTGCTCGGCATGGACTACCTTTCCGCCGACCGGGTGGAGCTGCGCTACACCCTGCCGCTGGCCGAGATCATCTACGACTTCTTCGACCAGCTCAAGAGCCGCACCAAGGGCTACGCCTCGCTCGACTACGAGACCTCCGGCGAGCAGGCTTCCGACCTGGTCAAGGTCGACATCCTGCTGCACGGCGAGCCGGTGGACGCGTTCAGCGCGATCGTGCACAAGGACAAGGCGTACAACTACGGCACCACGATCGCGGCGAAGCTGCGTTCGCTGATCCCGCGCCAGCAGTTCGAGGTGCCGATCCAGGCGGCCATCGGCAGTCGGGTGATCGCCCGGGAGACGATCCGCGCGATCCGCAAGGACGTGCTCGCCAAGTGCTACGGCGGTGACATCAGCCGTAAGCGCAAGCTGCTGGAGAAGCAGAAGGAGGGCAAGAAGCGGATGAAGATGGTGGGCCGGGTGGAGGTCCCCCAGGAGGCGTTCATCGCCGCGCTCTCCTCCGACTCCGGCGACGCCAAGCCCGCCGGCAAGAAGTAGCCGCAGAGCCGTACCGCCGGCCGGTGTCCTCGTCCGAGGGCGCCGGCCGGTGCGCGTACTCAGGAAATTTTCAGCTGCGGACGACGCTCCCACCTGCGGTTTCGGGCCGCCGCGGCGGCTGGAGGGGCTCGGACGGCACGGAGGTCGGTTTCGGTTTTCGGCGGGTCGGGAACTTAGCGGTCACGACAGGAACCGCACAGAACGTGCGAAACCGCTTATAGGAGGACCGACCGTGGAGTTCACCGTCTGGGGCATCATCACCGCGCTGATCGTCGGCCTGATCGTCGGCGCGCTGGGCCGCCTGGTCGTGCCGGGCCGTCAGAACATGCCGATGTGGCTGCACATGCTGATCGGCGTCGGCGCCGCGCTGCTGGGCACGATCGTCGCCCGGGCCTCCGGCTTCGCCGAGACCGCCGGCATCGACTGGCGCGAGCTGCTGCTGCAGGTGCTCTTCGCCGCCATCGCGGTCGCGCTGGTGGCGGGCGTCGGTCGTCGGCGGGGCGTCACCCACCACTGATCGCGCACCCCTGCGCCTCGACGGGCGCCCGGCCTCATCGGCCGGGCGCCCGTCGGCGTTTCCGCATTGAACCCGGTCGGTTCCTTCGCGCTCTCGTCGGGGGCCGTCGGGCTGGGGTTTTGGGGGAGAAACCCCAGCTCACTGCCCGTCCGAACAATTAGTCACCGAAGTCGGTTTGGATTTTTGGCGGGTCGGGAACCTATCGATCACGACAGTGAACACACGACATCGTGTGACTTGATCCGAAGGAGGAGGGCGACCATGGAGCTCACCGTTTGGGGCATCATCACCGCGCTGGTCGTTGGTCTGATCGTCGGCGCGCTGGGCCGGCTGGTCGTGCCGGGCCGGCAGAACATGCCGATGTGGCTGCACATGCTGATCGGCGTCGGCGCCGCGCTGCTGGGCACGATCGTCGCCCGGGCCTCCGGCTTCGCCGAGACCGCCGGCATCGACTGGCGCGAGCTGATGCTGCAGGTGCTCTTCGCCGCCATCGCCGTCGCCCTGGTGGCCGGCGTCGGTCGTCGGCGCAGCGTCTCGCGTTACTGACCCCCGCACCACAGCGCTCGACGGGCGCCCGGCCACCGGCCGGGCGCCCGTCCGCGTACGCCCCCTCTGAGCTGCCCGGACGGCACCCCTGCCGGCCGGGCGTCCGGCTGCGATACGGTCGCCTCGGCCGCCCGCCGCGAACACCCCCTGTTGTAAAGGAAATTTTCCTACTAAGGTGCGGCGGAGAAGGTTAGTGCCAAACGGCCCTGAGGGAGATATGGCGTGAACAGGTGGAAGCGGCTGGCTCCGGTCACCGCCATCGTGGCGTCGGCCGCGCTGGTGCTGACCGGTTGCGGTGGCTCCGGCGACGACGACAAGGCCGCCGACAACAGCAAACTGACGGTCTGGATGATGGGTGAGGGCGGCGACGCCCAGACCGCGTTCCTCGACACGGTCGAGGCGGAGTTCAAGAAGAAGCACCCCGAGACCGACGTGGTGGTGCAGTACATCCCCTGGCTCGAGGCGCCGAAGAAGTTCCAGGCCGCGCTCGCCGGTGGGGAGGGCCCCGACGTCACCGAGCTGGGCAACACCGAGACCCAGGGCTGGGCGGCGCAGGAGGCGCTCGCCGACGTCACGGACAAGTTCAACGGCTGGTCCGAGGGCAAGGACATCCTGCCCGACCTGGTGAAGAACGCCCAGCTCGACGGCAAGCAGTACGGCGTCCCGTGGTACGCCGGCGTGCGCGCCGTCTACTACCGCACCGACTGGTTCGCCGAGGCCGGCGTGAAGCCGCCGACGAACTGGGACGAGATGATCGCCGCCGCCAAGGCCGTCCAGGCCAAGAAGCCCGGCACCTACGGCATCGCCCTGCCGGGCAACTCCGAGCTGCCGTTCTACTCCTTCCTGTGGGGGGCCGGCGGCGAGATCGCCACCAAGGAGGGCGACACCTGGAAGTCCGGCTACAACACCCCCGAGGCGCAGAAGGCGGTCAAGTTCTGGACCGACCTGGTGACCGTGCACAAGGTCGCCCCGCCCGCCGCCGCCGGCTGGAACGAGGTCGACGCCCGGACCCAGTTCGCCACCGGCAAGGCCGCCATGGCCTTCGCCGGTAGCTGGCAGGGCGGCGCGATGAAGAAGGACAACCCCGACATCGAGAAGGTGTGGGGCACGTTCCCGATCCCCGGCCCGGACGGCAAGGCCGCCCCGGCGTTCGCCGGCGGGTCCGACATCGCGGTCTGGAAGGACAGCGAGCGGCAGGCGCTGGCCTGGGACTACATGACCGTGCTGCTGAGCAAGCAGAAGGACCAGGAGTTCGCCAGCAGCCTCGGCTTCTTCCCGGTCTACAAGGACCTGGTCAGCGGCGGCAACTACGCCGACGACAAGGTGATGGCCGCGTTCGCCACCGCCATCCAGAACACCAAGCTGACCCCGCTCACCCCCAAGTGGGTCGAGGTCAGCCGGACCAAGACGGTGACCCAGGCGATGAACAGCTCGGTCATCAAGGGCCAGAAGACGGTCGAGAAGGCAACCGCCGACGCGGCCACCGAGATGGAAAGCATCCTCAACGCCAAGTGACCACGCTGACCGAGGCCACCGACGAGGCCGCCGTGCGGGAGAAGACCCCCGCGCGGCGGCCCCGCCGAAAGGTGGACCGCCTCCCGTACCTGCTGCTCCTGCCCTGCCTGGCGATCATCGCCGTGCTCCTGCTCTGGCCGCTCGGCCAGGTCGTGATGATGTCCTTCTACAAGTTGGACAGCGTCCGGCAGCTCCGGGGGGACCGCGAGTGGCCGTGGGTCGGCCTGGCCAACTACGCGCAGATCCTCGGCGACCCGTTCTTCCGTACGGTGTTGCGCAACACCGTGCTGTTCGCGGTCGCCAACGTGGCCCTCACCATGGTGCTGGGCACCCTGGTCGGGCTGCTGCTCAACCGGCTGGGCAAGAAGATGGCCACGTTCGTGGCGAGCTGCGTGATGCTCGCCTGGGCCACCCCGGCGCTCACCGGCACGATCGTCTGGAAGTGGATCTTCGACGACACGAGCGGGCTGGTCACCTGGCTGTTCAACAAGCTCCCGGACGGGCTCTCCACGACACTGTTCGGGCGCAGCGACTGGACCGGCTACGGCTGGTTCAACGACCCGCTGATGTTCTTCGGCATCCTGACGCTGGTGGTGGTCTGGCACTCGTTCCCGTTCATCGCGGTGAGCGTGCTGGCCGGGCTCAAGAGCGTGCCGACCGAGCTGCAGGAGGCGGCCCGGGTCGACGGCGCCGGACCGTGGAAGGTGTTCTGGTCGGTCACGTTCCCGATGCTGCGGCCGGTCTTCGGCATCCTCGTGGTGCTCTCCACGATCTGGGACTTCAAGGTCTTCACCCAGCAGTTCGTGCTGGCCGGCGGCACGCAGGACCGCTCGACGTTCATGCTGTCGATCTACTCGTACGCGGAGGCGTTCTCGCCACCGCCCAAGTACGGCCTCGGCTCGGCCATCGCCGTCATCCTCACCGTGATCCTGCTCGTGGTGACCGCCCTGTACGTCCGCATGGTGCTCAAGCAGGAGGACGAGTCGTGAAGAAGATCGCCCTCAACGGTGCCGGCCTGCTGGTCGCGCTCTTCGCCGCGTTCCCGGTCTACTGGATGGTGGCGACCTCGCTGAAGCCCAACCGGGAGATCTTCTCGTCCACGCCGCGCCCGGTGCCGGCGGAGCCGACGCTGGAGCACTACCGGGAGATCCTCACCGGCAACCTCATCCCCGGCGTGACGTTCGTCGACTTCTTCCTGAACAGCGTGCTGGTCGCGGTGGCCACCGTGCTGCTGAGCGGTCTGGTCGCGCTGCTCGCCGCGACCGCGGTGGCCCGGTTCCGGTTCAAGCTGCGCACCAGCTTCCTGATCCTGCTCCTGGTGGTGCAGATGATCCCGCTGGAGGCGCTGGTCATCCCGCTGTTCCTGATGATCCAGCGGCTCGGCCTCTACAACACGCTGCCCAGCCTGATCCTCACCTACCTCGGCTTCTCGCTGCCGTTCGCGGTCTGGATGCTGCGCGGCTTCGTCGCCGCGGTGCCCAAGGAACTGGAGGAGGCCGCCGCGATCGACGGGGCCAGCCGGGCCCAGACGTTCCGCAAGGTGCTCTTCCCGCTGGTCGCACCCGGCCTGGTGGCGACCAGCATCTTCTCCTTCATCACCGCGTGGAACGAGCTGATCTTCGCGCTGACCTTCATCAACGACCAGGAGAAGTACACCCTGCCGGTGGCGATGACGTTCTTCTTCGGTCGGGACGACACGGCCTGGGGCTCGGTCATGGCCGCGTCCACGCTGTTCACCCTGCCGGTGATCGTGTTCTTCCTGCTGGTCCAGCGTCGGATGGTCTCCGGCCTGGTCGCCGGCGCGGTCAAGGGCTGAGCCTAGGCTGATCGCCATGACGGGCAGGCTGGTGGCGGTGAACCTCGGCACGGTCACCGAGGCGGAGTGGGCGGGCGACGCGAGCGGTCGCAGCGGCATCGACAAGCGTCCGGCCGAGGGCCGGGTGCCGGTCACGGCCGCCGGGCTGGCCGGCGACTTCATCGGCGAGCCGGCCCACCACGGCGGCCCCGACCAGGCGGTCTACGCGTACGCCGAGGAGGACGCCGCCTGGTGGGCCGCGGAGCTGGGGCGGCAGCCCCGCCCGGGCGTCTTCGGGGAGAACCTCAGCACCTGGGCCGTGGACGTGACCGGCGCGGTCGTCGGCGAGTGCTGGGCGGTCGGCTCCGCGTTGCTCCAGGTGACCAAGCCGCGCACGCCGTGCCGGACGTTCGCCGGCTTCTGGGGCGTACCGGACCTGATCAAGCGGTTCACCCTGCGGGGCGCGCCCGGCGCCTACCTGCGGGTGCTGCGCGAGGGTGAGATCGGCGCCGGCGACCCGGTCGAGGTGGTCGACCGGCCGGCGCACGGGGTGACCGTCGGCGAGGTGTTCCGCGCGACCACGCTGGAGCCGGAGCTGCTGCCCCGCCTGCTCGACGCGCCGGAACTGCCCGGGCCGCTGCGGGAGAAGGTCCGCCGCCGGCTCGCCGGCTGACCGGCGCCGGCCGGATCACGTCGCGGCGAAGACCTCGGCCAGCACCTGCGTGGCCGGGTCACCCTTCACCCGGTCCCAGGTGCCCTGCTCGGCCGTCCACTCCAGGTTCGCGAAGCGGACCCGCTTCACGCCGTGGTCGTCGGCGTGCGACACCAGCCAGTGCGCGTAGCGCCAGCCGTCGCGGTCGTCGCCGGCCGGCACCGTCAGCCCGGTGAGGTCGGTCCCCGCGGTCAGCCGGGGCAACCCCCAGTCGAGCGTGAGCCCCTCCAGCAGCGCACTGGCGGCGGCCGGGCCGCGCATGGTCGGCGTCGAACCGACGGTGCAGGCCACCGCGCCGGTCGCCTCACCCAGCAGGGCGCGGGTCAGGACCTGCGACTCGTCCGCCCACTTCTGGTACGCCTCGGGGTAGGCCGACCGCTGCACCCGCTGGGCGGCCTCGGTGACCCGCATCCGCTCCCAGCCCCTGACCTTCTTCAACGCGGCGTAGAACTTGTTCGCCGCGTAGCGCGGGTCCTGGATCTCCTCCGGCGTGCCCCAACCCTGGCTCGGGCGCTGCTGGAACAGGCCCAGGGAGTCCCGGTCGCCGTGCGCGATGTTGCGCAGGTGCGACTCCTGGTAGGCGGTGGCCAGCGCCACCACCACCGCCCGCTCGGGCATCCGGCGCTGCACGCCGATGGCCGCGATGGTGGCCGCGTTCGCCATCTGGTCGGCGCCGAGCACCACCTCGCCGTCGGCCTGCACCGTGCAGGTCCGGCTGGCCACCGGCAGACGCAGGTGGTGACCGAACTGCTTGGTGACGAACCAGATCGCGAGCAGGGCCAGCACACACACCGCCACACCAGATGCCACGATCGCCGCTCGCGTCCGCACCCGCACCCCCAGTCCCGACAGTCCGACCAGCGTACGTCGGCCACCTCACCTCCCGGCTCGGCCGACCGGCTGTCTCACCCCGGCGTCACCGGGCCGCCACGTACCGCGCCGATGTGGCCGCCGGTGAGCGGCGCTCCCGCCCCTCAGTCTCCGGCCGGCACCCACGACGCGGGACGCTTCTCCCGGAACGCCAGGACCCCCTCGCGCCCTTCGTCGGAGAGGAAGTACCCGGTGGAGAGCGCCGCCAACTCGGCGATCTCGGCCCGCAGGTCGGTGGCGGCCGGGCGGCGCAGCAGCTCCTTCGCCCCGGCCAGGGCACGAGGCGCCCCCCTGACCAGGGAGGCGCAGTACCGCTCCACGGCGGCGTCCAGCCCGTCCGCCGGCACCGCGGCGGTGACCAGGCCGATCTCGGCGGCCCGCCGGCCGTCGAAGGTGTCCCCGGTCAGGTACAACTCGGCCGCCGCCCGGGGGCTCAGCCGGGGCAGCACGGTCGCCGAGATCACCGCCGGGATCACCCCGATCCGCACCTCGGTGAACGCGAACGTCGCCTCCTCGGCGCAGACCGCCAGGTCGGCGGCCGCGATCAGGCCCAGCCCGCCGGCCCGGGCCGGCCCGGCGACCCGGGCCAGCACCGGCTTCGGGCACTCCCGCACGGCGACCAGCACGTCGCCGAGCATCCCGGCGGGCACGGTCCCGCTCGCGTACGCGGCGGCGGTCTCCTTCAGGTCGGCGCCGGAGCAGAAGACCGGACCGGTGTGGTCCAGCACGATCGCCCGGACCGTGTCGTCGGCGACCGCGGCGGCCAGCCCGGCCAGCAGCTCGGTCATCAGCGCCGTGGAGAGCGCGTTGCGGTTGTGCGGGCTGTCCAGGGTGAGGGTGGTCACCCCACGGGCCGTGGCGACCCGCACGAGAGCGTCCGGAGAGGTCATGCCGGGCACACTAGTGGCCATGCCCGGCGTCCTTCCAGAAGGCGAACCCGTCCCGCGCGACGGCTCGCTGCCCGCCGCCGCCCGCCGCGCCGTCGGCGCCCGCGGTTTCGGCGTGTACGTGCACGTCCCGTTCTGCGCCAGCCGGTGCGGCTACTGCGACTTCAACACGTACACCGCGTCGGAGCTGGGCGGCGGGGCGAGCCGGGAGACGTACGCCGACAGCGTGCTGGCCGAGCTGGCGCTCGCCGCCCGGGTGCTCGGCGACACGCCGCCGCCGCGGGTCGACACCGTCTTCGTCGGCGGCGGCACGCCCACCCTGCTGCCCGCCGACGACCTGGCCCGGATCCTCGACGGCATCGACCGCACCTGGGGGTTGGCCGTCGACGCCGAGGTGACCACCGAGGCCAACCCCGAGTCGGTCACCCCGGAGTCGCTCAAGACGCTGCGGGCCGCCGGCTACACCCGCATCTCGCTGGGCATGCAGTCCGCCGCGCCGGGGGTGCTCGCGGTGCTCGACCGCCGGCACAGCGCCGGTCGGGCCACCGCCGCCGCCCGGGAGGCGCGCGACGCCGGATTCGACCACGTCAACCTGGACCTGATCTACGGCACGCCGGGGGAGACGGCCGAGGACTTCGCCGCCTCGCTGGCGCAGGTGGTCGAGGCGGGGGTGGACCACGTCAGCGCGTACGCCCTGATCGTGGAGGACGGCACCCGGCTGGCCGCGCGGATGCGCCGGGGTGAGCTGCCGTACCCCTCCGACGACGTGGCGGCGGACCGCTACCTGGCCGCGGAGGAGGCGCTCGGCGCGGCCGGCTTCTCCTGGTACGAGGTGTCCAACTGGGCCCGCTCGGCGGCGGCGGCGTGCCGGCACAACCTGCTCTACTGGACCGGCGCCGACTGGTGGGGCCTGGGCCCGGGCGCGCACAGCCACGTCGGCGGGGTGCGCTGGTGGAACGTCAAGCACCCGACCGCGTACGCGGCGCGGCTGGCCGAGGGTGCGTCACCGGCGCTGGCCCGGGAACGGCTGACGCCCGACGAGCAGCACATGGAGGACGTGATGCTGCGGGTGCGGCTCGCCTCCGGGCTGCCGCTGGGCGTGCTCGACGAGGCCGGCCGGGCCGGCGCCGAACGGGCCCGGGACGCGGGGCTGCTGGACGCCGGGGCGTACGCGCGGGGCCTGGTGGTGCTGACCCTGCGCGGCCGGCTGCTGGCCGATGCGGTGGTCCGCGACCTGCTGCCCTGACCGGCGCCGGCCGGCCCCGTCGCCCGGGACCGGCCGGAGCGGATCACTTGATCAGGCTGGCCGACATCGGGTAGCGGTAGAGCTGACCCTCGTTGGCCTTCACCCCGGCCAGGATGCCGAAGACGATGCCGACGATCATGGCGCCGAAGCCGATCACCAGGCCGATCAGGATGCAGGTGAGGATCCAGCCGACCAGCGCGATGACCGACCAGATGAGCTGGAAGTTGAGCGCGGCGATCGCGTGCGCCCGGACGGTGGGCGACTGGTTGCCCCGGGCCAGCAGCGCCACCAGCGGCGCGATCCAGCCCAGCACGCCGCCACCGATCAGCATCCCGGCGGCGCCGCCGAAGTGCGCGACCAGGGCCCAGGTCTTGTCGTCGTTGTTGGCGTAACCGGCCGGCGGGCCGTAGCCGCCGCCACCGGGGTAGCCGGCGCCGTAGCCCGGCGCGCCGCCGCCCGGCGGGGGATAGCCACCCGGCGGCGGGTAGCCGCCGCCCGACGGGGGTTGGCCGCCCGGGGGCGGATAGTCACCGGGCGGGGGATAGCCGCCCGCCGCCGGTGCCCCGGACAGTGGTGCGGTGGGCGGCTCACCGGCGGGCGAGGAGCCGTAGGGCGCCGACGGCGCGGTCGGGTCGGGCTGGGGGCCGGGGTCCCCCGCTCCGGGAGGGCGAGGAGGTTCAGTCATGCACGTCACGGTAGGTCCCGCCGGCAAGTGGCACCAGGGCTGTTCGGCCCCGGCGCGTCGACGGAGGGCGGTGGGGCGCACCGGAGGTCCGTCGCTGATCATCGCGTCGGCGGGGGTGCCGACGTAGACTGGCACTCGCTACAGTCGAGTGCCAGCCGCGTCAGGAGGTGGGGGACATGGGTCTCGACGACCGGAAGCTCGCCGTGCTGCGCGCGATCGTCGAGGACTACGTCGCCACGCAGGAGCCGGTGGGCAGCAAGGCCCTGGTCGAGCGGCACCAGCTCGGCGTCTCGCCGGCGACCGTGCGCAACGACATGGCGGTGCTGGAGGAGGAGGGCTACATCCGGCAGCCGCACACCAGCGCCGGCCGGGTGCCCACCGACCGTGGCTACCGCCTCTTCGTCGACCGGCTGTCCCGGGTCAAGCCGCTCAGTCCGGCCGAGCGGCGGGCGATCGAGCGCTTCCTGGTCGGCGCCGTCGACCTCGACGACGTGGTGCACCGCACGGTCCGGCTGCTCGCCCAGCTGACCCGGCAGGTCGCCGTGGTGCAGTACCCGAGCCTGGCCCGCTCCAAGGTGCGCCACCTGGAGCTGGTGCCGATCTCCACCACCCGGCTGATGGTCGTCATGATCGCCGACACCGGGCGGGTCGAGCAGCGGCTGGTCGAGCTGCCCGCCCCGGTGCCCGCCGACGACGTCACCGCCCTGCGCCGGCTGGTCAACGAGAAGCTGGTCGGCTGCCAACTGGCCGAGACGCCGCCGCTGGTGCAGGCGCTGGTCGAGGAGTCCGCGCCCCAGCTGCGCCCGGCCATGACCACGCTCTCCACCGTGCTGCTGGAGACGCTCGTGGAACGGCACGAGGAGCGCATCGCGCTGGCTGGCACGGCCAACCTCACCCGCGGTGGCCTGCTCGACTTCCAGGGCTCGCTGCGCCCCATCCTGGAGGCGCTCGAGGAGGAGGTCGTGCTGCTCAAGCTGATCGGCGAGACGGAGCCGAGCACCACCCGGGTGCTCATCGGCGACGAGAACGAGATCGACAACCTGCGGGCCGCCTCGGTGGTCAGCACCGGCTACGGCCCGGGTGCCACGATCGTGGGTGGGCTCGGCGTGCTCGGGCCGACCCGGATGGACTACCCCGGCACCATCGCCACGGTGAGGGCCGTGGCACGCTACGTGGGCGAACTGCTGGCCCAGAACTGACCAGTCAGGGCCGACGGCCGGCCTCGGCCGACGACCGGCGTGACGCGAGACGAACATGAGGACACCGAACGCAGTGGCCAGGGACTACTACGGCATTCTCGGCGTGAGCCGGGACGCCTCCGACGACGAGATCAAGCGCGCCTACCGCAAGCTGGCGCGGCAGTACCACCCGGACGTGAATCCGGACCCGGAGGCACAGGAGAAGTTCAAGGACATCAACGCCGCGTACGAGGTCCTCTCGGACGACCGGAAACGGCAGATCGTCGACCTGGGTGGCGACCCGCTCGCCCCGGGCGGCGGGGGCGCCGGCGGTCCGGGTGGTCCCGGTGGCGCCGGCCCGTTCGTCGGCTTCCAGGACATCATGGACGCGTTCTTCGGCGGCGCGGCGGGCGGCAGCCGGGGTCCCCGGCCGCGCACCCGTCCGGGTGCGGACGCGATCCTGCGGCTGGAGCTCGACCTCAACGAGACCGCGTTCGGCGTCGAGGCGCCGATCACCGTCGACACCGCAGTGCTCTGCACCACCTGCTCGGGCGCCGGCACCGCCGCCGGCACCCACCTGGCCACCTGCGAGGCGTGCGGCGGTCGGGGCGAGGTCCAGTCGGTGCAGCGCACGTTCCTCGGCCAGGTGGTCTCCGCCCGCCCCTGCACCGTGTGCCAGGGCTACGGCACCACGATCCCGCACCCCTGCCCGACCTGCGCCGGCGACGGCCGGGTGCGCACCCGTCGCTCGCTGACCGTCAAGATCCCGGCCGGGGTCGAGGACGGCATGCGGATCCGCCTGGCCCAGCAGGGCGAGGTCGGTCCGGGCGGCGGCACCGCCGGCGACCTCTACGTCGAGATCCACGAGCGGCCGCACGACGTCTACTCCCGCAAGGGCGACGACCTGCACTGCCGGGTCACCGTGCCGATGACCGCCGCCGCGCTCGGCACCCGGTTGACCATCAAGACGCTCGACAGCGAGGAGACCGTCGACGTCAAGGCGGGCACCCAGCCCGGCAGCACCCTGCGCCTGCGCGCCCGGGGCGTGCCGCACCTGCGCGGCACCGGTCGCGGCGACCTCTACGTCCACCTGGACGTGCGGACCCCGACCAAGCTCGACGCCGACCAGGAGCGGATGCTGCGCGACTTCGCCAAGACCCGGGGCGAGGAGGTCGCCGAGCTGACCAAGCAGGGCGGCTTCTTCTCCCGGATGCGCGACGCCTTCAACGGGCACGCCTGAGGTGTCCGCCCCGCTGTTCCTGGTCGAGGCGCTGCCCACCGGTGACACGCTGACGCTGGACGGCCCGGAGGGGCACCACGCGGCCACCGTGCAGCGGCTGCGCGTCGGCGAGGAACTGCTGCTCGCCGACGGCCGGGGCGGCACCGCCGCCGCGGTGGTCACCGCCGTCGGCCGGGGCACGCTCGACCTGCGGGTCACCACCCGGGGGTACGCGGACGCGTGCGTCCCCCGGCTGGTGGTGGTGCAGGGCATCGCCAAGGGCGACCGGGGCGAGCTGGCCGTGCAGGCGATGACCGAGGTGGGCGTGGACGAGATCGTGCCGTGGGCGGCGTCCCGCTCGGTCGTGCAGTGGCGCGGCGACCGGGGCGTACGGGCCCGGGAGAAGTGGGCGGCCACCGCCCGCGAGGCCGCCAAGCAGGCCCGCCGACCGTGGCTGCCGGTGGTGGCGGGAGCACCTGACGAGTCCACCGGCACGGTCACCCGACGGATCGCCGGCGCGGCGGCCGCCTTCGTGCTGCACGAGGAGGCCGAGGAGCGGCTGACCACCGCCGAGCTGCCGTCGACCGGCGAGATCGTGCTGGTGGTCGGCCCCGAGGGCGGCATCGCCGACGCCGAGCTGACCGCGTTCACCGACGCCGGCGCCCACCCCGTCCGCCTGGGCCCCTCGGTGCTCCGCACCTCCACGGCCGGCGTGGCCGCCCTCTCCGTCCTCTCCGCCCGCCTGACCCGCTGGTAACCCCCACCCACCCACCCCACCCCGCCGATCTTGCGGTTCGTGCCCCGGCAAAGGCGGTGAAACGCCCAGGACGAGGGCCGCAAGTGCAAGATCGCGGGAAGGGGTGGGTCAGGTGCGGAGGTAGGAGGCGCCGTTGAGGTCGATGATGGTGCCGGCGGCCCACTCCGCCTCCGGGGAGGCCAGCCAGTGCACGGCGGCGGCGATCTCCTCCGGGCGGGCCACCCGGTGGAACGGGGACTGGGCCCGGACCGCGTCGCCGCGCTCGCTCTTGAGGTGCTCGTTGGTCATGTCCGTCTCGACGAAGCCGGGAGCCACGCAGGCCACCCCGATGCCGTACGGGGCCAGCGCCACCGCCAGCGACTGCGCCATCGCGTTCATCCCCGCCTTGCTCGCGCCGTACGCCGGGTTCGCCGGCTCACCGCGGAACGCGCCCCGGGACGAGACGTTCACGATCCGGCCGCCCCGCTCCCGCATGTGCTGGGCGGCGCACCAGGCCGCGTTCGCGGCGCCGACCAGGTTGGTGTCGAGCACCTCCCGCCACCGCGCCCGCCACTGCTCGTAGCTGCTGCCGAAGACCGGGTGCGGCGGGTCCGCCGGGCCGAAGACACCGGCGTTGTTGACCAGCACGTCGAGGCCCCCGAGCAGTCGGGCCGCCTCGTCCACCATGACCCGGACCGCGTCCGGGTCGGCCAGGTCGGCGCGGACCACCACGTGCCCGTCGCCGGGCAGCTCCACGCGCAGCGCCTCGGCCAGCTCGGCGGAGTCCCGGTGGTGGATCGCCACCCGGTCCCCGCCGGCCGCGAACGCCCGCGCGACCGCCCGCCCGATGCCCCGCGAGGCCCCCGTCACCAGCACCGCCCGTCCCGCCATGCCGGCCATCCTGCCGCACCGCGCCGAGGGGCCGGCCGGGGCCCCGTCGGTCACCGCCCCTCCCTAGACTGCGGCGATGGGAGTCGACTGCCTGTTCTGCCGGATCGTCGCCGGGGAGATCCCGGCCACCATCGTCCGTGAGACCGCCACCACCCTCGCCTTCCGGGACATCGACCCGAAGGCGCCCACCCACGTGCTGGTGATCCCCAAGGAGCACTACGCGGACGTGGCCACGCTCGCCCAGGGCGACCCCGGGCTCGCCGGCGAGGTGCTCCACACCGCGGCCGTGGTGGCCGAGGAGGAGGGCCTGACGGTGGACGGCTTCCGGCTCATGTTCAACACCGGCCCGTACGGCGGCCAGGAGGTCTTCCACGTGCACGCCCACCTGCTCGGTGGCGCGCCGCTCGGCCCGATGCTCTGCCGGTGACCATGACCGGGATCTCCGACCGGCTCGACCGGATGGTGCGGCAGGCGCAGGCGAAGGGCCGGATCCCGGCGGTCTCGGCGGCCCTGCACCGGGCCGACCGGCCGCTCTGGACCTGCGCGGTGGGTGGCACCGGCAACGACACCCCGCTCGACGCCGAGACGGTCTTCCGGATCGGCTCGGTCACCAAGACCTTCACCGCGACGCTGGTCCTGCAGTGCCGCGACGACGGGCTGCTCGACCTGGACGACCCGATCGGGCGGCACCTCGACCTCGCCGCGCACGGCGAGCTGACCGTGCGCCGGCTGCTGTCGCACACCGCCGGCCTGCAACGCGAGCCGCACGGCGACGTGTGGGACAGCCTGCGCGCGCCCGCCGTCGACGAGCTGCTGGCGGACCTGGCCCGGGTCGAGCGGGTGCTGCCCACCGGCCGGCGGTTCCACTACTCCAACCTCGGCATGGCGTTGCTCGGCGAGCTGGTCGCCCGGCTGCGGGGTGGCTCCTGGACCGAGGTGCTCGCCGAGCGGGTGCTCGACCCGCTCGGGTTGACCGCCACCGGCGTCCGGCCGGGGGAGCGGGCGGCGACCGGTTTCCTGGTCGACGAATACTCCGACGAGGCGCACCCGGAACCGCCCACCGACTTCGGCGCGGTGGCGCCGGCCGCCCAGTTGTGGAGCACCGCGCCGGACATGGCGCGCTGGGCGGCGTTCCTGGCCGACCCGCGGGCGCTGGACCCGGCCGGCGCGGTCCTCGCCCCGGCCACGGTCGAGGAGATGCGCTGGCCGCTGACCACGACCGACGAGTCGCTCTGGGCGGCCGGGTTCGGGCTGGGGCTGATCCTGGTGCCGCAGCCGGCCCGGGTGACCCACGTGGGGCACGACGGCGCGATGCCCGGCTTCCTGGCCGCCGTCTACGGCCGGCGCGGCGGGGACGGCACCCCGGGCGCGATGGGCGCCGCGGTGCTCGGCTCGTCCGGCGCCGGGGTGGAGGTGTTCGACCTGGTGCACGACCTGCTCGCCGCCGCCGCCGAGCACGACCCGGCGGAGATCGAGCCGTGGCGCCCCGGTCCACCCGCGCCCGACCACCTGCGCGGGATGCTGGGCCGCTGGTGGGGCGAGGGCTTCGAGTACGTCTTCTCCTGGCACGACGGCGCGCTGCGGGCCCGCGGCGCGGGCGACCCGGCCGGTAAGCCCTCGGCGGTGTTCGCGCCGCTGCCGGACCGGCCGGACGTGTTCCGCACGGTCTCCGGCCGGGAGGTGGGCGAGCTGCTCCGGCTGACCCGGGACGAGAAGGGCGTGGTGGTCCGGATGCACTGGGCGACCTACCGGTTCACCCGCCGCCAGGAGACCTTCGACGGCTACGACTTCCGGGTCGGCGGCTGAGCGCCGGAGCACCGGAAATGGACGCGGTGCGTACGGTGCCGACCCGATACGATGGGAGCAACCGTACGCCGCGCCAGCAGGGCCCGGCGCCGAGATCGGAGAGCAGGTGGCGCAGGGCCCGACGGCCCGACCTATGACCGGCACCCCACCTCCCGGCCCGCCCCGCGTGCAGACCAGGATCACGGTCCCCGACCAGAAGATCATGGTTAACCTGCTCGGCGCGGGTGACGAGATCCTGCGACTCGTCGAACGCTCGGTCAACAGCGACGTCCACGTGCGCGGCAACGAGATCACCATCACCGGCGCGCCCGCCGACAACGCCCTCGCCGAGCGCCTCTTCAGTGAGCTGCTCGAACTGATCGAGAAAGGCGAGACCCTGACCACAGACGCCGTCCGGCGTACCGTCGGCATGCTCGAGCAGGGCAGCGCCGAGCGGCCCGCCGAGGTCCTGACGCTCAACATCCTCTCCCGGCGCGGCCGCACCATCCGTCCCAAGACGCTCGGGCAGAAGAAGTACGTCGACGCGATCGACGCGCACACCATCGTCTTCGGTATCGGCCCGGCCGGCACGGGCAAGACCTACCTGGCCATGGCGAAGGCCGTCCAGGCGCTCCAGGCCAAGCAGGTCAACCGGATCATCCTGACCCGGCCGGCCGTCGAGGCGGGCGAGCGGCTGGGCTTCCTGCCCGGCACCCTGAACGAGAAGATCGACCCCTACCTGCGCCCGCTCTACGACGCGCTGCACGACATGCTCGACCCGGAGTCCATCCCGAAGCTGATGGCCGCCGGCACGATCGAGGTCGCCCCGCTGGCATACATGCGCGGGCGGGCGCAGCCCTACGACGCGCGGGTGCTGACCCCGGAGGGGTTCCGGCCGTTCGGGTCGCTCCAGGTCGGTGACCTGGTCATCGGTTCCGACGGCACACCCACCCCGGTGATCGGCATCTATCCGCAGGGCCCGAAGCAGGTCTACCGGGTCACCACGCAGGACGGGGCGTCCACGCTCTGCTGCGGGGAGCACCTGTGGACCGTCGCCACGCCGGACGACAAGCGTCGCGGGCGCCGGCGGACGATCGAGACCCAGGAGATGATCGGCAAGGAGTGGCGGGGCCACACCCGCCGCTACGAGCTGCCGCTCGTCGCGCCGGTGCAGATGGAGCCGCGGGCCGTCCCGCTCGACCCGTACGCGCTCGGGCTGCTGCTGGGTGACGGCGCCTTCTCGTCGCGAGCGACGCCGGCCTTCTGCACCGCCGACCCGGAGTTGGCGGCCGCGTTGGAGGAGTCGCTGGTCGACATCCAGCTGGTCCGCAAGAACGACTACGACTACGTCCTTCGGCACGTCAACGGGCACCGTGGCGGCGTGATCGTCGTCAACCCGGTGACGGCGGCGCTCCGTGAGCTGGGCCTGGCGGGAGCGAAGTCGGGCGCGAAGTTCGTCCCCGAGGTGTACCTGAACAACAGCGTCGGCGTCCGGCTGGCGGTCCTGCAGGGGCTGCTGGACACCGACGGCGGTCCGGTCGTCCAGGCCGGGCGTGCCTGTCGGGTGCAGTACACGACCACCTCCGCGCGGTTGGCGGACGACGTCGTGCACCTGGTCGAGTCGCTCGGCGGGGTGGCGACGGCCCGGGTCCGTGAGGCCGAGGGTCGCAAGCCGGGTCTGGCGATGGGCCGGCCGGTGCCGTACCGTGCCGACGCCTACGTCGTGGAGATCAGGCTGCCGGCCGGTGTCGCACCGTTCCGGCTGTCGCGCAAGCGCCGGACCTACGACGAGCGCGGCGGTGGCCGGCCGATGCGGTTCATCGACTCGATCATCCCGGCCGGGGTGCAGGAGACGATGTGCATCCAGGTCGCGGCGGCGGACTCGCTCTACGTCACCGACGACTTCCTGGTCACCCACAACACCCTGAACGACGCGTTCATCATCCTGGACGAGGCGCAGAACACCACGCCCGAGCAGATGAAGATGTTCCTCACCCGGCTCGGCTTCGGTTCCAAGATCGTGGTCACCGGTGACGTCACCCAGGTGGACCTTCCGGGCGGGACGACCAGCGGCCTGCGCGTGGTCCGGGAGATCCTGAACAACGTCGAGGACGTGCACTTCGCCCAGCTCTCCAGCTCGGACGTGGTCCGCCACAAGCTGGTCGGCGACATCGTCGACGCGTACGCCCGCTGGGACGCCGAGCGGGAGAACCAGCAGGCGCAGAGCGTGCACGCCGTGCCGGGGCGGACCGCCCAGGGCGGCCGGGCCGGCCGGCGCCGCTAACCACCAGAGGAAGACAGAGTTGTCCATCGAGATCGCCAACGAGTCCGGTGTCGAGGTCGACACCGACGCCGTGCTCGCCGTGGCCCGGCACGCCCTCGACGAGATGGGGGTCAACCCCCTCGCCGAGCTGTCCGTGCTGCTGGTCGACATCGAATACATGTCGGAGCTGAACCACCGCTGGATGGGTGGCGACGGTCCGACCGACGTGCTCGCGTTCCCCATGGACGAGGGCAGCGTCGACCACGGGCCGGGGGAGAGCGCCCCGGCCGGCGGCGAGCCGGCCCTGCTCGGCGACATCGTGCTCTGCCCGGAGGTGGCGGCCAAGCAGGCGGCCGCCGCCGGGCACTCCGCCGCCGACGAGCTGCACCTGCTCACCGTGCACGGCGTGCTGCACCTGCTCGGCTACGACCACGCCGAGCCCGAGGAGGAGCGGGAGATGTTCGGTCTCCAGGCCCGGCTGCTGGCCAGCTGGCGGTCGACCCGGTCGCGGTGATGGTCACCCTGGCGGCGGTCGGCGCTCCGGCCGACCTGCCCGATCTTCAACTCCTGGTCTTCGCGGCCGGGCTGGTGGTGCTCGCCGGCCTGATCGCGATGACCGAGGCGGCGCTGGCCGCGGTCTCCCCGGCGCGCGCCGCCGAGTCGGCCCGGGACGGCGCGCGCGGCGCGCGCGCCCTCCAGGCGGTCGCCGGTGACGTGGTACGTCACCTCAACCTCCTGCTCCTGCTGCGCCTGCTGGCCGAACTGACCGCGACCACGCTGGTCGCGCTGGTGGCGGTGGACACGTTCGGCGCCGGCTGGCGGGCCGCGCTGGTGACCGCCGGCGCGATGACCGTGGTGAGCTTCGTGGTGGTGGGGGTGGCGCCGCGCACGCTGGGCCGGCAGCACGCGTACGCGGTGGGCCGGGCGGTGGCGCCGCTGGTGCGCTGGCTGGGCCGGGCGTTGAACCCGCTGGCCTCGCTGCTGATCCTGATCGGCAACGCGGTCACCCCGGGCAAGGGCTTCCGGGAGGGGCCGTTCGCCACCCAGGTGGAGTTGCGTGAGCTGGTCGACCTGGCCGAGCAGCGCGGCGTGGTGGAGCACGGCGAACGCCAGATGATCCATTCGGTGTTCGCGCTCGGCGACACCATCGCCCGGGAGGTCATGGTCCCGCGCACCGAGATGGTGTGGATAGAGGAGAGCAAGACGCTGGCGCAGGCGCTGGCGCTCTTCCTGCGCTCCGGTTTCTCCCGCATCCCGGTGATCGGGGAGAACGTCGACGACGTGCTCGGCGTGCTCTACCTGAAGGACCTGATCCGGCGTATCCAGGGCGACCGGGGCGCGCGGGAGATGCCGGTGGCCGAGCTGATGCGCCCGGCGACGTTCGTGCCGGAGTCCAAGCCGGTGGACGACCTGCTCTCCGAGATGCAGGCGGCCCGCAACCACCTGGTGATCGTCGTCGACGAGTACGGCGGCACCGGCGGGCTGGTCACCATCGAGGACATCCTGGAGGAGATCGTCGGCGAGATCACCGACGAGTACGATGTCGAGCGCCCACCGGTCGAGCACCTGGCGGACGGGGCCGTGCGGGTGACCGCCCGGCTGCCGGTGGAGAATCTGGGCGAGCTGTTCGACACCGAGCTGCCCACCGACGAGGTGGAGACGGTCGGTGGCCTGCTCGCCCAGGCGCTCGGTCGGGTGCCCATCCCGGGCGCCGAGGCCGAGGTGTCCGGCCTGCGGCTGATCGCCGAGGGCACCACCGGCCGGCGCAACCGGATAGACACCGTGCTGGTGAGCCGGGCCGAGCCGGGCGCCGCGTCGGAGGGCGCGGGGCGCGGCGAGCAGTCCGAGTCCCGTGGCAACAACAACCGTTCCGAGGAGAGGCAACCAGCCGATGCCTGAGTCAGCCGCCGTGCCGGCCGCACTGCCCACCCCCGCCGATCCGGCCGAGCTGAGCGCCGAGGACGGCAAGCTCGTTGTCCTGGCCCGGGGCGCGCGGGGCCGGGTGGGGGCCGTGGAGGGCGCGGCGGTCCGCGACCAGGACGGCCGGACGTACGCGGCGGCCAGCGTGGCGCTGCCGTCGCTGACCCTGACCGCGCTCCAGTTGGCGGTGGCGTCGGCGGTGGCGGCCGGCGCGAGCCGGCTGGAGGCGGCGGTGGTGGTGACCGAGGCGTCGACGCTGGACGGGGCCGGGCACGCCGCGGTGCGTGACCTCTCCGCCGACGCGCCGATCCACGTGGCGGCGCCGGACGGTGCGGTCCTCGGCACGGTGGTCGAGTGACCACGTCCCAGGAGCGTCCCTACCGGGCCGGTTTCGCCTGTTTCGTCGGTCGGCCGAACGCCGGCAAGTCGACGTTGACCAACGCGATCATCGGCACCAAGATCGCGATCACCTCGAACAAGCCGCAGACCACCCGGCACATCATCCGGGCCGTGCTGCACCGGCCGGAGTCCCAGCTCGTGCTGGTCGACACGCCCGGCCTGCACCGTCCCCGCACGCTGCTCGGCGAGCGCCTCAACGACCTGGTCCGGGAGACCTGGAGCGAGGTCGACGTGATCGGGCTCTGCGTCCCGGCGAACGAGCCGGTCGGTCGGGGTGACCGGTTCATCACCGGCGAGCTGGCCAGCCTGAAGGCCACGGTGCTGGCCGTGGTGACCAAGACCGACCTGGTCGACAAGAAGCGGCTGGCGGAGCAGTTGCTGGCGGTCAGCGAGCTGGGCGAGTTCGCCGCCGTGGTGCCGGTGAGCGCGGTCTCCGGGCACCAGGTGGACACGCTGGTGGACGTGATGACCGGCTACCTGCCGGAGTCGCCGCAGCTCTACCCGGACGACATGCTCACCGACGACCCGGAGCAGGTGCTGGTCGCCGAGCTGGTCCGGGAGGCGGCGCTGGAGGGGGTCCGGGACGAGCTGCCGCACTCCATCGCCGTGGTGGTCGAGGAGATGATCGCCGAGGGCAACCTCACGAAGATCTACGCCGACCTCTACGTGGAGCGGTCGAGCCAGAAGGCCATCGTCATCGGGCACCGGGGCAGTCGACTCAAGCACGTCGGCACCACCGCCCGACGGCAGATCGAGGAGCTGCTCGGCACCCGGGTCTACCTGGACCTGCACGTCCGGGTGGCGAAGGACTGGCAGCGCGACCCGAAGCAGTTGCGCAAGCTCGGCTTCTGACCGGGGCCGGGGCGCGCCCCGGTCCCGGATGATCCGGATCAGTCAGTCCTATGGGACATCTCACGTTCCACGGACGTCCGTGGCTGTTTCGCGGCTCGCCGGAGCAGGGTAGGGAACCATGTCCCCGCCCCCGGACACGGCTGCGAGCTGATGCGAAACCGCTACCTCGACCTGCTCCGTTTCCTGGCCATCGTGCGTGTCGTCACCTACCACGTCACCGGCTACGCCACGCTCACGCTGGTGTTCCCGGCGATGGCGGTGATGTTCGCGCTGGCCGGGTCGCTGATGGCCGCCTCGCTGGACCGCACCGGGGTGCCCGCCGTCGGGCGCCGCCTGCGCCGTCTGCTGCCCTCGCTCTGGGTGCTCGCCGCGGTCTTCGTGCCGGCCATGCTGCTCACCGGGTTGCCGCTCACGCCGAAGGTGCTCCTCTGGCTCTTCCCGATCAGCGACCCGCCGGCCAACTACTGGGGCGGGCTGGCGCTGAGCCCGATCTGGTACCTGCGGGACTACCTGTGGTTCGTGCTCGCCTCGCCGTTGGTGCTGTGGCTGTTCCGCCGGGCGCCGCTGCCCACGCTGGCCGCCCCGTACGCGCTGCTGGCGGCGATCGAGTTCGGTGTGCTGGCGAACCCGCCGGCCGTGCTGCGGGAGTTCGGCCTCTACTTCGGCGCGTGGCTGCTCGGCTTCGCCCACCACGACGGTCTGCTGCGGCGCATGCGCAACCGGGTGCTGCTGCCGGTCGCCGGGGTCCTCGGCGCCGCCGGCCTGGCCTGGATCGCCACCCACCCGGGTCCGCGCGGCTACGACATCAACGACATCCACCTCGGCAACGCGCTCTGGTCGGCCGCGTTCATCCTGGTGGCGATCGGCCGCGCGCCCACCGGCGCCGACTGGGTCGACCGGGTTCCGGCGCTCGGCCGCGCGGTGACGGTGGTCAACCGGCGGGCGCTGACCGTCTACCTCTGGCACATGCCGTTCGTGGTGGCGCTCACCCCGCTGGTCGGGCTGGTCGGCTGGTCGTCGCGTGACCCGGTCGGCCTGTGGCTGCGGGTGGGACTGGTGTTCGTGCTGGTCGGCGTGGTGACGCTGCTGGTCGGGTGGGTCGAGGACCTGGCCGCCCGGCGTACCCCGGAACTGGTTCCCGGCGGGACCCGGCGGACCGTGGCCGACCGGGCGGCGGCCGCCCCGGCCAGCCCGGCCCCCGCGGGCGCGGCGGGCGGACTGGTCGGCGCCGGGGTCCGGGTGCCGACGCCCCGCGACGGCGAGCGCGTCGCGGAGGGCGCCCGCTGGCTCAGCGCGCGGTGACGGTGACGTTGCCGCTGGTGGCGGAGACGTCGAGCAGCACCGACGCGCCCGGGTCGTTGGTCACGGTGACCTCCGTGTCACCGGACTTCGCGTCCGCCCGCACCCGGTAGCGGCCGTCCGGCACGACCAGGTCGACGTCCCCGCTGGTGGCGTGCAGCCGGGCCGGCGCGGGCTGGTCCAGCTCGACGGTGAGGTTGCCCGAGGTGGCCTCCGCGTCGATCGCGGAGGTCAGCCGGCGGGCCTCGATGTCGCCGGAGCGCGCCCGCAGCCGCACCGGGTGGGTCGCCTCCACCAGCCGGATGTTGCCTGAGCTGGTCGCGGCGCGGACCTCACCGGTCGCCCCGCTGACGGTCAGGTCGCCGGAGCTGAGCGTGAACTCGACCGCGCCGACCCCGCTGAGGTCGACGTTGCCGGAGCCGGTGCCGCCGCGCACCGCGACGCCGGGTGGCGCCGTCACCTCCCAGGAGATGCTGCACCGCTGGCCGCAGTCGGTGGGCAGCACCAGCTCGTCGCCCCTGATCTCGTACCGGCTGTTCGGCTCGCCGCCCTGGTAGCGGACCACCCGCTTGATCCGTACCTGGTCGGCCGGGCCGTTGGCGCGGACCATCACGTCCCCCGACCCGCCGTCGTCGACGGTGATCCGGGCGATCTTCGTCCGCTCGGTCTGGTCGTAGTCGAGCCGGCGGAACGACAGGGTGTCACACCCGGCGAGGACGATCAGCGTGGTGGCCGCGGTCGCGGCCACCACCCCACGCGGCGATCGGAGAGCGGTGCGCGGCCGGAACGCCGTTCGGAGCGAAGCCATGGCCAGCACACTAGGGCCGGCCGGGCGGCCGACACATCGGGGATCGCCCGCCGGCGCACCCCGAGCCGACCCTGAGATCGCACCCCGAGGGAGAATGGCCTGATGGCCGGATACCGCCGACAGCTCTACCGCGACGACGCGGTGGTGCTGCGCGTGCAGAAGCTGGGCGAGTCCGACCGGATCATCACGCTGTTCACCCGCCGGCACGGCCGGTTGCGCGCGGTGGCCCGCGGCGTCCGGCGCACCTCCAGCCGGTTCGGCGCCCGGCTGGAGCCGTTCGGGCACGTCGACCTCCAGCTCGCCGGTGACCCCAAGGGCAACCAGGGCAGCTCGCTGCACACCGTCAGCCAGGTCGAGGCGATCGAGCTGTACGGCAAGCGGTTCCTCGGCGACTACCCCCGCTACACGGCGGCCAGCGCGATCGCCGAGACCGCCGAGCGGCTGACCCCGGTCGAGCGGGAACCCTCGCTGCGGCTGTTCCAGCTCACCCTCGGCGCGATGAAGTCCCTCGCCCGCGGCGACCACGCCACCACGCTGGTGCTCGACGCCTACCTGCTGCGGGGCATGGCGTTCGCCGGCTGGGCGCCCGCGCT
Source organism: Micromonospora sp. WMMA1996 (assembly GCF_002573675.1). Lineage (NCBI taxonomy): Bacteria > Bacillati > Actinomycetota > Actinomycetes > Micromonosporales > Micromonosporaceae > Micromonospora > Micromonospora sp. WMMA1996. The sequence goes on along the minus strand of NZ_PDHU01000003.1, from coordinate 367,529 downwards.
GAGCGCGTGCGCGGTCTGCGGCGAGCCGGGCCGGCACCGCGCGTTCTCGGTGCCGGCCGGCGGCGCGGTCTGCCCGGACTGCCGACCCCCCGGCGCCGCCCACCCCGCGCCGGCCACGCTGGCGCTGATGTCCGCGCTGACCACCGGCGACTGGGCGTACGCCGACGCCGCCGACAACGGCGTCCGCCGGGAGTGCAGCGGGCTGGTCGCGGCGCACCTCCAGTGGCATCTGGAACGCGCGCTACGCTCGCTGCCGCTGGTCGACCGGGGTGGCCCGGCGACCGGCGCGGTCCCGCCGCCGGACGGGGCGGGACCGGGTGTGGTCCCGCCGCGCGCCGGCTCCGGGCCCGCAGCCGCCGGTGTGAACAGGGAGATGACCGAGTGATCCGATCGACGAGGGCGCGCCGCCGCGAGCCGGTGCCGCCGACCCCGCACCCGTCCGGCGCGCGCCCGCCGGCGTTGCCCGCGGGCGCGCTGCCCCGGCACATCGCCATCGTGATGGACGGCAACGGCCGCTGGGCCAAGGAGCGCGGGCTGCCCCGCACCAAGGGGCACGAGCAGGGCGAGCACAGCCTCTTCGACACCATCGAGGGCGCGATCGAGCTGGGCATCCCCTACCTGTCGGCGTACGCGTTCTCGACCGAGAACTGGCGGCGCTCGCCGGACGAGGTCCGCTTCCTGATGGGCTTCAACCGCGACGTCATCCGCCGCCGCCGCGACCAGCTCGTCGACCTGGGCGTGCGGGTGGTCTGGTCGGGGCGGGCCGGGCGGCTCTGGAAGAGCGTGATCTCCGAGCTGCAGACCGCCGAGGAGATGTCCCGCGACAACTCGACGCTGACGCTGCAGTTCTGCGTCAACTACGGCGGCCAGGCGGAGATCGCCGACGCCGCCGCCGCGATCGCCCGTGACGTGGCCGCCGGCAAGCTGCACCCGGACAAGGTCACCGAGAAGACGGTGGCCCGCTACCTCTACCACCCCGAGGTGCCCGAGGTCGACCTGTTCCTGCGTCCCTCCGGCGAGCAGCGCATCTCCAACTTCCTGCTCTGGCAGACCGCCTACGCCGAACTGGTCTACCTGGACACGCTCTGGCCCGACTTCGACCGCCGTCACCTCTGGTACGCCTGCGAGCTGTACGCCCAGCGCGACCGCCGCTTCGGCGGGGCGCTGCCCAACCCGGTGGCCCCGGGAGTCTGAGGTCACGCTTAGCGACGCGCCGCGCTGGGTACGGGTATCCACAGCAGCCAACGCGGAGGTGAACCACATGATTCAGAAGCGGATCGCGCAGTGGGCGGTCATGGCGGTCGCCGTGCCGCTGGCGGCGGCCGGCGCGCGCCGGCTCAGCCACTCCCTGGAGGCCCGTCGTGGCCCGACCGGGGTGAGCCGCCTGCTGACCAAGGGCGCCGACATGATCCGGCCGCAGAAGGCCAAGCGGCGCCGGTTCTTCTGACCCCGACGGCCGGCCCCGTGCCGGCCGTCCCGCGGACGCCCCGCATCCGGCTTTCCGGCCGGATCGCGGGGCGTTCCGCTTACGATCGGCGCAGGGCGCGCCGCCGGGACGCGCCGCCACGGGGGTGGATGATGCGCGATCTCCGGTACGAGATGACGGCCGCCCTGGCCGGCGCCGACCTGGTGGAGCCGAGCCGCCGCGAGGCGGTCGCCGAGCTGTGCGCCGGGGTGGCCGAGCGCTGGTGCGCCGACGTCGGGCACACCCCGGCGGTCCGCTCCGGCGAGATCGGTGAGCTGGCCGCCGGTGAGCCGGCCGCCGACTGGGCCCCCGAATCCGGGTCGGCTCCGGCCCACCGCCGTCCGTCGCCCGAGCGGGCGTGGTGAGGCTCAGGCCTCCACTTCGGATCGGTCGCCCGCCCAGCGGGTGTGGAACGAGCCGTCCCGGTCCACCCGGTGGTAGGTGTGCGCGCCGAAGTTGTCCCGCAGCCCCTGGATCAGGGCGGCCGGCAGCCGCTCGGCGCGCAGCGCGTCGAAGTAGGCCAGCGACGACGCGAAGGCCGGGGCCGGCACACCCGCGCGGGCCGCGTCGGCCACCACCCGCCGCCAGGCCGGGACCCCGGCGCTGACCCGGTCGGCGAACCAGGGGGCGACCAGCAGCGTCGACAGGTCCGGCTCGGCGTCGTACGCCTCCCGGATCCGGTCCAGGAAGCGGGCCCGGATGATGCAGCCGCCGCGCCAGATGGTGGCCGTGCCACCCAGGTCGATGTCCCAGTCGTACTCCCGGCTGCCGGCCCGGATGTGGTCGAAGCCCTGGGCGTACGCGACGATCTTGCTGGCGAGCAGCGCCCGGCGGACGTCCTCGACGAACGCGTCCCGGTCGTCGACCTGCCACTTGTCGCCGGCGTCGGCGAACACCCGGCGGGCGGCCTCGCGCTGGTCGGCGTGCCCGGACAGCGACCGGGCGAATGTGGCCTCGGCGATGCCGGTGATCGGGATGCCGAGGTCCAGCGCGCTCTGCACGGTCCAGCGGCCGGTGCCCTTCTGCTCGGCCTGGTCGAGCACCACGTCCACGAACGCCCGGCCGGTGGCGGCGTCGGTGTGGCCGAGCACGTCGGCGGTGATCTCGATGAGGAAGGACTCCAGCTCGCCGCCGTTCCACTCCCGGAAGATCTCCGCGATCTCCGCCGGGCTCGCCGACAGGCCGGCCCGCAACAGGTCGTACGCCTCCGCGATGAGCTGCATGTCGGCGTACTCGATGCCGTTGTGCACCATCTTCACGAAGTGCCCGGCGCCGTCCGGGCCGATGTGCCGGCAGCAGGGCGTCCCCTCGACCTGCGCGGCGATCTTCTCGAAGATCGGGCCCAGCTTGCGGTAGGACTCCGCCGAGCCGCCGGGCATGATGCTCGGGCCGCGCAGCGCGCCCTCCTCGCCGCCGGAGACGCCGGTGCCGACGAAGTGCAGCCCGTGCGCGCGCAGCGTCTCCTCCCGACGGCGGGTGTCGGCGAAGTGCGCGTTGCCGCAGTCGACGACGATGTCCCCCTCCTCCAGCAGCGGGACCAGCTCGTCGATCACGGCGTCGGTCGGCGCGCCGGCCTTCACCATCACGATCACCGCACGCGGCCGCTCCAGCGAGCCGACGAAGTCGGCCAGCGACTCGGACGGCACGAAGGTGCCCTCGTCGCCGTGCTCGGCGACCAGGCTGCGGGTGCGTTCCGGCGAGCGGTTGTGCACCGCCACGGCGAAACCGTTGCGGGCCAGGTTCCGGGCCAGGTTGCGACCCATCACCGCCAGACCGGTGACCCCGACCTGCGCCGTCGCCTGTTGTGCCATGCGTACCGCCACCTCTCGTCCTCGCTGCCGTGCTGCGACCGTATCGCGGTCGCCGGGGGAGTGGGCCGGGACGTCGACGCCGGGTGAGTGGCCGGTGGCGGTGCGTTCTGCGGTAATTCGGATGCGCGACCGGTTCGGGGCGGGATAGCCTTCCGGCATGCGTAACTGACGCCCTTCTTCCGAGCCCGGTCCACCGCCGTACGTGCCGTGGACCCGTCCTGCTCCGGGCGTCCGCATCCTCTCCCGCTGCCGTGGTTCGCGGTGTCTGTCGTGGTCGGATCGCACCCGGGGCGTACCCGCTCGGCGCGTCCGTGGTCGGCGCGCCCGCCAGACAGGAGGACCGCGGATGCCCGCGAAGCGCAGCCCGAAGAAGTCCCGCAAGCCGTCGCCGTCGCTGCGGGAGGTGACCCCGAGGGATCTCGACGCGCTCACCGTGGCGCCGTCGACGCCGGTGTCCCTGCCGACGGAGCAGGCCCCGGCGCCGCCCACGGCCGGCCCGCCCGCCGGTCGCCAGGGGCGGGTGACCGGGCGCAGCCAGCGCGCCGGCCAGACCCGCTTCTACGCCTTCCGCCGCAGCTGACCGCCCGAGCCCCGGACGCGCCCGCTCCCCGGGCCCCCACCCTCCCCAACGGCGTCGATCATGAAGTTGGCGGCGACAAATCGGACGCCGAACGCCGCCAACTTCATGATCGCCCCATCGGGGGTGGGAGGCGGTGCCCCGCCTCGTCGGGGAGATCTTGGAAGCTGGCGGCCCCGCTGAGGGCCCTCTTCTTCCAAGATCTCCGTTGAGCGCTGTTGACCATGAAGTTGGCGGCGACATTTCGGGCACCGAGTGCCGCCAACTTCATGATCGACCACGTGGGGCTGCGCTGGGGTGGGTCAGCCGATGAGGGGGCGGAAGGTGCCGAGGAGGATGCTCGTGGTCAGGGCGGCGCCGGCCAGGAGCGCGGCGGTGACCACCAGCAGGGCGTCGGCCCGGGTGAAGTGCTGCCGCCGGGCCACCGTGCGCGGCGTCCCGGCGTCGAAGCCCCGTGCGTCCATCGCCACCGCCAGCCGGGTACCCCGCCGGATCGCGCCGACCAGCAACGCGAACGCGGTCGACGCGAACAGCCGCAGCTTCGCCAGCGGGTTCCGGCCGGCGTCCACGCCCCGGGCCCGGCGGGCCATGCTGATCATCCGCCACTCCTGTTCGAGCAGCGGGACCATCCGGAACGCGGCCAGCGCGCCGATGGCGAACCGGGCCGGCGCCTTCGCGTTCTGGATCAGCGCGTCGGCCAGCTCGGTCGGATCGGTGGTGGCGAAGACGACGATCCCGGGCAGCGCCACCGCGAGCATGCGCAGCACCAGGCCCAGCGCGGTGACCAGCACACCCTGGGTGACCAGCACCGGGCCGGCGTCGAGCAGCACCGGACCGGACCGGTCGGCGGCGAAGAGCACCAGCGTGACCAGGATGCCCACGGCTCCGGCCAGCAGCGGCCAGGCCCGCCGGGCCAGCACCCGGTAACGGACGCCGAACAGCGGCAGCACCGCCAGCTCGATCGCGATGGCGATGGCCGGCGCGACCGGGTCCAGCGTCGCCACCAGCACGAGCGTGAAGACCAGCGCGGCGGCCACCTTCGCCACCGGGTTGCGCCGGGCCAGCGGGGCGTCGGGCGCCGCGACCGGTTCGAGATCGATCACGGTGCGCCCGCCCCTCGCGGCGGGGTCGACGGTGGCTCGTCCGCGCCGTGACGGCCGGGCGGCGACGGCGACCCCTCCGTGCGGTGAGGGCCCGGCGGGGACGCGGGCGGGCGGTCCAGGGTGAGCGTCCGGTCGGCCAGCGCGGCGACGAAGTCCGCGTCGTGCGTCACCGCGACCACGCCGTGGCCGGCGTCGCGCAGCTCGGCGAGCAGGTCGACCAGTTCCAGCCAGGTCCGCCGGTCCTGGCCGAACGTGGGTTCGTCGCAGATCAGCAGGCGGGGCGCGGTGGTCAGGGCGGTCGCCACGCTCAGCCGCCGCGCCTCGCCGCCGGAGAGGGTGTACGGATTGGCGCCGGCCAACCGGTCCAGTCGCAGCCGGTGCAGCAGCGCGTCCACGGTGTCGGTGACGTCCGCCTCGGACCGGCCGGTACGGCGTGGGCCGAGCGCCAACTCGTCCCGCACCGTGCCGGTGACGAACTGGTGTTCCGGGTCCTGGAACACCGAACCGATCCGGCGCGCCAGCGCGGGCGCCCGCCAGCGGTGCGGGGGAGTGCGCGCGTCCCGGCCGGCCAGCTCGGCGGAGGCGGTGAGCGCACCGGTGCCGGGGCGCAGCAGGCCGCCGAGGAGCAGCGCCAGCGTGGACTTGCCGGCGCCGTTGGGGCCGAGGACGGCGAGTGCCTCGCCGGCGCGTACCCGAAGGTCGGTGGGGGTCAGCCGGGGCGGCAGGCCGAGCCGGTCGGCGGTGAGCAGCACGTCGCCTGGCTCCGTGCTGGCGTGCCGCGGCGGGACGGTGTGTCCGGGCACCCAGACCCCGGCGGCGGCCAGCGCGTCGCCGTGCGCGGCGAAGACCGCCTCGGGCGGCCCGTCGGCCCGCACCCCGCCGCCGGGTTCCAGCACCACCACGCGGTCGACCAGCGGCAGCGCCTCGGCCACCCGGTGCTCGACCAGGATCAGCGTGGTGTCCGGGTCGAGCGCGTCGGCGACGGCCCGGCGGATCAGGGTGGCGCCGGTCGGGTCGAGGTTGGCGGTCGGCTCGTCCAGCAGCAGCAGGCCGGGGCGGAGCGCGAGCGTGCCGGCCAGGGCGAGGCGTTGCTGCTCGCCCCCGCTGAGGGCGGCGGTGGGACGGTTCCGGTCGTAGGGGAAGCCGACCCGGCGCAGCGCCTCGTCCACCCGGGGCCAGATCTCCTCGGCGGGTACGCCCCGGTTCTCCAACCCGAACGCGACGTCGTCGCCGGAGCGGGCCATCACCAGCTGGGTCTCCGGGTCCTGGAAGACCACGCCGACGCGTTCGCGCGCCTTGCGCGGGTCCAGCCCGTCGATCTCGACGGTGCCCTCCTGCTCGCCGGAGTCCTCCGGAAGCAGCCCGGCCAGCGCCGCCAGCAGCGTGCTCTTGCCGGCCCCCGAGGCGCCGAGCAGCAGGACCCGTTCCCCGCTCTCGACGCGCAGGTCGACGCCGCGCACCGCCCAGGCCCGGCGCCCCCCGTGCCGCCACCCGAACCCGCGGAGAACCACCCCGCTCACCGTCGCACACCCCCTTCCGTTCCGACCCCAGCCTGGTTGATCAAGGAGTTCGCGTCAGGGATATCGCCCGCCGCCGACGCGAACTCCTTGATCAACATGGCGGGAAACCGGTCAGACCAGGGCGCGGTCGCGGCCGGCGGGGAAGCGGTCCAGGACGCCGGTGTTCGCCAGGGCCCGGGTGAGCAGGTGCGCGCCGAGGCCGGCCACGACGGTGGCGCTGACGATCGTGATCAGGGCGTAGGGGATGCGGTAGGAGGTCAGCTCGTAGGCCTTGTTCCAGTAGACGAAGTCGAAGATCGCCGCGCCCAGGCCGGTCAGCGCGCCGGCCAGCACCGCCACCGGCAGCCGGAACGAGCGGTAGCGGAACGCGGCGAACGCCAGCTCGGCGCCGATGCCCTGCATCAGGCCCTGGAGGATCACGATGCTCGCCCACTGGCTGCCCAGCAGCGCGGAGACGATCGCGGCGACGGTCTCGCAGTAGAGCGCCGCGCCCGGCTTGCGGATGATCAGGCCGGCGAGCACCGCCGGGATCAGCCAGACGCCGTAGAGCAGCGCCTGCGCCGGCGGGAAGAACGCGAACGCCGCGTCGGTGGCGCTCCAGAGCAGGCCCCAGGCCCAGAAGACGACGCCGAAGGCGACGGCGATCACCGAAGCGACGACGATGTCGACCGTACGCCAGCGGTTGCTGTCGGTGTGGCTCATGACGGACTCCCAGTTCAGATGAGGAACCAGGAGAAGACGCACGCCGCGCCCGGAACGCCCGGACGGCGGCGCGGCTGGAGGTCGACCGAACTCCCTGCGCTGGCATTACCCAGATCAGGTTCGAGGGTCTGCGGGCCTCGGCCCGCACTCTCAGCGCTGTGCGCTCCCCTGTCGGATGTGAAGTTGTCTCGTCGCAGACGCTAGCACCGTCGCCTGCCCCGGGCCCAGCAGGGCAACTGTCGGCTACGGTGGTGATCATGCGGGTCGAGGCGCGGGGACTGACGTTCGAGGTACGCACCGGCGGCCCCGAGGACGGCGACCCGGTCCTGCTGCTGCACGGCTTCCCGCAGCACTCCGGCGAGTGGGACGCGGTCACGCCCGCGCTGCACGCCGCCGGGCTGCGCACGTACGCGCTGGACCAGCGCGGCTACTCGCCCGGCGCGCGGCCGGCCGCCGTCGAGGCGTACCGGATCCCGGAGCTGGTGGCCGACGCGGCCGGCGTGCTGGACGCGCTCGGGGTGACCCGCGCGCACCTGGTCGGCCACGACTGGGGCGCGATCGTGGCCTGGGGGCTGGCGGCGGCGCACCCGCAGCGGGTGCGGACGCTGACCGCGGTCTCGGTGCCGCACCCGGCGGCGATGGGCCACGCGCTCGCCGCCGACCCCCGGCAGAAGGCGAAGTCCGCCTACATCGCGCTGTTCCGGATGCCGGGCAAGGCGGAGAAGGTGCTGCTGGCGCTGCGCGGCGCCGCGCTGCGGCGGCTGCTCGGCGGGGTGGGGGACGCCGACGCGGTGGCCCGCTACGCCGAGCCGATGCGCGAGCCGGAGGCGCTCACCGCGGCGCTCAACTGGTACCGGGCGATGAGCGGGACGGACATGAAGGCCGTCGGACCGGTGGGCGTGCCGACCACGTACGTCTGGAGCGACCGGGACGTGGCGATCGGCCGGACGGCCGCCGAGGCGTGCGCGGCGCACGTCACCGGGGACTACCGCTTCCTGGTGCTCGACGGCGTCAGCCACTGGATCCCCGACGAGGCGCCCGGCCCGCTGGCCGCCGCGATCCTCGCCCGGTGCACAGGAGCGGAGGAAGCATGACGGTGAGCGCCGAGGACTACCTGGCGGTGGTGACCGAGACGATGGGCCGGGTGGCCGCCGAACAACGGCGGAACGTGGCCGCGGCGGCCGACCTGATCGCCACGGCGCTGCGCGCCGACGCGGTGGTGCACGCCTTCGGCACCGGACACTCCGAGGCGCTCGCCATGGAGATCGCCGGAAGGGCCGGCGGGCTGGTCCCCACCAACCGCATCGCACTGCGTGACCTGGTGCTGCGGGGCGGGGAGCCGGCCGACGTGCTCGGCCCGAAGCTGGAACGTGAGCCGGCCGTGGCGCACCGCCTCTACGAGCTGGCCCCGATCCGGCCGCAGGACGTGTTCGTGCTGGCCTCCAACTCGGGCGTGAACGGGGCGATGGTGGAGTTCGCCGCCATCGTGAAGGAGCGCGGGCACGGGCTGGTGGCGATCACCTCGGCCCAGCACTCGGCCCGGATGACGTCCCGGCACCCGTCCGGCCGCAAGCTCGCCGACTTCGCCGACGTCGTGCTGGACAACGGCGCCCCGTACGGCGACGCGACGCTGCCGCTGCCCGGCGGCGGCGCGGTCGGCGCGGTCTCCTCGATCACCGCGGCGCTGCTGGCCCAGCAGATCGTCGCCGAGGTGGTGGCCCGGCTGCTGGCCGCCGGCGAACGGCCGCCCGTCTACCTTTCCGCCAACATCACCGGCGGCGACGAGCACAATGCGGAGTTGGAGGCACGGTACGAGGGCCGCATCCGCCGCGGAGCGTGAAGCGCGAGGAGTGAGCCGGGGTTGCGAGCCCCGCAGTCGCGAACGAGCTGGCACTGTGAAGCGCGAGGAGTGAGCCGGGGTTGCGAGCCCCGCAGTCGCGAACGAGCTGGCACTGTGAAGCGCGAGGAGTGAGCCGGGGTTGCGAGCCCCGCAGTCGCGAACCAGCGAGGGCCGTGAGGGCGTTTCGCGATCACTCGGACGGGGCACTGGCGGTCCTGCCGGCGGGCGTTCACCCGCCGGCCGTGCCGTCTTCACCGGAGGTTCGCGAGTTGTCCAAGGAATCCGAGAAGCAGCGCTGGCAGCGCAACTTCGCCGACCTGCTGCAGGAGCTGCGCGTCGCGCAGACCGGCGTGCAGATCCTCTTCGCCTTCCTGCTGACCCTGCCGTTCAGCAACGGGTTCACCCGGACCACCGAGTTCCAGCGCGACGTCTACATCGTGGCGCTGCTGGCCGCCGCGGCGGCCACCGCGATGATCATCTCGCCGGTCGCGTTCCACCGGGCGCTGTTCCGCCAGGGACGTAAGCCGGAGCTGGTCCGGTTCGCCCACCGGATGGCCACCGGCGGCCTGTTCTTCATGCTGATCGCGATGGTCAGCGCGGTGCTGCTGATCACCGACTTCGTGCTGCCCCGGCCGATCGCGTTCGTGCTCAGCGCGGTCACCGGGATCTGGTTCCTGACCTTCTGGGCCATCCTGCCGTTCGCCCGGCGCAACTGGGGTGAGGACGACATCGACGACGAGGACGACGACCCGCGGACGCTGTCCGGCGACTGACGGTCCGCCAAATCGGGCGTGCACGCGACGCTACCCCTGGGTAACACCCGGGGGTAGCGTCGTTTTCGTCGAGCGCGTCGACCGCAGCCGGACCGACCATCCAGGAGGCAGCCGTGACCACGACACAGAACAGCCGGCCCGAGTCCGCCGACGGCGCCGGGCCGCTGCCCGCCGAGGCGGGCCAGGTCTCGGAGAAGGAGGCCCGCCAGGTCGCCGAGGCGGCCCGCGAGGCTGCCTGGGACCGGCCCAGTTTCGGCAAGGAGTTGTTCCTCGGCCGGTTCCGGCTCGACCTGATCAACCCCTGGCCCCGGTCCGATCCGGACGACGTGGCCCGCGCCGACGAGTTCCTCGGCGCGTTCGGCGCCTACCTGGGGTCCGAGGTGGACGGCGCGGCGATCGAGCGCGACGCGCGCATCCCCGACGAGGTGTTCCACGGGATGGCCCGGCTCGGCGCGTTCGGCATGAAGATCGACCGGAGGTACGGCGGGCTCGGGCTGAGCAACCTGCACTACTGCCGGGCGTTGATGCTCGCCGGTTCGGTGAGTCCGGCGATCGGCGCACTGCTCTCCGCGCACCAGTCGATCGGTGTGCCGCAGCCGCTGAAGATGTTCGGCACGCCCGAGCAGAAGGAGCGCTTCCTGCCCCGGCTGGCCGCCGGCGAGGTCTCCGCGTTCCTGCTCACCGAGCCGGACGTCGGCTCCGACCCGGCCCGGCTGGCCACCACCGCCGAGCCCACCTCCGACGGCACGGGCTACCGGCTCAACGGGGTCAAGCTCTGGGCCACCAACGGCACGGTCGCCACCCTGCTGGTGGTGATGGCCCGGGTGCCGGCGGCGGAGGGGCGGCGGGGCGGCATCACCGCGTTCGTGGTGGAGGGCGACAGTGACGGCATCACCGTGGAGCGGCGCAACGCCTTCGTGGGGCTGCGCGGCCTGGAGAACAGCCTCACCCGGTTCCACGACGTCTTCGTGCCGATCCAGAACGTGATCGGCGGCGAGGGCAAGGGGCTGAAGATCGCCCTGACCACGCTGAACACCGGGCGGCTCTCACTGCCGGCGATGTGCGTCGGCGCCGGCAAGTGGGCACTCAACGTGGCCCGGGAGTGGGCCGCCGACCGGGTCCAGTGGGGCCGGCCGGTCGGTGAGCACGAGGCGGTGGCGAAGAAGCTGTCCTTCATCGCGGCCACCACGTACGGCATGGAGTCGATGCTCGACCTGTCCTGCCTGCTCGCCGACGACGACCGCAACGACATCCGGATCGAGGCGGCGCTGGTCAAGCTCTACGCCAGCGAGATGGCCTGGCGGATCGCCGACGAGCTGATCCAGATCCGGGGCGGGCGCGGCTACGAGACCGCCGACTCGCTGGCCGCCCGGGGCGAACGTCCGGCCGCGGTCGAGCAGCTCCTGCGCGACCTGCGGATCAACCGGATCTTCGAGGGCTCCACCGAGATCATGCACCTGCTGATCGCCCGGGAGGCGGTCGACGCGCACCTCTCGGTCGCCGGCGACATCATCGACCCGGACGCGGGGCTGGGCCGCAAGGCGAAGGCCGGCGCACGGGCCGGCGCCTTCTACGCGAGGTGGCTGCCCACGCTGGCCGTCGGCCGGGGCCAGGCGCCCGGGGCGTACCAGGAGTTCGGGCCGCTGGCCGGGCACCTGCGGCACGTCGAGCGGACCTCGCGCAAGCTGGCCCGCTCCACCTTCTACGCGATGTCCCGCTGGCAGGGGAAGATGGAGCGCAAGCAGGCGTTCCTCGGCCGGGTGGTGGACATCGGCGCCGAGCTGTTCGCGATGTCCGCGGTCTGCGTCCGGGCCTACGCCGAGCTGGCCGAGCATCCGGAGAACGTCGAGCTGGCCGACCTGTTCTGCCGCCAGGCCCGGCTGCGCGTCGACGAGCTGTTCACCGGCCTCTGGTCGAACACCGACTCGGTCGACGTGGCCGCCGCGAAGCGGATCGTCGCCGGCCGGTACGCCTCGCTGGAGACCGGGGTGGTCACCCCGCCCGCCGACCTGCCCTGGGTGGCCCGGTGGCAGCCCGGCCCGTCCACCGCCGAGGACGTCCGCCGCCGCCTGTAAGGAAGGGCCCCCTGTCAACGCCTCCGGTAGAGGAGGGGACCCCTCTTAACAGCCGCTCAACCGCGGGCGATCGCCCACGCGATCACCGCCGCCAGGATCAGGCCGTTGAGGGCGGCCAACACCAGGTACGCCGAAGGCGGGATCTTGCGACCCTTACGGACGAAACTCACCAGCACGCCCGCGTAGCCCAGCAGCAGCACGGCGACGACGATCAGGAAGTACAGCACCGGCACACCCTACCGGCCGGCCCGCAGCCCCAGCCTGCGCAGCTCCAGCGCGGCGAGCGCGTCGACGGTCTCGTCGTCGCCGCGCCGCCACGCCTCGGCCACGTCCGGCGCGATCCGGGTGAGCTTCGACAACGGCTGGCCGGCGAGCGCGCGCAGCGCCAACAGGTCCCGGCCGGCGGGCACGGTGGCCATCGCCTTCGCCGCGCCGGCCCGGCGCATCCAGCGCAGCCGCAGCGGCAGCCAGCCGAACAGCACCAGGCCGAGCGGGAACACCAGCACCGCGATGGTCAGCGCGAGCGCCAGCTGGCCGACCAGCTCCTGCTGGTCGCGGCCGGCCTCGGCGACCGCGCGGGCGGCGTCCGCGGCCCGGGTGAAGGGGGCGGTCAGCTCGTCGCCGACCAGCGGCACCCGGCCGACCTTGCCGCCGGCGTCGGCCAGGTTGTCGGCGAGTCCGCCGCCGGCCCCCTCCAGCTTCCGCCCGGGTACGGCGAGCTTCTCGACCAGGTCGTGCAGCCACAGCGCGAAGCGGATCGCCGCGTACACCCAGACGACCACGAGCAGATCGGTGAGGAACTGGCGGACGGCGGTCGGAAAACGGTCGGCGTAGATCTTCACGCCGGACAGCCTGCCACGGGGGGTGGGCATCGGCACAGGGCCGATCCGCGACTCAGGACGACCCTTCGCCGGCGTGGCTCACCGCGTCCGCCACGATGTGCGCGACGTGCTCGTCGACCAACGCGTACGCGATCTCCCGGCCGCGCCGCGAGCCGCGCACCACGCCGGCGCCGCGCAGCACCCGCAGGTGTTGGGAGACCAGCGGCTGGGGGGCGCCGAGCTTCTCCACCAACTCGTGTACGCACCGCTCGCCCTCGGCCAGCTCGCTCACGATCGCCAGCCGGATGGGGGCCGAGAGCGCGCGCAGCAGGTCACCCGCGCCCTCGAAGGCGTCGTACCCGTTCGTGCCGGTCACCCCGTAACGGTAACCAATGCCAGCTGCGCCGGCCGGCGCGGCCTCATCCCAGCAGCACCTCGTGCTCGGCCGGCTCGGCCACCGGGGCGGACGGGACCGTCCGGCTGCGTCGGCGCACCGCCCGGACGCCGGCCGCGCCGAGCGCCACCAGCAGGAACGAGCCGATCGCCACCAGCACCACCGAGGCGCCGGGCGCGGTGTCGGCGGTGGCCGCCACCCACACCCCCGCGCCGGCGGCGAACAGGCCCAGCGCCATCGCCGCCGTCATGGTGGACCGGAAGCCCCGGGTCACCTGCTGGGCGGTGGCCACCGGCACCACCATCAGGGCGCTGATCAGCAACACCCCGACCGCCCGCATGGCGATGGTCACCGTGACCGCGGTGCCCACCGCGATGAGCAGGTTCAGCGCCCACACCGGCAGGCCGGAGACCCGGGCGTACTCCTCGTCGTGGCAGACCGCGAACAGCGCCGGGCGCAGCACCAGCATGGTCACCAGCAGCACCGCGCCGAGCACGCCGATGGTGACCAGGTCGGCCTGCGACGTCGTGGTCAGCGACCCGAACAGGTACGCGTTGAGCGACCCGCTGCTGGCGTCGGAGAGCCCGACCAGCATCACACCGCCGGCGATGCCCCCGTAGAAGAGCAGCGCCAGCGCCAGGTCCCCGGAGGTGCGCCCGTACGCGCGGACCAGCTCGATGACGACCGCGCCGAGCGTGGCCGCGAGCACCGCCACCAGCACGGGGGAGCGGTTCAGCAGCAGCCCCGCGCCGACGCCGGTGAGTGCCACGTGCCCGATGCCGTCGCCGATCAGCGCCAGCCGGCGCTGCACCAGGTAGATGCCGAGCGCCGGCGCGGCCAGCCCGATGACCAGCGCGCCGACCAGGGCGCGGAGCATGAAGTCGTACTGGAAGAGGTCCATCTCAGATGCCTGTCCAGAGCCCGGCGGGCTCCTCGTCGCAGTGCGGGTGCACGTGCTCGTGGTCCGGGTCGGCGTGGTGGCCGGCCGGCTCGGGCACCGCGCCGTCGTGGGCGATTCCGCCCTGGTGCACCACCACGGCCCGGCTGATCAGCGGGCGCAGCGGGCCCAGCTCGTGCGCGACCAGCAGCACCGTGCCCCCGCCGTCGCGGAACGCGCGCAGCGCCCCGGCGAACGCCTCCTGGCTGGCCGCGTCGACCCCGGCCGTCGGCTCGTCGAGCACCAGCAGCTCCGGCCCGCCGGCCAACGCGCGGGCGATCAGGGCGCGCTGCTGCTGGCCGCCGGAGAGCGTGGCCACCGGGTCACCGGCCCGGTCGGCCAGCCCGACCGCGCGCAGCGCCGCCGTGACCGCCTCCCGGTCGGCCCGCCCGGCCGGCCGGAACACGCCCCGGCGGGCCAGCCGCCCGGACGCCACCACCTCGCCGACCGTGGCCGGCACGCCGCCGCCCGCGCCGAGCCGCTGCGGGACGTACCCGATGCGGTGCCAGTGCCGGAAGCGGCGCTGCGGCGTGCCGAAGAGGGCGACCGACCCGGCGCCGAGCGGCACCAGGCCGAGCGCGGCGCGGACCAGGGTCGACTTGCCGGACCCGTTGGCGCCGAGCACGGCGACCACCTCGCCGGCGGTCACGGTCAGTGAGACGTCACGCAGGACCGGCCGGCCGTCGTAGCCGACCGTCGCGTGCGCGATCTCGATCACGGGTGAGGTCATGAGCAGTCCAGAGCGGTTCGCAGGGTCTGCAGGTTGGCCCGCATGGCGGAGAGGTAGTCGCCCTCGGCGGGCGGGCCCTCGATCGGGTCCAGGACCGCGGTCTTCGCCCCGACCTCCCGGGCGATCGTCTCGGCGACCTTCGGGCTGACCAGCGTCTCGAAGAAGATCGTACCGGCCTGGTGCTCCCGAGCCTCCTTCGCGACCTCGGCGAGCCGCTGCGGGGAGGGCTCCGACTCCGGGGTGAGGCCGCTGATGCCGATCTGCTCCAGCTTGTAGTGCTCGGCCAGGTAGCCGAAGGCGGTGTGGCTGGTCACGATCTCCCGGCGCTGGCAGGTGCGCAGGCCCTCGGCGTACGCGGTGTCCAGCGTCGTCAGCTCGGTGCGCAGCGCGCCGGCCCGCGCGGTGTAGTCGGCGGCGTGGTCCGGGTCGGCCCGGCCGAGGCGCTCGGCGAGCTTGTCGCCCACCGTGGCCAGCCGGGTCGGGTCGAGCCAGAGGTGCGGGTCCTTGCCGCCGCCCTCCTCCTCGTGACCGGCCTCGTCCTCGTGACCGGCCTCACCCTCGTGCTCGTGCCCGCCGGCGGCGGCGTCGAGCAGCGGGGCCACCCCGGCCACGTCGAAGGCCCGGTCGCCGCCGTTCTGCTCGACCGCCTCGTCCACCGCCGGCTGGAAGCCGGTGAGGTAGACGATCAGCTCGGCGTCGACCACCTGGCCCACCTGGCGCGGGTTCAGCTCCAGGTCGTGCGGCTCCGCGCCGGGCTTGGTCAGGTTGCTGACCGCGACCCGGTCGCCGCCGATCCGCTCGGCCAGGAACTGCAGCGGGTAGAACGCGGCCACCACGTCGACCTTGTCCGGGTCCTTCCCACCGCCGTCGCCGGTCGAGCAGGCGGCGAGACCGCCGACGGTGAGCAGGGCGGCGGTGGCGGCGGCGAGGGCACGGGGCGTGGCACGAACGGTCATGGGATCAACTGTCCGTGACAACGAAAATTATTGTCAAAAACGCATGATTGCATGTCACCGCAGGTCAGGCCGCACGGATCAGCCGACCATCAGCTTGGCCAGCGCGACCGCGATCAGCAGGGTCAGCATCAGCAGCCGGAGCACCCGGGTCGCCGGCGCCTGCACCGGCCAGGTGACCGTCATCAGCCAGACCAGGCCGGCGGCCAGCACCAGCAGCAGGACACCGCCGGCCGGCCCGGGCGCGAACAGGCCGACCAGCACCAGGACCAGCGCGGCGAGGAACACCGTCGTCGGGTTGAGCCGGGCCAACCGGGACAGCACGGGACTCTGCGTACGCTGCATGCCACAAACTCTACGAGGAGGAACGCCGTGCTGGTCACCAACCGGTTCGTGGTGGACGCCGAAACGGCGGACGAGTTCACCCGGGAGGCGCACGCGGCGCTCGCCGCCCTCGCCGCCCGGCCCGGTTACCTGCGCGGTGACCTGCTGCGGGCGCTCGACGACCCGGCCCACTGGTGCCTGCTCACCGAGTGGGAGTCGGTCGGGGCGTACCGGCGGGCGCTGGGCGGGTTCGACGTCAAGGTCAGCGCCGTGCCGCTGCTCGCCCGATCGGTGGACGAGCCGTCGGCGTACGAGACGCTCGCCAGCGCCGCCCCGCAGGGCGAGATCGTCGTCGTCGCCAGTGATCGTGCCGCAGGTCCTTACCGCTGAGTCCCGGGGCACTACCCTGGCGCGTATGACCGCTCCCGGACCGGCCGCACCACCCCCGTCGCCCGTGCCGCCCGGCGCCCCGCCGGCGGACCCGGGCGTGCCCGCGCCGCCGCCCGGTCCCGGCGTCGCCCCGCCGTTCGCCGCCCCGCCCACCGAGGGCGGGCGGTCCCGGCTCTGGCTCGGCCTCGGGGTCGGCGCGCTGGCCGTGCTGCTCTGCTGCGGCGGAGGCGGCGCGGCCGTGGTCGGACTGGCCGTGAGCAACGTGCAGGCGGTCGGGGAGCAGGGTCGGGCCGTCACCGACGACTACTACCAGGCGCTGGTCGCGCGGGAGTGGTCCAAGGCGTACGACCAGCTCTGCGACGACGCCCGGCGGCGCGAGTCCCGGCCGGAGTTCGAGCAGCGGGTCGCCACCGAGCCGCAGATCTCCGGCTACCGGGTGGGCGACGTCGACACCGCCTCGCTGACCGTGCCGGTGGACGTGACGCTGGCCGGCGGCCGGCGGGAGGCGCAGACCGTCACGCTGGCGCCCGACCGGCAGACCGGTGGCATGGAGGTCTGCGGGGTGAGCTGAGGCGCTCCCCGGTATTCTGCTGGGCCCGGGACCGACGCGGTCGTACCGTTGTCCCGAACAGCCCGGTTCCATCCATCTCAACCGCGCCGACCGCCAGCCGGCGTAGGAGGAAACATGCCAGCCGACCGTATCGACGCCGTCGTCAGCCTCGCCAAGCGCCGGGGCTTCGTCTTCCCCTCCAGCGAGATCTACGGGGGCACCCGGTCGGCCTGGGACTACGGTCCGCTCGGCGTCGAGCTGAAGGAGAACGTCCGCCGGCAGTGGTGGCGGACCATGGTCCAGCAGCGCGACGACGTCGTCGGCCTCGACTCGGCGGTCATCCTGGCCCGCAAGGTCTGGGAGGCCAGCGGCCACATCGCCGAGTTCGTCGACCCGCTCACCGAGTGCCAGTCCTGCCACAAGCGGTTCCGGGCCGACCACCTGGAAGAGGCGTACGAGGCCAAGCACGGCAAGCCGCTGACCTCGCTGACGGAGCTGAACTGCCCCAACTGCGGCAACAAGGGCACCTTCACCGAGCCGAAGATGTTCAACGGCCTGATGAAGACCTACCTGGGCCCGGTGGAGAGCGACGAGGGCCTGCACTACCTGCGCCCGGAGACCGCCCAGGGCATCTTCGTCAACTACAAGAACGTGGAGACGGTCGCCCGCAAGAAGCCGCCGTTCGGCATCGCGCAGACCGGCAAGTCGTTCCGCAACGAGATCACCCCGGGCAACTTCATCTTCCGGACCCGCGAGTTCGAGCAGATGGAGATGGAGTTCTTCGTCGAGCCGGGCACCGACGAGCAGTGGCACGAGTACTGGCTGCAGGAGCGCTGGAACTGGTACCTCGACCTGGGCCTGTCCGAGGAGAACCTGCGCTTCTACGAGCACCCCAAGGAGAAGCTCTCCCACTACTCGAAGCGCACCGTCGACATCGAGTACAAGTTCCGGTTCGGCGGCACCGAGTTCGCCGAGCTGGAGGGCATCGCCAACCGCACCGACTTCGACCTGTCCACGCACAGCAAGCACTCCGGCGTCGACCTGTCGTACTTCGACCAGGGCAAGGGCGAGCGCTGGATGCCGTACGTGATCGAGCCGGCCGCCGGCCTCACCCGCGCGGTGCTGGCGTTCCTGCTGGAGGCGTACGACGAGGACGAGGCACCGAACACCAAGGGCGGCGTGGACAAGCGCACCGTGATGCGCTTCGACCCGCGGCTGGCCCCGGTCAAGGTGGCCGTGCTGCCGCTGTCCCGCAACGAGGCGCTCTCGCCCAAGGCCAAGCAGCTCGCCGCGGACCTGCGCAAGCGCTGGGTGGTCGAGTTCGACGACTCGCAGGCGATCGGCCGTCGCTACCGCCGGCAGGACGAGATCGGCACGCCGTTCTGCGTCACGGTCGACTTCGACACGCTCGACGACAACGCCGTGACGGTGCGGAACCGGGACACCATGGCGCAGGAGCGCGTCGCGCTGGACCAGGTCGAGCGCTACCTGATCGAGCGCCTCCCCGGCTGCTGAGCTGTGTAAGGAAGGGCCCCTTCTTAACGCCTGGCGTAGAGAAGGGGCCCCTTCTTAACACCCGTCATCCGGGGGAGATCGGCTCCGCCCGTACGCCGGTCACGGTCCCCAGCCCGTGCCGTGCCTCGTACGCGTCCTCCACCATGCGTCGCACGCGGCCCGGCTCCCTGCGGATCTGCGCCGGGGTGAAGTGCAGGATGAGCACCCCGTGCCGGCTCAGCTCGTTGTGCCGGTCCAGCGTCCGCGTCCAGTCGGTCGGGCTGAGGTGGTACTCCCGCGAGTCGACCTCCAACGCCAGCGCGCCGTCGGCGAGGTAGCCGTCCGGCGTCGGCAGCCGGGAGCCGTCGGCCGCCGACAGTCGCGGGTTCCACAGGATCTCGGCGAGCACGCCGCTGCTGCTCAGGCACTCCCGCAGCTCGGTCTCCGGCGCCGAGCGGACCCCGTCGGTGATCTCTGCGAACGCCTTCCGGATCAGCGCGGTGCGGCTACGCCTGGCTCGCCGGATCTCCCGGTCCAGGCTGGCCAGGTCGGTGAAGCCGCGCTGGACGGCTTCGGCCACGGTCGCCCGTACCGGCCGCAGCTGGCGCAGGTCGCGGGCCGCGTCCACCACCGCGCGCGCCGGCGAGCACACCGGATACAGCGCGGTCCGCCGGGCCTGCGGATCAAGCTCCAGGGCACGCGCGATCACCGCGTGACCGGCCGAGCGGCGCCGCACGTGGTGCGGCAGGATCAGGTGTACGTCAGTGGTGCGCGGGCTGTGCCGGAAGCCGTACCAGATCAGGGCCGCCAGACCGGTCAGCTGTGCGTCGCCGCCCGCGTAGAGCGCTGCCGAGATGCGTCGTTGCTCGTCGGTGAGGGTGCCGGTGACGAGCGCGTACGTGGCCGGCAGAACGCGCTGCCACAGGCCGCGCCGGGTCTGCCGGTACAGGTACATGTCGTCGAATCCGACGCCGAGAAGCTGCGTCCGCGTGACGATCTGCTGCTGGCGTTCCGCCAGGTCGCTGAGTTCGGGTGGCTGTTCGGGCATACCCGGCAGCGTGCGGGTCCGCCCGATCCGTGTCCTGCCCCTGCGCCCGACCTGTGGACAGCCGTCGTCGTTGTGGAGGACCGTCTGCTGGCGGGCCGACTGTGATATGGGCCCTGTTAAGAAGGGGCCCCTGCTCTACCGGAGACGTTAACAGGGGGCCCCTCCTTACACTTGTCCGGTGGATGCGCTGAAGATCGGGCCGCACGAGGTGTGGCCCCCGGTGGTGCTCGCGCCGATGGCCGGGATCACCAACGTCGGTTTCCGACGGCTCTGCCGGGAGCAGGGCGGCGGCATCTACGTCTGCGAGATGATCACCACCCGGGCGCTGGTCGAGCGGAACCCGAAGACGCTGCGGATGATCGCGTTCGGCGCCGAGGAGCGGCCGCGCAGCCTCCAGCTCTACGGCACCGACCCGGAGATCACCGCCGCCGCGGTGCGGATCGTGGTCGAGCGCGACCTCGCCGACCACATCGACCTCAACTTCGGCTGCCCGGTCCCCAAGGTGACCCGCCGGGGCGGCGGGTCCGCCCTGCCGTGGCGGCGCCGGCTCTTCGCCCGGCTGGTCAGGGCCGCGGTGGCCGCCGCGTCGCCCGCCGGGGTGCCAGTCACGGTCAAGATGCGCAAGGGCATCGACGACGACCACCTGACGTACGTCGAGGCCGGGCTGGCCGCCCAGGACGCGGGTGTCGCCGCGGTCGCCCTGCACGGGCGTACGGCCGCGCAGCGCTACTCCGGCACCGCGGACTGGGACGCCATCGCCACGCTCAAGGCGGCGCTCGACGTGCCGGTGCTCGGCAACGGCGACATCTGGGAAGCCGACGACGCGCTGCGGATGGTCGCCCACACCGGCGTGGACGGCGTGGTGGTCGGGCGCGGCTGCCTGGGCCGGCCGTGGCTCTTCGCCGACCTGGAGGCCGCCTTCGACGGTCGCGCCGAGCGGCGGCTGCCCTCGCTGGGCGAGGTGGCGCTGACCATGCGCCGGCACGCCGAGCTGCTGGTGGACCAGTTCGTCGCCGGCGCCCGGAACCCGGCCCGGGGCGAGCGGGACGGCTGCACCGACTTCCGCAAGCACGTGGCCTGGTATCTGAAGGGCTTCCCGATCGGCAGCGAGCTGCGTCGGTCGCTCGCCATGATCGAGAGTCTGGCGCAGCTCGACGACCTGCTCGGCAAGCTCGACCCGGCGGTGCCGTTCCCGGTGGAGAACCTCGGGCAGCCGCGCGGCCGTACCAACTCCCCGGGCAAGGTGTTCCTGCCCGACGGTTGGCTGGCAAGCCGCGACGACGACACCCCGCCGGACGGCGCCGAGCTGGACGACTCCGGCGGCTGACCCCGGACACGCCGAAGGGCCCGACCCCCCACGGGGTCGGGCCCTTCGTCATGCGGTCAGGAGCTGTAGCCGCGGCTGGCGATCCAGTGCGCCAGGGCGTCCACGTCCATGCGGTAGGAGGCCTGGTCCGGGTTCGCCGAGTCGGCGATCGTCACGATCTTCCCGCCGTCGCGGTAGCCCACCACGCTGATGTAGTGGCCACCCTCGAAGGAGTGGGTGGTGCCGTCGGTGTCGGTCGCGGTGCCGGCGATGTTCGCCACCACGGCCCGGCCGTCGTCCACCGCGCGCACGATGTCGGCGCGCAGCTTGTCGGTCTTCTCGCCGGCCTTGTCCACGGGGATCTCGGTGGACTTGTAGACGTCCTTGCCGGTCTCCTTGTTCAGCACCGGGGTGATGTCGTTGATGGAGTTGGTGCCGTTCTCGGTGGTGCCCATCTCCTTGGCCATCGCGTCCACGTCGATGTTCTTGCCCTGCACGCTGAGCGCGTTGCGGGCGGCGGCGGGGCCGCAGAAGTAGAAGTTGGGCTGGGCCTCGTAGCGCACGCCCAGCTCCCGCTCACCGTGACCGTGGCGGTCGGTCTGCACCTGCGCGGCGCGCTCGGCCGGGGTGGCCTGGGCGGCGATCGCGGGGCCGGCGATGCCACCGGCGGTGGCGGCGATGCCGGCGACGGTCAGGGCGGTCTTGCGCAGCAGAGTGGTAGCCATGATCAGTTGCCTCTCTGTCGGGGGTACGCGGCGATGGGGGATGCCGCGAAGAAAGATCAGGTGGCTCGCTCGGGCGGCGGGGTGGCCTGCTCCGGCGGCTCGGGGATGTAACGACCGGGGGCCCGGGGTCATTCCCGGGGGCGCTACCCGGCGGTGGGCCGACCCGGCAGGCGCTGTCGGCCTGCTCGGCGGCTCCGGGGATGTAACGACCGGCCTTCCGGCCTGATTCCCGGCCCGCTGGGCGGGCGGTCGGCGGTGCGGCGCGGTCTGCCATGTACAACGCCGCGCCCCCACCCCCGATTCCACCCCACCGGTGACCCCGACCACCCGGAAACCGGACAACCACCCCACCACGGCAGCCCGCCCGCTCTCACCGCCCCCGGCCCCCGCACGGCCGCCCCTCGCCACCTCGTTGATCAAGGGGTTTGCGTCGTGCACCGGCCTCAGTCGGACGCAAACTCCTTGATCAACGAAGTGATGGAGGGGAGTGCGGCGCCTTGCTGCGTGTTTCGGCGCTGGCGGGGTCAGCTCGGGAGATCTTGGTACGTCCGCGCCCCTCCGGGGACCGTGTCGTACCAAGATCTTTGACGGCGTGGGCGTTTTGGGCGGTCTGGCCGGTCTTGGCGTACTGCGGTCGGGCGGGCATGGGCGGGCGCGGAAGCCCAGGAAGGAGGACGCCGGCCGGCGCGGGGAGCTGCGGCCGTGCCGAGCACCTGCGGACCGTGACGGCCCGCAGGTGCTCGTGTCGGTGGGGGTGCCCGATCCCGTTCCTGGCCGGGATGGGTGCGGCGATCATGAAGTTGGCGGCGGTTCGTGTCCGGTTTGTCGCCGTCAACTTCATGATCGACAGGGTTGGGGGTCGGTGGGTCAGGGGGTGATGGGGGTGGGCTGGGTGGGGATGTGGGGCGGGGTGGGGGGCCAGGGGATGTCGGGGGAGGGGTGGAAGGTGATGCCGGCGGTGGCCCAGCGCGGGCCGTGGGCGGCGAGCCGGCCGCGGAACCGGGACCAGTCGTGCGTCTCGCGCGGTGACCAGCCCAGCTCGGCGACGGCGGGCAGACGTGGGAAGGCCATGTACTCGATCTCGGCCAGCGTGGTGACCGACTCGGTCCAGAGTGGGGCCTCCACCCCCAGCACCGCCTCGGCCGGCACGCCGTGCACGTGGGTGCCCGGATCCCAGTCGTACGCGCGTCGCACGTCGATGAGGCCGGCCCAGTCGTGCCCGATCGGGGTGTCCGGGGCGTACTTCATGTCCAGGTAGGCGTGGTTGCCGGGGGAGAGGATGAGCCGGGCGCCCCGGCGTACCGCGGCCGCCGTCGCCGGGTCGTCGCCGTTCGTGCCCCACCACTGCAGGACGCGCCCGTCGACGTGCTCCGCCGGGGCGAGCTGGTGCCAGCCGACGACCGTCTTCCCGGTGGCCGCGACCAGTTCCTGCGCCCGTGCGACGAAGGCGCGGTAGCTCTCCGCGGGCACCTTGAACGCCTCGTCGCCGCCGAGGTGAAACCAGGGCCCGGGGGTCAGCGCGGCCACCTCGCCGACCACGTCGGCGACGAAGGCGTACGTCCGCTCGTCGGCCGGGTCGACGTAGCTGAACCCGACCTCGGTGCCGGTGTACGGCGGCGGCGCGGTCTTGTCGGGGGCCAGCTCGGGGTAGGCGACCAGCGCCGCGTTGGTGTGGCCCGGCAGGTCGATCTCGGGCACCACGGTCACGTGCCGGCGGGCCGCGTACGCGACGATCCGCCGGTAGTCGTCCCGGGTGTACCAGCCGCCCGGGCCGCCGCCGACCTCGGTGGCGCCGCCGACCTCGGTGAGCCGGGGCCACGAGTCGACGGCGATCCGCCAGCCCTGGTCGTCGGTGAGGTGCAGGTGCAGGTGGTTGAGCTTGTACCGGGCCAGGTGGTCGATCACCCGCAGCACGTCCTGGACGCCGAAGAAGTGCCGGGCGACGTCGAGCATCACGCCCCGGTAGGGGAAGCGCGGCCGGTCGACGATCGTGCCGCCGGGCACCACCCAGCGCTCGGTGACCGGGGTGGCGCTCTCGACCGCCGAGGGCAGGAGCTGCCGCAGCGTCTGTGCGCCGTGGAACAGGCCGGCCGGACCGGCGGCGGTGATCCGGACGCCGGTGGTGGTGACGTCGAGGCGGTATCCCTCGGCCCCGAGTTCGGCGATCGCCGGGTCGTCGGCCCGCGCGGCGCCGCCCAGGGCGGCGTCGGCCGGGGACAGGGTGAGCGTCAACCGGCCCTCGGTCGCCCCCGCCGTGTCGGTCACCGGCAGCGGGAAGCCGGTGGCCGGGCGCAGCCAGTCGGCGAGCTGGTCGGCCACGTCGCGGCCGGCGGGATCGACGCGCAGTGCCGCGTCCGGGGTGAGGGCGTAGTCGCCGGCCGGGTCGGGGAGCACCCGCTCGGGGGCGGGCACCACCGCGTCCAGGCGGACCGGCGCGGGCGGGGCGAGCAGGCCGGCGGCCCGGTCGGCGGCGACGCGGGCCAGCTCGGCGGCGGTCGGCGACAGCTCGGGGAGGTGGTCGGCCGGCGGGCGGGCGGGCGACGGGAGTTCGGTCGGCTGCGGCCCGTTCTCGGGGGCGGCGGGGATGGTCGGCACGGCGACGGCTCCGAGGGTGTATTTGCGCGGGATATGGCAAAGGTCAGGTTCGGCGATATCCAGTGCCGTCAAGAGTACGAGGGGAATCGGAATTGCGTGTTCCTGCGCGTGGAAGCGTTCCCAAAAACCGGTACGGACGCGGGCAGTGGTGACCGTTGTGCCGATTGTCACCGAACGGTCCCAGGCCTCGCGAAGTTCGCTTAACCTTCGCCCACCGATCGCTGACGAGCCGGGATTACCGGTGGTCGCTCCCGGGGTATGTCCGAACTGAACCTTCGTTAAGTGTCAATGGCGCGCGTGGGAGGCTCTGGTGGCAGCGCAAGAGACGGTCGAGCACAAGTACGTCTACGACTTCGCCGAGGGCAACAAGGACCTCAAGGACCTGCTCGGTGGCAAGGGTGCCAACCTGGCCGAGATGACCAACCTCGGTCTGCCGGTCCCGCCCGGCTTCACCATCACCACCGAGGCCTGCAAGGCGTACCTGACGACCGGCCGTGAGCCGGACGGCCTGGCCGGTCAGATCGAGGCCCACCTGGAGTCGCTGGAGCGCGAGATGGGCCGCCGCCTGGGCGACCCGGACGACCCGCTGCTGGTCTCCGTACGCTCCGGCGCGAAGTTCTCCATGCCCGGCATGATGGAGACCGTCCTCAACGTCGGCCTCAACGACCGCAGCGTGGTCGGCCTGAGCAACCAGGCGGGTGGGAACGACAGGTTCGCCTGGGACTCCTACCGCCGCCTGATCCAGATGTTCGGCAAGACCGTCTGCGAGGTGCCGGGCGAGGAGTTCGAGCACGCGCTCGACGAGGCCAAGCGCGCCAAGGGCACGCAGAACGACCTCGACCTGGACGCCGACGACCTGCGCGGGCTGGTCGACGCGTACAAGCAGATCTTCGCCAAGCACACCGGTCGCGAGTTCCCGCAGGAGCCGCGGGAGCAGCTCGACCTGGCCATCCGCGCGGTCTTCGACTCGTGGAACGCGGAGCGGGCGATCCTCTACCGCCGCCAGGAGCGGATCCCGGCCGACCTGGGCACCGCGGTCAACGTGGTGAGCATGGTCTTCGGCAACCTCGGGCCCGACTCCGGCACCGGCGTCGCGTTCACCCGCGACCCGGGCAGCGGCGCGCAGGGCATCTACGGCGACTACCTGGCCAACGCCCAGGGCGAGGACGTGGTGGCCGGCATCCGCAACACGGTGCCGTTGCAGGAGCTGGAGCAGCTCGACAAGACCTCCTACGACCAGCTGCTCGGCATCATGGCCCGGCTGGAGGAGCACTACAAGGACCTCTGCGACATCGAGTTCACCATCGAGCGCGGCAAGCTCTGGATGCTGCAGACCCGGGTCGGCAAGCGCACCGCCGCCGCCGCGTTCGTCATCGCCGGCCAGCTCGTCGACGAGGGCCTGATCGACCGGGACGAGGCGCTGCACCGGGTCAACGGCGCGCAGCTCGCCCAGCTGATGTTCCCGCGCTTCCAGCTCGACCACGAGTTCCAGCCGGTGGCCAAGGGCATCGGCGCGTCCCCGGGCGCCGCGTCCGGCAGGGTGGTCTTCACCTCGGCCCGCGCCGTCGAGCTGGCCGCCGAGGGGGAGTCGGTGATCCTGGTCCGCCGGGAGACCAACCCGGACGACCTCAACGGCATGATCGCGGCCAAGGGCATCCTCACCTCGCGCGGCGGCAAGACCAGCCACGCCGCCGTGGTGGCCCGGGGCATGGGCAAGACCTGCGTCTCCGGCGCCGACGAGCTGGAGGTGAACATCCCGGCGAAGACGTTCACCGTCGGCGGGCACACCGTCGGCGAGGGCGACGTCGTCTCCATCGACGGCACCACCGGCAAGGTCTACCTCGGCGAGGTGCCGGTCATGCCGTCGGAGGTGGTCCAGTACTTCGAGGGCGAACTCGACCCGGAGACCACCGACGATCCGCTGGTCCGGGCCGTACACCGGATCATGACGCACGCGGACGCGGCGCGGCGGCTGCGGGTCCGCACGAACGCCGACAC
The DNA here is from genome assembly GCF_002573675.1 of Micromonospora sp. WMMA1996. NCBI lineage: Bacteria > Bacillati > Actinomycetota > Actinomycetes > Micromonosporales > Micromonosporaceae > Micromonospora > Micromonospora sp. WMMA1996. The sequence goes on along the minus strand of NZ_PDHU01000003.1, from coordinate 341,398 downwards.
CGGCGCGGACGCGGCCCGGGCCCGGCGCTTCGGTGCCGAGGGCATCGGCCTGTGCCGCACCGAGCACATGTTCCTCGGCGACCGCCGGGAGCTGGTCGAGCGCCTCATCCTGGCCAGCGGTGAGCAGGAGCGGGAGGACGCGCTCGCCGCGCTGCTGCCGTTGCAGCGGGCCGACTTCGTCGAGATCTTCCGGGAGATGGACGGCCTGCCCGTCACCGTGCGGCTGATCGACCCGCCGCTGCACGAGTTCCTGCCCCCGCTGGAGCAGCTCGCGGTCAACGTCGCGGTCGCGCAGGAACGCGGCGAGGACGTGGCGAAGGAGGAGGCGCTGCTCTCCGCCGTCCGGCGGATGCACGAGGAGAACCCGATGCTGGGCCTGCGCGGCGTGCGGCTCGGCCTGGTCATCCCGGGCCTGTTCGCCATGCAGGTGCGCGCGATCGCCGAGGCCGCCGTCGCGGTCGTCCGGGACGGCGGCCGGGCCTGCCCGGAGATCATGGTGCCGCTGGTCGGCGCGGTGCAGGAGCTGGAGACGGTACGCGCCGAGGCCGAGAAGATCATCGCCGAGGTGGTCGGGGACAGCGGCGTCGAGGTGCTGATCGGCACGATGATCGAGGTGCCCCGGGCCGCGCTGACCGCCGGCCAGATCGCCGAGGCCGCCGAGTTCTTCTCCTTCGGCACCAACGACCTGACCCAGATGGGCTGGGGCTTCTCCCGCGACGACGTGGAGGGTGCGTTCTTCTGGCGCTACCTCGAGCTGGGCATCTTCGGCATCTCGCCGTTCGAGTCGATCGACACCGACGGTGTCGGCCGGCTGGTCCGGATCGCCGCCGAAGAGGGCCGGGCGGCGCGCCCCGGGCTGAAGCTGGGCGTCTGCGGCGAGCACGGCGGCGACCCGGAGTCGGTGCACTTCTTCCACTCCGTCGGGCTGGACTACGTCTCCTGCTCGCCGTTCCGGGTGCCGGTGGCCCGGCTGGAGGCCGGTCGCGCGGCCATCAGCACCACCGGCTCCGACTCCCGCTGAACGCCGCCGGGCGGGCCGTCGCCGACCTGCGGCGGCCCCGCCTGGCGCGCCATCGCGGCCACCCCGGCGTAACCTGAGCTTCCGCCACGTGTCGATCAGGAGGGGTGTCCGCATGAGCGCCGTCTGGGAGAACCTGACCGTCGACGCCCGGGACCCGTCCCGGCTGGCCCGCTGGTGGGCGGAGGCGCTCGGCTACCAGGTGACCGTCGACAAGCCGGACGAGGTGGAGATCCGCCGGACCCCCGACTCGCTGCCCGGGATCGTCTTCGTCCCGGTGGCCGGGCCGAAGGCGGGCAAGAACCGGCTGCACATCGACCTGCGCCCGGCCGACCAGGAGGCCGAGGTGGAACGGCTGGTCGACATGGGCGCGCGGCACGTCGACATCGGGCAGGGCGAGGTGGAGTGGACGGTGCTGGCCGACCCGGAGGGCAACGAGTTCTGCGTGCTCCGGGAGCGCGAGGAGTGAGCCGGGTCTGCGAGCCCCGCAGTCGCGACCTGGGAAGCTCGGGAGCGCGAGGAGTGAGCCGGGTCTGCGAGCCCCGCAGTCGCGACCTGGGTGCCGTCGGCCCGCGAAACGACGTTGCACGCTGACGACGCGGAGCGGCTGGTCGTCGAGGCGCCGAAGGACACCGGCTACGGGCGTTCGCCGTTCGAGCGGGACCGGGCCCGGGTGCTGCACTCGGCGGCGTTCCGCCGGCTCGCCGCGAAGACCCAGGTGCACGCCGCAGGCACCGACGACTTCCTGCGGACCCGGCTGACCCACTCGCTGGAGGTCGCGCAGATCGCCCGGGAGATGGGCGCCCGGCTCGGCTGCGACCCCGACGTGGTGGACACCGCCGGGTTGGCGCACGACCTGGGGCACCCGCCGTTCGGGCACAACGGCGAGTACGCGCTGGACGAGCTGGCCGCCGCCGGCGGCGGCTTCGAGGGCAACGCGCAGACGCTGCGGGTGCTGACCCGGCTCGAGGCGAAGGTGCTCGCCCCGGACGGGCGCTCGGTCGGGCTGAACCTGACCCGGGCCGCGCTGGACGCGGTCGGCAAGTATCCGTGGCCGCGCCGGCCCGGCGAGCGCAAGTTCGGCGTGTACGCCGACGACCGGCCGGTCTTCGACTGGCTGCGCGCGGGCTCCCCGCCCGGCGACCGTCGCTGCCTGGAGGCCCAGGTGATGGACTGGGCCGACGACGTGGCGTACTCGGTGCACGACGTCGAGGACGGCATCCACGGCGGGTACGTCGACCTGCGCCCGCTGCTGGCCGACCCGGACGAGCGGCGGGCGCTCTGCGCCGACGTGGCGGCCACGTACTCCGGGGAGGCGCCGGAGGATCTGGGCGAGGTGCTGGGCGGCCTGCTCGCCGATCCGGTGCTCGCCCCGCTCGCCGCGTACGACGGCAGTCACCGGGCCCTCGCCGCGCTGAAGGCCACCACCAGCGTGCTCACCGGCCGCTTCGTGTCGACCGTGGTGGCCGCCACCGAGGAACGCCACGGTCCCGGCCCGCACCGCCGCTACGCGGCCGACCTGGTGGTGCCGCGCCGCATCCGGGCGCAGTGTGCGCTGCTCAAGGGCATCGCCCTGCGCTACGTGATGCGTCGTCCCGGCGCCCTGGGTCGCTACACCCGGCAGCGGGAGCTGCTCGCCGAGCTGGTCGCCGTGCTGCTCGACCGGGCTCCGGACGCGCTCGACCCGGTCTTCGCCCCGCTCTGGCGCGAGGCCCCGGACGACGCGGCGCGGCTGCGGGTGGTGGTCGACCAGGTCGCCTCGCTCACCGATCCGGCCGCGCTGGCCTGGCACGCCCGGCTGGTGTCGGCGGGCTGACCGCACCGCCCCGGGCATGGACGAGAAGTTAGGGTAGCCTAAGCGGCATGACGGAACGCCCGAAGACGCTCACCGCCGCCACGGTCGTCCGGACCTCGCGGCCCACCCCGCACCTGATCCGCCTCGTGCTGGGCGGGGGCGAGCTGACCGGCCTGCCGGTGGGGGCGTACACCGACCACTACGTGAAGTTCGTCTTCCCGCCGGCCGGGGTGACCTACCCGCACCCGGTCGACATGGCCACCATCCGGCGCGACTTCCCGGTCGAGCAGTGGCCGCGACTGCGCGCGTACACGGTGCGGGCCTGGGACGCGGCCGCCGGCGAGCTGACCGTGGACGTGGTCCACCACGGCGACGAGGGGCTGGCCGGCCCGTGGGCGGCCGCGCTGCGCCCCGGTGACCGGGTGCTCTTCGCCGGGCCCGGCGGCGCGTACGCGCCGGACCCGGCGGCCGACTGGCACCTGCTGGCCGGGGACGAGAGCGCGCTCCCGGCGATCGCCGCCGCCCTGGAGCGGCTGCCGGCCGGCGCGCCGGCCAAGGTGTACGTCGAGGTGGACGGCCCGGCCGACGAGCTGCCCCTGGTCAGCGCCGCCGCGGTCGAGCTGCGGTGGCTGCACCGCGCCGGCCGTCCGTTCGGCGCGCCGCTGGTCGAGGCGCTGCGAGCGTTGGAGTTCCCGCCCGGCCGGGTGCACGCGTTCGTGCACGGGGAGGCCGGCGCGGTCAAGGAGCTGCGCCGGCTGCTGCGGGTCGAGCGGGGCGTGCCCCGGGGGGACCTGTCCATCTCCGGCTACTGGCGGCGCGGCATGGACGACGAGGGCTGGCGCTCGACCAAGCCGGCCTGGAACGCCGAGGTCGAGGCCGAGGAGGCCGCCGCCGTCTGATCCAGGCGGCGGACCTGGGGTTTTCGGCCCGGCCGGGGCGCCGGTCCGCCCAGGATGGTGCCATGGCGGAACAGGTGGGGGAGCGGCCCGCGACGCGACCGGCCGACCGGGTGGTGCTCGGGTTCGGGGTGGCCGGTGTGCTGGCCGTGGTGCTCTGGGGCGTGTTCGCCCGCGGCTCGTTGGCCCGCTTCGGCGAGGCCGGGTTGAACTGGACGATCGACACCTTCGGCTGGTTCTTCGTGGTCGCCGCTGACGCGTTCCTGGTGCTGGCCGTGGTCGTCGCCGCCTCCCGGTTCGGTCGGATCCGCCTCGGGGCCGACGACGAGGAGCCGGAGTTCACCGGGCTGGCCTGGATCGCCATGATGTTCAGCGCCGGCATGGGCATCGGCCTGGTCTTCTTCGCCGTCGCCGAGCCGATCCAGCACTACGCGGCGCCGCCGCCCGCCTCCGGCGTCGAACCGCAGACCGGCGCCGCCGCGGCCACGGCCATGCAGTACACGCTGTTCCACTGGACGCTGCACCCGTGGGGCATCTACGCGATCGCGGCGCTCGCGCTGGCGTACTCGACGTTCCGCAAGGGGCGGGGCAACCGGATCTCGTCGGCGTTCGCGCCGCTGCTGGGGGCCCGCACGGACGGCGTGCTCGGCCGGGCGATCGACCTGCTGGCGGTCTTCGCCACGGTGTTCGGCTCGGCGACCAGCCTCGGGCTGGGCGCGCTCCAGGTGGCGGCCGGTCTGGACCTGGTGGCCGGCGTGGCGGACAGCCGGGCCGTCGAGTTGGTGATCATCGGCGCCCTGACGCTGGCGTTCGTGATCTCCGCGTTCTCCGGACTGCACCGTGGGGTGAAGTGGCTGTCCACGACCAATGTGCTGATCGCGGTCCTGCTGATGCTCTTCGTCTTCGTGGTCGGCCCGACCGTCTACACCCTGGAGGTGCTGCCGGCTGCGGTCGGCGACTACCTGAGCGGCCTGGTGCGGATGTCGACCCGCACCGGCGCGTTCTCCGACCCGGCCTGGCTGGGCTCGTGGACGATCTTCTACTGGGCGTGGTGGATCTCCTGGGCGCCGTTCGTCGGCACCTTCATCGCCCGCATCTCGCGCGGGCGTACGGTCCGGCAGTTTCTGATCGGGGTGCTGCTGGTGCCCAGCGGCGCGAGCGCGGTGTGGTTCGCGGTGCTGGGTGGGACCGCGCTACGGACCCAGGCCACCGGCACCCGGGACCTGGTGGCCGACGTGGGCGCCGGCTCCGAGCAGGCGCTGTTCGGGCTGCTGGACGCGTTGCCGCTGGCGACGCTGACCAGCGTGCTCGCCATGCTGCTGATCGCGCTCTACTTCGTCACCAGCGCCGACTCCGCCTCCCTGGTGCTCGGGTCGTTGAGTTCGCGGGGCGCGCTGCGGCCGCACCGTGGCGTGGTGGTGCTCTGGGGCGTCCTCATCGGCGCGGTCGCCGCCGCGTTGCTGCTGGCCGGCGGTCTGGCCGCGTTGCAGCAGGCCACCATCCTGGTCGCGTTGCCGTTCGTGGTGGTGATGCTCGGCCTGGCGGTGTCCATGGTCCGGGAGATGGCCGCTGATCCGGCGCTGCGCGGCGGGGACCGACCCCGGCGCTCCGGACTGGCCGCCGCGGTCCGGGCCGCCCGGTCGTACGAGGAGGAGGACCCGCCGCCGGTCACCCGGTGGTTGCACCGCCCGCGCCGCTGAGCGGGTGTACCTCAAGTTGTAGTAGAGGTGCTACATTCCGGGGCATGACTGCGGTCGAACTCCCGGGGGCTGTCGCGGCTCCCCGACCTCCCGACGAGGACCTCGTCCTCGACGTCCGCGACCTGCGCATGCGCTACGGCGCCGTCGACGTGCTGCACGGCGTGGATCTCACCGCCCGGCGGGGCGAGGTGGTCGCCCTGCTCGGGCCGAACGGCGCCGGCAAGACCACCACCATCGAGATCCTCGAAGGCTTCCGGCTGCCGTCGGCCGGCACGGTCCGGGTGCTCGGTGTCGACCCGGCCCGCGGCGACGAACGGTGGCGCGCCCGGCTCGGCGTGGTGCTCCAGTCCTGGCGTGACCACGGCAAGTGGCGGGTGCGGGACCTGCTGGCCCACCTCGGCGACTTCTACGCGCCGTACGCCACCGACCGGATCCCGCGCCCGTGGCCGGTCGACGACCTGCTGGCGACCGTGGGGCTGACCGCGCACGCCGGCAGCCGGGTGGCCCGGCTCTCCGGGGGGCAACGCCGGCGGCTCGACGTGGCGGTCGGCATCGTGGGCCGGCCGGAGCTGCTGTTCCTGGACGAGCCGACGGTCGGCTTCGACCCGGCCGCCCGACGCGAGTTCCACGAACTGGTGCACCGTCTCGCCGACCTGGACGAGACCACCATCGTGCTGACCACCCACGATCTGGCCGAGGCGGAGAAGCTGGCCGACCGGATCCTCATCCTGGCCGGTGGCCGGATCATCGCCGACGGCTCGCCGGACCAGCTGGCCCGGCGCGTCGCCGGGGACGCCGAGGTCCGCTGGACCCGCGACGGCGAGCGCTACGTGCACGCCACCGCCGACGCCACCGCATTCCTGCGCGACCTGCTCCGCGAGCACGGCGACCGGGTGCGGGAGCTGGAGGTGCGCCGGGCGAGCCTGGAGGACGCGTACCTGACGCTGGTGCACGAGGAGGAGACCGGGATCCGCACCGGCCGGGCCGAGCGGGTGTGGCAGCAGGAGGAGAACCGATGAACCCGACCACCGCCGCGCTGCGCGCCGGGCTGCGGCGCGGCCTGATCGAGCTGCGCACCACGTTCACCAACGGCCAGGACCTGTGGAACTACTTCTTCCCCACCGCGGTCCTGCTGGTCGCCATGTTCTTCATGCGCGGCTCGACCGTACCCGGCACCGACTTCTCGCTCGGCGCCCGGACGCTGCCCAGCGCCCTGGGCATGGGCCTGCTCTTCGGCGGCCTGCTCGGGCTGGCCCAGCAGCTCATCGTCGACCGGGAGGACGGCACGCTGCTGCGCGCCAAGGCGATCCCGAACGGGATGCTCGGCTACCTGGTCGGCAAGCTCGTGCTGATCTCGGCGATCTCACTGATCGGCCTCGTCATCCAGCTCGTACCCGGACTGTTCTTCCTGGACGGGCTGCGGCTCGGCGACCCGGGCGCGTGGCTGACCCTGGCCTGGGTCGTGCCGTTCGGTCTGGTGGCCACGCTGCCGCTCGGCGCGGTGATCGGCTCGCTGATCGAGAACCCGCGCAACATGGGCCTGGTGGTCCTGCCGATCTTCGGTCTCATCGCCCTGTCGGGCATCTTCTACCCGATCAACGGCCTGCCCGGCTGGCTCCAGGGCGTCGCCCAGGTCTTCCCGCTCTACTGGCTAGGCTTGGGCATGCGCTCGGCGCTGCTCCCGGCCGACCTGGCGGCGGTCGAGCTGGGCGGCTCCTGGCGCCACCTGGAGACGCTCGGCGTGCTCGGCGCCTGGGCGCTGCTCGGGCTCGTGCTGGCCCCGGTGGTGCTGCGCCGGATGGCCCGCCGGGAGTCCGGCTCGCGGGTCGCGGCCCGGCGGGAGCGGGCCATGCAGCGGGTCGGATGAGAGGGCGTCGATGAGCGAGACCGTGCACAACCGGATCGCGGTGCTGCGCGCCGAACGGGGCATCTCCCGCCGGCAACTGGCCGACGCGCTCGGTGTGCACTACCAGACCGTCGGTTACCTGGAGCGCGGCGAGTTCCGGCCCAGCCTGCACCTGGCGCTGCGCATCGCCGCCCACTTCGAGGTGCCGGTCGAGGTGGTCTTCTCCATCGAGCCGTTCCCGCGCATCGGCGACCCCGCGGCGGCCCGCTCGGCCTGAGCCGGCGGGGGCGGGCGGCGTCCGCCACACGCCCGTCCCCCCGGCCACCGGATCGTCGGTCCGGCAGGGCAGGATGTACGCCGAGGAGGTGGCGGCCATGGCGGGGCGGATCCGGGACGAGGACATCGCGCTGGTCCGCGAGCGCGCCGCCATCGCGGACGTCATCTCCGAGGTGGTGACGCTCAAGTCGGCCGGCGGTGGCAACCTCAAGGGGCTCTGCCCGTTCCACGACGAGAAGAGCCCCTCGTTCAACGTCTCGCCCGCCCGCAACGTGTTCTACTGCTTCGGCTGCGGGGTCGGCGGCGACGCGATCAAGTTCCTGATGGACGCCGAGCACCTGAGCTTCGTCGAGTCCGTCGAGCGGCTCGCCGCCCGGGCCGGCATCCAGCTGCGCTACGTCGAGGACGACCGGTCCGCCCCGCGTCCCCGCCCGCAGCAGGGGCAGCGGCAGCGGCTGGTGGCCGCGCACGCCGCCGCCGTCGAGTTCTACCGCGCCCAGCTCACCACCGCCGGCGCCCGTCCGGCCCGGGAGTTCCTCGCCGGGCGCGGCTTCGACCGGGCCGCCGCCGAGCGCTACGGCTGTGGCTTCGCCCCCGACGGGTGGGACCTGCTCACCAAGCACCTGCGCCAGCAGGGCTTCAGCCACGACGAGCTGGTCACCGCCGGCCTGTCCCGGCCGGCCCGCTCCGGCTCGCTGATCGACCGGTTCCGCCGCCGGCTGATGTGGCCGATCCGGGACATCACCGGCGACGTGATCGGCTTCGGCGCCCGCAAGCTCTTCGACGACGACGACGGCCCGAAATACCTCAACACCCCCGAGACGCCGATCTACAAGAAGTCGCACGTCCTCTACGGCATCGACCAGGCCAAGCGGGAGATCGCCAAGCAGGGCAAGGTGGTGGTGGTCGAGGGCTACACCGACGTGATGGCCTGCCACCTCGCCGACGTGCCGACCGCGGTGGCCACCTGCGGCACGGCCTTCGGCGGCGACCACATCTCGGTGCTGCGCCGGGTGCTCTTCGACAGCGACGAGCGGGCCGGGGAGATCATCTTCACGTTCGACGGCGACGCCGCCGGGCAGAAGGCCGCGCTGCGCGCCTTCGAGGACGACCAGCGCTTCGTCGGGCGCACGTTCATCGCGGTCAGCCCCGACAACATGGACCCGTGCGAGCTGCGCCTGGCCAAGGGCGACCTGGCCGTACGCGATCTGGTGGCGCGTCGCGAGCCGCTCGTCGACTTCGCGCTGCGGCACGTCATCAACCGGTTCGACCTCGACACCGTCGACGGCCGGGTGGAGGCGATGCGCCGGGCCGCGCCGCTGGTCGCGAAGATCAAGGACCGGGAGAAGCGCCCGGAGTACGTCCGCAAGCTCGCCGGGGACCTCGGCATGGAGATCGAGCCGGTGCAGCGTGCCGTGCTGGCCGCCGCGCACGGGCAGCCCGCCGCCGGCACACCCGCGTCCGCGCCGACGCGGCGGGGGCCGGCCACCCCGAGCGTGGACAGCCCTCGCTCCATGGTGGAGCGGGAGGCGCTGAAGCTGGCGCTGCAGGAGCCGGTGCTGGCCGGTCCGATGTTCGACGCGGTCGAGGCCGGCGACTACCAGCACCCGGTGCACGTGGCGGTGCGCGCCGCCGTCGCCGCCGCCGGCGGGGCGTCCGGCGCCACCGGCGGGGCGGTCTGGATCGAGCAGGTCCGCGACGCCTGCGACGACCTGGCAGGCCAGGCGCTCGTCGGCGAGCTGGCGGTCGAGCCGCTGCGCATCGACGGCGAGCCCGACCCGCGGTACGTGTCGGTCACCATGGCCCGGCTCCAGTGGAGTTCGGTGACCGGCCGGATCCGGGACCTGAAGTCGAAGATCCAGCGGATCAACCCGGTCAGCAACAAGGACGAATACTTCGCCCTGTTCGGGGAGCTGCTCTCGCTCGAACAGCACGCGCGGGCGCTGCGCGAGCAGGCCGCCGGAGGACTGTGATGGGTCTGTTCAACCGCCGCCCGAAGCTCCCGCCGGCCGACCGGCCGCCGCTGACCGCCGACGAGCGGGTGCTGGCCTGGGCCGCCGCCGGCAACGGCGAGGGCGACGGCGTGCTCGTCGCCAGCAACCGCGGGCTCTGGCTGCCCGGCCGCGCGGAGCGCCTCGGCTGGCACGACATCCTCAAGGTGGTCTGGTCCGGCCGGGAGCTCACCGTCACCCCGGCCGAGACGGTCGGCGAACGCGACGGCGGCTACCTGGTCGTCGCCGACCGTCCGGCCGAGACCTACCTGCTGGTCGACCCGGGTGACCTGCCGCACCAGGTGCGGACCCGGGTCACCGGCTCGGTGGCGTACACCGCGCACCACCCGGTGCCCGGCGGCGCCGGCCGGATCGCCGCCCGCCGGGTGCCGGGCGTCGACGGGCTGACCTGGACGGTCCGTTACGACCCGGGGACGCCGGCCGACGACGAGGCGGTGGTCGCCGAGACCGACCGCCTGGTCGCCGCGGCCCGGGCCACCACCACGCCCGCCGACGTCTGAGGGCGTCCGGCGGGTTCCGCGTCTGCGGCGGCCCACCGCGTGGGAGGTCCCGCCGACTGCGGGCTACCAGTACCTACCGCAGGCCGGCTCGAGCTTCGCGACCGTGTCCTCCAAGTCGCCGGTGTCGCCGGCTGCCAGCTGGAGCGCGTCCACCTGGGTGGGCTTGATCGAGCGGATCTTGGTGTACTTCAGCCCCGCGGTTACCGCGAGGGCTCTGACATTGCTTCGGAGGGTGCGGTCGGCCTGCTCGCCGGCCACTCTGTTTGCCGTCGTCTCCAGGGCGACCAGCCGCGTGATCGCCTCCGCCCGGGCGGAGGTGATCGTGCTCTCCGCGGCGCCGCCCGAGGCGACCTCACGCAGGACGATCAGCCCGGCGACGGCTTTCTCCAGCGGGCCTTCGAGGGCGTCGCAGGCGGCCTTGTTGCTCGTGGTGGCGGCGGGCGTGGCCTTCCTGGTGGTGGATGCCGCCGAGGGGACGGCCGAAGGGCGAAGAGACCTTGAGGGCCGAGGTGTCGGCGAGGACCCGGGAACGCGGCTCGGTGCGGCCGTCGGTGTCCTGGACACCACGGGCGCGGGGGTGAGCGGTTCCGTGGCGGTGCTGGCCGCCACGGCGGCGGGCGTGCTCGGAACCTCGGAGGCGCCTCCACATGCCGAGGCGGTGAGCAGCGTCGCAGCGACCACTACGCAGAGCCCGAGCCGTCGTGCCATTGGTGTCACATCCCATGTCGTGATCTTCAAGAGGCCATGACGGTACTTGTCCGGTCCGGTGGTGGCCATCGGCCCAGGCCGGCGAACTCTCCGATACTGAACATGGTCTCCTCAGCTTCGGCCCTGACACCGTGTGAGGGTCACGCACGTCGGTCCCCGGTGAACACGCTTGACAGGCCGCGGCGGGCTGCGGCACTGTCGCGGGCGACCACGCGTTCGGCGTGGGCGCTACGCATGAGGGACTGACGCCTGTGATCCGGGTAGGCCGAGCGGCCGCCTGACCACGACGCACGTGACCGGTGAAGGTCACGTGACTCGGTGCGCTGTCGGGTGGTCCGACGCTGCTTCCGTCCACCGCAGCACCACTCCCTCAGCGAGGCCCACAGTGAACATGGATGCCCGCATCCAACAGTCCGTCGTCACCAACCTGCGCAACCGACCCGCGCCAGTCGAGGTGGGGCCGTTCGTGATCGGCACGGATCCGACGACGTCCAGCCCTCACATCAACTACGCCACGCCGCGTCCCGGTGCCACCGTCACCGCCGGCGACGTCGCCGCCCTGGTCACCGCCTTCCGCGCGGCCGGCCGCAAACCCCGACTGGAGTACGTCACCAGTTGCGCCCCCGGCCTGGAGGCGCTCCTGACCGGTGCCGGTTTCGTCGTCGAGGCCCGGCACACCTACCTGCTCTGCGTACCGGAGACCCTGCGGACACCGCCCGCGCTCGACCACGTCCGACTGTACGAACCGGCCACCGATCCCGAGCGCGCCGCGCTGATCGGCGCGCAGCACGAGGCGTTCGGCGGGAACCCGGTGGCCTCCGGGGCCGACGTGGCCCGGCTCCGGCGTCAGCAGGGCGCCGGCGGCGTGGCCGTGATGGCGGTTACCGACGACGGCACCTGCGCGGGAGGTGGCGGGGCGGCACCGCCCGCCGACCGGGTGAGCGAGGTCGCCGGCATCGCCGTCCGTACGCCCCACCGCCGCCAGGGGCTGGCGGGCGTGATCACCGCCGACGTCACCCGGCGGCTGTTCGACGTCGGCGTCGAGATCGCCTGGCTGGAGGCGTCCGGAGAGGACTCGTGGCGGGTGTACGAGCGCGTCGGCTACCGACCCGCGGGCCGACGGCTCTACATCGGTCGGGACTGAGGTGTGAGGACCCGGGCCGAGGTCCCGACCACGGCCCGGGTCGCCGCTGCGCTTCACCACGGCACACCCGCTGTCCGGCGGGGACGACGTACCTTGCGCGGACGGCGAGCCCCGCGCCGTGGCCCGGGCGCGCGCTATCGTTCAGCGCTCTCCGGGGCCGTCTCCTGCCAGGGATCGATGAGGGCGATCCCGGTATCGGCAAAGTCCTTGGTGTTGCGGGTGGCGAGAGTGGCGACCCGGGTACGGCAGATGGCGGCGATCTGGGCGTCGAATCCGTCGATCGGGTGGCCGAGCTTGTCTCGGCCGGCGACCACGTCGGCGTAGGCGCCGGCCGCGGGGAGGTCGAAGGCCAGCACCTGGCGAGGAAAAGCGGCGAAGATCTCGTTGGCGGCGGCGTGCAGCGATTCGCGGCGCTGACCTTCCGGTAGCCGTGCGATCCCGTAACGGATCTCGGCGACGGTGACGGTCGTGGTGTAGAGGCCGCTGCCTGAGTTCTGTCGGAGCCATGCGAGCACCGTCGGTGCGGGCTCCGCCCGCATCAGCTCGGATACGACATCGGTGTCGAGAACGATCATCACTCAGGCAGGTCCGCCGCGCGGGGTGGAGTGGAACGGGCCGGCAGATCCAGATCGACGCCGCCGAGTCGGGTGAATCGATCGGTGAGCGCGCTGAACAGATCCGTTCCTGGCGCGGTTTCGGCAACAGCTGCGGTGAGGATGTCGCGAATCTCGGATTCCATGGATTTGCCATGCTGCGCGGCGCGGATGCGCAACTTCTCCCGCACCGCGTCGTCGAGGTCTCTGATGCTGAGAGATGCCATCGCTCTTCCTTCGACGTGAGCTATGAAAGCAATGCTAGCACCGGTTGCGCGGTCAGCCGTCGTCGCGGTAGAACCTCGCCGCGCCCGGGTGCAGCGGGATCGGGTCGGTCAACGCCGCGCTGGACCGGGTGAAGTTCGCCGCCTCCGGGTGCACCTGGACCAGCTCGCCCTGCCAGGTGAAGAGCACCCGGGTCAGGTCGTACGCGAGTTGGTCCGGCATGTCCGCGGCCACCAGGATCACGTTCGCCACCGTGATGGTCGGCGTCGGCTCGGGCGTGCCGTAGACCTCCTTCGGCAGCGTGGCGGTGGTGTAGACCGAGCCGTAGCGGGCCCCCAACGGCTCGATCAGTTCGGTCAGCGGCAGCAGCCGGAACGCGCCGGGGGCGGCGGAGAGCAGGTCCTTGACGCCGGGGGTGGGCAGCCCGCCGGAGAAGAACATGGCGTCCAGCGCGTTGGCCCGCATCTGCTTCACGGTCTCCGGCAGCGACAGGTTGACCCGCCGGATGTCCCGGTCCGGGTTGATGCCGCCGGCGGTGAGCAGGCGACCGGCGATGATGTCGGTGCCGGACCTCGGCGAGCCGGTGGAGATCCGCTTGCCACGCAGGTCCGCGAAACTGCGGATCTTGCCGTCGGCCCGGACGATCACGTGGGTGTAGTTGCTGTAGACGCGGGCCAGCGCCCGCACCGGCTGCGGTTGCTTGTCGAACGCGCCCCGCCCGTTGACCGCGTCCGCGGCGGTGTCCGCCAGGCTGAACGCGATCTCCATGTCGCCACCGGCCACCCGGGTGATGTTCTCCACCGATGCCCCGGTCGGCTCCGCCCGTGCCTCGTAGCCGGGCAGGTGGCGGCTGATCAGGTCGGCGTACCCGCCGCCGAGCTGGTAGTAGACGCCGGTGGTGTTGCCGGTGGCCAGGAAGATCCGCCCGCCGTGCCACGCCGGCGTCTCGGCGTCGCCGCCGCAGCCGGCCAGCAACGCGACCGCCGACAGGGCGGCCACCAGCCGCCACGGGCGGCCGGTCACCGGCGGGCCGCCGGTTCCAGCGCCTCCGCCACCCGCTGCACCAGCGTCGCCGTCTCATAGCCGATCTGGCCCAGGTCGCAGCCGGGCGCGGCGAGCACGCCGAGCAGCGCCCGCTCACCGACGGCCATCACCAGCATCACGCCGCCGTCCATGTCCACGATCTGCTGGCGTACCCGCCCGGCGGACATCAGCCGGGCCGCCCCGACGGTCAGGCTCGCCAGGCCGCTGATCACCGCGGCGAGCTGGTCGACCTGGTCGGCGGAGAGGTCGGGGGAGGCGGCGAGCCGCAGGCCGTCCTCGGAGACCGCGAGCGCGTGCGAGACGTCCGGCACCTGCTCGGCGAAGTTCGCCAGCAGCCAGTCGAGTCCGGCGGTAACGGGTGTGGTCATGGCGTTCTCCCGGTGGGTGTGGTGTTCGGGGCACGGCGCGTCGCGCTGGCCACCCCCTCGGCGAGGGCGGACAGCCGGGCGCGTACCACCTCGGGGTCGAGCAGGTCCGTCGCGGGCGGTGACGCGGGGGTGTCGGGCATCGGCGCGGGCAGGTGCCCGCCCCGGGTCCGGCGCGGCAGGCCGGCGGCGGTGGTGGACACGGGCGCCGGCGGCGCGCTGGCCGGGCGGATCCGCGCCACGCTGGGCGCCAGCAGGGCGCTGCCCGGGGGGCGTACCGCGGCGACGCCCCGCACGACGCCCGCCGACGGCGCGGCCTCGGCCGTCACCGGCGCGGCGGCGACCAGGCCCCGGGTGGTGGCCGGGCGGGTCGCGCCCGCGCCCGCGGTGAACCAGGGCGCGGCGAGCCCGGTCGGTGACCGGCGTTCGGCGGCGGGCCGGCGGCTCACCGACTCGACCCGGGTCAGCACCGACTCGGGCACCTCCACCTGGGCCACCGTGCCACCGGAGGCGTCGTGCAACTGCACCCGGATCCCGTGCCGGGCGGCCAGGTGCGCCACCACGTGCAGGCCCATGCTGCCGGCGGCGGCGCTGGACAGCGTGGCCGGCACGGCGAGCCGCTCGTTGATCTCGGCCAGCCGGCCGTCGCTGATGCCGATGCCCTGGTCGTGCACGCGCAGGACGAGGCCGTCGACGGTGCGCCGCCCGTCGACCAGCACCCGGGCGTCCGGCGGGGAGTAGACGGTGGCGTTCTCCAGCAGCTCGGCCAGCAGGTGCACCAGGTTGCCGGCGGCCGCGCCGTGCACCGCGGCGGTCGGCACGTCGATCTCCACCCGGAGGTAGTCCTCGATCTCGGAGGCCGCCGCGCGCACCACGTCGTCGAGGAGCAACGCGCCCTCGTGCCCCCGCCCGGGCTCACCCCCGGCCAGGACCAGCAGGTTCTCGCCGTTGCGTCGCAGCCGGGCGGCCAGGTGGTCCAGCGCGAAGAGCCGGGCCAGCGCGTCCGGGTCGGTCTCCTCGCGTTCGAAGTCGTCGAGCAGCCGGAGCTGCCGGGTGATCAGCGTGCGGATCCGGCGGGCCAGCGCCTCGGCCATCCGGGTCACGTCCAGCCGCAGCTCCGCCTGCTGGCCGGCGAGGCGCAGCGCGGCCCGGTTGACGGTGTCGAACGCCTCGGCGACCTGGGCCACCTCGTCCTGACCCCGACGGATCCCGTCGGTCATCCGGGTCGCCGGACCCTCCGCCGGCGCGCCCTCGCCCGCCGCGATCGCGGTGATCCGGTCCGGCAGCTCCCGGTTGGCCATGGTGAGCGCGGCGACCCGCAGCCGACGCAGCCGGCGGCTGGTGCGTACCGCCAGCAGCACGGCGGTGACCAGCGACCCGAGCGCGACGGTGCTGGTCGCGCCGGCGGTCAGCACCGCCCGCCACCGGGCGGTGCCGGCCAGCTCGGCGGCGTCGCGGTCCAGCCCGTCGGAGAGTTCCCGGCCGAGCAGGTTGTACCGTCGGATGGCGCCGCTCTGCGCCACGTACCAGGCGTCGCCGTCGGTCTCCAGCGTCTCGGGCGCGCCGTCGGTGTCGAGCACGGTGTCGCGCATACGCCGGGCGGTCGTCACGTCCGTGCCGTCGACCAGCCGGTACCAGGCGGCGTTCGCCGGGGCCGAGGCGATCCGGAGGAACTCGGCCTGCCGTTGCTCCCGGGCGCCCCGGAGCCGGCCGAGCCGGGCCAGCTCGCCCCGCTCCAGCGCACCGCGCACGAACACCGCGCGGAGCAGGTCGCGCTCCAGTGCGGACAGGTGCTCCTGGGCGGCCACCGACGCCACCTCGCGTGCCTCGTTGGCCAGGCCGGCGTCGCGGAGCTGGCTGGGCAGCGCGTCCGCCACCGCGAGCAGCGACTCGACGAGCGTCCCGTACGCCGGGTCGCCGCGCTCCCCGGCCAGCGCCAGTTCCCGGGCCGGGCCGAGCAGGTCGAGGTGGCCGTTCGCGTCGTCGAGCACGGCGGCCAGGTCGGGGGCGGCCCGCCGGGCGTCGCCGCCGGCCGAACGGTAACGGTCGACGGCGGCGTCCACCCGACGTCGCTGCGCGTCCACCAGCGGCCGACCGGCGGCGCCGCCCCGCTGGCGCAGCGCCGCCGTCTCACCGAGTTCCCGTTCCAGCTCGTGCACCAGCCGTACCGTCGCCGTGGCGGTGCCGGCGAGCACGCGGGCCCGGTCGGCGTCGGCGGACGCGTCCAGCGCGGCGCCGGTCTGGGCCGCGCCCAGCACCACCAGACCGGCGGTCGCCACCAGGATCGGGGCGAGCAGCTGGACGCGAACCGACCGGAGACGCCCGGCGCGGTCCGCGGAACGGTGGTGGCGGCGTACGCGGGTGGGGTGGGGCAGCGGCACGGGGGTCTCCCGGTCGATGTCGGTGGGCCGGGCCCGGACCCGGTCCGGGCCCGGCCGGTCGGGTCAGCTCGCGCCGAGGTCGGTGAGCGCCCGTTCCGCGCCCCGGTGCAGCGGCACCGGGTCGGTCTTGCGGGCGTTGCCCAGCTCGATGCCCTTGGCGGCCGGGTTGGCCTGGGCGAGGACGTCCTTGCGGTCGAAGACGGTCCGGGTGATCGCGCAGGCCACGTCCGCGTCGAGGTTGTCCCGCACGAGCAGCACGTTGGGCACGACGATGGTGGGCACGTCGGCCGGCGTCTTGTAGATGTCCTTGCCGATGGTGCCGGCCTGGTAGGCCGGGTTCAGCCCGGACATCGTCGGCAGCAGCGGGCTGATGTCGACGAACCGCACCTTGTCGCCGGCGGTGGTGAACAGGTCGGTGACCCCGCCGGTCGGGATGCCGCCGGACCAGAAGAACCCGTCGATGCTGCCGTCCTTCATGCCGTCGACGGTCTTGGTCAGGTCGAGGCGCTGCGCCTGGACGTCCTTGGCCGGGTCCAGCCCGGCGGCGGTGAGCAGACGGTTGGCGATGACCTCGGTGCCGGACTTGGGCGAGCCGGTGGAGATCTTCTTGCCCTTCATGTCCGCGACCGAGGTGATGCCCGCGTCGGCCCGCACGACCACCTGGGTGTAGTTGTCGTAGATCCGGGACAGCGCCTTGACCGGCTGCGGCGAGCTGAAGCTGCCCTTGCCCTGCACCGCGTTGACCGCGGTGTCGAACAGGGAGAACGCCACGTCGTACTGGCCGGCGACGAGCTGCTCGACGTTCTGCACCGAGGCGCCCGTCTCGGCGGCCGTCCCGGTGAGCTTGCCGTCGGTGGTCTTGCTCAGCTCACCGGCGAGCGCGTTGCCGACCACGTAGTAGACCCCGGTGGCGTTGCCGGTGGCGATGCCGACCCGGGTGTCCTTGGTGACGTTGCAGGTGACGTCGCGGGCGGCGTCGTCCGTCGCCGCGCCGTCCTGTCGGCCCCCGCAGCCGGCGGCGCCGGCGGCGACCAGGGCCAACGCCCCGACACCAGCCGCTATTCGCGTGTCGATCCGTCTCATCCTCTGTCCTCCCCATGGTCCACGGACTTCAAGGCCGACGGGCGGCCGGCGCCACGTCGGACGTACACGCCCGCGACGGTCAGCGCGGCGAGCGCCGCGCCGACCGCCATGGGCAGCGGTTCCAGCCAGAGCAGCACCAGCCCGGCGACCGCGCCGAGCAGCCGTTCCGGCGTCCCGGCCGGGCCGACGCCGGGCAGCCACCCGCCGGCCGCCACGGCCAGCACGGCGACGCCGAGCGCGGAGACCGCGCCGGCCAGCACGATCCGCCCCACCCCGCCGATGCCGAGCAGGCCGAGGCCGGTCGGGGTGATCACGAAGGCGAGCGGGATGAGGTACGCCGGCAGCGCGTACCGCAGGGTCTGCCACATGGTCGGCACCAGCCGGCCGCCGGTGACCGCGGCGGCGGCGACCGCGGCCAGCGCGGTCGGCGGCGACACCTCGGACAGCACCGCGAAGTAGAAGACGAACATGGCGGCGGCGGGGGCGGCGACGCCCAGGTGCAGCAGCGCCGGGCCGATGATCACCCAGCCGATCACGAAGGACGCGGTGACCGGCACGGCGAGGCCGAGCAGGCTGAGCGCGACCGCGGCGAGCACGGCGGTGAGCGCCAGCACCACGGCCGGCTCCGAGCTGACCGACTGCGCGCCGGAGACCAGCAGCGCGGCCGCCTGCGGGCCGAGACCGGTCTTGGTGGTGGTGGCGGTGATGATGCCCGCCGCGGCGCACACCGCGCTCACCGCGAGCACCCCGCGGACGCCGTCGCGCAGCGCCGCGACCAGCCGGGCCGGGGTGAGCCGGTGCCGACGGTCCAGGAAGGACAGCACGGCGGCGAGCGCGGTGGCGATCACCACGGCCCGCATCGCCGAGGCGCCCAGCGCCAGCACCACCACGATCACGAGCAGGGAGAGGAAGTGGTAGCCGAAGCGGGCCAGCAGCCGCCAGGCCGAACCGGTGTCGATGGCCACCGGCCGCACGCCGGAGCGCCGGGCGTCGATCTCGACCGAGAGCAGGATGCCCAGGTAGTAGAGGACGGTCGGCACGGTGGCCCAGCCGAGCACCTGGAGGTAGGACACGCCCAGGTACTCGGCGATGATGAAGGCCGCCGCGCCGAGCGTCGGCGGCGACAGGATCGCGCCGACCCCGGCCGCGGCGAGCATGCCGCCGGCCCGCTCGGCGGGGTAGCCGGCGCGGCGCAGGATCGGCCAGGTCACCGCTCCGATGCTGACCGTGGTGGCGGCGCCGGAGCCGGAGACGGTGCCGAGCAGGAAGCCGGAGGCGACGGCGGTCCGACCCGCCGCGGTGCGGGAGCGGCGGAACGCGGCGGCGGAGAGCTCCACGAAGAACCGACCCGCCCCGGAGAGGTCGAGCACCGCGCCGTAGATGGTGAACAGCACGATGTAGGACGCGGCCACGTCGAGCGGGGTGCCGTAGAAGCCGCTGTCGGAGTTGTAGAACGCGTCGACCAGCTGCCCGAAGTCCAGCCCCGCGTGGGCCACCGGCCAGGACTGGGGGAGCAGCCCGCCGTAGTAGCCGTAGCCGAGGAACATCACGCACACCGCGGGCAGGATCCATCCGGTGGTGCGGCGGCACGCCTCCAGCAGCAGGAGCAGCAGCCCGGTGCCGAACGCCACGTCGAGCGGGTCGAGCAGGCCCTGCCGGTCGAGGAACGCGTCGTATCCGCCGCCGGCCGCGCCGAGCGTCACCGGCAGCACCGGGTAGAGGCAGACCAGCAGCGCGGCGAGCGCGAGGGCCCAGTCGACCGCCGTCGGCCCGGGCCGCCCGGTCGCCGTCCGCCGGGGCGGAACCCCCGACGGGTACGCCAGGAAAACCATCGGGAGTACGCCGGCGAGAAAGATGATGAGGTAGTACTTGCTCCCCTGGGGCAGCGGAAAGAACACCTGCCAGAGCGTCAGCAGCGCGACCGCGACGGTGACCGCGGTGAAGAGCCGGCCGACCGGCCCGGAGAGCGTCCGCCCCGGTTTCTCCTCCTCGAACCGCGCGGCAAGTTCGCGGGTGTCCGGGTGGTCCGGGTCCCGGGTGTGGTGGTGCGTCTCGCCCGGCCCGTCGTCGGCCCACGCCGGGTCGCCCACCCCGCCGTCGTCGGGCGGGAGCGGCACCGCGTCGGAGTCCACCTCGGACCCCGGCCGCCCGCCGGTGGGCGTACGGGGTGACGGGGGAGTGGAGTCGGAGGGGCGAACGGGTGGCACGAGGGGGCACGATACGCGAATGGCGCACATGATGGGAACATTGCCGATCGTGATTGCGTTGAGTGACGGAATGAGCCTTCGCTCACTCACCGCACACCCTTTTAGAAGCGATTTCACAATTGTTCCGCCATAAAGACGAACCGGCCTTCTGGGGTCGCTCCACTATGGTGAGTTAGGCCCGCTTCCAACGATGGAATGAGTCCACCACGGAGCGTAGTGACGGTCACGCAACGTGCGGGCGCGCGGGTTGTCGGACCGGGCGGTTAGGGTCGGCCGGTGACCATCGGGCAACCACTCATCCAGGCGCGGGGGCTGGTGAAGCGGTTCGGCGACTTCACCGCCGTCGACGGCATCGACGTCGAGGTCCGTCGCGGCGAGGCGTTCGGCTTCCTCGGTCCCAACGGCGCGGGCAAGTCCTCCACCATGCGCATGATCGGTTGCATCTCCCCGCCGTCCGGGGGCGAGCTGCGCATCCTCGGGCTCGACCCGGTGCGCGACGGCCCGGCCATCCGGGCCCGGCTCGGGGTCTGCCCACAGCTCGACAGCCTCGACCCCGAGCTGACCGTCCGGGAGAACCTCACCACCTACGCGCGCTACTTCGGCATTCCGCGCCGGGTGGCCCGCGAGCGCGCCGCCGAGCTGCTCGACTTCGTCCAGCTCGCCGAGCGGGCCGAGAGTCGGGTCGACCCGCTGTCCGGCGGCATGAAGCGACGGCTGACGATCGCCCGCGCGCTGGTCAACGACCCGGAGATCGTGCTGCTCGACGAGCCCACCACCGGCCTCGACCCGCAGGCCCGGCACCTGGTCTGGGAGCGGCTGTTCCGGCTGAAGCAGCAGGGCGTGACGCTGGTGCTCACCACGCACTACATGGACGAGGCGGAGCAGCTCTGCGACCGCCTCGTGGTGATGGACGGCGGTCGGATCGTCGCCGAGGGGTCGCCGCGCGCCCTGATCGAGCGGCACGCCACCCGCGAGGTGGTCGAGCTGCGCTTCGCGGGCGACTCGCAGGAGGCGTTCGCCGGCAAGCTCGACGGGCTGGGTGAGCGCGTCGAGGTGCTGCCCGACCGCATCCTGCTCTATGTCGCCGACGGCGACGCCGCGGTGGCCGAGGTGTCCGCGCGCGGCCTGGACCCGGCCGGCGTGCTGGTGCGGCGCGGCAGCCTGGAGGACGTCTTCCTCCACCTCACCGGCCGCACCCTGATCGACTGACGCCCGGGCCGTTCGTGCGGCGCGGCCGGCTGTCCCAAGGACCGGCATGCCTCGTGACCCCGCCGAACCTGACGGAAGGTCGGTACCCGTGGTTGGTGGCCTTTTGCTCGTGGGGCCCGGGGCGGGTCACGAGGGCCGGGCTGTCCGGCTTGCTCGCGGGCCGGAGCCCTGCTCGCGGCGGTGAGGCGGTGGCGCGAGCGGAGGGTGCGCCCGCGCGGTCGCGTACCGGGGGTGTACGACGCCGCCCACGCCGCCGGCGATTCCGCGCCCGGACGGTCCCGCCCCGCCACCTCGGAACCGGACACCCACCCACCGGACAGGATCCGGCGCATCCCCCGAGGGGTGACACCCACCGCGTTCCACCCACCGCCCGTCAACTCCGTCGGTGGAACACCGTGGGTGTGTTCTGGCCTTGGGGGCACCCATGGCGTTCCACTCGTCGGCTGTTGACGCCGTGGGTGGAACACCATGGGTGCGTCCCGACTCGGACCATCTGCGCCGCCCCCCGGCGAGGGCGAGGCGCCACATGCCCGCCCGCCGAGATCTTGGAAGGAAACGGCCTCAGAGGGGCCTCGCACTTCCAAGATCTCCCACGGAAGCGGACACCCGCACCGCCGACGGGTCACGCTGGCGCCTGTCGTACCCGCCAGGTAGGAAGGTCGGCGGGGGTGGTGCGGGTGACGACGGCGACGGGCCGGGCCGGGGCGGGCTTGCCGCGGGTGCCGGCGGTGGCGGTGTTCGCCCACTACCTGGTCAACTACCGGCGCACGTGGCGGGCGGGCGTCTTCTCGTCCTTCCTGCTGCCGGTGCTCACGGTGGTCGGCTTCGGCTTCGGCGTCGGGGCCTACGTCGACCAGGGCGTCGACGGGGTGCCCTACCTGCCGTGGCTGGTGCCCGGCCTGATCGCCTCGACCGCCTTCCAGGTCGCCGTCGCCGAGTCGACCTGGCCGGTGCACAGCAACTTCAAGTGGGTGCGCACCTACCACGCCCAGGTCGCCGCGCCCCTGCGCACCGGTGACATCGTGGCCGGTCACCTGGGCTTCGTGCTGTTCCGGGTGGTCACCAGCGCGCTGGCGTTCCTGCTGGTGGCCGCCGTGTTCGGGGCGTTGCGGTCGCCCTGGGCGGTGGCCGTGGCGCCGCTCGCCCTGCTGCTCGGCCTGGCGGTGGCCGCGCCGGCCTTCGCGTTCAGCGCGTGGGTGCCGAGCGACAGCTACCTCGCGTTGCTGTTCCGGTTCGCGGTGATCCCGATGACGCTCTTCTCCGGGGTGTTCTTCCCGGTCGAGTCGATGCCGGCCGGGCTGCGGCCGGTCGCCTGGGCCACGCCGCTCTGGCACGGCGTGGACCTGTGCCGGGCCGCCACCCTGGGGGTCGCGCCCCGGTGGTCGGTCGCCGGTCACCTGCTCTACCTCGCCGCCTGGGCCGGCGCCGGCTGGTGGCTGGCGCTGCGGGCGTTCCGCCGTCAACTCGTCGTCTAGGAAGGGGTGTCGTGGTCGGTCTCGTCCTGCCCCGGCTGGCCGGCGTCACGGGGGCGCGCCGCTCCGCCGCGATCGCCGAGCGCAATCTCACCGCGCTGCGCAGCGCCTACTGGCTGGTGCTGGTCTCCGGCTTCCTGGAGCCGGTGCTCTACCTGCTGTCGATCGGCATCGGGGTGGGCGCGCTGGTCGGCGACCTGACGCTGCCCGGCGGTGCGGTGGTGTCCTACGCGGCGTTCGTCGCGCCGGCCATGCTGGCCTCCTCGGCGATGAGCGGCGCGCTGTCCGAGACCACGTTCAACTTCTTCGGCAAGATGAAATACATGAAGCTGTACGACGGGGTCATCGCGACCCCGGTGCAGCCGTTCGAGATCGCGCTCGGCGAGCTGGGCTGGGCGATGGCGCGGGGTGGCCTCTACTCGGCCGCGTTCCTGCTGATCATGGTGACGCTCGACCTGACCACCGCGTCGCGCGCGCTCGTCGCGTTCCCGGCGGCGGTGCTGGTGGGGTTCGCGTTCGGCGCGCTCGGCATGACGGTCGCCACGCTGCTGCGCAGTTGGCAGGATTTCGACCTGATGGGGTCGGCCCAGTTCACCCTCTTCCTCTTCTCCGGCACGTTCGTGCCCGCCGAGGCATACCCGGCGGCGCTGCGCTGGCTGGTCGAGCTGACCCCGCTCTACCGGTCGGTGCACCTGATCCGCGGCGTGTGCGTGGGGGAGCCCGGCTGGTCCTGGGTGCTCGACGTGGCCTACCTGGTGGCGTTGACCGGCGGCATGCTGGCGCTGGCCTCGCGGCGGATGGGCAGGTTGCTCTACCTGTAGCTGGTTACCGGGCCCGGCCGCGGGGCAAGTCGTGCAGGACGACACGACGACGAGGGAGGTGCGATGGCCGCCGACGAGTCTCCCGCCCGCGAGGGGCGCGAGCGCACCGGGCCGGTGGGGCCGGACGACGGCCCGGACAGCCCGACCGACCTGCCGGGCCCCGGTTGGGTGGCGACGCTCAAGCGGACCGTCCGGGAGTTCCAGGACGACAGCCTGACCGACTGGGCCGCCGCGCTGACCTACTACGGGGTGCTCTCGATCTTCCCGGGCGTGCTGGTGCTGATCTCGGTGCTCGGCCTGCTCGGCGAGCGGGCGACCCAGGGCGTGCAGGACACGGTCAACCAGGTGGTGCCGGAGCCCAACATCCGCACGATCATCGAGAGCGCGATCACGCAGGCCGGCGAGTCCGGCGGGCTGGCGAGCGTCGCGGCGGTGATCGGTCTGGTCGCCGCGTTCTGGTCGGCCTCCGGCTACGTGGCCGCGTTCATGCGCGCCTCGAACAGCATCTACGACGTGCCGGAGGGGCGGCCGATCTGGAAGACGCTGCCGATCCGCCTCGGCGTGACCGCGGTGATCGGCGTGATGCTGCTGGTCAGCGCCGTGATCGTGGTGTTCACCGGCGGCCTGGCCGAGCAGGCGGGCAACGCGATCGGGCTGGGCTCGACCGCGGTCACGGTGTGGAACATCGCCAAGTGGCCGGTGCTGCTGGTGCTGGTCAGCCTGATGTTCGCGATCCTCTACTGGGCGTCGCCGAACGCCCGGCACGGCGGCTTCCGCTGGGTCAGCCCCGGCGGCGTGCTCGCGGTGGTGCTCTGGCTGGTGGTGTCCGGCCTCTTCGCGCTCTACGTGAGCAACTTCGGCTCGTACAACAAAACGTACGGCGCCGTGGCCGGCGTGATCATCTTCCTGATCTGGCTCTGGCTGAGCAACATCGCCATCCTGCTCGGCGCGGAGTTCGACGCCGAGTTGGAGCGCAGCCGCGCCATCGCCGCCGGGCACCCGGCCGACGAGGAGCCCTACGTCGAGCTGCGCGACGACCGTAAGCTGCGGAAGAAGCGCAACGCGCCGACCCCCCGCTGACCACCCTCGCGTCGCCCCGCCCGGAGAACCGGGCGGGGCGACGCGTTTTCATGATCCGGAACACGCTTTTGTTCGTATGGACAAAAGTTTCCATCGGTTGTGCCGAAGCTATGGACACGTGACCCGGAAGGCTCCTACTGTGTCGGACACGACACATCGCCGTTGCGTCGATGTGAACGACTCCGATGCGGAGGTGAGCGCCGGTGCGGACGGTCGATCCCCTGCACGTACGGCTCCTGCGGCTGCTCCGGGACGAGGGCGCGGTCTCCCGCGCCGAGCTCGGCGACCGCCTCCAGATGCCCCGCCCGCGCCTGCTCGCCGAGCTGGAACGCCTGGTCGCCCTCGGCTACGTGGCCGAGGCCGGGCTGGCCGCCTCCCGGGGCGGGCGCCGCTCCACCCTGGTCGAGCTGAGCCCGCGCCTGCGCTTCGCCTCGGTCGACCTGGGCGCCAGCTCGATCGACGTCGAGGTGGTCAACGGGCGGCTGGAGCCGGTGACCGCGTACACCGAACCCGCCGACATCCGCTCCGGGCCCAAGGTGACCCTGCACCGGGTCAACGAGCTGCTGCACAAGGCCCGGGTGGACGGGGCGTACGAGCGGCTGGACGCGATCGGCATCGGCGTGCCCGGCCCGGTGAGCTTCCGCGACGGGGTCCCGGTGTCCCCGCCGATCATGCCCGGTTGGGACCGCTTCCCGGTCCGCGAGCTGCTGACCCGTGAGCACGGCTGCCCGGCGGTGGTCGACAACGACGTCAACATCATGGCCATCGGCGAGCGGCACGGCGGTGTCGCCCACTCGGTCGACGACTTCCTCTTCATCAAGATCGGCACCGGCATCGGCTGTGGCATCTATCTGCACGGCGAGGTCTACCGGGGCACCGACGGGTGCGCCGGCGACATCGGCCACATCCAGGTCGACCCGAACGGGCCGATGTGCTCCTGCGGCAACCTCGGCTGCCTCGAAGCGGTGTTCAGCGGCGCGGCGCTGGCCCGGGAGGCGACCGCCGCGGCCCGCGCCGAGGTCTCGCCGGCGCTGGTCGAGCGGCTCGCCGCCCGGGGCGTGGTGACCGCGCTCGACGTGGCACAGGGCGCGGTCGAGGGAGACGTCACCTGCATCCAGCTCATCCGCGACGGGGGTCGGCGGGTCGGCAGCGTGCTGGCCGGCCTGGTCAGCTTCACCAACCCGTCGATGATCGTGATCGGTGGCGGGCTGGCCCAGCTCGGCCACATCCTGCTCGCCGAGATCCGCAGCGTGGTCTACCGCCGCTCGCTGCCGCTGGCCACCGGCAACCTGCCGGTCGTCCTCTCCGAGCTGGGCCCACGCGCCGGCGTCGCCGGCGCGGCGGTGCTCGCCAGCGACGTCGCGTTCGGGGAAGCCGCATGACCGAACGCACCGAGCGCAGCGAGGGCCGTGAGGGCATGCCCGGTCAGCCCCGCATGACCGAACGCACCGAGCGCAGCGAGGGCCGTGAGGGCATGCCCGGTCAGCCCCGCATGACCGAACGCACCGAGCGCAGCGAGGGCCGTGAGGGCATGCCCGGTCAGCCCCGCATGACCGAACGCACCGAGCGCAGCGAGGGCCGTGAGGGCATGCCCGGTCAGCCCAGCGTGAGTGAGCGAGAGGAGGTCGAGGTGAGCACGAAGGAGCCGCTGGTCGAGGCGCCCGCCGACGCCGTCGCGGGCGAGGTGGTGCTGCGCCTCACCGACGTGGTCAAGACGTTCCCCGGCGTACGCGCGCTGGACGGCGTGCAGTTGCAGGTGCGGGCCGGCGAGGTGCACTGCCTGCTCGGGCAGAACGGCGCCGGCAAGTCCACCCTGATCAAGGTGTTGGCCGGCGTGCACCGGCCGGACTCCGGCGAGGTGGTGTGGCGGGGCGAGCCGGCGACGTTCGCCAACCCGCAGGCCGCGATGCGCGCCGGCATCGCCACGATCTACCAGGAACTCGACCTGGTCGACGACCTGTCGGTGGCGGAGAACGCGTTCCTCGGCCACGAGCCGCGCCGGTTCGGCTTCGTCCGGCGCGGGCTCATGGCCCGCCGTACCCGGCAGATCCTGGCCCGGCTCGGTCATCCGGAGATCCCGCCCGGCCGGCTGGTGCGGCACCTGCCGGCGGCGGGCAAGCAGATCGTCAGCATGGCCCGGGCCCTCTCCCACGAGGCCCGACTGATCATCATGGACGAGCCGAGCGCGGTGCTGGCCCACGACGAGGTGGGCAACCTGTTCCGGATCATCCGGGAACTCACCGCGCAGGGCATCGCGGTCATCTACATCTCGCACCGGATGGAGGAGATCCGCGAGATCGGCGACCGGGTCACCGTACTCAAGGACGGCCGGACCACGGCGGCGAGCCTGCCGGCCCGCGAGACGCCGACCCGCGACCTGGTCGCGCGGATGACCGGGCGGACCATCGAGTACGTCTTCCCGCAGCGCCCGGCCGCCGACGGCGCCGGCGCGGAACTGCTCCGGGTGGACGGGCTGACCCGGCACGGCGAGTTCGCCGACGTGTCGCTCGGGGTGCGCGCCGGGGAGATCGTCGGGATCGCCGGGCTGGTCGGTTCGGGCCGGTCGGAGCTGTTGGAGACCATCTTCGGGGCCCGTCGGGCGCAGGCGGGGACGGTCCGGGTCGACGGCCGGGCGCTGCGTCCGGGCAGCGTCGGCGCGGCGGTGCGGGCCGGCATGGGGATGGCGCCGGAGGAGCGCAAGAGCCAGGCGCTGCTGCTCGGCGAACCGATCTACCGCAACGTCACGCTGGCCACCTTCGGCCGCTACGCCCGTCTCGGCTTCACCGACGCCGCGCGGGAGCGGGCCGAGGCGGACCGGGTCGCCGCATCGCTGGAGCTGCGGCCCCGGGACGTACGCCGACCGGTGCGCACCCTCTCCGGCGGCAACCAGCAGAAGGTCGTGGTCGGCCGGTGGCTGCTCGGGGAGACCCGGCTGCTGCTGCTCGACGAGCCGACCCGGGGTGTGGACGTCGGCGCCCGGGCCGAGCTCTACCAGGTCATCCGGGACCTGGCCGCCCGGGGCGTCGGGGTGCTGCTGGTCTCCAGCGAGGTGCCCGAGGTGCTCGGCCTGGCCGACCGGGTGCTGGTCATGCGGGAGGGCCGGGTGGTCCGCGAGGCCCCGGCCGGCGAACTCGACGAGAACACCGTGCTCGACCTCGTCATGGCGGGGTCCCTCATGGAAGGCGCACCGGCATGAGTGACGTCACTGATACCGCGCTGCCCGCGCAGTCGCCGCCGGTGGACCGGGCGGAGACCGCCAAGGCCGAGGCCGGGGCCCGGCTCTCCTGGTGGCGTGGCGACGGCGGGGAGGGCGCGAAGCGCAACCTCGGCCTGCTCGCCACGCTGGTGGTGCTGGTCGTCATCGGCATCCTGACCCGCCCCGACCTCTACGGCGACCCGAACTGGGTGTGGGGAAACACGCTCACCATCCTCAAGCTCGCCTCGGTGGTCGGCGTGGTCACCGTCGGGATGACCTTCGTGATCATCGGCGGCGGCATCGACCTGTCGGTCGGCGCGATCGTGGCGCTGGCCGGGGTCTGGTGCACCACGGTGGCGACCCAGAGCTACGGCGCCGGCGGCATGATCTTCAGCGCGCTGACCGTGGGGTTGGCCGTCGGCGTGGTCAACGGGCTGCTCATCTCGTACGGGCGGCTGGTGCCGTTCATCGCCACGCTGGCCATGCTGGTGGCCGCGCGGGGGCTGGCCGCGGAGATCTCCGACAAGCAGACCCAGGTCTCCACCAGCTCGTTCATCAACGGCATCGCGACCACCAAGGTGCTCGGCATCCCGCTGCTGGTCTACATCCTGGTCGCGGTGGTCGCGGCCGGCTGGGTGCTGCTGAACCGGACCACGTTCGGCCGCCGCACGGTGGCGGTCGGCGGCAACCCGGAGGCGGCCCGGCTCGCCGGCATCAACGTCCGCCGGCACACCGTGCTCCTCTACGCGCTCTCCGGCCTCTGCTGCGGCATCGCCGCGGTCATGCTGACCGCGCAGGCCACCTCCGCCCAGGCGGCGATGGCGAACCTCTACGAGCTGGACGCGATCGCCGCCGCGATCATCGGCGGCACGCTGCTCAGCGGCGGGCGGGGCACCATCATCGGCTCCCTGCTCGGGGTGATCATCTTCTCCACGATCACGAACCTTTTCGCCATCAACAACCTCTCCGCCGAGGCCCAGAACATGGTCAAGGGCGGCATCATCGTCGCCGCCGTCCTGGTCCAGCAGGTGCAGTTCCGCAGCCTGACCCAGTTCCTCGCCCGCAACCGGGCCACCACCACCTGATCCCACCGCGCACGCCGGCCGCCGTCGACCCGACGGTGGTCCGACCCACCGCACCCGAAAACACCCCACCACCTCATCCAGGAGGTCGTCATGAGAACACCGCGCCACGATCTGTCCCGCCGCCGGTTGCTCTTCGGTGGAGCCGCGGTCTCCGCCGGGGTGCTGCTCGCCGGCTGCACCAGCAACGAGCAGACCCCGACGGAGGCGCAGACGAAGGCCGCCGCGACCGGTGGCAACACCGAGCCGGGCAAGAAGGTGACCATCGGTTTCTCCGCCCCGGCCGCCGACCACGGCTGGATCGCCGCCATCACCAACAACGCCAAGGCGCAGGCCGGGGCGTACTCGGACGTGGAGCTGAAGTCGGTGGAGGCCGGCGCGGACGCGGCGGCCCAGCGGGCCGCGCTGTCCACGCTGATCTCCCAGAAGCCGGACGTGATCGTGCTGCTGCCGCACGACGGCAAGGAGCTCAACGCGTTCGGCCTGGAGGCGATGAAGGCCGGCATCCCGGTGGTCAACCTGGACCGGGCCTTCCCCGACGCGCGGGCCTACCGCCTCCAGATCAAGGGCGACAACTACGGCATGGGGGTGGCCGCCGCCACCTACATCGCCGAGCAGCTCAAGGCCAAGGGCGTGAGCAACCCGGTGATCGGTGAGATCCCCGGCATCGAGTCGCTGGAGCTGACCCAGGAACGCTCCAAGGGCTTCGCCGACACGCTCGCCTCCTACGGGCTGAAGGTCGCCAACCGGCGGCCGGCCGAGTTCACCGTGGACTCCGGCCAGCAGGCCGCCACCGGTCTGTTCCAGGCCCTGCCGAAGATCGACGCGGTCTGGAACCACGACGACGACCAGGGCATCGG
Organism: Micromonospora sp. WMMA1996; assembly: GCF_002573675.1. Lineage (NCBI taxonomy): Bacteria > Bacillati > Actinomycetota > Actinomycetes > Micromonosporales > Micromonosporaceae > Micromonospora > Micromonospora sp. WMMA1996. The sequence goes on along the minus strand of NZ_PDHU01000003.1, from coordinate 311,885 downwards.
CGTGCTCGCCGCGGTCAACCAGGCCAACCGCAAGGAGTTCTTCATGGTCGGCGGCGCCGGCTCGAAGAAGGCCATGGAGGACATCGCCGCCGACAGCACGGTGCTCAAGGCCACCGTCACCTACAGCCCGTCGATGGCCTCCTCGGCCATCTCCCTGGCCCGCCTGATCGGCCAGGGCAAGGGCATGTCCGACCTGGTCGAACTCCAGGTACCGAAGGAGATCGTGCTCTCCTCCGAGACGATCACCAAGGAGAACGCGGGCGACTACCTGAAGCTCGGGTTCTGACACACGGGGGGAGACCCACCTTGTCCACTCACGACAGGATCCTGCGGGTCGGCATGGTCGGCTACGCGTTCATGGGCGCCGCGCACTCACAGGCGTGGCGCACCGTGAACCGGGTGTTCGACCTGCCGGCGCGGGTGCGGATGTCGCTCGTCTGCGGCCGGGACGAACCGAAGGTGGCCGAGGCCGCCGACCGGCTCGGCTGGGACGGCTACACCACTGACTGGCGGCGACTCGTCGAGTCCGACGAGATCGACGTGGTCGACATCTGCACACCGGGGGACAGCCACGGCGAGATCGCGCTGGCCGCGTTGGCCGCGGGCAAGCACGTGCTGTGCGAGAAGCCGCTGGCCAACACCGTCGCCGAGGCCCGGGAGATGACGGCCGCCGCCGAACGGGCCCGGGAGTCCGGGGTACGCGCCATGTGCGGCTTCAACTACCGGCGGGTGCCCGCGGTCGCCCTGATGCGGCAGCTGGTCGCCGACGGTCGGCTCGGCGAGATCCGGCACGTCCGGGCGGTCTACCTCCAGGACTGGATCGTCGACCCGCAGTTCCCGCTGGTCTGGCGGTTGCAGAAGGACAGGGCGGGCTCCGGTGCGCTCGGCGACATCGGCGCGCACATCATCGACCTGACCCAGTACGTGACCGGCCAGCTCATCACCGGGGTCAGCGCGATCACCGAGACGTTCGTCCGCCAGCGGCCCCTGGTCGCCGGGTCGAGCGGTCTGGCCGCGCGGGCCGACGGCAACGGCAGCGCGACGGGCGAGGTCACGGTGGACGACGCGGCGGTCTTCGTGGCCCGGCTCGACGGTGGCGCGCTCGCCACCTACGAGGCCACCCGGTTCGCCACCGGCCGCAAGAACGCCCTGCGGGTCGAGATCAACGGCTCGCGCGGCAGCGTCGTGTTCGACCTGGAACGCCTCAACGAGCTGGAGTTCCTGGACGCCACCCGGCCCGCCGCCGAGCAGGGCTTCAGCCGGATCCTGGTGACCGAGGCGGACCACCCGTACCTGTCGGCGTGGTGGCCGCCGGGCCACATCATCGGCTACGAGCACTCCTTCACCCACCAGATGCGGGACTTCGTCGAGGCGGTCGCCACCGGCGCCGACCCGGCTCCGTCGTTCGCCGACGCGTTGCAGGTCCAGCTCGTGCTCGGCGCGGTCACCCGCTCGGCCGAGCGGGCCGCGTGGACGGAGGTGACACCCGCCCTGGCCGAGGTGTGACGCCGGGCCCCCGCTCACCCAGCCGGGAGAGGCGGGGGCCCGACCGGACACCTCCCGCGCGGCGCGGCAGCGCCGCCGACAGCCTTCCGGCGCCGGCCGGCGAGGGCCCGCCGCGGTTGCGCCCCGCGGCGGGGACGAGGCCGGCTCCGGGGAGCGTGCCGCCGGAGGCCCTCCGGGTGGCACGACCAGCACGGCCCTCCGGTGCGGCCGGACCGGGATTCCCCGGCCGCACCGGTGGACCGGCACCGACCTGGGGAGGTAGCGCGATGCGTACAGGTGTCTGGCTGGTCGGAGCACGTGGCTCGGTCGCGACCACCAGCGTGGTCGGGGCGCTCGCCCTGCGGGCCGGGCTGACCGCGCCGACCGGCTGCGTCACCGAACTTCCCGCGCTGCGCGGACCCGCGCTGCCGGGCTTCACCGACCTCGTCTTCGGCGGCCACGACGTGGTCGCCACCCCGCTCACCAAACGCGCCGAGGCGCTCGCCGCCGCCGGGGTGCTGCCCGCCCGGCTGGCCGACGCCGTGGCGCCGGAGCTGGCCGCCGTGGAGGCGGCGCTGCGCCCCGCGCCGACCGACGGTGGCCCGGGCGACCGGATCGCCGCCGTGGTCCGCGACCTCACCGACTTCCGCCGCCGCCACGAGCTGGAGCGGGTGGTGGTGGTCAACGTCGCCGCCACCGAGCCGGCGCCCGCCCCGCACCCGGCCCACCACGACCCGGCCGCGCTGCGCGCCGCGCTGGCCGGTCCGGTCGACGTGCTGCCGGCCAGCTCCCGCTACGCGTACGCGGCGTTCACCGCCGGCTGCCCGTACGTCGACTTCACCCCGTCCACCGGCGCCCGGCTGCCGGCCCTGGTGGCGCTGGCCGACGAGCGCGGACTGCCGTACGCCGGGCACGACGGCAAGACCGGCGAGACGCTGCTCAAGTCGGTGCTGGCGCCGATGTTCGCGATGCGGCACCTGGCCGTGCGTTCCTGGTCCGGGACGAACCTGCTCGGCGGCGGTGACGGCGCCACGTTGGCCGAGCCCGCCGCCAACGCGGCCAAGGTGGGCAGCAAGCAACGGGTCCTCGCCGAGACGCTCGGCTACCTGCCGCAGGGCAGCACCCGGATCGACTACGTCGAGGAACTGGGCGACTTCAAGACGGCCTGGGACCTGGTCACGTTCGCCGGCTTCCTCGGCACCGGGATGCGGATGGAGTTCACCTGGCACGGCTGCGACTCCGCGTTGGCCGCTCCGCTGGTGCTCGACCTGGCCCGGCTCACCGCCGCCGCGCACGCCGCCGGCCGCCGGGGCGCGCTGGCCGAGCTGGCGTTCTTCTTCAAGGACCCGCTCGGCGACACCGGGCACGCGCTCGGTGAGCAGTGGGCGGTGCTGTGCGACTTCGTCGCCGGTCTGCACGCCGGGGTGACCCGGTGACCCGGCTGGCCGACCTGGTCGAGCTGGTCCGGGCGCCGGCCGCGCTCTCGGTGCCCGGGGACGTGGTGGCCGGCGGCGCGGCGGCCGGTGCGCTCGACCGGCGTACGCCGGCGCTGGCCGGCGCGTCGGTGCTGCTCTACTGGGCCGGGATGGCCGCCAACGACTGGGCGGACCGGCGGCTGGACGCGGTCGAGCGTCCGGAGCGGCCGATCCCGTCCGGCCGGGTCCGCCCGGCCGTCGCATTGGGCGTCGCGGCCGGCCTCACCGCCGCCGGCCTCGCCGTCGCCACCGCCGCCGGGGGCCGCCGGGCGGCGGCCGTCGCGTTCCCGCTCGCGGCCACCATCTGGGGGTACGACCTGCGGGCCAAGGACACCGCCGCCGGTCCGGCGGTGATGGCCGCCTGTCGGGGCCTGGACGTGCTGCTCGGCGCGACGGGTGGCCGTGCCGCGCGGGCGTTGCCGGCCGCGCTGACCGTCGCCGCGCACACCTGGACCGTCACCGCGCTGTCCCGCCGCGAGGTGACCGGGATGCCGGACCGGCGGTTGCCGGGCCTCACGATGGCCGGCACCGCGCTCATCGCGGTCGCCGCCCCGGGCCGGCCGCCCGTGTTAAGCGGGGCCCCCTCCTCTACCGGAGGCGTTAAAAGGGGGCCCTTCCTTCAGCTTGGTGCGCTGGTGCCGGCCGTGCTCGCCGCCGGCTACGCGGCCCGGTACGGCCGGGCGCAGGCCCGGGTGCTCGCCGACCCGGCGCCGGCGCGGGTGCGGGCCGCCGTCGGCGCCGGCATCACCGGGCTGCCCGCGTTGCAGGGCGCGCTGACCGCCCGGGCCGGCGCGCGGCTGCTCGGCCTCGCCGTCGCCGGGGCCGCCCCACTCGGTCGCCGCCTGGCCCGACTCGTCTCCCCGACATGACCGCCGCGACTCCGTCCGGGCCAAGCCGGCTGCGCTTCGGGTACGGCACCAACGGCTTCGCCAACCACCGCCTCGGTGACGCGTTCGCGGTCCTGGCCGACCTCGGGTACGAGGGCGTCGCGCTCACCCTGGACCACGACCACCTGGACCCGTTCGCCCCCGGGCTGGCCCGCCGGGTGGCCGCCGTGCGCCGCCGGCTCGACGCCCTGGGGTTGGCCGTGGTGGTCGAGACCGGGGCCCGCTACCTGCTCGACCCCTGGCACAAGCACGCCCCGACGCTGCTGCACGACGACCCCGCCCGCCGGCTGGAGTTCCTGCGCCGGGCGGTCCGGGTCGGCGCGGACCTGGGTGCCGAGGCGGTCTCCTTCTGGGCCGGCGTACGCCCGCCGCGGGTGCCGCCGCCCGTCGCCCGGGACCGCCTGGTCGCCGGCTGCGCCACCGTCTGCGCCGAGGCGGAGGCGGTCGGCGTGCCGCTGGGCTTCGAACCGGAGCCGGGCATGCTGGTGGCGGACATCGCCGACTGGTGGTGGCTGCGCGACGCGCTCGGCGCGCCGCCCGGCTTCGGTATCACCCTCGACATCGGACACTGTCGCTGCCTGGAGCCGCGGCCGGTGCCCGAGTGCGTGACGGCTGTCGCCGACCACCTGGTCAACGTGCAGATCGACGACATGCGCCGGGGCGTGCACGAGCACCTGGAGTTCGGTGCCGGGGAGATCGACTTCCCGCCGGTGCTGCGCGCCCTGACCGACGCCGGCTACCCCGGCCTGGTGGCCGTGGAGCTGCCCCGGCACTCGCACGCCGCCCCGACCGTCGCCGCCCGCTCGCTGGACTTCCTGCGCGCCGCCGCCCGGCGCGGCGAGGGGCGGTGACCGACCACCTTCCAGCACCCGGCAGAGGGGAGACGGCATGACACCCGACCGACTGCGCGCCGCGCTGCGGGGCGTACCCGATCCGCAGTGGCTGGACGCGGCGCTGCGCCGCGTCGCGACCGAACCCGCCACGATCCCGCGTTTCTTCGCCGCCGCCGCCCGGCGGTGCGGGCGTGGGCCGGTGCCCGACCCGCCCGGCTGGACCGTCGACGAGGCGGCCCGGGCGCTGCTGCTCACCGCGCTGCCCGACGGCCACGCCGGCGCGGCCGAGGCGCTCTACCGGCACGGCGACGCGGCCGAGCGGCGGGCCGTGCTGCGCGCGCTGCCGCTGCTGCCGATCGGGGCGGAGTGCGTGCCGCTGCTGCACGACGCGATCCGCACCAACGACACCCGGCTGGTCGCCGCCGCGCTCGGCCCCTACGCCCGGCACCTGGAGCAGCCGGCCTGGCGGCAGGCGGTGCTCAAGTGCGTGTTCGCCGGGGTGCCGCTGGCCGTGGTCGACGACCTGACCGGCCGGGCCGACGCCGAGCTGGCCCAGATGCTGGCCGCGTTCGCCGCCGAGCGGCACGCCGCCGGCCGGACCATGCCCGCCGACGCGACCGAGCTGCTGCACCGACTGACCATCACCACCACGGAGGCGTGACATGCGCATCTTCGACCCGCACATCCACATGACGTCGCGGACCACCGACGACTACGAGCGGATGGCCGCCGCCGGCGTGCGCGCGGTGGTCGAGCCGGCGTTCTGGCTGGGTCAACCGCGCACCAGCGTGGACAGCTTCGTCGACTACTTCGACTCGCTGATCGGCTGGGAACCGTTCCGGGCCGGGCAGTTCGGCGTCCGGCACCACGCCACCGTGGCGCTCAACCCGAAGGAGGCCAACGACCCGCGCTGCCGCCCGGTGCTCGACGTGCTGCCGCGCTACCTGGACAAGGACGGCGTGGTCGCGGTCGGCGAGATCGGCTACGACGCGATGACCCCGGCCGAGGACGCCGCGCTGGCCGGGCAGCTCGCGCTGGCCGTCGGGCACGACCTGCCCGCGCTGGTGCACACCCCGCACCGGGACAAGGCGCGCGGCGTCGAGCGCACCCTCGCCGTGGTCGCCGAGTCGGGCATCGAGCCCGGGCGGGTGCTGATCGACCACCTCAACGAGGTCACCGTGAAGCTGGTCCGGGACACCGGCTGCTGGCTGGGTTTCTCCATCTACCCGGAGACCAAGATGTCGCCGCCCCGGATGGTCGAGTTGCTGCGCGCGTACGGCACCGAGCGGATGCTGGTCAACTCGGCCGCCGACTGGGGGCGCTCCGACCCGCTGCTCACCCGGGCCACCGGGGAGGCGATGCTGGCCGCCGGGTTCGACGACGACGACGTGGACCGGGTGCTGTGGCGCAACCCGGTGGAGTTCTACGGCCAGTCCGGGCGGCTCGACCTCGCCGACCTGGACGCCCCGGCGCCCACCTTCGCCGGCAACTCGATCCTGCGCGGGGGCGAGTGATGCGGCTGCGGCACCCGGACGGCACCACCGTCCATCTCGGCTACTGCACGAACGTCCACCCCGCCGAGGACCTGCCGGGCGTCCTCGCCCAGCTCGACACGTACGCGGTGGCGGTGCGCCGGGCGCTCGACGCCGACCTGCTCGGGCTGGGGCTCTGGCTGGCCGCGCCGGTGGCCGCCGCGCTCGCCGCCGACCCGGCGGCCCGCCGTCGGCTGCGCCACGAGCTGACCGTACGCGGGCTGGAGGTGGTCACGCTCAACGGCTTCCCGTACGCGGCGTTCCAGGCCCCGGTGGTCAAGGGCGCGGTCTACCACCCGGACTGGACCACGTCGCAGCGGCTGGCGTACACCCTGGACCTGGCCCGGGTGCTGGCCGACCTGCTGCCCGACGACGCGGCCCGGGGCTCCGTCTCGACGCTGCCGCTGGCGTGGCGCACCCCGTGGGACGCGGGGCGGGCGGACACCGCCCGCCGCCGGCTGGACGCGCTCGCCGCCGGGCTGGCCACCGTGCAGCGGGACACCGGCCGGGTGGTCCGGGTCGGCTTCGAACCGGAACCGGGCTGTCTGGTGGAGTCCACGGGACAGGCACGCGCGGTATTGTCAGCCATGGATACCGACCGGCTCGGGATCTGTCTGGACCTGGCGCACCTCGCGTGCGCCTGGGAGGAGCCGGTCGACGCGCTGGCCCGGCTGCGCGACGCCGGGCTGCCGGTGGTCAAGGTGCAGGTCTCCGCCGCCGTCGAGGCGGCCGACCCGGCCGGTTCCACCGACGCGCTGCGCCGCTTCGTCGAGCCGAGGTTCCTGCACCAGACCCGGGCGGCGGGCTGCGCCGGCGCCACCGACCCGGCCGACCCGGCGTGGGCCGCCGACGACCTCGACGCGGCGCTCGACGCGCGGCTGCCCGGGTCGTGGCGGGTGCACTACCACGTGCCGCTGCACGCCCCACCCGAGCCGCCGTTGCGCTCCACCGTGCCGGTGCTGCGGTCCGCCCTCTCCGCGCTCCTCGCCGGCCCGGCCGCCGGCTGCGACCACCTCGACGTGGAGACGTACACCTGGGGCGTGCTGCCGCAGGCGCGGCGGCCGCGCGGCGACGCGGAGCTGGCCGCCGGCATCGCCGCCGAGCTGGCCTTCGCCCGCGACGAACTGGTCGCGATCGGGCTGTCCACGGCGGCCGGGGTTCCCTCATGAGCCGCCGGCTGGTGGTGCTCGACGTGGTCGGGCTGACGCCCCGGCTGCTGGCCCACATGCCCCGGCTGCGCGCGGTGGCCGAGGCCGGGTTCACCGCCGAGCTGGGCACCGTGCTGCCGGCGGTGACCTGCTCGGCGCAGGCCACGTTCCTCACCGGGGAGCTGCCCGCCGGGCACGGCGTGGTGGGCAACGGCTGGTACTTCCGCGACCTCGGCGAGGTGCTGCTCTGGCGGCAGCACCACGCGCTGGTCGGCGGTGAGAAGGTGTGGCAGGCGGCCCGCCGGGTGGAGCCGGGCTACCGCGTCGCCAACGTCTGCTGGTGGTACGCGATGGGCGCCGACGTGGACTGGACGGTCACGCCGCGCCCGGTCTACCACGCCGACGGACGCAAGGAGCCGGACTGCTGGACCGACCCGCCCGAGCTGCGGGACACGCTGACCGACGCGCTCGGCACGTTTCCGCTGTTTACCTACTGGGGGCCGGGCGCCGGGCTGCCGTCGTCGGCCTGGATCAGCCGGGCGGCGCAGCGCATCATGGCCGACCACGCCCCCGACCTGACCCTGGTCTACCTGCCGCACCTCGACTACGACCTGCAACGGTTCGGGCCCTCCGACCCCCGGGCCGCCGCCTCGGCGGCCGAGCTGGACGCGGTGCTCGGCCCGCTGCTGGACGCGGCCCGGGAGCGGGACGCGACGATCGTCGCGCTCTCCGAGTACGGCATCACCGACGTCTCCCGCCCGGTGGACGTCAACCGGATGCTGCGGTCCGAGGGCCTGCTGCGGGTGTACACCCAGGCCGGGATGGAATACCTGGACCCGTGGACGTCGCGGGCGTTCGCGGTGGCCGACCACCAGGTGGCGCACGTCTACGTGCGGGACCCGGCGGACGTGCCGGCGGTGGCGAAGCGCTGCGCCGCGCTGCCGGGCGTCGCCGAGGTGCTGGACGCCGCCGGGCAGGCCGGCCACGGGCTGGACCACCCCCGCTCCGGCGAGCTGGTGCTGGTGGCCGAGCCGGATGCCTGGTTCACCTACTACTACTGGCTGGACGACGCCCGGGCGCCCGACTTCGCCCGGCTGGTCGAGATCCACCGCAAGCCCGGCTACGACCCGGCCGAGCTGTTCTTCGACCCGGCCGCCCCGGGTGCGGCGAAACGGCGGGCGGCGGTGGCGCTGGCCCGCAAGAAGCTCGGCCTGCGCTACCTGATGAGCGTGGTGGGGCTGGACGCCGGGGCGCGGGCGGTGCGCGGCTCGCACGGCCGGCTGCCCGCCGACCCGGCGGACGGTCCGGTGCTGCTCTGCTCCGACCCGGCCGCGACCCGGGCCCGGGTCGCGGCGACCGACGTCAAGGCGTTGCTGCTCCAGCTCGCCGGACTGGCCCGGGAGGCGCCATGACCGTCACCGTCGTACCGACCGACCCGGCCCTGCTGCGGGGTCGCTTCGACGCCGCGCTCGCCGCGTTCCTGGACGCGCGTGGGCCGGGTCGGCCGGACGACGGGACGGGGGCCGTCCACGCCGAGATACGCCGGTTCGTGCTGGCCGGGGGCAAGCGGCTGCGGCCGTTGTTCTGCTACTGGGGCTGGCGGGGCTTCGGCGGCCCGGACGGCCGGCCGATCGTGGTCGCCGCGGCGGCGCTGGAGCTGTTCCACGCGTTCGCGCTGATCCACGACGACATCCTGGACCGCAGCGACCGCCGCCGGGGCGAGCCGACGGTGCACCGGCACTTCGCCGATCTGCACGCCCGCTCCGGGTGGCGGGGCGACCCGGCGGCGTACGGCCGGCAGGCCGCGCTGCTCTGCGGTGACCTCTGCGCGACCTGGTCGGCCCAGATGTTCCACGGCTGCGGGCTGCCGGCCGAGCGGCTGCGTCGGGGTCACGCCCTGCTGTCCCGGATGCGGACCGAGGTGATCGCGGGGGAGTACCTGGACGTGACCGCGGCGGCCGGGGACGGCTCGGTGGCGAGCGCGCTGGCGGTGGTGCGGCTGAAGACGGCCCGCTACACCGTCACCCGGCCGGTGCAGGTCGGCGCCGCGCTGGCCGGGGCGGGCCCGGGGGAGGTGGCCGCGCTGGCCGGCTTCGGCGATCCGCTCGGCGACGCGTTCCAGCTCCGCGACGACCTGCTCGGCGTCTTCGGTGACCCGGCGGTGACCGGCAAGTCCGACCTGGACGACCTGCGGGAGGGCAAGCCCACCGTGCTGATGGCGCTGGCCCGGGCGACGGCCGACCCGGCCGGCGCGGCCCGGCTGCGGAAGCTGGTCGGCGACCCGGGCCTGGGTCGGGCCGGGGCTGCCGAGGTGCGGGCCGTCGTCGAGGCGTGCGGGGCGCGCGACGCGGTGGAGCGGATGATCCGGGTCCGGGCGGACGAGGCGCTGGCCGCGCTGGACGGGTTGCCGCTGGACGAGCCGGCGCGGCGGGCCCTGACCACGCTCGCGTACCGGGCCGTGGACCGACGCCAGTGACGCCAACTTTTGACGCGTTCCGACAAAAGTGTTTCCGGAACCAGCAGAAGCTATGGACAGGCCAATCGAAAGCCCTTAATGTCGTGCGCAGCACAGAGCTGTTTCGTCGAGGTGAACGCCCGCACCGCCCCGCCTCGTCGAGGTGACCACCGGCCCCGTCGGAGGTCACGGCCCGCCGTAACCGCACCCGACGGGCCGGCGCAGCATCCCCCACCCGGCATCCGGCGCGACGCGCGCCCGGTCCTGGCTGCGCGCGTCAGGAAGGGACAGCACAGCATGTCCAGCCACCCCCACCACCCCCCAGCCCGACGACGACTCGCCGCCGGATCGGCGCTGCTGCTCGCGGCGGCCGCCGGCGCGGTCACCCTGGCCGCGGCGCCCGTCCCGGCCTCCGCCCACCCCATCTCGGCGAGCGACTTCCAGCAGGTCGAACTCGCCCGCGGCGTCGCCGAGACCGGCGAGCCGATGTCCCTCGCGGTGCTGCCCGACCGGTCGGTGCTGCACACCGCCCGCAACGGCACGCTGCGCCGCACCGACGCGGCCGGCGCCACCACGGTCATCGGCACCCTGCCCGTGTACACCCACGACGAGGAGGGGTTGCAGGGCGTCGGCGTCGACCCCGGCTTCACCACCAACCGGCACATCTACCTCTACTACGCGCCGCCGCTGTCCACCCCGGCCGGGGACGCGCCGGCCACCGGCACCGACTTCTCCGCCTGGCAGGGCGTCAACCGGCTCTCCCGGTTCACGCTCAACGCCGACTTCACGCTCAACCAGGCCAGCAAGGTCGACGTGCTCGACGTGCCGGCCGACCGAGGGCTGTGCTGCCACGTCGGCGGCGACATCGACTTCGACGCCGCCGGCAACCTCTACCTGTCCACCGGCGACGACACCAACCCGTTCGACTCCGCCGGCTACGCCCCGATCGACGAGCGCACCAACCGCAACCCCGGGTACGACGCGCAGCGCAGCGCCGGCAACACCAACGACCTGCGCGGCAAGATCCTGCGGATCAAGGTGAACGCCAACGGCACCTACTCGATCCCGAGCGGCAACCTCTTCGCGCCCGGCACCGCGAAGACCCGCCCGGAGATCTACGCGATGGGCTTCCGCAACCCGTTCCGGATGAGCGTCGACAAGGCCACCGGCATCGTCTACGTCGGCGACTACGGGCCGGACGCCGGCACCACCTCGGCGCGCGGCCCGTCCGGGCAGGTCGAGTTCGACCGGGTCACCGGCCCGGGCAACTACGGCTGGCCGTACTGCACCGGCACCAACACGGCGACCGAGACGTACGCCGAGTGGGACTTCGCCACGGGCACGGCCGGCGCGAAGTTCACCTGTACCGGCGGCCCGACGAACAACTCGTTCCGCAACACCGGCCTCACCACGCTGCCGGCCGCGAAGCCGGCGTGGATCCGATACGGCGGCGACGCCGGCAGCCCCAGCGAGTTCGGCGGCGGCTCCGAGTCGCCGATGGGCGGCCCGGTCTACCGGTACGACGCGGCCAACCCGTCCACCACCAAGTTCCCGCAGTCCTTCGACGGGCAGTTCTTCGCCACCGAGTTCGGCCGGGGCTGGATCAAGCCGATCCACCTCAACGCCGACGGCTCACCCGGCACCATCGACGCGTTTCCGTGGACCGGCAAGCAGGTGATGGACTCCGCGTTCGGCCCGGACGGCTCCTACTACGTGCTCGACTACGGCACCGGCTACTTCAACGGCGACGCCAACTCGGCGCTGTACCGCTTCGACTACCTCGGCGGGGCCAACCGCGCCCCGGTGGCCCGGGCCGCCGCCGACAGGACCTCCGGCGCCGCCCCGTTGGCCGTCGCGTTCTCCTCGGCCGGCTCGTCCGACCCGGAGGGCGGCGCGCTGACGTACGCCTGGACGTTCGGTGACGGCGGCACCTCGACCGCGGCCAACCCGTCACACACCTACACCGCGAACGGGCGCTACACCGCCACGCTCACCGTCCGCGACCCGCAGGGCGCCACCGGCACCGCCAGCGTGACGATCACCGTGGGCAACACCGCGCCGACGGTGGTCATCGAGACGCCCGGTAACGGCAAGCTCTTCTCCTTCGGCGACACGGTGCCGTTCCGGATCACCGTCACCGACCCGGAGGACGCCACCATCGACTGCACCAAGGTCAAGATGACCTACGTGCTCGGCCACGACCAGCACGGCCACCAGATCACCTCGGCGACCGGCTGCACCGGCTCGATCGCCATCCCGGTCGACGGCGAGCACGACGACGCGGCGAACATCTTCGCCATCTTCGACGCCGAGTACACCGACTCCGGCGGCCTCACCACCCACACCCAGCACACGCTCCAGCCCCGGCACCGGCAGGCCGAGCACTTCAAGACCGCGTCCGGGATCAACACGTTCGACAAGGGCACCGCCGAGGGCGGCAAGACCGTCGGCGACATCCACAACGGCGACTGGATCGCGTTCCAGCCGTACCAGCTCGCGGACGCCACCGGGTTCACCGCCCGGGTCTCCTCGGCCGGTGTCGGCGGCACGCTCCAGGTGCGCGCCGGATCGGCCACCGGCACCGTGCTCGGCTCGGCCACCGTCCCGGTCACCGGCGCCTGGGACTCGTTCACCACGGTGACCGGCACCATCACCAACCGCCGGCCGGCACCACCACGCTCTACCTGACGTTCGCCGGCGGCGCCGGGGCGCTCTACGACCTGGACGCGTTCACGTTCGCCACCTCGGCCGTCCGCACCGGCCCGGTGACGGGCCTGGCCGGCAAGTGCCTCGACGTCCGTAACGCCGCCACCGCCGACGGCACCCAGATCCAGCTCTACACCTGCAACGGCACGGCCGCGCAGTCGTGGACCGTGACGCCGAACTCGACGGTCAAGGCGTACGGCAAGTGCCTGGACGTCTCCGGTGGCGGCAGCGCCGACGGCACGAAGATCCAGTTGTGGACGTGCAACGGCACGGGCGCGCAGAACTGGTCGGCGCAGGCCGACGGGACGGTGCGCAACCCGCAGTCGGGCAAGTGCCTGGACGTGTCCGGCAACAACTCGGCCGACAGCACGCCGGTGCACCTGTGGACCTGCACCGCTGCCGCCAACCAGCGCTGGACCCTACCCTGAGGAATGGAAGGAGAACGCCGATGAGACTCCTCCGCACCGCGCTGGGGGCGGTGACCGCCGTGCTCGCCACCATCGCCTGCACCGCCCCCGCCACCCCGGCGAGCGCCGCCGACGCCCCCTACGACGTGCTGGTCTTCTCCAAGACCGCCGGCTTCCGGCACGACTCCATCGCGGTCGGCACACAGACCGTCCGCGACCTCGGCGCGGCGAACAACTTCACCGTCACCGCGACCGAGGACGCCGCCCAGTTCACCACCGCCAACCTGGCCCGCTTCGAGGCGGTGATCTTCCTCAACACCACCGGGGATGTGCTCAACGCGACCCAGCAGGCCGCGTTCGAGGCGTACATCTCCGGCGGCGGCGGATACGTCGGCGTGCACTCCGCCGCCGACACCGAGTACGACTGGCCGTTCTACGGCAACCTGGTCGGCGCCTGGTTCGCGTCCCACCCGGCGATCCAGCCGGCCACCGTCAGGGTGGAGGACCGGGCGCACGCCGCCACCGCGCACCTGCCGCAGCTGTGGAACCGCACCGACGAGTGGTACGACTACCGCACCAACGCGCGGTCCACCGCGCACGTGCTGGCCAGCCTCGACGAGTCCTCGTACTCCGGTGGCTCGATGGGCGGGGACCACCCGCACGCCTGGTGCAAGCCCTACAGCGGCGGCCGGTCCTTCTACACCGGCGGCGGGCACACCCAGGCGTCCTACGCCGAGCCGGCGTTCCGGGCCCACCTGCTCGGCGGCATCCGCTACGCCGCCGGGCGCACGAAGGCCGACTGCCGGCCGGAGACCGGCTACACCGCGCTCTACAACGGCGGCACCACCGGCTGGTCCCAGGCCGGGCCGGGCAGCTTCACCAACACCGACGCCACGCTCACCTCGGTCGGCGGCATGGGGCTCTACTGGTACAGCGCGAAGCAGTTCACCAACTACTCGCTCAAGCTGGACTGGCGGCTGGCCGGCGACGACAACTCCGGGGTCTTCGTCGGCTTCCCGCCGTCGAGCGACCCGAACTCGGCGGTGAACAACGGCTACGAGGTGCAGATCGACCCCACCGACGCGGCCGACCGGACCACCGGCGCGATCTACGGGTTCAAGTCCGCCGACCTGGCGGCCCGGGACGCGGCGCTCAACCCGGCGGGGGAGTGGAACACCTACGAGATCCTGGTCGAGGGCGAGCGCCTCCAGGTCTTCCTCAACGGCGTCCGGATCAACGACTTCACCAACACCGACCCGGTCCGGTCGCTCGCCGGGCACGTCGGCATCCAGAACCACGGCACCGGTGACGACGTGTCGTTCCGCAACATCCGGATCAAGGAGCTGGGCGGTACCCCGCCGCCCACCGGCAGCACCACCGTGCAGGCCGAGTCGTTCAGCGCGGCCAGCGGCGTCAGCGCGTTCACCAAGGCCGGCGCCAACGGCGGGCAGACCCTCGGGTACGTCGACCCGGGCGACTGGGCCGCGTACCAGGGGGTGGACCTGACCGGGGTGACATCGCTGCGGGCCCGCGTGGTCTCCGGCGGTCCGGGCGGCACCATCGCAGTGCGCACCGGCTCGCCCACCGGCCCGGTGCTCGGCCAGGTGGCGGTGCCGAACACCGGCGGCTGGACCACCTTCGCCGACGTCTCCACGGCGTTGAGCGGGGTGCCGTCGGGCACGCAGACGGTCTACCTGACGTTCACCGGCAGCGGGTCCGGGCTGTTCGACGTCGACGACTTCACGCTGGTCCGCTCGACCGGCACCGGCGGCGTCGGCCCGGTGAAGGGCCTGGCCGGCAAGTGCCTGGACGTGCGGGCGCGGCCACCGCGGACGGCACGCAGATCCAGCTCTACACGTGCAACTCCTCGGCGGCGCAGTCGTGGACGGTGACGCCGAACGGTCCGGTGAAGGCGCTCGGCAAGTGCCTGGACGTCTCCGGTGGCGGCAGCGCCGACGGCACGAAGATCCAGTTGTGGACGTGCAACGGCACGGGCGCGCAGAACTGGTCGGCGCAGGCCGACGGGACAGTGCGCAACCCGCAGTCGGGCAAGTGCCTGGACGTGTCCGGCAACAACTCGGCCGACAGCACGCCGGTGCACCTGTGGACCTGCACCGGCGCCGCCAACCAACGCTGGACCCTGCCGTGAGGTAGGCCATAGAGTGGGGACGGCGACCGTGAGGTGGCCGGTGGCCCGGCGGGAGGCGCAACCCTCCGGGCGCAGACGCCCAGCGCGTCCACCGGTGCCGAGTCGTCGCCGTCCCCGGTCACCCCTCGCCCCGGTCCGCAACGGAATCCCCCATCACGACAGGGGAGAAGGACAATGGCGCGACCCATCACGCTCTTCACCGGCCAGTGGGCCGATCTTCCGTTCGACGAGGTCTGCCGACTCGCCTCCGAGTGGGGCTACGACGGCCTGGAGATCGCCTGCTGGGGCGACCACTTCGAGGTCGACAAGGCGCTCGCCGACGACTCGTACGTCGAGCGCAAGCGGGCCACGCTGGCCAAGCACAACCTCCAGGTCTTCACCATCTCCAACCACCTGGTCGGGCAGGCCGTCTGCGACCACCCGATCGACGAGCGGCACCAGGACATCCTGCCGGCCCGGATCTGGGGCGACGGCGAGCCGGAGGGCGTACGCCGCCGGGCCGCCGAGGAGATGAAGGACACCGCGCGGGCGGCGGCGAAGCTCGGCGTACGGACCGTCGTGGGCTTCACCGGCTCGTCGATCTGGCACACCCTGGCCATGTTCCCGCCGGTGCCGCCGGCCATGATCGAGCGCGGCTACCAGGACTTCGCCGACCGGTGGAACCCGATCCTGGACGTCTTCGACGAGGTGGGGGTGCGGTTCGCGCACGAGGTGCACCCCAGCGAGATCGCCTACGACTACTGGACCACCAAGCGCACGCTGGAGGCGATCGGCCACCGGCCGGCGTTCGGCCTGAACTGGGACCCGTCGCACTTCGTCTGGCAGGAGCTGGACCCGGTGAACTTCATCTTCGACTTCGCCGACCGGATCTACCACGTGGACTGCAAGGACGCGAAGGTCCGCACCGGGGACGGCCGGCGCGGCCGGCTCTCCTCCCACCTGCCCTGGGCCGACCTGCGGCGCGGCTGGGACTTCGTCTCCACCGGGCACGGCGACGTGCCGTGGGAGGACTGCTTCCGGGCGTTGAACGCGATCGGCTACGACGGCCCGATCTCGGTCGAGTGGGAGGACGCCGGCATGGACCGCCTGGTCGGCGCGCCGGAGGCGCTCCAGTTCGTCCGCCGCCTCGCCTTCGACGCCCCCTCCGCCGCCTTCGACGCCGCCTTCAGCAGCACCCGCGACTAACCTCCTCCCTCCCTCGCCTCCGGGCTCTCCGCGATCTTGCAGTTGCGGCCCTCCGAAAACGGGTTCATCCGACATCTCGGGGGCCGTAACTGCAAGATCGGCGGCGGAGAGAGGGGGTCAGCGGGCGGCGAAGGCCTGGTCGCTGACCAGGCGGGCCGCGCCGATCAGGGCGGCCCGGTCGTCCAGGTCGGACAGGACGATCGGCATGCTGCCGGTGGCCAGCGGGGTGGAGCGCCGGTAGACCACGCCCCGGATCTCGGCCAGCAGGACCGGTCCGATGCCGGGCGGCGTCCCTCCGATGATCACGATGGCCGGGTTGACGAAGCTCACCAGCCCGACCAGCACCTGCCCGAGGCGACGGGCGGCATCGCGGACCAGCGTCTGCGCCGCCGCGTCGCCCTCGGTCGCCGCCGCGGCCACGTCGGACACCGTCAGCGTGCCGGCCTCCGCGAGCCGGTCCGCCAGCGCCGTCGAGCGCCCCGCCCGCACGGCCGTCACCGCCTCGCGCACCAGGGCGGCGTCCCCGCAGTACGCCTCGACGCAACCGGTGTTGCCGCACCCGCAGAGCGGTCCGTCCTCGGTGAGCTGGAGGTGCCCGATGTCGCCGGCCCCGCTGGCCGCGCCCCGGTAGAGCGTCCCGCCGAGCACCAGCCCGCAGCCGACGGCGTCGCCGAGCTTGACGTAGAGGAAGTCGTCGAACGGTCGGCCGGTGCCGGCGTGCCGCTCGCCCAGAGCCATCGCGTTGGCGTCGTTGTCGACGTGCACCGGGCAGCCCAGTTCGGCGGCGAGCGTGTCGCGTACCGGGAAGCGGTGCCAGCCCGGCAGGGCCGGTGGGGAGACGGGGGTGCCGTCGCGGACGGCGACCGGCGCGGGCAGCGCGACCCCGACCCCGGTCAGCCGGGCCAGCCCGGCCTCGGCCCGCAGCTTGCCGAGCAGCTCGACCGCCCGGCCGACCACCACCTCGGGACCGACCCGGACGTCGACCGGCTCGTCGTGCCGGGCCAGCAGGTTCAGCTCGCCGTCGGTGAGCGCGACCCGCAGTCGGCCGTCGCCGACGAGCACCGCGCCGAAGCGCACCTGCGCGCCGACCCGCAGCAGCGACGAGCGGCGGCCACCGCGGGACGCGGCCGGTCCGGCCGTCTCCACCAGGCCCAGCTCGGTCAGCCGGTCGACCTCGGCGGCGAACCGTGCCCGGGGCAGCCCCAGGACGTCGACCAGCTCGACCCGTGACCGCGGGCCGTCGTCGCGCAGCAGGCGCAGCAGGCGCGCCTGGTCCGCCGTCTCCGGTCCGACCATCGGCATGTGATCACCTCCCCACGGAGAATGTGCCACACCCGCGTCACGGCGGCGTGACGCGTGGGGAGGTGGCGTCCGGGCACACGGGAGCGGGCCGGTCACCCGAAGGTGGCCGGCCCGCTGTCCGCGTGCGTCAGAGCGTGTTGCCGGTGCTGGACGGCTTGGTGCTCGTGCCGGTCGTGGTCGACCCGGTGGCGCTGGTCGAGCCCGTGCCGTTGGCGCTGCTCCGGCTGCCGACGGCGGCCGGCGTGCCGGCGAACGGCTTGTCGGCCTCGGAGAGCCCCTGCTTGCCACCGTTGCCGGTGGCGAGCTTCTCGGCGATCTTGGTCTGTCCCAGCTTGTCCTTGCCCTCCGAGTAGAGCCGGGTGGCCTGGGCCTGCGCGACGCCGGCCGCCTCCTGGACGGTCGGGTGGTCGAGCACCTTGCGCCCGCGGACCACCAGCTCCTCGTACTTCTCCCGGCCGGCACGGGCGCCCAGGACGAAGCCCGCAGCCAGCCCGCCAAGGAACATGATCTTTCCGCGCATGGCGGCTCCTTTCGTACCTGACGCTCTGCCGATCCCCGCCGGTACCCGGCGGAAGCGACCCACTCGCGCCTACATCCTCTGTCGGTGCCTTAACTACCCATCCTGCTCCGCGCTCATACCTCCCTGTGCCGAGATGGCGATTTGTCCCGTAAACCGCCCTCGGTCCACCGGTCCGGCCGGGTCCGGTAACCCCCTGGCGCACTACCGGCGGATGTCCTGTACTCTTGTCCCCGTCGCACGGCGCGGAGAGATCCGGGCCGGACGGTGTTCGGTCCCCTGTAGCTCAATTGGCAGAGCAGCCGGCTGTTAACCGGCAGGTTATTGGTTCGAGTCCAATCGGGGGAGCTTCGCTCCACGTCACGCCCGTCGGCCCACGCCGGCGGGCGTTCTCCGTTTCCGGGCCCGGGTAGCCGCCCGATTTCCGCCCGCGCGCGACACGTCGGCCGGCAGGATGGTCGATGTCGACCTAGACTCCCGCTGCGTCGATTGTTGCGTCGATTCAAGGGTGGTGGAGATGGCCGCAGGACGCAGCCGCTGGACCGCGACGCTGGTCGCGGTGGCGGTGGTGCTCGGCTGGCTGGTGGTCGGTGGCATCGCCGGCCCCTACTCCGGGAAGCTCGGCGAGGTCGCCACCAACGACAACGCCTCCTTCCTCCCCGCCGACGCCGAGGCCACCCGGGCGCAGGACCTGGCCGCCGGCTTCGTCGACCGGGAGAGCACCCCCGCGCTGGTGGTCTACGAGCGCACCGGCGGCATCACCCCCGCCGACCAGCAGCGGATCCAGGCCGACGCGGCGCGCTTCGCCCAGGTGCCGGGCGTCATCGGTCCGCTGCCGCCGCCGATCGTCAGCCAGGACAAGCAGGCCGCCCAGGTGATCGTCCCGATCGACAGCGCCGAGGGCGAACAGATCCGCACCGTCGTCGACGAGCTGCGGAACATCGCCGGCCCGGACCGGAACGGGCTCACCGTCGACGTGGCCGGCCCGGCCGGCCTGCTCGGCGACCTGATCGAGGTGTTCAGCGCGATCGACGGGCCGCTGCTGCTCGTCACCCTGGTCGTGGTGCTGATCATCCTGCTGATCGTCTACCGCAGCCCGGTGCTCTGGATCTTTCCGTTGCTGGCCGCGGGGATGTCGTACTCGCTGGCCGCCGTCGTCGTCTACGTCCTGGCGGACAACGACGTGGTCAAGCTCAACGGGCAGGCGCAGGGCATCCTCACCGTGCTCGTCTTCGGCGCCGGCACCGACTACGCGCTGCTGCTGATCGCCCGTTACCGCGAGGAACTGCACCGGCACGAGCGCCCCTGGGACGCCATGAAGGCCGCCTGGAAGGGCGCCGCCCCGGCCATCATCGCCTCCGGCGCCACCGTCATCGTCAGCCTGCTCTGCCTGCTGCTGTCCAGCCTGAACTCCAACCGGGCGCTCGGCCCGGTCAGCGCCGTCGGCATCGCCGCGACACTGCTCGTCATGCTCACGTTCCTGCCCGCCCTGCTGGTGCTCGGCGGGCGGTGGGCGTTCTGGCCCCGGCGACCCCGGCACGACGACGCGGACCCCCGCACCGAGCACGGCATCTGGGGACGGATCGCCGGCTTCGTGGCGCGCCGCGCGCGTACCGTCTGGGTCGTCACCGCCGTGGTGCTGGCCGCCCTCGCGATCGGGGTGACCCAGCTCGGCGCCACCACGCTCGGCCAGTCCCAGCTGTTCACCCAGCGCACCGACTCGGTGGCCGGCCAGGAGGTGATCGACAGGCACTTCCCGGCCGGCACCGGCAGCCCGGCCACCGTCTTCACCGCGCAGGCCGCCGCCCAGCGGGTCGCCCAGGTGGCGCAGGGCGTCGAGGGCGTCGCCTCGGTGGCGCCGCTCGGCCAGCGCGGCGAGAACGCGCCGCCCGACCCGAACGCCCCCCCGAAGGTCGTCGACGGTCGGGTGCAGCTCAACGTCACGCTCGCCGACCCGCCGGACAGCAACGGCGCCGAACAGACCATCCGCGACCTGCGCGAGGCGGTCCACGCGGTGCCCGGCGCGGACGCCGTGGTCGGCGGCTTCACCGCGATCAACGTGGACACCGCCGACGCCTCCGTCCGCGACCGTAACGTGATCATCCCGGTGGTGCTGCTCGTCATCGCGGTCATCCTGGCGCTGCTGCTGCGCGCCCTGGTCGCCCCGGTGCTGCTGATCGCCACCGTGGTGCTGTCGTTCCTGGCCACGCTCGGCCTCTGCGCCCTGCTCTTCCGGTACGTCTTCGACTTCCCCGGCGTGGACCAGTCGTTCCCGCTGTTCGCGTTCGTCTTCCTGGTCGCGCTCGGCATCGACTACAACATCTTCCTGATGAGCCGGGTCCGCGAGGAGTCGGTCCGGCGCGGCACCCGGGCCGGCGTGCTGGCCGGCCTCGCGGTCACCGGCGGCGTCATCACCTCCGCCGGCATCGTGCTCGCCGCCACGTTCTCCGCGCTCGCCGTCCTCCCGCTGGTGGTGCTGGTCGAGCTGGGCGTGGCGGTCGCCGTCGGGGTGCTGCTGGACACCATCGTGGTCCGCTCGCTGCTGGTGCCCGCGCTCGCGTACGACATCGGGCCGAAGGTCTGGTGGCCGAGCCGATTGTCCCGCTCGCACCGCGAGGGCGACCGGGCCGGGGCGGGGGTGGACCGTGCCTGACACCGACGTGGTGATCGTCGGCGGCGGCCTGGCCGGTCTCGCCGCCGCCCGCCGGCTGCAGCGCGCCGGCGTGCCCTGGCGGCTGCTGGAGAGCGCCGACCGGCTCGGCGGGCGGGTCGCCACCGACGAGGTCGACGGCTTCCTGCTGGACCGGGGATTCCAGGTGCTCAACACCGCCTACCCCCGGCTCGGCGGCCTCGTCGACCTGGACACGCTCAACCTGGGCTGGTTCACCTCCGGGGTGCTGGTACGCCGCGGCGACCGGCTGGAACGACTGGTCAACCCGCTGCGCGAGCCGACCGGCGCGCCCGGCGCGCTCACCGCCGGCGTCGGCTCGCTGCGCGACCGGCTACGCCTGGCCGCGCTCGCCGCCGGCTGCGCCGGCCTCCCGGTCGGGCGGCTGCTCACCGCGCCCGAGACCAGCACCGAGACGGCGCTGCGCCGGGCCGGCCTCTCCGACGCGATCATCGAGGAACTGCTCCGGCCGTTCCTCTCCGGCGTCCTGCTCGACCGCGAGCTGGCCACCTCCAGCCACGTCTTCGCGGTCATCCTGCGGTCCTTCGCCCGCGGCCGGCTCGGGCTGCCCGCGCGCGGGATGGGCGCGCTGCCCCACGCCGTCGCCGCCCCGCTGCCCGCCGAGCTGATCGCGCTGCGTACCCGGGTCACCGCTGTCGCGCCCGGCCGGGTCCGCACCGAGGCCGGTCAGATCACCTGCCGCGCCGTCGTGGTCGCCGCCGACCCGCCGGCGGCGGCCACGCTGCTGCCCACGATCAGTCGGGTACGCATGCACGCGTACACCACCTACTACCACCGCGCCGACACGCCGCCGCTGGACGAGCCGATCCTGCTGCTCGACGGCGACCGGCGGGAGATGATCGCCAACACGGTGGTGCTCAGCAACGCCGCACCCACCTACGCACCGGCCAACCAGCACCTGGTCGCCACGTCGGTGGTCGGCCCGCAGCCCCCGCCCGAGCGGGTGATCCGGACCGAGCTGGAACGCCTCTACGGCCGCTCCACCGCGGACTGGACCCACCTCACCACCGTCGCGGTGCCCGACGCGCTGCCGGCCGCCCCGCCGCCGCAGGGCCGACTGCGCAAACCGGTCGCGCTCGGCGACGGGCTCTACGTGGCCGGCGACCACCGGGACAGCCCGTCCATCCAGGGCGCACTGGCCAGCGGTTGGCGTACCGCCGGGGCGGTGCTGGAGGAGTTGCGGCGCTGAGCCGACGTGTCGCTGCGCGCTGTTATTCTCGCGTTGCCCATCGTGGGCGTCGCGGCGGCGTCGTCGGGGCGGTGGTGCCCGGAGATCGATCGGCGGGTTACGATCCGGCGCGGTGACGGGGCGGTAGCTCAGCCGGTTAGAGCAGGGGACTCATAATCCCTCGGTCGCGGGTTCGAACCCCGCCCGCCCCACCAGCCGCTTTCCCTTTTCAGTCATGCTGACGGTGACCCCAACCGATGCCTCCGGCGGAGATCTTCGACAGGGCTGTAGCTGAGGCAGAGGAGCGGTGGCGTGGCGGACGAGGCGTTCCCCAGCGATCTTTCCGGCCACTTCTGGGCAACGCTCGAACGTCGGCCCGAACTCGATCGATGGCGCTTCGAGATCCTCGACTATCAGAACAACGTCCTGCTCAGTGGCCTGGCCTGCAACGAGCGGCAGGCCGCGGCCATCGTCAACGCCTGGGACCAGGTGATCGTATCGTCACCCGACGAGGAGGACCCCAGCATGGATCGGCCCGATGAGTCGGCATGATCGTGTGCCAATGGTCGAATTCCCCGCCCAGCGGGCTGCCCGACACCAGGCCGTCCAACGACCCTGTGGGCTTCCGCCGCCCATCTTGACCAGGCGACCAGGCTGTGGCCCCCGAGGTGGGCCGGCAACTCCGCCGGGCGCTCACCCACTGCCGCATCCGACGGCTATGTCCAGCACCGACAGGCGTCCCGCCCGAAACGCCGTCACCTGCTCGGCGTTCAGCGGGTAGTACGACAGGGTTGGATCACTCGTCGTCCAGCGGTCGACGTGCACGAAACACCCGTGCCACTGACCGCGAGCCACGACCGCGACATCGGTGGAGTCGGGGTTGCTCGGCGCGGCGCTGAGGACGAGCCCTGGCCCGGACACGCGGGCAAGGATGTCGTGGTCGGGAGGCCCGACGAAGATCGCGACCGCGGCGCGTTCGTCGGCGGGGGCCGAGCCGGGGTCGAGGTAGTGGTGGACCCGCTCGTATCCGCGCACGTCGACCTGGGACACGTATCGTTGGGCGGGGGTTTCCGCCGGGCCCGTCAGCCTGAGCACGCCGACACAGGAGCCGACGACCGCGACGGCCGACAACAGCCAGACGCGTCGACGCCGCGCAGGCACCGGAACGCGTCGGTCAGCGGATTCGGCGGATCCAGGCACGACGACACACTAGGTCCCGCCGGCGACGCTAGGGAGCCGGCAGTGGTGGGTCGTCCGTGGGCCGGACATGCTTCCGCCACCGGCGGTGGCGCCGCACGGCGACGGCGACGGCCACCGCGACGAGAAGCGCGGTGGCGCCCTTCCAACCCCGCTCGAACGACGACCTGTCGTCGCCGAACGCCGCGTCACCGGCGGTCATGAGCCACAGCCCGACCCACGCCCACTGCCAGCCGTGCGGCCGGGAGAACCTGTCGGGTGGCTCGGATGCGGCGACGAACACCGCGGCTACGGCGCCGCCGACGACGATCAGCGGTATTCCGATGCGCCCGACGACGTCCCACAGCGACACGAGCCGATGATGGCATCCCGTCGGGACAGAACCGGCGTCATGGTCAGCGAGTCGACTGCCGCATGACCCAGGTCGGCACGGGTTCGGCGAAGCGGTGCGCCACCTCCCAGCCGGCGCGCCGGTAGACCTCGACGTTGTCGGGGTTGCTCGTCTCCAGGACCGCCGGCAGCCCGTCGGCGGCGGCCCGGTTCAGCCCCACCCGCATGAGGGCGTGGCCCCACCCGTGGCCGGCGTGGTCCGGGTGCGTGCCCAACACCCCGAGATACCAGAAGGGGGCGGCGGGCAGTGCGGCGTGCACCGCCCGGTCGTACGCGCGGACCCGCCGCAGCACGTCGGCGGGAAGTCGGTCGGCGAGGTCGTCGTCCGGCGCGTTGCCCTCGCCGGCGGGTGGTTCCCAGATGGCGACCGACGCGCCGCGCTCGACCGTCCAGATCGTTCCCTTGGACAGCCGCTTGTCGAAGAGGTGCCCGAAGAAGGCGCCGGCGTAGGGCGCGTAGGTCGCGTCGTCGGGGAACAGGAACCGCAGGACGGGGTCCTTGGTGAACGCGGCGACCAGCGAGGCGACGACCCGGCCCCGGTCCTCCGCCGTGGCGACGGTGATCTCAGGTGCTGTCACAGCGAACATTGTCCCGGGCCCGACGTGCCACACGGCTCTCGGCCTCCTCCAGCCAGCGCCGGTACCACCGGGCGAAGCCGAGGGGGGTTCCGTCCTCGTCGCGCAGCGGTTGGTAACCGCCGTCCGAGGCGGTGTCGTCCGTCCACATCTGGCCCCGCGCCGGTCCGCTGACGACCAGCGCCTCACGTAGCGCACAGCCGAGATGGCACAGGTAGAGCAGGCCGACCGAGTGCTCCGGCCGAAACACCACGGCGTCGTGCTGTTCCCAGTACGCGTCCTCGGCCGCGTTGAACTCCTCCTCCGAGTCGAAGTCGTCCTCGTCGGGCGGGCCGGGCAGCCCGTCGGCCGGGTTGAACGCCTCGACGTGCGGAAAGGGCCGCGCGAGCGTGCCCAGGTCGGTGAGGTCGGCGCCGTCGCCCTCCCACGACCACCGTCCGTCGTGCCGGCGCAGCGGGAAGAGCCCGTACGCCGGTCCCGCGCCGCCCCGGCCCGCGACGAGCAGGAAGGCCCGGTACTCACCGGGCAGCTCCACCCCGAGCTGTGCCTCCACCTCGGCCAGGTCCCCGGTGCTCAGGGGCGGCTCCAGCTCCCACCCGTGGCCGGCGGATCCGAAGACGGCGGAGGCGGCGGGCGCGGCGGCCAGGCGGGCCAGCCGTTCGCGTACGTCGGACCAGTCGGTGTGCGGCACGCGCCGGACGATACCGCCGGTCCCGGACCGCTGACAGCCCTCGACAATCTCGACGGGGCGGGATAGCGGTGGGGCTCCCAGGCGTCTGTGAGGGGTGGACGAGGAAACGAGGGTGGTGCGGTGGAAGAGGACGAACGGGCGGTGCTGGCCGAGTTCGTGGCGAGTCGCGCGCCGGCGCTGATCCGGGTCGCCTACCTGCTCACCGGCGACCGGAGCAGCGCGGAGGACCTGTTTCAATCGGCGCTGTCGAAGGTCATCCCGAAGTGGCGGAGCATCCGTCACGCCGACCCGGAGGGCTACCTGCGGGCGGTCATGTACCGGGAGCAGGTGAGCTGGTGGCGGCGGCTGCGTCGGCGGCGTGAGACACCGGTCGACCTCGGTACGCCGGTGGTGGCCGACCCGAGCGGGGGAGCGGACCTGCGGCTGGCGTTGCGGGCGGCGCTCCGGCAACTCACGCCGGCGCAGCGGACCGTCGTGGTCCTGCGCTACTACGAGGACCTGCCGGAGGCGCAGGTCGCCGAGCTGCTGGGCTGTTCGGTCGGGACCGTGCGCAGCCGCACCGGCCGTGCGGTCGCCCGCCTGCGTCAGCTCCTGCCGGCCGGCGAGCTTCTGGAGATGCAGCGATGACCGACCCGTTCGAGCACGTCCTCCGCACCACCCTCACCGAGATCGCCGAGGAGGCACCGACCGTGCAGGACTCTCTGACCAGGGCGGAACGACGCGTACGCCACCGCCGGCGGAACACCGTGGTGGTGGGTACGGCGGGCCTGCTGGCCGCGCTCGTCATCGCGGCGCCGTTCGCCTACGCGGACCGGGGCGACGACGGGCCGCCGTCACGTCCGGCGACGATCGTCCCGAAGCCGAGCCCGAGCGGGCCGGACGAGCCGGTTCCGGGTCCGCCGGGTGAGCCGGTCCCGAGTCCCGGCGGCGCACGGGGAACCGTTCCCCCTCCGTCGGGCGCTCCCGGCACGCCGGTCCCGAGCCCGAGCGGGACCGCTCGGGCGGTTCCGCCTCCGCCGGGCGCACCCAGTCCGAGCCCGAGCGGGATCGCTCGGCCGGTTCCGCCCCCGGCGGGCGCGCCGGCCCCGGGCCGACCGGGCATGCCGGCCCCCGATCCGGGGGCGCCGGGCGCAGCGGTGGCGAGCCCCGTCCCCCGCTGAGCCGCTGCCGGTACGGATCGGAGCGTCGCCGTGCCGCCGCCGCGGTGCCGGGCCCGCCGCGCAACGGCGGGCCCGGGCCGTCGCAGGGGTGCGGAGCCTTGACGCCGGGCGGCGTCGTCAGGGCAGGATCAGGCGGTGCGGTTTCCTCTCTCCACACCCCCTGCCATGCCCGCCGGCTCCCTCGCCCGCGGTCCCCAGCCGGTTCTCGACGCCGGCGGCGGGCTGCTCCTGCGGCCCTGGGAGCCGTCCGACGCGCCGGTCGTCCTCGCCGCCTACGAGGACCCGGAGATCCAGCGCTGGCACACCCGTCGACCCACGTCCGAGGAGCAGGTCCGGGAGTGGTTCGCCCACTACCACCGGGCGTGGCGGCAGGAGACGGGCGTGAGCTGGGCGGTGACCCGCGACGGTGGTGAGGTGCTGGGCCGCATGGTGGTGGGCGGCTTCGATCTCGACGACGGGTCGGCGGTGTGCGCCTACTGGGTCCTGCCGGCCGCGCGGGGAGCAGGCGTGGCCTCCCGGGCGTTGCGGGCGGTGAGCGGGTGGGCGCTCGGCGACGCCGGCTTCCACCGCCTGCACCTGGACCATTCGACCCGTAACCTCGCGTCGTGCCGGGTGGCGGTCAAGGCCGGGTTCCGGCTGGAGGGCACGAAACGCAGTGACGCCGTCCACGCCGACGGACGACACGACATGCACCTGCACGCCCGGATCCGGGGCGACGACTGAGCACCGGGGCGCACCGTCAGGCTGCCGCCGCGTAACACCGGACGGTCACCCGCTGGCCCGGGCTCCACTGCTGGTCGACCGTGCCCAGGAGGTGCCAGCCGAGCCGCTCGTAGAGAGCCACCGCCGCGGTGTCGGACGCCACCACGTCGAGCACCGGGTGCAGGCCGCGATGCCGTGCCTCGCCGACAGCCCGCGCCATCAGCAACGCGGCGATCCCGTGGCCGCGGGCGGACGGAGCGACGAACAGTCGGTTGACCACGGCGGTCCCGTCGACACCCACACCCGCGCGGGCGTCCCACAGTCCCGGCGCCACGTCTCCCGCCCCGCTCCGGGACAGGCCGACATGGCCGACCACCCGGCCGTCCCGTTCCGCCACCCACGCGGCGAGGAGCGACGGCGGCGTGAGCCACGTGTGCGGGACGTCGGGCCAGTTCACCGGATAGCCGTCGCGCTGATGAACCTGCGCCAGCACGCGCACACAGTCGCCGAGGTCGCGGTCGGTCCGGCGTCGGGCGCTCAGGGGCGTGTCCGCGCCGGACACCTCGTCGCTTGTCACCCGCGGCATGAAAGCACAGCTCGCCGCCCTGCGACCAGCGACCTTCACGACCGTCCCCGGGTCCACGGCGGCGCGTACCGGTCGAGGTAGGCGCGTGCCCGGGGGATCGGGTCCCGCCAGTACCGGTGCGGCATGCGGTGGTGGTGCGCCGCGCAGAAGGCGGCGAGGTCGTCCGCGAGCGGCACCCGTTCCACCGGGCGGCGTTCGAAGTCGCGATTGACCGCGAGCAGGTCCGGCTCCGGGTTCCAGCCGGCGTGGTCGAACGCCCAGCCCGCCCAGGTCGCGTACACGTGGAAGACCTGGCGGTCGTCCGCGAAGCGCAACCCGGTCGTGCCGATCGCCCGGTCGGGGTAGGTGTCCCGGCACACCCAGGCCAGGATGTGGCAGGCCCCGGCCGCGAAGAAGGCCTGGTCCGTGCGGTGCCAGGCGACACGCTGGTCGGAGCGCTCGAGCGGCGTCCGACGGAAGACCCCCGCTGCTGTCACTGCCATCAGCGCACGCTACCGGCACGGGTGGACCGTCAGGGGTCCGGACGGGACTGCCCGGCGGCCACGTCCCGGATCCGGCGCAGCGCCTCCGTCCGGTCCATCCCGGTCGACTGCAACACGTCGCTGACGGCCGAGCGGACCTGCCCGACGATCACCGTGCCGGACAGTCCGGTGCCCGCCATCTCGGCGCGCGTCGCCTCGGCCACCGCGCGCAGCGCGTGCCGGCGGGCGTCCTGCGGGCCCCAGCCGGACACCACCTCCTGCTGCAGGGCGTGCACGGCCGCGCCCAGCGCGTCGACGGCGTCGGGCAGGGTCTCCGGCACCGGCTCCCCGTCCTCGATCAGCACGAGGACCCGACGAGCCAGCACACGGGTGTTCCAGACCGCCTGGTCCACCTCCGGGGCGCTCATCTGGTAGTGCCGGACGGACCGCCGCCGCGGCCACCGGGCGGGAGCGAGCTGTGCGGTCTCCTTCGCGCCGCCGAAGGCGTCCCAGAATGTGCCCAGCTCGGCCCCGATCTCCTGCGAGCGGGTCAGGGCCCGTTCGGCCAGCGCGTGGTCACGACGCCGCAACGCGGACGCGGTCAGCCGGAGCTGGTCGGCCAGCTCCCGCAGCGTCGGCGCGGCCACCCGCCGCATCACCCGGAGCGGGTTGATCGGCACCAGCAGCAACGTCACCGCCAACCCGACGGCGCCGCCGATGAGCGCGTCGACGAACCGGGGGAACTCCAGCGTGTGTCGGGAGGAGGAGAGCGCGCCCAGCAGCACCGCCGTGCCGCTGGCGTTGCCGACGATCCCGCCGCGGGTGCTCAGCGCCAGGGCCACCAGGATGGCCGCCGTGACGATCACCCCGGTCTGCCACACGCCGACGCCGATCGCCTCGATCAGCAGGTCCGACACGAAGATCCCGAGTGTCACCCCGGCGAGCAGCTCGACGGTGTTGGGCAGCCGCCGCCCGAACGACGACGTGATCACGGCGACGGCCGCGGCCGGGGCGAAGATCGGGCTCGGCATGCCGGTGAGCCAGCGCGCGGCGGCCCAGGCCAGCGCCGCGGCCAGGCCGGCCTGGACGGCGAGTACGGACTTGATCCGCAACTGTTGGAGACGGTCCCGCCCCGCGGTCCGGCCGCGTTCGTTCACGCGCTCCCACGCCTCGTCGAACCGCTCCGCGTCGAGGCCGGCACGCCGCGGCGGCCCGTGCCGCCGGCCGTTGCCGTCCCGCTCTCCGGTCACCGGCGGCGGCTACCCGGAATCACCGTTCCCAATCACCGTGTCCGAGCGGGTGCGGAGGTCGTGCTCAGCCGGCGGCCCCGAGGTACGCGGCGAGGTTGGCCAGCGACGACGCGATGCCCTCCTCGTGCGCCGCCTGGTCGATGCCGGGCGGCACGCCGGTCGCGGTGACGGTCACCTCGGTCCGGTCGCCGGCGGCGGCGAGGTCCCAGGTCATGGTCATGGTGCCCGCGTACGCCGGGTCGTCGGCGTGAAACTCCGCCGTCTGCACCACCCGCTCGGGCGGCGCCAGGTCGGCGAACCCGACGTCGACGACGTCGGTGGCCTCCGACGTCTTGCCCGGGCTGTCGGCGGCGTCGAGGTAGGTGAGCACCATCCGGAAGCCGCCCCCGGGTCGGGGATCCCACCGCTCGATCCGCCCGCGCATGCCCTCCGGCGGCAACCACGCCTCCAGCGCCTCCCGGTCGAGGAGCGCCCGGTAGACCGTCTCCGCCGGCGCCTCGATCACCCTGCTCGCCCGATCCACCCTGCCCACCCCGCGATCCTAGGCCGCAGCACCCGTCGATCATGGAGTTGTGGTCGTCGACATAGGTGGCACGAGAGGGCGATCCGGGTGCCACAACTCCAAGTTCGGCGGAAGGCTCGACGGGAGCGGGTGGCCGACCGAGGCGCGGGCCGGGTACGCGCGGATCCGGAAGCGGCTCGCCGAGGTTGGTCTTGTCCGCACCACCCGCCGCGTCAAGATTGAAAACCCCACCTCGCGTGGTTCGAAGGGAGGTCACCATGTCTGCCCCGCGGCTCTTCCTGCCGAAGAGATGGGCCCTCGTCGCTGTCGCTGTGCTGCTCGTGATCAGCGCGTACGCCGTGGTGAGCGCCGTCCACCGAGCGCAGGAGTTCGAGGTGCCGGTGGACTCCTACCAGGTGGGTGGTGACCCCGGATTCCTCGTTGCACGCGTCGAGGTGCACCCCGACTTCGAGGTCGTGCGCACGAACGCTGACGACCAGGGGGATCGGGTGGTTCTGCATGTGGTCGCGCGGCAGCCGACCCTGTGGTGGTCGGGCGGCGACCACGCGGAGACGCGATGGGTGCGCGTGCGGCTCGGCAATCCCCTCCGTGACCGGCAGGTGGTGGATTCCGTTACCGGCAATCTCGTGCCACGAGGTTGACCCTTCAGCGCGCGTGACGCGGGTGTCGGGGAGGCTGGCGGTCGCCGCGCTGATGCCCGGCATGTTACTTTTCGCGCCCAGCGGTCGCGGACGGGTCGTCGAGACCGCCGGGACGTGGTCCGCGTGATCATCGCGAAGCCCGGGTAGCTGTCGCCTACGGCGTCTCGGGCAGCGCCGAGGTCACGTCCAGCTCGACCAGCTGCCCGGTGAAACCGAGCTGGGCCACCCCGAGCAGCGTGCTGGCGGTCGTGAACGCGGCCGCGAGCGGGGAGGCCAGGAACCGTCGCCACACCTGGGCGAGCACGGCCTGGTCGGCGCTGACGACGTAGATGACGGTACGCACGACGTGCTCCGGGCCGGCGCCGACCGAGCGGAGAGCGGCCAACGCGTTCCACACGACGCTGACACCGGCGCGCACATGCAACAAATGGTTGCGCGTCGCGTCCGCAGCGGCTAGCGTCATCTGCAACCAAAGGTTGCAGGAGGTTGCCATGGAGTACGGAACCATCGAGCGGGAGATCTTCGTCGAGGCGTCGCCCGACATCGTCTTCGAGGTGGTGAGCAGCCCCGAGCACCTGTCGAGATGGTGGCCCGACGAGGCCCGCTACACCCCGACCCCCGGCGCGCCCGGGGAGATCGTCTTCGGCGACACCGTCGTCCCGTTCACCGTCGTCGACGCGCGCCCGCCCCGGACGTTCTCGTTCCGCTGGACCCACCCCGCCGGCGAGACGCCGGTGGAGGGCAACTCGCTGCTGGTCACGTTCGAGCTGACCCCGTCGGGCGCCGGCACCCTGCTGCGGATGACCGAGACGGGCTTCCGGGAGATGGGCTGGGAGATCGCCGTGCTGGAGCAGCAGTACCGGGACCACGTCAGCGGCTGGGACCACTTCCTGCCGCAACTGCCGCCCTACGCCGCGACGCTGGCCGTCCGGCCGTGACCAGCACCCTGGTCGAGCCGGTCGACGACGACCTGTGGTCCGCGATCGGGGACCCGACCCGCCGCCGGATGCTCGACCTGCTGCTCGCCGAGGGCGGCGGCACCGCCACGTCGCTGAGCCGGCAGATGCCGGTGACCCGCCAGGCGGTGGCCAAGCACCTCGGCGTCCTGGACCGGGTCGGTCTGGTCCGGGGCGACCCGGCCGGCCGGGAACGGCGCTATCGCGTCGACGACGCCCAGCTCGCCCGCGCGGTGGCTCAACTCGCGTCGGTCGGCTCCGCCTGGGACGCCCGCCTGCGGCGGATCAAGCGGATCGCCGAGGAGATCCAGCGCGCCCGACCCGAATGACGAGACGAGGAGATCGAGATGGTGGACATCCTGCACCGGATCGGGGTGCGGACCCCGGACCCCACGACGGCGTACGAGGCGCTGACGACCGTCGACGGACTGGCCGGTTGGTGGACCGACGACACGACGGGCGGCACCGAGGTCGGTGGCGTCCTCGAGTTCCGCTTCCCGCCCGGCGGGTTCGACATGGAGGTCGTCGAGCTGCGGCCGTCCGAGCGGGTGGTCTGGCGGGTGGTGGACGGCCCGCCGGAGTGGGTCGGCACCACCGTCGAGTGGGACCTGCGCCAGGACGGCGACTGGACGATCGTGCTCTTCGCCCACCGGGGCTGGCGTGAGCCGGTCGAGTTCATGCACCACTGCGGCACGAAGTGGGGGTCCTACCTGCTGAGCCTGAAGTCGCTGGTGGAGACCGGCGAGGGCGCGCCGTCGCCGCGCGACGTGCGGATCAGCGACTGGCACTGAGCGGATCGTGCCCGGGGCCGCTGAGCAGGGCGCGGTGCTCGGTCCAGAGCCACCGCAGATAGGCGCGCAGCCGCTCCGGGGTGGCGATCCAGCCCTCGTCGGGATAGCGGAGCAACCGGCTGACCTCGCCGGCCACCAGGTCGTACCCGCACGCCCCGGTCTCCGGCACCGGGGCGTGCGGGGCGACCGCCACGGGCAGCGGAACCATCGGCACCCGCAGGCCGGCGTCGTCGGCGGCCCGCAACACGGTGAGGTAGACCCGGACCAGGTGGTACGGGGAGACGACCAGCGCGAGACTGCCGATGCCCAGCTCCCGAACCCGGTCGACGATCCACCGGGCCTGCTGTCCGGTGTCGCCGGCCGGCTCGGCCTGGAGCACGACCCCGTCGACCCGGCGCAGCCCGAGCGCCCGCAGGCGGTCCAGCGTGAGCGGGCGGTAGGTCCGCTCTGCCGGGTTGGTGCTCGCCACCAGCAGATGGCGCGGCGCCGGGTCGACCTCCCAGGCGCGGATCGCGTCGGTGAGGCGCCAGTCCTCGCCCTGGCCGGTGGGGACCACCAGCGCGTCCACCCGTGTCGCGGCACGGCCGGGCAGGGTGAGGATCATCGTGACCGCCTCCAGCAACGCCAGGAACCGGTCGGCCGGGACGTCCGCGAGCGCCCCCGCCGGCACGATCCGCGGCAGCGCGCCCGGCGGGCGGAAAACACTCGTCACGCCTGGAGATCCTGCCAGCACCCCACCGGAAACGAGTACGGATGCTCATCCGTCCGCCCACCCCGGCCCGGCAGGATCTCCAGGTGTGACGACGAGACGTGCGGTGCTCGGCGGGCTGATCCTCGCGGCGGCCACCGCCGGCGCCTGGTGGGCCTGGCTGAGCTGGGAGTCCGGCTGGACCGTGGACCCGGAGACCGGCGCGGCCGGCGGACCGTACGCGGTCCGGCAGGTGGCCGCCGCGGTGCTGACCCTGGTGGCGCTCGCCGTGGCCGGCGGCTGGTGGCTGAACACCTGGCTGGTCGCCTCGGTGATGACGGTGGCGTTCACCGTGCCGTGGGCGGCGCACGCCGCCGCGAGCGACGACAGCGGCCTGTGGGCGATCGGGGCGGCGCTGGTGGCGATCGGCACCGCCATCGGGGCGACGGTGGTCGCCGGCGGCACCGGCTGGCTGCGCCGGCGCACTGCGTGACGACCGGTAGGACGGCCAGGGGCCCCGCCGAACCGGCGGGGCCCCTGGGGTCACTGACGTTCGCTCAGGCGAGCGTCTTCAGGTAGTCGGGGTTGGCCTTCAGCCACTCCTCGACCGCCTTCTTCTCGTCGCCCTTGTGCGTGTTGAACATCAGGTCCTCCAGCGACGCGAGCTGGTCACCGTCCATCTTGAACTTCTTCAGCATCGCGGCGACCTCGGGGAAGTCCTCGCTGAAGCCCTGCCGACCGAACGTGTTGATCTGCTCGGCCTTGCCCAGCGTGCCCTTCGGGTCGGTCAGGTCCTTCAGCTCGTACTTGGCGTAGGCCCAGTGCGGGTGCCAGAGCGTGACCACGATCGGCTTCTTGTCCGCGATGGCGCCGTCGAGCGCGGCCAGCATGGCCGGGGTGGAGGACGTCTTCAGCTTCATCGAGCCGTCCAGGCCGTACTGCGGGAGCACCTGCTCCTGGGTGGCCTTGGTGAGGCCGGCGCCGGGCTCGATGCCGATCATCTCGCCGCCGAACGTGCCGGCCTTGCCGGCCAGGTCGGCCAGCGAGTCGACGCCCTCGACGTACTTCGGCACCGCGATGCTGAGGCTGGCGTCGTCGTGCCACACGCCCAGCTTCTCCAGCTTGTCGCCGTACTTCTCCACGTAGGAGGCGTGGGTGAGCGGCAGCCAGCCGTCCAGGAACAGGTCGATGTCGCCGTTCGCGAGGCCGCCGTAGACCAGCCCGGCCTCCAGGTTCTTGAGCTGGACCCGGTAGCCCTTGTCCTCCAGGATGTGCTGCCACAGGTTCGAGGCGGCGATCGCCTCGTCCCAGGCCATGTAGCCGATGGTGATCTTCTTGCCGGCGCCGGACGCGTCGTCCGACTTCTCGCCGCAGGCGGCCGCGCCGCCCAGGGCCAGGGTGGCGGTCACCGCCAGCGCGAGCACGCGCTTCACTGTCGTGAACACAGAATTTCCCTTCCTTTTCGGGGTGCCGGCGGTTCCGCGTACGCGGAACCAGGGGTGCCGGCGGGGAGGGCGACGGTCAGGCGGCCTCGCGCGCGAGGCGCTGGGCCCGCGCGGAGGGGAACCGGTCGCCCACGGAATCGGTGAGCCGGTCGAGCACGACGGCGAGGACCACGACCGCGATCCCGCCCTCGAAGCCGCTGCCCACCTCGACCTGGGAGAGCGCGAACATGATCACGTCGCCGAGTCCGCCGGCGCCGACCATGCCGGCGATGACCACCATGGACAGGGCCAGCATGATCACCTGGTTCACGCCGGTCATGATCGTCGGCAGCGCCAGCGGGAGCTTCGTCCGCAGCAGCACCATCCACGGCGGCGCGCCGAAGGACTCGGCCGCCTGCACGATCTCCTTGTCGACCTGGCGCAGGCCCAGCTCGGTCAGGCGGACGCCGGGCGGCATGCTGAACACCAGCGTGGCGAGCACGCCCGGCACCGTGCCGATGCCGAAGAAGAAGATCGCCGGGATCAGGTAGACGAACGCCGGCATCGTCTGCATCAGGTCCAGCACCGGCCGGGCCAGCGCGGAGGCCCGCCTGTTCTCGGCCACGAAGACGCCCAGCGGGATCGCCAGCAGCAGGGCGAGCACGCTGGCCACGAGCACCTGCGCGAGCGTGCTCATGGTCTCCTCCCAGTACGGCATCCCGGCCACCAGGCCGAGACCGACCGCGGTGCCGAGGCCGAACCTCCAGCCGCGCAGCCACCAGCCCAGGGCGGCGAGCACCGCGACGACCGCCACGGCGGGTACGCCGTTGAGCAGTTGGTCGAGCGGGCTGACCAGGGCCTCGACCACTGACGCGACAGCGTCGAAGACCGGTCCGAGGGTACGGGTGGCCCAGTCCACGGCGGACTCCGTCCACTCACCGAGCGGGACCCGGGGCAGGGCGGCGTCGAGCGGGGATTCGCGCAGGCTCATGCCGACATCTCCTTGTCGCCGACCAGTTCCGCCTCGGCCGGCCCGGTCGCGGGCTCGGCCGGTCGCGGGACCGGCGGGTGCGGGGCCGACGCGTGCGGCGCTTCGTCCGGGGTGGCGCTGGCGAGCGCGCTGAGCAGGGTGATCCGGGGGATCACCCCGGTCAGCCGGTCCCGGTCGTCCAGGACGGCCACCGGGTGCTGGCTCTCCGCGCAGTCGGCGAACAGGTCGGCCACGGCGGTCTCCTCGGTGACGGTGCGGACCCGCTCGCCCGAGACGTACCCGTCGAGGTTGGGTCGGTTCTCCCGCAGCGCGCGCAGCACCTCGTCCTCGGTGACCGTGCCGAGGAACCGCTTCCCCGGCCCGGTCACGTAGACCACCGAGGTCTGGCTCTCGCGCAGGGCCCGGGCGGCGACCCGGGGGCCGGCGTTGACGTCGAGGACGTGGTGCGGCTTCTCCATCACGGAGGCGGCGGTCAGGATCCGGGTCCGGTCCACGTCGGCCACGAACTGCGCCACGTAGTCGTTCGCCGGATCGGTGAGGATCTCCTCGGCGGTGCCGATCTGGACGATACGGCCGTCGCGCATCACCGCGATCCGATCACCGAGGCGCATCGCCTCGTTGAGGTCGTGGGTGATGAAGACGATCGTCTTGCCCAGCTCGGCCTGCAACTCCAGGAGCTGGTCCTGGATCTCGCGCCGGATGAGCGGGTCGAGCGCCGAGAACGCCTCGTCCATGAGCAGGATGTCGGTGCCGGCGGCCAGTGCCCGGGCCAGTCCGACCCGCTGGCGCATGCCACCGGAGAGGTCGTGCGGGAGCTTGTCCGCCCACTCGGTCAACCCGACCATGCGCAACGCGTCCATCGCGCGCTCCCGCCGCTGCGCCTTGGGCAGGCCGGCGACCTCCAGCGCGTAACCGGCGTTCTCCAGCACGGTGCGGTGCGGCATGAGCGCGAAGTGCTGGAAGACCATGCTGACCTTGTCCCGGCGCAGCTTGCGCAGCGCGGCCGGCTTGAGCGAGGTCACCTCGACCCCGTCGATCCGGACGCTGCCCGCGGTGGGTTGGAGCAGCCCGTTCAGCATCCGGATGAGGGTCGACTTCCCGGAGCCGGAGAGGCCCATGACGACGAAGATCTCGCCGGGGCGTACCTCGAAGGTCGCGTCGATGACGGCGGCCGTGGCCGGCAGGCCGGCGAGGGCCTCGGCGCGCGGTGCGCCGCCCGCCAGGCGTCCCACCGCTTCGTCGGCTCGGTTTCCGAATATTTTGTAGAGCGACTTCACTGCGAGCGCGGACACGATCCCCTCTCCGACGCCGGCCACCGCGGATCGCGCCGGTGGAGGCAGTCTTCGCGTCTCGTCCGTCATATCAACATCGGTCACGTTGTCTGGCCTGTGAGGGCCGGCCGAGAAACCTACCGACGTCATCGCCGCAAATCCAGTCGGGACTGCGGGGAATGTGGAACTGCACACAAAAAGCGGCGGTCGAATTCGGTCGTCCGGGTCTTCGGGTGAGCCCGTCCGCACGCTCGTGATCCGCGTTTTCCCTGATCAGGACGCTTCCCGTTCGGACCGGCCGGGCGGTGTGAGCGTCGGTGAGCGGCACTCGCGAATATGAAGGCGCCGATAGCAAATCGTCGCGTGATCGTCATATTCGGATCCCGGTCGAGCGATCGGCGGGTGGTGCGGGAAAGGGGACGCGCCGGACCGCGTGTCGAATTCCGTCGAAACGATTCACGAGAATGTGGCGAGGTGAGGACCACGTCGCGCCACTCCGTCCGACGGGCGCTGGACGGGCCAGGGCATACTCGCCGGATGTCCGATCAGGTCCGGCCCCGGCGGGCGGTGGTGGTGTCGCCGATGCTGACCGCGCTGCGCGAGGGCACCCGCGACCACCACGTCGTGGTGGAGCGCCGGTTGGCCCTGCCCGACCGGATCCGTGGCCGGGCGGACCTCGGCGTCACGCTCGCCGCGCTGCTCGACGCCTGGGCGCCGCTGGAACGGGACCTCGCCGCCGCCGACTGGACCGGGTTGCCGGTCGGTGCCCGGCTCGGTGAGGCCGCCGCGCTGCTCCGGGCGGATCTGACCGCGCTCGGCGTGGTGGGTGTGGTCGCGTCCGACCGGACGTCCGGCGTCCGCCTGGACACCACGCCTCGGGCGGTCGGCGGCCGGTACGTGCTGCTCGGCAGTGCCCTGGGCGGCAGCGTGATCGCCCCCGTGGTGGAGCGCCGGCTCGGCCTGGCCGAGGGGGAGGGGACACGCTTCTTCCGGCGCAGCGGCCGTGCCCCGGGTGCCGACTGGCGGGACTTCCGTCAGGCGCTGGCCGGGCGCGGCTGGTCGTCCGCGGAGCGGCACGACGCCGTCGAGGCCGCGCGGCAGACGTTCGAGTTCGTCGGTCGTACCGCGGCCGTCCGGCCCTCGGGCTGACGGCGGCCCGTTCGGCGGCGGTCGTGCCGGTGGTGGCCCGGTCGACCCGGCTCGTCAGCCCGGGCCCAGCTCCCGGGCGACGGTCCGCAGGGCCCGGGTCAGCTCCTCCGCCGAGGGTGCGGCGTCCGGGTCGACCAGCCACTGGGCCGCCACGCCGCCGAGCAGCGCCTGGTGGAACGCGCCGAGCCTGAGCGCGGTCGCCTCGTCCGCGTCCGGGTCGAGGCGGTGGAACACCTCGGACAGCCCGAGTCGCGCCCGGCGGTTGGCGGCGGCGAACGCCGCGCGCAGGTCGGGGGAGCGGTCCATCCGGGCGATCAGCTCGAACTGCACCGCCCACAGGGGACGCAGTCGGGCGAACGACTCGATGATCCGTTCCCAGGCCAGCTCGAACCGCTGCTCGGGATCGGCGTCCGGCCCGGCGTCCCGGGCCAGCGCGCGGTCCAGTTCCTCGCCCCACTCCGCCATCGCGCCGACGAGCGCCTCGTCGAGCAGCGCCCGCGTGGTGCGGAAGTGGTAGCCGATGGCGGCCAGGCTGGTGCCCGCCGCGGTGGCCACGTCCCGGGCGGTCGTGGCCGCGTAGCCCTTCTCGATCAGGCAGCGCTTCGCCCCGGCGAGCAGGTCCTCCCGATTACCCATGCCGGACAGCGTACCGAGGTGTTGGAATTCTGTCTTGCACAAACGTCTAACACGATTGTACCGTCGGCGGTATGACCGATGTGCTGATCTCCGGCGGCGGTGTCGCCGGCTGCGCCCTTGCCTGGTGGTTGCGCCACCACGGCTTCCGACCCGCAGTCGTGGAACGGGCCGCCGCGCCCCGCGACGGCGGCTACAAGGTGGACGTCCGGGGCGCCGCCCTGACCGTGCTGGACCGGATGGGCCTGACCGGTTCGGTCCGGGCGCACGACACCGGCATGCGCCTGGCCCGATTCCTCGACCGGCGCGGCCGGCAACTCGCCACCATGGACGCGGCCCTCTTCGGCGGCCGCACGGGAGGCGACGTCGAGATCATGCGCGGCGACCTGACCCGGATCCTGCGGGCGGCGACCGGAGACGTGGAACACCGCTTCGACGACTCGGTCACCGCGCTGCGCCCCACCGCCGACGGCGTGGACGTGACGTTCGCGCGGGGCGCGCACCGCCGCTTCGACCTGGTGATCGGCGCCGACGGGCTGCACTCGACGGTACGACGCCTCGCGTTCGGCCCGGAGTCGGCGTACCTGCGCCCGCTCGGGCACCACATCGCCATCTGCACCGTGCCCGCCGGGTTCGGCGAGGAGCGGGTCGAGCTGCTGCACCCGGCCCCCGGGCGGACCGTCGGCGTCTACCGCACCGCCGGCGCGCCCGACGCCCGGGCGCTCTTCCTCTTCCGGTCGCCGGCCGACGCCCCCGACCACGGCGACGCCGCCGGGCAGCGGGCGTTGCTGGGGCGGGCGTTCGCCGGCTCCGGATGGCGGGTGCCCGAGCTGCTCGCCGCGCTGCCGGACGCGCCGGACCTCTACCTCGACGCGATGAGCCAGGTCCGGATGGAGCGCTGGTCGTCCGGCCGCGTCGGCCTGGTCGGCGATGCCGCCTACGCCGCCTCGCCGGCCTCCGGTCAGGGCACCAGCCTGGGGCTGGTCGGCGCGTACGTGCTGGCCGCCGCGCTGGCCGAGGCGGGCGGGCAGCCGGCGGCCGGGTTCGCCGCGTACGAGCAGCGGATGCGACCGTTCGTCGCGGCGAACCAGGCCCTGGCCGAGCGCAACCTGAAGGGGATGGTGCTCGGCTCGGCCACGCAGATCCGGTTCCAGACGTCGATGCTGCGCCTTCTGCCGCGCCTGCCGGGACGGGAGCGGATGGTCAGCCGGGTGGCCGAGCCGATCCGGCGGGCCTCGGGCGCGATCACGTTGCCGGACCCGCCGGCCCGCGCGGCCTGAGGTTCAGGGGCGGTCCAGGCGCTCGGCGTACGCGTCGCGCAGCTCCGCCCAGCCGAAGTCCTTCGCCTCCGCGCCACGGATCGGGCCGACCGGATCGCCGTCGAGCAGATGACCGGCGACGTCGAGGCAGAGATGCCAGCCGGCGGCCACCATCGGGGCGAGGTCGGGCCGGTCGATCCGCTGCCGGACGGTGAGCGTGGTGCCGGCGCCGGCCGGGGTCAGTTCCCAGCGGAGCAGGGCGTCGCCCCAGGTGTACTCCAGCAGGCGTGGCCGGTCGGCGCGCAGCACGCGGGCCGGGGCCGGGTGGGCCCGGTCGCCGTCGACGGTGCGCAGCGTGGTCTCGCCGGGGCCGCCGAGGTCGTGGTCGGACCGGAACGGCGCCCACTGCGCCAGCTGTTCCGGGTCGGTGAGGGCGGCCCACACCTTCTCCGGCGGATGCCGGAGGTCCCGGACGAGCACCAGGTCCCACCGGTCGCCCCCGGGGACCAGCTCGACGTCGGCGAGCGGGCCGGGGCGGAAGTTGTCGCGCTGCATGGTCACTCCTGACTGTCGAGGTGGCGCTCCAGGGCGTCGAGGTGCGTGTCCCACATCCGCCGGTACGGCCCGAGCCAGTCGTCCACCGCCCGCAGCGGCCCGGTGTCGACCCGGTAGATCCGCCGCTGCGCGGCGGTGCGGCAGGTGACCAGGCCGGCCTCGCGCAGCACCCGCAGGTGCTTGGAGACGGCCGGCTGGCTCATCCCCAGCGCGTCCACCAGATCGCCGACGCTGCTCTCCGCCCGGCGCAGCCGGTCGAGGATGCGGCGGCGGGAGGGTTCGGCCAGTACGGCGAAGGCGTCCACGGACACGCTGGCAATATGCCTCACTGGTTATATGACTGTCAAGGAATGCAGGCGGGCGCTGCCGCGTCGCCGTCGGGTCCATATGCTCGGGGCATGGAACTGCGGATCTTCACCGAACCCCAGCAGGGGGCCAGCTACGACCAGTTGCTCGCCGTGGCGCGCCGCGCGGAGGAGACGGGGTTCGCGGCGTTCTTCCGCTCCGACCACTACCTGAAGATGGGCTCGGTGAGCGGGGACCCCGGTCCGACCGACGCCTGGACCACCCTCGCCGGCCTGGCCCGGGACACCACCCGGATCCGGCTCGGCACGCTGATGAGCGCCGCCACCTTCCGCCTGCCCGGCCCGCTGGCCATCACCGTGGCGCAGGTCGACCAGATGAGCGGCGGCCGGGTCGAGCTGGGCATCGGCACCGGCTGGTACGCCGAGGAGCACAGCGCGTACGGCATCCCGTTCCCGGCGCTGGGGGAGCGGTTCGACCGGCTGGAGGAGCAGCTCGCCGTCATCACCGGGCTCTGGTCCACCCCGCCCGGGTCGACGTTCGACTTCCCCGGCACCTACTACCCGGTCAGCGACTCGCCGGCGCTGCCCAAGCCGGTGCAGCGGCCCCGCCCGCCGATCCTGCTCGGCGGCATGGGCCCGAAGCGCACGCCCCGCCTGGCGGCCCGGTACGCCGACGAGTTCAACCTGCCGTTCGCCTCCGTCGACGACACGAAGACGCAGTTCCAGCGGGTACGCGACGCCTGCACCGCGATCGACCGGGACCCGTCCACCATGACCTGGTCCAACGCGGTGGTGCTGTGTTGCGGGCGCGACGACGCCGAGGTGGCCCGGCGCGCCGAGGCGATCGGCCGGGATCCCGACGAGCTGCGCGCGAACGGCGCCGCCGGCACACCCGCCGAGGTGGTCGACACGCTCGGCCGGTATGCCGAGACCGGCAGCGACCGCGTCTACCTCCAGGTACTCGACCTGGCCGACCTGGACCACCTGGAGCTGGTCGCCGCCGAGGTGATGCCGCAGCTCTGAGCCCCGGCTCGGCCTGGCCTGGCTCGGCTCGGCCTGGCCTGGCTCGGCTCGGCCTGGCCTGGCCTGGCTCGGCCTGGCCTGGCTCGGCCTGGCCTGGCTCGGCCTGGCCTGGCTCTGGCTCGGCTCGGCCTGGCTCGGTCCGGTCCGGGCTTGGTGCGGTCCGGTCCGGCTCGGTCCGGTCCGGTCCCGGTCCGGTCCCGGTCCGGCTCGGTCCGGTCCGGTCCGGTCCGGTCCGGCCCAGCTCGGCTCGGACTCGGCCTCGAGCTTCCTCAGCCGGCCCAGCACGGTCGGGAGGAGACTCGCGCCAAGCGCGATATGACTCAGAGTCATAATTATGACTCTGAGTCATAAAGGGTTCGAGGCGGCACTGCTTCTGACGGAGCGTTGCGGAGGGTGACCGTGCGCTCGGAACAGCGGCTTGTGTCGGGCGAACGATTCGCCGAGCCGCCGTGGCCAGGTGAGAGTCGAGCTGGCTGACAGCCGGCGTTGAAACCGGGGCGGCGCGGGACGGCCCTGCGACCGGGGCGGGGTGCCTAATGGGACCGACGGACGCCGGCCCGCCGGACGCGCCTGAGGGCGGGGCGGAACCGGGATGCCGGACGACCCGCGCCGGAACCGATGGCCGGGACCGGGCCCGGGCCGGAACCGAGGGCCGGGACCGAGGGCGGACCGGACCAGACCGGGCAGGGCAGGACCGGGCCGAGGCAGGACCGGGCCGAGGCAGGGCCGGGGCAGGGACCGGGCAGGGCCGGAGCAGGGACCGGGCAGGGCCGGGGCACGCCGGGACGGCCCGGCGTCGCATCTTGGGCGGGCCGGGGTCGGGCGGGCCGGGTCAGCCGGCCGTCGCCCGCCGCACCGTGTCGAGCCGGCCGTCCCGGTCGCTGTCCAGGTACGTGACGTCCGGGACGCCGTCGCCGTCCAGGTCGACCTGCACCACGTCGGCCACGCCGTCGCCGTCGAGGTCGGTCACCACCTCGACGGATCCGTCCAGGTGCCGGGTCACGATCGACCGGCCCTGCCCGGAGCGCGGCGGCGGGCCCGGCCGGGGCACCGGGTCCGGCTCGGGCTCCGGCGTCGGCGCCGGGACCGGCGCGGTCGCGTCGGGCGCCGCGCCGGTGAGGTCGGGGTCCACCCCGGTCGGATCGATCTCCTCCTCCGACGGGTACACGTCGCCGCGGAGGCTCGGGTCGCGGTAGCTGCTCATCCGCCCAGGATTCCCGCTCGGCCCCCGGAGCAACCCTGTCCGCGCCGGATGGCGCATGATGCAGCCCATGACCGACACCAACTGGGCCGGGAACGTCCGCTGGTCGGCGCGGGACCGGCACCGGCCGACCTCGGTGGACGAGGTGCGCCGGCTGGTCGCCGGGGCGGACCGGGCCCGGGCCGTCGGCACCGGCCACTCGTTCAACCGGCTCGGCGACACCGCCGGCACGCAGATCACGCTCGCCGGCCTGCCGCCGAGCGTCGCGCTCGACCCCGACCGGCGCACCGTCACGGTCGCCGCCGGCGTGCGCTACGGCGACCTGGCCACCGCGCTCCACAACCAGGGGTACGCGCTGCGCAACCTCGCCTCGCTCCCGCACATCTCGGTGGCCGGCTCGGTCGCCACCGCCACCCACGGATCCGGCCCGGCGAACGGCAACCTGGCCACCGCCGTGGCGGCGCTGGAGCTGGTCACCGCCGACGGTGACCTGCTCACCGTCGACCGTACCGACCCGAGGTTCGCCGGGCTGGTGGTCAACCTCGGCGCGCTGGGCGTGGTCACCCGGCTCACCCTCGACGTGGTGCCCACGTTCGCGGTGCGGCAGTTCGTGCGGCTCGGCCTGCCCCGCGCGGCGCTGGACGAGGCGCTCGACGCCGCGTACAGCGTCAGTGTCTTCACCGGGTGGCGGTCGGACCGCTTCGACCAGGTGTGGATCAAGCAGGACGCCGACCAGGCGCCGCCCCCGGCCGACTGGTTGGACACGGTGGCCGCCGACACGCCCCGGCACCCGGTGCCCGGCATGTCGCCGGAGCACTGCACCGCCCAGCTCGGCGAGGCCGGGCCGTGGCACGAGCGCCTGCCGCACTTCCGGCTCGGTTTCACCCCGAGCAGCGGCGACGAGCTGCAGTCCGAGTGGCACGTGGCCCGCGCCGACGCGGCGGCGGCGCTCGCCGCGCTCGACCCGGTCGCCGAGCGGATCGCCGCCGTGCTCCAGGTCTGCGAGCTGCGGACGGTGGCCGCCGACGAGCTGTGGCTGAGCCCGAACTTCCGGCGGGACACGCTGGCGGTGCACTTCACCTGGGTCGGTGACCCGGTGGCGGTGGCGCCGGTGCTGGCCGAGGTGGAGCAGCGGCTCGCCCCGTTCGCGCCGCGCCCGCACTGGGGCAAGCTCTTCGAGCGCGATCCGGCGGCCGCGTACCCCCGACACGGCGACTTCCGGGCCCTGCTGCGCGAGTTCGACCCGGACGGGAAGTTCCGCACCCCGGAGATGGACGTCTACTTCCCCCGCGACTGAGTCTCAGCGCCCGGCGGGCATCTGCTGGCGCAGGCTGCCGCGCTGCACGGCGCGGCTGATGTCGCTGGGCGAGACGATCCCGACCAGCCGGTCGTCGACCACCACCAGCGCCCGGCCGTCGGTGCACTCGTTGAGCCGGGGGAGCAGGTCGTTGAGCTGCTCGTCCGGGCGGGCGAGCACCAGCTCGTCGGCCCGGCAGGACACCTCGGCCAGCGTGGTGGA
This sequence comes from Micromonospora sp. WMMA1996, assembly GCF_002573675.1. Lineage (NCBI taxonomy): Bacteria > Bacillati > Actinomycetota > Actinomycetes > Micromonosporales > Micromonosporaceae > Micromonospora > Micromonospora sp. WMMA1996. The sequence continues at coordinate 268,006 of NZ_PDHU01000003.1, read as the reverse complement.
GGCGCGGCGGTCCGCCGCGATGCCGCGTACCCGGTCGAGCGTGACCAGGCCGACGGGCCGACCGTCGGCGGTCAGTGGCAACGTCGAGTGCCGGTACGCGAAGAGGTAGTGGTCGACGAAGTCGGCCACGGTCAGCTCGCCGGACGCGGTCTGCGGCTGCGGCGTCATCACGTCGCCGACCCGGATGCCGCGCAGCGCGTCGCCCATCCGGGCGGCGCGCTCCTCCTGGCCGGCGGCGCCGATCAGGAACCAACCGATCAGGGCCAGCCAGAGCCCGCCGAATCCGGCGCCGACCAGGAACCGCCACAGCCCGAGGCCGATCAGCAGGATGCCCAGCACCCAGCCGGCGCGCGCGGCCACCACCGAGGCCCGGGTCCGGTCGCCGGTGGCCTTCCACACCGCAGCGCGCAGCAGCCGCCCGCCGTCGAGCGGCGCGGCCGGCAGCACGTTGAAGACCGCCAGCAGCACGTTGATGCCGGCCAGCCAGGACAGCGCGCCGAGCAGCAACCCGCCCCCGCCGGCCGCCGCGACCGCCACCGCTATCGTGCCGAACACCACGCCGATGATCAGGCTGACCAGGGGTCCGACGCCGGCGATCCGCAGCTCGGCGCCCGGGTCCTTCGCCTCCCCCTTCAACTCGGCGACGCCGCCGAAGAGCCAGAGCGTGATCCCCTCGACCTCGATGCCGTTGCGCTTGGCCACCACCGCGTGCGACACCTCGTGGGCGAGCAGGCCGACGAAGAAGACCACCGCGGCGGCCAGGCCGGCGGCGACGTAGGCGAGCGTCGAATTTCCCGGGTACGAGCGCGGGAACAGACTCGCCGACAGCGACCACGCGATCAGCACGAAGATGACCAGGACGCTCCAGTTGACGCCGACGGGTACGCCCGCGATCCGGCCGAGCCGGAAACTCGCCCTCATGTCCCTGTCATACCCGGCGCGGGCACCCCCACACCAGGGCCGAACGCCACCGCGCGCCGTGGCCCACCGATCAGTCGGCGGTTCCGGCCGGCGCCACCCAGGTCGTCGGCTGACCGGTGATCGCCGTGATCAGGTCGAAGTCGCCGTCGTAGTGCAGCACCGTCGCACCATGTCGTTCGGCGGTGGCAGCGATCAGCAGATCGGCCATCGAGAGCGCCCGGTGGCTGCCCTTGTGCAGCGCCTTCACCTGCACGTCGATCGCTCGATCCCAGATGTCGTCAGGCATCGGAAGCCAGTCGAATCCGCGCAGCAACCATCGGATCCGTTGCGCCTCCTTGGCCGAGCGGGCACTGTGCAAGACCTCGATCTCGATCGCGCCGCGGACAGCCAGCAGACCCCGATCGGACAACTCGTCGAGCTCGTCGCGGGTCAGCGTCGGGGCGCCTCGCTGACCACGGTCGGGGAGAACTCGTTCGCCGCCTCCACCGCCCACTCCAGCGCGAAGTCCGCCTCCTCCTCCCAGCCCGGTTCGCCGCCGACGAAGTGTGACCGGCCGGGGAACTCCCGGTAGCTGGTGATCGCGGTGGAGCTGCGGTAGAGGTTGGCCAGGCTGACGGCCAGCGACGCCGGGATGACGTGGTCCTCGCCGCCGGCGGTGATCAGCAGCGGGGCGCGGTCGGCGCGCGTGCGGTCGATCTCGGTGGCCGAGTGCGGGTCCAGGTTGGCGAACGAGCCCTCGAACAGCACGTGCCCGGCGCCGGGGACGGCGTACCGCTCCCAGGCGGCGTCGGACTGGTCCTGGCTGATCGTGTTGCCGAAGGCGTACCGGAAGTCCTCGGCGGTGAACGGCACCGCGCGATGCCGGTTGGCCGGGTTGCGCAGGATGGAGAAGCCGGAGCGCAGCGTGCTCAGCGGCAGCTTGAGCACGCCCTTGACCGGCGCGGGGTGCACGCCGACGACGGCCGCGCCGAGGCGGCGGTCGAGCAGCAGCTGGGCGATCAGGCCGCCGAACGAGTGCCCCATCACGATCGGCGGGCGGGGCAGCTCGCGGATGATCGCCGCGTAGTGGTCGACGATCGTGGCGATGCGCTGTCCGGCGATCGGGGTGGGGTCGGCGCGCAGCTCGGCCGGCTCCCGGTCCATGCCGGGCCAGGCCGGGGTGAGCACCCGGAAGCCGCGCGCCGCGTAGCGCGCGGCCCAGTGCTCCCAGCTGCGTGAGGTCATCCAGAGCCCGTGGATGAGCACGATCGTGTCGACCCGTCCCGTCGGTACACCCATACCGCGGGTTACCCGGCCCGGTGGCCCTCACTCCCGGCCGGCGCCGTCGCGGCCAGCCCGTCGATCAGCAGGTCCAGGCCGAAGCCGAAGCGCTCGTCCCCACCGCCGGCCATCAGCTCGTCCAGGTGGCCCAGGATGCGCGGGTACGTCGGCGCGGGCAGGCCCTGGTAGTACGCCCGGAGCTGTCGGTGCATGTTCGCCCACCACGTGGGCGGGTCCTGCCCGGCGGCGCGGGCCTTCTCCGCGTACAGCGCGCCCTCGTAGGCGTCGCCGGCGATGTAGAGGAAGAGCCGGTCCAGGAACCAGGCCGCCCGCTGGGGCGGCACGCCGCCGGCCAGCAGGATCTCCAGCATCCCCTCGGTGACGCGCAGTGCGTTCGGGCCGGTGGGGATGGTGGCGAGCGAGGCCAGGGCCAGGTTGGTGTGGGTGGCGTACACCCGGTACGCCTGCCACGCGACCTCGCGGATCTGCTCGGCCCACCGCGCCGGGTCCGGCGCCGGGACCACGATGTCGGCGCTGGCCCGGTCGACCAGCAGTTCGAGCAGCTCCTCCTTGCCGGAGACGTGGGCGTAGAGCGACGCCGGCCCGGTGCCCAGCTCCTGGGCGACCCGCCGCATGCTCAGCGCGCCCAGCCCCTCGCGGTTGATCAGGGCGAGCGCGGTGTCCACCACCGCCTGCTGGCTGAGCGGCCGGCGGGGAGCCGGGCGGGTGCGGGCGCGGGTACGCCACGGCGGGGCGGGCTGGTCGCTCACGGACACCTCCGGCGGTCGGGACTCGAACATCGTACTTGCCGCGAACGCCGTTCGTTGCTAGAACGGTGTTCGACAACGAACACCGTTCGACCGATCGGGGGAGCCATGACCACCGAAACCGCGACGCCGGAGCGGGCGGGCGCGCCCGCCACCGGCCACCGCTGGCGCTGGATCGCGCTCGCGGTGATCCTCAGCGCCGAGGTGATGGACCTGCTCGACGTGCTGGTCACCAACCTCGCCGGCCCGGCGATCCGGGCCGACCTCGGCGGCTCGCCCGCCGTCATCCAGTGGCTCGGCGCCGGCTACACCCTGGCCATGGCCGTCGGCCTGGTCACCGGCGGCCGGCTCGGCGACCTCTACGGCCGGCGCCGGATGTTCCTGGTCGGGGTGCTCGGCTTCACCGCCGCCTCGGCCCTGTGCGCGCTGGCCGCCGGCCCCGGCACGCTGATCACCGCCCGAGTGGTGCAGGGCCTCTTCGGCGCCCTGCTCCTCCCGCAGGGGCTCGGCCTGATCAAGGAGATGTTCTCGGCGGACGAGCTGGCCGCCGCCTTCGGCGCCTTCGGCCCGGTGATGGGGCTCTCCGCGGTCGGCGGTCCGATCCTGGCCGGGTGGTTGGTCGACGCCGACCTGGCCGGCACCGGCTGGCGGGCCATCTTCCTGATCAACGTGCCGCTCGGCCTGCTCGCCGCGCTCGGCGCGCTCTGTTTCCTGCCCGAGTCCCGGGCCACCCGGGCCACCCGCCTCGACCTGCCCGGCGTCCTGCTCGTCTCGCTCGGCGCGGTGCTGCTGGTCCATCCACTGGTGCAGGGACGGGAGCTGGGCTGGCCCTGGTGGACGCTGGCCATGCCGGTCGGCGCGGTCCTGGTCCTCGCGCTCTTCGCCCGCTACGAGCTGGCCCGACAGCGCGCCGGCCGCGACCCGCTGGTCGTGCCGACGCTGTTCCGCCGCCGCGCGTTCACCGGTGGGCTGGTCGCGGGCCTGGCGTTCTTCACCGCGCTGACCGGCTTCTCGCTGGTGTTCAGCCTCTATCTCCAGCTCGGCCTGGGCTGGTCGCCGCTGCGCACCGGCCTGGCCTCGGTCCCGCAGGCGCTCGGCATGGTGCTCGCGTTCGTGCTGGCCGGCGCCGGCCTGGCGCGGCGTCTCGGCCGGCGGCTGATCCACCTCGGCCTGGGGGTGGTGGTGGCCGGCGTGGCCGGGATGCTGCTCACCCTGCGTCTGGTCGGCGACGACGTCACCCCGTGGCGGCTGACGCCCGCGCTGCTCGCGGTCGGCTTCGGGATGGGGCTGGTGATGGCGCCCTTCTTCGACATCGTGCTCTCCGGGGTGGACGAGGAGGAGACCGGCTCGGCCTCCGGCACACTCACCGCCGTCCAGCAGCTCGGCGGCGCGCTCGGCGTGGCCCTGCTCGGCACCGTCTTCTTCGACGCCGCGACGGCGGGGGTCGGCCACGCCGTGCGGGTCACCCTCGTCGCGGAGCTGGGCCTGCTGCTGGTGACGATCGCCGGCGCGTTCCTGCTGCCCCGCCGCGCCCGCGAGGCCGTCGCCCACTGACCCGGCGCGCCCGGGTGGCGGCCCCGCCGCCCGGGCCGCCCTGACAAATGTCACGGGTGGAAGGTGACGGCTGCTCCCGGGTCCGGTGCGTCGCGGGCCGGAGCATCGTGGACATGACCGACACCGCACCGGCCGTCGAACTGGCCGGACTCACCAAGACCTTCGGCCCGGTGACCGCCGTCGACGGGCTCAGCCTGCGGATCACCCCCGGTGAGGTGGTGGCCTTCCTCGGCCCCAACGGCGCCGGCAAGACCACCACGGTGGACATGCTGCTCGGGCTGGCCCGCCCGGACGCGGGCACCGTCCGGCTCTTCGGCGGCACCCCGGCCGACGCCGTCCGGCTCGGCCGGGTCGCCGCCGTGATGCAGACCGGTGGCCTGCTCAAGGACCTCACCGTCGCCGAGACGGTACGGATGACCGCGCACTTCTACGGCCACACCCGACCGGTCACCGAGGTGCTGGAGCGGGCTGGCATCGCCGAGATCGCCGACCGGCCGGTGGGTCGGTGCTCGGGCGGCCAGCAGCAGCGACTGCGGTTCGCGCTGGCGCTGCTGCCGGATCCGGACCTGATGGTGCTGGACGAGCCGACCACCGGAATGGACGTCGAGGGGCGGCGCGACTTCTGGCAGGCGATCCGGGCCGACGCCCGCTCCGGCCGGACCGTCCTGTTCGCCACCCACTACCTGGACGAGGCGGACGCGTACGCGGACCGGATCGTGCTGGTCCGCCAGGGGCGGGTGGTGGCCGACGGCACCACCGCGGAGATCAAGAACCTGGCCGCCGGCCGGGTGGTGCGGGCCACGCTGCCCGGCGCCGACCAGGCCGCGCTCGCCGCGCTGCCCGGCGTGCGCTCGGTCGAGGTACGCGGCGACGCGGTCCTGGTGCACAGCGAGGACTCCGACGTGGTCGCCCGGCACCTGCTGACCCGGACCGACGCCCGGGACCTGGAGATCACCTCCCGCAACCTCGAGGACGCGTTCCTCGCCCTCACCGCCGCCGCCTGACACCGACCCTCCCGGGAGCATCGCCATGACCGCCACCTCCTCGCCCACCACCACCACCCAGCCCCGCCGGGCCGACCGCCGGCCCCCCGCGCTCGGCGGCTTCTGCGCCCCGGTGCTCGCCATCGAGATCCGCCGGGTGCTGCGCAACCGCCGCACGCTGATGTTCATCCTGGTCATGCCGGCGGTCTTCTTCCTCCTGTTCGGACTGCCCTCGCGCGGCGAGAAGCTGGACAACGGCCTGCCGGTCACCGGCTGGATCATGATCAGCCTGGCCGTGTACGCGGCCATGGTCGCCACCACCAGCGCCGGCGCCGCCGTGGCCACCGAGCGCGCGCTGGGCTGGAGCCGGCAGCTGCGGTTGACCCCGTTGCGTCCCGCCGCGTACGTGGCGACCAAGGTGGCCACCGCGATGGTGCTCGGGCTGCTCGGCGTGCTGGTGGAGTTCGCCGTCGGTGCCGCCTCCGGGGTCCGGCTGCCGGCGCACGTCTGGCTGGAGTCCGGCGTGACCGCCTGGATCGGCTCGCTGGTCTTCGCCGCGTTCGGACTCTTCGTCGGCTACCTCGCCCCGGCCGAGAACGTCATGCAGTTCATGGGCCCGGCCCTGGCCATCCTGGCCATGCTGGGCGGCCTGTTCGTTCCCCTCGATCTGCTGCCCGACGTGATGCGGCAGATCGCCACGTTCACCCCGGTGTACGGGGTCGGTCAGCTCGCCCGCGCGCCGCTGACCGGCACCGGGGTGGACTGGGCGGCGGTCGCCAACGTGGCCGCCTGGACCGCGTTCTTCGGCCTCGGCGCGGCACGGCTGTTCCGCCGGGACACCACCCGGGTCTGAGCGGGGTCTAGCGTGGTCGGCGTGACGTCGCCGCCCGACCGGGTCCGGCCGGTGAACCGCCACTGGCGGTTCACCGGCTGGCTGCTCGCGGCGGTCTGGCTCTTCTTCCTCAACATCCCATTCGTCACCGCCCTGCATCAGCAGGAGTGGTGGCGGCGGTTGCTCGGGCTCGGTTCGGTGGTCGCGTTCGGCGTGGCGTACGTGCTGATCTTCGAGTGGGCTCGGGCCCGCCGGCAACGGCACCTCCCGATCCCGGTCGGTCGGGCCCGGGCGCTGCTCGCGTTGCTGCTCGCGATCGGCCTGGTCGGCATTCCGGGCACCGGCGGCGACTGGCTGACCACGCTGGTCTTCGTGGCCGCCGCCGCGGTGTTCCTGCTGCCACCGGTGGAGTCGCTGGTCGTGGTGGCGCTGGCCGCCGCGACCCCGCCGGTGACCTCGCACCTCGTGCCGGGCTGGGAGGCGGAGAGCACCGTGGTCTTCGCGGTGCTGCTCGCCTCGTTCGCCATGTTCGGGGTGAGCCGGCTGGCCCAGCGCAACGCCGAGCTCCAGGCCGCGCAGCAGGAGATCCGCCGGCTCGCGGTGGCCGAGGAACGCGCGCGGACGGCCCGCGACTTGCACGACATCCTCGGGCACTCGCTGACCGTGGTGGCGGTCAAGGCCGAGCTGGCCGGCCGGCTGCTGGAGCTGGACCCGGCCCGGGCGGCGACCGAGATCGCCGACGTGGAGCGGCTGGCCCGGGAGGCGCTGGCCGACGTGCGGGGCACCGTCGGGGCGTACCGCGGGGTGGACCTGGCGTCCGAACTGGCCGGAGCCCGGTCGGCGCTGGCCGCCGCGGGCATCGTCGCGGAGCTGCCGGAGACGGTGCCGGAGCTGCCGACGGACCGGGATGAGCTGTTCGGCTGGACGGTCCGCGAAGGGGTGACGAACGCGGTGCGGCACAGCGGCGCGCGGCGCTGTGTGATCCGGGTGGACCCGGCGGCGGTGGAGGTCCGCGACGACGGTCGGGGACCGGCCGGCGAGTCGGCGGGCGCCGGGCACGGGCTGGTCGGGCTGCGAGAGCGGGCGGCCCGGTTGGACGCGACCGTGACGGTGGCCCGAGCGCCCGGCGGGCGCGGTTTCCTGCTCCGGGTCACGGTGCCGGACACGAACGGGAGGGACTGCGGGTGACCGAGCCGATCCGACTGCTGCTCGCCGACGACCAGGCGCTGGTGCGCGGCGCGCTGGCCGCGCTGCTGGCGCTGGAACCGGACCTGACCGTGGTGGCCGAGGTGAGCCGGGGCGACGAGGTGGTGCCGGAGGCGCTGCGTACCCGCCCCGACGTGGCGTTGCTCGACGTGGAGATGCCCGGCCTGGACGGGGTGGCCGCGGCGGCCGCGCTGCGCGACGCGCTGCCCGCCTGCCGGGTGCTGGTGGTGACCACGTTCGGTCGGCCCGGCTACCTGCGCCGGGCGATGGAGGCGGGCGCGAACGGCTTCGTGGTCAAGGACACCCCGGCCCGGCAGCTCGCCGACGCGGTCCGCCGGGTGCACGCCGGCCTGCGGGTGGTCGACCCGACGCTGGCCGCCGAGACGCTGGCCACCGGGTCGAGTCCGCTCACCGAGCGGGAGACCGAGGTGCTGCGCACGGCCCGGGGCGGTGGCACGGTGGCCGAGCTGGCCGCGACGCTGCACCTGTCCGAGGGGACGGTCCGCAACCACCTCTCGTCCGCCATCGGCAAGACCGGCGCCCGCAACCGCGCCGACGCCGTCCGGGTCGCCGAGGCCAACGGCTGGCTGCTCGGGTAGAAGGAAGGGCCCCCTCTTAACGCCTCCGGTAGAGCAAGGGCCCCTTCTTAACAGGGCGTGTTAAGAAGGGGCCCTTCCTTGCACGGTTGGGCGGTCAGGGGAGGCGGTCGACGACCACGAGGCCGGTGCCGGGTTCCAGTTCGGCGAGGAGCTGGCGCTGGGCGCTGCGGGTGAGCCGGATGCAGCCGTTGGTGACGTTCTCGCCGAGCGTGTCGTCGTTGTACCAGCTGTGCAGTCCGATGTGGGCGCCGCGCAGTCCGGTCGGCACCGCGTCCGGGTCGTCGGGGATCGCGCCGAGGGCGAAGATGTCGACGCCGCCGTAGACGTCCTGCGGGGGTGGGGTGCGACCCAGCACGAACGTGCGACCGAGCGGGGTGAGCTGGCCGGACATGCCGAGACTGACCGGCCAGGAGCGCACCGCGCGCCCGTCCCGGTTCCAGGTGAGCCGGTGCGTGCGGCGCTCCACCACGATCTGGTCGCGCAACGCCACGGTGGTCCAGCCGCCGGACGGCAGCCAGCCGACGGTGCGGTTGGCCGAGGGGAGCAGCACCGCGGTCCAGCCGGCCCGGCGTTCGACGATCGGCACGGTCAGCCGGACCCCGCTGATGGTCGGGGCGAGGAAGGCCAGCGGTCGTCCGCCGGGCGCGTCGTAGGCGGCCACGTTCCGGTCCGGGCGCAGCCCTTCGCCCAGCGGGGTGGTGTCGGCCGGGGCCGGATCGGCCGGGAAGCCGCGGGGCGCCGGGTCGTAGGTGATCACCGGGAGGTCGGCCGGTGCGGGCGCGGCGGGCGGGACGGACTCCATCGGCGACGGGCGCGGCGAGGCCGTCGGGGACGTCGGGGGCGCGGCGACGGTCGGCGCGGGCGGCGGAGCGGTGGCGGTGAGCGCGCGGCCCACCAGCAGCGCGACGACCAGCAGCAGCGGTACGCCGAGCGCGGCGAGCAGCCAGCCGGGAGGCCGGCGTGCGGTAAACCGGTCGAACAGCACGAAACTGACTGTAACCGAACGGAAGCCCCCGTACCGCGAAGTGCGGCACGGGGGCTTCCGGGTGAGGTCAGCTCAGTTTCGCGCCGACGTGGATGGCGATCGCGTCGTGCGCGTTGACGGTGGCCGCGAACCAGCCCGCCGAGTCCACGGTGATCACCGGTCCGCTGCACGAGCCGTTGCTGAACGTGCCGTGGATGACGTCGCAGTAGCGCCCGGCCGGCAGGCCGGTGTAGTACGACCGGCCGCTGATCGCGGAGTCCTCGTCGTTGACGGTCAGGTAGCCCTTGCCGGCCCGGCTGAACGCGATGTGCTGGTAGCCGTTGTCGTACCAGTTGGTGACTCCGGCACCCTCGGTGGCGTTGCGGAAGCCGACCATGTTGGCGATGACCGGCCAGCGGTGCTCACACTCCCAGCCCGAGTAGCAGGTGGTGTTGGTGACCCTGTTGCTGCCGTCCGACGGGGGACCCTGGTCCCGACCGGAGTACGTGAAGCTCGACATCACCGCCGGGGTGCCGTACGGCCAGGCCAGCATGAACGCGTTGGCCAGGGCGTACTCGCCGCGGTCGCGGTAGGTGAGCACGCCGCCCTCGCGCTGGGTGTCGTGGTTGTCGGTGAAGACCACCGCCGAGCCGCCCGGCAGGTAGCCCCAGGACTCGCCGAAGTTGCGCAGGTACGCCAGCCGCTCGTTGTTGAACATCCGGGCCAGGTCCTTGCCGTACCGGAACTCGTGCACGTCGCCGTTGCCGGTGTACTCGGTCGGCTGGACCGGCTCACCCGCGCCGTAGATGACCTCCTGCACCAGGTACGCCGGCCGGGACAGCTTGGCCTTGATCGCCGCGATGTCGGCGGCCGGCATGTGCTTGCTGCCGTCCAGCCGGAACCCGTCGACGCCGAGCGAGAGCAGGTCGTTGAGGTACGTGGCCAGCCGGGTGCGGACGTAGTCCGACTCGGTCTTGAGGTCGGCGAGGTTGACCAGCTCGCAGTTCTGCACCTCGTACCGGTCGTTGTAGTTGGCGATGTCGTTGTTGCCGTTGCGGCCGCAGTAGTGGAAGTCCTGCGACGAGTAGACGCCCGGGTAGTTGTAGTGGCCGTACGACGTGCCGGCCCAGCCGGTGCCGCCGTTCTCCTGCCCGGACATGTGGTTGACCACGGCGTCGACGATCACCTTGACGCCGGCGTTGTGGCAGGTGTTCACCATGGACTGGAACTGGGCCCGGGTGCCCTTGCGGGACTCGATCCGGTAGCTGACCGGCTGGTAGGACACCCACCACGGGCTGCTGTTGACGTGTTCCTGCGGCGGGGACACCTGGACGTAGCCGTAGCCCTTGGGGCCGAGCGTGCTGGTGCACTCGTTGGCCACCGAGGTCCAGTTCCACTCGAAGAGCTGGACGATGACCTTCTTGCTTCCGGGGGTCGCGGCGGCGGCCGGGGGTGCCGCCACGGTGGTCGGGACGAGCAGGCTCGCGGCCAGGCCCAGGACGAGGGCCGCGGCGCGGCATCGGTGTCGATGCATCAGGACTCCTGCGGGGGTGCGGGGGTGCGGGGGAGTGGAGCCTGGGGAGGGCGTCAGTGCCGGCTTCTTGCAACCGGCGCTGAAATTTTCCGCAAGGTTACGAGTGTGTTGCAAGGACTGTCAATGCATGGGCATCCGTCGTTGCGTTGGGTGCTACACGCGCGCCCGGTCGGGACGGTTCGAGGAATCGGCCGAGAAATTCCTTACCGGAGGTGATCCGTCCGGGGCGTCGCTCCGTACCTGAGGTGGGAGCAGGGTCGGCCGGTGGGGGCGCCGCCGCGAGACGATCGAGGAGCAGATGGCCCGGGCACAGCAGAACGAGAAGGCGACGACCGTCCGGACCACCACCACCAGCCGTGGTGTCCGGACCATGTCGAAGTCCGCGATGGTGGCGCTGACCGCCTCCGCGCTCGGCCTCGCGTGGGCGGGTGTCGAGCTCGCCGGCGCCGGCGGCCTCATGTACTCGTACGGATTCTTCTTCACCGAGTTCTTCGCCGGGGTGGTCGCCCTGGTCTCACTGAGCCTCACCGTGATGCTGGGGCTGCTCGCCACCGACCGGCTGGTGCTGCTCATCCGGCACCGGGTGCTGCTCCAGTCGGCGCACCGCGCCACCGGCGTGCTCGGCGTGGCCGGGCTGCTCTTCCACGTCATCACCAAGATCGCGATCGGGCGGGCCGGGCCCACCGACGCGGTGGTGCCGTTCGTCGGCGGCAGCGGCCTCTACGTCGGGCTCGGCACCGTCGCCGCGCTGCTGATGGTCAGCGTGCTCTGGACCGGCCTGATCCGGGTCCGGTTCGCCGGCGTCGGTCCGAAGTGGTTCTGGCGGGCGCTGCACTCGATGGCGTACGTGTCCTGGCCGTTCGCGCTGCTGCACGGGCTCAACGCGGGCCGGACGGCGGCCGGTTGGGTGGTGCTCAGCTACCTCGCCTGCGTGCTGCTCGTGGTGATGGCACTGCTGGTGCGCGTCTCCGTCCACCTCGGCAAGCGCAGCCGCGAGCAGCACCAGGCCGCCGCGCTGAACAAGGCGATGGCGGGCAAGGGCGAGGAGCGCACCGGCGTGTTCGCCGCGCTCGGCCGCAAGAAGGCCGCCGACAAGGAGGAGAGCGGCGCCGGCCGGGGCCGCTGGGCCGAGGCGACCGCCACCTGGACCGCGCCGGCCGGCACCGCCCGCCGGCGGGACCCCGAGCGGTTCGCCGTACCGGTGGTGCCGGAACCCGGAACGCTGCGCGAGCCGGTGCGCGCGGCCGCCGCCCGGCGGCGCGGCGAGGCGACGGACGCGCCGGAACGCCGGGTCCGGACGCAGGAGGTCCCGGCCGCGCGGCGCACCTCGCGGCGCGGGGACGACGAACGCGAGCCGGTACGCCGCGGCCGGGAATCCGAGCGGGTGCCCGCCGTCCGGCGGAACACCGAGGAGTTGGAGCCGGTCGGCCGGCGGGACGGGGAGCGGTCCCGTCGTCGCCGCCGGGACGACGAGGAGCGGGTGAGCCGCCGGTCCCGGGCCGACGAGGACATGGTCGCGCAGTACTCGGCCCCGCCGGAGAGCGGTGGCCGGCACTCCGCCCCGCCGGACACGGGCGGACGCCACTCGGCCCCGCCGGACAGCGGCCGGTACGCCACCCCCGCCGAGGTGGCCCGCTACTCGGCCCCGCCGCGTCCGACGGACGAGGCGGAGGAGCCGTGGGACAGCCCGCGCCGCTGGGAGAGCCGCCCGGTCTCCGGCGAGCCGATCTCGGCCGGACCGATCTCCGGCACCCCGGTCACCGCGGAGCCGCGCAGCGGTTCCGGCCGGCGCTACCGGGACGAGGAGGACGTGCCGGAGGAGCCGGACTACTGGCGTCCGCCGGCCCGCTACGCCGCCGACGACGAGTTCGTCGACGACACCCCCACGCTCGTCGACCTGGCCTCCCGCCGGGCCCTGCGGGCCACCAAGGAGAGCCGTTCCGGCCGGCGCAAGCGGGCCGACGCGGACGCGGTCGACGGCGCGTACTGGGCCGGGCTGCGGGGTGAGGCCCGATGATGCGGACGACCGTGCCCCCGGTCGCCTGCGTCGGTGAACCCCGCCTGACCGCCGGCTTCGCCGAGTTCGGCCGGCTCGACCTGCTCGCCCACGAGGAGGTGCACGGCCCGATCGGTCCGATGGAGCCGGCGGCGCTGCTGCGGCTCGCCGAGGCGATCGACCTCAAGGGCAAGGGCGGTGCGGGCTTCCCGTTCGCCCGCAAGCTGCGCGCGGTGCTGGAGTCCTGCGAGCGGCAGGACCTGGCCGCCGTGGTGGTGGTCAACGCCAGCGAGGGCGAGCCGGCCAGTTGGAAGGACAAGGTGCTGCTCACCCGAGCGCCGCACCTCGTTCTGGACGGCGCCGCGCTGGCCGCGTTCGCGCTGGACGCCGACGAGATCGTGATCGGGGTGGCCGACGACGACGTGGGCCGGCCCTCACTGACCGAGGCGTTGCAGGAACGGCGGATGCCGGTGCCGACCACCATCGTCACCGTGCCGCACCGGTTCATCTCCGGTGAGGGCGGCGCGCTGGTCAACGGCATCAACGGCCTGCCGCACATCCCGCCCGGCACCAAGAAGCGCTCCAGCGACTCCGGCGTCGGCGGGCTGCCCACCCTGCTCTCCAACGCCGAGACGTACGCTCAGCTCGCGGTCGCCGCCCGGATCGGCCCGTACGAGTACGCCGCGCTCGGCACCGACGACGAGCCGGGCACCGTGCTGCTCACCGTCACCGGGTCGGCGAAGCGGCCGGCCGTGGTGGAGTGCGCCGCCGGCACCCCGCTGCGCGAGATCCTCGACCTGTGCGAGGTGCCGCCCGGGCCGGGCATCCTGATGGGCGGCTACCACGGCAAGTGGATCACCGCCGAGGCGGCGGAGCGGGCCGAGGTCTCCCGCAAGGGACTGGCCGCGGTGGGCGGCACGCTCGGCGCCGGCATCATCGTGCCGCTCGGCACCGACACCTGCCCGCTCGGCGAGGCCGCCCAGGTGGTCCGCTACCTGGCCGGTGAGTCCGCCGGGCAGTGCGGCCCGTGCAAGATGGGACTGCCCGACCTGGCCCGCTCCGTCGACCTCGCCGTCTCCGGCAGCGCCCCGATCGAGCTGGTCCGGGCCGCCGCCGGCGACGTGAAGGGGCGCGGCGCGTGCAGCCACCCGGACGGCACCGCCCGGTTCGCGCTGTCCGCCATGGAGGTGTTCGCCGACGACCTGCGGCTGCACGCCACCGGGGAGGGCTGCGGCAAACGGGTCAAGGGCACGATGGGCCTGCCCGGCGCGCCCGACGGCAACCCGCAGAAGCTCACCCTGGACTGGTCCCGCTGCGACGGGCACGGACTCTGCGCGCACGTGGTGCCGGACTTCATCCGGCTCGACGGCAACGGCTTCCCCGCCTTCCCCGCCACCCCGGTGCCGACCTGGCTGCGCGAGGGCGCGCTCAAGGCGGTCAAGGTCTGTCCCGAACTCGCGCTCCGGCTGGTCAAGGCGGAGTGACGACCACGTCAGGAGCGTCGATGGCATCACCCACCGTTCGTCGTCTCGGGGCCGCCGCCGTGCTGGCCGCCACGCTCACCGCCACGGCGGCCTGCGCGGTCGGTCCCGAGCGGACCACGTCGGTCGGTACGGTGGCCGCCCCGTCCGCCGCCGCGCCGACCACCGCCGCGAGCGCGTCGGCCGGCCCGTCGTCGCTCGCCCCGTCGCCGACCGCGCCGGCCCGGGTGCCGAAGACACTGGCGTTCGACGCGAAGACCCTCGACGGTACGGCGTTCTCCGCCGCCGCCCTGGCCGGGCGGCCGGTGGTGCTCTGGTTCTGGGCCCCCTGGTGCGCCACCTGCGCCAGCCAGGCGTGGACCGTCGCCGAGATCGCCCCGGCCTACCGGGACACGGTGCCGATCGTCGGCGTCGCCGGGCTCGGCCAGCAGAAGGCGATGAAGGAGTTCGTCACCGAGTTCGACCTGGCCGGCACCCCGCAGCTCGACGACCGCGCCGGCGCGGTGTGGCGCCGCTTCAAGGTGGTCGAGCAGAGCACGTTCGTCATCCTCGACCGGGACGGCAAGGTGGTCCACCAGGGCTTCCTCGACGGCGAGTCGCTCACCCGGCAGGTCGAGACGCTGGCCCGGGGATGACCGGCGCGCTGCTGCTCGCGCTGACCGCCGGCATGCTCGGCGCGGTCAACCCGTGCGGCTTCGCGATGCTGCCCGCGTACCTGTCGTTGCTGGTGGCCGGCCCCGGCGACGGCCGCGGCGCGGTCGGCCGCGCGCTCACCGCGACGGCCGGGCTGACCCTCGGGTACGTGCTGGTCTTCGGCGCGTTCGGGCTGGCCGTGGCGCCGGCGGCGGACTGGCTGCGGCCCCGGTTGCCCTGGCTGACCGTGACCCTCGGCGTGCTCCTGGCGCTGGCCGGCTGCTGGCTGCTCGCCGGCCGGCGGTTGCCCGCGCCCCGCCCGCTCACCACCGCGCCCCGGCTCACCCGCACCTGGCCGTCCATGGCGCTGTTCGGCGCGGCGTACGCGCTCACGTCGCTGACCTGCGCGATCGCGCCGTTCCTGGCGATCGTGGTGACCAGCCTGCGGGCCGGGTCGCCGCTGCGCGGGCTGGCGCTGTTCGGCGCGTACGCCCTCGGGATGGCCCTGGTGGTCGGTGTGGCCGCGCTGGCCGTGGCGTTGCTGCGCGGGCGGGTGGTGGCCGGACTGCGCGGCGCCGGCGCGTGGGTGCCGCGCCTGAGCGGCCTGGTGCTGCTGGTCGCCGGCGGCTACGTCGCCTGGTACGGCTGGTACGAGGTGCGCCTCGCCCTGGGCCGCCGCGACGCCTTCACCGACCCGGTGATCCGCACCGCCGCCCGAGCGCAGCAGGCTCTGGTGGGCGCCGTCGACACTCTGGGCCCCGCCGTCCTCACGACCCTCCTGACCCTGCTGCTCCTCCTCACCACCCTCACCCGCCGCCCCCGCGATCTTGCAGTTGGTGCCCGGGCGGAAGGGGTGAAGCGGACTTCTCACGGGCCGGAAGTGCAAGATCACGGGGGAGAGGTGGGGGCGGGGGAGCGGGGGCGGGTCAGCGCGGGGTGAGGCGGTCGGTGCCGAGCTTGTCGCGCAGCACCTCGGGGACCACGACCGAGCCGTCGGGCTGCTGGCACTGCTCCAGGATGGCCGGGAACAGCCGGCTGGTGGCCAGCGCCGAGCCGTTGAGCGTGTGCACGAACCGGGTCTGCTTCGCGCCCGGCTCGCGGTAGCGGATGGCCGCCCGGCGGGCCTGGTAGTCGCCGGCCCAGGAGACCGACGACACCTCCTTGTACTTGCCGGTGCTCGGCATCCACACCTCGACGTCGAGCGTCTTCTTCATCGAGGCGCTCGCGTCGCCGGCGGCGAGCAGGCTGGTCTGGAAGTGCAGACCGAGCCTGTCGACCAGGCCCTCGACGTGCCCGACCATCGCCTCCAGCGCCTCGCCCGCCTGCTCCGGCAGCGTGAACTGGAAGATCTCCACCTTGTTGAACTGGTGGCCGCGCACCGTGCCGCGCTCGTCCGAGTGCGAGCCGGCCGCCTCGCGGCGGTAGCACGGGGTGTAGGCGAACGCCTTGACCGGCAGCCGGCCCGTCTCCAGGATCTCGTCCTGGTAGGCGCCGAGGATCGCCGTCTCCGACGTGGGCAGCAGGAACTGCCCGCGCGGGGCGGACTGCCGGTCCAGGTGGTAGACGTCGTCGTAGAACTTCGGGAACTGCCCGGCGGCGAAGCCGGCGGTGTCCAGCAGCAGGTGCGGCGGGAGCAGGAACTCGTAGCCGGCCTGGATGTTCTGCTCGATCAGCCAGTTGACCAGCGCCCACTCCAGCCGGGCGCCCATGCCGGTGTACATCCAGAAGCCCGAGCCGCCGAGCTTCACGCCCCGCTCGTGGTCGACCAGGCCGAGCGCGCGGCTCAGCTCCACGTGGTCGCGCACCTTTTCGACGGCCGGCGGCTCACCGAACGTCCGCACCACCCGGTTGGCCTCCTTGCCCCCGGCGACCACGTCGTCGGCGGGCAGGTTGGGCAGCTCGCTCATCGCCGAGCGGAGCCGGGACTGCACCTCGTCGAGCTGGGACTCCAGCTCCGCGAGCTGCTTGCGCTCGGCCTCCGGGGCGACCGGCTGCGGCGTGGCGCCGGACCGCTTCGCCTCCGCGTACGCGCGCGCCTCGGCCTTGCGGCGCTGCCGCTCGGCGTCGATCTCCGTGATCAGCGCGCGTCGTTCCTGGTCGAGCCGCTGGATGTCGTCCAGCGCCCGGGTGACCTCGGCGGGATCCAGACGCTTCGCCAGCGCGGTCGCCACCGCCTCGCGATCCTTCCGGATCAACTCCATGTCGAGCATGCTGCTCGTACGCCTCCGTCCAGGCAGTCAGGTGGGACCCCCAGATGCTACCGTCGCGGCCCTGCCGGCCCGGGCCCGCCCGGTCTACAGGCGCACGGGCATGAGGACGGAGAACGCGTGCGCGTCGTCGGCCCGGCGCACCGCCAGCGGGGTGATCGGCCCGTCCAGCTCCAGCACGAGCTGCCCGCCGCCGGCGTCCAGCGCGTCGAGCAGGTACTCCCGGTTCACCCCGACCCGCAACCCGTCCGCGACCGGCGCGGCCTCCGGGTCGACCAGGCGCAGCTCGCCCCGGCCGTCCAGGCCCAGGGCCACCACCTCGTGCGCGACCCCGTCGTGCGCCCGGTGACAGACCGGGACGTCGGCCGCGGTGAGCGCCGCGCGCAGCGCCGCGCCGTCCACCCGGATCCGGTACGCGGGCGCGTCGCCGACCCGCGCGCGCAGCAGCCGGCGGACGTCCGGGAAGTCGTACGGCAGCGGTACGGCGGTCACCGGCCGGTCCCCGACCGAGACGGTCACCCGGTCCGCGGCGACCTCGGCCGCCACGGTCGGCCCGGCGTCGGTGTCCAGCGCGGCGCGCAGCTCGTCGACGGCGGCCACCGGCAGCAGCGCGGTCACCGGCGGGCCGTCGACGGTGGCGTCGACCCGGGCCACGGCCATCCGGAAACGGTCGGTGGCGGACAGGTGCACGCCGTCCGGCTCGACCGCCAGCAGCACGCCGGACAGGGCCGGCAGCTCCGGGTCGGCGCCGACGGCGAAGCGTACGGCGTCCACCGCCTCGGACAGGGCGGCGCGGGACAGCACGAGTCGGGTGGTCACGGTGGTCTCCTCCGGGTCGATCAGTCGACGGATCCGGGAGAGTTCGCGTCGCGCGTCGGTGAGGCCGTCCTCCAGCCGCCGCAGGTGCGCGTCGAGCAGGCGGTGCACCTCGGCCGGCCGGTGCCGGTGCCGCAGCGCCTCGGCGATCCCGGCCAGCGGCATGCCGACCCGCCGCAGCCCGGCCACCAGGCGCGCCGGCGCCACCTGGTCGCCGGTGTACCAGCGGTAGCCGGTCACCGGGTCCACCCGGGCCGGCGTCAGCACCCCGGAACGGTCGTAGAACCGCAGGGCGCTGATCGTCAACCCGCTGGCCCGGGCCAGCTCACCGATGCTGCGAAGCTCGCTCTCCACGGCCGTCATCCTGTGACCTCGACCAGGTCGAGGGTCAACCTCCCTCGGGCAGGGTGCGGAACGTGATCCCGGCCCGGACCAGCCGGTCCAGCAACGCGTCACCCATCGCGGCCACCGGGGTGACCTGGCCGGCGGTCTCCGGCAGGTCGTCGAACGCCAGGCAGAGCGCCGACTCGGCGAGCATCTTGGCGGTCTCGTCGTAGCCGGGGTCGCCGCCGGACACCTCGGTCACCACCCGCCGGCCGCCACCGGCGCCCACGAACCGCACCCGGAACCAGGACTTCGCCCGCTGCTCGGCGCTCGGCCCCTGGCCGGAGGCGAGCCGACCGAGCAGCCAGCGCCGGGTCGGCGGCACCTTGACCAGCCCGAGCACACCGGCCAGGCCGGCGCCGGCCACCAGCACGGTGGGCAGCCGTTTCACCGCCGCGAAGTGCCGGTAGCGGAAGTCCGGGCCGTACTCCGGGCGGGCCGCCGCGGACCGGCGGACGACCTGCGGGTCGATCGTGGGCAGCGGGACCGCCCACTGGTCGAACTCCCGGACCCGGCCCACCCTGCCGGGCACCGCCCGCACCCGCCGCCCCTCCGGTCGCGGCTCCACCGCGCGGCGGGCCCGGGCCGCCCGGCTCGCCTCGCCGGTGCGGGCGAACGCGGTCAGCGCCGAGTGGTACGTGCCGGCGGAGAAGCGGCCACCGGCCCGCACGTAGCCGTCGACCGTGACCGGGCCGTCGGTGGGAAGCTGCTTGACCGTGTACCAGACGCCCAGGTCGTGCGGGATCGAGTCGAAGCCGCAGGCGTGCACCAGGCGCGCGCCGGTGCGCACCGCCTCGGCGTGGTGCCGCACGTACATGAGGTCGACGAACTCCGGCTCGCCGGTGATGTCGAGGTAGTCGGTGCCGGCGCCGGCGCAGGCGGCCACCAGCGGGGCGCCGTGGTGCACGTACGGGCCGACGGTGCTGGCGACCACCCGGGCGCTCTCCGCCACCGCCCGCAGCGACGCCGGGTCGGTCACGTCCGCGGTGAGCAGGGGCAGGTCGGCCAGGCCGGGGTCGATCGCGGCCAGCCGGTCGCGGACGGCGGCGAGCTTGGCCGGGTTGCGCCCGGCGAGCGCCCAGCGCAGCCGGTCCGGCGCGTGCCGGGCCAGGTACTCCGCGGTCAGGCCGCCGGTGAAGCCGGTGGCACCGAACAGGACGAGGTCGTACGGACGGTCTGCGCGCATCCGCCGAGTGTGCCATCCGCGCCCGCCCGGATCACGGGGTGAAGACCACCCGGACACAGCCGTCGGCCCGGTCCCGGAACAACGCGTACCCGTCGGCGCCCCGCTCCAGCGGCAGCCGGTGGGTGGCCAGGTGCTCGGTCACCAGCTCGTCCCGGGCCATCCGGTTCAGCAGCTCCGGGATGGCGCCCGGCCCGGCGCGCCGGCCGCCGCGCACCACCAGACCCTTCTCCGCCACCGCGCCGACCGGGAACCGGTCGACGAACCCGGCCCCGCCGTCGAGCACCACCACCGTGCCGCCCTTGCGGCAGGCGTGCACCGCCTCGCGCAGCGCCACCCCGCCGTCCGGCTCGCCGGTCGGCCACCGCGTCGGCCCGGCCGGCGGACCCGCCGCGTCCACGCACACGTCCGGTCCCCGGCCGCCGCTGCGTTCCCGCAGCTCGGCGAGGACGTCCAAGTACCGGTGGTTGAGCGCCTCGACGCCCGGATTCCGGGTCACCATCCGCAGCCGGTCGTCGTGCTCGTCGACGACGACCACCCGGGCCGCGCCGCGCGCCACGGCCGCCCCGGCGGTGAGCTGGCCCACCGCGCCCGCGCCCCAGACGGCGACCACGTCGCCGGGGCCGATGCCGCCCAGCTCCGCCCCGTGCCAGGCGGCCGGGGCGGCGTCCGCGGCGAACACCGCCCGGTCGTCGTCCACGCCCGCGGGTACGGCGAACGCGCCCACGTCGGCGTACGGCACGCGGACGAACTCGGCGTGACCACCGGCGAAACCGCCGAGCCGGGCCGGCCGGCCGTAGCAGCCGGCGGTGGGCGGACCCCACTCCGGCTCGGCCGCCCCGCCGGACGTCCCGTTGTCGCAGCAGGCCAGCAGACCCTGCCGACAGAACCAGCACGCCCCGCAGGCCACCGACGCGCCGACCACCACCCGGTCCGCGACCCGGTGCCGCCGCACGTCCGGCCCGACCTCGACCACGTCGCCGACGAACTCGTGGCCGAGCACCTCGCCGGCGGCCGCCTCCGGTATCCGCCCGGCCAGCAGCGGCAGGTCGCCGCCGCAGGTCACGCTGCGACGTACCCGGACGATCATGTCGTGGGCGTTGCGCAGCTCGGGGTCGGGGACCCGGCGCACCGCGAGCGCGTCCGCGCCCTCCCAGCAGAGCGCCCTCACCCGGCGGCCCCGGGCCGGTCCAGCGGCGAGCGGTCCGCCCGCAGCACCTCCCCGGTCTCCAGGAGCTGCTTGGTCTCCCGCAGCACCTGGCGCAGGAACCGGCCCGGGTCGTCGCCGACCAGGTGCGCGGCGAACCCGGGCAGCGTCGGCTCCCCGCCCAGCGGGCGTACCGCCAGTTCGGTGCCGCGTCCACCCGGGGCCGGACGCGCGTGGACCTCCACCGCGCCGTCGAGCCGACGCAACGGCTCGGGCCACCGCCCGGGTGGCAGCACCTGGTCGGGCCGGCCGGTCACGGTCACCACCTGCCAGCGCCCGGGCCGAGGGTCCGTGCCGGGGCGGCGGGCGCGCCCCGACGTGCCAGGACGTTCGCGCCGCCGGCCGCCAGCGCGAGCGCGCCGCCGGCCCACCGTCCGGTCCGCGCCACCTGCCCTCCCGAGGTCGTGGGTCGCCGGGCGGCCGGAGCTGGATGGCCGGCCGCCCGCGTACCCCCAGGGTGGGGGTGGTCCGGGTGAGGCGGGTTCGCCCCGAAGGGGTGAACCGGTCCGGTCCGGGTAACCGCCCACCGCGCCGACGGGGGAGGGGGACGCATGCCGGAGGAGGCCGACCAGGTCCGGTTCGCCACCGCGCCGACCGACGCCACGACGGAGGTCTTCGGTACGCCGGAACCGCTCACCACCGGCGCCGCCGCGCCGCTGCTGGCGTCCCGGCTGACCCCACCCGTGCCGCCCGAGCCGGTGGTGCTCCGCCCACGCCTGCTGGACCGCCTGGAGCGGGGCGCGGGCGGGCCGGTCACGCTGGTGCTGGCCCCGGCCGGCTGGGGCAAGACGACAATGCTGTCCGGTTGGGCGCGCGGGGAGCGGGACGGCCCGGCGCCGGTCTGGGTGACCGTGGCGGAGGGCGACACCACCGGGCGGCTCTGGGCGTACCTGGCCGCCGCGCTGCGCGCGGCCGTCGCCGAGGAGCCGGACGAGGGGCCGCCGCCGGTGCCGGACGCGCCGCCCCGGCCGGAGCAGCTCGAAACGCTCGCCGCCGCGCTCGCCACGCGGGAGCGGCCGGTGCTGCTGGTCCTGGACGACCTGCACCGGGTGACCGACCCGGCGGCGCTGGCCGGGCTGGAGTTCCTGCTCCGCCACGGCGACGGGCGGCTGCGGCTGGTGGCCGGCGCCCGGCACGAGCCGCCGCTGACCCTGCACCGCTGGCGGCTGGCCGGTGACCTCACCACGATCGGTCCGGACGAGCTGGCGTTCCGCACCGACGAGGTCGCCGATCTGCTGGTCGCGCACGGGGTGCCGGTGCCGCCCGAGGCGGTGCCCCGGCTCGCCGAGCGGACCGCCGGCTGGCCGGCGGGGCTGCGTTTCGCCGCGCTGTCGCTGGGCGCCGGGGCCGACCCCGCCCGCGCGGTGGAGCGCTTCGGCGGCGACCAGCCGGACGTCGCCGCGTACCTGCGCGACGAGGTGCTCACGCCGCTGGACCCGGCCGCCCGCGACGTCCTGCGCCGCTGTGCGGTGACGGTCGCGGTCCGCGCCGACCTCGCCGCCGCGCTGACCGGCCGGGCCGACGCCGGGCACCTGCTCGCCGAGGCGGCCCGGGAGGGCGGTTTCGTCCAGCGCGACGGCGGCGAGCCGCCCTGGTACCGGCCGCACCCGCTGCTGGCCGACCTGCTCCGCGACGAACTGGACCGGCTTCCCGTCGAGGAGGTGCGCGAGCTGCACCGGCGGGCGGCCGGCTGGTGCGCGGCCCACGACCGACCGGCCGAGGCGCTGCGCCACGCGCTGGCCGCCGCCGAGTGGGACGACGCCACCACGCTGCTGCTGACGCGCTGGCCCGAGCTGGCCCCGGACGAGCCGGCCCCGGCTCCCGTCCCGGCCCCGCCCGAGCCGCCGGCCGAGGCGGTGCGGCGGGATCCCGAGCTGGCGCTGGCCGCGGCGGCCGAGCGGGTGTACGCCGGGGACCCGGCCGCCGCGGACGGGCAGCTGCGGCGGGCGGTCGCGCACGCGGTCGACCTGCCGGAACCCCGTCGGGACCGGTTCCGGCGGCTGGCCGCCGCGGTGGAGCTGGGCCTGGCCCGGCTCGCCGGCGACCACGAGGAGGTACGCCGGGCCGCCGACCGCCTGCTCGCCACCGTCTCCGCGCCGGCCGGCCTGCCCTCGGCTGCCGGGACCGACGTGGGCGGGGCCGGCCCGGCCGCCGCCGGGGCCGGGGGAGGCGTGCCCGCCGCCGACCCGCGCGCCGACAACGGTGAGGAGGACGACGTACGGGCGGTCGCCGATGCCGCGCTGGGGCTGGTGGCGCTGGCCGAGGGGGCGTTGACGACGGCGGGCGCGCGGCTCGGGACGGCGCTCGCGGCGGCGCGGCGGGCCGGCCGGCCCCGGATCGAGCTGCTCTGCGCCAGCCGCTCGGCGCTGCTGGAGGCGGCCCGGGGCGCGCTGCGGGCCGCCGAGGAGCACGCCCGGGAGGCGCTGGCGATGCCGCCCTGCCAGGGCTGGTCGTCCCGGCGGGACTGCGGCCACGCGTACCTGGCGTTGGCGCTGGTCTGGTGGCAGCGGGACCGGCCGGCGGAGGCCGCCGCGCACCTGGCGCTCGCCGGGCCGGCGGGCGCGGAGCCCGGCGCGGCGGCGCTGGCCGCGCTCTGCCGGGCCGGGTTGCTGGCCGACGGCGGGGAGCCGGCGGCGGCGCTGCGTACCCTCGCCGCCGCCCGGGCCGGTGCGCCCGGGCCGGAGCTGGGCGCGTGGCTCACCGCCGCCGAGGCCCAGCTCCGCGCGGCGGTCGGTGACCTGGAGGGCGCCCGCGCGCTGCTGGACGTGGTCGCCGACGGCGGATCACCCGATCCCGCGCTGGCGCTGGCGTCCGCCCGGCTGCGGCTGCGGGCCGGCGACGCCCGCGGGGCCGAGCGGGCGTTGCCCGACTGGACCGCGCCCGAGGCGGCGGACTGGCCGCTGCCGGTGCGGCTGGGCGCCGGGCTGCTGGAGGCGGCGTCGGCCGGCTCGGCCGGCGACGGGCGGCGGGCCGGACGGCTGCTGGAGGAGGTGCTGGCGCTGGCCGAGCCGGAGGGCTGCCGGCGCGTGTTCACCCGCGCCGAACCGGACGTCCGCGACCTGCTCGCCACGCACCTGGACTCCGGGACGGCCTACTGGGCGACGGTGAGCGACCTGGTCCGCGACGTGGACGCGCACCGGCCCGAGGCGACCCCGGACGCCCCGGCGCGGGCCCTGGACGAGCCGCTCACCGAGCGGGAGCTGACCATCCTGCGCTACCTGCAGAGCATCCTGTCCAACGTGGAGATCGCCGCCGAGTTGTCGCTGTCGGTCAACACCGTCAAGACGCACGTCCGCAACATCTACCGCAAGCTCGACGCGACCCGCCGGCGGGAGGCCGTCCGACGGGCGCGCGAGCTGCGGTTGATCTGACCGGTCAGGCGTTCGCGGCGGCGTCCACCACGGCCAGCAGCTCGGCCAGCTCGTAGCCGCCGTCGTGTCGGACGTCGTTGACGAACAGCGTCGGGGTGCCGTTCACCCCGCTGCGGATGCCGCCCACGAAGTCCTGCCGGACCCGGTCCGCGTGGGCCTGCCGACCCACCTCCGCGCCGACCTCCTCGGGCGGCAGCCCGAGCTGCTCGACGCCGAGCGACAGGTGCACCGGGTCGAGCTGGTCCTGGTGCTCGAAGAGCCAGTCGTGCATCTCCCAGAACCGGCCCCGCTCGCCGGCCGCCTCGGCGGCCTCCGCCGCGCTCTCCGCGTACGGGTGGACGTTGGTGATCGGGAAGTGGCGGTACGCCAACCGCACCACGTCGGCCCGCTGGCGCAGCACCTCGGCCAGGTTCGGGTACGCGGCGCCGCAGAACCGGCACTGGAAGTCGCCGTACTCGACGATGGTGACCGGCGCGTCGGCCGGCCCACGGACGTGGTCGCGCTCGGACACCGGGATCCGCAGTCGGGCGGTGGTGACCTGCAACGGCGTCGTCATCGGGTGCTCACCCGCCGATCCGTGCCCAGCTGCTCCAGGGCGTCGAGGATGCCGTCCACGCCCGGGTTGACCTCGGGCGGGGAGAGGTGGCTCCAGGCCACCCGGCCGTCGGGGTCGATCACCACGAGCGCCCGGTCCGACTGCCCGCGCGGCGCGTACGCGCCGTAGCGGCGGGACACCTCGCCCTTGGGTTCGAAGTCGGCCAGCAGCGGGAAGCGGATGCCCCGGCTCTCCGCGAACGCCCGGTGCGAGTCGACGCTGTCCACCGAGATGCCCAGCAGCACCGCGTCGTACCGCTCCAGTTCGGGCAGGGCGGCCTGGTAGAGGGCCATCTGGTCGCCGCAGACCGGGGTCCAGTCGGCGGGGTAGAAGGCCAGCACCACCGGACGGCCAGGGAACTGTCCGGGGCCCACCTCCCGCCCGTCCGGCGACGCCGGCAGGGTGAACGCGGGCGCTACCTGCCCGGGTGTGATCAGCCCGTTCGGATCACTCATGCCTCCCACCCTGGCCCGTGCCCGGGTGAGCCGGGCTCACCCGGGCCGGGTGGTTCGCCGGCTCACCGCCGGACGGACAGGTGGTTGTGCACCTCCCGGATGCCGGGGGCGTTCCAGACCACCCGCTCGATCTCGTCGCGTTCGGGCCCGGAGTGGACCCGGCCCTCCAGCAGGACGGTGTCGCCGTGGACCCGGACGCCGACCTGTTCGGCCTCGGTCGCGCCGTTGCGGGCCAGCGCGTCCACGATCTGCTCGGCCAGGTCCCGCCCGTCCGCGCGGACCGCCGGCCGGACGGTGATCCCGTTGCTCAGCCCGCGTACGCCGGTGAGCCGGGCGACGGACCGTTCGGCGGCGCGCCGCTGGTACTCCCACTCGACCTCGCCGTGCAGGGTGACCCAGCCGTCGGCCACGGTGACGTGCAGCGCCTCGACCGGCACGAAGGCGTCCCACTCCAGGGCGCGGGCGGCGGCGACGGCGATCTGCGGATCCTCCCGGCCGGCGGCGGTGTCGATCCGGACGGCGAGGTCGTTGGCGACCGCGCGGACCCGGGCCACCCGGTGCGCGGCCCGCTCGGCGGCCCACTTCTTGGCGTAGCTGTCGACCCGCCCGGTCAACGTCACCACGCCGTCGGTGACGGTCACCCCGATCTCGTCGGGGCCCACCCGGGGTTCCCAGGTCAGCTCGTCGAGCACGGCGGACTGGATGTCCCGGTCCGTACGCGTGGTCGTCTCGGTGGCCATCCGGCTCTCCTCCCCGTCGGTCGGCGACGCGGGCACGTACTCCCGCACCACCGATCCTGGGCGCGGACCGGGTGACCCGCCCTCACCCGGTCCGGGTGAGGAACGCCCCCGCCGGGTGGCGGAGACGCCGGTGGCCGCCCCCGGGGGTCGGGGGCGGCCACCGGCCGGCTCGTACGGTCCCGGTCAGCCGTCCAGGCCGGCGGGGGAGTTGGGCCGGTCGACGTCGACGAACTCGATCTCGTCGGCGACCCGGTCCCGGCTGCCGGCGGCGCGGGCGGCGGTGCCGGCGGCCCAGCCGACGGCGGCGCCGGCCAGGGCCGCGGCGATCAGCAGCGTCCAGGGCAGTGCGGGCCGGCGGCCGGCGAGCGCGTCGAAGGCGAGGCTGGCCCGCCGGCGCGCCTCGTCGGCGGCGGTGCCGACCAGGTCGGTGGCGTCGTCGGCCAGGCCGGAGGAGTTGCGACGGGCCGCCCGGGTGGCGTCCCGCACGCTGTCACCGGCGGAGCCCACGGCGGAGAGCAGGTGCTGCCACGCCTGGTCCGCGACCCGCTCGGGCTTGCTGCGGCGGTCCATCAGGCTGGATCCGAACATCGTTCTACCTCCTCGGGTGCCGAAGCCCGGCGGCCACTTCGGACTCCGGTGTTCATCCGGCGCGTCACGGTTCACTCCCCGTGGGCTGTGCCCCGTCGGCGCCCGCGCCAAACCCGTCCCGACGGCGGCCCGGGCCGTCGCCGGGCGAACCGGACGAACCGTGGAGAACGTGTCGGGGACCGGGTGTCCGCGCGAGGTGCGCGGGCCCGCTACCCTGGGTCGGCGGATCGGCCGGTCCGGCCCGGTCGTTCGGCCGGTCGTGGTCCGCGTCGAAGGGGAAATTGGAACCCGGAGGTCCGGATTGGGTTCGCCCAGGTGTGCCCACTCCGCGAATTGCTCATCCCGGGGGGTGGCGACGGGGGCCGTCGGAGGAATACTCTCGGTCGCGGCCCGCGTACTGATGAGGCGCCCGTACGGGCGAGTGGAGGTGCTCGCGTGAGCCTGTCGATCGTGAAGTCGGTGCGTCCGGGTGGTGTCGTCCAGATCGCGCCCCGTGGGGAGATCGACGTCGACACCGCGTACGAGGTGCGGGAAGCGATCGCCGAGGTGCTCGCGAAGGCCCGTCCCGCCCGGATCGAGCTCAACATGCGGCTCGTGACGTTCATCGACTCCGTCGGCATCAGCGCCATGGTCGCCGGCTTCCAGACGTGCGAGGTCAGCGGCGTCAAGCTCGTGGTCACCGAGCCGAGCCGGTTCGTGCACCGGCAGCTCTGGGTGACCGGCCTGCTCGGCCTCTTCGGCGCGCCCGAGCCCTGGTTCGCCGACGACGCCCCCGAGGTGCTGCCCGGCGCCTGAGCGCCGCCCTCGATCCCCCTCCGGCCTGGGGACCTTCGACCCGTTGCCAGCCCGGCTCCGGTACGGGACGATCGTCGCGACCCACGACGGCGAGGGGGATCGGTTGCAGAGCAGCGACAGCTTCAGCTACACCGTGCAGGCCCGGTGCACCCGGGCGGACGCGGTGGCCCTGCTCGGCGACCTGAGCCGGCAGGGCGAGCTGCATCCGCTGATCGTGCGGGTCCGGCAGGTGCCGTCGCGGCCCGGAGCGCTGGCCAGCTATGCGATCACCGACCGGCTGGAGCTGGGCCCCCTGCACTTCCCGGTGACCTACCAGGCGGACGTGCTGGTCGCCACCGAGGACGAGGTGGTCACCGTGGCCCGGCAGCAGCCGGCGACGACGGTTCGCAACCACACCCGGCTGCGCGACGAGCCCGACGGCGTGGTGCGGATCGACGTGGAGATCACCCTCACCGCGCCGGCCCCGCTGTTCGGCTACGCGTTCCGCCAGGCCCGCGCCGCCCACCTGGGCCTCGCGGCCCGTCTGGGCGCGACCCTGGAGGGCCGGCCGGCCTGACTCAGCCGGCCCGCCCCGCCGGGACCGACCGGCGGGCGGGCGGGCGCAGCCGCCCCCACGGCTTCCAGGTGGACAGCACGGTGGCCACGAGCAGCAGTGTGGTGGAGACGGCGGGCGGCACCACCAGGTCGATCCGCAGGTGCGCGTCGGCCGCGCCGGCCAGCGCGCCGAGGTGCCGGACCCGGGGCGTCAGCAGGAGCAGCACCAGCCCGAGCATCACGGTGGTGAGCGCGAACTTCACCAGCACCCACCGCCACCGCAGCAGCCCCCACGGGGTGAGCAGCGCGCTGGCCACCCCGATCAGCCAGACCGCGACGCTCAGCGGCGCGAACAGCCAGGTGACCAGCAACGCCGCCGCGGGGTAGACGACCTCCGGGTCGGCGCCGCGCAGCCCGGCCACGCCCAGCGCGAGCAGCCCCAGGTCGGTGCCGAGCCAGCCGAGCGAGGTGACCAGGTGCGCGGTGAGCAGCGCCTTGCGTCCGGCGGGGGAGAGTCGTCTCATGCCACCGATCGTCGGCCGCCGCGCGGCCCACGTCGTGGGCCGCGCGACGACTCCCGGAGTACGTCGGGGAGCGTAGTGCTCAGTAGACCGACAGGTGCACGTGGTTGGTGTGGTCGCTGGACGGGTCGCCGTTGCCGCCGCTGTACGACTTCCAGCCGCTGCTGGGCAGCCAGATCTGCTTGAACCAGATCACGTAGAGCACGGCGAGCGGGTCGGCGTTGCGCACGAAGTACGCGGCCAGGTTGTTGCCGTACGTCCGGTCGCCGCCGCTGGCCACCCCGCCGAAGCCGTCCTTCTGGGCGGCGAAGTCGCAGGCGCGTCCCTTCGGGTGCTCGCCGGAGCCGCTGGGCCGGTGGCAGGAGACGTACCGGGTGAAGCCGGCCGCCTTGGCCTGGTTGAGCGCGTGCAGGGTGCGCGGGGTGATGCAGCCGTCGGCCGGCGTCGGGTCGTTGACGCTGCACGACTCCGCCGGCCAGGAGCCGTCGGAGTTGCGCTTGGCCGGCGTCGCGTTCGCCGTCGAGGTGCCCCGGACGCCGCCGCTGCCGGCGGACGGCCGGTCGTTCGCCACCTCCAGCGCCCGCTCGGCCTGCTGCTTGCGCTTGGCCATCACCGTGACCTGCTTGCGCTGCTCCCGGATCTCGCCGTCGAGCGCGGCGCGGGTCCGGGTCGCCTCGTCCCGGGTGGTGATCAGGTCGCGCAGCGTCCGGTCCTCGTGCGCGGCGACCTGCTCCAGCGCGGCCGCCCGGTCCATGAAGCCCTCCGGGCTGCTGCTGCCGAGCAGGGCCGCGGCGGTGCCCATCCGGCCGGTGCGGTACGCCACCTCGGCGATCTCGCCGACCTTGGCGTCGCGTACGGCCAGCTCGGCGCCGACCGCGTCGAGTCGCTCGGTGAGCTGCTTCTGCCGGGCCACCGACCGGCTCAGCGCGGCCTTGGCCTCCAGCCAGCCCTTGCTGGCCGCGTCGAGCTGGGCGCGCAGTTCCGGGGTGCCGCCCTCGTCGTCACCGCCGGGGGCGGCGGCGCGCAGGCCGGTGGGGGAGGCCGACCACGCCGCCGAGGCGGGGGAGGCCGGCGCGGTCACGACGCCGAGGGCCAGCATCGCGACGAGCAGGGCCGCCATCCGGGCGGCCGTCCGTCGTACAGGTGCCACTGGGGGCATTCACATGTCCTTCCGTCAACCGCCGACCGGGTTAGCTGACGGGTTCGGGACGGAAGATCCCTACCGCTGACGCGGATGCACCCCACGTACGTGGTTCCCCGGCTCGCCCTGCGGGCGATTAGGCGACGGCCGCTCCACCGGCGCCGGGGTGGCGCCCGCGGTGTGGCCGCGACCGAGCCTACCGGCGTTGCCCGGGGCCGGCTCCGTCGCCCGGAGCCGGTGAACCCGGCAAAGCCGGCATTACGCCACAATAGCGGCCTAGATTTAAGTTTGCCCTAATTACCACTCGGTCGGGCCGCACGCTCCGGCCGACGCTCCGGGTTCGATCTGCAACGTGGCGTGATCGATCGAGAAGTCCTCGTGCAGGGCGGCCCGGGCGGCGGCCAGCACGGTGGCGACCTCGGCGCCGGGAGCGGTGGTCAGGTGCGCCGAGGCCACCTCCATGCCCGAGGTCAGCGTCCACACGTGCAGGTCGTGCACCTCCGCCACGCCCGGCACGGCGGCCAGCCGGTCGTGCACCGCGGTCACCTGGAGGTGTTCCGGCGCGGCCTGCACCAGGATGCGCACCGCCGCCCGGCCGAGCCGCCAGGTGCGGGGCAGGATGAACAGACCGATCGCCACGGCCACCAACGGGTCGGCCCACCACCAGTCGGTGACCGCGATGACCAGCGCGGCGCCGATCACCCCGAGCGAGCCGAGCAGGTCGCCGAGCACCTCCAGGTACGCGCCGCGCAGGTTGATGCTCTCCTGCGCCCCGGAGCGCAGCAGCGCGAAGGCGCCGACGTTGGCGAGCAGGCCGAGCACCGCCACCACGAGCATCGGGCCGGCCAGCACCTGCGGCGGGTCACCGAACCGGCGTACCGCCTCGACCAGGACGTAGACCGCGACCGCGCCGAGCAGCACCGCGTTCGCCAGCGCCGCGAGGACCTCCAGCCGGTAGAGGCCGAATGTGCGCTGCGGATCGGTGGTGGCGCGCCGGGTGGCGGTGATCGCGGCCAGCGCCATGCCGATGCCGAGCACGTCGGTGAACATGTGCCCGGCGTCGGAGAGCAGCGCGAGCGAACCGGTCGCGAAGGCGGCCACCGCCTCGACCAGCATGAGGGCGGTGAGCAGCGCGAACGCCGCCCAGAGCCGGCCCCGGTGGCGGTGCGCCGCGTTGGTCACCGCACCGCTGTGGTCATGACCTGCGCCCACGCACACACCCTTCCCTCCCGCACCCTGGCCAGGCCCAATGTATGTTCACATCGCTATGTGTGCAAGTGAGGGTGGATCACCCGGTCGGGTCGAGCGTGGTGAGGCGTTGGGTGGCCCGGGACAACGCGACGTAGAGCGTGCGCACCCCCGAGCCGGGGTCGGCCCGGATCTCGCTCGGCGCGACCAGCACCACGCCGTCGTACTCCATGCCCTTGGCCTGCAGGCTGGTCACCACCTGGAGCCGGCCGGCGCCGAGGCCGTCCAGCCAGCCGGCCACCTCGTCCCGGCGCGGCACCGGTGTGATCACGCCGACGGTGCCCTCCACCTCGCCCAGCAGGATCCGGGCCGCCTCGACCGTGCTCGCCGGCAGCTCGGCGGCGGGCACCGTGCGTTCGACCGGCGACACGCCGGTGGAACGCACCGCGTCGGGCAGCGTCAGGTCCGGATACAGCCGGCGGATCTCCGCCGCCGCCACCGCGAAGATCTCCGCCGAGTTGCGGTAGTTGGTGGTCAGCTCGTAGCGGTGCCGGCGGCGACGCCCCAGCGCCTGGTCGCGGGCCCGGTCCAGCTCCTGCGGGTCGCCGGTCCAGGCGGTCTGCGCCGGGTCGCCGACCACCGTCCAGGACGCCAGCCGGCCCCGGCGCCCGATCATCCGCCACTGCATCGGCGAGACGTCCTGCGACTCGTCCACCACCACGTGGGCGTAGTCGCGGTAGTCCGCCGGACGCTCCCGGGCCGCCGCCCGGGCGGCGCGCTGCCGGTCGGCGTACGTGCTCAGCTCGCGCACGCCGCCGGCCAGCTGGTACGGGTCCCGCTTCGGCTTCGCCCGCCGCACCGGAGTGCCGAGCAACGCGTCCAGCTCGTCCAGCAGCGCGATGTCGGCGACGGTCGACCCGTCGGCGTCCAGCGTCCGGTACGCCTCGGTGAGCAACCGGATCTCGGCCGAGGAGAGGATCCCGCCGGCGTAGCGGCGCAGCCGGTCCGGGCGGGCGAGCCACCCCAGCACGTGACGCGGGTGCAACCGGGGCCACCAGGCCTTGAGGAACTCCCGGAACTCCGGCCGCTCGATGATCTCGTCCTCGAACGCGGGCTGCTCCGGCAACCGGCCCACCCGCAGCGTCCGGGCCTGCGCGTAGAGCGCGGCGAGCACCGCGTCGAACGCCGACCGGCGCACCTCGTTGCGGCGCGCGCCCCGGGTCAGCGTCCGGTCCCGGATGCCGTCCAGCGCCGGCCGCTCCAGCCGCAGCAGCTCACCGCGGTAGAGCAGGCGCAACTCCGCCGGGGAGTCCGGCACCGCGTCCCGCACCGCCCGCTCCAGCACCCGGCGCATCCGCAGCGACCCCTTCACCGCGGCCACCTCCGGCGGATCGGTCCGGGTCGCCGACATCCCCGGGAAGAGCGAGCCCAGCGAGTGCAGCGTGGCCGTCTCCTCGCCGAGCGAGGGCAGCACCGAGGCGATGTACTCGACGAAGACGCCGGACGGCCCGACCACCAGGATGCCGCCGCCGGCGTAGCGGGCCCGGTCGGAGTAGAGCAGGTACGCGGCCCGGTGCAGCGCCACCGCCGTCTTGCCGGTGCCCGGGCCGCCGGAGACGATCGTGACTCCGCTGGCGGGGGAGCGGATCGCCTCGTCCTGCTCCCGCTGGATGGTGGCGACGATGTCCCGCATGCCCCGGCCGGTGGCCCGGGACAGCGTGGCCAGCAGCGCGCCGTCGCCGACCACCGCCATGTCCGCCGGGGCCGCCTCCGGATCGAGCAGGTCGTCCTCGATCCGGGTGACCTTCTCCGCGGCCGACTGGATCGTGCGCCGGCGGACGACGCCGCGCGGCTCGGCGGGCGTGGCCTGGTAGAACGCCGCCGCGGCCGGTGCCCGCCAGTCCACCACCAGCGTCTCCGCGTCCTCGGCGCGCACGCCCAACCGGCCCACGTGCAGCACCTGCCCGGTGCGCAGGTCCAGCCGGCCGAAGACCAGCCCCTCGTGCTCGGCGTCCAGCACGTGCCGCCGCTGGGCGGCGTGGAAGACCATCGCGTCCCGCTCGACCAGGGCGCCGAAGGTGCCCACCCGGGCCAGCCGGTACCCCTCCCGCTCGGCGTCGGCCGCGGACCGGCGCAGTTCGGCCAGCCGGGCGTACACCCGGTCGAGATGCCGCTGCTCGGCGGCGATCTCCCGGTCCAGCGTGGTCTGGTCGGTCAACGCGGTGCTCCTGGGGTCGGACGGCACGACGGGCTGAATGAGGGTACGGGCCGCCGGCAAGGCGGACGTCGGGGCCATGCCGCCGGCCGGGGCCGCGTCCCCGGCGGTTGCCCGTTATCCGGTCGTTCCCGCCCGTTTTCCGGGCCGTCGCACCGCGGCCGGGCGTGGCGCCGCGACGGTGGCCGTCAGGGTGTGACGGTGGCGACCGCGGCGGGGTCGCCCCCACCCCCGCCCGGCGCCGCGAGGACCCGGTCCAGCACCCCGGCGACGGCCGCGTTGACAGCGTCCGGCCGTTCCATCATCAACATGTGACCGGCACCGGGGCAGACGGTCAGCTCGGCGGTCGGCAGCGCCGCCGCGATGGACTCGGCGCAGGGCGGCGGGGTGAGCCGGTCCCGGTCGCCGACCAGCGCCGCCGCCGGCAGCCCGCCCAGCGCGGTCAGCGTCTCCAGCCGGTGCTGGGCGCCGATCGAGGCGCGGAACCCGCCGATCGACCGCAGCGTGGCGTGCGCCACCGCCGAGGTGACCAGCCGGATGTCCGCCGGGTCGCAGCGGTCGCCGAAGAGCATCCAGCGGATGCTCGGGCGCAGCGCCCGCAGCAGCGCGTGCGGGGGCCGCCAGCCGCCGCAGCGGGCCAGCACCCCGGCGCCGGTGGTCTCGGCGAGGCGGATCAACCGGGCGATGCGGGGCGAGAGCCCGTAGACGGTGTGCGTGTGCCCCTCGGCGGTGGTCGAGACGAAGACCAGGCCGGCGGTGCGCGCGGCGAACCGGTCGGGGTGGCGGTGGGCGTACTCCATCACGGTCATCCCACCCATCGAGTGCCCGACCAGCACGACCGGCCCGGACGGGACGATCTCGTCGATCACCGCCGCCAGGTCGTCGCCGAGCTGCGCCAGCGTGGCGTCGCGCAACGCCAGGCAGCTCGACCGGCCGTGGCCGCGCGCGTCGTAGGTCACCAGGCGCACCCGGTCGGCGAAGCGCTCCCGCAGCTCGGCGACCTGGTGGTGCCAGCTGCGTCCGTCCAGCGTCCAGCCGTGCAGCAGGACGACG
Organism: Micromonospora sp. WMMA1996; assembly: GCF_002573675.1. Classification (NCBI taxonomy): domain Bacteria; kingdom Bacillati; phylum Actinomycetota; class Actinomycetes; order Micromonosporales; family Micromonosporaceae; genus Micromonospora; species Micromonospora sp. WMMA1996. Next base: position 234,283 of record NZ_PDHU01000003.1, on the reverse strand, counting down.
GTGACCTCGGCGTCGACCGGTCCGCTGACCGTGACGTGCAGGCGCACGTCGTCGGAGAGCCGCAGTTCCCGATGCTCCGGCATCGTCCACCTCCCCCGGGCCGACCGGCACACGCACCGGAGTGACCCGGCGGTAACACCGGCGTTACCCGCCATGACACCACGGCAACCGGGGTGGGGAGAAGATTCGACGTCCGGCCCCGCCCGGTCGGATCGGTGACCAGGCTGGAGACATGCCCGCGACCCCCGCCGCCCGCAGCCCGCGGGCCGCCCTGGCCGAGCTGCTCACCGGCAACCGCCGGTTCGTCAGCGGCCAGCCGCTGCACGGGCACGACGTGACGGCGGCCGCGGCGGTGGCCTCCGGCGACCAGCAGCCGTACGCGGTGCTGCTGGGCTGCATCGACTCCCGGGTGCCGCTGGAGGCGATCTTCGACCAGACGTTCGGGTCGATCTGTGTGATCCGCACCGGCGCGCACGTCCTGGACCGGGCGGTGTGCGGCTCGATCGAGTACGTGGTGGGCCAGCTCGGCGTACGGCTGGTGATGGTGCTCGGCCACGAGCGCTGCGGCGCGGTGGGCTCGGCGGTCGACGCGCTGCGCACCGGGCGGCGGCCCGGCGGGGCGCTGGCGTACGTGGTGGACCGGATCGCGCCGGCGGTGGTCGAGGTCGGTGTGGACGACCCGGCCGCCCATCCGCTGGCGATCCGCCGCCACGTCCGGCGCACGGTGGCCGCGCTGCGCGCCGACGACCTGCTCGCCGGGCCGGTGGCGGCGGGGGAGTTGGCCGTGGTGGGCGCGCTCTACGACCTGGCCACCGGCGAGGTCACCCTGCTGCCGGAGGAGGAGACGCGGAACCGCCCGCCGGGGTGATCCCCGACGGGCGGTCCGGTGGTGCGGGTGAGGGCGCTCAGCCCTCGAAGACGCCGGCCTCGACGAGACGCTTCTCGGCGGCGTCCCAACCGTGACCCGGGTGGGCCGCGGCCAGGCCGTTGATCTCGGCGCGGATCTTGGCGGCGTGGCCGGCGGCGGCCAGCACGCGGATCTCCTCGACGAAGGCGTCGGAGTCGGTGCGCAGGTGCACGGTCTTGCCGTTGGTCAGGTTGCGCACGTAGGCGTGCTTGCCGCCGTTGAGCGGGATCAGGTACTTGAACTCGCCCAGCACGCTGAGGGCGCCACCCTGGCCAGCCTGGCCGGCCCGGACTGACGCGCGCGCGGTCTTAGAGGTGTTGCTCGCCACGGAGGTACTCCTTGCAGACGTACGGTGGGGACGGGATCCGTCCGGGGGCTGTGCGAGTGACGCCCGGGGTGAGCGCCGGCCCGCGAAGACGTGCGGCGGCACAGAACCGCCCAGAGAACTGTACACGAACCCGACGCCTGGCTGGTCGTCGCGCCGTCAGGGTGCACAACCGGGTCAGCCGCCCGGGTATTTCCCGCCGCCCGGCCCCGGCGAATTTTCCGATTCGCTGGCGCACCACCTGTCACAGCGGTCATCATGTGTGCCAGGGACCACTCGGGTGACGAGGTCGTAGGGGAAGACGCACCTCGGCTCACCGGGAGGTCACCGTGCCAACGCGTGGCGTCGTATACGTCCACTCGACCCCGCTCGCCGTGTGCTCGCACGTCGAGTGGGCGATCGCGCGCGTCCTCGCCGCGCCGGTCAACCTGCACTGGACGGCGCAGCCCGTCGATCCGGGCGCCCGACGCGCCGAGTGCGGCTGGACCGGCAGCCCGGGGACGGGCGCCGAGCTGGCCGCTGCCCTCCGGCAGTGGCCCATGATCCGTTTCGAGGTGACCGAGGAGCCCGGTCCCGGCGTCGACGGCGAGCGCTTCATGTACGTCCCGGGCCGGGGCCTGTTCCGGGCCACCGTGGGCGCGGCCGGCGACATCCAGCTCGGCGAGGACCGGCTGCGCGCCCTGATGGCCGCCGCCCGCGCGCCGGAGGCGCTCGCGCACGCGCTCGACAAGGCGCTCGGCACCGCCTGGGACGCCGAGCTGGAGCCCTACCGGTACGCCGGCGACGGCGCGCCGGTGACGCTGCTCACCCGGGTGGGGTGACGCCGGCCGAGTTGCCCCGATACGGTGGGGCGCGTGTCGATTTCCCCGCGACGCTCCGCCGTCGCGCTCGCCGCACTGACCGCGCTGGTCGTCTCCGGCTGCTCGGACGGGCCGGACCGGCCCCGCCCGGCGCCGTCGACAGCGGCGCCGTCGTCGGCTGCGCCGACCCCGACCGCCGACGACCCGGCCGCCCGGGCCGCCGCCCTGGTCGCCACGCTCTCCGACGAGGACCTGGTCGGGCAGGTGCTGATGCCCTACGCCTACGGCAGCTCGGCGACCGACGTGTCCGCCGGTTCGGCCGCCGGCAACCGGGCCCTGGCCGGCGTCGACACCCCGGCCGAGATGGTCGCGAAGTACCGCCTCGGCGGCGTGATCCTGGTCGGCTTCAGCGCCGACGACCCGACCTCGGGCAACCAGGCCACCACCAACGTCGACAACCCGAAGCAGGTCCGCGCGCTGACCGACGGGCTGCGCGCCGCCGCCGGGAAGCTGCCCGCCGGCGCCGCGCCCTTCCTGGTCGGCACCGACCAGGAGTACGGCGTGGTCACCCGGATCACCGACGGCGTGACCCAGCTGCCCAGCCCGCTCGCCGCCGGCGCGGCCGGCAACCCGGCGCTGACCGAGGCGGCCTGGCGCGCCGCCGGCGCGGAGCTGGCCGCGATGGGGATCAACATGGACTTCGCCCCGGTCGCCGACGTGCTGGCCACCCGCAGCACGGTGATCGGCTCGCGTTCCTTCGGCGCCGACCCGGCGACCGCGTCGCCGCAGGTGGCCGGCGCGGTACGCGGGCTGCAGGCCGAGGGTGTCGCGGCAGCCGTCAAGCACTTCCCCGGGCACGGCCTCAGCGCCGCCGACTCGCACACCGAGCTGCCGGTGGTCGGCCAGTCCCGGGCGGTGCTCGACCGGACCGCGTTCCCGCCCTTCCGCGCCGGTATCGACGCCGGCGCGATGGCGGTCATGTCCGCCCACCTGAACGTCAAGGCCGTCGACCCGGGCACCCCGGCCACCTTCTCCCGCAAGCTGCTCACCGACGTGCTCCGCGGCCAGCTCGGCTTCCGCGGCGTGGTGATCACCGACGGGATGAACATGGCGCCGGCGAAGAAGTGGTCGCCGGGCGAGGCCGCGGTGCGGGCGCTCAACGCCGGCAACGACCTGATCCTGATGACCCCGAACGTGGGCCGGGCGTACGACGGGCTGCGCGCCGCGCTGACGGACGGCTCGCTGCCCCGCACCCGGCTGGTCGAGGCGGTCACCCGGGTGCTGACCATGAAGTTCCGGCTGGCCGGCCACGCCCAGCCGGCGCTCGGGACGCTGGACGACGCCGGCCACCGCAAGGCCGCCGCCGACCTGGCCGCCGCCGCGGTGACCGTGCTGCGCGGCCGGTGCGGCGGCGCCGTGGCCGGGCCGGTCAGCGTCACCTCCTCCGGCGGCCGGGACCGCACCCGGGCCGTGCTGACCGAGGCGCTCACCGCCGCCGGGGTGAAGGTGGTGCCGTCCGGCGGTACCGTGGTGCACCTGGTCGGCTACGGCGACGGGGCGAAGGACCTGCGGGCCGGCGCCGACGTGACGGTGGCGATGGACACCCCGTACGTGCTGTCCGGCGCGAAGTCGCCGACGGTGCTGGCCACCTACTCGTCCACCCGGGCCTCGATGACCGCGCTGGCCGCGGTGCTCGCCGGCAAGGCCCGCCCGACCGGCCGGTCCCCGGTCCCGGTCCCCGGCCTCCCGCCCACCACCTGCGGCGCCTGAGGTGTAAGGAGGGGCCCCCTGTTAACGCCTCCGGTAGAGGAGGGGGCCCCGCTTAACACCCTCGGCGGCGGAAACCGGATGCGGCACCGAGCGCCCGGCTGGCAGGGTGAGCGCCCATGGGAGAGCCAGCACACGGTTTCCGCTACGTCGAGCGCGCCGACGGCACGGTGGTGATCACGCACCACGGGCGGGTCGCCGGCACGCTACGGGGCGGTCGGGCCGCGCAGTTCCTGGCCGAGGTCGAGGACGACCCGCAGCTGGTGATGGCCCGGTGGACCGGCAACTACCGGCGCGGCAACGAGCGGACCGCGCGGCAGCACCCCCGCAACCGCGCCTGATGTAAGGAAGGGCCCCTTCTTAACAGACGTCTGTTAAGAAGGGGCCCTTCCTTACATCAGGCGGCTCAGGGGCGCGTGAAGACCAGCGCCACGTTGTGACCGCCGAAGCCGAACGCGTTGTTCAGCGCGGCCGGGATCTCCAGGTGACGCGCCTTGTGCGCGGCCACGTCCAGGCTCAGGCCCTCGTCCGCGTCGTCCAGGTTGATCGTCGGCGGGATCACGCCGTCCCGGATGGCCAGGATGGTGGCGATCGACTCCAGCGCCCCGGCCGCGCCGAGCAGGTGCCCGGTCATCGACTTGGTGGCGGTGAGCACCGGGTGGTCGCCGAGCGCCTGCCGCAGCGCGCCGATCTCCAGCATGTCGCCCACCGGGGTCGAAGTGGCGTGCGCGTTGACGTGCACGATGTCCGTCCGGGCCACGTCCGCGTCGGCGACCGCCCGGGCGATGGCACGGATCGCGCCCTCGCCCTCGGCGTGCGGCTGCACGATGTCGTACGCGTCCGAGGTGATCCCGGCGCCGGCCAGGCGCGCGTACACCCGGGCGCCGCGGGCGGCGGCGTGCTCGGCCCGCTCCAGGACCACCACGCCCGCGCCCTCACCGAGCACGAAGCCGTCCCGGCCCTTGTCCCACGGCCGGGAGGCCCGCTCCGGCTCCTCGTTACGGGTCGACATGGCCCGCATCGAGCTGAAGCCGGCGATCGGCAGCGGGTGGATGACCGCCTCGGTGCCGCCGGCCACCACCACGTCGGCCCGGCCGGCGCGGATGATGTCCAGGCCGAGCGCGATCGCCTCCGCGCCGGTCGCGCACGCGCTGGCGACCGAGTGCACCCCGGCCTTGGCGCCCATCTCCAGCCCGACCCAGGCGGCCGGACCGTTGGGCATCAGCATCGGGATGGTGTGCGGGGAGACCCGCCGCGGGCCGGACGCCTCCAGGACGTCGTCCTGGGCGAGCAGGGTGGTGGCGCCGCCGATGCCGGAGCCGACGCTGACCGCCAGCCGCTCCGGGTCGGGCCCGGCGTCGGCCAGCCCGGCGTCCGCCCAGGCCTGCCGCGCGGCGATGATGGCGATCGCCTCCGAGCGGTCCAGCCGGCGCAGCTTCACCCGGTCCAGCACCTCGGCCGGGTCGACCGCCAGCTGGGCGGCGATCCGGACGGGCAGTTGCGCGGCCCACTCCTGGGTGAGCGCACTCACCCCGGAGCGGCCGGCGAGCATGGCGTCCCAGGTCGACGCGACGTCCCCGCCGAGCGGGGTCGTCGCGCCGAGCCCGGTGACGACGACGTCGGGGCGACTCATGATCAGGACTGCGCCTCGATGTAGCTGACCGCGTCCCCGACGGTCTTCAGGTTCTGCACCTCGTTGTCCGGGATCTTGACGCCGAACTTCTCCTCGGCGGCCACCACGACCTCCACCATGGAGAGCGAGTCGACGTCGAGGTCGTCGGTGAAGGACTTCCCCTCGGCCACGTCGTCCGGGTTCACCCCGGCAACCTCTTCGAGGATCTCGGCGAGGCCGGCGGTGATCTCGTCACGGGTCATTGCGGTTGGTTCCTCTCATCGGGGGGTTCTCGGTGCCCGGCGTCGCCGGTCACCGCACCTGGAGCGCGTGTGCGCCCGAGGGGGTCTTCAGGGGCAGCGGACGACCTGACCGGCGTAGGTCAGGCCGCCGCCGAAGCCGAACAGCAGCACCGGGGCGCCCGAGGGCACCTCGCGCCGCTCGACCATCTTCGACAGGGCCAGCGGGATGCTCGCCGCCGAGGTGTTGCCGGACTCGACGATGTCCTTGGCGATGATCGCGTCCGGGATGTTCAGCCGCTTGGCGATGCCGTCGATGATCCGGGCATTCGCCTGGTGCGGCACGAACGCGGCCAGCTCGGACGGGTCCACCCCGGCCCGCTCACAGGCCTGCAGCGCGAGCGGGGCCAGTGCGGTGGTGGCCCAGCGGAACACCGACTGCCCCTCCTGGGCGATGTACGGCCGCCAGCCCTCGATCCGGACCGCGTCGCTCTTCTCCGGCGCGGAACCCCAGACCACCGGCCCGATCCCGGCCGGCTCGTCGTCGGCGGTCGCGGTGACCACCGCCGCGCCGGCGCCGTCGCCGAAGATGATGCAGGTCGAGCGGTCGGTCCAGTCGGTGAAGTCGGAGAGCTTCTCCGCGCCGACGACGATCGCGTTGCGCGCCGCGCCGGCCCGGATCGCGTGGTCCACCGTGCCCAGCGCGTACGCGAAGCCGGAGCAGGCGGTGTTGACGTCGTACGCGCCCGGCGCGCTGATCCCCAGCTTGGCCGCGATCCGGCAGGCCACGTTCGGGCTGCGGTCCACGGACGTGCAGGTCGCCACCACGACCAGGTCGATGTCGGCGGCGGTGAGACCGGAGTTGGCCAGCGCCTTGCCGGCCGCGGCGGTGGCCATGTCGGCCACCGTCTCGTCGCCGGCGATCCGCCGGGTGACGATGCCGACCCGATCCCGGATCCACTCGTCGTTGGTGTCGACCATCTGCGCGAGTTCGTCGTTGGTGACCACGCGGGAGGGCTGGTAGTGCCCCATCGCGGCGATCCGGCTGCCGGCCATCTAGTGCGATCCTCCGATGCGGACGAGGGGCTGGCCCGGGGCGACCGGGTCCTCGTTGTGCGCGAGCCACTCGGTGAGCGGCCCGCTGTCGTGCGCGGTCACCTCGACCGGCCCCTGCCGGCCGGTGACGTGGCCGACGACCTGGCCGGCGCGCAGCTCGGCGCCCTCGGCCAGTTCGGCGACCGGCCGGAAGACTCCGGCGGCGGGGGAGACCACCACCCGGAAGCGGGACGCCGGGGGGCGGGCGACGACGCCGCCGTGGCGGGCGATCAGGGCGCGCGCGGCGGGCAGGTCGTCGGGGGTGTTCAGGGTGACGATCTCCGGCGCGCCCTCGCCCTTGAGCTCCCGCTTCACCAGGCCGGCCAGGGTGCCGGCCGGCGGCAGCTCGACCACGCCGGTGACGCCGAGGTCGGCCAGGGAGCGCATGCACAGGTCCCAGCGGACCGGGGCGGTCACCTGCCGGACCAGGCGGCGCACCGTCTCCCGGCCGTGCCCGACCGGGGCGCCGTCCAGGTTCGACAGGAGGATCCGGGTCGGGTCGGCCACGGTCACACCGGCGGCCACCCCGGCCAGGGCGGCCTCGGCCGGGGCCATGTACGGCGTGTGGAACGCGCCGGCCACCTGGAGCCGGATGATCCGGGCCCGGGCCGGCGGCTCGGCGGCCAGCTTCTCCAGCCCGCCGACCGCGCCGGCGGCGACGATCTGACCGGCGCCGTTGCGGTTGGCCGGGTGCAGCCCGTGCGCCTGGAGCGCGGCGAGCACCTCGTCCGGGTCGCCGCCGAGCACGGCGGCCATCCCGGTCGGTTCGAGCGCGCAGGCGGCGGCCATCTCCCGTCCGCGTACACCGGCGAGGGTCACGGCCGCCTCGGCGGGCAGCACCCCGGCCAGGGCGGCGGCGCCCAGTTCACCCACGCTGTGCCCGGCGACCAGCCCGACGTCGTGCATCGGCAGGTGCTCGGCGGCGAGCAGCGCGGCGGCCACCAGCAGCGGCTGGGTGCGGGCGGTGTCCTTGATCTCGTCCGCGTCCGCCCGGGTGCCCAGGTGGACGAGGTCGACGCCGGCCAGCGCCGACCACCAGCGCAGGCGCGCCTCGACGTCGGCGAGGTCGAGCCAGGGGGTCAGGAAGCCGGGCTTCTGCGAGCCCTGTCCGGGGGAGAGTACGGCGAGCACGTGTACGACTCTGACGGATACTCGCGGGTCGCGCTGTAACGCACGGCACGAAACCGCACTAGAAGCTTTAGAGGAAACCTACAAAGATCGGTGGCGATCATCGCCGCTCTGGGTGGTTTTCCGGCCCCCTGGGCTCCCTGTCTGGCTCGGGACGGGTGCGACTGCCGGTACCACCGGGTCCAGCCTACCCACCGTCAGCGCGACCTGGAGCGCGAAGGCGTCCCGCGGGGCGAGCGGCGAGAAGCCGGTCACCTCGGCGATCCGCTTGAGCCGGTAGCGCACCGTGTTCGGGTGCACGAACAGCGCCCGGGCGGCGCTCTCCAGCGTGCCGCCGGCGGCGAAGAACGCATCCAGCGTCTCCAGCAGTTCGCCGCCGGAGCGGGCCAGCGTCGCGTACACGTCGTGCCGCAACCGGCGGCGGGCCTCGGCGTCGCCGGCCAGGGCCCGCTCGGGCAGCAGTTCGGCGGCGGCGACCGGGCACGGCGCGGTCGGCCAGGCCGGCGCGGCCCGGAACCCGGCCAGCGCGGCCCGGGCGGACTCGGTCGCCTCGTCCAGGCTGGGCACGGCCGGACCGACCACCACCGGCCCGTCACCGAACGCGGTCCGCAGCTTCTCGGTCGCCGCCAGCGGGTCGGCCGCCCCGCCGAGCACGATGACCAGGCGGTCGCCGTGCACCCCGCCGATCACCTCGACGCCGATGCGCCGGGCCTGCCGGTAGACGGTGTGCAGCACGGCCGCCACCTCACCGCCGGGGGAGCGGCCCACCGCCACCGCCACCGGCGGCGCGTCCGACCAGCCCAGCGCGGCGGCCCGGCTGGCCAGCACGTCCGGCGAGTCGCCCCGCAGCAGCGCGTCGACCAGCAACGCCTGGAGCCGGGCGTCCCAGGAGCCCCGGCTCTCGGCGGCGCGGGCGTAGACCCTGGCGGCGGCGAACGCGATCTCCCGCGAGAAGCGCAGCACCGCCTCCCGCAGCGACTGCTCCTCGCCCGGCACGGCCAGGTCCGACACCTGCTCCTCGACCACCTCGATGGTCACCTTGATCAGCGCCACGGTCTGTTGGAGGGTGATCGAGCGGGCGAGCGCCTGCGGCGCGGCGGCGAAGACCTCGTCCGAGACCTCCTGGGTGCGGTCGGTCGCGCCGCCGCCCTGGCGCAGCCACTGCACCAGTGACCGCACGCCGGCCTGGGCGACCAGCATGACCCAGGAGCGCTGGTCGGCCGGCAGCTCCCGGAACCAGGGCAGCGTCTCGTCCATCCGGGCCACGCTGGCGGTGGCCAGGCCACCCGCCGCCCGCTCGATGCGGCGCAGCGTCGCCGACGTCTCGGTCCCGCCCGATTCGCTCACCGCCCCAGCCTGACACGCCGTGACCAGCGGTTCCACTCCGAGGGCACGGGGCCGCCCCGGCCGGACGATCTCCACCGGTACGCGCTGACGATCTCGTCCGGCCGGGCCAGTACGGTGTCAGGGCGCGTCGGGGCGTTCCGTCCGGCGGGCGACGGCGAGATGGAGGAGACCGGGATGGCGCACGGGGAGGCCGAGCACGGCTGCGCCCAGGGCGAGCCCTGCCGGCCGGGTCACGAGCAGCCGGCGGCGGCCAAGCACCCGCGCCGGGCGGGCCTGACCCACACGGGTGAGCCCGCGGTCGGCCGGGGGCCCGAGCGCGCCGACGACGAGCCGGTGATGCCGCGTCAGCGCGCCGCCGAGCCGTCGCCGCACGCCGGCGATCCGACACCGGTGCCCAGCTGCCGCAGCGACCGGGCCGGCTGGGCCGGGGCCCACCGGCACGGCGCGGTGCGCCCGGGCAACCGCACGACGCGCCGGGAGCGGCCGCCGCGCCGCTGGTGCTGACCACGCGATCCCCGTCCGGCGGTTAGCGTGGGTGGGGTGAAGGCGATCGTGATCGACGCGTACGGGTCGGCCGACCTGCTGACCCCGCGCGAGCTGCCCACCCCGCCGGTCGGGCCGGACACGGTCCTGGTCCGGGTGCGGGCGGCCGGGGTGAACCCGGTCGACTGGAAGGTCCGCGAGGGGCACCTGGCGGGTGCCTTCCCGAGCCACTTCCCGCTGGTGCCGGGGTGGGACGCGGCCGGGGTGGTGGAGGCGGTCGGTCCGGCGGTGGCCGGGTTCGCCGTCGGCGACGAGGTGATCGGCTACGTCCGCCGCGACGACGTGCAGCACGGCACGTACGCCGAACTGGTCCCGGCCCCCGAGCGGTGCCTGGCCGACAAGCCGGTGCGGGCGTCCTGGCCGGAGGCGGCCGGGCTGCCGCTGGCGGGGCTCACCGCGTACCAGGCGTTGCAGTTGGCCCGCACGGGCGCCGGCGACACCGTGCTGGTGCACGGCGCGTCCGGTGGGGTGGGGCACCTCGCGGTGCAGGTGGCCCGGGCGCTCGGCGCGGACCGGGTGATCGGCACGGCGAGTGAGGCCAACCACGACTTCGTCCGGTCGCTGGGCGCGGAGCCGGTCGCCTACGGCGACGGCCTGCGGGACCGGGTCCGGGCGGTCGCGCCGGACGGGGTCGACGTGGTGTTGGACCTGTTCGGCGGCGACGCGCTCGACGTCTCCGCGGAGCTGATCGCCCGGCCGGCCCGGATGATCTCCACCGCCGATCCCGAGCACGTGACCCGGCTCTGCGGCACCTACCTCTTCGTGAAGCCGTCCGCGGCGGACCTGGCGGTGCTGGCCGGGTTGGTCGACGCGGGCCGGCTGACCGTGCACGTGGCCCGTACGCTCCCGCTGGCCGAGGCGGCCGAGGCGCACCGCCTCGTCGAGGCGGGGCACGTCCGGGGCAAGGTCGTGCTGACGGTCTGAGTCGACGCTCAGCGGGTGCGGCGACGCACCAGCAGCGCGATGCCGGCCAGCCCGGCCGTGATGACGACCACCACGCCGACGTTGAGCAGCAGCAGCCGCTGCAGCTCGCCGAGCGCGGTGTCGAGGTCCTGCACCGGGTCGAGCGCGTCCTCCGGCAGCACGCGCTCGCCGCCGCCGATGCCGCCGGAGAGCGTGTCGAACCGGGGCTCCAGCGGCACCCCGACCGAGCGCAGCGTCTCGGACATGTTGAGGCGTCCGAAGAACCAGCCGGCCCGGGGGCGGCTCAGGTCGGGCTGCTTGGCCGGCCGGTAGACCCGGGGACCGCCCTTCGCCAGCGGGAAGAGGTCGAAGGTGTTCTTCGGGGTGCCGGCGACGAGCACCACCACCGTGTACTTCGGACCGAGGTCCTTGGCGGCGGGACCGCGCAGCTGACCGGTCGTGCCCAGCCACTTGACCTGGTCGACGATCAAGTTCACGTCGGCCGGGCGGCTGTCGGCCCGCAACCGGAGCGGCTGGTCGAGCCGGTCGCCGGTGATGTCCACCCCACCCGGGGCGAGCTTCGGCTTGGGTGCGGCCTGGGCCGCCGCCGGGCCGGCCAGGGCCAGCGAGCACACCAGTGCCACCGCCGCCCCGGTCAGAACGGTCAACACCCGTCTCACCTTCCGGACCATCGCCGCCTCCTCGCCCCGTTCGATGGCTGGCTTTCGCTGCGGGTCACACTGGACCTGTCCACCTCAAAGACTCCGCAGAACGTCGCCTGGTTGCAGCTGGTGGAAGAGTATTTGGAACTATCTGCGAGCTGAGACCGACCAATAGCCGGCCGATGATCAGCGGCCGGATCCTACCCGGATGGAGGGGCTCATGGGGGGCAGGGTTGTCCGTGTGGCGCGTACCTGGCTGGTGGTCCTCGGGGTGGCGGCGGGAGCGTCGCTGCTGCTGCCGGCCGCCCCGGCTTTCGCGCACAACTCCCTGACCGGCAGCGATCCGCAGAACGGGGCCCGGTTGGCCGCCGCGCCGAAGCGGATCGAGTTGCGGTTCCTGGCCACACCGAAGGAGGCCACGACGAAGGTCACCGTCACCGGGCCGGACAACGTGGTCGCCGCGGGCGGCGCGCCGACGTTCGCCGGCAAGCGGGTGAGCGTGCCGTTCCAGCCGGGCGCCGCGGGGCTCTACATCGTGACCTACCAGCTCGCCTCCGACGACGGACACCCGGTCAAGGGGGAGATCCGGTTCACCCTGACCACGGGCACGCCGGCCGAGCCGCCGTCGGCGAGCGCCGCGCCTGGCAGCGCCACGCCGACCACCGCGCCGGCATCCACCGCCGCCGGCTCGCCGTCCGCCGGCTCGCCGTCCGCGGCGAGCCCGTCCCCGGCCGCCGCCGGGGACGACGACGGGGGTACGGGCTGGCTCTGGACCGTCGTCCCGGTGGTGGTGCTGGGGCTGCTCCTGGTCGGAGCGCTCGTGCTGCGCCGTCGCGCCACCCGCCGCTGACCCGGGCGAGCACGCCGAACACGGTGCGTGACGGCCGCGGGAGAAGGACGAACGTGCGAGCGATATACCGCTGAGTCATATTTATGACCCAGCGGTATATCGCTCGCACCTGTATCGGCTCTCGGCCGCGACACGCCTGCGGACGACACGCCGGCCGGCTCCCCCACAGGCCCGCCGGGCCATGCCGCGGGATCGTGCGGCGTCGGGCCGCGCCGCCGGGCCAGCCGGGCAACGCCTGGGACACGCCGTGTCGGGCCGCGCCGCCGGGTCCGCCGGGACACGCCGTGTCGGGCCGCGCCGCCGGGTCCGCCGGGATACGCCGTGTCGGGCCGCGCCGCTGGGTCCACCCCGTCGGGCCGCGCCGCTGGGTCCACCCCGTCGGGCCGCGCCGCCGGGCCCGCCCCGCCGGAGGGCCCGGTCGGGGCGTCCGCGGAGCGACCGTCACGGGGCGACCGCGCCGGGCCGGGTCAGACCAGGCGTACCCGGGCGGCGCGCAGCCGGGTGAGCGTGCGGTCGCGGCCGAGCACCTCCAGGGACTCGAACAGCGGCAGCCCGACGGTGCGTCCGGTGACCGCGACCCGGACCGGCGCCTGTGCCTTGCCCAGCTTCAGCCCGCGCTCCGCGCCGACCGCCTCCAGCGTGGCCTTCAGCGACTCGGCGTCCCACGAGCCGAGCGCGTCGAACGCGGCGATCGCGGCGTCCAGCAGCTCGGCGGCGCCCTCCTTCATCGCCTTCGCCCAGGCCGCCTCGTCGATCAGCGGGTCGGCCAGGAAGAGGAAGTCGACGTTCGGCACGATCTCGCTGAGGACCGCGATCCGGGTCTGCGCCAGCGGGGCCACCGCGGCGAACGCGGCCGGGTCGAACTCGGCCGGCTGCCACGGCGGCGGGGCGATCGTGTCGGTGCCGGTGAGCCACGGCTGGCAGGCGGCGACGAAGTCCTCCAGCGGCAGCGCCCGGATGTACTCCCCGTTGAAGGCCCGCAGCTTCTTCTCGTCGAAGAAGGCGGGGGAGGGGTTGACCTCGTCGAGCCGGAACTCGTCCTCGATCACCGACCAGGGCACGATCTCCCGGTCGCCGGAGGGCGCCCAGCCGAGCAGCATCAGGTAGTTGCGCATCGCGTCGGCGAGGTAGCCCTCGTCCCGGTACGCCTCCAGGGCGACCTTGTCGCGCCGCTTGGACAGCTTCTGCCGCTTCTCGTTGACCACCACCGGCACGTGCGCCCAGATCGGCGGCTTGACCCCGAGCGCGTCCCAGAGCAACTGCTGCTTCGGGGTGTTGGGCAGGTGCTCCTCGGCCCGGATCACGTGGGTGATCCCCATGGTCATGTCGTCGACCACGTTGGCGAGCAGGAAGACCGGCGACCCGTCTCCACGGGCGATGACGAAGTCCTCGATCAGCTTGTTCTCGAACGTCGGCTCGCCCCGGATCAGGTCGACCACCACGGTCTCGCCCTCGTCCGGCGTACGGAAGCGCAGTGCCCGGCCCTCGCCCGGCCCCAGGCCGCGGTCCCGGCAGAAGCCGTCGTAGCCACGCTGCTGGGGGCCGGTACGCGCCTGCACGTCCTCGCGGGTGCAGTCGCAGTAGTAGGCCCGGCCGCCGTCGTACAGGCGCTGGGCGGCGGCACGGTGCTCGCCGGCGTAGGAGGACTGGAAGTACGGGCCCTCGTAGCTGCCCCGCGAGATGCCGATCCAGTCGAGCGCGGAGAGGATGCCCTCGGTCCACTCGGGCTTGTTGCGGGCCGCGTCGGTGTCCTCGACGCGGAGCACGAACACCCCGCCCTGCTGCTTGGCGAAGATCCAGTTCTGCAGCGCCGAGCGGGCGCCGCCGACGTGGAACATTCCGGTCGGGGAGGGGGCGAAGCGTACACGTACCGTCACGTCCCCCAGCCTACGGCGGGCCGCGACCGAGAAAGGAAGGGCCCCTTCTTAACGCCTCCGGAGGTGAAGGGGCCCCCTTTCAACACGCGCCAACAGGCGCGACGGCTGGCGGGCGTCACGGCACGGAGCGGATCTTCACCACCAGGGCGCTGCCGAGCAGGGTGACCGCCGCGGTCACCGCGTACAGCGTCGGGTAGCCGCCGAGGTGCACGACGATCGGCGCGGACAGCGCCGGACCGAGCACCTGTGGCGCCGAGTTGGCAATGTTGATCACGCCGAGGTCCTTGGCCCGGTCGGTGGCGGCCGGCAGCACCTGGGTGATCAACGCGGCGTCCACCGCCAGGTAGACGCCGTAGCCCGCGCCGAGCAGCAGCGCGGCCACGATCGCCATCGGCCAGACCGGCGCGACGGCGAGCAGCGTCGCCGCCACCGCCATGATCAGCCCGGACACGATCACGAAGACCTTGCGCCGGCCGGAGCGGTCGGAGAGTCGCCCGGCGACCACGGCGGTGAGCATCATGCCCAGCGTGTAGAGCAGGATCAGCACCAGCAGCGAGCCCTCGGGGTCGGCCACCCGCACCCCGTCGGTGAGGAAGTAGAGCAGGTAGAGCGTGCCGAGCGCGTTGCCGGTCTGCACCAGGAAGCGGGTGAACCAGGCCCAGGCGAAGTCGGGGTGGCGGCGCGGGCTGATCCACATCGAGGCGAGCAGGGCGCGCAGCCGCACCGGCGACCGGTGCTCCCGGGGCAGCGGGTCGTCCTGGGTGAGCAGCGCGAACGGCAGTGACAGCAGCAGCACGGCGAGCGCGATCGCCGCGTACCCGGCCGCGTTTCCGGTCACCACGGCGGTGACCAGCACCGCGCCCAGCACCAGGCCGAGCGCCTGCGGGATGCCCACCCAGCCCGAGACGCCGCCGCGCTGCGCCACCGGCACCCGGTCCGGGATCGCGGCGGTGAGGCTGGCCAGCATCGCGTTGAAGCAGACCTGCGCGGCCACCCAGGCCACCGCCACCCCGGCGATGCTGTCCTGCCGGGCCAGCAGCACCAGGGCGGCCGCGCCGACCACCGCGCCGGTCGCGGTCCAGACGTGCCGGCGGCCGAAGTGCCGGTTGGCCAGCCGCAGCGAGGTACGGTCCGACAGGGCCCCGGCGAGCGGGTTGGCCAGCACCGCGGCGAGCGCGCCGAGGCCGGTCACCACCGCCAGCATGGCCTCCTTGTCGCCCGGCGCGATCCGTTCCACCTGCTGCGGCAGCAGGACCTGGATCGGGGTGAAGAACGCCATCCAGACGCCCAGGTTGGCCGCGAAGATCAGCGCGATCCAGCTCCGCCGGACCGGCACCGTCGGCTCGGCGAGCGCCGCCGGCAGCGAGGCCGGCGTCGGGTTCACCGTGGTCATCGCCGCACCAGGTCACGGAACCAGGCGTACGACGACTTCGGCGTGCGCCGCTGGGTCGGGTAGTCGACGTGCACCAGGCCGAAGCGCTTGGTGAACCCCTCGGCCCACTCCCAGTTGTCCAGCAGCGACCAGACGAAGTACCCGGTCACCGGCACGCCCGCGCCGATCGCCTCGTGCACCGCGCGCACGTGCCCGTCCAGGTAGGCGATCCGCTCCGGGTCGTCCACCCGGCCCTGGGCGTCGGGCGCGTCGTCGTACGCGCACCCGCTCTCGGTGACCTGGATCTCCGGCAGCGCGTCGCCGTACCGGTCCCGTAGCTGGAGCAGCAGCTCACGCAGGCCGTCCGGGGCGACCGGCCAGTCGAACGCGGTACGCGGGTAACCGTCCAGCGGCACGATCTCGAACGGAAGCGGCGACCCTTCCTCGGGCGCGCGGATGCCCGTCGGGTTGTAGTAGTTCACGCCGAGCACCTCGATCGGCGCGGCGATGACGTCCAGGTCGCCGTCGCGGACCACGGTCGGGTCGACGCCGGGCGCGTCGGGGTAGCCGAGACCGAGCAGCGGGTCGGTGAAGAGCCGGTTGTGCAGCGCGTCGTACGCCGCGGCGGCGGCCCGGTCGACGTCACTGTCCCCGGCCGGCCGCACCGGCGAGTAGTTGTTGGCGATCGCCACCGGGCTCGCGGTGCGGGCCCGCAGCGCGGCCACCGCGAGACCGTGCCCGAGGAGCTGGTGGTGCGCGACCGGGAAGGCGTCGAAGAGCAGCACCCGGCCCGGCGCGTGCACGCCCATGCCGTGTCCGAGGCTCATGTGGATGAACGGCTCGTTGAGGGTGATCCAGAGCTTCACCCGGTCGCCGAGGCGGGCCGCGGTCACGTCGGCGTACTCGGCGAAGCGGGCCGCGGTGTCCCGGTTCAGCCAGCCGCCGGCGTCCTCCAGTGCCTGCGGCAGGTCCCAGTGGAAGAGCGTGGCGACCGGGTCCACGCCGGCCGCGAGCAGACCGTCCACCAGCCGGTCGTAGAAGTCCAGCCCGGCCGTCAGGGCCGGACCGGCGCCGGTGGGCTGGATCCGGGGCCAGGAGATCGAGAACCGGTACGCGGACACCCCCAGCCCGGCCAGCAGCGCGGTGTCCTCGGCGTACCGGTGGTGGTGGTCGCACGCCTCGTCGCCGGTGCTGCCGTCGACGATCCGTCCGGGCTCGCGGGCGAACGTGTCCCAGATGGACGGCCCGCGACCGTCGACGGTGGTCGCCCCCTCGATCTGGTACGCGGAGGTGGACACCCCCCAGCGGAAGCCGGCGGGGAAGTCGGGCATCGGCGCGGTCGTCAAGTCACCCTCCCGAGACGTGAAGCGTGTTCGCGACTCTAGGGCTCCGACGACCGCCGCGCCATAGGCCGGAAAGCGTCGACGGCACAAGGGTTTCCGGCGTGTCTTCTCCGAACTCGTCCGCTTAAGTCCGATTTACACATAGAGTGCCGAATATCGCGGATGTGATTTAAGTGGGGGAAAGATACTCATGATCCTCGTGGAACGCAGCGCACACGTGGCGGCGCCGGTGGAAGTGGTCTGGGACGTCGTGCAGCGGGCCGAGCAGCTGCCGGCCTGGCTGGCGGGGGTCCGCGCGGCCGAGGTCCTCTCGGGGGAGGGATTCGGCCGGCGACAACTGGTCCAGGCCGGACGCGGCTCCGCGCACGAGGCCGAGGTGATCGCCTACCAGGAGCCGACCCTGATCGGCTGGCGCGAACGGGCCAAGGGCGCGGGCGCCCGGGCCGAGGCGCGCACCGAGATCTACGTCCAGCTGACCGCGGACGAGGAGGACGGTGGCACCGTCGTACGACTGATCGTCGTGCGGTGGCCCGCCGGCCCCGTCAAGGCCGCCCTGCTGCGGCTCGGCCTGCGCCGGGTCGGCGCCGACCTGGAGGACTCGCTGGCCCGGCTGACCGACCTGGCCGCCGTCGGCTGACCGAGCCCGTCCCGGCGTCGCCCGCGATGGTGATGGTCCGGCGTCCCCGCCAGGGACGCCGGACCATCGTCGTCTGTGCCCGAAGTGTTAAGAAGGGGCCCCTTCTCTACCGGAGGCGTTAAGAAGGGGCCCTTCCTTTCAGCTGTCGCCGCCGGTTTCGCCGACCGGGGCGGCGGTGACGTCGTCCAGCGCGTACTTGCGGGCGGCGTCGGCCGGCACGTGGGCCGGCACCGTGCCGCGCAGGGCGAGCTGGCGCAGCGTGGCGACCGCGATCGACTCGGCGTCGACGTGGAAGTGACGACGCAGCGCGTGCCGGGTGTCCGACATGCCGAAGCCGTCGGTGCCGAGCGAGGTGTAGTCACCGGGCACCCAGCGGGAGATCAGGTCCGGCACCGCGCGCATCCAGTCGCTGACCGCGACCTTCGGGCCGTCGGCGTCGGCCAGCTTCCGCGCGATGTACGGCACCCGCTGCTCCTCGCCCGGGTTGAGCAGGTTGTGCTCCTCGCACTGCACCGCGTCGCGGCGCAGCTCGGTCCAGGACGTCACCGACCACACGTCGGCGGACACGCCCCAGTCCTCGGCGAGCAGCTGCTGGGCCTTGAGCGCCCACTGCATGCCGGTGCCGGAGGCGAGGATGTTCGCCTTCGGCGCGTCGTCACGAACCTGCGGCGCCGGCGAGTAGCGGTAGATGCCCTTGAGGATGCCCTCGACGTCCACACCCTCCGGCTCGGCCGGCTGGAAGATCGGCTCGTTGTAGACGGTGAGGTAGTAGAAGACGTTCTCCTGCTCCTCGCCGTACATCCGGTGCAGGCCGTTCTCCATGATGTGCGCCAGCTCGAAGGCGAACGCCGCGTCGTAGGAGACCACCGCCGGGTTGGTGGCGGCGAGCAGCAGCGAGTGGCCGTCCTCGTGCTGGAGGCCCTCACCGTTGAGCGTGGTCCGGCCGGCGGTGGCGCCGAGCACGAAGCCCCGCGCCATCTGGTCCGCCGCCGCCCAGAACCCGTCGCCGGTGCGCTGGAAGCCGAACATCGAGTAGAAGATGTACAGCGGGATCATCGGCTCGCCGTGCGTGGCGTACGCCGTGCCGGCGGCGGTGAACGAGGCGACCGAACCGGCCTCGTTGATGCCCTCGTGCAGGATCTGCCCGGTGGTCGACTCCTTGTAGGACAGGAACAGCTCCCGGTCCACCGAGGTGTAGCGCTGGCCGTGCGGCGAGTAGATCTTCTGGGTCGGGAAGAGCGAGTCCATGCCGAAGGTGCGGGCCTCGTCCGGGATGATCGGCACCCAGCGCTTGCCGAACTCCTTGTCCTTCATGATGTCCTTGAGCAGGCGGACGAACGCCATCGTGGTGGCGACCTTCTGCTTGCCCGACCCGCGCTTGACGTCGGAGAACCGCTCGCTGCCCGGCACGGCCAGCGTCTTGCGCGCGGTGTTGCGCGTGGGCAGGTAGCCGCCGAGCTGCTGCCGCCGGTCCTTGAGGTAGGCGATCTCGTCCGACTTCTCGCCCGGCGTGTAGTACGGCGGGAGGTAGGGGTTCTCCTCCAGCTGCTTGTCCGGGATGTCCAGGTAGAGGCGGTCGCGGAAGAGCTTCAGGTCCTCCAGCGTCAGCTTCTTCATCTGGTGGGTGGCGTTGCGGCCCTCGAAGTGCGAGCCCAGCGTCCAGCCCTTGATCGTCTTGGCGAGGATCACCGTCGGCTGGCCGGTGTGCTCCGTCGCCGCCTTGTAGGCCGCGTAGAGCTTGCGGTAGTCGTGACCGCCCCGCTTGAGGTTCCAGATCTCGTCGTCGGAGAGGTGCTCGACCATCTTGCGGGTGCGCGGGTCGCGGCCGAAGAAGTGCTCCCGCACGTACGCCCCGGACTCCGCCTTGTAGGTCTGATAGTCACCGTCGGGCGTGGTGTTCATCAGGTTGACCAGCGCGCCGTCGGTGTCCGCCGCGAGCAGCGGGTCCCACTCGCGGCCCCAGACGACCTTGATGACGTTCCAGCCGGCGCCCCGGAAGAACGCCTCCAGCTCCTGCATGACCTTGCCGTTGCCGCGGACCGGTCCGTCCAGGCGCTGGAGGTTGCAGTTGATCACGAAGGTGAGGTTGTCCAGCTCCTCGCGGGCGGCCACGCCGATCGCGCCGAGCGACTCGACCTCGTCCATCTCACCGTCGCCGAGGAACGCCCAGACGTGCTGCTGGGAAGTGTCCTTGATGCCGCGGTGGTGCAGGTAGCGGTTGAACCGCGCCTGGTAGATCGCGTTCAGCGGGCCGAGGCCCATGGACACGGTGGGGAACTCCCAGAAGTCCGGCATCAGCCGCGGGTGCGGGTACGACGGCAGCCCGCCGCCGGGGTGCGACAGCTCCTGCCGGAAGCCGTCGAGCTGGCTCTCGCTGAGCCGGCCCTCCAGGAACGCCCGCGCGTACATGCCGGGGGAGGCGTGACCCTGGTAGAAGATCTGGTCACCACCGCCCGGGTGGTTCTTGCCCCGGAAGAAGTGGTTGAAGCCCACCTCGTAGAGCGACGCGGAGCTGGCGAACGTGGAGATGTGGCCGCCGACGCCGATCTCCGGCCGCTGCGCCCGGTGCACCAGCATGGCGGCGTTCCAGCGGATGTACGCCCGCAGCCGCCGCTCGATGTGCTCGTCACCCGGGAACCACGGCTCCCGCTCCGGCGCGATCGTGTTGATGTAGTCGGTGGTGGTCAGGGACGGCACCCCGACCTGGCGCTCGCGGGCCCGCTCCAGCAGGCGCAGCATGACGTACCGGGCGCGCTTGGTTCCGCGCTCGTCGATGACACCGTCGAGCGACTCGACCCATTCGCTGGTCTCTTCAGGGTCGATGTCCGGAAGCTGGCTCGGCAGACCAGCGGTGATCACCGGGCGCTTGCGTTCCGTAGCCACAGGCGTTCCCTCGGTTCTGTGTGGGATAGGTCTCTAGCGCCATCCTGCCCCCTCGTGGCGCTCGTCGTCACGTCTCCCTCCCCCAGACGCGACGCTGAACACAGGTACCCACCAGTAACTTTGTGCGATCACCGGATGCGCTAGCCGGGTCGCCGGTGGCGGTCCACGGCTACCCTGCCGGCATGCGGCGGGATCCGGTTCTGGTCGGCGGCGCGATGACGGCGCTGGGGGTGCTCGTGGCGCTCGTCGCCGCGGTGGGGTTGGCGCGGGAGATCGCGCGCACCCCGGAGTGGGGGCCGGAATGGATCTTCGTCCTGGGCGGTGGCGTGCTGCTGGTCCTCGGCGGCGTCGGCGAACTCCGGCACCAGCGCCGCTTCCGGTCCGGCTACCGGGAGGCGGCGGGCGGGGGCAGCGCCTTCGACTACGTCCCACCCGGCCCGCACGGCACGAGTGGGGAGATGCCCAGCTACGGCGACAGCGGCGGGGGCGGGGGCGGCGACTGCGGTGGCGCTGGTGGCGGCGGGAACTGAGCGGCTGCGGCAGAATGCGCCGTATGCGCAGTGAGGTGATCAGCGTCCGGACCGGGTCCCGGCCGACCGTCCGGGACATCACGGCCGAGGCCGAGCGGTTCGTCGCCGGGGCCGGCGACGGGCTGCTGCACGTCTTCGTGCCGCACGCCACGGCCGGGCTCGCGATCATCGAGACCGGCGCCGGGTCGGACGACGACCTGCTCCGGGCGCTCGACGACCTGCTGCCCACCGACGACCGGTGGCGGCACCGGCACGGCTCGCCCGGCCACGGCCGCGACCACGTGCTCCCGGCGTTCGTGCCGCCGTACGCGACGCTGCCGGTGCTCGACGGGCGGATCCAGCTCGGCACCTGGCAGTCGATCTGCCTGGTCGACCCGAACGGCGACAACCCGGACCGTCAGGTGCGCTTCTCGTTCCTCGCCGGCTGAGCGGCCGGGCCGGGCGCGCCCCTACCCGCCGGGGGAGCCGGGTGTCGATGCCGTGTGGGATCGAGGTGCGGCCGCGAGAGGCGGCGATGTCAGCCGAGCAGTCGGCGCAGCTCGCCCGGCGTGTGGCCGAGGTGGGCGCGGACCGTGCGGGTCAGGTGCGCCTGGTCGCTGAAGCCCAGCTCGCCGGCGAGGTCGGCCAGGCGTACGTCACCCTGCTCGATCCGGTCCAGCGCCCGGGCGACGCGCAGCCGGTTGCGGTAGCGGGTGAGCGGCACCCCGGTGCGGGCCTGGAACTCGCGGCTGAGCCGGTAGGGCGACACGTCGAGCGCCCGGGCCAGCGGGAGCAGCCCGGCGGCCTCCGGGGCGTCGTCGTGCAGCGCCGCCCGGGCCCGCTCCACCAGCCGCCGGCCCGGCCCGCCGCCGCCGGCGACCGGCGTGACGGCACGCCCGACCAGCCGTACCAACCGCTCGGCGGCGGCGTGGTCGGGATCGGCGGCGTCCCGCAGCAGGAGCCGGTGGGCCAGGTCCAGCCGGCCGTCCACGTGCACCGTGCCCGGCGCCGGCCGGTCGTCGAACAGCTCCCGCCACAGCCGCTCCGACAGGTGAACCGACGTGCACTCGTCGCCGCCGGCCGGGTGCGCGAACCGCTCCTCCTCGCCCGGGACCGTCAGGTAGGCCACCGTCGACCCGACCCACGTGGCTCCGTGGCGACCGGCCCGCCGGAAGGCGCCCCGCCGGGCCAGCACCAGGCCGTACGCGTCGGCCGGCTCGGGCGTGGACCAGCCGCGGTGGTCGTCCCGGCAGCGCACCACGGTGACCCGGAAGTCCGGTCGGGCCAGCAGCCGGGTGGCGGTACGCATGCGGGTCAGCGTAGGCCGCCGCGAGGACGGAAACGCCCCGCAAGGATCGACAAGACCGGGGACGGCCGGCCCGGCAGGGTGGCCGGCGTGACCACTTCGCACCGCCGACCCGCCGCCCTGCTCGTCGTGCTGCTCACCGGGCAGGCCATGGCCTCCATGGACACCTCGATCACGGCCGTGGCCGCGCCGGCGATCCGGGCCGACCTGGGTGGCTCCGCCGCCGTCCAGCAGCTCGTGCTGGCCGGCTACACGCTCACCTTCGCCGTGCTGGTGGTGATCGGCGCCCGCCTCGGCGCCCGGCACGGCGGCCCCCGCGTCTTCCTGTTCGGCCTGGCCGGTTTCACGCTCGCCTCGCTGGCCTGCGGCCTGGCTCCGACCCCGGTCACGCTGGTGCTCGCCCGCGTCGCCCAGGGCGCCGCGGGCGCGCTGATGGTGCCGCAGGTGCTCGCGCTCATCCGGGCCGCGCTGCCGGACGCGGCCCGGGCGCGCGCGATCGGGGCGTACTCGATGGTCCTCGCCCTCGGCGTCGCCGCCGGTCAGGTCCTCGGCGGGCTCCTCGTCACGCTCGACCTCGGCGGCCTCACCTGGCGGCTGGCGTTCCTGGTCAACGTGCCGGTCGGGGTGGCCCTCCAGATCGTCGGCCGGCGGGTGCTGACCGGCCCACCGGCCGCGCCGCCCCGGCGGGAACCGCTCGACCTGACCGGCGCGGCGCTGCTGGCCGCGGCGATGCTCACCCTCGTGCTGCCGCTGGTGTTGGACACGCCCACCGGGATCCGCGTCGCCGCGGTCGCCGCCGGCGCCGTCGGGCTGCGGCTCTTCCTCGGGTACGAGCGCAGGCGGGCCGGTCGCGGCGGCGCCCCGCTGCTGGACGTGACGGTGCTGCGCCATCCCGGGGTCCCGGCCGGGCTGCTCGCCTGCTGCGTGGTGATGGGCTGCTACGCGGGCTTCCTGTTCGTGTTCACCCTGCGGGCGCAGGACGCGCTGGGCCTCAGCCCGCTCGCCGCCGGGCTGGCGTTCCTCCCGTACGCCGCGGGTTTCGCCCTGTGCGGTCTGGCGGTCGCACGACTGCCGGAGGCGGCCCGCGCGGTCCTGCCGGTGGCCGGGCCGCCGGTGCTGGCCGCGGTGGCGGTGCTCCTCGCCGCGCTTTCCGCCCGGGGCTGGCCCTGGGTGGCCGGCGGCGCGTTGCTGCTGCTCGGCGGCGCGGCGCACGCGGCGGCGTTCAGCCCGCTGGTCACCCGGCTCACCGACGCGGTGCCGGCGGGCGCCGCCGCCGCCCTGTCCGCGCTCGTGTCCACCGGCACGCTGCTCGCCGCCGTGCTCGGGGTGACCGTGGTCGGCGGCGTCCATCTGGCGCTGACCGCGGCCGACCTGCGGGGGGCCGCGCTGGCCCTGCCGCCGGCTGTGGTCACCGCCGGGTTGCTGCTGGCCGGCACGGTAGCCGCCCGGCGGGCGCTCCGGCCCGCCCGACCGGTCGCGCCGGAGCATATAGTGGAGCAGGTCAATTGTTGATCGGTCACGTACGATCGAGGCATGGAGTCGCCGTCCCCCGACGATCGACCCGGCCTGGCCGGGGACACGGTGCGCCGGATCCTGCACGTCGCCGCCGCGCTGCGACACCACCAGGACGAGGCGGTCGCCGCTCTGGGGCTCACCCCGGCGGCCGCCCGGGCCCTGCACGAGCTGGACCCGGACCATCCGCTGCCGGCCCGCGACCTCGCCGAGCAGTTGGGCTGCGACCGGTCCAACGTCACCGGTCTGGCCGACCGGCTGGAGCAGGCCGGGCTGGTCGAGCGGCGGGTCGACCCCACCGACCGGCGGCAGAAGACGCTGGTGGTCACCGGGCACGGGCGCGAGGTCCGCGAGCGGGTGGGGCGGGTGATGTCGGACTCCCGACTCCTCGACGGGCTGACCACCGCCGAGTTGGCCGCCCTGCGTGAGCTGGTCTGGAAGGTCTCCGACGGCGGCTGCCCCGAGGAGTGCGGCGAGGTCTGAGCCACACCGGGCGGAACGTGTCCGACTGGGCGCGGCGGGCGTGAGTCGGTAATGCTGTCCGACGTGACCACCCCGCACGATCTCGACGACCGGCTCCGCACCGACCTGGCCGCGCTCGGCGCGCCGGAGCGGCGGCGTGACCTGGCCGAGCCGCTGCCGGACGGCGGGCCGCTGACCGGGGCCCAGCTGTTGGCCCTGTTCGACGCGCAGCTCACCAGTCGGCTGCTCGACCTGGCCGGGCGCTGGCTGCGCGGCTTCGGCGAGGGGTACTACACGATCGGCTCGGCGGGTCACGAGGGCAACGCCGCGGTCGCCGCCGCGCTCCGGCCGACCGACCCGGCGTTGCTGCACTACCGCTCCGGCGCGTTCTACTGCCTGCGGGCCGCCCAGGCGGCCGGCGACTTCCCGCCCGGCCCGCCGCCCCCGCTCCCCGACGCACCGCCGTCCGACGATTCGGCGGCGCCCCTCCCCGACGGTTCGCCCGACTCCACCTCTCCCGGTTCCCGGGATGAGCTTCCCGAATCGCGGGAGATGGCTGGATCTGGGACCGACAGTGCCTCCATGGGGGCCACGTCCCTCCACGATCCGGATCCGGCGGCCGGCACCCGTCTGCGGGATGAGCGGGGCGGTCGGCCGGGTGTCGAGGGGATCGAACCGTCGGCCGAGGCGGTGCGGCTCCCGCCCGGAGCCGGCGTGACCGTGGACGCGGACGGCGACGCGACGGTCGGCGTGACGCCGGCCCGGGGTGGTGACGCGAGGGGCGGCGTGACCGTGGACGCGGCCGGCGACGCGACGGCCGGCGTACCCGATCTGCCCCCGCCGGCCCCCGACGACGCCTACGCGGACGCGGCGCGCGACGTGCTGCGCGGAATGGCCGCCTCGGCCGCGGAACCGATCGCCGGCGGCCGGCACAAGGTCTTCGGCCGGGCCGACCTCGCGGTCGTGCCGACCACCTCCACGATCGCCTCGCACCTGCCCCGGGCGGTCGGCCTGGCCCTGGCGCTGGAGTGGCCGCGCCCGGGCGGCCCGCGCGCCGACGGCGAGCCGGCGGCGACGTCCTGGCCGGCGGACGCGGTGGTGGTCTGCTCGTTCGGCGACGCCTCGGTCAACCACGCCAGCGCCACCGCCGCGTTCAACACCGCCGGCTGGTACGACCACTCCGACCTGCGGGTCCCGGTCCTGTTCGTGTGCGAGGACAACGGGCTCGGCATCAGCGTGCGCTCGCCCGAGGGGTGGGTGGCGGCCACGCTGCGGTCCCGGCCCGGCATCCGCTACTTCGCCGCCGACGGGACGGACGTGGTGGAGAGCCACCGGGTGGCGGCCGAGGCGGCGGACTGGGTGCGCCGGCACCGCCGGCCCGCCGTGCTGCACCTGGACACGGTCCGGCTGATGGGCCACGCCGGCGCGGACGCGGAGACCGCGTACCGCAGTCCCGCCGAGATCGCCGCCGACGCGGCTCGGGACCCGCTGCTGGCCACCGCGCGGCGGCTGGTGGAGGCCGGGTACGCCGGCGGCGAGGATCTGCTCGCCCGGTACGACGAGCGGGGCTGGCAGCTGCGCCGGATCGCCGAGGAGGTGCTCGACGAGCCGAAGCTGGCCTCCCCGGTCGAGGTGGTGGCGGAGTTGGCGCCGCGCCGGCCGGCGCGGGTGTCCCGGGCGGTCGCCGAGGCGGCGGCCCGGGCGGTGGGTCCGGGCGCCGCCGCCCGGGCGGCGGCGTTCGGCGGCAAGCCGCCGGAGCTGACCGGGCCGCTGACGCTGGCGCAGAGCATCAACGCGGCGTTGGCCGACGGCCTGCTCGACGACCCCGGGATGGCCGTCTTCGGCGAGGACGTCGCCGTCAAGGGCGGGGTGTACGGGGTCACCAAGGGGCTGCGGGACCGGTTCGGCGCGGCCCGGGTGTTCGACACGCTGCTCGACGAGACCTCGATCCTCGGGCTCGGGCTGGGCGCCGGGCTGGCCGGCATGCTGCCGGTGCCGGAGATCCAGTACCTGGCGTACCTGCACAACGCCGAGGACCAGCTGCGGGGCGAGGCGGCCAGCATGCGCTTCTTCTCCCGGGGCGCGTTCCGCAACCCGATGGTGGTGCGGGTGGCCGGCCTGGCCTACCAGGAGGGCTTCGGCGGGCACTTCCACAACGACAACTCGGTGGCGGTGCTGCGCGACGTGCCGGGGCTGCTGATCGCGGTGCCGGCCCGGCCGGACGACGCCGCGCCGATGCTGCGGACCTGCCTGGCGGCGGCGCGGGTGGACGGCAGCGTGTGCGTCTTCCTGGAGCCGATCGCGCTCTACCACGCCCGCGACCTCTACACCGAGGGCGACGGCGAGTGGACCGCCGAGTACGCCGAGCCGGGCGCCTGGGCCGACCGGCACGTGCCGGTCGGCCGGGCCCGGGTGTACGGGGTCGGCTCGGCCGAGGACCTCACCGTCATCACCTTCGGTAACGGCGTGCGGATGTCGCTGCGCGCCGCGGCCACCCTGGCCGACGAGGGGATCGGCACCCGGGTGGTGGACCTGCGGTGGCTCGCCCCGCTGCCGGTGGCGGACATCATTCGGGAGGCCTCCGCGACCGGCCGGGTGCTGGTGGTGGACGAGACGCGGCGCTCCGGCGGGGTGGGCGAGGGGGTGCTGGCCGCGCTGGTCGACACCGGCTACGTGGGGGCGGCGCGCCGGGTGGCGGCACTTGACTCGTTTGTACCATTAGGTCCGGCTGCCCGTCAGGTTCTGGTCTCGGAGGAGGCCATCACCCAGGGTGCCCGTACGCTGCTGGCACGGTAAATTCCGTTCCACCCGGTGCGCCACTTGCGCGGCGAGCCGCAACTGTGTGGACTGGGCGCGACGGCGTCGCACGACGCCACGAGCAGGCATGAGATGAGGAGGCACGCGACAGTGAGCGCGACCGCTGGTCAGGCCGCCGACGGGGTACGCAGCCTGGCGGACCGGTTCGGGATCGAACCGGGCATGGTCGTCATGGAGATGGGCTACGACGACGACGTCGACACCGATCTCCGGGACGCCCTGACCGACCGCTGTGGAGAGCTTGTCGACGAGGACACCGACGAGGTGGTCGACGCGGTTCTGGTCTGGCACCGCGACGGCGACGGAGACCTCTTCGAGCTGCTCGTCGACGCCCTCGGGCCGCTGGCGGACAACGGGGTGGTCTGGCTCCTGACGCCCAAGGCGGGCCGGGACGGCCACGTCGAGCCGAGCGAGGTCGCGGAGAGCGCGCAGACCGCCGGCCTCCAGCAGACCTCCACCATCAACGCCGGCCGCGACTGGAGCGGCGCCCGCCTCGTGCTGCGGCGCGGGTCGAAGAGCAAGAAGTAGGGTCTCCCTGATCATTTCCAGACCCGATCCCGAGGGAGCGCGCATGCCCATCGAGGTTGGCGCCGAGGCGCCGGACTTCCTGCTCAAGGACCAGAACAACCAGGAGGTCCGGCTCTCCGACCTCCGCGGTCGCAAGACCGTGCTGCTGGTCTTCTACCCGCTCGCCTTCACCGGCATCTGCCAGGGCGAGCTGTGCGAGGTGCGGGACAACCTCAACGAGTACGTGAACGACGACGTCCAGGTGCTGACCGTCAGCGTCGACTCGGTCTACGCCCACAAGATCTGGGCCGACCGGGAGGGCTACCAGTTCCCGCTGCTGGCCGACTTCTGGCCGCACGGCGCGGTCGCCCAGGCGTACGGCGTGTTCAACGAGGTCGCCGGCATCGCCAACCGGGGCACGTTCGTCATCGACAAGGCCGGCGTGGTCCGGTTCGCCGAGATGAACATGCCCGGCGAGGCGCGCGACCAGCAGGGCTGGCGCAAGGCGCTGGCCGAGGCCGTCGCCGCCTGATCCACCCCGGGCACGTCGTTCGACCGGGCCGGAGGCCGGCAGGTAAGCTTGCCGCTCCGGCCCGCCGTTCGGGCGTTCCGGGCGCGTAGCTCAGTGGGAGAGCACTCGCCTTACAAGCGAGGGGTCGCAGGTTCGAAACCTGCCGCGCCCACCACACACCACCGGCGGACAGTGGCAGCAGGAGCAGTCATGAAAGCCGCCTGTCGAGGTTCCCAAGGGCCTGCCGGCGAGGCCGGGGCTCCAGCTGGTTCCGCCGGCGTCGGAGGACAACGGGATGCTCTCGGACCACCAACAGCGGCTGCGGGCGAGGTTTCTCGCCGCTCCGGTCGTCGCGCCGCCGGAGCCATGGCGACACCTCGACCGGACGCGCCGGTGCATACCGGTGGGCGGGCTGCAGGGCGTCGGCTTCGGTGTCCACCCGCAGACCGGCGTCGACCTGCTGATGGTCGTCTCGATGGACGGCTTCGGCCTGATCGACGCGACAACGGGTGCGACGATCGCCCGGGACCGTGACCCCGACCCCGACGACGCGTCGCCGTCCGGGCCGGACCTGGCCTGTCCGGGCATCGGCGTGCTGGTGGGCGCGCGGGTACGCGTCGCCGGGTTGTTCGGCGGTGGCCTGCACGCCACGACCGGCGACGGGTGGACCGTCGTCGTGGTGGCGCCCGAGTGGCCGAACGATCGTGTCCTGCTGTCCGCTGACGGCGGTGCCTGCAAGGGCCCACCGGGCACGTCCTGGTGGCACGTCTTCCATGCCGACTACTCCGAACTGCGCGCCGCCGGCTTCTCCCCGTCCGGCCGCACCCTGGCGATCGCCACCAGCAGCGACGTGACACTCATCGTCCGCCCCGAGTTCGCGTGACGGCTCGGGACGTGGGTGACACGTGAGGCGACGTGGTCGCGGCGTTCACAGGCGTCCGCGTTCCCGAACTGCGGCCTCTATGCGCAGCAGCAGCCCGCTGACCAGCGTGACGGCGGCCACGAAGCGCCACTCGGGGAAGCCGCGGTCAGCGAGCAACACGAGCCAGCAGGCACCCACCACCGCCGCGATCGTCCCGACGATGCCGATGCCCCGACTTGATCTCGTATCCACAGCGGCACTCTACGACCGGCGGCAATGGTGACGGCAGTTCGAGGAGGGCTTGACCTCAAGCGTGGTTGAGCGACGAGCGTCGTCGTCATGCGCCGACTCATCCATGTGATCCGGGACGTTCTGGCAGTACGCGGTAGGACGGAGTGGAACCGCACCGCACGTGTCGCGGCGGCGGCCGATCCGTCCGTGCCCCCACTGGCCCGTCTCCTTCTGCTCGCCCCGGAGTTGTCCGGGCAGGCTGCCGGCGAGCCCGGGCGGCGCGGACGGGCGGACGAGGGCCGATGACCGCATCAGCCCTTACGAGAGCCGTCGGGTCGCCCCGACGGGCGGCGTGGTTCGGCCCCGCACGTCCCACGGACCGCCCTCCGGGAACGCGGCGAGCGTGAGCCGGGCGACCGAAGCGGTGTGCAGCCGGAAGCCGATCGCGATCGTCGTCGCCAGGATCCCGAGCGGGACGGGCACCGCCGGCCACCACCGCGACGCGAACGGCACCACCGGCTCCACGCCGGCCCCCTCCCCTCCGCCATCCGACGGTGGTGCCCGCATCGGTCGCGATCGACACCTGCGGCGGCGGCCCGGAGCCATATGCCCGGAGAGCGATATGACTGCTGGTCATATTCATGACTCAGCGGTATACCGACCACAACACCATGCTCCTCCGGGCTGGCACAATCGCGGGATGACCGAGCGACTGGCGCCGATCCTGCGGGTCCGCGACGCCGACGCCGCCGCGACCTGGTACGCCCGTCTCGGCTTCGCCCGCCTGTGGGAGCACCGGTTCGCGCCCGACCTGCCGCGCTATGCCAGCATCGGCCGGTCGGGCATGGAGATCCACCTGTCCGAGCACGCCGGGGACGCCCGGCCCGGGACGCTGCTCTACCTCTATGTGGACGACGTGGACGCGGCGGCGGCGGCCTGCGGCGGGGTCGAGGTGCGGAGCCAGGACTGGGGGCGGGACTTCGAGGTCACCGACCCGGACGGCAACCGCATCCGGGTCGGGACCGTGCCGTCCTGAGTGACCTCACTGGCGTCGGCGGGCGTCGGCCTCGACGTCGAGCAGGTCGTTCAGCGCCAGCGCGGAGTTGATCAGGGAGAGGTGGCTGAACGCCTGCGGGTAGTTGCCGATCTGCTCACCGGTCGCGGCGATCTCCTCGGCGTACAGGCCGAGGTGGTTGCTGAAGGTGAACATCTTCTCGAAGGTGAGCCGGGCGTCGTCCAGGCGGCCGGTGCGGGCCAGCGCCTCGACGTACCAGAAGGTGCACATGTTGAACGTGCCCTCGTGGCCGGGGAGGCCGTCGGGGGAGTGCACCGGGTCGTAGCGGTGGACCAGGCTGTCGGAGACCAGGTCCCGCTCGATGGACGCCAGTGTGGACTGCCACAGCGGGTCGCTGGGCGTGACGAAGCCGACCGCCGGCATGGCCAGCAGCGCGGCGTCCAGCACGTTCTCGTCGTACGCCTGCACGAAGCTGCCGCGTTCCCGGTGGTAGCCGCGGGCCATGACCTGGTTGTAGATCCGGTTGCGCTGTTCGACCCAGCAGGACATGTCGCCGGGGCGGCCGGTGCGGGTGGCCAGCCGGATCGCCCGGTCCAGCGCCACCCAGGACATCACCCGTCCGAACGTGTAGTTGCGGGGGTGGTGGCGGCTCTCCCAGATGCCGGCGTCAGGCTGGTCCCAGTTGTGGCACAGCCAGTCGACGAGCCGGACGGTGCTCTTCCACACCTGGTGCGACACCCGGATGCCCTGCTCGTCGGCGAGGTGCATGGCGTAGAGCGCCTCGCCGTGGATGTCCAGCTGGAGCTGGTCGGCGGCGCCGTTGCCGATCCGCACCGGCCGGGAGCCGCGGTAGCCCTCCAGGTGCTCGAGCACCTCCTCGTGCAGGTCGGAGGAGCCGTCCACCCGATACATGATCTTCAGCGGGTCCTGGTGGTCGCCGGCCTCGCGGATGCGCTCGTCCAGCCAGTCCATGTACCGGCTGACCTCCTCGGTGAAACCGAGGCCGAGCAGCGCGTGCACCGAGAACGACGTGTCGCGTACCCAGGTGTAGCGGTAGTCCCAGTTGCGGGTGCCGCCGACCAGCTCCGGCAGCGCGGCGGTGGGCGCGGCGATCATCGCGCCCGTGGGCGCGTACGTCATGAGCTTCAACGTGATGGCCGAGCGCTCGACCATCTCCCGCCAGCGGCCGGTGTAGCGGGAACGCTCGACCCAGCGCCGCCAGTAGTCCCGGGTCCACTCGAACATGCCCTGGACCTCTTCGGGCGGGATGATGCGCGGTTCGATGCCGCCCGTCTCCAGCACCACCCCACCGGTGTCACCCTCGTTCAACGTGCCGTACGCGACCAGGTCGCCGTCGTCGAGGTGCACGTCGCCGGTCTGGGAGATGAGCCGCCGCACCGGGTCGACCGGGTGGAAGGTGAGCGACTCCGTGCGGCCGCGGAAGACGTAGCCGTTGCGGTGCCGCTCCAGCTGGTGCTTCTCCCGCGCGTAGTCGAACCGGGGCCGGCACTCCACCCTGAACCGCATGCTGCCCCGCACCATGTTGACGATGCGGACCAGGCGGTGCGAGTCGGTGGCCCGCTCGCCGGTGACCGGCATGAAGTCCATCACCTCGGCGACGCCGTCGGCGCTGATGAAGCGGGTGATCAGGATCGGCGTGCCGGGGAGGTAGAGCTGCTTGGTCACGTACCGGACCTCGTGCGGGGCGATCCGGAAGTAGCCGCCCTTCTCCTTGTCCAGCAGCGCGGCGAAGATGCTCGGCGAGTCGAAGCGCGGCGCGCAGAACCAGTCGATGGTCCCGTCACAGGTCACCAGCGCGGCGGTCTGCAGGTCCCCGATGAGCCCGTGATCCTCGATCGCCGGATAGCTCTCCACGTCGCCCCCCGGTCTCGACTGCCTCCTGCGCCTTCAACCTAGGGGAAGAATTGTCGGGTTAGGCGGGATTCGCGGTGAGCCCACCCGCTCGCGCGCGCCGGTGCGCCTCGACGGCCCGGCGGGTCTCCTCGGCCACCAGGTCCGCGTTGATCATCGCGGCGGTCCAGGCGCCGGCCGCGGCGGCGGCGCCGACCTGCGCGGACAGGTCGGTCACGTTGCCCGCGACCCACACCCCGGGAACCTCGGTACGCCCCGTCGGGTCGGCCGGCACGTGCTCGCCCGCCCCGCTCGCGTGCGGCGCCGGCCGTAGGCCCAACCCGGTCAGGAACCCGGCCCGCGCCACCATCCGGGGCGCGACGGTCAGCACCTCGCGGGCGACCGTACGGCCGTCGCGCAGGCGTACCCCGGTCAGCCGGTCCCCGGCGACCTCGACGGCCGCGACCTCGCCCTCGACCACCGGCACGCCGCGCGCGGCGAGCTGCTCGGCCTGCTCGTCGGTGAGCGGCGGCGCGGTGTGGCGGAGATAGACCACGTCGTCGCTCCACTGCCGGAACAGCAGCGCCTGGTGCACCGACAGCGGGCCGCTGCCCAGCACCCCGATCGCGCGGTCGCGCACCTCCCAGCCGTGGCAGTAGGGGCAGTGCACCACGTCCCGGCCCCAGCGCTCACGCAGGCCCGGCACCTCCGGCAGTTCGTCCACCAGGCCGGTGGTGACCAGCAGGTGGCCGGCGCGCACCCGGCGGCCGTCGGCCAGCGTCACGTCGAACCCGTCGTCGTCGCGGGACACCGCTTCGACCTCGCCGGTGAGCAGGTCCCCGCCGTAGCCGCGCACCTCGTCCCGGCCGCGTGCCAGCAGCTCGGCCGGCGGCATGCCGTCGCGGGCCAGCAGGGCGTGCACCCCGTCGGCCGGGGCGTTGCGCGGGCTGCCCACGTCGACCACCAGCACCGACCGTCGGGCCCGGGCGAGCATCAGCGCGCCGCTCAGGCCGGCCGCGCCGCCGCCGATCACCAGTACCTCGTAGCCGTCCGTCCGTACCTCGGTCATGTCGACCACCTCCGCGACCAGCCTGCGGCCGGCACCGGCAAGTCTGCAAACTCCGTTGCCGATCTGGCAAACTGGCGGAATGGACGACGACCTCAACGGCGCGCTCGACGCGGTCGGCCCTCGGTTGCGCGCGTTGCGCCGCGAGCGGGAGACCACGCTCGCCGACCTCTCCGCCGCCACCGGCATCTCGGTGAGCACCCTGTCCCGGCTGGAGTCCGGTGGCCGCCGGCCCACACTGGAGCTGCTGCTCCCGCTCGCCCGGGCGCACGGCGTCACCCTCGACGAGCTGGTCGACGCGCCGCCCACCGGCGACCCGCGCATCCACCTGCGGCCGGTCGCCGCGTTCGGGATGACCATGCTGCCGCTCACCCGCCGGCCCGGCGGCATCCAGGCGTACAAGCTGATCATCCCGGCCGGCGGCCGGGCCGTGCCCGAGCCGAAGACCCACGAGGGGTACGAGTGGGTCTACGTCCTCAACGGGCGGCTGCGCCTGGTGCTCGGTGAGCACGACCTGGTGCTCGAACCGGGTGAGGCGGCCGAGTTCGACACCCGGGTGCCGCACTGGTTCGGTCGCGCCGACGCCGAGGGCGTGGAGTTCCTCAGCCTCTTCGGCAGCCAGGGCGAGCGCGCCCACCTGCGCGCCCGTCCCCGTACCCGCGAGTGATCCTGCCCACGCCGCGCGCTCAGCAGCAGGTCGGCCGGGGTTACCCGGCGGTTAGGGTGGCGGCGCGAAGTCGCTCCCGGGACCCGGGACGCGGCTTCGTAGTGCTTCACGGCGTCCGTGGAGCCCAGCCGTCCCGACGTTCTCCGGGCCAACCGCACCGGGACGGCTGCACCCCCACCGCCCGTCCGGCACGACCGGCGGGCCAACCCGGAACGGAGCAAGCCACGCCATGAGCGTGACGACGCAGGATCATGCTGCCCCGGTGGAGCCGACCGAACCCGCCCCGCGGGGTCGCCTCGACCGATACTTCGAGATCACCCACCGCGGCTCGACCGTGCGGCGCGAGGTGCTCGCCGGGCTCACGACGTTCGCCACGATGGCGTACATCGTGGTGCTCAACCCCCTGATCATCGGCACCGCGCCGGACGCCGACGGCAACCTGCTCGGCATCGCCCCGGTCGCCGGCGTCACCGCCCTGGTGGCCGCCGTCATGACGATCATGATGGGCGTCGTCGGCCGGGTGCCGTTCGCCGTCGCCACCGGCCTCGGGCTGAACGCGTTCGTGGCGTACGCGGTGGCCTCGCAGATGTCCTGGGCCGAGGCCATGGGCCTGGTGGTCGTCGAGGGCCTGATCATCACCGTGCTGGTGCTCACCGGCTTCCGCAAGGCCGTCTTCCGGGCCATCCCGGCCGAGCTGAAGGCCGCCATCGCCGCCGGCATCGGCCTGTTCATCGCCATGATCGGATTCGTCGACGGCGGCCTGGTCCGGCGCGTGCCGGACGCGGCCGGCACCACGGTTCCGGTGCAGCTCGGCGGCGACGGCACGCTGCGCGGCTGGACCACCGTGGTCTTCGTGGTCGGCCTGCTGGTCACCGGCATCCTGGTCGCCCGCAGGGTCAAGGCCGGCGTGCTGGTCGGCATCGTGGTCACCACGGTGGTCGCGGTGATCGTGAACGCGCTGGCCAAGCCGGGGCCGGCGTTCGTCGACGGCAAGCCCAACCCGGAGGGCTGGCGGCTCAACGTGCCGACCCTGCCCGACCCGCTGATCCAGAAGCCCGACCTGCACCTGCTCGGCAACGTCTCGTTCGGCGCGTTCGCCAACGTCGGCCTGACGACCGCGCTGCTGCTGGTCTTCACGCTGGTGCTGGCCGACTTCTTCGACGTCATGGGCACCACGGTCGGGCTCGCCAAGCAGGCGAACCTCGCCACCGAGGACGGCACCGACATGCCCCGCCTGGGCAAGGTGCTCTTCGTCGACGGGGTCGCCGCGGTCGCCGGTGGCGCCGGCAGCGCGTCGTCGGCCACCACGTACGTGGAGTCGTCCTCCGGCATCGCCGACGGCGGCCGGACCGGCCTGACCAGCGTGGTCACCGGCGTCCTCTTCCTCGGCGCGCTGCTGCTCACCCCGCTGGTGTCGCTGGTGCCCAGCGAGGCGGCCGGGCCGGCGCTGGTGGTGGTCGGCGCGCTGATGATCCGCCAGGTCAAGGACATCGACTTCACCGACCTCGGGGTCGCCGTGCCGGCGTTCCTCACCATGACGCTGATGCCGTTCACCTATTCGATCACCAACGGCATCGGCGCCGGCTTCGTCAGCTGGGTGGCGATCCGGGTGGCGCAGGGCAAGGGCCGCCAGATCCACCCGCTGCTCTGGGCGGTCGCCGTGGCGTTCGTGATCTACTTCGGCATCAACCTGGTCAAGGCCGTCACCGGCGTCGGCTGACCGCGCCGTCGGGTGCGTTTCCGGTCGTCCCGGCGACCGCAAACGCACCCGGAGCGCGCCCCCGCGGCGGCACGATCAGCCGGTGGGCTACGTGGACGTGGGCGGGCGGCAGGTCTGGTACGAGGTGCACGGCGCCGGCCGGCCGCTGGTGCTCCTGCACGGCGGCTACGGCTCGACCGAGACGTTCGCGCCGGTCCGGCCCGCGTTGGCCGCGCGCCGGCGGCTGATCGCGGTCGACCTCCAGGGACACGGCCGGACCCCCGACGCGGACCGGCCGCTGCGCCACGAGTCGATGGCCGACGACCTGGCCGCCCTGCTGCGTCGGCTCGACCTGCCCGCCGTCGACCTGCTCGGCTACTCGCTCGGCGGCGGGGTGGCGCTGCGCACCGCGATCCAGCACCCCACCCTGGTCCGCCGCCTCGTCGTGGTCTCCGCGCCGTGCCGGCGGCGTGGCTGGTATCCGGAGGCGCTGGCCGCGATGTCCGCCCACGACGAGCGGGCCGCCGAGCGCATGCGCGGCACCCCGGCGTACGAGCGGTACGCGCGGGTCGCGCCCCGACCGCAGGACTGGCCCACGCTCTGGGTCAAGAGCGGTGACCTGCTGCGCCGCGACTACGACTGGTCGGCCGAGGTGGCCGCGCTGCCGATGCCGGTGCTGCTGGTCTTCGCCGACGCCGACGCGATCCCCACGAGCCACGTGGCCGAGTTCTACGGCCTGCTCGGCGGTGGGCGCCGCGACCCGGGCGGCGACGGGTCCGACCGTCCCGCGTCCCGGCTGGCCGTGCTGCCCGGGCTCACCCACCGGGAGGTGGTCGCGTCGCCGGCGCTGCCGGCGGCGGTGCTGCCCTTCCTCACCCACACCGTCCGCGCCCCCGGCTGAGCGGCGCGGCACGCCGGGGCGGGTCAGGCGGCGAGCGCGTCCGCGTTCTCCGCCGGGGCTGCGCCCACCGTCACCCGCGGGCGCAGCAGCGCGTACGCGAGGACGACGGCGACCACGACGAGCCCGGCGCCGACCGCGAACGCGAGGTGGAAGCCGCTGGTCAGCGCGGTGGCCCGGTCGTCGCCGTGCGCGACCCGGTCGGCGGTGCGGGCGGCGGCCAGGGTGGACAGCACCGCGACACCGAGCGCCATGCCGAGCTGCTGGGTGGTGTTGAACAGCCCGGAGGCCAGACCGGCGTCCTCGGCGCGGGCGGCCGACATGCCCAGCGCGGTCAGCGCCGGCAGCACCAGACCGAACCCCGCGGCGAGCAGCATCACCGGCAGCACGTCGACGAGGTAGCTCCCGTCCGCCGGCACCCGGGCCAGCAGCGCGAACATGGCGACGAGCAGGACGAGCCCGGCCACCAGCACGGCCCGCTCGCCGAAGCGTCCGTTGAGCCGGGCGGAGACGCCGAGCGACACCGCGCCGATCGTCACCGCCGCCGGCAGCAGGGCCAGCCCGGTGCGGGTGGCGTCGTAGCCGAGCACCTGCTGGAGGTAGAGCGTGACCAGGACCTGGAACGCGAACGTCGCGGCGACGGTGAGCACCTGGACCACGTTCGCCACGGCGACGCCGCGGGAGTGGAGGATCCGCAGCGGCATCAGCGGCCGGCGCGCGGTCGCCTGCCGCAGCACGAAGCCGGCGAGCAGGGCGACGGCGAGGGCGCCCAGGCCGAGGGTGCGGGCGGACGTCGCCCCGTACCGCTCGATCGTGACCACCGCGTAGATGCCGGTCACCAGGCCGGCGGTGACCAGCAGCGCGCCGGCCACGTCGGCGCCGGCGGCGAGACCGATGCCCCGGTCGGCCGGCAGCGTGCGGGCGGCGAGCGCGATCGTGACCAGGCCGATCGGCAGGTTGATCAGGAAGATCCAGTGCCAGCCGAACGCGTCGGTGATCAGGCCGCCGGCGACCTGACCGATGGCGGCGCCGGCGGCGCCGGTGAAGCTGAACAGGGCGATCGCCCGGGCCCGCTCGGCGGTGCCGGGAAAGAGCGTGACCAGGATGCCGAGGCTCACCGCGGTCGCCGCCGCGCTGCCGACGCCCTGCAGGAACCGGGCGGCGACCAGCACGGCGGGGGAGCCGGCCACGCCGGCCAGCGCCGAGGCCGCGGTGAACAGCGCGGTGCCGGCCAGGAACATCGCGCGGCGGCCGAGCAGGTCACCGAGGCGGCCGGCGAGCAGGAGCAGGCTGCCGAACGCGATCAGGTAGGCGTTGACCACCCAGCTGAGGCTCGTCGGGGTGAAGTCCAGGTCGCGCTGGATGGCGGGCATCGCGATGGTGACGATGCTGCCGTCGAGGATGGTCATCAGAGCGCCGGTGGCGAGCACGCCGAGGGCGAGGCCGCGAGACATGGGGTCCTCCTGTCGGAAGGGGTGACAGGAGGACCGTAACGGATAGTTCCGTTACAGACAATCTTTTAGAGAACTACTGGCGTGCGCGGCGTACCGGTCGGGGATTCTGCGCCGGGGTGGCCAGGTGGTCGGCGGCCAGTCGCGCCAGCGCGCGGATGAGGACCTCCCGCTCGTCGTCGGGCAGACTGGCCAACGCCTCGGCGTGCACCCGGTCGACGATCTCCTGGCTGCGCTCGGCCACCCGGGCGCCCTCCTCGGTCACCGCGATGATCCGCGCCCGCCGGTCGGTGCTCGACGGGCGGCGGACGGCCAGCCCGGCCTGCTCCAGCGCGTCCACGGTCACCACCATGGTGGTCTTGTCCATGTCGCCGATCTCGGCGAGCTGGATCTGGGTGCGCTCCTCGGGCAGCGCGTGCACCAGTACGCAGTGCATCCGGGCGGTCAACCCGATCTCGGCCAGAGCCGCGGCCATCCGGGTGCGCAGCACGTGGCTGGTGTGGTCGAGCAGGAAGGACAGGTCCGGGGTGGTACGCGTCGGGCCCATGGCGGTCATGACACCAGCGTACCGACGGGTCCGTGCCGGATGATCCGGCACGGAACGGCGTGCCCGTGGTGGGGACCGGCGGGGTCGCGTGGCGGCCGGTGGACGGCGCGCGGCCCGCGTCAGTGCGCCGGCCCGTCCAGCCGGTGGGCCAGCCAGGGCAGCAGCGCGTCGCCCTGCAACCGCTGGAACGCCCGGACGGTCGGGATGCCGGGTGGCGGCGGTTGGCGGGCGCCGTCGAGGAAGAACCCGGTGAGGCCGGCCAGGACGCCGGTCAGGTCGGTCGGGTCGACGTGCGCGGTCAGCGGGCGGGTGGCCAGCAGCTCGTCCGGGTCGTGCCCGCCGTACACCTGGACGTTGACCACGGTGAGCAGGGTGTCCAGCCAGGTCGGGCCGCGACAGGCCCAGGGCCAGTCGACGACCGTCACCGTGCCGCCCGGGCCGAGCAGCAGGTTGTCGGCGCGTACGTCGAGGTGGCAGAGCGTGTCGCCGGTCAGCGCGGTGAGGCCGTGGTCGGCGGCGGCGCACAGGTCGGACAGGTGGGCCCGGGCCCACGGATCCAGGTCGGCGGGCGGGTCCTCGGCGATCCGCCGCCAGCCGCCGAAGTCGGTCGCGAGCCGCTCGGTGGCGGTGGCGGTCGCGGCGGAGGGGGCCGGGGTGAGTGCCGCGGCCATCGCCTCCAGCGTGGACAGCGCGGCGTCCAGCTCGCCGGCGTCCCACGGGGTGACCGGGTGCCGACCCTCGACGTCGGCGAAGACCAGCGCGATCCAGTCACCGTCGTCGTGGCTGCCGAGCAGGCGGGGTGCCGGCGCGTCGGCGGGCAGGGCGGCGGCGATCCGGGCCTCGGCGCGGTGCATGTCGGGGCTGCGGTCGTTCTGCGCCGGGCTGACCGCCTTGACGAAGGCCCGGCCGCCGCGCGCGGTGCGGACGCGGTCGGCGGTGCCGGGGGAGAAGCCGCCCGGCTGCGACTCCGCCGCCACCACCCGGTCGTCGAGAATGGTCTCGATCGCTGTGCGGACGTGGGCCGGCAGCTCGTGCCAGTGGAGTCGGGTCCTGCTCGGGCCGGTCACCGCCCCACGGTGACGTGTCGCCGCCGGCCGCGGCAACCGGATTGCAAGGAAGGGCCCCTTCTTAACGCCCCCTGTTAAGAAGGGGCCCTTCCTCTACCGGATGCGTTAACAGGGGCCCCTCCTTACCGCGTGTAGCGCAGCACCACCACGCCGCTGTCGAACGGGCGCGTGGCGGTGAGCGTGAACCGGCTCGGCGAGAAGCCCCGGTCCACCAGCGGGATGCCGCTGCCGACGACGACCGGGTTGAGCTTGACCACCAGCTCGTCGACCTCGTCCAGGAGTTGGCCGGCGAGCTGGCCGCCGCCGCAGAGCCAGATGTCGGCCCCGGGCCGCGCCTTCAGCTCGCGGACGAACGGCACCGGGTCACCGGCGACGATCCGCACGTCCGGATGGTCGGCCGGGGCGAGGGAGCGGCTGAAGACGTACTGCGTCAGGTGGTCGTAGGGGCTGGGGAAGCCGAGCGTCAGGCCGGGCTCGTAGGTCGCGCGTCCCATCAGGACGGTGTCGAACCGGCCGGCGGGCGGCGAGTCGACTCCGAGCTGGGCGTGGGCGAACGTGGGCAGCGTCTGCGGCCACTCGGAGACCAGGTAGGGAGCGACGTCGGGCTCCAGCGGAAGGAAGTCGAAGGACCCGTCGGGGGCGGCGATGAAGCCGTCGAGGGTGCTGGCGACGAAGTACACGAGCTTACGCAAACCGACTCCGATGTCCGGGTATTCCACGACGGCTGTCGTGGTTAGGTGGCGAATGTACAACACCTGTCGTGGTTGTTGCTACTGTGTTCGCGTGGCCCGGAACCCGCAACGCCGTACCCAGCTCGCCGACGCCGGCCTGACGGTCCTCGCCGCCGCCGGCGCGCGCGGACTGACCCACCGGGCGGTCGACGCCCAGGCGGGCGTGCCGACCGGCACGACCTCCAACTACTTCCCGTCCCGGGCGGCGCTGCTCGCCGGCCTGGCCGAACGGATCTTCGACCGGATCGCGCCCGACCCGGCGGTGCTGGCCGACCTGGGGCGCCGGGAGCCGTCGCTCGCGCTGATGACCGACTACCTGCGCGACATCGTCGCGCGCACCACCCGCGAGCCCGACCTCACCCGGGCCCTGATCGAGCTGCGGCTGGAGGCGGCCCGCCGGCCCGAGCTGCGGGCCGCGCTCGGCGGCGTGCTCCGCCGGGGGTACGCCGACGACGTCGCCTTCCACGTCGCCGCCGGCCTGCCCGGCGGGGCGTACGAGATCGCGCTGCTGCACTATGCCGTCGACGGGCTCCTGCTCGACCTGCTCACCACCTCGATCGACGCCGGATTCGACCCCGACCAGGTGGTCTCCACCCTCGTCTCCCGTCTGGTGGGAGCCGCCCCCGACTGAGCGCCGTCGCCGGCCCAGCGCCGACCCGGCAAGTTATCCCGGCCCGGCCAGCGGGAACGCGGGCCGGGACGGTCCCCGGGAAGGAGCAACGGATGCCGGATCGCACCGGACTGACCATCGGCGTGCTCGGTTCGTACGGCGGTCGCAACCTCGGCGACGAGGCGATCCTCACGGGTCTCCTGGCCGACCTGCGCCAGCACGAGCCGAACGCGCGGATCATCGTCTTCTCCCGCAACCCGGCGCACACCGCGCTGGCGCACCCCGACGTCGAGGCGGTGCCGTGGGAGGGCGTCAGCCGGGTCGACTCCTCCCAGGTGCTCAATCAGCTCGACCTGCTCATCCTGGGCGGCGGCGGCATCCTCTACGACAAGGAGGCCCGGCGCTACCTGCGGGTGGTCCGGGTCGCCCAGGAACGTGGGCTGCCCCTGCTCACCTACGCGGTCGGCGTCGGCCCGCTCACCGACGGCATGGACACCGGCATGGTGCGCGAGACGCTGGCGCAGGCGGTCGAGGTGACCGTCCGCGACCAGGAGTCGCGGATGGTGCTGGAGGAGGCCGGCCTGGTCAACCCGATCACCGTGACCGCCGACCCGGCGTTCCTGCTGGAACCCGAGGAGTTCCCGGCGCAGTGGCTGCGCGAGGAGGGCGTGCCGGCCGGTGCCCGGCTCGTCGGCCTGAGCGTGCGGGAACCGGGCCGCGCCGCGGAACGGCTCGACGTCGACGGCTACCACCGGCTGCTCGCCCAGATCGGCGACTTCCTGGTGCACCGGATCGACGCGTACGTCCTCTTCGTGCCGATGGAGCGCGACGACATCCGGCACTCGCACGGGGTGCTGTCGCACATGATCGCCGCCGACCGGGGCCGGATCCTGCACGGCGACTACCGGCCGGCGCAGATCCTCGGCCTGATGCGCCACTTCGACCTGGCGGTCGGCATGCGGCTGCACTTCCTGATCTTCGCCGCCATGATGAACACGCCGTTCCTGCCGCTGCCGTACGCCGGCAAGGTCTTCGACCTGGCCCAGCGGCTCGGCGTACCGGCGCTGCGTGGCGTGGAACGGGAGGTGGAGGGCCCGTTGCTGGCCGAGGTGGACCGGCTGTGGGACGAGCGGGCGGCCCGGGCCGACGAGACCGCCCGGCGGGTGGCCGAGGTGTGCGACCAGGCGCGGGGCACCTCGCAGGTGACCCGCAGCGTGCTGGACAGCATCCGGGCCCGGGCGTTGACCCCGGCGGCCTGACCGGGTCCGGTCAGACCGCCGGGCCGCGCCAGGTGTAGACCCACTCGTGGTCCGGCCGGTCATCCGACTCCAGCTCGTAGATCTGCGCCTCCGCCAACCCGCCCGGCCCGAGGTGGTGGTGGGTCAGCGGCGGGCGGCCGTTGCTGTCCAGCTCGACGGTGACGGTCTCGCCGTCGGCCGTGCCGCCCACCAGGGGGATGTGCACCGAGGAAGCCATGCGCCCATCCTGCCCCGGCCGGCCGGGGCGCGCAGCGGATCACGGGGCAGCGGGCGGGCCACGGTGGCGACTAGGGTCCGGGGATGGCGAACTCGACGATCGACCCGGCACTCGGTCCGGTCCTCGCCCGCACGGGCGACGAACGGGCGATCCTCGACGCGTTCCTCGACTTCCACCGCGCCACCGTGCTGCGCAAGGCACGCGGCCTCGCCGACGCCGACGCCCGCCGGCGCCTGGTGCCCTCGCTGACCACCCTGGCCGGGCTGCTCAAGCACCTGACCCTGGTCGAGGGCAACTGGTTCGGCCGGTTGTTCGCCCCCGAGCCGGGCGACGTCTACCTGACCTCGCAGGAGGAGGCCGACGCCAGCTTCACGCTCGGCCCGGCCGACACGGTCGAGGCGCTCACCGTGGCCTACGAGGCGGCCTGCGACCGGTCCCGGGCCATCGCCGCCCGGTTCGACCTCGACCATGTGGTGCCGCACCCGCAGCTCGGCGAGGTGTCGCTGCGCTGGGTGCTGGTCCACCTGATCGAGGAGACCGCCCGGCACGCCGGCCACGCCGACATCCTGCGCGAGCTGACCGACGGCGAGACCGGCGCGATCTGAGGCTCAGCGCCTCGGGAGCAGCCCGTCCGGATACTCCATCCCGTCGTGGGTGCACGCCGCGGCGGCCACCCGGGCGGCGTAGCGGGCCGCGTCGAGCGGGGCGGCGCCGCGCAGCCGGGCCGCGATCAGGCCGGCGGCGAAGGCGTCTCCGGCGCCGTTGGTGTCCACCACCGGCGCCGGCGGCTCGGCCGCGGGCACGTGTGCCGGCGGGGCGTCCGGGGCGTACAGCGTCGCGCCGGCGGAGCCACCGGTGACCAGGACCGTGCGCGGCGCCAGCGCGGCCGCCTCCTTGCCGGCCCGCTCGCCCAGCTTGACGTCGCTGACGAACACCAGGTCGGCGGCCTCGGCGAAGGGCCGGTGGTAGTCGTTGTCGCCGTCCCAGTCGTGCAGGTCGGTGGAGAGGGAGGTGGCGGCGCGCAGCACCGGCAGCGCGTCCCGGGCCCAGTCCATGATCGACACGTGCACGTGGGCCGCGCCGGCGACCAGCGCCGCCAGCTCCGCCGGCGGGAACGGCGCCGGACCGGACCAGGGCCGCGGGTCGTAGAGCGACATCCGCCGGCCCGCCGGGTCGACCAGGTTCACCGAACGGCGGGTGCCGGCGGGCGCGTCGACCAGCACGGTCCGCACCGAGGTACGGGCCAGCGCCGCCCGGACCACGTCGCCGGCCGGGTCGGCGCCCAGCACGTCGACGAGCGTCACCCGGAGGCCGAGCGCGTGCGCGGCCAGGGCCACCCCGGCGCCGGTGTTGCCGATCCGCAGCTCGACCGGGGGCACGGTCAGCGAGTCGGCGGCGGGCAGCGGCAGGGCGGGCACCCGGGCGCGGACGTCCACGCCGAGTCCGCCGATCACGAGGAGGTCGACCATGGCGCCGACGATAACGCCGACCGGCCGCCTATCCTGGCCCCGGGCGTCGTCGAGGGGGAAAGCACGTGCTGGTCATCCACGGGCTGTGGCTGCCCGGCGCCGGGCTCGCCCTGTGGGCCGAGGACGGCACGCTGCCGGCCCGGGCGCCCCGCCGACCCGGCCGCGTGCCGCGCGAACGACCGCACCCGTTCGCCGCCGACCACGCCACGCTCGCCGCCGCGCTCGACGGGCCGCCGGGCGAGCCGGTCTCCGTCCTGCTCGGCCTGCCCACCCGCGCCGGCTCGCCGGTCGACTCGCCCGAACTGGTCCGGGCCGCCGTCGAGGAGCCGGTCCGCGGCCCGGTCACCCGCGCCGGCTGGCGGGTGCCCGCCCTGGCGTACGCCCCGGACGACGCGTACGCGCTGCTGCGCGCGGGGTGGCCCGGCCCGGTCGGGGCG
This sequence comes from Micromonospora sp. WMMA1996, assembly GCF_002573675.1. Taxonomy (NCBI): domain Bacteria; kingdom Bacillati; phylum Actinomycetota; class Actinomycetes; order Micromonosporales; family Micromonosporaceae; genus Micromonospora; species Micromonospora sp. WMMA1996. Next base: position 190,292 of record NZ_PDHU01000003.1, on the reverse strand, counting down.
AGCCTGCGCCACCTGGGTGAGCTGGCCGACTTCGCCGCCGACCTGGTGACGCGGGGTCGGGTGCTGCCGGGCGTCGTCGACGCGTACCCCGGGGGTGGGCGGCCGGCGTCCGGCCGACGGGCCGACGGGCCGGGCGGCGCGGTTCCCGGCGGGCCGCTGTCGACGGCGCTCGCGGCCCCGGGCGGGTCGGCGCCCGGACGGCATGCGTCGGCGGCGGTCCGGACCGGGGGCGGGCGAGGGCTGCGGGTGGTGGCCGAGACCGACGTGGCGACCGCGCTCGCGGTCTGGCGGCCGCTGCTCACCGGCACCGACGCGGCGTGGGCCCGCGACCTGGCACTGGCCCTGCCCCCGGCGACGCGGGCGGCCCGCGAGTGGCAGCCGGAGGCCGCGGGTGCGCCCACCGCAGCCGGTGCGGGGGCGGGGGAGCTGGTCGCGGAGGCGCTGGACGCGTTGGTCGACGCCGCCGCGCGGGTGGCCCTGGCCGACACCCGGCTGCACCGGGGGATGCGCCCCGGCGGGCCGGTGCCGCGCTGGCTGGCCGCGCTCACCGGCCCGGAGCGCGCCTTTCCCGCCGAGCCGGCCGCGCTGGAGACGCTGCGGGCCGAGCTGGACGCGTGGCAGCGCGACGCCGCCGGCGGCGCGGTACGGGGCACGTTCCGCCTGGTCGAACCGGCCGTCGATCCGGTCGCCGAACTGGTCGAGGGTGCCACCTGGCGGGTGGAGTTCGGCCTGCACCCGGCCGACGAGCCGGGGCTGGTGGTCGACGCCGGGCACATCTGGCAGCGACCCGCGCCCGCGCTCGCCGCACGGGGCGTGGACCCGCAGGAGACGCTGCTGGCCGAGCTGGGCCGGGCCAGCCGGCTCTGGCCGGAGCTGGAGGCCGCGCTGCGCTCCGCCGCCCCCGAGGGAATGGAGCTGGACGCCGAGGGCGCGCACCGGTTCCTGCGCGAGGGCGCGCCAGTGCTGCACGCGGCCGGGTTCGGGGTGCTGCTGCCGTCCTGGTGGCGGCGTTCCTCGTCCCGGCTCGGCGCGCGGCTGCGGGCGCGCAGCCGCACCGCTCCCGGCGCGGTGGCCACCACCACCGGCGGCCTCGGGCTGGACGCGCTCGTCGACTACCGCTGGGAGGTGGCGCTCGGCGACCAGCCGTTGACCGCCGAGGAGCTGGCCTCGCTGGCCGACCTGAAGTCGCCGCTGGTCCGGCTGCGCGGCCGGTGGGTCGAGCTGGACGCGCAGCGCCTGGAGGCCGGGCTCCGGCTGCTCCGCTCCTCGGGCGAGCTGACCGTGGCGGACCTGCTGCGGATGGGGCTCTCCGGCGACGACCGGGCCGGTGAGCTGCCGGTGCTCGACGTGGTCGCCGACGGGGCGCTGGGCGAGCTGCTGGCCGGCGAGGCGGAGCGGCGGCTCACCCCGGCCGACCCGCCGCCGGGCTTCGCCGGGACGCTGCGGCCCTACCAGCGGCGCGGGCTGGCCTGGCTGGCCTTCCTCCAGTCGCTCGGGTTGGGCGGGATCCTCGCCGACGACATGGGCCTAGGCAAGACCGTGCAGCTGCTCGCGCTGCTCGCCGGCGACCCGCCGGAGGTCGGGCCGACGCTGCTGGTCTGCCCGATGTCGCTGGTCGGCAACTGGCAGCGGGAGGCGGCGAAGTTCGCGCCCGGCCTGCGGGTGCACGTGCACCACGGCGCCGAACGCGCCCGGGGCGACGGCTTCGCGGACGCCGTGCGGGAGGCGGACCTGGTGCTCACCACGTACTCGGTGGCCGCCCGGGACGCGTTCGAGCTGGCCGGCGTCGACTGGCACCGCGTGGTGGTGGACGAGGCGCAGGCGATCAAGAACGCCGCGACCCGGCAGGCCGAGGCGGTCCGGTCGCTGCCCGCGCGGCACCGGGTCGCGGTCACCGGTACGCCGGTGGAGAACCGGCTCGCCGACCTCTGGTCCATCATGCAGTTCGCGAATCCGGGTCTGCTCGGCCCGGCGGCGACGTTCCGCAAGCGCTTCGCCGAGCCGATCGAGCGGCACGGGGACGCCGAGGTGGCCGAGCGGCTGCGCCGGATCACCGGCCCGTTCGTGCTGCGCCGGCTCAAGACCGACCCGTCGATCATCACGGACCTGCCGGAGAAACTGGAGATGGAGGTGGTCTGCAACCTCACCGCCGAGCAGGCCGCGCTCTACCGGGCCGTGGTCGACGACATGATGGCGAAGATCGAGTCCAGCGACGGGATCGAGCGCCGGGGGCTGGTGCTGGCCACCATGACCCGGCTCAAGCAGGTCTGCAACCATCCCGCCCAGCTGCTGCACGACGGGTCCGCGCTGGTCGGCCGCTCCGGCAAGCTGGAACGCCTCGACGAGATCGTCGACGAGGTGCTCGCGGCGGGAGAGAAGGCGCTGCTGTTCACCCAGTACGCCGAGTTCGGCGGCATGCTGCGCGGGCACCTGTCGGCGCGTACCGGCCGGGAGGTGCTGCTGCTGCACGGCGGCGTCGGCAAGGCCGAACGGGACGCGATGGTGACCCGGTTCCAGTCCCCGGACGGGCCGCCGCTGTTCGTGCTCTCCCTCAAGGCCGGCGGCACCGGCCTGACGCTCACCGCCGCCAACCACGTGGTGCACGTGGACCGGTGGTGGAACCCGGCGGTCGAGGACCAGGCCACCGACCGGGCGTTCCGGATCGGACAGCGCCGTCGCGTCCAGGTCCGCAAGTTCGTCTGCGCCGGCACGGTGGAGGAGAAGGTGGCCGCGATGATCGCCGACAAGCGCAGCCTGGCGCGGTCGGTGGTGGGCAGCGGGGAGCAGTGGGTCACCGAGCTGTCCACCGCGACGCTGCGGGAGCTGTTCACGTTGGAGTCCGGGGCGGTGGTCGAGTGACCACACCGGACGACCGGCCGGCCCGCCGGTTCGACGAGTACGGGCCGCCGCTGCGGGTCGAGGGCGGCCTGCGGGCCCGCAGCACCCGGGGCGCGATCGGGCAGTCCTGGTGGTCGCGCCGCTTCCTGGAGGTGCTGGAGTCGTTCGCGCTCGGCTCCCGGCTCACCCGGGGCCGGGCGTACGCGCGCCGGGGGCAGGTGCTCCGGTTGGACGTCTCGCCCGGGGAGGTCACCGCCGAGGTGCAGGGGTCCCGGCCGACGCCGTACCCGGTGCGGATCGGGCTGGCCGCCTATCCGGAGGAGGTGTGGCGGCGGATCGAGGCGGAGCTGGCCGGGCAGGCGTTCTTCAGCGCCCGGCTGCTCGCCGGCGACCTGCCGGCCGAGTTGGAAAGGGTGTTCGCCGAGGCGGGCGCGCCGTTGTTCCCCGAGCGGGTGGGCGAGTTGGCGCAGCGCTGCGGCTGCCCCGACTTCGCGGTGCCGTGCAAGCACCTGGCGGCCACGTTCTACCTGCTGGCCGAGGCGTTCGACGCGGACCCGTTCCAGCTGCTGCACTGGCGCGGCCGGTCCCGGGCCGACCTGCTCGACCGGCTGCGGTCACTGCGCGGGGCGCACCCCGCCGACACCCCGCCGGATGCCCTCATGCCGGACGCCCTCATGCCGGACGCCCTCATGCCGGACGTCGGCACGCCGGACGTCGGCACGCCGGGCGTCGGTGGCGCGGTGCCGGTGCTCGGAGCCGCCCGCGCGACGGCCGGGCTGCCGGCCGTCGAGCCGGACGAGGAACTGGCCCGGTTCTGGCTGTCGCCGACACCGTTGCCGGACCGGCCGCCCACCCTGGCCACCGGGCCGGAGCTGCTGCTGCGCCAGCTCGGCCCGCCGGGCGCCGGGATCGGCGGCCCGGGCCTGGCCGAACGGCTGCGGCGGGCGTACCGGGAGTTCGGTCGCGGCGAGGCCGCGTCGCCCAGGGAGTTCGGTCGCGGCGAGGCCGCGTCGCCCAGGGAGTTCGGTCGCGGCGAGGCCGCGTCGCCCAGGGAGTTCGGTCGCGGCGAGGCCGCGTCCCCCAGGGAGTTCGGTCGCGGCGAGGCCGCGTCCGAGCGTTAAGCGGGGGCCCCTCCTCTACCGGAGGCGTTAAGCGGGGGCCCTTCCTTACGCTCACAGCAGGCGGCGGCGGAACCGCCACATCAGGGCGGCGTTGGCGACCAGCACCACCGCGCAGATCGCACCGGCCAACCTCCCGGCCAGCACGGTCATCGCCGGCAGCGACGCCCACAGCACGATCGTCAGCAGCATCATGTACCGGCCCCGGCGACCCTTGACCCGGTTGTCCAACCGGGCGAAGAACCGCGGATCGCTCTCCCGCAGCTGGCGGGTGATCTGTTCGAACCTGCGCTGATCCTCTTGGCTGAGCATGGCGGTGCCTTCCCCTCACGGCTTCAGCGGTTCGGCGGCATACCCGGATCGAAGGGCGGTCACGCGCCGCCGCTGCTCCTGTTTCGACGAGCCGGACACGGGTGCACACACGGCCCGGTGGCCGGTCGCGGCCGGGACGACGACGCCGCAAAGTGCGATATACCGCTGAGTCATAGATATGACCAGGCGGTATATCGCCCAAAAATCGTCGTCCGGCTGTCCAGCAGTCCGGATGTCCGGGACCTCAGCGCAGGCTTATCCCTACCTTAAGTTTGCGTGAGGTGGTGAACGCGGCCGGCAGCGTCGCGTCGGGTCGAAACGTCACGTCCGGGCGGTCGGCGCCCGGGTAGCCCCTGCTCCGGACGGTCGGCGGGTGGCGTCGGGGTGCCCGGCCTCTTGCAGTCGGCCTGAGCACCGTCTTAAGTGCGCGCACGGGCGCTTCCGGCGCGCCTTGAGCGGCCGGGGAGCGCTGGCTACTTTCCCGTAGCAACTCTCCGGCAACCGTCGCCGCCCCTCCGCCACCCAACCCCCGGGTGGCCGGCGTGCCGGCGCTCGAAGAAAACGGGATAGGTACATGGCCGACCTGAACGTGCCACCGCGTCGACCCCGGGACGACCGCGGCTGGGACGGATACCAGCACCCCCATCCGGACGGGTACCGCGATTTGGACTCCGCCGCGCCGTACGCCGGCGGCCACCCCGCCCCGGCGCCGCAGTCCGGCGCGGGACCGCAGTGGGTGGGGCCGAACGGCTTCGCCCCCGCCGGCCACGCGCCCGGTGGCTACGCCCAGCCCGCGCCCGGTGGCTACGCCCAGCCCGCCGGCGGGTACGGCCCGCCGCCCGGACCGGGACTGCCCAGCCTGGACGACGACGGTGCGGACGCGCCGCGAAGCGGCCGGCGCCGCGCCCTGGCGACCCTGGGCGGCGCGGCGGTGGTCGCCGGCGGCGCCGCCCTGGCCCTGTCCCCGCAGATCCGTGGCCTGTTCACCGACGAGGCGGCGGGTGACGCCACCGGCACGGTGACCACCGACGGCACCACGGCCCGGCCCAGCGGCCAGCAGCCCAGCACCGTGCGGACCTACACCGAGCAGAACGAGAGCTACATGGGCTCGCGGGCCGGTGCGGCGCTCAAGCGCAACGCCCCGGCCGGTGGCCGCCTGTTCGGCAGCCCGGCGGCGGCCGCCGAGGCGACCGAGGTGACCGTGAAGACGGTGCTCGCCAAGGACCCGATCACCCACCTGGCCCGCCGGACCACCTTCGGCCCGACGTCCAAGGTGATCGCCGACATCAAGCGGCTCGGCATCGACGACTGGCTGCGCCAGCAGTTGGAGCCGGAGAAGATCGCCCCGACCAAGGGCGAGCTGAAGCTGGCCGAGCTGCCCTCGCTCAAGCTGAGCCCGACCCAGCTGCGGGACCAGCGCGAGCAGCTCAACGAGCGCGGCGTCGACCCGGCCCGGGAGACGGTGGACGCCACCATCGCCCGGCAGATCTGGTCCGACCGCCAGCTCTTCGAGGTGATGGTCGACTTCTGGAACGACTTCCTGCACGTGGCGGCCGACTTCGACGGCGGGGAGAACTACCGCAACGCGTTCGACCGCGACGTCATCCGCAAGCACGCGCTGGGCAGCTACCCGGACATGCTGGTCGCCGCGAACAAGCACCCGGCACTGCTGCTCTACCTGAACCAGGTCGACTCGCGCAAGGACGCGATCAACGAGAACCTGGCCCGGGAGAACCTGGAGCTGTACTCGGTCGGCGTCGACGGCGGCTACACCGAGAAGGACGTGCGGCAGGCCGCGATGCTGCAGACCGGCCGGGGCGTCGCCGACGGCAAGTACATGTTCTTCGCCGACCGGCACTACGTCGGCAAGGTGAAGATCCTCGGGTTCACCCACGCCAACAACTCGAGCGACCCGAAGGTCGCCGACAAGGTGATCGACTCGTACATCCGGTACATCGCGCTGCACCCGTCGACCGCGAAGTACGTGGCCCAGAACCTGGCCACCCGGTTCGTCTCCGACACGCCGCCGAAGTCGATCGTGGACCGGCTGGCGAAGGCGTACACCACCAACAAGGGCAACATCCGCCCGGTGCTGGCGACGCTGTTCAGCTCGTCGGAGTTCTGGGCCGCCGTCGGCCAGAAGGTGCGCCGGCCGATGGAGTACCTGGTCGCCACGTACCGGTCGCTGGGCGTGGGCCCGGACGCGACCGCCGGGTTCGAGGGCGACAAGCGGCGTACGCCGTTCGCCCAGGGCCTGCGGCAGATCCAGGACAAGATGCGCGAGCTGGGCCAGTACCCGATGGGTAAGCCCACCCCCGACGGTTACGCCGACGTCTACCTGGCGTGGACCTCGGCCGGCACCATGATCGACGGCTGGAACGAGGCCGGCGACCTGCTCGGTGGCTGGCGCAAGCAGTTCACCTACGTCAAGCCGGAGAAGCTGGTGGCGAAGCCGCCGGCGACCGCCGGGGCGTACGTGGACGCGCTGGCGCAGAAGCTCGTGCACCAGAAGCTGAGCGCCAAGGAGAAGAAGCTCGTGCTCGCCGTGGCCGGGGTCACCGAGAGCACCAAGGTCGACGCCACCTTCAACGGGGCCATCGCCGCGGTCGCGCGGACGATCCTCGCGTCCCCCCAGCACCACCTCCGGTGAGGCATTCGATGGAGATGACCGTGAACCCGTACCCCCTGCACCCCGAATGCCCCGACCTGCGGCGGCTGGCCGACAACCCGGCCGAGGCGCTGCTGCGCGCCGAGGCCGACATCGTCGCGGCCGAGAACGCGGCCGAGGCCGACCGGTACCGCAGCCTGGAGGAGGTCGAGGAGGCCCAGCAGGACGGCCGGGGCGTCACCCGGCGTACCTTCGTCGCCGGCGCCGCGGCCACCGCGACCGCGCTGGCCACCGCGCAGTTCGTCACCACCTCGGCGTCGTTCGCGGCGACCAAGACCGGCACCCTGATCCACGTCTTCCTCTACGGCGGGCTGGACGGGCTCAGCCTGGTCGCGCCGGCCGACGACCCGGTGCTCGCCAAGGCCCGGCCCGACCTGCTGCTCGGCAACGACTCGCTGGCCCTGGGCCGTGGCTTCAAGCTGACCAGCGCGTTCGCCCCGCTGGACAAGTGGCTCAAGGCCGGCCAGCTCGGCTTCGTGCCGGCGGTCTCCGACCCGCGGCTGTCGCGCAGCCACTTCCAGGCCGCCGACGCCTGCAACCTGGGCGGCCTGCCCGGTGAGACCGGTGGCCGGGGCTGGCTGGACAGCCTGGTCGACACGCTGGGCAAGGGCACCGCGTTCCGCAGCGTCGGCATCGGCAGCACGCTGCCCCGCTCGCTGGTCGGCGTGAACGGCGCGATCTCCCTCAACAGCGTGGGGGAGCTGCGGCTCAACGGCGACGACAAGTACCGCGCCGCCACCGAGAAGGCGATCCGAGGCCTGTTCACCGGGATCAACCACCCGGTGGAGGAGTCGGTCCTCGAGGGGATGGGCGCGCTGGCCACCGCCCAGAAGCTCGCCGCCAAGCCGTACACCGCCGCCGCCGGGGTCAAGTACGAGGGCGTCGGCAACGCGTTCCAGCAGCTCGCCCAGCTCATCAAGGGCGGGGCGAACGTGCGGGTGGCCACCGTCGGCATGGGCGGCTACGACACCCACGAGAACCAGGGCACCAGCCAGGGCGGCCAGCTCTGGCGTCGGCTCAACGAGCTGGCCAACGCCATGGCCGCGTTCTTCACCGACCTGGGCGACCGGGCGTCGGACGTGACGATCATGGTGTCCAGCGAGTTCGGCCGCCGGGTCGGCTCGAACGGCGGCGGCACCGACCACGGGCACGGCGGCGTGGTCACCGTGCTGTCCGGGCGCAAGCTCGCCGGGTCGCTGCTCGGCGCCTGGAACGGCCTGGACAAGCTGGACAGCGGCGACGTGCCGGAGTACAACAACATGTTCAACGTCTACGGGTCGGTGGCGCAGGGCCGGTTCGGCCTGACCGCCGCCCAGGTGGACAAGGTCTTCCCCCGACAGAAGTTCACCCCGATCAAGATGTACGCGTGACGTATCAGGACACCCGCGCCGCCGGCCGCCGTACCGGGCACTCCGCCCCGTACGGCGGCCGTCCGGCTGCTCCCGTACCGCCGGGCCGGCCGCGCCGCGGGCCCGGCGGCCGGCGTGCGCTGGCGGTGGTGTTCTGGCTCGGCCTGGCCGCCGCGGTCCTGCCGTGGTGGCTGGACACCCCGGCCGGCTCGCTGACCGACACCGCCGACGTGCTCACCGCCGGCGGTCGGGTCACCGGCCTGGTCGCCGGCTACCTGCTGCTGGCGCAGGTGCTGATGATGAGCCGGCTCGGCGTGCTGGAACGCACGCTCGGCGGGGAGCGGATCTCCCGGCTGCACCGGGACCTCGGCGCCACCCTCCTGGTGGCGGTGCTCACCCACATGGCGCTGCTGGTGGTGGGCTACGCCCGGCAGGAGAAGAACTCGGTCCTCGGCGAGGTCGGCGCGCTGCTGACCGACTACGAGGACATGGTCTCCGCGTTCGTGGCCGCCGGCGTCATGGTGGCGGTCGGGGTCACCGCGGTGCGTGGCGTACGCCGCCGGCTGCCCTACGAGCTCTGGTACGTGCTGCACCTGACCAGCTACCTCACGCTGCTGCTCGGGTACGCGCACCAGTTCAGCAACGGCGCCCAGCTCTACGAGCCCGGGCCGGTGCGCACCGGCTGGATCGCCGCGTACCTGCTGGTGGTGGCCGCGCTGGTGTGGGGCCGGATGGTCGCGCCGCTGGTGTTCAACCTGCGGCACCGGCTGCGGGTGGCCGACGTGGTGGCGGAGAGCCCGGACACCGTCTCGATCTACCTGACCGGGCACCGGCTCAACCAGATCGACATGCTGGGCGGCCAGTATTTCCGCTGGCGGTTCCTCAACCCCGGCTGCTGGTGGCAGTCGCACCCGTTCTCCGTCTCGGCGGCGGCGAACGGCCGCTGGCTGCGGCTCACCGTGAAGGTCGTCGGCGGCCACACCGCCGAGCTGCGCGACCTCACCCCGGGCACCCGGGTGTGGGCCGAGGGCCCGTCCGGCACGTTCACCGCCGCGCACCGCACCCGCGAGCGGGCCCTGCTCATCGCCGGCGGCAGCGGCATCGCGCCGCTGCGGGCGATGCTGGAGGAGCTGCCGCCCGGCGCGGCGTTGATCTACCGCGCCCGCACCCCGGCCGACGTGCTGCTGCACCGGGAGCTGGACTGGCTGGCCCAGGCCCGGCAGACCTCGGTCTGGTACGTGGTCGGCCGCCGCGACGACCCCGGCCCCCGGCAGGTGATGAACCCCGAGGGCCTGCGCCGGCTGGTGCCCGACCTGACCCGGCGCGACGTCTACCTGTGCGGCCCCGGCGGCCTGGTCGACGAGGCCGTCAGGGCGTTGCGCGCCGCCGGCGTGCCCCGCCGCCAGATCCACCTCACCGCGTTCGAGCTGTAAGAGAGGCACCACCCATGCGTCGCGCGCTCCTCGCGATCACCGGCCTGGCCGCCGGCACCACCGCGCTGGTGGTGCTCAAGGGCGCCCCGGGCACCGGTCAGGCCGCCCAGGACCTGCCGGCCGCGCTGGCCCCGGCCGCCCCGGGCGGCTCGCCCGCGCCCGGCGGGCCGACCCCCACCGCGCCCGGCGCGGTGACACCCTCGGCCGCGCCGAGCGCGTCGGCGAAGCCCAGCGCCAAGCCCTCCGCCGACCGGAAGCCGGCCAGCCGGGGCGGCACCCGGACCAGCAGCGCCCCGGCCGCGCCGAGGACCACCACCAAGGCGCCCGCGCCCACCACCCGCACGGTGACCGGCCGGTCGGTCAGCTACGAGTACGGTTCGCTCCAGGTGAAGATCACGCTGAGCGGCAGCCGGATCGTCGACGCCACCGCGATCGGCATGCCGCTGGGCGGGCAGTCCGGTCAGCGCAGCGACGACGTGCAGGCGCGCTACAGCGGCAGCTCGGGTGAGGTGGTGGCGAAGCAGAGCGCGAACCTGAGCACCGTCTCCGGCGCCACCTACACCAGCACCGCCTACAAGCAGTCGCTCCAGTCCGCGATCGACAAGGCCTAGTTTGGCCGCCGCCGGTCGGCCCGGGCTGCGTCGGGTCGAGCAGATCATGGGTACGGCGATCAGCCTCGACCTGGCCGACGAACTGCCCGCCGCCGTCCTGCACGAGTTGGCCGAGGACACGTTCGACTGGCTGCGCGAGGTGGACGCGCGGTTCAGCACCTACCGGGACGACAGCGAGGTGTGCCGGCTGGACCGGGGCGAGTTGGCGTTGGCCGACGCCTCCGACCACCTGCGGGCCGTGCTCGAGTGCTGCGCCGACCTGTGGACCGCCACTGACGGCTTCTTCGACGCGTACGCGACCGGGCGGCTGGACCCGTCCGGCTACGTCAAGGGCTGGGCGGCGCAGGTGGCGTCGGACCGGCTGCTGGCCGCCGGCGCCCCGAACCACTGCGTGAACGCCGGCGGTGACGTGCGGGCACGCGGCCACACGGCCACCGGTGAGCCGTGGCGGATCGGCGTGCGGCATCCCTGGGACCCGGCGGCGACCTGCCTGGTGCTGACCGGCACCGACCTCGCAGTCGCCACGTCCGGGGTCTACGAGCGCGGTCACCACGTGGTCGACCCGCGCCGGGGGACGCCCGCGGTCGGACTGCGCTCGGTCACCGTGGTCGGCCCGGACCTGGGGCTGGCGGACGCCTACGCCACCGCCGCCGTCGCCATGGGTGAACCCGGCATCGCCTGGCTGGACCGCCTACCGACCCCCTGGCAGCACGCCGTTGTCACCGACACCGCCCGCCTCCTCCACTCCCGCACCCTCCCGGTGACCCCCTGACGGGGACGGGGGCTCAGCGGAGGGGGCGGTGGAGGATGGCGGGGCGGGAGCCCGGCGGTCGGGGGCGGCCGGGGCGGGCGCCTCGGGGGCGGGTGAAGCCCCACGGGTGGGGGCGGCGGCGGTGCCGCGGTGGCTCGGTGCCGCCGGTGTGGCGGGCCGCGTCGTCCCTGGACATCGTCAAACCCCCGCTCTGGCGCGTGCGCGCCCTCGGCAGGCTCAACGAGTGCGGTGCCGGGGAGGTCGCTGTCGGGCAGTTGTCCCGGCTCAGCGGCCTCGGCGAGGCAGGGGGAGGTGGCCGGGGAGCAGGTCCGGGGTGAGCGTCACCCCGGCGGCCCGTAACGCGGCGATCAGCGCGTTCTGCACCAGGTAGGAGTCGGGGAGCTGCCACCGGGCCTGCTCCGGCGCGACCGCCCAGCGCACGGTCCCCTCCGGCAGCCGGGTCGGCGGCGCCGGGATCCACGAGCCGGGGCCGTGCCGCACCACGTGGAAGCAGTGTTCCAGCTCCGGCCGGAGCGGGTCGCCGGGGCGGACCAGGAACATCCAGCGGCCGGTCGGGGTGACCAGCACCGGCCCTCGTACGCCGAGACCGGCCGGGTGGGTGGCGACCGTGTCCAGCACCCGCCGGCCGAGGTGGGCGGCGACCTCCAGCACGTCGAACGCGTGTCCGGTGGGCAGCAGCACCCCGTGCGGGCGGTCCCGCCACCAGGTGGCCACCCGGGCCGGGTCGGCGCTGGCCGCGCGCTCCCAGTCCTCCAGGGCGGGGTGGCAGCCCACCGTGGGACAGCCGGCCCGCCCGCAGACGAAGCGGCTGTTGGCCAGGCAGGCGCCCGGGGTGACCGGCCAACCGTGCAGCGCGTACCGGACGGCGACCCGGCGCAGCCGGACCCGCTCCAGCGGCGACAGGTGAGCGACGCGCGGTCGGACGTTCCCCCACATGTGTGCCATCCCCTCTCGCCCCGCCGAACCGTCCACATGCCACACGTCGAAAGCCGTCACTGCCGTAACCCACGTTCGTTGAGCTGACGAACGGCCGGTGCAACTTGCACGAAAACTACGAGAATTGGCTGGACGGCTGACGCACAACCTGTGCGACCAGGGCAAACCTGATGGACGTGGGGGGACCGGCCGGCGCCGTGAGGGGGAGGGAGCAGGGATGGACGAACTACCCATAGGCCGGCGGGTGGCGTACTGGCGGAGTCGCCGCAAGATGTCCCAGCAGGTCTTCGCCGACCGGCTCGGCAAGTCCAAGAGCTGGGTGGACAAGGTGGAGCGCGGCGTCCGCCGGCTGGACAAGTTCTCGGTCCTCTACGAGATCGCCGACATTCTCCAGATCGACGTGCAACTGCTGCACGGCAAGGACCCGGAGCGGCGCACCGACGCGCTCAACTGCATCGACCAGGTCGAGGTCGAGGAGATCCGCACCGCCCTGGAGCGGTACGACTCGATGAGCGCCTACTTCGACGCCGCGCCCTACCCGCCGCCGCTGGCCGACATGCACAAGGCGGTCAACCACGCCTGGCTCACCTACCAGTACGGCCGCTACGGCATGCTCACCCGCGCGCTGCCCAAGCTGCTGCGCGACGCCCAGGCGGCCGACGCCGGCTACGGCGGCGACGACCAGGCCCGGGAGGCCGCCCACCTGCTCGGGCAGGTCTACCAGATCGCCTCCTCGGTGCTGCGCAAGCTCGGCGAGTGCGACCTGGCCTGGCTGGCCGCAGACCGGTCCATGGCGGTGGCCCAGCGGGCCGACGACCCGCTGCTCGCCGGCATCGCCACCACCCGGGTCTGCAACGCCCTCGTCGCGATGGGCCGCCCCCGCCCGGCGCTCGAGCTCAACGTGCGGATCGCCAACCGGCTCGCCCCCGGCGGCGACAACGACGTCCGGCCCGAGCGCCTGTCCGTCTACGGCATGCTGCTGCTCCAGGGCGCGATGGCCGCCGCCCGGATCGGCGACTCGGCGACGGTCGACGACCTGCTCACCGGCGCGGGGGAGGCGGCCACCCTGCTCGGCGCCGACCACAACCACTACTGGACGTCGTTCGGCCCGACCAACCTGGAGCTGCACCGGGCCGCCGCGGCCGTCGAACTGGGCGACGGCGGCCGGGCCGTGGAGACGCACCACCGGCTGGCCGAGCCCGCGTTCAACGCGCTGCTGCCCGAGCGGCGCGCGCACCACCTGCTCGACCTGGCCCGGGGCTACGCCCAGATCGGCGACGTCGCCAACGCCGGCGACATGCTGCTGCGGGGCGACCGGCTCGCGCCCTCCGAGATCCGTTGCCGGCCCATCGCCCACGAGGTGATGTCGGACGTGCTCCGTCGCACACGGGGTGCGCCGCCTCCGCCCATCGCGGAGTTGGCTGAGCACATGGGAGTAGGAGTATGAGCGCGGGTCGGGTCGGATGAGCGGTCCGCACACCAGCAACGGGCACCGCCGGGTGCTCTACGTCATCGCCTGCGGCTCGCCGCTGGCCCGTCACGTCGGCCGGCTGGTCGACCTCGCCCAGCGGGACGGCTGGACGGTCTGTGTGGTCACCACGCCGGACGGCGCGAAGTTCGTCGACCGGACGGCGCTGGCCCGGCAGACCGGCCACCCGGTCCGGACGCACTACAAGAACCCGGGCGACCCGGACGTGCTGCCCCCGGCCGACGCGATCCTGGTCTGTCCGGCGACGGTCAACACGGTCAACAAGTGGGCGGTGGGCATCACCGACACGCTGGCGCTCGGCCTGCTGGTCGAGGCGCAGGGCCTCGGCGTGCCGATCGCGGCCGTCCCGTACACCAACGAGGCGATGGCCGGGCACCCGGCGTTCCGGGCGAGCCTGGCCCGCCTCGGCGAGTGGGGCGTGCGGGTGGTCTTCGGCGACCACGTCGTCCGCCTGCACCCGCCGGGCACCGGTGAGCGGCACCTGGACGCCTTCCCCTGGGACGCCGGCCTGGCCGCCCTGGACGGCGCGGCGCGGCCGGTCGCCCCGGTCGGCTGACGGGTGGGCGCGGGGCCCGTCGACGTCCGACGGCCCCGCGCCACCGCGGTGGGCGTGTCCCCGGCCGGACGCCGGTAAGCTGGCCCGCCGTGAGCACAACCGGATCGCCGCCCACCGTCGCCGACGTGGTGGCCGCCCTGGACCGCCGCTACCCGCCGGCCTGGGCCGAGGAGTGGGACCGGGTCGGCCTGGTGCTGGGCGAGCCCGACCACCCGGTGCGCCGCGTCGCCTGCGTGGTCGACGTGGTCCCCGAAACGGTCGACGAGGCGCTCGCCGCCGGCGCCGACATGATCGTCGCGCACCACCCGCTGCTGCTGCGCGGCGTCTCGTCGGTGGCCGCGACCACGTACAAGGGCCGGATCGTGCACCGGTTGATCAAGGCCGACGTCGCCCTGTACGTGGCGCACACCAACGCCGACGTGGCCGCCCCCGGGGTGTCCGACGCCCTGGCCGCCCGGTTCGGGCTGACCGGGCTGCGCCCGCTGCACCCGCCCCGCCCCGGTTCGCCCGCCGACGGGCCCGGCCGGGGCATCGGCCGCATCGGCGAGCTGCCCGCCCCGACGACCCTCGCCGAGCTGACCCGGCGGGCCGCCGAGGTGCTCCCGGTCACCGCCTGGGGAGTTCGCGCCGCGGGTGATCCCGGGCGTATGGTTCGTACCCTCGCCGTCAGCGGTGGCTCGGGGGACAGCTTCCTCGCCGAGGCGACCGCGGCCGGGGTGGACGCGTTCCTCACCGCGGACCTGCGCCACCATCCGGCCGGCGAGCACCTCGCCGCCGGCGGCCCGGCCCTGCTGGACGCCGCCCACTGGGCGACCGAACGACCCTGGCTGGACGACCTGGCCGCCCACCTGCGGGACGAGCTGGGCGTCGAGGCCGTGGTGTCCGACCTGGACACCGACCCGTGGACCGTGCACGCCGCCGCGCCCCGACCGGACGACAAGGAGCCCCGACCGTGAAGGCTGACCCGAAGGTGCAGCGTCGCCTGCTCGACCTGCAGGCGATCGACACCACCCTGGCCCAGCTCGCGCACCGCCGCCGGAGCCTGCCGGAGCGGGCCGAGCTGGAGGCGCTCGCGCGGGAGCTGTCCGCGCTGGAGGACGAGCGGGTCCGCGCCCAGGTGGCCGTCGACGACCTGGACCGGGACATCGCCCGGCTGGAGAAGGACGTCGACCAGGTGCGGGCGCGCAAGAGCAAGGACGAGGCCCGGCTGGCCTCGGGCAGCGGCCCGGCCCGGGAGCTGGAGGCGCTCCAGCACGAGCTGGTCTCGCTCAACCGCCGGCAGAGCGACCTGGAGGACGCCGAGCTGGAGCTGATGGAGCAGCGGGAGACCGCGCAGGGCGTGCTCGACGGCATCGAGGGCCGGATCGCCGACGCCCGGGAGCGCCGGGCCGCGGCCGAGCAGCGCCGCGACGACGCGCTGGCCGAGATCGCCAAGGAGGAGGAGTTCAAGCGCACCTCCCGCCAGCCGCTCGCCGGTGACCTGCCGCCGGACCTGGTCACCCTCTACGACAAGATCCGCGAGGACACCGGGCTGGGCGCGGCGCTGCTCACCGGGGGCCGCTGCGGCGGCTGCCGGCTGGAGCTCTCCGGCGCCGACCTGGCCCGCATCCGCAAGGCCGACCCGGACGACGTGGTCCGCTGCGAGGAGTGCCGCCGGATCATGGTCCGGACGAACGAGTCGGGGCTGTAGCCGCCGTGGCGGTGCGCGCGGTCGTGATCGAGGCCGACGGCGGTTCCCGGGGCAACCCGGGGCCGGCCGGCTACGGCGCGGTGGTCCGGGACCCGGAGACCGGCGAGGTGCTGGCCGAGCGGTCGGCGTCGATCGGCACGGCGACGAACAACGTGGCCGAGTACCGGGGCCTGATCGCGGGGCTGGAGGCCGCCGCCGAGCTGGGCGCGGTCGAGGTCGAGGCGCGGATGGACTCCAAGCTCGTGGTCGAGCAGATGTGCGGCCGCTGGCAGATCAAGCACCCCGGGCTGCGCCCGCTCGCGGCCCAGGCCGCCGGGCTGGTCGGCCGGTTCGCCGCCGTACGCTTCGTCTGGGTGCCCCGCGAGCGCAACCGGCACGCCGACGCCCTGGCCAACGCGGCGATGGACGCGGCGGCCGCCGGCGCGCCGGCCGAGGCCGCGGCGACGCCGCCGCCCGCCGCGACGGTGGCCCGGGCCACCGGCACCGACCCGGCCACCACCCCCGCCTCCTGGGAGCCCCGCCCGACCGAGGAGGGCACCCGGCTGATCCTGGTGCGGCACGGGGAGACCGAGCGCACCGTGCAGAAGCGCTACTCCGGCCGGGGCGACGTGCCGCTGACCGAGCGCGGGCGGGCGCAGGCCGCGGCCACCGCCGCCCGGGTGGCCGAGCTGGCGCCGTCCGTCGCGGCCGTGGTCAGCTCGCCGCTGTCCCGGTGTGTGGCCACCGCCGAGGCGGTCGCCGCGCGGGTCGGCGACCCACCGGTACGCACCGACGACGACCTGATCGAGTGCGACTTCGGGATCTGGGAGGGACGCACCTTCGCCGAGGTACGCCAGGGCTGGCCGGGCGAACTGGACGCGTGGCTCGCCTCGACCCGGGTCGCTCCGCCGCAGGGCGAGTCGTTCACCCAGGTCGCCGAGCGGACCGGACGCGCGGTGGACCGGCTGCGGTCGGCGTACCCGGGGGAGACCGTGGTGGTCGTCTCCCACGTCTCGCCGATCAAGCTGGTGCTGCGCGACGCCCTCGCCGCCGGCGACGCGTTCCTGCACCGGCTCTACCTGGACACCGCGGGCGTCTCGGTCCTCGACCTGTACCCGGACGGCGGCGTCGCGGTCCGCCTCGTCAACGACACCGCGCACCTGCGGAACCTCTGAGCCCCGGGCGGCCGTTCGGCGCACGCCGGCGGCCGCTCGGCGCATCGGCGTCGGTCTGTCGAACGTGACCGCGCTCACAGGGTCGTAGCCTCCGGCCGTCACATGGCCCGCTACGACTGCCCGGAGGGTGTCACATGGCCACACCGGAACCGGAGGCGCTGGACACGGCGCGATCCAGGGCGAAGGACAAGAGTCCCTGGAACTGGTTGCTCTTCATCCCGATCGTGGTGCCGCTGATCCCGGCCTTCTTCAACGCGGACTCGCCCCGGCTGTTCGGGTTCCCGCGCTTCTACTGGCTGCAACTGGCCTGGATCCTGCTGGGCGTCGGCACCACCACGCTGGTCTACCAGATGACCAAGAAGAAGCGGGGTGACCGCTGATGTGGCGCGACCACCTCACCGAGATCATCGTCTTCTCGCTGCTGTTCCTCCTGGTCAGCGCCATGGGTTTCGTGGCGGCCCGGTGGCGGCGACCGCAGGACATGGCCCACCTCGACGAGTGGGGTCTGGGCGGGCGCAGCTTCGGCGGCTGGATCACCTGGTTCCTGGTCGGCGGTGACCTCTACACCGCGTACACGTTCGTGGCGGTGCCGGCGCTGATCTTCGGGGCGGGCGCGGCCGGCTTCTTCGCCGTGCCGTACACGATCGTGATCTACCCGCTGGTGTTCCTGGTGCTCTGCCGGCTCTGGTCGGTCTCGCACCGGCACGGCTTCGTCACCCCGGCCGACTTCGTGCGCAACCGGTTCGGCTCGCCGATCCTGGCGCTGCTGGTGGCGATCACCGGCATCGTCGCCACCATGCCGTACATCGCGCTGCAACTGGTCGGCATCGAGGCGGTGCTCAAGACCATGGGCGTCACCGGCGACAGCGCGCTGGCCCGGCACCTGCCGATCATCATCGCGTTCGCCATCCTGGCCGCCTACACCTACCAGTCCGGGCTGCGCGCGCCGGCGCTGATCGCCTTCGTCAAGGACTCGCTGATCTACGTGGTGATCCTGGTGGCGGTCGTCTACCTGCCCTACAAGCTGGGCGGCTGGGGCAGCATCTTCGACGCCGCGGACGCCAAGTTCCAGGGCACGGCCAACAATCCCAACGACGGCATCCTGCTCAACGCCAACAACCAGCTCCAGTACGTGACGCTGGCGTTCGGCTCGGCGCTGGCGCTCTTCCTCTACCCGCACAGCATCACCGGCGTGCTGGCCAGCCGGAACCGGGACGTGATCAAGCGGAACATGTCCGCGCTGCCGGCGTACAGCCTGTTGCTCGGGCTGATCGCGCTGCTCGGCTACATGGCCATCGCGGCGAACGTGAAGCCGTTGCCCGGCGCGAAGGAGGGCAGCGTCGACGGCAACACGGTGGTGCCGCTGCTGTTCGACCAGCAGTTCCCGGACTGGTTCGCCGGTGTGGCGTACGCGGCCATCGGCATCGGCGCGCTGGTGCCGGCGGCGATCATGTCGATCGCGGCGGCGAACCTGTTCACCCGCAACATCTACAAGGAGTACCTGAAGCGGGACGCGACGCCGGCCCAGGAGGCCAACGTCTCGAAGATCACCTCGCTGGTGGTGAAGGTCGGCGCGGTGGCCTGCATCGTCTTCCTCGACCCGCAGTTCTCCATCGACCTCCAGCTCATCGGCGGCGTGATCATCCTGCAGACGCTGCCGGCGGTGGCGCTGGGCCTCTACACCCGCTGGTTCCACCGGGGCGCGCTGATCGCCGGCTGGGTGGCCGGCATGGGCCTGGGCATGTGGATGCTCTACCAGATCGGCAACCCAGCGACCGGGAAGAAGCACTTCGCCGGGTCGGCCTTCCCGCTCTCCGAGTTCGGCTTCGACACCAAGAAGACGATCTACGTGGGGATCGTGGCGGTGCTGGTGAACCTGGTGGTGGCCGCGCTGGGCACGCTGGTGCTGCGGGCGGCGAAGGTGGCCGACGGGCCGGACGGCACCACGCCGGACGACTACTTCGCCGACGAGGGGGACCCGCGGGTCACCACCTCCGCCGACAGCGCCGACTCCGCGCGCGAGCCGGTCGCATGAAAGGAGGGGCCCCCTCTTAACGCATTCCGTAGAGGAGGGGGCCCCTCTTAACAACCGCCTCAGCGGCGGCGGTTTCGCGCGTCGAGCGCCTCGTTGAGGCGGTGCAGCAGCTCCGCCAGGGTGTCCCGGTCCGCCTCGGACCAGGAGGCCAGCATCTCGCCGTAGAGCCGGGTGCGGGCGGCCCGCACGGCCGCCATCCGCTGGAGCCCGGCCGCCGTCGCGGAGATCACCGTGCCGCGCCCGTCGGCCGGGTCGGGGGTACGCGCGATCAGGCCGTCGCGCTGGAGCGCGGAGACCTGCCGGGTGACCGTGGACCCGTCCAGGTTGAGCCGGGCGGCCAGCGCCGAGACGTTCTGCGGCCCGGCCTGGTCGAGGTGGCGCAGGATCACGTACGCGGCGCGGTCGAGCAGCCGGTGCTCCATGGTGCCGGTGCCCCGCCGGGTCGCCTCGCCCAGTCGCATCAGCAGCGCGACCTCGGATTCGATCCGGCCGAGTGTGACCTCTTTCGCGTGGGCGTCGTCGCTCATAGCTGTATGATACAAGGAAATTACCTGTACGATACAGCTATCTGGGGAGGTTGCGGAGTGGATCGCCGATCCGAGCCCAACCGCAGTGCCATCTACGCCACCACGCTCGTGGCGTTCCTCGCCATCGCCGGCATCGCCGTGGTGGACCCGATCCTGCCCGCCATCGGCGAGGCGATCGGCGTCACCGCCTGGCAGGTCGAGCTGCTCTTCACCGCGTACATCGCGGTCATGGCCGTCGGCATGATCCCGGCCACCCTGGCCAGCGGAAAGTTCGGCTTCAAACCGGTGCTGATCACCGGCGTCTCGGTGGTCGGCCTGGCCGCCATTCTCGCCTCGTTCAGCAACGACATCGTCCAGCTCTCCGTGCTGCGCGGCGTCTGGGGCCTGGGCAACGCGATGTTCTTCGCCACCGCCATGGTGGTGCTGGTCAACCTCGCCAACGACCGGGAGTGGGTGGTCGGCCTCTTCGAGACCGCGCTCGGCCTCGGCTTCGCCGTCGGCCCGCTCATCGGCGGTCTGCTCGGCGAGGTGAGCTGGCGGCTGCCGTTCTTCGTCTGCGGCGTGTTCATGGTCCTCGCGCTCGGCGTCGCCGCCCGCAAGCTCCGCGAACCCACGAACAAGCAGGCTCCGGTACGCGTGGGCCAGATCTTCGCCACCTACCGCCGGCCGGCGTTCATCACGCTCTGCGTGGTCACCGCCGCGTACAACTTCGTCTTCTTCGTGGTGCTCGGCTACACGCCGCTGTTCCTGCGCCTCGACGTCATCCCGCTGGGCCTGGCGTTCACCGGCTGGGGCCTCGGCCTCGCCGCCGGCATCCTGCTGATCGGGCACCGGCTGGCCCACCGCATCGGCGCGGTGCAGACCGTCGGTGTGGCCATCGTCGGCCTGCTGGCCTGCATGGTGCTGTTCGCCACCAGCACCGGCACCGCCATGTCGCTCGTCGTCCTGGTCGTCGCCGGCCTGTTCATGGGCCTGGCCAACGCCAACCTCACCGACCTGGCGCTCGGCCTCGGCTCCGCCGACCGCCGCATCGCCACCGGCGCGTTCAACCTGGTCCGCTGGGGCGCCGCGGCGCCCGCCCCGATCATCTCCGGCAAGCTGGCCGAACACGGCCTGGCGCTGCCGTTCTGGGTCGGCTTCGGGGTGCTCGCCGTCGGCGTGCTGGTCTACCTCGGCTTCGGCCACCTGATGGCCGCCGGCTACGGCGAGCGGGTGGTGTGGAACCGGGCCGCCCGCACCGCCGAGCACGCCCCGGAGGAGCCGGTGGGGGAGGCGTACTGACCGACCGTCAGGTCAGCGCGCGCCACAGCAGGTAGAGGCCGATGGTCGTGCCGAACAGCACGATGACCGTCTTCAGCACCACCGCCGGAAGCCGGCGGGCCAGCCGGGCGCCCGCGTACCCCCCGACCAGGGTGGCCGGCGCGACCACCGCGACGGCCACCCAGTTCACCGGGCCGAACAGGGCGAACACCACCAGCGTGGTCAGCCCCACCACGGCCGACAGCAGGTTCTTCACCGCCGTCACCCGGGCCAGCGTGGCGTCCAGCACCAGGGCCAACCCGGCCACCAGCATCACCCCGAGCGCCGCGCCGAAGTAGCCGCCGTACACCGCGCCGACCGCGACCATGACCTGCACGGTGACCGTACGGCGGCGCGGGCTCAGCTGCGCCGGATGACCCACCAGCCGGCGCAGCGGGTCCTGGAACGCCAGCACCGCCGTCGCGCCCAGCACCAGGAACGGCACCACCAGCTCGAACGCGCGGGCCGGGGTGGCCAGCAGCAGCACGCAACCGACCACCGTGCCCACCGCGGCGGTCGGCAGCAGCGACCACAGGGCCCGGCCGCGCGGCAGGTCCGCCCGGCTGCCCGCCACGCTGGCCAGGTAGCCCGGGAAGACGGACACGGAGTTGGTGACGTTGGCCGGCACCGGCGGCAGGCCGCTCGCGATCAGCGCCGGGAACGTGATCAGCGAGCCGCCGCCGGCGACCGCGTTCACCGTGCCCGCGGCGAGGCCGGCGGCGAGCAGCAGCGCGGCGTCGGAGAGATCCATGATCTCCGAGGCTAGTACGCCCCGGGCCGGGTCGCCTGCCTGGTTCGGGCTCGGGTTGCGCCAGGGTCCCGGCCGAGGTCCCGCGGCTGTGTCCACGTCCCGCGTTGCCGCAACCTCGGTGAACTCGCGGTCCGCCGTCGCGCCCGGGCCGGAAATGCGCGTGACGGGTGCGTCGTTAGGATGAGAGCGCGACGGACGAGTCGACCGGGCGGTCGCGTCGACGGGCTCCGGCCCGTCGCCGAGGAACGTCCGGACTCCACAGGGCAGGGTGGTTGCTAACGGCAACCCGGGGTGACCCGCGGGACAGTGCCACAGAAAACAGACCGCCGGCCCGTCACGGGACGGTAAGGGTGAAACGGTGGGGTAAGAGCCCACCAGCACCCCGGGTGACCGGGGTGGCTCGGTAAACCCCACCCGGAGCAAGGCCAAGAAAGGGCCGTCACCGCAAGATGACGACCCGCGCAGACGCTTGAGGGCTGCCCGTCCGATGTCTGCGGGTAGGCCGCTGGAGCCTGCCGGCGACGGCAGGCCTAGATGGATGGCCGCCGCCGGCGCGTTCTCGGACGCGCCGGGCACAGAATCCGGCGTACAGGTCGACTCGTCCGTCGCCCTGTCGCCCCGGAGATCGCATCGCTACCGCCCTTCTCGGACGTGACCGCCAGTCCCTCCCATCAACCGATGTGCCGCTCGACGACCTCTCGTACCTGACGACGGAGGTCCGGGTGCTCGCCGCCGCTCATCCCCTCGGCCTCGAAGATCGCGTCGGTGAAGCCGTCCACCCCACCCGGAGGCGACTCGCGGAGCCGGCGCCTCTCCTCCGGTGGCAGGCAGAAGCCCAGCTTGACGCAGAGTTCGTCGAGGAGCCGGCGCACGTCGGACTCCCGGTCGTCACGGTGGCCCATGGAGGACAGCATGACGAACCCGGGACGTGGCCCTCCCTAGGGGGATCATGGGTGCTGCGCCGGATGTCGGACGGCGTGCCCGCCGCGCAGGATCGGAGGCATGAGCCTGCCCAGACCGCGCCGCCCGCTCCGGGACGCCGACGGCGTACGCCGGTTCCGGCTCTTCCTGGTCGCCGCCGTGCTCACCGTGGCGGTGACCCGGCTCTACCTGGCGGCCACCGGCTTCCCGCAGCTCGGCTCCGGCGACCTGCACGTGGCGCACCTGCTCTGGGGTGGGCTCGGCATGCTCGTCGCGCACCTGCTCCCGATGCTCTTCCTGGGCCGGGCGGTGCGTACCGCCGCCGCGGTGCTGGCCGGCGTGGGCTTCGGGCTGTTCATCGACGAGGTGGGGAAGTTCGTGACCCGGGACCACGACTACTTCTACGAGCCGGTCGCCGCGCTGATCCACGCCACGTTCCTCGCCGCCTGCGTGTTCGTGCTCCTCGTGGTGGGCCGTCGGCCGCCCACCGAGCGGGAACGGCGGGCCAACGCGGCCCAGGCCCTGGCGTACGCGGTGGCGGCGGGTGGCGTCCACCGGCCGGGCTTCCGGTGGCCGGACCGCCTGCGTACCCCTGTCGAGCTGATGTCGGGAACGACTCGGACGCCCGCGCTGGACCGCGCCACCGTGGTGGCGGTCGGGCTGCTCGCGGTGTTCTCGCTGGGCCGGCCGCTGGTGCTGTTGTCCCGTGAGCCAGGGCTGTGGCGCGGCGCCCACCTGGCGGCGGCGGTCGCCGCGCTGCTCGTCACCGCCGTCGGGCTGATCCGGTGGGCGGCGGGCCGGCGGGCGTCCGCGCTCGGGGCGCTCACGTCCGCCCTGGTGCTGCAGTTGGTCGTGGTGCAGTTCTTCTGGCTGCTCGACCACGAGTTCGCCGGCTTCGCGCTGGTGCTGGTCACGCTCGCCCTGCTCGGCCGCTGCCGGGGAATGGCCGCCCGGCAGCGGGCGGCGGGTGACGCGGACGGTCGGGTGCGGGTCGCGGCCTGAGTCGTCGGTGATATCAGCTCGACAGGCGGCGAGGACCGAGGTCCGTCCGCCCCGGCGGGATCGCCGACCGTCGGTCCCCCTCCGGGCGAGGGCACGGGTACGGGCCGGCGCCGGTCGCGCCGACCGCTGGGGCCGGCGCGACCGGCGCCGGTCAGGTCGTGGTCGGGGTGACGCCGTCGAGCAGGTCGGCCAGGCGGGCCGCGGTGGTCGGGGCGTGCAGGTGCAGCCGCGCCACGTTGATGCTGTCCGTGCCGACCACGGCGAGCAGGGCCTGCGGGCTCACCGCGTAGACGCTGAGATAGCCGCCCTCGTTGCGCACGGTGGACTGCTGGAAGTCGCCCTGGCCCAGCCGGAATCCGACCTGCCGGCCCAGCCCGAACATGGTGGCGGCCAGCGCCGCCAGGTCGTCCGGGTCGGCGCCGTTCTGCAGGTTGTGCGTGACGAGCAGCCCGTCGACGCCGCCGAGGACACAGCCGTGCACCCCGGGGATCTGCAGCCGCAGCGCCGACAGCTCCTGCCCGATGGCCGGGTACGGCAGGGTCGGGTTGCCGGCCAGCGAGGGCGGCAGCGTGCGCGGGGGTGGCAGCGCGCCGGCCCGGGCCGGCGTACGGCGGGGGAGGTCGTCCACCCGGCTCACAGCTCCAGGGTCTCCTCGATCACGCGCAGCTGATGCCGGGCCATCGCGAGGTTGGCCCGGCTCTTGCTCACCATCAGGTAGAGGAACAGTCCCTTGCCGGTGCGGTTGCTCAGTGGCCGGATCAGGTGGTACTGGCTGCCGAGCGTGATGAGGATGTCCTCGATCTCGTCGTCGAGCTTCAGCATCTCGATGGTGCGCAGCTTGGCCCGGACCACGTCGGTGTTGCCGGCGGCGGCGACGGTCAGGTCGATCTCGCCGGTGCCCCCGGCCACGCCGAGGGTCATGCCACTGGTGTAGTCGACGAGCGCGGCTCCGATCGCCCCGTCGATGCTCATCGCGTTCTTCAACGCGACGTCAAGATTGCCCACGGTTCTCTCCCCAGGTCTGACGGGATGCGCCGGCGGGCCCGCTCGCGGTGTCCGGCGGGGCTGACAGCCGACGTCTCCCGCGAATATGCTCCGTCGAGGCTTGCACAACGCCGTCCGCCCGGCACCGGCTCGGGCGATGATCCACCGAAGCGGAGCCCCCGGCTCGGCCGCCGGTCCCGTAAGTGGGACTCACCGTCGGATGGTCGATCCTGCCTCCTGCTGCTAGAGCGGGGACGTGTCGTCCCGCGTACCCCGTCTTCCGTCGTTCCCCGTCGCGACCGCCACGACCAGGTCTAATGTGGAGAGGGCGACGACTATTTGTGGCGTTCCGGTGGCGGCCGGGCGGTTCCCGGTGCACAGTGATCGCATGAGCGACGACGGAAGTGGTGGGCACTACTACTGGTGCACGCGACACCACCGGGTCGAGACCGATGCCGACGTGTGCCCCGCGAAGCACGTTCTCGGACCGTACGCCTCAGCCGCCGACGCGGAGAACGCCCTGCAGCAGGTGCGGGAGCGTAACGAAGCGTGGGATGCCGAGGACGCCCGTTGGGCCGGGGAGGGCCGCTAGACGGCGCGGGAGGGCCCGCGTCGAGGTGATCCGTGCTCCGCGAGGGCGAGAGCACGTCCCCAGGAAAGGGAACCGAGATGGCCGAAGCACAGCAGGCCACCCGCCCGGCCGCGAAACGGACGACCGCGAAGAGGACCACCGCGGGCAGGACGACGACGGTCACCAAGGCGTCGCCGAACGCCTCGGGCGCCGGCGCCGGACGGACGCCGGCGAAGAAGGCGGTGGCGAAGAAGGCCGCCGCCAAGAAGGTCGTGTCGGCGGCGCGCAAGGCGCCGGCCACCAGGGCCACGGCAGCCAGGACGACCGCCAAGAAGACCGCGGCCAAGAAGACCGCCGGTCGGACGGCGCCGGCCACGAGGACCACCGCCAAGAGCGCGCCGGCCAAGAAGGCCACCGCGAAGAAGACGGCGGCGAAGAAGGCGCCCGCGAAGAAGACCACGACGGCGGCGAAGAAGACCACCGCGGCGAGGAAGACCACGGCGGCCACGAAGACCACGGCGGCCCGGAAGACGACCACCGCCCGGACGACCACCGCGAAGAAGGCGCCGGCGAAGAAGACCACCGCCGCGAAGAAGGCGCCGGCCAAGAAGACCACCGCCTCGACGCGCCCCGCGGCGCGCAAGACGGCGGCCAAGAAGGCCCCGGCGAAGAAGACCACCACCGCGCGCAAGACCACCGCCGCCAAGAAGACCACGGCGGCCAAGAAGGCGCCGGCCCGCAAGACCACCACGGCCAAGCGGACCACCACCGCCCGCAAGGCCCCGGCCCGCCGGGCCTGACCCCGACCGCTCACCCGCGCGGCGGGAGCTGACGCCGTCGCGCCGGTGAGCGGAACGTGCGGGGCGCTGTCAGGATTGACCGCGTGGTGATCCGACGCGTACTGGCGCCCCGCATCGACTTCGGCGCGCTGCGCCGCGAGCTGGGACTGCCCGAGAGCTTCCCGGCCGCGGCGCAGCGCGAGGCCGACACGGCGGCGGCCGCGCCGCCGCCGGCCGTCGCCGACCGCACCGACGTCCCGTTCGTCACGGTCGACCCGGCGACCTCGCGCGACCTCGACCAGGCGATGCACCTCGCCCGCCGTCCCGGTGGCGGCTACCGCGTGCGGTACGCGATCGCCGACGTGTTCACCCACGTACGCCCCCGCGGTGAGCTGGAGGCGGAGACGTGGCGCCGGGGCCAGACGGTCTACCTGCCGGACGGCAACGTGCCGCTGCACCCGCACACGCTCAGCGAGGGGGCGGCCAGCCTGCTGCCCGACGCCGACCGGGCCGCGGTGCTCTGGACCATCGACCTGGACGCCGACGGTGGCACGGTCGCGGTCACCCTGGAACGGGCCCTGGTGCGCAGCCGGGCGAAGCTCGACTACGGCGGGGTGCAACGCGACGCCGACGCCGGCCGGCTGCCCGAGCCGATCGCCCTGCTGCCCGAGATCGGGGCCCTGCTCACCACCCGTGGTCTGCACCGGGGCGCGATCAATCTGCCGCTGCCCGAGCAGGACGTCGAGCCCGACGGCGACGGCTGGCGGCTGGTGCTGCGCGGCCCCGGCGCGATGGAGGAACACAACGCCCAGATCTCGCTGCTGACCGGCATGGCCGCCGCCGACATCATGCTCGCCGGCCGGATCGGGCTGCTGCGGACGATGCCGCGTCCCCGCGCGGAGGCGGTCGAGCGGCTGCGGACCGCCGCCGGCCCGCTCGGCGTGCCGTGGCCGGACGGTGTCCCGGTCGGTCAGGTGCTCGCCGGGCTGGACGCGTCGCGACCCCGGGCCGCCGCCTTCGTCGACCAGGCCGCCGAGCTGATGCGCGGGGCCGCGTACACCGCCTTCGACGGTGCGGTGCCCGAGCAGCCCGAGCACGGCGGGGTGGCCGCCGCGTACGCGCACGTCACCGCGCCGCTGCGCCGGCTCGCCGACCGCTACGCCACCGAGGCGTGCCTGGCCCTGCACGAGGGCCGGGAGGTGCCCGAGCACGTCCGGGCCGCGTTGCCGAAGCTGCCGGAGGTGATGGCGACGACCGACCGTACCGCCGGCGCGGCCACCCGGGGCGCGATCGAGCTGGCCGAGGCGGTGCTGCTGGCGCACCGGGTGGGGGAGACGTTCGAGGCGGCGGTGCTGGACGTGGACGAGCCGCGCCCGGCGGGCAACGGCCGCGCCGGCCGGCCGCCCGGCGGCACTGTCGCGCTGGACGAGCCGCCGGTGCGGGCCCGCTGCGTCGGCGACCTGCCGCTGGGAGAGCGCGTCCGGGTCCGGCTGACCGTGGCTGACCCGGTGGAGCGCAAGGTCGCCTTCGAACGCGCCTGACCGGCGGTGGATGTCCCGCACCCGACCCGGCGACCGGGGCGGGGATTGTCACAGCGCCTCGACGCGCCGACGCCGGGCACCCTTTGCGAGGATGACCGCATGGCTTACGACGCGACCACGCTGCCCGACGTCTCCGGGCTGACCGTCGGCATCATCGGTGGCACCGGCGACCAGGGGCGGGGACTCGCCTACCGGTTCGCCCGGGCCGGGCAGACCGTGCTGATCGGCTCCCGCGCCGCCGACCGGGCCGCCCAGGCCGCCGCCGAGATCGCCGCCCTGCCCGGGATGCCGGCCGGCGCGACGGTCACCGGTGCCGACAACGACGAGGTCGCCCGGCGCAGCGACGTGGTGATCGTGGCGGTGCCGTGGGACGGGCACGCCGCCACCGTCGCCGCGCTCGCCGAGCCGCTGGCTGGCAAGATCGTCGTGGACTGCGTCAACCCGCTCGGCTTCGACAAGCAGGGCCCGTACGCGCTCACCGTGGCCGAGGGCAGCGCCGTGCAGCAGGCCGCCGCGCTGCTGCCCGACTCCCGGGTCTGCGCCGCGTTCAACCACGTCAGCGCGCCGCTGCTGGCCGACCCGGAGGTCGACCGGATCGACCTCGACGTGCTGATCTGCACCGAGGACCGGGACCTGGTGGGCGTGGTCGCCGCGTTGGCCGCCCGGATCCCCGGGATGCGCGGCATCTACGCCGGCCGGCTGCGCAACGCCCACCAGATCGAGGCGTTCACCGCGAACCTGATCGCGATCAACAAGCGCTACAAGGCGCACGCCGGCATCCGGGTCACGGATCTCTGAGCGGCGCTTGTTAAGAAGGGGCCCCTCCTCTACGCCAGGCGTTAAGAAGGGGCCCTTCCTTACACCTCAGAAGGTGTGTTCGGGGGCGGGGAACTCGCCGCCGCGTACCTCGTCGGCGAACCGGCGGGTGGCGTCGGTGAGCGCGCCGGCCAGGTCGGCGTAACGCTTGACGAACCGGGGCGCCCGGCCGGTGCGCAGCCCGGCCATGTCCTGCCAGACCAGCACCTGACCGTCGGTGTCCGGGCCGGCGCCGATGCCGACGGTGGGGATGCGCAGCTCGCCGGTGACGCGCTTGGCCACCTCGCCCGGCACCATCTCCAGCACCACCGCGAACGCGCCCGCCTCGGCCACCGCCCGCGCGTCGGCGAGCACCTCCTCGGCGGTGTCGCCCCGGCCCTGCACGCGGTAGCCGCCGAGCGTGTGCTCGCTCTGCGGGGTGAAGCCGATGTGCGCCATCACCGGGATGCCGGCCCCGACGATCGCCTCGATCTGGGCGGCGCAGCGCCGGCCGCCCTCCAGCTTCACCGCGTGGCAGCCGCCCTCCTTCATGAACCGCACCGCGGTGCGCAGCGCCTGCGCCGGCCCCTCCTCGTAGGAGCCGAAGGGCAGGTCGCCGACGATCAGCGAGTGCCTCGTGGCCCGCACCACGGCGCGGACCAGCGGCAGCAGCTCCTCGGCGGTGACCGGCAGCGTGGTCTCGTAGCCGAAGACGTTGTTCGCCGCCGAGTCGCCGACCAGCAGCACCGGGATCCCCGCCTGGTCGAAGATCGAGGCGGTGTACTGGTCGTACGAGGTGAGCATGGCCCACCGCTCGCCGCGCTCCTTGGCGGCGATCAGGTCACGGGTGCGGATCCGCCGGGTGGCCGGCCCGCCGTAGAGGGCGGTCACCTCGGTCGGGGTGGACTCCACCATGACAATCTCCTTCCTCGAGGCCGCGCGCGCGGTCCCCGGGTTCCCCGCGATCGTCGCACCGGGCGGCCGGTCGGGGGCAGGTCGGAGTGGAGGAATTCACTCCCGGCCGAGGCCCGCTCAGCCGTCCTCGCGCCAGCGGTTGGTGATCGGCAGTCGCCGGTCCCGCCCGAACGCCTTCATGGAGATCTTGGTGCCGGGCGCGGACTGCCGCCGCTTGTACTCGGCGGTATCCACCATCCGCAGCACCTTGTCCACCACCGCCGGGTCGTGGCCGGACTCGATCAGGCCGTCGCGGCCCAGGTCGCCGTCGACGTAGCCGATCAGGATCGGGTCGAGCACGTCGTAGTCGGGCAGCGTGTCGCTGTCGAGCTGGCCGGGGCTCAACTCGGCCGACGGCGGCTTGCCGATCGAGTTCTCCGGGATCGGCGGGGTCTCCCCGCGCCGGGCCGCGTCCGCGTTGCGCCACTTCGCCAGCCGCCAGACCAGCGTCTTCCACACGTCCTTGACCGGGTTGTAGCCGCCCACCGAGTCGCCGTAGAGCGTCGAGTAGCCCACCGCCAGCTCGCTCTTGTTGCCGGTGGTGAGGACCAGGTGGCCCTCCTGGTTCGACAGCGCCATCAGGATCACGCCGCGCACCCGGGCCTGGAGGTTCTCCACCGCCACGCCGGACAGCGACATGTTGGCCAGGAACGTGTCCACCATCGGCTGGATCGGCTCGACGCGGTAGTCGAGGCCGGTCCGCTTGGCCAGGTCCTCGGCGTCGGTGCGGGAGTGCTCGGAGGAGTGCTGGCTGGGCATCGAGACGCCGACCACCCGCTGCGGGCCGAGCGCGTCCACCGCGAGGGCCGCCGCCACCGCCGAGTCGATGCCGCCGGAGAGGCCGAGCACCACCGAGGGGAAGCGGTTCTTGTCCACGTAGTCGCGCAGCCCCAGCACCAGCGCCTGCCACACCTCGGCCTCGTCGGCGACCGGCTCGATGATCCCGCCGGTCGCCGCCTCACCCGTCGGCTCGGCCGGGATGCCGGAGACATCGTGGCGGACCAGCCGCATCCCGTCGGCCAGGTCGGTGGCGCCGCCGGTCGCCTCCGGCGCGGCGGGCAGCTCCACGTCGTGCACCAGCAGGTGCTCGACGAACTGCGGCGCCCGGGCCAGCAGCGTCCCGTCGGCGTCCACGATCAGCGAGTCGCCGTCGTAGACCAGCTCGTCCTGGCCGCCGACCATGTTCACGTACGCGATCGCCGCGCCCGCCTCGGCGGCGCGCCGGCGCACCAGCGGCAGCCGCGCGTCGTCCTTGTTCAGCTCGTACGGCGACCCGTTGATGCTCAGCACCAGCCCGACGCCGGCCTGCCGGGCCACCGCGAACGGGCCGCCGGCCTGCCACAGGTCCTCGCAGATGGTCAGCGCCACGTCGACCCCGCCGACGCGCACCACGGTCAGCGTGTCGCCGGGGACGAAGTAGCGGTCCTCGTCGAACACCCCGTAGTTGGGCAGGTGGTGCTTGAAGTAGGTGGCCACCACCTCGCCGCGGTGCAGCAGCGCCGCCGCGTTGCGGGCCCCCCGGCCCGGCTCGGCGTCGGAGCTGACCTGCGGCGGCCCGTCCGCGTCCAGGTAGCCGACCAGGACCGGCAGGTCGCCGAGTCCGTCGGCGGCCAGGTCGGCGGCGAGCCGGTGCAGCGCGGCCCGGGACGCGGCGACGAAGGACCGGCGGAAGACCAGGTCCTCGACCGGGTAGCCGGTCACCATCAGCTCGGGGAAGAGGGCCAGCTGGGCGCCGGAGTCGGCGGCCTTGCGGGTCCACGCGCGGACCCGCTCGGCGTTTCCGGTGAGGTCGCCGACCGTCGGGTTGACCTGGCACAGGGCGAGACGCAGGGTGGGCATGTCCCCATCTTCCCCCAGTCGTCCCGCCCCAGTCCCGCCGGTCGTGGGAGACGCGGGCCACCGCCCGCCCGGCGTCCCCCGGGGCGGGACACGGCAGGACGACCCGCCGGGGAAGGGCGTAACGTCGGCGTAACGAGGCCGGTGAAGACTGAGCGGTCAGCCGGGCCGGCCCGACCGGTGCAGGACGTACGTGTCACGAGGGGTGGATGTGGACCGTCAGCAGGAGTTCGTCCTCCGTACGCTGGAGGAGCGGGACATCCGTTTCGTCCGGCTGTGGTTCACCGACGTGCTCGGCACGCTGAAGAGCGTCTCGGTGGCCCCGGCGGAGCTGGAGGCGGCCTTCGAGGAGGGCATCGGCTTCGACGGCTCCGCCATCGAGGGCTTCGCCCGGGTCTTCGAGTCGGACATGGTGGCCATGCCCGACCCGACCACGTTCCAGGTGTTCCCGTTCGAGGGCGGGGTCAGCGGCGAGAGCGCGCGGATGTTCTGCGACATCCTGCTGCCCGACGGCAGCCCGTCCTGGGCCGACCCGCGCCACGTGCTGCGCCGGATGCTCTCCCGGGCGGCCGACAAGGGCTTCACCTTCTACACCCACCCCGAGATCGAGTTCTTTTTGCTGGAGAACGGCCCGCAGGACGGCTCGGTGCCCGTCCCGGTGGACACCGGCGGCTACTTCGAGCACACCACGCACGCCGTCGCCCGGGACTTCCGCCGCCAGGCCGTGCTGGCGCTGGAGCGGATCGGCATCTCGGTGGAGTTCAGCCACCACGAGGTCGCCCCGGGTCAGCAGGAGATCGACCTGCGCTACGCCGACGCGCTCACCACCGCCGACAACATCATGACGTTCCGGCACGTGGTGAAGGAGGTGGCGCTCTCCACCGGGGTGCAGGCCAGCTTCATGCCGAAGCCGTTCACCGACCAGCCGGGCAGCGGCATGCACACCCACCTGTCGCTGTTCGAGGGGGAGCGCAACGCGTTCCACGACGCCGGCGACCCGATGAAGCTGTCCAAGGTCGCCAAGTCGTTCATCGCCGGGCTGCTCACCCACGCCCGGGAATACACCGCGGTCACCAACCAGTGGGTCAACTCCTACAAGCGGCTGTTCCCGCAGGCCCTGCCGGACCGGATCACCGAGAGCCCGGCGTACGTCTGCTGGGGTCACCTGAACCGCTCCGCGCTGGTCCGGGTCCCGGCCTACGGCAAGCCGAACTCGGCCCGGGTCGAGGTGCGGTCGCTGGACTCGGCGACCAACCCCTACCTGGCGTTCGCGGTGATGCTCGGCGCCGGCCTCAAGGGCATCGAGGAGGGCTACGAGCTGCCCCCGGGCGCCGAGGACGACGTCTGGTCGCTGAGCAGCGCCGAGCGCCGCGCCATGGGCTACGAGGCGCTGCCGGAGAACCTGTCCGAGGCGATCGACGTGATGGCCGGTTCCGAGCTGGTCGCCGAGGTGCTCGGCGAGCACGTCTTCGACTTCTTCCTGCGCAACAAGCGGGCCGAGTGGGAGCAGTACCGCCGCGAGGTCACCCCCTACGAGCGGCAGCACTACCTCTCGCTCTAGATCACCGTGGCGCGGTGCCGCTATCGTCTGCGGCACCGCCCGCGCACCCGCGCCGGGCGAACGGAGCCGGGGAGGGCGTTCGGTGCTGGGAGACCTGCTCAACGGGGCGTGGCAGAGCATCGTGTTCGGGGTCGTCGGGGTGGGCCTGATGGCCGCCGGGTTCCTGCTGGTCGACCTGCTCACGCCGGGAAAGCTGCGGGAGCTGATCTGGACGCGCCGCAACGGCAACGCGGCGCTGCTGCTCGCCGCCAACCAGCTCGGCATCGCCGGCATCGTGTTCACCGCCGTGCTGACCAGCTACAGCTCCTTCGCCAAGGGGCTGGCCTCCACGGTGATCTTCGGGCTGGTCGGTCTGCTGGTGATGGCGCTGGCGTTCCTGGTGCTGGACCTGCTCACCCCGGGCAAGCTCGGTGACGTCATCGCCGCCGACGAGCCGCACCCGGCGGCCCGGGTCAGCGCCGCCACCCACTTCGGCGCCGCGCTGATCGTCTGCGCCTGCATCGCCTGACGGTTGTCGGACCCGGGGCATAGCGTCCGGGAGGTGAACCGCACCGACCGTCTCTACGCCCTGGTCGAGGAGCTGCGGGCGGTGTCGCCGCGCCCGCGCAGCGCGCGCTGGCTGGCCCACCGCTTCGAGGTCAGCACCCGCACCGTCGAGCGCGACATCAGCGCGTTGCAGGGCGCCGGGGTGCCGATCTGGGCCGAGCCGGGCCGCACCGGCGGCTACGTGGTCGACCGGGCGCGCACGCTGCCGCCGGTCAACCTGACCCCGGCCGAGGCGGTGGCGATGGCCGTCGCGCTGCACCGCCTCGGTGGCTCCCCGTTCGCCTCGGCGGCCGGGGCCGCGCTGCGCAAGCTGGTCGCGGTGATGCCGCCCGCCGCGGTGGCCGAGGCGCACCGGCTCGCCGGCCGGGTGCACCTGGTGGGCGACGGGCCGGGCACCCCCGTCCCGGCCGCCGTCGCCGACGCGGTCGCCGCCGGGCGCGTGCTGCGCCTGCGGTACGCCGACCGCGACGGCGCCGACTCGGCGCGCGACGTGGAGCCGCTGGCCTACCTGGGCAACGCGACGCACTGGTACCTGGTCGCCTGGTGCCGGCTGCGCGACGGGCTGCGGTGTTTCCGCACCGACCGCATCCGTTCGGTGCACCCGCTGGCCGAGCCGGTGACCCGGGAGCTGCGCCCCGACGACCTCGACCTCCCGGTCGACCGGGTCCGCCCGCTCACCCTGGTCTGAAACCCGACAGCGTTTCCGGTCCGGATGGGGGAGGCTGGCGGGTCTGCCGCCCCGGGGGAGGAACACGCGTGCCCGACACGCTCAGCTACGCCGATGCCGTACGCCTGTTGGGCGGGGAGAAGAGCAAGGTCGTCGACTGGTTCGACAAGCTGACCGGGGGAGTGCTGCTGGCCGCGTCGGTGCCGGTGCCGGCGCTGCTCGGCCTCTTCGACGCCAAGGCGGAGTTCGTCCGGCTCGGCCACGAAGTGGTACGGGTCGCGTCCGAGAAGCGCTCCGGGCTGTCCCGGTACGGGCGCACGCAGCGGTTGGAGGCCGCGCACGCGGTGATCGCGGTGACCGCGTTCTTCGAGGCGCTGGCCGAGGCGGACCTGCCCTTCGACTTCGCCGACCTGGAGCTGCGTCGGTCCGAGCAGCTGACCCTGGCAGGGGCGGGGCCGGAGAGCAGGCGGTCCGTCGCACGGGTCCTCTTCGAGGTCCCGGCGCCGCTCCCCGCGCCCGAGGTGCCCTATGCGAGGCTGCGGGAATTGCTGCGGAACCACTACGTGCTTCTGGTCGGGCGGGTCGCGGACTTCGTCGACGGGCTGGCCGTGGGCGAACGGCTGACCGACGGGGAGAAGCAGTCGCTGCGGCAGGCGCTGGAGCGGTTACCGGAGTTCGCGGTCGAGCGCCATCGTGATCTGCTCACCGCCTTGGCGGCGGATTTCCCGGAGGTCGCGTTCTGGGCCGGGTTGCACGAGCACGAGGCGACCCGCGGAGAGGTACGCCAGCTCGCGGTCGGGCTGGTCGAGCTGCGCGAGACGTTGGCGGCGATGGCCACCGGCGGCACGCCCAGCGACTGGCGGGAGGCGTTGGCCCGCTCGTACCGCGCGCAGCTCGACCGGCCGATCATCAACTCGGGTGAGGTGCCGGACGGTCTCCGGGTCCCGGCGCTCGGCGTCGCGTACGTGCCGCCCTCGTACCGGGTGGCCGCACTGGGCGAGCAGTCGCGGCCGAGCGACGAGTCGTGGTGGGCGGTGCAGCCGGCCCGCGAGGATCTCGTCCAGTTCCTGATCGGGCATCTCACCTCCCCCCAGGCGGTTCACGCGCCGTTGCTGGTGCTGGGTCAGCCCGGTTCCGGCAAGTCCGTGCTGACCCGGGTCCTCGCGGCCCAGCTGCCGGCCCGTGACTTCCTGGTCGTCCGCGTGGTGCTGCGGGAGGTCCGGTTGGAGGCGGACCTTCAGGATCAGATCGAGCAGGCCGTGCGGGACGCCACCGGGGAGCGGTTGGCATGGCCCAAGCTGGCGCGGTCGGCCGGCGACGCCCTGCCGGTGGTGCTGCTGGACGGCTTCGACGAACTGCTCCAGGCCACCGGCGTGACCCAGACGGACTACCTGCTCAAGGTGGCCCAGTTCCAGCAGCGCGAGGTGGATCAGGGGCGACCGGTGGCGGTGCTGGTCACGAGCCGGACCAGTGTGGCCGACCGGGCGAAGCCGCCGCCGGGGACCGTCGCGCTCCGGCTGGAGCCGTTCGACCCGGCACGGGTCGCCCGCTGGGTGACCACCTGGAACGCGGCCAACTCCGACGGTTTCGCGGTGCTCGGCGTGCCGCCGCTGGATCCGGCGGCCGTGCTGACCCACCGCGAGCTGGCCGGGCAGCCACTGCTGTTGCTCATGCTCGCCCTCTACGCCGCCGACGGCAACGACCTGCGGTCGGCCGGCACGCTCGGCCGGGGTGAGCTGTACGAGAAGCTGCTGCGTAGCTTCGCCCGGCGTGAGGTGGTCAAGCACCGGGAGGGGCTGTCCGAGCGGGAGTTGTCCCGCGCCACCGAGGCGGAGCTGCGCCGGCTGGCCGTGGTGGCCTTCGCGATGTTCAACCGGGGCGTGCAGTGGGTCACCGAGGAGGAGTTGGAGGCGGACCTCGGCGAGCTCGCGTTCCTGGCGGGCGGGGCGCCGCAGGCGCGCGCCGACGGCAGCCTCCGGGTGCCGTTGCGGGCCGCGGAGATCGTGCTGGGGCGCTTCTTCTTCGTCCACCGGACGCAGGCGCTGCGCGGGGACCAGCGGACGGAGACGTACGAGTTCCTGCACGCCACGTTCGGCGAGTTCCTGGTCGCCCGGACGACCGCGCTCGTGCTGGAGGAGTTGGCTGCCCGGGAGGCGGCGACGACCATGTTGCGGAGCGCGTCGGTCGACGACGATCCACTGCACGCGCTGCTGTCGTTCGCGACCCTGACCGGGCGGGCGCCGGTCGTCGCGTTCCTCGTCGAGGCTCTCCGGTCGTCTCCGGGCGATCACGCGGCGGGCATCCTCGACGTGCTGCTGCGCCTGTTCCAGAGCGTGCACCACGGACGGCCCGGGCGGACGTTCGCCTCGTACCGGCCCCGGGCGCTGTCGGTGCCCGAACGGCACGCCGTCTACAGTGCGAACCTGCTCGTGCTGGCGCTCTGCGCGGTCGAGGAGCTGTCCGGCGGTCAGCTCTATCCGGCGGAGCCGGACGTCCGGGTGCCCTGGACGCGCCAGGCACTGCTCTGGCGCTCGCAGCTCGCCGAGGGCGAGTACCGGAGTCTGGTGAACGCCGTCGCGCTGGACCGGCGGGGCGACGGCCGGCGCCGGGAGATCGGCCTGAGCCTCGCTCCGGAGGGATGGAGACCGCCGGACGTGGACCTCGGGTGGACGTTCCGGCCCACCTCGTCGTCGGAGTCGAACTGGTTGCAGGTGGAGTCCGGGCCGGACGCCGCCTTCCTGCGTTCGGTGGCCAACTTCGAGTGTGGCGTCGCCGGTGACGCGGTCCAGCACGCGCTGGAGCCGCTGGTGGAGATGTTCCCACCGGGGTTCGCCTGGGTGGTACGTGGTGGCGACACAGGGCAACTGTCGGTGGGCCGCATGCTCGTGACGACGGTCCTGGGGATGCCGGGCCTCGGGCCCGCGGACCGGGCGGCACACTATCGCGTGGTCGCGTCGCTGGTGATCGCCTTCCACGGCTCGGACGAGCGGGACGAGGTCGACATGGCGGTGGTGCTGCTGGACCGGCTCGCCGCCGATCGCCTCGTGACCCGGGCCGCCGCGATCGCGGTGCTGAGCAGTCTCGAGTTCGTGCCGACGGCCGGGGACCGGGCCGCCGGCGCCTTCCTCCGCTGTTGCCTCGCGCTGATCGGCGCCGACGACCCGGAGACCCGTCAGGTCGCCCGCATCGTGGGGCGAACGTTGCACGCCGACCAGGGCTCGTGGAGCGCGTACACCGAGGAGTTGGCGGTGGAGGCGGTGGTCCGCCTCACCGAACTGGGGATCGACGAGTTCCACCTCAGCCCGGCGGAGGCCGACCGGCTCGCCCGGCTGTTCGTCGGACGCCGCCCGGATCTCGTCGATCGGATCCGACCGCTGGTGCTGGCTCCCGTGCCGCCACGACCGTCCACCGGACGGGCGTTGTCCGGCGGTGACGTGGCGGTGTGATTCCGAAACACCGACAGGACGGTGTCGCGGCGGCCGCTCAGGCTGACTTCTGACGACGCCGGCCGGACGGCCGGCGCGACGACAGGAGGCAGCATGTCCAGCACACCCGTGACCTGGTTCGAGATCGGCTCCGACCGGCCGGACGAGGCGCAGCGGTTCTACGCCGAGATGTTCGGCTGGACCTTCGAGGAACAGGGCGGCCCGGGTGGGTCGTACCGGCAGACGGCGGCCGGCGGGGAGCCGGGGATCGGCGGCGCGATCCGGGGCACCGACTCCGCCGCCGACAACTACGCGGTCTTCTACGCGCAGGTGACCGACGTGGCGGAGACCTGCCGCCGCGCCGAGTCGGCGGGCGGCACGGTGCTCGCGCCGCCGGTCACGACGCCGAGTGGGCTGACGCACGCCCGCCTGCGCGACCCGTCCGGCAACCTGCTCGGCGTCTTCACCCCGCCGGCCGCCGGCTGACCGCACCCTTGCTCCCGGCCGGCGGGCCAGCCGGGAGCAAGGCGTTGCGGTGGGTGCAAGTGGTTGCGCGCATCGTCGATTGTGAACCTCTGGTTTCCGCGGATCGAAGCTGGTAACTTCCTGGCACCACGCGTCGCAAGTTCTTGCAACGCCTTCATCCCCTTGCGCCCGTCGTGCGGGGCGGGGGTGTCAGGAGAGCGCCATGAGGGGCACCACCACCACCCGCCGCCGGTGGGGAGCGCTCGCGCTCGCCGCCGGCGTGCTCGCCGCGCTGCTGCCGTTCACCGCCGCCGCGGCGGCGAACACCGTCACCGTCTACTACCAGCCACCGGCCGCCTGGGGCGCGTCGGTCAACATCCACTACGGGGTGGACGGGCAGGCCTGGACGCCGGTGCCCGGCGTACCGATGGACACCGCCTGCGCCGGGTGGCGTCGCCGGACCGTCGACCTCGGTGCGGCCACCGGCCTCCAGGTCGTGTTCACCAACGGCAGCGGCGTCTGGGACAACAACAACGGCGCCAACTACCGGCTCGCCGCCGGCACGGTGACCGTCGCCGCCGGGCGGATCGGCGCGGGCGACCCCTGCGCCACGCCCCCGCCGACGCCGACGCCGACACCGACCGGAAGCACCGGCGGCGGGAACACCGCCGAGGTCTGGTACCACCTCACCCCGCGCGGCTGGTCCACCGCGAACCTGCACTACCGGCCCACCGGCGGCACCTGGACCACCGCGCCGGGCGTGGCCATGGAGACGCGCTGCGCCGGTTGGGCCCGCCGGATCGTCGACCTCGGCGCCGCCACCGGGCTCACCGCCGCGTTCAACAACAACGCCGGCACCTGGGACAACAACGGCGGCGCCGACTACACCCTCGGCGTCGGGCGCAGCGTCGTCGACAACGGCCGGGTCACCGCGGGGGCCGCCGACCCGTGCGCGCCGGTCGTGCCGGACACCGGCCCGCCGTCCACGCCGGGCGGGCTCACCGCCGTCGCCGACGGGCTGGCGGTCACCCTGAGCTGGACCGCCGCGACCGACGACCGGGCCGTCACCGGCTACGAGCTGACCCGCACCGGGGGCGCGGGCACCGTCACGGTCACCAGCACCACCACCCGGTACGTCGCGTACGACCTGCGGCCCGCCACCACGTACACCTGGACGGTGCGGGCGCTCGACGCGGCCGGCAACCGGTCGGCGGCGAGCGCGCCGGCGTCCGCGACCACCGGCAACCCGCCGGCCGGCGGCGCGCCACTCGGCGGCGACCCGCGCGAGGACAGCATCTACTTCGTCATGACCGCGCGGTTCGCCGACGGCGACCCGACCAACAACCGGGGCGGCAGCCAGCACGTCGCCTCCGGAAACGCGGCGAACGACGACCCGATGTTCCGGGGCGACTTCAAGGGGCTCGTCGACAAGCTCGACTACGTCAAGGCGCTCGGGTTCTCCGCCATCTGGATCACGCCGGTGGTGCTCAACCGCTCCGACTACGACTACCACGGCTACCACGGATGGGACTTCTACCGGGTCGACCCGCGGCTGGAGAGCGCCGGCGCGTCCTACCAGGACCTGATCAACGCCGCGCACGCCAAGGGCATCAAGATCTTCCAGGACGTGGTCTACAACCACAGCTCCCGGTGGGGCGCGAAGGGCCTGTTCACGCCCACCGTCTACGGCACCCGCGACGACCAGTGGAAGTGGTACTACGACCAGCCACAGGCCGGCCGGGCCTACGACCCGATGGTCGAGGCCACCGGCACCGACCCGGCGCTCACCCCGGCGCAGAACGCCAAGGCCAAGGGCCGACCGTACAACGGCGACGTCTGGTCGTCCGCCGCGCCCGCCGGCAACCAGTGCCTGAACTGGGGTACGCCGACCGGCGGGCGCAGCGCCGAGGGCTACACCCTCTACCAGTGCCAGTGGCCCACGCCGACCAGCAGGCTCTTCCCCGCCGACAGGTACCACCAGTGCTGGATCGGCAACTGGGAGGGCGAGGACGCGCGCAGCTGTTGGCTGCACGAGGACCTGGCCGACTTCAACACCGAGAACGCGCAGGTGCAGCGCTACCTGATCGACGCGTACAACCGGTTCATCGACATGGGGGTGGACGGCTTCCGGATCGACACCGCCGTGCACATCCCCCGGGTCACCTGGAACCGGCGCTTCCTGCCCGCCATCCAGCAGCACGCCGTGTCGAGGTTCGGCGAGAAGGGCCGGGACTTCTACGTCTTCGGCGAGGTCGCCGCGTTCGTCAACGACAAGTGGAACCGCGGCTCCGTCAACCACTCCGCCCAGTTCTTCACCTGGTCCGAGCGCAGGGAGTACAGCCCCGACGACGTGCGGGCCGCGATCGAGCAGTACGACTACGAGCAGCTGCTCGGCCCGTCCGGGCAGCCCACCACCGACAACGCGTTCCTGCGCGGCAACGCGTACCACGCGCCGGACCACTCGAAGTTCTCCGGCATGAACGTGGACGACATGCGGATGCACATGAACTTCTCCGACGCCGGCAACGCGTTCGGCAACGGGAAGGACTCCGACGACAGCTACAACGACGCCACCTACAACGTGGTCTACGTCGACAGCCACGACTACGGGCCGAACAAGTCCTCCACCCGCTACGCCGGCGGCACCGACGCCTGGGCGGAGAACATGAGCCTGATGTGGACGTTCCGCGGCATCCCGACGCTCTACTACGGCTCGGAGATCGAGTTCCGCAAGGGCGCCCGGATCGACTGCGGACCGAGCTGCCCGCTCGACACCACCGGCCGGGCCTACTACGGCGACCACCTTGCCGGCAGCGTCACCGCCGCCGACTTCGGGGTGGTCGGCTCGGCCAGCGGGGCGGTCGCCACCACGCTCAGCCAACCGCTGGTGAAGCACGTGCAACGGCTCAACCTGATCCGGCGGGCCGTGCCGGCGCTGCAGAAGGGGCAGTACTCGACCGAGGGCGTCAGCGGCGCGATGGCGTACAAGCGGCGCTTCACCCAGGGCGCGGTGGACAGCTTCGCCCTGGTCACCGTGTCCGGCGGCGCCACGTTCAGCGGCGTGCCGAACGGCCGGTACACCGACGCGGTCACCGGCGACGTCCGCTCGGTCACCAACGGCACGCTGACCGCCTCGGTCAGCGGCCGGGGCAACCTGCGGGTCTACGTGCTCGACCTGCCCGGCAACCCGGCCCCGGGGAAGGTCGGCGGGGACGGGCCGTACCTGCGCTGACGACAGCGTGGCGGGGTCCGGACGTGTCCGGACCCCGCCCTCGCCTGGGTGGCCCCGCCGGGGCCGGCCGGGAGGGAGGTGCGGCCGGCGAGGGGAGGCGGGGCCACCGGGTCACTCGCCGGGCCTGCCGTCCTGGCCGTGCCAGCCGCGGTGGCCCATGCCGCCCGGGCCCGGGAACACGCCGGCCTCGGCGGCCTTGAGCACCGCGTCGGCCTGCTCCTGGGTCAGCTTCCCGTCCTTGACGGCCTGGTCCAGCCGCTCCTTCAGGGCGGCCTGCCGGTCCTGCGTCGACGGCGGCTGCGGCCGCTCCGGCCGGTCGGCCTGGCGCTGCTCGCGCAGCTTCTCCAGCGCGGCGGTCACCTTGTCGGCCGGGACGCCCAGCTCCTTGGCGAGCGCGTCGGCGAACTCGGCCTGCCGCTGCTCACGGTCGCCGGTCCAGTCGGTGCTCGTGCTGGCGCTCGGAGTGGGGGTCTTGTCGTCGGCGAGCGCCACCGTCGGGGCGGCGATCCCGACGCCGAGCACCCCGGCGGCGGCGAGGCCGACCAGCAGGCGCTTCCTCGTCGTGCGGATCATGCGATTCTCCTGTTCGGTGGTGGTGCGATGACGTCACCGACAGTGACCGCCGGAGCTGGGGGCAACCCGTGGCGAACCTGTCAGCGAGCTGGCAATCGGGGCCACCGATCCGGA
The DNA here is from genome assembly GCF_002573675.1 of Micromonospora sp. WMMA1996. Taxonomy (NCBI): domain Bacteria; kingdom Bacillati; phylum Actinomycetota; class Actinomycetes; order Micromonosporales; family Micromonosporaceae; genus Micromonospora; species Micromonospora sp. WMMA1996. Next base: position 148,788 of record NZ_PDHU01000003.1, on the reverse strand, counting down.
CAAATGCGGTTGCGGGGCCGCCGGGGCGGCCGTGAGGCTGGGCGGAATCCCGACGGAAGGCATCCCTCATGACTCAGCCCGTCATCCGCGAGGTCCCGCTCACCGGGCCGGGCTCCGGCCCGTACGCGATCACGGTCGGGCCGGACGGCGCGCTCTGGCTGACGCTGGCCGGCTCCGGCGGCGTCGCCCGGCTCGGCCTCGACGGCGAGGTGCGGACCTACCGCGCCGACCCGCCGGAGAGCCGGCCGCTGATCATCACCACCGGCCCGGACGGCGCGCTCTGGTACACCCGCTCCGGCGACCACCGGCTCGGCCGGATCACCGTCGACGGCGAGAGCGGCTCGGTCGCGCTGCCGCCCGGCTGTTCCCCGTGCGGCCTGGTCACCGGGCCGGACGGGGCGCTCTGGTACGCCGGCATGGGCGACGACACGGTCGGCCGGGTCACCGTCGACGGGAAGGTCGCCACGTTCCCGCTGCCGGTCACCAAGGCGTTCCCGTCGATGCTGGCCGTCGGGCCGGACGAGGCGCTCTGGCTGACGCTGAACCAGGCGAACGCGGTCGCCCGGGTCGACCTCGACGGGTCGGTGGCGGTGTACCCGCTGCCCACCGACGCGGCCGGGCCGGTCGGCATCACCCGGGGCGGCGACGACGCGCTCTGGTTCGTCGAGATCGGCGCCGGGCAGCTCGGCCGGATCACCCCGGACGGGCGGATCGACGAGTTCCCGCTGCCGGACCGGACGTCCCGCCCGCACGCGATCGTCGCCGACCCGGCGGGCGGCTGCTGGTTCACCGAGTGGGCCGCGAACCGCATCGCCCACGTCGCCCCCGACGGCCACGTCACCGCCCACGCCCTGCCGACGCCGAATTCCGAACCCCACGGCCTGACCGTCACCCCCGACGGCGCGGTCTGGGCCGCCCTGGAAGCCGGCGCCGTCGCCCACCTCACCGCGCGCTGACGTCGATCATGAGGTTGGCGGCGCTGTGGAGATCGACAACTGCCGCCAACTTCATGATCGACCGGGTGGGGGTGGGGGTCAGCGGACGGCGGGGGTGACCGTCAGGGTGGCGGCGGTGGTGTCGAGGACGGCGGGGGTGCCCACCGGGACGGTGAGCTGGTTCCGGCCGTGACCGACGGGGAGGCCGCCGAGGACCGGGACACCGAGGTCGCCGAGGCGGTCGGTGAGCACGTCCACCACCGTCGTGTCCCAGCCGTCGGCGCACTCGGTGAACTGGCCGACCGCCACCCCGGCGAGCCCGTCCAGGGCACCGCAGCGGCGCAGGTGGGTCAGCATCCGGTCGATCTTGTAGGGCGGCTCCTGCACCTCCTCGACCAGCAGGATCGCGCCGCGCAGGTCGGGCATGTCCGGGGTGCCGATCGACGCGGTGATCAGGCACAGGTTCCCGCCCAGCAACCGACCCTCGGCCCGGCCGGGCACCCGCACCGGATACGTCTCCTCCGCCTCGACCGCCGCGACGGTCACCGGTTCGGTGCTGGTCAGCGCCGCGTGCAGCGACTCCGCCGAGCGGATCGGGGTGCGCTCGTCCCGCCAGGCGGCGCCCGGACCGTGCACCCCGGCCAGCCGCGCGCCGCGCCAGAGCGCGAACTGCAGCGCGGTGATGTCCGAGAAGCCCGCCACCACCTTCGGGTCCCGGCGTACCGCGGCCATGTCGATCAGGTCGACCACCCGCTGCGCCCCGTAGCCGCCCCGGGTGCAGATCACCCCGCGGATCTCCGGGTCGGCGAACGCCGCGTTCAGGTCCGCGGCCCGCAGCGCGTCGTCGCCGGCCAGGTAACCCCGGCGGGCGTACGCGTTCGGCGCGGGCACCGGCCGCAGGCCCCAGCCGGTGAGCAGCTCGACGCCGCGGGCCACCCGCTCCGGGCGGGTCGGGCCGGACGGCGACACCAGCATCACCGCGTCGCCGGGACGCAGGGCCGGTGGGCGCAGGCAGTCGTCGGTGGGCACGACCGGGAGCCTAGTGCGGCCGAGCCGGACCGTCCGCCGTCGGGCGCACCGGCTAGCCTCGACGTCGTGGCGACCGCGCTGGTGATCGAGAACGACCCGACCGACGACCTCCGCCGCCTGGGGGAGTGGCTCACCGAAGGGGGTCTGGAGCTGCGCGTCGTGCGCCCGCACGCCGGCGACGCGCTCCCCGACGACCTGGAGGGATACGCCGCCCTGGTGGTCCTCGGCGGCGACCAGCAGGCCTACCCGCTACCCGACGACAGCCCCGGCGCGGCCTGGTTCCCGGCGCTGGAGGGGCTGCTGCGCAAGGCGGTCCGCCACCGGGTGCCCACGCTGGCCATCTGCCTGGGCGCGCAACTGCTCGCCACCGCGCACGCCGGCCGGGTCGAGCGCAGCCCGTCCGGGCCGGAGATCGGCCCCACCGTGGTGGGTCGGCGCGACGCCGCCGAGACGGATCCGCTGTTCCGCTACGTGCCGCTGATGCCCGACGTGCTCCAGTGGCACGCCGACGAGATCACCGAGCTGCCGCACGGCGCGACGCTGCTCGCCGCCTCCACCCGCTACCCGCACCAGGCGTTCCGCCTCGGCGACCGGGCCTGGGGCCTGCAGTTCCACATCGAGTGCGACACCGCGATGATCGCCGAGTGGTCCCGCGACTCGGCCACGCTGGCCGAGCTGGGCTACGACCCGGAGCTGGTGGTGGCCGCCTGCGACCGGGCGATGGCCGACGTCGAGGAGGCCTGGCAGCCGTTCGCGATCCGGTTCGCCGCGCTCGCCCTCGGCGAACTCGGCGACGACAGCACCCGCCGCAGCCTGCCGCTGCTCGGGGCGTGACGTGACCCGGCCGGCCCGCGGACGCCTGGCCCGCTACGGCTTCGCCGAGGGAGACGGCGCCACCCGCGCCGCCGACCTGCTCGGCCCGGACGGGCTCGACCTGTGGCGCCCGGAGGCGCAGGAACCGGCCGACGAGGACGCCGCCGAGCTGCTCACCGCGCTGTCCCGGGCCGCCGACCCGGACCTGGCCCTGCGCCAGCTGCACCGGCTGGTCGAGTCGGAGCGGCGCGCCGGCGACGAGGTGGCGGTCCGCGACGCGCTGGCCGCCGATCCCGGGCTGCGCCGCCGGCTGGTCGCGGTGCTCGGCGCGTCCTCCGCGCTCGGCGACCACCTGGTGGCCAACCCGGGGCAGTGGGCCGTGCTGGCCACCGAGCCGGACGGCCTCGCCCCCACCGCCGACGGGCGGCTCGACCCGACCGTGGCGGCCCGGCTGACCACCGTCACCGGCGCGGTCCCGCTGCTGCGGCAGGCGTACCGGCTGGCGCTGCTGCGGATCGCGGCGGCCGACCTGACCGGCGGGCGGGGCCTGGAGCAGACCATGGCCGCGCTCTCCGGGCTGGCCGACGCCACCCTGGCCGCCGCCTACGACATCGCCGTCGACGAGCTGCCCGAGGGCACCCCGCGGCCCCGGCTGGCGGTGGTGGCGATGGGCAAGTGCGGGGGCGACGAGCTCAACTACGTCTCCGACGTCGACGTCATCTTCGTCGCCGCCGCCGACGACGACCTGTCCGCCGCCACCCAGGTCGCCACCCGGCTGATCCACATCTGCGGGCTGGTCGCCTGGCCGGTCGACGCGGCGCTGCGCCCGGAGGGCAACCGGGGCCCGCTGGTCCGCACGCTCGCCAGCCACCTGGCCTACTACAAGCGTTGGGCCCGCACCTGGGAGTTCCAGGCGTTGCTCAAGGCCCGCCCGGCGGCCGGCGACCTGGACCTGGCCCGGGAGTGGATCGAGGCGCTCGCCCCGCTGGTCTGGACCGCCGCCGAGCGGCCGGAGGCGGTCGAGGACGTCCGCGCCATGCGCCGCAAGATCCTCGACAACGTGCCGCCGAAGGAGCTGGAACGCGAGATCAAGCGCGGTCCGGGCGGGCTGCGCGACATCGAGTTCGCCGTCCAGCTGCTCCAGCTCGTGCACGGCCGCGGCGACGAGTCGCTGCGGGTGCCCGGCACCGTCCCGGCGTTGCGCGCCCTGGTCGCCGGCGGCTACGTCGGCCGCGCCGACGGCGAGGCGCTGCTGCGCGGCTACCGCTTCCTGCGCGCCGTCGAGCACCGGCTCCAGCTCCAGGGCCTGCGCCGCACCCACACCGTGCCGACCGAACCGGCCGCGCTGCGCTGGCTCGCCGCCGCGCTCGGCTACGCGGCCACCCCGGGCCGCAGCGCCGTCGAGGAGTTCCGCGCCGAGTGGGTCACCCACGCCGCCGAGGTACGCCGGCTGCACGCCAAGCTGCTCTACCGGCCGCTGCTGGAATCCGTCGCCCGGGTGCCGGCCGAAGGGCTGCGCCTCACGCCCGAGGCGGCCCGGCACCGGCTGGAGGTGCTCGGCTTCGCCGACCCGGTCGGGGCGCTGCGGCACCTGCAGGCGCTCACCGGCGGGGTCAGCCGCACCGCCGCCATCCAGCGCACGCTGCTGCCGGTGCTGCTGGACGAGTTCGCCGACGCCCCGGAGCCGGACCGGGGGCTGCTCAACTACCGGCAGGTCTCCGACAAGCTCGGCAGCACCCCCTGGTACCTGCGCCTGCTGCGCGACTCCGGCCCGGTGGCGCGCCGGCTGGCCCGGGTGCTCTCCTCCTCCCGCTACGCCGCCGACCTGCTGGCCCGCGAGCCGGAGGCGCTGCGGCTGCTCGCCGAGGACACCGAGCTGACCCCGCGCCCCCGGGACACCCTGGTCGAGGGCTTCACCGCCGCGGCGGCCCGGCACGACGACCCGGTCGAGGCCACCCGGGCGGTCCGCGCGTTGCGCCGCCGCGAGCTGGTCCGGATCGCCTGCGCCGACGTGCTCAGCCGGGCCGGGTCGCTCGCCCCGCTCACCCCGCGCCCGGTCGGCGGCGGGGAGCGCCGGCCGACGGTGGTCGACGTGACAGCGGTCGGCACCGCGCTGTCCCACGTCACCGACGCCACGCTGGCCGCCGCGCTGCGCGCCGCCCGGGCCGCCCAGCCCGGCCCGCCCGGCCTGCGCTTCGCGGTGATCGGCATGGGCCGGCTCGGCGGGTACGAGTCCAACTACCTCTCCGACGCCGACGTGCTCTTCGTCTACGACCCGCCGCCCGGGACGGAGGAGAGCGCGGCCAGCGCCGCCGCGCACGCGATCGCCGAGGAGCTGCGTCGGCTGCTCTCCGCGCCCGCCCCCGACCCGCCGCTCGGCGTCGACGCCGACCTGCGCCCGGAGGGCCGGCAGGGCCCGCTGGTGCGCAGCCTGGCCGCGTACGCCCAGTACTACGCCCGGTGGTCGCGGGTGTGGGAGGCGCAGGCGCTGCTGCGGGCCCGCTTCGTCTGCGGCGACGCCGACCTGGGCGCGCAGTTCGAGGCGATGATCGAGCCGGTGCGCTACCCGGCCGACGGGCTGACCCGCGAGCAGGTGGTGGAGATCCGCAGGATCAAGGCGCGGGTGGAGACCGAGCGCCTGCCCCGGGGCGCCGACCCGGCCACCCACACCAAGCTGGGCCGGGGCGGCCTCGCCGACGTCGAGTGGGCGGTGCAGCTGCTCCAGCTCCGGCACGCCGGCCGGCTGCCGGCGCTGCGCGGCACCCGTACCCTCGACGCCCTGGCCGCCGCCCGTGACGCCGGCCTGCTCGACGGCGACGACGCGGCCGAGCTGGCCGCCGGCTGGACCCTCGCCGCGCAGGTCCGCGACGCGTTGATGCTGGTCCGGGGTCGGGCCGGCGACCAGCTGCCCCGGCACGGGGTGGAGCTGGCGGGCGTGGTGCGCCTGCTGGGTCACGAGGACCCGGGCGAGTTCCTCGACGAATACCTGCGCACCGGCCGCCACTCCCGCACCGTCGTCCAGCGCATCCTCGAAGCCCCGCTCTGACGGGCGAGATCCGCTCCGGGTGATGAGTTCTCGCGCCCGTGCCCGTCACACCTCCGACGGCACACGACGAGACGTGAGGATGACCAGATGAGTGCGGACACACGGCCCGCGGGGTGGGGCGAGGTCGACGAACCGGTCTTCTCCGGGCTGACCGAGCGGCACCGGCGGGAGTTGCACGTGCACTGCTACCGGATGCTCGGGTCGTTCGAGGACGCCGAGGACGCCGTGCAGGAGACGTTCCTGCGGGCGTGGCGGCGCCGGGAGACCTACGCGGGACGGTCGACGGTGCGGGCCTGGCTCTACCGGATCGCCACCAACACCTGCCTGGACCTGCTCGCCAAGCGTCGCCCGCAACCGGCGACCGGCGGCGAGGTGCCCTGGTTGCAGCCCTATCCGGACCGGCTGCTCGACGAGCTGCCCGCCGGCGACGCGGACGAGCCGGAGGCGGTCGCCGTCGCGCGGGAGACGATCGAGCTGGCGTACCTGGTCGCGGTCCAGCACCTCGCGCCGCGCCCACGCGCCGTGCTGATCCTGCGCGACGTGCTCGGCTGGCCGGCGCGGGACGTCGCGGAGCTGCTCGGGGACTCCGTCAACTCGGTGAACAGCGCGTTGCAGCGGGCCCGCGCCGGCATGCGCGCGCACCTGCCCGCCGAGCGGCAGGACTGGACCGGCGGCGACGAGGACGCCGGCACCCGCGAGCTGGTGCGCCGCTTCACCGACGCCAGCGTCGCCAAGGACGTCGACCGGCTCGCCGCGCTGCTGCGCGACGACGTGCGCTGCTCGATGCCGCCCACGCCGGGCCTCCAGGTCGGCCGCGACGCGGTGGTCGGCGACTGGGTCGCGGACGGCTTCGGGGAGCTGGGGCGCCTGCGCGCCGTCCCCACCGCGGTGAACCGGCAGCCCGCCGTCGCCTTCTACCTCTGGCGGGAGCGGGAGGGCGCGTACCTGCCGCTGACGCTCGACGCCCTGCGCGTCACCGACGGGGCGATCGCCGAGATCGTCACGTTCCACGCCGACCAGTTCCCCCGGCTCGGACTGCCCGAGCGCCTGCCGGCCGACGGCACCGAGTAGCCCCGGTGCGGACGCTCACGCTGCCCGGCGGCGCGCGCGTCGCCGTGGTCGCGGCCCAGTGGCGCGACGCGTTCGCCGTCGTCGCCCGCGGGCGGGTGCAGCTGGAGCTGCGCGACGGCGCACCCGGGCCGGTCCTCGGCCGCGACGCCTACTTCTGGCTGCGCGACACCGGCGTACGCGCGCTGCGCAACCCCGACCGGCGCACCGCGACGGTGCGCATCCACACCCCCGACAGCGGACCCTGGAGGAACGACATGACCAGCGGCAACGACACGGCGGTGGCCGCCGGACCGGCGGCGGGCCGGACCGGCCACCGCCTCCGCCGGCTCGCCGGCACCGGCCTGCTCGCCACGCTCGCGGCGGTGGTGGTCACCACGCTCGCCGCCGCGCTCGCCCGCGCCCTCGGCGTCGACTTCGCGATCCCCGACGGCGGCGAGCGGATCCCGCTGGGCGGGTTCGCGGTGGTGACCGGCTTCTTCTCGGTCGTCGGCGTGGTCCTCGCCGCCGCTCTGCTGCGGTGGAGCGCCCGCCCCGCCGCGCGGTTCGGGTGGACGGCCGGGACGCTGACCGCGATCTCGCTGGTCCCGCCGTTCCTGGTCGGGGCGGACGCCGCCACCGTCGCCGCGCTGGTCGGGCTGCACCTCGTCGCGGCGGCGGTGATGATCCCGGCGCTGACCCGGAGCCTGCCCGCCGGGTGAGCCGGCGGCTCAGCTGCCGAGCGTGTACGTGCCGGCGCGGGGGACCGTCACCACGGTCCACCCGCCGTCGGCGGCGAGCGTCGCGCCGCCGGTGACGGTCAACCAGCGGTCGTGCCGGACCCGGACCGGGACCGGGCCGGGCCCGGGGGCGCGGAAGGTGACCGAGGCGCCGTCCTGCCGGACCAGCTCGCCGGGCGCGCCCACGAGCGGGGTGGGGTCGGCCACCGCGTACAGCCGCCAGTGCCGGTCCGACCAGACCTCGGTCAGGTACGGCTGGCCCGCGGTCACCAGCTCCGCCTCCGGCCGCCCCACCCAGGACAGCTCGACGTCCGGCACGGCCACGTACTGCACCGCGTTGTCGGCCAGCCAGGCCCGGTAGGAGTCGGGGGTCAACGCGACGCCGGTGCCCGAGGCGCCGGGGACGGTGGTGAAGAACAGCGGGTTGCGGTCGATGTCGGCCTGCCGCAACCAGCCCCGGGCCAGCGGCACCTCGCCGAGGCGGGCGGCCTCCCAGTAGTTGCGCGTCGGCGGCACCTCCACCCGCCCGGTGAGCCCGCGCCGGTCCAGCTCCGCGCGCAGCGGCGCGAAGTAGGCCGGATCGGCCGTCGGGTCGCCGGCGCTGCGCACGTCGGCGGTGACCACCGGCGGCTGCCACCAGCAGACCACCGCCAGCAGGGCGGCCAGCGTGACCGGGCCGGCGGCCCGGGGGAGCCGGCGCGCGGTCGGCCACCGCGCGGTGAGCCGGTCCGGCAGCGTCGCGGCGGCGGCCAGCACCGGCAGCGCGAACATCACCACCAGGCGGGTGGCGTTCAACCCGACCGGGGTGGGCAGCAGCGCGGCCGCCAGCACCCCCGCCCCGGACAGCAGCGCGCCCACCCGGACCGGCCGGTACGCCACCAGCGCCGCCACCAGCAGGCTCGTCACCACGGCGTGCGTCGTGTCCGCCCGGCTGATGTTCATCCAGCCGCCCTCGCCGAACAGCAGCCCGGTCACCGCCAGCGGGCCGGCCGCCGGCACGGCGAGCAGCAGGCCGTCGGCGTACCGGCGGGTCAGCAGCAGCGCGACGCCGGCCAGGCCGACGAAGAGCCCGGCCACCGGGCTGGCCGCGGAGGCGAGCAGCGCGGCGGTGCCGACGGCCGCGGCACGGACCCACCCGGCGCGGGACCACCGGGCCGGGCCGGCAGTCCCGGCGGTAGCGCCCGACGGCCGGCCGCCCGGGGCGGCGGGCAAGGTGAGCGCCAGCAGCGCGGCCAGGCCGAACGCGACGCCGAGGGCGTAGGTGACCCGGCCGGAGACCAGGTTGCCGGCGATGGTGACCACGCCGACCAGGCTGCCGAGCAGCGGGCGGGGCACCCGGAGCCGGACCAGCAGGGCCGCGAACGCGGTGGCCGAGGCGAGCAGGGCGAGCGCGCCGGTGGGGCGTACCCCGAGTGCCGCCATCAGCGGCGGCGAGACGAGGCTGTAACCCCACGGGTGCACCCCGCCGTACCAGCGCAGGTCGACCAGGGCGGACCCGTGCGCGGCGAAGAAGTCGGCGCGGGCGACCTGCGCGGACAGGTCCGACCCGGTGACCGGCAGAGTGAGCTGGAGCACGGCCAGGACGAGCGCCGACGCGGCGGACACCGCCACCACCCGAGTGCCCCGCATGCCCACCTCCTGATCGCGAACCACCGTACTGGCAGCATGTCGGACGTGCCTCACCACCTCTCGCGCTGGATCGGCCTGGCGGGCTCGGTGCTGCTCGCCGTGGCCGCCTTCCTCGGCGGCGCCCTGCCCGACGGCGAGCTGCGTCCCACGCCGGTCAGCATCTGGCAGGGCCCCAACGGCCCGCTCATCATCGGGCTCTGGCTGGTCGGCACCGGGCTGCTGGCGTGGGCCTGGTGGTCGCTGCGCGACCGGGTGCCGTCCGCCCGGTGGGTGCTGGTCACGGTCGCGCTCTGGCTGCTGCCGATGCTGGTCGCCCCGCCGCTGGGCAGCCGCGACGTCTACGCCTACGCCTGCCAGGGCGCCAGCTTCTCGGCCGGCATCAACCCGTACGAGCAGGGCGTGTCCGCGCTGCCCTGCCCCTGGTTGGACACCATCTCGTTCATCTGGCGGGACACCCCGGCGCCGTACGGGCCGCTGTTCGTGCTGCTCTCCGGCGCCGTGGTCAAGGCCACCGGTTCGCTGTGGGGCGCGGTCGCGCTGTTCCGGCTGCTCGCCGTCGCCGGGGTGGCGCTGACCGCCTGGGCGCTGCCGGTGCTGGCCCGCCGCTGCGGGGTGCCGCCGGAGCGGGCGCTCTGGCTGGCGTTGGCCAGCCCGCTGGTGCCGGTGCACCTGGCCTCCGGCGCGCACAACGACGCGCTGATGGTCGGCCTGCTCGTCGCCGGACTGGCCGTGGTGGCGGCCCGACCGGGCCGGCCAGGTCCGCTGCTCGCCGGTGGCGTGCTGCTCGGCCTGGCCGCCGGTGTCAAGATCACCGCGCTGGTGGTGCTGCCGTTCGCGGCGCTGGCCGCGATCGTCGGGCCGTACCGGATCCGGGCGCTGGTCCGCGACGGCGCGTGGGTGGTCGGCGGCGCGTTGGCGGCGCTGGCCGGCGCGACGCTCGCCGCCGGGCTGGGGCTCGGCTTCATCAGCGGGCTGGAGCAGGGCGGCCTGGTGGTGGCCTGGACCTCGCCGCCGACCGCGGTCGGGCAGACCGTCGGCTACCTGCTGGCGCCGTTCGGCGTGCACGTGGACGCGCTGCCGGTGACCCGGGCGATCGGCATGGTGGTGCTGGTCGCGGTGCTGGTCTGGCTCTGGTTCCGGTCCTGGCGTCGGGGCGAGCCGTTCTGGCACGCGGCGCTGGCGCTGACCGCCACGGTCGCGCTCTCCCCGCTGTTCCACCCCTGGTACTGGCTGTGGCCGCTGGCGGTGCTGGCCGCCACCGCGCGGCGGACCCGGTGGTTCGCGATCGTCACCGTGGTGTCGTCGTTCCTGGTGCTGGCCGACGGGACCGGTTTACCCCGGTACACCAAGATGCCGGGTGCGCCGCTGATGACGCTGTTCGTGATCGTGCTGGTCGTGCGGTTGGTACGGTCGGCCCGGAAGGGTCGGCAGCCGGTTCCCGTGTCCTGAGGAGTGTGCCGGTGAGCGAGCCCGACGCGCCGGTCCGACCGGTCGCCGCCAGCGTCGCCCGATACGCCGGTCTCACCGGGGCGACCCTGCTCACCGTCGCCGGCTGGCTCGGCGGGGCGCTGCCCGACGCGCCGCCACGCGCCACGCTCTCCGATTTCTGGCAGGCCCCGCACGGGCCGGCGACGCTGCTCTGCTGGCTGGTCGGCACGGCGCTGCTGGTGGGCGCCTGGTGGTCACTGCGCTGGGGCGCCCCGTCGGGCCGCTGGGCGTACCTGACCGCCGGGCTCTGGACCCTGCCGCTGCTGGCCGCGCCGCCGCTGGGCAGCCGGGACGTCTACTCGTACGCCTGCCAGGGCTGGACCTGGACGCGCGGGGTCAGCCCCTACCGGGTAGGTGTCGCCGCGGCCGGCTGCCCGTGGACCGACTCGGTGTCACCGATCTGGCGGGACACCCCCGCGCCGTACGGGCCGTTCTTCGTGCTGCTGGCCGGGCTGGCGGTGCTCGCCGGCGGCGGCCTGGTCGGGGCGATCGTGCTGTTCCGGGTGGCCGCGGTGGCCGGGGTGCTGCTGGTCGCGCTCTGCCTGCCCGGCCTGGCCCGGGCGGCGGGCGTGCCCACCCGACGGGCGGCCTGGCTGGTGCTGGCCTGCCCGCTGGTCGGCGTGCACCTGGTGGCCGGCGCGCACAACGACGCGCTGGCGCTCGGGCTGGTGCTGTTCGGACTGCTGGTGCTGATCCGCGGGCCGGGCAGGCCCCGCGCGCTGGTCGCGGCCGGGGTGCTGCTGGGCCTGGCCGTCGCGGTCAAGGCGATGGCCGTGGTGGTGCTGCCGTTCGCGGCGCTCGCCGCCGTGCTCGGCCGCTACACCTGGCGGGCGCTGCTGCGCGACGGCGGTCGGCTGGCCGCCGTGGTGCTCGGCACGCTCGTGGTGCTCTCGCTCGCCACCGGCCTCGGCCTGGGCTGGGTGGATGGGCTGGGCCGCAGCGGCGACTCGCAGCAGTGGACCTCACCACCCACCGCCGTCGGTTTCGTGGTCGACTACGCCGGCGAGGCGGCCGGCCGGCGGCCGCACGCGGTGCCGGTGACCCGGGCGGTCGCGTTGGTGCTGCTGGTCGCGTCGTTGGTGGCGCTCTGGTGGTGGGCGTGGACGGCGCTGCGACGGTGGAACGACGCCCGGCAGCGGGTGGTCCGGCTGACCGTGGCCCGACCCCGGGTGGCGCTGCTCGGCGCGGGGCTGGCGCTGACCGCGACCGTACTGCTCGCCCCGGTCTTCCACCCCTGGTACGCGACCTGGCCGCTGGCCCTGCTCGCGGTGTCGGCGGTGCCGCTGGCCCGGACCGTCTGGTTCGTGGCGCCCTGCGCGGTGGCATCGGTGCTCGCGCTGCCGGACGGCACCAACCTGGCCCGGTTCACCAAGGCGCCCGGCGCGGTGCTGATGACCGTGCTGGTGCTGGTCGTGCTGGTCGTGCTGGCGGCCGGCGTCCGGGCCGGCCTGCGCCGCCGTCGGGTCGACCGCTGAGCGACGGGCACGCAGAAGGCCGGGCCGGCCCCGCGGAGGCGGAGCCGGCCCGGCCGGTGCTGACGAGCGTGCTCAGCAGTCGAAGTACATCGCGAACTCGTGCGGGGTGGGCCGCAGGCGCACCGGGTCGACCTCGTTGGCCCGCTTCCAGTCGACCCAGGTGGAGATCAGGTCGGGCGTGAAGACACCGCCGTCGAGCAGGTAGTCGTGGTCGGCCTCCAGCGAGTCGAGCACGGCCGACAGCGAGCCCGGCACCTGCTTGACGTCGCCCCACTCCTCCGGCGGGAGGTCGTAGAGGTCCTTGTCGATCGGGGCCGGGGGTTCGATCTTGCTCTTGATGCCGTCCAGGCCGGCCATCATCATCGCGGAGAAGGCGAGGTAGACGTTGGCCGACGGGTCGGGGACGCGGAACTCGACGCGCTTGGCCTTGGGGTTGCTGCCGGTGACCGGGATGCGGGTGCAGGCGGAGCGGTTGCGCTGGGAGTAGACCAGGTTGACCGGGGCCTCGAAGCCGGGCACGAGGCGCCGGTAGGAGTTGACGGTCGGGTTGGTGAACGCCAGCAGCGAGGGCGCGTGGTGCAGCAGGCCGCCGATGTACCAGCGGGCGGTGTCGGACAGGCCGGCGTAGCCGGTCTCGTCGTAGAACAGCGGTTCGCCGTTCAGCCAGAGGCTCTGGTGGGTGTGCATGCCGGAGCCGTTGTCACCGAACAGCGGCTTGGGCATGAACGTGGCGGTCTTGCCGTTGGCCCACGCCTCGTTCTTCACGATGTACTTGAACAGCTGGAGCTGGTCCGCGGCGTGCAGCAGGGTCGAGAACCGATAGTTGATCTCGGACTGGCCGGCGGTGCCGACCTCGTGGTGCGAGCGCTCCACGGTGAACCCGGTGTCGACCAGGCGCCGCACGATCGAGTCGCGCAGGTCGGCGTAGTGGTCGACCGGCGGGACCGGGAAGTAGCCGCCCTTGTAGGCGGTCTTGTAGCCGCGGTTGCCGCCCTCCTCGACCCGGCCGGTGTTCCAGGCGCCCTCGATCGAGTCGATGTAGTAGAACGACTGGTGCGCGGAGGTCTCGTGGCGGATCGAGTCGAAGATGTAGAACTCGGCCTCGGCGCCGAAGTAGGCGGTGTCGGCGATGCCGCTGGCGGCGAGGTAGGCCTCGGCCTTCTTGGCGACGTTGCGCGGGTCCCGGGAGTAGGCCTCGCGGGTGAACGGGTCGTGGATGAAGAAGTTGATCGCGACCGTCTTCTGCGCCCGGAACGGGTCGACGAAGGCGGTGGCCACGTCCGGGAGCAGGAGCATGTCCGACTCGTGGATGGCCTGGAAGCCGCGGATCGACGAGCCGTCGAACGCGAGGCCGTCGGTGAAGACGCTGTCGTCGAAGGACTCGACCGGCAGGTTGAAGTGCTGCATCACGCCGGGCAGGTCACAGAAACGTACGTCGACGAACTTCACGTCCTCGTTCTTGAGGTATCGCAGGAGTTCCTCGGGATTGGCGAACACACGTCCTCCTGGCAGGTCCACTCCGGTGGCTGGCTCCTGGCGACGCTATGGCCGGGCGGTTGCCCGGCCGTGTCTCCTCTGTTTCCGCCGTGTTACGTCGCTCGCGGAGCATCATCCCCGCCCCGTTTGCGGTCATTTGTGGTGTTCGTCGGATTTACCGGTGGGTGCCGACGCGGCGCTACCCTGGCCGCTGTGACCGATACCGCCACCCCGGTGCCGCCCGCCACCGACCCCGCCTTCACGCCGCCCAGCCTCGGCCGTCGCTTCGGCGCGCTGCTCATCGACTGGATCCTGTGCCTGCTGGTCGCCGGCACCTTCGCCCACCCGACCCGCGACGGCTGGTCACCGGTCCTGGTACTGGTCCTGGAGTACGGCTTCTTCCTCGGCCTGTTCGCCCAGACCCCGGGCATGTTCCTGACCCGGGTCCGCTGCGTGGCCTGGGCCGACGGCGGCCGGATCGGGATCGTCCGGGCGCTGCTGCGCGGCCTCCTGCTGGCCCTCGTCGTGCCGGCCCTGATCATGGACGAGCACCGGCGCGGCCTGCACGACCGCCTCACCGGATCGGTCGTCACCGACGCGCCCCGCCGCTGACCCGCACCGAAAAGGAGCCGGCCCCCGTGGGGGACCGGCTCCTTTTCCGCGTACGTCGGAGGTCAGCGACCCCGGGTCTGCCGGAACGCGCCGCGCGGCGGCCGCATGTTCTTCGGGACCGCGCCCTTGGGCATCTGCGGCCGCGCGGTCAGCGCCTTGAGGCGCTTGTCGAGGGCGTTGACGTCCTTGGGGGAGAGGCTGCGGGGCAGCCGCATCAGCGTCATCCGCAGCTTGCGGACCGGCAGCTCACCGTCACCCTGACCGATCACGTAGTCGTGCAGCGGGGCGCTGCCGATCACCTTGGCCAGCCGGCGCTTCTCCTGGCCGAGCAGGCCCCGGACGCGCTGCGGGTTTCCCTCGGCCAGCAGGATCACGCCGGGCCGGCCCACCACCAGGTGCACCATGTCCATCTGGGTGGTGGAGCTGACCGCCGGGGTGACCCGCCAGTCGCCGCGCATGCTCTCCATGATCTGCGCCGCCGCGCCGGGCTGCCCCTCGGCGGCGTTCATCATCGCCTTGTTGGACCGCAGGTTGAGCACGATCAGCACGGCGAGCAGGGTGAGCAGGATGCCGATCGGCAGCCAGAGCCAGCCCCAGGCGAGCACCGCGACCACGGTGAGCGCGAGCGGGATCAGCACCGCCGCCGCCGTCAGCGGCGCGAACCACTTGTCCTGCTTGGCGGTGAACCGGAACACCATCCCGATCTGCTTCAGCCGCTGGCCGAACGAGACCTTCTCCTGGGGCTTTGCCATGCCGCAGAGTCTAGTGGTCGGCGCCCGGCCCGTTGATCCGTGGCCGCCCCTTCCGGCGCGGGCTGAGTACCTTACGGCCGCGCCGGCCCTTTCCGGTCCCCGGGTAAGGAGGTGGGGCGGGCGAAGATCAGGCACCGTACCCATGCCCCGGGGGCACCTTCGCGCGGAAAGTCGATGTCGACAGGGACGACACACCGCACGACAGGGAGATCGACGATGTTCGGCAACGACGCGGAATTTCTGCTCAGCATCCACCGCAGCCACGCCTCCGAGCTGCAGGCCGACGCGGCCCTCGACCGGCTCGCCCGGTCGCTGCCCCGCCGGCACGCGCACGGGTGGCTGAGCCGGCGCCAGCACACCGCCCGCACCACCGACGCCCGCCGGTGACCGCCCCGCCGGTCGCCGGCGCCGGCATCGAACCGGTCGTCACCGGATCGGCGCGGAGGCCGGAGACCACGGGCCCGGCCGTCGCCGGTCCGGCCGCCACGGGGGCGGCCGGACCGGCGACGCCGGCTGGACCGGTCACGCCGTCGGACCGCCATGGCATGCTCGACGGCGTGACCGTACGCGCCGCCAGCACCGTGCTCGTCGGCCGGCAGCCCGAGCTGGCCGTGCTGCGCGAGGCGCTGGCCCGGGCCCGCGGCGGCGACCCGACCACGGTGCTGGTCGGCGGGGAGGCCGGCGTCGGCAAGACCCGACTGATCGAGGAGTTCGGCGCCCACGTCGCCGCGGCCGGAGCGCGGCTGCTGGTCGGCCACTGCCTCGAACTGGGCGAGGCCGGCCTGCCCTTCGCCCCGTTCGCGGCCACGCTGCGCGACGTGCTGCGGCACGACGGCCCGACGGTCTTCGCCGGCTATGAGGCGGAGTTCGCCCGGCTGCTGCCGGAGCTGGCCCGGATGCCGGCCGGCGCCGCCGCGCCCGCCGGGCCGGCCCTCGCCGACACCCCGCGCGGCTACCTGTTCGACCTGGTCGCCGACCTGTTCCGGCGGCTCGCCGAGGAACGCCCGCTGGTGCTGGTGATCGAGGACCTGCACTGGGCCGACCGGTCCACCCGCGACCTGATCGGGTTCCTGGTGCGCGCCGCCCGCGCCACCCGCCTGCTGGTCGTCTGCACCTACCGCACCGACGAGCTGCACCGCGGCCACCCGCTGCGTCCCTTCCTCGCCGAGCTGGACCGGGTCCGGGGCGTGGACCGGATCGAGCTGGGCCGGCTCGACCACGACGGCACCGCCGCCGTGCTCGCCGACCTGCTCGGCGCGGAGCCGGCCGCCCGCGCCGTCGACGACGTGCACGACCGCACCCAGGGCAACCCGTTCTTCATCGAGGAGTTGGCCGCGGCCGGCGGGCCCATCGGCTGCGCCACCATCCCGGAGACGCTGCGGGACCTGCTGCTGGCCCGCGTCGACCGGCTGACCGAGCCGGCCCAGCGGGTGCTGCGGATCGCCGCCGCCGGCGGCACCCGCTTCGCCCACCAACTTCTCGCCGAGGTGGCCGGGCTGCCCGAGGCCGAGCTGGAGGACGCGCTGCGCGCCGCCGTCGCCGGTCAGCTCGTGGTCGCCGACCCGGACGGGGACTACGAGTTCCGGCACGCGCTGGTCCGCGAGGCGGTGCACGACGACCTGCTCCCCGGCGAGCACGCCCGGCTGCACGCCCGCTACGCCGCCGCGATCGAGGCGCAGCCACACCTGGTGGCCGCCGGTCGCGCCCCGGCCGAGATCGCCCACCACTGGTACGCCGCACACGACCACCCCCGCGCCCTCACCGCGGCCCGGGTCGCCGCCGCGGCGGCGACCGAGCGATACGCGTACGCCGAGCAGAGCCGGCTGCTGGAGCGCGTCCTCGAACTGTGGGAGCTGGTCCCCGACGCCGCCGACCGTCTCGGCATGGACCACCTGCGGGTGCTGGAGGAGACGCTCACCGCCGCCGTCACCGCGGGTGACCTCGGCCGGGCGCTCACCCTCACCCGGGCCGCGCTGGCCGAGGTCGACTCCACCGTCGAGCCGCTGCGGGCCGCCGCCCTGCTCGACCAGCGGGGCCGGCTGCTCGCCCTGCTCGGCAAGAGCGACGGCGCCGCCGAGCTGCGTGAGGCGTACCGGCTGGCGGCCGGCGCGCCGGGCGGCGCGGACCGGCTCGGCGTGCTGGCCGACATCGCGGCGCACCTGATGAAGGTCGACCCGGGGGAGGCCGCCTCGGTGGCCGCCGAGGCGATGGCCGGCGCGGCCGAGATCGGCAGCATCGACCTGGCGCTGCTGCCCACCCGGATCGCGGTGCTGCACCGCACCGAGGACACCCCGGATCTCGGGCTGGCCGAGCTGCGCCGGGTGGAGGCGCGGGCTCGGGCCGCCGGCGACTCACGGGCGCTGGTCAGTGCCCTGGTCTTCCTCTCCGACGTGCTCTACGAGCTGGGCCGGTACGCCGAGTCCGAGGAGGCCGCGGCGGCCGGGGTGAGCGAGGCGCGCCGGGTCGGGATCAGCCGTTCGATCGGCGCCTACCTGCTGTCCAACCGGGCCGAGGCGCTGATCGCGCTGGGGCGGTGGGACGAGGCCGACGACACCTGCGCGGAGGCGGCCCGGATCGATCCGCCGGGGGTGTCCGGCCTGCACTGGCTGCAACTGCGGGCCGGGCTCCGGCTGGCCCGGGCGCATCCCGCGGCCGACGAACTGGTCGGGCGGGCGCTGGCGTTCCTGGGTCGGCCCTATCTCTGGCCGAACCACCGCCTGCCGCTGCACGAGCTGCGCGTGGAGGCGGCCCTGGCGGCCGACGACAAGGTGGAGGCGGTACGCGCGGCCTGCGCCGCCCTGGCCGACGCGCACCTGGCCGACCGGCCCCGGGAGGGGTGGCCGGTGCTCCACGTGGCGGCCCGCGCCGCCGTGTTGGCCGGCGACGCGGCACTGGCCGGTGAGGTCTCCGCGCTGGCCGCCGTGCTGCCCGTACGGCACCCGGCCGAGCGCGCCCACCGCGCGCAGGTCGCCGCGATTCTGACCGGCCCCGGCGCGGGCGGTGAGGCACTGGGCGCGTGGCGGTCGGCGGTGGCGCAGTGGCGGGAGACCGGGCAGCCGTACCCGTTGGCTCGGGCGCTGCTCGGGCTGGCCGAGGCCGCCGCGGCGGCCGGCGAGCGGGACGAGGTGGCCGCCGCCGTCCGGGAGGCGGCCGAGGTGGCCGACCGCCTGGGCGCCACCCCGCTGGGGGAGCAGGTCGCCACGCTGGCGCGCCGGGTCGGGCTGCGCGGGACCGGCCGGCCGGGGCCGGACCTGTTGACCAGCCGGGAGCGGGAGGTGCTGCGGCTGGTCGCCGAGGGGCACAGCAACAGCCGGATCGCCGAGCGGCTCTTCATCTCGCCGAAGACGGCCAGCGTGCACGTCTCCCGGATCATCGCGAAGCTGGACGTGACCAACCGGGTGGAGGCCGCGGCGCTGGCCCACCGGCTCGGTCTGCTCGACCCGCCGCCGTCCGCACCGACACAGCGCCGGGCCCGGTAGTCCTCCGCGCCGACCGGCGGCGCGGAGGACGATCCGTCAGCGGGTGGTGACGACCTCCTGGCGGGCGGCGAGCGCCTGCTGGTAGAGCCGCCCGGCCCGGTACGACGAACGGACCAGCGGCCCGCTCATCACGCCGGCGAAGCCGATCTCCTCGGCCTCCTCGCGCAGTTCGACGAACTCCTCCGGCTTGACCCAGCGGGTGACCGGGTGGTGCCGGGGGGAGGGGCGCAGGTACTGCGTGATGGTGATCAGCTCGCAGCCGGCCTCGTGCAGGTCGCGCAGCGCCTGGGAGATCTCGGCGCGCTCCTCGCCCATGCCGAGGATGAGGTTGCTCTTGGTGACCAGGCCGTCGGCCCGGGCCTGCCGGATCACGTCGAGCGAGCGCTCGTAGCGGAACGCCGGGCGGATCCGCTTGAAGATGCGCGGCACCGTCTCGACGTTGTGCGCGAGCACCTCCGGGCGCGAGCCGAAGACCTCGGCGAGCTGCTCGGGCACCGCGTTGAAGTCGGGGATCAGCAGCTCGACGCCGCAGCCGGACTGGAGGGCATGGATCTGTCGGACCGTCTCGGCGTAGAGCCAGGCGCCGCCGTCGGGCAGGTCGTCACGGGCCACGCCGGTGATGGTCGCGTAGCGCAGGCCCATCGCGGCGACGGACTCGGCGACCCGGCGCGGCTCGTCGGCGTCGAACTCGGCCGGCTTGCCGGTGTCGATCTGGCAGAAGTCACAGCGCCGGGTGCACTGGTCGCCGCCGATGAGGAAGGTGGCCTCCCGGTCCTCCCAGCACTCGTAGATGTTGGGGCACCCGGCCTCCTGGCAGACCGTGTGCAGCCCTTCGCGCGAGACGAGCCCGCGCAGCTGGGTGTACTCCGGCCCCATCTTGGCCTTGACCTTGATCCACGGCGGTTTGCGCTCGATCGGCGTCTCGGCGTTGCGCGCTTCGATCCGCAGCAGGCGCCGCCCCTCCGGGGCGGCGGTCGCGGTGCGCGCTGGCTGCTCAGTCGTCGGCGCGTTTTGCTCGATCGTCACGAAATCGAGCCTACGCCGGTCGGCGGCGGTCGATGAACGTCGGGCGACGGCCGTCACCCCGGAAACGTTGTGACACCGGACACGAGCGGTCAAAAAACCCCGTCACATTCCGGCGATCGTGGTGCTAGCGTGCCGGGCAGAGCTGCGACGGAGCCGAGTAGCGGACCGACCCGCCAGCCCAGAGAGCCGCCGGTTGCTGCGAGGCGGTCTGGCGCCGGCCCGCGAAGACCCTCCCGAGCTGCGGGAGGAACGGCGTTCGCGCCCAGTAGAACCCGCCCGGCCGGCCCCGGTGAAAAGGCGACGAACGAGGCTCCCGCCGCGGCGGGGGCGAAGGTGTGGTGGCACCGCGAGGTTCCCGCTCGCCCACACCTCCCTGGGGATCGCGTTGCGATTGACCGAGGAGGTAACCGCCGTGCAACGCATCCTGTCCGCCCAACTTCCCACCCACGTCGGCGCCACCGTCCGGCTCGCCGGGTGGGTCCACCGCCGCCGGCTGCTCAAGTCGGTGGCCTTCCTGATCGTCCGGGACGCCGCCGGGCTCGCCCAGGTGGTGGTCGCCGCGCCCGCCGTGCGCGCGCAGGTCGAGGCGCTGCCCGAGGAGACCGTGGTCGAGGTGGTCGGCACGGTGGTCGTGAACCCGACCGCCCCCGCCGGGGTCGAGGTCGTCGAGCCCGAGGTACGACCACTCGGCCCGCCCGCCGTCCCGCCCCCGTTCGACCTCTACCGGCCGGTGCTGACCGCGAGCCTGCCCACCCAGCTCGACCACGCGCCGACCGCGCTGCGGCACCCCACCCGGTCCGCCGCGCTGCGGATCTCGGCCGCTGCCGTGTCCGGATTCCGGGCGACCCTCGACGCGCGGCGCTTCGTCGAGGTGCACACGCCGAAGGTGGTCGGCTCGTCCACCGAGAGCGGCGCGAACGTGTTCGCGCTGGACTGGTTCGGCCGGCCCGCCTACCTGGCCCAGTCGCCGCAGTTCTACAAGCAGCTCATGGTGGGCGTCTTCGAGCGGGTGTACGAGGTGGGGCCGGTGTTCCGCGCCGAGCCGCACGACACGGTCCGCCACCTGGCGCAGTACACCTCGCTCGACGTCGAGCTGGGATTCGTGACCGACCACCGGGACGTGATGGCGGTGCTGCGGGACACGGTGGCCGGGATGCTCGCGGCCGTGGCGGACCGGGCCGGCGCCGCGCTGGACACGCTCGGCGTGACGGTGCCGCCGGTGCCCGTCGAGATCCCGGCGGTGCACTTCACCGACGCGCTGACGATCGCCGGCGCCCCGGCCGACGAACCCGACCTGGCCCCCGCCCACGAGCGGGCGCTGGGGGAGTGGGCCCGCGCCGAGCACGGCAGCGACTTCCTGTTCGTCACCGGCTACCCGATGGCGAAGCGGCCCTTCTACACCCACCCGGACCCGGCCCGACCGGCGTACTCGAACGGTTTCGACCTGCTGTTCCGCGGCATGGAGCTGGTCACCGGCGGGCAGCGGCTGCACCGGCACGCCGACTACCTGGCCGCGTTGGCGGCCCGGGGCGAGCCGGTGGAGCCCTACGCCGGCTACGTGGACGCGTTCCGGCACGGGATGCCGCCGCACGGCGGCTTCGCGATCGGGCTGGAACGGTTCGTCGCCCGGCTCACCGGCGCGGCGAACGTCCGCGAGGTGACGGCCTTCCCGCGCGACCTGCACCGCCTCACACCCTGACCCCGCGCCGACGGACGGTCCTGATCCGGACCGTTCGCCGGCGCGCCGCCCGGGAAGCGGCAGGGCACGGGAACGGGGTGAGCGCAAACGTCATCGCGCGCAGCGGCGTGGCCTGCGCCCAGGGCCACGGGCGCCGGGGGTGTGGGTTCGGTCGCCTGGCCGATCACGACCTTGCACGCCCCGCGCGATATACCGCCTGGTCATACTTATGACTCAGCGGTATATCGCACCCGGGGGCATTGTCGTGCCGACGGCGACACGCCCGGCGCGGGATGCTCGCGCGACGGGATGACGGGCATCGACCGACGGCGGCCGGGAGCCGTACCCGGTCAGACCCGGGTGAGGGTGGGCAGGTGCCGCTCGACCACCGGGAGCACGTCGGCCACGGTGACCGGCCGGCCCAGTTCGGCGGTGAGCGAGGTGACCCCGGCGTCGCGGATGCCGCACGGCACGATCCGGTCGAAGAAGCCCAGGTCGCAGTCGCAGTTGACGGAGAAGCCGTGCAGCGTGACGCCGCGGGCCACCCGGATGCCGATGGCCGCCACCTTGCGGGCCGGGCCCCGGTCGTCCTCCGGCACCCACACGCCGCTGCGCCCCTCGACCCGGCCGGCGGTCAGCCCGAACTCGGCGCAGACGTCGATCAGCAGCTGCTCGGTGCGTCGCACGTAGGCCACCACGTCGACCGGGTCGGGCAGCCGGACGATCGGGTAGCCGACGAGCTGCCCCGGACCGTGCCAGGTGATCTTGCCGCCGCGGTCCACGTCCACCACCGGGGTGCCGTCCACCGGCCGGTCCCACGGCTCGGTCCGCTTGCCGGCGGTGTAGACGCTGGGGTGCTCCAGCAGCAGCACGGTGTCGCCCTGCTCGCCCGCCACCACGGCCTCGTGCAGCCGGCGCTGCTCGTCCCAGGCGGCCTGGTAGTCGAGCAGGCCGGCGCGGACGGCGGTCAGCCCGGAAGTCGTCACGCTCACCCGTCCAGCCTAGTCCCGCCGGCCGGGACCCCGACCCGTGACGCTCGTCGCGTCACGCCGCCGGCACCCGCCACACCCAGACGTCCTCGACCCGCTCGGGCGGGCCCAGCAGGGCGGTGGCGGTGCGGCGCAGCGCCTCCTCGTCGACGTCGTACTTGGCGCCGTGCACCCGGTCGGCCAGCACGACCGCCCGCACGTCCCAGTAGCGCAGGTCGGCCCGCGACTGCTGGATGCTGCCCTCGGTGACGATCGGCACCAGGCCGGTCCGGCCCGCCTGGTCCATCAGCGTGTCGAAGGTGCGCGGCACCGGGCCGATCCGGCCCCGGCCGTCCGGCCCGCCCGGGCCGAGGAA
The DNA here is from genome assembly GCF_002573675.1 of Micromonospora sp. WMMA1996. NCBI lineage: Bacteria > Bacillati > Actinomycetota > Actinomycetes > Micromonosporales > Micromonosporaceae > Micromonospora > Micromonospora sp. WMMA1996. Next base: position 126,219 of record NZ_PDHU01000003.1, on the reverse strand, counting down.
GAAGCCCGCCGGGATACGGAACTCGCCCTGCCGGTGGGCCAGGGCGTACGCCTGCCAGCGCTGGCCGTCGGGGTAGACGTCGACGGTCAGCGGCAGCGGGGTGAGCACCCCGTCGGGCGGGACGTAGCGCGTCCAGGCGCCGGTGGTGATGAACGCCGGGACCGGTTCGCGCACGCTGGTGAGCAGCGGGGTGGGCAGCAACGGCAGCAGCGCGACGGCGAACCCGACCGTCCAGGCCGCGCCGCCGAGCCGGCGCCGGGGCGGCCGGGCCCGCAGGCTGTCGACCGCGTACGCCAGCAGCAGGCCGATCACCGGCGCGACGACCAGCGCCAGCCGCGACGGCAGCGCCGCGTTGACCACCGGCAGGTTGTCCAGCACCCCGAACGGCAGCAGCTGGTCGGTGCGCCGGCCGTTCCACTTGGCCGTCGGCCCCCAGGAGAGCACGGCGAAGACCACCGCGGTGACGCCGAGCGCGGCCAGCGTGGCCCGGAACGCCCGGTCGGCGCGCCGCCAGAGCAGGGCGAAGCAGGCGACCGCGAGCAGCAGCAGCGCGACGCCGAAGAAGGAGTTCTCCTCGGTCGGGTTGGGCGCCAGCGAGGTGCCCCACCCGGCCCAGCCGGCCAGCGAGCGGCGCGGGTACGCCCCGTAGGCGGCGATGTCCTCGGAGTGGACCAGCGGGTCGAAGCCGGTGCCGTGGAACCGTTGCGGCCCGGCGAAGTGCAGCCAGAGCGGGTACGCCAGCAGCGCCCCGGCCACCAGCGCGGTCACACCGAGCCCGGCCGCCATCCGCGGCAGCGCGGCGCGCGCCTCGGCCCGGCGCGCCGGGGCCAGCGCCCAGACCAGCAGGAACACGCCGAGCGCCAGGGCGGTGAAGAACAGCCCCTCGGCGGCGATCGAGAAGGCGACCGCCACCAGCAGCCCCAGCACGATCCCCCCGGTGACCGCGCGCCCCGGCCGCCGCAGCCGGAACACGCCCCAGACCAGCAGCGGCACCAGCCAGCCCGCGGTCCAGTTCAGGTGCGCGTTGGCGTGCGACACCATCGCCGGGCAGTAGGCGATGAACAGCGCGCCCACCCCGGCGGCCAGCCGGCTGGCCACGAGGTGCCGGCTGAGCAGCCAGTACCAGGCCACCGCCGTGGCGGCCAGGTTGAGCGTGAGGATCACCAGGAACGTCGCGGGCGGCCCGACCAGGTACGTCAGCGGCGCGAAGACCGCCGCGTACACGGTGATCGAGGTGTTGACCGCGAGGTTCACGCCGTCCGGGACGTTGATCAGGTGGGTGAAGAGCGGGTTCTCGCCGTGGGTCAACGCGTGCCCGCCGAACGCCAGCAGCCACTCGAACAGCGCCTGGTCGCTGGAGTTGACGGTGATCGTGCGGCTGTTCGGGTCCCGCCACATGCCGCTGGTGACCCAGAGCGCCAGGGCCACCGCGGCCAGCGTCACCAGCAGGTCGGCGCGCCGGTCGCGAGCGGCGGTGGCCGGCGACGGGCCGGTGACCGGGGACGGGGAGAACGGCACGCAGCGGACGTTACCAATCGGACCTGGGCACACCGCCCGGACGGTGAATGTGTGACCGGCAACCATTCCTGTCGATGAAACACGGACGTAACGTCGCGGCAACTCGGAGAGTGACTCAGTTCACATTCCATGATCGGGAGGTCCCCGTGTCCCGCTCCTCATCCCTCATCACCCGCCTCGCCGGGGCGGCGGCCGGGGTCGTGCTGGCCGCGGCCGCCGTCCTGGTCTCCGCCCTGCCCGCGCAGGCCGCCTCGCTGACCCAGGTCAGCGGGTTCGGCTCCAACCCCGGCAACCTGGCCATGTACGCCTACCGGCCGGACGGCCTGCCGGCCAACGCGCCGGCCGTGGTGCTGCTGCACGGCTGCACCCAGAACGCCTCGACGTACTTCACCAACTCCGGCTGGCAGAAGTACGCCGACCAGTGGAAGTTCGCGCTGATCGTGCCGCAGCAGCCGTCCGGCAACAACGCCAACTCCTGCTTCAACTGGTTCGAGACCGGGGACACCGCCCGAGGCCAGGGTGAGGCGCTGTCGATCAAGCAGATGGTCGACTACGCGAAGACGAACTACGGCACCGACGCCGGCCGGGTCTTCGTCAGCGGCCTGTCCGCCGGCGGCGCGATGAGCTCCGTCATGCTCGCCACCTACCCCGACGTGTTCGCCGCCGGCTCGGTGATCGCCGGCATCCCGTACCGCTGTGCCACCAGCACGACCAGCGCCTTCAGCTGCATGAACCCGGGCGTGGACAAGACCCCGGCGCAGTGGGGCGACCTGGTCCGCAACGCGTACTCCGGCTACTCCGGCAAGCGGCCCCGGGTGGCGGTCTGGCACGGCACCAGCGACTACACGGTCAACGTGGCGAACGCGACCGAGTCGCGGGACCAGTGGACCAACGTGCTGGGCGTGTCGCAGACCCCGACCAGCACCTCGTCGCTGCCGGGCGGCACCAGCCTGGAGGTCTACGGCAACGACCAGGTGCGCGTCTACCGCGTCTCCGGCATGGGCCACGGCACCCCGGTCGACCCGGGCTCGGCCGCCGACCAGTGCGGCACCGCCGGGGCGTACTTCCTGGACACCATCTGCTCGACCTACCGGGACGCGCTCTTCTTCGGCCTGGGCGGCGGCACCACGCCGAGCCCGACCCCGACGGCGACCGCCTCGCCCACCCCGACCTCGTCGCCCTCGCCGACGCCCACCACGTCGCCGGTCTGCGTCACCGCCAGCAACTACGCGCACGTCGTGGCCGGCCGGGCCTACCAGTCCGGCGGGTACGCCTACGCGCTCGGCAGCGGCCAGCGGATGGGCCTCTACAACACCTTCTACACCACCGTGCTGAAGCAGACCGGCCCCAGCTACTGGGTCATCGGCTGCTGACCGCCCGCACCGCGCCGCCCTCGCCGGGTCACTCGGTGAGGGCGGCGTGCAGCGCGCCCGCCAGCTCCGGGTGGGTCCAGGTGAAACCGGCCCTGCCGAGCACCCCCGGCAGCACCCGGGTGCTGGTGAGCGCCTCGTGCGCGAAGCCGCCCAGCGCCACCTTCAGCGCCAGCGCCGGGATCGGCATGATCGCCGGTCGGTGCAGCTGACGGGCCAGCTCCCGGGTGAACTCGGCGTTGGTGACCGGCGCCGGGCCGACCACGTTGACCGGGCCGGCCACGTCGTCGCGGGCCAGCAGGAACACCGCGGCGTCCAGCCAGTCACGCATCGAGATCCATGGCAGCCACTGCCGGCCGTTGCCCAGCTTGCCGCCGACACCCAGCCGGAACGGCAGCAGCTGCGGCTTGAGCAGACCGCCGTCGCGGTGCAGCGGCAGCCCGGTGCGCAGCCGCACCACCCGTACCCCGGCGTCCTCGGCCGGTCGGGTCGCGGCCTCCCAGACCCGGCAGACGTCGGCCAGGAACCCCTCGCCGGCCGGCGCGTCCTCCTCGACGGTCCGGTCGCCGGTGTTGCCGTACCAGCCGACGGCGGAGGAGTTCAGCAGCGCCGCCGGCCGGTCCGTCGCGGGCAGCCCGGCGATCGTGATGGCCAGCGTGGTGGTGCTGTCCACCCGGCTGGTCCGGATCAGCTTCTTGTAGTCGTCGTTCCAGCGCTTGTCGCCCACCCCGGCGCCGGCCAGGTTGACCACCGCGTCGGCGTCGGCGACCAGCTGCGGGTCGAGCTGCGCGGCGGACGGATTCCACTGCCGCTCGTCGGGGGTACGCGGCGCGCGGCGGACCAGGCGGGTGACCTGGTGGCCGTCCGCGGCGAGCCGGTCGACCAGTCGGGTGCCGAGGAAGCCGGAGACGCCGGCCATGAGGATCCGCATGCTCATATCTTCGAGTACGGAGCGCGATCCGGATGCGTTGAGCGAAATCACTCACTCGTCACGCCCCCGTGTTGCGGAGTCGTCTCACTCGCCCGTGCGGCCGTCGACGGCCTCGCGCAGGATGTCGGCCTGACCCAGGTGCCGGGCGTACTCGTCGATCATGTGCAGGAGCACCCAGCGCAGCGATCGTTCGGCCCCCGTCCCCGGCGTGCGTCCGACCGCGTCGAGGGGGAGGGCGGCGGCGATCCGGCGGGAGGTCGCCACCTGTTCCCGCCAGATCGCGAAGCTGCCCGGGCCGGTGGCCTCGGCGACGTCGTGGAACGGCGCGTCGAAGTCGTCGGTCAGGTCGAACAGGTCCCCGGGCCAGGGCGCGTCCGCGACCACGCCCTGGAAGTACCAGCGTTCGACGGTCGCGAGGTGCCGGACCAGGCCGAGCAAGGACAGACCGGTGGACGGCACCGGACGTGACCGCAACTGCTCGTCGGACAGATCGGCGCACTTGCGGACCAGGGCGTCGCGCTGGAATTCGAGGAACGTGTCGAGCAGCGTGCGCTCGTCCGCGCCGGGCGGCAGCGCGAAGCGGCGGTCGGCCCCGGCGTCTCCGGGCACCACGGCGCTCACGCGGTCGCCGCGGTCGTGCGCAGGTCGGCCAGGAGGCGCTCCACCTCGGCGTACGCCGTCTCCGGCAGCGGCCCGCACGCCAGCGCGCCGATGTTCTCCTCGGCCTGGCCCACCGTCCGGCAACCGGGGATGGGCAGCGTGCGCGCGCTGCGGGCGAGCAGCCAGCCCAGCGCGCCCTGGGCCAGCGTGCGGCCGTCGGCGGTGAGCGCCTCGCGGACCCGGGCCACCCGCTCGGCCCACTCGGCGCGTGGCACCCCCTCGCTGAACCAGTCCAGCCACTCGGGAGCCGACCCGCGCACGTCGTCGCCGCCCCGGGCGGCCGGGGCGCCCTGGTACTTCGCGGTGAGCAGGCCCATCGCCAGCGGGCCCCGGTTGAGGCTGGCCAGGTCGAACTCCTCGCAGACCGCGAGCATCGCGGCGTTGTCCCGCAGCACCGACTGGTCGTGCTGGATCGCCGCGCAGCGCGGCCCGGCCGCCGCGAACGCCCGCGCCGACGCCGGGTCGTCGGTGCTCCAGCCGTACGCCCGGATCTTCCCCTCGTCGACCAGCGCCTCCAGGGTGTCGACCAGGTCCAGCGCGCGTGGCACCGGCAGGCCGTTGAGGTGGAGCTGGTAGAGGTCCACGTGGTCGGTGCCGAGGCGGCGCAGCGACCCCTCCAGGCTGCGTCGCGCGTTCGCGGGGCCGGCGTCCTCGCCGGTGGCCTGCCGGGTCGCCTCGTCGGTGAGGTAGCCGAACTTGGTGGCGATCACCGCCTGGTCCCGGCGACCGGCGAGCGCCCGGCCGAGCACCCGTTCGCTGTGCCCGGCCCCGTAGTTGCAGGAGGTGTCGAAGAGGGTCGCGCCGAGGTCCAGGGCCCGGTGGACGGTGCGGACCGACTCGTCGTCGTCCACCTCGCCCCAGCCCAGCGGCTGGGCGCCGGCCCAGAGCGGGCCGCCGATCGCCCAGCAGCCCATGCCGATGGCGCTGACCTCGATGCCGCTGCGCCCGAGTCGTCGTGTCGTCGTCATGGCCTCAGTGTCCTATCTCGAGCGCGCTCGAAGTCGACCCGTTTCCGGCCAGCCGGTGCAGGAGCGGCGCGAGCGCGGCGACGGCGTCGGCGCGTACCACGAAACGGGTGACGCCCCAGCGGCGCTCGTGCGCGGCGACGGCCGTGGCGATCTCGTCGGCGGTGCCGGCCAGCACGAACGGGGTGGCCAGCACCTCCGCCGGGGTGAGGCCGGTCTCGGCGGCCGTCTGCGCGGCGACCGACTCGGCGTCGTCGGTCACGGCGAACCGCTGGACCAGCGCCTCCAGGACCGGCGGCGCGTCCCGGCCGGCGGCGCCGGCCGCCACGTGGGCGAGCTGCGCCTCGATCTGGTCGGCCCGCCAACGGGCCTCGTGCTGGTGGCCGTCGGCGAGGGTGCGGCCGAAGCCGGTCAGGCCGACCACGTCGGCGTGCGCGCCGGCCCAGCGCAGCAACGTCGAGTTGGCCGTGCCCACGGTGAGCGGGATCCGGTCCTGGACCGGCCGGGGCGCGTCCAGGCGGGCGGCGTGCGCGGTCAGGTCCGGCGTGTCGACGGTGACCTCGTCGCCGGCCAGCAACGCCCGCACCGCCTCGGCCACCGCGACGCAGCGGCGGACCCGACCGGCGACGTCGGGGCGTTCGCGCCCGACCGCCCGCCACTCGGCCGGGGTGTGGCCGGCGCCGAGGCCGAGCCCGGCCCGCCCGCCGGAGACCACGTCCAGGGTGGCCACGTCGGCGGCGAGCAGGACCGGCTCCCGGACACCGGCGTTGGAGACGTACGAGCGCAGGCGCAGCGTGCCGGTCACCGTCGCCGCGGCGGCGAGCGCCACGAACGGGGACGGGCCGGAGCCGGGATGGTCGGCCGCGGAGAGCGCGTCGAACCCGGCGGCCTCGACGGTGCGGGCCAGCTCCACCCAGCTCGCCGCGTCGGTGGGCCGGGCCTGTACGGAGAAGGTCGCCATCGGCCCAGTCTCCGGTCGTGCCGCTCTCCCCGCCCACCCCTTCTGCCGAGGGCCGAAGGGGTGGGTGCCGCCCCGCCTCGACGCCTCAGACCGCGTCGAGGCGGGCCAGGTCGTCGGGGGAGAGGCGCAGGGCGCCGGCGGCGATGTTCTGCTCCAGGTGAGCCGGGTTGCCGGTGCCGGGGATCGCGAGCACGTTCGGGCCGCGACCCAACGTCCAGGCCAGCCGGATCTGGGCCGGGCCGACCCCGTGCTCGCGGGCCACGGCGACGACCTCCGGGTGCTCCTCGCCGGTGGCGCCGGCCTCCCGCCCGCTGGTGACGATGGAGAAGAACGGCACGAACGCGGTGCCGTGCGCGGCGCAGTCCCGGATCAGCTCGTCGTGGCTGCGGCGGTAGCCGAGGCCGTACGAGTTCTGCACGCAGACCACCGGCGCGACGGTCCGCGCCTCGGCGACCTGGTGCGGACGCACCGCCGAGACGCCGAGGTGCCGGATCAGCCCGGCGTCGACCAGTTCGGCGAGCGCGCCGTAGTGCTCGGCCAGCGGCTCCGGGCCGTGCACCCTCAGGTTGACCACGTCGAGGTGGTCCCGGCCGAGCTGGCGGAGGTTCTCCTCGACCTGGCCACGCAACTGGTCCGGCCGGGCCGCCGGCAGCCACCCGCCGGACGGGTCCCGGCCCGGTCCGACCTTGGTCACGATGACCAGGTCGTCCGGGTACGGCCACAGCGCCCGGTTGATCAGCTCGTTGGCGGAGCGCAGCGGGGAGAAGTAGAACGCGGCCGTGTCGATGTGGTTGACGCCCAGCTCGACCGCGCGGCGCAGCACGGCGACGGCCCGGTCCCGGTCGCTCGGGCTGCCGTCGGCGTTCGCGGTCAGCCGCATCGCGCCGAGGCCCATCCGGTTGACGGTCAGGTCGCCGAGCTGCCAGGTGCCGGCCGCGCCGGCGTGGACGGTGTCGGTGGTCATGCGGTCCCCGTTCTCTCCTGGCCCGGTGGTGGGCCGAGTGGTTCCACGGAGGCCACCGCCGATCGGTTCACCGCTTCGCGCTCACTCGCCCTCGTCGCGGTCGTCGGGCTGCTCGTGCCAGCGGGCCCGCCACGCCGCCTCGTGCGCCTCGTGGCTGGCCCGTTCCTCGAAGACCAGCTTCCGCAGCGCCCGCCGGCCCTCGTCGAAGACGACCACCTCGGCGGCCACCATACCGACCGTGATCGCGGTCAGCAGGCCCAGCGCGGCCAGGCCCGGCACTCGCTCGGCCAGTGGGATCGACGCGCCGAGCAGGAGGACGGCCGTGACCCGGGTCCAGCTCAGCGTGCGCAGCGTCCGCGCCTGGAACAGCATGTTGCCGCAGAGGAAGCAGGCCACGCCGCCGAACAGCAGCGGCACGCCCGGGCCGTGCGCCGGTTCGCTCGGCGGCACGTTCGGGTCGGCGATCCCGTGCACGATCATCTCCGCGCCGAGCGCGAACAGGATGATGCCCGCGATCATCGGCAGGAACAGGTACGCGTACGCGTCCCGGGCCATCGCCACCCGGGGGCCGTCCTCGGCGGCGTGCAGGGCGATCCGGGCGGCCGGCCCGACCATGTCGTAGTGCGCCCACCACAGCGCGGCGGTGAAGAAGATGCCGAGCACCGCCGCCGCGACGGCCGGCCAGGTGGGCGGCTGCCCGAGCAGGTTGCTGCCCACGCCGACCGAGATGACCGACTCGCCCAGCGCGATGATCAGGATGAGGTCGTACCGCTCGGTCCAGTGCTCGGCCGAGGCGACGCCCCAGCCCCAGGTGCCGGCGATGAGGCCGGTGCTGTACTGCAGCACCACGACGGTCGCCCACAGCCCGTCCCGCACCGCCGCCGCCGAGGTGAGACCGTCGATCTTCGGCGGCACCAGGGCGGCGACCAGCAGCAGCGCCGTGCTGCCGATCACCTCTGGGGCGAACCGGACCAGTTGCCGACGCTCGTTCGGGCTGTCCCGCACGACGTGCAGGTAGAGCAGCAGGTGCACCATCCGCAGCACGGTGTAGCTCAGCGCCGCGACGATCGGTCCGGCCGCGTTGCCGCGCGGGTCGCGGAACGCGTTCGGCAGCGACAGCGCGAACGTGAACAGCGCGGCCATGCCGACGGTCATGAGCACCGGGACGAAGCCCTCGCCGAGCCGTACCCGGGTGGCCACCACGCTGTGCACCACCCACGACCACCAGAGCACGGCGAGGACCAGCAGCGCGTGCAGCAGCGCGCCGCCGGTCACCTGGAGGGCGGTGGCCCGGGTGATGATGAAGAACGAGAAGACGAAGACCAGGTCGAAGAAGATCTCGAACCGGTCCACCCGGGCCCCCGGGGCCACCGGCACGGCCGGCCCGAGGCGCCCCCGCCACCCGTACCCGCTCACCGGCCGAGTCTGTCAGCGCCCCGGCGGCGGCGGGCCGGAACGACGCGGACCGCGTCCCGGTCAGCCCTGCCGGTGACGCAGCCCGTCCATCAGCAGGTCGAGCAGGCGGCCGGCCTGGTCGCGTTGGTCGGGCTCACCGGCCACCAGGGAGACGCCGCTCAGGCTCGCGAGCACGTCGGCGGCGGCCACGTCGGCGCGTACGGTGCCCTCGGCCGCGCCGGCCGCCAGCAGGTCGCCCAGCGCGGCGAGCAGCCGGTTCCGGCTGTGCGCGTACGGGTTGGCGCCGGAGGCGATGGCGAGCCGCAGCGCGTCGGCCATGCCCCGCTTGGTGGCGAGGTAGTCCACGAACCGGTCCATCCACGCGCGCAGCGCCGCCTCGGCGGGCCGGTCCGCCAGCAGCTCCGGCCCGGCGTCGCAGAGCTTGGCCAGCTCACTGCGGTAGGCCGCCTCGATCAACGCCTCCCGGGTCGGGAAGTGGCGGTAGAGGGTGCCGATGCCGACCCCGGCCTCCTTGGCCACCCGATCCAGCGTTACCTCGGCGCCTGCCCGGGAAAACGCCTGGACTGCGGCGTCCAGCAGTCGCTGCCGGTTGCGCAGCGCGTCGGCGCGCAGCGGTCGGTCGGGCACGGCTCCTCCTCGGCTCGACCGGGGCGGACACCCGGCCGGACTGGCAACCGGAGGATCCTCCGGTTAGTCTCGGTGTTAACGGAGGGTCCTCCGCTTCTCATCGTAGCGGGCGGACGTCGATCCGCCCCGCCCTCGACAAGGATGGATCATGACCACCAGCACTCCCGTCACCACCCCGTTCTCCCGCGAGACCACCGCCCTGGAGGTGGTCCGCGGCCTCGACCTGACCGGCCGGCGCGCCGTCGTCACCGGCGGCGCCTCCGGGATCGGCGTCGAGACCGCCCGCGCGCTCGCCTCCGCCGGGGCGGACGTCACCCTCGCGATCCGCAACCCGGACGCCGGGCAGCGCGCCGCCGCCGACATCACCGGCACCACCGGCAACGACCGGATCCTGGTCGCCCCGCTCGATCTCGCCGACCTCGACTCGGTGGCGGCCTTCGTCCGCACCTGGGACGGCCCGCTGCACATGCTGGTCAACAACGCCGGCATCATGGCCTCGCCCGAGATGCGCACCGAGCAGGGCTGGGAGATGCAGTTCGCGACCAACCACCTCGGGCACTTCGCCCTGGCCACCGGGCTGCACCCCGCGCTCGCCGCGGCCGGGGGCGCGCGGGTCGTCTCGGTCAGCTCGGCGGCCCACCTGCGCTCGCCCGTGGTGTTCGACGACATCCACTTCCGGCAGCGGCCGTACGACCCGTGGGCGGCGTACGGCCAGTCCAAGACCGCGAACGTGCTCTTCGCGGTCGAGGCCAGCCGGCGCTGGGCCGACGACGGGATCGTCGTCGACGCGCTGATGCCGGGCGCGATCCGCACCAACCTCCAGCGCTACATCAGCGACGAGGAACTGGACCGGATGCGCGCGCAGAGCGGCGGGGGAGCGGCGTACTGGAAGACGCCCGAGCAGGGGGCGGCCACCTCGGTGCTGGTCGCGGCCTCGCCGCTGGTCGCCGGCGCCGGCGGCCGGTACTTCGAGGACTGCCAGGAGGCCGGGGTGAACCAGCCGGGCACCCGCACCGGCTACGCCCCGTACGCCCGGGACCCGGAGTCCGCCGAGCGGCTCTGGACGGTCTCCGAGGAGCACCTGCGCGGCTGACAGGCGAAACGCCGGAGGGGCGCGCGGCAGTCGCCGCGCGCCCCTCCGCTGTCGAACGTCAGAGACCCAGTTCGGCCTCGAAGTTGCCGGCCTCCAGCCGCTCCTTGACCGAGGTCAGGAAGCGGGCGGCGTCGGCGCCGTCGATCAGGCGGTGGTCGTACGACATGGCCAGGTAGACCATCGACCGCACCGCGATGACCTCGCCCAGCTCCGGGTCGTTGACCACGACCGGACGCTTCACCACGGCACCCGTGCCGAGCATCGCCGACTGCGGCGACGGCACGATCGGGGTGTCGAAGAGGGCGCCCCGGCTGCCGGTGTTGGTCAGCGTGAACGTCGCGCCGGCCATCTCGTCCGGAGTGATCTTGTTGGCCCGGGTGCGCTCGGCCAGGTCGGCGATCCGCTTGGCGATGCCGCCCATGTTGAGGTCACCGGCGTTGTGGATGACCGGCACGAGCAGGCCGCGCTCGGTGTCCACCGCGATGCCCAGGTGCTCGGCGGCCGGGTAGGTGATCGTGCCGCCCTCCAGGTCCATGCTGGCCTGGATGATCGGGTGGGTCTGCAGCGCCTCGATCGCGGCCAGGGCGAAGAACGGCAGGAAGGACAGCTTCACGCCGTGCTTGGCCTGGAACGAGTCCTTGGCCCGGGCCCGCAGCTTGGCGACCTTGGTGACGTCGACCTCGACGACCGTGGTCAGCTGCGCCGTCTCGTGCAGCGACTGCTGCATCCGCTTGGCGATGGTGGCCCGGATCCGCGGCAGCTTCTCCGTGGTGCCCCGCTTGGCGCTCGGCTCCGGCTTGGCGGCCGGCTGGGCCGGCGCCTTCGCGGCGGCGGGCTCGGCGGCGGCCGGCGCGGCCGTGGCGGCCTTCGCCTTCTCGGCCGCCTCCAGCACGTCCTGCTTGCGGATCCGGCCACCCACGCCGGTGCCGTTGACCGAGGCGAGGTCGACGCCGTGCTCGGCGGCGAGCTTGCGGACCAGCGGCGTCACGTAGCCGGCGGCCTCCTCGCCGCCGCCCTGGGCCGGGGCGGTCGGGCGCTGCGGGGTGGCGGTCGGCGCGGCCGGCTGGGCGGCCTGCTCGGCCTTGGCCGGCTGCGCGGCCGTCTCCGCCTCGGCGGACGGCTCGTTGTAGGACAGACCCGGGGTCGGCTCCTCGACCTTCGGCTCCGGCTTCGGCTCGGCCTTGGGCTCCGGCTTCGGCTCGGGCTTCGGCTCCGCCTTGGGCTCGGGCTTCGGCTCCGCCTTCGGCTGGGCCGGCGCGGCGCCGGCCGCCCCGACGATCGCCAGCACGGCGCCGACGTCGGCGGTCTCGTCCTCGGCGACCTTGATCTCCTGCAGCGTGCCGGCGACCGGCGACGGGATCTCGGTGTCGACCTTGTCGGTGGAGACCTCCAGCAGCGGCTCGTCCACCTCGACGGTCTCGCCGACCTGCTTGAGCCAGCGGGTGACCGTACCCTCGGTGACGCTCTCGCCCAGGGCCGGCATGGTCACCGGGGTGCCCTCGCCCGACGACGCGGCGGGCTCGGCCGGCTCCTCGACGGCCGGCTGCTCGGCCTCGGCGCCCGGCTCGGCGGCGGCCTGCTCGGCCTGCTGCTCCGGCTCCGGGCCGGTGCCCTCGGCGGCGGCCGTCGGCTCGGTGGCCGGCTCGGCCTTCTCGGTGGGAGCCGCGCCCGCGTCCTCGCCCTCACCGGCGATGACGGCCAGCTCGCTGCCGACCTCGGCGGTCTCGTCCTCGCCGACCACGATCCGGCTCAGCACGCCCGCCGCGGGCGACGGGATCTCGGTGTCGACCTTGTCGGTCGACACCTCCAGCAGGGGCTCGTCGACCTCGACGGTGTCACCCTCCTGCTTGAGCCAGCGCGTGACGGTGCCCTCGGTGACGCTCTCGCCGAGCCGGGGCATGGTGACCGATACCGGCATGTTCTCCAGACTCCTTCATTCCCCTGGTGGGATCATCGCCCGTCGCCGGACGCCGCGGTTGTCGTGTCAGGCGTGCGCGTGCAGCGGCTTGCCGGCCAGGGCCAGGTGCGCCTCGCCCAGGGCCTCGTTCTGGGTCGGGTGGGCGTGCACGAGCTGCGCCACCTCGGCCGGGTAGGCCTCCCAGTTGTAGATGAGCTGGGCCTCGCCGATCAGCTCACCCACCCGGGCGCCGACCATGTGCACGCCGACCACCGGGCCGTCGTCCACCCGGACCAGCTTCACGTGGCCGGCGGTCTTGAGGATCTGGCTCTTGCCGTTGCCGCCCAGGTTGTAGTTGTAGGTCTTGACCTTGTCGGCGCCGTACTGCTCCTTGGCCTTCGCCTCGGTCAGCCCGACCGAGGCCAGCTCCGGGTCGCAGTAGGTGACGCGCGGGATGCCGGCCTCGTCGATCACGGCCGGGGTCTTCCCGGCGATCTCCTCGGCGACGAAGATGCCCTGCTGGAAGCCGCGGTGCGCGAGCTGGAGGCCGGGCACGATGTCGCCGACCGCGTAGACGTTCGGCACGCTGGTGCGCAGCCGCTCGTCGGTCAGCACGTAGCCGCGGTCCATCTTGACGCCCTGCTCCTCGTAGCCGAGGTCGGCGGTGTTCGGACCGCGGCCCACGGCGACCAGCAGCAGCTCGGCCTCGACCGTGTCGCCACCGGAGATCGTCAGCTTGACGCCGTTGTCGGTCTTCTCGACCTTCTCGAACGGCTTGCCGACCTTGAAGTTGATCTTCCGCTTGCGGAACGCCCGCTCCAGCGCCTTCGACGACTCCTCGTCCTCGGCGGCGACCAGGCGGGGCAGCGCCTCGACGATGGTCACGTCCACGCCGAAGGACTTCCATACGCTGGCGAACTCGACGCCGATCACGCCGCCGCCGAGCACGATCGCCGACGCCGGGACGCGGTCCAGGGTCAGCGCGTGGTCGCTGGTGATGATCCGCTCGCCGTCGACCTCCAGGCCGGGCAGGCTCTTCGCGTACGAGCCGGAGGCCAGCACGATGTTGCGGCCGGTGTAGCGCTTGCCGTCGACCTCGACGACGTTCTTGCCGACCAGCTTGCCGTGGCCCTCGACGATGGTGATCGCCTTGTTGCTCTTGAGCATGCCCTGAAGGCCCTTGTACAGCCGGGAGATCACGCCGTCCTTGTACGAGTTGACGGCCGCCATGTCGATGCCCACCAGCTCGGCCTTCACGCCGAACTGCTCGGACTCGCGGGTCTGGTCGGCGATCTCGGCGGCGTGCAGCAGCGCCTTGGTCGGGATGCACCCGTTGTGCAGGCAGGTCCCGCCGAGCTTGCCCTTCTCGATCAGCGCGACCGTCAGGCCGAGCTGGACGGCGCGCAGGGCGGTCGCGTAGCCGCCGCTACCACCTCCGAGGATGACGATGTCGAAGGTCGTGTCGTTCGGCTCGCTCACATCCAACTCCCAGGTCGCGTCACTGCATCGGGGGTTACGGCGGAGTAACAGGCACACCCCACCTCGGTCATCTTGTCACCACCACGGACCGAGCGCGTACCGAGGTGCCCAACGACACGTCGGCGACACGTACCCTTGGCATCGTCTTCGATGACGTCCGGGGGAGGAGTGGGTCCGGTGGCGCTGTTCCGACGACGCAAGCGGGTGGCCGCGGTGAGCCGCGACCGGGCCGCCGATCGCGCCGATCTGGACCACCTTGAGAACTTCGTCCGCACCCGCCGGGGCGTCGAGGCGTTCCTGGAACCGCGGACGACGGTCACCGAGACCACCGTGATGCTGATCGCCGACGACGGCGAGTGGACCCGTCGGCGGGTCGGCAGCCCGGACGAGGCCCGCCGGTGGGCCCACAAGATCGCGATCCCGATCTACGACGTGCGGCTGATGGGCTACCCGCAGCGGATGCGCGACTACAACGAGCGCCGCAAGCGCCGGCCCGAGCTGTTCTGAGCCGTCCGAGCTGTCGAGCGCACGTGTTAAGAAGGGCCCCTTCTACAACGCCAGGCGTTAAGAAGGGGCCCTTCCTTGCGCGTCAGCCGTTGGCGGCGACGTCGTCCACCAGGTGGAGCAGGGTGCGCACCGGCACGCCGGTGCCGCCCTTGGTCCAGTAGCCGGTCGCCTCGCCCGAGTGGTAGCCCGGCCCGGCGATGTCGATGTGCGCCCAGGCCACGTCGTCGGTGACGAACTCACGCAGGAACACGCCGCCCTGCAGCATGTGCCCGGCCCGGTCCATCCCGGCGTTGACCTGCGAGATGTCCGCGACGTCGGACTCCATGCCCTTGCGCACGTCGTCCGGCAGCGGCATCGGCCAGGCCGGCTCGCCGGTCGCGTCACCGGCCACCCGGACCCGCTCGCACAGCTCCGGGGTGCCCATCACGCCGGCGATCCGCTTACCCAGCGCGATCACCTGGCCGCCGGTCAGCGTCGACGTCTCGAACAGGTAGTCGGCGCCGTCCTCGCAGGCCCGAGCGATCGCGTCGGCCAGCACCATCCGGCCCTCGGCGTCGGTGTTGAGCACCTCCACCTTCTTGCCGTTGTACATGCTGATCACGTCGCCCGGCCGGTAGCTGGTGCCCGACGGCATGTTCTCCGCCATCGGCAGGTAACCGGTGACCGTCACCGACGGCTTGAGCGCCGCGACCGCCAGCATGGCCGCGCCGACCGCCGCCGCGCCGGCCATGTCCGACTTCATCTCCCACATGCCCTGCGCCGGCTTGATCGAGATGCCGCCGGTGTCGAACGTGATGCCCTTGCCGACCAGCGCGACCCGCTTGCCGTTACCGCCACCCGCGGGGGTCCAGGTGAGCTTCACCAGCCGCGGCGGGGCCTCCGAGCCCTGGCCGACCGCGAGGATGCCGCCGTAGCCGCCGGCGGCCAGCGCCGCCTCGTCCAGCACCTCGACCTCCAGCCCGGCCTCGCGGGCGGCGGCCGACACCACGTCGGCGAACGCCGGGGGACGCAGCTCGTTCGGCGCGGTGTTCACCCAGTCCCGACTGGTCCGCACCGCGCCGGCCACCGCCTGCGCGCGGGTGACCTCGGCCTGGGCGGTCCCGTCGGCCGCGTCCGGCACCGCGACCAGCACCTCGGCCACCGGCTCCCGCCGGGTCGGCTGCGGCTTGGTCTTGTAGCCGGCGAACCGGTAGCCGCCGAGCAGCGCGCCCTCGGCGACCGCGCGCAGCGCGGCCGGCGCGTCGGCGTCGTCGGGCAGCGGCAGGGCGAGGGCGACGCGCGCGGCGCCGGCCAGCGCCCGGACCGCGGCGCCGGCGGCGCGGCGCAGCGACTCGGGCCCGGGGGCGGCGCCGGAGGGCTCCGGGCCGAGCCCGACGGCGGCGACCACCGGTGCGGTCACCGTGCCCAGCGTGGCCAGCTTGATCACCTCGCCGGGGCCACCGGTCGCGCCGAGCAGGGCCAGCGTCTCGGTCAGCTTGCCGTCGAACGCGGCGGCGATGCTCTCCGCGCCGCTGGCCAGCAGCAGGGCGTGGGCGGGTGCGCCGCTGCCCGGCTCGGTGGTCTGGCTGTGCACGCCGATCACGATCGCGTCGACGGCGAGTTCGGCGGGGTCGGTGTCGACCAGGCTGAGGGTGGTGCGGGGCGATGTCACGAAAGCTACTCCGGGCGGGCCGGGCCGGCCGCGTCGTCGCGTACCGGCGGTGAAGGTCTCTCCGGCGGCAACCTACCCGTCGGAGGCGTGGCTGTCCCGCCGATGGACGCCGACGGGATCCCGCCGATGCTAACCAGCCCGGTCCGGGCCGGTAAGTTGCCACCCATGACCGAGGTGACCTCCGACGCCGCCGAGACCCGGCTGCGCCGCTCCCCGCTGCACGAGCGACACACCGCGCTCGGCGCGAAGTTCGCCCCCTTCGGGGGCTGGCAGATGCCGCTGGAGTACGCCGGCGGCGGCGTGCTCAAGGAGCACACGGCGGTGCGGACCGCTGTGGGCGTGTTCGACGTCTCGCACCTGGGCAAGGTCCGGGTCACCGGGCCGGGCGCCGCCGACTTCGTCAACGCCTGCCTGACCAATGACCTCGGCCGGATCGCGCCCGGAAAGGCGCAGTACACGCTCTGCTGCGACGACGCCACCGGCGGCGTGGTGGACGACATCATCGCCTACCTGCACGCCGACGACCACGTCTTCCTGGTGCCGAACGCGGCCAACACCGCCGAGGTGGCCCGCCGGTTGCGCGCCGCCGCGCCGGACGGCGTGACCGTCACCGACGAGCACGAGGCGTACGCGGTGCTCGCGGTCCAGGGTCCGCGGTCGGCCGAGCTGCTCGACGGGCTCGGCCTGCCCACGGGGCACGAGTACATGAGCTTCTCCACCGCCACGCTGGCCGGCGTGGAGCTGACCGTCTGCCGCACCGGCTACACCGGCGAGCTGGGCTACGAGCTGGTCGTGCCCGCCGAGCACGCGGTCGCGGTCTGGGACGCGCTGCTCGCCGCCGCCGACGACGTGCGCGCCTGCGGCCTGGCCGCCCGGGACACGCTGCGCACCGAGATGGGCTACCCGCTGCACGGGCAGGACCTCTCCCCGGAGATCACCCCGGTGCAGGGCCGCTCCGGCTGGGCGGTGGGCTGGGACAAGCCTGCCTTCTGGGGCCGGGACGCGCTGCGCGCCGAGAAGGCCGCCGGTCCGGCCCGTACGCTGCGCGGCCTCACCGCCGTGGACCGGGCCATCCCGCGTCCCGGCATGGCCGTGTACGCGGGCGACACGCAGGTCGGCGTCGTCACCAGCGGCACGTTCAGCCCGACGCTCAAGCACGGCGTCGCGCTGGCGCTGGTCGCCACCGACCCGAAGCTGCCCGACGGCGAGGAGCTGGAGGTCGACATCCGCGGCCGGCGGGCCCGGATGCGCCTGACGAAGCCCCCGTTCGTCCAGCCCTCCGTCCGCTGAACCGCGCGGGTCAGTCCTCGGCGAGGCGCTCGCCGGCGTCGAGGACGGCCTGCGTCCAGCCGCCCTCCAGCACGCCGGTGCCGTCCAGCACGGCCCAGTCGACCACGTCCGACGCCTCCACCACGACCGGCGAACCGATCCGCACGGCGGGGTCGGTGTTGGCGTCGCTGGCGCTGGCGCCGACGATCCGCTCCGGGACCTCCCAGGAGGTCACCCCGGCCCAGACGTACTCGGGGCCCTCGTCACCGGGCAGGCCGTACTTGACCACCAGCTGGCTCTCGTCGGGCAGCCGGCCGGCGAGGAACCGGGCCCGGATGTCGCCGAGCGAGGCGCGGGCGGTGGCCACCGCCCGGCTCATCGCGTCGCCGGTGCGGGTGTAACGGACGTCCGGCTGGATGCCGTTGAACAGCGTGGCGCAGGCGGCGGCGAAGTAGCGCCCGGGCGGACCGGGGTGCCCGGGCGGCGGGTTGAGGCTCAGGAACGAGTCGGCGTCCGGGTCGGTGGCCGGGTCCAGCTCCAACCGCAGCAGCACCGGCGCCGTCGCGCCGTGCTGCTCCGGATTGCCGTACGCGACCGCGATGTCGTGCCCGGTCACCGTGGCCAGCACCGGCAGCTGCACGAACGCCGGCACCTCCTCGCCGGCCAGCCCGTCGGTCCAGTCCCGCAGCAGCCGCCGGGCCGCCCCGGTCATCACCGCGCCCCAGGCCCGGGTGAGGTGGTCCGGCACGCCCTGGGCCTGCAACTCCAGCAGCCCGAACCGGCGCAGCCCCTTGGTGGTGAACCAGAGCCCGTCGGCGTCCGAGGAGTAGGGCACCAGCACCCAGTCGACCAGCCGGATCCGGCCGTGCTCGTCGGGCAGCGAGCGCAGCGCGGCCGCCGGGTCGAGGAACTGGAGCCCGAAGACGTCCACCACGTCCCCGCCGACCGTTTCGGCGACCGCCGCGGCCACCGCCCGGGCCGCCCACTCGTGCGCCGGCGGCCAGCCCGGCCGGTACTCGGCCTGCACCACCACCAGGTGGGTGGCGGCGGCCAGCCGGGCCAGCTGCTCGTCGGTGGCGCCGAACGCGCTGAGCAGGTCCGGCGGCAGCTCCGGGAACTCGTCGACGGTGCGCGTGTCCACGCTCATCAGGGGGCTGTCCAGCATCTGTTTCGCCAGCCCGTGCACCGGCTCGGCGAGCCGGCCGGCCAGACCCTCCACCGCGGTCTTCGGGCTGACCCGGGGCAGCCCGGCGATCGGCACCAGATAGGTCGCGTCGAGCGACTCGGGCACCGGTACGGGCAGGAAGTCGTCCGTGATGAGCATGTCGTCCCCCTCGACCGCGCCGGTGCACCAACCCGAACGCTACCCGTCCGACCGGGTGGCGATCAGCCGGTCAGGACCAGTCCCAGGTAGGACAGCGTGGTGACGATCTCCACGAGGGCGCCGAGGACGTCGCCGGTGATCCCGCCGAAGCGGCGTACCAGGTGTCGCAGGAGC
Organism: Micromonospora sp. WMMA1996; assembly: GCF_002573675.1. Taxonomy (NCBI): domain Bacteria; kingdom Bacillati; phylum Actinomycetota; class Actinomycetes; order Micromonosporales; family Micromonosporaceae; genus Micromonospora; species Micromonospora sp. WMMA1996. Next base: position 107,413 of record NZ_PDHU01000003.1, on the reverse strand, counting down.
CCGGCCGCGACGGCGAGCGCGCCGAGCACGGCGAGCGGCCCCTGCCACGGGCGGCCCGGCACGGCGGGCGCGGCCAGCAGCGCCACGGCGAGCGCGCCGACGGTCGGCGCCACCCACCCCACGGTGCCGGCCACCAGCGCGCCCAGGCCCTCCGGTCGGGCCGCCGGCACCCCGCGGCGACAGGCCAGCGTCACCCCCAGCCGCCCGGCCGCGGTGGCCGCGACCACCGCGGCGAGCGCCGCGACCGCGTCCCGTCCGACCAGCTCCGCGAGCACCGCGGTCTGGAGGAGGAGGACGAGCACCAGCGCGACCACCCCGAACGGGCCGACGTCCGGCTGTTTCATGATCTTCAGGGCGGCCGCGCCGCGGCGGTAGGAGCCGAGCGCGTCCACGGTGTCGGCCAGCCCGTCCAGGTGCAGGCCCCGGGTGAGCAGCGCGCCCAGCCCGACGGTGAGCCCGGCGGCGACCAGCGGCGGGGTGACGGCGCCGGCGAGCAGCAGCACCCCACCGAGCACTGCGCCGAGCAGCGCGCCGACCGCCGGGGCCAGGGCCATCGCGGTGCCGGCGGTGGCCCGGTCGACCCGGCCGGCGCGCAGCGGCGCGGTGGTGAACGTGGTCAGCGCCAGCCGGACGCCCTCGGTGAGCCGGGCCTCAGTCGGCACGTCGGCCGGGGAAGACCGGCTCGTCGGCGCCGGTCGTGGTCGGTCCCGGCCCGGCGGGCTCCGGCTCGGCGAAGTCCGGCTCGTCCGCGCCGGTCGTGGCCGGTCCCGGCCCGGCCGGCTCGGGCTCCGCGAAGCTCTCGTCCTCCGCGCCGCCGCCCAGCGACGGGTGCACCGGCAGGGTGGCGGCCAGCGTCAACGCCGAGCGCAGCAGCGGCAGGGCGGCCAGCGCGGTCGCCCCCTCGCCCAGGTCGAGGCGCAGGTCCAGCAGCGGCGTCAGGCCGAGGACGTCGGCGGCGAGCCGCACCCCGGGACGGCCGCCGTGGTCGGGCAGCAGGCACCAGTGCCGGGCCTGCCCGGCCAGGTCGCGGCTGACCATCCCGGCGGCGGTGCCGACGGGGCCGTCCAGCAGCACCGGGACCCGTCGGGCGGTGGCGCCGAGCAGCACGCCGGTGGCCATCGCGATGTCGCCGCCGCCCAGCTCGGACAGGATGTCGTGGGCCTCGCGGGGCGAGCGCCGAGTGCGGTGCAGCGCGTCCCGGACGGCCGCGCAGCGGACCATCCAGGCGGCGTCGTCGATCTCGCCCTGCTCGTTCACCACCCGGCCGAGCACGGCCGGCGGTTCCGCGCCGGCCGTGGCCGCCAGCACCGCGGCGGCCGCCGCCTCGGCGCCGGCCCCGCACGCCGCCAGCACCAGCAGCTGTACGCCGGCGTCGGCGGCCTGCTCGGCCAGGCGCCAGCCGTAGCGCAGCGCCGCCTCGACCTGGTCGGCGGGGAGCGCCGGACCGTCCTCGAACGGCGCCGAGGTGGGTGCCTCGACGACCTGGAGGCTGGCGCCGTTCTCGGCGGCCAGCCGGGCCAGCGCGCCCCGCCCGGCGCGGGCCTGCCGGGCCCGGCGGGCCGACTCGCCGGGCACCGCCCCGGCCGACGCGCCGCCGTCGTGGTCGCCGTGCAGCAGCAGCACCCGGACGGCGGCCCACGGGCGCGGGGTGGCGGTGCCCTGGGTGGCGGCGGCGAAGCCGACCACCTGCTCCAGCACGCCGAGCCCGGCGCCGGGGACGTCGAGCGTGGCGAGCCGGTCGACCGCCTGCGGGCCGGTGTAGTCGTCCGGCATCGGCAGTTCCATGCCGGGCTGGATGACCAGCCCGGTGGCGATCATCGGCAACGCCATGGTGGGGGCCGCCCAGTCGCCCGCGCCGGACGTCCCGCCCTGCCCCGGGGTGGGCACCGGCGCGGCGGTCGGGGTGAGCACCTCGGGCAGCGCCACGTCCGGCACGATCCGACCGCCCGGGTCCGGAGTGGAGGCGGTGGACGGCGCCCAGGGCCGGTCGGCCGGGCGGGACTCGGCCGTTCCCGGGCCGGTCGCCGGTTCCGCCGACGTGGCTCCGAGGCTTCCCGGGGCCGCCGGCCGCGCCGCCGGGGTGGACCCGGGCGTCGCCGGGGCGGCGCCGGCCGGGGCGGGCTGCTTGAGCCAGGCGGTCTGGCCGGCCACCACGAGCGCGACCGCGTCGCAGGCGTCGGCGACCGCCCGGTTGGTCGCGCCCAGCGCGTCGGTGAACGCCCGGCCCAGTGGTGTGGTGGGCACCAGCGACAGGCCGACCTCCGGGCTGACCAGCACCAGCCGCGCCTGGCTCGCGCGGACCGCGGCGGCCAGCTCGGCGACGGTGGCGGTGTCGTCGGCCGGCTGGTGGGCCGGGTCGAGCAGCACGGTGACCCAGCCGCCGAGGTCGTCCACGAGCACTGTGTCGTGCGGGCCGGCGGCGGTGATCAGCTCGACCAGCCGGCCCGGATCCGCCGCGGTCTCCTCGGTGGTCCAGCTCCCCGGCCGGCGGGCGCGGTGCGCCGCGAGGCGGCCCGCCCACTCGGTGTCCTCCGGGTCCCCGGCGGGGGCGGTGGCCACGTACCGGACCGTGGGCGCGTCGGCGACCAGTGACTCGGCGAACTCGGACTTGCCGGAGCGGATACCGCCGAGCACGAGGAGGGTGTGCCACCCGTCAACGGACATGCCCGTACCTTAGTTCTCCCGCCCGCGCCCCGCCCCTCCCCGCCCCCTCCCCGCCCCCTCCCCGCGTCGATCTTGCGGTTGCGGCCCTCGGGATGCCGGAAATGGTGGTTCTGTCGGGGCGACAACTGCACGATCGCGGGCGCGGGGTCAGTCGCAGTGTTCGAAGGGGCTCGCGTAGGTGGCTCCGGGGGTGGAGCCGCCCCACTTCACGCAGACGCCGGCGGCGGTGGCCCGGACCGGGCCGGCGTAGTACTGGTAGCCGCCGCTCTGGGTCTGTCGGGCCCTGCCCTGGACCTCCAGGTACGTGGTCACCGTGGTCACCCGGCCGACGTCGGCGTCCTTGAGCGTCACCACGCAGTTGGCGCCGGACGCGGCGCTGTAGAGCAGGTAGACCCGTCCCTGCCGGATCCCGCCGGCGGTCAACGTGGCCGAGTCGATCACCTGGTAGCCGCTGCCGCACACCTGCGTCGCGGTGTACGGGTTCGCCTTCGGCGCCGCCGTCGGGCCGCTCGTCGGGGCGGGGGCGCCGATGCTCGGCGCCGGTTCGCTCGGTGGCGCGGCGGTGCGGCTCGGCGTGGCCGACGGGGACCGGCCGGGCCGCCCCGCACGGCTCGGGCTCGGCGTCACCGGGCCGGCGTCGGCCGTCGTCGGCGGCACCGGATCGGCGACCGCCGACTCCCCGGCCACCGCGGTCGGGCCGGGCCCCGGGCCCGGCTCGTCGGGGGAGCGCAGCGCCGTCACGGCCACCGCGACCAGCACCGCGACCAGGGCCACACCGGCCGCGCCGGCCAGCGCCACCGTCCGCCGCCCGCGTCGCGCCGGCTCCTCCCGCGTCGCCGGCCCCTGATTCGACCCCGCCCACGAGGGGCCACCCGGGCCGGACCTCGGGTACGGGTCGCCCGCTCCTTGCGACGGGAACGCGCCGCCCGTACCCCGGCTCGGGAGGCCGGCCGGCGCGGACGCCGGGCTCGGGGGGCCGGCCGGCGCGGACGCCGGGCTCGGGAGATCGGCCGGCGCGGACGCCGGGCCTGGTTCGGCGGGGCCGCTCACCGCCCACGGCGGGCGCGGCGGGACCGGCACGACGGCCAGCGTGGCGTCCCGGGCGTCCCGCGCGCCCTCGGCCAGGGCCAGCCCGGTCGGGAAGCGGTCGCGCGGGCCCTTCGCCAGCGCGCGTCGGACCACCTCGACCACCGCCGGGGGCGTGGTCGGCGGCAGCGGCGGCGGCTCGTCCTGCACGTGCCGCATCGCCACCTGCAGCGGGTTGTCGCCGTCGAAGGGCGGGCGGCCGGCCAGGCAGAAGTACGCCACCGCGCCGAGCGCGTACACGTCGGTGACCGGCGAGACGGGCTGGCCGGCGGCCTGCTCCGGGGACATGTACGAGGCGGTGCCGAGCACCATGTGGGCGGCGGTGATGCCGGCCATGGTGCTGGCCCGGGCGATGCCGAAGTCGACGAGCACCACCGTGCCGTCCCGCTTCACCAGCAGGTTCCCCGGCTTCACGTCTCGGTGCACGATGCCGGCGAGGTGGGCGGCGTGCAGTGCCTGGGCGGCCTGCCCCACCACCGACATGGTGGACGCCGGGTCGAGCCGCCCGGCCTGCCGCACCCAGCTCGACAGCGGCTGGCCGTCGACGTACTCCATCACCAGGTAGCTGACCTGGCTGCCGTCGGCGAGCACGGCCGAGCCGAAGTCGTGCACCTGCACGATGCCGGGGTGGCGCAGCGCGGCCAGCATCCGGGCCTCGGCGTGGAACCGGGTGGTGAACTCCGGGTCCGCGACCAGCGACGGCAGCAGCACCTTCACCGCGACGGCCCGGTCCAGGAGCGTGTCGGTGCACCTCCACACGGCGCCCATGCCACCGGTGGCGACGCGTTCGTCCAGCCGGTACCGCTCGCTGAGCACCACTCCCGAAGTCAGCACCGCGACACCGTACCGGCCGGCGGCCGGCATGATCCATGTGGCGGCGGGCCGTCGCGCGGCGGGCCGACTAGGCTTGCGGGGGTTTGGCGTCCCACGGGGCGACGGCGGCGAGGGGAGACGCGGCATGGCGTGGAGCTGGCGGTACGAGGGCACGAACGGCGAAGCGGTCGACGGACCGGCTGAGTCGTTCCCGAATCAGGCCGACGCCGAGTCCTGGATCGGCCAGACCTGGCGGGAGCTCGCGACGTCCGGCGTCACCACCGTCTCACTGGTCGAGGACGACCGGGTGGAATACCGGATGAGCCTGCAGCCCCCGGCCGAATGACCGGCTACGACCGCCCGGGCGACCCGCTGGTGCTCGGGGTCCCCCGGGCGGCGTTCCGGCCCAGCCCCATCTTCCTGGCGCTGGTCGCGCTCTTCGTGGCCGCCGGGGTGATGACCTGGAACCGGTACGGCAACGTCCGGTTCGACGTGTTCCTCTTCGTGGTGTCGGGCTGGCTGGTGTCGCTCTGCCTGCACGAGTACGCCCACGCCGTGATCGCCTACCGGGCCGGCGACCGGGACATCGCGCACCGCGGCTACCTGACGCTCAACCCGCTGAAGTACACCAGCCCGCTGCTGTCGATCGTGCTGCCGGTGGTCGTGGTGCTGCTCGGCGGCATCGGCCTGCCCGGCGGCGCGGTCTGGGTGGACCGGCACGCCATTCCCGGCCGGCTGCGGCACTCCCTGGTCAGCCTGGCCGGGCCGGCCACCAACGTGCTGTTCACGCTGGTGCTGGTAGCGGCGCTGACCTGGGGGCCCGACCTGGGCGGGCCGCTGGAGTTCTGGGCCGGCGTCGGGCTGCTCGCGTTCCTCCAGCTCACCGCCAGCGTGCTCAACCTGCTGCCGGTGCCGGGCCTGGACGGCGGCAACATGATCCAGCCCTGGCTCAGCCCCGCCTACCGGCGGATGTACGACCTGTTCGCCCCGTACGGATTCATCCTGCTCTTCGCGCTGCTGTGGAGCCCGCAGATCAACCGGGTGTTCTTCGGCGGGGTCTTCGCCGTCGGCGAGGCGCTCGGCCTGCCCCGGGAGCTGTACCAGCTCGGGTTCTACCTGATCCGCTTCTGGCAGGGCTGACGCGCCGTCCCGGGCCGACGGTGACCGCCGGCCCGGGACCGGGCGTCACGGACGCTGGGCCGGGCTCTCGGTCTGCGCCGGGTCCCGCTCGGTGACCGGCTCGACGATCTCGTCGATCGCCTTGAGCAGCTCGGCGTCGAGCTTCACGCCGGCCGCCTTGACGTTGTCGTGCACCTGCTCGGGCCGGGACGCGCCGATGATGGCCGAGGCGACGTTGGGGTTCTGCAACACCCAGGCGACGGCGAGCTGCGGCATGGTCAGCCCGGCCTGCTCGGCCAGGGGCTTGAGCCGCTGCACGCGGGTCAGCACGTCGTCGGTGAGCCACTTGGCGATGAAGTCCGCGCCGGACTTCTCGTCGGTGGCGCGCGAGCCGGCCGGCGGCGGCTGACCCGGCAGGTACTTGCCGGACAGCACGCCCTGGGCCATCGGCGACCAGACGATCTGGCCGATGCCCAGCTCCTCGCTGGCCGGGACGACCTCGGTCTCGATGACCCGCCACAGCATCGAGTACTGCGGCTGGTTGGAGATCAGCGGGATGCGCAGCTCACGCGCGAGCGCGTGGGCCTCGCGCAGCTGCGACGCCTTCCACTCCGAGACGCCGATGTAGTGCGCCTTGCCGGAGCGTACGACGTCGGCGAAGGCCTCCATCGTCTCCTCCAGCGGGGTGCTGTAGTCGTAGCGGTGGGCCTGGTAGAGGTCGACGTGGTCGGTCTGCAGGCGGCGCAGCGAGCCGTCGATCGACTCCATGATGTGCTTGCGGGACAGGCCCCGGTCGTTGCGGCCCGGGCCGGTCGGCCAGTACACCTTGGTGAAGATCTCCAGCCCCTCGCGACGCTCGCCCTTGAGCGCCCGGCCGAGCACCGACTCGGCGCGGGTGCCGGCGTAGACGTCGGCGGTGTCGAACGTGGTGATGCCGCTGTCGAGGGCGGCCCGCACGCATGCGACGGCGGCCTCCTCCTCGACCTGCGAGCCGTGGGTGATCCAGTTGCCGTACGAGATCTCGCTGACCATCAGGCCGGAGCGGCCCAGGTGTCGGAATTCCATGCTTCCGACCCTAGTCCGGCCCGCCGGCCGGTGCCGCGCGGCGTTCACGCCGGCAGCAGCGCGTCCCGCATCCGGGCGCCGGAACGCCGGCTGCCCGACCCCGGCCCGGTCGACCCGGCCGCGCTCGGGCCCGCGGCCGCCCGCAACGGCATCGAGCTGCTGGGGCCCCCGCCGACGGCGTGAGACCGGGTCAGAGCACCGGGCTGGCGTCGGTGAGCAGCCGGTCGATCTCGGCGGCGACCTCCGCGCGGGCCCGGTGCACCGGATCGATCAGCGGCTCACCGCGCCGGTCCAACGCGCCCCACCGCCCCGACTCCGTGGTGACCAGGAACGCCACCGGGTGCACCACCAGCGTCGGGTACGCGGGCGCCACCACCACCCGGCCGCCCCGGTCCACCACGCCCCGGCGACCGGCCAGTTCGACCACGGCCAGACCGTCGGAGGTGAAGCCGTCCAGGTGCCGGCCGTCGGCCAGCGACGTGCCCAGACCGTGGTAGCGGGTCGGCACCACCACCGCCCCGGTCCGGTCCACCGCACCCCAGCCGCCGTTCTGCCGGACCGCCGCCAGCCCGTTGCGGAACGGCCGGGCCTCCTCGTACCCGGGTGGGATCTTCACGATGTTCATCTGGTCGACGGCCATCCACCGGCCCTTGCCGTCCATGGACACCCAGGACAGTCCCTCGGAGAACGGGCCCACGGCCCGGTAGCCGTTGTTCGCCTCGATCAGCGCCGCGCCGGTGCTGTCGATGAGCGCCCAGCGGGACGCCTCCGGCCGACGCACCCAGGCCAGCCCCTCGTGGAACGGCTGGGCCTCCGCGTACCGGTAGGCGACGACCAGTTCGCCGTCGGCGTCCGCGTACCCCCAGAGCTGCTGCTCATCGTCGAACGTCGGCACCGGGTAGCGCGGCGTGCCCAGGATCTCCTCCCGGGTGCGCGGCACCGGACCGAAGCCGCCGTCCGCGGCCCGCTCGGCCACCGCGTCCAGCGCGACCACGGTACGCGCGTTGAGCGGCCCGTCCTCGCCCTGCCGCAGGTCCAGCGCCCGCTCGAAGTGCAGGCACGCCTCGGTCAGCCGACCCTGGTCGAAGCAGGAACGCCCGGCGTGCTCGTGCAGCAACGCGCGCAGCCGGTCGGGCAGCTCCGGCGAGTTGGCCTCGGCGAAGAGCCGGTCGGCCTCCGCGTGCTCCCCACGCCAGCGCAGCACCTCGGCGAGGCGCGCGCGGGCCAGCGCGGTCCGCCGCAACTCGCCGGTGGACTCCGCGTACGTGAGGGCGAGCCGCGCGTCGGCGACCGCGTCGTCCAGGTCCCCGAGGACCCGGGACGCCACCGACCGGAGGCTGAGCAGCCGGGCCCGGCTGCGGTTGTCCAACGCGGTGTCGAGCTTGCCGGTGAGACCGTCCCGGATCCGCCGCAACTCGTCCGGGTCGGGGGCCTCCTCGCGCAGCGTCCCCGGGTGCAGCCGCCAACCCACGGCGGCCAGCGCCTGCTCCGGGTCGACCGGCGGCTCCGGCTCGGGAGCGGACGCCCCGGCCTCCGGTCCCGCCTCCTGGGCACCCGAATCCGCCGGCCCGCCCGAGCCGGCGTCGACGGTCGGTCCCTCGCCCGCCGCCGCGTCGCCCCGCACCGGCTCCGCCGGGACCCCGTCCGGCTCCCCGCCGTGCGCGCGGGTCGCCGCGTCGTCCTCGGTACGCGCCGGGACCCCGACGGTGCCGACCTCGGCCGTGGTCGCGCCCCGGTCCGTGCCGGCGTCGGTCCCGTCGGTCGAGGTGTCGCTCTGCTCCGCGGTGGTGCCGGTCCTGTCGGTCGAGGTGTCGCTCTGCTTCGCGGTGGTGCCGGTCCTGTCGGTCGAGGTGTCGCTCTGCTTCGCGGTGGTGCCGGTCCTGTCGGTCGAGGTGTCGCTCTGCTTCGCGGTGGTGCCGGTCCTGTCGGTCGAGGTGTCGCTCTGCTTCGCGGTGGTGCCGGGCGTTGTTGCCGGGGTGTCCTGGCCTGCGGTGGTGCTGGCCGGTGTCGTCGGGGTGTCGTGGTTCGTGGTGGTGCTGGCCGGTGCTGTGGGGGCGTCGGTGCTGTCGGAACGGGTGGCGCCGGCCGCGGCGAACGAGGCGGGCGTCGGCGCCGGGCCCGCTGGCGACGGCGAGGGCGCCGACGCCGGCGCGGGCGCTGCGGAGGTGGGGCGCGGCCCGGCGCCGAGGACCGGTTCGGTCGTCGTCCCGTCGTACCCGGTGGGGCTCGGCGTGCCGGGCCCGGGTGTCGGCGGCCGTGGCTCCGCGTCGGGCTGGGACGCGTCGGGCCGGGACGCGTCGGTCCGCGGGGCCTCGACCGTGGTCGCGGAGTCCGGTACGGCGGCCGCCACCCCGGCGACGTTCGGTTCCGGAGCTTGCGGGACGCCCGCCTCGCTGACGGGCGAGTCCGTGACACTCGGTTCCGGGCCGGTGTCCTCGGCGATCGCCCGCTCCGCAAGGACCCCGTCCGTCGCGGCCCGTTCCGTCGCGGTCTCCGCCGTCGCGGCGAGCAATTCGGCGGCCTGCTCGGTCGCGGCCTGCCCCGGGTGGTCCGGTGCGATGGTCCGGTGCTGCTCCACCCCGTTCGCGGTACCGCCGGACGTCGCCGATCCGGTGCACCCTGCCGTGTCGACGGACGCCACGAGATCACGGGCGTCGACGTCGGATTCGCCCGCTTCACCGGTGGCCCCCGACTCAACCGGTCCGCGGAGGCCGATCAGCTGCCCCTCCGCCCCCGACTCCTCACCCGCGCGAGATCTTGGAAGGAAAGGGCCCTCATAGGGGCCGGAATCTTCCAAGATCTCCGGCGGTGCCTCCGCGGTGGCGGCTCCGGTGCGGGTGGACGGGGGAGCCGGCTCCGCGAGGTCGACCGGCCCCACGGAAGCGACGGGCTGCGCGAGAGCGGGCGGCGGTACGGAGTCGGCGGGCTTCGTCACTTCGGCCGGGAGCACGGAGCCGGCGGGCCCGGCCGGATGACCGAGGTCGGCCGGGTTCGGGGAATCGGCGGGCTTGGCGGGGTTGTCCGGGTGCTCGGGGTCGGCCGGGTTCGGGGAGTCGGCGGGCGTCATGGGGTCCGCCGGGTGCCCGGGGCCGGCCGGGTGCATCGGGCGGCCCGACTGCGCGGGGGTGGCCGGCCTCGTCGCGGCGGTTACCGGCTGGTCGTCCTCCCGGACGACGCCGGCGACAGGTGCCCTGCGGTAGCGGTCGCTGGAGTGCGGGAGGCCCGCCGGCTCCGCGGCATGGTGGGTGTCAGCCTCGACCAGTCGGTCGGCTCCGGGACGGTCGGCGCTGTCCGCGGGCGCGGACTCGGCCGGGGTGGACCCGGCGACCGTCGTGTCCTGGTCCGCAGGTCGCGTACCCGCGTCCTGGTCCCCGGTGGCCGTCGGTCGGTTCGGACGGAACCAGGCTTCCGCGCCGGCGTCCGCGGCCTGCGGTGCGGGAGCTGTCCCCGCCACGGAGTGCCCGCTGCCGGCCCGTTCCGGCCGCTCTTCGACCGTTCCTCCGTCCTGCGTTCGGCCCGGCCGCTCGTCGACCCGGGCGGCGTTCGCACCCGCTGGAGGTTGACCGTTGTCCGTCGGCGGGGTTGGCCGGGTTTCCGCGCCGGGCCGAAGGTCCGCGGCGGTGCGGGGCTCGGACCCCGTCGTGGAGCCGGGACGGACGGTCGTGCCGACCTGCGGGCCGGTGGCCGGTCCCGGCTCCGGGCCGGAGGTCGTGTCGGTCCCGGCGCCGCTGACAGTGCTGTGGGTCGTATCGGATCCGGTCTCGGTGACCGGGCCGCGGCTCGTCCCGGCCTCGGCCCCGGTGACCGGGCCTCGGGTCGTCCCGGTCTCGGCGTCGGTGACCGTGCCGCGGGCGGTGTCGGCCCCGGCGTCGGTGACCGTGCTGTGGGTCGTGTCGGTGCGCGCCGCGGTGACCGGGCCCTCCTCGGGCCGCTGATCCGCACCCGGCTGCGCCCCGCCAGGCGCTCGGGGGGCGGGTGGTTTCGCCGTCTCCGGGCGGCGGTCGGCGGGTGGCGTCGGGGCGGTGTGGCGCGGGTGAGCCTCGGTGGGTCCGGTCGGTGCGGGTAGGGGCGCGCCGCTTCCGACGGTCGGGGTCGACGACGGGCCCGGGTAGACGGGCGGTGCCGGGCGAGCCGGCGGAGCCTGGGTCGGGCCCGGCCGGGCGGTCGGGCGCGGGTCCGGGCGATCCGCGTGCCGGGGCGGCGCTGCCGGCGGGACAGGCTCGCCGGACCCGTCCGTCGGCGGGGCGGGCCTGCCGGCATCCGCCGGCGCGGCCGGCTCGCCGGAGCGGGGGATCGACGGCGCGGCCGGCTCGCCGGGACGAGGGGTCGACGGCGCGGCCGGCTCGCCGGAGCGGGGGGTCGACGGCGCGGCCGGCTCGCCGGGACGGGGGGTCGACGGCGCGGCCGGCTCGCCGGAGCGGGGGGTCGACGGCGCGGCCGGCTCGCCGGGACGGGGGGTCGACGGCAGGGGTCCGGTTCCGGGCGCGTCACGGACGGGCGCGGCCGGCGTCGGGCCGGCGGACACCCGCCGGTCGGGCTCGGCGGCGGCGGGACGACGGGCCTCGTCGTAGCGTCCCGGTCCCACCGACCGGTGCGGGTCCTCCGGACGCGTCGGCGGTACGGGACGTGTCGGCACGTTCTCGGCGCCGGACACGGTGGTCCCCTCGCCGGGGCGGACCGGTGCTGCCGTCGGCCTGATCCCCTCCGGCCGTACCGCGGCGGGCCGGGGTCGGGCGTCGTCGGGGCGGGTGCGAGCGTCGGGCTCGACCGGAGCCGCGCCCCGGGCGTCGGGGACACGGGTCGACGGATGCCCGTCCGGCCGTGCCGGCCACTGCTCGGACCGGGGCCGGTACTCGGCGCTCGCGGCGACGTCGGGCCGTCTGCCGTCCTGCTCCGGCTGCGGTCGGCCGGACCCGGGCCGGCCCGAGGTGGCCGGCGGCCGGGAATCCCGTGCCTCCGGGCGGGTGCCGGGCTGAGCGGCGCGGGCGTCCACGGCCGGGGACCGAGGGTCGCGTGGCTCCGGGCGGGTGCCGGGCTGACCGGGGCGGGCGTCCACGGCGGGGGACCGAGGGTCGCGTGGGTCCGGGCGGGTGCCGGCCGGGCCGGGGCGGCCTTCCACGGCGGGCGGTCGCGCGTCGCGTGGTTCCGGACGCGGGGTGGCCTGACCGGGACGGGCGTCCACGGCGGGCGGCCGGACCTCCCGCGGTTCGGGGCGGCCGGCGCCGGGCTGGTCGGGGCGGCGACCGTCGGGGCGTGCGCCGTCCACGGGCTGGACCGGGTATCCGGGCGGCGTCGGGCGGGCCACCGGCGGGCGGTGCCGCTCGTCGGGCCGGTAGGCGGCGGGCTCGACACGTGGACGCGGCTCGACGACCGGCCACTCGCCCTGATGGGATCGGGCCCGGTCGGCGGGCGGGCGCTGCCCGTCCCACCGCTGGTCGGCGCCGGGGCGCGGAGGGCCGTACCGGTCGGGCTCGGTGCGGGGGCGCCCGCACTCGGGCGCCCGGCGGTGGGTCTCGGGGTACGCGGCGGCATCCCGGCGCGGCGCGCCGTCGTCCCACCGGCTCCCCGCCGGCTCGCGCCACTCGGCCGGGGGACGGGCCCCGGGGTCACGCCAACCGTCGCGGCCGTCCCGCTCCGGCGACGCCATCGGATGGTCCCGCCGGTCGACCGGCCGACCGGGACCGGCCTCACGTCGACCGTCGAGGGACGCCTCCCGGTGGCCGTGGGGGAGGGCGTCCCGACGCGGGTCGGACGCCGGACCGCGGCGACCGTCCGGGGTGGCCTCGTGGCCGTCGGCGGGGACACGTCGGCCGTCCACCGGGCGACGGCGCTCGGACCAGCCCGGGCCGGCGTGCGGTACCTCGTTCGGCTCCGGCACCCAGCCCGGCTCGGATCCGGGCGGGGCCGGTCGGTGCGACGCCGCGGCGGGACGTACCCACCGCTGGTCGGCGCGCTCCGGGCCGGGCCGGTGCCGCTCCTCGGGCCAGGGCCGCCGGTCGTCCGGGCCCGGTCCGTCCGGACGACCGTTCCGGTCGCGCGGCCCCGCGCCGCCGGGGTGCGACCCGCGCGAACCGTCCGCGGCGGCCGGACTCACCGGGTACGACGCACGACGCCCGTCCGGGCCGGCGGAGCTGAGCGGGTAGGCCTCGCGCGGTCCGGCAGGGCTGAGCGGATAGGCCTCGCGCGGTCCGGCAGGGCTGAGCGGATAGGCCTCGCGCGGCCCGGCGGGACTGACCGGGTAGGTGCCGCGCGGCCCGGCGGGGCTGACCGGGTAGGTACCACGCGGTCCGGCGGGGCTGGTCGGACGGGCCTCACGCGGTCCGGCGGGGCTGACCGGGTACGAGCCACGCGGGCTCGCAGGGCTCACCGGGTACGCGTCGTCGGGGCGGGAAGCGGCGGGGCTGACCGGCTGCTCGACACCCGGAGCGGGACTGACCGGGCGTACCTCGGCGCGTCCGACCACGGCGCGACGGCGGGGCGGAGGCGTCAGGTTCTCGAGGCCGATGTCGCCGGGGTAGCGCTGTCCGGGGAACTGCGGCTCCCATTCGTGGGTGGGCTCGGCGGCCCAGGCCGGTTCGGCCGGCTCGCGCCAGCTGCCCCAGCCACTCATCGGCAGCCCCTCCCGCCGCTCGCGCGGCGCGGCCCCGGGGCCGGCTCGCGTCGCTCGCTCACGGCGGTGTCACCTCGTTGGAAATTGTCGCGCTGGGCGCCGGACGTGCCGGTAGAGTCGCCCGGTCCAGCACGTCGTGGCTGCGGAAGGAGGGTAACGGCGTGGGCTCGGTCACCGCCACTGTGGGACCACCCACGGACGCACACGTTACCCCATGGTTTCGGACATTCGGCGCGATAGTGGCGGCCGGCTTCCGCCGGTACGCGACCTATCGCCAGGCCGCGGTGGCGGGCGTCGTCACCAACACCGTGTTCGGCTTCCTGCGCTGCTACATCTTCCTCGCCGCGACCGGCGCGGCCGGCACCGTGGCCGGTTACGACCGGGCGCAGCTCGCCACGTTCGTCTGGGCCGGGCAGGGTCTGCTGGCGGTGATCGCCATCTGGGGGTGGACCGATCTGGCCGACCGGATCCGCACCGGCGAGGTGGCCGCCGACCTGCTGCGGCCGGTGCACCCGGTGACCAGCTACCTCGCGATCGACCTCGGCCGGGCCGGGTTCGCCGCGCTGGCCCGGCTGGTGCCGCCGCTGGTGGTCGGCCCGCTCTTCTTCGCCGTCTACCTGCCCCGGCACTGGGCCACCGTGCCGTTGTTCCTGCTCTCCACGCTGCTCGCCGTGGTGGTCTGCTTCGGCTGCCGCTACCTGGTCAACGCCACCGCCTACTGGCTCCAGGACGTCCGCGGTCCGATGATCCTCTGGACGCTCGGCTCGGGCGTGCTGGCCGGGCTCTACTTCCCGCTGGGCTTCCTCCCCGGCTGGCTGGAGGCGGCCCTGCGGTACGCCACCCCGTTCCCCAGCATCCTGCAGGTTCCGCTGGACGTCCTGGTCGAGCGCGAGCCGATGTCGACCGGTCTCGGCCTGGTCGGGCTGCAACTGGTCTGGGCGGTGCTGCTGCTGGCGCTCTGCCGGCTGGTCCAGCGCCGTGCCGAGCGCCGCCTGGTGGTGCAGGGTGGCTGAGCGCGAGAGCGCGCCCAGGGTGGCTGAGCGCGAGAGCGCGCCCAGGGTGGCTGAGCGCGACAGCGCGCCCAGGGTGGCTGAGGCTGGCGCCGGAGGCGCGCTGCGGGCGTACCGGGCGCTGCTCGGGGCGCAGGCCCGCTCGCAGGCCGCCTACCGCACCTCGTTCGTGGTGGACCTGGTCGGCAACCTGGGTGCGACCGTGTTCGACGTGGTCACCGTCCTGGTGATCTTCGGGGTGACCCGTGAGCTGGGCGGGTTCACGCTGCGCGAGACGCTCGTCGTGGTCGGGCTGTCGTCGTGCGGCTTCGCCGCCGCCGACCTGCTGGTCGGCAACATCGAACGGCTGCCCCGGTACGTCCGCACCGGCCTGTTCGACGCCGTGCTGGTCCGCCCGCTCGCGGCGTTGCCCCAGCTGCTGCTGATGGACCTGCCGCTGCGCAAGGTGTCCCGGGCCGTGTTCGGGCTGGCCGTGCTGCTGTACGCGCTCGCCTCGGCGGGGATCGACTGGACCCCGGGCCGGGTGGCGCTGGCCGTGGTCGCCCCGCCGGCCGCTGTGGTGTTCTTCGCGTCGGTCTTCGTCACCACCGCCACGGTGTCGTTCTACTGGGTCGACTCGGGGGAGATGGCCAACTCGGTGACCTACGGGGGGCGCGACTTCACCTCGTACCCGGTCACCGTCTACGGCGGCTGGTTCCGCGCGCTGTTCGCGTACGGGATGGGGTTCGCCTTCGTCAGTTACCACCCGGCGCTGGCGCTGCTCGGCCGCGCCGACCCGCTCGGCCTGCCGCCCTGGGTGGGGTGGGCCTCGCCGGGCGTCGCGCTGGTCGCGGCGGCGGTCGCCGCCCTGGCCTGGCGGGTCGGGATCCGTCACTACCGGAGTACGGGGTCATGAACGTCATCGAGACGGACGGGCTGCGCAAGGAGTTCACGGTCCGGGTCAGGGCCGGGGCGCTGCGCCGCGAGAAGCGGACGGTGACCGCTGTCGACGGGGTCGACCTGCGGGTGGAGCGCGGCGAGATGCTCGGCTACATCGGGCCCAACGGCGCCGGGAAGTCGACCACGCTGAAGATGCTGACCGGGGTGCTGATGCCCTCGGCGGGCCACGCCCGGGTCTGCGGGCTGCGGCCGGTGGCCGACCGGACCCGGTTGGCGTTGCGTATCGGGGTGGTGTTCGGGCAGCGTTCGCAGCTCTGGTGGGACCTGCCGCTGCGGGATTCGTTCGACCTGCTGCGGCACGTCTACCGGGTGCCGGCCGCCGCGCACGCCGCCCGGCTGGCCCGCTGCCGGGACCTGCTCGACCTGGACGCGTTCCTGGACACCCCGGTCCGGCAGCTCTCCCTCGGTCAACGGATGCGCGGCGAGCTGACCGCGGCGCTGCTGCACGGCCCGGAGGTGCTCTTCCTGGACGAGCCCACCATCGGGCTGGACGTGGTGAGCAAGCAGGCGGTCCGCGGCTTCCTGGCCGAGCTGGGCCGGGCCGGCGACATCACACTGGTGCTCACCACGCACGACCTGGCCGACATCGAACGGCTCTGCCGTCGGCTGGTGGTGATCGACCACGGGCGGGTGGTGCACGACGGCTCGATCGCCGAGCTGCACCGCCGGTACGGGTCGCGCCGGATGGTGGTCGCCGAACTGGACGCCGCGCTGCCGGAGCCGCCGGCGCTGCCCGGCGCGCCGGTGCACCGGGTGGAGGCGGACGGCCGGCGGCTGGTCTTCGCGCTGGAGGCGGCGAGCGTGGCGGAGGTGGTGGCGGGGCTGGCCGGCCTGGCCACGTTGCGGGACATCTCGATCGTCGAGCCGGACATCGAGGAGGTCGTCGCCCGGCTCTACCGCAGTGAAAGGAAGGGCCCCCTCTTAACGCCTGGCGTATAGGAAGGGGCCCCGCTTAACACGTGTGTGCGCCGGTCAGACCTTGTCGCCGATGTCGACCCGGGGGGCGGGGGCGCGCATCTTGCGGAACGTGATCGACCGCATGATCGCGTAGAAGTAGAGCGACCCCAGTTTCTCGGTGCTCTTCGGGAAGCGCTCGCGGACCAGCTTCTTGATCTTCCTGGCGATCAGCACGGAGTCGATCAGCACGCCGAGGGCCAGCGCGCCCCAGAGCAGGTTCGACACCAGTCGCACCTGCGGCGGCATGGCCTGGTTGGAGCCGACCAGCACGATCAGCGCGCCGCCGAAGAACCAGGTGCCGACCGTACGCCGGGAGTCGACCACGTTGCGGGCCAGCAGCCGCTCCGGGCCCCGGTCGCGCGGGCCACCCTCGCGACGGAACTCGGCCGCGGCCTCGGCGCGCGCCGCGCGGCGCTGCTCCCGGGCCTCCTCCTTGGTCAGCGCGCGGGCCGGGGCGGCCGGACGGCGACCGGCGGCGGGGCGCTTCGGAGTGGTCTGCCCGAGTTCCTTCTTGCTGGGCGTGTAGCCCCGGGGACGGGCGGAGGACTCCTCGTCGGTCGTCACCGGGGTGACGGACTCCTCGACGAGGTCGGCTGACTTGCGACGAAACAACGACGGCACGCCGGCAAGGGTAGCCAAACGCGTCGGCCCGGTGCACACGCGGTGCACCGGGCCGACGGAGAAAGCGTGATCAGGGGCGCTCGACGTGCGCGCCGAGGTCGGCCAGCTTGGCCTCGAAGTCCTCGTAGCCGCGGTTGATCAGGTCGACGCCGTACACCCGGGAGGTGCCCTCGGCGGCCAGCGCCGCGATGAGGTGGCTGAACCCGGCCCGCAGGTCCGGGATGACCAGGTCGGCCGCGTGCAGCTTGCTCGGGCCGGCGATCACCGCGGAGTGCTTGAAGTTGCGCCGGCCGAAGCGGCACGGGGTGCCGCCGAGGCAGTCCCGGTAGACCTGGATGTTGGCGCCCATCGTGTTCAGCGCCTCGGTGTAGCCGAGCCGCTGCTCGTAGACCGTCTCGTGGACGATCGACAGGCCCCGGGCCTGGGTGAGCGCGACCACCAGCGGCTGCTGCCAGTCGGTCATGAAGCCGGGGTGCACGTCGGTCTCCAGCGCGACCGCGTTCAGCTCGCCGCCCGGGTGCCAGAACCGGATGCCGCCCTCCTGGCCCGGGTCGCCGAGCTTCGGCGGCCGGGCGTCGGTGACCTCGTACTCGCCGCCGACCGACCGGAAGATGTTCAGGAAGGTCATCATGTCGGCCTGCTGCGCGCCGAGGACCTCGACGTGGCCCCGGGTCGCCAGCGCCGCCGCCGCCCAGCTGGCCGCCTCGATCCGGTCCGGGATCGGCCGGTGGGTGTAGCCGTGCAGCTTCTTGACGCCCTGGATCTCGATCACCCGGTCGGTGTGGACCTTGATGATCGCGCCCATCTTCTGCAGGATGCAGATCAGGTCGATGATCTCGGGCTCGACCGCCGCGTTGCGCAGCTCGGTGACGCCCTCGGCCATCACGGCGGTGAGCAGCACCTGCTCGGTGGCCCCCACGCTCGGGTACGGCAGGGCGAACTTGGTGCCGTGCAGCCCGTTGGGCGCGGACAGGTGCAGTCCCTCGGGGGTCTTCTCGACCGTGGCGCCGAACTCGCGCAGCGCCTGGAGGTGGAAGTCGATCGGGCGGGGGCCGATGTGGCAGCCGCCCAGGTCGGGGATGAACGCGTGGCCGAGGCGGTGCAGCAGCGGGCCGCAGAACAGGATCGGGATCCGGCTGGACCCGGCGTGCACGTTGATCTGGTCGGTGCTGGCGCTCTCGACGTTTGACGGGTCGAAGACCAGCTCGCCGTCCTCGGTGCCGTCGGTCACCTTCACCCCGTGCAGGCCGAGCAGCCCGCGGACCACCTCGACGTCGCGGATCCGCGGCACGTCGAACAGTCGGCTGGGTGTGTCGCCGAGCAGGGCGGCGACCATCGCCTTGGACACGAGGTTCTTCGCGCCGCGCACGCGGATCCGCCCTTCGAGCGGAGTGCCTCCGTGTACGACCAGGACGTCGTCGGTCAACGCAACCTCCAGCGCGTTGGGTGCTGCCGTGTAGGTGAGGGGTCTGCGAAGTACATCGCTACCCGAATCGCGGTCATCGAAAAACGGCCCGCGTGTGTCGTCGCCC
This sequence comes from Micromonospora sp. WMMA1996, assembly GCF_002573675.1. Lineage (NCBI taxonomy): Bacteria > Bacillati > Actinomycetota > Actinomycetes > Micromonosporales > Micromonosporaceae > Micromonospora > Micromonospora sp. WMMA1996. The sequence goes on along the minus strand of NZ_PDHU01000003.1, from coordinate 88,997 downwards.
CGGCAGCATAGCCCTCCGTGACGAGAATGGAATCGGTCACATCGCCAGCGAGGGCACGAACCGGGGTGTCCGGTGCGTTTCCGTGCCAGCAGGGTGACCTACGGTGATCAGACCCCCGGCAGGGCGAGCATCTGGTCCAGCGCCGTCCGGGCGTGTCGGGCGGTGTCGGGGTCGACGGTGATCTGGTTGACCACGCGGCCCGCGACCAGCTCCTCCAGCGCCCAGACCAGGTGCGGCAGGTCGATCCGGTTCATCGTCGAGCAGTAGCAGACCGCCCGGTCGAGGAACATGATCTGCTTGTCCGGGTGGGCCAGCGCGAGCCGGCGGACCAGGTTCAGCTCCGTGCCCACCGCCCACGCCGAGCCGGCCGGGGCCGCCTCGATCGTGGAGATGATGAACTCGGTCGAGCCCACCAGGTCGGCGGCGGTGACGACCTCGTGCCGGCACTCCGGGTGCACCAGCACGTTGACGCCGGGCACCCGGGCCCGCACGTCGTTCACGCTGTCGAGCGTGAAGCGGCCGTGCACCGAGCAGTGCCCGCGCCACAGGATCATCTTCGCGTCGCGCACCTGCTCCTGGGTCAGCCCGCCGCCCGGCTTGTGCGGGTCGTAGAGCACGCAGTCGTCCAGCGAGAACCCCATCTCCAGCACCGCCGTGTTGCGGCCCAGGTGCTGGTCGGGCAGGAACAGCACCTTGCGGCCCTGCTCGAACGCCCAGTCCAGGGCGCGCTTGGCGTTGGACGAGGTGCACACCACGCCGCCGTTGCGGCCGACGAAACCCTTGATGTCGGCCGAGGAGTTCATGTAGGTCACCGGGACCGTGTCGGCGGCGACACCCAGGTCGGTCAGCGTGTCCCAGGCGGCCTCGACCTGCGTCAGCACCGCCATGTCCGCCATCGAGCAGCCGGCGGCCAGGTCGGGCAGGATCACCTTCTGCGCCTCCGAGGTGAGGATGTCGGCGCTCTCGGCCATGAAGTGCACACCGCAGAAGACGATGTACTCCGCGTCGGGCCGGGCCGCGGCCTCCCGGGCCAGCTTGAACGAGTCGCCGGTCACGTCGGCGAACTGGATCACCTCGTCGCGCTGGTAGTGGTGGCCCAGCACGAACACCTTCGTGCCGAGCGCGGCCTTCGCCGCCGCCGCGCGGGCCACCAGGTCGGGGTCGCTCGGCGCGGGGAGGTCACCCGGACACTCCACGCCACGCTCGGTGGCGGGGTCGCTGCCGCGGCCGAGGAGCAGCAGCGCAGTGGCGGTGTTGGAGGGCTCAACCCAGGTCGAAGTCACGACCCCATGGTCCCACAGCCCGGCCGCCGCGCAGCCGCCGCCGATGTGGCCTGCCACACTGCTCGGCATGCGCGTGCTGATCTGCCCGGACAAGTTCGCCGGCACGCTGCCGGCCCCGGAGGTCGCCGCCGCGGTGGCCGAGGGCTGGCGGAGCGTCGCCCCCGACGACGAACTGCTGCTGCGACCCCTCGCCGACGGCGGGCCCGGGTTCGTCGCCGTGCTCGCCGAGGCGCTCGGGGGACGCCGGCTGCCAGTGCCCACGGTCGACCCGCTGGGCCGCCCGGCCGCCGGTGAGATCCTGCTCACCGACGACGGCGTGGCCTACCTGGAGAGCGCGCAGGCGTGCGGCCTGCACCTGCTGTCGCCCGCCGAGCGCGACCCGAAGGCCACCACCTCGTACGGGCTGGGCCTGCTCGTCGCCGCCGCGGTCGAGGCGGGCGCCCGGACCGTGGTGGTCGGGCTGGGCGGGTCGGCCACCAACGACGGGGGCGCCGGCATGCTCGTCCCGCTCGGCGTGACAGCGCTCGACGGGGCCGGCCGGGCCCTCCCGTACGGCGGTGCGGCGCTCGCGGCCGTGGCCGGGCTCGACGGCGCTCCCCGACTGCGCGGCGCGGCGCTGGTCGCCGCCACCGACGTGGACAACCCGCTGCTCGGGCTGCACGGCGCGAGCAGCGTCTTCGGGCCGCAGAAGGGCGCCACCCGGGCGGACGTGCTGCTGCTCGACGCCGCGCTGGAGCGCTGGGCCGACGTGCTGGTCGAGCGGCTGCCCGACTGCCCGTCCGGGCTCGGCGCGCTGCCCGGCGGCGGCGCGGCCGGCGGACTCGGCGCGGCGGTGCTGGCACTGGGCGGCCGGTGTGAGTCGGGCATCGGGCTGGTCACCCGGGCGGTCGACCTGGACAGCGCGCTGGACACCGCCGACCTGGTGGTCACCGGCGAGGGCTCGTTCGACCACCAGTCGCTGCGCGGCAAGGTGGTCGCCGGCGTGGCCGGCGCGGCTCGCGACCGCGGCGTGCCCTGCGTGGTGCTGGCGGGACGGGTGAGCACCGGCCGGCGGGAAGCCGCCGCGGCCGGCGTGACCGAGGCGCACAGCCTGGTCGAGCACTTCGGCGGCGAGGAGCGCGGGGGAGTGGCCGCGGCGATGGAGCGCCCGGCCGAGGGGCTGCGGGCGCTCGGGGCCCGCCTGGCCGGCCAGTGGAGCCGCTGAGCGCGTTCCGCTGGTCACGCCGCCGGGTGGTCACGCCGGCAGCGGCGTACGATCGGAGACGGACCACCGGGAATACTGGCGGACGTGCGGCGTTGGCCAGTACGTCCGGACCTCATACCGCGCAGGGAGACTTCCACGTGACCACGCCAGCGCAGACCGAGTCGACCGAGGCCACGCAGGCCCCCAGCACCGTCGTCCTCACCGACGTCGCGGCGCAGAAGGTCAAGGCCCTGATCGAGCAGGAGGGCCGCGACGACCTGCGGCTCCGGGTCGCCGTGCAGCCGGGTGGCTGCTCCGGCCTGCGGTACCAGCTCTTCTTCGACGAGCGGTCGCTCGACGGTGACGTCGTCACCGACTTCGGCGGTGTCGAGGTCGTCGTCGACCGGATGAGCGCCCCCTACCTGGCCGGCGCCACCATCGACTTCGCCGACCGGATCGACGCCCAGGGCTTCACCATCGACAACCCGAACGCCGGCAGCTCCTGCGCCTGCGGCGACTCCTTCAGCTGAGTCGGCGGGCCCTACTCGACCGGAAACGGCGGGACCACCCCGGACGGGGCGGTCCCGCCGTTTCGTCGTACCGGTGGGTGTCCGTGCGGTGACGTCCGGATGTGCGGGGAGCGACCGGTCGGCGGCCGACCGCCGTCCGGGCGACCGGACCGACCGGTAGGCTGACCGCGCCGTGCTCCCGACCACGAGGGTTGACATGAAGATCGCCGTGACCGGCTCGATCGCGACCGACCACCTGATGAGCTTCCCCGGCCGCTTCGCCGACCAGCTCATCGCCGACCAGCTCGACAAGGTCTCGCTGTCCTTCCTCGTCGACGAGCTGGTGCTGCGGCGCGGTGGCACCGCCGCCAACATCGCGTTCGGCATGGCCCAGCTCGGGCTGCGACCGGTGCTCCTCGGCGCCGTCGGCGCGGACTTCGCCGACTACCGCTCCTGGCTGGAGCGGCACGGCGTGGACTGCGACTCGGTGCACGTCAGCGAGGTGGCGCACACGGCCCGCTTCGTCTGCACCACCGACACCGACATGTGCCAGATCGCCTCCTTCTACGCCGGCGCGATGAGCGAGGCCCGCAACATCGAGCTGTCCCCGGTCGCGCAGCGGCTCGGCGGGCTGGACCTGGTGCTGGTCAGCGCCAACGACCCGGCCGCCATGATCCGGCACTCCGCCGAGTGCCGCGACCGCGGCTACTCCTTCGTCGCCGACCCGTCGCAGCAGCTCGCCCGGATGGACGGCGCGGACGTGCTCGGCCTGATCGACGGCGCCGACTACCTGATGACCAACGAGTACGAGCGGTCGCTGCTGCAGAGCAAGGCCGGTCTCACCGACGAGCAGCTGCTGGACCGGGTGAAGGTGCGGGTCACCACGCTGGGCAAGCAGGGCGTGGAGATCGCCGGCCGGGAGGTCGGCACCATCCGGGTGCCGATCGCGCGGGAGATCCAGGCGGTCGACCCGACCGGCGTCGGCGACGGCTTCCGGGCCGGCTTCTTCGCCGCGCTCGACTGGGGCGTCGGCCTGGAGCGCGCGGCCCAGGTCGGCTGCCTGCTGGCCACGCTCGTGCTGGAGAACTTCGGCGGCCAGGAGTACGAGGTCCGCCGGGACCTGTTCGTGAAGCGGCTCGCCGAGTCGTACGGCGACGCGGCCGCCGAGGACGTCCGGCCGCACCTGCTGTGACCGGCGTGGCGGGCCCGGCCGGCGGCGGGGTGGACCCGGGGGTCCGCGCCGGCGCCGGCGGCCCGCTGCTGGTCGCGTTCGCCGGGCTGCCCGGCGTGGGCAAGAGCACCCTGGCCACCCGGGTCGGCGCGGCGTTGCGCGCCCCGGTGCTGCCGGTCGACCCGGTCGAACGGGCGCTGGGCCGCTACGGCCTCACCGGCGACGTGTCCGGCATGGCCGCCTACGGCGCGGTCGCCGGGCTGGCCGAGGTGCAGCTCGGCCTGGGGTTCAGCGTGGTGGTCGACGCGGTGAACCCGGTCGCCAGCGCGCGCGGGCTCTGGCACGACCTGGCCGAGCGGGCCGGGGTGCCGCTGCGGGTGATCGAGGTGCACTGCGGCGACGAGGCGGAGCACCGCCGCCGGGTCGAGGCCCGGCCGCCCGAGGAGCACGTCACCTGGGAACAGACGCTGCGGCGCCGGGCCGAGTACGAGCCGCTGATCGGTCCGCGCCTGGTGGTCGACACCGCCGTGGCGGTCGACCCGCTTCCCGGCATCCTCGCCTACCTGGGCTGAGCTCCGACCGTCGCCGGCGTTAAAAGGGGCCCCCTGCTCTACCGGAGGCGTTAAGAAGGGGCCCCTCCTTACACCCGGACGTCGTAGGCGGGCCCGGCGTGCGGGTGGGCGGCGAGGAACTCGTGCCCCCGCATCCGGCACCACGCCGGGATGTCCACCGCGGCGGCCGGGTCGTCGGCGAGCACCCGGACCACCGCGCCGGCCGGCAACCCGGGCACCCGGCGAGCGAGATTGATCACCGGCAGCGGGCAGCGCTGCCCCCGACAGTCGAGCACCTCGTCCGGTTCGCTCACAGGTCGGTCACCCCCGCCTCGGCGCGCAGGGCCGCGACGATCCCGGGCAGCTCGGCGAGGAACCGCTCCACGTCCGCCTCGGTGGTCTCCCGGTGCAGCGACACCCGCACGTTGCCGTGCGACAGCACTCCCATCGCCTCCAGCACGTGTGACGGCCGCAACGTCGAGGACGTGCAGGACGAGCCGGAGGAGACCGCGAAGCCACGCCGGTCCAACGCGTGCAGCAGCGCCTCGCCGTCCACGTACAGGCAGGAGAACGTCACCAGGTGCGGTAACCGGTCCACCGGGTCGCCGACCACCTCCACGTCCGGCACCTCCGCCGCCACCCGGGTCCGGATCCGGTCCACCAGCGGCGCCAGCCGGGCCGCCTCGGCCGCCGCGTCGGCCGCCGCCGCGCGCAGGCTCGCCGCCGCGGCCACCACCGCCGGCAGGTTCACCACCCCCGGCGTACGCCCCGACTCCCGCTCGTCGGCCGGGTACGGCGACTCCCACCGGGTGCCCTTGCGCACCACCAGCAGCCCGACGCCGGGCGGGCCGCCCCACTTGTGCGCGCTGGCGGTCAGCACCGACCAGCCCGCCGGCAGCGGCGCCCGGCCGACCAGCTGCGCCGCGTCCACGTAGAGCGGCACCCCGGCCTCGGCGGACAGCTCGGCCGCGGCGGGCACCGGCTGCACGGTGCCCACCTCGTGGCTGGCCCCGATCAGCGCCGCGAGGGCCACGCCGGGCGCGGTCACCGCCGCCGCCCAGGCGTCCAGGTCCAGCCGGCCCAGCCGGTCCACGGGTACGGCCACCGCGTCGCCCCCACCGGCTGCATGCCGCTGCGCGGCGTGCAGCACCGCCGAGTGCTCGATCGCCGAGTGCACGAGCGTCGCCCCGGCCCGCCGCCGCCCGGCCAGGCCACCGAGTACGGCGGCGTGCGCCGCCGCCGTACCGCTGGGGGTGAAGGAGAGCTCGTCGGCGCGGACGCCGAGCGTCTGTGCGGCGGCCTCCCGGGCGGCGTCGAGGAGCTGGCGGGCCCGACGGGCCGGCGCGTAGAGCCGGGCCGGGTCGGCCCAGCCGTCGTCCAGGGCGGCCAGCATCGCCTGCCGCGCCACCGGGTGGAGCGGAGCGGCGCTGGCGGCGTCCAGGTAGACCGGGGAGGCGTCCATGACGTTCCACGCTATCGCTCGGGTACGCCCAAGATCCCCCCGATGGGGGCGGACAGTGACCCCAAGACGGTCAGGCCCGCCATGGTCGAGTAATCTGCGACCGTCGGTGACGCCTTTGCCGTCGGTGTCAAGAACACGGAATCGCCGCGGCGCGCTAGGGAGGCAGGACCAGGTGGTCGCAAGGAGTTCGGAGGTACGGCCGTCGGCCGTACGGCACAGCGCTTCCCCGGGGGCCGGTGGGCGCCGGCGGCGTGGTGCTGGTCGAATCGCCGGGCTCGGTCTCGGCGGAGCGGCGCTGCTGGTTCTGCTCACCGGCTGTGACGTCGGCAAGACGTTCGACGGCTTCGGCTGGCCGCAGGGCGGCATCACCCCCGAGTCGCACCGGATGTACGACCTGTGGATCGCGTCCTGCATCGCGGCGCTCGCGGTCGGCGTCTTCGTGTGGGGCCTGATCTTCTGGTGCGTGATCCGTTACCGCAAGCGCGGCAACGAGCTGCCGGTGCAGACCCGCTACAACCTGCCGATGGAGTTCCTCTACACCATCGCGCCGATCCTCGTGGTCTCCGTGCTCTTCTACTACACGGCGGTCGTGCAGACCGACGTCAACAAGGAGTCGAAGAACCCGGACGTCACCGTCGAGGTCGTCGCCTTCAAGTGGAACTGGCAGTTCAACTACCGCGACGGCCAGGGCCGCGACGCCAACACCGTCGCCTCGGTGCTGGGCACCAGCGAGGTCATCCCGGTGCTGGTGCTGCCGAGCGGCCGGTCGATCCGGTTCGAGGAGCAGAGCCGCGACGTCATCCACTCGTTCTGGGTGCCGGAGCTGCTGTTCAAGCGCGACGTGATGCCGGGCAACGTCCGCAACACGTTCGAGGTCTCCAGCATCGACCAGGAGGGCGCGTTCGTCGGCCGCTGCGCCGAGCTGTGCGGCAGCTACCACGCCTTCATGAACTTCGAGCTGCGGGTCGTCTCGCCGGAGAAGTACGAGCAGTTCCTGGCGGCCAAGAAGGGCGGCCAGTCGACCCAGGACGCGCTCAAGGCGATCGGCGAGCCCGAGTACGCCACCGAGACGAAGCCGTTCGACACCCGCCGCACCAAGGACAACTTCAACCCGTCCGACGCGACGGCCGGCGCGGGAAACTGAGGGGTTCGGCATGAAGACCGAGTGGAAGATCTTCCTGACCATCGCCACGTTCCTCCTCGGCGCGACCGTCCTCTACGGCGCCTGGACGTACGCCGACAGCGACGGTCACGTCGAGTGGGTCGGCACCGTGGCGCTGCTGCTCTCGTTCCTGCTCTGCGCGATGTGCGGCGGCTTCTTCTGGTTCGTCTCCCGCCGGATCGACCTGCGACCGGAGGACCGGGCCGACGGTGAGATCGCCGACGGCGCCGGTGAGATCGGCTTCTTCAGCCCGGGCAGCTACTGGCCGTTCGGCCTGGCCCTGGCCGCCGCGATCGCCGGCCTCGGGCTCGTGTTCTGGCAGTTCTGGCTGCTGGGCCTGGGCATGGTGGCGGTCGTCTTCGCCACCTGCGGGCTGCTCTTCGAGTACTACTCCGGCACCCGCCGCACCGCCGAGCACTGACCCCCGAACCACCAGTCAGGCCCGCCGCCCCTCCGGGGCAGCGGGCCTGACTGTTCCCCCCTCTGGCGCCGTCGACCATGAAGTTGGCGGCGCGATCCGCCCCTTTCATCCCGGCCAACTTCATGATCGACGGCTCTCCGTGGCGGGTGACGGCGGGTTGGTGTTCGCTGTGGACGACGGGTCGGCGAGGCCGGATCCGGGCGGTGGCGCCTGGTGCGGGATGGCCGGGTGGTCCTGCCCCTCTTGCGCTTGCCCCTCTCGCGCCCGCCTCGCGCTCGTCCAGCGCCGACTCTGGGCCGCCTGTCGGTCCGTCCGCTGCCTGCCCTGACCCACCTGTCTGAGGTTGATCAAGGAGTTTGTGTCGCCTGGGGCGTCGTCACCTGACGCCAACTCCTTGATCGCCGGGTGCTGGCGTGGAAGGAGAGTGGGTGGGGGATGGGTCGGGAGGTGGTGGGGCATGGCGGGCTGGTGCTGGATGGTGGCGCGGTGGGACAGGCTTGGGTGCCCTGCCTGCCGGGGGTCCGCTGTCGCCACCGGTCTGCCCGCCCGGCTCGGCTCAGGGCGGCCCGGCTCGGCCCTGCCCGGCTCGGCCCTGCCCGGCTCGGCCCTGCCCGGCTCGGCCCTGCCCGGCTCGGCCCTGCCCTCCCCGGCCCGGCCCGGACGGGCCGAGAGCGGCCTTGCCTGGCCCTGCCAGGCGCCCCGCTCAGTCCTGCCTACCCGGCGCCGTGGGGCAGTGGCCGAGGGCGGGGGCGCGGCCGGCTGGCGGGTGGGAGGGGCGTGACGTCGCGGCGCTGGTCGCCGCTGGCCGGCGGCGCGGACCTGTCGGTGGTGGCTCGTCCTCGCGAGGTCCGACCGGCGGACGAGAAGAAGATCGGCCTTGCGGCGGGGTGGGTCAGGCGGCGTGCCGGTGGGTGGCGCGTCGGGCCGGGCGGCGGGACGGGCGCAACGCGTGCGTGGCGATCAGGATCGCCGTGCCGCAGCCGGTGCAGATCAGCTCGGGGCAGTCGACGCCGTGCCCGTCGCCGCAGGGCGGCGCCTCGAACAGCACGACGCCCTCACAGGTGTCGCAGGGCAACTCGCGGGCGGACACGGGCGTCTCCTCTCGGTCCGGTGCCGGTCGAAGCGGGGAAGCCATCGCCCGAAAACGGAAAATTACTCCCGTGTAGCTTGGCACGCGGGTATGACAGACACCCGTTCAGGCGGTGCGGGCGACCTCCAGCCAGCGGTCCAACGCGGCAGCGGCGGAGCCCGAGTCCACCGACTCGGCGGCCCGGACCAGGTTGGCCCGCAGCGCCTCGTGCAGGTCGCCGTCGAGCGGGCCCTGGGTGGACAGCGCGACCGCGGCGTTCACCAGCACCGCGTCCCGCACCGGGCCGGTCTCGCCGGCCAGCAGCCGCCGGACCACGTCGGCGTTGTAGACGGCGTCTCCGCCCCGCAGGTCGGCCAGGGTGGCCCGGGGCACCCCGAGTTCCGCGGCGTCCAGCAGGGCCTCCCTGACGGCGCCCTGCTGGGCCACCCAGACCCGGGTCGGCGCGCCGGTGCTGAACTCGTCCAGCCCGTCCTCACCGCGGACCACGATCGCCGAGTCGCCCCGGGCGGCGAAGACGGCCGCCATCACCGGCGCCATCCGCCGGTCGAAGCAGCCGACCGCGCCCGCGCGCGGGCGCGCCGGGTTGGTCAGCGGGCCGAGGAAGTTGAACGCGGTGGGTACGCCGATCTCCCGCCGGACCGGACCGGTGTGGCGCATGCCGGGGTGGAACCGGGCGGCGAAGCAGAAGCCGATGCCGGCCTCGGTGACGCAGCGCGCCACCTGCTCCGGTTCCAGGTCCAGCGGCACGCCGAGCTGCTCCAGCACGTCGGCCGTGCCGCACGAGGAGGAGGCGGCCCGGTTGCCGTGCTTGACCACCCGGACCCCGGCGCCGGCGACCACGAGGGCGGCCATGGTGGAGATGTTGACCGTGTGGGCCAGGTCCCCGCCGGTGCCCACCACGTCCAGCGCGGTGGCGCGCACCTCTTCGGGCAGGCGTACCGGCACGGCCCGGGTGAGCATCGTCTCGACCAGGCCACCCAGCTCGGCCGGGGTCTCACCCTTGGTGCGCAGCGCCACGGCGAACCCGGCGATCTGCGCCGGGGTGGCCGAGCCGGCCATGATCTCGCCCATCGCCCAGGCGGTGTCGGCGGTGGAGAGCTCCTCGCCGCGCAGCAGCGCGTTGAGCAGAAGCGGCCAGGTCCGTTCGCCCATGGCGGGCCTCCCGAGCGGCGTGAGTGAAGCGGTTGGGGGCGCGCGCCACGGCCGCGTCGCCGTGGCGCCGCGGGGTGGATCAGGCCGCGGCGTGGGTGCGGCGCAGCAGCTCGACCACGGTGCTGCCGGCGGTGACCGGGTCGAGCGGGTGGGTCAGCGTGGCGTCGACCTCGGCGTACGCGGCCAGCCAGCGGTCGGCGGCGCGGGCCAGCACCACGCAGGTCGGCGGCGCGTCGTCGCGGTCGTCCTTGATCTGGCGGGCGATGCCGATGCCGCCGCCCGGGCTCGCCTCGCCGTCGAGCAGCAGCAGGTCGATCTCGTAGTCGTCGACCAGCCGGACGCAGCCGGCGTAGTCGTCGGCCTCGACGAACTCGATCTCGATGCCGGGCGCCGGCCGGGTGCCGACGGCGAGCCGCATCCGGTCCCGGACCTTCGGGTCGTCGCTGTAGAGCAGGACGGTGCAAAGACGATCGCTCATCGTGACGTGGCTCCCACCTCGTAGCTGCCCGCTGATCGTAGCGGGCGTCACATTCGACCCGACGCCCCGCCCGGGCGGGACTCAGGCGCTGGCCTCCGCGGCCTTCTGGCGGGCCTCCTGGCGGTCCAGTTCCCGGTCCAGCCGGCGGGCCTCGCGCTCGGACTGCTTGATCCACTGGACCACCAGCACGGCCAGCATGGTGACGCTGACGAACTCACCGCCGGCCCAGAGCACGCCGCCGGCGACCACCTGGTCCTCCCAGGGGTCGGACCAGGACAGGTTCAGCGACGGGTACCAGTCGCCGCCGAACAGCGTGGTGCTCTGCATGATGGTGAGCCCGAGCACGGTGTGGAACGGCACGGAGAGCACCATGAGCAGCGCCCGGGCCGGGTAGGGCCAGCGGCCGGGCAGCGGGTCCAGGCCGAGCAACGGCCAGAAGAAGACGCACCCGGTGGCGATGAAATGCGCGTGCACCAGCTCGTGCGCCCACTCGTGCCGCAGCGTGAACTCGTAGAGGTCGGTGAAGTAGAGCGCGAACGGGTTCACCACGAAGATGGTGAACGCCACCAGCGGGAAGCTGTAGATCCGGGCGATTCGGCTGTGCACGATCGCCAGCAGCCGCTTGCGGGGCCGCACCGGCAGCGTGCGCAGCGCCAGCGTCACCGGGGCGCCGAGGGCCAGGAAGATCGGCGCGATCATCGACAGCACCATGTGCTGCACCATGTGCACCGAGAGCAGGGCGGTGTCGTACGCGCCGAGGCCGGTGAGCGTGACGAGCGCGATGCCGCCGAGGCCGGGGCCGAGGAACGCCACCGTGCGGATGACCGGCCAGCGGTCGCCGCGCAGCCGCAACCGGTGCACCCCGTAGAGGTAGAGGCCGGCGGCGAGCACCAGGCCCAGGGTGAGCCAGCTGTCCAGCCGGGTCTCGGTGAGCACCCGGGCGACGTCGAACGGCGGCGGGGCGGCCTCGCCTCCCGCCGCGAGCGTCGCCGGAGCCGCCGAGGTGACGGCGAGGATCTGATCGACGTGCAGCACGCTTTTCAGGGTAGGTCAGGCGAAGCGGACGACCACGATCGGGCCACTGCGGGCACCGGTTTGCCACCCCGCTGATCGTCGGTCCCGGTCAAGGGCAATAATGACCGCGTGACTGCGGCCCCAGCCATTGACAAGAGCCGGATCCACTCCCTGACGCGTCCCAACATGGTCAGCGTCGGGACGATCGTGTGGCTCTCCAGCGAACTCATGTTCTTCGCGGCGCTGTTCGCGATGTACTTCTCGATCCGCGCGGCGGCGCCGGAGCTGTGGGAGAAGCACACCGAGGCCCTCGACGTGCCCTACGCGACCACCTTCACGGTGATCCTGGTGCTCTCCTCGGTGACCTGCCAGCTCGGTGTCTTCGCGGCCGAGAAGGGCGACGTCCACGCCCTGCGTCGGTGGTTCACGATCACCTTCGTGATGGGCCTGATCTTCGTGCTCGGCCAGCTGAACGAGTACCGCCACCTGGTGCACGAGGGCGTCAAGATCAACGAAGACGGTTACGGGTCGATGTTCTACCTCACCACCGGCTTCCACGGTCTGCACGTGACCGGCGGTCTGGTCGCCTTCATCATCTTCATGATCCGCACCACCATGGGTCGGTTCACTCCGGCCCAGGCGACCTCGGCGATCGTCGTGTCCTACTACTGGCACTTCGTCGACGTCGTGTGGATCGGGCTCTACGCCATGATCTACTGGCTTCAGTGATCTTGGCGCGTCACGAACCGCGCCGCTGCTCCGTCCCCTGAGACAAGGTCCAACCGGTTAAGGACACAGGTCATGACTTCTGACAACGACCGCCGACGCGGTCTGCTCGCGCGGCTGCGCGGGCGGCCCGTAGCGCGCAGCAGGGGCCGCCGCCGGCTGGGCGCCGCGGTCCGGCTGGCCGCCGCGCTGATGCTGGCCGGCGGCGCCTACACCGTCTTCGCCCCGGGCGTGCAGGCGCAGGACAACCCGCCGCTGAGCGCCGCCGGCAACGAGGGCAAGGCGCTGTTCGACGTGAGCTGTGTGACCTGTCACGGTCGCAACGCCCAGGGCGTCGAGGGACGGGGTCCGAGCCTGATCGGCGTCGGATCGGCCTCGGTGGAGTTCCAGGTCAGCAGCGGCCGCATGCCGATGGCCCGGCAGGAGGCCCAGGCGATGCGCAAGCCGCCGGTCTTCACCGACGAGCAGGTGCGCCAGCTGGGCCAGTACATCCAGGAGCTGGGCGGTGGCCCGCAGGTGCCGTCGGGCAACCTGCGTGAGGGCGCCAACATGTCCACCGGTGGCGAGCTGTTCCGGATCAACTGCTCGCAGTGCCACGCCTTCGGCGGTGGCGGCGGCGCGCTCTCCTCCGGCAAGTACGCCCCGAGCCTGAAGCCGGCCAGCGACCGGCAGATCTACGCCGCCATGCTGAGCGGCCCGCAGAACATGCCGGTGTTCGGCGACAACCAGATCACTCCGCAGGAGAAGGCGGACATCATCGCCTACATCCAGGAGACCCTCAAGCACGACCAGGACCAGGGCGGTTTCAACCTGGGCCGGTACGGCCCGTCGACCGAGGGTCTGGCGATCTTCCTGGTCGGCATAGTCGCGCTGGTCTTCGCGAGCCTGTGGATTGCGGGCAAGTCGTGACCCGGCCGAACATCTGTATCATTGCCCTGGTGCCGGCCACCGGCGCCACGCGTAGCGAGGTGACGGCATGAGCACCCACACCGAGCACCAGGCCCAGTCGGGCCCGGAGCCGCTCGACGTGAACGACCCCCGGCTCTCCCGGTTCGACATCGTGCAGGAAGGCGCCCGGCGCGACGACATCGAGATCGTCCACTACGAGGCGCAGGTGGTCCCGGGCAGCAAGGCCGAGCGCCGGCTGACCCGCACGGTCGCCATGATGTTCCTGCTGACCGGCGCCTTCGCCACCGCCTTCCTGGCGATCTACATCTGGTGGCCGTGGCAGTGGGAGGCCGGTCGGGGCGGCGACAAGCTCTACACCCCGCTGCTCGGGCTGACCCTGGGCCTGGCGCTCCTCGGCGTCGGCTTCGGCATCCTGACCTGGGGCAAGAAGCTGCTGCCCAAGGAGGTCTCGATCCAGGACCGGCACGACCAGGTAAACAACCCGGAGGATCGCAAGATCACCGGTGAGACCATGCTCTACCTGGCCGACGAGCTCGGGGTGAAGCGCCGTCCGCTGCTCGGCATCTCGCTGCTCGCCGGTCTCGCGCCGGTCGGCGCGGTGATCGCGGCTCCGCTGGTCGGTGGTCTGATCCAGCAGCCGCACAAGAACAACCAGATGTTCACCACCGGCTTCCAGCCGGCCGAGGGCGGCGAGAAGATCCGGCTGATCCGCGAGGACGGCCGCCCGATCCGCCCCGCGGACGTCAGCGTCGGCGGTCAGCTCACCGTGTTCCCCGGCATCGAGGGTGGCGTCAGCAACAAGCACGCCGACTCGCCGACCCTGCTCATCCACCTGCGCGAGGACGACGCGCAGAAGTCGCGCGAGGCGAACGAGCGCAAGGGTCGCGGCGACTACATGTGGGGCAACTACGTCGCGTTCTCCAAGATCTGCACGCACGCCGGCTGCCCGGCCAGCCTCTACGAGCAGCAGACCAACCGGCTGCTCTGCCCCTGCCACCAGTCGCAGTTCCTCATCACCGACAACGCCAAGCCGATCTTCGGCCCGGCGAACCGGCCGCTGCCGCAGCTGCCGATCGAGGTGGACGAGGAGGGCTTCTTCGTGGCGAGGTCCGACTACACCGAGACCATCGGTCCCGACTTCTGGGAGCGGCCATGAAGCGCCGAAAGTTCGATCGGGCCGCGCTGCCGGCCAAGACCGCCGGGGCGGTTGACGACCGCTTCCAGGTCGCCACGCCGCTGCGCAAGCTGCTGAACAAGGTCTTCCCCGACCACTGGTCGTTCCTGCTCGGCGAGATCGCGCTCTTCTCGTTCGTGGTCCTGCTGCTGACCGGTGTGTTCCTGACCTTCTTCTACGAGCCGGCGATGACCGAGGTGGTATACGACGGCAGCTACGCCCCGCTGCGTGGCACCCCGATGTCGGCCGCGTACGCCTCCAGCCTGGACCTCTCGTTCGACGTCCGCGGCGGCCTGATCATGCGGCAGATGCACCACTGGGCGGCCCTGCTGTTCATGGCCGCGATCGTGGTGCACATGCTCCGGGTCTTCTTCACCGGCGCGTTCCGCAAGCCGCGTGAGACCAACTGGATCATCGGCTCGCTGCTGTTCTGGGTCGGCTTCCTGGCCGGCTTCACCGGCTACTCGCTGCCGGACGACGGCCTGTCCGGCACCGGTCTGCGGATCGCCTCCGGCATCATCCTGTCGATCCCGGTGATCGGTTCCTGGGTCAGCTCGTCGATCTTCGGCGGGGAGTTCCCCGGCACCATCATCATCAGCCGCTTCTTCATCGCCCACGTGCTGCTCATCCCGGGCCTGCTGGTGGCGCTGATCAGCGTGCACCTGGGCCTGGTGTTCAAGCAGAAGCACACCCAGTGGCCCGGCCCCGGCCGGACCAACGAGAACGTGGTCGGCGAGCGGATGTTCCCGCGCTACGCGCTCAAGCAGGGCGGCTTCTTCATGGTCGTCTTCGGCGTGATCGCGCTGATGGGTGGCCTCTTCCAGATCAACCCGATCTGGTACTTCGGCCCGTACGAGGCGTGGGTCGTCTCGGCGGCCAGCCAGCCCGACTGGTACGTCATGTTCCTCGACGGCTCGACCCGACTCATGCCGGGCTGGGAGATCAGCATCCCGATCGGCGACGGATACGTCATCCCGCCGCTGTTCTGGCCGACGGTCGTGCTCCCGGGCATCCTGGTGGGCCTGTCGACGATGTACCCGTTCCTGGAGGCACGCCGCCTCAAGGACTACAAGCACCACAACCTGCTCCAGCGGCCCCGGGACGTTCCGGCCCGGACCGCGGTGGGCGCCATGGCCGTCGCCTTCTACATCGTGCTGACGCTCTCCGGCGGCAACGACGTGATCGCCGACAAGTTCCACATCAGCTTGAACGCGATGACCTGGGCCGGCCGGATCGGTCTGCTGGTCGTCCCGCCGCTGGCCTACTACATCACCTACCGGATCTGCCTGGGTCTCCAGCAGCACGACCGGGAGGTGCTGGCCCACGGCGTGGAGACCGGCATCATCCGACGCCTGCCGGACGGCCGGTTCGTCGAGGTCCACCAGCCGCTGACCTCGGCGGACGGCCACGACGGTCACGCGCCGGCGCTGGACTACGTCGGCTGGGTGGTGCCGAAGAAGATGAACCGGCTGGGCGCCCTCGGGCCCGCCATCCGGGGCTTCTTCTACCCGATCGAGAAGCCGGCCGAGGCGCCGGTCTCGCCGGGCCACCCGCCGGTCGAGCCCCGACCGGAGCGGGAGGAGATCAGCAGCGGCGAGAGCCGTCGCTGACCCCGTCGCGTACGACTGACCGTGGCGCCCGCCGGACCATCCGGCGGGCGCCACGGCCGTTTCCGGCACTGTCGTCCGGTTGTGCCCGCCGGACGCCCGGCGGCCCCGCGCCGGTGCCCCGCCGCCCCCCGACACGGACGGGTGGAATCGCAGGAATAACCCCGGTCAGCCGGGTATCCGTGCGGTCCGACGTCTCATGGGGGAGGAAGCATGTTGGGAATCAAACGCCTGGGCCTGCTGGCCGCGCTGGTGGTCGTGGGGCTGGCGCCCGCCGCCGCGGCGCAGGCCGCGGCGCAGCCGTCGACGCAGGACACCCAGTATCTGCAGGCGGTGCACCAGGTCAACCTGTTCGAGATCACCGCCGGTAACCTGGCCCAGCAGAAGGGCCAGAACCAGCAGGTCAAGGACCTGGGCAAGATGTTCGTCACGGACCACACCCAGCTGGACCAGACGGTGCAGTCGACCGCCCAGCAGCTGAACGTGCAGCTGCCGGCCGACCCCACCGCCGACCAGCAGAAGGTCCTCGACAAGCTGAACAACCTCAGCGGGGCCGAGTTCGACAAGGCGTGGGTGACCGCCCAGCTGGCCGGCCACGTCCAGGCCATCCAGGCCACCCAGACGGAGATCTCGCAGGGCTCCGAGCAGTCGGTGGTGCAGATCGCCCAGGACGCGCTGCCGGTCCTCCAGGCGCACTACGACGCGTTGGTGGCCCTGGCCCAGACCCTGGGCATCCCGGTTCCGCAGACCAGCGCCAGCGGCACGCCCAGCCCGGGCGGCACCACGTCGCCGGCGCCGGGTGGTGGCGGCACCGAGTCGCCGGCTCCGGGCGGCACCGAGACCGAGGAGCCCGCCCCGGGCACCGAGTCCCCGGCGCCCGCGCAGAGCTGACGCACCGCACGAAACAGGTCGGCCGGCCCGTCCCCACCAGGGGCGGGCCGGCCGCCGCCGGTCTCAGTCGGCGTTGGCCAGCCCGATCGCGAACGCCTCCTCCAGGTCGTGCTGCGAGTAGGCGCGGAACGCGATGTGCGACTCGGTGTTCAGCACGCCGGGCACCTTGGAGATGCTGCCGGCGATGACCTGGGCGATCTGCTCGAACTCCCGGACCCGGACCATGGCGATCAGGTCGACGTGCCCGGCCACCGAGTAGACCTCGCTGACGCCGGGCAGGTTGGCCAGGGTCTCGGCCACCTCGGGGATGGAGTCGGTGGCGCAGTCGATCAGCACGATCGCGGTGATCACGGGACGTTTCTCCGTTCGTCGGCGACGAGGCCCATGCTAGAGCCCGGCGCGGTCACCGCGCGGCCGGGACGGTCAGGTCGGCGCCGGCCCGGACCACGCGATCGAGGCGTTCCCCGGCGGCGACGGTCGCGCCCGGCCAGATCACCGACCGGTCGACCGTGCCGTGGACCCGGGCGCCGGCGCCCACCACCGAGCGGGTGACCCGGCCGTCCACGGTGGCGGACGGGTCGACCAGCCCGTCCGGGCCGGCGGCGTGCAGGTTGGCGGCCAGGTAGTCGGCCGGCGTGCCGGTGTCGTAGAAGGTGCCCCGGTAGGGGACCACGGTCAGCGCGCCAGCCGCCTCCGCCGGCCGCCACACCGCCCGGACCAGGTCGCCGAACGTGGCCGGCAGGTCCCGGACCATCCGCCAGGGCAGGAGCGAGAAACCGACGAAGCGGTGCCCGTCGAAGGTGCCGGGGGCGGCCGGGTCGTCCGCCGGCTGTCCGAGCAGGCGTACGCTCCGCCCGTCCCAGCCGTCCAGCAGCGCGGCCACGTCCGGGCCGGGTGGGGTCTCCGGGTCGGCCAGGTAGGCGTCGGCGTTGCCGACGAGCACGCCCCGCCCGGCGATCCAGTCCCGCAGCCGCCCCAGCCCGCCGGCGGTGCCCAGTGGGTCGCCGGGCTCGACCGACAGGTGCGCCCGGTCACCCACCCGGGCCACCACCTGGTCGCCCAGGTAGCAGGCGTTCACCGCGACCCGGTCCGGGCCGGTCAGGCCGAGGCCGGCCAACCGTGCCAGGGCCCGGTCGAGCAGCGGCACGTTGCCGACCGGGCAGAGCGCCTTGGGCACCCGCTCGGTGAGCGGGCGCAGTCGGGTGCCCTCACCCGCCGCCAGCACGACCGCGCACACCTCGACCCCGGACGCCGTCGGACCGGATCCCGTCGGGCCGGACGGCGCGGCCGCCGGTGGGCTCACGCGGCCGGTGGCGTCGCCGGCGGGACCTCGCCGGCGCGCGGACCGATGCCGTAGTAGCCGAGCAGGTTGGCGGTGGCGCGGCTGAGCCGGGGCAGGTCGTCCAGCGGATGCCAGGCGGCCTCGAAGACCTCGGCCCCGTCGACCGCCAGCTCGGTGCGCGACGCCGGCACCTCCGCCTCGAACACCACGTCGACCCAGCCCTTGGCGTGCACGACCGCGTTCGGCACGGCCGGCCGGAGCGCGTCGGGGGAGAGGCGGACGCCGGACTCCTCGTACAGCTCCCGGGCGGCGCCGACCACGGGCGCCTCACCGCGTTGCAGCAGACCGGCCGGCAGGGTCCAGCTGTGGCCGGGCGGCTGGCGCAGCAGCAGGATCCGCCCGGCGCCGGTGGCCTCCGTGTCCCGGACCAGCGTGACCGCCCCCACGATGTACTTCGGCACGGCCAACCGCACCAGTCGCCGCCGCAGCGGGACCGGAAGCCGGTAGAAGAGCTGGTAGCCGAGGGCCCGTCCGGTGGCACGCGCGCGGGGGATCATGCGTCCAGGCTAGTGGCCGCCGGGCGGACGCGGGCGAACGACCTCCGCCCTACTGCCGGTGGTCGACCAGGTCGATCAGTTGCTGGACCACCGTGTCCGGCTCGACCGTGCGGTCGAAGACCGCCACCAGCAGCGTCTCCAGGTCGGGGTAGCCCAACTCCTCGGAGAGCCGCAGCAGCGGCAGGTCGCTGGCCAGGCCCCGGTTGTGCTTGCGCAGCGCCAGCCCGATGGAGGCGCGGCCGAGGCGGACCTTGTCGGCGATCGAGATGCCCGGCTCGGTGTGCTCGGCGAACCAGCGGTTGATCTGCATCTGGGCGTGCGGGGACTTGACGAAGCCCAGCCACTCCCGGCGCGGGCCCCGCGGGGCCACGTCCACCTCGAAGCCGCTCTCCGCGTCGCTCTCGGTGAAGATCTCCACCACGTCGCCCTCCTCCAGCTCGGAGGAGAGCGGGGCCAACCGGCCGTTGATCCGCGCGGCCAGACAGTGGTCGCCGCGCTCGGTGCCCAGCTCGTACGCGAGGTCGACCGGGGTGGCCCCGGCCGGCAGCACCACCTGGCGACCGTCGGCGACCACCTGGATCTGCGCCTCGGCCAGGTCGCACCGCAGCGACGCCATGAACTGGGTCGGGTCGACCGTGTCCTGCTCCCAGTCGAGCACCCGGCGCAGCCAGGCCAACTCGTCGGCCCGGTCGGCGGCCCGGCCCGCGGCCCGGGGGAAGCGGTAGTGGGCGGCCACGCCGTACTCCGCGGAACGGTGCATCTCGCTGGTGCGGATCAGCACCTCCACGGTGCGGTCCTGCGGGCCGCACACGCTGGTGTGCAGCGAGCGGTAGAGGTTGTTCTTCGGGGAGGCGATGAAGTCCTTGAACCGGCCCGGCACCGGCCGCCAGAGGCCGTGCACGGCGCCGAGCGCGGCATAGCAGTCGGTCGGTGGGCCGTCCACCACGATCGCGATGCGCGGCAGGTCGTACGGGGCGGCGTGGTCGCCGGCGACCGTGTCCTTCCAGATCGAGTAGAGGTGTCGCGGCCGGGGGGACACCTCGGCGTCCACCCGGTTGCGGCGCAACGCGGCCCGGGTCCGGGCCACCACGTCGCCCAGGTAGGCGTCCCAGCCCGGCCGGTCGTGCACGAACCGCTCGATCCGCGCGTGCTCGTCGGGTTGGAGGTGCAGCAGCACCACGTCGTCCAGCTCCCGTTTGAGGGTCTGGATGCCCAGCCGGTCGCAGAGCGGGACCAGCACCTCCTGCGTCTTACGGGCGATCCGCTCCCGCGAGGCGGCCGAGCGGACGCCGAGGGTGCGCATGTTGTGCAGCCGGTCGGCCAGCTTGATGACCAGGACCCGGACGTCCTTGCCGGCCGCCACGATCATCTTGCGGACGGTCTCCGCCTCGGCGGCCTTGCCGTAGAACGCCTTGTCGAACTTGGTCACGCCGTCGACCAGGTGGGCCACCTCGCGGCCGAAGTCCTCCTGGAGCGCCTGGAGCGTGTAGCGGGTGTCCTCCACGGTGTCGTGCAGCAGCGCGGCGACCAGGGTGGTGGTGTCCATGCCGAGGTCGGCGCAGATCTGCGCCACCGCGAGGGGGTGGGTGATGTAGGGCTCGCCGCTCTTGCGGAACTGGCCGCGGTGCATGTTCTCGGCGATCGTGTAGGCCCGACGCAGCACCGAGGCGTCGGCGCTGGGGTGGATCCCGCGGTGGGTGCGGACCAGGGCGGTGACCGGGTCGCCGTCGGTGGTGGGCCAGGTGAGCAGGGAGCGCAGGCGGCGGGTGAGCGGCAGCTCGCCCTGGGTCGGAAGGGCGCCGCCCAGGGCGGCGCCGTGTCCGGCGTCGACGTCCACCTGGGACACCTCCTCACCCCGACCCTCGACCGCCGGGACCGGCGACCGGGAGCAGGCCCGCGAATCGGGCAGGTCTGCACTTCTTTAACAGACTAAGGGAGTCGACGTAGTCCGATCGGACACTTGGTCATGAGCGTTCGGTCGAGAGTTGGTGGGACCCGCCGTTCTCCGCCTTCGCCAGCAGGTCACGGAACCGCCCCGCGCCGCCCACCGGGGAGGCCCATCCGTCGGTCGCCTCGACGAGCCGGGTCTCCGGTCGCTCCAACCAGGACAGGATCCGTTCGGTCTCCTCGGCGGTGGCCGCCGGCACCGGCCCGTGCCCGGGCAGCACCGTCTCGGCGGTGGCCCGGATCGCGGCGATCGTCGGTCGCGGGTGGACACCCGGCGGGGACACCCCGGCCCCGGCCAGCCGGCCGTGCCGGACCAGCGCCAGCTCCCAGCCGCCCCGGGCGGCCGGTCGGGCGGCGGCCAGCTCGGCGATGCCGGTCAGCGCGGCCAGCCGCTGCATCCGGACCGCCGCGCGCAGCACCGCGACCAGCCGGCCCCGCGCCACCGCGGCCTCCTCGTAGCGCTGGGCCGCGGACAGCACCTCGATCCGGGCGAGCAGGGCCTCGACCACCACCCCGGGGTCGTCGCGCGTGGCGGTGCGGAACGGGGTGGCCGCGCGGTGCTCGTACTCCTCCGGGGTGATCTTGTGCTCGCAGGGCGCCGGGCAGCGACCCAGCTCGGCCAGCGCGCAGGCCGGCATGGTGGTGCGCCGGGAGAGCCGGTGGGTGCACTGGCGCAGCGGCACCGCGTCGTGGAAGCCGGCGGCGGCCAGCTCGGCCGCCTGCCGGGACCGGAACGGGCCGAGGTAGGCCGAGTCGGTGGGCGCGAGGTCGCGCACGATCGACAACCGGGGGTACGCCTCGTCGGTGAGCTTCAGCCACACCTGGCGCTCGGGATACTTCGACCGGCGATTGTACGGCGGCGCGTGCGCCGCGATCAGCCGTAGCTCGCGGACCTCCGCCTCCAGCGAGTGGGCGCACTCGACCGCCTCCACCCGCTCGGCGGCGGCCAGCATCTCGGAGATCCGGGCCCGCTTCTCCGCCGCGGTGAAGTAGCTGCGGACCCGGGTGGCGATGTCGCCGGAGGTGCCCACGTAGAGCGGCCGGTCGTCGGCGGCCCGGAAGATGTAGACCCCGGGGACCTTCGGCAGCCCCTCGGCCAGGTGCCGTTTGCGCCGCTGGGTGGGGGTGACCGCGCGGGCGAACTCGATCGCCTCGCCGACGGTGTCCACCCGGTGCCCACCGAGGCGGCCGATCAGCCCGTGCAGCACGTCGACGGTGGCCTTGGCGTCGTCCAGCGCCCGGTGGGTGGGCTGGGTGGCGGTGCGGAAGTAGGCCGCGAGGGTGCCCAGCTTGCGGTTGGGCACCTCGTCGCGGGTGAGCACCCGCCGGGCCAGCGCGGCGGTGTCCAGCACCCGGGGGTTGGGCCACGCGTAGCCGTGCTTGGCGCAGGCGGCCTTGAGGAAGCCGACGTCGTAGGGGGCGTTGTGGGCGACCAGCACGGCGTCGGTGACGAACTCCAGGAAGCTCGGCAACACCTGCTCGATCGGCGGGGCGGGCAGCAGCATCGCCTGGGTGATGCCGGTCAGCACGGTGATGAACGGCGGGATCGGCACCCCGGGGTTGACCAGTGTGGCGAGCACGCCCAGCTCCTCGCCGCCACGGACCTTCACCGCGCCGATCTCGGTGATCCCCCCGCCGTCCGGCGCACCGCCGGTGGTCTCCAGGTCGACCACCACGAAGGTGGTCGCGTAGAGCGGCAACGCGGGGTCGACCCCGCTGCCCGCCGCCCGGTCCAGACCGGCCAACGCCTCCTGGACGTACTCCGCTCGCGTCACCCGCCGGACGGTAACGGCACGGTCCGACACTCCGGTCACTCCGGCCCCTTCCGTTACCACGGGGGTACGATGAGAGATCGGCTCACTCACCGGGCGGTGGGCCCGTTCGGGGTGGGAGACTTGCCACATGCCCCTCACCGAGCCGCACGACGACCGCACCTCCCCGGAGGAGCCGGTGGTCGGTGCGCCCGGAGCCGGTGAGGAACCGTCGACCACGGTCGAGCCCGAGCCCACTCTCCCCGAGCCGGTCCGCCAGCGGATCGTCACGCTGACCGCCGCCGTGCTGCCCGGCCTGCCCGCCGACGAGGTGCCGGTGCCGCTGCGCCGGGTCGCCAAGTTCGCCCCGAACCGCCGGGCCCGGCTCGGCGCCCCGGTGATCGCCGCCCAGCTCACCGCTGACCCGCTGTTCCGGCAGCGGGTCACCGCCCGGGTGCTGGCCGACGCCGGCGACCTCGGCGCGGCCGTGGTGGAGGGCACCGCGCCGGCCGCGGCCGACCCGGTCGAGGTGGCCGCCCTGGCCTACCTGGCCCGACCCAGGGGTTGGCGGGAACTCATCGACGCCAGCGGCGAGGCGGTACGCGCCGAGGCGGACAGCGCGGTCGTGGCCGAGCTGGTGCGGGAGGCCGAACAGCGGGCCACCCGGGCCGAGCACGACCGGGCGGTGGCCCGGGTCGAGGCCGACAAGCTGCGCGACGAGCTGGCCCGGGTCCGGGAGGAACTGGGCCAGCTCCGCGAGGAGGCGCGCCAGTTGGCCCGTACCCTGCGGGAGACCCAGGCCCGGGAGCGCAAGGCCACCGAACTGCTGGCCACCGAGCGCGGCCGGGCGGCCCGCGCGGCGGCCGACGCGGACGCCGAGCTGCGCCGCGCCCGGGCCCGGCTGGCCGAGGCGGAGGCCGCCGCCGGCGTGGCCCGGGCCAGCGCCAAGGAGGCCCGCTCCGTCGACGACGCCCGGTTGTGGCTGCTGCTGGAGACGATCGGTCAGGCCGCGGTCGGGCTGCGCCGGGAGCTGGCGCTCGACCCGGTCGACACGCTGCCGGCCGACTTCGTCGCCGACGCGTTCGCCGACCAGCCGGGAGCCGCGCCGGCCGGCGCCGCGACCCGGGCCCGCGACACGGACGACCCGGCCCGCCTCGACCAGCTCCTCGCCCTGCCCCGGGCACACCTGGTGGTGGACGGCTACAACGTCACCAAACGCGGCTTCGGCGAGATGTCGCTGGAGCAGCAGCGCAAGCGACTGATCACCGGCCTGGGCGGGATCGCCGCGCAGACCGGGGACGAGGTCACCGTCGTCTTCGACGGGGCCGAGCGGATCCACGGCCTGCCCCCGGCGCCGCGCGGCGTACGCGTGCTCTTCTCCCGCAAGGGGGAGACCGCCGACGAGCTGATCCGGCGGCTGGTCCGCGCCGAGCCGGCCGGCCGCCCGGTGGTGGTGGTCTCCTCGGACCGGGAGGTCGCCGACGGGGTCCGCCGCCACGGCGCGTACCCGCTCGGGGCCGACTCCCTGCTGCGCCGCCTCGCCCGCTCCTGACCCCACTCGGCGGCGGCGTTCCGATCGCGCCACTTCGGCGTACTGGTGGCCGGATGATCGTTTTCGAGGTGGGTGCTGCCTCGTTGTCCGGTTCTGTCATACCCGAGGCATAGCCTTTCGGTGACCGACGGTGGTGGTCCCTTCCCCGACCGCCACCGGCGACCCGTCAGGAGGCGTTGATGCTCATCGACTGCGACACCTGCGGCATCCGCGGCGCCGGCTGCTCCGGCTGTCTGGTGACCGCGCTGCTCGACCCCGACTCGCCGGCGGCCGACCTGGGCCCCGCCGAGCACCGGGCGATCGAGGTGTTCGCCCGGGCCGGCTTCGACGTGCAGGTGCTGCCGTCCGCGCCGGCCCCGGCGCCCCGCCGCTCCGCCCGCCGCCGCCGCGTCGCCTGACCACCGCCTGCCTCCGGGTGGCCCGACCCCCGCGCCCGGACTCTCCCCGTCCATCGGCCCGGCTCGCTGAGTCCGTCGCGTTCCAGGCCGGCCGGGCGGGCGCTCCGGGTTGAGCCCGTGACGGCCGGCCCCCGGGCTGACTCCGTCGGCCTCCCGGGTCCGGCGCCCGAGCACTGACCGCGGCCCGCGGCCCACGGCCCGCGGCCCACGGCCCGCGGCCCACGGCCCACGGCCCGCGGCCCACGGCCCACGGCCCGCGGCCCGCGGCCGGGCGGACCACTGTCGACCTCGCGCCACCGCGCCGTCGGGCGTATACGCGCGGCTGTCAACTCCGACGTGGCTGCACGTGCTGCTACCGCCGCTGCCGGCTTGAGGCGACGATCGCCCATTGTGAGGTCTGTCCTGCCGGCCGGCCCGGGCTTAGCCCGCCACGGGTCCGCTCCGCTGCTGTCGCGTGGCTGTCCCCTCCGGCGTGATCCCGAACCTCGATTCCCTTGGGCGTGTCGCGCCGGCCAGGCGCATGCGTCAGGAGCGATATGACTCCTGGTCATAAATATGACTCAGAGGCATATCGCTCTCGGGCCCTGCCTTCCGCCGCCCGCGCATGCGACCCGCCCACGCATGCCGCCACGCCGCGCCGTGGAGCGCCCGTCGCCCAGCGCCTGTCGTTCGGAAACTGCTGCCGCGCCGGTGGCTCGGGCGCCTGTCGTCCGGAGCCGTTGCCCGCGCCGGTCGCCCCCACCTGCGCCGGTCACCCACCACCCACGCCGGTCATCCACCACCCGCGCCGGTCACTCGGGGCCGGGCCGCCTGTCAACGCTCCGCGCGGGGCGGGTGTGACCGGGCGGGGCGGGCGGCGGCGGTGGGCGGTCGGGCACCGCAGCGGATCCGCGAGGATCGGGCAATAGGATGGGCGGTCACGGTGGAGGGGAGCGGCATGACGCGGACGGGTCGCGACGGCGGGGTGGGCTGGTGACCCCGCGCGGTTGGGCGGTGCTGAGCCTGGCCGGGCTGGCGGTCGCGCTGGTCGTGGCCGTCGTGCTGCTGGTGCCGTGGGGCCGGCCGCCGGCTCCCCGGGCGGACCAGCTCGCCGCGTTGCGGTCGCTCCCGGTCGACCAGGTCGCCCGGGGTCGGGCGTTCCACGACGCGTTGCGTCCGGCCGGCTGGTCGGCGCTCGCGGTCGGGCTGGTGGTGGCGCTGCTGCTCGGACTCACCCCGCTGGGTGGGCGCCTGGTCGAGCTGGCCGGCCGGCCCTTCGGCGGCCACTGGGTCGCGCAGGCCGTGCTCGGTGGGCTGGCCGTCATGTTCCTCGCCGACCTGCTCACGCTGCCCTTCTCGGCCTGGCGTCGCACCGTGCTGGTCCGCTACGGGCTGAGCACCCAGGGCTGGGGCGGCTGGGCGGTCGACCTGCTCAAGTCGTACGCGGTCAGCGCGGTCATCGGGGCGCTGGTGCTGCTCGGCTTCTACACGGTGGTGCGGCTTGCCCCCCGCTGGTGGTGGGCGTTCGGCGCGGCCGGCGCCGCCGCCCTGGTGGTCGTGCTGTCGTTCGTGCTGCCGGTGCTGGTCGAGCCGGTCTTCAACCGGTTCACCCCGATGGAGCCGGGCCCGCTGCGTACGGAGTTGACCAGCATGGCGGCCCGGGACGGGGTCCCGGTGCGCGACGTGCTGGTCGCCGATGCCTCCCGACGGACCCGGGCGGTCAACGCCTACGTCTCCGGGCTCGGACCGACCCGGCGGGTCGTGGTCTACGACACCCTGCTGCGCGAGGCCGAGCCGGCGGAGGTGACCAGCGTGGTCGCGCACGAGCTGGGGCACGCGAAGGACCGGGACGTCTGGACCGGCACCGTGCTCGGCGCGCTCGGCGCCGCCGCCGCGGTGGTGGCCCTCTACCTGGTCGGCTCGTGGACGCCGCTGTTGCGGCTGGCCGGCGTCGACTCCATCGCCCAGC
Organism: Micromonospora sp. WMMA1996; assembly: GCF_002573675.1. Lineage (NCBI taxonomy): Bacteria > Bacillati > Actinomycetota > Actinomycetes > Micromonosporales > Micromonosporaceae > Micromonospora > Micromonospora sp. WMMA1996. The sequence continues at coordinate 62,779 of NZ_PDHU01000003.1, read as the reverse complement.
CCCGCGCGTTCCCGCTGCTGATCGCGTTGGTCACGGTGGCCGGTCTGCTCGCCACCCCGGTGCAGGCGCTGGTCTCCCGTCGGGTGGAGGCCCGCGCCGACGCGCACGCGCTGGCGCTCACCGGCGACCCGACGACGTTCGAGGCGATGCAGCGTCGCCTGGCCGGGGTCAACCTGTCCGACCCCGACCCGCCGCGCTGGGAGTACCTGTGGTCGGCGTCCCACCCGTCCACCGTGGAGCGGATGGCCGCCGCCCGCGCCTACGCCAGGGAGACCGGCCGATGAGCCGCACCTTGCTGATCACCAACGACTTTCCGCCCCGCCCCGGCGGCATCCAGTCCTTCGTGCACAACCTGGCCGTACGCCAGCCCGCCGGGTCGGTGGTGGTCTACGCGTCGAGCTGGCGCGGCGCGGAGAAGTTCGACGCCGACCAGCCGTTCGAGGTGGTCCGTGAACGCACCAAGGTGCTGCTGCCCACCCCGCTGGTGGCGCGGCGGGCGGCCCGGCTGGCCCGGGCGTACGACTGCGACACGGTGTGGTTCGGCGCGGCGGCCCCGCTGGGGCTGCTGGCGTCCGGGCTGCGTCGGCGGGCCGGGATCCGCCGGGCGGTGGCGCTGACCCACGGGCACGAGGTCGGCTGGGCCGCGCTGCCCGGCGCCCGCGCCGCGCTGCGCCGCATCGGCCGGGGCGTGGACGTGACCACCTACCTCGGCGAGTACACCCGGGTCCGGCTGGCCCGGGCGCTGGACGGGCTCACCGAGCTGCGCCGGCTCGCGCCCGGCGTGGACGTGGACACCTACCACCCGGGCGTGGACGGCGGGCAGGTCCGGCTGCGGCTGGGGCTCGCCGACCGGCCGGTGGTGGTGTGCGTGTCGCGGCTGGTGCCGCGCAAGGGGCAGGACATGCTGATCCGGGCGTTGCCCGAGATCCGCCAGCGGGTGCCGGACGCCGCGCTGCTGGTCGTCGGCGGCGGGCCCTACCGGGCGACGTTGGAGAAGCTGGCCCGACAGGTCGGGGTGGAGCGGGACGTGGTCTTCACCGGCTCGGTGCCCACCGCCGAGCTGCCCGCGCACTACGCGGCCGGTGACGTCTACGCGATGCCCTGCCGCACCCGCAACCGGGGACTGGACGTGGAGGGCCTCGGCATCGTCTACCTGGAGGCGAGCGCGACCGGGCTGCCGGTGGTGGCCGGTGACTCCGGCGGCGCGCCGGACGCCGTCCGCGACGGGGAGACCGGGTACGTGGTCCGGGGCCGGGACGTGGCCCAGCTCGCCGACCGGGTGTCCGCCCTGCTCGCCGACCGCGACCTGGCGCAACAGTTCGGCGCGGCCGGACGCGCCTGGGTGGAGCGGGAGTGGCGCTGGGAGACCCAGGCCGAGCGGATGGCCGCCCTGCTCGCCGGCTGACCCCTCATGCGCCCGCCCCGTCCGAGTGCCCGCCCCCGAGCGCGCCGCCCGCCCGCCCCCGAGCGCGCCGCCCGCGGGGCGGGCCGGGCGGGCGGTGCTCCGGGCGGGCGGCGCGGGTCCGGTGGTGACGCTCAGACCCGCAGCGCGGCCCGCTCGGCCGCGGGCGACGGCGCCGTGGCCACCCGCCGACGGGACAGCCGCCCCGGCCACCAGGTACGCGCGCCCAGGTCCAGGGTCAGCGCCGGGATCAGCAGGCTGCGCACCAGGAGCGTGTCGAGCAGGATGCCGACCGCCACGATCACCCCCATCTGCACCGACGGCACCAGCGGCAGCACCAGCAGGGCGCCGAAGGTGGCCGCCAGCACCACCCCGGCGCTGGTGATCACGCCGCCGGTGACGGTGAGCGCCCGCAGCGTCCCGAGGCGGTGCCCGATCGACGCGGTCTCCTCCCGCGCGCGGGTCATCAGGAAGATCGTGTAGTCGACGCCGAGGGCGACCAGGAACAGGAACGCCTGCAGCGGCACCCCGACGAACAGCCGTGGGTGGCCCATCAGGTCCAGCAGCAGCCCGGCCGCGCCCATCGCCGCCGCGTACGACAGCACCACGCTCGCCATCAGCAGCAGCGGCGCGACCAGCGCGCGCAGCAGGAGCACCAGGATCACCAGGACGACGGCGAGCACCAGCGGGATGACCACCCGGTTGTCCCGGTCCACCGTGCGCCGCTCGTCGAGCAGCGTGGCGGTGCGCCCCCCGACCAGCGCCTGCGCGTCGGGCACCGCGTGCACTTCGGTCCGCAGCCGGCTCACGGTGTCCCGGGCCGGGGCGCTGTCCGGAGCGGCGGCGAGCACCGCGGTGACGCGTACCCATCGGCCGTCGGCGGACCGCTGCGGGCCGCCCACCTCCGCGACGCCCGGCACCGCGCGGACCGCGTCCACCACCCGGTCGGCCGCGCCGGCGGCGGCCAGCACCTCGACCGGCGCGGTCGACCCGCCCGGGTAGTGGGCGGCGACCAGCCGCTGGCCGGTGACCGAGCCGACCTCGGTGGTGAAGGACTCGTCGTCGGGCAGGCCGAGGGCGAGGTTGCCGATCCCGAGGGTCAGCGCGACCAGGGCCGCGGCGGTGCCCACCCAGACCAGGCGCGGCCGGCGACCGACCAGGCCGGCGAGCCGCCGCCACACCCCGTGGTCGGCGGTGCGGTCCCGCTCGTCCGCGCCGGGGGTGTGGCGCGGCACGAACGGCCAGAACAGCCACCGGCCGCACAGGACGAGCACCGCCGGCAGCAACGTGGTCATCGCCAGCAGCGCGGCCACGATGCCGACCGCGCCGACCGGGCCCAGGCCGCGGGTGGCGGGCAGGTCCGCCGCGACGAGGCAGAGCAGGCCGAGCGCGACGGTCGCCGCGGAGGCGCAGACCGCACCGTACGACCGACGCAGCGCGACCGCCATCGCGGCGTGCCGGTCGGCGTGCCGGCGCAGCTCCTCCCGGTAGCGGGCGATGAGCAGCAGGGCGTAGTCCACGCCGACGCCGAAGACCAGCACGGTGAGGATGGTCTGGCTCTGGAAGTCCACGGCCAGACCGGCGTGCCGGGCCAGCAGGTAGACGGTGGCGCCGGCGAGCTGGTTGGCGACGCCCACCGCGAGCAGCGGCACCAGCCACAGCACCGGGCTGCGGTAGGTGACCAGCAGGAGCAGGGCGACGGTGACGGCGGTGGCCAGCAGCAACGCGCCGTCCATCCCGTCGAACGCGTCCCAGATGTCGCTCTCGGCGGCCGCGTCGCCGGTCAGCGCGGTCCGCAGCCCCGGCACGCCCTCGGCGAGGCGGTCCTTCATGGCGCTCACCGCGTCGGCGCGCCGCTGCTCGTCGGCGGTGACCGGCAGCGAGAACAGCAGCGCCCGGCCGTCCGCGCTCGGCACCGGAGGGGAGACCACGCCGCCGTCGGCGTACCCGGCGAAGGCCGTCCGGTCGGCGTCGACCCGGGCCCGGTCGGCGGCGGTGAGGCCGGTGTCGCGGACGTAGACGGCGACGGCCAGCTGCCGGCGGGACTCGGGGAAGGCGGCCTCGGCCCGCTGCGCGGCGCGGCTGCTCTCGACGCCGGGCGGCAACGCGCCGAGCGTCGAGTTGTCCTGCGTCTCGCCCAGCTTCAGCGCGAGCGGCCCGGCGACCGCGAGCAGCACCAGCCAGAGCACGAGGACGGCGTACTTGCCGCGGCGGCCGGCGGGCAGCCCGGCCATTCGGTGCGGGGACATCGGGTTTCCTCTCACTCGTGCCCGACGCGGATTGCGGGCCCTGTCTGCGATCCTTCGGCTCGGCGGCCCGCCGGTCAGGGGTGCCGCCCCGACTCCACGGGTGGTGCCAGCACCACCGGATCCGCGGCGGTGGTGCCGGAGAATGAGGTCCGTGGACGCATCGGTGCGCGTACTGCTTCGGACCTGGCTGCGGCCCGGCGCGGTGACCGCCGCCCAGGGGCTGCTGATCGCGCTGCTGTCGTTGACCACGCACGTGGCCCTGTTCGTGCTGTCGCTGGCCGCGCTGGTGCTGATCCCGGCGTTCGGCGTCGGCTTCGCCCTCTTCCCGGTGGTCACCGCCGGGGTACGGGTCTGCGCCGGGCTGCACCGCCGGCTGGCCGGGTGGGGCGGCGTCGGGATGGCCACGCCGTACCTGCCGGCGCCGGCCGGCGCGCAGTTCGGCACGTGGCGGCGGTTCCGCTGGGTGGTGGCCGACCCGGCGACCTGGCGGGACCTGGCCTGGCTGCTGCCCGGCGCGGTCACCGGCGCGGTGTGCCTGGCCGCGTTCGCCCTCCCGCTGTACGGCCTGGAGGGGATGGTCGGCGTCCCGCTGGTGCTGCACACCTTCGACGTCTGGTACGGCTACGGCCCGTTCTGGCCGGTCGACAACCTGGTGGAGGCGCTGCTCTGCTTCCCGCTCGGCGCGTTGCTGCTGGCCGTCGGCGTGGCGGCCGGTCGCTGGCTGGTCTGGCTGCACGTGACGTTCGCCGGGTTCTTCCTGCCGCCGACGCGCAGCGCCGAGCTGGCCCTGCGGGTGCGGCAGTTGACCGTCACCCGGGCCGAGACGGTGGACGCGCAGGCCGCCGAGCTGCGTCGGATCGAACGGGACCTGCACGACGGCGCGCAGGCCCGGCTGGTCGCGCTGAGCATGAGCATCGGCCTGGCCGAGCAACTGGTGCGGGACGACCCGGAGGCGGTCCGTCGGCTGCTCGCCGAGGCCCGGGAGACCAGCGGGCAGGCGCTGGCCGAGCTGCGCGGGCTGGTGCGCGGCATCCACCCGCCGGTGCTCGCCGAGCGGGGCCTGCCCGGCGCGGTACGGGCGCTGGCGCTGGCCGTGCCGCTGCCGGTGGACGTCACCGTCGAGCTGCCCGGCCGGCCGGCGGCCCCGGTCGAGTCGGCCGCGTACTTCGCGGTGGCCGAGGCGCTGGCGAACGTGGGCAAGCACAGCGGGGCGACCCGCGCCTGGGTGGAGCTGCGGCACGGCGGCGGACGGCTGTCGGTGGTGGTCGGTGACGACGGCCGGGGCGGCGCGGAGGCGGCGGCGGGCGGCGGGTTGGCCGGGACGGGGCGTCGGCTGGCCGCGTTCGATGGGACGATGACGGTGACCAGTCCGGTGGGTGGGCCCACCGTCATCAGCATGGAGCTGCCGTGCGAGTTGTCATCGCCGAGGACCTCGCCCTCCTCCGGGACGGGCTGACCCGGATCCTGGAGGCGTTCGGCTGCCAGGTGGTGGCGGCCGTCGACAACGGACCGTCGGTGCTGCCGGCGCTGACCGCGCACCGGCCGGACGTCGCGGTCATCGACGTCCGGTTGCCGCCGACGTTCACCGACGAGGGGTTGCAGGCGGCGGTGCGGGCCCGCGCCGAGCTGCCCGGGCTGCCGGTGCTGGTGCTGTCCCAGCACGTCGAGCAGCTCTACGCCCGGGAGCTGCTCGCCGACCGGCGCGGCGGGGTCGGCTACCTGCTCAAGGACCGGGTGTCGCACGTGGACCAGTTCGTCGACGCGGTGCGCCGGGTCGCCGCCGGCGGCACCGTGATGGACCCGGAGGTGGTCGCGCAGCTGCTGGCCCGCCGGGCCGGCGCGGAGCCGCTCGACGAGCTGACCCCGCGGGAGCGGGAGGTGCTCGGCCTGATGGCCGAGGGCCGGTCGAACGCGGCCGTCGCCGCCCGGCTGTTCGTCACCGAGAAGGCCGTCGACAAGCACATCAACAGCATCTTCAGCAAGCTGCGGATGCCGCCGTCCGGCGACGACAACCGGCGGGTGCTGGCCGTCCTGGCCTACCTGGACGGGGCGGACACCCGACGCCTCCCGAGCTGACCGCGCCGCGGCGTGGCGTGGGGCCCCGCACCCTCACGTGTTAAGCGGGGGCCCCTCCTATACCGCAGGCGTTAAGAGGGGGCCCTTCCTTACGCGGCGGGCGCGTGGCTGAGGTGCTGCACGGCCGGTCCCGGGCGGCCGAAGTGCCAGCCCTGCCCGGCGTCGCAGCCGATCGCGCGCAGGCGGTCCGCCTGGTGCGCCGTCTCCACCCCCTCGGCGGTGACGGTGAGGCCGAGCGCGTGCGCCAGCGAGACCAGCGAGCCGAGGATCCGCTCGTCGGTACGGCCACCCGGGTCACCGGCCGGGGCCCGCAGCCCGGTCACGAACTCACCGGCCACCTTCAGCTCGTCGACCGGCAGGTCCCGCAGGTACGCGAGGTTGCAGTAGCCGGTGCCGAAGTCGTCGATCGCCACCCGGACACCGAGGTCGCCCAGCACCCGCAGCGCCCGCACCGGCTCGACCACCGTGCTCATCATGGTGCTCTCGGTGATCTCCAGTTGCAGCCGCTCCGGCGCCAGGCCGGTGCGGCCGAGCACGCCTCGCACCTCCGGCACGAGATCGGCCCGGTGCAGTTGGCGGACGGCCAGGTTGACGCTGACGAACGGGGCGGCGCCGTCCGTCGCCGGCCAGGTGCCCGCCTCGCGGCACGCCTCGGCCAGCACCCAGCTGCCGAGCCGGACGATCAGGCCGGTCTCCTCGGCCAGCGGGATGAAGCTGTCCGGCCGGAGCACACCCAGCTCCGGGTGGCGCCAGCGCACCAGCGCCTCCATGCCGAGCACCCGGCCGTCGCGCAGCGACGTGAGCGGCTGGTAGTCGAGGTAGAACTCGCCCCGGTCCAACGCGGCGGGGATCGCCGCGGAGAGCGCGTACCGGGCCAGCTCGCGGCGGTTGCGGTCGGCGTCGAACAACGACCAGCGCGCCCCGCCGGCGGCCTTGGCCCAGTGCAGCGTGCTGTCCGCCGCGCGCATCAGCTCCATCGGGGAGGTGCCGGCCACGGGCCGTTCCACGATGCCGATGCTGGCCGACACGGTCAGCTCGTGCCCGTCGACCAGCGCCGGCTCCCGCACCGCGGCCAGCGCCGCCTCGGCCACCTTGACCGCGTCGTCGGTGCCGGCGGTGCGTTCCACCAGGACGACGAACTCGTCGCCGCCCAGGCGGGCCACCAGGTGCTCGCCGAGCGCCCGGCGCAGCCGCCGGGCCACCGCGACCAGCAGCGAGTCGCCGACCTGGTGGCCGAGCGAGTCGTTGACCACCTTGAAGCGGTCCAGGTCGAGGAAGCAGACGCCGACCCGGTCGGCGCCCCGGCCCGGGGTGCTGATCGCGGCGGTCAGCCGCTCGGTGAACAGCGTCCGGTTGGGCAGGTCGGTCAGCGGGTCGTGGGTGGCCTGGTGCCGGAACCGGGCCTCGCTGTCCCGCAGCGCCCGTTCGGCGTGGGCCCGGGCCATCATCGCGGCGCGGCGGATCGACTCCTGCTCGTCGAGCGTTCGGTCGCGCAGCGCGCGGGCGTACCCGGTGGCGACGGTGGCGAGCAGCCGGGCCATCCGATCCTCGACGTCGTCGACGACCAGGTCGAGGTCGCGGACCAGGCGCAGCTGGATCACCTCGACGGTGCGGCCCAACCCCTCGGCGGAGGCGATGTGCGACTGCACCAGCTCCGCGCCCACCTGCTGGCCGATCCGCAGGTCGAACGGGTCGGCCCGCAGCGCCTGGGCGAGCCGCTCGGTGAGCCGCTGGAGCACGTCCTCCAGCTGCGCCTGGGTCATCGGCAGGTAGCTGGTGCCGGAGACCGCCTTGGCCCAGGCCCGGGCGAAGACGCTGGGACGGTGGCGGCCGGCGGTGGCGGCCACGTCGTCAGCCACCGAGCCGCCCGACCCCGCCCATGAAGACCGCCCGCTCGGCGTTCTCCGCCTGGTCGGGGGCGTCCGGACGCCACTGCGGCACCCACACCACGCCCGGGTCGACCAGCTCGAAGCCGTCGAAGAGCGCGGTCAGCTCGGCCCGGCCGCGGATGAACAGCTGGCTGTCGGTGCGCCGGTAGACCCGTTCGGCCTCGGCCCGCTCGCCGGTGCCGTCCCGGCCGTCGTCGCTGGCCTGGGAGAGCACCAGGTGGCTGCCGGGGGCCAGCGCCGCGCGCAGCGTCCGCAGGATCTCCTCCGGGCGGTCGGCGTCGGGGACGAAGTGCAGCACCGCCACGATCATCACCGCGACCGGCTGGGAGAAGTCGAGCAGCCGGTTGACGGCCGGGTGGCCCAGGATCGCCTCCGGGTCGCGCAGGTCCTCGCGCACCACCGCGGCTCGCTCGTTGCCGGCCAGGATCTCCTGGCTGTGCGCCACCGCGACCGGGTCCACGTCGACGTAGACCACCCGGGACTCCGGGTCGATCCGCTGGGCGATCTCGTGCACGTTGCCCACGGTCGGGATGCCGGAGCCGATGTCCAGGAACTGGCGTACGCCGGCCTCGGCGAGGTAGTGCACCGCCCGGCGCAGGAACGCCCGGTTGGCCTGGGCCATCAGCGGGGCCTCCGGCACCGCCTCCACCATCGCCCGGGCGGCGGCCCGGTCGGCCGCGAAGTTGTGCGAGCCGCCGAGGTAGTAGTCGTACATGCGGGCCACGCTGGGGCGCTCGATGTCGATGGTCTCGGGTGCCCAGTCCGGCCGCTGCATGTCCCTGCCCCTTGGGTGTCGGCGACGCGCGGCCGTCACCGCCGCGCGGATCACCCGGGTATTCTGCCTGCCCGCCGTCGTACTGCAAAGACCGCCGTCGCTACGCGTCCGGCCCTTCACCGTACGCGGTCACGTGCGCCCGGAATGCCGGAGAGGCCCGCGTCCGGCATGCGGACTCAGGCCTCTCCGGCGACGGCGTCAGAACTTCGGCGCGTCCGGGGCCTCCAGCAGCCCCAGCCGCAGCGCGGTCATCAGCGCCTGGGCGCGGTTGGCCGCGCCCAGCTTCTCGTAGAGCTTGGAGATGTGGGTCTTGGCGGTCGACTCGCTGACGAAGAGCTGCTTGGCGATGCCGGCGACGCTCATGCCGTCGGCGAGCAGCCGCAGCACCTGGCCCTCGCGCGGGGACAGCTGCGGGCCGGACGGGGCGAGCCGGCGCTTCATCGCCTCGGCCAGGTCGGCCGCGGTGAACGCGCTGGGGGAGGAGGCGGCGTGCCGGGCGGCGGCCACCACCTCGTCGGCCGGCGCGGTCTTCGGCACGAACGCGCTGGCACCCGCCTCCAGGGCGCCGAAGAGCTGGTCGTCGCCGGCGTACATGGTGAGCACGACGATGCCCATCGACGCGCTGGACTTGCGCAGCGCGCGGGTCGCCTCCAGACCGCTGCCGTCGGGGAGGCGCAGGTCCATGATCACCACGTCCGGCTGGAGCGCGCCGGCCTGGCGCACGCCCTCCGCGGCCGTGGCGGCCTCGCCCACGACCTCGAACTGCCGGTCCCTCTCGAAGGCGTGCCGCAGACCCTTGCGGATCAGGTCGTGATCGTCGACAAGGAGAACCTTGGTACGGGTGGCCGGTGTCGGGCTAGTGGTCATCCTCGGGTTACTCCCCTTCTGCTGCTGCGGCGCTGCCGCGCACCTTATCGCGCCGGGGCGACGAGCCGAGTACCACCGCCACGGTCGTGCCGCTGGGTTGCCGCGGCCTGATCTCCAACCGGCCTCGGATACGTTCCGCCCTCTCCGCCATGATCGCAAGACCATAGTGCCCCTCGGGGCGCTGGTCACCGATGCCGTGACCGTCATCCGACACTTCGATTCGGGCGTACGGGGGATCCACCTCACACGTGACCCAGAGGTTCGACGCGCCGGCGTGCTTGCGGGCGTTGGTCACCGCCTCCTGCGCGATGCGCAGCAACTCGGCCTCGGTGGCGGCCGGCAGCCGGGCGGTGGACTCGTCCAGCGACAGGTTCACCCGCAGGCCGCCGGCCGCGCCGACGGTGCGCGCGTACTCGGCGATGGCCGCGGCCAGGCCGCCGTGCCGGTCCACCTCGCTGCGCAGCTCGAACAGGCTGAGCCGCAGCTCGGTGATCACCCGGGTGACCTCGTGGCGCAGCGTGCGCAGCGACTCGGCGGTCTCCTCGGCGTCGTCGTGCACGGTGGCCAGGGCGTTGTCGATGCCGTAGCCGACCATGACCAGTTCCTGGGCGACCCCGTCGTGGATCTCCCGGGCCAGTCGCTGCCGCTCCTCGTTGGTGGCCAGCGAGCGCACCTCGTCGAAGAGCAGGGCGGCCTCCAGCCGCAGCGCGGCCGGGCCGGTCAGCGCGGTCACCCGGGACACCACCGGCGGCGGGTACGCGGCGGCGGTGTCCGCCTCGACCACCACCAGGCCGACCGTGCGCACGCCGGCGACCAGCGGCACGATCAGCGCGGAGACCTCGCCGGAGCGCCGGGACCGGGCCTGCGAGCGGGCCGAGACGGTCGGCTGCTGGCTGGCCCAGGCGTCGGCGATGGCCGAGTCGGCGTCGAGCGTCGTCTCCCAGTCGACCCGGTCCGCGCCGATCTGGGCGAGCACGACCAGCCGGCCGCCGCCGCTGGCGGAGAGCACCGCGCCGCGGTCGGTCTTCGCCACCACCCGCAGCTCCTCCAGCAGGTGCTCGGAGATGCCGCCCGGGTCCAGGGTGGCGCCGGGCAGCTGGCGGGCGACCGTCCGCAGCTGGGTGAGCAGGCGGGTGGCCTCGGCGTACGGCTGGGGCTTGCCGGCGTTGCGGACCCGGATCACGCGTTGCAGGGTGCCGGCGGTGTAGAGGCCGAGGCCGGCCAGGATCAGCCACTGGGCGCAGACCGCGAGGTAGCCGAGCTGGCCGAGCTGCGGCTCGCCGCCCACCTCGGTGAACGCGGCGCTGGCCAGCAGCGTGGCCGCCGCCACGGCGAGCAGCGCGGCGCCCTCGGAGAACCGGCGGCGCAGCGCGGTCACGGTGACCGGCACGGCGAGGTAGGGCAGCACGGCCGAGGCGCCCAGCCCACCGGTGACGCCGGTGAGCTGGGTGTCGGCGGCGACCTGGCTGGCGGCCAGGCCGAGCACCACGACCTCGGCGAAGCGGCTGATCGGGGCGAGCAGCCGGTGCTGCGGCGCCAGCACGGCGGGCAGGCCGGCGACGCCGAGCAGGGCGATCCACCAGAGCTGGCTGGCGTCGCGGGTGGCGAACAGGGTCAGGGCGGCGACCAGCGCGAGGAGGACCGCGCGGGCCGCGACCGCGAGGGGCTGCGTCTGCGGCTGGCCGGATGTGGAGGCGGGCACCTGACGGATGGTAGTCAGCGCTGGTAGATCTCCGCGATCTCCGTGGCGTACGTCTTGTGCACGACCTGTCGCTTGACCTTCAGCGAGGGGGTCAGCTCGCCGGTCGTCTCGGTGAAGTCCTGGGGCAGGATCCGGAACACCTTGATCGCCTCGGCCTTGGAGACGGACAGGTTGGCCTGGTCGACCGCGCTCTGCACCTCGGCCCGCAACGCCTCGTCCTCGCGCAGCTCGGCCGCGGTGGTGGTCTCCGGGCGCCCGTGCGCGGCCAGCCACTTCGGCAGCGCCTCCTCGTCGATGGTGACCAGCGCCGAGATGAACGGCTGCCGGTCGCCGACGACCACGCACTGGCTGACGAGCGGATGCGCCCGGACCTGGTCCTCCAGCACCGCGGGGGCGACGTTCTTGCCGCCCGCGGTCACGATGATCTCCTTCTTGCGGCCGGTGATGCTCAGGTAGCCGTCCTCGTCGAGCTGGCCCAGGTCGCCGGTGCGGAACCAGCCGTCGGTGGTCAGCGCCTCGGCGGTGGCCGCCTCGTTGTGCCAGTAGCCCCGGAAGACGATGTCGCCGGAGATCAGGATCTCGCCGTCGTCGTCGATCCGGATGGTCACGCCGGGCAGCGGCCGGCCGACCGTGCCGATCCGGGTGCCGGTGGGCAGGTTGGCGGCGGCGGCCGGCGAGGTCTCGGTGAGGCCGTACCCCTCGCAGATGGTCACCCCGACGCCGCGGAAGAAGTGCCCGAGCCGGGCGCCGAGCGGCGCTCCACCGGAGATGGCGTTGCGGCAGCGGCCGCCCATGGCGGCGCGCAGCTTGCCGTAGACCAGCTTGTCGAACAGGGTGTGCTGGGCCCGCAGCGCCAGGCCCGGGCCGCCCGGGGTCTCCAGCGCCTCGCTCCAGGCGATGGCGACCTTCTCCGCCCGGTCGAAGATCTTGCCCTTGCCGTCGGCCTCGGCCTTCTGCCGCGCGCCGTTGTAGACCTTCTCGAAGACCCGGGGTACGGAGAGCACGAACGTCGGCTTGAACTCCTGCAGCTCGCCGACCAGGTCCTTGGTGTCGGCGCAGTGCGCCATGGTGGCCCGGGCCTGCACCACGCCGACCTGGATCAGCCGGGCGAACGCGTGCGCGAGCGGCAGGAAGAGCAGGGTGGAGGCGCCCTGGCGGAACAGGTTGGGCAGCACCGGCACCGCGTTGGCGATGTCGGCGTAGATGTTGCGGTGGGTCAGCACGCAGCCCTTCGGCCGGCCGGTGGTGCCGCTGGTGTAGATGATCGTGGCGACGTCGTCGGCCTTGAGCATCGACCGGCGGACCTCGATCTCGGCCGGGTCCACCGAGGCGCCGGCCGCGACCAGGTCGTCGACCGCGCCCAGCTCGATCTGCCAGACCTCGCGCAGCTCGGGCAGCCGGTCCCGGACGCCGGCGACCAGGGTGGCGTGCGCGGTGCTCTCCACCACCACGGCCACGGCGCCGGAGTCGCCGAGGATCCAGGCGGCCTGCTCGGCGCTGGAGGTCTCGTAGATCGGCACGGTGACCGCGCCGGCGGCCCAGATGGCGTAGTCGAACAGCGTCCACTCGTAGCGGGTGCGGCTCATCAGGGCGACCCGGTCGCCGGGGGAGACGCCGGCCGCGACCAGGCCCCGCGCCACCGCGACCACCTCGTCGCGGAACTGCCGGCAGGTCACCTCGGACCGGGACGCGGTCCCCGCGTCACCGATCTGGCGGACGAACTGCACGGTGTCCGGGGCGACCTCGGCGTTTTCCCAGACCGGGTCGGTCAGGTTGGCCGCGTCGCCGACGGTGACGATCGGCGGAACGGAGAACTCGCGCACCTGCACTCCCTCGTGCTCGCACCGGCGGGGGCCGGCCTGGTCGGCTAGTCGAAACCTACCCGCCCGCCCCGGTGGGTCGGCCAGGGAGGTTGCCCGCCCGGCTGGTGGGACACCCGGCGGGCGGGTGGAGCGGCGCGGTCGGGCCGGTGGCCGGGTAGCCTCCCCCCATGGCGGACACCTCCACCCAGTCGATCATCATCGGCGCCGCACCGGACCGGGTGGCGGCGGTCATCTGCGACTTCCCCCGCTACCCGGAGTGGGCCGAGGCGGTGCGGCAGGCCGAGGTGGTCGAGGAGTACGAGGACGGCTACGCCAGCCAGGTCCGGTTCACGCTGGACGCGGGCGTGCTGGCCGACGAGTACGTGCTGGCCTACGAGTACGCCGAGGACATCTCCCGGATCGAGTGGCACCTGGTCGCGCCGTCGAAGATGCAGCGGTCCCAGCGCGGCTCGTACGACCTGGTCGGCAATCCGGACGGGACGACCACGGTGACCTACACGCTCGAGGTGGAGCTGTCCGTGGCGATGCTCGGCATGTTCCGCCGCAAGGCCGAGAAAATGATCATGGATGCCGCGTTGAAGCAGCTCAAGCGCCGGGTAGAAGCACCCGGTGCGGCGCACTGACCCGACCGTCGTCCCGGTTGCCACGCTGGAGGAGCCGAACCATGGGCACCACTGATCCGGGTTCGGCCCGGGAAGAGGCCGAGCGCCTCGTCGCCACGCTGCTGGCCTCCGCCGCCCCCGGTTCGGGCCCGTGGGGTCCGCTCGGTGGGATCCTCTCCGGTGTCCTCGGTCACACCCCGGGCGGCGCCGGCCCGGGGCGCGCCTCGTCGCACGCCTCGGCCCCGGCGGCCGGTGGCGCCGGTTTCGCCACCGGTTCCCCGGAATGCTGCGTCTGCCCGGTCTGTCGCGGGATCGCGGCGTTGCGTGACCCGAGTCCCGAATTCGCCGAGCGGCTGGCCACCGGCGCCGGCGACCTGGCCGCCGGGGTGGCCAGCCTGCTGCGGGCGTTCGCCCCGGCCGAACCGGCCGAACCGGCCACCCCGGGCGGTGCCGCTCCCGGCGAACCCGGGGACCACGTGTGGCGCGAGGCGACCCGTACCGGGCATGATTCTCAGCCGGCACCCGAGCAGGACGTCTGGTCCGCCGCCACCCGGGGGGCGGACGCTTCCGACCCGGGTGCCTCGTCGCAACCGCCCGCCGACGCCGCCGGGCCGGACGAGCCGGCGTCGAGCCGGCCGCCGGCCGGCCAACCCGTGGTGCCCGCCTCGCGGGCGTCCGGCGAGGTGGGCGCGGACGCATCAGGCGACGGGGCCTGACCACCGGACATCCCGGGACCGCAACGGCCGGTTCGGCCGGTGCCGGGGCAGCACAGCAGAGGGGAGTGGCAGCGGTGACGCTGACCATCGGAGTCGACGTCGGTGGCACGAAGGTGGCCGGCGGTGTCGTGGACGACACCGGCGCGGTACTCGTGCAGACGCGACGGGACACCCCCGCCGACGACGTGGCCAAGACCCGCGACGTCATCATCGAGGTGGTCACCGAGCTGGCCACCGGCCGCACGGTCGAGGCCGTCGGCATCGGCGCGGCCGGCTGGATCGACGCCTCCCGCTCCACCGTGCTCTTCGCCCCCAACCTGGCCTGGCGGGACGAGCCGCTGCGCGAGTACGTCGGCAACGCCACCGGCCTGCCGGTGATCGTGGAGAACGACGGGAACGTGGCCGCCTGGGCGGAGTTCCGCTACGGCGCCGCCCGCGAGGCCGACGACTCGATGGTCATGTTCACCATCGGCACCGGCGTCGGCGGGGGCATCGTGCTCGGCGGCGAGCTGGTCCGGGGCGCCCACGGCATCGCCGCCGAGCTGGGCCACATGCTCACCGTGCCGGACGGCCACCAGTGCGGCTGCGGCCGGCTGGGCTGCATCGAGCAGTACGCCAGCGGCAGCGCCCTGGTCCGCTTCGCCCGGGCCGCCGCCCGGCAGGAGCCGCACCGGGCCACCGCGCTGCTGGAGCTGGCCGACGGCGAGGCCGAGGCGATCACCGGCCCGATGGTGACCGCCGCGGCCAAGGGCGGCGACCCGGTCTCCACCGAGGCGTTCGCCCAGGTCGGCCGCTGGCTCGGCACCAGCCTCGCCGACATGGCGCAGATCCTCGACCCGCAGGTGCTGGTGGTCGGCGGCGGCGTGATCGACGCCGGCGACCTGCTGCTCGGCCCGACCCGACGGTCGTTCACCGACGCCCTGGCGCAGCGCAGCCGCCTGCCCGTCGCCGAGGTGCGCCCGGCCGAGCTGGGCAACACCGCAGGCGTGATCGGCGCCGCCGACCTGGCCCGGCGGATCTGACGTGGCGGGTCCGGGTGTGCCGCTGCGGGTGCTGTCGTACAACGTCCACAGCCAGCGCGACGACACCGCCGCGCTGGCGGAGGTGGTCCGGGAGGCCGCCCCGGACGTGGTGATCGTCCAGGAGGGACCGCGCCGGTTCCGGTGGCGGCAGAAGTCCGCCACGCTGGCCGAGTCGTTCGGCATGGTGCTGGCGGCCGGCGGCCTGCCGTCGCTGGGCAATCTGTTGCTGACCACCCTGCGGGTGCGGGTCACCGAGACCCGCTGCCAGCGCTACCCGCTGACCCCGGGCCGGCACCTGCGCGGCGCGGCGTACGCGCGGTGCCGGGTGGGCGGGGTCGACTTCCTGCTGGCCGGCTCGCACCTGTCCACCGACCCGGCGGAGCGGCCGGCCCAGGCGGCGGCGTTCAAGCGGGAGCTGGCCGCGTCGCCGCTGCCCGTGGTGGCCGGCGCGGACCTCAACGAGGGGCCGGACGGGCCGGCCTGGCGGACCGTCGCCGAGGGGCTGACCGACACCGCGGTGGCCGCCGACCGCGCCGACCGGCACACGTTCTCCTGCGCCGACCCGCGCCGCCGCATCGACGCGCTCTTCGTCGACCCGCGGATCACCGTGGCCGACTACGACGTGGTCGACACCCCGCGCACCCGCCGGGCCAGCGACCACTTCCCGGTCCTGGTCGACCTGCTGCTGCCCACCGACTGACCGCCCCGGCGCGCGCCGCGGCCGCGCGTCCGGGTGGGCCGTGGCGGACTGGACGGCTGGACAACGGCGGGCATTGTCGGCAGGATTTCGCACCGACCGGCACGCGTGCCGCACAAAAGGAGATGTCCCGGTGTCCTCCTCCACCGACCTCGGTCGCCCCGACCCGGACCCGACCGTCGTCCCGAGCCGGGACGACCGACCGGTCTCCGACCGGGGCGACACGGTCTGCGTCATCGGCGCCGGCGCCAGCGGCCTGACCGCCGTCAAGAACCTCCGCGAGGCCGGCTTCGGCGTGGACTGCTACGAGCGGGAGACCGGCGTCGGCGGCGCGTGGAACTGGCGGCACGACCGCAGCCCGGTGTACGCCAGCACGCACCTCATCTCGTCCCGGCCGTTCACCCAGTTCCCGGACTTCCCGATGCCGGACGACTGGCCGGACTACCCGCACCACAGCCAGCTGCTGTCCTACTTCGAGCGGTACGCCGACCACTTCGACCTGCGCCAGCACGTCTGGTTCGGCACCGAGGTGGTCCGGGTCGAGCCGGTCGAGGGGGACCGGTGGGACGTGACCACCCGCAGCACCGGCGGCTACGGCCCGGAGCGCACCTCCCGTTACGCCGCCGTGGTGCTGGCCAACGGGCACAACTGGTCGCCGAAGCTGCCCCGCTACGAAGGGCTGGAGGAGTTCCGCGGCGAGGTCATGCACGCCTCCTCCTACAAGGACCCGGCGCAGCTGCGCGGCAAGCGGGTGCTGGTGGTCGGCGCCGGCAACACCGGCTGCGACATCGCGGTCGAGGCGGCCCAACAGGCGTCGCACTGCTGGCACTCCACCCGGCGCGGCTACTGGTACGCCCCGAAGTACGTTCTCGGCCGCCCCGCCGACCAGGTGAACGACACGCTGCTGGCGTTGCGGGTGCCGCTGCGGGTGCGGCAGTGGCTCTACCACTGGACGCTGCGGCTGACCGTCGGCGACCTGACCCGGTTCGGCCTGCCGAAGCCCGACCACCGGGTCTACGAGACGCACCCGATCGCCAACAGCCAGCTCGTCTACTACGTCGGCCACGGCGAGATCACCCCGGTGCCGGACGTGGCCCGGTTCCACGACCGCACGGTGGAGCTGACCGACGGGCGGCGGATCGACCCGGAGCTGGTCGTCTTCGCCACCGGCTACCTGCCGCGCTTCGAGTTCCTCAAGGGCCGGGTGCTCGGCGACGAGGACGGCTCCGGCCGCCCCCGGCTCTGGCTGAACGCCTTCACCGCCGGCCATCCCACGCTGGCCGTGGTCGGTCTGGTGCAGCCGGATTCCGGCATCTTCACCATCTCGCACTGGCAGAGCGTGCTCTTCGCCCGGTTGCTCACGCTGCGCGCGACCCGGCCGGAGCGGGCCGAGGCGTTCGACCGCCGGGTCCGCGCCGGGCTCGGCGAGCGGTACTCGGCGAAGGTCAAGGACAGCACTCGGCACTGGTTCGAGGTCGGGCACGCCGACTACCTGCGCGCCCTGCAGCGCGCGCTGCACGAGCTGGAGGGAAGCAAATGACCCGGGTGCGGGTGGTGCGGGGCTGGGAGTGGGCCCGGCCGGAGCGGCCGGTGCGGCGCGAGGTGCTGGCCGCGGTGCCCGAGCGGGAGGAGGCCAAGCCGCCGCTGCTGTTCGTCCCCGGGTTCGGGCACGGCGCCTGGGCGTTCGCCGAGCACTGGCTCGGCCACGCCGCCGAGCGCGGTTTCCCGGCGTACGCGCTGAGCCTGCGCGGGCACGGTGGCAGCGAGCCGGCGCCGGAGGCGACGCTGCGCTCGTACACCCATGACGTGGTCCAGGTGGCGGCGAGCCTGCCGCGGCAGGCGGTGCTGGTGGGGCACGGCGCCGGCGCCCGGGTGGTGGCGCACGCGATGTCCCGATACCCGGCGCGGGCCGCGGTGCTGGTGGCGCCGGTGCTCGGCGGGTGGGCGACGGTCGGCACGGCCCTGCGCCGCAACCCGGCCGGCACGCTGCCGGCGGTCTTCGGCGCGGGGCTGCGGCTCAACCGGCGGCAGCTGTTCAGCCGGGAGCTGCCCGACGCCGACGCCCGCCGGCACGTGGCGCGGCTGGGTCGGGCCGGGCGCCGGGCGCAGTGGCAGCTGCTCACCGGCCGGCAGCCCGAGCCGGCGGTGGGCCGGCCGCCGGTGCTGGTGCTGGGCAGCCCGGACGACCGGGTGCTGCCGCCGGCCGCGCTGACCCGGGCGGCCCGCCGCTACGCCTCCGCGCCGCTGCTGTTCCCCGGCATGGGCCACGACCTGATGCTCGACGCCCGCTGGCGGGAGCCGCTCGACGCGCTCCTGGACTGGCTGGACAAGGACCCGGTGCCCGCACCGCGCGGCTGAGCGCTCAGCGGGGAGCGGACCGCCGGGCGACCAGTGACCCGCTCTCCTCCAGCGCGCTCAGGTAGGACGCCGCCCACGCGTGGATGTCGTTGTGGGCCACGTGCTCCCGCATGGCGCGCATCCGGGCCGCGACGTCCTCCGGGCCGGCCCGCAGCGCGGCGAGCAGCCCCTGCTTCAGGCCGTCCAGGTCGTGCGGGTTGACCAGGTACGCCTGCTCCAGCTCGGCGGCCGCGCCGGCGAACTCGCTGAGCAGCAGCGCGCCGGTGCCGTCGACCCGGGCCGCCACGTATTCCTTGGCGACGAGGTTCATCCCGTCGCGCAGCGGGGTCACCGCCATCACGTCGGCGACCCGGTAGAGCGCGACCAGCTCGGCCCGGTCGAACGGCTGGGTGAGGTAGTGGATCGCCGGCTCGCCGACCCGGCCGAACTCACCGTTGATCCGGCCGACCTGGTGCTCCACCCGGTCGCGCAGGATCTGGTACTGCCCGACCCGGTCCCGGCTGGGCACCGCCACCTGCACCAGCACGGTGTCGCGCACCTTGACGTCGCCGCTGGCCAGCAGCTCGCGGTAGGCCTTCAACCGCTGCTCGATGCCCTTGGTGTAGTCCATCCGGTCGACGCTGAGGATGACCTTCTCCGGCTGGCCCAGGTCCTGCCGCAGCCGGCGGGCCCGGTCGGCGACCTCGGGCCGGGCGGCGAGCGCGGACATCTCGGCGGTGTCGATGGCGACCGGGAACGCGCCGATGCGCACCACCCGGTCGTCGACGGCGATCCGCCGGTCGGTCGCGGACAGGCTGAGCACCTTCGCGGCGAGCTGGGCGAAGTTGTGCGCGGCCTGGGCCCGCTGGAAGCCGATCAGGTCGGCGCCGAGCATGCCGCGCAGCAGCTCGGCCCGGCGGGGCAGCTGCATGAACAGCTCCGGCGGCGGGAACGGCACGTGCAGGAAGAAGCCGATCCGCAGGTCGGGGCGGAGGCCGCGGAGCAGGCCGGGCACCAGTTGGAGGTGGTAGTCCTGCACCCAGACCAGCCCGCCCGGCTCGGCCACCTCGGCGGCGGCCTCGGCGAACCGCTGGTTGACCCGCTGGTACGCCTCCCACCAGCGGCGGTGGTACTCCGGCTGCTCCACCGCGTCGTGGTAGAGCGGCCAGAGGGTGGCGTTGGCGAAGCCCTCGTAGTGGTCGCGGAAGTCCTCACCGGTGAGCGGGACGGTGTGCATCCGGACCCCGTCCACGTCGGGCAGGGCGGGCGCCGGACCGGTGCCGCCGGCCCAGCCCACCCAGGTGGCGGGGGTGTGCCGGAGCAGGGGGTGCAGGGCGCTCACCAGGCCGCCGGGGCTGCGGCGCCACTCGAAGGCGCCGTCGGGCGCCACACTGTCGTCGATGGGGAGGCGGTTGGCCACCACCACGAGGGGGCTCTGTCGCATCTCGGGCAATCCGCTCAGCAGGGGACCGGTGCCCGGAGGGGACGCAAGCCGGACAGCCGGTGCGGGAAGTGACGTTCAGCGGTATTCCTACTGACCGTAAGTTACACCCCTGTTACACGGCGAGCCGGGGCGCGCGGCGTCCCGCGATCCGGGCGGCCGCTGTCCGCGGCCTCAGACCACCGCGCCGTTGTCCGGGTCGTCCTCGTCCCGGTCGCCCGGGCGCAGCCGCCACACGAGCATCACGAAGCCGGCCAGGATGCCGGTGAAGCCGAGCAGGGTCACCACCGACGGGTCGACCAGCGACACCACGGTGGGGGAGAGGAAGAGCAGGAAGCCGAGCACGACACAGAGCACGCCCAGCACCGCGTACTTCGAGAAGCGCGGCAGCGGTGGCGGCGGGGGCGGGGTGTAGTGCTCCTCCTCGGCGTCGCCCGGCAGGTCGGCGCCGAACGTGTCCAGGCCGTCCAGCAGGGAGGGCTCGTCGGACCGGTCACGGCCGAGCGAGACGCCGGAGACGTCCGCCGCGTAGGGCAGCCGTCGCACGTCGGTGGCGGTCGGGCTGGCCGGCTCCTCGGCGCGGCCGGCGGTGGCGCCGGCCGGCGGGACCGGGTCGTCCACGTCCTCGGCGGCCGGCCAGGGGTGGCTGCCCGCGGTCGGCGTGGTGTGGAAACCGGCCACGATCTTGGCCCACTCGGCCTCGATGTCCGGCTCGTCCGGGCGCGGCGGGTCGTCGGACCCCTCGTCGGCGAGCTGGGTGAGGTAGTCCCGCGCGGTGGTCAGGTGGGACCGGTCGACGTAGAGCCGGTCGACCGGTCGGGCCGGCACGGTGGTGGTGCGGGTCACCGGGTTCAGGTCGGCCGAGGGCTGGAGGTATGCGGCGATGCCGCCGGCGGCGAGCACGTCGAGCAGGTGCTCACCCACGCGCGGATCGACGTCGCCCGCGACCGCGTACTCGGCCGCGTCGAGCCCGTTGTCCCGCCGTCCCCGACGGGGCCCGCCCCCTGACACCGGACACCCCCTTCGCCGTCGTGCTCTGAATCCTGACACGCCGGCACCCGGTTCCGGGAGTGCGTTGTGGCGTGCCGCTCGTGCTTCGTACCCTCTTCCCGCACGGTCCCGCGCGTCGCCACCCCACCCGGAAGGACCCCGGTGCTGTACTGGCTGCTGAAGTACATCATCCTCGGCCCAGTGTTGCGGCTGGTCTTCCGCCCGCAGGTCGAGGGTCTGGAGCACGTGCCGGCGACCGGCCCGGTGATCCTGGCCAGCAACCACCTCTCGTTCTCCGACTCAATCTTCACACCGCTGATCGTCAAGCGAAAAGTCACCTTCATCGCAAAAGCGGAATACTTCACCGGCCGGGGCCTCAAGGGCTGGCTGACCAAGATGTTCTTCGTCGGATCCGGCACCATCCCGGTCGACCGCACCGGCGGTCGGGCTGCCCGGGCGGCGCTCGACACCCAGCTCCAGGTGCTGCGCGCCGGGGGCATCGCCGGCATCTACCCCGAGGGCACCCGCTCCCCGGACGGCCGGCTCCACCGGGGCAAGACCGGCGTCGCCCGGCTCGCCCTGGAGAGCGGCGCGCCGGTGGTCCCGATGGCCATGCTCAACTCCGACGCCATCCAGCCCACCGGGCAGATCGTGCCCAACCTCGGTCGGGTCCGGATCCGCTTCGGGCCCCCGCTGGACTTCTCCCGCTACGCCGGCATGGCCGGTGACCGGTTCGTCGAGCGGGCCGTCACCGACGAGATCATGTACGAGCTGATGGAGCTCTCCGGCCGCGAGTACGTCGACACGTACGCCCAGAAGGCGAAGGCCGCGCCCCGGGAGCCGGTGCCGGCCTGAGGCGCCGCGGGCCGGGTCAGCAGGCCATCGCCGGACCGGCGTCCGGCACCGGACGCCGGGCCAGCGCCAACAGCCCGGGAGCCTCGTTGCGCTGGGCGAACGCGTGCACCTCGGCCAGCGGCCCGGCCGCCCCGGGGTCGCCGGCCAGCGTCAGCTCCCCCACGGCCAGCGCCAGGGCCAGCATCCGGTCGGTGACGTCCGGGATGCCGGCGTAGATCTCCGCGCCGGCCAGGTGCAGCTCGGCGGCCCGGCGATGGTCGCCGTCCGCCGCCGCCACGGCGCCGGTGACCGTCCGCAGCGCCGCCTCCGACCAGGGCGTCCGGTGTCCGAGCCGGTCCAGCATCGCGCGGACCCGCACCGCCGCGTCCCGCCCGGACAGGGCCGCCGCGTACGCCGCCGCGGCGATCCACTCGCCGCTGGCCAGGGCCGGCACGCTCGACCAGGAGCCGGCCAGCTCGTCGACCAGCTCCGCCGCCTCCTCGGCCCGGCCCTGCAGCGCCCGGCAGAGCGCCGCCATGCCGAGCATGGTCCAGTGCGGTCGGTGGAAGCCGCTGAGCCGGGCGGTGTCCAGCGCCGCGGACACGTCGTCGCGGTACGCCGACCCGGTCGCCTCGGCCGCGCGGGGCGCGGGCGGCACCGGCTGGCCGCGCAGCACCCGCAGGCAGGACCGCAGGCCGCGCACCTGCATGTCCCACCCGCCGGTGGGAGTGTCCACGAACGCGTCGGCGGCGGTGAGCAGCCGGGCGAAGTCCCCGTCGAAGTAGGCCCGCATCGCCTCGCCGGAATAGCTCGTGGTCAGCGTCTGCCCGCTGGCCGTCCGGGTCGGGCCGGCGGTCAGCAGCGCGTCGGAGCGCAGCCAGTCACCCTCCTCGCGGACCGCGTACGCGAGGTTCTGCACCGCCCGGTGCAGCGCCAGCAACTGCTGCCCCCGGCTGAACTCGACGATGGCGCGCAGGTCGTCCAGCCCGGACCGGTCACCAGCCTGGTAGCGGGCGGTGGCGGCGGTGACCCGGGCGTTGGTGCGCGTCTCGGTCAGGCCCAGCCGCTCGGCGATCTCCGCCGCGGTCTCGGCGGCGGACACCGCCGCGTCCCGCTCGTAGTTGAGCATGTGCAGCCGGCCCAGCTCGGCGTACGCGTCGGCCTTCTGCGAGCTGTCCGGCAGCGGCTCGAACAGCCCCACCGCCCGGTCCAGGCAGGCCACCGCCGCCGTCCGGTCGGCGCGCAGCCAGGCGGCCTGGCCGAGCAGCGTCCACGCCCGGGCCGCGCAGGCGTCGTCGCCGTGCGCGAGCAGCCGGTCGGCCAGCGCCTGCAACTGCTCCGGCCCCCCGCCGGAGAGGAACGCGTTGCCGTCGCGGTAGAACGAGATCTCGGTGGCCAGCAGCTCCAGTTGCAGCCGGCCCACCGGGTCGCTGTCGTCGGCCAGGCCGAGCGCGCGCCCGGCGTGCGCGGCGGCGGCGTCCAGCCCGTGCAGGGCGTACGCCCGCCGGGCCGCCCGGTGCAGCGCGGCGCGGGCCGGGCCGGCGTAGCGGTGCGTCGGCAGGCCGAGCGTGCGGGCGATCTCGTGGGCCGCCCAGCGGTGGTGGGCGAGGACCTCGGCCAGGTCGGTGTCCCGGGTCTGCGACAGCGCGTCCAGCCAGTCCGCGGTCCGCTCGTGCCGGGCCACCCGCTCGGTGCGGGGCAGCCGCTGGTAGCAGACGTCGCGGACCAGCACGTGCCGGAACCGGAACTCGGCCTGCCCGGCCATCGTGGACGCCGACTGCTCGTGCACGAAGTCGCGCTGCTCCAGCCGGCGCAGCGCGCGTTCCACCGACTCCACCGGCTGCCCCAGCGCGGCGGCGACCGCGCCGGGCCAGAACTGCACGCCGACCACCGAGGCGGCCAGCAGCACCGCCCGGTCCTTGGCGTCGAGCAGGTCGACCCGGTTGGCGATGACCGAGTGCACGCTCTCCGGCATCGGCAGGTCGAGGTGCTTCTCCAGCGACCAGCCGCGCCCGGACTGGCGCAGCGCGCCCTGCTCGATCAGCATCCGGACGTACTCGTGGGCGTAGAGCGGGTTGCCGCCGGCCACCTCGACCAGCGGGGTGAGCATCTCGGCCGGGAACGCGGCCTGGCCGAACATGTGCGCGTAGAGCGACGCGATGCCGGTGTCCCGCAGCGGCGGCAGCGTGACGGTGACCGAGCCGGTGATCGTCCCGGCCCAGCTCGGATCCCGGTCGACCAGCTCCGGGCGGGCGGTGCAGAGCAGCAGCAGGGGAACCTCCCGGGCGGCGGCGCCGAGCAGCTCGACGAAGCGCAGCATGGCGTCGTCGGCCCAGTGCAGGTCCTCGAAGACCAGCACGGTCGGGCGGCGGGCCGCGAGCGCCAGCAGGAACCGGCGCCACGCCGACTCCGCCTCCTCGGCGGGCAGCGTCGTGCCGGTCAGCCCGACCAGTGGGCGCAGCGCGTCCACCAGGCGGTTCCGCTCGCCGGGGCCGACCAGCTCGGCGACCGCGGCGGCGAGGCGCTGGGCCGCGGTGGAGGCGGGGTCGGTGTCGAGGATGCCGGCCTCGGTCTTGACGATGTCGGCCAGCGCGGCGAACGTGACGTTCTCGCCGAACGGCGGGCACCGCCCGGTGCGCCAGGTCAGCGGCTCGTCGACCAGCCGGCCGGCGTGCCGGTGCAGCTCCCGGACCAGCCGGCTCTTGCCCAGCCCGGCCCGGCCGAACACGGTCACCACCTGCGGCAGCCGGTCGCGCAGCGAACGGTGCAGCGCGTTGACCAGCAGGCCCAGCTCGTGCTCGCGGTCGATCAGCGGGGTGGTGTCCGGCTCCCGGTCGGTGGGTTGCCGGCGGACCGGGGCGAGCGCCAGCCAGACCTCGGTGGGGGAGGAGCGGCCCCGCAGCGTGACCGGCGGCTGCTCGTCGTAGCGGATGGCGTCCTTGGTGAGCGCGTGGGTCACGCCGCAGACCAGCACCCCGCCGGGCGGGGAGACCGACTGCATCCGGGAGGCCGTGTTCACCACGTCGCCGGCGACGATCGCCTGCCCGCCGTCGCGGGCCGCGGCCACGTCCACCAGCGCCTCCCCGGTGGCCACCCCGACCCGGAAGCGCAGCTCGTCGTGGCCGGTGGGGGTGAAGCGGGTCAGCACCCGTTGCAGCTCCAGCCCGGCCCGGACGCACCGCAGCGCGTCGGTCTCGGTGGCCACCGGCGCGCCGAAGAGCGCCATGACCGCGTCGCCGATGTACTTCTCCACCACGCCGCCGTACTGCCCGACCACCCGGCGGGCGGCGGAGAAGAAGCCGGTCTGCATGCCGCGCACCTGTTCCGGGTCGGCGCGCTCGACGTACGGCGTGAAGTCGATGAGGTCGACGAAGAGCACGCTGACCCGGCGCCGGTCCTCCTGCGGCGTGGGCACCGACTGCCGGGCGCCCGGGCGCGGCGAGCCGCAGGTGGTGCAGAAGGCCACGTCGGTCGCGAGCGGGCGCAGGCAGTGCGGGCAGACCGCGCCCAGCTCGGCGCCGCAGCCACCGCAGAACCGGTCGCCGTCGGCCGCGGTACGTCCACAACGGTCACACTGCGCGGAGATGACAGGCCTCCACTGGGTCGGTCGGCCGGTGTCGGCCGGGCGCCGCCCCCCGCGGCGTCACCGTGAGTATCCCGGGCGCCGCCAATGTCAGGTACCGGGCTGTTGGTTTGTGGACACTCGTCCGGGCGGTCGAGGGCGCGTGCGGCGACTACATTCATCCCCGCCGGACGAGGACGACGTGACCAAGGGGGATCTCATGGTGTTCGTGAAGCTGGAGAGCGACTGGACCGACGGCGACGGCGTCGCCCACTCGGCGGGCGAGTCCGTCGACGTGGACGCGGCCACCCTGGCCAGCCTGCAGGCCGAGGGCATCGTCAGCGAGGGCTCCGCCGGGGGCAAGGACAAGAACGAGTGGGCCGGCCCGGGCAGCACCACCGCCTGGGCGGGACCGGGCAGCGCCGGCGTCTGACCGACGCGTACGACGAGGGCCGGGGCGTGTCGCCCCGGCCCTCGTCGCGTATCCGTCAGCGGTCGTTCATGCCGGCGCGGCGGCGCAGCGCGGCCACGTCGGTGACCACGATCCGGCGCCCCTCGGTGCGCAGCCAGCCGCGGCTGGCGAATGAGCCGATGGCCTGGTTGACGCTCTGCCGCGAGCCGCCGGCCATCTCGGCGAGCTGGCTCTGGTTCAGCTCGATCGTGATCATCGGGGCCTGGCTCTCGCCGGCCAGCCGGACCAGCGTCTTGGCCACCCGGCCGGGCAGGTCGAGGAAGACGTGGTCGGCGTTCTGCTCGGTGAGCCGACGGATCAGCTGGCCGAGCGAGCGCATCACCGCGTCGAGGATGCGCGGGTTGGAGTGGACCAGCTCCATGAAGGCGGGCCGGGACAGCGCCAGCGCGGCGCAGTCCTCGATGGCCTCGGCCGAGGCGGACCGGGTCGAGGCGTCCAGCAGGGAGACCTCGCCCAGCACGTCCGGGGGTCGGATCACCGACAGCACGGCCCGCTCGCCGGTGGGCGCGGTGCGGAACACCGCCACGGCGCCGCGGCGCAGCACGATCAGCGACTCGCCGGGGTCGTTCTCGACGAAGAGAAGTTGCCCCTTGCGGTAGGTGCGCGGGACGGCCGCGGCGATGACCCGCTGGCGCACCTCCGGCTCCAGCCCGGCGAACATCTCCACACCCGTGAGCGCGTCACCCGGCTCCGGCAGGCGAGACTCCACGGCCCAACCCCTCCCCGGTCAGAAGTCACCACTCGCACACCGGGTGAAGCTGTCAGTCCCGGTACGAGGCAGCTCAACCGGTTCGGCGCCCGACGGCGGTACACATCAGATCATGACGCCCCCGTCGCGTGCTGTACACCCCTGGAAACACTTCCGTGACCATGCCCGGTCTGCCGGCGGCACCGCGCCGACCTCGGCGGACGCCCCGGCGACGACCCCGCGACGGTGATGGGCGAGGATGGGGGCGATGGTCTACCGCTATTTCTACGACTGCGAATTCATCGAGGACGGCCGCACCGTCGACCTGGTGTCGATCGGCGTCGTCGACGAGTACGGCCGCGAGTTCTACGCGGTCTCCACGGAGTTCGACGACTCCCGGGCGGTGCCCTGGGTGCGGCGCAACGTGCTGGACAAGCTGCCGTCGCCGGCCGACCGGGCCTGGCGCTCGCGCGAGCGGATCCGGGACGACCTGCACGAGTTCCTGCTGGCGCCGGTGCGGGACCGCCCGGGCGAGCAGCTGGAGCTGTGGGCCTGGTACGCGGCGTACGACCACGTGGTGCTGGCCCAGCTCTGGGGCGCCATGCCGGCGCTGCCCCGGGAGATCCCCCGGTTCACCAAGGAACTGCGCCAGCTCTGGGACGACCGGGGACGGCCCCGGCTGCCCGGCGCCGAGGCGGACCGGCACGACGCGCTCGTCGACGCCCGGCACAATCTGGCCCGCTGGCGGGCGATGACGGCTCGGGAGGTTTGACCCGTTCCGCCCGGGGCACGGGAGCGGCATCACGCCGATCCGAGACAGGAGTGCCCATGAGCAACGAGCCGACCAGCGCCGCCGAGGCCCGCGGCCGGGTCACCGAACTGATCCGGGACGCCCGGATCTGCCTGCTCACGACCAGTGCGGTGGACGGGCGCCTGGTCAGCCGCCCGATGGGGCTGCAGGAGGCGGAGTTCGACGGGGACCTCTGGTTCTTCGCCTACGCCGACTCGGCCAAGGTCCGCCAGATCCGGGTGAACCCGCAGGTCAACGTCGGCTTCTCGGACCAGCGGCACAACGCCTGGGTGTCGGTGGCCGGCACCGCCACCGAGGAGTGGGACCGGGCGCGCGCCGAGAAGCTGTGGAACCCGCTGCTCAAGGCGTGGTTCCCGGACGGCCTGGACACGCCCGGCATCACGCTGATCAAGGTGCACGCCGGTTCGGCGGAATACTGGGACTCGCCGGGCAGCACGGTGGTCAACCTGCTCGGCTTCGCCAAGGCGGCGGTCACCGGGAAGCCGCCGAAGGCGGGGGAGAACCACGAGGTCAGCTACTGACCGGTAGCCGGTCCGGGGGTCGGGACGGTCCGGGGCGCGGTATCGGCGCGCACCAGCGACGACTACAGTTCGCACTGACGGCCCGCCCCGGGCCGGCAACGGCGCCGATGGTCTGATCTGACACATATCCTGGGGCTTATCCGGGCTTCACCTGATGCTCCAGGAGGATGAGCAGATCATGCGTATCGGCGTGCTCACCGGCGGCGGCGACTGCCCAGGTCTCAACGCGGTCATTCGGGCGGTGGTCCGCAAGGGCGTCGCCACCTACGGTCACGAGTTCGTGGGCTTCCGGGACGGCTGGAAGGGCCCGCTGGAGGGCCTGACCAAGCCGCTGGGCATCGCGGAGGTGCGCGGCATCCTGCCGCGCGGCGGCACCATCCTCGGCTCCTCCCGGACCAACCCGTTCAAGATCGAGAACGGCGTGGAGCGGATCAAGGAGAACCTTGCCGCGCAGGGCGTGGACGCCCTGATCGCGATCGGCGGCGAGGACACCCTCGGCGTCGCCACCAAGCTGCACGAGCTGGGCGTCAACGTGGTCGGCGTGCCGAAGACGATCGACAACGACCTCGGCGCCACCGACTACACGTTCGGCTTCGACACCGCGGTCAACATCGCGATGGAGGCGATCGACCGCCTGCACACCACCGCGGAGAGCCACCACCGCACCCTGGTCGTCGAGGTGATGGGCCGGCACGCCGGCTGGATCGCCCTGCACGCCGGCCTCGCCGGCGGCGCCAACGTGATCCTGCTGCCGGAGCGGCAGTTCGACGTCGAGCAGGTCGCCGGCTACGTCGAGAAGCGCTTCCAGCACCAGTACGCCCCGATCGTCGTGGTCGCCGAGGGCGCCCAGCCGCTGGACGGCCAGATGGTGCTGCACAACCAGGAGCTCGACTCCTTCGGCCACGTCCGTCTCGGCGGCATCGGCCAGTGGCTGGCCGAGCAGCTGGAGGCCAAGACCGGCAAGGAGGCCCGCACCGTGGTGCTCGGGCACATCCAGCGCGGCGGCACCCCGACCGCGTTCGACCGGGTGCTCGCCACCCGGCTCGGCCTGCAGGCCATCGACGCCGTGCACGAGGGCGACTGGGGCAAGATGGTCGCGATGCAGAGCACGGACATCGTCCGGGTCCCGCTGGCCGAGGCCACCCGGGAGCTGAAGACCGTGCCGCTGGAGCGGTACGCCGAGGCCGAGGTCTTCTTCGGCAGCTGAGGTGTAAGGAGGGGCCCCCTGTTAACGCCTCGTGCATAGCAGGGGCCCCCTCTTAACAGTTGTCGGAGCGGGACGAGGAGGCACGGTGGGCGGGCACACGGTCGCGGTGATCGGCGCGGGCAAGATCGGCGAGCTGATGCTCTCCGGGCTGCTCCGCTCCGGCTGGCCGGTCGAGCGGCTGCTCGCCACCGCCCGGCGCCCCGCCCGCGCGCAGGAGCTGACCGACCGCTACGGCGTGCGGGTGGTGGACAACCCGACCGCGGTCGAGGAGGCCGACGTGCTGGCCGTCTCGGTCAAGCCGCAGGACGCCGCCGCGCTGCTCGACGAGATCGGCCCGAAGGTCCCCGCCGGCAAGCTGGTGATCTCGCTCTGCGCCGGCCTGCCGACCGCGTTCTTCAACCGGCGGCTGCCCGAGGGCACTCCGGTGGTCCGGGTGATGACCAACACCCCGGCGCTGGTCGACGAGGCGATGAGCGCCATCTCGGCCGGCGCGCACGCCACCGGGGAGCACCTGGCGCTGGCCGAGGAGATGTTCTCCCCGCTCGGCGCCACCGTCCGGGTGCCCGAGTCCCAGCAGGACGCGGTGACCGCGCTCTCCGGCTCCGGCCCGGCCTACTTCTACCTGCTGGTCGAGGCGATGATCGACGCCGGCATCCTGCTCGGCCTGCCCCGCCAGGTGGCGCACGAGCTGATCGTGCAGACCGCCATCGGCTCGGCGGTGATGCTGCGCGACTCCGGCGAGCACCCGGTCAAGCTGCGCGAGGCGGTCACCTCACCGGCCGGCACCACCATCTCCGCGATCCGCGAGCTGGAGAACCACGGCGTACGCGCGGCCATGCTGGCGGCGCTGGAGGCGGCCCGCGACCGCGCCCGCGAACTGGCCGCCCAGGCCGACTGAGGGGCAAGGCGGGAGCAACGCTCGAAACCTGTGGATGAGCGCCGTGGAGGGCAGAGCCCGCAGGCCCGCACGAGCCGCACAGTTCGGTCTGTGCCGAACCATCCCGGCCCTAGGGTCGAGGACTCGGACAGCTGAGAGGGGAACAGACGGAATGAGCGACGACACTCCCGTCACCGATGACCGCGACCCGGCCCGAGTCATCGAGGACGCCGTCGCACATGCCCTACGGCTGGCGGAGACCTGGCCGGCGTGGGACGGGCAGCCCCGCACCGCCGGGGACCGGGTCTACACCCCGCACAAGGCGATTCGTCGTCTCGCCGACCACCTTCTGGACCACCTCGCCGAACTCGAGGCGCGCCTGGCAGGGCAACCGCCCCTGCCCGACCACTGGCACGCCTCCGCCATCACCACCCCGGCCGACCTCGCCCCCTTCACCCTCGAGGATCTGGACGAAGCCCGCAGCCGACTGACCAGGTTGGCGCAGATCTGGTCACTGCGTCTCCGCGCGCTCGACGACGAGCGCCTCGACCGGGTCGAAGGAGACGCCTGGACGCTGCGCCAGGTCGCCTTCCACCTCGACAACACCTTCTACGCCGACGCCGTCGGCGACCTCACCACACAACGCGAAGGGTGAACGACACCCATCGCGGCAGCGACTCAATCAGGATCTTTCATCGACCACTCCCGACAACTGCTCGAAGGCGGTCCGCCGTTCGACCTCTTCGGTAGAGGTCGGGCCTCGCCGTAGGCGTCCCGGCCACGCGGGTCCACCCGCGTGACGACGTGGCCGCGTGATGGCGGTCTACCGCAGCCGCAACGTGTTGGCCGGCCCGCTCACCGCGGATCGGCTCAGCGCCGTCGAGCTGCCTCGCACGCCACGGGGCCGGCGCGGCTGCCGGCCAGACGACGTCGACCTGTTGCCGCACCGGCTCGTCCCCGAGTTGCCGGAGCGGGCCCGCCTGTCGGACGACGCCCCGGACAAGAACGACCGGATCGAGCCGCCTGGCAGGCTGACGTGTGGGCGGCCGGGCGCGACACCACCGCGCGGGGCGCGGATGACGGGCCGCCTTCGGGTCATGTCGTGCCCCATACTGGCCCGGTGTTCACTCTCGCCCAGGCGCGACATCTGGTCGCCACGCTGCGGCCGCGCGTCGACGAGCTGATCCGGCACCGGGCCGACCTCGCCGAGCTGCGGGTCGACCTGGCCGACCACGGCGCCAGCGCGCTCGGCGGGCTCGCGGAGGTGAAGGCGCTGGAGGCCCGGCTGCACACCGTCGTGGAGGAGTTCCACCAGCACGGCATCGAGGTCAAGGGGATCGCCCCGGTGCTGCTCGACTTCCCCGGCGAGCGGGACGGGCGGGCGGTGCTCTGGTGCTGGCTGGAGGGAGACACCGACGTCCGCTGGTACCACCGGGTCGAGTGCGGCTTCGCCGGCCGCCGCCCGGTCTGAGCCGGCGTGGCGACGGGTGACGTGCGTCGGGCGGTGCCGGCGGACGCCGACGAGCTGGTCCGGCTGCGCGGGCTCATGCTCGCCGCGATGAGTGGCAGCCCGACCGCGCCGGGCCGGTGGCAGGAGGTGGCGCGGGACAACCTGCGCGCCTGGCTGGCGGAGCCCGATCCGTGGGTGGCCGCCTTCGTGGTCGACGCGCCGGAGGGCACCTCGTTGGCCGCGTGCGCGGTGGGCACGGTCGAGCGGCGGCTGGGTGGCCCGGACGATCCGAGTGGCCTGGTCGGGTCCGTCTTCAACGTCAGTACCGACCCGGCACACCGCCGGCGGGGCCACAGTCGCGCCTGCGTCGCCGCGCTGCTGGCCTGGTTCCGTGGTCGGGGCGTACGCCGGATCGATCTGCGGGCGACGGCCGCCGGCCGGCCGCTCTACCGCGCGCTGGGCTTCCGGGAGACCGCTGACCCGGGGATGCGGTTGACCCTTCCCGCCGAGGTGGACTGAGCGCCGGGCCGGCGGGCTGTCCCGCCGGCCCGGCCTCCGTCCGTCAGCTGTCCGCGTAGCGGCGGGCGGCGGCGAGGGCGGCGCGCAGCCGCTGCGCGTCGACCGGTCCCGGCCGCTCCCAGTCGCCGTCCGTGGCGTAGATGCTCGCGTACGCGCTGGTGTCGCGCTGGAACCGCCAGCCCTCGGCGAGCGGCCCGACGTCGACCGCGTCGTAGCCCAGTGAGTCGAGGAACGCCGTGACGGTGGCCTTGGCCCCGTCGTCGTCACCGGCGATCGGCAGGGCGGTCCGCTCCGCCGCGCCGGCCGGGCGGCCCAGCACCCGCAGGTGTGCGAAGTAGATGTTGTTGAAGGCCTTGACCACACGCGATCGCGGCAGGTGCCGCTGGAGCAGTTCGCTGGTGGTGGTCGACTCGTCGTCCAGCTCCGGGAAGCTCCCGTCGCGCTCCGGGTAGTAGTTGTTCGTGTCGATCACGATCTTTCCGGCGAGCGGTGCCGTCGGCACCTCGCGGTAGGCCCGCAGCGGGATCGTGACGACCACCAGGTCGCCGGCGGTCGCCGTCTCGTCCGGGGTGGCCGCACGGGCCCGGGGGCCCAGCTCGGCCACCAGGTCCCGCAGCGTCTCCGGGCCCCGCGAGTTGCTGAGCACCACGTCGTGGCCGGCGTCCACCGCGAGCCGGGCCACCGTGCCGCCGATGTTGCCGCTGCCGATCAGTCCCACAGTCGTCATGTCCGATGCCAACCCCGGCGGGACGCGGCCGCATTCCCTGGCGGAATCCTTCAACTGCCCACGCGTGGCCGGCAACGATTTGTATGGACAAGTCTCTATCTACTGAGACTGCAAATCGGTGATCTTCCATGCATGGTGATCTCATTGATATCTATCTCTCACCACCACTTCCCACCCCCAGGAGTGCGACGTGCGGAGATCCCGTCTTGCCACCCTCGCCCTGTCCCTCGCCACGTCGATCGGGGTCGCGCTGACCCTGACCGCCGCGCCCGCCCAGGCCGCCCCGTCCGACCGGTACGTCGCGCTCGGCGACTCGTACGCCTCCGGCGTCGGCGCCGACAGCTACACCTCCGAGAGTGGCAACTGCCTGCGCAGCACGAACGCCTACCCGGCGCTCTACAACGCCAACATCCGGCCCGCCTCGTACCGCTCGGTCGCCTGCTCCGGCGCGACCACCGCGGACGTCATCAACGGCCAGCTCTCCGCGCTCTCCTCCACCACCACGCTGGTCAGCGTCACGATCGGCGGCAACGACGTCGGCTTCGCCTCGATCATGAGCACCTGTGTGCTCCAGGGTGAGACCCAGTGCGTGGCGGCCGTGGAGTCGGCCATGAACATCGCCCGCACGCAGATGCCCGGGCGACTCGCCAACGTCTACAACGGCATCCGGAACCGGGCGCCCTCGGCCCGGGTGGTGGTGGTCGGCTACCCGGTCTTCTACCAGCTCGGCGCGGCCTGCGTCGGGCTCAGCGCCACCTCCCGCGCGAAGATCAACGAGGGCATCAACCTGCTGGACGACATCACCCGGACGGCCGCCACCTCGGCCGGCTTCACGTTCGCCGACGTCCGGTCCATCTTCGTCGGGCACCAGCTGTGCAGCTACGGCACGAAGTGGCTGCACGCGTTGAACGTGCTGAACCTGACCGTCTCGTACCACCCGACGGCCGCGGGCCAGTCGGGCGGCTACTACCCGGTGTTCCGGTCCGCCGCCGGCTGACCGGCGCGTCGAACCGCGAGCGGCATGCCTCCGCTGGGAGGCATGCCGCTCCGCCGTTCTCCTCAGGCCGGCAGGACCTTCTCGATCGCCGCGCGCAGCTCGGGGTCCTCGGGCGTGGCCTGCGGGCCGAACCGGGCGGCCACCGAGCCGTCCGGCGCGACGAGGAACTTCTCGAAGTTCCAGCGCACGTCGCCGCTGTGCCCCTCGGCGTCCGGGGTGGACACCAGCGCGGCGTAGAGCGGGTGCCGCTCCGGCCCGTTGACGTCGACCTTCTCCGTCAGCGGGAACGTCACGCCGTAGTTCACCTGGCAGAACTCCTCGATCTCCGCGGCGCTGCCCGGCTCCTGGCCGGCGAACTGGTTGCAGGGCACCCCGAGCACGGTCAACCCCCGGTCGGCGTACCCGTCGGCGAGCGCCTGGAGGCCCGCGTACTGCGGGGTGAGGCCGCAGCGGGAGGCCACGTTGACCACCAGCAGGGCGCGGCCGCGGTAGCGGTCGAGGTCGGCCGGGCCGCCGCTGAGGGCGTCGATCTGCACGTCGAAAACGGTCATGCGACGAGGCTACGGGCCGGCGCGCCGATCGTCCCGCGCCACCCGTGAAATAGACGCATCTACATCTTGACGAAGTGATGACGGCGTGAGTAGCGTCTCAGCAATCAATTTGGAAAGTTTCCTAACTATTGGGGAGACGCCGTATGAAGAGATCGCTCCGCCGGGCCCTGTGGGCCGGCGCCGTGGTCGCGCTCGCGGTCGCCGCGGTGCCCATGACCACCGCGTCGGCCGCCGGCAGCGTCACCGCAACGTTCACCAAGGTGCAGGACTGGGGGACCGGTCACGAGACGCGGGTGACCGTCACCAACGGCACCGGCGCCAGCGTGAACGGCTGGCGCATCGAGTTCGACCTGCCCTCCGGGACCGCGATCAGCAGCTCCTGGGACGCCGACGTGACCCGCAGCGGCAACCACTACGTCGCGGTCAACAAGAGCTGGGCCGGGACGCTGGCCCCGGGCGCCAGCTTCAGCTGGGGCTACAACGGCAGCGGCGCCTACCAGGGACCGCTGAACTGCACCGTCAACGGTGGATCCTGCGCCGGTGGCGGCACCCCGCCGACCACGACCCCGCCGACGACGACGCCGCCCACCACCACGCCGCCGACGACCACCCCGCCGACGACGACGCCGCCGACCACCACGCCGCCCACCACCACGCCGCCCACCGGCGGCAAGAAGGTGGTCGGCTACTTCGCCGAGTGGGGCGTCTACGGCCGCAACTACCACGTCAAGAACATCCACACCAGCGGCTCGGCCGCGAAGCTGACCCACATCCTGTACGCCTTCGGCAACACCACCGGCGGGCGGTGCAGCATCGGTGACAGCTACGCCGACTACGACAAGGCGTACACCGCGGCGGACAGCGTCGACGGCGTCGCCGACACCTGGGACCAGCCGCTGCGCGGCAGCTTCAACCAGCTGCGCAAGCTGAAGAAGATGTACCCGCACCTCAAGGTCATCTACTCGATCGGCGGCTGGACCTGGTCGGGCGGCTTCACCCAGGCCGCGCAGAACCCGGCCGCGTTCGCCGAGAGCTGCTACAACATGGTCGAGGACCCGCGCTGGGCGGACGTCTTCGACGGCATCGACATCGACTGGGAGTACCCGAACGCCTGCGGTCTCAGCTGTGACAGCAGCGGCCCGAACGCGTTCAAGAACGTGATCGCCGCACTGCGGAGCAAGTTCGGCTCCTCGGCCCTGGTCACCGCGGCGATCACCGCCGACGGCAGCAACGGGGGCAAGATCGACGCCACCGACTACGCCGGCGCCGCGGCGAACCTCAACTGGCTGATGCCGATGACGTACGACTACTTCGGCGCGTTCAACGCCCAGGGGCCGACCGCCCCGCACTCCCCGCTCTACTCGTACAGCGGGATCCCGCAGCAGGGCTTCTGGTCGGACGCGGCGATCCAGAAGCTCAAGTCCAAGGGCGTGCCGGCCAACAAGCTGCTGCTCGGCGTCGGCTTCTACGGCCGGGGCTGGACCGGCGTGACCCAGACCGCACCCGGCGGCAGCGCCACCGGCGCGGCGCCCGGCACCTACGAGGCCGGTATCGAGGACTACAAGGTCCTCAAGAACACCTGCCCGGCCACGGCCACGGTCGGTGGCACGGCGTACGCCAAGTGCGGCAGCAACTGGTGGAGCTACGACACCCCGGCGACCATCGGCGGGAAGATGAGCTACGCCAACACCCAGGGCCTCGGTGGCGCGTTCTTCTGGGAACTCTCCGGAGACACGAGCAACGGTGAGTTGATCAGCGCCATCAAGGGCGGTCTCGGCTGAGCCGAGGCCGACGCACCAACCCTCGGCTGAGTCGAGGGCCGACGCACCACCCACCCGGCGGGGAGGGGCCGCACCGGCCCCTCCCCGCCCGCGTGGTCAGCCCCGCACGGCCCGTTCCCGGTGCTCCCGGGGCGACGACCCGTAGGCGGCCCGGAACGCGCGGCTGAAGTGCGCCGGGTGCGCGAACCCGCACCGGGCGCCGATCTGCGCGACGCTCAGCCCCCGCAGCCTCGGGTCGGCCAGGTCCCGCGCCGCCCGCTCCAGCCGGCCGGTCCGGATCAGCTCGCCGACCGTCGTACCGGTGCCCTCGAAGAGCCGGTGCAGCGACCGCACCGACAGGTGGTGCGCCGCCGCGACGGCGGCCGGGGAGAGGTCCGGGTCGGTCAGGTGCCGCCGGACGAACGCCGTCACCCGGGCCCGGAGCCCGGTGACCCGGACGTCGACCGGCAGTTCCCGCTCGACGTCCAGCAGCCCCGCCAGGGTGCCGGCGATCAGGTCCAGGGCGACCCGGTCGAGGTGCGGGGCGTCGGCCGGCGCGTACTGCTCCGGGTGCGCCGCGATCCGCCGCAGGAACGCGGCGAGCAGCGCGCCCATCCCGGTGCGGGCCGGGATGCCGGCGGCGAACAGCGCCGCCAGTCGGTGCGGGGCCAACGGCAACGCCCGGTGCGGCACCAGGGCCGTCAACGTCTCCACCACTCCCGGCGTCGCGCCGTCCGGTCGTAGCCGGGAGCCGTGCGGCCGGACGGTGTCGACCAGGGCGAACGCGGACGGGTCCAGCGGCGTCTCATGGCGCTGCTGGGTCATCACCCCACGCCCGGACAACGGCAGGGCGAGCTGGTACAGCTCCGGGTCGCCGCTGTCGATCAGGTGGGCCGGGCGGGTGAACTCCAACGACGGGTAACGCCAGACGCCGAGGCGGATCGTGCCGAGATCGACCACCCGGGCCGAGGCGGTGAAGTCGTCCGCGTGCGCGCTGCGGATGGTGGCCGTCGACGACTGCCGGGCGACGAGATCCTGCCAGAAGTCGAAGCGCTCGGCCGGGGGCAGCCGCGCGGTGTCGACGGATGTCACGGCGAGGATGGTCCGTCACCTCCGGGGGATGGCGCGGTCCGGTACCGTCCCGCGACCCGAGACTATCGACCCCCGGCGGCTGCCGCGGATCGAGGTGTGTGCCGGGCCGGGCGATCGGACGAAGGCGCGGGACGGCGTCGGCCGGGGCGCCGGTCGGTGTGTCAGACTCGGTGGCCGGGCAGCCACGATGCCCCGATGGGAGGAACCGATGGGTCAGCAGCACCGGAGGGCGGCGACCGCCACCGTCCTGCTCGCGCTCCTGCCGGTCGCCCTGACCGCCTGCGGCGACGACGGGGCCCCCGGGGGAGCCACGCCCGCGGCGCAGCAGGCGCCGGCGCAGGAGGCGGCCGCCAAGAGCCGGGAGCGGGTGCAGGCATACCTGGACGCGCTGGCCGCCCGCGACGCCGCCGCCGGCCGCAGCCAGCTCTGCGCGCCGATGCAGGCCGCGTTCGACGCCGGGGCCACCGGCCCGAACGGCGACTTCGCCGACCACTTCACGGTGCCGCAGGCGACCATCACCGACGTCCGGTCCGGGCCGCACGGCCAGGAGGTCAGCGCCACGGTCACGGTGGCCGCCGGGTCCCGCACCGCGACCCGCGCGCTGCTGTTCACGGTCACCCGCACCGGCGCCGACTGGTGCATCTCCGGCGAGACGCCGGGCGGCCGGACCGCCCAGCCGACCGTCTCGCCCTGACCCGGGCGCCGGTGTGGCGCTGATCTCCCAACCACCGGAACCGTCCCCCTCGGCGGTGGGCGGCCTCGACGGTCGCCGTACGCTTTCCTTCATGCGCCATGAGTGGCATCAGCTGAGTCACCCCGCCGTGGGCAGCCCCGGTCTGCAGACCAGCCGCCCGACCGCCGACTCCGCCGAGGACGCTGCCCTCGGCCTGGACCGATGGCGGGAGCTGCCACGCGCGCAGACCCCGCCCTGGGCCGACCAGGACCAGGTCGCCGAGGTCTGCACGGTGCTGGACACGGTGCCGTCGGTGGTCGCGCCCTACGAGGTCGACCAGCTGCGGCAGCGGCTGGCCCTGGTCTGCGAGGGCAAGGCGTTCCTGCTCCAGGGCGGCGACTGCGCGGAGACCTTCGCCGACAACACCGAGAGCCACCTGCTGGCCAACGCCCGCACCCTGCTGCAGATGGCGATCGTGCTCACCTACGGCGCGTCGCTGCCGGTGGTCAAGGTGGCCCGGGTCGCCGGGCAGTACACCAAGCCCCGGTCGCTGCCCACCGACGCGCGCGGGCTGCCGGCCTACCGCGGCGACATGATCAACTCGCTGGAGGCCACGCCGGAGGCGCGGGTCGCCGACCCGCAGCGCATGATCCGGGCGTACGCGAACTCGGCCGCCGCGATGAACATGCTCCGGGCGTACCTGGCCGGCGGGCTCGCCGACCTGCACGCGGTGCACGACTGGAACAAGGACTTCGTGCGGCAGTCGCCGGCCGGGGAGCGCTACGAGGCCATCGCCCGGGAGATCGACCGGGCGCTCGCCTTCATCCGCGCCTGCGGGATGACCGACGACGAGGCGCTGCGCACGGTCACGCTCTACTGTTCGCACGAGGCCCTGGCCCTGGAGTACGACCGGGCGCTGACCCGGATCTCCAACCGCAAGGCGTACGGCCTGTCCGGGCACTTCCTCTGGATCGGCGAGCGGACCCGCCAGATCGACGGCGCGCACATCGACTTCATCTCCCGGATCGCCAACCCGATCGGGGTCAAGCTCGGCCCGACCACGACGCCGGACGAGGCGATCGAGCTCTGCGAGAAGCTCAACCCGGACAACATCCCCGGCCGGCTCACGCTGATCAGCCGGATGGGCAACCACCGGGTGCGCGA
Organism: Micromonospora sp. WMMA1996; assembly: GCF_002573675.1. NCBI lineage: Bacteria > Bacillati > Actinomycetota > Actinomycetes > Micromonosporales > Micromonosporaceae > Micromonospora > Micromonospora sp. WMMA1996. The sequence continues at coordinate 24,286 of NZ_PDHU01000003.1, read as the reverse complement.
CGCGCTGCCCCCGATCGTCGCCAAGGTGACCGCCGCCGGGGCCAAGGTCGTCTGGCAGTGCGACCCGATGCACGGCAACACCCACGAGTCCTCCAACGGCTACAAGACTCGGCACTTCGACCGGATCGTCGACGAGGTGCTCGGCTACTTCGAGGTGCACCGCGGCCTGGACACCCACCCGGGCGGCCTGCACGTCGAGCTGACCGGCGAGGACGTCACCGAGTGCCTCGGCGGCGCCCAGGGCATCGAGGACCTCGACCTGCCCGACCGGTACGAGACCGCCTGCGACCCGCGACTGAACACCCAGCAGTCGCTGGAGCTGGCCTTCCTGGTTGCGGAGATGCTCCGTGGCTGACGCGAGGAGTGAGCTTGCGAGCCCCGCAGTCGGCAGCCGAAAGGAGGCACCGTGGATAGTGTGATCGATCTTCGGTCGGACACCGTGACCCGGCCGACGCCGGGGATGCGGGAGGCGATGGCCACCGCCGAGGTGGGTGACGACGTCTACGGGGAGGACCCCACCGTCGCCGCCCTCGAGGCCGAGGTGGCCGCCCGGTTCGGGCACGAGGCCGCGCTGTTCGCCCCGTCCGGCTCGATGGCCAACCAGATCGCCCTCCAGCTCCACGTCCCGCCCGGCGACGAGCTGCTCTGCGACGCCGACGCGCACGTGGTCACGTACGAGATCGGGGCCGCGGCCGCGTACGCCGGAATCTCGTCGCGGACCTGGCCGGCGGTCGGCGCGGAGATCGACCCGGACGTGGTCGCCGGGATGGTCCGGCCGGACGGCTACTTCGCGGTGCCCACCCGGGCGATCGCGGTGGAGCAGACGCACAACCGGGGTGGCGGCGGGGTGATCCCGCTGTCGACGCTGCGCCGGCTGCGGGAGGTCGCCGACGGGCACGGGCTCGCCCTGCACTGCGACGGCGCCCGGATCTGGCACGCGCACGTCGCCGACGGGGTGCCGCTGGCGGAGTACGGCGCGCTGTTCGACACCCTCTCGGTCTGCCTGTCCAAGGGCCTCGGCGCGCCGGTCGGCTCGCTGGTCGTGGGCAGCGCGGAGAAGATCACCCGGGCCCGGTTCCTGCGCAAGCGGATGGGCGGCGGCATGCGGCAGGTCGGCATCCTCGCCGCCGCGGGCCGCTACGCGTTGGCGCACCACGTCGAGCGGCTCGCCGACGACCACGCCAAGGCCGCCCGGCTGGCCGAGGCGGTCGCGCCGCACGGCGTGCTCGCGACCGCGGTGCGCACCAACATCGTGCCGCTCGACCTGACCAAGCATCCGCTCGACGCGCCCGCCCTGGCGGCGGCCGCGCGGGCGGAGGGCCTGCTGATCTCGGTGCTCGGCCCGCGTACGGCCCGGCTGGTCACCCACCTGGACGTCACCGACGCGCAGGTGGACCGCGCCGCCGAGACCCTCGCCACCATCCTCCGCGCCTGACCCCGGCGCGGCCTTCCTGATCACGAAGCTGGTCGGCCCCGCCCGGCCGGTCAGGGGTGGAGGCGCTTGAGGGCGGCGATGTCGGCGGCGTGGCCGACGTGCTTCTCCGTCGGCGTCTCCACCAGCACCGGTACGCCCGCGGTCGCCGGGTGGCGCATCAGCTCGGCGAACGCCGGCTCGCCGATGCTGCCCTTGCCGATGTTCTCGTGCCGGTCCCGGGTGGAGCCGCACAGGTCCTTCGAGTCGTTGGCGTGCACCAGCCGCAGCCGGTCCGCGCCGACGGTGGCGACCAGCGTGTCCAGCGTGGCGGTCATGCCGCCCTCGGCGGCCAGGTCGTGCCCGGCCGCCCACGCGTGACAGGTGTCGAAGCAGACGCCCAGCATGGGGTGCCGGTCCACCGCGTCGAGGTAGGGGCCCAGGTGCTCGACCCGCGAGGCCAGGGACCGGCCGCCCCCGGCGCTCGGCTCGACCAGCAGCATCGGCCCGCCGACCGCCGCCGTCTCGTCCAGCAGCGGGAGCAGCGACTCCCGGACCTGCCGCAGGGCCGCCTCCGCGTGCCCGGCGTCGACCGCGCTGCCGGCGTGGAACACCACCCCCTCGGCGCCGATCGCGCGACCCCGCCGCAGCGCGTGGGCCAGCGTCTCCGCCGACCGGGTGACCGTGGCCGGGGTGGGGGAGCCGAGGTTGACCAGCAGCGAGGCGTGGATGAACACGGGCAGCCCGCGTTCGCCGCAGCCGTCCCGGAACAGCGCGTCCTGCGCCGGGTCGCCCGCCGGCAGCGCCCAGCCGCGCGAGTTGGAGACGTAGACCTGCACCACCTCCGAGGCGGCCGCCTCGGCGTACGGCAGCGCCGCCCGGGCCAGGCCGCCGGAGGTGGGCGTGTGCGACCCCACCCGCCGGCGTCCGCCCGTCGCGTTCACCGGGCGCTCACTCCTCGCGCTCACAGGGCCGGTCTTCGTTCGCGACTGCGGGGCTCGCAGGACCGGCTCGCTCCTCGCGCTCACAGGGCCGGTCTTCGTTCGCGACTGCGGGGCTCGCAGGACCGGCTCGCTCCTCGCGCTCACAGGGCCGGTCTTCGTTCGCGACTGCGGGGCTCGCAGGACCGGCTCGCTCCTCGCGCTCACAGGCAGGTCACCGTGACCGTCGTGCCCGGCGGCACCGGCGTGTTCTCGGCCGGGTTCTGCAACCGGGCCACGCCGTTCGGGTTGAGCTGGATGTTGACCGGGAAGCCCTGGCTCTCCAGCGTCTGCTTGGCCTGCTGGCAGGGCATGTCGATCACCCGCGGGACGGCGACCTGCGCCGGGCCCTTGCTGATCTCCAGCTTGACCTTGGCGCCCTTCTCCACGCCGGTGCCGTCGGCCGGGCTCTGACCGAGGATCTCGTCCTTCGGCTTGTCGGAGTCCTTGTAGTTCTCCTCCGGGGTCAGCCCGAGCTGCCCGAGGATCGTCCGCGCCTCGTTGACGTTCTTGCCGACCAGGTTCGGCACGCTCACCGGGGCGCGGCCCTTGCTGAGGATCAGCGTCACCTTCGACCCGGGCTTGACCACCGTGCCGACCTTCGGGTCGGTGGCCAGCACCACGCCGGCCGGCAGCACGTCGTCGTAGCGGGAGGAGCCCTTGGCCGGCACCAGCTTGAGGCCGGTCAGCTCGGCCTGGGCCAGCTCGAAGTCCTTGCCCACCACGTCCGGCACCGGCAGCCGCTCCGGGCCGAGCGACAGGGTCAGCGTGATCGTGCCGCCCTTGACGATCCGGGTGGCCGACGCCGGCGCCTGCCCGAGCACGGTGTCCTTCGGCACCTTCTCGTCGTGGCGGGGGTCGGCGTAGCGCAGCGTGAAACCACCGCGCTGGGCCTGCGCCTCCGCCTCGGCCTTGGTCAGGCTCACCATCTGCGGCGCGACCGTGTAACGGCCGACCCCGAACCACCAGCCGCCGATCGCCGCCACCAGGCCGAGCACCACGACCGCCGCGGCGACGGCGAGGCGGCCGCGCGGCGAGCCCATGACCCGGGTACGCAGGGCGGACAGCCGTGCGCCCAGCCCCTCCGGCTCGTCGGCCCGACGCCGGTGCGGGCGCTGCCCGCCGCTCTCGGGCAGCCGGGCCCACGGGGGACGCTCGGCGGGCCGGACCGCGGCCACCACCTGGGTCGGCTGGCTCAGCACCGCCGTGTCGTCGCTCACCCGGCGCAGCACCGCGGTGTGCGCGTGCGGGTTGCCCAGTTCGTCGCGAGCCGCCTGCACCTCGGTCAGCAGCGCGCCGGCGTCGGCCGGGCGGGCGGCCGGGTCGCGGCGGGTGGCCCGGGCGACCAGCGCGTCCAGGACCGGCGGCAGCGCCGGGACCAGGGTCGACGGGGCCGGCACGTCGCGGTCGACGTGCTGCCAGGCGACCTCGACCGGCCGGTCGCCGTCGTAGGGAACCCGGCCGGTGAGCATCTCGAACAGCACGATGCCGGCGGAGTAGACGTCGGTGCGCGGGTCCGCGTGCCCCTGGGTGACCAGCTCCGGCGCCACGTAGGCGACGGTCGCCATGAGCTGGTTGCCGTTCTCCTCCTCGGCGCTCGCCTCGACAGCCCGGGCCAGCCCGAAGTCGGCCACCTTGACCACGCCGTCGACCAGGTTGCCGCTGCCGCCGGTGGGCGCCTCGGCGACCAGCACGTTCTCCGGCTTGACGTCGCGGTGCACGAGGCCGGCGCGGTGCGCGGCGGCGATCGCGGCGAGCATCTGCTCGGCGATCGCGAGCGCCTCGTCGGGGGCGAGCCGGCGCCGCTCGGCGAGCACGTCGCGCAGGGTCCGGCCGCGGACGTACTCCATCACCAGGTAGGGCAGGCCGGCGTGGATCCCCTGGTCGTAGACCGCGACGACGTTGGGGTGGGTGAGCCGGGCGATGGTCTTGGCCTCGTCGGTGAAGCGCTCGACGAAGCCGGCCATCCGGGCCCGCGCCTGCGGCGCCTGGGTCGGGTGAATGATCTTGACCGCCACGGTGCGCTCCAGGCGCTCGTCGGTGGCGGTGTACACGGTCGCCATGCCGCCACGAGCCACGCGACCGCGAATGCGGTAGCGCCCGTCGATCAGCGAGCCCAGCAACGTGTCGGCGACCTGTGTGTCCATCGGCAGGCAGTCTATGTGTCGGGACGGTGAAGGTTGAACAGGATGCTACCGCCGGGTTCGGACGAGGGGGGACCGCCGCGCTGCCGCCCCCCGGGTCCGGGGTGCCGTGCAGCCGGTGGGGCGGGCACGTGGCAGGGTGGTCGGGTGACCGATTCCGTACCCACCGAGACGGGCGCCGACCTGCCCGGACCCACCGACCCCGCCGGCTGGCTGACGCTGCCGGACGTGGCCGAGCGCCTCGACCTGTCGATCAGCAAGGTGCACCAGATGATCCGGGACCGCGAGCTGCTCGCGATCCGCCGTGACGGTGTCCGCCGGATCCCCGCCGACCTGGTGGCCAACCGCACCGTGCTCAAGCACCTGCCCGGCGTGCTCAACCTGCTCGCCGACGCCGGCTACGACGACGAGGAGGCGTTGCGCTGGCTCTACCGGGAGGACCCGTCCCTGCCCGGCACGCCGGCCGTCGCGCTCGGCGGCGACCTGGCCCGCGAGGTCAAGCGCCGCGCCCAGGCCGTCGCCTTCTGAACCGCCCCCCGGTTCCCGCCCGTCGATCATGAGGTTGGCGGCACGATCGGAGATCAACTCCGCCGTCAACTTCATGATCGACGGGGCGGGGGTGGGGTCAGTCGGTGCGGCGGGTGGCGGCCATGGCCAGGTCGACCAGGGCCTGGCGGGCCTCGGTGTCGAGGTCGACGGTGGTGAGCGCGGCCAGGGCGCCCTCGGTCAGGCCGGCGATCCGGCGCTCGGCGCGCGCCAGCGCGCCGCTCGACGTGATCAGCTCGCGCAGCCGGGCCACCCCGGCGGCGTCCAGATCCGGCGCGCCCAGACCGCTCAGGAGCAGCTCCCGGCCGGTCGGGTCGAGCGTCTCCAGCGCCGCCGCCACCAGATAGGTGCGCTTGCCCTCACGCAGGTCGTCGCCGGCCGGCTTGCCGGTGCGCTCCGGGTCGCCGAAGACACCCAGCACGTCGTCGCGGAGCTGGAACGCCTCGCCCAGCGGCAGCCCGTACGCCGAGTAGGCAGCGTGCACCTCGGCCGGCGCGCCGGCCAGCGCGGCGCCCAGCAGCAACGGGCGCTCGACCGTGTACTTCGCCGACTTGTACCGGGCCACCTTGCCGGCCCGTTCCAGCGACGTGTCGCCGGTGGCCTGGGTCAGCACGTCCAGGTACTGCCCGACGGTCACCTCGGTGCGCATCTCGTCGAAGACCGGCCGGGCCCGCGCCACCGTCGTCGGCGCCAGGCCGGCCGAGTGCAGCAGCTCGTCGGACCAGACCAGGCAGAGGTCGCCCAGCAGGATCGCCGCGGCGTCGCCGAACGAGTCGGCGTCGCCGCCCCAGCCGGCCGCCCGGTGGCGCGCGGCGAACCGCCGGTGCACCGCCGGCTCACCCCGGCGGGTGTCGGAACGGTCCATCAGATCATCGTGGATCAGGGCGCTGGCCTGCACGAACTCCAGCGCGGCCAGGGCGGCCACGATCTGGTCGGAGTCGACCCCGCCGGCGCCCCGATAGCCCCAGTAGCCGAAGGCCGGGCGCAGTCGCTTCCCGCCGCCCAGCACGAACGCCTCGATCGCCTCGGCGACCGGCAGCAGGCCGTCGTCGACGGCGGTCAGCCAGCCACGCTGGCCGGAGAGGAACTCGGTGAGCGCCTTGTCGATCCGCTGGCGCAGGCCGGCACGGTCGACCGGGGAGACGGGAGCAGCGTGGGTCACGCCCCGACGCTAGTCGCTCCCGACCCGTCGTGGCGCGCCCCCACCCCGGCGTGCCGCGCGACGCGTCGGGTGCGCCCGTCGCGCCCGCGCCTCCCCGGACCAGCCGGGGGCCGGCCCGGGGAGGTAGGGACGGGCGGACGCGGTCAGCCCCGCGTAGCGCCGGGCGGCCGGTTCGGACGGGCGGGCGGCCAGGGCGCGGCGGAACTCGGTGAGCTGGCCGACGGCCCGGTGCGAGCCGGAGCGGACGGCGTCGAGCAGAGCCGCCGAGGCCACCTCGCACGCCTCGGGCACCTCACCGAGTCGCAGGTGCGCCCGGGCCAGCCAGCTGCCGTAGACGGCGGCCCGGCGCGGTCGGCCCGGGACCGTCGCCGCCCGGGCCAGCAACGGGACGGCGCGCGCCGGACGGCCCGCCGCGACCAGGGTCCGCCCGGTCATCGCCGCCAACTCGGCCTCGTCGAGCCAGTAGAGCCAGGGCGGTTCCCGCCCCGGCTCCGGCGTACCGGCCCCGGCCGCGCCGGCGAGCGCCCGGTCGGCGGCGCGGTGCCGGCCGGCGAGCGCCGCCGCGAGCGCGACCCGGTGCAGCAGCAGTGCCCGCAGGCCCGCTGAGGCGGTGGCGCGGCCGGCGGCGTACCCGATCCGGGCCAACGTGAGCGCGCCGGCCGGATCGCCGGCGTCGGCCAGCAGGTGGCTGGCGGACCCGAGCACGTACGCGGCGAGCGGCCGGTCCCCGGCGGCCAGGGCGGCGCGCAGCGCCAGCCGGTAGGCCACCAGACCCGCGGCCGGGTCACCGGCGTCGGCGGCCAGCCATCCGGCCAGCTGGGCCGACTCGGCCAGGACCGGCAGCAGCCGGCGCCGGCCGGCGGGCCCGGCGAGCCGGTAGCCACGTGCGGCGCGGCGCAGCCGGCGGGCGCCGAGCACGGCGAGGTCACCCCCGCCGAGCAGGTCGTCCCAGCGCCGCAGCGCGGCCAGCCCGACCCCGTCCGGTGGGGCGTCCGGCGCGGCGCGGGGACGGGCGCCGCCCGGCGGCGCGTCCGGACCCTCGGGCGCGGTCGGGGAGACGCCGACCACCGGGTCGGCGCGGAGCAGCGCGTCGCCGAGCGACCCGGCAGACGTGCCGCCGGTCGGGTCGGCGGCCCAGCGGTGCGCCAGGGTGAGCAACGCGAACCGGGCACGCGACCCGGCCGGGTCGACCGCCGCCGACGCCACGCCGAGGCGGCGGCTGCGCGCGGCGGCCTCGGCGATCAGCTCGCCGGGCACCCCGAGGACGGTGGCCAGCCACGCGGACCAGAAGTCACCGGGAAGGCGGACCTGGCGTTCCCACCGGGACACCTCGTGGCGGGTCAGGGTGGGCACGCCGGAGGCGGCGCAGAGCTCGGCGGCGACCCGCTGCTGACTCCAGCCGCGGGCGGAGCGCAGCTCGACCAGGAGCGGCCCGAGCAGGCGGGGGCCGGACGGCGAAGACGGGATCATCGGGTCCTCCGGGGCGACGGCGCGGGACGGCGACACCGACACCGGTCGTGCCGGACCGGCGCGTCACCGTCGTGGCGACCCCCGACGCGGGCCCCCGGGCCGGCCACCGGCCGCCCCACCGCGCTGCCGTCGTTTCTACCCCCGGGGTACGACGCTCCGGCGGTGCCTGCTCGCGGGCTGGGAACATCCTCGGCGCGCCCGCCCGGTCCGGCTAGAGTCGGTCCGTGGCGCTCGGTCTTCCCTCGGTCCTCCCCAACTCCCAGCCGGCGATCGGGGAGCTGATCCGTGACGGCCGGCCGACCTTCTCCTTCGAGTTCTTCCCGCCGAAGACGCCGGCCGGCGAGAAGCTGCTCTGGCAGGCCATCCGCGAGCTGGAGTCGTTGCGCCCGTCGTTCGTCTCGATCACCTACGGCGCGGGCGGCTCGACCCGGGACACCACGGTCGCGGTGACCGAGCGGATCGCCACCGAGACCACGCTGCTGCCGATGGCGCACCTCACCGCGGTCAACCACTCGGTCGCCGAGCTGCGACACGTCATCGGGCGGCTGGCCTCGGTCGGGGTGCGCAACGTGCTGGCCGTCCGGGGCGACCCGCCCGGCGACCCGGGTGGCGAGTGGGTCCCGCACCCCGAGGGCGTCCACTACGCCGAGGACCTGGTCCGGCTGGTCCGCGACAGCGGCGACTTCAGCGTCGGGGTGGCCGCCTTCCCGTACAAGCACCCGCGCTCGCCGGACGTGGCCAGCGACACCGCGCACTTCGTCCGCAAGTGCCGGGCCGGCGCCGAGTTCGCCGTCACCCAGATGTTCTTCGACGCCGACGACTACCTGCGGCTGCGCGACCGGGTCGCCGCCGCCGGCTGCGACACCCCGATCCTCGCCGGCGTGATGCCGGTGACCCAGATCGGCACCATCGAGCGGTCGGTGCAGCTCTCCGGGGCGCCGTTCCCCCGGGCGCTGGCCGAACGGTTCGAGCGGGTGGCCGACGACCCCGCGGCGGTCCACCGGCTCGGCGTCGAGCAGGCCGGCGAGATGTGCGCCCGGCTGCTGGACGAGGGCGTGCCGGGGATCCACTTCATCACCCTCAACCGGTCGACCGCCACCCGCGAGGTCTGGCAGCGGCTGCGTGCCGACGCCCGGGTGTGACCACCCGCCGGACGACACCCGAGCCGCCCTTCTACGGTTGATCCGTGGTGGGCACACAGCTGAACTGGGACCAGTACGCGACCGCGTGGGCGCGGCTGCACGGCGGGTTCGATCCCCGGACCGCGGCGCCGGTGGTGCGCGCCTGGCTGCGCTTCGCCTACCACGTGGGCTACGTGCTGGGCCGGCTGCGGGTCGGCCCGACCGCGGTGACCGTGTTCGGCGTGCTGCTCTGCTTCTGCGTACCCCTGCTGGTGGGCCGGGTCGGCGACGGACCGTTCCTGGGTTCGCTGTTCGTGCTGCTCGCCGCGGTGGCGGACAGCGTCGACGGCGCGGTGGCGGTGGCCACCAACCGGACCACCCGGCTGGGCTACGTCTACGACTCGGTCGCCGACCGCCTCGGCGAGGTGGCCTGGCTGATCGCGTTCTGGCTGCTCGGCGCGCCCGGCGCGCTGGTCGCGGCGGCCGGCGGACTGTCCTGGCTGCACGAGTACGTGCGGGCCCGGGCCGTGTCCGCCGGGATGCGGGAGATCGGCGCGGTGACCGTGGGGGAGCGGCCCACGCGGGTGTGTGTGGCCCTGGTCGGCCTGCTGGTCGCCGGGCTCACCGGGCTGATCGACGCCGACCTGACCGCCGGCACCATCACCATGGCGACCACGGTGTGGGTGCTGCTCGCCGGGTTCGGCCTCGGCCAGTTGCTCGCCGCCGTGCGTCGCGCCCTGGTCGACGCCGGCTGACCGCCCGCGCGGGCCCAGTGGGCGCGTCGCCTGGGGTGGGTGTTAACAGGGGGCCCCTCCTCTACCCGAGGCGTTAAGAAGGGGCCCTTCCTTACACCCTCACCAGGCCGGCCCGACCGCGTCGGCGACGATCTCCGCGGACAACGTCACCATGGGCAGCCCGCCCCCCGGGTGGCTGGAGCCGCCGACCAGCCACAGCCCGGCCGCCGGACCCCGGTTGGCCGGGCGCAGCAGGCCGCCCGCGGTGCCGTAGATCGCCCCGCCCGGCGCGCCGGTGGCCGCGTCCAGGTCGGCCGGGGTGCGGATCTCCCGGAACACCAGCCGGTCCCGCACGTCCACGCCGCGTTCGGCGAGCACGTCGAGGATCCGGTCCGCGTACGCCTCGGCCAGCCCGGGCCGCCGCCAGTCCACCGCCCCGGCGGCGGTGCCGTGCCGGGGCGCGTTGACCAGCACGAACCACGCCTCGTGGCCGTCCGGCCGGACCGTCGGGTCGTCGGCGGCGGTGACGAAGACGGTCGGGTCGGGCGCCGGGCGGGCCCGCACCCCGCGACCGGGGTCGCCGAAGACGGCGTCGAACTCGGCGTCGTAGTCGCCGGGGAAGAAGACGGTGTGGTGGGCCAGCCCGGAGTCGCCGCGGACGCCGAGCAGCAGCACGAAGCCGGCCAGGCTGCGGTCGGTGAGTGCGGCCAGCCGGCGCGGGTCGGGCAGCAGGTCCCGGTAGACGGTGAGCGCGTCCACGTTGGCCACCACCACGTCGGCCGGAACGGGGGCGGCCGACCCGGCGACGCGTACCCCGTGCACCCGGCCGCCGGCGGCGTCGATCCGGGTGACCGCGGCGTCGGTGCGCACCACCACGCCCAGGTCCAGGCAACGCGACAGCAGCGCGTCGGCGAGCGTGCCCAGCCCGCCGCGCAGGTACCAGCCGCCGTACGCCAGCTCCGCGTAGGGGACGGCGACCAGCGCGGCGGGCGCGCGGCGCGGGTCGGCGCCGGTGTAGGTGGCGTAGCGGTCGAGCAGCATCCGCAGTCGCGGGTCGGACAGGTACCGGCGGCCCAGGCCGCGCAGCGTGCGGCCGGGGCCGATGGCGGCAAGGTCGCCCAGCCGCCAGGCCAGCGCGGCCAGGTCGCGCGGGGAGTCGACGGTGCGGCGCAGGATGTCCCGGTGCGAGGCCGCCCACACCCGGTCGGCCCGGCGCCACAGCCGCTGCCAGTCGGCGGCGGACCGGTCGCCGAACGCGGCGCCGACGCGGGCGGCGAACTCGTCCGGGTCGGCGCAGGAGTCCAGCGTGGGACCGCCGCCCGGGAAGACGTGCCGCACGATCGGGTCCAGCGGGACCAGATCGAGGTATTCGTCGAGCTTCGCGCCGGTCGCCTCGAACAGGTCGGAGAAGACCTGCGGCAGGGTGACCAGGCTCGGCCCGGTGTCGAAGCGCCACGCCCCCTCCGGGGTGCGGTGGGTGTAGCGGCCGAGTTTGCCGCCGACCGTGCCGGCCCGTTCGAGGACGGTGACCTCGTGCCCGGTGACCGCGAGCCGGGCGGCGGCGGCGAGGCCGCCCACGCCGGCGCCGATGACCACGATGCGCGCCATGACGTGCCCCTCCTAGGTGACCGGGCGACCCCGCCAGGTGAGCCGGCGTCGCTTCCGCAGATGGTACGACCGGACGGTCAGCCAACCGAGGACCACGACCGACACGGGGTGCGCCAGCGCGTCGGGCCAGGCCCGGCCGCCGGTGGCGCGGGCGCTGACCACGCGCCCCGCGACGCCGCCCAGGTAGGCCAGGAACGCCACCGCGGCCACCGCCGGCGCGCCGGCCACCAGCGCCGACACGGCCAGCAGCGGCGGCGCCGTGTAGAGCAGGAGCAGCAGGATCAGCACGGCGGCCGCGCCGGCCGGGTGGCCGAACGACGCCCAGAGCGACTTGGTGTAGCCGTCGCGCAGCTGCGGCCAGTCGTCGTACATCCGGCAGGAGGCCAGCCGGGAGCCGTCGGCCAGCGCGATCCGGCCGCCGGCCCGCTTCACCGCCCGGGCCAGCTCGATGTCCTCCAACACCTTGTCGGCCACCGCCGCGTGCCCGCCGGCCCGCAGGTAGCCGGCCCGGTCCACGACCAGGAACTGCCCGCCCGCGGCGGCCAGCGAGGGCCGCCGCGAGCGTTCCATCGCGCGCAGCGGCAGGAACGTCAGCCACAACCACTGCAACAGCGGCTGCACCAGCCGGTCGGCCGCGGTCCGCACCACGATCCGGGGGTACGGCGACAGCAGCGTCGCGCCCGCCGCGCGCAGCTCGGCCACCGCCGCCGCGACCGCGTACGGGGTGAGCACCACGTCGGCGTCGACGAACGCCAGCACCGTCGGTTCCGGGTCGGCCCGGGTGGCGAGCTGCCAGCAGGCATGCGGCTTGCCCAGCCAGCCGGGCGGTGGGGCGACGCCGCTGAGCAGCGTCACTCGGGGATCGGCGCCGGCCACCGCGCGGACCACGTCGGCGGTGCCGTCGGTCGAGCCGTCGTCGAGCACCACGATCCGCAGCCCCGGCACCCCGCGCTGGGCGAGCAGCGCGTGCAGGCACGGGGTGACCCGGTCGGCCTCGTCGCGCAGCGGCAGCAGCACCGCCACCGCCTCGGCGACCTCCACCGGGGCGGCGCCCGGGCGACGCAGCCAGGCGAGCGCGTTGACGAGCGTGTGCCCGGTGAGCGCGGCGACCGCCACCACCAACGCGAGGGCGGCGGTCATGCCGGCGCGTCGACGCGCGGCGTGGGATCCGGCGCGGCGACCCGGTCCCGGCGGCCCCGCCACAGCGCCACCGCCAGCGGCACCGCGGCCACCGCCATGCCGGCCGCGCCCCAGAGCGCGGACGCGGGCAGCCGGAGGAAGACCGCGTGCGCCAGCACGCTGGAGGCGTACGTCCAGAGGTAGAGCGCGAACATCGGGGCGTCCCGGCCGTCGACCCGGTCGACGGACGGCCCGGCGAGCGGGCGCAGCGCGGCGGCCAACAGGACCGCGAAGCCCAGCCAGCCGAGGTAGTTGCTGACCGGGATGCCGGGCAGCCCGGGCAGCGCCGGGGTGGCGTCGAGCCAGGTCCAGTAGCCCTCGGCCACCATCTGCGGGTCGAGGAACAGATCCCACGCGGCCAGCCCCACCGCCGCGAGCGCGACCCGTGCAAGGAAGGGCCCCTTCTTAACGCCTCCGGTAGAGGAAGGGCCCCCTTTTAACGCCTGGGTGAGCCGGACCGCGGTGAGCCACGCCGGCCAGGCCATCCAGGTCCAGGCCAGCGGGATGATCAGCGGCACGCCGGCCAGCTTCGGGCCCAGCTCGCCGGAGTAGTCGTAGCTGCCGAACGGGAACCCGGTGGCCACGCCGAGCGCCTCGACGGCGAACCCGCCGCCGGTGGCGACGGCGACCAGCGCGGCCGCGGCCCGGACGCCCCGGGTGAGCAGCGCGTGGCCGACGGAGAGCAGCCAGCCGAGCACCACGGTGGCCACGGTCAGCCCGGCCCGGGTCGCGCCGCCGGTGAGCGGGTAGCAGATCTGGGCGAGGACCAGGACGGCCAGCAGCGCCCAGGGCAGCCGCACGCCTCTCACCGTGCCGCCTTTCGTTCGCGACTGCGGGGCTCGCAGGCCCGGCTCACTCCTCGCGCTCACCGTGCCGCCTTCGTTCGCGATTGCGGGGCTCGCAGGCCCGGCTCACTCCTCGCGCTCACCGTGCCGCCTTCGTTCGCGATTGCGGGGCTCGCAGGCCCGGCTCACTCCTCGCGCTCATGGCCGGTCCGGCGGGGGGAGTGGCAGGTCCCGGCCGAGCACGCCGAACGGCCGCTCGTCACCGGGGAAGTGAAAGTGCCGCAGGACGTCGGTGAAGCCGAACCGGCGGTAGAGCCGCCAGGCCCGGGACGTCTGCTCGTCGGCCTCGGGGGTGGAGAGGAGCGTGGTGTCGCCCTCGGCCATGGCGAGCAGCGCGCGCAGCTGGCGGGCGCCCAAGCCGTGCCCCTGCGCGGGTGGACGGACGTGCAGCTCGACCACCTCGAACGGATGGGTCAGCCAGCGCTGCCGGGCCGGCGGGGTCAACGCCCGCAGCACCTGGTCGTGCCACCACTGGCCGCTGGCGCCGAGGTAGCCGTACCCGAAGCCGGCCAGGTGTCCCTCGGTGGTCAGGCTGGCGACGGCGCGGAAGCCGGGCCGGCGGACGTGGGTGGCGATGTAGCCGCGCCGGGCCTCCAGCAGGTCGGGACGGTAGCCCATCGCCTCGCCGTAGACGGCCACCACGTCGTCCAGACGCCGGACCAGGTCGTCCGGCGTCCACCGCACCAGCCTCATGCGTTCCCTCTCGCCGAGTCGGGGTCGCCCTCGGCAGCGACCCAGCCGAGCACCCCACGGTCGCCGACCACGTCGCCCACCGCGAACCGCGCGAACAGTTCCTCCGCGTACCAGCCCTCGGTGGGGGTGCGGGTGATCGCGGCGCGGTGCTCGGGGGAACGGTACGCGAACGCGACCAGGTCCGCCGGGTCGCGCCACACGCTCACCGTGCCCTGCCAGCCCAGCGGCGCCTCGCCCACGCCGAACCGGGCGAGCAGCCCCGGCGCGGCGTGCAGCGCGCCGGCGACCGGCGGGATCGCCCGCCAGAACGTGGCCGCCCGCCGGGCCCGCAGCCGGGCCCGGGTCAGCGCCAGCACCGGCCCGGTGACCCGGCCGCCGGCCGGCGCGCCGAACGGCTCCCGGCCGGACCACTGGCCCCGGCTGGTCAGCGGGCGCAGCTCCACCCGCACCGCGGCGCCCGCGATCCGGGCCCAGGACCGGGCGACCGGGGAGGAGTCGAAGCCTGCCGCGTCGGCGGGGGAGTCCCACACCACCAGCGCGGCCCAGCGGGTCAGGTCGGCGTCGCCCGGCCCGAAGCCGGTGCCGGTCCCGGTGCCGAGCAGCTTGGCGAAGCGGACGCCGGGCAGCCGGCGCAACCGGGCCGGGTGGGTGGCCATCCGGGCCAGCGCCCCGGGCACGGACCGGCGGGGGACGCGCCACACGTGCAGCGTGACGAGGTCGGGGTTCACGCCACCTCGGCCGGGGTGCCGGCGGTGATCCGCAGCAGTTCCGCGTACGTGGTGGGGAACACCGCCTGGGGCACGCCGCCGGCCGCCCACACCTCGTCGTATCCGGCCAGGGCCGTGTCGACCAGGGTGCGCAACGGTCCGGGGTGGCCGACCGGGGCGACCCCGCCGATCACCTGGCCGGTGTGCCGCCGGACGAAGTCGGGGCTGGCCCGGCGCAGGTGGGTCACGCCCAGCGTGGCGGCCAGCCCGGCGGTGTCGACCCGGTGCGCGCCGGAGGTGAGCACCAGCAGCGGCGCGTCGTCCGCGTCGAAGATCAGCGAGTTGGCGATGGCGCCGACGGCGACGCCGAGCGCGTCGGCCGCCGCGGCGGCGGTGTGCACCGCCTCCGGCAGCAGGCGGATGCGGCTCGGGCCGCCGGAGCCGTCCCGCGCCCCCGCGTCGTCGAGCGCCCGCTGCACCGCCTGCACGTTCGGGTGTGGCTGCATGCCGCCATTCTCCCCGCCGCGCCCGCCCGGCGCGCAGCCACCCACGCCGCGTCCCGCCGGCCCGGCTACCGGAACCGGTCGGCGAGCCCGGTCAGCTTGGCGACGTACGCGGGCCAGTCGTGGTCCCGGGGGAGGCTGGTGTTCCCCTGCTGCCAACCGATCGCCCCGTCGTGCTGTTCGCGCAGGATGTCGGCCTGCCCCGCGTGGCGGGCGAGGTCGTAGACCACGCGCACGACGATCTCGTGCAGGGTCACGTCCGGGGCGTCCGGCCCCCACCACGGCACCCGTCCCGGGGCGTCGAGCGGCAGCTCGGCGATCGTCTCGTCGGCGAAGGCCCCGACGCGCCGGTAGAGGTCGATCAGCCCGTCCTTCGTCTCGTCCTCCCGGGCGTACCAGTCCGCCTGGGGGTCCTCCTCCTGCGCGGCCAGGGAGACCAGTTCCTCGGGCGTCGGGAACTCGCGACCGAAGGTGGGCCCGAAGTAGCCGGCCTCGACGTTGAGGCAGTGCTTGATGATGCCCAGCAGGCTGGTGCCGGTCGGGGTACGGGGCAGCCGGGCGTCGCGTTCGCCCAACCCGTCGAGCTTCCAGATCAGGTCGTCGCGGCACGCCTGGAGGTAGTGGCGCAGCGCCGTCTTCGGGTCGTCCTTGTCAGCCATGCGCGTCAGTCTGCCGCCCCCGGACGAGCCGGTGGGGTCACGGCGGGTCGCCGCCGGTGGCGCGGGCGGCGATGAACGCGGCGATGCCGTCGAGGATGCGGGCCAGGCCGAAGTCGAGGGTGTCGTGGTCGGCCGGGCCGTGCGGGCCGGGGCGCAGTGCGGCGTCCAGCGCCGGGTAGCGATCCTCGCGGCCCCGCACCAGCGCGCCGAACGCCGCCTCCCGGCCGGACCCGGGCGGCAGGCCGGCCAGGTTGCGGGCGTGCCCGACCAGCAGCGTCGCCACGTCCAGCCGCTCGGTCGCGGTGAGCCCCGTCCCGGCGAGCGCGGCGACGACCCGTTCCACCCAGGACAGTTCGTGCGGTCCGGGCAGCCGGGCGCCCACGGCCGCCGCCTGCGCCCACGGGTGCCGGCGGAACCGCTCGACCAGCCGCCGGGTCCAGTCGTCGAGCTGACCGCGCCAGTCGGCCCCGGCCGGCGCCGGCGGGGGTTCGCCCAGCGCCGCGTCCAGCATCAGCGCGACCAGCTCGGCCCGTCCGGGCACGTAGCGGTAGAGCGCCATCTTGGTGACGTCGAGCGACTCGGCGATCCGCTGCATGGTGAGCCCGTCCAGCCCGTCCACGTCGGCGACGGCGATGCCGGCGCGGGCCACGGCGGCCGGTGAGAGGGTGGGGCGGGGGCCTCGCCGAGGGCCGGCAGGCGCGCCCCAGAGCAGCTCGAACAGCTGTTTCTTGTCGACCTCGCCGGCCCGCACGGATGGCCCTCCCACCTCGCCGGGCGGCGCCGGTCCGCCCGCTACGCCGACGATACGGCCACCTGCGCTCCGGACCCGGCCCGGCCCGCGCCGGACCGGGCCGGGAAACGGGAACCGGGCCAGCCCGGCGTGGTCCGGACCCGCCCGGCGGCGTCCACCACCAGCGCGGCGTACCCGTCCAGGGTGGCCAGCCAGTCCGGGGCGTCCGGGCCGCGGGCGACCGCCGCGGTCGCGTACACGTCGGCCCAGAGCAGGTCGGGGCCGACCACGGTGACCGACCGGACGGCCCCGGCCGGTCGCCCGGCGCGGGGGTCGGTGATGTGCGTGCCGCGCCGGGCGGTGCCCGAGGTGGCCACCGCGCCGTCGGCCCGCTCGACCACGTCGAGCATCCGGTCCGGCCGGTCGGGGTCCTCGACGCCGACCCGCCAGGGCGGCCGGCCCGGCGTGGCCCGCAGCAGCACGTCACCGCCCGCGTTGAGGCACAGGTCGTGCCCCGCCAGGTCGGTCAGGTGCCGCGCGGCGCGCGCCACCGCCCAGCCCTTGACCAGCCCGGACGGGTCGAAGCCCACGCCGCCGAGGGGCAGCGGCAGGCGACGGGCGTCGAACCACCCGCCGGTACGCGCGCGGGCGGTCTCGCAGAGCGCGGCCACCTCGCGCAGCAGCGGGTGCGTGGTGGTGGCCGGGTCGGGCGGCGCGCCGCCGAGGCGACCCAGCTCGCTGTCCGGCCGGTACGTGCTGAACACCGCGTCGGCCCGGCGCAGCTCGGCGAAGACCCGGGCCACCCGCTCCGCCACCGCCTCGGTGCGCACCGCCGGACCGCGCAGGTGGACGCTGACCGGCAGCCCCATCACCTGCTCCACCCAGGCGCGCCGGTCCGACCCGGCCGGCGTGGTCACCGCAGGTGCGCCGCGTCGATGGCGGACTGGAGCGACTCCCGGTAGCCGTCGCTGGTGACGGTGGCCCCGGAGACGGTGTCGATCCGCGCGCTCTGCGCCGCCAGGGCCTCCTGCCGCAGGATCGGCACCGCGTAGTCGTTGATCTCCTGGTCCCGGTGGTTGCCGTCGGGCACCTGGACGGCGGCCACGTCGGTGATCTTCCCGCCGGAGACGGTGATCCGCACCTGCACCGGCCCCCACCGGGTCTGCGCCACCGACCCGGTGGCCGTGCCGCTGCCGTCGCCGCCGCTGTCGGTCGTGGCGCCGCCGGTGGCGACCGCGCCGGTCTCCCCACCCGCGCCCATGGTGCTGGTCCGGTAGCTGAACAGCAGCACCAGCGCGGCCACGGTGGACAGCAGCCAGACGGTGATCCGTCGCACGGATCCTCCCTTCGCGCCCGTCACCAGGCGAAGCGTTCGTGATGGACGTGCGCGTCGGGCACCCCGGCCGCGCGGGTCGCGACCCGGACGGCGTCGACCCAGCCGTCCGGCCCGCAGAGGAAGACGTCGTGTCCGGCCACGTCGGGGGAGAGCCGTCGCAGCGCCTCGGCGTCGGAGAGCCCCTCGGCGTACCTCGGCAGCCAGGACGGCCGCGCCGCCCGGGGCCCGACCAGGTGGTGCACCACCAGCCCGCGTTCGGTGACGAGGCGGTCCAGCTCGGCGGAGAAGACCAGGTCCTCCGGGGTACGCGCGCGGTGGACGAGCACCGCCTCGCCGGGCGTGTACGGCAGCTCCCAGAGCAGCGCCAGCAGCGGGGTGAGCCCGACACCGCAGGCCAGCAGCGTGATCCCGCCGCCCCGCCAGTGCTGTCCGGTGAGCCGCCCGTACGGCCCCTCGACCAGCACCCGGGTGCCGGGGCGCAGGGCGGCCACCCGGGCGCTGCCGTCGCCCAGGTCCTTGACCGTGATCCGGAGCAGGTCCCCCCGCGGCGGCGCGGACAGCGAGTACGGGTGGGCGCGGGACCAGCCGGGACCGTCCAGGAACCGCCAGAGCAGGAACTGGCCGGCCCGTACCGGCAGCCGGTGCAGGTCCCGCCCGCGCAGCCAGACCGAGGTGACCCCGGGTGCCTCGGCGACCACCGCGGCCACCTCGATCCGGTGGCGCAGCGAGCGCCATGCGGGCAGGCCGAGCCGCCAGATCAGCACGCTGGCCAGCGCCAGCAGGTAGACCGTCCACCAGTAGGCGCGGGCGAGCGGCGAGGCGAGGAAGTCGGCGCCGGTCCAGAGCTGGTGCGGCAGCGCCAGCGCGACGCCCAGGTAGGCGTAGAGGTGCAGCAGGTGCCAGGACTCGTAACGCAGCCGCCGCCGGGCCGCGCGGACCGAGGTCACCACCACCAGCGCCAGCAGCGCCAGCGCCGCGGTGGCCAGCAGCATCCCGGGGTACGTGACGACGAGGTCCCAGGTCTCGGCGAGCACCCCCCGGCGGGCGGTGCCGGCGTATCCGAGCACGGTCAGCAGCACGTGCGTCAGCAGCAGGTGGAACGAGGCGAATCCGGCGAGCCGGTGCCAGCGGGCGATCCGGTCCTGGCCGAAGCGGCGTTCCAGCAGCGGCACCCGGGCCATCAGCACCACCTGGACCAGCATCAGGTCGGCGCTGACCAGGCCGGCGAGCCGGCCGAGCGAGGTGAGCCCGGTGGCGGCGCCGGCCAGCAGCTCCTGCACGCCACGGTCGGCGGTCCAGAGGGCGGTGACGACGAGCAGGCTGAGCGCCGCGAGGGCGCCGGCGACGTCGGCCCACCAGGCGGGGGCGGTCGGCGGCGGGCGGCGCGGGGCCCGCCGGCCGGCCACGGCGGCGGTCACCGGAGGGTCTTCTCGGTACGGCTGACGCTCATGGGGTAAACCCTGGGCCGGCGAGTTCCGGTTCTCCTTTGCCGCTGCTGTGCCCCGGCTGGGAATCCGACGGGGTGCCGGCGTGTCCCCGGCGCGTCACACGTTGCGTTTTCGTCGGTGGGGAGGTGTACTGTCAGGGTAGTTAGAACGAGTGTTCGATTCCGACCCCCGGGTCGGACACCTCGTTCCACGGCTCCGGAGACGGTGTTTCGCGGCACCGGCCTCCGGAAGGTGCGGCTCCGCGGGCCGCACCGGGCCTCGGACAGTCGCGAGTCCGGGCCCGACAGGCAGGTCGTCGCCCGCCGCCCACGACCCCCGGGCGGCGGGCGACGGACCCGCCGGTACGCCGGCCGGGTGTGGGTGTGGGGAAGCGTCCACACCCGGCCGGCCGCCACCTGAGGTGCGTCTTCCTCCGCACCGACCGCTCCGGGCGACCGGGCGACGGCTCCTCGTCGCGCGACCGCCCGCCCCGGCCACACGCGGAGGAGAGACCCATGCCGACCAGTCCGGCCCAGGCGCCCACGGTGCCCGCGCACGTGTTGCCGCACCGCACCCCCGCCCAGTTGCTCGTGGTGGCGCGCGAAGGGCTGGCCGAGGCCGCCCGCACCCGCCCCGACGGCCTCCGCTACGCCGCCGCCCACCTCGCGGCGCTGCGCGCCGCCGCCGCCGTGCTCGCCGCCCGGGCCCGCCCCGCGCCCACCCGGCGCAACCGGATCACCAGCGTCTGGGTGCTGCTCGCCACCGTCGCCCCCGAGCTGGACGAGTGGGCCGCCTACTTCGCCGCCGGCGCGAGCAAGCGGGCCGCCGCCGAGGCGGGCATCCCCCGCGTGGTCACCGGCCGGGAGGCCGACGACCTGCTCCGTTCCGCCGAGCAGTTCGTCACCGTGGTGGAGACCGCACTCGGGCTGGCCCACCAACCGACGCTCGACGGCCTGCACCGGCCCCTGCGGCTCGGCGGTTCCGACGCCCCGGCGCGATCCGGGGCGGCCGCCGCCTGACGTGGCGCCCGGCCGCCATCGGCGGGACCCCGGGCGGCCGGGCGCCGCTCCCACGGCACACGCGTGCCGCGCAGCACACGATCCACAGCACCATCCGCGGGCGGAGCCCGTGGCGAAACACGACGGGGGGTTGGTCCGATGGCGGGCCGCATGGTGGTCGGTTCCGCCGCCCTGGCCGAGCTGGTCCGGCCGGCGAGCGCGCCCGACCCGGCCGGCGGCCACCGGGTGCTCCCCGTCCGGGCCGAGTTGACCGGGCTGCTGCCCAACCGGGGCCTGCGTCGTGGCAGCACCGTCGCGATCGGCGCCGGCCAGCCCCGGCACAGCGGCGCCACCTCGCTGATCCTCGCCCTGCTCGCCGAGGCGTCCCGGGCCGGCTCGTGGTGCGCCGTGGTCGGCGTACCCACCTTCGGGGCCGGTGCGGCGGCCGAGGCCGGGATCGCCCTGGACCGGCTCGCGCTGGTGCCGCACCCCGGCCCGGAGTGGCCCACCGTCGTCGCCGCGCTCATCGACGGGGTCGACGTGGTGGTCACCGCCGTGCCGACCACGGTCGCCGCCTCGGTCGCCACCCGGTTGGCCGCCCGGGCCCGGCAGCGCGGCAGCGTCCTGGTGCCGTACGGGCGGTGGGACGGCGCGGACGTGACGCTCCAGGTGGTCCGTGGGGTCTGGCAGGGGCTCGGGCCCGGCCGGGGGCGGCTGCGCCGCCGCGAGGTGACCGTCTCGGCCCGCGGCCGGGGAGCGGCCGCCCGGCCCAAGGAGATCAAGGTGTGGCTGCCCGGCGACGAGCTGACCCGGGTGATCCCCCGCGCGTCCGGGGCCGGCGTCCCGTCCGTCACCGCCCCGGCCCGTCGGCTGCGCGTGGTGGCCCCCGCGGTGGGCCGGTGAGCACCGCCCCGCCGCGGGCCCTGCTGCTCTGGTGCCCGGATTGGCCCGTCCTCGCCGCCGAGATCGTCGACGGCGTGCCGGCCACCGACCCGGTCGTGGTGCTGCACGCCAACCGGGTGGTCGCCTGCTCCGAGCGGGCCCGGGCCGAGGGGATCCGGCGCGGGCTGCGCCGGCGGGAGGCCCAGGGGCGCTGCCCGCAGCTCACCGTGGTCGACCACGACCCCGGCCGGGACGCGCGGGCGTTCGAACCGGTGGTGGCCGCCGTCGAGGAGGTGGTCGCCGGGGTCGAGGTGATCCGCCCCGGCGCGTGTGTCACGGCCGCCCGAGGGCCGAGCCGCTACCTCGGCGGCGAGGAGGCGGCGGCCGAGCGGATCGTCGAGCACGTCGCCCAGAGCTGTGCGGTGGAGAGCCAGGTCGGCATCGCCGACGGGGTCTTCGCGGCCGGGCTGGCCGCCCGGGAGGGGCGCATCCTGCCCCCCGGCGGCACCCCGGAGTTCCTGGCCGGCCGGCCGGTCGAGGCGCTGGGTCGGCCCGCCCTGGCCGACCTGCTGCGCCGGCTCGGCGTCCGTACCCTCGGCGACTTCGCGGCGCTGCCCGCGGGGGACGTGCTGGCCCGGTTCGGCTTCGACGGGGCGCTGGCGCACCGGCTCGCCGCCGGCCGGGACGACCGGCCGCTCGTGGTCCGGCAGCCGCCCGTCGACCTGACCGTCACCGCCGACCACGACGAGCCGATCGAGCGGGTCGACGCCGCCGCGTTCGCCGCCCGCACGCTGGCCGAGCGGCTGCACGAGCGGCTCGCCGCTTACGGCCTGGCCTGCACCCGGCTCGGCATCGAGGCGGTCACCGCGCACGGCCAGGAACTGCACCGGGTCTGGCGACACGACGGCCTGCTGACCGCCGCGGCCATCGCCGACCGGGTCCGGTGGCAGCTCGACGGCTGGCTCTCCGGCAGCAACGGCCGGGGCGGGGCCCGGCCGGCCCGCCCGACCGCCGGCATCATCCGGTTGCGGCTGGTGCCGGACGGCGTGCTCGCCCAGGCCGGCCTGCAACCCGGGCTGTGGGGGGAGACCGGCGCGGAGCGGGAGCGGGCGCACCGCGCACTGAGCCGGGTGCAGGGCATCCTCGGCCCCGAGGCGGTGGTCACCGCCGTCCTCGGTGGCGGGCGCTCCCCGGCCGAGCAGGTGCGTCTGGTGCCGTGGGGCGACGAACGGGCGCCCGCCCGCCCGGCCCCCGCCCCTGCCGACCCTTCCGTCGTCGGGCGTCGCGTCGTCGGCTCTTCCGTCGTCGGGCGTCGCGTCGTCGGCTCTTCCGTCGTCGGGCGTCGCGTCGTCGGGGGACGGTGCGCTGGACCGGCCGGCCGAGGGGAGGCCGAGCTGACCGTCGACGAGTACGCCGGCACCCCGAATCCACGACCACGTCCACCCCCGCCGCGCTGGCCGACGGCGATGTCGCCGGATCCGCCGGCTCCGCCGCGCCGGGCGCCCCGGTCGTCGCCGCATCCGACGCCGTCTTGCCGACCGACGCGCGGACGAACCCGCACCGACGCAGGAGTTAGAGGGATGAGCGACGAGGAACGCCACGACTCGCTGGCCGATCAGGCTGCTGCCTGGATCCCTCCCTGGCAGCGGCCGTCCGCGCCCCAGGCCGCGCCCGAGCCGGACGACTCCAGTTCGGCCGCCGAGCAGGCGGAACCCGAGATCTCGGACACTTCTGACTCGCCACGAACCGGGACCGCCCACGATCTCGACTCCGCCGCAGGGCCGCCCAGAGATCTTGGAAGCGAACGGCCCTCAGAGGGGCCGATTCCTTCCAAGATCGCCGCAACCGGGTCGGATCTTGGTACGGGGGCGCCCCCGGAGGGGCGGGACCGTACCAAGATCTCTGGCGGAAGCGGGGCGGACGTCGGCACGTCCGAGCGGGACGCGGCGGACCAGGGGAGCGGGGAAGCGGGAACGAACGGCGTACCCCCGAAGCGGGGCGGCGGCGGCGGCGCCCGAGCCGGCGCCCGCGCCGGTGCTCGACGACGCGGAGCTGCGCGGCGCCCTGGAGGCCATCCTGCTGGTGGTCGACCAGCCGGTCAGCGAGCTGACCCTGGCCGAGGTCCTCGAACAGGCCCCGGAGCGCGTCGGCGCGATGCTCGACGAGATCGCCGCCGGCTACACCGCCGCCGGGCACGGGTTCGAGCTGCGCCGGGCCGCGGGTGGCTGGCGTCTCTACACCCGCCGGAATACGCCACCTACGTGGAACGGTTCGTACTGGACGGGCAGTCGGTCCGGCTGACCCAGGCCGCGCTGGAAACTCTCGCCGTGGTCGCCTACCGGCAGCCGGTGACCCGTTCCCGCATCTCCGCCATCCGGGGTGTGAACTGCGACGGGGTGCTCCGTACCCTGGTGGGTCGCGGCCTGGTCGAGGAGTGCGGCACCGAAGCGGACAGCGGTGCGTTCCTCTACCGGACCACCACCATGTTCCTGGAGAAGCTGGGGCTCAACTCGGTGGACGACCTGCCGCCCCTGGCCCCGTTCCTTCCCGACGACGTAGAAGAGCTTGCCGATGCGACGCGATGACCGTGCCCCGAAGCCCGACGCCCCCGTCTACGAGAGCGCCGAGCGCCTGCAGAAGGTGCTCGCCGCCGCGGGGGTGGGTTCCCGGCGCGCCTGCGAGGACCTGATCTTCCGGCGGCGGGTGACCGTGAACGGGCGGGTGGCGCAGCTCGGCGACAAGGCCGACCCGACCCGCGACGTGATCGTCGTCGACGGGGAGCGGCTCCAGGCCGACGTCCGGCTGGTCTACGTGGCGATGAACAAGCCGCGCGGAGTGGTCACCACCATGGCCGACGAGAAGGGCCGCACCGAGCTCGCCGACTTCATCGGCGCGCGGCTGGAGCAGCGGGTCTACCACGTCGGCCGACTGGACGCCGACAGCGAGGGCCTGCTCCTGCTCACCAACGACGGCACCCTCGCCCACAAGCTCATGCACCCGTCGTACGAGGTGCTCAAGACCTACCTCGCCGAGGTGGCCGGGCCGATCCCGCGCAACCTGGGCAAGCGGCTGACCGCCGGCATCGAGCTGGAGGACGGGCCGGTGAAGGTCCACGGGTTCAGGGTGGTCGACACGCTGGGCAAAACCGCCC